>NZ_JCAUAO010000001.1:0-3203519 GCF_059691995.1 Paenibacillus sp. J22P169 | reverse complement strand
CGTACAAGGTCGAATAGCACAATTGGTTACATGTCCCCCGCACAATTCGAGCAGCTCTACTACCAGCGGTTAGCTTAACTTAGTGACGTCCACTTTCTTGACAGAAGAGCAGAAATCCATCTAAGTCGCAAATTGAGGTAGATATCGAGAAAATAGCGGGAGTTTTTCCAGTTATTCGGATTCGAGACTGGGTGTGGAGCTCGTTCGTTCTGGAACAATGACAGCATGGAGGGGGAATATCATAGGACAGATCTTGTAAGCTTACATAAGCTTGCGAGCGTATTAGCTCGGATCTGCAATATCCAACGTGATCTCATCCAACGTTTTCTCGAAGGAGGCACTCATGTGCTCCAAGAAGTAATCAACTTCCGGCATGTTCATCTTCTTCAAGCTATCGAGCACTTGCTGTTTGGCGACGACGAACTCTCGGTTGCCCGTGGAGAGCTCAGTTAAGCATTTAATGTAGGCTTCGATTAAATCAGCGGCTTTGACCCAGCGGTAGAGCTCAGGGTCAGGATCTTGAATGAGGCCGCGGTAGATGCTGCTGAGCGCAGGTGGAATTGTGCCGATCAACCGTTCTACCGCAACGTCTTCGATTTCACGGAAATTCCGCAGAATTTGCTCGTTGTTGTGTTTGACAGGCTGTGGGATGTCACCAGTCAGCACCTCGGAAGCATCGTGGAACAAGGCGATGGAGACGACACGGTCGGTGGGTACATTCCCACCATAGACTTCGTTGGAGATGGTGCACAGCATATGCGCAATCGAAGCGACGTAGAAGGAGTGCTCAGCTACGTTCTCGCGGCGCATGTTCCACATGAGGCTCCAGCGGTCGATATATTTGAGACGATATAAGTAAGCAAAAAAGTGATGATTCATAAGTTCCTCCTGAAGACGGATCGCAAACATTCCGCAATTTATGGTACCTAACAGGTATATCACTTCGCTTATTTGAAGTCAACAAGCAGTCAGTCGTGCTGGCCTCAGCACCGATCGTAGTGTTGTATCCCTTTTTGCAGCGGTATTCGTGAAAGGGTTATAAAAAGATTACACAAAAAATGCTGTCCTACAGTAGAAAAATCTACTTATGGGACAGCATCTATTTGTGTTTAGGGCTGTTTCACGCTCGGCGCCACCCGCACAGCCACCTTACCGGTGGCCGGGGTGTAGACGAGCGACTGCCCGATCAGCGCTTGCAGATCGTCAAGCGCGATCGTGACCTGCCCGTGCTCGCGCAGCACGGGCTCCCGCAGCCGGACGCGCGCTTCGCCGCGCGTCGCGGTCTTGGCATTCACCTGCATGGTGAATGCCGCTTCCCCGAGGCGGAGGCGGAGCTCTCCGCCTTCAGCCGTTGCGCTGCCGCCGAGCTGCGCGGCAGCAGCGGCGGCGTCCACGCGCAGCGGCGCGCTGTCACGCTGCGCCGTAACCCGGCGCTGGATCGAGCGGTGCAGCAGCTCCGGCGTGATGTTCGGGCTGCCCGCGTTGATCCGCGGGATCAACATAAGATCGGCGCTGCGCGTCGCCATCTCGGGCGAGATCGTGAAGGCGTAGCGGATGCCCGCCTTCTTCACTTGCTCCGTCGCCGCTGGCGACGTGATGCCGAACGGGTACGCCATCGCGTCGAGCGGTGCCTCGGTAAGTGGTGCAAGCTTGCCAATGCAGGCTTGCGCATCTGAGAACACGCGCTGCTGGTACGTATCGGCGGTGTCGCCATCAACCCTGCCCACAAGCGCGGCTTCTCCACTAGGCAGCTTGTGGTGAAGGTTGTCTGTGTGGCAGCCAATGTCAATGAAATTCGTGGCATGCGTCATTTCACTAATCTGTTCCTTGGACATCGACGGAATATAGGAGGCCAAGGGGTTCGCTAAATCCGTCGTGATGACGAAGTTGACAGCGGGTATGCGTAAGCTTTTGAGTATGGGATATGCCCCTGTAAAAAAGCTTTGATACCCATCATCAAAAGTTACCAGCACCGCGTTCGAGGGTACCGTTGCGCCTGCCATGTACATTTTAAACTCGTTTAATGAAATAAAATGATAGCCTTTGCTGAGCAGTGTGGTTAGCTGATTTTGAAACAGGGCACTCGTGATTGTGCTTGAGCTCGTATCTGTGTCATGGATGTGATGATACATCAGGACAGCAACCTGATCTTGATAGTAAATGGTTTCGGATCGTTCAGCCTGCAAGGGGGTTAGCAAAAGCGTAAGCCCTAGTAGACTAACGAGAACCGAAATCGCAATCCTTTTATACATGTCAGCGAATCTCCTTGTTTTGCTCACAAGAACCGTCGAACTGTTCCTATGAGGTATGGTATAATAGAACATATTCTTTAAGATTATGCGGGTAATTGAGAGGAGCTAGAAAGTGCTATGCAACATTTTTATCAAAGCGTTTATGATTTAATTGTGGAAACATCCACGAATCTTCCTGGTGATGTTCGTCGTGCGGTACAAGCCGCGCAAATAAAAGAGGATAATGGCACGCGTTCAGCGTTATCACTTTCCCGAATTGCCGATAACATTCACATGGCGGAGACGAATGTATCCCCGATTTGTCAGGATACAGGAATGCCAACGTTTATTATACACTGTCCAGTTGGGGCAAACCAAATTGTAATGAAGAAACATATTCTTGAAGCGGTTGCTAACGCGACGAAAGCTTCTAAACTTCGTACGAATTCCGTAGATTCCCTTACAGGTGCTAATAGCGGGGATAACCTCGGACCTGGAACACCTGTTATCCATTTCGAGCAATGGGAACGTGATGATGTTGAAGTGAAGCTTATTCTCAAAGGCGGCGGCTGCGAGAACAAAAACATCCAATACAGTCTGCCAACTGATCTTGAAGGCTTAGGCAAAGCAGGTCGTGACCTCGATGGAATTCGCAAGTGCGTCATGCATGCCGTGTACCAAGCACAAGGTCAGGGCTGCAGCGCAGGATTTATCGGTGTTGGAATCGGCGGCGATCGGACAAGCGGCTATGAGCTTGCTAAACATCAATTGTTCCGCCATGTAGACGATGTGAACCCGCATCCGGACCTTCGTAAAGTTGAAGAATACGTGATGGAGCACGCAAACACGCTAGGGATTGGTACGATGGGCTTTGGCGGTCAGGTAACCTTGCTTGGTTGTAAAGTAGGCGTCATGAACCGTTTGCCAGCTAGCTTCTTCGTTTCTGTTGCGTACAACTGTTGGGCGTTCCGTCGTCAAGGCGTGATTCTCAATGCAGAAACTGGTGAAATTAATGGCTGGTCCTACCCAAGAGGTGTTGAGGTATCCTTCCAAGAGGCTTTCGAAGCAAGTGCGGAAGAAGCTAGAAACACGCCACAAGAGGATCGTCGCGAGATTGTATTGACGACTCCGATCTCGGAAGAACAAATTCGCAGCTTGAAGGTCGGTGACGTTGTCGTTATTAACGGGACAATGCACACTGGACGCGATGCGCTGCACAAATATTTGATGGATCACGATGCGCCAATCGATCTTAATGGAGCTGCTATTTATCACTGCGGCCCAGTTATGGCCAAGGATGATGCGGGAGAATGGCACGTGAAGGCGGCTGGACCGACAACGAGTATTCGTGAGGAGCCTTACCAAGGCGATATTATTAAAAAGTTCGGTATTCGCGCAGTCATTGGAAAAGGCGGCATGGGTCCGAAGACGTTAGCGGCTTTGAAAGATCACGGCGGCGTATACTTGAATGCGATCGGTGGAGCGGCACAATACTATGCACAATGCTTCAAAAAGGTTGAAGGCGTTGACTATCTGGAATTCGGAATTCCAGAAGCGATGTGGCACTTGGAGACAGAAGGCTTCGCTGCAATCGTAACGATGGATTCACACGGCAATAGTCTGCATGCAGATGTGGAAAAGAATTCGTTAGAAAAACTGGCAGCTCTGAAAGAGCCTGTATTTAAATAATTGCCTTTTGATCACATTTACAAAAAAAATACTGGATTAGCTTTGCGAATTAGGGTTACTATTTAGAGTAGCCCTTTTTCTTTATGTTTGGAATAAATCGGCACACAACCCTGTTGGAGGTTTACGCGTCCATGACCAAATTTCGTGCAAAGCTAACCCTGATTTTAATCTTACTAATTGGATGCTCGATGTTGGTTGCCGGCATTTTCATGGCGAAGGTTCTCGAGAGTTCACATGTGAAGTCATTACAAGAAAATATGGAGCGTGAGCTTCATGTAATTGCTACTAGCGGTGTTTGGGATTATCAAGGGACCGACGCCGAGCTTTACAAGTATTATACTGCGCAAGCTCACCGACTCAAAGACGCAACAACGGAACGCTTGACGTATGTGCGTGCTGATGGCAAAGTTCTTGGTGACTCGGATCAACTGCCTGAGCAGATGGACAACCATTTAACAAGACCGGAAATTGCAGCAGCAGCGAAGGATGGGGTCGGCTATACGACACGTTATAGTGACACTCTGAAAGAGAACATGCTGTATGCAGCTATTCCGGTTAAAAATGAAGCCAAAGTAACAATTGGGTATTTGCGAATTTCGTTGAGTTTAGAGCAAGTAGATAAATCCATCCGCAGCTTATGGTACTTCCTTATTTCTGGCCTATTGATCCTTTTTGTTATTGCAGGTATTGTCAGCTATCGCATTGCCAAAGGGATCACACGCCCGATCGAGCGGATGACTAAAGTCGCGCAGCAAATCACGAATTTGAATTATGAATCTCGTGTTCCTGCTTACCGCAATGATGAGGTGGGGCAGCTTGGGCAAGCGATTAATCGTATGTCTGAAAGCTTGCAGGGGCAAATGGCACGCATACAGGAAAATGAACGCAGGCTGCAAGGTGTCATGGAAAATATGATGAGCGGCATCATGATGATTGACCGTGAAGAGCGGATTATGCTGCTCAATCCTTCGGCTGAAGCCATTCTGGGCTTCTCTTCGCAAGAGCTGTTAGGGAAGAAATATAATGAAGCGAAGCAGCAATATGACTTTACGAAGTTGATTCAAGAATGCATTGAGCTTCAGGAACCGATTTCGGACGAGATGATGTTCTATTACCCGTCTGAGCGTATCCTGGATATCCACTTGAGTCCAATCGCACATGAGGATGAAGAATGGTCTGGCGTGCTCATCGTGCTCCACGATATCACGGCGGTGCGTAGATTAGAGCGTATGCGCAGTGAGTTCGTGGCGAATGTTTCTCATGAGCTGAAGACGCCGATTGCAGCAGTTAAAGGTTTTGCGGAGACACTGCTGGCTGGCGCGTTGAATGATAAGGAAACGGCGGTATCGTTTCTGCAAATCATTTTTGATGAGAGTGAACGGTTAAATCGCTTGATTGGTGATATTCTAGAGTTATCGAAGATCGAATCGAAGCGGATTCCGATGAATTTCTCTCCTGTCTATTTGCCTGATTTTCTGGAGAGATCATTGAGTGTATTGCGGAAAGAAGCTGAGAAAAAGAATATCGAGCTCAGCATGACGGTTGAGGATGATATGTATATTGAAGCGGATGAGGATCGGTTGCGACAAATCATCATCAATTTACTATCCAATGGCATTGCTTATACGCAAGATGGCGGGAAAGTCAGGCTTCGTGTTGAACCCTTGGAGACCAATGTGGACGGTGATTACGAACGACTGCGAATCATTGTATCGGATACGGGGATGGGTATACCTAAGAAGGATTTGCCGCGTATTTTCGAACGGTTCTATCGGGTAGATAAAGCGCGATCCCGAAGCTCAGGTGGGACTGGATTAGGCTTATCGATCGTCAAGCATCTGGTGGAAATGCATAAAGGAACAATTCGCGTCGAAAGTGAAGTTGGGGTAGGGACGAAATTTATCATTGAATTGCCCGTGATTCATTAAAAATAGGTAGATATTTGGTGCGGATTTACACCGCGATGACGAAGGCTTTACAATGCCTTTACATTTATGTGATAAACTCAAGATGTGCAATGTAAATAAACTGTAAATGCGGGGGATCCCATGGCACAAAAAATACTAGTAATTGAAGATGAGCCGACATTGGCTCGGTTATTATCTTATAACCTCTCGCAGGAAGCCTATGATACGAAGGTGATTGATCATGGTGGAGATGGTCTCCAAGAGGCGCTTCAGCAGTCGTATGATTTAATTATTTTGGATATTATGCTTCCGGGACTTAGCGGCTTTGAGGTCTTGGCTAAGCTGAGGCAAAAAGGAAACCGTACGCCTGTCATTATTTTGACAGCACGCAATGCCGAGGATGAAGTCGTACAGGGATTGAAGCACGGGGCAGATGATTATATCACGAAACCATTTGGGGTAGCTGAGCTGCTTGCGCGTGTGGCCGCTGTTCTCCGGCGAACACAAACGGATGAGGCAGCATCAGATATGGCCAAATCGAATGAGAAAGTCATTCAGGCGGGTGAGCTTCGTATTTATCCAGAGAAATATGAGGTTGTGTTAAATGGGGAGTCAATTCCCTTACGGCCTAAGGAGTTTGAGGTTTTGCTGTATCTGGTTCAGCGACCAGGTGTGGTGGTAACCCGAGATGATCTCATGAATATCGTTTGGGGCTTCGACTATATCGGAGGACAGCGTACGGTTGATGTGCATGTGAGTTCATTGCGCAAAAAGCTGGAAATGAATCAACAATCCGTACAGATTGATTCGATACGCGGCGTTGGGTACAAGCTTATAGCCACAACGATTAAAAAGTAAGTAGCATGGATGCTGAGCAAGCGGCGGCCATGCTTTTTCTATTTAGGAGGACTTCGATAGGAGTCTACAGTTTGAAGAGTATTCCACTGTATGCTTAAGCAAATAGTTGGATTTCATACAGTTAATTCTTTTCAATTTTGGGTCAGATGACGAATAGATGGATTTTGTACAGTTAATATTAGGCGATATTGCCGATACGGTCTAAAAGTCGAGAATTAACTACATAATTTCCATCTAAATCGCTGATCGGGGGTATTTCTTCGAATTAGCTGTATTTTTTCCAGTTAAGTGCTGTGGGAGGATTGGGTATTAGAGCGTTCATTCGTTGAGATAACACAATTGCATACAATCTTCGCAAAATCGGGAATATTTTTCACGACGGTATGGGGTATAATTAAGGTATACATACGACTACTGTCATTATAAGAATTTGCAGGATCATTATAGAGGAGGAACATCATGTCAACGATTTATCGAATCGCGATTATTGGGTGTGGAGGGATTGCCAATGGCAAACACATGCCTAGCTTAAGCAAGTTGGACAATGTAGAAATGGTAGCGTTCTGTGATATCGTTTCGGAAAAAGCACAAGAAGCAGCTGCGAAGTATGGTAAGGAAGAAGCTCGTGTCTATGAAGACTATCGTGAGGTATTGAAGGACAGCTCCATCGATATCGTACATGTGTGTACGCCGAATGATTCCCATGCGGAAATTACGATTGCTGCTTTAGAAGCTGGCAAGCATGTTATGTCTGAGAAGCCTATGGCGAAAACAGCAGCTGACGCAAGACGTATGGTTGAAGCAGCGAAACGTACTGGCAAAAAGTTAACAGTTGGTTATAACAATCGCTTCCGTGGCGATAGCCAACATTTACATAAGCTTTGTTCCGAAGGAGAGCTTGGCGAAATTTATTTCGCGAAGGCACATGCGATTCGTCGCCGCGCGGTACCAACATGGGGCGTGTTCCTTGATGAAGAGAAACAAGGCGGAGGCCCGTTGATCGATATTGGTACCCATGCTCTGGATTTGACGATGTGGATGATGAACAATTATGAGCCAGCGGTTGTTTTGGGTACTTCCTATCACAAGCTTTCCCAACGTGAGAACGCGGCGAATGCTTGGGGACCTTGGGATCCAGCTAAGTTCACAGTGGAAGATTCCGCATTTGGCATGATTACGATGAAAAACGGCGCAACGATTATTCTTGAATCCAGCTGGGCATTGAATACGCTTGAAGTGGATGAAGCGAAATGTACGCTCTCCGGCACAGAAGGCGGCGCTGATATGAAAGGCGGCCTACGCATTAACGGTGAGAAACACAGTCGTTTGTTCACAACAGAAGTAGAATTGAAAGCAGGAGGCGTTGCCTTCTATGATGGTAAAGCCGAGACAGCTTCGGATTTAGAAATGAAATTATGGATTCAAGCGATAGAGAACGACACGGATCCAGTTGTTACACCTGAGCAAGCGTGTGTGGTTTCTGAGATTTTAGAAGCCATTTATGAGTCAGCGAAAACAGGCAAGGCTGTATATTTCGACTAGGCAAAGAAGTTCTATTTCCTGGGAAATGGTTAATGATGTGGAGAATCCCTCCTTTCGATAGCGATTATCGGTTGGAGGGATTTTTTGTTGTTTTTCTGTGTTCGCCGGGCGTCGTGCCTGTGCGTTGTTTAAATATTTTAGAAAAATGATGCAAATCTGCAAAGCCACAGTAATCCGAGATGGATTCATGGCTGAGGTCTGTATTCGTAAGTAATTCCTTCGCATGGTGA
This sequence comes from Paenibacillus sp. J22P169, assembly GCF_059691995.1. Lineage (NCBI taxonomy): Bacteria > Bacillati > Bacillota > Bacilli > Caryophanales > Paenibacillaceae > Paenibacillus > Paenibacillus sp. J22P169. The sequence goes on along the minus strand of NZ_JCAUAO010000001.1, from coordinate 3,195,062 downwards.
ATGCGCATTTGCAATAAATACTGGTGAGGAGAAGTCCCGTAGCGTTGCTTGAAAAGGAAGCCGAACCTAGAAACAGATAAATTGGCGCGATCCGCCATGTCCTGAACAGAAAGAGGATCACTCAAATGATTCGAAAAATAGGAGGTGATCCAGTTTAAGGTTGGTGGTATGGAAGGGACGTCGTGTTGATAAGATTCTAAAATAGAAAGAATAATTTCTAACATGAGCTGTTGTGTTCTTAGTTGGGTAAGCGGATTATGAACATTAACAAGCTCAATGGTATGTAAGAGTTTTTCTTTTAAAAGAGATGGATTCTGCGATTGAATGTCTACGGGAACTCGAATGTGGAAAAGGTCTTGTATCGTAGGCTGTATAAGATGACTGTATGCGGTTAGATCAATTTGGCCAGGTCGCGTTGGGAAACTGTCTTCTCGTTCGGGATTGTAGGCGATATCAAAATGTAAATAAGGCGTGACTGTGTTCGTTAATCCTTCTAAGGATAGCAGGCTCCCAGGTTGGACTAGGCAGAATTGGCCAGGGTAGAACATATATTTCTGATGATCGACCCAGAAACAGCAGGTACCCTCTTGGATGTATACCAATAAATAATCCAAGAGTCTGCGCTCTGGATAGTTCCATGGTTTGCGTACGGCAAAGTCACATTCTCTGATGTAAGGGACAATCGGCGGGGAATCCAGCAATTTGTGCAGCATGGAAGAGCCTCTTTTCATATAAAATCCGAAGTATCTTTCGGGCAGTAGATGCTCCTACTCTACTCTTATTCTAGTGCAGAAGGACGACTAAAATCCAGTTGTTTTTGACAAATCAATAACCTTGTTTGACAAAGATACTTCGTCTACGGAGTCCTATAATAAAGCTATAAATAGACAAGTCGAGGTGCAAAGCGGATGAGTAATCTTGAAGCGAACCAAGTCCATGGATTGCCGTTGTTGGAAGACAGTTATACGTTGTCACAGGAGGAGCTGGAAGGATATCAACGAGACGGTCATATCGTTCTTCGCGGGATAGCAAGCGAAGATGAGATTAATGTGTATGAGCCGATCATTTCTAATTTGGTGAAAACGCTGAATAACCAAGATAAACCGCTTGATCAGCGTGATACGTATGGGAAGGCATTCATCCAGATTTCGAATTTATGGGAGCAAAGTGAAGAGATCCGTCGCTTCGTGTTTGCCAAACGTTTTGCCAAAATTGCCGCAGATTTAATGGGTGTTGATGGCGTTCGCATGTATCATGATCAGGCTTTATATAAGGAGCCTCATGGCGGACATACCCCTTGGCATCAAGATCAAATCTATTGGCCGCTGGATACCGATAAGACGATTACGATGTGGATGCCGCTTGTGCCGATTTCGGAGGCCGTTGGATCCATGACGTTTGCTTCGAAATCCCATCTCATGGGCTACATTAATAAGATGGTTATTTCGGATGAGTCCCATCGAACGCTAGCGGGGTATATCGAAGGTAAGGGCTTCGAAACCAAGTCTCACGGTGCGATGGCGGCCGGGGATGCCACGTTCCATGCCGGATGGACGCTGCACAGCGCGCCAGGTAATCCGACGGATACGATGCGTAAAGTCATGACTGTCATTTATTATGCGGATGGATTGCGGATTGCTGAACCGGATAGTAAAGCGCGTGAGAGTGATTTGAAAAGGTGGTTTCCTGGCTTGAAGCCAGGGGAGCTTGCTGCTTCTGAACTGAATCCATTGTTATTTAGCCGCAAATAATAAGTAAAGATCGCTTGCCCCACTGTAAAAGTGAGGAAGCGATCTTTTTTAATTCAAGCGAAAATGCAGCTGGGTTACCATTTGCTCCCATAAGGTGAAGGACAGCGAGCACTGCTTAGCTTCGCTTTGACGCCCATCAAACAGCCGCAATGTCGGCATGTTGTCCCCCATTGATAGTCGCTGCAGCTCGTGCAGACCGCGATGCGACGCTCATACTCAGCTTCCGTGGTCAGCTTTAGATTACGTACGCGGAGCGTTTCACCGAAAAGCTTGGCGATTTCTTCGGGTGTTACGTGCACGGAGGCTGAACAACCTTTGCAATCTGATCCAACATCTGAACTGGTTCTAGCTGAGACTGAGATATCCATTTCTTAGCACTCCTACTTTAGACAAAGTGTAACTACGGAGTGGGCAGGAAGGGAAACGAGTAGCACGTCATTTTCGACCCGATAATCGGTAAAAGGTTGTGAGTTCACAGCATTGGGCTCCTCGAAGGTATTGTGCGCATCCATCGTATCCGAGGTGATAATCAAACCTGAGATTGTTCCACCCATGTGTCCCTTGATGTCGCATTGGACTTCAAGCGATTCTGCATGGTGCAAATTACAAAGGGAAATATGTAGTTGGTTGTCTGCATTTAATGAAGCGGATGCACTTAATTGGTCGATTTGCTTGCCATCCATCTCATAGGAAGGGCTCACCGCTTCCGTAGCAATATAGCTCGCATCTTGATGCACCTTATACATATCGAACACATGATAAGTCGGTGTAACCAGCATATCAGCACCCTCTGTAAGGATGACCGATTGCAATACATTGACAACTTGCGCAATATTGGCCATACGTACACGATCACTGTGGTGATGGAAAAGGTTTAAATTAATGCCAGCGACGAGCGCATCGCGGATCGTATTTTGCTGATAGAGAAAGCCAGGGTTTGTGCCAGGCTCTACGTTGTACCAAGTGCCCCATTCGTCCACGATTAAGGCGACTCTTTTGTCAGGATCATAGGTATTCATAATGGCAGAATGACGGGTAATGAGTTCATCCATGTATAAGGTTTTCTCTAGTGTGTTGAACCAGTCTTGTTCATTGAAATCTGTTGCTGAGCCTTTGTCTTTCCACACTCCTGTAGGGAGAGTATAGTAATGAAGGCTGATACCATCCATATATTTGGTTGCTTCGCGCATCAAGACTTCGGTCCAATTGTAGTCAGCGCTATTGGCGCCACAGGCGATTTTGAAAATCTTATTATCCCCGTAGTTCCTTACATAGCAAGCGTATCTACGATAAAGATCAGCGTAGTATTCAGGACGCATGTCACCACCGCAGCCCCAATTCTCGTTCCCCACGCCAAAATAAGTAAGCTTCCATGGCTTCTCACGGCCATTTTCTTGACGCCAGTTCGCCATCGGGGACTCGCCGTCGAAGGTCATATATTCGACCCATTCGGACATTTCCGCCACGGTACCGCTTCCAACATTGCCGCTAATATAAGGCTCAGCACCGATTAATTCACATAAGCGAAGAAACTCATGCGTGCCGAAATGGTTATTCTCGAGAACACCGCCCCAGTGGGTGTTGATCATTCGTTTGCGTTTCTCGGCAGGACCGACACCATCTTTCCAGTGATACTCATCAGCGAAGCAGCCGCCGGGCCAGCGGAGAACAGGAATCTGCAGCTTTTTCAGCGCTTCAAGTACATCGTTACGCATACCCTCTGTATTGGGGATAGGAGAGTCGAGTCCAACCCAGATGCCCTCATAGATACAACGTCCTAGATGCTCAGAGAAATGACCGTAAATATTTCGATTAATCGTTTGCAGCGGTGAATCCGCGTGAATAGTCAGCTTAGCCATGAAAGGTATCTACTCCTTAGTGATTCATATTGGAAACCGACTCCCGACTGATCAGAGCAGCCGAAAGTATGATTTGTTCCTTGGTGTTAGAAGCCTCCGCGTGATGATGATGAATGGCGGAAAGCAGTTCCTCGACGAGATGCTTGGCATCCAAGCTAAACGTCGTCAGTCTTGGTGATATTTGAGCGGCTAGCGGAATATCATCGCAGCCAATGATGGATACATCGTCCGGGATGGAGCGGCCATTCTCGCGAAGGCCCTGCATGCATCCAGCGGCCATCCAATCATTTACGGCGAAGATGGCATTCGGCAGCTCAGCTGTAATCAAAAGGTCCGCTGCGCGGCGTCCGCCTTCCCAGTTCATTTTCTCCGTAATGACTTGGACTTTAGCATCTTTCGACTGGCAATAAGCTAGGAAGCCTTGCTTACGAAGCCTGGAGGAATCGTACTTATCTGGCCCAGCAAGCAGAGTGAATGAGCGATGTCCTGCCTCGTATAACGTTTTGGCCGCTTTGCTGCCGATCCGATAATCATCGAAATAAATTTGGATAATATCCTCACGGTGGGCATAGCGCTGAATGGAGAAAAGCTGTCCCGACGCTGTTTGGAGCCGATCGAGCTGTGCATCATCCATCTGTCCGATTAGAATGAGTGGGCTCGGAAGTGAAGCTCCGCTCGGCTGATCTGGATGCAGCATGGAAATCTTGATCGCTTGTTTGGCAGATAAATTTGTAATTTCAACGAGAAAGTTCGTGTAGTAAGGGTCATTCGCCTTAATATCGGGTGAACACATAACGTATAGCGTGTCTAAGAGAACGGCAGGGACGATATAGGTTCCTTTGCCTCGTAATTGAACGAGTAAGCCTTCCTGTACCAAAGTCTTGATCGCTGCTCTTACACTAACACGGCTTGCCTCGAAGTTCTCGGACAAATCTCGTTCAGATGGGATCTTGACGAGTTGATTCTTCTGTAAGGATTGAATTTGCACACGAAGTTGTTCAACCAGTCTTTCTTTAATAAGTGGAGATTTCTCCATGTGACCAAACCACCAATCTGGGTGATACCATTTTGATTCAATGTAATACCAATAAGATACCACGCGGTGTTGGGAGGTGTCTATAATTATTTGTATATACAAAAGAACCGTACAACTCACGATATATGACAAATACCAGTCGCGAGCTGTTTCGGGTATAGTGACGCGCAGCAAGCATGGAGAATTTTAGATGACAACTGAGTGGGAGTTTTACACCAACATGGAGTTCAACCTAAGAAAGTGGTTTTGTGTGCAAAAACTATCACGCAAGAAGGGCGCTTTTAACTTATCGATTTGTTTTCCCAAGAGAGACCGAATTACATGTAAGCCCTGTGATTGATCAAACGGGAATTTCAAGAGATAACTGGTTTCTTGATGAGGAAAAAATCAGCCGTGTCATGAATGAGTTAGAAAAGGTAGGTAATTATTTTGGGCTGGCAATATATCGAATTGGGTCAAGTATTACGTTTCACTAAAAGGAAACTATAGTTGAACAAACGTAAATAGGCTGCTGCGTGCAGCCTATTATGCTAACGGGCAGTTTAGTGGAGTGACAGTATAATTTTATTTACAAAAGTAAGCGGTCTAGCTATATTGATGGAGTAGGTAATAACTGGAAACAGGAGGGATAGCGATGCGTATTGAAAATGACAGACAAACGCTGACCATCGTGAATGCGGACATTAGTGGTTCTAGCATCAAGAATGTTGGGGCGGAGGGGGTAAGCTTCCAATGCTGTAACTTGGCCGGCGCTACGTTCAACGACATCAACTTGACCGGTATGGCGATCTCGGACGCCAATCTGACCGGAATGTCAATCGACGGCGCACAATGGGGTGGCGCACATTTTAAGCATATCGGCTACGGGGACAAGGATCGGCCTGAGGACGGGCATACTGCGGCGAAACCGCCAGTACGAATCACTTCATGCAACTTGGAGGACGCGGTCGTGCGCGAAACTAATTTACGAGGCGTCAGTATCGAAGGGTGCGATATCGAAGGGTTGACGATAGACGGCGTCGACATTGCGGCATTGTTGCGGCAGCACAAGTTGGCCCTCGGTTGAGCACATTCGCGCTATTGCGCTAACGGATAACGTTACTTAAATAGGGATCGACTGCTGAAGTGCAGGCAGACGATCCCTATTTTTGATGAAGTAACGGGCAGATTTGCACAACAAAATGTATTCCCTCTAGTAATGTATTCAAATAAAATTATTATGATTCAACCTTGAGATGGAGGGGATTTGGTGAGTAAATTTAAATTACTTTCTAACATAATGCTCGGGCTTCTATTTTCAGTTTAATGGATTTCAATTTGGAAGTATTCTTTATATTAACTCACTTTCAACATTGCCAAGAATTTTAAACTCCAACAGTGGAATGAAGTTCTTGCCTTATTTCTTGTGTGGCATTCCCTTTTTAGTAGTTGTATTTGGTGTGATTTTTATAAAAAAACTTGGCTATAAAGTTTCATTAATCTCATTCTTGGTTGGAACCATATTTTTTCTTTTATGATTCTTGTCCTTTTAGAATAAAGCTACACTAGTTAGCCCATTCCGCTAACGGATAACGAGAGTTCAATTACAACTAAGTGAAGCTGCCGGACGTTTGATCGGCAGCTTTTGTTAAGTTAACGGACAGTATAAGGTAGTGGTCTTAAGTTGATAATGAAGGATACAACACAACACTTAAGAAATAGAGGAAATCACAGGAGCGAGAACATGACAATGAGGAAAATGATTAAGTCCATTCTTGTAAAAGTAGTAATCGCCGCTATCTTGACAATCATACTCAGCGCTGTTCTTTATTTTTTAGATCTTGGTCCGAATCCGGTTGGGATTTTTATCGTTATTATGATTATACTCTTCTTTTGGGATTGGATATTATGGGGAATTATAAATCGATGATTAAATAGATTGAATTAAGGAGAACGATAGTGGAGGAGCTTGCTTGTTGGCGGGCTTCTTTTTTATTTCGTTGAAGTATCGGGCAGGTTTCTTCGACAAACATGAATTAATACAACCAATAATAAGATAAAATGGTATAAATTTCTTGGCTAATATATAATGATCTATAAACTTTGAGAGGAGCACTTAACATGTTGCAACAGATTTCGGATTATTTATTTTTGGGCTCTTTAATTTTTATGGTAATTACCGTTATGATATTTTTCTCCGGGAGTGGTGGTGAGTCTAACTATATCAATGCCGCAAATGCTACAGGCGCATTAACAGACTTACAAATGAATCATGATCACAAAAAAATGATGAATACCCAACACTATCGATTGGTTAGATTTCTAAAATCATATCTTTTCTGGATCCCAGTTGCTGGAATGATTATTTCGGTTATACTCTCTAAAATCTAGCAAAATAGTTATGTAAACTACTTAGATATGAAACTTGTCCCCTATGCCCGATACAGTATACTATGTTTAAAAAATCAAACTAGATCCAGCACCATCATTCGATGGTGTTTTTGACTTACCCATCAGCAAGTCGTAGCTTCATTTCGGGGCATATGCAGGCTACCGGCTTTCTAGGCAGCCTGTTAAACTAACGGGCAGTTTAGCGTGGTGGTATTTTGTGTTAAAGCTACCACTTTTTGAACTGTTGGGGATTAATAAGCAACTATCAATGCATTGGCAGCGTCTAAATATATGGGATTATTTGTTAGTATTGGAAAGGAGAAAAATGTTTTCTGTGCTCATGGAAGAAGGAAGAAATTTGGTACTATTAGGAGATACAAATATGAAAAAAAAGTGGATTACTATTACAATTTCTGGAGCGGTTATTGCAGGAATACTCTCGCTTACACCTGCATTCGCTACTTCTACTCCAAAAGAAAATGCAACGACCTTTAAAGTAGTAACTGTACCAGCAGAGCAACAGCAAAAGAAGGAAGTCGTAGATCGACTGTACAAATCATGGGAAAATGGAATCATTAAGATTCAGGAGAGTAAAGGTGAAAAATTTAAAAGGGATGACTAGGATTTAATATACGGAGTTGACATTGACAGACATTTCACAAATCAACTTTCAAATGTGGAAGCACAATCGTTCTTTATGGCACTAGACGAGGCTAAAAAAGCATATAGAACGGGTGACTCTCAATATGGAATTTTGTTGAGTAAAGATAAAAAGGCAGCCAGAGTAGTATGGGAACGTTCAAACGGAAGCTTTCATATAGCGGATATCGTTTTAAAAATCAAATCCACAACAATGAATAAAGAAGAAAATATATGGACATTAGTTAATCAAGAGGAACTGCAATAGGTAGCGACTACGGTTCATAATTAAGCATTAATGAATCGTTCAACTAACGGAGAACGTTAGTTCAATATCAACAAAATAAGGCAGCCGACTTAGTGATCGGTTGCCTTTTCTCAACTAACGGGCAGTTTAGCACAACATATTCTCGCCGTTTTCGTAAAAGAATGTAAATAAAACTTTGAAGGAGGTAAAAATATTAAATCCAAAAAAACTTTAATTATTACTCAGACATTCATAATTATTGCTTTGATTGTCTTCATTTTTGTGTTTGTAAATCAATCAAATAAAGTGAACGATACCGCTACCAACTCGGTTATTTTTCATCTTGACAGAGCTGACCTTGAACGAGTTGATAAAATGGTAACAAGATTTAATGAGGGGCAAGGAGACAATCTAATGATTATAGAACCAGGAATGGATAGCGGACCAGCCATTCATGACGTAATTTCAAATGGTAAAGAAATAAATTGGATAGTTGATAACTCACGAGATGCATGGAGTACAGACAAAGGCAAGACGGAATATGTCTGTAAATTAATTCGAATACACGAAAGAGATAGTGAATTTATTGATGTTGAATTATCAAAATGTAAAAATTACAAGGATGATGACCAACTTAGAATTCTGTCTTTTAGAAAAGAAAAGTTGTAACTGGAAATGGATTAAACTAACGGATAACGATAGTTGTATAACCTAAAAAGGCTGCCGCAGTGCAGTCTTTTGTGCTAACGTGCAGGTTACAATGGGTTAGAGACAGAGTATGAATTGAGAAAGTAAAAATAACTGGAAATGATGGTTCATCAGTTTGGGAGGTAATTTTGTATGAAATACAAATATGAATTCTGGATAGATACAAGAAATGCAAATAGTTTAAGAATTACGTTACCAGAAGGTTTAAGTATTGTTTCTGGATTTTTACAGACTGAAATACATACAGAGGCAGATATGAAACTTGTTACTAATGAAATAGATAAAATATTATCTGGGCAAGAAGAATATTATGACTGGTACGGGAATGTATTTGGAGTTGAAATAAAGAGTGATTATTCACGCGTTTATAATCACTTTCTGGAAGATGAGTTAGAAAGAGAAGGAACATTAGATATCCCATATGAATCTCTGATTGAAACGGGTGGGTTTAGGAAACTAATTGAAATTTGGCTCAAGGAATTAATAAATTACAATAGGATAAAAAAAGGATATTCATGACGAATCTTTTGCAATTTATCATTACGCTAACGGTGAACGATAGTTGAACATACCTATTGTGCTAACGGGCAGTTTAGTTATAACAGAACGGGTTTACTATTAGAGAATAATTTCATGAAAAACAGTGTAAATAACATAAAAAAGCGTACGGATTGGCATCACAAATCCCACGCTTTTTTCTTATTTTTGAATATTAATTTATGTTCGAAATTCAGAATGAGTCATTACAATGTTTTCAATTCAGACTGTAAAAATTCACTCAAAGCACTGTTTGAAATATAATAGTGAACTGATGTTTTAAAGTCATTTGTATTTAGTCGGTTTATGTTATCGTCCCTTTGAACCAAAAATACCTCGCCGTATTGCCAAGCCCCGATTCGTTTGCCCGACTTTAAATCAATATGAATACCCATATCCAATGTGGTTCCTTCACCACTATCATTGTCACGCTCAAATTTAGATTCATTAAAAAGACGGCAATAAGTTTCAAAGTTTTGTGCTTCTATTTCTTTAATTTTAGAACCATTGTTTATTGTGATTTTCGAAATATCGCTTACACTTAGTTTTGTATGATACACAGTTGGCTTTTCAATCAAAAACCACCACGAAAGGCAACTTAGCATTAAAATAGCAAAAGAAAAGAAGATGATTTTTTTCATTGTACTCTCCCGCATAATTGTTCTTTGTATTGATTAATTCGTTTAAAATTATAACACATTTAATAATTGGTTTATTTCAATTTCGTTATAAAGAAATAATTGGAACTAACGGGAAACCACAGAAGAGGGGCTTGCTTCGCGGCAGCTGCTCTTCTGTTTGTTAAACTAACGGGCAGAATAATGTAGCGAAACATTAAGTAGTTGGCAACGTATTGAGTTATACCTACATCTTTTGTAAAGTCGTTGTATGAGGCGAAACTGCCACAGCAGTAAAGCTTTGGAATGAAATTAAGAAGCGGAGTGATTATTTGAAAATGAAAGATGACGGAAATGGTTCTTTCATAGGCGTTGGAATTGCTTTAGGTGCCGCTTTTGGTTCCGCTTTTGGTGTCGCATTTGGAGCAGTATTCGGTAATGTAGGTCTTGGAATTGTATATGGAGCTTCATTTGGAATTGTAGTCGGATTACAAGTCGGTATTTTTAGAAATAACAAAAACAAGTGAAAACGCTCGATTACGTTAACGGGAAACGATAGTTAAACAGTGAAGGGCTGCCGCGTGGCAGCCCTTCACCCCGCTAACGGGCAGGATAGTTTGGATGATTATGGAATATATATTGGTAAAAAGCAAAAAAGGATGAGAGTTTAATGGCATTTGCTATCGAACTATTTTTTGATTGTGCAAGTACTTCACAAATAATGGATACATGGACTAATTTAAGCGAACAAGGAACAGGTTCCTATCTAATTGACTCTGGAAGTCAACCACATATTACTCTGGCTGTTTTTGACACATTGGATGTCAGTAATATCAGTTCATATCTTAATCAAGTTTCTCAAGATATGGGTGTTTTTAGTCTGCATCTAAATAGTGTTGGCACTTTCTTGACTGATGAGGGGACCGTATTCTTGGCACCTGTTGTAACAGAGAAACTTTTATTTATACATAGAATAATCCACGAACTCACCAACGAATACGATGAGAAAAAGTGGGATTATTATCTTCCTGGGAAATGGGTGCCTCATTGTACAATGGCAACGAATAATTCAAAAGAATTTGGAATTAAAGCATTAGATATTATTAAAGAAAGATTTCGTCCAATGGATGTGATAATAGAGCGGATAGGTCTGGTTGAATTTAGACCAATTAAGAAACATTCAGAGTTTACTTTTAGTAATCACAGTAAAGAAAAGTATAGCTAGTGACCACTCTTCTCAACTAACGAAAGAACTATAGTTGAACACTCGTAATTAGGCTGCCGCGTGCACCCTATTGTGCTAACGGGCAGAATACTTCCAATATATGGTACAATGGATTAACCAATAAAAAGTTGAATTAGGAGGGGGTTACTTTGAATAAGAATAAATTAAAAAGATCTTCACGTGATAAATCGTTGCAAGGAGTTTGCGGAGGCATTGCGGAATTCTTTGGCATTTCTTCATTTAGTATTAGGTTAACTTTTATTTTGACAATGCCCGCATCCTTGGTTATCTACATTATTTTGACTAATAGTCTTGATGAAAATACCGGCTTATAAACGGACATTTTGTTGCAACGATTGGTGACTAAGGACAAAAAAGTGAGGACAGAGTTCAACTAACGGAGAACTGATAGCTCAATAAATACGAAGAAACGGCAGCCTGCATAATGGCTGCCGTTTTCTCAACTACCATGAAAGAACTGATTAACTTTCATGCTCTGTGATGCAGTGCGAGAGACGCATGGATGGCTAACGGGCAGGTTAGTTTGAAACTCTAATTTAGAAAAAAGGGGTCTTTTTAATCCAAATAAAGGAAAAATTATTTTAATGGAGAATATTCATAAGGCATAACTCCCTTGAAGTCAAAGCCAGTCAAATGGAGAGAAACGGAGATGAAGTGATTATGAACATATATCATGCGGTCCCAAACCATATGATTGGAACTAAGTTAATGTCTTTAAATGTTTTAAAAGAAACAAATCCAGAACTCTACGAACAGTACATAACCAAATACAAACCTAATAGATTGATCATCCTAGAGAGAATGGTTCCTAAATTAAACTGTTTATGGAATGATGTAATTCATTTTCTCCCTATACATCCCAATTTGGTTTACAGAGGGTTAGTTGAGTCAGGTGGAAAGCCTGCATCTCCTCGGTATTACTATAAGATTCCGATTACCACATTTAATGATGAGGCAACCATTGCCCTTTATAGGTACAGTAAAGAAAACTTCAAAGGAATATTTGATGAAGTGGACAATTCCGAAATAGAGTTGTTTAAAATCCAAGGATACAGAGAACTTGATCGCTTACCAGAAGATACAATTAACTATTTTAGAGAACAAATAAGGATAGGAAATAAATTTGGTGTGTACCATTTCGTTCCTCATATTTTTATCAAAGGAGAAGTTGATATCGAACATGTAGAGATAATTGATTGGAGTGAGAACTCCGATATAGCTATATAGAAAGAGTGTGCATTGAAGTAACGGATAACTTTAGTGGAAGTTTTGATACATGAAAGAGTGGTGATTTAATGGAGTTCAAATCAAAGGGACACCATTTAATCAAATGGCTAGTCCTCCTAGTATTTGCTTCTGCCTTGTGTCTAAGTTTCTTTTACAGATCCTATGGGTTCACGCAGTTAATACAGGAACCGATTATTTCATTGGAGTCACGTCATTCAGGCAATGGAAAGTTCTACGAATCGAATGATAAGTCATTGATAACCAAGTATCAAGGAGCCATGGAATCCATAAAATTTCGCAAAAAATTCCTGCCTGTGCCTGCTTTCACGGGCGGATCATCAATAGCCCTCATTGATGCCAAGGGTGTCAGGCATTCCATTCTTTCAGGACCTGGTAACACTTATTCAATTGACAATGTATGGTACAAAGCCAACAGCAGTGGAACTTCCGACATCGCTTTAAAAGATTTTTTTCAAAATTTCTACAATGATGCAAATTATGTACCACAGAAGTAACAGATTATTTCTAAACTAACGAGGAACTTTAGCGTGGCTATGGAACCGATCCACGCTTATTTTAGTTTAGCTTAACTTCGCTCAACAATCGGACAGAAGAAGTAATAAAACACATGTATTATATTTCGTTCTATCGATGCATGATAAAATGACCCTATTCGAAAAGACAAAATTTTGATGTCAAGATAAGGGTGTAAATAATATGAAGAAATATATACTATTTTTGTTTATTAACATCATTTTAGGAATAGTTTTGATTCCTTTATTAAATTATAGTTTAGATCTCATGATTGAAATTTGGGGAAACGTTTCAAGTGGTGACTTAATGCTCGGTTCAAGTTTACTAATTGGTTTTTTACTGGCTTGCATCGTTTTGAATATCTTCATGTTTAAGAAATTTACATTTGTTATTTTCGGACTAATAATTACAGTTGGAACGTGTTTGATAATAATGACTTTCCTAGCGAAGTCAAACGTCATTTGAAACATCATTGTTTTCATGTGGTTTTCTAACAACCCTTGAACAAAGAGTTGATTACGCTAACGGGATACTATAGCTTAATAAATTAAACCCAGTCTAACACTTTATTTTCGTGTTTTGACTGGGTTTTTGATTATTAAAATCTTATAGTCTAAAACTTGTTTCTCGAAAGGTAAAAGATTTTTTAGGTATAAAGCACATAAAATCAACAGTTCCAGTCTACAACTTTATTTTCTTTAGACAGTTTCCGATGACTTGCATGTCAGAACAGATTTAAAAGCGCTTGCAAAAGGCACGCTGCTCAAAGAACATCTCAACTTCTCAAACCAATTCATTTATACATATTCTGCAAATCAATTTCCCTTTAAAATAAAGATTCTCATCATCACTGCCACAAAATAAACAAGCTGGGGCGTATCGCTTTAATGTTATTCTTTCTCCATCATGAAAAACTTCCAAAGAATCATTAATATCAATATTCAATATTCGCCTTAGTTCAATCGGCAAAACAATACGTCCCAATTGGTCTATCTTGCGAACGATTCCTGTAGTTTTCAACACAATCACCCCACGCTATTTAGAACAAAAGACCTACTCGTTTTACCTATTATATTCGCTACAAATGTACGAATGCAGTTAGTAAATACATTTTCATTTAGTAACTTAAAAAACTGCATTCAAACGCACATAAATTTGCAATGTCATAGGACTAATTGATCGGCTGCTCAACTAACGGGCAGAATATCGTAGCGTCTTTTTTTTATCGTTTCGTGAAGAATTTCCTTATTAAGCTAACGGGCAGTTTAGCGGAACAATTTCTTAAGACGAAGAGGCCGAAGAGGACAGTTCAACACGCCATTGAATAGTCGATTGTTCGAGGGCAATACGGTGCTGCATAAAAATTTGATAGTAAAAAGGATGAATTAAACGAGACCAAGCCCGCATATCGATAAGCGGGAACTTCATTCGCGGCCCGTTCGCCAGATTGGATAGCCCTCTCCATGTAGCGGATGAGCCGTGGCGGTCGAAGTCCCCCTCCTAAACGGATTGGACACACCGGTTCGTGCAAGGCTGCTCCGTGTTCCCCTATCCTAAACTGCGCGTACCCGCCAATCGTCCATTCAACCACAATCCCCCTTTTAACGGGAAACGATAGTTCAATAAAACAGCGGCAGTCTAGGACTTTATTTTCTCGTCCATGGCTGCCGCAGTTTCTATTATTAGGGTCAGTCTGTCTACTTGACGGGATGCAGTTCACTTTGATGGTAGCCTTATTTGTTTTTTGGATCCAAGGTAATTTTAAATATCAAAACCAAGGTTGAAGTCAATAGTTTTGCCCAAGCGCAATTGGACTCTTGCTCATATTATGAAGATACACAGACTTTATGGAAGAGAATTGATTTTACACAGATCTCAGCGATCTCAGCATTGTCCTTCTTTACAAGAATGTCTTTTCGAGAGCGCTTATACAGATAAAAAATAGAAGGTGAACGAATTTGTCTGAAATTTTGATAGCTGCTGTCGGAGACCTTATGGTAAAACGATACATCATTTCCGATGCTAAACTGGCTAACGGGACTTACTCTTTCGACCCACTTTTAGAAAAGGTAGCTCCAATTCTGAGAAAAGCGGACTTAACGATAGGAAATCTTGAAACCACCTTCGCTGGAACTAAAGGGGGAGTGAGACGGAAATCACGTGGTCCTTTGTTCAAATGTCCTGATGAACTGGCTCCAGTCCTAAAAAGAGCCGGTTTTGATGTTTTAATAACAGCAAACAATCATTGTATGGATTTCGGCGCCAAAGGTTTACTTCGAACGTTAAGGATTTTGAAACAAAATGGGATTGATCATACCGGTACATTTGAATCTGAAAACAAGGCGAAAGAATATCTTATCAAAAACATCAAAGGTGTAAAGACCGGAATCTTATCCTTTACTTCGGGACTCAACGGTATTTCAATACCATCAAATAAATCTTGGATGGTTAACTTAATCCAAACGAAAAAAATAATTGAGGATATTCATCATTTGAAAAAACACGTCGATCTTGTGATCATTTATCTGCATTTCGGAAATGAATACAGTCATACTCCAAACCTGAAACAAAAGCAATTGGTAAGACTTTTATTTAAACACGGAGCCAATATAATTTTAGGGTCACACCCACATGTTCTTCAGCCGTTAAGTACGAGGGGAGAGCAACAATTTGTTGCGTATTCCTTAGGTAATTTTATTTCTACAAAATTAATGAAAAACTCCCATACTCAAAGCAGTATCATTCTTAATATTAAAGTCAAAAAAAATGAAGAAGGGAAAATAATCATTTCGGAGACTAATTATATTCCGACTTTAGTGCATCGAAAATTTGAAAACGGTCGTAATAAAACAGAGGTTATCTCCATACATGAAGCCTTAAATGAAAACAATCCGAAATTAAGTGCAAAGCAGCGTGAACGATTTCAAAACATGTTAAACCAAACGAAAAAAATAATAAAAAGTAAGGTAGAATAACTACAATATGAGGCTGCCGCGAAATTGAACGGTAGCCTCATTAAGCTAAAGGATAATTTATTTTAGAACCAGCAAGTAACATAGAAGAAAGGTAAATTTACAAGAGGAGTGGTATTATTGAAAATTATTGCTTGTCCTGCTACTAGGAAAATAACCCTTCAACAGCGGCTTACACAACTTCAAAACAAATTTATTGTATTCTTGGCTGATAATCGCGGGAGAGACCTGGTGAATCAAAATGGTCTAATTAGGGAAGTTAACGAATCGTCTCTTGTCGTGCAAGCAGAAAATGGTAGGCTAATTAGGCACAATTTTTCTGATATTGGGAAATATGATTTCCCTGACTTAGTGCCTAATAGAGAGCTAAATTTTCTCGCTTTTATCAAGACAAAAAACCAAGGAGAATTCAATGGTCCTTTAGTTAGAATTGGAACAGATTTTGTTGAAATAACTGGAGTAGATAATAGTGGTGAACAACCGATAGATTTAACGTTGATAATACCTCGACGCGAAATTATTAGAATAGAATGTGAAAGAGAGGGAGGCGAATAATTTACTCTATTAAATTATTGTCTTAAAGCAGACGTTAATTTCATTGACCGCTCTAATATATAGGGCGGCTTTTCTTATTATTAGTTATTAGTAACTATAACATTGCTGCCCATTAGAGCCAGGCAACTCTGCACCACCTAACCGCATTGCATCATTAAGCTAACGGGGAACGATAGTTGAACAAACCTAAATAGGCTGCCGCGTGCAGCCTGTTGTGCTAACGGGCAGGATAGTTGAATTGTAAAATACGTGTCAGAGCGATCGTATTATAAGCCGTCAAGAAACCTATGGCTACGAAATCACACGGCGGTTGAACGCCCTCGGCTTCACAGACATTGTGGAAGGAACGGTATACACTATCTTGATCCGACTTGAAAAAAACAAGTTGATGGAGATTTCCAAGAAACCCTCCGACATGGGACCGCCGCGAAAGTTTTTCGCGATCAACGACGCTGGGCGTGAGGAACTGCGGAGGTTCTGGGAAAAGTGGGACTTTGTATCATCAAAAATTAACGAGTTAAAGGAGTGAATATAATGAATTTTTGGGATAAAATCACGGGCAACGACATGACTAGAGATTTAAAAATTTTTGAATCTCGAGTAAAAAAGCTGCCAGTTGAATATCAAGCTGCATGGGCAAAAATTAATGCCTATCTTTTTCCATACTCTGATTTCACCGGTCGCAACCTTATGCCAATTCTTGATGGTGTGCTTGGCCTGCTTGAAGAGTCGGTGGCGGACGGTCAGAGTGTCCAAGAAGTTTTAGGTGACGATATTAAAGACTTCAGTTCAGCGCTAGCCGGCGAAGAAGGGGCAAAGTCATATCGAGATAAGTGGCGCGAGCAACTCAATAATAATATCTCAAAAAAAATAGGGAAGTAGGAGGATAAAATGAGCATAAGAGATATCATTGAAGGCAAAAAACAGTGGCGAACGCACGTGGCGCGTATCAAAGCGCTCCCGCAAGATTATCAAATCGTTTATAAAGAGATTCAAAAATATGTCTTTAAAGTGTGCATTGTTGAGCAAACCGACAGTACAGGGTTGCTCTCGGGGATTTTCGAGCTCTTTGAAGAGGGAGCAGCCATAGGGAAAGGTGTTTTCGAAGTAACGGGCAGAGATGTAGCGGCTTTCTGCGACGATCTAATCAAGGTTTCAAATAGGTGATTTATAAGATACTACCTACCTAATTGTTACGCTAACGAGGAACGTTACTTCAATAAACTACAAAATGAGGATTCCACCTCAAAACGAGTGGCATCCTCATTAAGCTATAGGGCAGATTTCTTCAATAACAATTCAACCTACTGTTATAATAAAAAAGCAACGACAAAGGAGAGGACGGCTTCAAGACGATTGCGAAGGAGAGGGGAAAATGTTAGAGAACTTTGTTAAAAACTTATCCGGTTCAATTATTGAAGAGAATCTTGAGATCTACAAAAATTTGTATGAAACAACTGAGGTTACTGACAAAACAAATGTGTATTGGAGACAAGCGATTGGGCTATATGACTCTCTGTCTGTAGAACAACAGGAGATTTTATTTAATATTATTGAGCAAACGATGACAGATACTATTTCTAATGTACTTGGCATTATTGACGGAAGTTCAACTCTTAAAGGTTGTACTGTTGAACCAAAGTTGCTTCTAGATTCAATAGATACTGATGGAGATCTGCAAGACAGTTTTCTAGCATATATAGAGGAAAAGAATAACGAATACAAAAAGAAAGCGAAATGATTTGTCCATAGTTGATTACGCTAACGGGGAACGATAGCTGAATAGCGATTAACTTCAATTAATTGTCTGAAGTACTTCAAAATTTAAATGTATTTCAGCCTATTTTATCCCCACAACCACTTCAAAACTTTATTTGCCATTATATTTAAATGAAAAGACAGCTAACTATAGAGTTTGCTGCTTTTTTGCCACTTCAAAACTTAATTGTCTCCCAACACTTGACTTGATTGGTGATTGCGTTGGAGGACATTAAAGTATTGAAGTAACAAATTAATTTTGTGTATGGAGGGAGGAGGAAGTCCTTAGTCTTCAGGGCAGAGCAGATACATGCCTTATTTCTTTATTTTATATTATTCAATTACAACAAATATCTACCTAAGAGCTATGTGAACTTGTCTCTATGAGATAAAAGCGAGATATAAGAAGAGAGTTTTAAGCGAACAAGAAATCATTTTATTGTCGAGTCGGTGCCTTAGCAAAAAGGCCTCAATGCGGCAATGAGTGCGTCAGTCGATGAATACCTGTCCTTATTGTTTGCGTCAAAGGGATTTAATAACACACGCCTAAGATCTCTATCGCGAATTTCCGCCTTATGGATATCTGCTAGCGTCCCGTTCATAAGGAAAGCGCATATTTTGCACGCATCCTGTAGCTCCTTTTTCATGACAGCAGGACTCACAATCTCTTTGGCAATGTTGAAATCTATTACTTTGACCGTCTCTGGCTTATTGTGAAGTATCATTACATTTTTGGGCAGTATATCATCATGGATATACCCCGTTTTGTGGAGTTGTCTAAGACCCTTGAGGATGTTGATTGTAATCTCTACACTTAAGTCCTGATCCCGCTTCTTGGTGAAGGTATTATGAAAGTCATTGCCCAAAGTCGACCCCGGGATATACTCAGTAACCAAATAGCCTTTTTCCCCGATCTCAAAATAATCATAATAGCGTGGCAAAAACTCACCGATCCGGTAACTCTGCATAATCCGCGCTTCGCGTCTTGCCGCCTCACGGTTGGAAGTCTCTTTAATTGCTAGCTGGCGCCCTTTCGAATCATAAGCTTTATAGACCTTGCCTAAAGCTCCGGACCCGATCAAGTTAAGATCAACGGTATATCCACCCCACATGGTTTGCATCATTGGCCCTCCTATTTCTACGAGATTGATAGATTGATAGACTTATTTTATGTGGACCGTGCAAAAATTGCTTGGACATATATATCAAAAATTATTTTTATTTTTTTACTAGAGCGAACTTACTTAGCGGACACTTTACTCCATGAAACGGACAATTTAACCTAGTAATCTCGGTTAAATTGTTATTCGAGATCGTTGTCTCAACCAGCCTCAAACATGTTTCTACAAGTAGGGGGTGAACAGTTTACATCACGGGATCACGGTCCCACGGGCAGTTACGTTCGCCCCCGGCTACCGTTTACTAAACCCCTTAAATACAAAAGAGGTCAACCAGAAAAAACTGGCTGACCTCATAATACGAACGGGCAGTTTAGTTGCAATATGTGGTAGGTATTACTTCCGGTGCTAAGTACATAAATTCGGTTAAGGGGCTCAATAAGATAGATTTTGAAGGGTGTCTTTCAACTGGTACAGTCTTGATGCACGATACCTCAATGATTGATCGAGTAATGGACCGCTTTGTCCTCATATTTCTTCTAATACTCCAGAATCCAGTAATTATATGCTCAGGATAAAAGGAATGTTTATACTCTTAATTCCGTTGAGCGACATGTTTATGTTCCTTTCTTCGGATAACTGTAAAAGTTTTCTTATTAGTCTTTCTCCTCTCAACAATCGTAGGAATACGATCAATTTTTAAGATATCTGTTATCCCTCGTTCATTTTTAGATAGAGTCAATGACAAAATCATTCCCCGAATCGTATTATTATTTCTTATTAGCCTCGTTGATACAAAGTTACCTAAAGAAGGAGCTGCCACTCGATTTCGTACTTGACCATAGATGTCTTTCACCTTTGCCTGAGTTACCGGGTATAGCAGATGAGGATGTGCACCTAAAACCACATTCACGCCTTGTTTAAAAAGTAAATGCATCAATTGTTTTTGATTTTTGCTCGGAAATGGCCGATATTCTCTCCCGAAATGGAGGTAAACAACAATGAAATCTGTTTTATTTTTCATTTCACGGATATCCGCTATCATCTTCTTTTGGTCGATGTGGTTAACCAACCACCGATTAGGTACTTGCATGGAATTAGTGCCCTTCGTATACGATAAAATTCCAATATTCACTCCCTTTACACGCATAATCAGATGACGCTTAGATTCTTGGATGGAACGGAAGGTTCCCGTATGCTTGATTCCTTGTTTATCGAGGACATTCAATGTTCGTTTTAAACCGGTTACTCCTCCGTCCATACAATGGTTGTTTGCAGTAGTTAATACATGAAGTCCGACGTTTCTCAAAGTTGACGCCAACGCATCAGGGCAGTTGAATAATGGAAAACCAGTTTTCGGATTCCTTCGCTCTCTCGGACAGTTACATTTTGGACGGCTTCCGATAACGCCCAATTTCCTTTTACCGGAGAACGTCGTTTCCAGATTCCCGATCGTTAAATCGTGTTTTTTTAGATAAGGTTTAACTTTTTCAAAAATAGGACTGAACGTATATCCGTTTGATCTTTTAGCTGAGGCAATGATTTCACTTTTCATCAATAAATCTCCGACAGCGGCAATCGTTATTTTGATCACATGCACTCACTCCTTCCCTGACTAATTTATTCAATGAAAGGAATTATTGTTTGCAGAATAGGCGATGTCCTATAGCCTGTTACAGCTAGCTGAATATGATATGGAAATATTAGTGTGAGGAGACTAATCGATGAGACAAAGTAATGCTGCCGTTCCTATCAAACCGAAAAAACCTGCAAAAGGTATCAAGTGGGATCAACATCGTGAATTAATGAAGAACAGCCACGTTAACAGACACCTTCCCGCAACGATGAAACTAAATAAACAATCTTTCTTTGCTATGCTTTCTCGTTATAAGACTGTTTATTTGAAACCTAATCAAGGAGCTTTTGGAGTGGGAGTCATGCAGGTTCGAAGGATTGTACATGAAAAAAAACCGTATTTTCGTATCCATTCAGGAACCCAGCAACATAAGTTTCAAGCAAAAGAAGAAGTATATGCCTTTTTTTTGGGCAAAAGAGTGAACGCCGATTATCTCATCCAACAAGGCATAGACCTGCTCCGATGGAACAAACGCCCGTTTGACCTTCGCTTAATGATTACAAAACAAAAGGATCATACTTGGCGAAATGAAGGCTTTGTTGGTCGCGTTGCGCATCACAAAAAAATTGTGACGAATATCCGCAGTGGAGGTACCGTTTTATCCGTCGAGGACCTGTTAGCCTCGCATACCAATCCAACTACTCAAAAAAAAGTCATCATGAACTTAAATAAATTGGGAAGTCGTATATGCAAGCAGCTCGAAAAAAATTATCCTGGTATTCTGCTTTTTGGGATTGATATTGGCTTGGATCAAAACTTAAAACCATGGGTTATTGAGGTGAACACTAGACCCGAGAAAATTTGTTGGAAATGTATGAGGAAGCTTTACAAAAAGAACATCTCAGTCAAAATTCCTTGAATAACTAATACAAAAGGGCTGTCTATTACGGGAGTGAGATTTAAATTGGAGTTGTTAAAATATTCAATTTTAGTGAGGTGTGCTATATTGGAAGTTGTTCTGATTGATTAAGCAAGCTCATTTATCTGAACAAATTCTAGTTATCCGACAACACAATATATCGCCGCCGCTACTGCTACTTGTCGGGTGACAAGAACATAGTAACATTCCTGACGTAGTCACATTACTCATTGAATTGTGTTTTTATTAAAGTAACGGGAAACGATAGTTAAAATAAGAATACCACAACAGGCTACCGAGATTATATCAACGGTAGCCTGTTGTGCTAACGGGCAGTTTAATGTAATGTGAGTCCCTCCCACGAATATCTGTACAATAACGTTAATATGGTTATATTTGGAAAATATTCACAATAACAAGCGTATTTAATTTAGGTAACTTAGGAAGAGGTGCTTGTATGATTGCGTTCGCAACCTTATCGTGGTTAAGTATATTTTATTATTTTTTACTTGGTATTGGTGGTCCAATTTTTATCATTTGGTTTGCCGTTTCTTATGTAAGAGGTATGAAAGAACGTAACAAAATACTTAGGGAATTGGTAGAAAAATTCAAAGAAACTGCACCATAAAATACCGAGTTTTTTGTTGTTGCTACACTAACGAGAGAACGATAGTTGAACAGCGGATGCCGATGCATCCGTTTTTTGTCTGCTGTGCTAACGGGCAGATTAGTGCAACCCTTTACGATAAATACGGTATAATTTTGTCAAGTGTGTTTGCAGTGAAAATAGAAAAAATTGATAGTGGTCATTTATAACGATACCTAAAGAGAGTATGAAAAAAATTACCCGAATTTGATTAAACCATAACTAAATCCCACGCTTCACCTTGTAAGAATGCATACCTTATCCTTGGTAATGAAATTTGAAATGTCCAAGGAGGGTAATTCTATGGCGACAAAAATCAAACAAGTCCAAAAGACAGTTTCCGGATAAATAGATGTTTTCGTCGGAGCAACCGATTTCAAATCGCAAGTACTTCTTGATACAGAATGTGGCGGTGCCATTGAAAATAATTTGAGTATAATTCCTGACGGTGCCATTATTACGCTGCGTCGCGGAACGATAGCTCGCAAATAAAACATTAACCTTGCGTCGAAAACCAGTGACGGTCCGTAACGTATTGGTAGCCTCTAGTTCGAATATAAGGATAGGAAACGTAGCTATTGGAGACGGACTGGCGATTTCGATGGGGAACTACTTAGATGGGGGAGCTCTTCTAACTTTGAAACACGGTGCAACGCGGTTACGGCTTCGTTATGTTCGTATTGCGGACATTTTTAATAACGATTTCCGCCTAAATCCACTTAACATTCGTAGGCTGGGACTTAATGCTGGGAAGACGTATAAAGTCGCCTATAATCAATGTACAAGAGAGATAACTTTCTTAACATAAACGCTGATTTTGATGCGATAAAGTGTTTCCTGGTCGCAGACAGGAACTCTGATCCTTTCCGATTTAACCTATGCTAGTTCCGTAAGTTAGCTGATCCCACATACAGGGAGTTACATCGCAGTTTTTTTGTTTAATGGGATAAAGTTGTTGTCATGGCCAATTGACAAGAACTTTATCCCATTCCCGATTTTGACAAGATATTCTTTAATTCCTTATCCTTTATTCAGTTAACGGGTAACGATAGTTAAACATCTGAAGGGCTTCCGTATGGCAGCCCCTCACTCCGCTAACGGGCAGAATATCGTAGCGAAACATTAACTAGTTGGCAACGTATAGAGTTATACCTACATCTTTTGGAAAGTCGTTGTATGAGGCGAAACTGTCACAGCAGCAGTAAAGCCTTTGGAATGAAATTAAGAAGAGGAGTGATTATTTGAAAATGAAAGATGTCGGAAATGGTGCTTTCATAGGCGTTGGAATTGCTTTAGGTGCCGCTTTTGGTGTCGCATTTGGAGCAGTATTCGGTAATGTAGGTCTTGGAATTGTATTTGGAAGTGTAGTCGGATTAGCAATCGCTATGTTTAGAAATAACAAAAATAAAGATCAATAGTTAAGGTAAACTATTCACCTAATTACTAGTATGTAAACTATACTGTAAAGTAAGAGTTCGTTCCGCTAACGAGGAACTTTAGTTCAATAACATCAAGAGAAGGCTGCCGAAATGATCGGCAGGCTTTCTAAGTTCATAAAGACGAATCAACATCTCTTGATCATTAACACTGTTGATTTCAATTGTTATCTTACCGCATTTTGGCATGGATTCAATGGAATTTTTGAAGAAATTGATAAAAACTTGCTTGAGTGAAATTAATTATTTACAACTAATGGTAAATTATGCATTGAGATATCCTTGAATCCAGAAGCACTTGTGAACAAGTCCAAGGGGAGCATCCCTTGGGCTTGTTTTTGTTTTATATTCACATTATTATCTTGTGAAGATAAGTGCTAGACTGGCAGTGGCGTTATGCTAATGGGAAGTAGAGCGTGGCGTCCGTCTTCGACCGATGCAGCACGAATCAATCAGTAGTAGGCATCACTCCTCCTGAGGCTCAAAGCCCTTGAGGATTCGCTTCCTGGTGGACACACCTTAAAGTATCAGAAGGGGAAAAGAATACCCTTTTGTGATTTCATTCATGAGGATTCTGAATTTGAACAACTATTGTTAAGATAAAAAAGGCAGAGGAGTGGTTATTCCACTTCTCTGCCTTTTTTATCTTTCGCTTATTTATATAACATCTTTTGTTGTTGTTATATAAGGGTTCTTTTTATATGCCAAATTCATTTCCTTATTTATGCCGTTCAAAATCAAGAGGTGGGGTGATAGACGGGTCTATCTGTAGCTTAAATTGTGTTGGAGACATTAATGCATAGCGCCGAAACATATTGGAAAGGTAGAATTCATTTTTAAAGCCAACGGCCATAGCGATTTCTCTTAGGGATAGATTAGTTTCTTTAATTAATCTTTTTGTATGTCGTATTCGGATATCGTTTAACTTTTCGATTAAAGTAAGTCCTGTTTCACGTTTATACATTCTCGACAGGTTGCGATAACTCACATGTAAAGCATTGGCAACATCATGCACTTTAAACTCTGTGGCATAATATTTTTCCAAGTAGAGGTCTGTTTGTTGAACGAGAAGGAAATTCACATTATGATTCAATTCAACTGTTTTGTTTTGTTCAGGACGCCAGGCTTCATATATATTGCTGAGCCAGTGGAGTAGGGTTGCTTGTATGGTTGACACACTCATGTCACGATTTAGTTTCAGCAGCGGTAAGTTGTGCTTTGCCTCAACAGCAATTGGTCTAGGTTGTGAAAAGCAGCGAATCCAGTCATTTCCGCAGCTGGTGGC
Source organism: Paenibacillus sp. J22P169 (assembly GCF_059691995.1). Lineage (NCBI taxonomy): Bacteria > Bacillati > Bacillota > Bacilli > Caryophanales > Paenibacillaceae > Paenibacillus > Paenibacillus sp. J22P169. Next base: position 3,170,026 of record NZ_JCAUAO010000001.1, on the reverse strand, counting down.
TGCATGACTGGAATTAACATCAAGCAGTTGAAGTTGCCAGCGTAAGCAAAAGCCATCCTCTACTTCCTTAATTTCATGGTAGTGGCCATGTATTTGGCCAGGTGGAATTAAGTAGGATTGACCTGCTTCTATACGAAAGGGAACACCGTTTAATGTAGTTATCGTACTGCCCTTCATGACATAATTAAACTCAAACCAAGGATGACGATGTTCTTCACAGGTCCAATCCGGTTCATGATAAGCGGGTAATGCATCAAGAAGCACAAATGACATATCGTTAAAGGTAATAGGCTGCATGATGCATTTTTGCAGAGCACGCAGCTGTTCGACATAGCTTTCAATCTGAATAGACATGGGGACAGGATACTCCTTGCGGGATTTGGTGTGTCTTTTCATTGTACTGCATCCCGGCAAGGTAAGAATACCTTGTTGATTACATTTCTAATAAATTTAGTTCCTTAACTGGCTGAGTCGGATCATCAGGGATCAAGAAGGTTAAGATCTCGCATTTCCCAAAGGTGGCTGACCATTTGCGGTTGAGGAAAGGAATTTCAATTGTTGTATCTGTCTTGTAGCCTGTAGTCTCATAGCAGCGCAGCACGTAGCCATTTCCGTCCTCTGCTTTTTTGAATACTGTAGCAATGATTCCATCGTTGGAAATGTGAATCCCGTCCATCTTTTGCGGCAGTGAACCGTGATGGTACGTTTCGATTATGGTGATTGGCGGTACATTAAGCTCATAAGCCTTCTTCACAATACTTGCTTCTTGCCATGTGCCTTCATGGGGTACCATGGTATATTTGAATTCCTGAATCCCTTGATCCATATATTCACATAAATCATCTCGCGAACCATGGTGGTAGCCAAAGTGGTCGGCAAAAATGGCTCCGCGTGCGACGGTCATACGAAGGGTATGCTCATTGACATCATAAGCATATTTACTGTCATTGAGCAGTGCAAATCCGTATTTCGCTTTGTTCTCATCGACATTAGCTTCGCTTATATCTACCCACTGCTGACCAGGCTTTTCCTCTCCATCTCCCGGTCTAACCATATAACCATATGGAATTTCATAAGTGGCCTCAGGCTGTTGGGCATTAATTGGGAATGCAAACTTAAGCATTTTATGCTTTTCTCGCCAGTCAAGCTGCACCTTTACTTCGATATCAGCACGATCGTGATAAAGATAGAAGTCTTGCTGCAACACGGACTGATTATATCGACTGGTAATACGTATTCCTGCCCGTAGCGGGCCCTCCTCCAGAATTCGGTACTTCGCATCTGTGAACTGACCTATTAGGTTTGGAAACGATCGGAGTTCATGGCTCCAGGTATCTGAATCGTACTCGTCGATAATTTGAGCGACAGCCCCTTTACCGTTGAAAATATCGAGTTCAAGACGTTTGTCCCAAAGTTTGACGATGCTGCCGTTATGGGGATCAAATTCAACACGGACAAAGTCGTTTTCCAAAAGTGTTGAGCTGACAGTAAGTGCAGCAGTCGGCAGCGGTTGCTCCTGGTTTTTCTTTTTGGAAATCCAGTAAACGCGGTAACCCATAGCCGGGATACGGCCAATGAACATACTTCCCCACTTGTCATTCCTTCCGTTTGTACGTGAAGCTCGGATCGTTTGGCTCGTGATAGGTTGCAGGGTTTCATCCGTAATACTTGTAAGCTCAGTTGTAAGATAAATTGGAGCATTCACTTCCCATGACAAGGGATTAAAGACGACTAGCGGGACGCCTAGATCTGCTTGCTCCCAGAGCATCCAATCATTTTCTTTGCTTAATGACTTTATTTCGGGCAGCATCGTATCAATCGACCATGAAATTTTCTGCAGTGCTGCATTAAGCGCGACAGCTGATATATTCAATGCTTCGCCATAGGACTCGCGTGAGTCCTCGTAAGCTTCTTTAATGCTGCAGCCGCCCATTATATCATGGAACTGGTTGAACATGACGAGCTGCCAAGCGTGTTGAAGCTTTTCTTGCGGGTAAGGGAGTGCAAGGATATGATGGGTCAACGCTGAGAATTTTTCTGCTGTTAACAAGCGGTGCTCTGCCTTGCGGTTGTAAGCTTTCGTTTCCGAGTGGGCTGAATAACAGCCTATGGCGTGCAACTGCAGATCCTCTTTTAGCGTAGGGATATCCAGATTCAGCTGCTCTACGTCAGCAAAGAATGCTTTCGGCGAACTGAACACGAGGTTGTCTTCTCCGTACTGCTTCTGCAGCTCTTCCAATTTAAGAAGTGCGGCAATTGTCGGTCCGCCTCCATGGTTTCCTACACCATAGAAAGACATAACAGGATTCCCCTCATTCTCAGCCAAATCCATATGCTTAAGGATTCGTTCTTCCATTCGCGCCGGTCCTTGGTCCGTATAGCCGGTTGGCAAGCGGAACGTCATAACGCGTGTGCCATCCTCGCTTTCCCACCAGAATAGACTATTCGCGAGATCTTTCTCTTTAATATTCGGACGCTGAAACACATAGTAATCAAGCCCGCTCTTTTTCAAAATTTGCGGCAGCATGCCATGATGACCGAAAGAATCGACATTATAGCCAACATTGGCCATGACGCCGAATTTTTCAAGGAAGTATCTTTGGCTGTACAGACCTTGTCTGGCAAATGATTCTCCAGAAGGCAGATTGCAATCCGGTTGAATCCACCAACCTCCGACGATGACCCATCTTCCTTCAGCAACGCGCTGCTGGATTTCTGTAAACATTTCAGGCGCATTTTCCTCAATCCACTGATAATAGGCTGCGCAAGCACAGGTAAAGATGAAATCAGGAAATTCCTTAATTCTATCAAGTGCAGACCGGAAGGTTGCCTTAATCTCAGCATAACCTTCCTGCCATTGCCATAGCCACACAGGGTCCAAATGAGCGTTTCCGATAAGATGTAATTGCGTTTTCTTTTCCAATTATTCTTCCCCTACTCTCTTATTTTTTGTGTTATTGCGTCTTTTTCATTTTCAATGTAACGGATTTTGAGGTGGATAAGAATGTGAAATAATGACTTTCGTTTATAGTATTAAGCCAAAAATATTTGTTTGTTTTATTCGATAACACTCAATTTGGTTAATAATCAGCTATATTGCTCCATGAAACCTACCTATTCTCAGTTTTTGTATGTATTGTAAGCGCCCTCAAGGCTATTGACAAAGATTTGGGCAAGAAATAGACTTTGTCATGAAGTTGCTAAAAAGGACAGCATGAAAGGGTGAGAAAAATGAAAATTGTAATATTAGATGGATATACCTTGAATCCAGGAGACTTAAGCTGGGAGGAACTGCAGGCTATGGGGGAGGTTTTGGTATATGAACGAACGCCCGCTGAGTTAATCGTGGAACGGTCAATCGGTGCGGATGTCCTGTTCACTAATAAAACGCCGCTTTCTGCAGATACGATCGCCCAGCTTCCTGATCTGCGTTACATCGGTGTACTGGCAACGGGTTACAATATCGTCGATATTCATGCTGCATCGTACCGGAACATTCCCGTGACTAATGTTCCAACTTACGGTACGTCCTCCGTCGCTCAATTTGTACTTGCGTTGCTCTTGGAATTATGTCATCACATTGGGCTGCATAATGAGGCGGTGCGCAGAGGCGAATGGAGCCGCAACAGCGATTTTTGCTTTAGTCTGAAGCCGTTAATTGAGCTCCACGGGAAGACAATCGGTTTAATCGGCTACGGCAGAATCGGCCAAGAAGTAGCTAAAGTATGCCGGGCCCTAGGCATGGAAGTGCTGGCCAGCACCAGCGGTCGCAATCACCACCCTGCTGAGGTGGGCACCCGGTTCGTCCCGTTGGAGGATTTGCTTGCTAATTCCGACGTCGTATCACTGCATTGTCCGCTCCTTCCGGATACGCAGGGGTTGATTAATCGAGCAAGTCTATCACGAATGAAACCGACAGCGCTGCTGCTTAACACTTCGCGAGGCGCGTTAGTCGTGGAGCAAGATTTGGCTGATGCATTAAATACAAACCGCATTGGCGGGGCAGGACTTGATGTGCTCAGCGTAGAACCGCCTGGGGGAGACAATCCGCTGCTCAGCGCACGGAATTGTATTATTACGCCGCATATAGCATGGGCAACGAAGGAGGCACGCAGCCGACTAATGGCTGCGGCTGCAGACAACCTTAGAGCTTTTTTAGCGGGAAGTCCTATTCATGTAGTGAATGATTGAAATTGGCTAACCTATCTCTTAAAGTAAGCGATAACTTATAGTAAGTGACAACGTAAAAAGCTATTACACTCTCTTTAATAGGCGAGGTGTAATAGCTTTTTTTCAAAATGTGACATAGCCATTAATGATACAAGGTGGAAAAATGAAACAAAAACAAGACAGGAGCTAAAATGAAACGAAAAGTGCGAAAGTGGGTGTTAAATTAGCACGAAGGAAGTGATATATTTTGAAAATGTTAACAGGATAGAAAGAATCAACCCTTGAGAAACTTAAAATTTGGAGGTGAAGGCTATGGGGAAAGAGATTATTAATGGGGTCTGGAGTACGATGATTACGCCTTTCAATGAGAAGTATGAAATTGATTATCCTGCTTTAGGGGATTTAGTGGAGTGGTATATTGCTCATGGCGTAGACGGACTTTTTGCCGTTTGTTTATCAAGTGAAATGTTCTATTTATCACGGCAGGAAAGAAGTGAATTGACCCAATTTATTGTAGGTAAAGCGTCAGGCCGGGTACCGGTTATAGCATCGGGGCACGTTTCCGATTCGCTTGAAGAGCAGGTGGAAGATATTCTTACGGTTGCTGCAGCCGGAGCGGATGCAGTCGTCCTGGTTACCAATCGGCTAGCTAGGGAAGATGAATCTGATCTTGTTTGGAAAGCGAATCTGGAACGATTACTCGAAAAGCTGCCTGCAGACATTTCACTCGGTTTCTATGAATGCCCTCATCCATATAAAAGGGAGCTTTCACCAGCCTTGCTGGAATGGTGCGCAGCAACTGGACGTTTTCTGTTTCTGAAAGATACCAGCTGTTCGCTTCCGCTAATGAAGGCCAAGTTGAAAGCTGTAGAAGGAAGCCAACTTAAAATTTTTAATGCGAATGCAACAACGCTGCTTGATTCGTTAAAAGCTGGAGCTGCAGGCTTTAGCGGGATCATGGCTAACTTTCATCCAGAACTTTACGTCTGGCTATGCCGTAATTGGCTTACCCAGCCTGTAGAAGCGCAAAGGTTGATGAACTTTATCGGAATGGCCTCTGCGCATGAAGGACAGCCTTATCCGATTAATTCTAAATATTTTATGGGCTTGGATGGTGTGCGTATAGGCCTACATTCACGCTCAAGGCAATTTAAGGACCTCAACGAGACGGGAAAGCAAATGGTCGAGCAGTTTTATGCAGTATCCAAGGAATACTCCGAACAGTACAAATAGTTTTGTGATGGAAGAATTACGCTTTAGCTAAATCATGATAATAAAATGAACATGAATGGAGTTGTCTCTAAATGACATATTTGAATTTGATACAAGCCACCGTCGTATATTCCAAGGATGCTAAGGGCGCAGAAGCCAAAGCGGCGGATGTCCTGATCGAAGAATTGGCTAAACGCACGGGGATTAAGCTGCATCGCTCGCACAGTTACCCGGATGGTAATGTACCATTTATTGCAATTGGAACGCCTGAATCGTTAGATCGAATAGGCCCGATCCATCTAGATGAGGACACTCCTGCTTTATCACCAGAAGGGTTTGCGCTGAGAACGGTGTCTGAAGCTTCACGCCAAGCTGTTTTCGTCGTCGGTGCAGATGCCCGGGGCGTTCTCTACGGAACGGGAAAGCTTTTGCGTTTATTGCACTGGGGAGACAATGTAATACAGCTGGATAATGAGGTCAATTTGACCGAAGCTCCTAGCTTTCCAATCCGGGGACATCAGCTGGGGTACAGACCTAAGAACAATGCATATGATGCCTGGAGCGTGGAGCAGTTTGACCAATATATCCGGGATTTAGCCATTTTCGGTGCCAACAGCATTGAAATCATGCCGCCGAGAACCGATGATGATGCCACAGGGCCAGTGATGAAGGTCGAACCGATGGAAATGATGATTCGGCTTTCGGAAGTCATTCATTCATATGGTCTCGACACATGGGTCTGGTACCCAAACCTCGGAAAGGATTTTTCTGATCCGAAAATAGTCGAAGCCGAATTGGCCGAACGCGAACAAATATTCAGCAAGGTCCCCCATATTCAACATGTCTTCATTCCTGGTAGTGATCCTGGCGATTTGGATCCTGAACCGCTGTTCGTTTGGTGCGAAAAAGTTGCGAGACTTCTGCACACCTATCACCCAGATGCTCAGATTTGGTTGTCATCGCAGGTTATGAATGAGGATCCGTCCGCATGGAAGAAGGGGTTTTATGAGCAACTGAGCAAGGAGCCGGATTGGCTTGGCGGCATCGTATTCGGCCCTCATGTCGATGAAACGCTGCCAGAGCTAAGAAAGATCGTTCCACAGAAATATCCGATTCGCCGTTATGAAGACATCACGCATAATTTTCATTGTCAATATCCAGTAGCGGATTGGGATCTGTCATTTGCGCTCACCTTAGGCAGAGAAAGCACCAATCCACGTCCTTTGGCGCAAAAACAAATTCATAATGTACTTGCCTCTTATGCTGTTGGCAACATTTCTTATTCTGAGGGCATTAATGACGATGTAAACAAATTCGTATGGAGCGATCAAGATTGGAATCCACAAATACCGGTGGTGGAAACGTTACGAGATTACGGCAGGTGGTTTATCGGCTATGAGCAAGCAGATGGCGTAGCTCAAGGACTGCTAGCACTGGAGGACAACTGGGTTGGTCCGCTCCTGGCGAACGAAGGAGTGGAAGTGACCTTGCTGCAGTGGCAGCAAATGGAAAGGGAAGCACCCCAGAGCGTACTGAACAATTACCGTTTTCAGATGGGATTGCTTCGGGCTTATTTTGATGCGTACACAAAACGTAGACTTGTCTATGAAACAGAGCTGGAATATAGAGCCAAGGATGCGCTGCGGGAAGTGAAGCAAACGGGAGCATTGGTTGCTGCGAAACGTGTGGAACAAATCCTTGCTCGTGCTGTATCTGAACCCGTTGCCCAAGATTATCGAAGACGGTGCGATGAATTGGCAGACCGTTTATTTGAGAATATTGGGTACCAGCTTACTGTGACACGACATTTCGCGATTGCTCAGGATCGCGGGGCATTCATAGATGCGATCAACTTTCCCTTGAATGATTACCGTTGGCTGCGCATCCGATGCGCCATGATCCATGAGGCGAAGGATGAGGCAGCACGATTGGCGATTATTGATGAAATACTGAATCGGACGAATCCAGGACCTGGTGGCTTTTATGATAATTTGGGATCGTATCGCAGCAACCACCGTATCGATCCGGGGCAGGGCTGGGCAAACGATCCAGGTTATTTGGCTTCGCCAAGAACCGCTCATGCCGTTTATTTGCTATCAAAAGGTCGCGCGGAGGAAAAAGAAAAGGAGCTTGGCGGCATACCATTAGCTTGGATTAATCATGTGAACGTGATGCTCGACACTCCGATCATCGTTCGTTATGAGAACCTTGACCCATCGGCCGATTATAAATTGAAAGTGGCCTATGTGGGAGAAATTGGGGTGGAGGCACACAGAGCTGTTCAAGTGAAATTAACAGCGAATGATTCCTTCATCGTTTATGAGAATCTGCCTGTGAATGGGTCAACGGTTACTATCCATGAATCTTTTATCCCTCACGAGATTATAAGTGAGGGGAGATTGAAGCTAAGCTTCCTCCGTATGAAAGGAACCAAGCGGATGAATATTGGAGAGATTTGGCTAACCCCTTGCACGCCAAACCAAACCATAGCTAACAAAGTTTAACACAGCTAACCTATCTTTTTAAAAAAAACGACAAACTAAAAAGGCTATTACACTCCTTTAATAGGCGAGGTGTAGTAGCTTTTTTCCAAAGTGTGACGTATCCCTAAATGATACAAGGTAGAAAAATGAAACAAAAACAAAACAGGAGCTAAAATGAAACGTAAAATACCAAAGTGGATGTTAATTTAGCGCAAAAGAAGTGATATATTTTGAAAGCGTTAACTTGATTCAATAAGGAGGAGAAATGATTTGACTTTTCTTAATACATTCGTTGGCAAAACAATGAGAAAGAGATTCGTGGAAAACAAGTATTTATACATCATGATTTTTTTGCCCATTGTTTATTTTATCCTGTTCAAGTACGTTCCGATGCTTGGCATTGTCATAGCATTCCAAGATTACAATTTTGTGAGAGGTATCTTACATAGCGAGTGGGTTGGTTTCTCACATTTCCGCGAGTTTTTAACAGATCCCTATTTTTGGAAACTTGTACGGAATACAGTTACGATCAATATATACATGCTCGTTTTTTCTTTTCCTGCCCCAATTATACTGGCTCTGGTTATAAACGAAATCAAATTTCTACGTTTTAAAAAACTCGTACAAACAATCAGCTATCTTCCGCATTTTTTATCAACTGTCATTGTATGCGGAATGGTCGTAAATTTAATGTCCAATGGTGGATTAATCAATCAGCTGTTAGGGAGCTTTGGAAAGGAGCCTATCCCATTTTTGATGGATGCGGGATGGTTTCGCAGTATTTATGTGAGCTCGGAAATTTGGCAGGGTGTAGGTTGGGGCTCCATTATTTATTTAGCTGCCCTTACTTCTGTCGACCCGCAGCAGTATGAGGCTGCTAAGATGGATGGAGCCAATCGGTGGCAGCAAATTTGGAACATTACGATCCCTGGGATCATTCCTGTTGTGACGATTATGTTTTTACTTAGCTTGGGTAACATCATGACAATCGGTTTTGAAAAAATACTGCTCTTATATACCGGACCTACCTATGAAACAGCAGATGTGATTTCGACCTATGTATATAGACGCGGATTGCTTTCCAGCGATTTCAGTTATGGTACAGCTGTTGAACTTTTTCAATCGGTAATTGCCTTAGTATTTATTACTTCAGCGAACAAAATTTCCCGAAAAGTCGGTGAAACTAGTCTATGGTAACGCGAAAAATCGGAATCGGTTCTTTCTTTTTTAATGCCATCATTTATTCGATGATAATCGTCATGCTGTTCACCTTTTTATACCCCCTATATTATGTCGTTATTGTATCTGTCAGTGATGGACTTAGCGTCATGAGGGGAGATGTCAAATGGTTACCCGTTGGATTCAATTTTGAAGCCTACCGTGCCGTACTGGACAATCCTTTAGTTGTTCGTGCGTATGGAAATACGATCTTATACACGGTCGTCGGAACTTTCATCAATGTTATGATGACTGCCCTATGCGCATACCCGTTATCTCGAAACCGGTTTTATGGAAGAAATGTTTTTACCGTTTTCATTATTATTACCATGTTATTTCACGGTGGTTTAATCCCCAACTATCTCGTTGTTTATAATTTGCATATGTTGAATTCCATCTGGGCAATCGTCATTCCTACGGCAATCAATGTTTGGAACATGATCATCATGAGAACATTCTTTCAGAACATTCCAAACGAGATTTACGAGTCGGCTCATATGGACGGTGCGCACGATATGAAAATCTTTTTTCAAATCGTGCTCCCGCTTTCCATGCCAGTCATTGCAACCATGTGCATGTTTTATGCGGTTGCCCATTGGAACAGCTTCTTTCCGGCAACACTTTACCTGAGCGATTCCGATCTGTACCCAATCCAGGTTATTGTGCGCAATTATGTGATTGACGGGCTGGTCAGTAGCGGCAGCAATGCTGAGAGTGATTCGAAAACGATCGTGACCAGCATGAAATATGCATTTATTTTTATTACCCTTTTACCGATTCTTGCTGTATATCCGTTTATTCAAAAGTATTTTGTCAAAGGCGTTATGGTTGGATCGTTAAAAGGATAAAACTAGCCTTGAAAGGAGTGATGACGCTTCATTATAATCTATCGGAATATTAGAAAATTGAAAAATTAAAACAAAAATAGTATTCTAGGAGGGTATCAATTGGCTAATCAAAAAAGCAAACCAGCTATCATCTTATCCATTGTTTTGGTTCTGGTCTTGATTATCTCGGCATGTTCGAGTAATACGGCAAAAAAGAGTGCGGATGAACCGAAGACAACACAACCTGGCACTGCTCAACCTAGCGGTAAACTGCTGGACGCTCCTTTAACCATTAAAGTGTTATATGGTGAAATCAACACCAAATCGCCAGTATTTGATGCTTTATTTGAGAAGACAAATGTCAAATTGGACTTTGAGCTTGCACCCGCTAACTTAGATCAACGGTTGCAAACCATCTTCGCTACGAATACTTTACCAGATATCATGAAGGTGGCTAATGGTAATCAACTTTTTGCCAATGCAGCAAAAGACGGGCTTCTGCTTAATATTAGTAATTATATGCAATATGCGCCGAACCTCTCTAGATTAATAAAGGAAAACCCGGCTATCAACAACAACAAAGTGGACGGCAAATTTTACTCCTTCCCGCAATTGGGAAATTGGAGACTACAGCTTGCTGGTGCACCTATGATCCGAGTAGATTTAATTAAAAAGCTAGGATTGCAAATGCCTAAGAATTTCGACGATTTATATACGGTTCTAAAGAAATTTAAAGAAGCATATCCGGATTCGATTCCTTACACAGGTAGAGAAAACGCCAAGAAGCTGCTAAATGAAATATCCTTTGCGATGGGCTCAGGAAACCGGATGTACTTCGACCCGGCTATAAATGGCGGCAGTTGGTCTTATGGGCAAGCTCATCCTGAATTTAAACCGGTGCTGGAGTTCCTCAACAAACTTTATAAAGAAAAACTGCTAGATCCGGATTATGCGGTGAATACCGGTGACCAAATGAAAGAAAAATTGGCTTCAGGTAAAGCGTTATTCTACTGGGACAATAACTCCTTTGGTATCAATTTTAATAGTGCGTTGAAAGCAGTTGACCCAAATGCGAAATTCGATCTACTATCTCCACTACAGTACGGGCAGGCAAAGCCTAGAGCGGCTATGTATGTTAAGGATTGGCTGAGTCACTACGCCATCAGTGCAAAAGTGAAGGATCCTGAGAAAGTTGTTAAATTCATGGATTGGCTGTATAGCCCTGAAGGCACACGCTTAATGAACTATGGTATTGAGGGTCAACACTATACGGTGGTAAATGGCCAACCAATGATGAAGGAAGATATCGTCAAGAAGTATGCAGATACGAAAGATCCATATCGTTTCATGCAAAAGGATATCGCTGTTGGATTTGAGGCTTTCGATCCGAATGTAGATGAACACCCGATGGCTCAAGTATCCGATCCGGAATTAACCCGTTGGGCTTCTCAAATGACAGAAGCAAATGGATATTTCCAAGTACGCAGTATTCCTCCTTTTAATAAGGAAGAAAGTGAAAAATTAAAGAAATTAATTACAAAGGTAGATACGTTGGTAGATCAGGAAATGGATAAATTTATTATCGGCGTTCGTCCAATATCTGACTATGATAAGTTTATAAAGAGTTTGGCAGACAATGGCGTGGCGGAAATTGAGAAAATTTACAATGAAGCTTACATTCGAGCTAACACACCATAATACCTGATGAAGGGGAGGTTAGGTTCAATGATGTTCAAACATAGAATTAAATTGTTCATTCCGTTGAACCGACTTTTTTATCGTATTCTAGGTTATTTCTTATCCCTTTTAGTCCCTATATTAATTATAGGGACAGTTTTTTATTTTAACTCAACCAGCCGAATGCAAGAGAACTATACGCAAAAAGTAGAAATGAATTTACGTTCATCTGTTGATACAATTGAAATTTATTTGCGTACGATTCAAGATTCAAGCGCAAATTTTTTCTCTGAAAATAAAGATCTCCTGCGTCCGTATGACGAATACACGCTAGCAGACAGAGTTCGTATTCCAGAAATCCCTGCAACGTTAGGACGCATTTCTAGTAATCTCGGTGTGCTGATTGATTACATATTTGCTTACGCAGATACGAAAAGAGTCTATCTTTCTGAAGGACTTAACGATTTCAACTTTTTTTTCGATCAATATTATCAAATGAAAGCATACGATAAAGAGTTTTGGGAAAATAAGCTTACGAGCGGGGCTTTCCTTGAGATTCTGGATGTTACATCCCGAGTTAGTCAGAGTACTTCGCATGAGAGAAATGTGATACCGTTCGTTTTCACAAACACGAGCAGCGGAAATAAGGTTGTTCTGGTGACGACTGTGCCAACGGATATGATTCTGAAGACAATTCAGAACCATGCAGTGATGGATACGACTCAAATGCTTGTCACGGACAACCGCAATCGGGTCATTGTGAGCAGTGATCCGAATTTGAGTCATCCCTCTGTTGTTGAGCAACTGAACAAAATTTTCAATTCAACTGAAATGTCCCACAGTGAAGTGAAGCTTGGAAATAAAAAAGTTATCGTAAACCGCGTCATTTCAGAGAATTATGGGTGGAATTATTATACCGTCACACCTATAAGTGAATTTAACAAGGATACCAGTTATTACGTTGCTTCCATCACGATAATCTGTTTTACCCTTATTCTAATCGGTATTATTTTTTCTTTCATCTTTGCCTATAACCTGTACAGCCCCATAAAAAGGTTTCGCGATGTTCTCAGTGATGCAAATGATATCACGGACGAAATCAATAATGAAACGGGCAAATACAATGAGTTTGATTATATCGGCAAGAGGATCAATAGCTTGATCGAACGTAATCATAAAATCCAAAGTAAGCTGGAAATGCAATCTGCCGAATATCTCAAGGAGTGTTTGATCAATTTATTCCGTGGTATGAAATCGAAGAATGGGCAAGAAGAAATTGGGGAAATGCTAAGAAATGATATGATGTTTCTGAAACCAATGTATCAGTGCTTCGCCATTCGATTCTACTTCAAAGAGTCATTTTATAACGAAATTCAAGATGTGGATAGAATGAATATTTTGAGCAAGATGGGAAATTTGATCGGGGGATTGCTGCGTTCTTATGTGGATGTCTATTTGCTTGAGGAAAAAGAAAACCTCTACATCGGCATATTTAATTTAAAGGACCTCGAGGAAACCACTCAATTGAAGAAAGCCTTGCTGAAAATAATCGATACCTTTCAATATGATTCGCGGTATTGCCTTATGCGTATCGGGCTCGGCAAGGAGTACCAGGATGTATTGGGAATCGCCAAATCATATTCGGACGCAATGAACGCCTTGGAATCCAGCGATGAGAAAGCGGATTTTCAGATCATCGATGCGGAGACGCTTTCGGATGAGCTCATGCATGTTTCCTATTCCTTTTTGGATGAAAACAGCATAATTAACTGTTTAAAGGCGGGGGATAAGGAAAATTTGCAACTAAAAGTCGACGAGATTGTGAAGAAAAATAAAGAGAAGCATTTGCCTCGTCATATTCTAACTAATTTGCTTAGAGAAATGTATAATACGGGCTGCAGGTTTTTAATTGAGCGTGGTTTGATTCCACATAATATTGCCGGAAACGAAACTCTATTCAAAGGCGACGACAACGAAGAGGAAAAGGTTAATTTACTCCTGTTTTTCGAGACGATCATTGAACAGACTACGACACGAAATCGTAACACATCCAATGAGATCAGCTCGGTAATTATCAAGTATATTGAGGAGAATTATCACAGTGATCTGGGCCTAGAGAAAATTGCAGAGGGGATGGGGGTTTCCGCCAAGTATATCTCACGGATTTTCAAAGAAAAGACAGGCATTAATCTTATCGGATATATCAGCTGGTACCGAATTTCCAAAGCGAAGGAGCTGCTCGTAGAAACAGATCTGACGATTAATGAAATTGTGGATCGGGTAGGTGTTTACAGCAGAACGACTTTTATTCGCTTGTTTAAAAAGTACGAAGGCACAACTCCTCATCTATTTCGCAATTCCAACAGGAATAATAAAGCATAGGAAAAACTTAAGGAGCACAGGCAAAGCCTATGCTCCTTTCTCTTGAAATCAAATATGGATACGGTTATCTGCGTTATCTAACCGATCGCCTAGCCTTTGTTTAATTTCGTTGATGTCGCGAGACATTTGGGCTGTGAAAGATGTCATGTCGGAGGCATGGACGAAGAGGTTCAACCCTTCTTGCCCCCAAGCGATTTCCTGCTCTACACCCCAAAAGTAATGTATACCGGCAGCTACATTAGCAGCCCTTGCCTTACGGATGATCGTGCTGACAGCTTCCTTAAACACAGGGTGATCGTATTGTTCGGGCACATTCAGGCTGCAGGATAAATCATGGGGGCCGATCAATACTCCGTCCAGCTGAGGAACCTGCAGGATTTCATCTAGTGCCTCGAGAGCGGGTCCGCTTTCGATGTTAACAATCAGAATATTGCCTGCATTAAACTCTTCCAGATAGGATTTCAGAGGTTCCTCCGGCTTGTCTGTTCCACTTAGAATATTACTTAACTTCTTCCCTTTTATTGGCCGCAGCTTAACTGCTCCGCGAAGCGCCTGCACCTGCTCCGGTGTTTCAATATAAGGGGCTACAATTCCTGCAGCTCCTGCATCCATAGCTTTACTTGCCTCGTAGGGATCCGGTGATGGTATGCGCACGATTGGAGCAAGCCCGAGCGCAGTATAGGTTCTGCACATCCAGGAGAGCATGTCTCGGTCGATGGACATGTGCTCCGTATCGATAAAAACGAAGTCGAGATTTAATTTTTTTACTTCGGTAGGCCAGCGGGGTGAGGTAGAAACGATCAGTGTCCCATAAGCTCTTTGTCCATTGCGGAGGTGATTCTGCAATTCTTTATTGTTCATATGGAGTCTCCTCTTTTCTTACCTTTTTACTTTAATTACTGCCTTTTTTATGAGTGCTGGCTGCTTGTCATATAAGCAAGGCATGTGGGCATCTTGGGGGAAAAATATGGCGAAGGCACCTTCATGAACTACAAAGTCATGTCCTTTTCCTTCCAAAACTATGTAGTCTTTTTCTGCCAGGAAATCTTCCGTTTGCTGCAGATCCTCTACACATGCATACCCCATCCGTTCTGAGCCTTGTACCATATATTGGATATCGATGTAGCGATTATGGGCTTCCCAGAATTGAGCTTCCTCGCTTTTTGTTTGATACTCCTGCAGCAGCAGAAAAATATTATCACCTTCAATCTCATATTTGCCAGGCTGCATGGTAATGAGCGGGGCTTCCTTTAAATAGTTAAAGGCTCTTATGAATTTAGGGTGCAGGTCTTTGTACAAATGACTATGATCCAGTCGGTCGATGATCAAACGAATTCCCCATTTCTTTTTTTTACTTAACAATTTCAGGTTAACTTAACCAAATAGGAAATGAAACGTCCATTTTCGGACAGGCTGTTCCAATTTGGCCGTATGTTGTCTTACTATGAATTAAATTTTGTTTCATTTTGATAGACTTGTTCCAAAGCGACAGACAAACCGGCATAATCGCCAACTTGTTCACCTAATCCGGCTGAAACGATCTCGCAAACATTCAAGGAAATGGATAATGCCTCTTGCCGCAGCACGTTCATTACAATAGGCTCAAGGAGTCCTTGCTGGCGGCCGTAGATGCTGCCAATCACAATCCGTTCCGGGTTGAGCAGGTCAATCAACATTGCCAAACCTTGACCTAATTGTCGACCTACCAGATCAAAAACTTGCATAGCGGTTGTATCTCCTGCTTGCGCAGCTTCACCTGCCTTTTGCGATGTAACTGCCGCCAAATCATCCCATGTTCTGCAGTAGGAGGGACCTTGTCCTTGTTGTAATGCGGTTACTGCCATGTTTTTTGCAATTTGTGCAATTCCGCCACCGCTGCAAAAGCCTTCGAACGAGCCCGCTTTGCCATATCCGATTGGACCATCCGATTCTAAACGGATATGCCCGACCTCGCCAGCCATATCATTCGTTCCGCTATAAAGCTGTCCGTTCAGAATTAATCCTGCGCCCATACCTGTGCCAAACGTAAGAAAGATCATGTTCTTACAGCCCTTGCCAGCACCCCAGTGCCACTCAGCCAATGCGCATGCATTCGCATCGTTTTGTAAGCTGACCGGAATGCCAAATCGCTCTTGAAAAGGAGTAATAATATCAATTTGATCCCAACCCGGCAAATTTGGCGGTGAGAGAATAAGCCCTTTCCGACTGTCTAGCGGACCACCGCAGCTAATGCCAATCGCAGCAACTTTTTCATTGGGATACTTGGCAAGTAAGATTTCCAAAGAGGAAATCATCTGTTGAATTGCAACTTTTGGATTCGACGGTGTAGGAAAACGTATTTTTTCCATAATGTCCATTTTGTCTTGCTCTACAGCACCTAAACTGACTGCGCATTTTGTTCCGCCAATATCGATTGCAGCTAATACTGTCATGAGGGAAAGAACACCTCCTCCAGCATCATGCACAGCGCATGATAGATGGGCAAATGCCTCTCCTGGATGTTAGGGGTTAGTTCCGATGGCACGCAGATCGAAGCATCGCAAAGCGCTTTCATTTTGCCGCCGCTAAATCCGGTGAAACCGATCGTTTTCATCCCCTGCAGCTTAGCGACTTGTAAAGCTCGAAGCACATTTACTGAGTTGCCTGAAGTACTAAAACCGATCAATACATCTCCCGGGCGGCCATATCCATAAACCTGCTGAGCAAAAATCATTTCCGAAGCTACATCATTTGCATAAGCGGTTAAAAAAGCGGAATGGCTGACTAGAGAAATCGCGGGCAAAGCACCTTGGAGCTTCGTGGCAATCGAAGCGCCTTCTCCAGGAAATTCAGATTCAAATCGTTCAATTGTTGATGCTGGAAGCGGTCGTTTGGACATAAACCCCTTCATTAATTCTCCCACAACATGCTCACAATCTGCCGCACTACCGCCATTACCGCATAATAGGAGCTTACCGCCTTGGCTAAAGGAAACTCGCATAAGCTCAAATGCTGCTTCTATCTCCGGTATACATGCTTCTAACTCCGGGTAGCGAGTCGTTGTAATTTTCAGAATTTCGTTCATTCAAATACCTCCATGTGATGACTTGCATCCATCTCCGTCAAAATATTGCAGGTTTCTTTACTTTATAATTATAAAGCCTATCTGTTTCGATACGAATAAACAAAAACGACAATCACATATAGAATAATGCCAAGGTAAATTCGCGAAGAAGGCGCTCTGCGCGATAGGGATGAAGGCAGACGATCGTCATCTTTACATCCGATCACGGTCTGGCACTAGAACAGCATGGACTTAGGCAAGCAAAATCTGTAGGTTCCATTCGCGTAAAATGTAAAAAGAAGGATCAGAAACTGAAACACTAGAAAGAGATGGACAAAGTCAAGAAGCTTGTAGGTTAGTGGATTTACAAATCAAAAGCAAGAAACAGTTATCTCATTCCCGATCGTTGCACCTATCTCTTCATTTAATCATATTTATACCTCATATCCTGCAAAGAAGTAGTTTTACACAAGTTGAACTCTTGTTTCTGGATTTCAGGTCAGAAGCATCTACAGAGTTTTTTCTGAGCTTTTCCATCCGTTTAACATTGCAATCTTCGTAGGAGGCTTTCAAATGAGCGAACCGGAAATTGGAATATTAACTCATCGAAACGGAAACAAGTTTTCTGAGTCTGAATTTTTTCTAGATATGGTCAGAGAAGGTCAGAGTTTGGGTGCGAAAGTGTTCTTGTTTTCTCATTTGGATATCATGCCCGAAGCAAAACAAATTCGAGGTTTTGTGCCATCTGCGACAGGAGGATGGAATGAAGGAATCTTCCGTTGGCCTGATGTGGTCATCGATCGCTGTCGCAAGTTAGATAAACCGTATAAGGAAATGAGACGGAAAGATTGGTTTCCGTACACAAGTCATAAATTTACTTACAAGTCAAAGGCGACACTGTTGTTTAGCAATACGCCTTCGCTTGCGAAATACATTCCTAAAACTGTAATTTTTTCCACAGAGAAACTCCGGCTAATGATAAGAGAATTTCCTGAATTATACATTAAGCCAAGTAATGGAACCGGAGGATGCAGCATATTGAAGGTTGCACGTATTAAAGAATATTTCACATTAACTGGACGGAACAGAGTAGGCAATTTAGTGAGAACCAAACTAAATTCTGAAGCTACAGCCATTCGTTGGATAAAGAATTGGGTGTTTACCGAGCGGATAAGATCGGGAATATTCATGATTCAACAGGGTCTTTGCTTGGAATTGATACCGAATCGGGTGATAGATGCAAGGATGATGATACAAAAAGATGCTCAAGGCGAATGGAGCGTCACTGGTATAGGTCTAAGATTAGGAGGAAAGCACAGTCCGACATCCAATATCACTTGGAAAGGAGGCAAAGCAATTCGTTTCGATGAGTTCATGGTTCGTCGCTTTGGACGGGAGAAGGCGGAGACCATTCGGCAGAATTGTAAAAAGATGGCCCAACTTGTCGTGGAGACGATCGAATTGAAGTTCGGTTCCATGATGGAGTTTGGGCTTGATATTGGGATTGATATATATGGAAAAGTTTGGTTGATAGAAGTAAATCCTAAGCCGAGCAGAAAAATCTTTTTAAAGACGGGTCAATTGGAGCTTTATAAAGAATCGGTACGGCGACCGTTGCAATACGCTATATTTTTGGTCAACCAACAAAAAACACCATAAAGATCAGACAAATGCACTAAGAAAGATTATTTATAACAATTAATTCAGAGGTAGTGGATCGGTAGTCTGCTCAGAATTAGTAAAGCCAATCGGAGAGAGGACCGATTGGCTTTTTGTTACACTGCAATATTGGGTGGTGTTCGATTTAACTTACAATAGAGATTGAACTAACGGATAACGATAGTTGAGGGGCTTGCTTCGCGGCAACTCCTCTTTTGTTTATAATAGAAATGGGCAGGTTTGTTTAATAAATGGTCAAATGGAAATGTACAAGCTAAATAATGGAAGCAAAGAATTAAATTAGCAGACACATAAGAAAGGGTGGCACATATGAAAAAGTACAATATTATTCGTCCTATCATTCTGATTGTGGTTGCACTCCTAACGAAAAGCTTTGTTACCAATCTTTGCATGTTGCTGGGAATGGAATCCGAGTCAGCCAAAACCATGGGTTTCGGTGCGATGGTAATCGCCGCGCTCGTGGTCTTTTCCAGAAACCGAAGAAGTCCGAAATAGGATTTGCACCGCGCGATCGGTATTTCGCCAAGGGTGTTCGGGATATCGTTACTAAGGGTGAACGAGAGTTGAGTAAATGTCACACGATTGAAATATTATTTTCATTTGGTATTAATCATTAAAGTTTATAATAAAAACACCCCCTTTAAAATATAAACTTAGACCCGCAGCCCGTTGCTGTGGGTCTCTTTTTGTTATTAAACTAAAGGGCAGTTTAGCGTGGTGATTGACAAGTGTTTGAAGTGAATCCATATGGTAAAATAAAGGATATTATTAAACATTAAAGGTTTCGATTTGAAAACTCTGAATAACCACTCCCCAAAACCAATCCCCTATGATCCAAAAAGATCAAGAGGGATGCCCCAGGAGTCAAACCTTAACCTACAGGTTAAGTTATATTTATTACACTTGAGTTCCAATAATAAGCCTATTGGTTATTTGATTATAGGTCAAAAGATATTTTTTTCCATTCTTCAGCCCGAATTGCAACGCGTTATTAGCCGTTAACTGGAAGAATAAATCAGGTGTTTCTACATTACTCTTCAAAATTTTAAATGTTTTACATCTACCTCCGCGAATAACGGTTATCGTTGTTCTTGTACTGTAAATTCCTAGGTCATCTATGAATGGACCGCCTAAAGTGATGTTATCTCCGTGAAGTTTATTCGGGTCAAGTTTAAATAGGGCCTGCGAACGGGTAACAGGTGCTCGAAACATTCTCATAATTCTCGTTTTTTCATTAAATACAAGTAAAAAACGTTGTTCCTTTTTCACTCTAAATAACTGAGCTATATTGGGATTTAATGAAGCCATACTGAAATCACATTCGGAAGCCTCTCCCTTAACAACACGGACCTTTTTCTTTATGGCTCCTCGTTGAAGTATAACTACAGAACCATCAGGAATTTGAAATAAATTACCTCCGGGTCCTCCACCGCACTCATTTATAAAAAGAATGTTTTGAGCTTGGTTAGGATTAATGCCGAAATCAACAAGTCCTCGAAGAATCAAATTATCCCGCCTCCAGTGTACTATAAATCTATCTTTTGATGTTGCGCTTATTGCGTTGACTGCTGCTTTGTGGGCCAAAGATGACCGTTACATTTGACAAAGGGATTAATTGGATTGAGTTACCATTCACTGTTATTTCCAAAAAATCTTTGCCTATCTGAACGATCCGTCTACTATTTAAGATTGTTGGGCTATTGGTTTGGCCGTCTCTCGCTATGGAATTTAGAGCTATGCTAAACCTTCTGGCTGTAGGATTTTGTGCTTTACGGTTTATCGACATAAGTTGAAGGCCGGAAGGGGAAAGAACTAATCCACCTGAGACTTCGATCGTTGATCGTAAAACTCTGAGAATTGTTTGCTCTTCAACTTGTCCAAATGGATTGATTAACGTAGTTAATTTAGCACCTATTAATTGAGATAATCTCTGTTGCAACGTTATAGGCGTTTGTCGTGTTTGACGTATTCTATAAGGGGCAGATTTGACCATCTTTGTTCCCTCCTTTATAGATCAATATATGTTAGAGATTCATAGAGCGTCTGGATGTTATAATTATTAAATTGCTAAATTTCCGTTGAAAAGAAAACAAAGAGCCTCCCCCTCGCTGCGAGAAGTATTATTTGCCGTCGTAATTACCCAACCTTCGAAGAACTTCATAAGGACATCGATGCGTACATTTATTTTTTATAATAACGAGCGTTTGCAGGCAAAACTAAACGGCCTTAGTCCGATAGAATTCAAGACCAGGGCCGCTTAACTGATTTTTATTATACCTAGACAAGCAACAAATGAAATTCTGTGCAGTACACAACCTCGCCTAGGCGTAGGCATATGCGAAGCCGATTAATTCGACTGCGGGGAGTGTTAGGGACACGATCGTTGGGCGAAAATACCGATTTCGGATGTTAAATTACTGTAATAGTCGAGCTATTACATTCAAACTGGACTCTGGACAGCCATTTTATCAAATTGGAACAGATCGCGGCTTACTGGAGAAACCAGTGAAAATGAATGAGATCCTC
The DNA here is from genome assembly GCF_059691995.1 of Paenibacillus sp. J22P169. Classification (NCBI taxonomy): domain Bacteria; kingdom Bacillati; phylum Bacillota; class Bacilli; order Caryophanales; family Paenibacillaceae; genus Paenibacillus; species Paenibacillus sp. J22P169. Next base: position 3,148,808 of record NZ_JCAUAO010000001.1, on the reverse strand, counting down.
CTTTTAACGACCGAACGTGCGGATGTGATCGTTGATTTTTCTCGATCCTTTGGCAAAACGATTATTCTTAAAAATGTCTTCAAGGGTGCCTCCCCCGAAACAACCGATGTCATGCAGTTTAAAGTAACCACTCCGTTAAAAGGCAAAGATGCCAGCTTCCTTCCTGATCAATTAAAGAAAATTGATTTCCTTTCTAGAGAGATGTCAAAAAGAACAAGAGATCTCACACTCGTTAGGGTGGAAGATGAATATGGAAGATCGCTAAATTTACTTGACAGTAAAATGTGGAATGATCCTATATCCGAGAAAATGGACTTAGGAACTGTTGAGATCTGGCGGTTAATTAATCTGTCTGCGGATGACCACCCCATCCATCTACATGTCGTTGACATGCAAATTCTAGAGCGCCAGCCTTTTGATGCTCATTTCCAAGCCACAGATAAACTTAAGTTTACAGGACCTGCGGTTCCTCCTGAACCTAACGAGAGGGGCTTTAAAGATACGATTCGTGCTCCCGCTGGTTACGTGACCTCTTTTATCGCAAGATTCGATCCTTTCGCTGGACTTTTTGTATGGCATTGTCACATGCTCGAACATGAAGATTACGATATGATGCGACCATTTGAAATAGAGAAGAAAAAAAGTAGACTTAAAAATATACTAATGAGAATGATTAACGAGAAACTATAGCACTATGACACAGGCTGCCGGCATAACATTGGTAGCCTGTTGAGCGATTTGACAGAAGAGTTCACTACACTACATGGGACAAGCCTATTTTACATCTCATTTCGAACTTGTTATGACAGAAGCCCATACAATACATGGTTAAATGTTTCTATATCATCATAAACGGAGGACAACACATATGGGCTTTCACGGAGGCTTGGGAGGCTTTGAGCACGGAGGATTTGGGCACGGAGGATTTGGGCACGGAGGATTTGGGCACGGAGGATTTGGGCATGGAGGTTTTGGGCACGGAGGTTTTGGAAGTCCGTTTGGTTTTGGAGGTTTTGGAAGCCCGTTTGGCTTTGGGGGCTTTGGAAGCCCATTTGGCTTTGGAGGTTTTGGAAGCCCGTTTGGCTTTGGAGGCTTTGGAAGCCCATTTGGTAATCCTTTCTTTTTCCGCCAACCGTATCAGGGAACACCTTACCATTTCTCCCCTGGGCAGCCAACCTTGCCTTACGTAGAAACACCCCACCACATGTACCCGGTGCAACATATGGAACCTCAATTTTACACGAGCAACCAAAATGATCTGTGTATCTGATTAATTGAGGATTTCTTTCAAAAAGAATTAATGGAAATAAGGCAAAAGATTCAATCTTTTGCCTAAGCTAATTATTCAGATTGAACCAAGTAGTTTGGAATATGAACTGAGCGAAAAAATGGCACAAGAGTTCTGTAAAAGTTTTTTGAATGAGTATTCTGACACAGTTGTAGAGGATTGCCATGGGAATTTATATACTCCTCAAACTATATTTAGTTTAGAATGTGACAACGAAGGAATTTAGTAAGTTCTCAACTAACGGAGAACGATAGTTGAAGGAGTATGCCGCGATGCAGCTCCTTTTTTTAATGAAGTAACGGGCAGATTAGTTCAAACAAAAAGGGTATTGTTAGAGGGAGTTTAATAGTTAAATGATAAAGAAGAAATGAAAATTCAATGATTCGGAGAACACAGCAGTATTATCAATAAGAGAAGTTGTATTTAATAAAAATCCAATATTAGTTGTTCAGTTGTTATTCCATATTGAAAAACGATTAAGACGGGAGCGATAAATCACACCGAATTTTAACAGGGTTTTAAGAAAGTTGTTCGATGGCGCTCCATGTCTTCGGCACCACGGATGCCACATAGACGTTCCCAGCCAAGGCATATTTCTGCGCCACCCGCAGTACCTCATCTGCGGTCACCGCCTCTACTTTGGCTACGAAAGCATCAACATCAAACTCCAGTCCATACAGTGTGCTATAACTCAGAGAATCATTTTGAGTGAGCACATCATCCATACCGATTACCAGCTGTCCGGTCAAACAGGCAATGGCGCGGCGGAGCTCCGCAGCACTGACGAGACTTGTCTCCAGATCCGCCAGGTGCTTAAACAGAATTTTTCTTGCCCCGTTTACGTACGTTGCCGGCAGTCCCATATATCCCAAAAGGTAGCCGCGGTCATGAAAAGACTCGTAATCCACATCGACCGCATACGCGAGTCCCTTTTCTTCACGAATCTCATCATACAAACGAGAAGACGCATTTCCATGCGCTCCTAAAATCGTGGCAATAACCTCAAGCGTCGGCTCATCGCCGCTCCCGTAACCTGCTACCGGAATTGCCCATGAAATATGCGCCTGTTTGACGCTGCGTTTGACAACCGCCTCTTTTTGCTGCAGATCATATTCACGCCTCTCCTGCTCGGCACGATCCTTCGGCTGATGAACTTTTAGGCGTTCCAAATAGGAGAGCACCGCAAATTCATCAAAATTGCCCGTCGCTACAAAGATCACAGCGCCTGTGTGATAGTGCGCGTTATAAAACTGAAGGAGATGTGAGTGCTGGATCTTCCGCACGCTTTTCTTAGTACCCAGAAGCGAGCTTCGCTTCAACAGACCTTCGAGCACCTCGCCGGAAACCGAAGACGGTTGATCGGCATACATATGAATTTCTTCGATGATGACCTGCTTTTCTTTTTCGATTTCTTCTTCCGGGAGCGCCGGCTGCCAAAAAAAGTCCGATAGAAGGTCCAGCGCCTCCATGCCGTACTTGCTTTGCACCTGGATGTAGTACTTGGTTTCATCCTCCGAGGTATAGGCATTGGGAAACGTGCCGAGGTCCGCGGCGTCCTGGTTAATCTTTTTTGCCGTTTTCGTGGCGCTGCCTTTAAAGAGCATATGTTCGAGAAAATGAGCAGTCCCGGCAGGGACGCCTACTTCCATGTTGCATCCTGCTTTAATCGCGTAGGCAAAGACCGCACTGCGCGAAGACGAGTCTGGCTTCAGCACGACTTGTAAATGATTTTTTAATGTCATGATCTCCATGCGCAGATCCCCCTTTACTTTTTGCATTATGAATTTTCCGGAGGGAACCTTCGTATCTGGCTTCCGTGCTAATATATATCTATATTACACTATTTTGGTTCATACCTGTAGGAGCGTTGGTATGTTCGAGTCGAATGAGGAAATCAGGATCATGCACTCTTCAATATAGATGTTACAAACGCTGAGGATAAGGAACTACTCGAAATATTAGAGTCTGTATTAATAAAATAAACCTTGAAACAGGACAATTAATTGAGGATATTACAAAGTGTTATAAAGGAAGGATTCTTGAATTCCAAACTGATTATGAGCGTTTTTTGGGTTATTTAAAGATATGATGAAGTTATCAGGAGAGTGCTTGTCCGTTATAGGGCTTTTGTAAATGATGTATTAGAGCAATCACCATGAAAACAGGCTGCAGCGCAGCCTATTTAAGCTAAAGGGCAGGATTGTTTAAATCGATTGTGGAATAATTATGGTGATTTTCTTCTCGATAATGTTTTATAAGGAGAGACTTAATATGGAATACTTTTTAGGGATTGTTCCACCTGAAAACATAAGTCACAGTTCTGTTGATTTAGTGAGGTTACATAAAAAATTAGTTTCTGTTTTTACACCTGATGATGAGCAAATACGAAAATGCTTTGAACTTGATTTATATCGTCCACATATAACAATTGCTAGGAAATCTTGGTTAGACGACGAAATTATCGAACAGATGAAAGAACTAATTACAGGAGAGGTAAGGGAAGGACAAACTTTTGAAGTAGAAAAAATTAGTTTATTTTACCGTGAAAATAAGAACGAAGTCTACAAGAAATGTGAAGATATGATTCTTGGAACGCTAGCATAGCAAAAAAAGCTGCCGACAAAAAGGTCCCCTGTTCAGCTAACGGAGAACATTAGTTTAAAACAACAAACCGGCAGCAGATTATAACCTACTTATTTTAGACTCCGTAAGTAGCGCGGAGTCTTTATTCTATGGTTGCAAGTTCTTGTCATAATCGTCGAACAAGAACTTCCATCACTCTCGATTACGGACCAGAACCTACAATGTTTAAGTAAAGGATACGTCTGTGATTATTTTGAAGAAAAGATGCTATTTATTTACCTATGTTAATAAACAATGAAAAGAGATCATGAATCGCGCGAACCCCAAGCTATACCTTACGGACCTTCATCATCATGTAGCTTCCCTCGAAGCTGAGCAACTTACCATTCTCGCTGTGGACCTTGAGTTGCTGTCGATCTGCTTCAGGCCAGTTCAGAATATCAATCTCCAACTCTTGCTGGATCTGGTCGGAGACATTCATTCGTGCACACCAGTCAGAGAATTCGAAGGGCTTACCTGTCTGCAACAGCTGTTCAACCCGAAAGCCGTTCAACTCGATGCGACGAATCCACTCTGTTTTCCTCCATGCGCGGAAGTGGCTGGGGTCTCGTCGTTGTTCAATATAATTATAAAGAGTGTCAATCCGTTCTGCTTCCGGAGCGACGTTGTCCATTAGAATGAAGCTCCCGCCGCGCTTCAATACACGCCATGCTTCCTCTACGAACCGGTCGGGGTTAGGGAAGTGATGAGCAGCGATTCGGCAGGCGACCATATCGAATTGTTCTTGCACAAAGGGAAGATTTTCCGCATCCCCAACAACGTACTTAATATTTGTACAGCCCTTGCCGGCAAGAAAAGTTTCCGCTTCTTGAAGCATCTCGGTCGTAATATCCAGCGTGGTCACTTCACCGACGAGGGAGGCCAGTGCCAAGGCGCAATGTCCGCCTCCGGTTGCAATATCGAGCGCCTGAACGGCATTCTCCGATTGAGCCCATTCGATCAATGTTTTTAAATCCTGGCCGGATGAATGACGTGTGCTAGCAACATAATTAGAAGCGTTGGCTCCGAATTGCGCTTTCACTTGTTCCTTAATATCCATTTCATCACCCCCTCAATAATTTCATTCTATGAAACAAAGTTACAAAAAATGCAATGCAAAAATAACACGCTTAATTATTCTTGTAAAGCTGGAGGGCCGGTTTAATTAATGAGCTTCCGTTTTTTCAACTGAGGTAAGCGCAACAAAGCTTAATACATCGGGAGACGTTAGCTCAAAAACATTAAAAGTGCAGCAGCCGGTCAATAATGACCGGCTGCTGACCGTATAACCTCAGAGCTCATTTTACCAGTTTGCATTGAGCTAACGGGAAACGATAGTTAAATGATAAGGAAGCAGATCGCCGCCGGCAGCTGTTCCCTTTTTCAATTTACGGAGCTAAGGAAAATGCCTTATTGGTGTAATGACGTCAACTTCTTCTCACAACTGTGAAAGTATTCCGCTCAATCTGTTCAAGTACAAAAAGAGCCCGGCATTTAAGCCAAGCTCTTTTGTACCATAGATTAAACTTTTACCTTGTTATTCGCATCCGTGGCATCTGAATCTGCTTGAGGTTCTTCGGCTGCAGGTTCAAGTGTTTCATCTAGCTTTTGAGCTGTCAGGATGGTTACAAGAATTGTATCCGGATCTGTTAAGATTTCTACATCATTGCCAGCATCCAAGTCAGAAACATGCAATTTGTCGCCTATGCGCAGCTTGCTGATATCCACATCCAATGAACTTGGCAGCTTATTTGGCATACAGTGAATCATGACCTCATGCATTTCAATCTGCAGCATGCCGCCTTCTTTGGTGCCGAGGGGCTCTCCTCTAAAATGAACGGCCACAACAGTTTCAAGCTTCTCTTGCATATTGATTTGCAGAAAATCGATATGCATCAATCGTCCGCATAAACTGTCCTTTTGAACTTGATGAATCATCACGGGATGCTTTTTCTTGGAAGGCAGGATGACTTCCAGAATCGCGTGCGCATTGCTTTTAAGTGCGGCGCGGATTACTTTTTCCTCAACTGCTACATGTTCGCTTTTCATTCTGCTGCTGTATACGACTGCCGGAATTTGCCCTTGCTTTCTCATCTGTTTTAATTTACCGGTACGCTCTAATAGTTGAATAGAATTACTCATTACGAACACCTCCTGAACGATTGTAAAAGCAGCTAAAAGCCCTATTATTACATACCCGATCTAGAGATAGCTCAAACATCAGGGGGAACTAACTAGAGTACACAAAGTTTAAATCTATATCATCTACGCCAACGGACGACCTAGCCGCTTCGCCTTGTGGTGGTCGGATGAATCGAATATGATGGAAGGAGGACGTTTCAAGTAGATCGACCTAAGGAGGCGAAGATGAACGAAGCCGCTTTTGATATAACGTTATTTGAGAGCTTCAAGCCCGGGTTAACCTCGTATTGTTATCGAATGTTGGGATCCATTGATGATGCGGACGATGCTGTACAGGAAACCTATATTCGGGCATGGCAGAGCTGGGATCGATTCAGACAGGACTCCTCCATTAAAACATGGATCTATCGCATAGCTTCGAACTTATGCCTGGACAAGCTGAGACAAGCGAAGCGCCGTATGCTTCCCGTTGATCTGTCCGACCCGGCGATCAAGATTGTCGAACCGAATGAAACGCTGCCAGACTCGTCCTGGATTTGGCCATCACCCGTATTAGAAGAAAATCCGGAAGATGCTCTCGTTCGCAAGGATACCCTTCAGCTCTGCTTTATCGCACTCTTGCAAACCTTGCCGCCTCGTCAACGCGCGGTTCTTATTCTGAAGGATGTCTTTGAATGGTCATCAAAACAAATTGCGGAAACGTTGGGAATGTCGCCGACAGCGGCGAACAGTGCGCTGCAACGAGCGAGGGAGACGATGGACCGAACACGGCTTCGCTCCGACGAATTTAGTAAGATGGATGTCAATCCCGACCAGAATCTTCTCTCGCGGTATGTGGAAGCGTTTGAGCAATTCGATATCCATGCGCTCGTGTCGTTATTCCATGAGGAAGGTTGCATGTCCATGCCGCCTTTCGCCATGTGGATAAGCGGGCAAGAAGATTTGTCCGCGTTTTTTGCTCTTACGCGCTGGCATTGCGAGGGGTCCAAATTTTTACCAACTACAGTGAATGGCGGTTATCCCGCTCTGGCGCAGTATGTGCCGAGTATGGAGGCATCCGTCCTGGTGCCTTGGGGCATTCATGTGATTGAAGTGAAAGATAATCGGATATTCCATGTTCAAAATTTCATCAATGCAAAATTATTTTCCCGATTAGGGCTTCCTGAACAAATAGACCGATGAATTTGGAGATTGGCATTCGTCTATATTAATGAGAAACAAAATTCCCATAAAGAGGTGTCCTTCACAATGGAAACAAGTAACCCAACCAAAGTAACCGTAGAGACCATCGTTCAAGCCCCTGTAGCAAAAGTATGGAGCTACTGGACCGAGCCCGATCACATTACGAAGTGGAATCAACCTTCCGAGGAATGGCATGCGCCAAGAGCTGAGAACGATTTGCGGGTCGGCGGCGAATTCTTGACAAGGATGGAAGCCAAGGATGGTAGCATGGGTTTTGATTTTAGCGGAATTTACGACGAAGTAAAGCTGCATGAGACGATTGCCTATACATTGGGAGATGGACGGAAAGTGGATATTGCGTTCTTGGATCAAGGCGAGGCCACGAAGGTCGTTGAAATCTTCGACGCAGAGAACGTTCACCCCGTTGAATTCCAACAGGCGGGTTGGCAAGCGATTCTGGATAATTTCAAACGATATACGGAAGCATCATAAGAATATAACGAAACGCGCTCTGCCTCCAAAGGACGGCAGAGCGCGTTTTGCCTTGTATGAAAGAGAAATCGATCTTCGTTTTTTCTGTTCTCTGTCCATTGTTGTTATTGTGCTCTATTGGTAGACGTTAGCATCACGACATGACGGTAACCTGTCGCACGATGTGTTACCGTCGTTCGTTGAAGTAACGGGCAGTATAGTTGTTTTTTTATCATCTTTATATCATCTTCATTTTATCTTCATTTTATCTTTATTTTATCTTCATTTTATCTTCGTTCTATCTTCATTTTATCTTCATTTGAACTTGACAAACGGGTGATATATTTCATGTGTAAGAAAAAACAAAGGAATAGGTGATTATATGAAAAAGAAATTATTAATTATGGGTTTGACAGCAGCAGTATTAGTTGTAGGAGCAGGAAGCGCCTTTGCTAGTTCTAAGTTATCATTAAAAGATAAGCAAGTAATAAGTGCAAGCGGAAAAGTATTCGATGCACCCAAAGGACAACCGCAAGATTTTGAATATAAAGGGCCGGGCGCAGAATACTTAGATTACGATAAATTATTTAGTTTACTTAAAATGGATGCCGCCACTGTGAAAGAACAATTAGCTTCGGGTAAATCCATCGTTGAAATTGCAGAATCTAAAAATGTTCCAAAACAGAAGATAATTGATTTCTTTACTGAAATTGCAGCAAAATCACAGGAAGAGTTTAATGCATCACAAGGAATTGAACCCGATCCTAGTAAAAAAGAGGCAATGATTAAATGGACGGAATCCGCGATTAATGAAAGAAATATATGGGATTTAGATAACGAACAAGCTCTAGCTGATGAAAAAGAAAATGTAAAACCGATTCAAAGTGTACAAAAAAGTGAACAAGTCAATGAAATTTCTAACCAAGAAAAAAAGATCTATGTGAAAGCCGAAGAGGGTATCCTCAAAGGATTTGGTGCTGGTATGTTAAATAACGCTAAACTATTTGAATTGTTGCAAATGGATGCAGCGGAACTACAAAAAGAATTAGATACAGGTAAGACAGTTATTGAAGTTGCAGCTTCAAAGAATGTATCAGAAAAAGAAGTGAACGATGTAATTATACAAGCTCAAGTTGAAATACAACTACGAGCAGTAGAAAATAAGGAGCCAGGCATTACATCTCCTCCAAAAGATGAACTAGCTGAGCTACTATCTAAAAAGGTTCAACAAGTTACTACAAATTCAAATAAGTAAGTTTTATTAAAATCCATAAGAAACCAAGAATTTTGCGACTTAGTTGAAAGTAAATTATTAAGCTAACGGGTAACGCTAGTTCAATTCATTTGACTAAAGGTAATGAATGGTCACTTCGCTTCGTATAAGAAAACGAGCATTAAGACCTGCCTGTCCTATGCCTGCAGAGATGTAGAACGGCCCATTTTTTCCATGATGCAACCCTTTATAAACGCCACTGGCTGCCAACTTTCCCTTGTTTATGATACGAAAGAAAAAGGGGATGTTAAACTGTTTACCATGCAGATGTCCAGCCATTAAGTAGGTATACTTATAATTTATGTTAAGTACCAATTCCGGCGTGTGGGTCAAAACCAAGCAAGCTTTGTTTGGATCCGCTTGATGGAAGGCCTTGTGCACTCTGCTTTTCTTGCTCGTAAAATCATCAATGCCGATCCATTGTATGCCCGCTGTCTCGAAGGATTCATTGATCAGTACTTTAACGCCTGCGTGCTTAAGAATTTGTACAAGGCGGTCCAGGTCAGCAGAAAGCAGTCTATGATCATGATTGCCTAATACGGCGAGCACTGGAATTCCAGTAGAGCATATTACTTCCGCATATCGACTTACCTTGGGCAAATGGCGAGATTTCATGGTGAAATCACCGGTTAGCACAATATAGTCTGGCTTCTCTTCTAAAATCAATCGATGCAGTCTGCTGCATCCGATCCTAAGTCTTTCCACATGTAAGTCGCTGATTTGTAGAACTCGGATTCCAAGTCCGGAAGGATACCGAATCCGCTCGACTTTCAGCCACTGAGTGGGGACGATAAACAAAAGTTGAAGCACGATAGCCGCAAAAAAAATGTATAGAAGCAGGATATCCATTGTCCCCTTCCCTTCGGCTGTGATATCGCCGTACTTTCACGGTAAGAATATTTTATCAGATCTAGTGGAGGTTAGCCAACAAATCGAACCTGTTGAACTAACGGGTAACGATAGCTCAATAGACATCAGGAGAAGGCTGCCGACAGCATAGAACGGCAGCCTTCTCAGCTAACGGGCAGTAGAGCGTGGTAAGAGTTTGTGTTCCATAGACTGCCTGTTTATGGTGAATGCAATTTTCCACACACCAGAGGATTTTGTGAAATTTGCTGAAGATTACTTTGAAATAACACCATCAATTGAAATTATTGAAAAGATTTATAACGGTTTCTCGATTACAGCAGAGATGATTCAATTGTAAAATTCAGAAAGTGATTCAGAGGAAGTTCTTCGAGAGTTAGAATCATCAGGTTTAATACGCTAACATAAACGAGAAAGTTTGTTACGCTAACATGAATACATTTTTACTGATTTTAGTTATTTTTACGAAAAAAAGAACCCGACGGCAAGATTCTCACAGGCTCTTTGTAAAAAATATTATTTTGTTTGTTGTCATCTCAACACTGCAATGTTTTCTAATGCTCTTCCTGTCCCAATAGCAACACAATTCAGAGCATCTTCTGCAACAAATACAGGAGTTCGAATCTCAGCTTGTAGGTATTCAGCCAATCTCGCAAGCAATGCGCAACCTCCTGTTAAAACAACACCCCGTTCAATGATATCTCCCGATAATTCCGGAGGGCATTGCTCGAGCGTTCGTTTAACAATGTCGCTAATTTGTTTAATGATATCCGCTAAAGCCTCGTGTATCTCATGAGATTTTACAGCTAAAGACCTCGGTAACCCCGAAACAATATCTCTTCCCCTAATATTGAATGTGGTTTCTTCCTCTGGAACCAAGGCACAGCCTAAGTTGATTTTTAATTTTTCAGCAGTCCGCTCGCCGATTAATAAATTGTATTTTTTCTTGATGTAACTTTCGATGATTCTGTCCATTTCATCCCCGCCGACTTTCAAGGTTTCGCTTATCACAATAGCACCCAATGAGATAATCGCAACTTCTGTAGTCCCGCCTCCAATATCTACAATCATACTACCCACAGGTTCTGATACCGGGAGATTAGCTCCAATCGCCGCCGCAAAAGGCTCCTCAATAATATAGACTTCTTTGGCCCCCGCTTGTTTGGCAGCATTCTTGTACGCTCTGATTTGAACAGAGGTAACGCATGTGGGTGCACAGACAACGACTCTGGGTTTACTAGAAAAATACCGACTTTTTTTAGATTTATCAATAAAGTATTTCATCATCTTAACCGTGGTCTCGTAATCAGCAATTACTCCATCTTTCAGAGGTCTAGATGCAGATATATTCCCGGGAGTTCGTCCGACCATCGCTTTGGCTTCTTCACCTACGGCAACAATGCTTCCATTATCATTGATTGCAATGACGGACGGCTCGTTTAAAATGATTCCTTCTCCCTTCAGATACACCAAAATGTTCGCAGTCCCTAAATCAATCCCCAAATCACGTTGGAACATAAAATGTACCCCCTTCTTGAGTATTTTCATTCATGGTTATATTGTCCAATTTTTACATAAAAAAACCTGTAGAAAAATCCACAAGTTCACTATTAATCGTCCTAATCAGGGATTCCGAAGATGCATTTGAAGGTTACTATGGCTTTCTTAGTTGCGATAATTTGAAAAAAGTAGGACTGGATGCTCTATTGTATTAACCAGTTTCGCTGCAAGTCATGCTACTTGAGCAATTCGGCAGCTCGTTAAGCTAAGGGGCAGTATAGCGGAACTTTCCAAGATTTGGAAACGTAATAAGACTATAAAACCAAAGGAGGAGCCTTTTATGAAAAAGATATACTGCCATATCATCCTTTTTATATCTATATTGTTTTTGAATAGTGGGTGTAGTGACCAAAACCCAAACCCATTGATAACAATTGAATATTTAAAAGACAATGCAAAAATTGGAATGACTGAAAATGAAATTAAAAATAAGTTTGGACAAGAGGCATTTAGAGGTTACGGGGATGGAAGTGATGTATGGATATTTGATAAAACAAAGGAAAGCTTTAAATATACACCTGATATTCAGCGTGTAGCACATGGTGAAATTAAGAATGGGAACTTACAATATCAACTCTATATCAATGTGATTAAGAACAAAACAATTATGTTCTCTTATTTTTATAAAGGGGATAATGGTGAAATTTGGCAAATTGTTATAACCCCCGACGGAATACAAAAGGAAACACAAGTGAGTCATAGTAATTAGGAGCAGCCTAAGTAGGTGTCATTATCAGGAGTGGCTTATTCTTCTATATATACAAGTTTGGTTTAGATACATTAAATACATTACGGAGAACTGTATCATGAATAAGACAGGTCACGTTATTAAGCTAACGGTGAACTATAGTTGAACAAACGTAAATAGGCTGCCGCGTGCAGCCTGTTGTGCTAACGGGCAGGATAGTTTAATCGATTCACGAATATGTAAAACATTAAGGTGTTTGCAAAGTTCGCAAATATGACGTTATACGACAGATGTAACAAATCAATATACATATAAGATATGAGGGCAAATCCAATGAAGAAAAAACAGAATATTAGAGAGATAATCTATGTAAGTGGTAGCGACATAGATAATAAATGCTTTTATTCATATGGTATTGAATTCAGTGAATTTATGGCTTGTGTAGATAATAGACCAGAAAACCTAATTTTGCTTAAACATAATTTTGATAATGCTGAGTGGAATCAGCACTCCAGATTTGATTATGTAACATCTCAAGAAATAAATGAATTAATTGATGATTACGTATATGGTTATGGAGATTTTTGCTGGGTTGATTTTAATAAAGAAGAAGATCTCGATCAATTGACTAAAATACAAATCGCTGAATTATTATTCTTTGGTCATCTTGCAAAGCCATTGCACGAGATACCAAAGGTAAGATTTGCTTATTATGCACATGATGATGGTTGGTTTAATAAACTCTACGTAACAAAGCTAGAGGATTATGAAATGATTTTATCAAAAGTACTTGTATTCAAATCACAGAAATTGACGAGAAGATCGATCATTAATATCCCAAGTGATATTTCAAAAGTTCTATTGGTATTCACAAAGGAAGGTTTATTTATAGATTTATCAAAGATCAAAAAAGGTAAAGATGAGATTCAGATACCAATAACTACAGTTGGACATTACAGAGACATGGATAAAGTTTATGAATTAAAGGATGAAATAACAGACTATAAGATTTGGTTAGTTTATTCGAAGAAGTCATGGAAGCTTATTCAAGAAGGTTAAAATCCGTCGTATAAAACCATATTCACGCTTCGGGCATTCGCCCCCGTCTGCTCGAGGCATTTCTGATTAAGCTAACGCAGAACTATAGCATAATGCATCAGGAGATGGGATGCCGAACTAATGCATTATTAGGAGGATAACTAGTGAATGAAAATCAATTTTGGTTTTTTAGTAAAAGAGAACTACCAGAGATTACTGAAAACCTGAAACTAAGTCTAAAGTTACCTGACTATTATAGTGACTATGAGGATACATGGGAATGGTGTGAAGCTTTATCTAGAGATCGAAATGGAACTAATAGTTATTTCGATATCGCAAGAGAACACAATTGGAAGCATGGAAAATACGAATGTCCTGTGATATTGTTATTGAAAAATTTACCTTCAAATGTAGAAGAACAAGGGGAGCTAATAACAAAAAGGTTAAAGGTTTCTGTGTATTATGGCAGTGTAACTTATGAGGATTTTTCAAAATACACATATAATATTATTAAAAGTTGGGAGTACAAATAAGATTTATTATTATAGTTAAAGATGAGGTCATTAAACTAACGGATAACTATAGCGTAATAAGCAGGGAGCAGCCCCGCCACGTGGCAGTTGCTCCCTGCTTTCGTTAAAGTAACGGGCAGATTAACGGAACGGAGATTGAAACTTTTACTTTTTAATAACGTACAGAATTGTAAATTTCAAGGGTAGGTGGAACAGTGAGTAAAGAATTTGATGAATTACAGATGGAAATTTCAAGACAACTTGAAAACGTATATGCCTCTTTACCAGAAATTATTGAAAAAGCAAAGCAAGACACAACTGTTAAAAATCATGACATGGCTATTGCTGTAAGTGCTATTCAGTCCAGTGCTCTTGTTCTCCTAAGAGTCATGTTTCAATACGATAAATCCATTAATAAACGCATAGAAATTTTAGAAGAGCAAATAAAAAACGCAACATGATAGTTGTTATGCTAACGCAGAACGAGAGCTCAATCAACGATTATAAGAAGCTGCCGTGTGACGAAGCAACGGTAGCTTTATTACGTTAACGGGCAGGGAAGTTACAATATATGGTAATGTATTCATGTATGTAGTACGCGGAAGCAATTAAATAACTAACTCTGCTGGAGGTAAAGGATGAATTCTGGACTGGAAGCACTTAATTCCTTAATTAAAACAGAAGCAGACGAACTTTTACATGAAAACGGCTTAATTCGGGTATTGGAAGGATACGGTAAAGTATTTATTAGTGGAAGCTACTTCCTGGACTTAATGACTTGGAGAGATTTAGATATTTATTTAGCTAACGATAAAATGAATGAGGAAACATTTTTTGAATTGGGTAAGGAAATTTCTTTATGTATTAAACCCTCAAAAATGAATTATCGTAATGAGTTTATTGGGCAGACACAACACTTACCGCAGGGATATTATTGGGGGTGTTATGCAACTATTATTTCAAATGCTTGGAAGGTAGATGTCTGGGCGATTTCATCCAAGGATTTCGACCAAAAAAAACAAGAAATAGAGGAATTGAAATCCCAAATTAATGTGGTGCAACGAATGGCGATTTTAAAGTTGAAGAACAGTGTATTTAATCATCCCTTATACCGCAAAAAATTCTTTAGTGTAGATATTTATAATGCAGTTATTGAAGATGACATAAATTCCGAAGAGGACTTTAAAGATTGGTTGCAAGTTAAAAGAGGAGTATTGCTGAGCTAACGCAGAACGTTAGTTCAATAACAACAAGAGAAGGCAGCCGACCTAATGATCGGTTGCCTTTTCCTAACTAACGGGCAGTTTGCGCCAAAGTGTATACTAATTATGGAGTAACAGTGATTAGGTTGGAAAACATTTAATTAACGGGAAACGATAGTTGAACAAAACAAGGAGCAGATTGCCGTGGCAGCTGCTCCTTTTGTCATTAAGCAATTGGGCAGGTTTCTATGATAGACGTGTGGAATTATTATCCATGTAATTTTGCATTTAGTCACTATCTTTTCCAAAAGAAAAGGAGGAACGCATAAATATGACAGCCAAATTGCTTGAGATACTTGTATGTCTTATGTTGGGTTTTTTTACGGGAATATTAATGAGTGGGAATGGCACTCATATTCAAGAAAGTGGAGTTCAAATTATACTTGGATGCATTCTTTGGATCTTGATTTTTGCTTATTTTAAAAGGAAATAAATCCATATTTATTACGCTAACGGATAACTATAGTTCAGGGGCTTGATTCGCGGCAGCTTCTATTTTGTAAATAATTATTCAAGAGATTAACGATGTGACTGCACTTCAAATTGCTGAAATGGATTGTTCACCACTACCAAAGGATAGAGATTCAATCTATCTCAATTTTTATCGTTTTTTCCGTGATACATGTTTGGTTGCTGTACATAATGGTGAAGTTGTAGGTTTCGCATTAGGCATGGTTGACCAGACCTCTACGTTGCATGCGTACCTTAACTATTTATTTGTCAAAGAGGATTACAGGAAAACTAGAATTGGCAGTAGATTATTGAAACAGTTTGAGATAGCCATGTTTAAGCTACTATAACCAAAATTATAGCTAGCGAAACAGCGATTCTTTGGCATCTAGGATTGATCGCTCAGCTAACAGGTAACGAGAGTTCAATAGAAACATGAATAGGCAGCCAGTCTGGGCGGATTGGTTGCCTAATCTCAAGTAACGGGCAGATTAACGCAACTTTTACTGTATTTACAGAGTCTGAATATATGGGAATATTTGTTAGGTTTGAGAACGGGTGGTGATTTTTATGCTTATGGAAGAAGAAGTCACTGTATTACTGAGAGCAGGCTTACTAATTGTAATAATTCCTGTTGTAGTGCTAGTGATTGGCTTGATGATAAAATTTAATAAGCGTGGCTTTGGGTGGTTTTTGAGTCATCTGATATTATTTACTTTTGGTGCATTGACTTGGATAAGAATACTTGAAACTAGGGCTTTTACAAGTTCAATAAATAACTCTGTGACTATTGCCGTGATCGGCATAATTTGGGCTATCAGTATGGCATGTTTTGTCAAAGGCTTATTGTCTTTAAGTTATTTAAAGAAAGGATAGCTGAACTAACGGGGAACGTTTGTTCAATAAGAAACCATGAAGAGGCTGCCGGCATCGATAGGCAGCCTATTGAAGAAAAGGGCAGGATAATACTGGTAAATGCCGAATAAACCTACGTTAATAATGGTTAATAGGGGGCATTCCATGCAAGAAAGCGAATTGTATGTTTATCACATTGTCACTAGGAAAAAAATGGACCTTGGTCAGATAATAAACTTTGACAAAAACCAAAAAAACACATTATCTCACTTCTTTTTTGAGAAGGAACAGATGAATTCCAAAGGTGAAGACTTTATTCAAATTTTGCACGGTCATTATTCAAATGAAGGCTTGAAGATGGATAAAGAAAATGCAGATGTTGCTATTAGGTATGTAGGTCAAACAATCAGAGCTATTAGAGAAGTCATAGTTGAAATGGTTAGACTGCAAGAACATCCTGAATATCCTTCACGATTGTCTTGCTTATACGCTACGAAAAACTATGAGGATGCTTTGCGATGGAAAGAACTATTTGATTCTTACCACCGAAAAGTTTTGCAGATAGTTAAACTTCGAGTTATTGGGAATATCTTTGAGGGTGACGGGAACCTGTTACCAAAGGAAGATGGAATTCCTTTCTCTAAAAAAATCGAACAAGCCAGAGAATATTGGAAAGGCAATGTAAAAAACGAACTTCCTGAGCTGTTGATTAACGGAAAAATTGAAGTAGTAGAAATTATTGATGAATTCTCCCCTTAATCTAAACAAGGATTGTTTGATAAACCATTGAACTAACGGATAACGATAGTTAATCATTTTGAAGGGCTGCCCAGTGGTAGCCCTTCACTCCACTAACGGGCAGTTATCTTCAATAATATTCCTCATATTGATAAGTCATAGGTACAATATTAATTTAATGGTACAATATTCCATGCTAATAATATTTACCATGGGATGTGATATGAGATGGAAAAGATACGACTTCGTGCTTGTGCATTAATTATTGAAAGAGGTTCTATTTTACTTGTTGAGTTCAAAAACGATAATGATGATGGCGTACATTACAACCTTCCAGCAGGAGGACTTGAGCCAGGTGAAACACTGACAGAAGCTGTAGTACGGGAAGCAAAAGAAGAAGCATGTGTCGAAGTAGAAGTCGGTCCAGTTGCATTTGTTTATGAATATCAACCCACGAAAAGTAATTACATCTACGGTGACACTCACTCTGTAGGAGTTACATTTGAATGTAAACTCAAAACAGGTTCATGCCCCAAAATACCTGTTAATCCTGATCCCCAGCAAATTGGTGTAAAGTGGATTCTTATTTCAGAATTATGTTCTATTCAACTATATCCAGAAATTAATGAGGACATTATTAATTATTACAACGGCGATAAGTACCGAAATTACGTTGAAGAACAGGAAATTCAACAGAGTAAGTCATTAATCTAACGGAGAACGTTAGTTCAACAAGTCGACTGATTTTATCTAATTTGTCAGAAGTACTTCAAAACTCATTTATAAATAAGACAAACAAAGCGTTGTCCGCGGGAGGCGAGCAGTCCAAAGATCCGGCGGATCATGACTTCATGTACGTTAGAAGCTTTGAAGACCTGGATGGGCATTTATGGGGAATTGCGTATATGGATATGAGGGCTGTAACCCAGGAGTAGGCATTCTTGGTTTTCACTTCACTTTTTAAATTTTCAGAGCTGTAAAATTTAAAAAAGCCAGCGGCGAGAAAAAGGTACACCCCTTAGAACACGCGTGAACCATTGTCTCTGAAAGTTTTATTTTTAGAACTACATTTACCAAAATAATTTATATATAGCCAGTTACAGCTCAAGCGGTAAGGATGCTTGGGCTTTTCTTTATGTACAGAAATCACTTGAAGACACTCTCGACCGGAGCTAACCTACTTAACAAACTCAATATAAGTTAGTTGTTCCGATCAATTACGTATAATAAATATCGAGCGGACAATAAATTTTACAGATAAAATGTATTTGTAAAGGAGGGAAATGAATGTTACAACAACTCAATAATTTAATGGACTACATTGAAACACATTTGACGGAAGAAATCTCAGGAAAGGATATATCAAAAATTGTAGGTCTATCTGATTATCATTTTAAAAGAATGTTTTCGTATATGGCTGGAATGTCATTGAATGAGTATATCAAGAATAGGAGACTATCAGTTGCAAATGTTGAACTAATTAACGGAGCAAGAGTGACAGAGATTGCCTATAAATATGGTTTTCAATCTATAGAAGGGTTTTCAAGAGCCTTTCGTGAATGGAGTGGTTTTTTACCTTCAGAAGTAACTAAAAACAAAATTCAAAAATCATTTCCCAAATTTTTATTCTTTATTGATATAAGAGGAGGAATATCAATGGAATTTAAAATTGAAAAGAAAGAGAAGTTTAATATCGTAGGTGTATCGAAAAGAGTACCCATTCAATTCGAAGGTGTAAATAATGCTATCTTGGAACTAGCCTATTCAATTACAGAACAACAAAGAAATGAAATGCATCAATTAGCTGATTTATTTCCTCATCAAGTCTTGAATGTATCTTATGATTTTGATGATAGTTTCTTAGAAGAAAAAGGATACTTGACTCATATGATTGGATTTGCAACTACAAAAGAAAATACATTCGATGACTTAGAACAACTTTCTATTGAAGAAAATTTATGGGCAATTTTCCCAAATAAAGGACCTTTTCCTGTTACGCTTCAAGAAACTACCGCTAAAATTTATTCTGAATGGTTGCCCTCTTCAGGGTATGATGTAGCAGCAGATGTACCTGGGATTTCTTTTACAAAGCACAATGGTACTTCGGAAAATGTATATAGTGAAATTTGGATGCCAGTTAGAAAAAAGACAGAGATAAATTCAGCTGATTAATTACAACCTAATTATCCCCTCCTAAGGTAACATGAAGTAAGTGAAAAAACGCTAAAATTGCTACAACAAAAAGACCAGGATTCTAATCCAGGTCTTTTTGTTGTGTACGGTTGACGGATGAGCCGCGGATGAGTAGCTCGGAATCTATTTTAAACACGCGATTCTCCGAAAATTCATTATCATGCATCATGTCGATTAATTTCTCAACCAACAAAGCACCCATGGTGTAATTCGGCTGATTGACAGTGCTTAATGGAGGCGTTAAATATCGACTGATGCGATTATTATCGACGCCGAATACGGCAAGCTGATTTGGAATTTGAATATTACGCTCAGAGCAAGCCCGATAGACACCAAGAGCCATTTCGTCATTTGCTGCAAAAACAGCCGTAAAGGGGAGCTTTTTATCAAAAAGTCGTAGAATCGCTTCATATCCACCGGTTTCATTAAAGTCCCCATTTTCGATTAATTCAGGTTGAAAGGGGATATGATGCTCTTTCAATGCTTTCAGATAACCTTCCAAACGATCATAACTATCAACTGCGCGAGCTGAGCCATTGATGAAGGCAATATTCCGATGCCCTTGCTCAACCAAATGGTTAACAACTTGTATGGAAAATTTCACGTTATCCGTAAGGATGCAGGGGATCCGCTCATGATCAATTCGCTTACCAACAATGCCAATCGCGTGGCCATGATCAGCAATTTTCAGAATTTCTTCATCAGATATCATCGGAGCAACAAGAATGACCCCATCAATTGTACGTGTTGTTAATAGATTCAGAAATTCGAGTTCTTTTTCTTCATTATTAGCCGTATCGCAAATGACGACTTTATACTTTTTAGAATAAGCAATGTTCTCAATACCCTTAATGATTTCGGAAAAGTAGGAATTACTTATATCAGGAACGATGACGCCGATGGTCATTGTTTTTTGCGAACGAAGATTTTTCGCAGCGGAATTAGGTTGGTAGCCAAGTTCGTTAATGATTTTCATCACTTTCGCTCTTGTCTTCGGTGTTACTTGACTGCTATTATTCAGAACACGTGAAACTGTAGCGGGGGCAACGCCTGCTCGGTGAGCGACATCGACGATTTTGATCGTAGTATCCATGAGTATCAACCTTTTATCCAAATTACACAAAACTGTGTGTTCATCTGAATCAAGTATAGGATACTTTGGAATCGATTTCAAGCAATGCTCATAGGTTATTAAAAATGAATTGAATGCGGTTACAAGGTAATTTATAATGGAGAATATGAAATCGATTTCACAACAAAAAAGAGGTGACGATATTGAAAATAAAAGCGACGGATTCCAACATGAAATTCTCGGCTTCCATTTTCAGGTCCTTTACGGTAACCATCGTTATAACAATTGTGGTGCTTTCCGGCATTCTACATGTTTATTTTGAAGATATCTCGTTAAATCAGACATACGGTCAAACGTTAACGAGTCTTGCCCAAACTAGTCAAGAGGCTTCGATTATGGCACTCAATGCCAGAACATTGGCGAAGCAAATTTATAACGATATGAACGTATCCAAGCTGCTTTATTTTTCTTCGGGAGATCCGCTGGATACAAGCATTGCCATGGCCCAATTGAATTCGTACCGGGCGACATCGCTATTCATTGACTCTATTTACATATATAACTATCAGAAGGATACGTTCTATACAAGTGCGGATATTAGCACGAATTCGGTGTGGAAGTCAGACGAGTTCTACGACACAACGGCTGTGGATCTTGTAAGGCACGCCTCCGATTATCAAACCTTAATGCCGATTCCTCGGAAGATTCCATTTGAGAGTTTGAAATTGAACATGCAGGAAAAGGAAAGAGGGTGTTACAGTTTCCTGCTCTATGACACACTCTCGCCTAAGGATGATAAGAACGTCATTATCGTAAATATTTCCGAAACACAAATGCACAAAAACATCGATGGGACGATCTCCAACTCGGATAAAAACACCTTTATTCTCGACAATCGGGGCATCCTTATTACGAATAGTTGGAAGGATGGCATGTTGACGGACTTGTCAGGTAAACCTTACATACATAAAGTGCTTGGAGACAGCGAATCGGAAGGTTATTTTGTCTCGGACTCAGATGGCGTTAAATCATTAGTCACCTACACAGCACCCGATGTGCTTGGCTGGCGATACATACGGATTGTGCCTTATGCCGACATTACGAGTCGCATTAATGATATGAGGCTTTACACCGTTGCGATTGCCGTTGCTATTTTAATACTCGGATTATTTAGCTCATATTTCATCACACGTAGATGGTCCACACATGTGAACCGTAAGCTCGTGAAATTATCGACACTGGAGTTGGAACGAAGAAACCATTTCCTCGCGCTGCGACAAGACTTGGTCCGTAATCTGCTCTTGGGATCGGGAAGCAGCAATCCAGACGTATTGGGGGACAAGTTCAAATCCTTTGAAATTGGCTTAGATGCAAGGAAACAATTCGCAGTAAGTGTGCTGAAGATTGACGGGTACCAAGAGCTAGTGGCCAAATATAGCGTAGGAGATCGGAGTTTGCTCAAAATCGGCATCATGAACATTACACAAGAGCTACTCGGACCTTCGTGCCAGTCGTTTGCCGTAGATATGGGGGACGAACGGATAGCAGTCTTATTTAACTTAGAGGAAAATGCGACGAATAGCCAGTCTGTTATGCCTGAAAGCCTTTGGCGACAAATTCAATCCTCCATAGCGGATTTCATCAAAGTTTCCGTTTCAATTGCTGTGAGTATGACAGGAGAGGATACGCGAAGCGTAAGTCGATTATATGCACAGGCCACGGAAGCTCTATTTCATCGGCTTTTTTTTGGTTACAGTTGTTTGATTTATGCGGATCACATTGAAGCGCTGAAGAACAAAGCCTATGTGTATCCGATTTCGAAGGAGAAGCTATTAATTGAAGAACTGATGCTGGGGCGGATTAATGAGGTGCAGCGCATTTTCCGTGAGGTCATTGAGGAAACCGCAGGCTATTCCTACATGTCTTATCATTTGGCTGTTTCACACTTGGCTTTCGCAGTGAACAACGCAGTTTCCACCATTCAGAAGAACAATGATATCTCTTTGAATTTAAGTGTCAATGCACTGCTCTCCGGTTTAAACGAGGCAGAACTGGTTGAGCACATGTACCAACCTTTCTTCGATGTATTCGAGCAGGTTTCGAATAGCTTGGATGATAAGAAAAGCACGAGGCATGACGAAGTCGTAGCTAAAATTATGGCCATTGTGCAGCAGAATTACATGCAACATGAGCTTTCACTGGATAGCATTGCTGAGGAAATGGGCTTATCTGCAACGTATATTGGTCGTTTATTTAAAAAGGTAACCTTAAATACGATTCTGAATTATATCATCGAGGTGCGCATGGCCAAAGCAAGGGAACTTCTACTCACTACAGAACTTCCTATTGGGGATACCGCAGAAAGAACGGGATTCTCAAACAGTCCATATTTTTATAAAGCGTTCAAGAAAATAAATGGCGTCACGCCTGCTGACTTCCGTAGAAACGGACGAATGCTTGATGGAAACATGCAAGATATTGGATGAGTGACCTAAAAAGCGTAAAAAGTGAGTACGGACGTGGAAAATAATGTATTCAGGCAGTGAAAAATGATAATAGTCGGATATGGTTAGTTGCTCCAAACATGGAAAAAGCTCTAGTATAGGGCTTGCAACCAAGAAAATTCACAATCCACAAAGGTTGGAGGGGAGTAGAGGATGACAGCTTTGAAAGGCTTCTGGACGGAATTGTCCAGGAACAAAATTATGTTTCTAATGGTAGCTCCCGCAATTCTCTTTTTTATCGTATTCAGCTATACCCCCATGGTCGGTATTTACTTGGCCTTCACGAAATTCAGCTTCGATGGGGGAATCTTCGGCAGTCCATTCATCGGCATGGAAAATTTCAAATTTCTGTACCAATCCGGTACACTATGGAATCTGACGAAAAATACGGTCTTGTTTAACTTAGCCTTTATATTCATCGGTAATTTCCTTCAGCTAATTTGCGCTATTTTCTTGAGTCAGATTATGAACAAATATTTCAAGAAAATAACCCAGTCGATTATGTTCTTGCCTTTCTTTATCTCATGGGTTCTCGTTGGCGCCTTCGTTTTCAACTTGTTCAACTCAGATACAGGCGTTATTAACACCATTTTGAAACAGTTAGGTGCGCAGCCGTATGATTTTTATTTAAATACGGCACCGTGGAAGTACATCATCGTGTTCTTCAATGTATGGAAAGGACTCGGGTATGGTACTGTCATTTATTTGGCAGCGATCATGAGCATTAGTGATGAATATTACGAAGCAGCCGAGATCGATGGGGCTCATATTTTCCAGCAAATTAGGCACATTACAATTCCTCTGTTGACACCGACTTTTATCTTACTCATCATCTTTAGTTTAGGTGGGATTCTCAAGGGGCAGTTCGATTTGTTCTATCAAATCATTGGCAGCAACGGGTTGTTGTATGACGCAACAGATATTATTGATACCTATGTGTATCGAGCGCTAGCGGTTAACTTCGATATTGGCATGGGTTCAGCGGCAGGGTTGTACCAATCGTTCTTCGGTTTCGTACTTGTTCTGACAGTTAATTATATCGTGAAAAAAGTCCGTGAGGATTACGCATTGTTTTAAGCAATTGCTTACGAAGCCAGTTTTGCAATTGCAATACGTTAGGGAGGACTGACATGAGACGCAAGAGAGATCCACAGACGATGCTTTTTATAGCCATTGCGTACGGAACGGTAGCGCTTCTATCGGTGCTTTGTCTGCTGCCATTTTGGTTAATAATATCGGGTTCATTTACTTCGGAAAATGAGATTATCGGAGAAGGGTTTAAGCTATGGCCGAACGCATTATCTATCGATGCTTACAAAGCGGTCTTTTCGAATCCTGATCAAATATTCCGTGCGTATGGAGTGACCATTTACATCACACTTATAGGTACGATCTTCGGATTGTTCCTAACATCCATGGCTGGTTACGTCATTGCTCGCAAAGATTTCAAGTACCGCAATTCGGTCGCGTTCTTCATGTATTTCACAACTCTATTTAGCGGGGGCTTAATCCCGTGGTACATTCTGATGGTGAAATACTTGGAATGGAAGGATAGTTATCTAGCCATGCTGATACCTGCGATGATCAGTGCTTGGAACATTATTTTAATGAAGAATTTTATGAAATCGATTCCAGACTCCATTATTGAGTCCGCACGTATTGATGGCGCGAATGATTTCACGATTTACAGTCGCCTCATTATCCCCTTATCCACACCAGGACTCGCAACTATAGGCTTGTTTCTTGCTCTGCATTATTGGAATGATTGGTTCACCGCCAACATCTTCATTACGACAGCAAGCAAGTTCCCGTTGCAGTTCTTCTTATACAAAATACTTGCCAATGCCGCCGTATTGCGTACGGACATTGCCGCTAATTTGGCGGCCGTCAATTTCAAAGCCCCTGCTGAAACGCTGAAAATGGCCGTCGCTGTTGTTGTTACAGGTCCGATCGTTCTCTTGTATCCATTCGTTCAGAAATATTTCGTTAAAGGACTGACCATCGGTGCAGTCAAAGGTTAGAACAACGGTTAGAACCGGTAAATCGGCTAACATAGATATCTTTTGTCCATTATAAGGAGGAGTCAAAATGAAAAGAAAGATCGGCACCCTTTTAGCCGTTGTTTTGTTGGCAGCAACTGCTCTAACGGCATGCAGCAGCAATAGCGGAACATCGCCTAGTGCATCATCCGCACCTGTAAAAGCAGAAGGGAATCAGACAACAGCGCCTACACCATCCGGACCGGATACATCTAAATCCGTGGAACTTGTGTGGTATTTGGTAGGTGATGTTCATCAAGATACACCGAAAGTTATGGAAGAATTCAATAAAATGTTGAAAAAAGACTTGAATGCGACAGTTAAATTAAACTTTACGACATGGAATGATTGGCAGACGAAATATAATCTATTGCTGACTGCTGGCGAGAAGATCGACATGATCTTTGCTTCCTCATGGGCAGGGTACTTCAAATATGCGAAGCAAGGTGCTTTCTTGGATCTGACTGCATTGCTTCCGAAATACGCACCACAAGTTCAGAAGCAAGTCCCTGCGCAAGATTGGGGCGATGTTACAATTGGCGGCAAGATCTATGCGGTCCCTAACACGAACCCAGAATTTACACCGAATGGGATTGTTTACCGTGAAGACTGGAGAAAAGAGCTGAACCTGCCAGAAATCAAAGATCTTGCGTCCATTGAGGCGTATCTCGACGGCGTTAAGAAGAATAAGCCTGGCGTGATTCCAATCAACGGAAGCGCATGGAACGAAGTGAGCACATTGTTCTCTGCTGTGACTGGTTATCAGACGATTGGCGGCGAGAGTAAAGTCATTGTAGCCAAAAACTATAACACGCCAAGAGATATTGTTGCGTATCCTTTTACACCTGAATATGCGGACTGGGTTAAAAAAATGAAGGAGTGGGCGGACAAAGGCTACTGGTCCAAGAATACACTTTCATCTAAACAAGAAGCTGGCGATTTAATCAAAGCAGGCACAGGTGCTATGTATTGGAGGAATCCGCCGGGCGCTGCGGGCTTCATTACAGATGTACAGAAGAAAGATCCGAAGATGGAAATCGGCTACTTCCCGTTCACTCGTATGCAAGGCTTTGCCATGCCTACGATGGCGATTGCCAACGGTATGGCTATTCCGAAGAGCGCAGCCAATCCAGAACGTTCACTTATGGTGCTGGAGAAAATCAGAACCGATGCGAAGTATTATAACCTGATCACATACGGACTAGAAGGATATAACTATGATTTGATTAACGATGGCAAAAACATCGTCACTCCGTCGAAGAGTCAAGATGCAACCAAGGTAACCGGTTATGGTATTGCTGATTGGGGCTGGAGAAACAAACCACTTATGAAAGTTGGCGTTGGTGGCTGGGATGGTTTAGATAAGTTAAATGATGAATTTGCAAAAATGAGCAAGCCGGATATTTTCTCACCTATAACAATGGACTACGACCCAGTGAAAACGGAATACGCCGCTGTGAATCAAGTGATGGAGCAGTATGGTAAGCCACTGATGATGGGATTAGTTCCGAACGTAGATCAAGCGATCAAAACGTACCAAGAGAAGCTGAAATCAGCTGGTATTGATAAGGTACTTGACTATGTGAAAAAAGAAGCAACGGCTTATTACGATGAAAAAGGCATAAAATAAGTACCAATTGATGTAAGGAACACTTGTAGGCCAAAAGGCGGCAAACGACGGGAACGTCGGAGCTGGCTGTTGGCCTCTCGTTTTTATGAAACCAATGGAGGTGTCATGGGAATGCGTAATGTACAAGTATGGGAATCTACGATCGATGAGACGAGAAAGTTGACACGAATGGAATCGATTCCAATTCGTGAGGGCATGGAGTTAAAGACGGAATATTTAATCACGGTTGATGAAACGGTGGCTTACCAGCAAATGGACGGGTTCGGCGCTTCGTTCACCGATGCATCGGCATGGCTAGTTGCGAACTCCTTAACGGATGAGCTTAGGGAAAAACTCATGCGGAAGCTATTCGACCGAGAGGACGGAATTGGAATATCGTTCCTGCGTCAGCCGATGGGGGCTAGTGATTTTGCATGGAAAATCTACAGCTATAACGATATGTTGCCTGGCGAAAGCGACTATGAACTTACACGGTTTAACATCGATCATGATCGGTCATATATTCTGCCCCTTCTACATCAAGCTGTGAAGCTGAACCCTGAGCTGAAAGTGATGGCTTCGCCTTGGAGCCCGCCTGGCTGGATGAAGACGTCAGATAACATGATCGGCGGCACGTTGAAGCCGGATTGTTATGCTGTGTATGCCGACTATTTCGTAAAATTCCTAGATGCCTATCTAGCTGAGGGGATTTCGATCTACGCGGTTACGATGCAGAATGAGCCAGGCTATGAGCCCAAAGAGTATCCGGGGATGATCGTGAAACCTGAGGAGGAAGCTTTGTTTATTAAGCGGCATTTGGGTCCTCAACTAGCGCATCGAAACCAACCTACCAAGATTATGTGCTACGATCATAACTGGGATGTACCGATGCATCCCGAAGCGATCTACGAAGACACCGAAGCTAGCCAGTATGTTGCTGGGACAGCGTGGCATGTTTATGGTGGACGACATGAAGCAATGTCGCAAATAAAGGAGAAGTACCCCGACAAGGATGTGTGGTTCACAGAGGCATCCGGCGGGCAGTGGATACCGCCGTTTCATGATGCTTTTATGGATCAGATGAAGCATGTCATCCGCACAACAAGGAACTGGTCGAAGTCTGTGATTTGGTGGAATATCGCCTTAGATGAGAAGAATGGACCTACCGTCCTTAAACGCAGCACGTGCCGAGGGATCGTAAAAATCGATCAACAGACGGGGGAGCTTACTTATAATCTTGATTATTACACGCTTGGTCATATCAGTAAGTTTGTGCAGCCAGGAGCTTATCGTATTGCTTCACCCACTTATGAAGATGACTTGGAAACGGTAGCCTTCCGAAACGAAGATGGCTCTAAGGTGTTGATCGTGTCGAACCGGACTACGGATGCGAAAAAGTTTGACGTTGTAAACGGAGGAATTAGCTTCTCATATACGATTGCTGGGGAAGCGGCTGTTACTTTGGTGTGGCGAGAGGATGAGTAAAAAGGCTGGGGAGGTACGCTTTTCCTTGATCACCCTTATTGTTCTGATTGCAATCGTAGCGATGATTGGACTGATGAAGTTCGCTTTTGGAACGGCGGAGCAAACAGTGGACGTCTGGCTTACCACGTCAGATCAAAGCAAGTTGCTTCATCAGGAAGCCCAATTGTCATGGCGTGAGGATAATGGGCAGGATGATAGTACAATAGTGGTCGATCCAGAGAAGAAGTACCAGCAGATCGATGGTTTTGGTGCAGCCATGACCGATTCATCTGCTTGGCTAATTGCAAACAAGCTGAACCCTGAGCAGAGAATGAATGTGATGAACAAGCTTTTTGACCACAAGCAAGGCATAGGGATCAGTTATGTGCGGCTTCCGATGGGGGCGACGGATTTCTCACTAAAGAATTACACCTACGACGATATGCCAGATGGGCAGACGGATCCTGAGCTTAGGAATTTTTCTATCGAGTATGATAAAGCCTATATCATTCCAACGCTTCTGAAGGCTAAGGAAATGAATCCCGATTTGAAAATAATGGGTTCACCTTGGAGCGCACCAGCCTGGATGAAGACGACGAGCTCTTTGATCAAGGGCAGCTTAAATCCCGATTATTATCAAGCCTATGCGGATTATTTTACGAAGTTTGTTCAAGCTTATGCTGCGGAAGGACTTACGATTGATGCCATAACACCGCAGAATGAGCCGCACTTTGAGCCTGATGGTTACCCTGGCATGCGAATGGAACCTGCGGATCAATTAAACTTCATCAAATCGTATCTAGGCCCTTCTTTTGAAAAGGAGAAAATAGGAACGAAGATCGTGATATGGGATCACAACTGGGATGAACCGTATTATCCAATTCAGATCCTCATGGATCCTGAGGCTAGCCAATACATTGCTGGATCAGCCTTCCACGGGTATGCGGGCGAAGTGTCAAGCCAGCAAAAAGTGCATGATTTATTTCCGAGCAAAGATATCTATTTCACCGAAAGCTCTGGAGGTGATTGGAATCCTGACTTCGCAGCCAGTCTGAAATGGGATATGCAGAACCTCATTATCGGATCAACCCGTTACTGGGCAAGAACCGTGCTCAAATGGAATTTGGCGTTGGATGCTTCCTACGGGCCAAAGAACGGTGGCTGTCCGAATTGTCGCGGTTTCGTGAAGATTGATCAGAAGAACGGAGATGTCACCTACAATTCGGAATACTACGCTTTTGGACACGCAAGTAAGTTCGTTAGATCAGGTGCTTATCGGATCGAATCGAATACATTTGGGAACGAGAATATTGAGGATGTTGCGTTCCAAAATCCGGATGGATCCGAGGTGCTAATAGCATATAACTCGGCGAAAGAAAGCCGGAAGTTTAAGGTGCTGCGGGGAAGTAAAGCGTTTTCCTATTCGCTTCCTTCCGGCGGGGTGGTTACGTTTGTTTGGACGCGGGAGCAAGGCAACTGACGCTATGGGCAGATTAGTGCAATAGCTTGTGTAAAGAAAGTAATAAAATGGAAACTTTTCACTTGTTCACTTCGTCTAATTTATTAGAACTAATCAAATGGGCAGTATTTTCTCCTTGCTCGGCTCCAATGGCGGGCAAGACATATCTCGATTCTGATCACCCAGAACTGGAGGTGAGTCATCTTTTGATTGCCAATATTCAGTCCCTTTGATGCATCAAACACGCTTTCAAGCATGAATAACAAAAGAGAATTTGTAGATCAATAGGGCAGATAAAAAGGCGAAGAGAGGGAAAACCAAATGACAAAGATTACAACGGGACAAAGCAACAGCGGCTTCTCCGAAACAGGGCTGCGCAGAATGCGCAACGTGCTGGCACGGCATGTCGAATCCGGGAAGATTCCTGGGCTCGTCGCCCTGGTCAGCCGAAACGGTGAGACACACGTCGATGCGATCGGGACGATGCGCCATGACGGTGGCGCGCCGATGCGCCGGGACACGATCTTCCGGATGGCCTCGACGTCCAAGCCGGTTGCAATCGCGGCGACGATGGTCTTGCTCGACGAGTGCAGGCTACGGCTGGATGACTTGGTAGAGCAGTGGTTGCCGGAACTCTCCGACCGGCGGGTGCTGAAGCGGATCGACGGCCCACTTGACGATACCGTGCCGGCGAGGCGGCCGATCACTGTACGGGACCTCCTAACCTCCACGTTTGGGCTAGGCATGGATATGACGTCGCTAGGCACTCCGATCATGAACGCGATCTTCGAGCAGGGGCTCACGCCAAATCTACCGGAGCCGGTACCCGAGCCGGATGAGTGGATGCGCCGCCTTGGCACGCTTCCGCTGATGTACCAGCCCGGGGAGCGCTGGCAGTACCACATCAGCAACGATCTACTTGGCGTGCTCGTCGCCAGGGTCACGGGCCAGCCGTTTGAGACATTTTTGCGCGAACGCATCTTCAACCCCCTGGGCATGAAGGACACCGGTTTCCACGTCCCCGCCGACAAGATCGACCGGCTGCCAACCCTCTACGCCCCCGACCCGCAGACCGGAGAGTTCAACGTGTGGGACGAGGCCAAGGGGGGACGCTATAGCCAGCCTCCGGCGTTCCAGGGCGGCGGCGGCGGACTGGTTTCCACCGTCGACGACTATCACGCTTACTTCCGGATGCTGCTGAACCAAGGGATGCACGGGACCGAACGGATCCTGTCCCGTCCGGCCGTCCAGCTGATGACCACCAACTGCCTCACGCCAGAGCAACAAGCCACCCGAGACGCCATGGCCAGAAACAACGTCCATGTGTCATTCGGCCAAGGGCAACACGGCGGCTGGGGCTTTGGGATGGCGGTGCGCACCTACCGTGGTGACTACGCGTCCATCGGCCAGTTTGGCTGGGACGGCGGAAGCGGTACTGCGACGTACGCCGATCCGGACAAACAGCTCACCGGAATCCTGCTCACCCAGGTCGGGGCTTCCACTCCGGATTCATCGTGGCTTATCCACGACTTCTGGACCACGGTCTACCAGGCGATCGAAGACTGATACCGAGCCCGCGCCTGGTACGGTAAGTAACTGTAACAAAATTGAAATCTTATATTCATGTGGCATTAATGAAATAAGCCTATAATAAAAGTCGACCCCCTTTAAAATATATACTTAGACCCTCAGCCCGTTGCTGAGGGTCTCTTTTTGTTATTAAACCAACGGGCAGTAGAGCGTGGTGGCAACCGGGGCTTTATCAGGTCTTATAGAAACGGATGCGGATGCGGATTGAGTTGTCCGGCAGTCAGAGCCTCTTTCGCATATTCAAGATCCGCCGGCACCTGAAGTACTCTTTTCAGCCCCGTCAAGCGTTGCAAGTGATGTCCGAACGTCATCGGAAGCATTCCCGGAATCAGAACTTTTACGCAATGCAGCCCGTTTCGCAGCGTTTCCAGCGACGACTGATCAACCACGATCACATCGAGGTTCAAGCGGCGAAACACCTCGATTGTGTCCTTCAGATCATCGGTCAAATCCGCATGACTTGCCTTACGCTTGAACTCCTCGTCAAACGTTCTGAGCGGACGTTTTCTGTCCAACAAAAATTGCAGCCGATCTTGTGCCTGTGGCAAACCGTACAGCATGGCATGATCCGCCATTTGCAAAACAAGAAACGGATCGTTGAGCATTTGCTTAATATGAGCCAGGCCCTCCTCAAAATTCTCTTGCAGGAAGTTAAACCTACCGGCCAATTCGTGAATGGCACTTTTTGCGGCCCGTACCGGATCCAAATGAGCTCCCGCCGCACAGATAAGATTCATCTTTCCGGGGCTCAAGCTTTTCGCGAGCGCCCAAATGCTCGGAATCCCATTCTCCATTGTCATGTTAAACAAGTGTACATCGTATCCAGCAACTTCGCGGAGCCTTTCGATCATGAGGCGCAGTTCCAGATCGTTAACAGAATTGGGGGCCAAGCGCGGGATAGGCAACTGCGCGTACCACGTCATCAGGAACGAGTCGCGTTCGACCACTTCCAAAATCCCGTACAAGATGGCTTCCTCCAAGCTTCCGCCTAACGCACACCCGTTGGAGCCTTCCTGAACAAAACTGTCACCGAATCCCGAACTGTAATATGCGAGACTCTCCGGAACAAGGATCGGACACTCTCGCACTAGCGAATAACCCCATACCCAATCGATCGGGAGGTCGGGATCAAACGGTTCGAACGGGAAATCAGGCTGCGAATACTGTTCCTTTGAGTATAACCCAAGCTTGGAGGGGTCGAGCGCATGATCAGCAACATGGTTGAAACTATCACAAGTTACGGACCGTTTGCCACGGGGGGTCATACCGCAGTGTCGCTCCAATCCTTCCAAGATCGCGGTTAATTCGCTTTCCGCATAAGAAAAGCTGTGGCCTCCCGTTACCTCATCTCCCATCAGAAACGACGGCATGTTGACCCCCACACCGGCAAACGGCGACACGAGGTCAAGCATCTTCGCATTAAAAACGCCGGTCCGGGAATCCATATAATCTTTGGCCAAATGTTGTTTCAGGTCGTCTATCGGCCGGCTGCGGTAACTATCGGGTCTTATCTTCGGCCTTGGCTTGAGCGAAATGTTGGCCGCCACCGATGAATCGTCGGGCAAATGACCGCACACCTCACAGAGTGGGTCAGACAGAATGAAATGGAGCGAGCTATTCAGAGTTTTTAGGTCAACGATATACATATGCTCCTCCGTATGGGCTCGGCTGCCCCGTAGCACTCGCTGTGTCTCGGCAATCAGCAAGTGAGCTGTATGCCAAAGTCCTGAAGGCGAAGATCTTGCGTGTTGTATGTCCCCAGGCGACGCCGTGAAACGCCTGTTATCCGCACATTGGGAGCATCCCGGCGTACCCGGACGAACCAAAGGCCCGACTATGCCCTCATCCATTGAAATAAAGCCCCGCAACCATGGTATGCTGGCCTTCTGCAGAGCCTCTTCAGCCTCGAAGTATCCGGAGGAAGGCCAGTCATCGTGCAGCACCACAACCAATTTCGCTGCTTTCGGTATGTCTGAAGTGAAATCTATCTGTCGAACAACCTGATAATGGTCATATAGCTCTCCGCATACGTAGTCAGCCAATAAACCTTCTCCGACAACTGATATGATAGCATTCACGAGTTCACCTCATCTCGCAGCAATGTGCCCAGCTCGTTTCGTCGGGTTACTACGCTAATCTCCCCGAGACAGAAGAGAAGGAACTGCCGGTTGGCAGCCCTTATGATTATTGATATCTTGGTTTAATTCCTGATTGTAGAACTTTGTCGATGTATTTGGTTGCAACGCCTTGGAATCTATCCATCCACTTTTTTAATAACACAAGGGGTATAGCATTTTATATCTCCAATAGAAAGCCGTTCTAAGTCAATTTTCTTCTTTTACCAACCTTCCTATAAGATGATTTCATTATATTTTAGTGATGACTAGTATATGCAAGTATTGGACTTTTAAAGAGATCCTATATGAATTTTCAGATCTTTTGACTGGAAAAGTGGCGTTTTTAGTAGGTGAACGACTGTTTATACGCATGAGTGGACTAGTATCCAATCGATGTTACCTACACAGGAGTACATTGTAGTGCAATGTATCTCTGTTGGCAGAAGAGGTGGACGTTCTTGACATCCCAAATTCGGAAAGAGGACGTACGTAAAATGGTCGGTAAAGAAATTATGGCACTGAAAAAAGACGGAACAATCGTATCAGGCAAATTGGTTAGAATTAGTGGAAACAAATTGATTGTAGCTCCACAAAAAGGTGAAAAAGTACAGGTTAAAGCGATCATCCCATTGGTTTTGTTTGATCTCTTAGCAATCGGCACTGAACCTTTTGGATTCGGTGGTTTTGGAGGTTTCCCATTTGGCGGGGGCTTTGGCTTCGGTGGTCCAGGATTTTGGTGGTAAGTGAAAATAGGGGGCTGTACCGAAAGATTATTTCGGCGCAGCCCTTTTTTAATTGAACTTTCTTTATAAGGGTGGGTTTCCTCGAGTGGGGGTTTCCTTAAGTATATGACATGAGGGACAAATAGCTGTACATAAAATTACTTGTGAAGAGTTGGGACAGATCGGGAATTACGGAGGTGGAAAATGATATGAGCCAAGACACTCCACATCAATTGCCGGAAGGGGTTCTCAAAGAGTATGCTTCTCAAATTGAATTTTTGGACAATTACGGTAATTCGGGTGCTTACCGGTTTCAGTTCTATCGTCATGCCAAAGTATTGGTGGTCGGCTCTGGTCCATTTTTGATATCGGTCATTTCTAAACTGCTTGTATCTGGAATTCCTAAGTTTCACGTGCTAGTCTCTGGCACAGGGCCGACTGATCGGCAACGGATGCAAAAACTGGCGGTACATGCCCGTAAAACAGACCCCGAGGTAAGAATAGAGGAAGTTACCCTGCAGAAGAAAGGGGTTAGTAGTTTGCGGGAGGCTGTGAGGCCGTTTGATTCAATCTTGTTTGTGTCACAAGAGGGTGAAATCGAAGAACTGCGGGTTCTACACGCTGTTTGTAGGGAGGAGAGGAAGTTGTTTCTTCCTGCAATATGTCTGGAGCAGGTGGGTCTGGCGGGTCCGCTAGTGCATCCGGACCTTGAGGGATGCTGGGAGTCAGCGTTTCGCAGCATTCACGAATCTGCGATTTATAAAGACCCTCGGCTGCACACCTTTTCTTTTACAGCGGGAGCGATGTTAGCAAATGTGATCGTGTTTGAATTATTGAAAAAGGTTACGGGAGCGAACGATGCGGAACAAAGGAATCAATTCTTCCTGCTTAATCTGGAGACATTGGAAGGAAAATGGCATTCGTTTATGCCCCATCCGCTTGTGACCGGACGTAATGCAGCTGAATGGATTCACGATATCGATCTGCAGCTCGAACGGAGATCAAGCAAAAGTGAGAACGGTTTACTTCCTTACCTCAGCCGATTGACATCGACTGAATCAGGGATTTTTCATATTTGGGAGGAGGGAGACTTAAAGCAGCTACCACTCTCTCAGTGTCGCGTTCAGGCAGTCGATCCGCTATCGGAAGGGCCGGCTGGTCTTATGCCAGACATTGTTTGTACAAATTTGACGCATGAGGGAGCGAGGCGGGAAGCGGGGCTGGTCGGGATTGAAGCGTATGTGTCGCGAATGGCCTGCCTGCTCGTTTCGACGCTTCCATCCTATCAGGAATCAGAGGGCTACAAGATAGATCAGCATGAATTTATCGGCGTTGGAGCGGGAGAAACGGTTGCGGAGGGTATTGGCCGAGGGCTACAACGGAGTTTGGCCGACGAACTGGGCAAGCGAATGGTATGTCATTTGCCTTCTGTCTTTCGAGTACAGTTGTCTACAATAGAAGATAAACACTGCCAGTTTTATTTGCAGGCCCTGACGACGATGAAGGGAGCACCAATGATTGGTTTAGGAGAGGAAATATTCGGATTCCCTGTGATTTGGGTCGGTACAAATGATCGTTGGTATGGTGGTGTAGGCTTGAATGTGACCCTGGCATTGCGGGATGCTTTGCAGCAGGCTTTGTTGGAGGCACAAAACCAACCGGCTTGCCTCACATCAAAAGTGTTGGAGGTATCGTCCGTTCATTCAGCTGAACAGGTGCCGCTAATCGTTGAGATCCCTTCATGTGAAGTGACGTTAGAATCGGTTGTTCTGCAGTCCGCCTTGCAAGTCTTGGAACGGAACCATAAGCAACTTTTGGTCTTAGATCTAGCAGTAGAACCGTTTTTGAAAGAGGAAATGGCAGGAGTGTTTGGCGTGTTGCTGCGCGAGGGGGTATCCCGGTGAGTGTTATCGTTATGATTGTTGGTGAGGGGATGTTAGCGGACACAGCTACTTACCACATATTTCACCCTTCATTTACCAGAAAAAAGTCACCCTGAGTTTAAGATGAAGGGTGACTTTTTTCTAGTTGTTATTTGTGTTGGATTAAGGAATTACCATACAAAAGCTGATGTGATGATAACCAAAAGAATAAAAAGAACCAATACAGCTGCTGCGCTTGAACCGTAACCTGCACAACTTCCACCATAACCTACTGCTCCCATGATTACTCATTCCCCTCTGGTGATTTGTCACTACGGGATAAAATATGATTGTTATAGAGTGATTGATTGGACGTATGAACCATAGCCGAGCAACTAAATTGAACTGAAACTGAGAATTAGTATTATCTTGATCCGCTCATTCAGTGCCGGGTTAACTACCTCTTCATAACACCTGGAAAGAATAACCGCAAATTCCCGCTATGTGCCCACGCATTATTATAAAATTTGAATCTTATATATTAAGCCCCCACAGCCCATATTTCAACCTTCAATTACAATAAAAAGGTCTCCCTTAGATGAAGATTAAGGGTGATCTTTTTATGATAAGAACAACGAAAAAACGGCCCGTGTTTTATTTCGCGGCCGCTTTTTCTCGTTGTTTCTTTGTGTTGGATTAAGGAATTACCATACAAAAGCTGATGTGATGATAACCAAAAGAATAAAAAGAACCAAAATAGCTGCTGCGCTTGTGCCGTAACCCGCACAACTTCCACCATAGCCTACTGCTCCCATGTTTACTCATTCCCCTCTGGTGATTTGTCACTACTGTATAAAATATGTTCGTTAATTAGTGATTGATTGGACATATGAAGCAAATAACGTGTTGGAATAGCAGGCATTCGTAAACGGATACTTCTACAGGTTAGTGACGGCAGCTATGTTGGTGTTGGTGAATTTGTACCACTGGAAGCCAGATATGCATTTTTCAAAATAGCCGAGCAATTAAATCAAACAGAGCTTTTTTCGTTTTCTTTGGAATTTCTCGAGACTGCTACTAAACCCCACTGAAAAATGGGTCTGGACATGTTCACTAAACCAAGCAAAAAGGTCAAGCTCACATATAATAGGGACATCATAAGGAAAAGGGTTGATGCAGATGCCATCTATAATCGGTGCCTCAAAAGTAGTCACTAACTCAGGGACCATAATCAACGGTGAATCGTTAATAATTATGGCGCCAACTCAAATCACTAAATCTTTCAATGGTGCCGGAGCTGGCGGCGTTACTGGTGCCCACGCCATGACGTTATCTTTCTTTAGCGCAACGATAACGTTGATTCTGAGTGGAAATGGAGATTTATCAAAGTATCGAAGAAATTGCTCTGGAACTAGCTAGAAGGGAAGTAAACACGAAAGACGAGACGGCGGCCGGATGGTTGCTGAAGAATAGGAGATCAGTTGTATGTACACATGTCCAATAGCAACTAACGGAAATGTGGCAATGGTCCTAACGTTAAGGCACACGATTTTTGGCCTATGTAACGAAATGGGATATCGACCTCGTGCGGAACCACCCACTTGACCCTATATTGATATTGTCAGCAAGACTCAAAACTCATTGATCACCCTCAGTTGAACAACGAGAAAAAAACGGTCTATATTCGCATCTATTTCGCGATAAGCCCGTTTTTGTTTTTATTATGATGTTGGTTTAAGGAATTACCATACAAAAGCTGATGTGATGATAACCAAAAGAATAAAAAGAACCAAAATAGCTGCTGCGTTGTTACCATAACCTGCACAACTTCCACCATAACCTACTCCTACGCCCATGTAACTCATTCCCCTCAAGTGAATTTTCAATACGGTATAATCATACGTTCGGTACATAACGTTTGATTGGACGTATGTCACTGGGAGGACCGGAAAAGCGCAAACATCCAATATCGGAATCGGGAAGGTCGCACATGGATGCAAGTCCAGAAAAAGGGGAAAGAAAGTCGTGCACCAGTAAAAATTATTATCTAAAGTACGAAAAAACTTTTATTTCATGGATATAATTAAATGCAAATATGAAGTACTACTTCTCAGACCAATATGAGAGTGACCGTTTTGAAGATGTTTCACTTAATCAGTGGATGGCGCTCACACCAAAGTAAATAGTTGAAAAGAACGTACAAGTAGGACTGAATTAAAGAATGCATTAAAAAAAGAAAAACCATTTATAGTAAAAATAATTGTTCCGAAGTAAAAAGAGCCTTCCGTGAACGTTTTAGAGTACATATGCTCCACCAACTGGTGTTAGATTGGGGGATGTGCCAAAGCAATTAATAATTTCACGTGGGATAAAAGCCTTTCTTTTTCCAAATGGATTGAAAGATACACAGATAAATTAATCGCGGCAGCCTGTTTCGCTAAAGGGCAGCATAGTTAAGTGGCGGTTTTAATGATTTCATTATGGGAGCTCCCTTCACAGGGCATTTTCTAAGGGGTCAGTATATATCTCACCAAGTATGCGGGACCTACTGGCCCCAGTGACCGTATGATTTCGTTTGCCCTATGTATAATGCCGGATTAACCATTCCACGAGTTTACCTCCTACATAAACACCCATCACACCCATAACAGCAGAAAATACAGGTGGTGCTGGCAATGGAAGGCGAAACAACTTGAAGATAACACCAACTATCCGCTCCTGCCAGAAAGGGGAGAAAAACTTCTTTCATTTATTTCTCCTTCTTTTTTGCTTTTTTATAGGATTTGTTAATATTTCCCGTTGTATTCGTACGCAAAAAAACGTGATCTACCGAAAGGCTTGCTGCGTGGTAGCCCTTCTTCGCTCAACAAACGGGTAGTTTAGCGTGGCGGCCAACCAACTAAGTGGTTGCTTACTCTCAATTTTTGGAAGGAAAGTTCTATTCTTTCGCGAATTCATTAGACATGCCGAAGTTACGAATTTCGCAAAAAAATCGCGGTAGAGCATGGGAAAGAGCATTTTAGTTTTCTATATCTTCATAGAAAGGTGATTACGCATGAACCAAAGACCGTCAGAAGAAGAATACGCCGGGGACGCCGGCGAGTATATCCGGTTGGTGCCGGAAGGCAACATCATCGACATTCTGCTCGCCCAGGAAAAGCAAATGACCGAGCTGCTGGCATCGTTGATCGAAAGCCAGAGCGCCTATCGGTATGCGGAAGGAAAATGGACGCTGAAAGAAGTCGTGGGCCACATCGCAGACAGTGAACGCGTCATGACCTACCGCCTGCTCCGATTTGCAAGAGGGGATCAGACGCCTCTGCCCGGTTTCGACCAGGAATTGTTCATTCCTCCTTTCGGAAGCTGGACAACCGCGCAATTGGCCGAAGACTACCGGGCCGTACGGCAATCGACGATCACACTGCTGCGCGGGTTACCGACGGAGGCGTGGTCCCGCAAGGGCACAGCCAACAACGTAAGCATTACGGCGCGCGCCCTCGCTTACGGCATCGCAGGACACGAGCTTCATCACATGGGGGTCATCCGAAATCGTTACTTGAGTTAGTCGTCCTTACTTTATGGTGAACAAATGGGGCTATCAGAAGAAATACTAAATTCTTTTCATCTTAGCGGGGATATTGTGTCATTGAGCGGTGGGCAGAATACATCAGTTAGAGTTAGTAATGCTGTATTAAAACCTGTGGATGATATACAACATTGTGAATGGTTACTGAATATTATTTACAATATAAACCCTCAAGGTTATAGGGTATCAAAGCCTATTAGAAGTAAACATGGTACTTTTGTAAGTAAAGGATGGGCTTGCACTCAGTATGAGGTAGGTAAGGATGTAAAAGGGCGAATAGAAGAAAAACTTCTGGTATCGAAGTTATTTCACCGTGACCTATCTTTCATTGATTTTCGGAACTTCCCTCATACTGATAATCCTTGGTCCAAGGGTCATCGTATAGCATGGCAAATAGATGAATTGCCAGGGGATTTACCGAGAGAGTCACAAGAAATTATAAAAAGATTACTAAGTAGGGTAAGCCTAAAAGAGCAATATAAGGTGCAGATTGTTCATAGCGATTTGTCGGGAAATATTCTTTTTGACCATGTATTGAGTCCTTTAGTAATTGATTTTTCTCCAACAATTGCTCCAGTAGAATATGCAGAAGCCATTTTAGTTTGTGATTGTATAGCATGGCAAGGAAGCTATATTTCTGAGATAAATCTGCTTCTAGATAATGAACTATATAAAGAAATGATTATTCGAGCAATCATTTTCCGGTTATCTGTTTCCGCTATATTTTCAAAAGGTGATTATCTTAAATTTTGCCAAGAGTATCAGGCATTCAAATCTATAATAGAGTATATAAAGTAGCATTCAACTAATGAACTAACGAGAAACGATAGTTGAGGAGCTTGCCTTCGCGGCAGCGCTTCCTCTTTTGTTTGTTAAAGTATTGGGCAGTTGAGTTGAAGAAGGAAACTAGATATTGAAAAACGAATAGCTTTGAAAAGATGGATATATCCAACTTGAGGTGAGGACGAATTTTAAGTAATAAAAAGATTTATTGGATAGGTGGTTCGTCTTGTGCTGGTAAAAGTACATTAGCTAAGATGTATGCAAAAAGTATGGTATGGAGTTATTTTCTTGTGATGAACATTTTTATGGGCACTTAGAAAAAATCTCGGCTAATGAACAACCTGCAATGTAAAAATTTCTACGATGAATCCGAATGAAGCGTTTTATACTAGGGAAATTGAAGAACAGTTGAGAGTATATATCAAATCATTTATTGAAGACTTTTCATTTGTATTGAAGGATCTTGCAAATAAGCATGACATACCAATTATTGTAGAAAGTAATCAATTATTACCATCATTGGTTTTACCTCATCTAGAAGAAAATCATAAAGCAATCTGGATCATTCCTACTGAAAGTTTTCAAAAGGAGTATTATAAGAAAAGGGATTGGTTAGAAGGTATTTTAAAAAGGACCGAAGACCCTGTTGTTGCTTTTAATAATTGGATGTCGAGAGATGCTTTGTTTGCTGAATTTGTTTATCAGGAAGCAATTGATTTAAATTTTAACGTTTTAAAAGTCGATGGCAGTAAAAGTATACAGGAAAGCTTTGAATTTATTGAAAGTTACTTTGGCACCCAACTCATTAAGCTAACGGTGAACGAGAGTTCAATAACTGGCAGCTGACCCTAATGGTACGGCTGCCTTTAAAACGGGCAGGATAATGCAACTATTGCTATTAATATAACGTCTAATTTATGAATAGGGTTAGAGGTAATAGTGATTCAATAGGAGCTGTGTAGATGTAATTATGAAAAAAATCATGTGGTTTTTGCTTATCTTCATGGTTGTTTGCTTGATAGGGGTTCTTATCTTACAAAGAGAAGCAAAGCAGAAAGTTTACTCTCATTTGGGAGCTGGGAAATATGAAATTAAAAACTCAAGATTGGTGTTTACTGAATATGGTTTACATTGGAGAGTTACTGTAAGTGAAACTAGACTAAATGAACACTTAGAATTTACTGATGATGTTACGTTTTTACGAAAAAACATATAGAACACAGTAAATAAAAAAAACAATCGAATTTCATTGAGCTAACGGAAAACTATAGATTAATCATTACTTGACGGCAGCTGACAAACGATCGGTTGCCGTTTTTCGTTCAAGTAACGGGCAGATATGTTGAATTGCTCCCTATGAACCAGTTACATGAAAACTGGGATATATTAAAAATTAAGAAGAGGGATTCAGGCTGATCATTACGAATTTTTAAATGAAAAGTAGTTTGATTGTGCTTGTTTTTTATAGGAGGTTAACAATGCTAAGGATTTGCTTCGTACAAAATTTAAACGATCAAGTTTCGCTCCGTGCAAAGTCTAATCTATAAACAACGGCGGTTGTTTGTATGGAGCAAAGATAAGTTACCGCCCTTAACTTCATGAATGCTGTTTATTTGTTTATAGAATAGACCTTGCTACCTTAAAATCATCAATAAATTTTAAGGAGTAGAGCTATTATGAAATATGTAAATGCTGAGACCATCTTTCCACAAGAATTAATAAAAGAAATACAGAAATACACACATGGTGGAATGATATATATCCCTAACCCTAAAGGATTGCATAAAAAATGGGGCGAGAATTCAGGGAGCAGGAAATATTTGAAAGATCGTAATAAAGAGATATGCGAAAAATTTGCAACTGGCTATTCTATTGATCAATTATCTGATCTATTCTATCTTTCCTGCTACAGTATAAAGAAAATAATTTATTCAAAAAAATAAAGAAATTTTGGTCACATCGGATTATTCTGATGTGATTTTTTTTTGTAATATTTAATTTCTAATTGTTTAGTATACATTTTATAACCGTGAACCTTGATACAATAATATTAATTTCAAGTATGGGGGAGCCAAATGAATAAACATATTGAAATAATTAAAGATAGTTGGAACGAATGGTCCGAAACATGGTATCAAAGATATAGAGATGAAGATGCTATATCAAAGATAATTAAAGCTCCTGAATCAGCATTTCATCAAACAACATTTTCGATGATAAAAGAAGTATTGCAGAATTTACAAGACAAAAGAATATGTGTTCCTTCAAGTGGTGACAATCATGCTGTATTCGCTTTTCATTTGATGGGGGCAAAAGTAACGTCATGTGATATTTCTGAAAAACAATTGGAAAACAGTTCTGATATAGCTTGTAAACATGGTTGGGATATTGAATTTATATGCGATGATACAATGAAGTTAAGTAAAATAAAAAGTAGCGAATATGATTTTGTATATACTTCAAATGGTGTCCATGTATGGATCAATGATTTAAATTCCATGTACAATAATATCCATAGAATACTTAAAACAAGTGGTTCATATATCATGTTTGATATCCACCCGTTTATGCGTCCGTTTGGTATTAAAGCTACAAAGAAAATAAATGCAGTAAAACCGTATAATTCAACAGGACCTTTCGGAGAAGTACCAACTTTTAAATGGCGTTTACAAGACATAATGAATGCTATGATTACATCAGGGCTAGACATAAATCATATTGAAGAAATGTTTGCTGAAGATGGTTCATTTTGGGTTGATGAATCAAAAGAAGATGTAGATTCATTGACACAGCAAGAGCTTGATGAGTTTTGCAATTGGCAATTAAACCCGTTGGCAGCTCTTCCTCAATGGCTATCGTTACATGCTACTAAATAAGCATAGTTCTACTCGGAGAACTATTGTTGAGGGCTCGCTTCGCGGAGGCTCATCTTTTGTTTATTAGAGTAACGGGTAGAATAACGGACTGCATTAACACCCATACAACAAATCCAGAGGAAACGATTAAGCATAGTAACAAATCTATGATTAAATTTTCCAATGAAATTAAAAATGCTTGTATTAAGAATGGCATCAGAACATTTGAAAGAACACCTAACAAGAGTATTGAAGATCAATTTAAATTAGTTAGTGAACATTTTGGATTTTAGATGACTGATCCATCTCTCCTTTGGGATGGAAAACGAGAGTTCAATCATAACAAGAAAAGGCAGCCGTCTAATTGAACGGCTGCCTTTACTCAACTAACGGGCAGTATAGTTGTTTTTTTATCATCTTTATATCATCTTCATTTTATCTGCCACTGAGTGGGGACGATAAACAAAAGTTGAAGCACGATAGCCGCAAAAAAAATGTATAGAAGCAGGATATCCATTGTCCCCTTCCCTTCGGCTGTGATATCGCCATTACTTTCACGGTAAGAATATTTTATCAGATCTAGTGGAGGTTAGCCAACAAATCGATCCTGTTGAACTAACGGGTAACGTTAGTTCAGCGATCCTGGAGCAGTTTGCCGACGCGGTAATTGCTCCTTTTTTCATTAAGCTAAAGGGCAGGTTAGCGTCATGGCAATGTAGAAGTAGTGAAGAAATTGAACCAAAGTTAAGCTTGAGATTTTTACAATATTGCCAATAAAGAAAAACATGGAGGACTACTCTTCACTATTAATGTCTGGCCAACAAATAAGTGGTAAACAGAGGGGTCACAGTTGCAGGAGCTGATAGGAAACCATGTGTCAAAGATTGGAGATATTGGCGCTAATGTTGTCTTATTAATCACTCCGACGGATGTGCAGTTCAGCCAAGATGATAAAAATCTGGCAGATGATTACCACAATATGTTTTATGATATTGAATATATAAAATCTACTTTTTGGATTGATAAATAGAGTTCGGTTGAATCGAACCAAGTAAAAGCGAGAGTCGACAATTGGTTGGATCGGTTCTTCCCTGAGAACATACAAGTTTTCAAGGTTTGGGAAGCTTAGTTTGATCAGTGAAGGAACTCAGCCGATATTGCAGCACAATACGCTATCGAGGAACGGTAGTTGAATCGTAATGGAGCAGATCG
Organism: Paenibacillus sp. J22P169; assembly: GCF_059691995.1. NCBI lineage: Bacteria > Bacillati > Bacillota > Bacilli > Caryophanales > Paenibacillaceae > Paenibacillus > Paenibacillus sp. J22P169. The sequence continues at coordinate 3,104,793 of NZ_JCAUAO010000001.1, read as the reverse complement.
CCGCGGCCGTAGCTGCTCCCTTTTCATTAAACTAAAGGGCAGTAGAGCGTGGTAGGAGTTTTTGCTCCATCGACCATACTATTAGAGAAATTTTACACAGACTACCCTTAAATTACCAAGCATGCTTCGAAATATTAGGTGTATGTAAACAACAAATTGGAAGGATGAGAAACTGCTCCATTTAATTACAGACAAGCTTTAATATTAACCTAAATAGTAGGAGTTGAAACCATTGGCAAAATTCATTTCTTTTGAAGAACAATTTGAAACTTTGAGTTCATTAGGCGTTACCCTTTGTAATGGATTATCCAAAGAAGATTTGATGAATAAATTCGAGATGGAACGATATGAAGAAAGACCATATAGAACATTATTAGTAGCAATGGGAAGCAACAAATATACAAATGGTACTTTTACTCCATATTCAAATAATATATGGTATTTTGATACTAAGTGTATTTTGAATCACGGGGACTATATTAAGATTTCAAATAGACTATGTAGTTTAACAGAAGACTTGTTAAGACTTGAAGAAGTTGAAGATTATGTGGATATTGAAGAAGAAAAAGCTTGGCTTAGATTTAAACATAATGGTGTCGAATATCATTGGGACTTTCAAGTTGATAGGGCTTGGGTGGATGTAAATGTATTTGTTAAATTTTACGAACTGCTAAAAACTGTTGACACGACAATCAGTTTTACATATTTAGATTTAGGAGGACAAGATTTATTGATTGGCTGTTGTTCTGAAGAGAATTTATTGAAAATAATCGAAACTACAGGCTTGGAGTTTAAATGGTTAGTGACAGAATAATAAAGTAATAAAGGCATCATCATACGATGGTGTTTTTTGTATTCCCGACATATTCGCCACAGGCTTGGTTGTAGACTAGGAAAATAAGTATAAGATTGGTCGGGACATTAAGCTAACGAAAAACGATAGTTCAATAAGTACATAAAACAGGCTACCGCAGAATTTAATCTCGGTAGCTTATTCCGCTAACGGGCAGATTACTTCAATAGAAACCATACAGGAGTCACGAAATCCCCCTCGAATTAGTAACTAAATAATATTCCTTTTGAGCGGAGGGAACGTTTTGAAGGTTCGAAGTGGTGTAAAAGGCATTGTAATTAAAAATAATAGTTTGTTAACCATCAAGAAACATGACGATAAATTCGAAGCTGATTATACTTTACCAGGTGGCGGTCAAGAACATGGTGAAAATTTAGTTGAAGCCCTTCAGAGAGAATTTCTAGAGGAAGTAGGATGCCTTATAAAAGTAAAGCAATTTGTGTTTCTTAGGGAGTACATTGGTAAGAATCATCATGGGAACAATTTGATAGACCCAAAAACTCATGTGGTGGACCACATTTTTATTTGTGAAATAGTGGATGAGCATAATATCGGAAATGGGATTGCCCCAGATGAGGACTACATTGGGATTGAGTGGATTCCAGTAACAAGTCTTAATGAATTTAGGTTTTTCCCAAAAGGATTGATTAAAAACATAATTGAGATTGCAAATGGTGAAATACCACATGGATGCTATACAGGAGATATAAATTAAACCACTTTCTTCATCTACCCATCATCAAGGAGGCGCTGTACGTAAGAGTCCGTTGCTCCATATTAAGCTGGTGAAGCCAACGACTACCGGTAGGACTACCCGGTTTCCTTGATCGCATAGCGAGAACAAATTCTTCGCAAACATGTATTGGAGGAACCGCCAGAAGTAAGGTACAATCGGAGCAAGATAAAGATTTCCTTATAATGGGAGTGGGTTGCGGATGAAATACAGCTATTGTCCAAAGTGTGGGGGTACCCTGCGACTTAACGAGAACAAGGAGCAATCGAAGCCCGTCTGCAGCGTATGCGGATTTGTGTTTTACCAGAATCCAACGGCGGGCGTAGCTATGATTCTCATTCAAAACGGCAAGGTATTGCTTGGCCGAAAGCGGGGGCGCTACAGCGGGCAATGGTGTGTGCCATGCGGTTATGTGGAGTGGGGAGAGGATGTGTATGAGGCGGCAAAGCGTGAAATGATGGAGGAGACTGGGCTGCGCATAGAGCTTACCTCTCTCTATACCGTCAGTTCCCTTTATGGCGAGCCGTACGTAGGCACTGAATGGTATAATCCCGAGCAACAGAGCGTCATGATCTGGTTTCTGGCCAAAGAGACCGGCGGGGAGCTTCGTGCGGGAGACGACATCGACCAAGTAGCTTATTTCTCTTACGAGGAGCTCCCCAGAATCGCTTTTCCCGCACATGAAGTCGTGATTCACAAATTGCTGGAGGAGCAGCTCATAAGCTAGCCATCCCTACAGCCGCCCGTTTGATCGCTTGTGTCAAGAATGATAAGCTCATAACTAGCAAACGCTGTATTATCCATATTATCGTCTCATTAATAGGCAATGTTATTTCATAATGAATTACTCATAGCCCAGATTACGCTAACGGGAAACTATAGCTTAATAACAATATGAAAAGGCAGCCGGTCCAGGTGGATTGGTTGCCTTTTCTCAAGTAACGGTCAGGATAACGAACTATGATGGGGGACAAAACGTCTAAGAGTAAGAAAATCCCAGAGGGGGCAATTTTGTCAATGAAAAAGCTTACTATTGGAGTAATCCTACTCTTTATTCTTTTTATAAGTGACTTAATAAACGTTAGATGGAGCGGCGAAGTAATCCGTAAATCTGCAGTCGGGGGAGATATAACAGGGGCAATATGCAAGAAGTAAGACATAATTTTCAATATCATAACGACGGTGTTTAGCACGCATAAGTTTAACTAATTTCAAATCAATTTTTAAGCTAACGGAGAACGATAGCTGATAGCGATTAACTTCAATTATTTGTCTGAAGTACTTTTGGAGAAGTAACAGTAAGCATTTGACTGCGGTATTGGTATTTCGGAAGTTGAATGTCAGGAATCGTGGCAGGTTCGCTTATGTGGATGTAGTTTAATTGTGATTTTAGCTTCTTTTTAGGAGCAATCGTGCTTCCTTTTTATGGAGCATTTGTATGACTTGAAGACGCTCCCAACTAGAGCTAACATACAACAAACTCAATAACTGGGAGGACTTTACTTATGAAAATAGAACCGTATCAGTGAGCTTTGACTGGGGAACGGTGATCGGGTCTGGATATATTTGATCGTTGCCTAGGTGAAGTTGATAATGAATAATATCTATGATATATTCTTATCTTGGTTTGTTCAATAAACAAAGAAAGTTACTCGTTTTCAAAAATACATCATGGCTGGAGGAATATAATTGATAATATGACAGGTATTTTAAATAAGAAATTGAGGTAATTTTTTTTATTTTATTTACAAAATATTTAAGCGAATTTGTAAAAATGTAAGGGCTTTTATTCTGTTTCGTAAACAGACTTTTGCTTTGATATGACTTAAAAAGGATTTTAGAAATGTCAGCTAGCGAAAAGGAGTATTCATAATGAGTGATAACACACAGAATGTTCAGCAAGATGAGTATCGCAAGCTCAATCTTACTGAACGTATTGGCTACGGTTTTGGAGACTTTGCTCAAAATCTTGTCTTTGGTACAGTCGGAGGCTTCCTTGCCCTCTATTTGACGACTGTCAATGCTATCGGTACAGTAACAGCAGGATTTATCTTCCTCTTTGTCCGTATCATCAATGTTATTTGGGATCCAATGGTCGGGACCTTTATCGATAAACGCTCATCAAGAGCAGGTAAATATCGTCCTTGGTTACTTCGTGCAGGCATTCCGCTGATTATCTTGGCTGCGCTGCTGTTTGCGCCCATTCCTGGTGTCCGTGGCTCTGTCGCCTTTGTCTTCATCACTTATTTGTTGCTTGACTTGGTGTATTCCGTCGTCAATATTCCTTACGGCTCGCTGAACGCCTCATTGACCCGTAACCCTGACTCTGTTGACCAACTCACAACGACTCGTATGATGCTTGCAAACGGTGCAAATCTTCTCGTTTATACATTGTTCCCCATGTTTGTTCAAATGGTGGCACCAAAAGACCGTTCACTCAAAGACACCGGTCTGTTTGGATTAAAACTTAATATGGGGACTTATACTGACCCTTCTGCAGATCATGCCTGGTTTAACGTTTATGCGGTTTATATGGTTATTGGTGCCGTAGCGCTTTTCCTTTGCTACAAGCTCACGAAAGAACGCGTTGTCGCCAATGCTGAACAATCGGCACAAGTTAAAGTCTATGATTTCTTTGTTGAATTTAAGAATAATAAACCATTGGTCATTTTAGGAATTTTCTTCATGTTGGCATTTACATTTATGTTTTTCATGAATACGGTTAATGGATTCTTTAACCAATATACCGTCAATCACTCGGACTGGATGGGTGCTGTGGGACTGATTGCCTCAATTCCTGGTATCGCTTTTACAGTATTCTGGCCAAAACTCAAGAAAATCTTCGGTAAAAAAGGCTTCTTCCATTTCTTCCTCGGTATGTTTGTTGTCGGCGAAATACTGACTTGGATTTGGAGTCTTAATGGTATGCACGATCAACTTTGGTTGGCTTATGTTTCAACTTTCATCAAGCAATGGGGCTTGACTTCAGCAACTGGTTTCATGTGGGCACTTGTTCCTGAAGTTGTCTCTTATGGCGAACTAAAGTCTGGTAAACGTAATGCTGCTATTATCAACGCTATTATGGGGCTGTTCTTCAAGATTGGCTTCACGCTTGGGGGTGCCATTCCACTTTGGTTCCTTGCCGCTCATGGATTTAATGGAAATGCTGAGCACCAAACAGCTAATGCCCTTTCAGGGATTAATATGACTGCTATTTGGATACCTGCTGTTCTTGCTGTTATTTCTATGATTGTGATGCAACTCTATCCACTGACGGATAAAGACGTTGACAGTATCAATAAACAACTCGACGCAAAACGCGCTGAAATGAAAGCAACAGAAGCATAAAGATACTCTTATCGCGGCCAACAATAGGTTTAGTAAAGTAATCTTATAAGTATTGTTTTATTAGAGATGATGTCTCTGATTGGTCATTTGCTAGATGTAGAATAGAAGAATAGCTTTGCTTGAATTCGGCAGGTGCTGGTCAACGGTATCTGCTATTTTGTATGCAACTGAGATAGGGACAGCGTGTTTCGCCGAAGTCAATTAGACCGTAATACCGCTTCAAAACCAGTTTGTCATCCAACATTTATGCTAACTAAGAAATTAGCTTTAACACTACTATTAGTAGGGGTTATATCGGTAAATATTATGGGATGTTCTTCTACATCGAACAACATGAACAACTTGTTCTTAGAAGTTCATGTTTAAAATAAAAGCACAGAATACATTAACGTAAATCATATTGTAAATGTGCAACCTAACGGTGCTAGTGCAAGTATTCTTATGGACACATCAGACGGAATGTGTCAGCAGAATATAAAACATTTTCTTAGTGCTTAAATTAAGATTGGGCTCCTATTAAAGCATTACATGCTACGCTCGTAGGTTCTTTAATTAGTAATTGGAAATGGAATATAATGTGGAGGACGTAGCCCAAGCGAAGGCGCGGGGGCCTCCTTTTTTTATTGAACTTTCGGGCAGATTACTACATAGGCTTTTGCCTATTTTTCAATCCTTTAATTAGGCAACCGCATAGGATAAAAGGTGAAAATGAAATCATTGGAGGAACATGAATTGTACCATAATTCGTACTATCACTATCAATGGCAAAATCCTATGCATTGCAACTGGAATAACCTCAGATGGAACTATAATTGGTATCCTCATTATTACAATTGGAACAATACCAACTGGAATCGTTATGAAAACATTAAATTAACAGATTATGGACCAAGACCATTTGTAGTGAATATTGACCAAGAAACTAAGCAAAACGATAATTACCGAACCACTTTATGGACAGGGAAACACTATCAAGTGACCCTAATGAGTATTAATGTGGGAGATGACATTGGTTTAGAAGTTCATCCCACAACGGACCAATTCATACGTATTGAAGAAGGTCAGGGCTTCGTTCAAATGGGTGATAGTAAAGATAATTTGGATTTTCAAGAAATGGTCTTTGATGATTATGCAATTATGATACCTGCTGGAAAATGGCACAATGTAACTAATACAGGTAATAAACAACTTAAAATTTACGTTATCTATGCACCACCTCAGCATCCATATGGTACGGTACATGAAACCAAAGCAATTGCAATGGGTTCTGAAGAAAAGCACTAAATTTATGGTCAAACGTACTTTAGGCGCTTAGATATGTGAAGTAACATATCAGAGGAATCGCAGATCTAGTTGTTGCTATGCATCCTGTGGTGATTTATTTAACTCAGCCGAGTGTGCGGGAGCAAAAGGGTTGGATTTCTTCCATCCATCCAAGACCTCTCTTCGCGTCTGAACAAAATATTAGGTTTATGGAAAACCGCAAGCGGATCGAATAGGTTAAAGTTAGATAAAGTACCTATAATAAGGAATGAATTTACCGAAATGTGACTACTTAATTTAAGATTAAAGCCCAACAAACCCGATCGTAGTGAAATTAAGAATATACTGCTCATATTATGGCAAAATAATAAAAACAATAAGGAGAGATTCCCTTGAAAAGAACGATAGCTGATTCCATCGTGGAATCCCTTCTGAACGCCGGCGTTAAGCGAATTTACGGCATTATCGGCGATTCGCTTAATGCCTTGCTCGATGCGATCCGTCGTTCCGGAAAAATAGAATGGATCCATGTCCGCCACGAAGAGGTTGCAGCGTTCGCGGCTGGCGCGGATGCCACCCTCAGCGGAGGAATCGCCGTTTGTGCGGGTAGCAGCGGACCTGGTAATTTACATCTCATTAACGGATTGTACGATTGCCATAGAAACCGGGTGCCAGTACTTGCGATTGCCGCTCATATTCCGAGCAGTGAAATTGGCAGCGGCTTTTTTCAAGAGACTCGTCCGGACATGTTGTTTCAGGAATGCAGCTTCTTTTGTGAAGTCGTAACCGGACCGAGGCAAATACCTCGAGCGGTTACGATGGCGATGCAAACCGCGACGGCAAGGTCTGGAGTGTCTGTCATAGTTCTTCCTGGCGATGTAGCCGCTTTCGAATACGACGAAAGCCCGGTTCCAGAACACGTCATCCATTCCACCCGGCCAATTATCTGCCCTTCTACAGACGAATTGAAGACGCTTGCCGACTACTTAGACAAAGGCAAGAAGATCACCTTGCTGTGTGGTGCTGGCTGCTCGGGAGCTCATGCTTCGCTCATGAAGCTGTGCGAGAAACTGCAATCCCCGATGGTCATAGCACTGCGAGGAAAAGAATATCTGGAATATGACAACCCGTATTCCGTCGGATTAACCGGTCTCATCGGATATTCATCAGGATACCACGCCATGATGGAATGCGATGTCCTACTCATGCTGGGTACCGATTTTCCATACCGGCAATTTTATCCGCAAGAAGCGACCATCCTTCAGGTTGATTTGGATTCCTCCCGTCTAGGCCGGCGAACGCCGCTCGCATACGGGGTGTGCGGAGACGTAAAGACGACGGTCGACATGCTGTTACCCCTTTTAATGGAACCGCACTCCCCTGATCACCTGCAGCACTTTGCAGCACATTATGCCAAAGTCCGCGAGGAACAGGACAACCTTGCAGCTCCTGGTCGAGCTCCTATTCATCCGCAATTCCTTATGAAGGTAATCAGCGATCTCGCAGATGAGGATGCCGTTTTGACTTGCGATGTTGGTACGCCGACTGTGTGGGCTGCCCGATACTTGAGCATGAATGGAAAAAGAAGGCTACTTGGCTCGTTTAACCACGGGACAATGGCGAACGCCATGCCCCAGGCGATTGGGGCGCAGGTTGCGCAACCGGGACGCCAGGTCATATCGCTGTCTGGGGACGGGGGACTCACTATGCTGCTAGGAGATCTATTGACCCTTCGTCAGCATAAGCTCCCGATCAAGATCGTTGTCTTTAATAATGGCGCGCTTGGATTCGTGGAATTGGAAATGAAAGCAGCTGGCTTTTTAGAATTCGGTACGGAACTCGACAATCCAAACTTTGCGGCACTTGCTCAAGCCATGGGAATCGAAGGAATTCGCGTCGAGGATCCGAATGACTTGGAAAGCGCCGTTCGCCGAGCCCTCGAACATAGCGGTCCGGTAGTGCTGGACGTCGTCGTCAATCGTCAGGAGCTGGCGATGCCGCCGAAAATCAACCTCGAGCAGGCTCGCGGATTTACGATGTGGATGCTGAAAGCCGTTTTGAACGGGCAAGGCAACGAAGTCATCGAACTGGCGAAAACCAATCTCCTTCGGTAATAAATAGGAGCACTTTGGACTCCTACAACTGACTGGTCACACTGCCTTAGTCGCAAGTTTAAAATAGCCCCCATCTGATTGCCAGATGAGGGCTATTTCGCTTACGTTAATACAAATAGAGAATTACAGCCGGTTACATCGCAATTATCTCTAGTATGTATCGGAATTTATTCGATTTGGTGCCTATGTCCGATTAATGAGGTAGAGAACTTTGAGCAATCGGCTCTGGATATGAGTTTGAATCAAAGGAAACAGGAGATAAGCTCATTATTGAATCACAAATGTGGACTGCTAATTTCATTATTTTTAAGATGCCTGTTGAAGTGAGGTTAGAGCATGTAGTATTAAAATGATATGATAGTAAAAAAAGCCCATCTGTCTTTCATAATTGAACTAACGGATAACTTATGTTGAGTTTTAGATACAATTACAGAAAGTCATGATTAGACTGGGGTGACTGATAATGGATAAAACCACTGTCATGGCGTATTTCAGCATTTTCGGAGACAGTTTTCCTGTAAATGAAGTTACGCAATTGCTTGGTATCGAACCATCCGAATCGTATAGCATAGGTGATGTTATAGTTGGACCTAAGAATGATAATCTGATTAGTTCAATCATCCATTATAGAAAGGAATCGTCCTGGGAACTTAGCTCAGACTATCAAGAGTCCTATGATATTAATGACCAGTTGTATTACCTCTTAGATGCACTGGAAAGTAAGGTAGTTGAACTTAACAAAATCCGGGATGAGTACAATGTATCGTTTAAGTTTATGGTGGTAATAAAAATTGAAAATAATGAAAAACCTGCGATGTATTTACATCATAGGTTCATTAGCTTTGCCTATTCAATAAATGCAGACGTGGATTTTGACTTGTACATTTATAGTTAATTGATGATTAAGCTAACGGATAACGAGAGCTCAATAAACAAACAAGTTAAATGAAGCTGCCGCGCGAATGAACGGTAGCTTCATTACGTTAACGAGCAGTATAGCTGAACTTCGGTCTACTTTTATGCGTCTAAATCATGTCTGCCAGCCTTTTGAAGATTTCAGATTTGTGAGGGGAGGGCTCATATGAAATCAATCTCAATCATCATCATGCTAATATTATTTACTACTACTAGTTGTACCTCGTCCAATGAAGAACTAACCTCAAGATTAAAATCGAAGAATCAGGGTGAATATCAAATATATATTGTTGATTTAAATGGTGAACAGATGGGCGATACAGATTTTATGAAAGAAATAAACGCCTTACACCGAAAATATTTAGAGAAAATAAGAAATTTAAGCGTGATGCATACGCCAGAAGTAAAGAAAGCTTTCAACATAGATGATTTTCCGACCATACTTGTTTTCAACACGGAAAAATTAGTTCTTAAGTCAACAAAAATACAGGAATTAAGACAACTTCTCGATAAAGAATATATAACGGAGTAGGTGTGGCTCTCTGATGTTAAAGGTCATCAATTCAACTAACGGAAAACATTGGTGAAATAGCGGTTGCTTCGGCAGCCGTTTTTGTTTTCCACGAACGGGCAGAATAGTCTGGTTAATCCTTACCTAGTTAAAAAGAATAAAGATAACCGCGATTGCGGTTCAGTATATTACTGGGGCCTTTTGCAGGATAATGAAAAACCATCCTCTTATACATATTTCCGAGTGCTTCTTTTCTATGCAGAATAAAGTTATCGTGGTCACACGCCTGGTCTCCCGCAAACAAATACTTATCTCAAAGCATTATTCGGAATATCTTCCTTTTGTATTAATATCCATTCCTTCGTATATGCCCCCTTAGCAAGCACTCTCACATAGGTCTCTTGTAATAATTCTTTGCTTGAAGAGAACGAAATCTTTTTCTTTTCATCCTGCTTTGTGTAGCCAGACAGATTATATCTGTAGCGGTCATATTTTTTCTCATAATTAGCTGGTTCAGTAATTACTGCATAGACATATTCCTCCTTATACAGTGGATTGAATTGATCAAATTCCCGTTTGAATATGACATACATGGCTGAGCAAATAACTAGAACGATAAGCATAATAGAAACTGCTTTTTTCATAAAAATTAACCTCCTTTAAAAAGTTTTATATTAAAGCGTTTTGAACGATTTTCCGATAGTAACTAAGTGTGAACAGTGCGAACAGAAAATAGATGGTGATATAAACTACTACCGAAACAATCGTTGGAATGGTAATGTCCGAAATAATCATGAAAGAAGCTGCTCTCACTGCAAAAAACGAATGCAGAACCCCGATAGCTAAGGGGAGAAGGAACACAACGATCTGCTTCCGCAAAATGCCCTTCATAATCATCTGCACGTCGAACCCTAGCTGCCGCAGCGTCTTGAAGCTCTGTCTTTCCTGTTCTGCTTCGGTCATTTGTTTGAAATATAGGATGCTGCCGGTAGAGGCAAGAAAAGCGAGTCCTAGAAAGGCAGCTATGAAAATAAATAATCCGGAAGTTTGTAGTGCCTTTCTATAATCTGTATAGAAATCGTTCATAAAACGATCTCCATTTCTATATTTCTCGTAGAGGGAGGCAGCTAGAGCAAGCCCATCTTTGTCTGAAATGCGATAATTATCTATGTGTACCGTCTCAAAATCGGCAGTATTGAAAATTCTGTCCTCGATATCTTTCAAAGTAGCTTCAGACACTAGCACCTGGCTGCCTAGTATATTGAAATTCACGAGATTTTCTACGACTAGTTCATTCAGCCGATAGCTATCAGTCTGTCCATCTGCCAGCAGCTCGATCGTTGTTGGATAACGCTTTGAGGTGTCAATGTCGTCGTATTCATTCGATGCCCAGGCATTGTATTCTATGGCTTCGCCATAGGAAGGCACGGATAGTTTCGCCCCTGCTCTCTGAAGCTGTTCGGCTGAGAGCCATAACAAGCTTCCCTCTCTATAACTAGAACCTTGAAGTGGATTAAGGATTACGCCAGTTGTTCGAATCGCCTTAATTGTGTTGTAGTCGAAGTTAATTCCTTGGCTCTCCAGCTCGGATTTAAACAACTGTGCATCTTGCTGCTTATTCTCAAAAGTAAAATCATAAGGCATCGCCATACGGGTGTCTTGCTCTGCAGAGTAATAGAAAGAATAGGCCGTAGTAACAAGTGTAATTGTTAAAGCTGATAACACAGTAATTAAGGTAAGCGAGTTGGCATTAGCCTTCATTCGGTGCATGAGCGGTGCAAGTGACAGGCTATCATACAAGCCAAGATGTCCTTGTTTCTGTTTGCGAAGCCAGGAGAAGCACCACCTAATCGTCACACGAAACAATATATAGGTTCCTGTTACAGTAGATGCAAGGACCAACAGCGCATTGAAGACTAGTTGCTTATCTACCATACGACCCGATAATTCGTAGCCGTATCCAATAAGCACAGCACCAAGCACGGCAACAATAGCCGTAAGAAAAGAGGGAGGCCGACTAGAAAGGTCAGACTGCTGATCTGCTTGGAATAAATGTAGAAGCGTACTACGATAAATCATCCATATCACTTGAACGAAAGTAATGGCAATAATGAGAATAAAGACCATTGCCGTCTCAAAAGCTGCAGATACAGAAAAGCTTATGTCAGGTACGCCATCCAAACTAAGCAAATTCATTAAAATCAAAACAAATAAACGTGATACCAACGCTCCGCATATAATTCCCGCTAGTAGTGCACCTAATCCGAGAAGCACATTCTCAATGATTAAATAACGGGCAACCCACCCCCTGGATAGGCCGATAAGTTGATACAATCCGAATTCACGACTGCGACGACGTAGAAATATACGGTTAGATGAGACGGTAAAGATTCCGACAATCACAATGAGCAGTGCTGCTGCAGACTGAAAAGCTGCTAGAAAGTTAATACTTGATTCCATCATTGTCTGAACCTGCTGATCGTGCTGCAAGGAAGCGAAGACGAAGAACAGACTAATACTAAAAATGAGAGAAAAGAAATACAAATAGTAATGCTTCACATTTTGTCGCATGCTGCGAAGCGCTAAATCAAAAACCGTCAACATGGTCGCCTCCTAATACAGCCTGCACATCGATGATTTCTTTAAAGAACGACTGTCTAGATTTCTCTCCTCGGTACAGTTCGGAATAAATCTTCCCATCTTTCAGAAACACCACGCGGCTGCAGTAGCTGGATGCGACTGGATCATGCGTGACCATTATTATCGTGACCTTTCTTTTCTGATTAACCTCTTCCATGACAGACAATAACGATGAAGCGGATTTGGAATCTAATGCTCCAGTAGGCTCGTCAGCAAAGACGATGGAAGGCTGGTGGATAAGGGCACGTCCAGCAGCAGTGCGTTGTTTTTGTCCGCCTGATATTTCGTACGGGTATTTTTGCGATAATTCCTTGATTCCAAGCACATTTGTAATCGCTGTGAACTCGTTCTCTGCATGCTGTTTGCTTATTTTGCTAAGAGATATTGGCAGAAGTATGTTTTCCTTTACCGTCAACGTGTCAAGTAGATTGTAATCCTGAAAGATAAATCCAAGTTTGTTTCGACGAAATGCAGAAAGGGCGGTATTGCTCATGGTAGAGATATCTTCGTTTTCGATTAAAATCGTGCCATCTGTAGTCCGGTCAATTGTCGCCAGTACGTTAAGCAATGTTGTCTTACCAGAACCGGAGGGACCCATAATCCCAACGAATTCTTGGCGGAGAACTCGTAAATCAATTCCCTTTAAAACCTGTTGGGCTCCGCCCTTTGAACCATATGTTTTGTGAACATTTCGAGCATGTAGAACCGTACCTTGTTCATTCCATTCATTCATAGTGAACCTCCCAAATCTGATTACTGCTTAAGTTTACGGTTGAAACGCCGTCTTGTCGCACGTTTTAGGTGACAAGTTGAATAGGTAAGTGACGAAATTGTCATGTTAAATAAAAAACAGTCAAGAATAATCTTGGCTGTTTATAACGGAATATTTACACTTGCCCTCTTCTAATCGTTTCGAATGCATTGATATCAGTAAAGATGATTCGCATCGTTGTTCCTTGCGATTGACTAGGTTGGACATGAAGTGTAATCCCTATTTTACCTGCAACAGTCTGGGCAAGATATAGCCCGAGTCCAGTAGCGGCGTTATGAATTCTTCCATTCTCGCCTGTGAATCCTTTATCAAAAATACGTGGCAGGTCATGTGGCTGTATCCCCGGACCTTCGTCTATCAAATCTAAGATGACATTCTCTTTCTCCGTCACATCTGTCATGAAAGTTAGAGCCTTGTCTGAGGGACTGTATTTAATGGCATTGGTCAGTAATTGCCGGATGATGAATCGGCACCATTTACGATCTGTAACGACCATGGCATCATTTCCCTCGATGCTAACTGCCAAATTTTTCTCTATACACCAGGGGGCAAGTTCTCGGATTTCTTGTGCGGCAAGACGTTGTATAGAAACTCGTTCAAGAACGTAGTCGGATTCTAAGGCGGGAAGACGTGTCATATGCAACTGACGATCTAAGAGTAAATGGATTCGCAGCCATTCTGTTTCAATTTTACGTATGCCCGGATCACTCTTTTGTGCGTCTAAAATTAGTTTCATTGCGGTAAGAGGCGTTTTAACCTCGTGAATCCAAGAGGCTGTAAAATCATTTTCAATCAATTGGAACTCCTTAAACTGTGAAAGTTGACGTTTGAACTGGTAAAAGGCTTTTAGTAATAAATTATTCGTTATCTTATCCATTTCATTAACAGGGTCTGGGAGGCTCTCGATCCAATCTGAAGCCATGACTTCTTGCAGTTTGGAAATTTCTGCTATATATTTGGTTTCCTTCTTAAAACGACATAGGAAAAACAAAAGAAATATGATGATATTGAGAGCATTTAAATAGATGAGAGATGTAAACTCCACCCTATAACCTTGTTCAAAAAGGATAAGTAAGTCGGTCAAACCTAGCAAGCTGACAAACAGCAGAATCCAGCTTTTTCTTGTAACAATATAGTGAAGTAACATTGCACTTATTCCTCCTATAAAGTAATGGCTATGTAACCCATTCCTTTCTTAGTTACAATCGCATCTGAAAGTCCAAACTGCTCTAATTTTTTTCGCAAACGGGTGATATTGGCTGTAAGGGTATTATCGTTCACGAACTGCTCGTCATCCCACAGCTTTCGTATCAAATCATCACGTGAGATTACGTTATTGTTTGCCTTTACGAGCGTGATCAACAAAAAACATTCGTTTTTCGTCAAGTCTATTTCCTCGTCTGATTTTCGGATAACGCCTCGTTTTAAATCAATCAAGGCACCGTTCCATTCATGAAAATCTGTCTGGCCTTCCCCATAAGCATAGGTTCTGCGAAGAAGCGCTTGAATTTTGGCAGTTAGCACATTCGTATGAAATGGTTTCTGAACAAAGTCATCTGCCCCCATATTCAGCGCCATGACCATATCTAATGGGTGATCGCGAGAGGATAAGAAAATAATAGGCACCTCGGATACGAAGCGAATCTCTCTACACCAATGAAAACCATCAAATTTAGGGAGCGTGATATCCATAATAACGAGATGAGGTTGTTGTTCAATAAACGAACGCATGACATCGTTAAAATCATTTGGTCTCATAACCCGAAACGTCCAAGCTTCAAGCCCTTCTTTCAACGATTCAAATAAAGCATGGTCATCTTCAACAATAAATATATTAAACTCCATAAAGTGAACCTCCTATATTCAAAAATCTAATTTCTATAATTAAGCTATTATTAAGTATAACAAAGTATCATTTCGTTTGGTAAATGTCGGTGATACGTCCGTTACAATGACCAGAACGTATCCTAAGATTGCTGATATTACGAATGATTACAAGATAGATGTATAAATGATCATCCGTAGGAGCAGCACCAGTAACAAAATATATACATACCACACATGTGAACTGTGCAGTAAGACTTGAAAGAAAAGACATTGCCGATTAAACTGTATCTTAGTTCTGTGGAAGAGGGTTAGATAGGTATCGGTATTTATAAAAGAACTTGATAATAAAGACTTTGAAAATGGAAACTGGTAATAATTCTTGGCCACATCAGCTAATGCTGTTGCGGTTTGTTTTATTTTGTGGGCTACTCAGTGCCAAATAAAATTATCATTTAACCAATATCACACGGAGATTGAATCCCCAAGGAGCTTGTGGAGAGAAGCGTGCAACTTGCCTTTTTTATGGGAAATGTTGTAAAAATATATAACGCCTTCTGTTCCCGCACGCGCTCTCCGTGATTTCTTTGTGAGATATTTTTAAGCCATATGATCCGAACCAGTACCGATAGTACAAAAGAGATTCCGCTAACGATAAACGATAGTTAAGGGGCTTGCCTTCGCAGCAGCTCCTCTTTTGTTTATTATAGTAAGGGGCGGCAGGCAAGTTAAATATGAACGAAACAAATACATGGCAAGTACGTCAGATAATGTAGGGGGCGAATCAGTGAAAAAATAATATTTATCGTGGCGGGACCTGTTGTTATCGTCTCATGCATTTTGCTATTAATGATAATTGGACGCTATAAAGACCCAAAAATTGAAGGGGCAAATAAGATTAGTCAAATGGAGAGAACCTCCGCATCAGAGAAGATATTTAAACAGAACAAAGACGCGGACATTCTATGTGTCTATGGTGCACGTTTTTATAAACGTGTCGAAGAGCAGGAGCAATACAAACAAATGGATTTGAAAATAAATCATGAGTTAGGCGAGGTAAGAAAAGAGTACAAAGATGGCAATATTTTTGGAGATTACATGGCAACTAAACTCCAAGTTGGGACATAGATATTTACGATTCAAGGTCAAATGCAATCTGAATTGCTTCTTGTACAACTGGGAGAAAAATACGTTGTTTATATATATCAGAATTCAAAGGATTTGTAAAAGACCCCTCGTGTGAAGTGATTCATGAAACTAACGCAGAACGATAGCGAAATAGCGGTTGCTTCGGCAGCCGTTTTTGTTTTCCCTGCTAACGGGCAGTTGAATTAAGTCTAAAACAGACTTGAGATACATATTGCATTATAAGAAAAGCTCTATCAGAGTGAGAGGTGATGATTGATTTGGAGATAGATTTCTATAGGAAATGGGCTTGCCAAAAAATGATCGAATCCTCACAAAGCAATATGTGGGAAGGACATTGGGCATGTGCGGTTATAGCCTTGACTAAACTCTTGGAAGAAAAACTTGTACCTGCCTTGTTGGAAGATTTGATTTGTAAAAATCTTGTCAAAATTGTGGATGAACATGCAAACGAACAGCAGTATCGGGGAAACAAAGAATACGAAGGCTTTACTGCCCAAATGATGAGAATGCTTGTCCAAAATCACCATACATGCCATGCTCTTGGTCATGACGTGATTTACACTTTCTATTTGCTGAGTACGCTCTCTCGTTCAAACATTCCGGCAACTGCCGAAATGTTTGATGCCATGGGGAAAATTGTTAGAAGTTTCGCAGCATCAGGTCCTGGTTTTGTTACTGTGAATGGGGAGAATATCGTGATTGAACCTGACGGCATACCGAATACAGGTTTAAGCTTGCAGTTGACTCCGGAGACTGTGCTAGGCTTACTCCAAGACTTTCAAAGACCGTTGCAAATGGAGAAAGGCGATATGCAGTTGGGGCATATCCTTACGCATGGTCACGCTATTGTGGAAATGAAACAAGCTTATCGCAATTATGTACACGACAACCTCGATCCGGCCTTTTACGCAAGAATCAACATCTTGACTTATGCAAATACACTCGAGGAAAATTGGGTTGAATCCGATTCGGTGGTTACGGAAACCGAGTTGAATCCATTGGAACCTTCCTACTGGGAAAAGGCATTTGCTGAAAGCAGGCATGGCCATTATTATAAATATGCGTACAGTTATCTGAGACTATGCCGAATGTCGGGCCTCAATCCATCCGATTTTCGATCGTTTCAACGCATTCTGTGAACGGATTGTGTTTAAAAACCGAATGTACGACAGTCCATTCAACTAACGGTGAACGTTTGTTCAATATGAAACGATAGCGGAATAGCGGTTGCTTCGGCAGCCGTTTTTGTTTCCCAGAACGGGCAGAATTGTATAGTTGGAGAAGAGGACTATTTTATATAATAATTGAATTTTGGAGCTGAGAACTTGGATAACATTAATTATAGAAAGTTTGAAGATACTTTATTTCAGGAATGTGCCGTTGCTTTAGAAAACTTCAGTAAATCAGAAGGCAACTTAAAAGTATATGCGTTTGTTTTCGATTGTGATGAGGTTCATGGAAGTATCCTGGCAAGCTTAGAAACAGAAGGTGGTCTTGCAAAAAGGATAAATGAATATGAAGAAAAGTATAAACATCTTTATAGGGAATATGGAATCGATGGTATTTGTGGTTATAAATATGACATAAGTGGTTTTTCTTTTAGAGACTTTATTGATTTTTCAGAAGACGTAAGTGAATTTCTCGATATATTCTATCAGGTAAGCGTCGGAGATATGGATGAAATTGATCCAGACGATGATGAAGCAATGGATGCACAGATGGAAATTTCACATCAACATAGTGAAAAATTTAAAGAAATGCTTGTGAATGTTATAAAGCGATTAACACCTATTCTTGATAAATTAGATAAGACTACTGGTTTTATGGCATACATCCACCCGCACGACATTAACGCACAGGATACAATGAAGTATATGCGTATGACAGTAACAGATAACGTATTTTATTCCAATTTTTCCGAATTAAAAGAAGAAAATGCATTGCACTAGCGAGAAACGATAGCACAATAAACAGGGAGCAGATTGCCAAGGCAGCTGCTCCCTGTTTTCATTCAAGTAACGGGCAGGTTAAAGCAACTTTGGTCACGTACATTCGACCATGTGGTTAATGTTAATGTTTTCCATAAAACCGCATATGAATAAATAATACAAAAGGAGATGATTCGAATGGAATTTACAATTATCGAATATGACCCTTCATATGCGTTACAAACGGTTAAAATGTGGAGAGAGAGCAAGGAACAAGCGATTGGGCAAAAAGCGATACATTCTTTAGAGAATCATGTATTTTTTTTAATAACATTTTGGTCACAAATAATAAAGTATATCTTGCAATTGAAGCTTCAGGGGAGCAAGTAGTAGGCATACTAGCTTGTAACGAGAATTGGGTCAATCAGTTATACGTTCATACGCAATATCAAGGAAGAGGAATAGGGAACAGGCTCTTGAACCTCGCCAAACAGCAATCTGAAGGTAATCTGTTTTTATTCACTTTTGATGTCAACAAGAAAGCACAGAAATTTTATGAGATAAACGGTTTTAGAATTGTTGGCAGAGGAAATGAAAATGAAGAGCAGCTTGATGATATTAAGTATGAATGGACAGAGTCTTGAAGTGATTGGTGAATACGTACATTTATCGAGAGGCAACATTATTTTTGTCATTAAACTCCCTAACGCTGAACGTTAGTTCAGAGATCCAGGAGCAGTTTGCCGACGCGGCAACTGCTCCTTTTTCATTAAGCTAAAGGGCAGGTTAACGCAACATTCACCTAGAATTAGAATGTTATAAACCTGCCTTCGAGTAATTTATCGCTAACTTCTCTAATTAGATGGATCAACACAATTGAGGGTGAATATTCTGAGTAAGCAATACGTAGAGAGATTAATCTCGAATTTCGGAAAATTAGGTTTCTTTATCGGAGAAACAATTAGTGAGCAGATTTTAGAAATAGATAAAGCCTTAAAAATAGAACTTCCTGATAGTTACAGGTGGTTCGTTAGGAATTATGGTTATGGTGGAATTTCGGGTCGTTGTATAGAAGGAATAGGGAAGGATGGAAGTCTAACAGTTGTAGAAGTCACAAATAAATACAGAGCACTTGGATTACCAGAACACCTTGTAGTAGTAGAAAATTGCGATGAGTATGTAACTTGTTTAGATCTAACAACAATAAGTAATGGTGATTGTAAAGTTGTGTCGTGGTCAAATCATGAGAAAGATGGGATTCTACCTCAAACAACATCCTTTTACGATTACCTGTTATATGCATTCTATAGTGAAGACGATATGGATGATGACGAGTTGTATAGTGAATGGTTACGCATATTTAATGAAATAAAGTGATCTTAGTTCTTACGAAACTTCAACTAAATTGTGGATGTTCAATACGCTAGCGGGTAACGATAACGTAATAAGCAGGGAGCAACTCGCCACGCGGCAGTTGCTCCCTAGTTTCGTTAAAGTAACGGGAGGATAATGCAACGAATTATCGAATCCTAACATCTACCGAATAAAGAAATAAGGTGGGGTGATTGTAGTTGTCAGTAGAAAGAGATAAAATGCTAAACTCACTGAAAAACATCGTTATTCCCAGCTTGCGCGAGCGTGGCTTCAAGGGTACATTTCCGCATTTTCGAAGAGTAACCGAACAGAAAATAGACCTCCTAACATTTCAATTCGATAAGTATGGTGGTGGTTTCATCATCGAAGTAGCCGTTTGTCCTCCAGCAGGTCATACTCATCATTGGGGAGAAAAAGTCCCGCCGAACAAAGTAACCCCATATGATTTGAATCTTAAAAATAGAAAAAGGATTGGAGATAAAGACAATTGGTTTAGGTATGACAAATTTAACTTGTTCGGTAATATCTACGATAAAGTTGCATACAAGGCATTAAAAAATCTAAGTGAAGCGGATGAATATTGGACCGTAACTGATTACCAACCATTGAGCTAACGGAGAACGAGAGTTCAATAACAGCATCAGGCAGTCGAACCAAAGTGGATCGGCCTTTTCTTACGTAACAGGAGATTAGCTAAATGAATATAGTATGGTTAGCGTTGTTTATCGCTTGAAGGAGGTCTCTATGAATTACATATGCTTTAATTATGAAACGCCAATCTTAGAGCAGTTACCTCACCCGTTTAAAGAAGCGGCGATATTACTCAATCCGTTTATTATAATGCCAATTGGTTGGACAGATATGAAGAAAAAGAGTGAATATGAACATGTTTATACAGAATTTGCAAACCCAAGCCTTGGAAAGAAGTCATGCAAGAGACAGGGATAATATCATATGAAGAACTCGCTGTTGCACTAAAGACATCTATATCAGCATTAAAGAAAGAATTTGCTCGAGAAGATTTAGCAGAATTACTAAATTACAATCTATCCAAAGAGCTTTACTATCCTCGGTAAGACAATATATCGGAATATTTAATTACAGGTATTCTCGAGGTTCTGAGTTCTAATGGAGCAAATTCTTTCATGTATTCTGATCCGATTTTTGATCAATCTGGTGAATTGCGAATCAAGGATGCTACCGAACTGGAAATGTGTGAGTTAGCTCCTAAAGAACAGTAAAGGGCTGCCGCGTGGCAGCCCTTTACCCCGCTAACGGGAGATTAACGAATTAGTAATCTAAAAATACTTCCAGCAGTTATAGTGTAAACAGGATAAATCGATTGACCTTCCAGTTATTGGAATCTTATAATGTTTATTGTATGGAAATAGACAAAGGAGTGTTAATATGAACCGTGTCGTTTTGTTTGATCTGGGTTCTCAGGATCCGGAAGGAGCAACTCAGTTTTATGCCAATGTGTTTGATTGGAAAATAGGGAAACCCAATTGGGATTACTGGCCTGTAACGACAGGATCGAGTGATTTACCTGGTATAGACGGTGGTATTACACGCTCCCCGAAGGATATTTCACAACGAGTACAAATCACAATTCAAGTGGATTCCATCGACGAAACCATTTCAAAAGCCGTAGAAAACGGTGCAAAGCAAGATACGGATAAAATGGACTTCGGTGATTTTTATCTTGCCTACTTGTTCGATCCACAGGGCATACGGTTTGGTCTCATCCAGTACAAATAACGGGAATATTGCAAGTGGTTTCAGTTGATATTTGGTTTTTTAAAAGATAGAACGTTGAAGTAACGGATAACGTTTGTTGAATAAACATAATTAGAGAAGCTGCCGTTGATTGGCAGCTTCATTATGTTAACGGGCAGGATAGTTTAATGATCATGTAGAAATTATTTGGGTAAATATGGGTAAAAAGAGGGGTAAGGGATGAGCTTTAAAGTATTTCAAAGTGAACTGCCTGAAATCTATATATTAGCTGATCAAGTTGAACAAACCATTGATTTTGATCACACTATTGCATTAAATCAATTAAAAGAAATAGGTCGTTTACTCATTAAAATGATTCTTGTAAATGAAAATGTAAAAAATGATGATTCCGAACCTTTTATTAATTTAACAGCAATAATGAGGATTGATATCCTTCCAACTCAAATGGTAACTACGTTAAAACAGTTAGAATACTTTGACACAAGAGAGAGTTCTATTTTTATTGAGCTTAATCAAGTGGAACAACTCTTTTTTGAAATATATGATTTGACATCGTGGTATTATAGAACCTTCATAGATGATCAATTTATTCCAGCCCCTTTATTGCTCAAACCCCGAGTTGCAACATTAAGTATTCCATCTAAACATGAGAGACAACCTTCGGAAATAAAATCCATTTTTCATATTGACAATATAGCGGTTGAAGGAAATTGGGTAAATGAAATTGAAAATATGTTCTCCATTGAGTATGAATCTGGTGAAAATTACCAGGGACAATTGAAGAAGGGACTAAAGTGGGGAACTGGCGTGTATCATTGGTCCGATGGGTCTAAATATGAAGGGCAATGGTTTAATGATAGTGAATATGGATTTGGTGTTAAAGAATACGCTAATGGTGATAGTTATCGGGGAGAATGGAGAGATGGACTGTTTTATGGCAATGGAATCTATAAGTGGAAAGATGGAACTGTCTTTGAAGGCGGTTGGCAAGATAACTTGGAACATGGTTATGGAATCAAAGTTCATCGAGACGGATTTGTACAAAAAGGATTTTGGACACGTGGGGAACTAGTTTTCAATAAAGACCAATTGAATGAAAGTAAGCCTTTAATTTCAGATAAAGAATAAATGTAATTTGATCATGAGTAAGGTTCTTGAGCTCCCTCGGGAAACGATAGTGTAACAAAAGGAAGTTGTTCTGTTCAAAAACCCACTTCCGTCAAAGGAGTGGGCTTTTGTTTATATTGATATGTAAACCTTGTGTGTGGTGGTGTCATAATTACTGAGAAAATTTCAAAACCTGCTATTCTTATAAGCAGGCTCTTCATAATTAGTTTCAGTGAGTACTATTACAATAATTTGCTCTTGAAATACTTTCACATTTTTAATTCATGTTGTCTTTTTGAAAGCTAATTTCTTTAATTACTTTTCTTCGATATAGACCTGGGGTAACGCCAGTAAACTTCTTAAATAACTTATGAAAATAAGGTAAGCTCTCATATCCGCAATTGTGGGCGATGGTATCAATACCTAAGTTTGTAGTTAAAAGCTGCTCCTTTGCAGTTGAAATTCGCTTGGCATTCACATAGTCGGTGATGTTCATCCCGGTTAATTGTTTAAACACCCTAGATAAATGAGCGGCTGAGATTGAAGTCTGCTTAGCCAAATACGAAAGTCCAACGATTTGGTCAGTGTGATACTGATCTAAGTGTTGAAGTATGTTTAGTAACCAGGAGGGTCCGACATCCGACTCGGCCAGTTGATGATGGGATTCTTTTAATATCAAACGATTAATGCTGATCAGAAGGCTATTTAAATGTAGTTGAATTGCGTATCTAAAACCAGCTTCGTGTCGTTCCAATTCATCATGCATTTGTTTGAGTTTTTCTTCAAGCACAGGGCGCATGGCTGCTGGGACAACAAGCTTATAGCTCTTATATTTTCGTGCTCGCTCAAAAACTTGCATATTCGTAAACGAATCACCTGCTGAATAATGTCCGATCAGTTGCGGATCAAAAAAGACAGCAGTGGCAGTAATAGGAGATTCAGAATCTGGCAATGCCTGATGAATAGTATTGCCAGGAATGATGAAGAGGTCTCCTTCATTCATCTCATAGAGCATTTGGTTTAAGAAAAACGTACCTTTTCCACTATAAACATAAACCAATTCAAAGCGATCATGAAGATGCTCTGGAAGTTCTCGAATTGGTGTCTTTTTGTCCTTAAATACAATGTCAAATGGCAGGAGGTGGTCGTTAATAAAGTTCTTTATAAGCGGTTTTTGCATTTTGCGAGCCTCCCCAGATCAACTCACTTCATTATTTGTCTTATATATAGAATATCAAAATAGAGTATGTTTTTGCAAAGGTAAAGAATTAACAAATGCCATAATCTTGGTACAATATTATTAAGCAGCACCAACATTGGAAGAAAATTAATTTATTCTATCATAGGCTGAATCGAATCCTGGAATTCGTCCTAATAACACTCTAGGTTGCGGATAATGGCAGGTAGTTTAAGTGTTGCCAACGTAGTATTTGGATTGTTCGGAAAATCTCATCAAAAGGAGCTAGTCATCGATGGACGTCGTTTACCAATTTGAAGAAGTAGCAAGACTTCCCTTGCCCGGGGATAACTGCGCCGTTGCGATTCACCAATTGAACTCTGGTACCGCCATTCAGTATGAAGGCCAAATCCTCACCTTGGATTACACGGTTATGGAAGGCCATCGATTTGCGGTGAAAGCGATCGCTCCTGGCGAAGATCTGCTCTCGTGGCATTTGCCTTTCGGCGTGGCGCTTAAGCCGATTCAGCCTGGCCACTATGTGATCAACGAAACAGTGCGGAAAGCGCTCAGTGTGCGCCAGTTGACATTCGCGGTGCCGGCGGAGCCCAATTTCGCGGATCAAGTTTCTCCTTATATCCTTGACGAGGAGAACTTCCAGCCGGCTCAGGCATCGCCAGCTTTTACGGATACGCGCACTTTCATGGGATATCGCCGCCATAAAGATCGCGGGGTTGGCACCCGGAACTACATCGTACTGCTCGGCACCACCTCGCACACGGGGAGCTACGTGAATGAGCTTGCCTCTCGTCTGCAAGGAGAATGGAAGAACGATTCGAATATAGACGGGATCGTTCCCGTCGCTCACACGGAGGGCGGCACAGAGAAGCCGAATAATGTGGACTTGCTGCTGCGGACGCTCGCAGGTTTCATGGTCAACCCGAACGTCGGAGGGGTATTGGTTGTCGATTATGGCAATGAATCGGTCACGAACAAGATGGTGGAGGCTTATGCACGTGAGCATAGCTATCCGATCGATGAAGTCCTGCATAAGTTTGTGTCGCTCACAGGAAGCTTCGAAGAGGAGCTAGTTAATGGTGAAGCGTTAATACGCGAATGGCTATCAACGGTCAACACGATGCAGCGAACTCCTGAATCCATCAGCCACTTGCGAATCGGCTTGCAATGCGGCGGTTCGGACGCATTTTCCGGAGTATCCGCGAATCCGCTGCTCGGCTGGGTTTCGGAACAATTGGTGCGTTACGGCGGTGCGGCTAGTCTAGCCGAAACTGACGAGTTGATTGGCGCGGAGCCCTATGTCCTCTCAAAAGTACGCAACGTTGAAACCGCGCGCAAATTTTTGGAACTTGTGAACCGATTTAAGGAGCGCACGTCCTGGCACGGCACCAGTGCGGAAGGTAACCCGTCAGGTGGCAACATGTATCGCGGCTTGTACAACATCTATCTCAAATCTATAGGCGCCGCTATGAAGAAAGACCCGACAACACGGATTGATTATGCAACTGAGTACGGGGAGCTTATGAAGTATGGCGGCTATTATTTCATGGATAGCCCTGGCAATGATCTGGAGAGCATCGCCGGACAGGTAGCCGCAGGCTGCAACATGATCTTCTTTACAACGGGAAATGGTTCGATCACCAACTTTCCATATGTGCCTACGGTCAAGGTGGTCACGACAACTCGCCGCTTCCAATTGCTTTCGAACGATATGGATGTGAACGCGGGGCAGTATTTGGAAGGCAAGTCGATGGATGAGCTGGGCCAAGAGGTATTTGAGTTGGCGCTCCAAATTGCCTCTGGTCAGCGAAGCGTCGGCGAGAAGGCGGGCCATGCCCAAGTACAAATTTGGCGCAACTGGCAGCAGAGCGATGCGAGTCAGCTGGAGACGCTGCTTCACACTCTTGTACCTACAGGAGATCCGATAGAAATTGAAGATGATGCTATAATGAAGGCTAACCCGATCCAATTTTCCTTTACTCGACATCGCAATCGGCAGTCTAGTGACAATATTGGCTTGATCGTGCCGACCAGTCTTTGTGCCGGACAGGTAGCGGGCATGATCACAAGGCGCCTGAACGAGCAAGGAGCAGGACAGCCTGAGCTCTCGCGTTTTGTCACATTGGCACACACGGAAGGCTGTGGAACTTCGGGGGGGCCAGCCGAATCGCTGTTTGCCCGCACGATGATCGGCTATATTACGCATCCGATGGTGGAACATTGTTTGCTGCTGGAGCATGGTTGCGAGAAAACACATAACGACTACATGCGCCATCAGATGGATGTGATGGGCGTCGATGCAAGCCGTCTTGGTTATGCCAGCATCCAGCTCGACGGCGGAATTGCCAAGGTTAGCGAGAAGGTAGAAGCCTGGTTCGCCGATCGATTGGTTGCGACCGATACTGCGGAGAAGGTAACGGTCGGTTTGGAAGGGCTGCGCATCGGGCTCGTAAGCGTTGGTGCCATTAACAAAGATGCTGGCAAGCAGCTGGGGGCACTGACCAAGATGATTGTCGGGGCCGGAGGCTTGGTCGTCGTTCCCGAGAACAGCGGATTGCTTGCCGAGGATGCGTTCAGTCAGCATCTATTTAGCGCTTCTCAAGTTGGGCCGTCTATCGCCTATGGGGAACATGTCCGCCGAACTGGATTCCATATCATGGAGACTCCAACAACGCATGGGGTAGAGACGATCACAGGACTCGCCGCCACAGGTGTTGAATTAATAATCGCGCTGATCGGTGATCGTCCAATGCAGGCGCATCCTTTCGTCCCAATGCTGCAACTGACGTCGGATCTGGACGTGCTGCATAACCATAAGCAAGATGTCGATTTGGTACTCGAGGGCAACCCGAGCTTATGGGTGGATCATATACTCGAGCGTAGCAAAGAAATTTTGGAACATACTTATGTACCACGTCTCTACCAGCAAGGTAATATCGATTTTCAAATGACACGGGGCTTTTTGGGGGTGTCGTTATAATGCAGACAATATCAGAAAGCGAGGCAAACTCCATGACGAACGCATTATTATCCCTACGGCCACTTGGCAATACTGGCCTACTCATATCACCGCTATGTATTGGAGCTGCTCCGCTCGGGGATATGCCGGAGACCTTTCAGTACGGCACGTCGGAAGAACAAGCATTGGTAACGCTCCGGACCGCTTTCGAAAGCCCGATCAACTTTATAGATACGGCTGCAGCATACGGCGAAGGTGAGAGCGAACGGCGGATTGGCAAGGCTATTCGAGCGAATGGTGGACTTCCGGCTGGTTACGTGTTGGCTACCAAAGCCGACCGCGACTTCAAGACCGGCGACTTCAGTGGCGAACAGATCAAACGTTCCATCGAAGGAAGTCTCGAACGATTAGGACTTGAGCGTCTGCAATACGTTTACATCCACGATCCTGAACATACCACCTTCGAAAATGTGATGGGACCCGGCGGACCTTTAGAAGTACTTCAAAAGTTTCAAGAGCAAGGAGTCATCGAGCACATCGGCATATCCGGCGGACCGATCGATATGCTCATTCGTTATGTCGAAACGGGAGCGTTCAGCGCTGTAGAAACCCACAATCGATATACGTTGCTCAATCGAGCTGCCGAACCATTGCTTGATGTCGCTAATCGCATGGACGTCGCCGTCATTAACGCCGCTCCTTATGGCAGCGGCATATTAGCTAAAGGTCCGGAAGCATACGCTCGGTATGCCTATAGCGATGCTTCGCCAATCGTAGTGGAACGAGCGCGCATGTTCGCCAAAGTTTGCCAGGAATACGATGTACCACTAGCCGCTGCAGCGCTTCAATTTTCGCTTCGCGACCCGCGGATCGCCAGCACGGTCGTCGGCATGAGCAAACCGGAACGGGTAGCCCAGACGTTGGAGCTCGCGAATTACCCGATTGCCCCTGAGCTATGGCCGGCGCTTGATGCCTTTGGCTATGATACGGAAGATCCAGAAGAGAATCGATTGGCTTAATGGGTGGGGTAGATCATAATCATCTAGATCGATTCGTGACCTAGCTACCCGGGTGATTCATGAATTGGAACAATAATCTCGTCCCTAAGAGAATGTCTTTGGGGCGGGATTTTTTAATTGCTTCACTTTGCGGATAGTCTCACTAATTATGAAAGTTTCCGCATCCTTAAAATGTCGGGAACACTTCAATATTCTCAAAAAGAGTTGAGCAAAAAAAGAAAGATCGTTCTATTCAGCCGAAAACGGCGATAGAACGATCTTTTTGTCCAAGAGGCTCCAAATTGACCTTCTTAGACGACGATTTTAAGCAAGTCCTGAATCATTTGGCGGAGCTCATCAGAGCTCTTGGCAACAAGTTTATAGCCGTGAAAAGCGCCTGTTATTAAATGAGCCAATCTCTCCTGAGGAATAGCGCTGTTCGCGGCCCTAGGATGCAATTCCAACAAGGAAGTAAGTAGGGCTTCAAATTTAACGTAGCTCATCTCGAGTGCCTCTCGAGAAAACAGATAATAGATATCCGTTATCTCTTTAAATTCCGGCGAGCGGAGCGATTCGTCGAATTTGCGGATCGCCCATACTTCGAAGGCGAATAACATTTTGTCTTCCATTGTTTGATGGGACGACAGCCCATTATTGATTTCCTCGATGAGGATGTCGCCGTACTGAATAATTGCGGCGCTAAATATTTCCTCCTTACTCTTAAAGAATAAATAGAGACCTGCGCGTGAGATGCCCGCAGCCTCCGCAATTTCATTCATCGATACTCGCTTGTAACCGTACTTGAAGAACATCTCTAAAGCCGTTGCAACAATATGAAGCTTCTTTTTATCGTCCATATTCCTATTTTATACACTTTACAGATTTTGTACACTCGTATAATATAGACACATATACATTAAGTGTCTAATGTCTAATGCGATTTTGAGAGGAGCAACAACAATGACAATCGAGCAAAAATCGTTGCAATCAGGATTTGGACCCGAAACGACCGCGCAAGAGGTAATGGCTGGACAAGACCTTAGCGGTAAGGTGGCAATCGTCACAGGGGGACATGGAGGCATCGGACTGGAAACGACTCGCGCGCTTGCCGGAGCCGGTGCTACTGTCATTGTCGGTGCCCGAGATATTAATAAAGCACAGGAAGTTCTAGCACCACTGAGTAATGTTAAGGTGATCCGCCTTGATCTTGCGGATCCCTCCTCAATAGACGAGTTCGCCGACGTATTCCGGAGTTCTTATCGTACGCTCGACCTTCTGATTCTAAATGCAGGAGTCAGCTTCCCTCCTAATATTCGAGACGAGCGGGGATTCGACACTCATTTCGCGACGAATTACTTGGGTCATTTTCAACTGACATTACGCTTATGGGAAGAATTAAAGAGTTCGGGGGACGCTAGGGTTGTCGCTCTATCTTCCATTGCTCATATGGCAGGACCGATCGATTTTGACGATCTGCATTTCACAAGGAGACCGTACGACAAGTTTGTCTCCTACGGGGAGTCAAAGACCGCGTGTTCGTTGTTTGCCATTGAGCTAGATAAACGAGGAAGAGAGCACGGCGTGCGCGCTTTTGCGGTTCATCCCGGCGCCATCCTATCCGGCTTGGTCCGGCACTTGAGCGATGGGGATTTAGCTGCTTGGGGCGTAATACGTAACGAAGACGGAACCTATACATCTTCCGGAGGCTTCAAAACCGCCGAGCAAGGGGCTGCCACATCCGTGTGGTGTGCAGTCAGCCCGACGCTGAATGGTAAAGGTGGCGTCTATTGCGAAGATGGCGATATCGCAGAACTGCTACCGGCAGACAGCGATCTCCAACGGGGGGTTCGCCTGTGGGCCATTGATCCGGAGTCGGCTGAGAAGCTTTGGACAATCAGTGAAGAACTTTTGACATGAGCCATCGTGAATAGAGCAAATGGTGAATAACTTGGTCAGTTGGAGGAGATTATAAAATGAGAACAGTCGAGTTGGAAACACAGGGTCTTGAAAAGTTCGTTTGGGTCTGTGTACATCGTCTTCGCGTTCATAAAATAGAATTAGGGACATAATAATTTTGTTAACTCCCTCCATCTTATTCGGTTCGATACGTCTGAATTATATAAAGCCGATCGAGGTCCGAACAGTGGACAGGATTTTGATTAAGTGATCATTTTTACTTTGTTGTCACCAAGTGAACGCCACACAGCGACAGTCTAAGACTTTCTAGTCTCTGACTGTCGCTGTTTCGATTTTTGGCGTCCATCTAACCGCTATCTTGATAATGCCAAAGGAGCTCCCTCGAAGCGGAAGGCAACCGTTTCCTCTGAAGAAGGGGATTTCAATGTGAAATCCAATAGAAACAAATCGACGGTTACGCCGTGGTGGTCCACGAAATCGACGCGCTTGCATTCGTAATCCAGCTGAGCGGCGCTAAACCGAATATCAACGTAGTGCTGCTCACCTGTGATTCTCACCGTATTTGACTTGAGCAACTGAGGTTTCTGGAAGGAGACGAATCGTTCCACAACCGGAGCAGCAGGCTGCTGATTAAACTGGTAAGTATCCTCCAGCTCTAACACAGGCGGATACGCCTTATTAAAGCGGAAGTTACGGATGAGTGAACGCAAGTTTTCGTTAGGATACGCTCTGGCGATATCGAGACTAAGCCTGTCTGCTTCGTCGCTGATTACGTGGGAAATAATTTTCGCTTTGTATGACGGGCCAGCTTGCTGCTCGTACCCTTCGACGATAGGGACGGAATGCCCCATAGACCGATTGGCGATAAAGGTATACCGTTCATCACCGAAATACTGCTTGGAATACTCACCTGCCCCTGTATCGGTAAGGAGCGTTTCCCCATTAATATGATAGATGAAGTTGCCCACATCATTGTGATTGTGCGGTTCTTGATTATGACCGCCTTTTGCCGCAAAGCTGACTGCCCCGTTCGGTGTCATTTTGCGACTGATCATCCATTGCGCATTCGGAAGATAGCTGGCTTGATCCTGTTGAGGCAAGCTGCTGTAAACTGGATTAGCCCACACTATGCTGCGGATCGTGCTGGCCCATCGGAAGCAGTGGTCGGAAGCATAGGGAGCACGATAACGAGTATCGGGAACGGCTAGCTCGCTGAACTTCGTTTTTAAGAAATGCGTAAGCCCAAGACTTGATGCAGCCTTATGCGAGGAATCGGAGAAGCTGACAATGTTATTTTCATACAAGTAGCATTTTTGATGGAACATAGCAATCTGCTCAACTTTTGGATTATTAAATAAATTGATTTGCCCGGCTGTACGCTGTTCCAACAATGCGGCGAAATAAGTGAAGAAGCCGAAACCGTAACCCCAGTAGCCAAGGCCTTCGGTACAAGCGCCGTCTTCTTCAAATCCGCTGAGGTAGGAACTAACAGCACCAAGCAGGCGATACAGGATAGGCGCTAATACCAGGCTGTCCTCAATGAGATATAGGGCCGCAGCGCCGACAGAGCCAGCACAGACAGCTGACCAGTTGTGGGTGGCTGTCTCGAATTCAAACATGTGATTCTGATCCGTAAACGATTCTATGACGCGTTCCATAACTTCCTTGCGAGCTCTGTATGCAACCAATTCGGCCATGCGGTCTCCAAGCAGATGGAGGATTTCGGCAAGAGCAAATCCCGTTTCAGCAGCGAAAAGGTCGACCATGTGACGATGCTCGCGGTAGCGGGACTTTGACTTATCAAGGCAAGAGTTCTCGTAATTCAACCGTTCAATCACCTTCAGCGAATTACCAAACAGATGGGCTGGCAAACACCAGGTATAATCGTCACAGAGGGTCCAAATCGTATCCTCTAACGCCTGCATATAGGCCGGATCGTCGTCGATCATAGCCATAATTGCAAATGTGTTCAAATGCAGACGGCGGCGAAAATAGGGTTTCTCGTATTCCTTTCGCGAACCGCTTTCATCAAAAATGCGATATTTCGAAAAAGGCAGAGCTTCCAGCGGTTCGTTCAGAAGCTGCTGCGCTTTTACTCGTACTTCCTCCAGGATCGGTTGATAAAAAGGAGAAGCTTGCATCTCCTTCCAGCGATCTGGATTCGTTCCTTCGGTAAAAAGACCCTGTGCATGGCGGCTGCCATAGTCCAATGCTTTTTTAATAGCTGGCAAATTCATCGGTTCGACACTCCTTCTTATCGTTGGTTTCTTCCATTTTTCGTTCAAATAAGCCTTCTGACCATGTGAATGTATGGGTAGTGCCATTTAGATGCAAATTGCATATGGTGCAGGCGTTATGTTCATATACCTCGAACGAAGAAATGACAGGTGCAATTACGCTTTCCTTAAAAGGGATAAGGAGCGTAGCATAAACGCGCGTTCCCTGGCGTAATTCCGTATCATTGAAGCACACGCGGGTTGACTGGCGGCTTACGTCAATAAAATCGGATACTCGACCTGGCAGTAGTTCTCCTTTTAAAGCAGCCGTTACGGTTAGCCATATGTTAGCTCCTTCATCAACAGTTAGAGCGCTAACGCGGTCCTCCGACAACACGACATGTTCTGAGTCGATGTGATAATACAATTGAATCGTGGAGGAAGTCTCTAGGTTGGTGACATGGTCGAGAATGAGTACAAACTGCTGATCGATGATGCCGATAAGACGTTTGTGAATGAACGGATCATAATTTTCATGATAGGCTTCAAAAGCGATGATATCGTCGGTTTGGTAACACTGAACCATATCGCCAATCTTCTGCTCCGTATATCGCCAGTTGGATACGTAGTCAAAAGGATCGCGGTGATTGACAGTCAGCATGTTATGATAGGAGGCTGACTTAAACTGCTTCCGATCTTCATCTTCGCGATAGCAGAACCGGCCAGGATCGACAACAAGCGGTTTACCGAAAGCAGTCAGGTCAAAGCTCATTGGATCGATATGACCGTGACCGCTGTGGAAGACGGGGGTCAAGCAAGCAAAGAATAAGGAGATGGCATCCTTGTCCCAGCCGGTTCTATACATAGCCTGTTTCAGTTGACGCTGCCACGAAGCCTCTGGAAGATCAATAGGAGATGCTTGATGCAGTACAGCCAGGTTTTCCGCAAGCTGCTTGCCGTGAGGGATGTTCCATATTAATGGGATATATCCGCTCATATCCTTAGTCAATTTTAAAATGACTTGCAAGGGCAGCGTGTTACCGGTAGCCGCATAATAATAAAAGGTTGCATCCAGCGCATTATTAGCCGCATCCGAATCTCCCCAAGGGACAATAGATCCGCTCGGTCTGTACGAATAGACGGAATAAAACGCGGCTTTCTCCAACTTGGATACATACGCCTGTGAAAAGCTAAAGTCATGCGCATTCGCTAACATGATTGCTTTGCATAGAAAGAGGAGGCAGTCATTGTGGTAGTGTGGACAACCTTCAATTTGTCCGCCGTCTTCTGTAATTTGCTTCGCCATGCAGCGTTCAATTTCATGCATGGCGAAGGCTTTCCAAGTGTCAGACTTGTCAAACTCGGGGAATAGGCACACCGCTTGAAGTAGTCCCAAACATTCATGCAAGTAATGGTTATGGTCCGCTTCCGGCCAAAGCACAGGACAGATAGCAGATAAAACTTCGCAATGTTGGTAGGCAGAGACGGCAATCTCGCCAAGCAACTCGGGTGTCATCCATTCCGAATCGATGAGATATTTTAGAATGAGCGGCCACGTCTTAAACATCCGAATACCTGCTTCAAGCGTGCGCCATGCGCGAGGTCCGTTATAAAAATCAACCGTTTCCTGTGAGACAGAGGTAAAAGCGAGCGGAGGGCATTGTGCAATCCAATTGCGCAATTCGTCGATCACTTTCTTCGCATAGGCACCCTTATTCGTCAATAGATAGGCTTGAATTAAATACTCCCAATGGGACATGCGATTGAGCGCCCATGTGTACTCATTATCACCAACGGTATTTTCATTCCATTTTGGGGGTAGACCGACAAAGAACGGTTTACCAGAAGTACCGGGTAATACCAGCTTGCCTTCCATTGCTAAATTAGCCTGGGCAATAATCTCATCTTCCCAAAGAGGATCTTCGTCCCGAATGCAATTCATATTTTCTAGAGAGTGCATTTTGTAAGTGGCATTACGTTTCTTTACCCGCTCGTATAGCTGTTCCTCGGTTAGAGGAGTTTTCAGAATGCTGCTTAGATTCACAGTGTACGCTCCCTTTCAATTAAAAAGATGAAATTACATGTTTGTAATCATGGTAACGCTGGACTTTATTTCCAACAATGAGACAAATATTCTTCACCATCGGAACGGCCTTACAAGCTGAGATTATGGGGAAGTAAGGATTCAAATCGGTATTGCTCCTCCTCTGTATGATTTAGGGATTAAAGCGTCAGAATCGGCACTGCTACGGGGCGGAAAAAAAGTCTCATAGGATGAAATCAGCACGGAAAATTTATCTCATTGCCGGAAATAGGGCAGTTGGTTACGATAAAGCCATGAACGAACTGAGGGTTGAGGAGGGGATGCAGGGTGAACACGTATTCAGAATTAAAAGTAAACACAACCGAGAAAACGGTTACACTTAAGCGGACGAAATGGCAATCTTTCAGGAGCCGCATCATCCGTGATCGCTACTTGTATGCACTGGCCCTACCGGGAATCATCTTTATGATCTTATTTAAATATGTGCCGATGTGGGGATTAATTATCGCATTTATGGATTACTCGCCTTTCTTGGGGGTTATGCACAGTGATTGGGTTGGCTTAACGCATTTCCAACGATTCTTCTCCGACTCAGAATTTCTCTTGTTATTTCGTAATACGCTAGCGATTAATTTGCTGAACCTGCTGTTCTTTTTCCCTTTACCTATTGTTGTATCGTTACTGCTGAATGAAGTTAGAAATGCGGTGTTCAAACGCATCGTACAATCGATTGTATACCTGCCGCACTTTCTATCTTGGGTTATCATTGCAGGACTTTGTTTCCTGCTTCTTGGCTCAGAAGGGATTATCAATAAGATGTTGATCGCAATCCATATGCAGCCTATTGATTTTCTAACGAATACGAAGCTGTTTTGGGGTGTGCTTACGGCACAGTCCATATGGAAAGAAGCAGGATGGGGAACGATTATTTTCCTCGCAGCCATTGCGGGTGTCGATCCACAGCTTTATGAAGCTTCTAAAATCGACGGCGCAAGTCGCCTTCGGCAAGCCTGGCATATCACGCTGCCTGCTATCCGTAATGTCATCGTTATCTTATTTATTCTGCGTATGGGCCATATGATGGATGTCGGCTTCGAACAAGTATACTTGATGTCCAACGGAGCTGTAGCCAGTGTTGCCGATGTATTCGATACCTTTGTATACCGACTTGGCATTCAGCAGGCACAGTTCAGCTTTACAACGGCAGTCGGCATGTTCAAATCCGTTGTCGGACTGATTCTGGTTATCCTTGCGAATCGCTTATCCAAACGCTTCGGAGAGGAAGGGGTGTATTAGGATGAAAGAGAGCGTAGGCAGCAAAGTGTTCAATATTGCCAATCTAATTGGG
The DNA here is from genome assembly GCF_059691995.1 of Paenibacillus sp. J22P169. Classification (NCBI taxonomy): domain Bacteria; kingdom Bacillati; phylum Bacillota; class Bacilli; order Caryophanales; family Paenibacillaceae; genus Paenibacillus; species Paenibacillus sp. J22P169. The sequence continues at coordinate 3,069,848 of NZ_JCAUAO010000001.1, read as the reverse complement.
TTGACGATTATGGCAGCAATTACCTTGTTCCCAATCTACTATGTATTCGTTGTTTCATTTGTATCGCCAGAGCAATATTTCCGAGGCGGCATCATCCTGTTCCCTGAAAAATGGACGTTAGCCTCCTATCGGTACTTGCTTTCCACCAGTGCTTTTGTGAAAGCGACAGGCGTAAGCGTGTTTCTAACCACGGTCGGGACGATACTCAGCCTGATTGTAACGTCTATGTTTGCCTACACGCTTTCTCGGAAGCAGATGTTAGGCAGAAAACCTCTACTATTGATGGTGCTGTTAACGACTTTGTTTAGTCCAGGCATCATCCCGCAGTACTTGCTCGTCCGCGATTTGGGATTGATTAATAGCCTGTGGTCACTTATTATTCCTTCGCTTACAAGCGGTTGGTATATCTTTCTGATGAAAGGCTTTTTCGATAGCGTGCCAGCTAGCTTGGAAGATGCTGCGAAAATCGATGGCAGCTCCGATATCGGCGTATGGTTCAAAATTATCCTGCCGCTTTCTCTCCCATCCATGGCAGCGATTGGCTTGTTTTACGCAGTGGCCTATTGGAACACATTCTTCAATGCTATTCTGTATATCAATGACGCGAATAAGTACCCTTTGCAGGTGCTCTTGCAAAACATGCTGATTGACTCGTCTACTTCCATGGGGGTAGAAGCGGCGTCTGAGATGGCCTTGCAGAAGCGAATGCCGTCTGAGATGTTGAAGATGGCGGCAGTTATCGTAGCAACGATACCGATTCTACTCATTTATCCATTTCTTCAAAAGCACTTTGCTAAAGGTGTTATGGTGGGCTCTGTGAAGGAATAAGAGGTTTCTGTTGTGCCTTTTATCATAGATGTGCTAACGATATAGCTAATCCAAGAGGAGGATTTATATGAAACTTAAGGGGAAAAAATGGTTGTTGTCACCACTTGCACTTACGTTGTTAGCAACAGGTTGTGGAGGTGGAGCGGTCAAAGATGCCGCCGGTAATGCGGCACAAGGGAAAGAAGATAAGACCGTGACCGAAATTTCTGTCATGTCGCCATACTTTCAAAATGAACCGTTTACGGATGACAATGTGATCAAGAAAGAAATTGAAAAACGAACAAACATGAAGATGAATGTCACATTAATCTCGAATAATAATTACAATGACAAGGCGAATGTCACGCTGGCTTCCGGCGATATTCCTGATTTGATGGTCGTCTCCGACCCGTTTGCCTCTAACGTGCAGACGATGATGGGGCAGGGAGCGTTTTGGGATATCTCGCCATATCTCAAGGATTATCCGAATCTAGCGAAATACCCGGCTGATATTTGGAACAATACGAAGGTCAAAGGGAAGAATTATATGATTCCGCGTGTTCGTCCACTAGATGGCGACAGCTTCCCGATTATCCGTCAGGATTGGTTGGATAAGCTAGGCTTGAAAGCACCTGAGACGCTGGATGATATGTATACCATGATGAAGGCATTTGCAGAGAAAGATCCGGATGGCAATGGGCAAAAGGATACGTTTGGATTCACCGGAAGCGTCGAATCACAGAAAATGGGTAACTTCATTATTTTCCAAAATATATTTAATAATGCGAACGGTAAATGGAAGCTGGAGGACGGCAAGCTGCTCGATACCGATCTTCTTCAAGGTACGCGTGACTCGCTTGTTTATTTGAACAAGGCATTCAGCGAAGGCATCATTCCGAAAGATTTTGCCCTCTTGAAAACAACGCAGCATGAAGAACAATTGAAAGCGAATAAAGCCGGCAGCTTTAACAACACATTGAACAATATTAATAATATCGGTAAAGACTTGATTAAAGTCGAACCCAAGTCAGTACTCATGTCACCGCTTTATATGACAAGCCCTAATGGCAAAAAAATGTCCATCCGCGGTACAGGTCTTTATGGCGGACTGGTTATACCAAAGAAAAGCGTTAATGAGGCTAAGCTGAAAAAGATTCTTGCTATGCTCGACTACGGCGCGTCTCCAGAAGGCGACATGCTGAAAAATTACGGCTTCGAGAATGTCCACTACAAGAAGACAGCCTGTGGATATGAGACCTTGCCGCAAAAAGATAAAGACAACTTCGGTGATATCGGTCAAATTTTCAGTTCGTACAACAAATATGCGCGTGCGCCTGGTGCGAGTGCTTTGGTCACCTGTGAACAATTTGAAAAGTATAAGAAGCTGATTGATGATCGCGAACAGATCAGCATCGGTGATCCTGCTGTCGGACTGCAAAGCGAAACGTTCAATAAATTAGGCGCGGAGTATATGAAGAAGCTTCAGGATTTGAAAATTCAAGTGATCATGGGCAAACAACCAATCGACGCTTGGGATAAATATATCGTGGAATTGAAGGCGGATAAAACGTACCAAGCGATCATCACAGAGATGAATGCGGCGTATAAAGAACGATTTGCTAAGTAAGAAACGCTACCCGCTGCTATCCAGCAGCGGGTCGTTTATAACAGCATGATCCCTAGAAGGAGGACTTCGTATATGAACATGACATTTCTAGGCACAGGGGCTGCGGAAGGCTCGCCTTCTTATTTTTGTCGCTGCGAATTGTGCCAAAGAATTCGAGCGGCAGGGGGCAAAAACATTCGCAGTCGTACATCATTTCGAATTGATTCCCAGCATCAAATTGATTTTGGTCCAGATATTTTTTACCAAATGGTCACGCTTGGGCTAGATGCGTACGATTTGGAGCATCTGCTGATCACACATACACACACAGATCACTTTGATATTGGGGAATTGCTCAGCAAGATGTGCCAACTCGAGCATAACGGCAAGGCGATTCATATTTACTTGAGCGAACCGGCAGCCGAGTGGTGTGAGAAGATGCTTGCCGTCTACAACGCAAGCGGCGCTACGAACATAGAGAAACTAGGAGCCAAATTCATCATGCATCCCCTGCGTTATTTCGAAAGCTATGACGTCGGTCGATTGAAGATCACGACATTGTGTGGGAATCATAAGGCGTTCGGCCAGAACGAAAAAGCGATCAATTATCTCATCCAATTACCGGATGGCAGAAAGATGCTGTACGCGTCTGATACAGGCTGGTATACCCAAGAGGTTTGGGACTTCCTAGCAGGTAAGTCAGTAGATCTTCTAATTATGGAATGTACATTTGGCAATAAGGAGGGGCGTCCTATGCACGTAGACTCCCATCTAGATATTCCGAATTATTTGCTCATGCTGGAACGCATGAAAGAAATCGGCCTCGTTCGGGAACAGACACAAGTTTGGGCGACGCATATCAATACCGCGCATCATTTGCTACATGACGAGATGCAGATGACGTTTGACCAATCTGGTCATAAAGTTGTCGTTGCCTATGATGGACTATCCATCGATGGAGCTTAGATGAGCTGCAGCCGACTTGTTTGAGCGGATTGGAGGTTCATGATGCACCATGTTCAGATATCAGCTCGGATAGGAAGACGGTTCAGAAAGAAATTTAGCACACACCGTAAAAGTTTGTACGTCATGACAGTTGAGGCCATACCGTCGTATGCCGTTAATTTTTTATTGAGCGGGCCGGTACAAACTGCATTTTTACTTTATTTAAGCGCTAGCCCCCTGCAGATCGGCATTGCGCTCTCCATTCCGCATTTGGCCAATTTCATGCAAATCATAGGCGCACTGTACATACAGCGGATTACAAATCGGAAATATTTTTACATGCTTTTCACGTTCGGACATCGTAGTATATGGGTTACGTGCGGCTTAATTCCGTTGCTGTTCGCGCAGTCCGTACAGGCAAGCATGTATATCGCGATCTGCACGCTCTCCTTTATGTCCAAATATGTGGGGGCACCTGCGTGGTCATCCATGGTTGGAGACCTCATCCCGTCCAAAATCCGAGGAAAGTACTTCGGAATCCGCAATATGATTCTCTGGGGTGTCGCTAGTCTGTGTCTATGGATCGGCGGTCGCATATTGGATGCGTATCCAGGAGGGGAAGGATTCCGTTTGTTGTTCATGATCTGTGCGATTTGTACATTGGCGCATCTGATCAGCATTTTCGGCTATACCAATCCGCCGTTCGAGAAGTCCCATCATTCCTATAAAAAAGACATGTTGATGGCGCCATTTCGAAATGCTTCCTTTCGAAGATCAATGTGGTTTATTGCGCTATGCATGCTCGTCATGAATGTCTCAATTCCGATGTTCAACTACGTCATGCAGAATATTATGCATGTCCGCTTTGAAATCATTTCGTACATCACGATTGTGCAAAATGTGGCTATGATGGCCGGCTTTTACCTTTGGGGTCGATGGACCTCACGGTATACGACACGCACTTTGCTGTTCTGGACACTGCCACTTCTTTCCCTTTGCTGTCTGGCTTGGGGAGCGCTAACCGTGATGCCTGCGGTGATCGTGCTGCTAATCGTCCACGTGTTGCTCGGATTGGGAATAAGCGGATTCAATTTGTTGGTTTTCAATTTTTCGATTGGCGATACGCCGCAAAGCGAAAGAGCTATGTTTGTGGCCATATTCAATGCAATTATTGGAATTTCCGGGTTTCTCGGTGCGCTTCTGGGAGGGTATGCTTACAAACAGCTGGCCAATGCGTCCCTTTGGCTGCAAACGTATGGCATCTTCATGGTCATTGGAGTTTTGCTGCTGCTTATCGCCCTGACGCTCGGTTCCAGGATGCTGCTGAGGAAGGAGTCACACGATGAATCTTACACTGCAGCGGTTAGGAAAAGGAAGGCTGTTTAAAAGAAAGATTAGCACTCATCGTAAAAATTTGTACATCATCACGCTCGAAGGAATTCCTGCAGTTTCCGTAGTCTTTATCTTGGGCGGACCCTTCCAAACGAGCTATCTGCTTTATCTAGGCGCCACCCCAGTGCAGATTGGTATTGCACTCGCCATTCCTGTTTTGGCGAATGTGACACAGGTACTGGGTGCGCTATTCATCCAAGGGGTGTCGAACCGTCTGCTTGTTCATACCCTGTTCGGTTTTATGCACCGGGCATTTTGGGTGGCTTGTGGCTTCATTCCGTTTTGGTTTTCGGGGGCTAATCAAGCGAATATGTATTTAGTGTTCTGCGCGATCTCGTTTTTGAGCAAATATTTCTCCACGCCTGCGTGGTCATCTCTGGTGGGAGACATTGTACCAGCCCCAATAAGAGGGAGATACTTCGGGATACGCAACATGATTCTATGGGGCGTTGGCAGTATATGCGTATGGTTGGGCGGAAATGTGCTGGAGAGATACCCCGGCGGGTATGGGTTTGAAATTCTGTTCATAATTTGCGGTGTATGCACGGTAGCCAATTTGCTATGTCTTTTTGGTTATGCGAATCCACCGTTAGAGAAGTCAGGAGAAGCCCTAAAGCGGGATATGCTGCTTGCCCCGTTTCGGAATCGGATGTTCCGGAGGTCGATGTTTTTTATAGCATCATGGTTGTTTGTGATGAACATCGCCATTCCACTTTTTAACTATGTCATGCAGAACATTATGCATATTCGTTACGAAACGATTTCGTACGTCGTGATCGTGCAGAATTTGGTCATGATGGCGAGCTATTACATATGGGGAAGATTGACATTGCGCTATCCCACCCGAACGCTGCTATTCTGGACACTGCCATTTTTATCCTTGTGCTGCCTTGTATGGGGCTTGATTACCGTACTTCCCGTAATACCAGTTCTGCTGCTCGTCCATGTTCTGCTTGGAATCGGGCTAGGTGGTTTTAATCTTCTCATATTTAATTTTACCATTGGGGAAACGCCTAGAAGTGAACGAGCGATGTTCCTGGCCGTGTTCAATGCGATGACGGGGCTCGCCGGATTTCTAGGGCCGATCTTGGGCGGTTATGTGTATAAGCAGTTGAATGATGCACCGCTGTGGATGCAGACCTTCGGCGTTTCATCTGTCGTGGGTGTACTGCTACTGCTCACGATGGTGATCGGCGCGTTTATGTTGCTGGAACGCAAACCTCTTCAACGCGTGAGTTAAGACAATAGATGTGAAGGAAGGGAATGATGAAATTATGAACATGACAGTTCTGACTTTCAACCTTAGAACAAGTACAGGCAATGATGGTGATCATGTTTGGGGCCACCGCAGTGATAAGGCGGCACGGATGATTAGAGAGCATAATCCAGCTGTATTTGGAACGCAGGAAACGCGTTTTCATATGCTGGAAGATCTGAAGTTGGACGAATACAGCTATGTTGGCGAAGGACGCCTTGGTGGACGTGAGGATGAGCATTGCGCCATTTTTTATAAAAAGGAAGAGATAGAGCTCCTGGAGCATGATACGTTCTGGTTATCTGAGCAGCCAGAGAAGAAGGGCAGCAAAAGCTGGGATAGTTCGCTGCCCCGTATTTGCACTTGGGCGCATTTGAGGTACAAGAACAGCGGAGAAGAGTTGTTGGTATTCAACACCCATCTGGATCATCTAGGGATGCAGGCAAGGGAGAAAGGTGTTGAGCTAATCTGGGAACGGATTCAGCAAATTCGTAGGCAGAAGAATGCCCCTGCCGTGCTGATGGGTGACTTCAATGCGACTCCTGAGGAGTCAGCTATTCGTATCATGCGAGGGGAAGTGGCGATTCGCGAAGGATTCGTGGACATGTCGGACGCTTACTCTGTCTTGGAGGGGCCGATCGGTTTATCGGCAAATGCCAAATACGCGGGTGAGACTGAGGGCGAGCCTATCGATTATATTTTCGTGACTTCGGACTTGCAGGTGCTCTCTGTACTGATCGACCGTCGGATGATCGACGGGAAGTATCCGTCGGACCATTATCCTGTTGTAGCAAAGCTGCAAATCGTGGCAAATGGAACAGGAAAGGAGATGAATGAACATGGTTCAAATGGGCGTCTCCTTAAACTGTGATGCGGAAGATTTACCACGGGCGCTGGATATGGCAGCGAAAATGGGCGTCGAGGCGGTAGAGCTGAATGCCGAGAGTTTGGATTTGATTTTCAACGGCAACTTACACCCAGGTCGAACTCAGTGGGTACTCGACACGTTGAAACAATATCCGTTTCGTTACAGCGTCCACCAGTCTAGAGCAATGAATCTGCGCACGAGGAGCATGCCGGAGAAGACGCTGGAAGTCATGCTTAGCAGTATGGCATTCTGCCGCCTCATCGGCAGTGATATTCTTGTCGTCCACTTTGAGAAGCAATCCGATGACGAAAGCTTGGAGCAGCAGTTCGCCGAAATGCTGTTAACTGCGGCGGAACAGGCGGATGGCGTAATTTTAGCGGTGGAAAACATAGAAATTGAAAGCTCCTTGAAGGTGGCCGAGCTGGTGGAGCGGTTAAACCATCCAGGCATCCGAATGACGTATGATATCGGACACGATCATTTGGCCGCAAGTTATTACGGCTACGATTATGAGGCTGCAGCAGCGCGCTGCGCCCGATTGGCCGCTCATGTACACATTAACGATAACTTCGGGCAATTCGAGGAAACCCGCCTGACAGATCGTCCGTCTTATAACGCGTTCGGCAATAAAAACTGGACCGCTCTTGGCAGAGGCGACCTGCATTTGCCAATTGGTTGGGGCAGCATTCCCTATGAGACGATTATTCGTGAATTCAAAGGTTATGAAGGACTGGTGATTGCTGAAGTGCGCGATCGCTTTTATAGGGCCCATACAGAGGAAATTGCAGCAGGCTTGCGACGGATCAAACAGCTATTTGAAGCTGAATAAGCAGAACAGATACCTATACAAAGGAGAAATGACGGATGAAATTTTCTATTCAAGAAGCGATTACCCCGGGAAACTCGTTTAGAGACAAAGTGCGAAATGCGGCACGTTACGGATACACAGGCATGGAATTGCATGGAAGTACACTAATTGAGCAAACCAGTGAAGTCAAATCAGCTCTTATGGAGTATGGGGTTCAAGCCGCAGGGGTATGCGAAGGATATAACTCACGACTGCTATATGCGGAGAAGTCTGTTCGTGAGCAATCGAAGAAGGAAATTAAAAATTTGCTTGGCTTGGCATCTGAAGTAGGCGCCTCAGGGTTGATTCTGGTTCCTGTGTTCGGCGATGCGAAGCTGCCGGATCTATCACCATGGAAAACAGAGCTTCAAGCAGAAGATGAGCTATTGATTGAACAGTTGCATGAATTAACGGAGTATGCTGGGAGCGTTGGTTCTAAAGTCATTCTGGAGCCGATCAACCGGTATGAAACGCACTATTTGAAGCGGGTGGATCAAGCTGTAGCGATATGCGAGCGAGTTAACTCACAGCATATGGTTGTGCTTGCTGACTTTTTCCATATGAATATGGAGGAGGCAGACATGAATAAGGCGTTAATCGAGTCGCGTAAATGGCTCGGCTACGTGCATCTGGCCGATTCAAATCGGGATGTTCCTGGGAAAGGACACATTGATTTCCGCAGCGGATTTGCCGCTCTGCAGCAAATCGGTTATGAAGGATGGCTGTCTCTGGAATGCTTCCAGTATGAGAAGACCGATGAAACGTTTATGCAGTCCATTGCATTTATGAAGTCGCAATTATAGTACCATGTTCAGTTACGCCAAGCTGCCTGACGTATTCAGCTTGGCGTTTTGCTGGTTTCTACCTAACAATCTTGGTATACTTAGTAAATAGTATACGCTTTCAAGAGGGATTTTGGGGGATAGTCAACATGAAGCCTTGGCTTTGGCGTTTCAGGAATTTAGTAAGGAAGCGAACAGAAAAAGGACGTTTTTTCCGCAAAAGCCTTGCTATTGTACTATTCATCTCTAGCTTGCCGACAGCGCTGATCGCGGTCAGCACTTATGTGATCAGCACCGCACACATTGAGCGCGAGGTAGAGCACACGCACTCATTGAGGCTGAAGCAAGCGGCAGAGCAGCTTAGCGCGCAATTTGAGCGGGTAGAAATCATAACCAACCAATTGGCGCAAAATCAGGTATTTAACGATCAATTACGGATTGATTCTTATGAAGAAAATTTTCGTCTGGCACAAAATATGTTTGAGTTGTTGACCACTTTTTCTCATGCCGATCGAATGATTCAGCAAGTTCAGCTTTATGTGGAACAGAAGAATGTGCTGATTTCACCGGATAAAGGAGTGGTCCCGATCGCTTCAAAGGACGAGAGCGACCAGTACAAGGAAAACTTGAAATTTAATGGTGGATTTTTCTGGAAATTCGGATTTATACCAGGCAAGGATAATCAATTGTCGAAGATGACGTTGGTGTATAAGCTGCCGGTAATCAGCAGTCAGCCCTACGGGGCATTTATTGTCGATTTGAATCCAGATGAGATGAACAACTTACTGCGCGGGCTGAACCCAGATGGCTCAGGAGCAGCTTTTATTCTGGATAAAAACATGGCGTGGGTGACAACTGGAAATAAGGAAAAGCAGCCTATTAGTCCGCTTACATCCGCATTAAGGGAGCAAATCGTCGGCGGTAACAAGGATGCTTCGTTTAAATTTGTTTATAAAGGACAGAAATACGCGGTTGCTCAACTGGAAATGCCGAAGATTGGCTTGACGTATGTGACGGCGATTCCACTAACGCTGCTCACGAAGCCGGTTGTCATTATGTCGCACTTGATGATCGTTGCGAGTATTCTCGGTTTAGTTATTGCCATTGTGCTGTCTTGGTTTGCTTCAAATAAGCTTTATCAGCCTGTTGGCAGGCTAGTAGGCATTTTTCGTTCTGGGCGAAGCGATGATGGTTTAAACAACAGCAAGGATGAGATAGCGTTCATTGAGAATCGCTGGCTGCATGTAACCCAGGAGAGCGAAGTGTTTAAAACGCGGTTGGAGATGAGCTTGCCAGCGCTGCGTGACGGCTTTTTGCTGAAATTTGTGGAAGGGCATTATTATTACATGTCCGAGCATGAAATTAGCACGCGAATGAAGACTTACGGTTGGGATGTGACGAACAAGAAGTTTTCATTTACAGTCATTGAACTGCTAGGACTTTCTCAAGTTGAAGGGAAGTTTGAGAAAGGCGATGAGCAATTAGTAACCTTTGCTGCGGCGAATATCGTTGAGGAGCTTGTTAATAGTCAGATGCAGGGTGCAAGCGTTATAAATTTTCAGGATTTATCGATTGGTCTCTTTATGATGTTTCCTGAAGAAGAGGACATAGAACGCATCAGACAACAGCTTATGAACTTAGGCGAAGAAATCATACATAACCTTCATACGATTTTGAAAGTAAAGGTAACCATCAGTATTGGTAAGGTATCCTCTCAGTTAAAAGCCATACCCGATTTGATTGTTCAGGCGCGCCAGGCACTTCGTTTCCGTGATTTGGAGGAAGGCAATCAAGTATTGGATATGGGCAGCTGGTCTGAAAATGACTACGAGCCATTTACATATCCCCTCACGGTAGAGAAGGAGTTACTGCAAGCGGTACGAATGGGGGATGCCGAGGAAGCCATCCGGCTAACAGAAACGTTCATCTCCGAGCTGACCCGGAATTCCGCCAAGGAGTTCTACGTCCTGCAAGGCATGCTGCAGCTGCTCGGAAGCATACATCATTTAATCATTCAGTCTGGGTACAATTTACATGCGATTTATGGAGGTAAACAGCTGCATGTAGAGCTGACACAACTACACGAGCCTAGCGATATGTTGGGTTGGTTCCGTTCAAGTGTGATTGAACCTTATGTGCAATGGATTGGGGATAACCAGGATATTAAGCTGAAGCAGCTGGTTGAGCAGGTGGTCGCTATGATCCACAATGCGTATATGACGGATATTTCGCTTGAATCATGCGCTGAGCAGCACGCCACTTATACGAAGAAATTGAGTCTAGGCTTCAAACAGATTACAGGCATGAATTTTATTGACTATTTAACAAAAGTACGTCTGGAGAAGGCAAAAGAGCTGTTATACCAAACGGATGACAAAATTAATGATATCGCCGAGCAGATTGGCTATCAACCGCCGTATTTCATACGTATCTTTAAAAAGTACGAAGGAAAAACACCGGGTCAATACAGAGATGGTTTGCATAACAAATGAAGAGCCGAATGAGCTGTGCAGCGACATAAAGATACTTGAATTCCAATCCCAATAGACGCAGAGATTTCTAGGCGTAGCGAGTTTTTAAAAGTAATCTAATATAGCTTATCATTAACTCCCGATTAGCATTTGCTGATCGGGAGTTTTGTTGATTAGTGCTGTTGTAATCCATCTTTGTATTTAATGTATAAAGCTTTTGAGCAGTTTCAGGATTCACTTTAATAGATTCCAATTGCCTAATATATGCTATATAATTACCGTCAGAGTATGCTAAATTATGGGAAAGATTGAGGGCTAATATTCTTTAATAGAATTAATAGGAGTAAACGGGAGGTATACAATTGTTTAAGTTTCGGAGCCTTCAGAAAAGACTTTTTATTAGCCATATTGCGACGATTATCATTTTTTCATTGATCACCGGGGTTTCTTTCTTTCTGTATACCTCATCCGTAATTCAAAACAATGTACTAGGGACTTATCATAATCTAGTTAAATCCACGTCGAACCAATTGGATATATTCATCCAGGACATGGACAATCTGTCCCGCAATATTTTGTTCTCGCGCGTCTATTATGATAGCGATATGTTCTATTATTTACAAAATAATTTTGACTTGTTTGAGATTCCTAAGACAGGGTCAAATTTTATGACGGATTACTTTTTTTTCAATCCTATTCAAAATCCATCTGATAATAAATATCAAATGTATACCATTTTGCAGGAACGTAACATTGTAAATGTGATCAATTCATTAAATGGTCCGGAAATGAAAACGAATGAAATTGTGCTATTTGATCAGGAAGGTACATTCTTTAGTGCTCCAGTAAGCAATACGTTTAGCAAACAGGAGATACAACAAAGAATTTCCAATACGGCATGGATTGATAAAGTAGTTCAGATGAATGGCAGCAAAGCCGTGTTGCCCCCTCATAATAGTGATTGGAACGGTGATAACCAATTGGTTATTTCGTTAGCCAGATCATTCAGTGATACGGTAAGCCGAACAAAAACAGGCATCATCGAGGTGCAGCAGAATTATTCGAAGCTAGAAAATATGATGAAACTCGTGACAACAGATAAATACAATGATTTTTATGTGTTTGATGAAAATAACCAATTAATGTTTCCAGCGATGGAACCCATACAGGGAGAAAATCTGGATAATCCATCCTTTAACTATTTAATGGATGCAGCATCCAACAAGGCTTCGGATCAGAAACATGTATGGAACCCGAATTCCCATAAATATGAGACCTTAGTTTATAACTATTCAAACTTGACAGGATGGACGACGATTTATGCCATTAAAGACCATTTGCTGTATTCAGAAGCCAACAAATTCAGGCTATGGTTCCTAACTGTTCTTGTTATGGTACTCGCTGCAACCTTACTATTTGCCTACTTTTCCTCAAGAAGTATCACGTATCCAATGAAACTGCTGCACAGATATATTAAAAAATCAGATATGACCAACTTAATGAAAGAATCGGATAACCCCAGGTTGGAATCCGGTATCGAAGAAGTCACCGAAATTTATTCGGCCTTTAATGATGTTCGGCTCCGTCTCCATACAGCCATGAATGAGAATATAGAGGCGCGATCCAAGGAAGCGAAGGCTCACTGGATGGCTTTACAGGCGCAGATGAACCCCCATTTTCTCTATAACACCCTCTCTGTAATTGCCGTTACAAGTGAGGAAGGTGGTCTGAACCATGTGTCTGATATGTGCAGAAAATTGTCCTCGATGCTTAAATATGTCACCAAATTTACAGATTTACAAACAAATTTGCAGCATGAAGCTGATTATATGAGTCATTATCTAGCGTTGATGAAATTCCGCTACGAAGAGCATCTGGTATACGATGTTGAACTTCCCAAAGAAATGTTGGCAATCCTTGTACCTAAGCTAGTCCTGCAGCCCTTAATTGAAAATTGCATAAACCATGGCTTCAGTGAAAGCAGGCCACCGTGGAAAATTTCAATTTATGGCAGGGTGGCTCATGGCAGTTGGACGATAACCGTTGCTGATAACGGGTGTGGTATGGCAGTAAACAAGCTTGAAGAAATAAGCAAAGAAGTAGCAGAGTATGATAATTTGAACGTGATGGAAAGTGATAGCACCGCCGAATCAGGTCTGGGATTAACGAACACACTCAAGCGATTAAAGTTAATGTATAGGGATTCATTCTATTTCAAACTGGAAAACAATGAGAATGGCGGGTTTTCTGTCACTTTCGGAGGATCATTTGAGGATGCGAATTAGGTGCATACAAAGCCATATACGATCAAAAAGGGGGATATTTAGGTGAAATTTCATGTATTTGTTGCAGAAGATGAGCCGCCTTTATTAAGAAGTATCGTGAAGAAGGTTCACGAATTGGATGGCGATTTTGCAGTGGTTGGACAAGCTTTCAATGGCGAGGATGCGTACAACGAGATCATTCGCTTACAGCCAGATTTGCTGATTACCGACATAAGAATGCCCATTGTAGATGGCCTGAATCTGATCAAGAAGTTAAGAATGAGCGGCCTAAATCTGACTTGCGTCATCATAAGCGGATACGAGGAATTCGAATATGCCAAACAAGCCTTGCAACTAGGCGTCGAGGACTATCTACTGAAACCGTTGTCATCCGAAGATTTGGCTCATGTGCTTGCCAAAATTAAAATTAAACTAAGAGATAAGAGACATCAACATTGTGCCTATGTTTTAAATAAAGTCATCCATTCCAATGGTGACAGCTCTATGCTGGATAGTTTTCATGAAGAGACATTTGGCTTGATGTGTCTATGTATCAATAACCCATTAAACCATTTTCCCGACACAAGAGCGTATTGCGATAACATGCAAAGGTTCATCCAACAACTGGATCTGGACGGTATATTACAAGCGAGCAGCCCCACTTTAGAACCTAATTATTGGATTCTTGAAGGTAAATTTCCTAATGAAATCATAGTCGTCATGAATTGGCATGTTCAAAGTGAACGAAACCTCGCCATACTCGCAAAACAAATCTTGCATAAGATTAACCATACTTCCGAATATGTAACTATTGCTTTCGAGCAGGCTGAAGTGAAGAATGTTCAAGTCGCCGGGACCGTGCAGAAATTAAGGCAAATCGTACATGCGAGAGCTGTTGTAGGTAGCAATCAAGTGTTATTTGAGCTGCAACAAGACGATTTGGGCATGGAATGGATAGCTCATCATTCGGAGCTGGAGAAAAAGCTGATCTTTTTCTGCAAGAATGGCCAAAGCAAATTGGTAAAAAGTGAATTGGTCAAAACATTGGATGCTTGGATCAATGGTTCCATGCCAAAGAGAAATTTGGAGATCAATTTAAAGAATGTGATTCGAATTATTTGTCAGAATAGCGGTGTTCTTTTGAAAAGCCCCTCGCTTTATTTCGAAGAGGATATTGAAAAGCTATTTCTAGAGAACAATCAGATGGATAGTATTCGTGTTGAATTTCTAAAGCTCATCGATCAGCTCTTTGGCACAGATGGAAAAGTCGATCTTACGAACTATCAGCAATTGACGAATCGCATAGCGGAATATTTCGTTCATAATCTGGATCGGAAAATATCCCTGCCGGAAACCGCAGAGTTATTTGGCATTACCGAATCCCAATTAGGCAAGATTTTCAAAAAGTATTCAGGTGATTCCCCTATCGACTATCTCATTAAATTGAGAATAGAAAAAGCCAAGCGCTATATGAAGGAGTACCCTGATGTGATGTTGAAGGAAATTGCCGAAATTACCGGTTTTAGTGATCAATATTATTTTAGCCGGGTGTTTAAATCCATAACAGGCATGGCGCCGACCGAGTTCAGGGCAGAAAATACGCAAATGTAAGCGCTGCAGAATAATCCAAACGGCAAGTTGATATCCTCCATTTAGATATGCAGCTATTCTTCATATACTTTAAGCAAGGGTTGGTCTTGACCTTAAACATAAAAAATGGAGGGTTTACAGATGCAAAGAAAACAAAAGAAATTATTTACTGTCAGTCTTGCTTCACTCATGGCGATTGTCTTCACCGCTTGCGGCAGCAGTACGCCTACAAGTTCAAGCTCCTCATCACCCGCTCAAGCTTCCACAGAAGCAAAGGCAACCTCTGAAGCGAAGAAAAATGAAAGCGTTACATTAAGTGTGATTATCAGTAAAGACTGGTATGATGAGCCGATTAAGTGGGTATTTGACGAATATCAGAAGAAATCAGGCAATAAATTAGACATTCAAGTCACACCCGGCGGGCAGGCATTTAATGATGCGGTCACGACAAAAGCAGCGGTAAACGAATTACCGAACATCGTATTTAGTTACACGAATCCAACTTGGCTCCGAAATATGAATGCTGAAAAATTGCTGGTGGATTTAACGAATGAGCCATTCATGAAGAAATTATCAGATCCCATCACGAAAGACGGAGTTTGGCTGAAGTCAGACAAGAAATTCTATCAAATACCTGTCGGTGGATTTAATGGTGCCGGCGTTATCTACAATAAAGACATTTTTGCTAAAAATGGTATTGAGATTCCTAAAACCTATGATGTATTCTTGGCTGTATGTGAGAAATTAAAACAAGCAGGTATTACCCCAATCTTTGAAGGTATTAAGGATAGCTGGCCGCCATTATTGTATAATTTCATCGGTTTTGCTAATGAGTTTACCAAAAAAGGTTTTATTGATCAGATAAATGCGGGTACATTCGATTTTACCAAATCGGAAGCAGCTAAAAAGCTGCTAAGCAGACATCAAGAACTTTTTGCTAAAGGTTACATGAATAAGGATGCTGCTTCCGCCACTTACGATATGGAAGTTGCTGCTTTTGGGCAAGGCAAAGCGGCAATGGTCGTGCAGGTTGATAATTTAATCCCAGCCGCTCTGCAGAAGTTTCCTGATTCAGCGAAATTTATCGGCATGTTTCCACTTCCTTGGGATGAAAATTCGGTAGTTCCTATTGATCTAAGCATCGGGATGTCCATTACGAAGGGGAAAAATGAAGCAGCAGAGAAGGACTTCTTTAATTTCTTTACTTCAGATGACATACTGAATGGCTACTACGGTAAATTAAAAGCGCTTCCTCCGTATAAAGGCGTTAAAGCTGATCTGAATCCGGGAACAAGCGATTTGGTGAAATCCTTTGAAGCAGGTAAAACAGTACCGTTCTATTCCAACCTGATAACACCAGGACTCAATGTTGGTTTTGATTTAGCAGGCGTCATCCTTGGAGCCAAACCCGTAGATAAGGCACTGCAGGAAACGCAAGCAGGCTATATCAAATCAGGTAAAGATAATAAAATTACTGGATTTTAAATCATACTAAATGTCAGAGAAGAGTGGGCCAGAGTAAATGTGGTTACTCTTCTCTTTAACAGAGGGGGTTTCGGCATAATGACTAAGCGATATTACTCCTATATCTTTATGTTGCCGTTATTAATCATTTATTCTGTGTTATCTTTGTTTCCGGCCATAATGGGCTTATGTATGTCATTTACGGATTGGACGGCAACAAGTGAAAGTATATTCAAAGTAAACTTTGTGGGATTGTATCAGTTCAGAAACATTTTAGATCAAATTAAACTGATGGGATTATCTGGCGATGAAGGTAGTGCATTTGCCAATACATTCAAGTATGCCATTACCGTCATGATTTTCATCAATATCCTTAGTTTGATGCTTGCACTCATGTTTAATCTACCGTTTAAATTTAAAGGGTTTATCCGAAGTGCTTTTTTTCTTCCTTGTATATTTAGTCCATTAATCATCGCTTTTACGTTCTCTGCCATTTTATATCCAGATGGGCCTTTTGACCAGGTTCTTATCAACTTTGGCATGGCTGATTTCATTCGAGGTTGGCTAACGGATCGGAATATTAACATTTATTCCATCAGCGCGATTAATATATGGATGTTTTTGGGGTTTAATGCCACGATCTATCTTTCTGGCTTAAAGACGATACCGGGTGATTTAAAGGAAGCTGCGCGAGTCGATGGAGCAAGCCCTTGGCAATCTTTTCGCAATATTACCCTTCCATTAATTGCTCCTGCGATAACGATCAACATGGTCATGTCGCTTGTAGGCAGTTTAAAAGTGTTCGATCTTCCGTATCTGCTAACAGGAAAACAGGCACATGTCATTAATACCTTGGTCTATGCTCAGTTTGGTAATAAATTGTATGCGTATGGAACAGCGATGAGCTTGGTATTATTCATGATCGTTTGCCTGCTTACATTTCCTATGCTGAAGCTGCTAAGAAAAAATGAGGTACATTTATAATGAAGATTAAAAAAAGTCGCAACATCGTATTAGGGCTTAGTGAAGCAGTAATGATTGTATTGAGCATCGGCATCATGCTTCCTTTTTACTTTGCTTTGCTCAATTCTCTGAAGTCACCTGGAGAAGCAGCTCTGCTGAATTTCTCATTGCCTACAAGTCTGCATTTTGACAACTATGTGAAGGTATTCAAAGAAGCCAATATCCTACTGGGCTTGAAGAACAGTACTTTTATTTCATTATCAAGCGTTCTTATTCTTCTACTGATGGCCTCCATTACTGCGTTTATCATAGATCGAAGACAGTCATCTGTGACGAAGTTTACTTATAATTATTTTGTGTTCGGTATCATTCCTTCCGGATTTTTGATTCCTACCATATATACACTGAAATCTATTGGACTCTATGGAACTTTCGCAGGACTAGAACTCATCTACATTGCTGGAGGAGCGCCAATCGCTGTATTCTTGATGACCGGATTTATTAAAACCGTCCCTAGGGAGCTGGATGAGTCGGCCATTATGGAAGGCGCTAAGGTGTTGCGGTTGTTTTTTTTTCTTATACTTCCACAGCTTACACCTATTGTTGCAACGACTTTCATTCTTAGTTTTTTGGGGATTTGGAACGATTTTGTCGGTCCACTTATTTATCTGAAGAGCTCAAGTCAATATACACTCCCGATGATGGTTTATGTATTTAATTCGATGTACAACACCGCGTGGGAAAAAGTTTTCAGCGTATTATTGATGTCAACCTTACCTGCAATCACAGCGTATGCGATTGCACAAAGATACATCGTGGAAGGCATGACAGCGGGTGCTGTAAAAGGATAGGTAAGATTGTGGTGGAGGTTCGTTATTAATGAAACAGCTATATGATAAATTTTTGGAGCCAGGTGCTGCATATAGAGGGAAACCATTCTGGTCATGGAATGGCATTCTGGAACGTGAAGAGATGTTAAGGCAAATTCATGTGTTTAAGGAAATGGGATTTGGCGGTTTTTTTATGCATTCCCGAACGGGGCTTGCAACCGAGTATTTGGGTGAAGAATGGTTTGAATTAATTAATAGGTGTGCGGACGAAGCTGAAGCGCTCGGGATGGAAGCTTGGCTGTATGATGAAGATCGTTGGCCCAGTGGAACGGCTGGAGGCATGGTGACCCAAGAGCCTAAATATCGAATGAAGTTCATCAGGCTGGATATTATAGATGCCAAGGATTATGTCTGGAAAGATGATTGGATCGCTGCGTTCTCATGCAGGCTGGAAGGCTTGGCCTTCTATGATTGCAAAAGGTTGGAGCCACAGGCTTCATCCGAGGAATTGAAGGAATTGAAAGATCAGAGCATCCTAATCTTTACGGTTGTTGAAATGGAGAAGGAAAGCTTCTACAACGGGTTTACTTACGTCGACACATTAAATCGCGAAGCTACTGAATATTTCTTGCAACTAACCCATGATAAATACAAGCTAGCCTGCGGGGATAAGTTTGGGAAATCGATTAAAGGCATTTTCACAGATGAACCACACCGTGGGCAGATCATGGATGGATTTGGTATCAACAATGAAAACAAGGAATGGCATGCGCCTTGGACCTATCGTTTATTCGAGGAGTTTAACGAGTTATTTGGCTGTGATCTGACTGATCGATTGCCGGAACTGTTTCTCCAGAAGGAAGGACATGCTGTTTCTCAAGTGAAATGGCACTATGTGGAGTTGCTCCAGATGATGTTCCTTGACAACTTTGCTAAACCGATGGATGAATGGTGCAGAAAGAATGATTTAATATTGACCGGACATGTCCTGCATGAGGATAATCTCACGGCCCAAACGGCGATGTCAGGTTCTGTTATGCGCTATTACGAGCATATGGAATATCCCGGGATTGATGTGCTGACGGAAGGCAACAACAACTATTGGATAGCCAAACAACTACAGTCCGCAGCCCGTCAATTAGGCCGAAAATGGCTGCTGTCTGAGCTTTATGGCTGCACGGGCTGGCAGATGCCTCTGGAAGCACATAAATCGATCGGAGATTGGCAAGCGCTATTTGGCATTAACTTACGCTGCCACCATTTATCTTGGTACACCATGGAAGGAGAATCGAAAAGGGATTACCCTGCAAGCATATCGCATCAATCGGCCTGGTGGCAGGAATATAGCCATGTAGAAACGTATTTCTCAAGAATTGGTTGGATGCTCAATCAGGGGAAGCCGTCCTGCGACATTCTGGTGTTGAATCCGGTTGAAAGTGTATGGTGCCAAGTGTACCCTGGATGGTCAAACACATTGAGTCCCAACTCCACGGCTGTGAAGGAACTAGAGAATCATTATGCAGCTTTATTCCATATGCTTTCCGGTTCTCAGTTGGATTTTGATTATGGTGATGAAGATATGTTAAAGCGGTTGTATAGATTAGATACCAATCCTGATGGAACACCAGTTCTCTATGTTGGAGAAGCGGTGTATAAAGCTGTTCTTGTTAGTGGAATGACAACCATGCGTTCGACAACCTTACAGATCTTGCAGCAGTTTCAGCATGCGGGCGGCAAAGTTATTTTTGCAGGTGAAGCATCAGCTTATCTGGATGCAGTCCCCTCAGAGAAAGTCAAAAGTTTTGCGAAAGAGGCGATGCAGGTTGCTTTTGTGAGGGAAGAGGTAGTTAAAGCGTGTGAACCTGCGGTTGGTATCCGGATAAAAGCGTTAGACGGGATCACTGGAGAGAATATGGAAGATCTGTTCTGCCATATCCGTGTGGACGGAGAGAACAAATATGTGTTTATCATCAATGTGAATCGTGAGAAAGCCTATACGAATGTGAGAATTCAAATAACGAGTAATGGATATGTCCAGGAATGGTGCTGTGTCATGGGGGCAAAGTCAAGTATAACAACAGAGCACAAGAATGGATTACTTGAATTTAGTGCTGACTTCCCGGCGTCGGGTGAACATATGTATGTGATTACAACGGAAGAACATGAGGGAGTTACGGATAAATTACAACATGCCGAAAGAATAATTGAAACCTTGGACGGTCCATTTGAGTATGCATTGAGCGAGCCTAATGTCTGTGTGTTGGATTTAGCGCGATTCCGCCTGAATGATGGAGCTTGGCAGGATGAATTGGAGATCCTTAAAGTCGATCGTTATGTAAGGAAAGAGTTCGGACTTGATTATCGAGCCGGGAACATGGTTCAGCCGTGGTATGCGCAGAAAAGTACTTATGATCATAAAGGGCGGCTTACTTTATGCTTTGATTTTGAAGTAAAGGACCTGCCTAAGCAAAAAGTAGAATTAGTGCTAGAGCATCCGGAGAATTTTACAATCCTCTTTAATGGACATAGCGTGGACAGTAATGGGGATGAGGGTTGGTGGGTCGATAAATGCTTTAAGCGAATCCACATACCCGCGGAATATTTTCTAAACGGAGTCAATACGATTGAACTGAGTACAGACTTTCATCAGGGAATTGACCTGGAGGCACTTTATCTCATTGGCGAGTTTAGTATTCAACTGATGGGAACCAGAAAAATCCTAAGCGTTCTTCCAGAGCAAATTACGATAGGTGACCTAACGCAACAGGGATTGCCCTTTTATTCTGGGACAGTTACTTATAAGCTAAGTCTTGGGGAGGTTGTAAGGAACTCTGCTGCAGACAATCGGAAAGTACAACTCTCACTTCCTGGATTTGAAGGTGCTTGCGCAAAAGTCAGAGCCAAGAATGGCGAATCGACATTGATTGCTTGGCAGCCTTATTCAGCTGACATAACGGCATATGTAGAGGCAGATTTAAGAGCAGAAACAGTTAACATCGAGTTGGATGTTATTCTGACCCGCAGAAACACCTTTGGTCCTTTGCATTTAGTCCCTGTGTATTCGGAAGCTTATGGCCCTGAGCATTGGATTACGGAAGGGGATGCATTTTCGATGGCTTATAAGCTGGTTCCATCTGGATTGTTGAAGGCGTCTAACATTGTTGAATTATTGGAAATAATTATTGAAAAATGAATTTATGAATTGAAATGGGCCTTACGAGAAATCGTAGGGCTATTTAATTTCTCATGTTATTGAAAAGGGAATGCCCATGATCCCCTTGGCTCGTCATCGTTTTTTTATTTACCTTTCTTGCCTTTACAAAGTTCACTTCTCCTTATAGTCTATAACTACTACTTTTAAAGCGCTTACTAGGCTTTTTTTCGTAAGGAGACACAGGTATGTTTCAAAAGATAATGGATTTCCCTAGAAAAAGTATTCATATCAAGCTTCTCCTATTTTTCTTAGCTACATCTGTTATTCCCTTGCTCATTATGGGGTATTTGTCATATAGCCGCTCCTCTGCGATTGTTAATACGCAATTTGGGGATTATGGTGAATATTCAGTTAAGCAATTCAGTGAATTGGTGGATATGAATTTCAGACAAATGAGCAGTATATCTGACGATGTTATTAATTATGCGATGAGAACCAAACAGAGTTTTATGGATGGACAGGCGGGTGGTACCTACGAGGATTTGCTTGTAGAGAACGAGCTTTTTAATTTCTTGCGGGCCCATCATAACGGGGACGTGAAAGGTATCTTTTTAATCACAGATTTAGGAAAAGTGTACGGAACGAACACGCTCAATACGAAACAATTTGCGAATTTATTACAAAAGCCTTTATGGTCTGAAGATCGCTTGGGCAAGCAGTGGCTAGGATTTCATAAACCAGATTACTATTTTAATGATAGCCTGCTCAACGGACCTGTAATCAGCCTTTTTCTCAAAGTGAAGAATACGAGTATGATGAATTCAAGTGCACGATTACTGATAGACATGGATGCCAAACATATCCTTAATTTAATTCAAAGTTTTGAAAGAGATATCCACTCCGCCTTAAAAATTACGAACTATGACGGTAAGATCATCTATATGTCAGAGTCTTATAAGGAAAATCAGGATGACATCATATGGAAGAGTCAATTAATCACTAGTGATTGGAACATGGAAGTCAGGGTGCCCAATAAGAACTTCTATCTTTCATCTGAAATTATTAAGAAATACACGCTTACGGTGGTCATTGGCGCTATGCTGTTATCCTTAGTGTTGTCTGAATTGTTCTCCAACCACATCACGAGGCGAATAAAGAGACTCAATCGTGCAATCCATAAGGTAGCCAAAGGCGATTTATCCGTTCAAACCAAAGTGACTTCCAGTGATGAACTTGCGAATTTAAGTCATAATTTCAACTATATGGTGGAAGAGGTTCAATCGTTGCTTATCGAAGTAACCCATACGGAATCGTTAAAAAGGGAAGCCGAATTACGAGCGCTCCATTATCAGATTAACCCTCATCTGTTGTTTAATACGCTAAATTTAATCCAATGGAAAGCCCTTTTGGAGAAGCAACATGATATTCACGATATGATGGTACATCTCACAGAATTACTTCGCAATGGATTAGATAATACCCAGGAACTGATCCCGTTAGAAAATGAATTAGAATTGATTAATCATTATTTACTTATTCAGAAGCATCGGTTTGGAGACGTATTTCAATTCAATAAAATCATAGCTCCTGGGTTAGAGAAACAGCTTATACCGCGAATGTCATTGCAGCCGCTGCTAGAAAATATTTTCTTCCATGCCTTTACGGATGGGGAAGGTACCATCCTTCTTCGCGTTCAGCAGCAAGGAGCGGAAATGGTGATCGAACTTCAAGATAACGGGAAAGGCATTCATGCGGATCGCTTCCCCGATGTTAATCTCCCCAACTTTTCGGCAAAAGGTCGAGGTGGCGCAGGAATGTATAATGTGAATCAGAAATATATCTTACATTTCGGTAAGGAGTACGGGATAACGGTGATTTCTACACCTGGAGAAGGAACACTGATCCGATTGAAAAGTCCAATTGAGGTGAAACCACGTGGTTAGTAGAGCGATGAAAGTGCTTTTAGTAGACGACGAGCGGCTTGTTCGACAAGCCCTGAGAGTGACGGTGGATTGGTCCAAATACGGCATGGAAGTTGTCGCGGATACGGCGAATGGCGCTTTGGCGCTTGAAGAGATGGTTCAGCATCGTCCAGATCTTGTTGTTACGGATATTGTCATGCCCGAATTGGATGGGATTGAGCTTACACGAAAAATTAAAGAGAGTTTTCCTGAAACGAAGGTTTTGCTGCTAAGCTGTCATAGTGAATTTCATTATGCACAGAAAGGAATGCGCTATGGTGCTTCTGGTTATATTCTGAAGACAACCTTTCATGATCAGGAATTTGAAGAATATTTGGCACAGTTTCGACAGGAGTTCGATCAAGCGCAGCAACCGTTGCGAGAAACAGATAAGCAGGAAGCATTTAAAGGATGGATTACAAACGAGAGGGGCTATTCGGAAACGTCCAGCATGGTACAGTTGCTCACGAAAGAGTGGCGTTGGATGCTTGAATCAGGGTGCATCTTGTTTATCATTCATGATGAAGATCAGATTGATCTGCAAATAGGACTAGTGCCAATGGATAACTCGGAAGTCTTACGTGTCGGGCCCTTTACCTTTCTATTTATTGAGGAGAGAACTAGAGGCCGTGTCATCTCAAAGCTTGCACTCATGCTGCCGCACCATCCAAATATGCGATGGCTCGAGCGTGGCCCCATGCGAAATATCGAAGATTGGACTGGTGCTGTCACTGCTGGTTACTTAGCGTTGAAGCTAGAAGTTCAACATGTCTTGAAGACCGAAATGAATGATGACGCGATTTTGCGAGCAATTCAATATATGAATGAGCACCTAGATAGGAATATAAGCTCGACGGATGTAGCTGGTTATGTTGGCCTCAGTAGGGGACACTTTAGTTCTCTTTTTAAGAAAGTAATCGGTGAGAATTTCATTGATTATGTCAGTAACCGCAAGCTGGAGCAAGTGAAGCATTTCCTAAGAATCACGGATTGGACAATTAGTGAAATCTCAGAGCGGGTGGGTATGTCGGATTATAAGCACTTTTTCAAATGGTTTAAGCGGAGCACAGGGGTTACCCCGACGGAATATCGGATACAACAAAAACAAGATAACTAATCGGACATAAAGACACCCAAGAGCTGGAATCACTCAGCTTGGTGGGTGTTTTTCTATGACACATTGATACTCCTGATCAGACATTTCGAGGTTTGAAAGGGTTTTCAATTGTCTTACACTTAGGTTGTAAATAAACAATGACTTGGGAGGTCTACAGAATGAAAAAGCAGTTGGGATTAACGCTGGTATCTGCTATGGTGCTCTCTACAATTGTAAGCGGTTGTGGAGATAGTAAATCAACAGAAAATACGGCGGCACCATCACCACAAGTGAGTACGGCTGCCACTCAGAAAGCTACAGCAGGTGAAAAAGTAAAGTTAGTTTTATGGACATGGGGAGAAAATCAGAAGCAGTTGGAACTCAATTTGCCTGCATTTAAACAAGCGAACCCGAATATTGATGTCGAATTACAAATTATGAAGTCAGGCGACTTATATCAAAAGTTTCTCATTGCTGCAAGCAGCGGTGATCAAGTGCCGGATGTGCTTGCCGTAGAGACAAGTAATCTCGCGCAAATGGTGGATGTCGACGGTCTGTTGGATATAACGGACAAAGTGAAGCCGTATAAAGACAAAATGAATGCTTATAAATGGGCAGATGCAACGAAGGATAATAAGCAATATGCGATGCCTTGGGATAGTGGTCCTGTTGTCATGTTCTATCGAAATGACCTGTTTGCACAAGCAGGGCTGCCGACTGATCCTAAACAGGTTGCTGAGAAAATCAATACGTGGGAAGACTTCAAGAATGCCGCTAAACTTGTCAAAGACAAGACTGGCGCAGCTATGATTAGCGATTCGAAAACCAAATCCAACAGCCGTTTCTTCGAGACGATGATGTGGCAGCGTGGCTTGTGGTATTTCGATAGTCAAGGCAAGGTAACGCTAGACACGCCAGAAGTGAAAGAAGTAGCGAACTATTATGTGGATCTAACCAAGCAAGGTTATGTATATGATGCTGAGCCTTGGGCTGAAGCGTGGTTAAATGGGATCAAAGATGGAAAAGTCGCTACGATCGTAGGTGCTTCTTGGTTTGACGGATTGCTTCAAAATTGGATCGCTCCTGATGCCAAAGGCAAATGGAGTGTAGCGCCAATGCCGAAATGGTCAGCGAATGATCAATACGGAAGTGCGAACGACGGTGGTTCCAATCTGGCGATTAATAAAAGAAGTAAACATCCGGAAGAATCCTGGAAGTTGATTCAGTTTGTACTAGGTCAAGACAACTCGCAGGTGAAAATGCTAAAAGAAGGCGGATTGTTTCCATCTCTAGAAACCACTTATAGTGACCCGGCTTTTAAAGAGCCAGTTCCATATTTCAACAACCAGCCTGTACGGCAATTGTTTACAGAAGCAGTTAAGCAAGTGAAGCCACAAGCCTACACCAAGGATTTCCCAGTTGCGAATCAAATGATCCAAGATGCATTCGCACAGATCTTCTTGAAAAATAAGACGGTTGATGAAGTGTTTAAGGATAAAGCTGATCAACTGAAGCAAAAAACGAAACGGCAGTAGACCAATAGACTATAAATTACAGAAAGATGCAATGGAGCACCGCTCCATTGCATCTATTACAGAGGTGGACGATGATGAGAAACCAGATCTGGCAGTTCCAGTACCGAACAGCTCCCTATGTATTCATTGCTCCTTTTTTCCTGTTTTTCGCCATCTTCATGATGTATCCCTTTGGCTATTCCATCTATCTAAGCTTCATGGATTGGAATGGAAGTGGAGTGAAAACCTACGTTGGTTTGGCTAACTATAAGGAGTTAATTTCAAGCGAAACCTTCTGGTTGACCCTTTGGAATGGCCTTCTCATATTCTGGATGTCAGTGCCCATCATGCTGTTCATTGCGATGATTCTCGCTGTCTTTTTAAATCAAAGATGGATGAAACTCAGGGGATTTTTTCGTACCGTATTTTTCATTCCCAATATTACCTCTGTGGTCGCGATCAGCTTCGTATTTTTTATCATGTTAAACACACATGACGGCTTGTTAAACAGTATCCTAACGCAGTTAGGGATTGTGAAAGAGGGTATTCCGTGGCTGGAGTCGCCAGGCCCAGCGAGAGTGTCACTGGTTGTTATGGTCTTATATCGCTGGACTGGTTATAATATGCTGCTGCTGCTTGCGGGGCTTCAAAATATTCCGCAAGATCTGAGCGAAGCGGCTAAGGTTGATGGCGCAAGCCCGATTCAGACTTTTTTCTTTATTACGTTGCCTCTGTTGAAAAAGATCATCATCTTCTGCACCGTATTGTCGACAATCGGATCTTTCTCTTTATATACAGAACCGTTAATTCTAACCAAAGGTGGACCGATAGATGCGACACTGACGACCATTCTTCTGATTTTCAGAGAAAGCTTCCAAAATTTCTATTTTGGCTACGCGTCGGCCATCTCGGTGGCGTATTTTATTCTGATGCTGGGACTTACGCTGCTTCAACTTAGATTATTTGATACTAAGGATTAATGGGGGATTGACGATGACTAGCAAAACCATTCGAACTGCAGGAGTGCCCGTATCACCAGCGAAGGTACGAACAACAAGTGAGATGGCACCAAGTCCTTACCTCGTATGGGGGATGTTCCTACTTTTTGCTGTAGGCGCTGTGCTCATGCTATTTCCTCTGTTCTGGATGTTCAGTTCGGCGTTTAAGCATAAAAGTGAAATCTTCATAAATCCGCCTGTTTGGGTGCCAACCACCATTCATTGGGAGAACTTTACAACCTTATTTCAGGAAAAGCAGTTTGGGCGTGTTCTGGTTAATAGTATTGTTGCAACAAGCATCTATACTGCAGGTACATTACTCTTTTGTACGATGTCCGGATTCGCCTATGCCAAGTACCAGTTCAAGGGTAAGGGTATTTTATTTGCCATCGTTTTAGCCTCGATGATGGTTCCGACAGAATCGATCTTAATTCCGATGTTTGTCATGTATCGTAAATTAGGCTTGGTAGACAGCTTATGGGGAATCATCCTGCCGGGTATAGCGAATGCGTTTGGTATTTTCTTCATGAAGCAGTATTGTGCCAGCATCCATAATGAAATGTTGGAGTCTTCTAGGGTGGATGGATGCTCGGAATATGGCATTTTCTTTAAAATGATTGTGCCAAACTTAAAACCAGCTTTTGCTAGCTTGGGTATTATCTTCTTTGTTAACCAATGGAATAATTTCCTGTGGCCCATGATCATTTTACGCTCACCTAAAAATCAAGTCATCTCGGTTGCAATCCGAGCATTGGAATCCGGGCCGAAGACACCGTATGAGTTAATCATGGCTGGCTCTGTCATAAGTGTCATTCCATTAATCGTGATCATTTTTCTATTCCAAAAGCAGTTAATATCAGGCATCATGGACGGTGCAGTGAAGGGTTAGGAAAAGATGGCAGCTTAAGAGAAACTTAATCAAAAAACTAAATTATCTATCTGAGGAATGAGTCTTTCGAAAAATTCAATTTATCCGAGACAATATTAAGAAGAAGTTTATGATTAGATTATTACCAATAGTGCTTAAGTTTGACTAACTGAAGTCAACACTTAAGCATTTTTTTGTTGCCAAAGTCCGCACTTTGAGGATACTCTCGCCATTCGCATGATATTGCGCCATATTAGGAGGAACCAATTCAAAACAGAGTTTTTAAAAATCGCAATTGACAGTTCGAAGCAGGGTAGTAAAATAGGACTGAGTGAATCGATAATGATTATCAATATTATTTGCCTTCTTGCCTACGATTATCACTCTTACGAAATAGATTTGTGTAAAAGAAGGTCTCGACACTTATGCTAACAAAGAAACAATTTGTACGTTTCATAGCGATTTTTTTGGTCGTTTGTTCTATTTTCTTAACATGGCAATGGTTCGATTCCAAGGAATGGCTCCGCGATGTAGAGCAGCTTTTCCATCAACCGAAGTGGTTGGTTTTCATGATTGTCATCTACCTGGCTTCCTTTCTTCTCAAAGCGTCAGCGTGGCGTATGTACACGGGACAAGAGGTTAAATTCGCGGTTTATTTTCATGCCATTAGCTATAGCTTGCTTGTAAACCACTTGCTTCCGATTAAGGTGGGTGATGGTGTTCGTACAGGCTTATTAATGAAAAATGGCGGGAAGTCTTGGGAAGACGCGCTGCATTCCGTCGCCGTTATGCGTCTGCTCGATATGCTGGTGCTTGCAGGCATTGGGGGCATAGGTATCGTCCGCATGGGTTTGCCTTCTTCATGGATATGGGTGATCTTGCTGGCAAGCGGCACGGTGATACTCGCAACTGCACACTACTTGCCTGTCATTCGAAGAATACCATTTATCGCCAAACATTCAGCCAATTTTCAGATGAAAATGCTTTCGGGCAAAGGGTTTATTATTCTAAGTCTAATCACGCTAAGTTGGGTGCTGGAAGCGGGTGTTATTTTTGCAGTTGCCCAAATAATAGGTTTGCAGCTGGGGAGTATTTCTCTCGTTTGGGCCAATAGTATGACAATTGCTGGACAAATCTTTCATATCACACCAGGGGGCATCGGCACCTATGAAAGCACGATGAGCGGCTCATTGGTCCTACTGGGTGTAGATGGGAAGGAAGCGTATAGAGCGGCGCTTTTATCGCATACGTTCAAATTTTTATTTGCCTATGCGTTAGGCGGCTATTCCCTGTTGCGGATGCCGCTGCGTTGGCGGGAAATGAAAGAATGGATGGGCCGAGTTACAAGTCGATCCAAGTCACCATTACATAGCAAAGTGCGGAAGGAAGATTAATATGAAAAAAGCATCATCCTTTGAAATCGTTGCAGCTCGCTGCTGGAACTTATTGAACGAGGGGAAACCATTTACACCTATCTTCGTTGTTGGCGTTTTCCTGCTTTACCATATCGGCGTGTGGTCTGATCCTAGCTTTTGGAGTTCGGCAGGTCTAGGGTTGGTGATAACCATGCCTCTATTTGTACTCTATTATTGCTTCGATTTCCCGCTCTTCTTACGAAATTATTTGTGGCTGCCGCTTATTGCTGCACTTCTGATTTGGGAACGAAATGATTTCTCGCTATATGTGCTGGCACTAGGATTGTTTTTCTTCTTCACGATTTATTTCTGGGGCACGTTTTACTATCACTTAAGAATTGGTACGACATGGTGGAATTTCACACGCTTCTGGAAGCTTGTCCTCAAGAATAGTGACTCAACGAGCGGGAATGCACAGGAGCAGATGCCTAAGTTTTTGTTGCTGTTATTCGTATGGAGTCATTATTATCGTCAGTTTGAGGCGGGTGTTTCTGCTGATGTGGGAACGGGGCTGCTATTTGCGGTTGGCTTATTGATTTACGCATTTATTCTACACCGGTACTTATTCGATTGGAAGCCAGCTGAAATTCCTACCTATACACGAGATTCAAGTACTGTGCAAGCAGGCGGAGAAGCTCTCAACCAGAAGGTTATCGTTATTGTTGTGGACGGTATGCGCAAAGAGCGCTTTGAGGAAGCACATGCACCATTTATGAAGAAATTGAGAGCAGAAGGCACTGAATATGCGCAAATGGAGACCGTCTATCCGGCGCGTACAGTTGTCTGCTTCTCTTCAATGTTTACTGGAACGTATCCTCGCGAGCACGGCATTCGCTCCAATATGGTGTGGAGGCTCGGTATTCGGGTAGAGAGTATTTTCGATTCACTTCGTAAAGTGGGGAAAAAAGGGCGTTTGCTGGGGATCGCACACTTAATCGACTCCATGGGAGATGACGTAGAGAGTGTGACGGCTGTCATGCATAACGATGTTGCGGATCGCAATATCATAGAACGAGCTAAGAAGATTATGGCGGAACAAAATCCGGACTTACTCGTAGCCCAGTTGATTGGGGTTGACCAAACGGGGCACAGTCGAGGCGTTCTCTACGATGATTACACGCAAAAGATCGCCGAAGCAGATCAACTCATTGAAGAGTTCGTCGGCTGGCTCGAAAAGCGTGGGATGATGGCGAATACGACATTGATCATCTGTGCTGATCACGGGCAGGCAGACGGTATTGGCGGGCATGGTCATCTCGACGAAGGCGAGCGTTATGTGCCATTCTTCCTGCATGGTCCAACCATCGAAGCGGGCCGTCGTATTGATGAGAAGCATTCACTCGTATCCATGGCGCCGACGCTGGCTTACTTACTGGGAGCACCCTTCCCAAGCCATAGTCGCGGACCTGTTCTAACGGAGGCTATAAAGCATCATGACTAAGAAAAAAATTATCGTTTTCATGCCTGCACATAATGAAGAAGAAAATATCAGCGGGGTCATTGCCCGCGTTCCGAGAGATTTCCACCCGCAGTATGAGGTGGAAGTGCTCGTGATCGACGACGGGTCCAAGGACCGCACCGTCCAAGTAGCGCGCGATGCGGGGGCCGACCACATTGTGTCGTTCCCGCACAATCGAGGGCTCGGCGCAGCCGTTCGCGAAGGGCTGAAGCAATGCTGCCAGCTCGGCGGCGACATTGGCATAATGATCGATGCGGATAATGAGTATCCGCCGGAACAAATCCCGGACGTCCTTGCGCCCATAATCAGCGGGCGCGCGGACTACACCTTTGGCTCACGCTTCAAAGGCCACATTCAAGGGATGAAGCTGCATCGCCGCTTAGGCAACTATACCTTTACATTGCTGCAGGCTATATTGCTGCGCAGGTGGATTTATGACGGCCAGTCAGGGATGCGCGGATTCTCACGCGATGCCATGGAGAATGCCGCCATTATCCATGACTATAACTACGCCCAGGTCCTCACGATTAATCTGGTTCGTCAGGGCTACCGATTGGAGGAGATTCCGATATCGTACCAGGTTCGAACCAAAGGCCAATCCTTCATCAAATTCAGACAGTATGTGTCTTCTGTGCTTCCGGCGATCTACAAAGAAATGAGACGTCCCGTCTCCCGCAAGCGTAAAGCCACTATCCAGATGCATCGAGATGAACCGAGCATATGACACGTAACGCGCTAGTAATGGCGCTTTTTGCAGCTGCGGTTATAGCCGGTGTTACCTGCCTTAGTCTGCTATATGCCAGTCCCTATGTACGTACATGGGACGAGGTGGACTTCACACTAGCTCTGCATCGATATGATTTACTGGCCATGCAGCCTCATTTTCCTGGATATCCCTACTTTATACTAGGTGGTTGGTTCATTAACCATTGGATCAATAATCCAGCAATAGCCTTATCCGTCTTCAATACCTTAGCGGCATTAAGTTCCGCGATTCCAATGTTTTTATTAGCGCATCGACTGACGGGCAGTGGTATCAAGAGTCTTTTACTGCCCGCACTCGTATTAAGCAGCCCCTACATTTGGCTAATGTCCTCGCGTCCCATGTCGGAATGCGCAGGCATGGCCATGCTGTGGTGGTTTCTTTGGAGTATCCGCTTTGCGATGGATCGTCCAAATTCAGTGTTTCGCCACGGATTAGTGCTGCTCTTTTTCAGCTTTTTAATGGGCATACGCCTTTCCTTCTTTCCTTACGGTTTAGCCTTAGTTCCCCTCTGGTATTCGCTATGGCAGCATGGGGCTACCCGTTGGAGGAGATGGCTTAGAATGGGAGCATCTGCTCTAGCAGCGGGGCTGTTTCAGTTGATTTGGGTAGCTGGATTGGTACTATCCGAAGGAAACATTGCAGGGTTTTGGAAGTTGTCCTTAGCTTTCGTGGAAGGCCATTTCTCTGAATGGGGCGGTGGTGTGGTCTCAACGTCAATGCCGATAGGAGATAGAATCATCCAGCTATTTGGGCATAACTTGCTGGGGGCAGCTTTATTTGGCGGTTCGATCCTTATTGGCTTGTGTTTTACCGTTCTGCTAGTTGTTACTTCAGTGGCGCTGAGATTCGTTGCTGTTCCTAAGCATGATGATGAGAACAAGCGCTTTCTACTCTGGATTGTAGGCTGTGCAGTCCTATATACCCTATGGGCGTTAATTGGTCAAAATATTGAAAAACCACGTCATATCGTACCGGTCATTGCGCCAATCTTACTCTTAATATTTGTTTATATGATACAAATAGCAGATGCGGTGAGGGCATCAGAAACTAAGACGACTCTACATAGGTTAGTTCCGAAGATCGTGTACCTTCTCCTAGCCGGCTTCATTTCTGTCCAACTATTCTATGGCTCCCAGCTATTGAAAAGGCAAGCGGAAGATAAGCCGGCGGTCTATCAGCTGCATGACTATTTAAGCAGCATACAGGAGCCTCACATCCTGTTTACGTGGGAAGAAACAAGAGTCCTTCAGTACTTGCAGGCTGACTATCAACATGAGCGCATTTATACGTATGGGTATTTTCAGTCCTTGGCGAGTGCGAATTCTGATCGTAGGGTTTTCCTAACGGATCATGTCGTGAAAGGGTTTGCGCAGCAAGGCAAATCGGTCGATGCACATCTGAAGAAGGTTGCTGAGTTTACATCAGATCCACTCTTTGATCCTGCGTATGGACATCTTATTTTATTCGAGTGGGTGCGTTAGTTGTCATTGCAATCGATATGTAAAATGGTTGTGAAAAAAATGTAAAATTACTATGATAATTTTGTTAAATAATGGTTGACAGTTCTCGGGACAATGATTATCATTATCAATGAAGTTGAGAATGAAATTCATTTGCAGAGGTGAAGTTATGAAACGATGGCTACTAGCCGGATTGACGCTAGTTTTCGCGGCATTATTAATCCTGCCGACTTCCGCGCTAGCCTATTCTTACGGTGACGCGAATACCGAAGATGTCGCTGAAACTTTTAAACTGGTGCAAGCCAGTATTGATGGTGGGAATGACTGGGGAGCTGCTGAAGGTGCCTACAAAGAGCGAAGAGCTGAAATTGTTGCACACTTTGGTGAAGAAGTTGGGACTACATTAGATGCTAATTTTAAAGCTAAGGATAATAAATTAGTCATTTCTAATTTCAAAGCTGTTCTGGTGATGAACTTAGATCGTCGTTTTACCTATGCTGGGCAAGGAATTGATGACTATGCGGGAGCAAAGCTTCTATTGGCCAAAGCCAAGGCAACCTATGATACCCTAGAGCCCTACATGGGGTCAGGTAAAGCGGAGATTGATAAGGCGTTCGATGCTGCTCTCGATGCACTTGGTAACCCAGGATTGTTCGGAGTAGGGAAGAAGCCTGTGCAGCCAGCTGTATTTAAGGAAAAGGTTGATTTCATCTACGGTAAGGTAAAACCGCTATTTCCTTATAAAGCTTACAGTGCACCAGCTGCCACAAGTACCCCGACGCCTACTGCGAAGCCGGTAGAGACGCCTAAGACAGAGCCCGTTGTGAAGGTGGAAGTTAGCCCTAAACAAGAACAGCCTGCCGCAACGAAGGATGCCAAACCAGCAGAGACAAAGGCGCCTGACGCGGCAGCAGCTGTGGAGACGAAAGCGCCTGAGCCATCTGCATCCGCATCGGCAAGTCCAAGTCCAAGCCCAACACCGGCACCGACTGCTGAAGCCGCTAAGCCTACAGCAACAGTAGAGGCACCTGCTAAAGCAACAGAGACAGCAAGCGCAGCTGTGAAGACTGAGCCTGTGAAAGAAGCGTCGGCACATGCGCCTATGCAACGCACAGACAAAACGAATCCATGGGTCAGTGTAGCTGTTATTGGTGGAGTTATCGTTATACTGGGTGGAGCTGTATGGTTCGCCCGCAAAAGAAAGTGGATTTAACCGTTAGGTCAACCAAAAAATGAGATGAATAGAGGAGAAACTTATCATGCGTAAATTTTTAGCTGTAGTTTTAAGTGCTTCAATCGCTCTATCTAGTGTTGTTACTGTTACATCCGTTGCTTTTGCAGAAACTAAATTCCAAATCAAAGAAGATCAAACGATCTCTGCTAGACTACAATCCTTTACAGATATCAAAGCACTTTTTACAGATAAAACCGTTCTTGCTGATGTAAAGAAATTATATGTAGATAAATTCCAAACTGATGTTAAACGTCTAGATGTAAACATTAAAGCAGATGATCCTAAAATTGATGCTAACATTCTACTTGTGTTAGACGCTGCGATTAAAGGCGACTTGCAAGTTGGTCAAGCAAAAGAAGCGATCGACAAAGGTTTGCAATGGTATTTCTTCTTTGCCCTTCGTGATTTGATGAGCAACCAAGTACGTCCTGCTTTGACCAAAGGTGATATTGCTGGAGCAACAGCTGCTTTCGATAAAGTCGTTCAAATTTATGAAGGCGCGCTTCAACCAAACGTGGTTAAACGTGATACGAAGTACAGCTTGAACATGGTTGCACTTTTGAAAACGACAATTGAATTGATTCAAAAAGATATCAAAGATAACAACGTGAATGACTTTAACTTCCACCGTCAAATTCTTGACAAAACATTAATCAAAAACTATGCGCTCGCAACGTATACATATGCAGAAAACGTTGGATTGGCAGCACCAGCTGACCAACCAAAAGCTATCACAGAAGGCTACTTCCTCTTCATGCCTGTCTACACGTACCTCAAAGGCGGAAGTCCAGCTGACGCTGATTTTGTTAAAAATGCCTTCGCATCAGGCGATGCTAGCAAAATCAAAAAAGATGAAATCGGTGACGCACTTCAACGTACGATGATCGGTAAGGTTTCGGAGTACCTTGGCCAAATTCTAGTGAAACAAGAAGCTGGCGACTTACAAGGCGCTCGTGGTTATGTGGCTGAGGGTACAATGTTCCTAGCTAGCCAAGAAGTATTCTTAGGTAAAGAGAAATTTGCGGCTGCAAGTGTTGCGGCTACAAAATTAACAGAAGCTGTAGATAAATCCGATGTTGCTGCTACGAATGCGTCTATTTTTGAAATATTAAAGTTCCTTGTTGATAAAGATGGTTCCAGCTTAAAAGTTGGTGACAAAGGATACAAAGTAAATGGCGCTGCTTTTACAGCAGAGAACGCTCCGTTCATCAATCAAGAAAGCGGTCGTACGCTAGTGCCAGTTCGTCTTATTGCTCAAGCAATCAACGCGCAAGTTGAATGGGTTGAAGCTACAAGAACAGTTGTAATCACGAAAGATGGCAAGAAAACAGAAATCACAGCGGGTTCCGATCAAGTTGTTGAGAATGGTAAAGTGAATGAGAAGATCAAATTGGATCAGCCGGTTGTTCTTCAAAACGGCAGCTCTTTCATCCCATTGCGTGCAGTAGCTGAGTTGTTCGGTTATGGCGTATTCTACCAAAATGGTGATATCATCATTCTTCGTTAATCATTTCGTTCATAATGAAGACACTTGTGCTATATAGCGCAAGTGTCTTTCAATGTTCAGATGCAAGGTAGAGAACAGGAGGCAGATCATGGATTTACAGGCATTTCTCATTACGTTTCGCGAAGCGCTTGAAGCCATTCTCATTGTAGGTGTTATCCTTACTTATTTAACGCGTATTGATGCGATCCACTGGCATAAATGGGTATGGGTGGGCGTGTTCTTCGCTTTAATCGTTAGCTACGGATTAGCCCTGGCTTTCCAGGTGTTATTAACCGGATTTGCCAGTATGGGGAGTCAGAATTACTTGAAAATCGGGATCATGCTCATCTCTTCCGGTTTATTGACGCATATGATTATGTTTATGGGCAAGCAAAGCAGTGAGATGCAAGGCAAGGTACAGAGCAAGGTTGCTCATATTCTGACCATTGGCGGCGCCATTAATATGGTTCTTCATTCCTTTCTAGTTGTTGTGCGTGAAGGGGTGGAGACGGTATTCTTTTTTGCAGCCATTACGGGAGGCAACATTCAGAAGGCACTTGAAAGCTGGGGAGCTCTATTCGGGCTAATTCTAGCGGTCGTGGTGGGACTTCTCTTTTTCAAAGGGACAAAGAAGATTCGTTTGAGTACTTTCTTTCGCATAACCGCTGTCTTCCTCATGATGATTTCTGCGGGACTTTTTGTTCAAGCAATTGGTATCATGCAGGATTTAGGCATCATCGGTAGTTTATATCGAACAGCTGGTCACCAGATTGGTGAAATTTACAATATTACAGCATTTATGCCAGAGCATCCCATTGATGGTGTACAATATCTTCGTGACTATGGAAAAGAGCCGCTGATTAACGGCCAAGTCGGTATTTTCTTTAAAGCATTCCTTGGGTATACACAGAATCCTTCGCTAGAAGAATTTGTTGGTTACTGGGGATATTACTTCTTAGTGTTCATCTTACTGGCTGTACAGAAAAAGCGTCAGGAAAAGGAGCAGATCCAGGAAGATAAAGTGGCTGCTTAAAAGATGAGGAAGAGACGATGGATGAATGATCAACGTGAGGAGCGCGGATACTGATGAAGATAGGAATTGTTGGATATGGCCATGTAGGCAAAGCGATTCATGCCTTATTTCCCAAGGCTGATGTATATGATGGACCTCTAGAGATGGGCAGCCAAGATGAAGTGAACGCATGTGATGTGGCATTCGTCTGTGTTCCGACACCTTCGCTTCCAAGTGGCAAATGCGATACGTCCATAGTGGAAGAAGTCATTTTATGGCTGACAGCCAAAGTGATCGTTATTCGTTCTACTGTACCCGTTGGCTTCACGGATGACATGAGGGAACAAACAGGCAAGAGAATCGTCTTCCAGCCGGAATATTATGGGGAAACGGTGGATCACCACTTTGCGGACCTGCGTCACCGCACGTGGCTCACTTTGGGCGGTGCATCAGCAGATGCAAGCTTTGTGGTTCGTGCGTATCAGCAGGTGTATAACGCAGAAGTGAGGATTCGGCTGACGGATGCCCGTACGGCAGAAATGGCGAAGTACATGGAGAATTGCTTCCTGGCGCTGAAGGTATCGTTTTGCAATGAGTTCTATGATATCGCTGGCGCTCACGGCATTGACTACAATGAACTGCGTGAAGTGTGGCTGGAGGACCCTCGAATTGGTCGAAGTCATACGTTCGTCTATGAGGATAATCGTGGTTATGGCGGCAAATGCCTGCCTAAAGATGTTCACGCACTCATCAGCTTTGCCGAAGATAAAGATGTTAACGTCGATTTAATGAGATCGGTCCAACAGAAAAATAACCGACTTCGGGATTTAACGGATTAGAACTAACCTGCACATCTTGTGCAGGTTTTTTTTAGATTAATCTATGAAACTAGCCCTCGCATCTATGAATCATAAGAATACTATATATTAACTCATTGGAAAGGAGTTGATATATGATGCTTTTGGTCAACCAATTCTATGGAATAGTTTACAGAAACGCTAATGGAACAACTACTGTTTTTAATGCACGAGTTGTGGCAAGAGGGTTAACTAGAATACGTATCAAATTCATGAACTCAAGAGGTTTCATCGTTTTTAGATTTCTTTTCATTCGCCAAATTCTTCGATTTGTCTTAATCTAAATCAAAAAAACTCCAATCCCACATGTAAAAGGGTTTGGAGTTTGTACTTACTTGCGTTTCAGACGTAAGAACCGTCCGTTTACTCGTGCATAACGTAGAACTTTAAAGAACATCTTTTTATCTTTTAATTGGTTAAAAATGAAAGGATCAGGTGCCGTGTTTACTTCTAGTACCCATGGTTTCATATTTTTATCAATTCCGATATCAATACCGATTTCTTTGAATCTCGGGTAACTCTTCTGATAATGTTTTGCAATTTGAGACCCTATGTTTCGTAGGTTACGAATATAATCTTTTTTCTTTTGTTCATTTACATAGGAACCTAGTAACAATTCTAATGGAAGTGGTTTTCCGCTATTATGAAAATTCGTCACTATTTTTTTAGGGTGTGCGACGCGGCCAATATAACCAGTGGCCTCCCAAATATTCTTCGGGCTTTTTTGGACCATAATTCGTATGTCGAATATCCGACTGTGATGGGTTAACAGATGAATGCCTTGCTGTACCAAATAAGTTCTGTTTAATTTGGCTTTGTTCAGAGCAGTGTATAAGGCAAGAAAGGTTTTAAAAGATTTAGTAACCTTACCGACTTGAAAGCGATAGTTATCACCTTTTACCACTCGAATAACGCCTTGTCCGGCAGTGCCACTGCTGGGCTTCACATAAACCATCTTGTGTTTGATGAGCATTTGAAGCAGGTTCGTTTGACTGTAGAGCATGGTTTCCGGTATAAATGTGCGAAGTTCTTGATTTTGCATAAGAATCTTCGTTTTTACCCACTTACTGCTTATTGTTCTTGCTCGATTCATCGTCTTAACAGCACCTTTACTTGGGAATTTGCGATACGTTTCTGGTTAGCTTCTAGTTATCATATTCAAATGAAGTGAAAGGACTTGGAGTGGGGTCTATGAGAAAAATTAAATTTAAGTAATGCTGAGTCAATTTGGGCAACCTTTCTGGAAGCAATCCATGATGTGTTCTTCGAATTTGTTTTCACAAATCCTCGCATCTGGGCATTACTGATTGGGCTGATTGGCTTAGTAATGATACTAATAGGATCAATGAATGTATATAAATCGTTCAGTTAACGAAGGAACTATGATCCCATCATAGTTCCATTTTTTCGTGGAAAAAGCGATCATTTGGACTGTCATTTGTAATTGAAAAGTACGATATAACAGAATGATGATAGCAGTTAAATTATTACTATTGCAGCAAAGAATGATAACTTGAAGATTAAGCATCCGCTAAATCGCCCGTCATGTAAGGGTTTTCAAGCTTGGGTGAAAGAAGTTAAATGAGTACGATAGCCTGATATTCATTTTATAACTTATTATACAAGGGAAGCCAATCACATTTCAGTCAGGAGGAAGTCGAGTGCAGCAACCCTTGGAAACACAGATGCAAAGAGCTCGATTAAGCTCATTTAAACGATCACAGCTAGTACGAGATCTCATAAGAGATCGATGGATGTATCTACTTTTGTTTCCCGGGATATTGTATTTCGTCGTATTTAAATATGTGCCGATGCTTGGTCTAGTCATGGCGTTTCAGGACTACAAGCCTTTTACCGGATTTATAAACAGTCCATGGGTTGGCTTCAAACATTTTGAACGATTTTTTATGGAGCCCCAATTTTGGACACTTTTTCGAAATACTATATTGTTAGCCATCTATAATTTAGTGTTCTTCTTTCCGCTTCCGATTCTACTTGCTCTAATGATCAATGAAGCGCGGAGAGAGCTGTTCAAACGAGTTATTCAAACACTGATCTATTTGCCTCATTTCATTTCGTGGGTCGTCGCGGTCGGTATATTTTATGTGCTATTTACAACAGAGGGTGGCATCGTTAATGAATTGCTTGCGCAGTTCGGGTTTGAGAAAATTCCGTTTATGCTAAGTGAAGAGTGGTTCAGACCGATGATTATTGGTCAGTCGATATGGAAAGAGGCAGGTTGGGGGACGATTATCTTCCTAGCAGCTTTATCCGGAGTCGATTTGCAATTGTATGAGGCCGCTCGGATGGATGGGGCTGGTCGCTGGCGTCAACTTTGGCACATTACGATTCCTGCTATTCGAAGTACAATTGTGATTCTGTTTATTCTAAGGTTGGGAAGCTTCCTGGATACAGGCTTTGAGCATATCTTTCTTATGTTGAACTCAATGAACCGAGAAGTGGGTGAAGTGTTCGATACCTATGTATATATGAAGGGTTTAACACAGGCTCAATATAGTTACAGCGCCGCAGTTGGTTTGTTCAAATCGTTGGTCGGACTTGTACTTGTGCTAGGAGCTAACAGACTAGCGAAGAAGTTTGGCGAAGAAGGCGTTTACTAGGAGGTGTAGATATCAAATGCCAACGAATGACAAGACATTAAGCAATAAAATGTTCGATTGGGTTAACTACGCGCTATTGACCCTCGTTTCCCTGATCACGATTATACCGTTTGTCTACATTGTTTCTGTATCGTTTGCAGCCCCTTCGGAGGTTGTCAAGGGCGGATTGCTTCTGATACCTACTAAGTTTACGCTTAGTGCGTATAAATACATTTTTTCAACGGACACCATGATTAGAAGTATCGGAGTATCGATTTATGTAACCGTTTTAGGAACATTGATCAATCTAATACTCACTTCGTTTACAGCGTATCCATTGGCTCGGGCCACATTACGTGGTCGTAAAACATTCATGCTATTGATCCTTATTACGATGCTTTTCAGTGGCGGTATGATCCCGACCTACTTCGTCGTTAAATCGGTTGGTTTGATCAATTCATATTGGTCTCTTATGATTCCAACAGCAATTAGTGCGTTTAATTTAGTCGTTCTAAAAAACTTTTTTCAGCAAATTCCAGATGGTTTGGAAGATGCAGCGAGAATTGATGGATGCAACGATATCGGAACTTTGTTCCGAATCGTGCTGCCCTTGTCCATGCCAGCTATGGCGACATTCGGACTGTTTTACGCTGTGGGACATTGGAATACGTTTTTCCATGCAGTTATTTATATCAACGATTCTGAGAAATGGCCGGTACAGGTTGTGCTTAGACAAATTGTGCTCATGTCTCAAGATAAAATTGGAGATTCGACCTCACAATCCGATCCAACGGATTATTTGCCTCAAACGATTCGGATGGCTTCGATTGTGGTGGCGACAATACCCATTGTTCTCGTATATCCGTTCTTACAGAAGCATTTCGCGAAAGGCGTTTTATTAGGTTCGGTAAAGGGATAATCTGTATAGGTTTATCTTTGCATATGTACCATATTATTCATAATTATGGAGGGGTAAGAATGATTAAAAAAGGGTATATGGCTTTACTTTGCTCCATCGCGTTGACAACAGGTACACTTGCAGGATGCGGAAACAGCACAGATCCTAAGAAAGATGAAAAAGCGATGGATAACACACCGCTAGAGGTGACCATTGCTACGCCGCAAGTTGGTGAAGCGCCTAAAAAGGGCAGCGACATTGAGCAGGCGATAGAGAAATATACAAATGCCAAAATCGATATCCAATGGATTCCAGATGCTGCTTTTGAAGACAAGAAAAACATCATGATTGCTTCTAGCGAAATGCCGAAAGCCTTTAAAGTGAAAGCTAACGCTTCGACCCTAAATGCCATCCAGTCCGGCTTGTTCTGGGAAATTGGTCCGTTATTAAAGGATTACAAAAATTTATCGGAGCTTAGTCCGATGTATTACGACAACATTAAAGTGGATGGCAAGCTGTACGGGCTGCCGTTATATCGTGACATTGGACGTGCCGGTATCATTTACCGCAAAGACTTCTTTGGTACCCTAGGACTGAAACCGCCAGTTACACTGGATGATTGGTACAATATGGCCAAAACCGTAGCTGAAAAAGATCCAGATAAGAACGGTCAAGCGGATACGTACGGATTCTTCCTAGATAAAAACTATAACGATCCGGTTCTTAGCAGCAGCTTTTTGACTCGTCTTTCTGTTCCGAATGGAGCACCTAACAAATGGGGCGTGGAGAACGGGAAAATCGTAGCTGAATTTATGACGAAGCCTTATATGGATTCATTGAAGCTGTTGAGAAGATTGTATTCGGAAAAATTAATTAATCAAGACTTCTCTATCGTGCAAACAGCGGATTCCGATAATAAATGGAATGCGGGTAAAGTCGGCATCCGTGTTAACACGGTAGCGACAGCTGCTGCGCTTTCTTCTGATAATGTTTCGAAATCAACGCCAAGCGCGGTTGTAGATGTCGTGCCTTTTGTAGGTCCTTCCGGACTTAAAGTGCCTGCTGAGTCTGGGAATAACGGTTTCTTCCTATTTCCTAAATCAAGCGTGAAGACGGAAGCAGAGTTGAAACGATTATTAGGCTTCTTCGATAAGCTGCTTGATGCTGAAATGTCAACACTGCTGACAAGAGGGATTGAAGGTAAACATTTTAACAAAACAGATGATGGCAAAGGCCAAATTAAAGATTTGACATTGTTCAATCTTGAAGTTAAACCATACCGCGACAGCCTGCCGTCATTTGAGACAGCTGGAAAAGGTCTGCCGTTGAAGCAAAACGAGCTTCAAGCAAAAGGTTCGAAAATAGCGGAAGACAACTTGAAAAGTGTCGTTGCGAATGTGGCTTTAACGTACAATTCGAAGACATACACTGAAAAAGGCGTAGAGCTCGATAACTTAATTCGTGACGCCCAAACCAAATACATTATGGGTAAAATTGACGATGCTGGCTGGCAGGCAGAACTAGATAAATGGATGAAAGCCGGCGGTGAGAAGGTAATTGCTGAATATACGGCAGAATACGCTAAACAGAAAAAGTAGAGAGTTCAATATATATAGAACTTGAGAGACGGAGTGAGAACATGCTTACAAATGTGAATGTCATCGAAAAAACCGCTTATATTAATGGCTGCTGGGTAGAACCCGGCAGCCGCTCTTCTAAAGATCATTACAGTCCCCTGAATACGGAGTTATTAGTAGGACGCAGCATTCAATTGAACATGGAAGATGTTGACCTTGCCGTTGTGAGTGCAAAGAAAGCGCTTCCGAATTGGTCTAGCTTGTCAGGAACACAAAGAGCAAATTATTTGTTTAAAGCAGCGCAAAAGATTGAGGATCATCTTGAGGAGCTGGCACAGCTTCTCACTGCTGAGATGGGTAAACCGATCGGCGAGGCAAGAGGTGAAGTTAATCGTGCTGTCGTGCTGTTCCGCTATTACGCTGGAGAAGGGCTTCGTAGCATCGGCGAGGTATTGCCATCCACAGATGGGGTATCCCACTTATATACGACTCGGGTACCGCTTGGGGTCGTTGGTCTTATTACTCCTTGGAATTTTCCTGTTGCCATTCCTGTATGGAAGATGGCGCCAGCTTTAATATTCGGAAATACAGTCGTATGGAAGCCTGCAGAACATTCAACCATTACGGCTTCCAAGCTCATGCAGCTATTGGAAGAGAGCGGCCTGCCGAAAGGTGTCGTCCAACTTGTTAGCGGCTCGGGCTCCGTTGTCGGACAACGCATTCTGGATCATCCTGATGTAATAGGAATCTCTTTCACGGGCTCGGATACCGTCGGCAAGCAAGTTTCACAAGCCGCATCGTCCCGTCATGCGAAATATCAATTGGAGATGGGAGGGAAGAACGCGACAATTGTGCTTGCGGACGCCGATCTGGAGAAAGCGGCCGATGTCATCATTAGCGCTGCCATGCGGTCTGCTGGTCAGAAGTGCACTGCCACTAGTCGTGTCATTGTCGAGAAGCCAGTGAAGGAACAATTGACCTCTCTGTTGATCGAACGCGCGAACCGCATTAAGCTGTCTAATCCGCAAGAAAACGACTGTTATCTTGGACCTGTTGTGTCCAAGCGTCAATACGAATCTATCCTGGACTTTATCCAAATCGGAATCCGAGAAGGCGCACAAGTTCTTGCTGGTGGTAAAGCGAAGACAGAAGGTGAATTTGCCAAAGGCTACTATATTGAGCCTACGATTCTAGATAATGTCGACCCGCAATCTACGTTGGCTCAAGAGGAAATTTTCGGTCCGGTCTTAGTGATTAACGAGGCCGATGATCTCGATCATGCAATCAATCTGGCTAATAGCGTTCGTTACGGATTGGCTGCAGCTGTCTTTACACAAAACCAAAAGCATATTCACCACTTTGTAAACCGGATTGAAGCAGGTTTGATTAAGGTGAACGGTGAAACTGCTGGCGTTGAACCGCAGGCTCCTTTTGGCG
The DNA here is from genome assembly GCF_059691995.1 of Paenibacillus sp. J22P169. Taxonomy (NCBI): domain Bacteria; kingdom Bacillati; phylum Bacillota; class Bacilli; order Caryophanales; family Paenibacillaceae; genus Paenibacillus; species Paenibacillus sp. J22P169. The sequence continues at coordinate 3,025,972 of NZ_JCAUAO010000001.1, read as the reverse complement.
GTATGAAGCTTTCCAGTTCGTATTCTCGTGAACAAGGAAGAGCGGCAATCGAGTTTTTCACACAGGTCAAAACCGTCGTGGTTACGCCGTAGTAGTTGGAGAAAAACGAAAGGATATGAGAAGCCAGATGGATTATGCTGCATTCAGTAAAAGGCTGGAAACGATTTCAGCTATCAATATTACACCTTTTGAAGAAGAGTCGCGCCGCATTGACTGGGAAGGGCTGGAAGCAAATATTGAGTTCTTGCTGGCGAATGGTACTGAAGTGATTGTGCCTTGCGGAAACACGGGCGAATTCTATGCGTTAACGCTGGAAGAAGCAAAGGAAGTGACCAAACGTGTCGTAGAAATCGTAAATCATCGTGCCATTGTCATGGCTGGAATCGGGTATTCGGTTGAAACTGCGGTAGAGCTCGGTAAGCATGCCGGGCAGGTTGGTGCAGATTGCGTTATGATCCATCAGCCCATTCATCCCTACATCACGACGCCAGGTGCGGTGTCCTATTACCGTAATGTGATTGAAAGCCTGGATATTCCGTCTATTCTTTATTTGAAAGACGCTCATGTTTCGGACGATATTTTGGTTAGTCTAGCACCGCTGGATAAATGCGTGGGTGTGAAGTATGCCATCAACGATCTGCCTCGTTTTACCGAAACTGTGCGCAAGATAAGCGCAGCATATAACATCGCCTGGATCTGTGGTACGGCGGAAAAGTGGGCGCCCTACTTTTACAATGCTGGCGCAAAGGGATTTACATCAGGCTTAATCAATGTAAATCCCGGTATCTCGCAAGGGATGCTGCAAGCATTACGCGATCAAGATTGGCCAACCGTATGGAGGTTGTGGGAAGATGTTCTGCCTTTCGAGAACTTGCGTGCCAAATATAATGCCGGTAACAATGTGGTAGCTGTGAAGGAAGCGATGGAACAATTGGGACTTCGTGCAGGTGTCACGCGCGAACCTGTTGATCCTTTGAATGAATTAGATAAGAAGGAAGTAACAAACATACTAAGAGCATGGGGGCTGCTAACATCATGAAAATTTCAGATCTTAGACTTACGGTTATTGCAATGCCGCGTAATACAGGTTTTGTTTGCAAACATGTCATCGTGGAGATTGATGCGGATAACGGATTAACGGGTATTGGTGAAATGTCGGACTTTTCTCATCTTCCTCACTATTCATTAGACATTCAGGACATGGCTGTGGTGCTCAAGTCTATTCTATTAGGCCAAAGCCCATTTGATATCTCACTGCTCAATAAGGAGCTGCTCAGCAATTTCCCAGAAACGATGTTTTATTATGAAAAGGGCAACTTTATCCGCAACGGGATTGATGCAGCGTTACACGATCTTTGCGCGAAATCACTTGGAATTTCCGTGGCTGAATTTATTGGTGGAAGAATCAAAGAGAAAATTAAAGTCTGCTATCCGATCTTCAGACATCGCTTCATGGAAGAGGTAGAAGAAAATCTTGCGATTGTTCGCGAGAGACTTGGTAAAGGCTTTGATACATTCCGACTTTATGTTGGCAAAAACCTGGATGCCGATGAGGCATTCTTGGATGGCGTGAAAAAAGAATTTGGTTCGAAAGTGACGATTAAATCGCTGGACTTCAGCCATTTGCTGGACTGGAAATCGGCGTTGAAGGCCACGAAGCGATTGTCCCAATATGATTTCCAAATGGTGGAGAGTCCAGCTGTTCAAAATGATTTCGAGGGACTTCATCATTACCGAATGAACACGGAATACCCAGTAAGCGAGCACGTGTGGAGCTTCCGTCAGCAATCCGAAATGATTAAGCATGATTCTATCGATATTTTTAACATTTCTCCTATTTTTATCGGTGGAATAACCGCTGCTAGGAAAGCGGCGGCAGCGGCAGAAGTCGCTGGGAAATCGTGCTTGATTGGCACAACCCAGGAACTGTCTGTAGGTACAGCTGCTATGGCACATCTGGGAAGCTCACTTGTGAATTTGAACTATACATCAGACCCGACAGGACCTGAATTGTATATTGGCGATATCGTTAAGAATCCAGTTCAATACGAGAACGGATACCTACTTGTTCCAGGTCGCGACTTACCTGGTCTAGGTATGGAGCTTGACTGGGATCAAATTAACAAATATCGCGTAGAAGATTTAAGCTGGGGGAACGTTTCCGTTCATCAACTTCAGGACCGCACCTCGCAAACCAAGAAGTAATCATACAAGCAGCAGCCGTCCGCAAATTAACACCGGACGGCTGGTTTTGATATAATAAGGGTCATTGATACGAAAGTAAACAGAAGTGAGGAATTAAATTGCCCACCTATTTATATCGCATGATCCTATTTGCCATGTTGCTGGTAGCCATTCCAGTCATTACAATCGGAATGATTTCCTATCATATTTCCTCCCAGGATATAGAGAAAAAGGTTAAAGAAAGCAATGCTCAAATTTTGCTGCAGAACCAGATGAGAATTGAGCAAGTACTGAAAAATGTAGAAATGGGCGCTGTGCAATATTTAAGTTCACCGTTGGTAACGGATAATCTCTACAATGCTTTGACACAGGATGATTTCCAAACGATTACAAGCCTTGCCAAAGGTTTATATAATTTGCACTCTTTATCGGGAGTGGCTGACACCCATCTCATTAATCTGGAAAAGGATTGGATGATCAGCAATTTAGGTTTTACGGGAACAGAGGACTTTTCGGATAAAAAACTTTTGAAAGATTACGAAAAGAACCCCAAAAATTTATTCTGGATAGCAGATGATTATGGGATTCGGATGGTTGTAAAGCTGCCAATGATTGCTCCGTTGGCAGCTCCAAAGGCGTTGTTGATCATAGAAATGTCAAAGAAGGAGTTGGAAAAAGGGTTAGCACAAACGAAGCAGTTGGGAGATATTTACGTATTGAACCGGGAGCACAAACCGTTCTTGAGTAATGCGGGCGCAGTCGCAATTTCTGATTCAATCTTGGAGCCTTTGAAAACGGTGTCAGAAATGAACGGATATTATGAAGGAAAAGATTCGGCAGTGAGTTATAGAGTTTCTTCTACAAATTGGATTTATGCTTCCGTCGTTTCCATTGATCAAGTGACGATGGAATCCAAGAAGATTGCACTCGTTACAATTAATATTTGCCTTATTGTCTTTATCGTTATCGCAGCCGCCGCATTCTACGGGAGCAGACAGATGTATTCACCTATCCGTCGTTTGTTTCAGCGGATGGAGCAATTCGGAGGCGAAACCGCAGAATCTCGCAGGAAAGATGAATTTGCTTATATTGAGGATAGGTTTACTGCTTTATTTCATACCGGAAAACAGTTTCAACAACAGCTTCAAGGTCAAAAGGGACAGATGAAAGAGTTTTTCTTATTGAAGCTGTTCATGGGCCAAGTTACGGAAAGCGAATTTGCTTTCAAGTGCGAAGCTTATGGCTTTGCTGAAAAAGGGAAGCTCATGGGTGTGATTGCGCTGCAAATCGATTCCCTGCAGGATACGAGATACATGGAAACTGATAAAGAGCTGCTGCTCTTTGCTATCCATAACATTGTCAGTGAACTATTGCCAGCTAATCGGCTGCTGGGTTCGCTGTTGCTGGATCAATCTCAAGTTTCCCTGCTTACTGGGGATGTGGAAGATCCACAAGTACTGCAATTGAGTTTTCATCAGGCAGCAGAGGAAATAAAATCAAAGGTTCATGAGCTGCTTCAATTGAAAGTCAGCATCGGTATCAGTCGCGTGTTTTCCCGGTATACGGATGCCATGAATGCTCATGCAGAGGCTTTGGAAGCGCTGAAGAGAAGGATTCGTCTTGGGGATGATATCATCATACATTATGAAGATATCGAAACGGCCCATGAGAATAGCATGCAATTATCTGCTACCATGAATTACGTAGAAGATTATTTCGTAAATGCATTAAAAACGGGTGATGCAAAGTCTACTTTTGAACATTTTGATCATTACATTGAATCCATTATGGAAAGAGATATCCGATTTAATGATTATCAATTTTTGATGGTCCAACTGATCAACCAGATTCATAAGTTTATCCAGCAGCAAGGCGGTACGTTGGAAGGCATAATCGGTACGAAATCGGTGCTCCATTCTTTTATGAAGCTGAACACAGTACAAGAAATTACGTCTTGGTTTAAGACGGATTTGCTGCCACCTGCACTCGCCTTCTTTAAAGGACGCGCAGATTCGCAATATATTAATCTCGCGCATCAAATGGTTGTAATGATCCACGAAGGGTATGAGCATGATATAACGCTTGAATCGTGTGCCGCGCAGCTTAAATATCATCCTGTTTATGTAAGTCGTGTTTTTAAGAAGGAGACAGGCGTTACTTTTATTGATTACTTAACCAACTATCGGGTTAACATGGCGAAGAAATGGCTGAAAGAGACAGATATGAAGATTTCGGAAATAGCCGAGCGACTTAATTATGCTAATTCCACTGGTTTTATCCGGACATTTCGAAAGCTTACAGGGATGACACCTGGTCAATATCGTGAGACGTAAGCTAATCATCATAAGGGGGTTCATATGAATTATCAACTGTTGGATCAAATGAGAAATCAATATATGAAAAGTGAAGGAACTTGGTTTTCTTTGAGATGGCATTATATTGAAAATTGCATTCTCAAATCGTATATGGACAGTTTTAAGCAATCGGGCCAAGAAGACTATTACCAGTTCGTCAAAAGTTATATTGACCGACTTTATGATGAGAGTGGCAGCATCCCGGCTATTGATGTGTGTTATTATAGTATTGATCAAATTAGACCAGCGACTATTCTTTTTGACTTATACAAAAGAGAGAACGATCCCAAATATAAGAGAGTGCTAGATTTGATCTATGAACAATTGAAAACCTACCCAAGAACAGAGTCAGGAAGTTTCTGGCATAAAGAAAATTATCCAAACCAAATTTGGTTGGATGGACTTTACATGGGGCAACCGTTTTATGTGCGTTATATCAAGCAGTTTGAGGAAAATAAGGACTATTCCGATACAATAAATCAATTTTTAAACGTCAAAAAGTTTATTTTTAATGAAGAGAATCGCTTATACTACCATGCGTACGACGAGAGCAGAACCATGTTTTGGTGCGACAAAACGACGGGTATGTCTCCGAATGTCTGGGGACGGGCTGTGGGCTGGTTTGTGATGGCCTTGGTGGACGTGCTTGAGCTTCTGGAAGATGAACCTACTGATAGCGAACCGCTAAAAGTGATTTTGCAAGAAACGCTAGAAGGTATGCTGCCATACCAGCATAGCGAGGGCATGTGGTATCAGATCGTTGATAAGGGGGATCGACCAGGGAATTACTTGGAGTCTAGCGGAACCTTAATGCTAGCTTATGCGATGTTGAAAGGTACGCGTCTTGGCTATCTGGCTAAAGAATACGCCGAGCGAGGGAAGTCTGCATTTGATGGCACTGTTCGGCAATATCTCCGTGAGGAGAATGGAGAAGTGCTGCTTGGCGGGATCTGCAAAAGTGCAGGACTCGGTACTAACCCTGATACGGGCAAGGTACGTGATGGGACATTTAAGTACTATACGGAGAACGAAGTTATCGTGAGTAATAATGGACATGGTGTAGCGCCACTGCTTATGGCCTATAGCGAGGTTAAGCTATTAGAGCAGTAAAGTCTTGTTGGGAGAGAAACGAATGCTGCAAAAATTAAACAAGAGCCTGGAGAAATGGCTTCCGCTGATTACTCCTACGAGTGTTATTCTAGGAATTATTTTGACAGTATGGTTAAAGTCCTTTACTTACTTAGTACCATGGATTTTCGGTTTTATGACATTTACAGGCAGCTTAAGTATGAACTTTAAAGATTTAAAAAGAGTATTAATACAGCCGTTCCCAATTTTCGTCTCGATGATTGCTCTGCATGTGTTGATGCCTGCTGTTGCATGGATCATCGGCAATGTGTTTTTTCATGATGATGTTTATCTGAGAACAGGGCTAATTCTAATGGTAGTCATTCCTACTGGTGTCGTAAGTTTCATGTGGGTTTCCATTTATAAGGGAAATATTGCACTAACGTTGTCGGTTATTTTGATTGATACACTATTATCGCCGTTTCTCGTGCCCTTTACGATGGAGGCATTTCTCGGCGTACAAGTGAAGATGGATGTGATTGGTATGATGAAAGGCCTTTTCTTCATGATCGTCCTTCCGTCATTATTGGGTATGCTGCTCAATCAACTTTCGCAAGGAAAGGTGAAGGAGAAACTGGGACGCCCCTTATCGCCTTTCTCCAAAATAGGATTGGCTTTCACCATTGCAATTAACAGCGCTGCTGTAGCACCTTATTTCACTAAAATTGACAGTAAGTTGGTCCTGACAGCTTGTGTGATTGTCGTGATGGCTTCATCTGGCTATGTCATTGGTTGGCTGATCGCCAGATGGCTAAATTGGGATCGAGATATCATGGTTACCATGGTGTTTAATAGCGGGATGAGAAATAATAGCGCTGGTGCGGTGCTGGCTATTTCGTTTTTTCCGCCACCCGTCGCAATGCCTGTTATTATGTGTATGCTTTTTCAACAACTGCTCGCTTCCTTGTTCGGGCAATTATTATGTAAATCCCCCGATTCCATAAAATTGAAGCCTGTATCACAAAAAACTATCTAAGAGGAAGTAGCGTTTTTGTTTCCAGTTATATGTCGATGTGTAAATAGGAGAATTGCTGAACTCGTATGTGATGACCCTCACGTACGGTTTGGTAAGAGGCTCATGCAACTATGCAGGGGCTTACTTTTTATTATCTATGTGCTAACATTGGGCTTCCATTTTCCTGTATTGACCCATTTGAAGTGAATGATAGGGTTTCGTGTTTTTTGTTTACAAGAATGGAAAAACTGCAGAGATAGCGAGAGTGGTAAAAAATGCTATAATAGACAAAAGGAGTGTGATGGCAAATGCAAGCTGCTTCTGATTATCTGTTTATGGGTTCGTTAATCTTTTTGGTAATAACCGTCTTGATATTTTTCTTGGGTAGTGGAGGTATGTCTAGTTATAACAATATTTCCAATGCCACAGGTGCTTTAACAGATTTACAAATGAATCACGACCACAAAAAAATGTTGGGTACGCAAAACAATCGGTTGGTAAGACTATTAAAATCATTTCTGTTTTGGATTCCTGTCGCTGGCATCATTGTTTCAATTATACTATCTAAAATTTAATAACTATAGGTCAACAAAATAAGGGGAATTAGAATGGTCGTGAATATTTGGTCAGGTTCAAAAGTCAGATTACGCCCTGTGATACCATCAGATTGGAAAGAATTCCATGAAAATGACCAGGATTCGGAGGGGGCAAGACTATGCGATTCCCTATATTTTCCTAGGTCTGAAGATGGAACAAAAGCTTGGGCGGAACGCACAGCCTCTAAGGCATCCGAAGGTGATCATGTATTTCTTGCAATTGAAACACTTGATGGAATTCTTGTTGGCAGCATAACGGCAAGCAGTTGTGACACACGTAATGGCACCTTTAAATACGGTGTAGCTATCTTTCGTAACTATTGGCGAAGAGGTTATGCTTCCGAGGCTATAAGGATCTTGCTTCGTTATTACTTTGAGGAATTACGGTACCGTAAGGTGAACGCTTATGTTTATGCCTTCAATGATGGCTCATACGCTTTGCAGGAGCATCTTGGATTCGTCCAAGAAGGGATACTCAGAGAAATGATTTTTACAAAGGGTAAGCATTACGACGAGTATGTATTTGGACAAACAAAAGATGAGTTTGAAAAGCTTAATGTGTCTTTTAACAACGAAGGATAATTGCATAATGCAGCGGCAGTCAAAACTTTATTTTTGAGTTCGGGCTGCCGCTGTTTCTTTTATCGTGAGCCTTATACGGGGATCCCTTCAATAATAAAATTATTCATTGGCGTAGGGACTATTTTCGATAATTTAAATCCAGCTTTTTCGAATAGATCACTAAACTCTGCTTCCGTACGCTCCTTTCCAGTTAAGAGCACAGCCATTTCCAAATCTACAAAATTAAGAAAGGGATCAGATGCGCTATCTGTTTGAATGACATTTTCAATTAATATAATTTTTCCATGATCAAGTATTCCTTGTCTGCAATTTTGCAGGATCTTGAGGGACTCTTCATCGCTCCAGTCATGAATAATACTTCTTAAAATGTAAGCATCTGCGCCAATAGGAACAGAATCAAAGAAACTCCCAGCGATACATTCACAACGATTATCAAGCCCTACACGCTGAATAAATGGTTTTGTTCCTTCAATGACAGCGGGAAGATCATAAATTGCACCTGTAACATGAGGATGTTTGAGCAATATGGCTTCCATCAATCGGCCATGTCCACCACCGATATCAATAATCTTGTTGAATGGAGAAAAGTCGTAAACTTCCAACATAGGACCAATTACTTTAGAAAAACCTGACATCGCATTATTAAAAATTTCTCCAGCTTCTTGGTTCTCCGATAAGTAATCGAAGAAGGGGATGCCATACGTTTTCCGGAAGGCGGGTTCCCCGGTTTGAACGGCATGTAGAAGGTTACTCCATGAATTTCTATCCCATTCTTCTCCTACCATAATGGCTATGCCTCTTGCAGAACCTTTAATTTCAGTTTGTAGGAGTACACCAAGCGGACCATTTTCAAAGCACATATCGTCCAACTCTTTGAATATCCCAGTGCTTGAAAGCGCTCGCAATAGACGATATAGCGTAGGTGCATGCGTTTTTGTTTCTATAGCGAGTTCTTCAAGGCCTTTAGGCGAATCTTTTAACAAGTCCGGAATGCCCAACTTCGCGGCAACGGAAATGGATTGTTGAATCCATCCTCCAAAAATCAATTGGTATAACTGCTTCGATTCGCCTGCCATTCGATCTCTCCTTTATTTGATATATGTAAGATCAAATTTATTCGCATCTCTTAAAACGTAGAACGTTTGATCGGCGAGATAGTCATCAATTTAATTATCACACATCTTTAAGAGAGCATAGTCCAAACATGACGAAACAACATAAGATGACAAGAAGTATTATTTCATTAAAAGGATGAGTGAGCCGGGAATGAAAACTATTCAGCAGCGAAAAAAGAAAAGCGGACGCGTGAACGGACAAAAAGCCATTCCTGCATCATCGCCCTCTATCTCCGCACAAGTTAAAGGCATTTTAGGATCACCGGTTTGTGTAGTGCTCAAGAACGGTTCTGTGTATTACGGAGTTCTAAACGAAATACATGGTGACAAAGTCATTCTTCAAGGTTTTAAGGGGAATCGAAGGCTCCCCCGAAATAAAGCCAAAGGCAAAGCGCAAATATCCAGTTTAGGAGGTTTGGGAGGCTTACTTGGTGGAGGCGGACTTGGAAGCATGCTTGGTCTTTTTGGCGGTGGGAGTCCTGGGGGATTTTTGGGAGGAGGCTCAAGCGGATTACTAGGTGGTCTTGGAAAAGGTTCTGCTGCAGGCACTGCTGGTGCTGGGGGTTTCTTTGGTAACATAGGCAGCTTTTTTAAGCTGGGGATGGGAGTAATTTCTTTTATCATGCCATTGATGAAAAACTTTTCGATTTGATGAAGTAGCAGCAAATCTGATCCTGGGTTTGCTGCTTTTGTATTATTGAGCAATGAATCAATTGTGTTAACGCTTTTAGATCTCTCCTCTGTTTAGTAACACTAAGTTTTATCACCTAAATTGTGGTAAAATTAATTGAAAAAGTGTAGAGAGTTAAGGGAGGGAGAGTCTTGTATCCACGGGCCAATGTATTAGGAATTGTATCTCGGAACAAAACAATTCTTGTTGAAGAACAAACTGGAAAACATTCCAAAGGTATGGGCATCTACTATAGGCCAATAGGTGGAACAATCGAACTTGGGGAATATTCTCAAGAGACTCTAATAAGAGAATTCAAAGAAGAACTAGGTATTCAAATATCGATCAAATGTTATGTCAAATGTATAGAGAACATTTTTAAAATTGATGAGAATATAGGACATGAAATTACACAAATTTTTTTCGTTGATTTCATTGATCCAAAGCTTTACGAGATAGAACAATTTAGAGTCATTGAAGGAGAGAAAACCACCTATGCCAAGTGGGTACCAATTATTGAATTTGAACTTGGAGAGAGGATTCTTTATCCTAATGGCTTAACTGAATTACTAACAGATATGAATTAAACGATTATCGCGTTTTTCGACCGCAGAAATAATTTGGAGTTTCAGATTAATGAAAAAAAGTGCTCCCACTCAGGGGTGCACTTTCATTTCTCTTTTTTCAGGAAGAGCTGTGCTCCGAGCGATAATGAACTGGGCGCTGTAATAGGAAGTCATGATCAGGATATCCGCAGAGGAAATTGGGGAGACGAACAGGTCCCAGGACAGAATGGAATCGGAAATTAAGAATAGGAGACTGCCGATAATCGCCCGTCTATTACCAGACATAATCGCAGACCAGCCCATTAGAGAGATAACGATAATGTAAAATAAGACAGGTACCACTAGTCCAGTGTTATTTTGATCCATGAGCGAGATCACCAGCTCTCTGCCCATTATGAAGGAATAAATGGCGATAGGTACGATCGAGGAAAAGCGTAACCAAGAGAAACGCCATTGGACGAGGAAACCAGCGGTATAAAACAAGTGACCGATCAGAAAAGCAGCAAGCCCAAGAACGAACCAATACATAATGAGTCCATCGCCCAACATGCCGAAGAATAAGCCGGTTAACATCAACCAATGAACGTTTTTTTTGACAGGAGGCATATGCGAGTAAGCGTAATACAAAATGAGCCACATCGGAATTAATTTGAAAAAGAATTTGAATGCTTGATGCTCAGGTCGAATTTCAAGAATGTAAAGCGCGCTCGTGATCAGTATAGCAATCGGTAACCACCGTTTCATCGTACATCTCTCTCTTTCATTTAGAAATAGCTCTTTAATAGAGCTCCAGAGGTAAAAAGGCATAATCTCCGTTCTTAACAATGGTATCTTTACGAACAGGAATTCGATGATTGAAGATGGGGCCATCGATTACTGTTGTATGGAATTCGCCACCTTCTCCACACGGGTCAATACCACGAGCTTGCAGTTCCTTTACATAGTCGTGAGTTAGCGTTCGTCCAAGATCTTCTTCCCGCATCCCTAATGATAAATTTACAGTGACCAGTACGGATATAAATCCAAGATCTATAAATTCTTTTACAGCTTCAACATGGTCCATTCTCCATAGAGGCATTCCAAGCTTTAAGCCGGCATTTTGGGTAACCTTGTCATGCCAGCAGCCATCAACAGGCATATCCAAGTCACCTGTGACTAACACTTCTGCACCTTGACGTTTAGCTTGTTCCAGAAGGCCCATAAACACGTATTCATAGTCATCCCAACTTGCGGCAGCAGTATAAACGGGCAAGCCGATAGATTCAGCTTGAGCGCGGATAAGCTCCGGAGGCATTCCATGGGATCTGGAACGTTTCCCTTCTTCCTCCAGCATGACGATGAGTCCGATCGGTTCCCCAACCTTCATGGATTTATACAGCGCCAGGACGCTATCCTTTCCCCCGCTAAAAGAAGCTATAAATTTATGCCCGTGAGCGCCATTTTTCCAGTTTACAATATTGTCCATTCCTATCGCTCTCCTTTGTTTATAAGCTCCGATAATTATATCACGAGTTTTTCATGTACGATTTCAGAGGCAGTCATTGTAGTGTAATTGTTCTTCTTATTGATTAATTCATTAATGCTGCTGGCAGAAATGGGATATAATTTAGCTAACAATTAGTTTACACAAAATAAGAGTTTGTAGCTTAATATTTGGTTAGATTATTTATTTAACAAGGACAACCCTTATAAAGAAAGGTTGATTGCAATGAAGACTTCTCTCAAAGATAAAGCGGTGTCGTTTTTGCAACTGGTGGCATCGGGTGAAGTATACGAAGCATACCGGAGATACATTGGTCCGGGTTTCCGCCACCATAATCCCTTTTTTCGCGGAGATGCTGATTCTCTTATGCTTGCAATGGAAGAGAACGCCGCGAAGAATCCTCAGAAAACACTTGAGATCAAACGTGCCATCGAAGAGGGTAATATTGTTGCGGTTCACTCCCATGTAAAACAAAATCAAGAAGACCCTGGAGGAGTTGTGGTCCATATCTTCCGCTTCCATAACGACCTCATCGTCGAATTCTGGGATGTGGGTCAGCCCATACCGGAGAATTCTCCCAATGAGAATGGTGTGTTCTGATGTAGGAATTGGAACATGCAACAGGAACAGGAACAGGAACAGGCAGTCTTCCAAATGAACTGCCTGTTGCTGAAATAACGGATTAGAGGTTGGTTATACCATTGAAAAGTTGATACATAAGGTAATTTTCATTCAGCAGTTTCATCAAGGTCTTCATTGTAAGCCAATATCCCGCGTTTAAAATAATGAAGCTTTTCGTCAGAGGTAGTTTCCATTAGATTGTTCACCAAAAGTTCGACGCTTTCCTTGTAGTTTTGGCTATTGTACAGCGCCATGGCGAGAAACACTTGAATTGCCCTGTTCTCCGGAAATTCCCTCATGCCTCTGCGCAATGTCATCACCGCTTTTTCGTAGTCCCCCCAGTAGCGGTATGTACTCCCTAGCCCCATTAGACATCTTTCTAGATCAGGACCAGACAGGCCCAATTCAAGTGCTCGCACATAAAATGGAATAGCCTGAAGTCCCATGCCAGAATTGTCATGCGCGATTCCGGTTTGGTAGTAGATCACCGCATTATCCGGATAATTTGACAATAGTTCTAATAAGTGCTCGCGAACCTCGCTTAAGATCGCTTGATCTTGCTTGGCTCGTCCTTCTTCGCGCAGTTCTATCAATTTGCTCAAATCGTCAATTGTCATATGATCACCAATCCTATGTTTGGTAGTTTGTTAAGTTAAGAACATCTTAACATAAGCTGGTGCTCATTGAGTTAACGAGATGCCGAACGTTTATTCTCGGTGATTATATAAGGGGTGATATTTGGGTGGAATTTCCTGTTCAGTTTGAAAATGAAAAGTTTGAACCGCTTACTTCCTATGTACAAGAGGTGAAAAATAGCTTTGGAGCATCTGCGGCATCGGTAATGGTCATACAAAATGACAGGATTGTATTGGAACAGTATCATGGATTCCATCATCACAAAAAGGGAGCCCTTTCCGTTTCAGAGCAATCTTTATTTAATATTTATTCAACAAGAAAAACTTATGTTTGCTTAGCAATGGCGATGGCTGCCTTAGAAAAAAACATTCCGTTCACCACTCATGTTCATGAGATAATCAATGAATTGGGAGAGAGTGAGTTAGGACATTTGACGTTGAGTGATCTTGCAACTGCGACTGGACCTAAGTATTATGGCGAACAAAGGATCGAACGGGAAGGTATACAAGGCTTTGTGGTAAGAGCACTGACTGGGAAAGTTATATCCGAGTACCTCCATGAAAAAGTCTTTAATCCCTTGGTAATGAAGGGGACGGTTTGGGCAAGCATCCCACATCGATTTTTAGTATGCGATTACACTTCCTCGGACACCTTCGCGCTTGTTAGGCTTGAATCATCTGATGGTCATGAACGGAATCTGTATTCAAGTACGAGAGATTTGGCCACTTGGGGATATCTACATCTAAATAAAGGAAGCATTAGTGATACTCAGATTATTTCCAATAGTTTGTTTAGCCTTACTGAGGAATTAAAAGCACAGCATCAATCCAAGCGTATACTCGGGTGGTATCATCAAAAAGATATGTACTATGCTACAGGTGCAGCAGGATGTCACTGCGTAGTACTACCTCAACATAATGCGATTGGTATTCGAATGTTGAACAAATATACTAGTGATTACAAAGACGATCAAGTTGCATTTAATAGCTTGCTACTACAGTGCTTATCCCAATAAATGTTGAAAAAATTGCACGGATTTCTGCGTCTAATTGGACCAGATATCAATGGATATATTACGAAATTATAAAATCAAAGAGGTTAAAGACATTGCATATGATCAGAACTTAGATATTTGGACGATCAGATTTATTGATGGATTCTTAGTAGGTCGAAACACAGAAGGTCGAAGTGTTCAGGTATTGATAAATAGATAAGATTCGTAAGCTAGCCTTCTCCGCGTTAACGGGAGCATTTCTTTGTAAGGAGAAATGCTTTTTATTTTTGTTTAAATTAAAAGGATATTTCAACAACAATAATAATATAATAAAAACAATACAAATTTATTGTAAAACGATAAAACATATGCTAGAATCATGTTGTCATTAAATAAGTGAGGTGTTTTAAATGGATGTTAAACGAGGTTCAACCACTTTTTTAAAGGTAATTATTTTATTGGCTGGAATTGCAGTGCTTGCTTTGTGTATCTGGTTGCCTGTGATTGCCGCTAGAGATGCAAGGGTACATCCAGATACGGCTTACTTCCTAATCCCCTTTTTAGTATGTGCTTACGGATTTTGTATTGCGTTTTCTGTTGCGTTGTATCAAGCATTTAAACTATTAACCTACATCGAAAAGAACAATGCTTTCTCTGAATTATCTTTTAAATCTTTGAAGATTATAAAGAAATGTGCTTTTACAGTCATTCTCCTCATTTTGGTAGGAATCGTGAGCTTGAGAGTGCTTGCTAAAGTTACAGCTAGTGATGATGCAGCGGGTCCTACATCATTATGTCTAATGGCTATTTTAGCAACAAGTATCGTCGCAGCCATTGTGGACGCACTTCAAAAGCCATTAAAAAATGCCCCAGAAATAAAGTGAAAAATGAATATTAACCGATATGTAAGACTTTGAATTGTCAGCCAGGTAATTTTTGGAGTACAAAAGCGACGAAGACACTCATTAAAAACAGACACAACTAATTTATTTAACTACGAGGACGATAGCTCAATGAACCGCCTTTTCCCTCTTTAAAATAGAGAGGAACGGAAAACTAAATTAATCTAAAGAAAAACGATAGCTGAATAAATATATAAGAAGGCAGCCGGCAATATGATCGGTTGCCTTTTCTCAACTAGCGGCAGGTTAGTTTTAAAAATTCTGTAGTCCATGGAGGTAAAATGTGGTAAATTATCGCTAAATGGACAGAGTGGGAGTGAGGACGATGGAACACTATTTATTTAAGCAGATGGCATTTGTAAGAAGCCAAACTCTAAAAATGAAGGTGGGAGTCATACAAACAAACCAGATTCCATTCCCGTACCAACCTTGCAAGAGCTAGAGATTCTGCTAAAAGAACAACAAGAGCGGGTACGTAAAGTTTTGGAGCATCGCTTGCAGGAAAAGATTGTTCCGCCTTATACTACGTCTGCTGGGATGACCCTGGAAACGCCGGAACAATTCCTCAGCTTCAATTTATACCATGAGGGTATGCATTTGAGCGTCATTAAACTTTATAAATCGTTGCTATCCCGCTAATACACTGAAATATTTGAGGCGATCATTGAACTAATGCAGAACGTTAGTTCATCTCATGAGACCTGCTTCTATTCAACATTTAACTGAAGTGACACGGTTTGATAGTCCGAGAAGCTGATTCGATTGGAAACTGCCCCCGACCATTTGATCATCATAATGTGTCAAATAAAACGAGAGCGAAATATGATTGGGAAGAACAAGCTGGCCCCATTGACCCTTGCAAGCCTCTGCCTGTTGTGAATTTTGAATGGGAGTCCCGTTGCAAACTAATGAATTATAAGATAGGCGGGTTAAAAATCCTGTTGCATAGTTGAAATCGGCAGAGGTCACGTATACTTGCAAACTAGTCCCATCTTCTAATTGGATGGTCACCCATTTATTCATACATTGTAAAATGTTTGAAAGCCCTTGTCTGTTATCGGGATATGATGGGAAGCTATTCCACATATGATTATCTCCTTTGAAATTTAAGTTTGGACGATACTCCTCCGAGTGAACTGATCATACATTGCTTCCAACATATGCTATGGAGTGGGCATTTGTGCACAAATTGAAAAGAGCCACAGGTGGTCGCGGGCTCTCTGGAAAACGATAGTTGAATAGAAGGCTGCCGAGCGTAAACCATCGGCAGCCTTCTCAGTTCAAGGCAGGATTCTTGTGTTTCTTACTAGCACTATACCAAGATTTGAAGAATCTTTCTCATCAAGACTGCTCAAAGGAAAGGTTATAGCGCTTTCCGTTAGACAAGCGGACAACAAATAAAGGGCCATATATGCTGATAGTGGTGGAAACAATAAGCTTCGAATTGACGTTATTGACCAACCGCAGTAGCTCAGCCTGTTTTCTCGTTCTCACGAGCCTGATGAACTGTGCTGCAAATATTCGATCGTTGGCAAGTTTTCGCAGCAGCTGCAGCATGACTAGGCTTACTCTACGGATATCCTCAGATTGTATACTTAGTAGTTGCCCCGGACAAAAGATACCAGTGTCCAAATAAACCTTCGTATTTTTTGTGATCCTGAGACTGTAGCTTGCACTGAAGCCGGCACCAATAGAGGCCCCTGCGCCTGGCAGCACCTGCTGGATCACTCTTGTGGTTCGATCTAAATTAAATGTCTTCATGGCGTTTATCAGTCGCATCGCATACAGAGGGTCGTTTGCTATGCGTTCATAAAGAGGTAGTATACGACGGGATATGATGCGCAGTCCCTTCACGGTAATGGGTTGAGTCTGAACGTTGTCCGTCTGCTTTTTTACGACAGCTTTTTTGTTAAGCTGCATATGATTTGCCCTCCTTGTTTTTCTCATCACTTGATAGAGATGATGGGATGAATACAACAAAATATGAGATCCTTAACCGTAAGGTTTGGACAAATGTTATCTTGTTACCAAATTAATGTACTGCTCGTTCAACTAACTGAAGTCGCCCTCATTTAAAAGCAAAAAAACGCATTCCAAGTTGACTACGTCAGCAGGGACTGCATTTTTTTTTACAACTGAATAAGACTCAGGCAGAAATTTGAATGTTCGTTTTGCGTCTGCGTGTTAACATGACAGCTAAATAAGTGCCATAGAGCAAGTAACAGATATTCAGCACAGAAACAACAAAAACTTCGTTATCAGTTATTGTTGAGTTCGTCAACTGGGCCATTGCATCGAACATAAAATGAAAAATGATTAACGGGAGAATGCGAGCTGTCATTTCAATCAGCAAGGCTAAAATGAGTCCGATAAGAAACGCGTTTATTATCTGAAGTAAAATCGACAACCAGTCCCGACCATTTAGGGCGTTGGCCATATGTAGGATACCAAAAAAAATGGAGGAAAACAGGATGTAAAACAGAGAACCTTTATCCCTCAACTTTTCCCAAATTATCCCTCGGAAGACAGACTCCTCGGTATACCCGACCACAAGTGAAAAAAGGACAATCAAGACAACCTTACCTAAGGACAGTTCATTATTTAATCCACCAATCACAGGCTGAACGAAGACAATGATACCGAGCGGAACATAGTACAGCGCGGCTTTATTGTCCTCTCTTGCCAGCCGCTTGAAGCCATAGACGGACATCGTGCTGCCTTTCCTTCGCATATACATTGTAACAGCGATCGCCATGACGAAGAATGCACATCCTTGGGCAACCATCATTCCCGTATCTCCCAAGCCTTGAACGGTGGCTACAGCTGATGCTACAGAAACCAATAAGGTCAGCACAATGCCGAGGAAGAGTGAGAATAGAACTGGCCGACCCTTGTAAGGTTGGTCAGACTTAATATGCATGCCATACACCTCTTTCATCCAAATGTAAACAAATCCCATTATATCGATAAATGGATAAAAAAGGAATATTTAAAATATTTAATTATACAGCAAGCTTGTATTACGCATAGCTCATTGCGATAAATGGAAAGGCCTTTTAGATGGTAATTTTAAGGCCGAATCGTAACCCTAGTATGGACGGGGACGAGCAAAGAAAGCTGCAGGACATCCTCGTTGTACATTCGGATACAACCGTGACTGACTTCCCTTCCGATCGAAGAAGGATCGTTTGTTCCGTGGATGCCGTAATGGGGTTTAGATAGGCCCAACCAGAAGGCTCCGAAAGGACCTCCGGGGTTGGCTTGTTTATTTATAATCGTATATTCGCCTTTCGGTGTCTTCGTAACCATTTTACCGATTCCAACTGGGAATTGCCTTATAACTGTATTTCCATCAAGCACATACAGATTACGGTCGGACAAATCGACGATAATTCGATAGTTGGGCATTTTGTCTCCTCCTAAGCACTATTCTATGCATGCCTAGTTTCGGAAGTGATATGACATTTTGGTAGGGTTATGATATGGAAATCGTTCTTGCGTGAGTAGAAGTGATCCGTTATAATCTTTGTATTCAAGTGTCGAAGGGGATTGAAATCCATGAGCAGAATCATGTTGAATCAACTTCATCATCACAAAAGGCGTTAGCACACCTGTAAAAAATTCAGGGTGGGCTAACGCTTTTCGCGTTGGCCTCCCTGCGGCATATTGAACGCGCAGGACCAAGAGGTCCGGCGCGTTTTTTATTTTATCTAAAACGAAGGGAAAGATGATTATGCAAAATGTAAAAGGTACCTATGATTTCTTCGGAAAGGAACAATCGTTCAGAAAAAAAGTTCAAACCATACTTCAAGAGGTATTTGAACTGTATGATTTCGATGGGATGGATTCCACTATATTGAGCGAACTCGAACTATTGACATCCAAGTATGCAGGCGGCGATGAAATACTGAAAGAAATGTACCAATTAACGGATCAAGGTAAGCGAAATCTTGGACTTCGATATGACCTCACTATTCCTTTTGCAAAAGTGATCGCATTAAATCCAAGTATTGAACTTCCATACAAGAGGTACGAAATTGGAAAGGTTTTTCGGGATGGACCAGTAAAAAGAGGTCGTCTACGTGAATTTTTACAGTGCGATGTTGATGTCGTTGGCATTGCGGGACCTGAGGCAGAGGCTGAGTTAATGCAGTTAGCAGTTGAGGTTTTCAAAAGGCTGGAAATTCCGATTACGCTTAGATGGAACAATAGACGTTTTTTGGGTGAAGTTCTTGAATCAATTGGCGTGCCATCCGATGAAAAGCAATCTGTTGTGTTGACACTCGACAAAACTGGGAAAATCGGAATTGATGGGGTAATAGAAGAGCTCATTAGCAAAGGGCTAGATGCTGAAGTAACCCGTGCAATAAAGGATTTAATTGAATTGGATAACCCAACGTTTGAAATTGTATCAAGAAAATATGGAATCCAAGAAAACCCCGGCGCGCTAGAAGTCCAGTCCCTTCAAAATATCATTCAAAACCTAGGATTAGAGCAAATATGTAAGTTTGATCCCTATTTGTCACGTGGGTTATCGTTTTACACAGGAACAGTTTACGAGATCTTCGATGCCTCTGGCTCTTTTACTTCAAGCTTAGGCGGCGGTGGTCGTTATGATGCCATAATTGGACAGCTTATCGGTAGAGAGGATATTCAATATCCAACAGTAGGAATTTCTTTTGGAATGGAATCAATCATGGAGATGCTTGAAAATCGCCCAGTACACATACCAGGCGCTTTAGTCGTTGTCATTCCTATTGGTGAAACGGTTACAGAGGTGCTTAAAACAGCAGCGAAACTGCGGGCAGGTGGTTTTCGTACAAGTACAGACACAAGTGGACGAAAGTTAAGGAAATCACTAGCTACAGCCTCATCTAAGGGAATCCGATATGTGATTCTAATCGGTGAAAATGAAGCGAAACTTGAAAAACTACGTTTGAAAGACATGGACGAACAGACGGAGTTAGTGCTGAGCATTCAGGAAGTCATTGACTTCATTTCCACAAACGCTAAGATAAAAAGCTAAAACAGAGAACAAGAGGGAAGCGATGGAGCAGATCCATCGCTTTTCGGCATTTATCAGTCATAAGCTCAACAATCGGGAAGGTAAGTTCAACTAATGTCAGTAAAATTAATTATAGTTGAAAATGATCTTGTTAAGGATTGATTCTGTATCTAAGATATGAAGTATAATTGGTTAAAAAAGGAAACTAAATATATACTTTAAAGAGGAGATTATTTGGATGTCACTGGAAGTTCGGCCGTATAATTCAGAACTAGAGGATAGTGTAATGAAGTTAAGCCATAAGGCATGGGTGCTATTTAAATACAACAAAGACTTTGAGCATCAGAAGATGAGCTGCGTAATCAATGAGGACGGAAATTTAATCGCGGTGGGATATTTACGTCAAGGATTAGCTGATGATCACGACATCATGGAAATTGTGATGCATGTAAATGAATTAGGCTCAAAGCGTATTTCTGAAGTAAGAATTGCTTTGTATCCTTCCTTTGTTGACATTTTTCATGCGATTCGTAATCCCTTCAAGAAGACGAAATTGGTTGCTTGGGATGAGTTTGATGGCGATCGAGAATTTTTCGGTGAGCAAGGTTTTTCCTCGTTTCAAACGTATTATTTTGCAAAGCGATCGCTCGATAAATCTATTCCGGAAGTCAAAATGCCCATTGGTGTTGATGTCCGTCATTATCCAATGGCAGCGAGAGAAGAACGAGTTAAATACACTGAAGTTGAAAATCAATATTATCAAGGTGTTGTATATAGAAGCGTCAATATGCTGGAATGGATGATGGGTGGTCCAGAATTGCACACGATTTCGGCATTTGAAGGCGATGAGCTTATTGGTAGTGTTATGTGTTGGCAAACGGGTGCTGTCGAAAGGTTATTCGTAATTCCACGTTGGCATAACAAAGGAATTGCTGAGTTTCTGATTACTAAGGCTTTTGAATATCACCTTAAAAATGGTCGAATGAATGTTGAGACGTTGGTAAATGAACTAGATGAGGAACGCAAGCTTTTGTTAGAGTCAATGGGTTATAGCTTCCCTGTTAAACTGGAACTATTGGCATTGCGTATTAATTAGTTAACAGACCACAAAGGGTGGGTGAACATGAACCCAGATACACACTATGGCTCCACAGACAATGCTTTTACGATTGAGTGTAAGGATATCATTTTAAGAGAGTACAGAGTGGAGGATTTGGACGAATTATACGCGATATCCATGCAACCAGAGATAATAGAATTCTTGCCAGGATGGAGTGTTCCTAAGGAACAGCGGTTGGATTGGCTAGTGAATTACGAAACAGTTGAAAATAAACAGTTTTTAGAGGAAGTATCGAGAGGCGGCAATGTGAAGCAACTCCGTCTGCGTTTAGGCATTATATCTAAGGACACGGGTGAGTTTATTGGTTGGTGTTGTACGGGATTAAAAGAAGAATTACCGTCCCCTAACAGAGAGATTATGTTTGGGATATCAAATAAGCACAAAAATAAAGGTTATACCACTCAAGCGGTAAAAGGCTTAGTCAAGTATCTGTTTGAGAACACGAATGTAGATGAACTTAACGCGATTGCTCTGATACGTAACATATCATCGAATAGAGTCATTCAAAAATGTGACTTCGTTTTTCTAGATATTATTGAAATTGAAGACGTGACATATAACCATTACAAACTCAATAAGAAGTAAAGAAGATATAAGAAATAAATGATTGGGGGAGATCAATATTACGCCATTTACAAATTCAACAGCAAGAAGAGTGGAGACGTCCGAAACCAATACTCTTCATTCACGTTTATCCGCGATTAGTCATCTAGAAGGGAATCCGCAGGAAGTACACATTGAGAATTTTGGCAACGCTAAAGCCTTTATTGTTAAAGGTATTCCGGATCCTTATTTCAATTCTGTTAGGGGAGTAGATAGTTCTGCTATTGATTTCCTAGATGACATATTAAAATTCTATCGTTCCTATAACACCACTTGCAGATTTGATATTACGCCATTTGATGCTAATCCAGAACTATTGATAAAACTGGCTGAACGAGGATTCTATCAATATGGTTTCCATTCTTCCCTATACGGTATTGCAGAGGCTAGAGAGCATACATGGGAATTAAATGATAGATTGACAGTACGGAAACTTAACGAAAATGAATTTAATATATTCGGTGAAATTTACACAAAAGCCTTCAAAATGCCTGAATTTCTAGCACCTGCTGTTGCTAAAAACAATCATATTCTTTATAACAAAACGGGGTGGCATTTCTATATGGCTAGCTATAATGGCACACCTGCAGCTATTGCAGTTCTGTTTGTTCAAGATCGTGTAGGCTCACTTGCTGCCGCGGCAACGTTGCCAGAGTTTCAGGGAAGGGGATGTCAGTCTGCGTTATTGACTACCCGAATAAATGAAGCAGCACAACTTGACTGTGATCTAGTAGTAAGTCAAGCTAGTTTTGGGTCAATAAGTAAGGCTAATATGGAGCGTATAGGATTGCGAACTGCTTACACGAAATCTTTATGGAGAGCGGTACCGAAATAAGTAATTTCGAGAATTGTAAAGTGAGGTAATTAACAGTGGGAAGTCATGTATTTCCAGAGTTTATATTTTTAAGACCAGTGTTTATTGCATTTATTTTAGCATTACTTCTTGTGATGGTTATTGTTGTTTTCCAAAGGAAAAAAATATTAAACTTATTTTCAGTATTATTCATATTAATAATCTGCTGTTGTGTATCTGCATTAACCACTTATGCAAGTGGATACATTGTAGATGAATACAATTTGGGCGGAGATGAAGTCTCATTTTTTATGTTTTTAGCTATTATAGCTTTATCACTCCTCAACGTATTGATTTATTGGTCTAAAAATATTCGTAAGTAAATGGAAGGGCGGTTCATTGCAACCGCCCTTTTGGTTTCCAAAATAAAGTACGGCAGTGATTAAATAACAGTAGAGTTGTCAGCGCCCACTAGGCTAAAGGCAGGAATCCTAAAATATCATGTGGAATAAAATGTATTGACGAGGGTTATATAGGAGTTGATATGGATTTGATTCGTGAAGCTGAACGATCTGATAGAAACCAACTGTACGAACTCTATCGTATGTTGGTGCCAAATAGTAAGAAAATGAATGTTCTCGAAGAACAAATTGATACAATCAGAAATGACCCTAATAACTTTCTACTTGTTTTCGATGAAGACGGCGAACTATTAGGAACATTAACGCTAAATATATGTATCCAAGCATTGCATGGTACAAGGCCGTATGGTATTGTCGAGAACATTATTGTTCATGAGAATCATCGAAGTAAGCGTATAGGACAACAACTTTTACAATATGTTGAGGAGTATTGTAGGTCTATAAATTGTCATAAGATTATGCTTCTAAGCAACGCAACGCGTGAAAGAGCCCATCAGTTCTTCGAACGAGAAGGATATGACGGATCGGTTAGTAAAGGATTTAAAAAATATTTCTAATTGAACTATCGGTGAACGATAGATAAACACTTGAGGGGTTGCCGCTTGGCAGCCCTTCAATCCGCTTGTAGACCATATCGTCAAGTAGGCCCAGTTCCTAATTTCATTTTGGATAAATGTGCAGGGGAATTTTGTTCTAGCAAATTGCTAAATAGTTTTGTATAATACCACAAAATAATAGATGGGGGTGACAGGTGCATGCAGAAGCGCTGGATCGAAGTAATTGAAGAACAATTGCTTCCGAATTTGCAGCTTGCCAGTGAGCGGCCTTTTGACCCGATCGTCGTTTATAGTGTCCCTGAACCGTGGCAGCTTGTCGGAGCGGGTAATTATGCGGCTGTGCTGATGCATCCAAGCAATCCGGATATGGTAGTGAAGGTGTACGCGCCGGGACGGCCGGGCTTGGAGGATGAAATAGAAATATATCGACGGCTGGGCAAGCACCCGGCTTATTCCGAATGCTTGTATTCGGGTGATTCCTATCTCGTGCTGCGCCGACTAACGGGCGTTACGCTATATCAATGTGTGTTGCGTGGCATCCCGATTTCGCGTCAAGTGCTGCACGATATCGATGATGCGTTGAAGTATGCGGTTAGCCGGGGACTGAAACCGCATGATGTGCATGGTAAAAATGTGATGCAGCGGGGCGGCCGAGGCTTAGT
Organism: Paenibacillus sp. J22P169; assembly: GCF_059691995.1. Classification (NCBI taxonomy): domain Bacteria; kingdom Bacillati; phylum Bacillota; class Bacilli; order Caryophanales; family Paenibacillaceae; genus Paenibacillus; species Paenibacillus sp. J22P169. Next base: position 3,002,024 of record NZ_JCAUAO010000001.1, on the reverse strand, counting down.
CGTCGACGTATCGGATTTCTTGAAAGAAGACGATTGCACGATGTGGGACGATTTGAAGCGCGCCTACGATCGTTTTTATTTCCCGTGGCTACGTAGGCTGCCGTTCCCAGAGCTCCTGCTGCACCTTGTGCGCCGAGGCTACCGGAAATACCGCAGTTGGGCGCGAACTTCAAGTGAGTTACAAAAAAAAGGTATGTAAATGGTTATTCACCGCCAGGTATAGAGAACAAGTAGAAACCACTCCTAATAATGGAGTGGTTTCTTTAGTTAAACACTAACGAAAAACGATACTTCATCGCAGCAGGCTGTCGCATGAAAGGCAACCTATTCTACTAAGGGTTGTTAGTTGAAAATAATTTATAACAACAATTATATATTGTAAAACGATAAATTTTATGATAAATTCAAGCTACCATTAACAAAATGTGTACACTTTAAGGAACAGCGCTAAGTAAAGAAAGGAGGCCGTATATGAGTAACGAACCTATCATCAGTTTGCAAAATGTGACGAAACGGATCGGCCGAACCACAGTCATCGACGATCTTACGTTTGATGTGCCGCAAGGCGAAATTTTCGGCTTCCTTGGCCCGAACGGGGCCGGCAAAACAACGACCATCCGCATGATCGTCGGACTGATGTCGACCACCAAGGGAAAGATCCTGATCAAAGGGAAAAATATCAAAACCGAATTCGAGCAAGCAATCCGACACGTCGGAGCCATCGTTGAAAATCCGGAAATGTACAAGTATTTGAGCGGGTATCTGAATCTCGTTCATTACGCCCGTATGGTGCCGGGTGTGACTAAAGAAAGGATCGACGAAGTGGTTAAGTTGGTCAAGCTAGAGAACCGTATTCACGACAAAGTCAAAAAGTACTCGCTCGGCATGCGTCAGCGTCTGGGGGTCGCTCAGGCGCTGCTGCATCGACCGTCCCTGTTGATTCTGGATGAACCGACGAACGGTCTGGACCCGGCAGGGATTCGCGAGTTGCGCGATTATTTGAGGCAGTTGACCCGTACGGAAGGCATGACGGTTATCGTCTCTAGCCATCTGTTGTCCGAGATGGAACTCATGTGCGACCGGGTCGCGATCCTGCAGCAGGGCAAGCTGGTCGACGTGAAGCCGATCCAGCATTTTACCCAGGGGAGCGAGCAAGCACCAACGTATCGGATCGAAGCACAGCCGACGGAACAAGCGTTGGAGGTCTTGGGACAAATGGAAGGAATCCAGGGGGTTAAGCTCCTCGAGGAGGGGCTCATAGAGGTCACGACCGAACGGGAACGCGTTCCGGACATGCTGGCAGGGTTGATGCAGCACCATATTCGAATCTATGGCGTTCAGATGGTTCGCCTGTCACTGGAAGATCGTTTCTTGGAAATTACGGGTACAGGGGGGAAGCAGATTGGTTAATCTTGTGCGCAACGAAAATATGAAGATCTATCGAAGGGCGAGAACGTGGATTCTGGTCGGATTTATGATCGCATTGGTGCTTTTTGTTAATATCATAGAATGGCATTCTGATGGAAAACAATCGCAAAGTGTAGGCTGGCAGGTGGAACTGCAGCAGGAGAAAGAGCACCGAAACGAACTTTTGACGAAGCCCGAGCTTTCTGAAGAAAGCCGCACTTATAACCTACAGCGGATCGCCCTCATCGATTATCACCTGGAGAAAAATATACCAACTTCGGTTGGCACGATGTGGGATGGCATTAACGGTTCGGCCTCTATGGTGCTCGTCATTACCGTGTTCACAATCATCATCGCGGGAGACATCCTGGCAGGCGAATTCTCTTCCGGCACGATCAAGCTGCTGCTCATCCGGCCGGCTAATCGCCTTAAGATCCTCATAGCCAAATATATCTCTTCGTTGATGTTCGGCATGCTTTTGTTGCTCACGCTTTTTGTCGTATCCGTCACGGTGAACGGTGTCTTATTCGGCCTTGGAGATCTGAATCTGCCTTTGATCGAAGTGACGTATGATGGGTATATCGTCGAGAAGAATATGGTTCTCAACTTGTGGAAAACGTATCTGCTTAACGGGGTATCCACGATCCTGTATGTCACTATGGCCTTTATGATCTCGTCCGCTTTCCGCAGCAGCACCATGGCCATCGCGTTCTCCATCGTCGCCTTGTTTGGAGGCAATATTCTGCTGGAGGCGCTGCAACGGTTCGATTGGAGCAAGTACCTGTTGTTTGCAAATACCGATCTCACCCAGTATCTGAGTGGGAGACCTTATCATAATGGCATGACACTTTCATTCTCCATCGGAGTGCTTGCGGTGTACTTTCTGGCATTTAATCTGATTTCTTGGCTTATGTTCACGCGAAGAGACGTGGCGGCTTAGCTGCTTAGGGTTAAGATAGCAATCAATCAAATTTGCATTGTTCCTCATAAATGACTTAGTGGGAAATTTTCCACTAGGTCATTTTGTTTTTCTTTTCCATTTTTTTAGCATAAAAAGGATAGCCACACTTTACATCCCAAAGTATAATCAGTATGTATGGTTATTAAAATCAGTAATACAGATTACGTAAGGTGGGGGCTTAATCATGAGCTTGAATTCACTTCGATACCTAGAAATCAAAGAGAGATTGATACACAATATATCCTCTCTTAAACCACATGACCGTCTACCCTCGAGAACGGTTCTGGCCGAAACTTATCAAGCTGCACGCACGACAATTGAACGGGCCATATCGGAATTAATCGGCGAAGGACTGCTGTACGCGCGGGATGGAAGCGGAACGTATGTCTCTGGTCACACCAATAGCAGGAGCGCTCAAGCGACCAAAGAGATCCGTACGTGGGGGCTTTTAATTCCCGATATCTTGCACTATAACTATCCAGATATTGTGAGAGCTGTCAGTGATGTCGCGAGCGATCACGATATTAACTTGATTATCTGTAATACAGATAATTGTTATGAAAAACAAACCAGATACATACTTAAATTAATAGACAGCAAGGTACAAGGAGTCATTGTAGTTCCGGCATTCGACGGTACCATGGATTTCAGTCCCTTTTACAAATTGAAGGAAGCGAATATCCCATTTGTATTTTGTCACCGAATGGTGGAAGGAATAGCAGCTACGAAAGTTATATCTAACAACTTTTCCGCTGGCTATATCGCCACAAAGCAATTGATAGCTGCGGGATACACGAAGATTGCCTACATATCCAGACCGCTATATGCCGCATCATCCGAGAGATATCAGGGTTATGTTCGAGCGCTAACAGAAGAGCATTTACCGGTTCGGTCGGAATGGGTGACCTTCGAATCCGCTTTTGAGTCAGAGGGAGAGGGGTATTTTAGCTCTTTGAAGATGCTCCAGTTAGCAGTAAGACCGGATGCTATCTTTTGCTTCAACGATCGACTTGCGCAGGGGGCCTATAGAGCCGCTGCAGACATGGAATTACGGGTTGGTCCAGAAATCGGCATTATTGGCTGTGACAATACGAATATTTGCGAGACACTACCAACGAAGTTGACCTCTGTGAAATTTCAGACTTATAGGATAGGGGCACAGGCCGCCACATGCCTCTTAAACCAAGCTTCTCAAAATCCGGAGATTCTTGTACTGGAACCGGAATTAATCCTCAGGGAAAGTTCTTCAGGAAAGGAGCAATAGGCCGTATGTTCAAAGAGAACAAAAGGTTTACTTGGTTTAATAAAATTTTTCGAAGAACATTCTTTATCAAATTGATTATGACTACTGTTCTCATTGCGGTAATACCTAATTTGCTTTCAGACGTAGTCGCGTATAAAAAAGTTTCTCAAACATTCGAAGAAGAGACGGGAAAGAGTAAGCTTCAATATTTGAACCAGACACGGAATGCCATCGAAATCGTACTGAAACGGATTAAGGAGAACTCGAATCAGCTTGTGCTAAATCAATCTTTTCAGGAGTTTGAGCAATTCCCGAATGGACGTTATTACGAGGCCTTGCAGGGGGAGATCAACAAAGAGGACCTACCAGCCTTGAATGGCTATTTAACCTCCAAGAAAAACTCCTTTGTGACCATTAGTCTGTTTCGGATGTCCAATGAATTCGTGGATAGCGTTTATTATTATGATCGTAATAAAGACCTAGTCATTACTTCCGAAAACGACGGTTCGAACCGGCAATTTGAGATGGATGAATTTTACGACAAGGGCTGGTATTCGGCGTTGCTCTCAGCCACAGAGGATGCCACTTTTATGGACACGAGGATCGCGAAACAATACCAGTCAAAAGAAAAGAATCTTTTAACGATAATTTTTAAAACAAGAAAAGGCGACAATGCGTTAATTATTAACCTAGACGCTCAGTTAATTCACCAGCAAATGATTAGCAAGCTAAACGACCAGGATGAAATCTTCGTCGTGTCCACGGAAGGGAAAGTCCTATTCCATAGCCAGCCGGACCACATGCATCAGCCTGTAAGTCGCTTGCTGCCAAATGAGCGGGATATCGTCGGAAAATCAGGTGCATTTGTAGCAAAAATAAGCGACCAACGAAAATTGATCACGCACTCGGCTTCTTCTTTATTGGGCTGGACGTTTATAAACACCTCAGATATGGAGGCGCTTTCAAAAGGGACGGCTTCCATTAAGCAAACCATTTTCTTGTCTGCAGTCATCTTAATTATAATCTCACTTACGCTTGCTTACTTATCGTCCAGAAGCCTCTATAAGCCCATTTCCCGTTTAAAAGCGATGATTGGAGGCGAGTCCGAGCGGAAAGTGGAGCAAGGAGACGAAATTGGCACCATCGGAAATTTCATGCAATTTGCGATTTTCGAAAGAGACTATTACAAAGAAAAGCTGAATGAGAGTCTTCCCGTTCACCGGGAGCAATTCAAGTCTTCGCTATTTCGCAGGCATAATCTGACCCTGGAAGAAATCGAAAGCAAGAAAGTTTATTTAGGCGTTGATATCGAATCGGAACAGTTGGTGGTGTGGGCCCTCTCCTTAGATGACAGAGAGATTTCGAGTGTCACTTCCGAGCAGCTTTTTAAAATTCAAATTCTTGATGTGATCGCGAACAGCGCGGCTCTTCCCCCGAAATTCTATGCCGTTGAAGCCGAAAAGAATATGATTGCGATTGTGATGAATAGCGGTGGAATGGATCGGCAGCAAGTATTTCTACTCGGACAACAGCTTCTTGATGAAATCAATCAGGAACTGCAAACCCATTGCACGATTGGGATTGGCGGTATGTGTCCGACGATATTGGATCTGCCGCAAGCCTATGAAGACGCTCTGGAAGCATTGGAATACAGGATTTTATATGGGGATGGATTCGTCATTTCGATAGATGATATCCGAATCGATAACAAAAGTGGGTTCCATTACCCTAAGCTGCAGGAAGATCAACTATTGGCCCATCTCAAAACAGCGCGCACGGAAGAAGCACTCCGAATGTTCGATGCGTTTATTTCTGAGATTAACGCACATAAAAATAAACTTCATTATAATCAGATTCAGCCGCTGTTTGTACAGCTTTTGACGGCGATTATTCATGCCTACAATCAGTTGGGAGCAGATATGAGGAACGTTTTAGGGAGCGAGACGGATCCGTACCGGGAGCTTTTGGAACAAGATACAATGGATAAAATCGGAAGGTGGTTTCAAAGGCTCATAAGGTTAACAACCGCTTATATTGAACAGGAAACGAATGCGAAAGGAAACCAACATATTTCCAAAATTATTGAAATGATCGAACGGGAATATGGCCAAGACATCTCCTTGAATACCGTAGCCGAGCAATTGAATTTGAACCCAGCGTACATCAGCCGACTTTTTAAGCAAATTACTGGTCAGCCGTTTGTTGATGTTTTGAAGAAAGTCAGGATTGAAAAAAGCAAAGAGCTTTTAGTTCAAAGCGATATGAAAATAGGCGAGATCGGCAAGCAAGTTGGCTACAGCAACTCCTACTACTTTATTAAAGTGTTTAAAGAAATGATGGGTCTGACACCCGGCGAGTACAAAAAAATGTACGGTTCGTAAGCTGCATCCCGGTTACCGTATAAACGAAGCGGTTGCCGGGATGTTGTGCGTTAATACTATTTTGACATGTAAAAATTGTAGTACAGATGTAGAAACATTATTATATAAAACGCTTTCATTGGAGTGCTATCGTTAGTACAGACCAAGGGACCTGATAAAGGAACCTGGGGATTGAACAGAAAAAAGGGAGGAATAAACATGAATAAGAGAAAGGTTGTCAGCGCTTCTACCGCGATAGTGTTGTTATCCGCGTTCACATTGGCGGCATGTTCCAATTCAGACAATAAGGGAGCAGTTAGTGATACCTCAAAGGCTAACGAGCCAAAAGTAATTCCTAAAATTTATATCTACCAAAACACGGGGGCATTGACTGCGAAGCCGGAAGGCAGCGTGCCTGAAAAGCTGGAAGAGATGAAAAAGACGTATGTCGATAAACTTGGCATCGAGCCCCTTGCCATCGTCCCGCCGCAAGGAGCGGATGCCGCTAAGGAAAAGCTTAACCTCCTCTTAGGTTCCAAAGATGAGCTCGATACTTTCCAGGGTAATTGGGACGATTATGCCTCGAAAGGCGCGATCATCCCGCTCAACGACTTGCTGGATAAGTACGGACAGGACATCAAGAAGGCTTGGCCTAAGGAAGCATGGGATTATATGATGGATAAGGATGGGAAAATCTGGGGTATTCCACGGGGCATGCCGGCAACGCACTATCCGCTTTGGATCCGTACGGATTGGCTTAAGAAACTGAATTTGCAAATGCCTAAAACGTTGGATGAATTGGAGGCTGTTTTGAAAGCGTTTAAAGAAAAGGATCCTGACGGAAACGGAAAAGACGATACCATCCCGATGATGACGGATCTGAACGGAATTAAAAACGCTCTGCTGGGTGGATTCACCGAACATGGGAATAGCAACTGGATTGACCCTGCAGACCAAAAAGTAAAACCGATGGAGCTTGCGCCTGGATTTAAAGACTTTGCAGCCAAGATGGCGGACTGGTACCAGAAGGGCTATATCTACAAAGAATCGTTTGCCAAGTTTGATCCATTAGAATTGTTAAAAACGAACCGGGTAGGCACATCGTCGATGTGGTATTCTCGGATCACGCTTCTATTCCCGCAAGTTAAGCCGAACCTGCCAGCCGATGCTAACTATGAAATGATCCAAGGCATCCAAGGACCAAAAGGCAAGCTGATGACGGCTTCTCCGGGAAGCACTACGGCGCAAGTGATTACGAAAAAAGCAAAAAATCCAGAAGCGGTCATGAAATTTATCAACCATCAATATCAAGATATTCCGACGAATTCGCTGAATGCAGCATTTGGAACGAACTGGAATTATGTCGGAAACAGCAAGTTCGATATTGAATTGAAAAATAAAGACATTACGTACGCTGGTGAATATTGGCTCTCGCTGGCTACGGCTATTGAAACCAAATATGCATTCCAAGATCCTATAAAGAAAATGCATGCCGAATATTTGAACAAAGACTTATTAAAGCTTGAAGTTGCAAAAATGCCAGTTGACGCCACCATTATGTACGACAAAAAAGCGCTGCAGGATAATGTTCCGACACTAGGGGATATCGACCGGTTAAGAAGTGAGGAGCTGGTAAAATTCGTAACGGGCGCAAGGCCGATCGCTGATTTCGATAAATATATCGATCAGCTGAACAAAGCGGGCCTCGACAAGTGGATCGCAGAATACACGAAGCAATATAACGAAAAGAAGAAAAAGTAAGGTAATCCATGAATGAATAGGCTAATTGCATAAAACAATCGCGAAACGGCGGCTTGCGTTGGAAACAGCTACACACTAGCCGCCGTGAACGGTTAAGAAAGGAGGATCGCCTTTGTCATCCATGAATCCAGCGGTTATCAAATCCACGCGCAGCAAACCTGCTGCCAAGCGGGGGCTGTGGTCGTCCATGAAGATGCACCGATTTTATTACTATCTGATCCTTCCAGGCATGCTTTATTTTCTAATCTTTGATTATATCCCGATGTTTGGAATCATTGTTGCGTTTAAGGAGATCTCTCCGTTCGAGGGAGTTAGCGCGATTTTCACAAGCGAGTGGGTCGGATTTAAGCATTTCATCCGGTTCATGAACTCGATTTATTTCTGGAATGTCATGCGGAATACGCTGCTGATCAGTCTTTATAAGCTGCTGTTTGGATTCCCGGCTTCCATTCTGTTGGCACTCCTGTTGAACGAATTGAGATTTGCTGCGTTTAAGAAAGTCGTCCAAACCATTTCATATTTGCCTCATTTCATTTCTACAGTTGTATTGGCGGGGTTGACGATGATGATCCTTTCCACCGACGGCGGCATGATTAATGCGATTGTCGTTAAATTTGGCGGAGAACCGATCCATTTTCTGGGCAGCCCTGATTATTTCCGGAGCATTCTCGTTTTTTCCCATGTTTGGCAGTCAATCGGATGGGGGAGCATCTTGTATTTGGCCGCTATGACCAGCATCGATCCAGGACAATACGAAGCGGCAAGAATGGACGGAGCCGGACGTGTGCGTCAAGCATGGCATATTACATTACCAGGTATTACTCCGGTGATCGTCATTTTGCTGATCTTGTCGATCGGAGGGTTACTCAATGCCGGGTTTGAGAAGGTGTTGCTGCTGTATTCCCCTGCGGTTTACGAAGTGGCGGACATTATCGATACCTATGTATACAGAGAAGGTTTGACGAAACTGGATTATTCCTTTGCTACCGCTGTTGGTTTGTTTAAAAATATGATAGCTATGGTTCTCATTCTAGGAGCCAACTATCTTGCAAAAAAAATGAACCAGACGGGAATCTGGTAGGGGGTGGACAGTTGATGAGCGCTATGAAACCTACCATAGGTGAACGTTCGTTTGATGTATTTAATCTTGTGATTTTGACCGTGATGTCACTTCTATTTTTAATCCCATTCTTGTCGGTGCTGGCCACTTCCTTTATAAGCGCGGAAGAATCAATGAGAAGAGGAGCTTTCGTCCTCATTCCGGAAAAGATCGATTTCGGTGCTTACGACATGCTGCTGAACCGTGGCATGATCATATATAACGCCTATAAAGTAACGATATTCAGAGTGGTTGTCGGAACGTTTCTTAATCTGGTGTTCACTGCCACTTTGGCATACGGACTAGCGCGCAGGACGCTCCCTGGACGAAACGCTCTCGTCTTAATCATTTTTCTTACGATGATTTTCCACGGGGGACTGATCCCGAACTACATGCTGATTGATAATTTGGGATTGAAGGATACCTTGTGGGTGTTAATTATCCCAGGTTTGGTCAGTGCGTGGAACTTGTTCATTATGCGGAATTTCTTTCTTACGCTGCCTGAGGAGTTGGAGGAATCGGCCGTCATGGATGGCGCTTCACCTGCGCTTATTTTATGGAAAGTTGTCGTCCCACTGTCTATGCCGGCTATTGCAACGATTGGTTTGTTCTATGCCGTGCATCATTGGAACGATTGGTTCAATGCCTCTATTTATATCAACTCCCAGAGCAAACTGCCGATTCAGGTGGTTATGCGCAATATTTTGCTGACCGGATTGCTTCAGGATGAGACTCAGGTTGAGCTCATAAGGGACCCTCCTCCTGCAGCTTCGTTGAAGTCGGCCGTTGTTGTTATTAGCACGCTTCCTATCCTATTCGTTTATCCGTTTATTCAAAAATATTTCGTCAAAGGCATGCTGGTCGGTTCGGTCAAGGGCTGATCGCGAAAGGAGAGCTTAAGTTGCTTAATAAACAAAATCTGTACATGGCGGGAGAACTTGGCTATCATACGTTCCGCATTCCGTCCTTGCTTGTGACTCATGAGGGAACCGTGCTGGCTTTCTGCGAAGCTCGTATGAATGGGGCAGGCGATGCTGGCAAAATAGATGTCGTGCTCCGAAGAAGTGAGGACAATGGGCTTACATGGGGGCCGATGCAGACCATCGCCTCTGAAGGGCTCAGTACGATCGGTAACCCATGCCCGGTGCAGGATAGAGAGACGGGAACTATCTGGTTGCTGCTTAACCGAAACGCGGAAGATGGCCACGAGAAGGATATTCTAGCAGGTAAGAAGTCCAGAGACGTCTTGGTGATGAAAAGCGACGATGACGGCTTGACGTGGTCGGAACTGAGAGATATTACGCAAGACGTGAAGCGACCAGAGTGGACTTGGTATGCGGCCGGGCCCTGTCATGCGGTTCAGCTGAAGAACGGGCGCTTAATCGTTCCGTGCAACCACGCAGTTTTGAACCCGGAGACGGGGACGTCCGGTCCTTACACAGCGCATGTCTTCTACAGCGACGATCACGGAACGACATGGCAACTTGGGGGGATCGTTGGTGAAAGCACCAATGAATGCTCGCTCGCCGAAATGCCGGATGGCACGATTTATATGAATATGCGCAGCTATCACGGGCACAATCAGCGGGCCATCGCATGGAGTCATGACAGCGGTATGACTTGGTCGGATATCACGCTGGATGAAGCGCTTGTGGAGCCGGTATGCCAAGGCAGTGTCCTTGCAGACGGACAAGGGGGCGTTCTATTTTCCAATCCGAGTAGTGTGAAGAGAACCAATATGACAGTGAAAGCAAGCGTGGATGGCTGCCGCACCTGGACTGTGGAGAAGGTTATTCATGAAGGTCCTTCCGCCTATTCCGACTTGGCTATTACGCAGGATGGGAACGTTCTATGTCTATATGAATGCGGAGAAGAGAAATCTTACGAGCGCATTTCGCTAGCAAGCTTTTCTAGAAAGTAACTAGGAAGGAGATCGTGGCATGTTCAAAAAAGTGATTGTATGCATTTTCAGCGCCATTCTGGTGCTTTCTCTAATTCCGGTTTCGTTAACTGGGGACGAATTGGCAGCTGCTTCCTCGGGAGAAGCCCCTTATTTTCAAAACACGGACTTATATGTATCGGGTACTGAAGGCTATCATACGTTTCGAATTCCATCCCTTTTGACGACTAAGGCGGGGACTGTGTTGGCATTTGCCGAAGGCCGCAAAAACAGCGCCTCTGATACGGGCAATATCGACTTGGTGCTAAAGCGCAGCTTTGACCAGGGGCGGACGTGGCAGCCGATGCAGATCGTCTGCGATGTAGGCGTAGATACTTGCGGGAACCCAACGGCCGTGCAAGATGAGAGTACGGGACGAGTCTGGCTGTTCATGACTCAGAATTACGGCGACGATACGATTGACAAAATTAATAATGGGACGAGCCGAGGCGTTCGCACTGTATGGAGTACGTACAGCGATGACGAAGGAGCGACTTGGGCTCCAATCGTTAATCGTTTCAATGAGGTTCAGAATCCCGGAACCCGTTGGGATGCAACTGGACCAGGGATCGGGATTCAGCTTCAGCATGGACCAGCTCAAGGCAGGCTCGTGATTCCGGCTATCGGCCGGAATATTCAAAGCGATGACCACGGCGTAACGTGGTACGAGAGCGGAAGACTGCCGGACGGCTTGAACGAAGCGACTGTCGTAGAGCTGACAGACGGCACTTTAATGCGAAATGACCGGATATCAGCTAATCCGCAGATGAAAAGACGGGGGATATCGACGAGTACGGATCAAGGAGCTACTTGGTCTCCAATTGTCTATGACGATGAGTTAATTGATGCGATCTGTGAAGCGAGTATCGTACGTTATAAGCCCGCAGACAACAGCGAAGGCAATCGGATGCTGCTGTTCGCGAACCCAGCCAATACGGAACGCCGGGACAATATGAGCGTTCGGATCAGCAATAACGACGGTCAGTCTTGGGCTACACAAAAGACGGTGTATAAAGGGAATGCTGCTTATTCCTCATTGACGGTTTTGCCGGATGGGAAGGCAGGTCTTCTCTTCGAAGGCGGAGCCTACACGGCTTACGACAAGATTATGTATGCAGTGTTTAATCTGGATTGGTTCTCTGTTCAGGAAGCCGATTTAGACAATCTGCAGTTTTCAGATGGAAGCTTAACCCCTATATTTCGGGGAGATCAGACGGAATACATTCTTAACTTGTACAACGGGACTGAGCAGGTGACCTTAACTCCAGTTACCTCAAACAAGGACATCTTCATTACGGTAAACGGGGCACCGACGACCTCTGGAATTGCAAAACAGATTTTGCTGAACGGGTTATCGGATATTACGGTCGAAGCGAAGCTTGGTGAACGAGTCCGCCATTACAAGATCCATCTGGATCAGACGAAAGCGAAGCCAGAGCTTCTTGTACACTGGAATTTCGATCAGACTAATGGGCAAGGGATCGAGGATTTGACCGGTAAGAGGCACACAGGCGTGTTGACAAATGGTGCAGAGCTGAAGCCAGGCCTAGATGGAAACGCCCTTTATTTGAATGGACAACGGGCCAATGTAGAAATTACGAATACAGCGGATTTGCACCCGGGTACGGATGATTTCTCGTTCTCGGTTTGGGTCAATCCTGATGCCTTATTCCAGCAAAGGCACATTCTGTATTGGTATGGTGTAGCCGGTGCGAAGCTTCCGCAGTGGTGGTTTTCCGTAGAAAAGAATGGTGCGGTTCGCATCAACATGACGGGAGTGCCATCTGGTAAAGAAGTGGGGGTAGCGACTGCCGCTGGGTTAGTCAAGCCGGGCGAATGGACTCACCTTACAGTAGTCCGTGAGGGCTCCGTTAATAAAATTTACGTCAAAGGCGAATTGGCTGCCACATCAGTTCAGTACGATCCAGTCTCCATGGACCTTACCAATCAAAGCTCGCCTCCTCTAGTAGGCTTTGATAAGGGTACCGTTGCGAACCGCGATTGGAAAGGGTACATCGATGATCTGAAGCTTTATAAATATGCGATGAATGAGGCCGATGTCAGAAAGCATTACTGGAACGGCATAGATAAAATGAAACCATTGACAGAATCTGCGATCGAACCTGCTGCCCCGAATGGTGCGAATGGATGGTATACGAGCGATGTAACGGTCACACTTTCCACTTACGACAATTTGTCCGGAGTGGCCCGCACGGAATACCGGTTGAACAGTGGCGTGTGGAAGTCTTATGATGGCGTAATTATCGTTTCTGCAGAGGGCTCCAACGTATTGGAATATCGAAGCGTGGATCGTGCCGGAAACATCGAAGATGTTCGCAGCCAGTCCTTCCTCATCGATAAGTTGGTTCCGATGTTGAAAGTTACCGCAGATCCTACGGAGATATGGCCGCCGAATGGCAAGCTAATCCCAATAAGCGTAGACGTTCAATCGACGGACGCTGTGTCTGGCGTAGAAGGTATCAAGCTTGTCTCGATTACAAGCAACGAAGACATTCAAGATGATGTTATAGGTGCGGATTACGGCACCGATGATCGCAGCTTCTCATTGCGAGCTAAGCGGAAAGGCAATGGTGCTGGACGCATTTACACGATCACATATGTGGTAACGGACCAAGCTGGACATAGCACCACGAGTACAACTGACGTACATGTTAAGCATGATCAATCGAAGTAGCACCGGATTTCAGATAAGAGAGGATGGCATGGAATGATTGAGAAATTTGCTGTAAGCCGAGACGATGATTGGTATGAAGCTTGGCCGGATGTGACGCTGACGGTTGGCGGGAAGCTGGTTTGCGTATTTTCGCAATGCACGCACCACGGAAATCGCGCACAAACACGCCTAATGATCACGGAGAGTTTGGATCGGGGAAGAACGTGGGTCAACAAACGGCCATTCACCGAGCTTACGAATGGCTTGCCTTACTGGAATTGCGCTCGGATCTCCCGTCTGCGTGACGGAAGGCTAATGATTGTCGCTGACCGGATTACGAAAGAAAAGGAAGGCGGCGGCCAGAACTTCCTTTGGATCGGCGATCCTGAAGGGATGCATTGGAACGGTCCCATTTCAACTCCACTGGAGGGCATCGTACCTGATCAGCTATGCGAGCTGCCTTCAGGACGCTGGCTGCTCTCCGCGCATAAAGTCGACGGACAGTGGTTGCGATACTCTGATAATCAGGGTGAAAGCTGGTCGAATCCGGTTCTCGTCGCATATGATCCAGGCCTCAAATTGTGCGAAGTGAGCATTCTTCCGCTTCCGGACGGTACGCTTGTAGCATTTCTCCGGGAAAACTCCGGAGAAGGTTGGGATTGCTACAAAACGATCTCCTACGATCAAGGAGAAAGTTGGAGCGAATTGTATCGGATGCCTTTACCCGGATGTCATCGTCCTGTCGCTGGCTTGTTGCAAAGCGGTCACATCCTGATCACCTACCGTTTCATGCAAGGGGGGAAGGGCTGGCTTGGAAAGTGGACACAAAACTTCTTCGCCGCCTTTACGGATCAGGAGTCAGCCAAGGCACAGGGGAGACGAGAGCAATGGACCCGAATCATTCCTCTCGATTACGATCGAAGCCCATCCGCCGACTTAGGCTACTCCGGCTGGGTGCAATTCGAGGATGGAGAAATTTACGTCGTCCAATATATTGTAGACGATGCGCCTAAAGGGCAAATCAGAGGGTACAGCTTCAGGGAAGAAGACTTCCTATTGCAGGTTTGATTATAAAACGATAAAAGCTTCGACCAGCATGGAAGCAAGTAGTAACCGAGAACACCTGTTATCGTAACAGGTGTTCTTTTTTATATGGGGAAAAAGTCTGATGTATCAAGGGGTTCGGAATTCGGTTCCCTTCATTAATTCAATCATTTTGTTATCAAGCAATGAATTCACCGGTTAAGACTCGCTATGCTCCTCCTATTACCTATTTTTGGGATAGAAAATTACTTTGTAGGAAAATATAGGAGCAGGAGGTGAAATAGATGTCATCGTTTTCCAATCCCCGAATCAGTCCCTTGCACGGTTTAATTTTATGTATGAGCGCTACTTTATCCTTAGGCCAAATTTCAGGCGGAGTTATCATCATTGAACAAGCCAAACGGGATGCGTTTGTTAGCAGTATCATTGGGTGCATAATCTACTTATTATATGCGTTTTGGATATATCGCATCGTAATCAAACAAACGCCTAACCAATCCTTCCTAGATGTCATTGAACTTAAAATGGGAAGTTGGTTCGTACGGATCGTGAAATATTGGATTGCTTTCTATTTGTTTTGTGAACTATATATTATTGACAAAAATGTTGTCACATGGGTTAAATCCATGATTCTGCCTTTTACGCCGATTTGGGCCATTTCTTTGCCCTTACTGATCGTCTGTGCCTACTTAGCCGTTAAAGGAATCAAACCAATCGCCATTTCCTTTTCATTATTACTGCCTACGGTATTGGCGCTGGTTGTATTTATGGCGGTGTTTACTTATAGATATAGACATTTTGACCTATTGCTCCCCCTATTCGGAGAAGGTGCGCGGCCAATCTTAGCAGGTACGAGATCCACGGTTAGAGTTGGGATGGAATTGTTTTTATTATTATTACTATCACCTTATATCGAAGGCAAATTCAAGTGGAAGCATTTTGTAGCCATGGTGTCTGTTATTTCTTTATTTTTCATTAATGCGGTAATGAGTGTGTTGACGATATTTGGCGCTTATGAAGCTACAAGACAACGATTTCCTCTCTTTTCGCAATGGCGATTAGTTAGAATCAGCAGTTTCGTGGAGCATCTTGACTTTTTATCCATCTATCAGTGGCTTAGCAGTACAGCTATTCTGATCAGTTTGGGGTTGTTTTTAATTGGCGATTTGTTGACTTCCAAACCAGGGAATAAAAAAATTGTCATCATACTATCAACAACGGCCTTATTTTTCGGTGTAGAGATTCCATTCAATGATAGCGATTTTTTAGCTTTAACAAAAAACTACTTTTATCCGATATCAGCTTTGTTTATTCTCTGCTGGACAGTATTAGCACACTTTACAACAAGAAAAAGAGGGTTATTATGATCATCAAATATGCCAACGAAGCGGATTTCAAGGCATTATTCTCTTCTTGCTTCGATGTGAAGATCCAGACTTACAGCGGTGCACAGGTTATTTATTGCGAAGGCATGGTGGATAGCAAGCAGTTAAATGAAAATGTTCTTCCTCGAATGACTGAAATGATTCAAAACGATGAGCTGAAGCTAATAGACGAAAGCGAAGAACTTAGTCAAATTGAACAGCGAGTCTTTTCAGGTAGCGTGATCCTCTTATTTTTTTATGAAAATGAAACACATGTGTATGAAGCAGATATAGCCGACCCGCCAAAACGGCAGCCTGAAGAATCCATTAGTGAAATATCGATTCGCGGCCCACGCGATGGATTTACGGAGGAAGTGATTACGAATGTTGCCCTCATTCGTAAACGATTAAAAACGAGCTCCCTTCAATATGAACACTTCATTGTTGGCAAAAGGGGAAACGTGAGTTTAGCCCTTCTGTATATCAAAGATATTATACATCCCGAATTTGTTCGTGAAGCGAAGCATCGGATTTCCCAAATCGATGTGGACTCTATTATTGGAATCGGGCAGTTGGAAGAATATTTAAGTGATTCCAGCGACTCTATCTTTCCGTTGGTTGACACCATTGGAAGACCTGACTTTGCAGCGGAGGCTCTGCTGCTCGGCAGATTTGTTGTCCTTTTGGACGGATCTCCTATGGCGATCATCGGTCCATCGAATTTGACTGAGCAATTAAAATCTCCCGAAGATGTCCATTCTTCCTACTATTACACGATTTTACAACGCATATTACGACTTGTGGGTTTAGTTATTGCTATGTTTTTGCCGGGATTTTACATTTCTTTGACCTGCTTTAATATCGACCAGCTTCCGTTCCCCTTACTTGCAACCATATCTGTAGCGCGTATGGGGATCCCCTATTCAACGACATTGGAAAACTTATTGATTCTGGGATTATTCGAACTGTTTCGTGAAGCAGGCATACGACTGCCAAAACCAGTGGGACAAACGGTAACGGTTGTTGGGGGGCTTATTATTGGGGATGCTGCGATTCGTTCCGGGCTAGCTTCCTCAGCGTTGCTCATGGTTACGGCAACTTCAGCCGTTGCCTCATTTACGTTGGTTAACCAGTCCTTGACAGGTACCGTCACACTTCTTCGAATTTACATGATATTGATATCTTCCTTGTTGGGCATATACGGATTTTTTATCGGTCTAATTTCTGTGGTGGGGTATACCTCCACATTAACATCTTTTGGTATATCCTACTGGTCTCCGATCGCAGAACTTAATGTGAGATCCTCCATCTTAGCGATATTTGATCGGCCTTTCAAATCCAAAAACAAACGACCGAGCATGCTGCAACCAACAGATTCAACGTCACAAGGAGAAAGACAATGAAACCAGTCGCACTCTTATTCATGCTCTGTTCTACGATGTTCATTTCTGGATGTTGGGACAATAAAAATCTTCAAGATCTGATGTATGTTACTGCCATAGGGGTAGATTATAAAAATAATTTGTATGATGTTTACGTACAAACGGTAAATTTTAACAATGTAGCTAAGTCGGAAACCGGAGGTGGAGGGGGTGGTCCGCAAGTGTATATTGGCAAAGGGAGCGGGAAGACGCTAGCTTTGGCATTAGGTGAAATTTATAATACGGTTCAAAGAAGATTATATTGGAGTCACGTCCGCACGTATTTGTTTACCGAAAGCGCCATGCAAGCTGGCGGCGATGATTACTTCGATAATTTAAAGAGGTACAGAGAATTTAGATATACACCATGGATATTCGGCACAAAAGGATCTATTGAGGATATATTAAAAGCCCCCTCATTTTTTCAGTTATCGCCAATTACCACCATTCTTGGCCAACCGGAAGAAAATTATATTCAGAAATCGTTCGTAAAGCCTATTCTTGCTCAAGAATATCAAATTAATCTCAATGAGCCTGGTGAATCAGCTATAGTTCCAACGCTAACCATTGATAAAACCGCATGGCAGTCCGAGAAGAAATCCGAAAATAAATTGAAAATTAACGGTGTATTTATCGTTCAAAAAAATAATATTCAGGGTTGGATGGCAAATAATCAGCTGAACGGATTGCGGTGGATGGAGAGAAAGACTTCAAGATCATCACTGGAAATCAAACCGGCAATTATTTCACTTGAAAAACCAAAACCTAAGATAACGATAACAGAAGAAAACGGGGAAACGATTTTCAATATTGAAGTCAGAGTCAGGGGAAATATTGTTGAATTACTCGATAAGCATCCGTCAGAGCAAGAAATGGAGAAAGAAGCGGAGGATCGAATAAAAGTAGAAATCCGTTCTACATATGAAGCTGGGTTACGCATAGATGCGGATATTTACAATTTTAGAAATGTGATGTTTAAGAAAAGAATGAAAAACTGGCAAGATATTAAGCTTGCTTCTTCATCGCTTAACCGAATTGATGTTCATGTGAATATTCAACATACGGGAGAGCTTAAGAAATCATAGTAAGTTGCAGATGAACAACACGGATCTCTATCTGGACTACAATACAAGCCCTTCAAGGCTGCCAGCAACGGTCGGCAGCCTCTTCTTTGTATCATTGTGAGAATCAAGTTTCGGTGGCACCGTGTATTGAGGAGCCGCCGTTTTTCGCGGCTTTTTGGCGTGCGCGGAACCGCCGAACTTTCATTAGGTTACCGCAAACTTTATCGTCGCAAAACCGTTTGGAACGGTTCCGGGTTTCGTCATAGTAAACCGCCAGACAGTCCGGATTGTCGCATATACGTAAGCGGGAGGGCTCGCCTTCCGCGAGTATGCGGCCGAATGAGGCCGCGATCTCAGCTGCAATGCGGGACCAGCCTGCTCGTAATGGCGTAGATTCCAAGCGATATCCCGAATACGAATCCGCGATGCGCAGAATGATCGGTCCGCCAGATAACGCCAAGTTCAACACTTCGAGATCGACGAGGTCCGCGGGCTCACTCGCCGTCGACTTTTGGACGATTCGAAACATGTGCGCTCTCAACCGTTTCAAATCATCCAATTCTACTGCTGAGGGAGCGCCCGGATAGGGAAGGCTATGGTTAGTAAGCAATTGTTCTAACCATCCATGCTTGGCCAACAGGTCTTCGGAATGACCGCTGCCTCTCCAATCGTGATAATCACTTTTCAGAAAATCGTCCCATAACATCGCGCTGCAACTCCTTATTATATGAAGAATATGTCTATTGTAACATTCAATTCAATTGTTAGCTAGTGACTCGGCTTGCATGTGGTTACGTTGGGCAGTATAAATTGGTATTTATATCATCGGTTTGATGCAACAAGTTATTATGTTTCCTCGTCTTTCATTGTGTTCGCCTGTATTGTGAGAGCATT
This sequence comes from Paenibacillus sp. J22P169, assembly GCF_059691995.1. Taxonomy (NCBI): domain Bacteria; kingdom Bacillati; phylum Bacillota; class Bacilli; order Caryophanales; family Paenibacillaceae; genus Paenibacillus; species Paenibacillus sp. J22P169. The sequence continues at coordinate 2,982,793 of NZ_JCAUAO010000001.1, read as the reverse complement.
GATTAAATTTCATCAAAGGGCGCGTATGGAAGTTAAGTTTCCTTATTCTAAAACGGAAATGGAGCGGCAAAATTGAGAATCCTGATTGTTGACGATCAGAGACTGATGAGAGACGGACTTAAGACTATCATCGGTTTGGAGCCGGGTATGGAAGTAGTGGGAACCGCTGAGGATGGCAGAGATGCTTATGCCAAAGTAATCGAACTGAGGCCTGACGTCGTGTTGATGGATATTCGAATGCCTGGAATGGATGGCGTGGAAGGAAGCGAATTAATCCTCAAGCACTTTCCGGAGACGAAGATACTAATACTGACCACTTTCGATGATGCTGAACTCATTATGAAAGTATTGGAGAAAGGCGTTCATGGCTACTTATTGAAGGATATGCCTTCGGAGGCAATCGTCAGTGCGATTCAATCGGTATACAGTGGAGGGACGGTACTTCAACACGATATCACAGCAATGCTGCTCAAAGAATTAAAAAAAATGTCTGATTTAAGCCTGGATCAGACTCACCCATTATGTAAAAGTACGCCAGATGAGCTGAGACTGCTGACTGCACGAGAGAAAGATGTGCTCGCATTATTGGGTCAAGGGCTCAATAATAAAGAAATTGCTGGCATGATACATACTACGGAAGGTACAGTCAAAAATCATGTTTCGAATCTGATAGCGAAGCTGGGTCTACGTGACAGGACACAAGCAGCCGTATTTTCCGTACGTTACCTTTTAAAATGAAGAGGGCATGACTTTTGGCATAGGAGCATGAAATTTAGCATGCTTTTCGATCAAATGTTTTGCCTTTTTATTATGCAGTTCATGACTTTTCTCAGTTTTGCTTCGTTTTTATTTTTGTTACAATCTGTTTCCGGAACGTTGAAAATAGAAGGGGTACGTAAGTTCAACCGTAGGTGTTCTCATACATGGCGAATTTTTGGGGAGCGATCATACGATGGAGAGAAAGGAAAGGGAAGAATGAAAAAGGGCTGGTTTGAACTGGACAAGTACAAGCACGATAATTGTTATTGCTCCGATTGTTTACAAAATTGGGTCATCTTCATTTATTCGTATGATGATGAAGACGATTCAACACCGGATGTAACCTTAACCTTGAACCGAACAACTGATAACGTAAACGGTTATTATTTGATGGAGTTTTCGATTTCATATGTAGGCCGCGCCATCATGTTTGATGAAGTTACGGCAATGGTCAAAAAGTTAGATGAGTTAAGCAGCGAAAAAGATTCAGTTAGTTTGACCGAGCATTTGGTGGTCTGCAGCGAGTTTTTTGATTGTGGAAAATCCATATAATAGTATGAAGGGAGCTGCCTAGGGTAGCTCCTTTATTCATTATGCTGATAAAGACTTCACGGGGTTTTTACATAATTTAGAAGAAGAATGAACATAACTAAAGATTATGATTAAATTTAAACCGGAATGGGATGAGGTTTTTCCAGCAGTTCCTTTTCATGTTAATGTTAAAATAAAAATACGTAATTCAGGAACCAAAGCAATTCCATTAAGCGAACAATAAGTAAATTGCACTTTGTAAATCAAATATCGGTGTAGCTGCACTTGGAGGTGGCGTTTGTAATGAAATATGCTATTTATATTATTGAAGATGATAGTTCAATCAGCCGTCTACTGAAAGAACATATTGAAAAATATGGACTCACGGCAACCGTTGCGGAAAACTTTGAAAGCATATTGGAAGAATTTCATATCCTCAAACCTCATCTTGTCCTGCTGGACGTTAATTTACCCAAGTTCGATGGCTTTTATTGGTGCAGGAGAATAAGAGAAACGTCTAAGGTTCCTATCCTTTTTATATCCGCAAGAGAGAGCGGGATAGATCAAGTGAGAGCACTTGAAAATGGTGCAGATGATTACATAACGAAACCATTCTCTTATGAGGTCGTGATGGCCAAAATAAACAGCCATATCAGACGGGTATTCGGGGATTATGCCAATGCGATTGGCGAGCGGGTAGTCGAATTGGAAGGATTAAAATTATATCCGGAAAGATTAGATTTGGAGTTTCAAAGTAAAACGGCCATATTGACTAAAAAAGAAGCGATTTTGCTCGAAAGTCTGATTCAGACCTACCCTAAGGTGGTTAACCGAAACTATCTGTTGGAACAAATGTGGGATCACTCCGATTTTGTTGAAGAAAACACGCTCAACGTAAATGTCACGAGGTTAAGGAAAAAGCTGCAAGACATTGATATTGAGAATGGAATCGAAACGATAAGAGGTACGGGTTACAAATTAAACAAGAGCTGGTAGGAGGTGATGTCAGATGAGTTTATTTTTAAAGGAGCACAAGAGTTACATCCTTGTTTATTATTTCTCCGTGATATTAACCACTTTTTATTGTGTCCTTGCGAGCGGTTTTCTATTTTCAGATGTTTTATATGCACTCTTATTCAATTCTTTTATTCTACTTGTTTTTTTAGGATGGAAATATGTGAAGTCGAAAGACATCTATGTAATCCTAAAACGTAACTTCAATGCCATCGAGGAATTCTCCTTGGATCAAGGTGATTCCTTCTGGGGCCGCCATATATCTGCCCTATTCAAGCAGCAATACCGTTTATACGAAAGGAACATGCAGCAAATTAACAACAACCATCAAGAGCATTTAACCTTTATTAATCAATGGGTACATCAAATGAAAACGCCGCTTTCGGTCATCAGGCTTCAGCTTGAAGCACACGCTGGCGAACCTTTTGCACACGGTATGAGCGAAGAGGTTTATAAAATGGAAAAGGGCTTGAATATGGCCTTATATTATGCGCGGATCGATGCTTTTGAAAGAGACTTTGTTATCGAAAGGACAAGCTTGAAACCGTTAATTTTGGACAGCATCAGCCAAGAGAAAAAGCTGTTCATCAAAAATAATATGTTGCCTAAAGCAGATGTCGACGACACCATTGAGGTTTACACCGATGTGAAATGGATCAAATTTGTCATTGAGCAATTGATAACGAACGGCATCAAATATTCCAAGGGAAAAGGAAAATATGTGACTATTTCCGCCTATCAAACAGAAGATCATGCTGTGCTGGAAGTCGTAGATGAGGGCATTGGCATACATCCTAAAGATATTAGGAGAGTCTTTCATCCTTTCTTTACGGGTGAAAACGGAAGAATCTTGGGAGAATCTACGGGAATGGGTCTGTATCTTGCAAAGAAGATATGCGAAAACTTAAATCATAAGATTTCTATTCAATCCGAAGTAAATCGAGGTACTAAAGTCAGCATTCTGTTTGATCATATCCAAACGGATCATATCTAATACTAATTAAGAACGTGCCTTATTTCTAATGCATGTTCTTTGTGCTTACTTCCAACCTTACAACAATGTAAGAATCGAGTAAGAAAGATGAATCGCTCAAGGAGAGGAGACGAAGTACGATGATACATGTAAACCAATCAAAAAGGAGCTGTTGAATAGACATGTTAACGGTCAGTCATATAAGTAAAACCTACGGTAAAGAAGTGATGTATCATGCCTTAAATCAAATAAGCTTTACCATTGAACCTGGAGAATTTGTCGGCGTGATGGGGCCATCGGGCAGCGGCAAGACGACATTGTTAAATATGATCTCTACGGTCGATCAACCCACAACAGGGGACATTCTGATTAAAGGTCTCAATCCGTTACATTTGAAGGGGGATCAACTAGCACTTTTTAGACGCAGGGAGCTTGGTTTTGTATTTCAAGATTTTAATTTGCTCGATACGTTAACCGTCGGGGAGAATGTGGTTTTGCCCCTTACCTTGGATAGGATCTCGGTGAAAGAGCAGGATAGTAGACTGAACAGTATCGCCACAACGCTGCGCATAGAGCATCTGCTGGGCAAAAGAACCTATGAAATCTCCGGAGGCGAGGCTCAAAGAACGGCTATTGCCAGAGCCATCATCCATAATCCCTCTCTCCTCTTGGCGGATGAACCGACCGGGAATTTGGACTCCAAAGCAGCAAGAACCGTCATGGAACTATTTGAGAAGATCAATAAAGAACATAAGTTGACCACGATCATGGTGACGCATGATCCTGTGGCAGCAAGTTACTGCAACCGGATCTTATTCATTAAAGACGGCTCCATCTATAATGAAATCCATAGCGGAGGCAGCAGGCAGCAGTTCTATCAACGGATCGTTGATGTGCTTTCGCTTTTAGGAGGTCCAGATCGTGGAATTTAAACAGTTCGCAACGAGAAATGTATGGCGCAACGGAAAGGCCTATTTCGCCTATTTCTTAAGTACATTGATATCCGTTACCTTATTTTTCTCTCTGACCATGTTTATTCTTCATCCCGATAAAGGAACCTTCAAATCCTATATCAAGGTTTCCCTTATGGGTGCTGAAATAATAGCCTATTTATTTTTGTTTTTCTTTGTCTTTTACTCCATCAGTGTATTATTAAAAAAGCGTTATAAGGAATTCGGTATCCTATATATGCTTGGCATATCGAGGAGCCAGCTGCTCAAGATGATCGCCATTGAAAATATAATTATTAGTGTCGCGGCAACAATCGGCGGCATCGTTACAGGCTTGGTGTTCTCCAAACTATTTTTGACGATTATCGAGAAGCTGTTGAGGCTTTCTTCCTTGCCGTTTTATTTTCCGATTAAAGCGATTCTGATTACGCTTGTATCCTTCTTGCTTCTCGGCATATTCGTCTCTTTTTTCACATCATGGATCGTAAAGGAAAATGATATCTTACATCTGCTTAAAGCAACGAAGGCCCCTAAGCCCGCGCCTAAATTTTCGCAACTTATTGCAGTCTTTGGCTTCCTTCTTCTAATTGCCGGTTATGTTTTATCATTTATTACAATCAAAGGCAATCTAGTGATATATATTTTAATCATTATGGGCATGGTCGTCATTGCCACTTATCTGTTATTTTCGCAGTTCAGCGTGTTTGCGATCGCTGTATTAAAAAAGAATAGGTTCTATTATTTAAGAAACACCAATCTGATCTGGATATCTAATTTATTCTATCGCGTACGGGACAATGCCAGCATGTTTTTCATCATTACCATCACATCGACAGCTGCTGTCATATTGAGCGGCTCCTCCTATGCCTTTTGGACGAATACCTTAAATAATATAGAAGAGCGATATCCGCTGGCTTTTACTTATCAAACTTTCGGTGTAAATCCTTCTGCTGCTGAGGAGATCCGTTTTATTGAAGATCAGTTAAAGAAAAACCAATTCCCATATGAAAAAATAGTTGTAGACATTAAATTTCTTATCCAAGAGGATGAGTCTGCTTTACCTGTAATAAAAGCAAGTGTTTATAATCAATTCGCCAAGCAATTGAACTTGAAAAACGTGTCTATTCGTGATCGAGAAGCGCTAAAAATCGTACCCCCAGAGGAAAACGATGGCACAAATCGTCTAGTGATTGAAGGAAATAGCATCGAAATAAAAGAAGAAATACGCGCGACGCTATTACAGGATCAATTTAATGCCATATATGTCGTTGCCGATCAGTTATTTGATCGCATTGCAGTCACAGAGGAGGCACAGCCCCAGTATGTGTTTCAAGTCAAGGATTGGTCTGGCACTTATGTCGTCTATGACGAATATGAGAAGATATATGGAGGTAATCAGACTTCGCTATTTTTGTCCAAATCCCATATTTATGAGACTGAAAAAAGAGCATACGGCACGATTATGTTCTTATCGATATTCTTAGGCACCATCTTCTTCGTGGCTTCTGGAAGCTTTATCTACAACAAATTTTATATGGATCAGGAATCCGATAAACAGAAATATAAGCAATTGCATAAAATCGGTGTAACTTTTAAAGAAATGAAGAAAGTGGTTTCGATCGAAATTGGGGTATTGTTCTTGTTTCCATACATCGTGGCAAGCCTTCATGCCGCCGTTGCTTTAGCAGCTCTGCAAAGGCTGTTTAAACTAGAAGTCGGCACAGCCGCGGTTATCATCTTGGGCATCTTCTTGCTCCTTCAGATTGTTTATTTCTTGTTCATTCGAAGGAATTATTTGAATGTGATAAAAAAGCATCTAACCTTCAGCTGAAGCAGGTTTATATGAAAAGACATCCAATAGGAGTTATTGGATGTCTTTTTTGAATAGGGATGGCTTCTTTATTTAGATTGGCGTCGCTTCTTTGGCATAGCGGTTTGCCGGCCTTGATAAGCCTAGATTTTCACGCAGCGTCGTACCCTCATACTCGTTGCGGAATAGACCGCGTTTCCTTAATTCAGGAAGAACGAGATCTACAAATTCCTCGAGTCCTCCTGGGAAATAAGGAGCCATGATATTGAAGCCATCGCAGCCTCCCCCAACAAACCACGCTTCGAGTTGATCAGCAATAGAGGAAGGTGTGCCAAAGATTGTCCAGTGTCCCCGAGCGCCAGCGATTTTTCTGCTTACTTCTAGTATGCTGAGTTGATCTCGTTTGGCAATATCTTTGATCAAGTGCAGCCTGCCCTTCACACCGTTGGAGGTATCGGGAAGATCGGGGAAGGGCTCATTCGGATCGTATGAAGTGAGGTCATAGCCGATCATACCAGAAAGTAGCGTAATCGCAGCTTCAGGATGTATGAGGCTCTGGAAATGTTCATATTTCCTTAGAGCTTCGTCGTCAGTTGCCCCGATGATGGGAAGAACACCAGGCAAGATTAAGAGATCACCTTGAGAACGTCCGTACGCTACTGCTCGACTTTTCACATCTTGATAAAAAGCACGTGCCTCTTCAAGCGTTTGCCACGCTGTGAAAATAACCTCCGCAGTTTGAGCTGCAAAATCTCGTCCATCCGACGAAGAGCCCGCTTGAATGACGACGGGGCGCCCTTGCGCCGAACGGGGGATAGTAAGCGGTCCTTTAACGGAAAACCAGGCGCCATTGTGATTGGCAGGATGGACTTTATCCTTATCAGCAAATAAACCCTTCTCTTTATCGAGGATCAGCGCGTCGTCCTCCCAGCTATCCCACAGCTTGGTTACGACATCCAAGTATTCTTTGGCCCGCTCATACCGACGATGGTGCTCCATATGAGGCGTTTCACCAAAGTTGCCGGCTGCTCCTTGATTGGACGTTGTCACTACATTCCACGCGGCGCGTCCGTTGCTTAAATGATCCAACATAGCGAATTGTCTTGCTACATTATAGGGCTCACTGAAGGTGGAGGACAGTGTTCCGGTCAAGCCAATACGCTCAGTGACCACCGAAAGAGCGGAAAGCAAGGTGATAGGCTCAGGACGAATGGTGGCCATACGTGTGATTGCAGTATCGAAATGATCGGAAACAGCCAAAATGTCGGCAAAAAAGATCATGTCAAACTTACCCCGTTCGGCCAGCTGTGCTAAGTATTTGTAATGTTGGAAATCTAGAATACCTTGTTCATTAGCTCCAGGATACCGCCACGCGGCCAGATGATGTCCTGCTCCGCTGAGAAATGCTCCTAGTCGCATTTGTCGTTTCGTTTCTGTCATCGTCATCTTCTCCTTCTAGGATATAAAAACCAACGTGCACCTTACTTCTGGGCACTTAATTCCTTAAGCGCTTGTTCCACGAATTTACTTTCCAACACTTGTGCCGTGTCTAGCTTCTTATTAATCGCTCCTTGTGAAAATAGGAAGTCAGCTTGCTCCTGATGGGCTTTGGCATATTCCGGTGTGATCGGAGACAGCAATGGGAAGGAGTTTTTGAGTACAGTCTCAATAATAGGTTTATCCAGCTTCTGTGTTTTGACAAAGCTATCCGCCACTTCATCTTGATGATCCAGGTAATATTTACGAGCTTGCTCATAGGTTTTGAGGAACAGCACAGTGAGATCAGGGTGATCTTGCGTGAATTTCGTTCTGGCAATGAGGAAGCCTGGCGCATTAATATTAAGATCCTCACCAGAGACTAGCACTTTGGCGCCTGCTTGGAACACAGCGATGGTCGCATACGGATCCCAGATGGACCAGGCATCAATAGCGCCGCTGTCCAGAGCAGGTCTGGCTTCATCTGGCTGCAGTTGAATAACCTTGATATCGTCGTCTTTTAGACCCGCTTTTGCGATAGCCATGTAAAGGAAGTTATAAGCGCTGCTTCCTTTAGCAACAGCTATTTTTTTGCCTTTTAGATCTTTCAGCTCTTTGATACGGCTGTTTTTCGGAATGACAATCATATTGCCTTTTCTTCCGTCACTGGTGACACCGATGGCTTTGAAATCGATACCGCCAACTTGGCCTGAGACGACCGGGGTCCCGCCGACGCTTCCAAAATCGAGTCTGCCTGAAGCTAACGCTTCAAAGTGGGGAGGACCGCTGGCAAACTCGTTCCAAGTTACTTCAGCACCTACAGCAGCAAACGCTTTTTCGAAGAAGTTATTCTCACGTGCATATACCAGGATACCTGTTTTGCCTTGTACGCCGATGTTTACCTTCACTTTTTCCTTCGGTTTCGTCGACGCCGGGGCAGCAGTCGTTCCCGGGGAGGCAGCGGTGGCAGGGGTTGCGGCATTTGATCCCGTTGTAGTTGAACTGCTTCCTTGGCCGCAAGCTGTTAATGTAAGTGCAACAATCAGAAAGACGAAAACAGATAAGTGCTTGGATGACCCTCTTTGAATAGACATAGTTTAAAAACTCCTTTATATAGGAATATTGTTGAATCTCATAATGGCAGGGCTGACTTCGTATAGCGATTCTTCGGCTGGGCAAGGCCGAGATGTTCACGTAAGGTTCGGCCCGTATAGGCTGTGCGATATAATCCGCGTCGCTGAAGCTCAGGGACAACGAGGTCGACAAACTGTTCTAAACCTTCTGGCAAATAGGGCGGCATGATGTTAAATCCATCGCAGGCTTCCTTAACAAACCACTCTTCAAGCATGTCTGCGATTTGGACAGGTGTTCCTGCTATCGTGCGGTGTCCGCGTGCACCGGTTACTCTAGCAATAAGCTGACGGATAGTTAACTGCTCCCTTCTCGCCATATCCAGAATAAGCTGATACCGGCTCTTGCCACCGTTAATGTCGGTGGAATCTGGCAGATCTGGCAGCGGACCATCTAGCGGATAGGTGGATAGATCATGCCGCAGTACGCCAGATACCATCGAGAGGCCAACGGCTGGGTGAACAAGCTCTTGCAGAGCGGCTTCCTTCTCACGCGCTTCTTCTTCGGTAACTCCGATGATTGGAAGGACACCAGGCAATATCTTTAACTCATCTGGCGAGCGACCGTACTCAGACAGCTGACCTTTCAAGCTGGCATAGAAGCTTTGCGCTTCCGCGAGGGTTTGCCAAGCTGTGAACACGACTTCAGCGGTTTGCGCCGCAAACGCCTGACCCGTTGTGGAAGAACCAGCTTGAACGATGACAGGTCTTCCTTGCGGGGTACGGGAGACGTTCAATGGACCTCGCACAGCGAAATGAGTGCCCCGATGAGCCGTTGTATGCACCTTGTTCGGATCAGCAAAAATGCCGGAAGCTTTGTCGATAAGAAGAGCATCCTCCTCCCAGCTGTCCCAGAGCGCGGTGACCACATCGACGAATTCCTTAGCTCTCTCGTAGCGAAGCGAATGGTCCAAGTGATGATCCCTGCCAAAGTTCTGCGCGGTGATTTCCATGCTTGTTGTCACAGCGTTCCATGCCGCTCGGCCGCCGCTAAGATGATCGAGTGAAGCGAACTTTCGTGCTACATGAAAGGGTTCGCTGTAGGTAGTGGAAACAGTACCGGCAAGGCCAATATGCTTGGTGACCGATGCAAGTGCAGAGAGCAGCGTAAGCGGCTCTGCCCGAACAGGCACGGTATGCCGAACGGCAGTGTCCAGACGCTCTGGCAGTGTAGGGATATCCTCCACGAAAATCATGTCGAATTTGCCTCGTTCTGCGATTTGCGCAAACTTCCGATAGAAGTCAAACGTAAGCAGACCGTTAGTTTCGGTATGCGGATGTCGCCATGCGGCTACATGATGACCGACACCAAATATAAATGCTCCCAGATGAAGCTGTTTTTTCGTATTCCCCATAATGCTTGCCTCCTAGCATGAATGATTATACAGTCGATGGGCTGCTGGCAAATTGGCTTGCCGGACGAGAGAGACCGAGATGTTCACGCAAGGTTGTTCCGGTATATTCGGTACGGAACAAGCCTCTTCGTTGCAGCTCAGGAATGACGAGCTCAACGAATTCTTCGAGGTCGCCTGGCAGCGTGGGCGGCATAATATTGAAGCCATCGCACGCGCCTTGCGTGAACCATTCTTCGAGCTGGTCAGCAATCTGAATGGGGGTACCGGCAATTGTGCGATGTCCGCGAGCTCCAGTCACGCGATAGATGAGCTGGCGAATCGTCAATCCTTCTCGTCGAGCCATTTCGGAGACGAGCTGGAATCGGCTTTTGCCGCCGTTGACTACCGCAAGCTCGGGGAGATCCGGCAATGGGCCATCGAGAGGGAAGCCGGTCAAATCGACATTCAGTGAAGCGGAGAGCATGGAAAGTCCAACGGCGGGTAACACTTGTTCCTGGAGAAGCGCCTCCTTGACCCTTGCTTCTTCCTCTGTCGCTCCGATGACAGCATAAATGCCAGGCATGATCTTGATATCCTCCGGTGAGCGACCATTTACAGCGGCAAGCGATTTGACATCACGGTAAAAACGCTGCGCTTCTTCTAATGTCTGCCATGCTGTAAAGACGACTTCAGCTGTTTCGGCAGCAAGCCGACGTCCGGTTTCCGAAGATCCTGCTTGGATAATCACGGGTCTGCCTTGCGGGGAACGTGGTAGGTTAAGAGGACCACGGACCGAGAAGGTTTGACCTCGGTGGTGAAGTTCGTGCACTTTGTCAGGATCAGCGAATTGTCCGCTTAATTTGTCAGCGATGATCGCGTCATCTTCCCAGCTATCCCAGAGTGCATTGACGATTTCAACGAATTCGCGCGCTCGTTCGTATCGCTCCTCATGACCAGGATGAGCAGCGAGGCCGAAGTTTTGTGCTTCCTCATCACGGCCCGATGTCACTACGTTCCATGCGGAGCGACCTCCACTGAGATGATCAAGTGTAGAAAATTCGCGAGCTAAATTGTAAGGCTCGTTATATGTCGTTGAGACCGTAGCCGCAAGTCCAATCCGCTTCGTCACGCCAGACAAATAAGCGAGGAGGGTTAATGGCTCGGGTCTAACGGAAACTGTGTGCTTGATACCTGTATGATGGCGGTCTATAACCGCTAGCGTATCAGCCAAAAAGATCATATCGAATTTTCCTCGTTCCGCAAGCTGAGCAAACTTTTCATAGAAGGTATGATTCAGAATGCCGTTCGCATCAGTTTCCGGATATCGCCAGGCGGCTACATGGTGGCCAACCTGAAATAAAAATGCGCCTAGATGCATGTGCCGCTGATTGTGATGACTCATAATGACTGCCTCCATTTCGTGGGATCCATCTAAATAATGAAAAAAGACTCCTTAATCAGATCACGTCTTAGACGCTATCAGTTAGGGAGCCTTTGGATGACCAATGGGCTATATTTGGTGTTGGAGTCATGTTATCAGGTTTATTCCGATTATTCAAGTGGGTTTTATGAGAAATAATGATTGACCCAATGAAAATGCGGTGTTATGATCGGTTTACACCCAAACTTTGACAGTTTGGCAACATCTCATACAAATAAGTCCACCGGACAACTGGAGGCTTCCAATTCGATTCTTGCGTAGAATCGAGTCGGGAGTCTTTGTGTTTCTAAGATTCCTGAAGGAGTGATGTGTTATGCAAAGTATTCATTCGCAGAAGCAAGTAAGGAGGGGTCAACGATGAGTGTAATCACATTAGATATCAATTTGCCTCACAAATGGTTTCATACACCGCAAGGCACTCGCATTGAAGCTCTGAACAACATTCAACTAACCATTAAACAAGGTGAATTTATTACGATTATCGGACCTAGCGGTTGCGGTAAAAGCACACTTCTGAAGATAATCGCAGGACTAGATACGGATCATGAGGGAAAAGTGTCGTTGGATGGGCAGCAGGTAGTTAAGCCAGGCATTGATAAAGGATTTATTTTTCAGGAGCATCGCTTATTTCCATGGTTAACCGTTGAGAAAAATATAGCAGCCGATCTTTCATTAAAGGATCCTGCGGTGCGCAAAAGAGTCGATGAGTTGATTGAATTGGTCAAGCTGAAGGGCTTCGAGAAAGCTTACCCACGAGAATTGTCCGGAGGCATGTCGCAACGTGTGGCGATTGCCAGAGCACTCCTACGTGATCCTAAAGTACTGCTGCTCGATGAACCGTTTGGAGCGTTGGACGCTTTTACAAGATCACATCTCCAAGAGGTTGCGCTGAACATTTGGGAAGCGAAGCGAACGACAATGGTTCTAGTTACCCATGATATCGATGAGGCTGTTTTTCTAGCAACCCGTGTTGTAGTGATGAATGCAAGGCCGGGTACAATTCGAAACATTATTCCGGTTGATCTACCTTTTCCGAGAAAGAAAGCATCGGTTTCGTTTCTGGAATTGCGCAAGGTCGTTATGAGTGAATTCGAGCGGGTCGAGGAATTAGAGCTTATCGACAGCTCAGGCATCTAATTGAAAATAAGGGAAGAGGTGATACCGTATGAGTCAAGCAGAAGTGGTAACTGGAGTTGGAAAGGGACTAGTACAATCAAAGTCTCCGAAAGAAGCGAAGGCTCCTGATCAAAGTCAAGGCACACTTAAAGTAGCCAAAAAAGATTCGAAATGGGTTCTCGTCGTAAGAGGATCGATTTTGCCGCTAACTGTTCTAATTCTTTGGCAAATCGTTGGATCGTTAGGCATTATTTCGAAAACGCTGCTGCCAACGCCTGCTGAAATTGGGGTTGCTTTTTATGACCTGTTAATTACAGGGGAGTTGTTTAAGCATTTGAGAATCAGTATTTGGCGCGCAGCGGTTGGATTTTTGGTAGGAGGAACTTTGGGGCTGCTATTCGGTCTATTGGTCGGCTTATTCCGCAAGTTTGAGCAATCCGTGGACCCTTCCGTACAAATGCTACGGACCATTCCCCACTTAGCCATTACCCCGTTATTCATTCTATGGTTCGGTTTTGGGGAGTTTTCGAAAATTTTATTGATTGCGAAGGGCGCCTTTTTTCCGCTTTATGTGCAGACGTTTCTAGGAATTCGGAATGTGGACTCCAAATTGTTTGATGTAGCTCGCGTACTGGAATTTAATCGATTTAAACAAATCACGAAGTTGGTTCTTCCGGCAGCGCTGCCGAATATTTTGTTAGGTTTGCGATTATCCATTGGGGTGGCATGGCTAGGCCTAGTCGTGGCTGAAATCATGGGCTCAAGCGAAGGCGTAGGGTATTTGATCATGGATGCCAGACAGTTCTCGCAGACGGCGGTTGTGTTTGTCGGTATTTTAATTTTTGCTTTTGTCGGAAAAGGTTCGGATTCGTTGGTGCGAATTTTAGAGAAAAAGCTGTTGAAATGGCGAGACAGTTTTAATGGATAATTGAAAGAACGCCTTGAGGGCAAATGCAATCTATTCATAAGGAGATGTTGAGCATGAGTATTGGACAGAGAAGGTTAGGCAGAACTGGGTTGAAAGTATCGGAAGTGAGTCTCGGTACGATGGCTTTCGGTCGCTGGATTGATGAGAAGGCCTCGGCAGAAGTGCTTGATACGGCGTTAGCATCGGGGATTACCTTGATTGATACAGCGGACGTGTACGGCTCGGGAATGGATAAAGGGAATCCGTTGGAAACTGGTGAATCCGAAACGATTCTTGGCAATCTGTTAGGTGCGCGCAGACATCAAATTGTTCTCGCCACCAAGGTACATGGCAGAGTGGGGTTGGGACCTAATGATGCGGGCCAAAGCAGATATCATATTGAACGCGCGATAGACAACAGCTTAAGAAGATTAAAGACAGACTATATTGATCTCTATCAGGTGCATCGCTTCGACGAAGAAACACCGCTGGAAGAAACCTTGCGAGCGCTGGACGACCTTGTACGCAAAGGGAAAGTTCGCTATATCGGCGCCTCTAATTATGCAGCTTGGCAAATCGCGAAGGCGCACGGTATCTCAGCTCGGCTTGGACTGGAAAGATACGAAAGCATCCAGCCCGAATACAGCCTCATTGCTCGAGGAATTGAGCAGGAGTTGTTGCCTTTGGCCGTTTCTGAAGGCGTAGGCGTCATTGTGTACAGCCCGCTCGGACGCGGCCTGCTGACAGGGAAGTACAGCTACGGGGGACAGCCACCGGTCGGAACACGCGGAGCAGCCGGCGAACAGCGTCTCAAAGTGTTGCTAGAGCAGGAGCGCAATTTCCACATCGTGGAGCAGCTGAAGCCGATTGCGGAGAGACGGGGCTGGACGCTGAGTCAGCTAGCGCTGAACTGGGTTCTTAGTCAACCAGCGATAACGTCAGCTATACTGGGTGTCTCCAAGCCGCAGCATATTACCGAAGCGCTGCCTGTTCTAGGCGAGAAGCTAAGCAGCGAGGAGCTTAAACAGATTGATGCCATCACAAGCGGCTCGAAATTGGAGTTGATTGCTCGATGAGTGAAACGAAGCGGAAGTTGCATTTGAACGTGTTTTTAAGAGCAGCCGGTCATCATGAAGCGGCATGGCGTCATCCGGAGGTGCATCCAGAAGGCGATCTCGACATTCATTATTTGAGTAAAATGGCACTGATCGCCGAGGGCGGGTTAATGGACTCAGTCTTTTTGGCTGACGGCTATGCCGGACGTACGGCCAAACTTGAGCCATTTACCCAATTGGCTGCCTTAGCTGCGGTAACCCGTCATATTGGATTAATTGCTACGGTTGGGACCGTCTACAATGAGCCGTTCCACGTAGCTAGACAGTTTGCTTCTCTAGACCACATTAGCGGAGGACGCGCAGGGTGGAACATCGTGACGGGTGCTGGAGATGCTTCACACAACTTCGGCCGCTCCGCACACCCGGAGCTTACCGAACGCTATATAAACGCAGAGGAATTCGTCGAAGTGGTCAAGCAGTTGTGGGATAGCTGGGAGGATGACGCGCTTGTGTACGATAAACAGGCCGGTATTCTGATTGCGGAGAATAAAGTGCGAGAAATCAACTTTAAGGGCAATGTGTATGCTGTCAAAGGACCGCTCAACATTCCACGCCCTCCGCAAGGCCATCCTGTGCTTGTACAGGCCGGCTCATCTGAGCAAGGCAGAGAGCTGGCTGCGCGGACGGCAGAGGTGATTTTTACTGCACAACAAACGTTCGGCGCCGGGCAGGCTTTCTATACGGATGTCAAATCAAGACTAAAGAAGTACGGACGGTCAGCTGATGAGCTGCATATTTTGCCCGGACTGAGCCCAATCGTGGCGGATACGGAAGCGGAAGCGCGTGACATTGAGGCTGAGCTGAATGGGTTGATGGATTTGCCTAAAGCGTTACGGGACATGTCGGAGCGTTTCGATGTCGATTTGGCGGCGTATCCGATCGACGGCCCAGTACCACTGGACAAAGCCAAAACCGCTGAAGCGTTTAACGGGATTCGAAGCCGTCAGGAAGTTATTCTCGACGCTGCTCGCAGAGAGGGAATGACGATCCGGCAGCTCATTTATCGACATGCTGGCGGCCATGGACATATAACGTTCACTGGCTCGACACTGCAGGTTGCCGATTTCATCGAGAAATGGTTTCGTGGAGGTGCCTCCGACGGGTTTAATATTTTGCCGCAGACGTTTCCAGGCGGGTTGGAGGCTTTTGTGCAAAAGGTTATACCAGAGCTTCAGAACCGGGGATTATTTCGTACTGCTTACGAAGGGAGAACCCTTCGGGAAACTCTGGGGCTGGTGCGCCCAGGAAATGTGCGCAGCGTGGTCTAGGCATGTATTTGCAAAACTAATTACAATAAAATAAATGCAAAGGACCGTCAGGATACCCTGACGGTTTTCTTAATTTCGTTTTTCAGCCAAGTTACGATAAAGTATTACTTCTGCGCTAATCCAATTCCCGTGCTGACAGCCGTCAACTCCATTTTGCTATTGTATGCCAACAAGGACCAAGGTTCTGAGGCCGATTCAGCATGTACTTGAATGTCGATTTCCCAAGGAGCCTCATAACTCACGCCAAGCAACTGTTTGCCTTGGTAGATGGCGATTGTAAATGGGGGTTCACCTTGTTCATTTGCAAGCTTAGGATAGACGAGTACAGTTTGTTTCCCAGTCGGAAGAGAAGGAGTTATAACTGGGGTATACCGGTATGGAATGGGATTCACGCCCTGCTCGATTTTGCTCAAAAACCAATCGGATGCGATCAGCCTTTGATAGTACCCGTCCATGAAGGGATTCTCCCCGATATCGTAGACATAATTCCCGTTCGTTCGAATCGCCTGAGCGCGGCTGTAGTTAAAGTAGGTAATTGCTTTAACTTGGGGAAATAATCGCGGCAACAGACCATACATGTATCCCAATTGGCTTTCTGCCCAGCTCCAATAAGTTTGATTATTTGGCAAATACGTGTGGGCAACAGCACCCTCTGATATCATAATTGGCTTATGGCTGTAACGTTCGTAGAGAGGGGCAAAGGTATCGATAACGGTGCCCTTTAACTGTTCTTTATCCGCCGAGACAGGGGTGCTATACAGTGAAAAACCAACCCAGTCCACGTAGGAGTCCCCTGGATAGTAGTCATCGATCGTATCTGGCGGCCAGAAGTTTGGCGACCACACCATGGCTACATTCGGCGCTTCTTCGGCCATAATATCGTGAATTAGGCGGAATTTCTCCTTATATTTCTGAGGCTCCCCGTGCCAAGGCACCCAGGCTCCGTTCATCTCCGAAGCGTAGCGTAAGAAGATTGGAATCCCGGAGGCTTTGGCTTCTCGTGCGAAACGGCGGACGTATTCGTCATCCTGTACGTCGTCCAAGCCGTAGCGCGGTTCCCAACCGATCTGGAGCGCTCCATCAAGATCCTTCACTCTTTCCGCAGTCCGTGCAGGGAAATATGTATTGGTGTCCGTCTGCACCTTCCGCCATCCAACATAAGCCAAGTAAAGTGCGTGTTTTCGTCCGTATACGTCTTCGATTTTATTAACATCGTAACCTACTCTGCGATCTGCCCCAAGCATGCCAATATATACGCCTGATGCTGGCTCATGTTTGGCTAACAGGGAAGTCGAAGGGGTAGGTGTTGTAGTCGTTTTTAACGGTTCAGTTGTCATTGGAGTGCGGAGATAGAGCTCCAGATTCGCTGTTGGATTTTGGATGGCAGGCCAAATAGCAGGTGCCGAAGGAAGTCCGGCTGAGTAGGCAGCGATCCGTTCGCGGTATGCTGCTGCAGCCTCAGGAAGCCCATCTTGCACGGTTTTCTTCTCTTGGTTGGTCCAAAAAGTGAGAAGATCAGGCTGCTTAGGTCGTGAGGGAGAGTCAGTAACCGTGGGATGAGTTAGCACGGCAGCCGCAGCAGGTTGATTGTGCTCAAGCTTATCTACTTCAGTGTCCATAACTAGTAGAGTAATTGCGATACAACCCGCCAAGCCTAGTAGGGCTGCGAATGTCCATACAACCTTTTTGCGCATGATACAGGTTCCTCTCACAGGGGATTATTACTAATTGTATTCCCATAGCTGGGAGACGGTCAATGGAGGAAAGGCGTGGATCGACGACTCTTGCAAAATAAAAAGCTAAGCACATAAAAGCTGCTTAGCTCCTTTCTCGTTGTTAACCTCTTTTAGCTTGCAAACGAATAACGTTCCAAGATGCCTTGGCTAGATTGCTTTTGACGTGGCCATTGTCAATGAAAGATTGGCCGCCATTATGCGGCGTAACCTGATACGGGTTAGCTTTTGTATTCACCGCTTTAAGATCTTCATGCTCAAGCACGATATGCTCGATCAAGCTAACCTCTCCGAAGCTGCGGATGTCGAGGTCCAGTTCCATAGCTTCTGTCAGATGCCGATTGACGGCAAAGACCGTAATATGACCCTGCTCCTCATCATATACACAAATCGATTCCAGATAAGGGACATCTGTGTAATCTTTGGAATCATATTTGGGTGAAGAATTGACGGTATGAAGAACAGTTCCTCTGCCATAGATGGAAGCATGAAGGAATGGATAGTAGGTTGTTTGCAGCCAGAGAGGACCACCTGTTTCTGTAGTAATTGGCGCAATAACATTAATCAGTTGTGCCATGCAAGCCATTTTGACCCGGTCCGCATGTTTGAGTAATGTAATAAGGAAACAGCCCACGGCGAGTGCATCTTCATGGGTATAGACATCTTCAAATTCTGGTGGAGCGACCTGCCAACGTTCCTCAGCGCGACTAGTTCCAATTGTATGCCAGACATTCCATTCGTCTAAGGAGAGCATAAGCTTTTTCTTACTGCGCTTTTTGGCTTTCACATAATCACAGATGGAGGCAACACTGCTGATGAACTGATCAAGGTTTAGCGATGTGGCAAGGAAATTGGAGGTATCATTGTTATTATTGTTGTAGTAGGCATGTAAGGACAAATAGTCAACATTCTCATAAGTCAAATCGAGAACCGTTGCTTCCCACTCAGCAAACGTACTCATGCCGCTAGATGAGCTTCCGCAAGCTACCAATTCGATGGAAGGATCAACCCAACGCATCACTTTTGCGGTTTCATTCGCGAGGCGGCCATACTCAACAGCTGTCTTCGTGCCAATCTGCCAAGGCCCGTCCATTTCGTTGCCTAAGCACCAGGTTTTGAAACGGTGAGGTTCCTTGTAGCCGTGAGTAATGCGCAGATCACTCCAGTAGGAGCCAGATGGATGATTACAGTATTCGATCAAATTTCTAGCGTCGTCGATGCCGCGTGTGCCGAGATTAACCGCCATCATAACCTCAGAACCAACTAACTTCGCCCAATCGGCGAATTCATTGGTACCGATTTCGTTCGTCTCCGTTGTCCACCAAGCGAGCTCTAGAAGTCGTTTTCGGTCTTTCTTAGGTCCAACACCATCTTCCCAATTATAACCGGAAACAAAGTTGCCTCCTGGATAGCGAATAATCGGAACTTGCAGTGCACGGATGGCTTCAATGGCATCTTGTCGGAAACCATTCGCATCTGCAGTAGGGTGACCTGGTTCATAAATACCGCCATAAACAGCGCGTCCTAGATGTTCAATAAAAGATCCATATAGACGCGGGTCAATTTGTGCTTTTATAAAATTTTTGTCAATGAGCATCTGTGAACGTAAAGACATGTGATCTCGCTCCTTAAATTAAGAATTAGCTTATTCATGAATTCTAACATCATTGCTTTCTTTTATATTATGGATGATAATGAAGTATATGTTCAATAATTATTTTGTAGGATTAATAAAATTGCGTATTCTAAGAGGTGTGAACTGATGTATCTAAAGACGGACGCAGCGTCTCTACAGGTGTACGAAGCATTGGCGAGCGAAGTTCGCCTGAAAATCATAGATAAACTATTCATCAAGGAAATGCACATTAAAGAACTCGCTGCCGAGCTTTATCTCAGTAATGCAATTGTGAGCAGCCATGTGAACAAACTCGAGCAAGCAGGACTTGTAGGGAGTAAGATGAAGCGTGTAAACGGTGGAACCTATAAATTCTGCTTCGTGAATACGTCATATTTGCAGATCAAGCTCTCTCCAGAACGAACATCGCTGCACAAATGTAAGGAGGTGTCCGTGCCGATAGGTCATTACACCGATTATGAAGCATGGCCGACATGCGGGCTTGCCACTAGAGAGAAGATAATTGGCCACTATGATAATCCGACCTATTTTATGGATCCAGAAAGGGTACATGCGGGTATTCTTTGGTTTGCGAAAGGGTTTGTCGAGTATAAAGTGCCCAATTACCTGTTAAAAGATGACAGTTTAAAGGAGATAGAAATTTCGCTGGAAATTGGATCCGAGGCTCCGCAAGTGAATGAAAACTGGCCGTCAGATATTTGTTTTACACTGAATGGGACGGGGCTGGGTACATGGACAAGTCCAGGCGATTATGGTGAGACGAGAGGGAAGCTGACGCCAGAGTGGTGGCACTCGGACGTGAATCAATATGGGTTGCTGAAGGTGCTTCGTATTACGGACAATGGTACGTATATGGATGGTCAACGTCTTTCAGATGTCAGCATCACTGACCTGCGGGTTGATCCGAAGTATTGGGTATTTCGAATTAGCGCGGAGGATACCAAGCGGGGGCGAGGAGGCTTAACGCTTTTTGGTAAAGGCTTTGGGAATTACGAGCAAGATATCTGGGTGAGATGCTTCTATGAGTGAGAGTGCTTGGGGTTAAGAGCGATTTGGCTGAAAGAAAATAGGGCAGGGCACGAAGGAGTTACAGGATAAATAAGGAAATAGTTATGATCAAGAAATAATCACCTATGAATCTCAATCAATTCTTGGTACTCATATAGGAAGGGTGAAGAACTTCGTGGAACGATTGCAAGAGCGTCTAACGCCGTTACTGAAGGAATGGATTGAAAAAGGACCTCCTGGATGTGCCTGTACAGTGATCAAAAATGGTGAAGTTGTCTATCAGGAAAGCTTTGGATACGCAGATGTAGAACTAAAAAAGAAGATTGAAGCGGACACTATCTTCCGCATTTATTCGATGACCAAGGTGATTACTTGCGTAGCTGCATTAAAGCTATACGAGAAGGGACTGTTTCTTCTAAACGATCCGCTCGAAGATTATTTGCCGGAGTTTAAAAATCAGAGAGTGCACCGGCATAATGAATTCGGTGTAAGATCAGTATCTCCGGCAACATCTCCGATCTTAATCAAAGATTTGTTCACCATGACTTCGGGGCTCACATACGGCGGGGACGGCACAGAAACCGAACGATTGACCGCTAAGGTAATGGGAAATGCCGCTGGAACAATGAATATGCGTACCTTATCGAAAGCTCTTGCGGAGATTCCGCTCGAATTCGATCCAGGCACACATTGGAAGTATGGGTCAAGCCATGATGTCCTTGCCGCGTTGATTGAGGTAGTCTCTGGTGAAACTTTAGGGGAATTTCTGAAGAAGGAAATTTTTGATCCGTTAGGGATGACCGATACTTCTTTCCGTATTACCGAAGATAAACGTGATCGGTTATGCAAGATGTATAATCGTACAGATGACGGAGCGCTGACCCCCAATATGACTGCGGATGTCCCTTATCAGCCTGGATGCAGGTATGAAAGTGGTGGAGCCGGACTTCTGTCAACAATCGGTGATTACAGCCGGTTTACGCAGGCATTGGCGAGAGGCGGCGAGTTGGATGGCGCGCGGATTCTAAGCCGGAAGACAGTGCAATTGATGGCTACCAATCACTTAGGACCGCAGCAGCTCCAAGATTATGATTGGCCGCAGCAAAAAGGCTATGGGTATGGGCTAGGCGTCCGAGTTATGATGGATCCTGCAGCAGGCGGCTGTAACGGTTCGATAGGCGAATTTGGATGGGCAGGTCTAGCTGGATCATGGGTCATGATCGATCCGCAAGAACAACTGACCGTTGTGTATATGCAGCAGATGCTGCCGAGTTTGGAGCCATATATTCACCCGCGTCTGCGCTCGGTCATCTATGGATCGTTAAAGTAAATGGACTTTATGGAGATTAATAAATAAATAGGTACATGAAAAACCCGGTGGGCATAAACCCATCGGGTTTTTCATGTTCGTAAGGAATGGAAAGCGATATGAATGTTCCATAGCGTTTCCAAAATGAATTTGGTAAAAACAGGTACTGTTCTATGACTTTCCGAGATAAAATAAGATGGTGTATATAGATCTACCTGAGGAGGGATTGCGTGCATTGGTCGCGTAAAGAGTTGAAGAGTAGAGCGAAACAAGTTTTGCGTACATCATATTGGAAGGCATTTCTGGTCAGCTTGCTGCTAGCCATTATTAGTGGAGGAGTCCCACGCTGCTCATGGAATTCGGATCATGGCTCTTCCATAAACCTGTCCGGCATGCATGAAGGATTTGGGGATGTTTCGGATGGTGTCGGTGTACTTATTCTGATCATCATCATTATTGTTGGGATCGTGGTTGGATTGGCTGTTTTGGCCTTCAACATATTTGTAATTGCACCTTTCAAAGTGAACGCACAGCAATATTTCAAACAAGCCTCACAAGGTGATGTCGATATGCACTACCTCCTTTACGCATTTGGCAAAGGGAGATATCTAGGTACGGTCGCTGCCATGTTTTGGAGTGGATTACTTAACTTCTTGTGGTATTTATTGCTCATTATCCCAGGCATTGTGAAGACCTATGCCTACAGTATGGTTCCGTATATTCTGGGTGATAATCCTAGGATTGGCAGGAAAAGAGCCGTTCAGCTCAGCAATCAGATGACTCGAGGTTTTAAATGGCGGATGTTTGTGCTAGATCTCTCCTTTATTGGGTGGTTTCTTCTTGGTGCTTTAGCACTTGGCGTAGGTGTGTTGTTCGTATTACCGTATTATAATACGACGAAAGCAGAGTTATATTTGGCTTTGCGTCAGCAAGCATTATATGATGGACTAAGCACCCCCGAAGAATTAAATCTATCCATTTCATAAGGAGCTGATTGTTGTGTCTCTCCCAGTAACGGTAAGTAAGGCAAAAGTAACCACGAAGACGTCCAAACATTCGATCACGATGATTATGGGGATGTGGCTCATTATTGGCTTGTTTATTGATGGCTTCGCCCATAACCATGGAGCTGTAGAAACCTTTTTTACACCGTGGCACGCGATTCTTTACTCCGGGTACTTGGCTTGTGCAGGTTGGATTTTTATGATGATTCGCTCGAACAAAATTAATAGCCAATCCCCCTCTTGGATCGCGGCGATCCCCGATGGCTACAAGCTTGGTGTAGCAGGGGTCATCCTCTTCTTCGTAGGCGGGCTTGGTGATATGTACTGGCACACCGTCTTCGGCATTGAAGTGAATATTGAAGCTCTACTAAGCCCGACACATCTCCTCTTGTTATCGGGTGCGCTCTTAATTCTGACAAGTCCCTATCGTGCTATCAGCGTTACCGAAAAGCGTACAGATCCGACGTTTCGTCAATTGCTGCCTGCCTTAACTTCGATTGGGCTAACCTTCACCGTCTTCGCTTTCTTCCTCATGTATGCTTGGTCCTTTCGCCAGAACTTATGGATGGCGAAAGACTATGATGCGGTTGCCAAAGTTGTGGTCGATTTCATGCTGACAACGATGATTCTTGTGATTCCAATTATGTTTGTCCAGCGGAGATGGAAGCTCCCCTTCGGCACGGTTACGTTCTTCTTCCTGTTTGAGTCCATATTCCTAGCGGTCCTTGATGGATTTAGGGATTACGGTTCGATTATCATTTTGCTCATTAGCGGCGTGATCGGAGATATGCTATTTCGTGAGATCAAAGGGAGGGAAGTCACAGATTGGCGATATAAGGCTGTCTTTTTTGTTCTTCCTATCTTGATCTGGGGACTGTATTTCGCTAACTTGAAATTATTTCATACCTTGGACTGGTCTCCAGAGCTTTGGGGGGGAACGATATTCCTGTGTGCACTATCCTCACTTGGCTTAAGTATTCTTGCAGCACCGGTTACAACAAGCCAAAGCAGATGAGATGGAAACTGCTTCCTCTTATCTGCTTGATAGTCTTCCTATCGGCTTGCAGTTCGTCATCGACAACGACGATAGATATGTCCGAAATGTCGGGGATGTCAGGCATGACGATGGCCTCGTCATCAGTTACACATCAACACACGAGTGACACAATTACCCGTTTCTCTGTGGATTCACCGCATTATTTACCGAAAGAGTTATCTAACATTACGATTCTGGTTCAAAATAAATGGAATCGGCCCATCGAGAAGTTTGATGTGATGCATGAGAAGCTGATGCACCTGATCGTGGTTAGTAAGGATTTGTCCTACTTCGAACATTTACATCCAACCTACGCGGGCGCTGGGCGATTCGATGTCCAAACGTCATTCCCCGGCGGAGGGTATTATCAGCTTATTGCTGATTTTACGCCGACTGGTTCAGGCGAGACGGTACAGTCCCATTGGGTGACCATTAATGGGAAGGCACCAAAGGCTGTTAAGCTTCAGCCGGACAAAAGCTTAACGAAACAAGTAGGTGACAAGGAAGTCACCTTAGCGTTCGATCATCTCATGGCGGGCATGACGCTGGACATGGTTTTCACGTTTAAGCAGGGTGCAGCGAAAACACCTGTTACGAATTTGCAGCCTTATTTGGGCAGCGCAGGCCATGTTGTCGCGATTAGCGAGGATGGCAAGGAGTACGTCCATGTGCATCCGACTGAGCCTGGGGCAACTTCGGGGCCTACCGCGGCGTTTAAGATTTTATTTCCCAAGAAAGGGATCTATAAAATTTGGGGCCAATTTCAGCAGAACAATGAAGTTTTCATCGTTCCTTATGTGATTGAAGTAAAAATGTAATATAAAAGAAATATAGTAGTCATCTACCATACATGTTAATCGCCTATAATAAAAGACGACCCCCTTTTAAAATATAAACCTTTAGACCCGCAGCCCGTTGCTGTGGGTCTCTTTTTGTTTATTTTTTGTATGATATAATCGGAGTTACTAACGCAGCGCATGAACGGAGAGGCAGGAAGGACATTGACAATGAACAAAATTCTCCTCATCGAGGATAATGAGCAGCTGCAGAAATACATAAGCGAATATGTGAGCGCATA
Source organism: Paenibacillus sp. J22P169 (assembly GCF_059691995.1). Taxonomy (NCBI): domain Bacteria; kingdom Bacillati; phylum Bacillota; class Bacilli; order Caryophanales; family Paenibacillaceae; genus Paenibacillus; species Paenibacillus sp. J22P169. The sequence goes on along the minus strand of NZ_JCAUAO010000001.1, from coordinate 2,958,165 downwards.
CGGATTTGACGTGCAGGTGCTGGACAATTACGATGCTGTGCTGGAGACGATTGAGTTGGCTCAGCCCAGGTTGATTTTGCTCGATATTACCCTACCCAAGTTCGATGGCTTCTACTTCCTGAAGCTGATCCGCAAAAGGTATACGACGCCGATCATCGTCATTTCGGCGCGCAGCGATGAGAGTGAGCAAATACGAGGCATCGAGTCTGGCGCGGACGATTATGTGACGAAGCCGTTTGCAATCGGCGTATTGTTGGCGAAGATAAATGCTGTGCTTAGACGAGCGGAGCAGCGTCCGCAATCGCCAACGAGTAACGAAATCAGCTTAGGGCCGTTGACGCTCTGCAGCGATACGATGAGGGTAAAGGTGGGCAATCAGTCCGCGGAGCTGACCAAAAATGAATTGCGTGTTCTGCGGCTCATTATGCGTAACGCCGGGCAAATTGTAAGCCGCGAGCAGTTGCTGGAGGAGCTGTGGGACGATACGAGCTTTGTGGATGATAATACGCTCACGGTCAATATGACCCGCGTGAAGAAGAAGCTTGCCGAGCTCGGGCTTGAGAACGCGATCCAGACGAAAAGAGGAGTAGGCTATGTCCTTGATGCAGCTTATAGCGCGAACGATTGATTACGAGCGGAAAGCGATCATTTTCTACCTTGTCAACACAGCCGTTCTCATGCTCATTTACAATCTGATGCTGGATTCGGGGATTAGCATTGCCTATCCGCTCTGCGTCAGCATCGCGATTCTCGTTGTTTACCTGGCATTCAAAGCGAATGCCCTTCACAGCTTTCACGCAACGCTTGATACCGCCAAGGTCGGCGCCGATTTCGAATATGAAGCGGAGAGCGGCAAAGAGAAGCGGGTGTTTGATACAATTGTCGACATCCATGCGGCCTATCATGACAAGCTTGCCGTGCTGAACGAGAAGCTGGATGGCCGCAACGCCTTGTTCTCTAGGTTCATACATAATATGAAGTCGTCGCTTGCCGTCATCGAGCTCGCTTGCGCCAAGCAATCACCCGATGTGATAGCGGACATTGCGCTAGAGAACGAGAAGCTGCAAACGAACATGGAGCAGCTATTGAACCTGCTTCGACTCGACGAGTTCTCGAACGATTACGTGCCGGAGCGCGTCGATCTGCTGGAGCTTGTGCAATTCGTCATTAACGATAAGCGGCGCGAATTCATTTATGCAAGTGTATTTCCGAAGCTTACAGGGAGCTCCGCTTATGTGTATACAGATCGCAAGTGGTGCGCATATATGCTGGAGCAGATCATAACGAATGCCATCAAGTATAGCAAGCAGGGAAATAGTATATACTTCGAGATTGAGCCTGATCAAGAGGCAAACCGTACAGCGGCGATTCGAATACGCGATGAAGGCGAGGGGATTGAACCCGATGATTTGCCAAGAGTGTTCGAGCTATTCTTCACCGGGCGCAACGGAAGGAGAAGGCCTAATGCTACGGGAATTGGTCTCGCCATGGTGAAGCATATTGCGCGAAGGCTAGGTCATGAAGTCAGCTTAACGTCGGAAGTCGGCGCAGGCACAACGGTTACCTTTACTTTTCTTACAAAAATGTAAGATTAACGTAAGCCGAATCCATTTCTGTGATTCGGTTTTTTTTCTATGATGGAGCAGAATGGAGGATGTGCACAATGGTAAACGAGATTATCGAGGTTGAACAGTTAACGAAAATATACAGATCATTCAAGGGCGCCAAGGAAGTCAAGGCGCTCGACGGCCTTAGCTTTACTGCGGGGAAAGGCGAGTTTATCGGCGTTATGGGGCCGAGCGGCAGCGGCAAAACAACGCTGCTCAATGTGCTGTCCGGCGTAGACAACGCCACTTCAGGCGAGGTCATCATCGATGGTAAACCGATCGCCAAATTTAAGAAGGACGATCTTGCGCTGTTCCGACGCCGTAAAATTGGCTATATTTTTCAAGACTTTCATCTGTTGGACAGCCTGACGTTGCGGGAAAACATTGCACTGCCGCTCATTCTGGACCGGATGCAGCCGCAAGCCATCAATGCTCGTGTGGACGAGTTGCTTCGCTTCTTCGGCATTGCCGACATTGCGGCGAAATATCCGTACCATGTATCGGGCGGACAGAAGCAGCGCGCTGCGGCGGCGCGAGCGCTCGTTTCCGATCCTGCCGTCTGCTTCGCCGATGAGCCGACCGGCAGTCTGGACTCGAAGTCAGCGGCCAACATTATGGACATGCTGACGCAGATGAATGAGCAACGGGCCGCGACGATTCTGATGGTGACGCATGACGCTTTCGCTGCTTCTTACTGCAAACGAATTATTTTTATCAAGGACGGCCAAATTAGTTTGCAAATTCAACGAGCGGGAGAAGACAGGCAAGGGTTCTTTGGCAAAATATTAGAAATTTTAAGTGTGATGAGAGGCGAAGCAGAGTGACATTCCGGCATATCGTTATCCAGAACTTGCGATACAACTTCAAACGGTTTGTGTCCTATTTGTTCGTCAACAGCTTTGTCGTCGCAGTTCTGTTCATGTACGGCAGTCTACTGCTTAATGATATTTTGGCAAAGGACGATGCGATGCAGATGGTATCACCCTTTATTGAGGTTGCGGCCTTTGCGATTATTTTGTTCAGCATCGTCTTTGTCACCTACACCGGCATCTACTTCGTAACGTCGAGGGGCCGGGAATTCAGCGTCTATTTGACGCTAGGCATGACGACCCGCGATCTATTTCGAATGATTGTGATCGAGAGCCTTGTCATCGTCATAGGGTCCGTTACATGCGGCATCGTTGCCGGCTTGCTGTTTTCGAAGCTGTTCTATTTGATTTTGGGCAAAATACTAGGACTGACTGCAGAGATTTATTTCATCGACTACAAAACCTTTCTGTTCAGCCTTGGCATATTTCTTATCATCTTTCTATGCAATCTGCTCTTTACAGCGTTGTTCGTTCGCAAGCTCTCGATTATTCAAATGTCCAAGGCCAGCCAGACGAAAGGGGTGTCGAAGTCGCGGCCGGTCGTCGGTGGCATTTCGGTCATTGTATTTGCTTTTTCGATGTGGTTTTTTCACGCTGGCCTTACAGGCAATGACTTGCTCAAGGGTCTGCTTGCGAAACATGGCTCACTTACATGGATGATTGCTATACTGACGCTGGGAGTATCGCTCTACGTTACGATTGCTTCTTGCATTGATGTCGTACGAGTGGTGTTTGCGAGGTTCCCGGCGCTGTATAATCGAAACATCCTCATTTTATCGAGTTTGTCGCACCGCTTCTACACTTATAAAGTTTCGATCTATATCGTATCAGTACTAATCGCGCTCGCTATCTTCTTCTCGAGCTTCGGTTTATCGATGTACAGCTTTACGAAGAAGTCGATTGATGAATATATCCCTTACGACTACATGATTGAGACGAGCGGCGACATTAATGCCGTAAGTTCGAATGAGGTCAAAAAGATGGTGGAAACAAGCGGCGGCACGGTCGGTACGTTCAGCTCGCTTGAATTTATTCGCAACGAGGACTATCGGAAATCGTCGAATTGGTTCGTCCACTACGGTATAGATAGTATGATTATTAGCGAAACGAATTTCAACAAGCATATGGGATTGTCGGTGGAGGTAGCACCGGATGAACTGTTGCTCGTCTACAATGATAAAGCGGCGGCCGACAAGGCTATTAATTATGATTCCATTATAACTATGGAGCCATGGCGCGCCGGAGTGAAGCGAGCCGAAGCGTTCCGCAGCGAACCGCCGGTCGATGTCGATTCGTTCATCAAGTCTCTGGGCGATACGTCCCGATTGACATATGAGCAGAGCCGAACGCGCAGCATGTACGCAGCCTTCATGAACTCCTACGGCAACATCGAATTTGATGGCGTGATGGCCAACGTTGTCGACGACACGGTCTATGAAGGATTGCGGAAGGCCGAGCGCAACACCCTCTATTTGTTTAATTTGCAAAGTGGGAACGGACAACAGGTATTTGCGGGCATTCTGGATGCGCTTCGGGCTCATAACCATGCTGACAGCAGCTTGTGGGCAAAAGCGGATTCGCAGGCCGACAGCAAGGACCAGCCCGAACATTTGCGTCCGATCTATAAGGAAGAACGTTACGAGGTGGCGTTCCTAATCGGCGGGTTTATGTTGTTCTCATTTGCGTTTCTAGGTCTGCTGTTTCTGCTGTCGTCGGTTATCGTGCTGTATTACAAAATCGTTACCGGCATCGATGAAGAGAAGGAGAATATCGCACAGCTGCAGAAAATCGGACTGCTGGGCAGCGAATGCAGGTCGTATTTAAGCAAGCATCTGGCGATTTTGTTTTTTGCCCCGCTCGTCATTGGCGGCGTCATAGGGTTGTTCTTCGTATACTTGCCCTTGACGTTCACCGGCTATACCGGTTATCTCATGGGGCAAGTGGGCACTATGTATGGCCTGTTCGTGCTCATCAATATCCTGTTCTACCTGTCGCTGCGAAAGAAGTTTATCCGCGAAGTTGGGTTCCTTCGCATGAAGGGATAGTGATTCCAGAGCGGTCTTTTTGTCCATATATGGTACAATAAGCTGTATAAATAGATTAGGAGTGAGAAGAATGACTGCGCCCATGAATGAACAGGAGCTTTTACAATTTATCATCAACAAGACAAAGGCAGATCCGAAGCAAATTGAGCTCGTTCTGAAGCATGAGAAAGCATATATCGCAAAAGCTGAACAAGGCTCGAAAGGCCCTGTAGATATTGATAGCGATGATCTGATCGATCATATTCTAAGCCGCTCCGATGTGAAGTTGAGTGAGCTTGCGGTGGATACGATCCTGGAAGCTGAGATGGAATATTTAATGAAGAATGGCATGGCCGGCTATATCGACTAAATGTGATTTAGTGGATCCTCACGTAGATAACATCTATGTGGGGTTTTTTTATTTTTTTTGGGAAGTGGTACCGGAGAGGGGAATGGAAGCCCCACCTGCCTGCAACTTGAAATAACTGGAAAATATCCAGTAATATTTTGCGGAATTCTCGGTTTTGAAGAAATAACTGGATTTTATGTAGCTAATTTTACTCTTTTCTTCTGAAGACAGGGAAACAGAGGGAATTAGATGTACTATTTCCAGTTAATCGCATATTTCGATGGGAAAGCGCTGAAATAGATGTACTTTTTCCAGTTATTTCAATCTGTGGTTTCGGAGGTTAGGAAAGGAGTAACTTGTTGGAGGGGGAGGTAGGATGTGTTTTCTTTTGGGGGAAAGTGGTACCGGAGAGGGGAATGGAAGCCCCACCTGCCTGCAACTTGAAATAACTGGAAAATATCCAGTAATATTTTGCGGAATTCTCGGTTTTGAAGAAATAACTGGGTTTTATGTAGCTAATTTTACTCTTTTCTTCTGAAAACAGGGAAACGGAGGGAATTAGATGTACTATTTCCAGCTAATCGCATATTTCGATGGGAAAGCGCTGAAATAGATGTACTTTTTCCAGTTATTTCAATCTGTGGTTTCGAAGTTAGGAAATGAGTAGCTTGTTGGAGGGGGAGGTAGGTGGAGTGTGAAAGAAAGTGATGAATAAGCTTTGGTATTAACTTAAAAGTTAATTGAATAACACGTATTGACTTTATATTCGCGCGATTGCATAATGAAATCAGGAATTATTACGTTATTTAGTTAACTTTTAAATTATCTAATTGGAGGTTTTCCAACACAATGAGCAACCAACCAAGAGCTGAGTATCCTAGACCACAATTTGTACGCGATAGCTGGATCAATTTGAACGGTGAGTGGCAGTTTGATTTCGATGATGCCAATGTAGGAACAAAGCAAAAGTGGCATAAAGGCGATAAGGCATTCTCGCAGACGATTCAAGTGCCCTTTGCTTTTCAAAGTCAATTAAGCGGGATTGGCAGTAATGAGTTCCACGATATCGTCTGGTACCGCCGCGAGCTCGAGATTCCACAAGCGTTTGCGAATAAACGTATTCTTCTTCATTTTGGAGCAGTCGATTACCTAGCATCGGTTTGGGTGAATGGCATCCTGGTAGCAACGCACGAAGGTGGTCATACGCCTTTTCATGCGGACATCACAGATGCGCTTCAGGACGGGACCAATCAGCTCGTTGTAAAGGCCGTAGATTTCAGTAAAGATGTGACGCTGCCACGTGGAAAGCAATATTGGAAAGCGGATTCCGCTAGTATTTTCTATACGAGAACAACGGGGATTTGGCAAACGGTGTGGATGGAGGCTGTATCTGCAAGCGCCTACTTAGAAAAGGTGAAAATGACACCGGACATCGATGCGAAGCAGATTGAAATCAGCTACGAAATCGATGGGATTGACGCACACGCAACGTCTAATTATCAGCTGAAAGTTGACATTTCTTTTAAAGGCGAGCAAGTTTCCGAAGATGTGTATGGTATTCGAAGCGGGACGGGGACACGGAAGATCCGTTTGAATGATTTCAATGATCATGGATTGGGTGGTTGGTGGACGCCTGAGAAGCCGAACTTATACGATGTTACTTTTACCTTGCTGATCGATAATGAGGTTGTGGATGTTGTTGCTAGCTATTTCGGTATGCGCAAAGTTTCCATTGAAGATGGCAAGCTATGCTTGAATAATCGTCCTTATTTTCTGAAAATGGTGCTGGATCAAGGCTATTTCCCTGATGGAAATTTAACGCCTCCGAGTGACGACGCGATTAAACAAGATGTCGAGCTTACCAAAACAATGGGCTTCAATGGGGCTCGTAAGCATCAGAAGCTGGAGGATCCAAGATTCCTGTACTGGTGCGATGTGCTGGGACTCGTCGTATGGAGTGAAGCAGCGAATGCGTATGAGTACTCGGATAAATATGTGGGGCAATTTACCAAAGAATGGATGGCCTCGATGGAGCGGGATTATAATCACCCGTCGATTATTGCTTGGGTACCGATCAATGAAAGCTGGGGCGTGCCGAACATTCAAATCGATAAGCTGCAGCAGCAGCATGCTTTGACAATGTATCATTTGAGCAAATCACTGGATGCGATGCGTCCTGTCATCTCGAATGATGGATGGGAGCTTGTGACAACTGACTTATTCGCGATTCATGATTATGAGTGGCGGGAAGAGGTGCTACGCGAGCGTTACAGCTCCAAGGAAAAGGCTGTACATGCGATGCCAGCGAATCGTCGTCTATTTGTGGAAGGGTACCCTTATCAAGACCAGCCGATCCTTGTCACCGAATTTGGCGGGATTGCGTACAAGAAGAGTGAGTGGGAGGGCTGGGGCTACTCCGGGGCAGACAATGACGAGGATTATGAGCAAAAACTGCGCGCCGTCATTCGTCCACTCCTGAACTCCGGCGTTGTGCAAGGCTATTGTTACACGCAATTGACGGATGTTGAGCAAGAGATCAACGGGTTGCTTACGTATGATCGGAAGCCGAAAATCCCCGTGGAAATCATTAAAGCGATTAATGATCGTAATTAACATACAAGCCGAGGGCTATTGTAGCCTCGGCTTTATTCTCAACTATTCCTCCGAATGATCAATACGAATAATAACCACACACACAAACGCCGTCCCTCCAGTGCGGAGAGGACGGCGTTATGTTATTACCCTTTGACAGCGCCGATCATGACGCCTTTTACGAAATACTTTTGAACGAATGGATAGAGGATCAGAATCGGTACAGAGGCAACCATGATGGTGGCATACTTGATCGATTCCCCGATCTGATGTTGATCGGCGGCATTAGCGCCCGCGGACATCATATCCGTGTTATTCGCGATTAAGATTTCCCGAAGGGTGAGCTGGAGCGGGTACAATTCTCGATCCTTCAGGAAGATCGAAGCCCAGAACCATCCGTTCCATTTCTCGACGGCATAGTACAAGATCATGACCGCGATAACCGGCATGGAAAGCGGGATAATGATTTTAAACAGGATGACAAAATGGTTGGCACCGTCCATTTTGGCTGATTCTTCCAAGCTCTCGGGAACGGCCATAAAGGCTGTACGCATAATAATGAGGTTAAAGGTGTTGACTGCGAAAGGTAAAATCGTTGCCCATAAGGAGTCGATTAACCCGACGCCCTTCACGACGAGATACATAGGGACAAGTCCACCGCTGAAAAACATAGTGAGAATCACGATGAAAATAAACACTTTGTTCCACATGACATTTTTACGTGAAAGCACATAAGCGCCTAATGCCGTGACAATGAGGTTGGTCGTAACGCCGAAGACGAGGATAAATAGGGTGTTGCGGTAGCCTTTTAATATCGAAGGGTTTTTAAATACATTGTTGTAAGCTTCCAGACTGAAGCCCAGAGGGCGATAAAGAAAGCCTTTATGTGTAATTAGCTGAGCCCCGTCACTGATGGAAGCGAAAGTGACGTAGATGAGCGGATAGAGTGTAACGATGACTAATAAAATCAAAAGGACATGGTTCACTGCGTAAAATACGCGATCTGAATAGCTGGTTTTCATCTAAGCGCCTCCTTCACTACCATAAGCTATTTTCACTAATTCGTTTACTTATTTTGTTGGCAGTAATGAGCAAAGCTAAATTAATCACGGAATTGAATAAGCCAACCGCCGCACTATAGCTCCAACCAAATTCGAGCAAACCTTTACGGTAAACGAAGGAAGAGATAACATCCGCAGTATCGTAGGTGCTCGGGTTATAGAGTAGAATAATCTTCTCGAAGCCAACGTTGAGCAAATTCCCCATCCGAAGAATGAACATAATCGAAATGGTAGGTAGAATACCAGGCAAGGTGATGTGCCAAATGGATTTGAGTCGTGTGGCTCCGTCCATTTTCGCAGCTTCATATTGCTCTTGATCAATGCTCATAAGTGCAGCTAGATAAATGATCGATTCCCAACCAATTTTTTGCCAAATCTCGGATAACACATATATGGTTCGAAACAGCTCTGGCTTCTGGAGCATTGCTGTATCATTCGCGCCAAAATAGGTCAGTAGCGTATTCACTAAGCCGCCGTTATTCGTAAAATCTTTGATCATACCAGCGATAACGACAAGTGAGATAAAGTAAGGCATGTAAGTAACCGTTTGCACAAAACGTTGAAACTTCTTATTCGCCAGCTCATTAATGAGAATGGCCAAAATGATCGGGGCAGGAAATTCAAAGCATAATGTATAGAGTGAAATGAGAACCGTATTTTTGAGGATGCGCCAGAAATAATAGCTAGTGAAGAAATCATGAAAGTTTTGGAATCCGATCCATGGACTACCGAGTATCCCTTTAATAGGCGTATACTCTTTGAACGCAATGATGGCTCCATACATCGGCGCATAGTGGAAGATAAAGTAGTAAGCCAGAACGGGAACCATCATCAGGTATAAGTATTTATTTAATAGAAAATCGCGTTTGAAGCGTACAGGAAAGCTAGCCTCCGCTGTTTTACGCATATTATCTCTCCTTTCGCCGAGGAAATTGAATCCATGGGGGGAGGAGCATATGCTCCTCCCTCATGTTAGATTTTAACGTTTGTTATAACGATCTAAGGATGCTTTTTTGATTTCGATTGCACGACTTAACTTAACGGAATTGAATTTCTCCATGTATTTGTCGAAGCTGTCTACTGGCTCAGTTCCTAAGATAATTTTGAGCGTCATTTCATCAACGAGCGTGTTCAGATCTGTCATAATCTTAGCAAGTTCTGTGCTTTCTTCTGGTGTTGCAGTTACAGGTGGAATTTTGTGTTTGTCTACGTCAGTTTTCGTCCAAGTGGATACCGCATCACGTTGTGATTGCATAGCTAAGTATTGCTCAACATAACGTTTGTCTTGAACGAAAGGACCATTGTAGTTACCGCGGATATACAAGGACATGGATTGAGCTGGTGCTAATTTATCTGGATTTTTCATGAGCAAATCCGTATATTTCGGGTAACCGGAGCTATCTAGGTTATAAGAAACGCCTGGTGTTCCGAAGTTGAAGAACATGCGCCCCTCATCAGAGTAACCATAGTCAAGAAGCTTGGCAGCTGTTTCGATATTTTTGGAAGAAGCCGTAATCGCAACGGATCCCCCTGGTGCATTCGCAGGGTCTTTTTGACCGTACATCGCAATGTCGCCTTTTTTGAGAACTGGATAAGGAGCTCCGATCAGAACACCTTTTGGATCTTTCGCTGTAATGAGCGGCTGGAATTTACCGATACCGCCACCTGCGTTACCGACTGTTACGCCAGTTGCGCCGGACGCCATATTCGCATCCATTGCTTTGCTGTCTGCAGTTGCAAAGTTTTTATCGATCAAGCCTTCTGCATACCATTTGTGGAATGTAGCCAGATAGTCTTTGTAGCCTTTCTCTGCCGGACCAAACTTAATGGCGCCTTTATCATCAATAAAGAAGTCACGCGTTACACCGAAAGCACTGAGGAAAGCGCCATTACCGGATTCGTTGAATGGTCTAGGAACAGATACAACCGAGAAGGGGGCTGTTGCACCTTTTTTCTCTTTGAAGGCCTTCAGTGTTGTATACCAATCATCGATGGTTTCAGGAACAGGAAGTCCAAGCTCATCTAACCAGTCTTTGCGTACGATTGGACCTTGGAAAACACGCAGATAATCATCGCCACGGATGAAAGGGAATACATAGTAGCTGCCGTTATCCGTTTTCACTTGCTTATCTACATCGGGATGTTCTTTGAGATATTTCTTCAAGTTAGGTGCGAATTTATCAATGGTATCATTCAATTTGAGAATGTATCCGTCTTTGATTGCTTTCTCTGGTCCGCCCGGGAACTCACCTTGCCAGTTGTATTCGATCATGTCTGGCAGATCGCCAGTTGCTAGCAAGACGTTAAGTGCTTGCGTCGTTTGGTTAGTTGGTGGTGCTGTAAATTTCAGAGGAACACCAGCGACTTTCTGCCAGTTTTGGAAGAATGGCGTGTCAGCATGTGTAGCTTTTACCCCAGTCAAGTTACCAGGAAGCTCTCCCCAATAGGTTAAGGTTTTGTCCGTTTTGAGCGGATAAGTAACGGCTGCACCAGCTGGCGCTGTTGAAGCCTTAGGTGTTGTACCTGATGATGCTGCTGGACTAGGCGTAGTTGTCGTTGAAGAGTTGGAGGAACAGGCAACAACTAAGCTTCCCATTAAAGATGTGGTAACCAACATGGTGAACATTTTTTTACTGTTTCTTTTCATGTGTTGACCTCCTCAAAGTTTTTCGCCAAACAAGCTGGCAAGAGAGCTGTGTAATGAGAAATGGATCAGAGAAACAGGCTTCGGAAGTCTTCGTATGTTGTTGCCTGTGCTATGCCTTAACTATATGGTAACGCTTACATTATTGGTATCTTGAAATTCTCCAATTTCATCTCGATAATTAGCGATAGACTCTTCAAAATATCCAATTCCTTCATCAAAAAAGCCAATTTCGGTGGAAATGCTCTTAAATTTAAGTGAAAATGTTACATAAGAAGCAAAAAAGGCAGCTATTAGCCGCCCCTCCAAACCTTATTTCTCCAGCATTTCTTTATATTTACCTGGCGTAATCCCTTCCACCTTTTTGAATACGCGAATAAAAGCGTTAATATCATTGAAGCCAACACCGTAAGCAGCATCTCCGACGGATTGTTCTTTCCCTTTGAGCAGCTGTTTGGACTTCTCAACCCGAACTTTGTTGATCCGATCCAGCAATCCTTCACCGACGTAATCCTTGAACAGCTTGGATAAATAGGTTGCTTTACGGTCAAAATGACTGCCGATCATCGTTACATTCAAATTCACATCCGTATAATTATGCTCAATATAGCTGTTCACTTGGTCTACGAGCTGTTGCAGCGCCTTCTGCTTCGTTAATGAGTTGGCATGCTGTCGTTTGGCAGCTGTATACGTACAGACCTGTGTAATCATATCACCGAGTTGAAGCTCCATGTCTTGGATGGTTTTACTGTTTAACAGGCGATCCAGTAACTTAGGATTTCGGATGAAGAAGCTTTCTTGAATACCGCCTGTATCATTCATACTCTTCATAATGGTGGTTACTAAGCCAAGCATGAGACATTTCGTTAAAGAAACGGAAATGCCAGAGCCTTCGAAGTTTTTTTGGATAATGTCACGAAGAATATCGCGAGCTTCCGTCAGTTCTCCGAATTTCAAAGCATTCAGAAACTGTTGTTCCACGCCCATTGGATAATAGTAACCGGAAGGATTATCACAGTGACTATGGGGAGTGAGATCATTGTAAGCTAGAATTTCATGCCCGCCCATAACGAGCTTATAGGTCATAGCATCTAAAGCCTCCAAAAAAGCTTGCGGAACACACGAAATATGTTCGTAAACAGCACTAATTGCGATAGTCAAGTGAATATCATAGGTGGAGGCAAGGAAGGTTTGTGCCTCATCCGCAATGCGAACTAATTCGTCTTTGGAGCTGCGACCTTCTTCCATTGTCAGATTGACTAAACAGCCAAGTGTATCATCAATTTCGGCCACATAGCCGCGGTGCTGCTGAGAGACTAATTCTTCTACCACATTACTGACAATAAATTGGAGCAGCTTCCATTTCTCCTCATCGGATGTATGGGTAATTCGTTCGAAGAAGGACTCACTCTTATCAATAACAAAGAGCATAACGGCAAACTCTTTCCGATCCAGCTTCATGTCAAAGGTGGTTAGGGCCTCTGCGATCGGGATTTTACCATCTAGCTTTCCTTTTAGCAGCTTTTCTACAAAATGAGACCTTACAATATGCCGATGCTGCTCGACTTTGCTTTTGAAATCAGCCATCTCGATTAACGTACTGTCCACGGCTTGCTGTAAGAAATGAAATTCATTGTAGGTTCTACCGGATTCTAGGGTTTGTTTCTTGGAAAAGGCGTGAACTAATCGGCGCACGGGGTTGTAATTTCTTCTTAGGAAGACAAACGTCAATAAACCCCCGCCTAAAAGACTGATGATCAAACTTAGGTAAGTCAGGTTGCGTATATGTGAGGCCTTCTGCCAATAAGTCGTGCTAGGCATGATCGAGACGTACTTGAGCTTCGAACGTGGAGATTGAATATTAAACACTTCATATTTCTCGCCATCGTTACTATTGAAATAGAAATTGGTTGCAAGATCCAGGTTCGCATAAGGGAAATCCACGGGCATTGTGCCCTCCGAACTGGACGCTAGAACTTGATTCTGTTCATTCAGAATGAGGACATGGCCTTTATTGAAGATTTCCATATTCTGAATGGCACCTAGAATGCGTGACTGATCGATCATAATCACATTCGTGGCTAGTGGTTGTCCGTGTTCAACTGGATACGTACTAACATAGGCAACAGTCTTGCGAAGACTATTATCGTCGCCAATGCGATACATCGGGATAAATCCTTTAAAATTACTGTGTGTCATGATGGATTGCCAGGAATCGAAAGAGAAATCATCACTTTTATGTAAAGTCTCGTAGGCAAAATCTTTCGAACGAACGGTTGTTGGGAGAATGACGGACTGATTTTTGTTCAAATACACATAAAACGAGTCGATCAAAGGGTAGGAGGTTTTGTACAGGGATAAGCTTTTTGCGATCTGATACATATCATAAGGAAAATCTTTGGGATACGTTTCATACTTGTTGGAATACAGCAACTCTTGAATGCTCACATTCCATGTGATCTCGAAATTGAGCTGTTCCATGGCTTTGAACTGGTTGTCCATTACTTCTCGTACTTGCTTTAGCAAGGAATCATTTGCTTGTTGAATTTCTTCTTTCAGGGTTCGGTTGGACTCAATATATAATAATAGGCCAATAACTACTGGTAACAAGAGGATTACAATATATGAAATTAACCATGTTAATACAATACTTTGCCCATTAAAGATGATTTTATTTCGCATAGATAGCGACCCCCCTCGTATTCGAAGTTTCTTCTTTGAGCACCGAGAAGTAAGCATGAATGCGCTCTCATTCTATTGTATTTCCTTTCCTTCGTCTACGTCAACGATGGAAAAGAGGTAATTCATGTTTAATTATTCAAGGGTTTTAAATCGTTGTTTCCCAAAGAAGAAATAAAATAAAAAGGAAATGACGGAATATACGACTGCCGTAATGCAAAAGGCGTACGCATAACCGAAGTAACTGCCATATCGGAAGACGAGGCCTGTACTAATGGGAGAAGCAATAAACCAACCGAGGTTAAAAACAGCTTCACCTGAGCTCGATGCAAGCCCGCGAAGCGAGCGATGTACATAACTCATTTTGATTGAATTATAGAAAGGATTTGCCGCGTTCATGAGTGCTTGACGGAATAAATACCCGCCAGAAGATAAGTAGAAGTTAGCTGAGAAGGCCGTTATGAGCAGAAAAGGAATGGAGCTAAGCTGCAAATATACAACCGACTTGACCTCACCATATCGCTTAGCGATCATAGGTCCGATTAGGAAGGCTACGCCTGTAGCCGCTTGTCCCAAGGCAACGACAATCCCAATGGCGGATTTGGAAGCTTCAAAACGATCCTCAAAATAAACGTTAAGATACGGAACGATCATCCCGCCGCCGAGTGAAGAGAGCAAGCCAAGTAAACAGAAAATACCTATGACTTGGATAGACGTTTTGTGTTCACGCCAAGTATGTTTCCAGTTTAACGATTCGCTATGTGGTGCTGCTACAGCTTCTTCCTGTTCACTCTTTTTGAATAGAGACATAGGGAGGACGCCAAGCGCTGCAATCGCCACACCAATTAATAGGGTATACCGAAGGCTATGTATCTCGTCTACACCGATTAAGAACTGAAAGAAATCACACAGCACGCCACCGAGGGAAATCCCAATGACATTGGCAAGCATAACCAGCGCCATATTGAGGCTGAATAAATGCACCCTTTGCTGGGGGGAAGAGTTGTTCGCCATAAATGGTAGAATCGTAGCTGAAACAACAGCTAGTGCCATACCGCCTAAGAAGGCTGAAATCATCATCCCTTCTTTCAATTCAATAAGGGAACGTGCGGTGAGTGCGGCAATTGTAAAAATAAGTCCGAAAGAGATGACGCGCTTCGGTCCGAAGCGATCGTTCATAATACCCGCTGGAATCAGAATGATGGCCGCGGCGAGAGAGGTCATGCCGACTAAGCTGCCGACCATGGTTTGCTCGTAGCCTAGACTGCGTACATATAGGTTGTACACGAGGCCAAACATGCTGATGCCTAAGTTCCAAACAAAATTAAACCAGAAAAACAGCTTGATATTTCGGCTGTAGCCTTGCAGTTGCTGCTTCCATTCATGGAGTAAACTAGTCATGCGATAATCCTGCCTTTGTATTTTGTGTCTAAATTGCAATCGCTTTGTCTATTCTACCACTGGTAAATACTTTTGAACACGGGAAAGACTTGATATTCGATCCAATCTGTATAATAATAAGTAGTCTAATCTACGAAGCAGGGAGCACATAATTGAAATGTCTACATCTACGAGTATTGTAACGGAAGAACAGAAGCCAGAAGTTGAACAGATTGAGATTTGGAAATGTAAAGCTACAGAATGTAAAGCTTGGGTTCGTAAAGAATTCGTGACGGAAGCTTTACCGACATGCCCGCTTTGTAAAACGCAAATGGTGCGTAGCTACAAACATGTGCCCGTAACGTCTAAAAAAGGAAACAAAAAGTTCCTTGTAGGAAAAAAACGCTTCTAATCGGAATTATTGAAGTTATTTCTTCTAATTATAAGTCAAGATCGAGAGCATCTTCAGCGACGCGTGAAGAGTGATGCTCTGGGTCTTTTTTTTTTGTTCGATATGGTGAGAGCGAGGCGTGAAAAGTGATGAAATAGAATAGACAAGCATAGCATGATTATGAGGGGGAGATGCTGTGCTTGGACCTACTATTAATGTAAGTGATGATACAGAAGCGTTGCTGAAAGAGTTGCAAGATAGAAAGATCAAATGGGACAAAATGAAAAAAATGCAACCTATTCTATCGATTGCAACAGGCGCCATCTTACTTTTAGTCATTTATTTGTTATATCGTCATGTGATCGTTCGTTCAGGTGGGAATGCTCTGCTTGTTTTGGAGCTAATCATAGCGAATAAATTATTATGCGGCTTGTTGCTCGCTTGTATTTCTTTATTTCTCTACACCTCTAACCGTGCGCGCGAAACAGAGAAGGCGAAGAGTAAGTATGAAGACTTACGTATAGAAGTGATTGAACGATTTGATGCTTCATGGCTCAAAGATGTGAAGTCGGAATCACGCGATCGAATTTCTCGCTATCTATCGAATGAGTTTGATATTAATATTGTGTATAAGAGTTGATAATGTTAAATGAAAAAGTGAGGTTGAGGTAACGAGGATGAAGTATACATGTCGTTTCGTGGAAGAAGTTAGTGAATGGGATTATTCAGAGTCCCAAATTGCGTATTTACGTGATGTCGTGACCGAGGAAGCTCCGCGGCTCGAAACACAGTTTCGTGCCTGTTGGACAAAGGAATCTTTACATATCCGATACGAGTGTCAAGATGATCATGTTGTAGCGACAATGACGGAGCGCGACGAACCTCTATATGAGGAAGACGTCGTAGAGGTGTTCCTTGACCCATTCGGCGGTGGCACGACCTACTATGAGTTTGAAGTAAGTCCACGGGGCGTACTATTCGATGCGTTGATCCATAATACACGGGATGGAAATAAAGAGGTAGATACTTCTTGGATCGCCAGAGGATTTCAGGCCAAGGTCACACCAAGTGCTGATGAAGGCTGGCTTATCTATGAAGTCGAGATCCCATTTGCCGATTTGGATGATGCAGGCGTGCCCGGGCCGGGAACGGTTTGGCATTGGAATGTCTTTCGGATTGATGATGATCGCGATGGCATCCGGCAATATTCGGCATGGTCCCCGACGGGGAAGGTCAATTTCCATATTCCTCAGCAATTCAGGGAGATCGTGTTTGTTAAAGATTAATGAAAGACTCTCGCCCTTCCTTACGGAAGAGTGAGAGTCTTTTGCTGTTTGAGATTCGGCTAGATAGCTGTAACGGTGAAGGTCGACTAATGTTTGTTGTTGGTTAACGAACATGCAGCACATCATAAATGTGCTGCCACGCCCAATCCAACTCATCCTTCGTAATGATAAGTGGAGGCGCCAAGCGAATGATATGATCGTGCGTTTCCTTGCATAGCAACCCTTTCTCTTTCAGTGCTTCGCAGAAGGGGCGTGCCGCTACGGTCAGATCAATGCCGATAAACAAACCGCGGCCGCGAATCTCGTTGATCTGCGGCGACTTGATTTCCTGAAGCCGCTTCAGGAAATAAGCCCCAAGCTCATCCGAGCGCGCTGCGAGCTGCTCCGACTCGAGCACCTCAAGAGCGGCGATCCCCACGGCGGAGCCGAGCGGGTTCCCGCCGAACGTCGAGCCGTGCGAGCCGGGCTCGAACACCTCAAGAACCTCCCGATCTCCGGCCACCGCCGAGATCGGGAATACACCGCCGCCTAGGGCTTTGCCCAAGACATACAGGTTCGGCGTAACGCCTTCCCAGTCGCTGGCAAAGCGGCGGCCAGTGCGGCCGAATCCAGTCTGGATTTCGTCCGCTACGAACAAAACCTGATTCGCCTCACACAGCTCATAACATTCACGCAAGTAGCCCTCTGGTGGAATAACAATACCAGCCTCGCCCTGAATGGGCTCAACAATAAACCCGGCTGTATTCGGCCCGATAGCCTCGCGCAACGCCTGTGTATCTCCATAAGGAATGATGCGGAAGCCAGGCGTGAAAGGACCGAAGCCTCGTTGATATTCGGGCGAGGAAGAGAACGATGTGATGGTCACGGTGCGACCATGGAAATTGCCCTCACAGACGATAATCTCAGCCTGATCTTCTGGAATTCCTTTGACATCATAACCCCATCGACGAATGGCTTTGACAGCTGTTTCAACTGCTTCTGCGCCTGTATTCATCGGCAAGATCATAGGTTTGCCTGTATATTGTGATAATTTCTCATAGAACATCCCGAGCGTTTCACTGTGAAAGGCTCTCGAAGTCAAAGTCACCTTGCCTGCTTGTTCAATCAGTGCGTTCACGATATGCGGATGGCGATGACCCTGATTCAAAGCGGAATAAGCACTCAACATATCCATATACCGGCGGCCCTCGGGGTCTTCTACCCAAACGCCTTCTGCCTTGGAAATAACAAGCGGGAGTGGATGGTAATTACGTGCACCATATTTCTCTGTTTGTTCAATGATATAGGAGCTTTGATTAGCCATGTGAATTCCTCCCTGTCATTAGGTCCTAGCTTCTTCAGGTGTACTTCATTGTATTCTAGGATTAGCGTACGATGACATCCTAAGTATATAATTGATTAATAGGTAAGGCTATTCAAATTAGTCTGACCGTGCATATCCCTGACTTTTAAGCTAAAAATAACCACGATAGTGGGCTAGATGCCACGATGGGTTCCATGGAAGCTTAGGGAATGAAATATGAAGTGGTAAAGGATGGTTCCGATGACTTTTCGCATTGAGAAAGACTTTTTAGGTGAAAAGCAAGTCCCTTCTCATGCCTACTATGGCATTCAAACGATGAGAGCAATTGAGAATTTCCCGATTACAGGTGTTACAATTCATGTGGAGTTAATTACGGCGCTTGCTGAAGTGAAGCGTGCTGCCGCACTTGCGAATATGGATACCCACATGCTGCCTAAGAAGATTGGTGAGGCTTTAGTACAAGCAGCTGAAGAAGTAAGCCAAGGACGTCTCGTAGAGGAATTTATCGTCGATTCCATTCAAGGCGGAGCAGGTACCTCCATTAATATGAATATGAACGAAGTGTTGGCGAATCGGGCCTTAGAGGTGTTAGGTGAGCAAAAAGGGAGTTATTTTCACTGTAACCCTAACAATCATGTGAATATGTCGCAATCAACAAATGATGTAATTCCAACCGCGATTAAAATAGCAGCTTACCGCTTATCGGAGCAGTTAATAGAAGCATTAAGCTCTTTGCAAAGTGCGTTTGCACGGAAAGAAATTGAGTTTGATGATGTGATCAAAATGGGCCGAACCCATCTACAGGATGCCGTGCCTATTCGAATGGGACAAGAATTTGGCGCTTATGCGCGCGTGTTGCTGCGTGATGTTAATCGAATCAAGCAGGCGATGCGTGGGCTATTAATCGTTAATATGGGGGCTACTGCCGTAGGAACGGGGCTTAATGCGAAGCCAGAGTATGTAGAACGCGTTATGTTTCATCTGAAAGGCGCTGTGGGAATTCCAGTCGAGATCTCGGAGCACCTGGTCGATGGGACCCAAAATATGGATGCCTACACGGAATTGTCTGCTTCTTTGAAAGTATGTGCTGTGAACCTCTCGAAAATTTGCAATGATATTCGCATGATGGCTTCTGGACCTCGCGCTGGGCTAGGTGAACTGAAGCTGCCGCCAAGACAGCCTGGTTCTTCGATTATGCCGGGCAAAGTAAACCCCGTGATGCCGGAAGTCGTGAATCAAGTAGCCTTCCAAGTCATCGGGAATGACCATACGATTTGTCTAGCTTGTGAAGCGGGACAATTCGAGTTGAATGTAATGGGGCCAGTCTTAGCCTTTAATCTCTTGCAGTCACTAAAAATATTACGCAACGCAGCAAGCGTATTTGAGCGCTTCGCCATTGAGGGCTTGGAGGCCGACCGCGAGCGCTGTAAGAATTATGTGGAACAAAGCTTCGGAATTGTCACAGCGCTCAACCCTCATTTGGGCTACGAGGTTGCCGCGCAGCTTGTGAAAGAGGCGGTTCGTACAGGCCTCACATTGAAGGAACTCATCTTAGAAAGAGGTCTTCTCACGCAAGAGGAGATCGAAGAAATTCTGAATCCGATTCAAATGACTACGCCTGGCATAGCAGGCGATAGATTGCTTCGACCAGCAGACTAACACAGGTGCTCACATAACAATACCCCCATCTCTGTTGACAGAGTGGGGGTATTTGGTTATTAAAGTATTTGCTCACCAAATAAGGAGCTAATGAGGCTTACGGCTAGTTGTGAGGTTTTGTTACTGTCATCCAGTAATGGATTTACCTCAACAAATTCAGCGGAAGTCACAATCCCTGCTTCATGCAGCATCTCGACGGCGAGATGAGCTTCACGGAAATGAAGCCCGCCTTTGACAGCAGTCCCCGTTCCTGGCGCTTCAATCGGATCCACGGAGTCCACATCATAACTGAGATGAACGCCATCCGTTTTGGGTTTAATATAATCAATGGCTTCTTGCATCACATGGGCCATGCCCTTGCGGTCAATATCATACATGGTAAAGCATTTGATTCCCAGCGAGCGAATCAGCTTCTTCTCTCCCTCATCCAGAGAGCGGGCCCCGATGAGAACGATATGCTCCGGCTTCACCTTCGGGTTCTTTCCCTTGATATCGGTTAACAAGGGATGCCCGATTCCCATGCTGACAGCAAGCGACATGCCATGTATATTGCCTGAAGGGCTTGTATCCGGTGTGTTTAAGTCAGAATGGGCATCAATCCAGATGACCCCGAGGTTCGAATAGTGAGAGGATAACCCTGCAATTGTGCCAATCGCTATACTATGATCGCCACCGATAATGAGTGGGAAATTGCCTTGGCTAACAACCTGAGAAACCTGTTCGGCGAGTTGGGTATTAATCTCTATGACTTCAGGGAAATAATTGAGGTTGCGTGAATCCACTTGTGCATCTAAGGGAGTTGCTGTGTCATTTACAAGACGAAGATCAGCAACATGATCTACGGTATAAGCTAACTGCTGCAGCTCGTGAAGTAATCCTGCTTCAAAAATAGCCTTAGGTCCATGACTTGCACCACGGCGACCTGCCCCCAGATCAAAGTTGACACTGATTGCAGCGATGTTCGGTTTGATACTCATCGGATCAACTCCTTTTGATTGGATGACTAGACAATAAATCCTCGGGCCCTCGCTCCTTTGACTAACATTCGCAATCTTCATGTAACCATCCTTCTTTACTATATGAAGCTATGTTTTCTTTGTTCGTTTGGGAAAATCCTTTTTTGTGTGGGGTAATAATAACAAATAAGCCAGCCGCATCTGCGTCCAGCTTGGTTGTTTTTGAAATCGTTAATCAATCAAAGGGCGTTCGAACGTTAATAACCCTCGGGTCAGACAGGTGTTGGCATTCACGGAATGCAAAGTGCTTGCACCCCAGACATAGCGAGTGGTTAAGTTTCGTTAAGGCAAGGTTAACGGCATCCCCTGTTTTATCGAAAAAGTGTTCCTGTTCAATGTAAGCGTCCAATCTGGTTTTTATCATCATCTGGCGTGGTTGGTTTTGTACTTCGGAAATGATGACGGTGCAACCGTGCTCGTTAAAGTGTTTGAGAATACATGATAAATGGGCTGCCCCTGTTGTGTCCATATAGGGGACATTCCCCATTTTCAGTAGTAATACTTTGGGGTTAGTATTGATTTCTGCCATAATGGATTGCTCAAACGCACTGGCAACCCCAAAGAATAAAGCGCCTTCCACGGTGTAGATACTAATTTGAGGACAATTATGCTGTTCAGTAACGATATGTGCGGCTACGTGTTCATGCTTATCAGACGGGTTGGGCAAGACCTTGGCAGTACTGAGCAAGTCGCTCATATGTTTCACAAAAATGATGCCAGACAAAAGTAATCCAACTTCGACTGCGGTGGTTAGATCCGTAAACACAGTTAGTAGAAAGGTAATAAGCAAAACAGCTGACTCCGCAGTTTTGGTTTTTAAGACGTGAGCGAACTCTTTGCGTTCACTCATATTCCAAGCAACGACCATTAAGATCGGCGCCATGCTTGCAAGCGGAATGATTGAAGCGTAGGGAGCAAATATCAGCAAGACCAGCAGCACCACAATACCGTGGAAGACGCCGGAGAAAGGAGACTCCGCACCGCTCTTTATATTCGTTGCCGTTCGGGCAATAGCCCCGGTCGCAGGGATACCTCCAAACAACGGCGTTATCATATTCGCGATACCTTGACCAATCAATTCCCGGTTGCTGTTATGCCTTGTTCTGGACAATCCGTCAGCGACTACGGCAGAAAGCAACGATTCAATTCCGCCAAGCATTGCGATGACAAGAGCGGGCTTTATTAGAAATTGGATACGTTCTAGGGTGAGTGCAGGGAAATGTACACTAGGCAAGCTATTCGGAATTGCGCCGTAGATTGAACCGATGGTTGCAACTTTGTCTGGATAGAAGAGGGATGCGACAACTGCGGAAATCAGCAAGCCTACCAAGGAGCCAGGAATTTTTGAAGACAGGCGTGGTGTGAGAAGAATAAGAATCAGACAAATCACTGCAGTTAGAACACTGTACATATTAATTGTTGAAATGTGAATGCCTAATTCCTTCATATTGGAAAGAAATTCTTGATGCTTTTGGAGATCATGCAAGCCAAGAAAGTTGGCGATTTGTCCTGTGTAGATAGTAACGGCAATTCCTGTGGTAAAGCCGATCGTGACAGGACGTGGAATAAATTTAATGACGCCACCTAATTTGAATATCCCCATGAATAACAACAAGACGCCAGCCATAAAACCTGCGATAAGCAAGTTTTCGTACCCATACTGCATAACAATCGCGAAGAGAATGGGGATAAATGCGCCTGTCGGACCGCCAATTTGAAACTTGGAACCACCGAATAATGAAATGAGGATGCCTGCTACAAAAGTCGTGTATAACCCGTACTCAGGCTTTACACCTGAAGCAATTGCAAACGCCATTCCTAAGGGAATGGCGACAATTCCTACAATCAGACCTGAAACCAAGTCTTTTTGGAATTTTTTTCTATTGTAACCTTGGAATCTGCCTCTAAATGAAAGTTTCATATCGAATATCACCAACTTAAATATTTGATTATTTGAATATATATAAAATCATATATCTAAAACAAACGGGTGTCAATTTGATATTTCTACTAAGAAATCACAACAAAAAAAGGATATAAATCGAGAACAATGGACCCGATTCACTCCTTTTTGTGAAAATAGAATCATTTACTGATTTTTTATATTTTCTAACATGGAAATAGCATTAACAAGATGATTGTCGAAAATCTGTTTGGCAACAACAAGCAAGTCTTTAATTAATGGGTCTGTCAGAGAGTAAATCACAGAGGTTCCATCTTTAATCCCGCGGACGACATTTTTATTTCTTAATACGGCTAACTGTTGTGAAACGGCAGAACCTTCGCTGCCCAATATGGTTTGTATCTCATTTACGTTTTTATCGCCTTGGACCAAAACCTCAAGAATTCTTATACGCAATGGGTGTGCTAACGCCTTGAAAAAATCGGCTTTAAAATGCTGTATTTCTTGATACATAACGTTCTCCCCTACAATTCATATTCGAACATTTGAATATATAGAATTATCATATCACAAACCGGAAAGGATGGAAGCAAGTTTCAAAAGCCTTTGCGTTTCTTATTACTTTTCAGTTATAGTATTAATTAGTAATATCTAAAAAATCAAATATATTGTTATTTAAAAATATGGATATAAGGGTTGATCTGAGTTGGATGAACTAATCGATGAGATTGAATTTGCTAAAACTTCGGATATCGCGAAGCAATAGTTAAAGAGGCTTAATTACTTAATTAAAGACTTTCATGGATTTCAACAGACACTAAAAAGCATTGAAAATAGGGAGTGATCCATATGTCCGAGAAATCGCCATCTGGCGTAATACGCATTTCAGACGATGTTATTTCAACTATAGCTGCGTTCGCCGCGCTAAGATCAGACGGTGTTGCTTCAATGTCAGGCGGACTCTCCAAGGGCTTTACTAAGCGCCTAAATGAAAAAAATGCGAAAAAAAGCGTGGTTGTCGAGGTTATGGAGTCGAAAGTGGCCATCCATCTTCGAGTCATTGTCCATTACGGTACTCATATTCAGGGGGTATGCCTTGATCTTCAAGAAAACGTTAGGGGAGATGTCGAAAGTTTAACGGGGCTTGATGTTGTGGGGGTACACGTAAAGGTAGAAAGCTTAGCAATTAAGAAAGATGGAATTGAGAAAACAAAATTACTAAGTTTTGCAAATATTGATAAGTTCGGCGAAGAGAGATAATCTTGTAAACTACTCTCTGAAAGAAGGTCACCATGTTTATCAATCTATTTTTAATTGCAGTTTTGATTGTACTTACCGCTTTTTTTGTAGCGACAGAATTTGCAGTTATTCGAATTCATCCAAGCCGTGTCGATCAAATGGTTCTGGAAGGCAAGAAAAATGCACTAGCTGTTCAAACGGTTACCTCCAAATATTGGAACTCGATATTCAAGACGAGAACGTGGATTCTATTGGTGGATGGCTGTACAGTACGAACTCAGAGCTGCAAATCGGTGAAGAATGGCTGTTTCAAGACTTGACATTCATCGTGCGTGAACGCGACACGAATCGAATTCGAAGAATGGAGATTATTAGAAAATAGATAAGTCTTAATTGAAAAGGCTCGGAGCGTAGTTTGTTACCTACAATCCGAGCCTTTTTTGTATTAGAATGCCCAGCTTCCTTTGCGGAAGATCGGTTCCATGGTGCCGTCTGCGTGTTCGCCGTCAATATCCATGTCAGCGGAGCCGATCATGAAGTCAACGTGTATGAGGCTGTCATTCAATCCAGCTTGAAGCTGCTCCTCTTTGGTCATCTTCGTGCCGCCTTCGATACAAGTAGGGAAGGCTCTGCCGAGGGCCAAATGATTTGAAGCATTTTCGTCATAGAGTGTGTTGAAAAAGATTAGATTGGTGTTCGAAATAGGGGACACATGCGGTACAAGCGCGATTTCACCTAGGAAATGTGCACCTTCATCCATTTCGATCATCGCTTGCAGCGATTCAAAGCCTTGCTCTGCCGTATAGTGTGTGACGCGGCCTTGCTCGAAGGTGATCGAGAAGTTATCGATCAAGCTTCCTTGGTAGCTAAGCGGCTTAGAGCTGCGGACAGTTCCGTTCGTTCCTAAACGATTAGGGGAAATGAACACTTCCTCTGTCGGGATGTTCGGGTTGAAATCGAAGCCACCCGTTTCATTCGTTGCGGAACCGCCTCGCCAGATGTGCTGAGGTGGAAGTTCAACTGTAAGTTCAGTGCCAGGCGCACGGTAATGAATTTTATGGAATTGCTTCTCATTTAGTTGTTCACGTTTGCTGCGGAGAGTAGCGTTGTGATCCTGCCACGTTTGTACAGGATTTTCTTGATGTACGCGGGTGGCTTCAAAGATTGCATCCCACAAGGCACTTACCGCTGCCTGATCTTCCAGATCAGGGAATACCTTCTGTGCCCAAGCGAGTGAAGGTGCTGCGATGATGGACCATGTCATTTTGTAAGAGGACATGTATTCACGCCATTTGACTAGCTTAGGACCCGCCGCTTTGCCATTTGCAGCAATACGAGCAGGATCCACATCCTTCAGCAGCTCAGGATTATCGGCATCGATCCATAAATAAGCGCCATTGATCTCAGCTAATTCTGTTAGTGCTTGCGCGCGCCAAGTTGGATACTCGTTGAAAGCTTCCTCCGGCGCATGTATGTAGCGGATTTGTGTGCAGATTTCATCCTGCCATTCAATATGTACATGCTTAGCACCAGCTTCATAGGCTTTGCGGGAAATGAGTCGTACGAATTCGGGGTGCTGAATGGGCGCATTAATCCAAAGCGATTGACCGGATTGAATGTTGAGAGCAACGCGTACCGTCAGCTCTGCATATTTCTCGAGATTTTGTTCAAAAGTCATTAGAAAAATCCTCCTTTTTCTACGTCTTGCTTGAAGTTTATCGCTCTACTCGCCGACTGTCAAATAAATTTTACCGTCTGAGATGATCCTTTTTCAAAATGTATCTGTGTTTACATTGAATGGAATTTTTACATTTGTTTACACTAGGTGCAGGAGGTGAATTGCGTTCATGCGCTATGAATGGCTATTGGGCTTGCTGCTGCTTGCCCAGCCCAAAGAAATGACATTTCAACTATCAGAAAATTCGGATGGCGGACGGATGGCCCAGATCCAGAGGGAACCGTACACGCTGCATCTTCTTGACGTTCCTATGGTTGACACACAGAAATTAGACCGTCTTGCGGAGCAGATTGACAAGTCGATTTATCGAAAACCAATAAATGCCAGTATTAATGATGGCGGGGGAATTGTGAAAGAGGTCGCGGGAGTAAGGCTGAATCGTCGTGCTTTTCTCAATCAATTTTATGCGCAATTCTATGCAGAAGGACCGATGAAGGTGGATCTGCCGCTTCAGACTATGTATCCCAAAGTAGACAGTGAACTGCTTGCCAGCATACGCGTCCGTCCAATCGGCTATTATGTTACCTATTTTAATTCGCGCAATACACATCGAGTAACGAATCTCAAACTAGCCTCTCAAGCGATAAATAATTATGTCGTGCAACCGAATGAGACGTTTTCCTTTAATCGGGTAGTCGGCGTTCGAACACCAAACAGGGGGTATATGCCTGCTAAGATTATTGTAAGAGGGGAATTCTCAGAGGGGATTGGCGGTGGCATTTGTCAAATATCCTCAACGCTATTTAATGCTGTAGACCGAGCGGGCCTCACCATTATTGAAAGGTATTCGCACAGCCGATCGGTGCCCTATGTACCGCATGGAAGAGATGCGACAGTCAATTGGGGCGGGCCTGATTTTAGTTTTAGAAACGATTATAATCAGCCAATCTTAATTCGAGCGCACACGTTGCCTGGCCGGGTCCAAATCAGTATTACATCTTCGGAGCTTATTAATTTCAAAGCACGCCATGTACCGGGTGCAACCGAAGCCATTCCAGAGGAAATTGAAACGAATTCGAATGTAGGCAAACAGCTCCCATAGCGTTGGGGGCTTTTCTGGAGGTCAATATATGCATATTTTATGAAATAAAAGCACGAAATCGCAAGATTTTCGAGCTGATCTTTTGCTAATATAGAGGGCAGATCATTCAGCTTGAGAAGGGTGGAAATCGCTTTATGAAAACGTTTTTAGATGAGAATTTCTTACTTACGAATGAAACCGCAGTACATCTTTTTCATGAATATGCCAAAGAATTGCCGATTATTGACTATCACTGCCATTTAAGTCCTAAGGAAATTTATGAAAATAAACAGTTTAACAACATTACGGAAGCTTGGTTATATGGCGACCACTACAAATGGCGGATGATGCGTGCCAATGGTATCGACGAGTCCAAGATTACGGGTGAAGCGAGTGATTATGATCGCTTTGTAGCATGGGCTTCCACGCTGCCTATGGCCATTGGTAATCCGTTGTACCACTGGTCCCACATGGAGCTTCAAACGTATTTCGGTGTGTACGATATCATTAATGAGCAGAATGCACCAGCAATTTGGGAGAAAGTGAACGCAAAGCTGGCTGAAGGTGGATCACGCGCTAGAGATCTGATCACAAATTCCAAAGTAACGGTCATTTGTACAACTGACGATCCTGTGGATTCTTTGGAATACCACATCAAAATTAAAGACATTGAAGGTTTCGATACGCAAGTATTGCCTTCCTACCGTCCGGACAAAGCACTAGAAATCAATCGCGCGACGTTCCTTCCATGGATTGCGCAATTAGAAGCAGCTACAGGTACTCCGATTCGTACTTACGATGACCTATTAGCAGGATTAGAAAGCCGCGCGGTTTTCTTTGATTCCGTAGGTTGTAAAGTTTCTGACCATGCATTGGATTATGTGCCATTTGCGGTAGGGACGAAAGAAGAAGTGGACGCGATCTTCGCTGCTGGACTTGCTGGTCAGCCGGTTAGCTTAGAAGACGAGAAGAAATACAAAGCATACACGCTATTATTCCTAGGCGGCATCTATAAGAAGCTGGATTGGGCGATGCAATACCATATCAACGCTTCCCGAAACAATAATGGACAGGCATTTGCTAAGCTTGGACCGGATACAGGCTTTGATTCCATCGGTGACAGCCCAGTAGCAGGCGCATTGACTGGCTTGTTGTCATCCCTGGCTGTAGCGGATTCGCTGCCAAGAACAATTTTGTACTCCTTGAATGCGCGCGATAATGAAATCCTCGCTTCCTTGATGGGCAGCTTCCAAGGAGACGGCATCGCAGGAAAAATCCAACTAGGCGCAGCATGGTGGTTCAATGATACGCGCGATGGCATGATCTCCCAAATGAAGTCGCTAGGTAACTTCGGCTTGCTTGGACGCTTCGTGGGTATGCTAACAGACTCGCGCAGCTTCTTGTCCTACACGCGTCATGATTATTTCCGCCGTATTCTGTGCAACATGTTCGGTGAATGGGTGGAAGCAGGCGAGTTCCCGAATGACGAGCAGCTGTTGAAGCAATTGGTTCAAGGCATTTCGTACAACAATGCGAAGCAATATTTCGGATTTTAAGTGACAAACCTTTGTGTGAGCGAGAGCTTGCACGAAGGTTTTTTTATTTGGCAGGTTGCCGCGGCGGGGTGAGTGGGGTGAGTGGTTGGTGGTGTCCCTCTACTTTTGAACACTGGGACACCGCCCTAGTGGAGATTAGCTACTTGCGCGCGATCGATTTGATGAGTTACTTGCAACATGTTGTTCGGACTCTCTGGTTTGCAGAATCACCACTAGACAGACTCACTATTAAAATAGATGGATTTTCTGTAGTTAATTTCTCCTAAATTGGCTACTCATGAGCAATAGCTGTATTTTCTACAGTTAATTTCTCACATCCGACTCGGCATGGATCAAACCAGCTGTATTAACTACATATTTTCCATCTAGATCGCATTCCGAGGTGTTTTCTCCAATATAGCTGTACATTTTCCAGTTAAATGAAGCCTAGCTGCAAAGAACCGACCCAATGGTCCTTTCATCCCGTACCGAACAGCCTCCGCCATCATTACCTTGCAACTACACTACTCAGTCTGTGATTTTCGTATTCAGGATAACGGATAGAAGCAAATCTTCCCCTTCACAACGATAAAATCGTGAAAGGGAAGCCATTGGATGTCATATTAGAAGGTTATACGTACTGCTGTATTTGCATCGTCAGCGGTTATTCGCACGCCGAATTCATGTGAAGCTGCGGTACCATTCTCCACCTGAGGAGTCGAGAAGGCGCCTCTAAGCACGATACTCCATGCATGGCCACTAGCCGCAACCTCGCCGGATGTTGCGGCTTGAAGGACATTTCCGCTGCGCGTAACGGTAAGTACAAGCTCAGCCTTCGTTGTCGGATGATACACACGGGAAACGGCTTCATGTCCGTCTTCCAGCTCAAATAGATGGAACTCGCTGTGGGCTGTGTAATCGTAGTCTGGCTTCGCATCAACTGTCCCGACCGCTAGTAACGTGTTCGATCGAACGAGCAGTGGGATGCTCATGTAGTCATGATGCTCCTTGAACCAACGACTTCCTTCGACTTTCTCCCCGGTCAAGAAATGTGTCCACGTACCGGAAGGCAAGTAATAGGAGACAATACCTGACTCGTCGAAGATCGGTGCAACGAGAAGCGAATCCCCGATCATATACTGCCGATCTAGGTGATCACAAGTTGGATCTTTGGCGAATTCGAGTACCATTGCACGCATGAACGGCAATCCCAGTTGGGTGGCATCAACAGCCGTTTGGAACATATAAGGCATCAATTTGCTTTTGAGCTTAGTGAAGAATCGCAATACATCCACAGCTTCGTCATCGTACATCCACGGAACTCGGTATGAGCGGCTGCCGTGCAGGCGACTGTGGCTGGATAGCAGGCCAAATGCCGCCCAACGCTTGTATAGGTCTGTGCTGGAAGTACTTTCAAAGCCGCCGATATCATGGCTCCAGAATCCGAAGCCAGAAAGTCCTAAGGACAGGCCGCCTCGCAAGCTTTCGGCCATCGATTCGTACGTGGCTGTACAATCGCCACCCCAGTGTACAGGGAACTGCTGTCCTCCAGCTGTTGCAGAACGGGCAAACAAGGCAGCTTCACCTTTGCCAAGCTTCTCTTCCAGCACGCCAAAGACGACTTTGTTATACAGATGCGTATAATAGTTATGCATTTTAACAGGATCAGAACCGTCATGATACACAACATCGGTCGGAATGCGCTCGCCGAAGTCGGTTTTGAAGGAATCAACCCCCATATCCACGAGCTTCCTCAGCTTTCCAGCATACCATTCACACGCGGCAGGATTCGTAAAATCAACGATCCCCATACCTGGCTGCCACATATCCCACTGCCACACATCGCCGTTTGGTCGTTTCAGTAAGTAGCCATCCGCCATGCCTTCCTCAAACATCGGTGATCGCTGTGCAATATATGGATTAATCCACAGGCAAATTTTCAAACCTTTGTTTTTGAGGCGCTGCAGCATCTTCTCGGGCTCAGGGAAAATCCGTGTATCCCATTCAAAATCACACCAATGGAATTCGCGCATCCAGAAGCAATCGAAGTGGAAAACGTGCAGTGGCAGTTCACGCTCCGCCATCCCATCAATGAAGCTGGTAACCGTAGACTCATCGTAATTCGTCGTGAAGGAAGTCGTTAGCCAGAGACCGAATGTCCAAGCTGGCGGCAGGGCAGGCTTTCCGGTTAACGTCGTGTAATTGCCAAGGACTTCTTTCAAATTAGCGCCGCCAATAAGGAAATACTCCAAGTATTCGCCTTCCACACTAAATTGCACTTTCGATACTTTCTCGGAGGCAACCTCAAAGGAAACGTTCTCAGGATGATTGACGAAGACACCATACCCTTTATTGGTTACATAAAAAGGAATGTTTTTATAGGACTGCTCAGAATTGGTTCCGCCATCGCGGTTCCAAATATCAACGCTCTGACCATTTTTGACAAAAGAGGTAAATCGCTCGCCAAGTCCGTAAACGTTTTCACCAACGCCAAGATCAAGCTGGTCTCTGACATATGTGGTTCCGTGATCTGAGAGCACGTAGCCCATGTGTTTGAATCCGCTGGAAGTAAGCTTACGCCCCTTATAATCAAATTGCAGATGCCAGGGCTGGTCTCTTCGAATGCTTGCGCGCAGGCTGCCGCTGGTTAAGCTTGCTTCTAGTTGATTAGTCTCAATGTGAACTGCATGCCCCTCATCGGTATTAATCGAGAAATAAGGTCCGACTTGTTTTTTACCTTTATGATGAAAAATTTGCACGCGAATGACATCCTTGATTGGAGAGGACAATTTCACTTCAATAAGAGGCGTATCCAGCTCACCGGCACGGTCGATGATTGGCTTAGGCGGACCGAATAGGGTAAGCGAATGATCGGTTGTATAGGCATCATGTACTTCAACAGGACTAATAATCTGATATTCCTTACGTGTCATCCATTGACCATCACTAAATTTCAATGTTGCCATCTCCTCGTCATCGAATCATATAACGATATTGATAAAGTGAATTCATGTATAACAAAATAATACTAATAGTATGGTATATTTGTCTTGCAGAATGCTGACATTCATATATAACAATTTTGATATTAGGAGGCCTGGATCAATGAATTTGGAAAACTTGCATGAAGGACGAATTCATGGTGATCTCATGTTTCCGCTGAGTGTGTACCGTGTTGAAAAAGTAAATGACGTGTTCTTCAACTATCATTGGCATGAAGAAATCGAATTCATCTATATGACAGAAGGGAGCGCATCCTTCTATATAGGCTCGTCCATGACAGAACTGCTGCAAGGTGAAGCCTTGCTCATTCCAAGCGGGCAGCTGCATGCCTGTTATCCTTTGAATGAACAACCTGCGTATTTTCACGCGGTTGTATTCGACCCTCAGCTGCTCAGCAGCAGTGCTTACGATGTCATCCAAAGGAAATACATGCAACCGTGGATCGAACAACGATTGATCCTGCCTGGTCTCTATCGTTCAAAGGATAACTGGGAACAAGAGGTTCTGACACTATTAATGGACATTATCAAGCAATATGAGGAGACGCCGTTAGGCTATGAGTTGAAAATAAAAGCGGATTTGCTCGCTATATTTGCCGTATTGCTGCCACACGGTGACCCGTCTTCGGATCTGCCGCGCAGCTCCTCGCAAGCAGGCAAAATCGAGCGAATTAAGCCGGTGCTCTACTATATGCATGAGCATTATCAAGAGCGCATTCTCATTCCAGAGCTGGCTTCCTTGATACCAATGAGTGAGGGGCATTTCTGTCGCTTTTTCAAAGCGATCGTCAAAAAGACACCCATCGAATATCTCAACTTTTATCGAGTCGAGAAAGCGATGAAGTGTCTGGAAGATCCCAAGATCCGAATTATTGATGTAGCCAGTGAGGTGGGCTTTGAGAGCCCTAGTTATTTTATCAAAACGTTTAAGGCGCTTAAACAGATGACACCGACGGAATATCGGAAAATGGTTACAGCCCGAGATGCATCATCTTCCGACATTCCAAAGGCGTTTGCGAAGTAACTTGCTTGAATACCCGCCCAAAGTGAGCGACACTATCGAATCCGGCTTGCTCGGCGATGTGAATGACCTTTAGCTTCGTCTCCCTCAGCAGCCGCTGTGCTTCACGGATACGGATGTTATTCAAGTACTCGACGAAGGAGAAACCGGTTGTTTCCTTGAAGGAACGGCAGAAGTAGCTGGGACTTATATGGAATTTCTCTGAAATGGACGCCAAACTGAGTCGCTCCTGGAAATGTTCATTGATAAAGCTGACAATCTCAAAAATTTTGGGATTATGTGCCTGCGGGTGCTCTTCCGTAGGACCTTGCTGATCAATCAGCCGTGTACAAAAGACGAGTAATTGCGTGAGCAGCGCTTTGCTATTCAGCTCCCAGCCTTTTTGGCCTTGCTGCTGTTCGCGTATTAAGCTAAAGAGAAGATTCTCGACGAGTGTACGATTCGCACCTGATAGTGAGAAAATGATTTGCTTTTGCCGAAAAGGAGCCAACGCGAGTTCATGATTATCATGAACTGCCGCACTGATCCAGGTGTCATTGAAACTCAATAAAATACGTTCATGCGGCATCGTATTGGCGTCGAGCGTTTTGTGAAGTTTATTTTTATTGATAAAAACGAGATCACCCTCTTGCATCAAATAAGAGCGATCCTGGATGAAATAGTAACGTTTGCCACTGAGCAAATAATAAATTTCGTAATGGTCATGAAAATGATTTACTGGCATGGAGTAGGATTGCTCCCTGCGCAGTCGTTCAATCTCGTAATGAATCAACGTGGACACCTCTCTGATTCTCAATATCTGTTCTATTTTACAGCAATATATGCAAGGAAATAAAGTGATTAAGTAATATTTGATTAGAAACGCAACAAATATTGTATTAATCTTGCTGTAAGGCTTGTTAAGGTTTTTAATCGAGAGGGGCATGGTGACCAAATGAAAAAAACACGTTATGCGATTGTAGGTACCGGAGGACGCGCTGAATTCTTCTATGGTTCTATGGTGAAGGATTTTCAAGATACATCGGAGCTAGTTGCGATTTGTGATATTAATCAAACACGCATGAATTTTACGAATGACTTGCTTGCTACGAAGTATGAATATCATGCTGTTCCTACGTATAAGGCTGACCAATTCGAAGAAATGATTCGTCAAGAAAAGCCGGACGCGATTATTGTAACAACAGTTGACCGTACGCATCACACGTACATTATCAAAGCGATGGAGCTCGGTTGCGATGTTATTTCAGAGAAACCGATGACAGTTGATGAAGAGAAATGCCAAGAAATTCTTGATGCGATCAAACGGACAGGCAAACAACTTCGCGTGACTTTTAACTACCGTTACGCGCCACATAATACGAAAATTCGTGAGTTAATTATGGATGGAACGATTGGCGATGTGCACTCTGTCCATTTCGAATGGTTGCTAAATACGGAGCATGGTGCCGATTATTTCCGCAGATGGCATCGCGATAAACGCAATGGTGGCGGCTTGCTCGTGCATAAGTCGACCCACCATTTTGATCTCGTTAACTTCTGGTTAGGGACACAGCCTGAGACGGTTTTTGCTATGGGTGACTTGATGTTCTACGGGAAAGCCAATGCCGAGAAGCGTGGAGAAACAAAGTTTTATCAACGTGCAACAGGGAATGCGTATGCGAAAGAGGATCCTTTTGCGTTGCATCTGGACAGCAATCCGAATCTGAAAGGGTTATATTTGGACGCTGAGCATGAGGATGGTTATCAACGTGATCAAAGCGTGTTTGGTGACGGAATCTCCATCGAAGATACAATGGGTGTGATGGTGAAATATAAAAACAAAGCGATTCTTACTTATTCCCTGAATGCGTATTTACCTTGGGAAGGCTTCAATGTGAATATTAACGGCAGCAAGGGACGTATTGAAATGAAAGTTGTCGAGAAATCCTACGTGAACTCCGGCGGTGAAAAAGCAGATGAGGGTGCATTGAAAGCAAAAACGATTACTGTATTCCCGATGTTTGCGGCACCGTATGAAGTGGAAATCGAAGAAGGTGTTGGCGGTCACGGCGGCGGAGATCCTGTGTTGTTGAAAGATATCTTTGATAAGCCATCTGATGACCGTTTCAATCGTGCAGCTTCGCATGTGGACGGAGCGATGTCGATTCTAACAGGTATTGCTGGAAATATCTCACTACGTACAGGGCAACCGGTTGCTGTTGATAAGCTCGTTAAATTTTAAGATTTGACGGAGGAAAGAAGCATGTGGAATCCGGATGCTAGCATGGAGAAGCTCTACCATTCCTTCGCACTGAAACGCGAGCAGCAGCGTGCGGAATGGGCAGAACTGACGAAGGATCAAATGAAAAAGCGATTGGCGAGTTCCTTAGCAGTGCCAATGGAAGGGCAGGACGAGCTTCGTCCTGTTCTTCTTGAACGTGTGGAGCTGGGTGATCACATTCGTGAACGAATTGAATTCGGTACGATGTGGGGTTTTCGAGTTCCTTGTTATGTGCTGCTGCCCAAAGGAGCATCGGGAAAATTACCTGCCGTACTCGCGTTGCACGGGCATGGTTTTGGCAGCAGACAGATCGTTGGTCTGAGAGCTGATGGCACTGCCCATATAGGGGCGCCGGATCTCCATGGGAACTATGCCTTGGAAATGGTGAGACGAGGCTTCGTAGTTGTCGTTCCGGAAATCATTGGGTTCGGTGATCGGCGGTTGGAAGCTGACCAACGTGATGGGCAAGTCGGCAATTCGTCTTGTCAGACGCTAGCCTCCCATCTTTTACTATATGGACTATCATTGGCTGGACTGCGTGTACAAGAAGCGATGCGAGCGCTCGATTATTTGGTATCGCGTGACGAGGTAGATGCTAGTCGAATCGGGTGCTTCGGCTTCTCAGGGGGCGGGCTGCTCGCTGCGTATACCGCCGCTTTGGATGAGCGCATCCAGGCTACGGTTCTATGTGCGTTTACGAATACATTCAAAGGCAGTATTATGGCTATGCGCCATTGTATCGACAACTACCTGCCAAGTGCGCTTAACTACGCAGAGCTTCCTGAATTGATCGGTTTACTTGCACCGCGCCCTTTATTCATTGCTTCGGGTAGACGGGACCCCATATTTCCAATTGAAACCGTGGAAACGGCCGTCGCCTATTTGAAACAAGTGTATGCGGATGTTAGCGCTAGTGAGCGATTAGGTGTACATCTCTATGAAGGTGCGCATGAAGTAAATGGGAGTCAGGCGTATCCATGGTTGGTTAAAAATTTGTAAATATAAATAGAAAGACTACTGAACATGGTTCAGTAGTCTTTTTTGTCATTTATTTTACGCTTTGACGGACGATACTCTCAATAATCAATTTGTGTCCAACCACGACTCCAAGACGAATGACACCTGTTGTTCTTCCGGAAATGATGTGGCGATGTCCATCTGCAATGTTAGTTGAAATTTGAAAACGATGAAAATGGTTCGGTCCAGTACCGATGTTGAGGCCAGTACGGCCAGAATAGGAATGACGATGCCCGTCAGCAGTAGTCGTAATGCCTTGGAAGGTGTGGCGGTGTCTGCCATCCTCTGGGATTACAATATCACTTAAATTACCAAAGGAATGCCGATGGTTCTCTACACGTGACGTTAAGCCCTCCATGCGATGTCTGAACTGTACGGACCCGCCGGATCCTTGCTTGATTCTTGCCATATTTCTATCATCCTTTCAATAAGAGATGATATTAAGATATGCAAATCATAGTGGACTGGCTTGGTCAAATGGCTTGCAAATGCGAAAATTAGCGAATCCGGGCATTATTTGTTTTCTGTACCATTCAGTCGTGGAGAATCATATTTGCGTATTTCTTCCCGCCAGGAGAGGAAGCCGTTTTCCATGGCTCTAATCAACATTTCTGCGGTACCTAGATTAGTAGCAAGGGGGATTTGTTGAACATCACAGAGGCGAAGGAGGGCTGTAATATCGGGTTCATGCCCCAATGCAGAGATCGGATCGCGAAAAAAGATAAGTAAGTCAATATCATCCATCGCAATCATCGCGCCGATCTGCTGATCCCCGCCAAATGGACCTGAGCGCAAGCGAATGACATCGAGCTTGGCGGCTTCACTAATTCTTCTTCCTGTAGTACCTGTAGCATAAAGCTGGTGCTTTTGGAAAATATGCTTATAAGCAATGACAAAGTCCACGAGCAAGTTCTTGTAAACATCATGCGCGACAAGTGCAATATTCATTTTCTCTCCGCCTCTTTATTTTATATGTAATATAATCTGACGTTGATGTGAGTGTGAGTACAGATTAACTTAAAATTTTATTAATTTCAATCATTATTTTGAAAAATTCAGTCATTTAGTTGTCTTTGATTCGCAAATATTAACAATTGTGTCACATTTTCTAACATAATAGAGGTGCGGTGTTTGAATCTTCCTTATTAGATCTAACTATGCTAACCTGTTAGGATAATCAACAAGGGGTGAGTTCCTTGAAACGAGTACTTATTACAGGTTATAAGGCGAATGAGCTGGGGATATTCTCGTTGAAGCATCCTGGCATTCCCATAATTAAAAAAGCAATTCAAAAGCGGCTCATCGCCTTATTGGATGATGGACTTGAATGGGTTGTCGTCAGTGGTCAATGGGGCGTAGAGCTGTGGGCGGCAGAGGCTGTGCTTGAACTGAGAGAGAGCACGCATCCAGAATTGAAGCTAGCAGTGATTACTCCTTTTCTGGAGCAGGAAGAGAAATGGAGCGATGATAAGAAAGGCTGCTATGCGAGCGTTATGCAGCGTGCTAATTACGTGAACAGTGTAACGAAGACCAAGTATGAGGGACCGTGGCAGTTCAAG
The DNA here is from genome assembly GCF_059691995.1 of Paenibacillus sp. J22P169. Classification (NCBI taxonomy): domain Bacteria; kingdom Bacillati; phylum Bacillota; class Bacilli; order Caryophanales; family Paenibacillaceae; genus Paenibacillus; species Paenibacillus sp. J22P169. Next base: position 2,921,010 of record NZ_JCAUAO010000001.1, on the reverse strand, counting down.
GAGCGGGACAAGTTTCTCCTGCGCAACTCAGATGGCATCTTGCTTGTCTATGATGAAGAGACAGAAGGCTCTCCGAAGTTTATGAAGCTCCAGGCAGCTCAAATCGCGGCGAATCATACGTATCCGATTATGACGATCAATGCTTTTGATTTGCAAAATGTAGCTGAGGATGAACCGGGGGATTACCCTGGTGACATGCAGGATGACCTGCCAGGCGAATCGAACAGTAACAGTAGCGGCGGAGATAAATGGCATTACGATGATGATATCTAACGGGAAGTGGCTGGACTGGATGGGTTGTAAACCTTGAGGCAGCCACTTTTATTTGTGTTTGTTAATTTCCCCTCTAGCGGTTCCCCTGCCGGCCACTTGCCACTCTAACTCCCCATCGAGCAACTTAAATGGAATTTCTACAGTTAATTCTGTGGTTTGGAGCCAATTTCGAGAATTAAATGGAATTTATGATGTTATTTTTATGTAAATAGCTGATATCAGCGGTCTCGGCTGAAATTAGCTGTAGCTTTTCCAGTTAATGGTTCGAACTTGCAGATAGTCCGAGAATTAACTGGAGTTTTTCCAGTTATTAATGAAATGAGAGCCATGAAAGCTGACAATGCAATGAATCATAGGGCTGCGCTCAGGGTTAACCCCCTTACAGCAGCTCTTTTCTTCATTTTCAGAATTATAAAGGAAGACAAACAAAGATAAAGACAATCGAAAACAAAACAAATAACACATTTGCTACCATTAGGAACCTACTTTTCCCACAAGAAAACAAACATAAAAATAATGATTCAAAAATAAACAAAGATGTGTTACGATGAAACCATCAAAAACAAACACATACTCATGGGATGTAAAACTTAGGAGGGTACTTAAATGGTTGCGAATTTATGGGAAGCATCAAAAGCAAATGCTGTATCGAAAGGCGTAGAGGAAATTGTTTATCGTTCTAATTTATTAGGCACGGATCGCGCTGTATGTAACTGGGGCGGCGGCAACACCTCTTACAAAACAATCGAGAAGGATTTCCGTGGTCGCGATGTTGAAGTGATGTGGGTCAAAGGAAGCGGTTCCGACCTTGGCACGATGAAAGCAAAGAATTTCACAGGTCTTCGCATGGAAGATATTCGTCCTTTGATCGAGCGTGACGAAATGTCCGATGAAGAAATGGTTGCTTACCTTGCAAACTGTATGATCGACAGCAAACATCCGCGTGCTTCCATTGAGACGCTTTTACATGCTTTCTTACCATTCAAGAACGTTGACCATACACATCCGGATGCGATTATCTCGCTCTGCTGCGCACACAATGGACGTGAGCTTGCGAAAGAAATTTACGGCGACCGTTTCGTGTGGGTACCTTATGTACGTCCTGGCTTTACACTTTCCAAAATGATCGCTGAAGGCGTTCGCAACAATCCAAAAGCTGAGCTTGTGCTTATGGAGAAGCATGGTTTAGTGACTTGGGGCGAAACGTCCGAAGAAAGCTACTTGAAAACAATTGCCATCATCAATGAGGCAGCAAGCTTCATCGAAGCTCGCGTGAACGAAGCAAACCTATACGGCGGTTCCAAATACGAATCCCTTAGCGTTGAAGCTCGCAGCGAACTATTGGCTCAAGTTCTTCCGATCGTACGCGGTGCAGTTAGCAACGAGAAGAAAATGATCCTCACCATTGACAGTGCAGACGATGTGCTTCAATTTGTAAATAGCCGCGAAGCTGCTGTTCTTTCCCAAGTAGGAGCAGCTTGTCCAGATCACCTTGTTCATACGAAAATGAAGCCACTATATATCGACTGGAATCCGACAACTGGTGACGCAGCAAGCTTAACAGAAGCTTTGAAAGCCGGTATCGAAGCATACAAAGAAGAGTACAAAGCTTATTTTGACCGTAACAAAAATGAAGGCGACGTTATCAATGAAGCAGCTCCGCGTGTTATCCTTATTCCTGGTATCGGGATGATCAACACAGGTAAAAGCTGGGCAATGGCACAAATTAGCGGCGCGCTTTACCACCGTGCAATTTCCGTTATGAGAGGCGCTACAGCTCTTGGAACGTTCGTTTCCTTAAGCGAAAATGAATCCTATAATGTTGAGTACTGGCCTCTTGAACTTTATAAATTAACATTGGCTCCTGCAGAAGCTGAATTCTCCCGTCAAATCGCGTTCATCACTGGCGGCGCGGGCGGAATCGGAAGCGTAACAGCTCGTCAATTCTTGAGAGATGGCGCGCATGTTGTATTGGCTGACCTGAATCTTGAAGGTGCACAGAAGCTTGCAACTGAATTGAACGAACAATATGGCGAAAACAGAGCAATTGCTGTTCGCATGGACGTAACAAAGGAAGAGGAAGTAGTGGCAGCGTTCCGTGAATCCATCCTTAGCTACGGCGGAATCGATATTATCGTGAATAACGCTGGACTTGCGACTTCCAGTCCTTTTGACGAAACTTCGCTTAAAGAGTGGAACCTGAACATGAACGTTCTTAGCACAGGGTATTTCCTTGTAGCCAGAGAAGCGTTTAAAATTATGAAAACACAAAAAGTTGGCGGCAGCATGGTATTTGTAGGCTCCAAGAACTCCGTATTCGCTGGGAAAAATGCGTCCGCATACTCCACTGCAAAAGCGGCAGAGATTCACTTGGCTCGTTGTATCGCGGCAGAAGGCGGCGAATTCGGAATTCGCGTGAACTCCGTATTGCCTGATGCTATTCTACAAGGCTCTGCGATTTGGAACTCCGGCTGGCGCAATGAGCGTGCTGCGGCTTACGGAATCGAACCAGATCAACTGGAAGAGCACTACCGTAAAAGAACAACATTGCTCGTTAACATTTTCCCGAAAGATGTGGCAGAAGCAATCGTGTACTTCGCATCATCCAAAGCAGCAAAAACAACAGGTTGCATGATCACTGTTGATGGTGGCGTACCTGCTGCCTTCACGCGCTAATTCATCTATATTAGGAGGCAATAAACCGATGAGCGACAAAGCCTACGCATTATTCGAAGAGCAACAAGCCCTAAGAGGCATTGATATAGCAGCAGTCAAAGCGAAGCTGAAAGCATTGAAAGTAGAGACACCTTCATGGGGCTACGGAGATTCCGGCACACGCTTTAAAGTCTACAAACAAACAGGCGTACCGCGTAATCCCTTCGAGAAATTCGAAGATGCGGCGCAAGTGCACAAACTGACGGGTGTTTGCCCGTCGGTTGCGATCCACATCCCATGGGATAAAGTAGATGACTACGCAAAGCTGAAGCAGCATGCTTCGGATCTCGGCGTTTCCATCGGTGCGGTAAACCCGAACCTTTTCCAAGAAGATGATTATATCTTCGGAAGTGTAACGAACTCGAATGCTGCGATTCGTCGCAAAGCAACGGACCACCTGTTGGAGTGCGTAGACATTGCCAAAACTGTGGGTTCTGATGTGTTGAGTTTATGGTTCGCAGATGGTTCCAACTACCCTGGTCAAGTGGACATTCGTGCGCGTAAAGCATGGATGTATGAGTCACTGAAAGAAATGTACAATGCTATGACACCAAGCATGCGCATGTTGATCGAATACAAATTCTACGAGCCAGCTTTCTACCACACAGATCTTGCTGACTGGGGTATGGCGTTCAATTTGGCGAACAAATTGGGTCCTCAAGCAGAAGTGCTTGTTGATACAGGTCATCACCCGCAAGGAACGAATATCGAGCATATCGTGACGTACTTGTTGGATGAAAATAAACTAGGTGGATTCCACTTCAACTCCCGCAAGTACGGGGATGATGATCTGATCGTTGGGTCTGTGAATCCGTATGAATTGTTCCTAATTTTTTACCAAATCATTGATGCAGCGAATGACAAGAATCCACAGATTCGTCAAGCAGCCAATAATATCGCTTATATGATTGACCAAAGCCATAATATCGAGCGTAAAATCCCAGCGATGCTGCGTTCCGTACTTAACGTACAAACGCAATATGCCAAAGCACTTCTAATTAACCTCGAAGAAGTTAGGGCTGCGCAAGAGAATCAAGATGTTTTGGGCGCCGAAGATGCGGTTCGCAAAGCATTTGAATTCGATGTTACGCCTCTGCTTCAAGCGGTTCGTGAGGACATGGGAGTGCCAGCAGATCCAATGAAAGCTTACTTGGCAAGCGGCTACGACGAGAAAATTAACGCGCGTGGCAAAGGCGGTGCAAGCTGGTGAGTATCCCATCGACTGTTCTAGCCTTTGATTTGGGAGCAAGCAGCGGCAGAGCGATCGTCGGACGTCTTGATTCTGAAGCGGGCCGGATAACGATCGAGGAAATTCACCGCTTTTCGAATGATCCGGTGCAGGTGGGCAACCACCTTCACTGGGACATTTTGCGGTTGCTTCACGAGCTGAAGCAAGGCATTTTACAAACAAAGCATCTGGGTTATTCAAATATCGAAAGCTTGGCGATAGATTCATGGGCAGTTGATTTCGGACTATTGGCTGCAAACGGTGAGCTGTTAGGGAATCCATATCATTACAGGGATCATCACACGGACGGTATCATGAGCGAAGTAATGGATATCGTCGGACGTGAAAAGCTGTATGCGCTAACAGGGCTGCAGTTTTTGCAATTCAACTCCATTTTCCAGCTCTATGCGATCCAAAAAAGCAATCCCGATTTGCTGAGCAGAGCGGAAACATTTCTAATGATTCCAGACCTGCTGCGTTACTTCTTAACAGGTGAAAAGCATAGCGAATATACCAATGCTACGACGACTCAGTTATTTAATGCGACTAGCTTAACCTGGGACATGGAACTAATTGGCGAGCTTGGGCTTCCAGCGGATATCTTCTTGAAACCCGTTGCTTCAGGAACACGAGTAGGTGCGCTGAGTCCAGCTGTTTGTGAAGAACTGGATGTTCCTTCCATTCCTGTGATCGCCGTTGGCGAGCATGATACAGCGTCTGCCGTTGTAGCCGTTCCTGCGCTAGATGATGACTTTGCCTTCCTCAGCTGTGGAACATGGTCATTGTTAGGTACAGAGACGAATGCGCCTGTGCTCACTGAACAAGCCTTAGCGTGGAACTTCACGAATGAAGGCGGCGTGTACGGCACGAACCGCTTATTGAAGAACATTATGGGCTTATGGCTCATTCAAGAATGTAAGCGGACGTGGGAAAAGGAAGGCAAGACAGCTAGCTTCGCTGAACTTGTGAAGCAAGCGGAAGTCGTGAAGCCATTCCAATTCTTCATCGATCCGGATGACGATATGTTCCTTAACCCTGCACATATGCCGAAACAAATTCAGCAATATTGTCGTGACACGCAGCAAGCGGTACCTCGAACCGATGGTGAAATCGTGCGTTGCATCATGGAAAGCTTAGCGCTGAAATATCGCTTTATTTTGGAGCGTACAGAGCAGCTTTCTGGTAAAACATATCGCGGTCTTCACATCGTTGGCGGCGGGATTCAAAATGAGCTGCTTTGCCAATTCACATCGAACGCTACACAGCGAGAGGTATGGGCGGGACCAGTAGAGGGTAGTGCCTTAGGAAACCTTGTAGTACAATGGATAGCACTAGGGTATATCGCGAATTTGCGCGAAGCCAGGAAGCTGATTCGGAATTCGTTCCCGGTCAAAACGTATCATCCAGCGGATGGCGCGGGTTGGCAGGCAGCGTATGCAGTGTTTTGTCAAGTGGCCTCCCGATCGACGGTGAAATGAGGGGTAACGATGCTGGTAGCGGAAAGATGGCAGAGAATCATTCAATTGGTAAATGAAAGAGGAAGTATTCGGGTGACCGAGCTAAGCGAGCTGTGTCAGGTCACGGAAGAAACGATTCGACGTGACTTGGATCGGTTAGAAGCCGAAGGAAAGCTCATGCGCAGCCATGGCGGTGCGGTGAGTGTGAAGGAGGCGCAGACCGAAGTTCCTTTTATGGAGCGGGAGACGGCTCACGCGGATTTCAAGAATAGCATTGCGAAGGAAGCTGTTTCACATATTCAGGAGGGGGACCGCATCATTCTCGATGCGAGTACTACGGCTTGGTATATGGCGAAAATGATTCCAGATATGGCGATTACCATCATCACCAATTCGATGAAGGTGGCCTTGGAGGTAAGCAGCAAAGAGAAGATTCAAGTCATCTCCACGGGCGGCTTGCTTTCTCCGAAGTCTTTATCCTACGTGGGTCCCTTATCGGAGAGATCCTTGGATATGTACCATGCGCATAAGCTTTTCCTCTCATGCAAAGGGGTTCACGTGCAGCGAGGGATCAGCGAATCGAATGAGCTTCAAGCGTTGATTAAACGCAAAATGATCAGCATCGCAGACGAAACGTATCTGCTGGCTGACCATAGTAAATTCGGCATGCAAGACTTAACACAAGTCGCAGATTGGTCCGACATTCAACATGTGATTACGGATCGACTTACTAGCAAGGATGCGCTCGAGCGCATTCGCGACAAAGGCGTGCATGTTCGCCAATTGGATTAGCATACAAACAGCCGTCCCACGTGATGTGGGGCGGCTGTTTGTATGCTGACTTACTAATCCCAATAACTTATTTGCATTCCTACCTTTTCCTGACTAGTATATCATTAAACGACTAATTGATGTTGGAAGGAGTAAAAAGGCGATGCGAATAGGTGTTATAGCAGATACTCATTTATCTTATCAAGCACAGAAGCTGCCCGATGCTCTTATAGCAGGCTTACAAGGTGTCGATCTGATTATTCATGCAGGAGATTGGGTAAGTGAGCATGTCATCGAGCTTGTCGAGCAGATTGCGCCGTGTGAATCTGTGGCTGGTAATAATGATGGTGAAGACATTGTGGAGAGGTTTGGGAAAAAGAAACTATTAACCTTCGGTAATTTCCGCGTAGGACTTATCCATGGGGATGGCTTCCGGAAAACGACAGAGGTAAGAGCTCGTGAAGCATTCGAAGTTGAGCGGCCTGATATGGTGATTTTTGGACACTCGCATATTCCGTACCTGCAAAATGTTCAAGGGACGATCATGTTCAATCCTGGTTCACCTACGGATAAAAGAAGACAGCCTCGCTACTCGTATGGGATTCTCCAATTAGGGGAGCAATGGAAGGCTGAACATTTCTATTTTGATTCGAAACAATAGCCTGCATTGACACGATAGTTATCCAGTAAATAAAGCCCGATAGGCTCATCTGAGCTTATCGGGCTTTCACTGTTTCTATCGCACATACCATTCGCCGGAAACCCAATCTGTCGATTTCCATTTCAGAACGTCCGGGTTCGCCAGATGCATAATCTCCTTCAGAAAATCGAGCTGCTCGAGATCGGTCATTGGTGTGAAGTTGTTAGCAATGGCCAGATTCTGTTCGAGCTGTTCCATAGACTCCATGCCTACAATGGCAGTTGAGATCGGTAAGGACAATGTATACCGCAATGCTTTCTCATACCACGGCGCTAATTTACCAAGCGCCATGACCTTCATGCCGATGATTGCGATGCCTTTGTTATTGGCCTTCGGCAGAAATTCATGAGCAAAGCTATAGACGAGGTGATCAGCCGCAGACAGTGCGACAAGTGCGCTATCGAACGGATAGCGGTCAATCGCTTCCAGCTGGACCCGAGGATTCGTATGACCACTGATCGAGATATGCTTAATCATGCCTTGTTCTTTCGCTTCGATCAGGGCCTCAAGTGCTCCGCCTTTGGCAAAGCATTGTTCAAGCTCCTCCATTTTCATAATGTTATGTAGACGCCATTCCTCGACATGATCTGTTTGCAGACGCTTCAGGCTTTCTTCGAGAAGCCGCAAGGAGCCATCTCTCGTGCGATCATTGGTCTTGGTGGCAATCCACACCTCATCCCTGCGGTTTTGTAGAGCAAGTGCTTTGCCTAAGCGCTCTTCCGACTGCCCCTTGGAATAGCTTGGCGCAGTATCATAATAAGTAATTCCCTCGTCAATAGCACGGTTCACAATCTGAATCGCTTGTTCCTCCGTACAATTATGTTCATCTACAATACGCTGAGCGCCAAAGCTTAATAGTGGGAAATGTGCTCCCGTCGAGCCAAACGGTCTTTTCTCCAATCCAATCATTCCTCCTACAATGGCATGCTGAAGTTGTACTGTCCTATCGTTCCCAAAATGAATACCAAGACATACCAATTCTATCACATATGATTTGAATTTCGTTAGAGAGCGAAACAAGCAGGAATTCAACTTATCTCCATGTAACTTAAAAGGAAGAGCTAATCGTCAAGATTCGACCTAATTAGTTCGAAATCATGAACGAATGGGTCTTTAGACCTAATATTTTTGTGAAAAAGGATTGTGGTAATGTGCAATTAAACTTATTATGAATATAGGACTCATTTACTGTCGAAAGCTTGGTCGAACAAGTTGAAATACATAATCGATTACTTGAAGAGGTGCATGAAGGATGGAAAAATCATCAATTATTGGTATTGCGCTAGCTGCAGTATCCATTGGCTTTGGAATGGTATTAAAAGGAGCAAGTCTAGCTGCCTTATTAAATCCAGCCGCGGCCTTAATCATTTTCGGTGGAACAGCTTCAGCACTGCTTATTGCTTTCTCACTGGACGAGATCAAGAAAATTCCGGTCTTATTAAAAATTATTTTTACAGAACAGAAATTAATGCCCAAAAAAGAGTTGATTGAGACGTTCATTAACTGGGTAAGCATTACTCGTCGAGAAGGACTATTGTCGTTGGAAAAGCAAGCAGAGGAGCTCTCAGACCCTTTCATGAAAAGCGGTATGCGCTTGATCATCGATGGGAATGACCCTGATTTTGTTCGCGATGTTCTTCTTGAAGATATTGCTGAGATGGAAACTAGACATAAGAAATTTGCAAGTATTTTTACGCAAGCAGGTACATACGCACCTACATTAGGTGTACTTGGTGCCGTAGTCGGACTTATTGCTGCTCTTGGTAACTTGAGTGAAATTGAGAAATTAGGACACTTGATCTCAGCAGCGTTCGTTGCCACCATGTTCGGCATTTTCTTAGGTTATGTTGTGTTCCACCCCTTTGCAAACAAGCTCAAGCAGAAGTCCAAAAAAGAGGTCGAAATCAAGCTTATGGTGGTTGAGGGCTTGCTTTCCATTCAATCTGGCGTTTCTGCGAATTCCGTGAAGCAAAAAATGATGATTTTCGTTCCGAATAAAGAACGTGATTCTTATGAAGAAGGAGCGGAGGGGAGGGCATCCGTACAGTGAGTAAAAAAAAGAAGCATGAGGATCATGAAGAACATATCGATGAAACCTGGCTCATTCCCTATGCGGATTTATTAACGTTACTACTTGCCCTTTTTATTATTCTATTTGCTTCAACACAGGTTGATCAGAAGAAATATGACACGATCATGCGCTCATTAAACAGTGCTTTCACGGGTGGCGAAGCGCCATTCGCCATGTCGAATTTAATTCCCATTGATAATGCAGCGAATTCAACCAAAAATAATAATAAGAACCAGAATCCACCCTCGAAAGAGGAGAATAAGATCGAAAGCCAGCTAGCTGCTAAGCTCCAGAAAGAAGAGAAGGATCTCAAAGAATTAAAGGAAAGCATGGATGCTTATATTAAAGAAAACAACATGAGTGAGCAGCTGACGACAAAGCTTGATAATGAGAAGCTAACGATTACGATAAGTGATAAGGCACTATTCGATTCCGGATCTGCCACGATCAAGCAAGAGTCACAAAAGCTGGCGACGTCAATGTCTAATCTACTGGGCCAATACTCTGGCTATCAGGTCGAGGTGGCTGGGCATACGGACAATATCCCTATTCACCGTGCGGATTTTGAGACCAATTGGGATTTAAGTGCCAAGCGCGCCGTGAACTTTATGAAATTGTTGCTCGTTAACACGAAGATTCAGCCAGCGTCTTATTCCTCAGTTGGCTATGGCGAGTATCGTCCTATTGCCGAGAATACGACGACAGATGGCCGAGCCAAAAACCGCCGAGTAGAAGTAAGCATCCTCCGTAACATCAAAGCAACCGATGAGATAGCGAAATAAAATTGAAAAACAAAGGAGCTAAGCGGCTTATATGCGCTTAGCTCCTTTGTTTTTTGCCTCCGCTTGTGTCGTTATTTGACCCCGACCAATTCTTTTTTAGATTGAAGCAGCGGCTCCTCGTCCCTTAATGTCCTTCTGTTTAAGCGGATCGCGATGTTGTTCAAATACCCGCTCTACGTTCATTTCCTCTTCGATCGCAACGATTTGTTCCACAATTTGTTCCACGATCGGCCCTCCAGTTGATTCGATCAGCATGCTCTCATCCGCATCGACAACCTCAGCAATCTGAAACTTACTGATTTCTGCAAAAAGCTGCTGAGCCAGCTCAAGGATATCATCCGACTCTTCGGCAATTCGCCGGATCGAAGCGTCCTGTTGGATGCTGGTCGAGTTTACTTCTTCCACGCCAGCCGCGGTTTCCTGCGCAATGGCGGCAACAAACTGAACGGAATCGACCAGATGGTCGTTTTTCGATTGGGCTTGCTCGATTTTCTGATGAATCTGTACAATCTGCTCACGAATGACTAATGTCGATTGCTCAATTCTGCTGAAGGAGCCGAAGGTCTCCTCCACGTGGTTGCTCTGCGTTAACGCAGATTCACGTGCATCAACGAGAGAATGCTGCAGCTCCTTAATCTGTGCCTGCAGCGTCCCGATCATGCCGCTGATCGTCTTCGACGATCCGTTCGTTTGCAGGGACAGCTCGCGCACTTCGTCCGCGATCACAGAGAAGCCGCGCCCGTGCGCGCCGGCCCGCGCCGCTTCGATCGCGGCATTCAACGCAAGTACATTCGTCTGCGTTGAAATATCCATGATCGAGCGCACGATGGCGCCGATCTGCTTCGAGCTGGCGCTCAGCGTCTGCATCGCCGCGTCGACCTTCTGCAGCAGGAGCTGCGACTGTGCAGTCGATGCTTTAAGCGCCTGCACGGACGCAGTACCTTGCTGCGCATCGACAGCAGCCTCGTCGCTGCTGCGTTTCATTTCATTGGTATACGCGCTGATGTCGCGAATCTCATCTTCCAGCTCGGCAATGAGTATCGAGCTGCTCTCTGTTTTCATCGCTTGCTCATCCGCACCTGTGGAGATCTCATGGATCGCCTTCAAAATATTTGTATTAGCTGAAGCTGTCAGTTGTGAGAAACGATGAAATTCATGAGAATGGGCAGATAAAGAAGAAGCGATACCTTTCGTTGCTCCGAGCATGAGCCGAACCTGCTTAATCATCTGGTCAAAGCTGTTGCTTAGTTGTCCTAGCTCATCGGTAGCGGCGGAGTTAATGGTGTGGGTTAGATCGCCTGCAGCTATGCGTGCTACTGCTTTTTGCAGGATCAAGATAGGTCGTGTGAACGATGTAATAATGAGAAACGCGATGACTAAGGTTAGGAAGAAGACGAAAGCGGAAGCAACCAACATGATCGTGCGGCTATTATTCAGTGCTTTGGAGGAGTCAGCAATTGCAGCCGCAGCGCCGTCCGCATAGGTTATGTAGAACTTATCAACTAATCCGAAAATATTATCCTTCAGTTCTTGCGATTCACTATATAAGTATAGGAGATTAATTTGTAGATCATTCGCTTTGATGCTCGGATCTTGAACCATTTTAGCAGCGGTATCGAAATTATTGATGTAATCAACGGATGCTTGGATTAACTGGCTTCGCCATTTTTGCTGATCGGGGGTACTGGCGGTATCGCCTATCTTCTTAATGAAATCGTTGTAGGGCTTTCGTTTACTATTGTATTTCTCAATAAATTCGGGCTTTTTCGAAATCTCAAGGCCAGAAGCGATGATGTTCATCTCCTGAACCATATTTTTCAGCTCAAGCGCCATCACTTTCAAATCCACTTTATCGTTCTGATCGGTCATATGCTGCTTAATTTGCGTCACCTGATGAAGATTGAACAGGGCCACGGCCAAGAAAATGAGCAATACGCCGCTGAAGCTTGCGATCAATTTGGCACGCATAGAAAAGTTGGACAAAGACATATAACGCATATGTATACCTCCTATAAATAGACAAGCTTAGACATGATCCGTCTAATTACTTATTAATATAGGGGGCTTCTATTAACTAAAGCGTCGAACTATGTAAACGATTTGTAAATTAAAAGTTTTACATTACGTTTACGTTTCGAGGGTTTGGATTTTACATTCGCTTGTTACCATATGGAAGTAAGGTCGTTCGACACACACAAGAAGATGGGGATCGAACAAAACCAAATCCAGCAACATACATTCAAAGGAGGACATGTTAACTATGTTTAACTTCATGTCGAGAAAAGGAATTACATTTACATTATCCGCGGTATTAATGATGGGGACTTTGGTTGGTTGCGGCGCTAAAACAGAGACGAACAATGCAGCTGCAACAACAGCAGCTACGACAGCAGCATCAGCTTCTGCCAAACCTTCTGATACACCTAAAACAGAATTAACGGGTACAGTAACAGCTTCTGGCTCCAGCGCACTTCTTCCATTAGTTAAACAAGCGGCAACTGAGTTTATGGAAAAGAACCCAAAGGTAACGATTAACGTAACAGCTGGTGGTTCAGGTACAGGAATCAAGAACGTAGCTGACGGTACTTCCGACATTGGTAACTCCGACGTTGAGCCAGCTGCTGAATATAAAGATAAAGGCCTTGTTGATCACCAAGTAGCTATCGCACCATTCGCATTTATCGTTAATAAAGATGTGAAAGTAGATAGCATAACGAAAGCACAAGCAGCTGATATTTACATGGGTAAAATCACGAACTGGAAAGAAGTTGGCGGCAATGACGCGAAAATCGTTCTTGTTCACCGTCCAGATAGCTCAGGTTCCCGTACTCTAGTAAAGAATATCATTCTTGATGGTAAAGAATTTACCAAAGATGGTATTACACAAGAAAACAGCGGTGCAATGAAAACAGCAGTTGTTGGTCAATCCGGTTCAATCGGTTATGTAGATACACCTTATATCGATGACACAGTAAAAGCGTTGAAACTTGATGGCGTAGCTTTCACAGAAGATAACATCAAAAACGGCACATACAAATTGTTCGGTGTTGAGCACATGTATACAAAAGGTGAAGCAAAAGATCCAGCTAAAGCATTCATCGAGTATATCTCCAGCAAAGAATTCCAAGCGAAGCAAGTTCGTGAGTTGAAGTTCTTACCAGCTGATTTGTTGAAAAAATAAGGAACAACTTCAAGGAGCGTCTGCATACCATGCAGCGCTCTTTTTTTATTAATAAAAACAAAACTTTTACATTCCCTTAACAAATCATTTACGATCCAATGACATTCATATTCTATGATAATAGTAAGTCTTGTGTAATGTAGAGAAAGGGGAATCACGACGTGAATTCCATAGTAGATCAACTAACCAGCGCCAAAGCGGACGAGAGGAATCGTCCAGTCATCACCAAATGGACCCAAAGACAGCATAGACAAGATAGAATAATGAGGTGGTTGTTTGTAGGTAGTGCTGCACTAGTTTCTGCCATCATTTTCTCTATCATTATTTTCGTAGGTATGCAAGGTATCAAGACCTTTCAAGGTGTAAGTCCGCTAGAATTTTTCTTCTCTACAGATTGGACGCCTGGCCAAAATAAATTCGGAGCATTTCCTTTTCTATACAGCACGCTGCTAATGACACTTGTGGCTGTCATCATTTCCGTTCCGTTAGCTTTGTCAGGTGCCTTGTTTATGGCTAAAATCGCACCCAAATGGATGCGCGAGATCATGCGTCCTGCTACGGATCTATTCGTAGGTATCCCATCCGTTGTATACGGACTGATCGGGATGACCGTCATTGTACCTGCTTTAGGTAAAATAACAGGCGGAGTCGGCTATGGTATTTTGCCCGCGGCCATTATCTTAGCCATTATGATCCTTCCTACTATTCTGTCCATTTCCGAAGATGCGATTCGTTCGCTTCCTGGTCGTTTGGAAGAAGCCTCCCTGGCTTTGGGAGCAACACGTTGGCAAACCATGTGGCGTGTACTCTTGCCAGCCGCGAGACCTGGGATTCTGACAGCAATCATCCTTGGGATGGGTCGCGCAATTGGCGAAACAATGGCTGTATTCATGGTGATCGGGAATTCACCGCAAATGCCGAAATCGCTGCTCGACTCTACAACGGTGCTAACTACCGCGATCGTCAAAGATATGGGGAATACCAATTACGGTTCAACATGGAACAATGCGCTTTATCTGATGGCTTTGCTTCTACTTGTCATCTCCTTATCTCTCATTCTCATTATTCGTATTGTAGCTAAGAGGAGTGAACTCAAATGACAAGTAAAACAACGGACCGCATTGCAACCATCTATTTCTGGTCATCAGGCATTCTTATTATTGGGATTCTGGCATGGTTTCTCATTCGCATACTAGGCGATGGTATCCCGCACTTATCCTGGCATTTCATCTTCGGTAAACCGGAAGAAATTAAAGCAGGCGGCGGGGTCGGACCACAGCTTTTCAACTCATTTTATGTGTTGTTCCTGTCACTCGTAATTTCGATTCCGATCGGTTTATTTTCAGGGATTTACCTAGCTATTTATGCGCAAAAGAACTGGTTCACTGACCTCGTCAGAATTTCTGTTGAGGCACTATCTTCTGTACCATCCATCGTTTTTGGTCTTTTCGGATTTCTACTATTCGCTAATTTATTGGGGCTCAAATTTTCAATCCTTGGTGGCGCGGCCACCGTTGCACTGCTCAATTTACCCGTCATGGTGCGGGTTACCGAGGAAGCCATTCGCACGGTACCTGACTCCTATTGGGAAGCTAGCTTGGCGCTGGGTTCGACGAAATGGCAGGCTATCCGTAAAGTACTCATTCCAGCGGCTTTACCAAACTTGATTACTGGAATCACGTTAATTGCCGGCCGTGCGCTTGGTGAATCAGCGATTCTCATTTATACAGCTGGCTTGTCCGTTTCACGCTTTTTCCCTGATTTCAATCCGCTCAAAATGGGAGAGACGCTCTCCGTACATCTTTGGTACATCGGTGCAGAATCACTTGTTCCAGATGCGAAAGAAATCGCTAAAGGCAGTGCTGCTTTACTGCTAATCGTTGTCCTAATCTTCAATCTTCTGGTTTCGATACCAAGTCGAATCTTACAAAAAAGACTTTCCGGGGGGAAATAACACATGGCTATTGCGACGAAGTATAAGATTAAAGCAGAGAAATTAAATTTATTTTATGGAGATAATCAAGCACTTCACGACGTAGATTTAAGTATTGAAACCGGAACTATTGCAGCGTTGATTGGTCCTTCCGGTTGTGGGAAATCTACCTTCCTTCGTACCTTAAACCGCATGAATGATCTTATTGATAGCGTGCGGATCACTGGGAATGTAGCCGTAGACGGAAACAACATTTATGGATCTGATTCCGATGTCGTTTCGCTGCGCAAGCGTGTAGGCATGGTGTTCCAACGTCCGAATCCATTTCCAATGAGCATCTATGATAATATCGCCTATGGTCCGCGGATTCATGGTATCAAGAAGAAGGCAGTGTTAGATGAAATAGTAGAACGCAGTCTCGTACAAGCTGCGCTTTGGGACGAAGTTAAGGATCGACTGAATAAGTCTGCTATGGGATTATCGGGTGGACAACAGCAACGGTTATGTATTGCCCGTCTCCTTGCGGTTGAGCCTGATGTACTGCTGATGGATGAGCCAACTTCGGCCTTGGATCCTATTTCAACACTGAAAGTTGAAGAACTAACACAAACCTTAAAAGAGAAGTATACGATCATCATCGTGACGCACAACATGCAGCAAGCAGCTAGAATATCAGATATGACATCATTCTTCCTTAACGGTTATTTAGTTGAAACAGATCAAACCGATAAGATCTTCACGAATCCGAATGATCAACGTACAGAAGATTATATTACGGGACGATTCGGCTAAAACACACAAAGGGAGAGATTTACATGGACGCAAGACCAGGGTTTCATCAATCGTTGGCACTATTGCAAAAAGAATTACAGCAAATGGGAGAAAGTGTTGAGGATTTAATTTATACATCCGTGGAGTCGCTCGCTAAGTTGGATGAGAAGGCTGCGCAGCAAGTCATCCAGAAGGATGATCTCATTGATGACTATTTAACGACCATCGATGAGCTGTGTTTACGATTAATTGCCTTACAACAACCAATGGCGAGTGATCTTCGGATCATCGGAACGGCACTGAAGATTGCCACGGACTTGGAACGTATCGCGGATCATGCCGTTGATATTGCCAAAATAACGATTCGTTTCGCGGGGGAAGAGTTAGTGAAGCCGCTTGAAGTCATTCCGCAAATGGCCGAAATTGCCATCGAAATGCTGCACGAGAGCCTTCTCTCCTATACAGAACGTGATGTACATAGGGCGGCATCACTTGCCGAGAAGGATGACCGTGTCGATAAGCTTTATAGCACGGTGATGCAGGAGTTAATGGGGATGATGGGGACGGATTATCATCGGAATCGTCAATTGACTCATCTGTTATTTGTCGCACACTTCTTGGAGCGAGTGGCAGATCATACCACGAACATCGGCGAAGGTGTCATCTATATGGTTACTGGAAAACGTAAAGATCTGAACGTATAAGAAATAAATAAAAGGGCTGTCCCCACAAGTAGGTTAATCTACTAGCGGGGATGGCCCTTTCTTCATTGTGACTGTAGCGGGAAGCGAATTAAGAAGGTCGTGCCTTTCGTGCTGGAGCTCACTTCAATCGTAGCATGATGCCTAGCAGCAATACTGTAGCAGATGGCTAAGCCTAGCCCAGTTCCTTCATCCTTCGTGGTGAAGAAGGGGCGACCTAGCTTCTCTAAGTGCTCTGTTTTGATGCCACTGCCTTGGTCAGCAATTAAGAGAACGACGTGTTCAGTCTCCTGATAGGTTTCAATATTCAATGTTCCACCGATGCTCATCGCTTCAAGTCCGTTCATACACATGTTCAGAATAAGCTGACGCATTTCTTTGTCGTCGAGCTGGATCTCCGGACAATAGCCGAATTGACCATTCACATGCTTACCTGACATGACAGCTTCTGCTTGAATCAATGGCAGTAAGCTTTCAATGATGCGGTTAATATTCTCAGGACGCTGATAAGATTGCTTATTTTTGGCAAGAGAAAGATATTCCGTGATGATATCGTTGGCTCTATCTAATTCTTCTAACATGATAGGGATATATTCTTTTTGCATATGGCGGTCGTTTTCTTGAAAAAGTTGAAGGAAACCACGAATGGTTGTCATCGGATTCCTAATTTCATGAGCAATACCTGCGGCCATTTCGCCGACTAGATTTAATTGAGCTAAGCGCGCCATTTCGGTTTCGAAACGAAGGCTTTCAGTAATGTCTACTGCAACATGGAGCAAGCAGTTTTCATCCTCAATATCGATAATCTCAGTGGATAGTAGAGCAGTACGAATGTCGCCAGACTTGGTGACGTAGCGGACCTTCTCATTACGAACAATATCGCCATATTTCGCTGCATTGTTAAGATCGTCGCGCATGAGATTCATGGATGTACCAATAACCTCGTCGCCATAGCCTGTATGCTGCTTCCAGCTTTCATTGACATCCAGATAAGTAAGATCAGGCAAACGCCGGATCGCCATTAATGAAGGGGAAAGAATGAACATTTTCTTGAAATGCTCCTGTGAGTTCATAAGCCTCTCATGGGCATCGACGAGCTCAGACGTACGTTCTTCTACCCAATTCTCAAGAAGCAAGTTTTGCTCAATGAGTTTCTCCTCAGCTTCTGCGAGCTTGCGGTTCGTTTCTTCTAGATCCAAAGTGCGTTTATGTAAAAGTTCACTCTGTGCCTTCAGTTTCTGATGGTTCAGATGCATATTTACGAAACCATCGACCTTCATGCGCAGCATTTTGGGATGCACAGGTTTAAATAAGTAGTCAATCGAGCCCACGTGATAGCCTCGCAAGACATGCTCGATCGAGGTGCTCAGTGCGGTTAAGAAAATGATTGGGATATCTTGACAAGCTTTCCGTTGCTTTATTAATTCTACGGTTTCAAAGCCGCTAAGCCCTGGCATCTGCACATCCATCAAAATAACTGCAATATGATCAGCAGGTTCTTTTAATAAATAGCGAAGTGCTTCCTCCCCTGATTGTAAAGAAATAACGTCATAGGAAGAAGAGGCCAGAATGCTATTCAGAGCCAGCAAGTTTTCATAGCGATCATCTACCGCCAAGATTTTTACTTGTTGTTCCATCTATTGTCCTTTCCGCACGTGATCTGCTATAGGCACCTAACAATCCATACCACACTTTTTCGAGGAAAAAGTGTAATTCCCTCTTTTTTTTCAAAAGTCTTTACCTACATTTTACATTAGCTTAATCAAGCCTATCATTTGGTTTGATAGACTGGGTATACATGCAGAAATAGATGAGGGATGATGGACATGAATGCTCAGGCAGACGTTGCAGTACAGTTCCAAAAGCTAATGGAGGATCAACGTATTTCTTCCGTATATCAGCCGATTGTTTCGTTACGGGATGGTCAAGTAATGGGCTATGAAGCCTTAACCCGCGGTCCCGCCGATTCTCCGTTTCATTCCCCGTTAGGATTGTTTCAATATGCAGAACAACAAGGCGAGCTGTATCGTTTGGAACAGTTGGCACGCGAGAAGGCCATCCAAGGCGCCATTTTGGAGCACCAAGATCAGTTGCTATTTATCAATATTTCATCTCACGTCTTAGAGGATCCTGGATTTGTACCAGGTAAAACACTGGATATCTTGCAGAAATATGGACTTAGCCCTAGCAATGTGGTGTTTGAAATTACAGAAAGGAGCTCAATCGAGGACTTCTCTCTTGCCAAGAAAATTCTTGCCCATTATCGGACGCAAGGCTACCGAATCGCGATCGATGACGCGGGAGCAGGTTATTCGTCACTCCAAGCGATTGCTGAGCTGCAGCCGGATTTTATTAAAATAGATCGTTCTCTGATTGAAAATATTCATAAGAATAAAGTGAAAGCGTATATTCTCGAAACCTTCGTTACATTTGCCCATAAAATGAACATTTCATTGATCGCTGAGGGGATTGAACAAATAGAGGAGCTGGCCAAATTAACACAAATGGGTGTGCATTATGCGCAAGGCTTCCTGCTCGGAAAGCCCTCCACATCACCAGCACAGCTTCAGGATACGCATAAAATGATCATTTGGCAGTATCGCAATGTACAAGGAGGCAATATGACTTGGCATATCGGCGGGCTGAAAACACCTGTAGGCATGTTTCATATGCAAGCAATGATTTCACAGGTAGCGGATTACTTCAAGAAGAATCAAGAAGCCGTCGGGGTGGTCATCGTTCATGAAGAGAGGCCGATGGGGCTCGTGATGAGAGATCGCTTGTTTCAGCATTTGGCGGGGCAATATGCTTACTCCTTGTACTGGAATCGGACAATTGATAGCCTGATGGATGCTTCCCCATTGATTGTTGACGAGCAGGTGGCTGTTGAGCAAGTGTCCCTTCTAGCAACCTCGCGTGCCATCCACCATCTGTACGATCTTGTTATTATTACGAGTCATGGGAAAATGGCGGGTATTGCGTCGATACGAACGATTCTTGAGAGTATTACGAATGTAAGGATGGAGTCCGCTCGTGTGGCTAATCCGCTGACAGGTCTCCCAGGGAATTTGCAAATTAATCGAGAATTGAACAAGCGACTTACGGCGAAACAGCCCTTTCATGTCATCTATGCAGATTTGGATTATTTCAAATGGTTCAACGATCGATTTGGTTTTCAAAAAGGGGACCAACTCATCCAGTACACAGCGGATGTGATGCAGCAATCGATTGCCTTTTATGGAACACCGCATGATTTTGTAGGGCATGTTGGGGGAGACGATTTTATCGCGATCTCTACGACCCTATCGCCGATGCTGCTCTGTCAGGAAATCATTAATCGCTTTGAAGCGGGTGTAAGGCTGTTCTACGAGGGAGAAGAATGGGAGCATGTGGTTGATCGGAGCGGTATGCAGGTGAAGAGCGAGGGGGTCACGTTGTCGCTGTCGTTAGTCATGTGCAGTTGTGAGTCCCCCATTGCGCTTGAGCACATCTCGCAAACGGCTGCTCAGTTAAAGAAGCAAGCGAAGGCGCATCAAGGCAGTATTTACTTTTTCCAAGCATTAGGATAGAGCTTACATAAGATCATGATCTAACAACACTCAGAACGTATAAATCAATTGTTTGAAGGAACGAACGATGATGACTTTTTGCTTACCGATTCGCCTCTCCGATATTTTCTTAATATTGGCCGGGTGAATCCATACCGCATCCATCCCCGTTGAAGCCGCGCCTACCACATCGTTACGCCATGAATTTCCAACCATCACACTTTGAGACGCAGCCGCACTCATCGATTTTAGGGCTTGCTCAAAAATCGCGGGATGCGGCTTGCGCGGTCCATCATTCTCCGTCGTAAATAAACGCTCCTGATCAAACCATGAGGTCAGCTTCATCTTCTCCAAATTACGTTGCAGCCTATTCCGATTCCCATTACTGATGATAGCCAGCTTATAGTGACGAGACAGCACTTCCAGCGTATCTTCAACCCCCGGGAATAAGGCGACGAAATTGTCCTCTTTTTCTTCAATTTGATGGAAAAAGGAGCGAGTAAACGCGGTGTTTACCTGCATCGGAAAAGGGTGGAGCGCTTTGATTAAACAAATATGCCGCAGCTCGTCGGGCGAGATGGGGCTTCGGATAGGTGTTTTACGATGGCGGCTCCACTCGGCCTTATAGCTAATCAGAGCCTCTTGTGCGGTCAGTTTCGTATCCTCTGTTTCCCACCTTGCCGTGAAATCCTGCATAACTTCAATAAAAGCGGAATCGAAGCATTGCCTGCGATCTAGGATTGTATTATTCATATCAAAAAATATAACCTTTTTACGTGTGGGTGAGAAAAAAGGACTCATACGGAGAACCTCCTTCTGAAGACCGGACCATCCTTACATGCACTCCTTACATGTTTATGTAGGGAACCGTTTTTTTATTTTAATTTCGTATGCTATGATGAAGGAAGTATGTCTAAAATTGAGGTGGAACTTATGGATAAGCTTATTATTATTGATGGCAACTCAATTGCGTTTCGTGCCTTCTATGCGTTGCCGCTGCTCAGCAATTCAAGCGGATTACATACCAATGCGGTTTATGGCTTTACGACCATGCTGCTGAAATTGATTGAAGAAGAAAAGCCAACCCATTTTCTCGTTGCTTTCGACGCGGGGAAAATTACGTTTCGACATACAGAATATGCGGAGTACAAAGGTGGTCGCGCCAAAACGCCTCCAGAACTCTCTGAACAATTTCCGTTAATAAAAGATTTGTTGAAGGCTTTCAAAATTCCGCAATTCGAGCTATCAGGCTATGAAGCGGATGACATTATTGGTACGTTGACGAAAGCTGCGGATGCGAAAGGGGAGAAGGTTCTTCTCGTATCTGGGGATAAGGATATGCTGCAACTCGCTTCAGAGCAAGTTACGGTCGCGATTACCCGCAAGGGCATCAGTGAAATGGACCGCTTCGATCCTGAAGCTATCAAAGAGAAATACGGGCTTACGCCGAATCAAATCATTGATTTGAAAGGTCTCATGGGCGATACGTCCGATAATATTCCAGGTATTCCCGGTGTAGGTGAGAAGACGGCTCTCAAAATGCTGCATGACTTTGGCTCTGTCGAAGAAGTGTTAGCAAACACAGCAAGTCTGAAAGGCAAAATGAAAGAAAAAGTTGAAGAAAATGCCAAGAGTGCCCTCATGAGTAAGGAATTGGCGACCATTTACCGTGAGGTTCCGATGGAAACAGCCTGGGATTCGTTCCGATATGATGGCTTCGATGGACAAGCGTTATCCAGTATGTTTCGCAAACTGGAGTTCAAATCACTGCTAGAGAAGCTGGATTTCGGTACTGTCAGCGTTGAGGCGGAAGATCTCGTCGTCGAGAGTCTGGAAGCTGTTGCGGTTACTGAAGCCAATATAGGTACACTGATTGCCCAGTTGGACGACCATGCCGCTATCCATGTGGAAGCTGTTGGTGAGAATCCCCATCAAGCCGTCATGGTAGGCGTCGTGTGGTTTGTGGATGATGGGAGTGGGAATACATCGTATTACGTCCCATTTGCTCTGCTGCAAAGCGATGCGGGCAAGCCGCTGCGTGATTGGCTCAGCGATGCTTCGAAGAAGAAGCAGCTCTTCGACCTGCACCGTGCGCAGCTGGCGCTGGCTTGGCAGGGCATCCACCTCGCAGGGGTGGATTTCGACGTGCTGCTGGCCGCCTATCTGCTCGATCCGACGGAGTCGAATCTCAGCATGAGCGGCCTGTCTGTGAAATATGGTCTGCCGGCCGTGAAGGCAGACGAAGATGTGTTCGGCAAGGGCGCGAAGTTTCGCCTGCCGGAACTGGCTGCGCTTAGCGACCACTTGGGCCGCAAAGCGATGGCGATGGCGCGCATGGTCCCCGTGCTGCGCGATGAATTAGAGAAGAGCGGCATGCACCGCCTCTTCTACGAGCTTGAACTGCCCCTCTCCGGCGTTCTCGCGGAGATGGAGATGCGCGGCATCGCGGTGGATGCCGAGGGGCTTAAAACGCTCGGCATGGAGCTTGGTAAACAGCTGGACACGATCATGTCCAGCATTTACAAGCTCGCTGGCGTCGAGTTCAACATCAACTCACCGAAGCAGCTCGGTGAGATTCTGTTCGAGAAGCTGGGGCTGCCAGCTTCGAAGAAGACCAAGACCGGCTACTCGACGGATGCCGAGGTGCTGGAACGTCTTGCGCCCTACAACGAAGTCGTCGGGCAGATCTTGCACTACCGCTCACTAGCGAAGCTGCAATCGACGTACGTCGAGGGGCTGCTCAAAGAGGTGCGGCCTGAGACCGGTAAGGTGCATACCTATTACCGGCAGACCATTGCCGCGACGGGGCGCCTCAGCAGCCAGTTCCCGAACCTCCAGAACATTCCGATTCGTCTGGAGGAGGGCCGTAAGATCCGCAAGGTCTTCGTTCCATCCGAGCCTGGATGGTACATTCTTGCTGCGGATTACTCCCAGATCGAGCTGCGCGTGCTAGCGCATATCTCGCAGGATGAGAAGCTGAAGGAAGCGTTCCTTCAGAATATGGACATCCACACGAAGACAGCAATGGACGTCTTCGGTGTGGAAGAAGGTGCCGTCGACAGCAATATGCGCCGTCAAGCGAAAGCCGTTAACTTCGGTATCGTATACGGAATTAGCGATTATGGTTTGTCTCAAAACTTAGACATAACCCGTCGGGAAGCTGCGCAATTCATTGAACAGTATTTCGCAGTATTCCAAGGGGTTCGCCGATATATGGATGAAATCGTCAAGGATGCTCGCGCGGATGGGTTCGTAACGACGTTGCTGCAACGTCGGCGGATGTTGCCTGAAATTACACATTCGAACTTTAATATCCGTTCCTTCGCCGAACGTACGGCGATGAATACACCAATTCAAGGTACTGCCGCAGATATCATTAAGCTGGCCATGGTTCAAATGGCAGATCGCTTGGTGAAAGATGGACTGAAGAGCCGCATGCTGCTTCAAGTACACGATGAGCTGGTCTTCGAGGTGCCGGCAGATGAGCTGGAAACGATGCGTCTGCTTGTGCCTGAAGTCATGGCGGCTGCGCTGAAGCTGGACGTTCCGTTACGTGCAGACGTCGATTTCGGACTTACTTGGTATGATGCGAAGTAAACTGGTTGCATCCGCGTAAGAGCTGCTCCCAACAACTAGAAGGAGGTGAACACCTTGCCTGAGCTACCCGAGGTCGAAACCGTCAAACGAACACTTAATGAGTTAATTACTGGAAAAACGATCGCCTATGTCCAGGTTAGGCTGCCTCGGATTATTCAAAAGCCTGATGATATTCAGCAGTTTGAGACGTTGCTGCAAGGACAAACCGTTGAAACGATTGAACGAAGAGGGAAGTTTCTTCGCTTCGTGCTCACGGACTACGTAATGGTCTCCCATTTGCGCATGGAAGGCCGCTATGGCTTGTATGCAGGCGATGACCCGCTAGAGCCGCATACGCATGTATTGTTTCGTTTTACGGATAACAGTGAGCTGCGGTACAAGGATGTGCGGCAATTCGGCACGATGCATCTATTCCCTAAGGGGGAAGAGCTTACGCAGCCTCCGCTCGTTAAACTCGGTCTTGAGCCGCTCGATGAGGCGTTCACTTTCGAAGCCTTTCGTGGGGTCATTGCCCATCGAGCTACGAAGATCAAGCCGCTGCTGCTCAATCAAGCATATATCGTGGGCATCGGGAATATTTATGTAGACGAGTCCCTCTTCTTGGCGGGCATCCATCCCGAAAGGGAAGCTTCCTCACTGAGTAAGAAGGAGCTTGCCTTGTTGCATGAGTCGATCATTCGTACCCTCCAAGATTCGGTTGAGGTAGGCGGATCGTCCATAAAATCCTATGTGAATGGTCAAGGCGAAATCGGCCTTTTCCAGCACCAATTGAACATCTATGGCAGACAATCACAGCCTTGCAAAACGTGCGGTAATGAAATTGTGAAAACGGTTGTTGGTGGCAGAGGGACACACACTTGTCTCACTTGTCAACCAATGAAGCCCAAGCGGTCAGTAAAGAAGTCTGAGAAATAGGCACGAGAAGCGTACCCTCCCCATATGATATGGAGTACTTAGCCCAGATAAACAGCCCGCAAGGCTTGTTATTTAGGTAAAACGCTTAGGAGGGTTTGTATGCTCCCTGTCATTTCTCTGCTCATTTTGGCATTTGCGGTTTCATTGGACGGATTCGGTGTTGGTGTCATGTATGGGTTACGCAAAATCCGGATACCACTTGTTTCAATTGGAATTATATCGCTATGGTCTGGTATCATCATTTTTACATCGATGCAGATCGGCGTTTTGATGTCTTCCTTCATGTCCCCTGGATTTGCGAGGCGTATTGGGGCTATCATTTTAATCGGTATTGGCGTGTGGGCCCTTATTCAAATGAGACAAGGGCAGAAGAACCAAACGCAACAAGAGCAAACAGCTGCTGCGCTAGACCAAGCAATGGTCAGCAGCATGCCCTATGCGGATATTCGCAACTCCGGATATGTAGAGCCTGTGACGTTCGACACGTTGCAGCGAACCAAAGAGATTCTCAGTATTGAGCTGAAACGCTTTGGGCTTGTGATTCAAATATTAAGAACGCCTTCCATCGCGGATGTAGATAAGTCAGGGAATATTTCAGCTTCTGAGGCTACTTTGCTCGGCTTAGCGCTCTCTTTGGATGCTTTCGGAGCGGGAATTGGTGCTGCTCTTATCGGCTTTGTGCCGTTGTTAACGGCTTCTGTCATTTCCATTTCAAGTGGTTCTTTGCTTGCAGTCGGTTTGCGGATTGGTTTCCGATATGCCGAGATGAACTGGATGAAAAAGCTGTCTATCCTTCCAGGATGTGTACTTATTATCATGGGACTTTTGAAAATGCTATAGTTCACTATCAATGAACTTTTAGGAGAGAAGAGCTTATGAATATCGGCTTAACAGGAGGTATTGCCTGTGGAAAAAGTACGGTCAGCCGCATGCTCGTTAGCCGTGGCGCCCTTTTAATCGATGCCGATCAGATCGCTCGTGATGTTGTCGAGCCTGGCAGCCCTGTTCTTGAACAGGTTGCTTCTGCTTTTGGACAAGCTATGATTGGCCCTGATGGATCTCTGCAACGTAAGAAGCTCGGTGAAATCATCTTTGGATCCCCTGAAGCACGAATACAGTTAGAGGGCTTGCTTCATCCCCCTATTCGGGCAAGGATGCGCGAGCAGATGACATCGTATGAACGGGACTTTCCCACAAAGCTGGTTGTGGTCGATGTTCCTTTACTCATAGAATCAAATCTTGTTTCCATGTTTGAGGAGATCATGGTTGTTTATATTCCGCGGCACTTGCAGTTGGAACGACTGATGCAGCGAGACGGCTTGTCTGCAGAGACTGCCCAGCTTCGGCTAGATGCACAGATGTCGATTGAAGAGAAACGAAAACTCGCGGATATCGTAATTGATAATAGTGGGACTTGGGAAGAAACCAACATGAGGGTGGAGCGGTTTTGGGCAGGGAAGGGATTAGCATGACGTTCTTTCGGAAAAAACGAATGTTTGCTGTTCTGCTTATTGCTTTTGTCATGATCCTCTTCATGAATAGCGCAATTATAGGTAGAAAGCTATACCCGATCTACTTTCAGCAGGAGATTAGGCAAAGCGCGGCGAAACACAATATAGATCCGTTTCTAATTGCAGCCATTATTCGCGTTGAAACGAATTATAAATATCATTTAGAGTCAAGAAAAGGGGCATTAGGGCTTATGCAGCTTATGCCTGATACCGCAGAGTGGATTGTTGAATCGTCGAATTTAGGGCCTCATACGCAAGAAGATTTGCTTCGTGTAGATATTAATATTTATTTGGGATCTTGGTATCTGAATTGGTTGATCAAGCATTATAACGGGAATTTAGTCTACGCGATAGCGGCGTATAATGCGGGACAAGGCAATGTGAATAAATGGAAGAACAATAATGTGTGGGACGGAACAGAGTCGAATATCAGTGATATTCCCTTTGGAGAAACACGACATTATGTGCAACGTGTGCTCTATTACTATGAGAAGTATACGAAGCTTTACACGGAGCAATGGCAAGGGAGCGGGGATGCTTAGTAGATCTCAGCAAAACAAAGAAGCATTGGACTAGCTCCCGGGGGAGCGAAGAGTCCAATACTTCCTGTTGGCAGAATCAAAAGCTTGGTTTAATCAAGATTACTTGAATTGACCTGCTAGAGATTGTTCTGCGATTTGCACCAGGCGACGAGTAATGCTACCACCAATAGAGCCAGTGTCACGAGAAGTCATGTTGCCATAGTAGCCATCTTGTGGGATAGCGATACCTAGCTCCTGAGCTACCTCGTACTTCAACTGATCCAAGGCTGCATTAGCTTGTGGAACGACTAAAGTATTGCTTGAGCTCATGTCTGTTCACCTCCTTGTCGGTTGGTAAATCTATTGTGTGCAGAACTCCAAACTTCAAGACATGTAACATCTGGTAAAGATATTTCCAAGAGAGAAAGGAGAGGAAAGCGAATGAAATGCCCGTTCTGTGACCATTCTGGTACGAAAGTGCTTGATTCCAGGTCTGCCAATGAGAATAAATCCATTCGTCGGCGCCGTGAATGCGAGAAATGCGCGAGAAGATTCACGACTTTCGAAATGGTAGAAGAAACACCTTTAATTGTGATTAAAAAAGATGGAAGTCGGGAAGAATTTAGTCGAGAGAAAATTTTACGGGGCTTAATTCGCGCTTGTGAAAAAAGACCGGTTTCCATGGAGCGGCTAGAGATGCTCGTCTCTGAAGTTGAAATGCAGCTTCGAACTACGGCACATGCTGAAGTCGATAGCCTAGGCATTGGTGAAATTGTGATGGAACAATTGTACCCCGTCGATGAAGTGGCCTACATTCGCTTCGCCTCTGTCTATAGGCAGTTCAAGGACATTAACATGTTCTTGAAGGAGTTAACGCAAATATTGGGAAAGCATGATGTCAGTCTACTTAGGGACAAATAAGTAGAACTGATCAATTACAAAAGCCGCGTCACCTCGTGAACGTATCATGAGGTGACGCGGCTTTCTATGTTTATATTCCATGCTAGTTTGTATGAATAGTTGTTGTGACAATCAGATTGTTCGTTGTTGAGGTGGAGGTAGAGGACGCTGTGAACGATAACGTTTCTAAATTGACGGTAACCCCAATGGTGAGCGCATTATTAATCACTAAATTAGCGGTCGTTAAAGTTGTTAAGTAGCCTAATAGAAGAACACCATTTACGAATACATTGTAGTACCCGTTACTTCCAGGTACCGTTAGGCTATTGGCAGGAAGGTTAGCACCTGAGTCGTCTCTGAAACTAGATGAAGGAATCGTTGTCACACCTGCAAGAATGTTTCCTAATACCACATTTGCTGTGAATCGTTTGACAAGCGGGGTAAGGGTCGTTGTCGTCGTTGTTGTAATCGTTCCAGTAACCACACTAGTCGCCGTTAAATGGAGGGTAATCAAGTGTAAGCTCATGGTTGTCCTCCTTTCAGGGAGTGATTAGTTGTCAATCTAGTAGTCCTATATATTATGCTAGAAACAGCTTGTTTGTTTGGGAAATTCAGAGGATGACACGAATTGATTTGTTTTTTTTCGAAATGTGACAAAAAATAAAAAAAAGACAGCGACTCGTGCGCTGTCTTTTGCTGTTTTATGAGAGAAAAGTCAATAACGACGCGCCCTCATGAGCTTTTGAAAAAAAAATATTCTATTGACATCAACCGACTGTATTTTTGTTAGCGATAAGGCATAATTCGGTTATTGAGTGCGTTTGTCCAGTTCTTCTCGAAGAAATTGAATAAATCGGATAGCTTCCTCAGCTGTCAATAGGTCACTGCCAAAAGAGAAAGAGAACATGTCCAAAATATCATGATCAGGAAGGTGCAAGTTATCAATCAATTGCATTACGTCTAGACTCATATTGCCGTCAATCACCGTTTTATTCATGATGTAGATTCCTCCTTTGTCGTACTCTCATCATCGGATGGAGGCGGTAGCTGGCTGACATATTGGACAATAGACAAATTGCCAAATTAGTCCCTCTAGCTTTGCGTCACCACTTTTCAGTGATTTTGCCTTTGTCATACCGATAGAGTCTTTATATGAAAACTATATCACAGGTTAGGATTATCGTGCTATTAATACATTAATTCGAAGGATGGTTGAAGCATATGTCCGTCAATAGCCCACAATCCAGTAAAAATATTTATGAATTGGATATTGTTAAGGTAGCGGAGGCGCTTGGCCTTGATCAAGCTCGCTTACTCGCTTATGTCTATAATCGACCAGAAGCTATTCACGCCTATGCGCATGTAGAGCCTGTTTCTCCTTCGGAACCATCCTAGCTAAAAATAAAAAAAGCACAGCAACAAGGAAGTTGCTGTGCTTGAATGGATCTTTAAACCATGATTTTGCAAATATCATTCGTGAATTCAACTGGATCCTGCAAAGGCAAACCTTCGATAAGAAGGGCTTGATTATACAAGAGCGCCGTGTACAGGTTCAATTTCTCTTTATCTTTTTCGAAAGCATCCTTCAAGGAAGCGAACACGTCATGATTGACGTTGATTTCTAATACTTTCTCAGCCTTAACATTAGGGTTGTTCGGCATTGCGTTCAAGATTTTTTCCATTTCGATGGTGACATCGCCATCTGTGGATAAGCATACCGGATGCTTTCTCAAGCGCTTGGAAGCCTTAACGCTTGTCACTTTACCAGCCAGTAAGCCATTCATGTAGTCGAAAAGATCTTGATTTTCCTTCTTGTCAGACTCAGAATCGTTTTGGTTATCCTCTACATCAATACCGAGATCCCCGCTTGAAACCGATCTGAATTCTTTCTCTTTATAAGACATAATCATTTTAATTGCGAACTCATCAATATCATCTGTGAAGTATAGAATCTCGTAGCCTTTATCGGTCACAAGCTCCGTTTGCGGAAGCTTATCAATTCTTTCCATAGACTCACCGGAAGCATAGTAAATGTACTTCTGATCTTCTGGCATTCTCGCTACATACTCGTCCAACGTGACGAGCTTTTTCTCTTTGGAGGAGGAGAACATCAATAGATCTTGAAGAAGCTCTTTATGCGTACCGTAGTCGCTGTAAACACCGAATTTAAGCTGTCTGCCGAAGGACTTGTAGAATTGCTCGTATTTCTCTCTCTCGTCCTTCAGGAGGCTTTGCAGCTGTCCTTTGATTTTGCTGGAGATATTCTTCGCAATTAATTTGAGTTGACGATCGTGCTGCAGCATCTCGCGGGAGATGTTAAGCGATAAGCTTTCGGAATCGACCATACCCTTAACGAAGCTGAAATAGTCAGGAAGCAGATCCGCACATTTATTCATAATGAGAACGCCGTTCGCGTAAAGCTCCAAGCCTTTCTCATACTCTTTGGAATAGTAGTCATAAGGCATGTTTTCAGGGATAAAGAGGATCGCTTGGTAGACTACCGCGCCATCTGCACTCACATGAATATGCTTAAGCGGCTTGTCGAAGCCGTAGTGTTTCTCATGATAGAACTTCTCGTAATCCTCAGGAGTAAGCTCGCTTTTGTTTTTGCGCCAGATCGGCACCATGCTGTTCACGTGCTGCTCTTCTTGATAGTCCTCGAATTCGCTCTCGCTGCCTTCTTTCAAACGCTTGCCTGTGATGTCCATTTTAATAGGATAACGGATGAAATCGGAATATTTCTTAATGATAGCTTTCAAGCGATACTCGTCCAAGTATTCGTCGTAGTTATCATCTTCGGTATTCGCTTTGATGGAAAGGACAATCTCCGTACCAATCGAATCCTTCTCTGCTGGTGCAATCGTATACCCGTCTGCGCCATCGGATTCCCATTTGTAAGCTGTGTCACTGCCAAGGGCTTTACTTGTTACTGCGATGTGGTCAGCGACCATGAAGGCGGAATAGAAGCCTACCCCGAATTGACCAATGATGTTGTGACCGTCTTTGGCTTCATTCTCTTTCTTGAAAGCAAGTGAGCCGCTCTTTGCGATAATCCCCAAATTGTTCTCAAGATCTTCTTTGGTCATCCCGATACCGGTATCGCGAATCGTTAAGATGCGATTTTCTTTATCGGCAGTAATTTTGATGAAGTAGCTATCTTTGTCAAAAACGAGCGAGTCGTCTGTCAGTGCTTTGTAGTAGATTTTGTCAATCGCATCGCTGGAGTTGGAGATAAGCTCTCTTAGAAAGATTTCACGTTGTGTGTAAATCGAATTGATCATCATTTCCAAAAGACGCTTGGATTCGGCTTGAAACTGTTTCTTTTCCACGGATAGATCTCCTTTCGATATGTAGCAGGGTTTTATAAATAATTAGCACTCGCACGCCGTGAGTGCTATACACTAACTTTATAACATCCCTGAAATTTAATGTCAATTGGCATGGAGAGAATTTATGTGATGTTGCGGGGCGTTTTACGTTGAGATGGCGTTTGAAGCCACGATGTACGGATGAGATGTCCTGATGAGGCGTAATGGGAGGAGTGGGCGTAAACGGAGAAATGAGCAGCAATGTGGATTAGTGAAAGAAGTGAGAGTAGTGAGAGTAAGGTGGAGTCAGGAGGGTAAGGTAAAGTAAGGTAAAGTAAGGTAAAGTAAGGAGATTAGGTAGAGTACGGTAAAGTAAGGTGATTGGGTAGAGTAGGGGGAGTAAGGAGAGTAAGGTGGATTATGTGAGAGTAGGTAGATTAAAGAGAATTAGGAGAGTAAAGTGAGAGTAGTTAAGTAGTATGAGCATTGAGTAGTGAGAGTAGTTAAGTAATGAGAGAACTGAGTAATTGGGAGCGGGAATCAAGGAATGAAATGTCCGATAGAGTTAGGTAGATGACCTAGTGGGGACTACAAGTCCTCAAGGCAGATAACACTGTCAAAACTGCAAAAGTGCAGTTTTGAAATCGGTTTTCCCTCATGTATTGGAAATTGATGCAAAAAGGCATCAATTTGGAGTATTTTGAGAAGATATTCTTGAAATTCGATAAAAAGGTTGCCTATTTGCACGCATTTGCTAATTTCGGGCATGAATGAGGAGAAAAGGTTGCCTATTTGCATTTTTCATAGAGATCAATCCAGCATTACTCAGCATATGCCTCAAACAACTTCCAATTAAATAGCTTGCCAGAGCTCCACCACCATCCTGACGCATCCACCATCACCCGCCATCACCCGCCAATTCACCCCTCCTCATCCCCGCCATCCCCGCATCCAAATCATCGCCCCACCTACCCATCACTATCCACCATCACCCGCCATCACCCGCCAATTCACCCCTCCTCATCCCCGCCATCCACGCATCCAAATCATCGCCCCACCTACCCATCACTATCCACCAACCCCACCAACCCCGCCAATCAACGCATCCTCATTACCGCCACCCAAGCATCCAAATCATCGCCCCACCAACCCCACCGAACCCACCGAACTCACCGAACTCACCGAACTCACCGAACTCACCAGACCCACCATCCTGACGCATCAACCATCCCCACCCATGCATCCACCATTATCCACCCAATCATCAACCATCCCCCACCAAACCCACCGTAACTCACCACATGCGAATATGCTCCCTTTTTACTAGCTCATAACGAAGAATATGCTTTCCCTCAGCTCCGGTGTGTGGGATAAACCAGCCTTTGTCGCAGAGTGTTTGGAGCACGCGAACGGTTGAGCGGTAGTTGATATCAAGATGTGTTCTAATATCAATTGGGCGTAGTGGTTGCGCGAGCGTATAGGCAAGCCGGATGATTTCCCGTTCCATCACATTGCTCAGACTAGTGGGCGTAGAGATGGCTTGAAATCGACTAATCAACATGCGAAGCAGTGTGATACATAGGTCAGGGCGATTCGCGACGTCATCATAAGAAAATGAAATGACTTGATACCCCATCGCAGCAAGAAAGGTTTCTCGATTTAGCTCATTGCAGTATTTTTGCCTGTCCATATCTCTTACGTGCGGGCCGTATCCTTTGATCTCGATGATCAATTTCACAAATTTCGTCAGCCAGGCGAAATCGCAGAAATACGAACGTCCACGCCAATCCAACACTTCGAATTCTGGGTGTAACTCATCGAAATTTCCTCGGAGCTCCCACCAGACTCCCTGACAAAAGAGTCTTTCGGCCTCCCGATGTCCGCGCGCCAAGCGGCCTCTGCGTTCTCCGGTTCTACGGTCCAGATGGTTTTGCATCCATAAAGCATGTACGTGCTCGAAATTCATGTGCTCTTCTCCTCCTATAAAATGAGAAAAACGCCCCTGTGCCATGAATGAAAAATGGACAGGGACGTTCTTCGTCTCTTGGAAATAAGCATAACTGAAATCCCTTCATTTAACGAGGGAACATTTTCGACAATTCTCCACTTTTTATGATAGAATGTGACATATTGGAGGGATGTCACATGGATATTAGACGAATATTAGGTCTTCCTGATTTGTTGGATGTTAAAAAAGTCGTATGCGTTCAACCTCACCCTGATGATAATGAAGTTGGGGCAGCTGGAACGTTATACGAACTTGCACAGCGCGGTTGTGAAATCGTTTACATTACGGTTACGGATGGCAGAGGCAGTGGATCAACTGGCGAAGTAGAGCCAGAAGCGATCGCTGCGATTCGCCGTTCAGAGCGGATGGCTGCTGGTGACATTTTAGGCGTGTCCAAGCAAATTGCACTTGATTTACCAGACATGGGGAACTACACGGAAGAGGAACTGCTTGCCAAGCTCATTCCGATTATCCGTGAAGAGAAGCCGGACTTACTGATGACGGTAGATCCGTGGATGCCCTATGAGGCACATCCGGATCATATCAAAACAGGAAAAGCGGTTGCTTCGGCGATGCTCTTCTCATCAAATGAGATTCTATTCCCAGGCTCTAAGCCGCATGAAGTGCCGCAAATCGCGTTCTATGCGACTTCGCACCCGAATACGTTCATTGACGTTACGGCACATTGGGAAACCAAAATTGCGTCTATCTTGGCCCATAAGAGTCAATTCGACAACATTAATTGGCCCTTGGTTAAGGGGTATTTTGACTATCAAGCGCTACAATTGTTTGGCAAGTTAAAACAGGACCCAGAAGCAAGGGGCTATGCTGAAGCTTTTAAAGTACTGACTTCGCATCAGCTGCACTTCTTCCCATCCGCACTATACAGCTAAGCTGATACAAATTATGGAGGAGGCAAGTCCAATGGTATCCCTATCTAAGAAACTCGCTTACAGCTCAAATCAAATTGGACTTAGCGTCTTGTGGCAAGCTTTTAGCGCCATTGCGGTTTTCTATTATGTTACGGTGTTGAATGTCTCCGGGACATCGATTTCCATTGGGATGATCATTTACGGTTTCCTGAATGCCCTGTTTAATCTGGTTGCGGGGTATGTGAGTGACCGTACCAAAACGCGCTTCGGCAGGCGTATTCCCTATATCCTGTTTGGAAGTTTGCCGTTTGGTGTGCTTTTCTTCTTCCTCTTTAATCCGCCTGCGGGCAGCACGACGATGCTGTTAATCTACTTTTTTACGTTAACGTTCTTCTTCGATTTGATTTACTCGTTCATCGGGCTTAATACCGGCGCATTATTTCCGGAAATGTATCAAACCAAGAAGGATCGTTATCAAGTGTCTGCTTTCCAGCAAATGTTCAGCATCATCGGTATGATCATCGGTATCGCGCTTGCGAAGTCGTTAGGACTCTCCTTAGGTTGGGGTCTTATGGCAGGAATATTTTCGATAATTGCGGTCATTTCCCTGTATGTGTCCCTGTATGGTTCCTTCGAGAATCCAGCAGCTAGTAAGTCAGAGCCCCTTCATTTCAAGGAAGCAACGGTTCAGACGTTCAAAAATAAACTATTTAATTCCTACGTCGTAGCGAATTTATTGATTCAATTGACGACGACGATGTTCGTTTCGTTAACGGCTTTTTACACGAAATATGTCGTAGTGTTAAATGGCACGCAAAACTCGATTTTCCTAGGCGCTGTATTTATCGTGGCTATCCCGATGTCGTTCATTTGGGCGAAAAGCGGCGTGCGTTTATCGACGGTTCGTGTCGCGATGATTTCATCGGTGTTGTACGCGATCATCTCACTGGGCTTCCTATTTGCCCATTCGTCCGTAACGGTTATCATCATTGGTGCCTTATTAGGTATTCCGGTTTCAGGCTTCATGCTGTCCTTGCATGTTCTACTTTCCGATGTTGTTGATTTCGATGCACTGCAAACGGGGCGTCGTCGTGAGGGGATGTACTATGGCGTGAATGGCTTTATCATTCGAATTGGGATGTCCATTCAATATGGAATTATGGGTATTTTCTTCGCGACAAGCGGCTATGATGCGGATAAGGAAGTTCAGGTCACTAGCGCTATTCATGGCTTCCGATTCCTCATTGGGGGATTGCCGGTTCTGATTTTGGTCATCGCATACATTTGTCTGAAAAAATATCAATCCTCCGAGAAGAAGCTTAGAGGAGCGAACAGTTAGGAGGGAACCCAGAAAGTTATGAAGCATGTACCGATTTGGGGAGGCTCTAGCTCAGAAGGCGATAGTAATCTGCCTGTTACCTATGATATTGCGAACGATCAGTTAATGGGGCAATTTGATGGTGTTGGCGGAATTAGTAAATATTCTGTAGCAGGCAAGTGGAAGATCGTGAAAGAAGGTTCCTGGTATGCGGGTTGGACGATTAATGGTCAGCCGATGCCGCTTACTTTGACGAAGCAAGTTGTTTGTATTGGCAAAAAGCAGCAAATCACGTACGAATTCTTCGCGAATACGCGTATGCGTGTTGCGTTGTTTAGTCATCCGAGTGAGAATGTTCTTTTTGTTGTATATGACGTTCAAAATGATGGCTCTGAGCCGGCTCAGTTGGACATGCATGTCGGTTTTGAAGTTGATATGATCTCGTATCATATGGAGAAACTGAGACAACTCGGTGAGACTAGACAAGTTGAGGCGGAGTTCCGTGCTGTTAATCAAACGTATTTTGAGTTTCAATTGGCCGAAGATTTCATCGTTCATGTGGCAAGTAACGAAGAGACTTCTTTCGCGCTCAATGAGGAAAATCGATTGAATCTGCATCATGAAATCACGATTCAGCCGGGCGCGACGCGGCAAATTGTATGGCTGCTCAGCGCGGCAAATGTTGGGTACGATCGCACTGCGGCAGAAGCCGATTTGGCGAGCTGGAAAACGTATTCTGCTGAGGTAGATGGGGCGAATTCATGGTTGAAGGAAACCTTTCACTCGGAGGATGACGAGTTGAATGCGTTATATGGATATAGCTTGAATGCATCCATTTCTTCCTATAAGCATCTAGGTGAGGGATTTACGGGGTATTTCGCTGGGATTGATTATCAAAGTCCGCCTCGGACCTATTACAGAGACGGCTACTGGACACTGACCCCGAGCTT
This sequence comes from Paenibacillus sp. J22P169, assembly GCF_059691995.1. NCBI lineage: Bacteria > Bacillati > Bacillota > Bacilli > Caryophanales > Paenibacillaceae > Paenibacillus > Paenibacillus sp. J22P169. The sequence continues at coordinate 2,884,979 of NZ_JCAUAO010000001.1, read as the reverse complement.
GCCTTATCATCCAGAGCGAGTGAGAGGGCAGATCCTTACCTTGGCACAAGGGATTGGCGCAGACGGTCAATGCCCTAGCGCTGTGATCTATCATCAGGAGAGTGGGAAGTATGAGCCGTTTTGGCCGGACCATTTTGACTCACCGTCCTTCTTCGTATTGATGATTCATGATTATTTGGCGTGGACGCATGATTTCGAGCTATTGGTTGAAAGCGTGAATGGCAGAACCATCAAGGCGCATATGGCAAATAGCATCGGCTATTTGCTTCAACATACGGATGACATGGCAGGCTCATCGCTGGCCAAGAAGCCGGATAATCGCCGAGACTGGGTAGACAACGTTTATCGTGAAGGTGATGTGTTGTATGATTCGGCACTGTATTGCCGTGCGTTGTTTGCGTCGGAGAAGATATCTGCAGCTATTGGCGATATGGATAAAGCTGAGCAATATGGCGCTTTGTATCATGATGCTAAAGAGAGCTTGCAGAAGCTGATCCGTGAGCACGGCTATTTTAACTATAAAAATAGCAACGGCTTCGTGGAACCGAATATATCCGTCGAGCTGAGCTTATTGATCGTTTTTGATTTATTGGATGCGGCGGAAAAGACGGAATTACTTGAGCAGATGTCGGCTCAACTGGAAACTCGAAATAATACAGCGCAGCAGTACGGAGACTGGGGTATTATGACGGTGTTCCCATTCTATCATCAGGTGCATCATCAGGTGGAGAAAAGCATGGCGCCTTACCGTTATCACAATGGCGGCGATTGGCCGTATTGGGATGGCGTCTATGCGTTAGCCAAGCTGATGAGCGGGGATGCCGAGTGGCGGTATCCGCTAACGCGCTGGTTCCAGGTTTCTATGGACAATGGCTGGCTGACTCCGGTGGAGTACTATGGTCCCACGTATGGCAAAGGCTCCAACCTGCAAGGCTGGAGTTCCATGCCTGCCGCGGCGATGCTCATGGGAGGCGTCGGACTACTTCCTAGCTTGGACGCGGAGAAGGTGCATCTGAAGGTTCCACCTTGGGGGAACTTCACGATGAAGCATATCTACTTCCGCGGAAGTGTGTACCATATCGCCTACCAGGATGGGGTATGGACGATCGAGTCGGCGGATGGGGCGAGCGTGCATCCGTTTGTGGTGGGGTAGCGAGTGAGCGGTGCGCGGAGAAGTGTTGGAGAAGTGTTGTAGCAGTGTTGAAGCAGTATTGAAGCAGTGTTGTTGCAGTGCGAAGTGCTGGAGTAGTGTTGAAGCAATATTGTAGCAGTGTTGAAGCAGTGTTGTAGCAGTGACAACGCGGTGCCGAAGATTGCCAAAGCAGTGGCCAAAGAATGCCGCCAGCACACCTCCCCCACGAATAACTGGATAATATCCAGTTATTTATCCCGAATTTCCACCTTTTCGCGAGTTAACTGGAAATTATGTAGTTATTTCAGCTGGCTTTGAGCCATACGCAGCAATTTGCCAAAATTAACTGTAGAAAATCCAGTTATTGCTAAAGAGAAGCTAATTCGAGTAAATTTAGCTGTAATAAATCCATCTATTTTCGCACATGACACGTACATAGCCGCACAAGTGGTACGACTTACCAGCGAAAACCCAAAAAGCAGTGATCACAAAAGCGGATCACTGCTTTTTACATTACGTAAATCTAGGTAATGAGAAGATTTTCCTATTGTTGAACAGCGAATGAACCCAAGATTTTGATATAATGCATCGGCTTCGGGGTTATCGGTAAATAAAACTAATGCGTGATCATGTTGCCGTGCCTCTTGGATAATAGCTGTCATCAAAGTAATTCCAACGCCAATTTTTCGGTAAGCTTTCAAAACATAAAGTCTTCGTACGCGTCCAATGTGCTCACCATTGTCGATTTTAGCTTGATTGAGGCCACACACCTACCATTTTCCCATCAACCAAAGCTGCTAAAAGTATTTCTCCGCTAGCTCGAAATTGTTTCTCGCCATTTTGATATTCGCGAACTAACTTCTGGATATGGCGATGTCCTTCCGCTAAACTCATCTCTTTTAAGTAAAGTAATCTTTCATCGAATTCTTTCAACTCTATGATGGAGAGTCCCAACCTGCTATCTCCCTGACGCATCACGGATATCTGTGCTCTCCAGAATCGCTTTCGGGTATCCGTTTCTAGCCACAGAGATCATGGCACGGCCGATTTGCTCGGAATCAATGACGGCATTAGGGAACCATTTTTGTAAAAGAGGGAAGATAGGACTCAAGATGACAATAAAGGTTTGGTAGAGCTTGGTTTTGGATTTGACGCCGTTCTTCGGCAGAATCGCGCCAGGTCGGAACATAAAAGCTGACTTGAAAGGCAGTTTGAGGAGGGCATTTTCCGTTTTACCTTTTACACGTGCCCACATGCTGCTGCCTTGTTCCGTGCTATCCGTACTGGCACCTGTCACGTAGACGAAGGTCATCTGTGGTTGGATTTTGACTAATGTGGTGGCAATGTTCATGGTCAAATCGTAGGTGATCGCGTGATACTTCTCTTCGCTCATCCCCACAGACGAAACGCCGAGACAGAAGAAACAAGCATCGATACTAGAAAGCTCATCCGTTAAAGTAGATAAATCGGTGATATCCTTGAGGACATGCTCACGGAACTTCTGATGAGATTGAGCGGAAGCCGTCCGGCCAATAGATAGCACTTGGTTAACTTGAGGATCGAGTAAACATTCACGCAGAACGCTTTGTCCGACCATACCCGTAGCTCCAAAAATGAGAACATTCATAGATAGGTTGCCACCTTTCGATTTAAGCTTTTCCTGATATTTGAAAATTACCCGCAAACGAGCAGCAATGGGGTTGTCAGCACTGCTTGTATCATACTAAGTTTAAGTAACTACGTATAGGCTCTCCGAAAAAATGTCTTTATATAGAGTGGTAGGCATCCGCTTACAGTCGATGCAGCTTGCGATAGGAGGACGGCGTCATGTTCACGCGCTTTTTGAATACGCGGCTCAAATAAAATTCATTCTCAAAGCCGGATTGTCCAGCAATTTGCGCTAATGTCATATCGCCGTCTAATAACAGTTTCTGTACATGCTGAATACGAAGAGAAGTTAAGTAATCGATTGGCAGCATGCCGGTCGATTTTTTGAATCTGCGGGTAAACTGCACCTGTGTCAAACCGAGTTCCGTGGCTATTTCTTTCATGATGCAGGTGGATGTCGCTTGTTCGTGCAAGCGTTGCGCAGCTGCTTGAATAAGCGCGTCTTTACTGTTCGAATTACCGCCTGTCCAATGGGAAGCCGCCTCCGGGCTTGCCGAATAGGCTTCCTCCACAACCTGCATCCATAGATCGGTGAGCACATGTTGACGCAGGGATGAGGCAACGGCTCCTTCGTGGTGGAACCATTTTTTCAAATACGCAAAGTTAGAAGATAGTCGATGAAGGTCATGAATAGTAATTTTCCCTGATGGGATCGTGTTCTCGATAGTTAGCGGACAACCTGTCTCATCTACCCATTGCAGCAGCATTAAGTGGAAAGATAAGGGCTGAACGACTTTTCTTCGGAAAATAACCCCTGGTGGACACAAGACAAGATCTCCGACACCAGCTGTCCCTTCATGTTCTTGGATTTGGTAGGTGAAGCTCCCGTTCTCGACAGCAAATAGTACCCAAAATTCATTGGAATCCTCGTGAAGCTGGAAGGCCGTCTTTTCCTTCCAATACATATGGCTGAGCAGCTTTGGTTGTACCCGTGCTGCATCTTGTGGTTGCATAGTCCTGGCCATCCTCTCTTATTTCGAATCACACTGACAAGGAAATATCTCCTTTAATCATAGTGGATTTGCTTTGCTGATGAAAGCTTATAACTGAAATTTTGTATAAGTAATTGATAATAGCGTGCATGGTGTAATGCGCTGTTAATCCTTTAAAATAAGGGTAATCACAGTTTTCATGGAGGTTATCCTATGAGAGAAGAATTGGTAAAAAGGGATATAACCGTCATCGGCGGTGGGCTTTCAGGCGTGTGCGCAGCGATAGCTGCAGCGAGATTAGGTCAGTCGGTGGCACTGATTCAAAATAGACCCGTACTCGGGGGGAATTCATCAAGTGAGGTTCGTGTGTGGGTTTGCGGTGCAACAGCGCATGGCATTAATCGTTATGCACGAGAAACAGGCATCATGGGCGAGCTGTTTGTCGAGAATCAGTACCAGAATTCAGATGGAAATCCGTATCTATGGGATTTGATTGTGCTGGAAGCCGTTCGTGCTGAGGCGAATATCCAGCTTTTCCTTAACACGGATGTGCATGAGGTGGAAGCGGATGGGGATGAGAGCAATCGGATCATTCGCGCTGTTACGGGATGGATGATGGGCTCGGAGCGTCGCATTCGTTTTGAGAGTGAAGTGTTTCTAGATTGTACGGGAGATGGCCTAATTGGTTTTTTGGCGGGGGCTAAATTTCGTATCGGCCGGGAGGCACGTGAAGAGTTTCAAGAGGAGTGGGCACCTGAGACAGCAGATGACATTACACTCGGGAGTACGATTTTATTTTATACCAAAGATGTGGGCCACCCTGTTAAATACCATCCGCCGAGCTTTGCCAAAGACATCACAACGACCTCAATTCCGATCAAACGTGTGATTCGAAGCGGCGATTCGGGCTGTCATTATTGGTGGATTGAGTGGGGCGGCGAGCTGGATACTGTACATGAGAATGAACGTATTCGGGACGAGTTATGGTCAGTTATTTATGGGATTTGGGATTATATCAAAAATTCAGGTCAATTTGATTCGGCGAATATGACGCTAGAGTGGGTAGGTGCTTTACCTGGCAAAAGAGAATACCGCCGGTTCATCGGCGATTATATGCTGAATCAGAATGATATTCTGGCTCAGACGCGGTTCGAGGACACCATTGCCTTCGGTGGTTGGTCCATAGATTTACACCCGCCGCAAGGGATGTATTCAACGGAAAGCGGTTCAAAGCATTTGCATGCGGATGGCATCTATCATATTCCGTTTCGCAGTTTGTATTCCGTTAATGTAGCCAATATGCTGATGGCAGGGCGCAATATAAGCGCATCCCATGTGGCCTTTGGCACAACACGCGTCATGGCGACTTGCGCTGTGATTGGGGAGGCTGCTGGAACGGGTGCGGCTCTGTGTGTTCAGAAGCAAGTGACACCGCGTGAGCTGGTTCAAAAGCATGTTAAGGAGCTTCAGCAGGTACTGCTAAGGCAGGATGCCTCCTTGATTGGTATACGCAATGAAGATGAGCTGGATCTTGGACGCCGAGCCAGGTTGAAGGCGTCATCTACACTAACGCAGCTGAGTGTGTCGCATGCCGTGGAGCCTAGGCGACTGATCGACGATGTAGCGGTGTTATTCCCCGTAGAACCTCTACTGTGTGGCTTCGAGCTGCTTGTTGATGTGAGTGAAGCAACGACGATTCAAGTGGAGCTGTGGGATACAGGCAGAGCAGAGAACTATGTGCCATCGATGATGATCATGCAGACGGAGACAGCTGCGCAAGCTGGGGAACAGCAGTGGATCAGCTTTCCACTGAGTTGGCAGCCTGACGAGACGCAGAATGCATTCGTCATTATCAAAGCCAATGAACAGGTAGTGGTCTATCATTCCGATAAACAGCAGACGGGAGCGATTGCTTTTGTAAGAGGCACGAGGCCGATTGTTGATCCGAAGCTGGAGAATCATCAACCTGATCAGCCAGTCGTCCAGTGGAGCATGAAAAATGGCGTGGATCGCAAGCCAATCTGCTTCCGACTCCCTTCAGAGACGAGTGCTTTCTCAGCAGAAAAGGCTACGAATGGTTATTTGCGTCCGTATGGCGCCCCACATCAATGGATGTCGGAGCCGATGACTCCAGCGAGAGAAGAGTGGCTGGAGCTTAGCTGGGATCAACCTCATCTTCTGCGACAGATACAAGTGACCTTTAATGATAATGTGCATGAGGATTTGATCAATCTTCATGCATTTCGAACGAGCGATGAAGTTAGACCTGAGTTGGTGAGGGACTACCGCTTGGAGGTGTGGGAAGACGGAGACTGGAAGGTGCTTCAGCGCGTAGAGAACAATCGGAAGCGTACAAGAAGGCTGACGTTGGTGGCAGCCATTTCAACCGATCGCTTGCGGCTTGTCGTGGAAGCGACAAATGGCTGTCCATGTGCGGAAGTGATTGAGGTAAGGGTGAATGGGTAAAGCAATTTGATGAGAGGGCTAGTCATTCGAGGTGAAGGAAGATTTGCTTTTCCGCTTCACAACATGTATGAGAGTCACAATAAGAACAGGAGCTAAATACCCGAAGGTTCCCCATAAGGGATGTATAACGGATACTAAGTTGTCCCAAAAAGCTTCACCTTTAACTTGTGTAATAAAAGATGACAAACAGCAAATCATGGTTAGAGGCAAAATGAGCAAGCGATTGTTTTGCAAATTAAACAAATGAGTAAAGGTCAAATTTAAGGCAAATAAAACGATGGTGGCTTTCATATAGGAAGCTACAATTAATGAAATACCGATGAGCGACTCAATACGTTGGAATAATTCGTAAAATTCAATGGTTCGAGCTAACTGAAACATGGAATACTTGCGATCGCCAGCGATAGGTCCATATGTCATAAGTGTGCATAGTGTGACAGTAACCAAGCTTAAAGCGTTCATGGAAAGAGCTAAAAATAAACCACGTTTTAGTGGTTTATTTTGGTTTGTGGAAACAAATGGAAGTATCATGCTGAAGAGAAAGATTTCAACATAAGGAAACCCATAGGAAAAATAACCCCCGAGCAAGATAGGCTTAACCCCAAACGGGATGATAGGCAATAGGTAAGATGGATGATAATTGAAGCTGGCCAATGCTAATATAAGCAATACATAAAACATGACCATTACCGTAAGTAAAACAAACATGCGAGCCATAATGTCAATTCCCATTCTAACCGTCACAAAAACCAGTAAAAATATGAGAGAGTTAAACACATAGATCGGTGTCTCACGCATTAAAGTCGTGGTCATGAATAAGCCAATATCCAAGACGATACCAGTTACCATATGGAACTGAAAAGAAATGAAAGGGATAGCGAGTAGAATCGTCATCCATGTACCAACTGTTTTCTTACTATATTCAATAAAGGTCAAGTCAGGATATTTCCCGTGCATATACAAAATACAACCAAGAAAACTAATGCCTAATAAGTAGGAAAGGATAAGCGATAGCCAAGCTCCGTTGTTAGCGAAGCTAATTAAGGGTTGTGGAATGTTGATGATCGAAGAGCCTGTTAAATAGATGAAAAATAAGACGGACATTTGGCCCGGACTAATTTCTTCTCCAATTCTCATTGCATAGCCCCCACCTTTCCTTAGACTTTCTGTTGCTATTGAGGGGTGACATGTAAGAACTCAACAATTAGACGGGCAGGTGTTCCAAGCAAGTAATCAGCTGCATCATAGAGGATGGGCCAATGTAAGTCAAAAACGAAAATACTGCTAAGATAGATCGTTACCAAAACTAAGCAGGTGTAAATAAGTTTGGCGTGGGACTTTTCTTTCTTTAAATGGACCCTATCGATTAACAGTAACGGGACACAAATGATTAGTAGGATTACTAGCTTTAGCAACATAGGTAATCTTATCCTCTCGTTGACTTAGCAGTTACTTATTTAGAGGCGTACCGCCGCTCATTCCTGAGTTAGTAATCGTCACATCGACTTTGATATGAAATTGAACATCTGCAAAACGCTCTCCCCAGTTATCCTTCCATGCTAGCCATAAACGAGGATTTTTGGCATAAATCATGTTACCAATGCCAATGGCATCTAGTTTTTTGGATTGTAAATGATGAATTAATGTAAGAATCTCTTTCTTAACTTGGTTACTTAAACGGGTTTGGTAAGCTTGTTCTTCTTTTTCTGTGTTCACAGAAGTACAGATGAGCTCCCCAGCTGCGCCGATCAACTTTGTCGAGATATTCACGGTCACCGCATTATTCTTAAGAGAGGTGGTTACCTTCGTACTTCCTTGGGAAATTTCGAATGATTCCTGCAGCGAGTGACTGCTGTCACCATTGTCCCCTTCACAAGACGTTATGATAATACCGCCCCGAAATTGATGAGTAAGTAAAAGAAAGGCTTTTAATTCATCTGGCGGAATAATTTCGGCTATTTTTTGCTCATGGATTAAAACGACTCCAGCAATATTAGGGACACTCCCACGTTTTTTATTCAAATATAAGTAAGGGATCTCAGCAACTCCTGTTTCGCTTTTCATTTGAATCATCACTTTCAGGATATTCTGATTCATTGATTTAGCAGCAAATCGCGAGGAGCCTTCATCCATAGATCGCAATTGTTGTCCCAACGTATATTCTATAAACGGCTCTAGATCCAAATACTCGCCAGAATTCCCTTTTGTAACTAAGAGCAGATTGGTAGGTCTGGGTTCATGATCTCGACTAAAAAAGTCAAGAATGACGCCTATATCATGTGTCTTGAGAACCTCGTCACTAACTAGAATGGCACGCATGTGATCCCATTTGGCTTTTCGTCCTAGATGTATGGTGATATCCCGAATAGCATCAAAGACATTTTCGCCCTCCGTCTTAATCGTGAACGAGGATTTAGTATCAGTTCCCTTTGACAGTGCACTGTTGCCGCTCGGCTTATAAAAAAGTGTGGTTAATTTGATTTTGCCTTTGTCGGATAGATCTACAGAAACAGCTTGTACAAAAGCATATTCAACCAGTTCGGCTTTGTTCCAACAGCCTGTTAAGGAAAATAATAACAGTCCAGATAATGTCGTCACCATTAACCATCTCATGTTGTATTTCCTTCTTTCTCAGTCATGCAGTTACTTTTTGTAACTGTTATGCCGATGTCGATTTCGCGGTGAGCGAAGGAGAAATTTTAATGGAGCTCGTATGAATCCATCTTTCAATTGATTCATTTTCAGAGGAGCCCATGGAGTCAAATATGGCTGTCCTAAAGATCGTAGGCCAACTAAATGAAGGAAAATAAATAAAAAACCAATCATGAAACCGAATCCTCCTAAGCTTGCAGCAAGAACCATTAGGGGGAAGCGCAAGATGCGTAGAGAGATGGCCATATTGTAATTGGGTAATGAAAAAGAAGCGATTCCTGTAAGTGCCACGATGATGACCATAATGGGTGAAGCGATTTTGGCTTCAATGGCAGCTTGCCCAATGACGAGAGCTCCGACGATACTCACTGCTGAACCTACGGGTTTAGGAAGACGGATACCGGCTTCGCGCATGATTTCGAAGAAAAATTCCATCAACAAAGCTTCGATGAATGCGGGGAAAGGGATGCCTTCACGGGTATCCAGAATGGCTAATAGCAATACTGTTGGAATGAGCTCAGAGTGAAAAGTTGAGATAGCGATATAAAGACTCGGCAATGTAAGAGCCATAATAAAAGCGAAAAGTCTAAGTAATCGAATGAGTGAGGAATACAGGGAACGTATATAATAATCTTCACTTGATTGGAAAAACTCGATAAAGAGGCCAGGACAGATCATAATGGAAGGAGAACCCGAGGTGATAACAATGATTTTCCCATCAAGAAGCGCAGCAACTGCCGTATCCGTACGTTCCGTATGACGAAATTGCGGAAAAGGAGAGTACGTAGAGTCTTCAATCAATTCTTCGATATAGGCGACTTCCAAAATTTCTTCTTGAATAGCTTTATCAAAGCGTTTTTTAAATTCGGTTAACGTTGTTGGGTTCACGGTCCCCTCTAAATAACCGATGGCAATCTCAGTCTGTGTTTCTCCGTTTGCAATGTACTTTTCAATCTTGAAATTGGCGCTTTTCAAACGGTTCCGCAGCAACCCCAAATTGATTCTCAGATTCTCAACCGCAGCTTCTTGAGGTCCTCTAACGACAGGTTCATTCATGGGTTCACTAATTTGTCTTGTTTCCAAAGTAAGCGCATCAAAGCTCAGTGCCTTATTCCATTGATCGAAAAAAATCACAACTTGACCACGCAGGATGTTATATTCTGCAATTGGCAATTGATCAATAATCGTCACATTCCGAGAAGAGACACCATGATTCTCGAAGAATGAGATTAATTTTTTAAGATCAATGGTTGCTGCTTCTAAGTCGGCCTCTTGAAAAACAAGATCTTGGAGCACATCTTTTAGATAAATCAATTCTTTGTCATTAATAAGTGAATCGCAATAAACAACGAGTGCTCCGTATTGCAAATCCTCACCAAAGTATCTAGGGAGATAGCAAATATCGGAACAATTCGCGAGTTGTTGCTCTATCCATTTTCTATTCTCTACTATGGTTAATGCCATAGGAAATTCCACTGAAGGAGGAGGGATGTTAGTGTTTGGCGCCGGAGTTGGTGCTGTTGCTTTACTTTTTCTGAACAACTTTTGTATATCCATGAAAAATTTCCTTCTATAATTTGTTAGTGGAGCAGGTTTATTATTCCAATTTTAATGGAAAATATGTGAACTTCTTTCCGAATAATTAAAATGACTGTATGAGGGGGCATTCGTTGATTCTAATGTATGAACGCAGAAATAGTCTCATATATCAATTAGGATGAGATACAACGTATTTCACTTAAATGGAGAGGAGACGACCGCATGGATAATCCGAAAAGGAATCAGGGCATGTATGGAAATGTGCCCCAACCGATCCGACCGGATGGCGCTGGTGGAATAGATACCGGGCCCCGAGATGTTATGCGGGATATCGAGAACCCCAACATGTTAGTTCCACCCATTACGGATGCTGGTTTGCTTCCTAATTTGAAGTTTTCCTTTTCAGACACTTCAATGAAATTAAATTACGGGGGCTGGTCACGGGAAGTAACGGTTCGAGAATTACCCGTTGCGACGACACTTGCGGGCGTAAATATGAGTTTATCTCCTGGTGGTGTGCGCGAATTACATTGGCATACACAAGCAGAATGGTCCTATATGATCTTAGGTCGAGCACGTATTACCGCTATGGACCAGGAAGGGCGAAATTTTATTGCGGATATAGGTCCGGGAGATCTGTGGTACTTTCCTCCTGGACTCCCGCACTCCATTCAGGGGCTAGAACATTGTGAGTTTCTACTTGTTTTCGATGACGGCAATTTTTCTGATTTGAATACCATATCCATCTCCGACTGGTTTTCTCGAACACCGAAAGATGTGCTATCAGCCAATTTCGGAGTACCCATGAGTGCTTTTGACCAAATTCCTTCTGAGCAGGTTTATATTTATCAAGACAAGGTTCCCGGTCCGCTGGAAAGTGAGAAAGTACAGTCACCTTATGGAACGATTCCCCAAAGCTTCAAGCATCAACTTTTGGCGCAAACCCCTATTAAAACGCCAGGCGGCAGCGTGCGAATCGTAGACTCAACTAATTTCCCTATTTCCAAAAATATTGCAGCGGCGCTAGTTGAAGTTGAACCCGGCGGTATGAGGGAACTGCATTGGCATCCGAATAACGATGAGTGGCAATATTATCTCACGGGGCAGGCACGTATGACCGTTTTTACAGGTAATGGAAATGCACGTACGTTTGATTATCGTGCTGGCGATGTCGGCTATGTGCCATTTGCAACGGGACATTATGTACAAAATACAGGTACGCAACCGTTATGGTTTTTGGAGATGTTCAAGAGTGATCGATTCGAGGATGTGTCGTTGAACCAATGGATGGCACTTACTCCACGCAACCTTGTCAGTACGAATTTGCATGTTGGACCCGAACTATTAAATGCGTTGCGCAAGGAGAAGTGGCCTGTCGTCAAATATCCTGGATTTTCCTACCACAATAGAAAGTAAAGTTTTCGGATCCCGAAAACATCTTTCTATTTGGCGATAAAACCTTCCGATAAACGCGGTCGCTCATCTTTGAATGGCTTCGATAGAAGTTTTCTCATTACCCCAAATAACAAATAAGAAGGCTATCTCAAGTAGAATATCTACATGAGATAGCCTTTTCGCATGAGATCTAATCCTTAATTCACCACAACCTCATCAAAGCTTGCTGTTTGCTTATAAGTTCGGAAACCAACTTTACCACTGGCGAACGTACTATCCGTCACTGAGACGAGCTGTGTACCATTCACATAGCCAGTCAATGTGCTACCAGACAAGACTAACTTAAGCGTGTACGCGGTGTTCGTGTTCACCGTCAGTGGAACCTCTTGGAGCAGGGTGAAGGTTCCTCCAGATTTCTTGTATAGCTGCGCAGATCCTGCTGTGATCAATCGAAACAAGTAATAGTTATTGTCATCGACATAACGGCCAATGATGCCGCTGGCATTGAAGGAGAGGGCATCATACATTTTGAGCTTAGCTTGCATGGTATAATTGCTCCAGCTCGCGTTGCCAGTAACAGTGAGGGCTTCACCCGATGTCGAGGTTTGCTTGAAGACTTTGGTTCCGTCGGTGACAACGTTCCACACGCCAGTCGAAGGAACCCAAGATGAGGCATCGCCATCTTCGTACATATCTCCGAAAGGCAGACTCTGCACGACGGAAATATTATCAATGCTTGCCGTCTGATTGTAGGTCCGGAAGCCGATTTTGCCAGCAGGAATCGTGCTGTCGGTTGCAGATACCTTCAATACACCACCCACATAGCCGGAGATAGAAGAGCCGTCCAGGACGAGTTTTAGCGTATAGGCGGTATTCGTACTTACGGTCATCGACACTTCCTGTAGAAGGGTAAAGGTTCCTCCTGACTTCTTATACAGCTGTGCTTTTCCAGACGTGGTTAACCTGAACAAGTAATAGTTGTTATTATCCGCATAACGACCGACAAGACCAGAGGCATTGTTGGCAATCGCATCGTATAATTTGACGGTAGCCTCATAGCTGTAATTGCTCCATGCCGAGGCATCACCAGCTAAGGCGAGTGCTTCTCCCGAAGTTGAGGTTTGTTTATACACCTTAGTGCCATCCGTGATCACGCTCCAGCTGCCGTTCACAGGCGTCCAACCAACTGAAGTACCGTCTTCAAATGTATAGTTAAAAGGGTTGACGGGGGCTGGATCTGGCGGTGGTGCGGTATAGGTCTCGTTGGTGACCACGTATTTATTTTGCTTCATAATCCATTTGGTCAAATAGTCTCGACCTGCGAATTGCGCTACCCATTCTTCTCTTCCTGCGTAGGTGTCTTCCGATGACGCTTCATAGGTGTGCCCATCGGTGTGACCCGTGCGATTCTGCATATCCAGCACCATTTGGGCATGATAAGGCTCCCAATAGTCACCCTTTTGGCTGGCCAGTGTATCGAATCCGAAGGCAGATGCTGCAGCATCCATATAAGCAAAATGCATACGACGCTTCGTTCCCCAGTCATTCCCCTGTGGATAGTAGGCATTCGCGCTCCCATCCATATAAATCGTTCCACCAGGCGAAGCATAAGGCGGATTTGCAAAATTGAGATCAACCAGCGAGTCATAAACAATATCAGCATTAAAGAGCGCTGCCTCAGGTGTAGCTTTACCTGCCAGTGTGTATAAAAGAGGGGCATTCAGCAGTTGAGTGATGGAATTCATATAGTCGGGATGGATGATACTGTGGTTCACAACGGTACCGTCTTCGTTCGCATTAGAGCCATGCAGCCAGTCGGCTACGGTTTGGCCATGAAGGACGCGTGTGCTTGTCGTATCGGATGGGCGAGAGTAGGCGGAGATCATGAGTTCGATGTTTTTGTTCATCCATAGGCTCCAATTGGGGTGATCGGGCATCATGGCGGTGGCAAGTTGGAGCAAGGAGGAGTTCCAGGCATTTTCTTCAGCTTTCGTATCGCCAGCAGAGATGATGGTGCCTGCTTCATTACGATAGTAAGGGACTGTATAGCTGTTAAAACGGTTCGCTTCATATTCGACCATTTTGCGGACATACTCACGATCGGTTACGGAGAGGTCATCCCATAGCAGGTAACCAGCAGTTCCAGCAAGATATGCCCAGAAAGCCGTCTGCCAGCCATTGCCCCAGCCTGAAGTTGTATTGATTTTGTGCTGATAGGCGAGCGATGCCGTAAGCTTGGTTGCAATCGCCAAGGCATTCGTCTGTGTGACACCTGTGGTCGTAGCGTTATAGGCGCCTGTTTTTAACGATATCGCCAATGCTAATGCCTCACTGGCAGGTGGCCGAATGTTCGGTTCATCAATACCACCGAAGGTGAGATAGCTGCCGGTTTGTGCGGCAAACCCTTTGTTCGTCCACCACGTGCTTAATGCATACTTGTTCGTATTCAGTAAAATGTCCAATACCCGTAAGGAATTGGCGTCTGTCGGATTGCCTGCTGTAAATGTGCTCCAAGAAATAGGTACAACGGCTGTGCTAGACGCTTCCGCACGACTCGCGGGGAGAGCGCCTAGAACAAGCAAAGCAGCGAAGAGAAGCATGAACCACTTTTTGAAGGAAAGCATGGTGAGGCCTCCTTTTGTGAGGCTAGCCTTTCAATCCCGAGCTTGCAATCCCCTCTACGAACCATTTTTGACATACAACCACGACGATGAGCAGAGGAACAAGCCCAGAAACGGAAGCTGCCATGGTGAGGACATAATTCGTTCCAAACTCTTCAACATAACTCGTTAAGCCTAATGGAATCGTGTACAAGTCTTTCTCGCGAAGCATAATGAGCGGGGTTTCGTATTCGTTCCAATGCCATGTAAAAGAGAGAATCAATAGAGTGACTAACGCAGGCTTAATCAACGGCAAACAAATTTGCCAGAAGGTTCGCCAGTAGCCCGATCCATCAACACGACCTGCCTCCAACAGTTCGTTCGGAAGGCTGATGAAGAACTGACGCATTAAAAAGGTGCCGAATACCGTGAACAAACCTGGTAAAATAATGGAAGCATGTGTATTGATCAGCTGCAGCTGATCGAACAAGATGAAGCGGGGAACAAGCAAAACCTGCCCCGGAATCATCATCGTTGATAAGTAGAGCAGAAACAGGAAGTTACGGCCTTTGAAGCGTATTTTGGCAAAAGCATAGCCAGCCATGGCACTTGTTAAAAGGTTGCCTGCAACCGTAATTCCTGTGATTTTGATCGAATTCCAATAAAATAAATAGAAGGGGTCAGTGCCGGCCCAGACTTTCTTATAATTCTCAAAATGCCACGTATTCGGAATCCAATCGATCGGATATTTGAATACCTCGCCATTAATTTTGAAGGAAGTAGAGATCATCCATATAAAGGGTAGAATCATGACGATGGAGATCGCTGCCAAGATGATCGTAAGGAGGACCTTAAGCCAAAGGCTGCCCCTTCTGATTTTGGAAATGGATGTATTGCGTGTAGATTCGATTGGTACGATAGTTTCCATAGGGGGTTGCTCCTTTACAATTAGAAGTGCTGCTGCCAACGTTTCTGGCTCTGCCATTGAATGATCGTGACAACGAAGATGATGGCGAATAGCACCCAAGAGACGGTAGCTGCATAGCCCATTTTGTAGAATCGGAAAGCAAGTAAGTAAATGTGATAGGATAACACCATCGTCGAATCAATGGGGCCACCTTGCGTCATAATGTTGACCGGTCCGAATATCTGGAATGATCCAATAATGAGCGTTATGGCAACGAGAAAGGTTGTTGGCGTAAGCATAGGAATGGTGATTTGGAAAAACTGGCGTATTTTCGAAGCCCCATCAATATCGGAAGCCTCGTACAAATCCTTGGAAATTCCTTGCAGTCCGGCCAAGTAAATGACCATCGAGTACCCAATCGTTACCCACACCTGCATAATGATAATAGCGAAAAGAGCAGAATTGGGGCTCGACAACCAGCCTGGTGGATGATCAATGCCAACTGATTTGAGCAACTGGTTGATCGGACCATCGGAAGCACGGTACATGATGCTCCAAATGACGGATACGGCCACGAGAGAGCTGACATAGGGAAGGAAGATCAGCGTCCGTAGTGTTTGCTTGAAAAACACATACTTGTTGAGAACAACCGCAAACAGGAGTCCTAAGATGATGGAAGCGGGAACACTGACTAGCGTGAAAATCAAATTATTTTTCAGCGCTTTCACGAATTTCGGATCACTGCCCAGCGCTTTGAAGTTATCGAAGCCAACCCATTCAATCCCCGCAAATCCTTTTAAATATTCCCAATCGACGAATACGAGGTACAGACTGAATAAGATCGGCAGCAATATAAAGATGAAGTACCCAGAGAAGTTGGGCAAAATGAACAGGTAGCCTGCAAGGTTTTCCCTGAATTTCGCGTTATGCCAGAAATGTCGTTTCTTCATTGTAGGACACCCTTTCGAATTCATGTGTTACCTTCACTTTACCAAGCGCAAGAGTGAATTCACATAGCGTGAACGTGACCTTTTCTGTAGTTTGATTGAAAAAACCTCCGACAAGAAGCTGCCGGAGGTTTCGATGAAGCATGAATGAATATGACTTATTTTTTGGCACCTTTGATCGTCGTATCGGCGCGCGTTTTCATGGTTTCTATAGCTTTGTCGATCGGTTGAGCACCAAGCAGGTATTTTTCCATCTCATCTTTAAAAATGGCACGTAATTCTGTTGGTACAGGTACGTTGTAGGAAGTTGGGAATGTGTAATTGCCAGCTAGTAGTGCTTTCAAGGAGGCTTCGTCAATAAGATCTTTCGCATCACCAATCAGGATAGAGGCGATTTTAGCAGGATCTGCCTTTTTGCTAGTTGGGATACGTCCGCCTGGCACCATGGCCATATTACCTTCTTGTAAATACCATGAGATAAATTTGAAAGCCGCTTCTTTGTTTTTACTGTTTTTATTAATAGACATGTAGTCGCCCATACCGCCGCCTGGATTGATGTTGCTGCCAGCAGTGAATTGCGGATAAGGAGCGAAAGCAACTTTGAAATCATGCGGGAAGCTCTTAATATCCTTAATATAGCGGATGATGTAAATTTGGGAAGCCATCATGGCAGCTTTACCCGTCAGAAGCTCATTCTGCACGGTAATTTTCCCAGCAACAGCCTCGGAATATTTCATCATAATGCCCTTGTCTTCCAGGCTCTTCTGCATTTCCAACCCTTTCTTCATGGCTGGGCTGTTGAAATTGGAAGTGCCATCTGCAGCGATTACCCAGTCTTGAGGTTTGGCTGTTTGTAGAACCGTATCACCAAACCAACCCAAAGCTGGATCTAGCATTGTACCCTTCATTGCCCCTTTGTTAAGTTTGGTGGCCATTACACTGAAATCATCCCATGTCCAGGCGGTTGGGAGTTTCTCGCCGGCTGCATCTAAAGCTTTCATATTGAATAGCACGGCACCCAAGTTCTTATTAGCAGGTAGATAATAATATTTGCCGTCTGCGAATTTCTTGATATTAGCGGCTCCGATAATACCCTCAACGTCAAAGCCAGCTTTGGCGATCAGGTCGTCTAGTGGCTCAGCCATACCCGCAGCTTGTCGTTTCGTCATATAAGCATCGCCGTAGTTCATATAAAGATCAGGCGCATCCGTATTGGAGAGCAGGGCTGTTTCCAGCTTGAGGTTACCAGGATCATCATTCACATAGCGCGTATATTCAACCTTAATGTTAGGATTAGCTTTATTCCATGCATCAACCGCATCTTGCGGTCCGCTTTCTGGTGGTACACCACCCCAGAATTTAAGTGTAACTGGTTTCTGTTCAGGTGTGGGTGTAGGTGTAGCCGCTGCTGTAGTTGCAGCAGGCGCAACAGATGCAGCTGCAGAAGGTGAAGCTTCAGGTGCTTTGGAGCAGCCTGTTACGAGAACGCTTACAGCAAGTGCGATTGATGCTCCCATGCCTAGTACTTTTTTCATTTGTTCATCCCCTTTTCTTTTGGTAGTTAAATCGTAATGCAAATGATCCCAAAAAGACACGGAGTATTCTTTACGAAGTAAGCATTATTCTATGATGTTCGATGACCGAATACGAGCTTTCGAAATTCGGTAGGGTACATCCCTTCCATTTGCTTGAAGCTGCGGCTGAAATGATTCGGGTCGGCATACCCGATGAGCTCGGAAATTTCAAATATTTTATAATCAGGATTCTTGAGCAGCTCGCGGGCATTTTTCATCCGAACATTCGTCATATAGTCAGTGATGGTTTTACCGGTTTCTTTCTTGAACAAGATACTCAAATAATTCTCGGTATAGCCAACCGTGCTGGCTAAATCAGCTACTTTGAGAGGTAAATTATACTTCTCCATAATCTGTTTGATCACCATTTGGATCTCAGGACGAAGCTTTTCTTTCCCATGTTCGCGCTTGTATGCCAAGAAGACGGGGAGCCATCCTATGAACCAGTTGGATAATGCTTGCAAGGTTTCGGCATTACGAATGACATGGTACGGATACTGCTGTTCGTGCAGCGTGACGGAGTATATGTCGCCGCCATCAGCCTTCAAGCAGCGTGCAAAAATATGAAGCAGACGAAGCCATTGCTCTCGCAATAGGGCGGGAGGGATATTCTTATTGCGGCAAAGGTCCTCCGTCCAAGCGGTGATTTTCTCACGCAAGCTGATTTCGTCACCTTCTTCAATATGTTTCATCCATTCTTCTTCCTGCCATGGCTCAGATAGCGTGGGAAGCGATACATCTAAGTGATCATAGTAAATGATGCAGGAGCCCCCGTAGTAGAATCGGTAACTTAAGGCATGATCTGCTTTTTCGTAGGCATGATGCAGCGCAAATTTGTCCTCGTAGGAGGGAGACACACCGATGGCCAGTGATATTTTCAGGAAAGCTTGTACAGCGCTCTGCATTTCTAACAACATATTTGGGTTGATTTGGCTTGAAATCACACAAAACTTGCCAGCTGTAATTTCAACTAATTCTCCATTCCCATACTTCTTCAGAATTTCATTGAGGACATTTTTAACAGTATAGGTCAATAGACGATCGCTTTGGAATCTGTTATTCTGCGTTAATTCCTCATAGGCTTCGATTTGGATCACTGCTGCGGATAGGGGGGCTGCGAATAACTCAAGCTGGAATTCTCGCCAGACCTGTTCGATTTCCCCACGGGAAACGTGAGCGAGGAGGAGCTCGCGCAACCGTTTTTCTTTCACCTCATTGCTATATTGATTCACCTTCTGCTCAAGCTGGGTTCTCGCGTTCTGGCCTTGCTTTTCGATAAGCAGTTGATCCCGGATGGCACGCAGCTTCTCCATCAGCTCGGAGGGATTGATTTCTAATTTCGTTACGTATTCGATTGCACCTAGCCTTAGGGCTTGCTGCACATAGTTGAAGTCGTGATGATTGGATAAAATGAGACATTTGATCGCTGGCCAACGTTCACGAATCTGTTTCAGCAATTCAAGTCCATCCATCTCTGGCATACGGATATCCGTGAGCACGACGTCACAAGCCTGCGCCTCTAACAGTTTCAGCGCTTCCAATCCATTGGCAGCTTCACCTATGACGAGGAACTCCTCGTTATCTCTTGGAATGATCGTTTTTAAGCCAATGCGTACAAGGATTTCATCATCAACGATCAGTATTCTCAGCATCTGTATTCCTCCTTTTCAAAGGCAGCACTAGTAGTAGTCGGACGCCTTCTCCCTCCACGCTTGAGATCTGCATGCCATACTGCATGCCAAAGTGGAGCTTGATTCGTTCGTTGACATTGCGTATACCGATGCCACTGAACTTTGCGTGAGGCTGATTCAGGGAAGATTCGACCTGCTCAATCATTTCCATACTCATCCCAACGCCGTTATCTTGCATCACAATGTGTAGATTCCCACCCATTTCTTCCGCTTGAAGATCGATGAGAAGCGGGAACCGATTGCCATGAATGATGCTGTTCTCAACGGCAGGCTGCAGTGTGAATTTTAACACTTCGCAGTCGAGCAGAGCTTCAGGAATGCGATAAGTAAACGTGATCTGATCATGATAGCGTATTTCCTGGAGAGATAAGTACACTTGCAGATAGTCCAATTCTTCTTGTAACGTGACGAATTCTTGTTCATTTCGCATGGTGAAATTAAGCAGCTTACCAAGCTTGGTAATCATTTCACTGATATGATCAGCCCCAGAGAGCAGCGCCATCCATTTGATTGAGTTGAGTGTATTGAGCAAAAAATGCGGATTAATTTGAGCTTGCAGCGCTTGGAACTGCGCTTTCTGCTTGCGCCGCTGTTCATCGTATAAATCGGAGATGAGATCTTGCAGATGCAGCACCATGCGATTGAAGTAATTGCCAAGCATGGCAATCTCGTCTTCCCCTTTTATCGTAACCAGCGTATTGAATTCCCCTTTACCCACCTTTGTCATCGACTTCGCCAATTGCTTGAACGGACTCGTCACACGAAGCATGAGAACGATGAAAGCTATAGCAAATAGGAGAAACCAAGCGACAACCCAGGTGATCGATTTGTCTTTCTCTCGACTAAGCTGTGTAGCGAAATCCTTCTGATTCATGAATTGAATTAGCCGCCATCCGAGTTGTGGAACGTGAGCGTCATTCATAAAATAGACATGGTCATTGACCTTCACTTCTTGAATGCCATTTACGTTGGTACGCACGTTCTGAAGGGCATGACTAGCTAATAAATCTGCAGCCTCACGATCGCCGATTAACAGCTTTTGGTCTTGATCGACGAGAACAGTGGTGATGCCTGAAGCTTGCTGCTTGCGAAGCTCGGTATTCGGATAGAAGAAGACTGAGATCGGCACGCTGATGAAAAAAACACCATAATTACTCGTGTATTCACCATTAATTTGTCTCGTCATAACAATCAGATCTTGACTATTGTTGGGTGAAGGAAGTGAGTAGGGAACCGTCCAGTAGGGAAAGCCATTTCGCTTGAGAGTGGGCTCGTACCAGCTTTCCTTATAGAAGGATTGGACATTCGTTGGTGTGACGGCTGACCATGTCGTATGGGTATATCCTCTATTGTCAAATAGGCCAAGCTGAGTAGTGCTGTCGAGCAGAAGATCCTTAACGTTGGACATTTTTTTTTGCAGGCTCGTGAGCTTAATGAAGGAGAGGTAGTTATTAGACCAATCTGCAGGTTCTTTCAAAAATTTTTCTGTTTCTGGGTCGTTGATAATTAGACTTGAAGCAGTGATCATACGTACGGCCATATCGTTCATAGCAGTTGCTTTTTGAGTTACGGCCGCTTGATTGGATTGGTTGAGCTGAATTTGCACGATATCTTCAGAAGATTTATAGAATCGGTAGAGAATGATAACGACGGGGAGAATAATCAAGAAAAATAAAGAAATTAGAATTTTTCCACGTAATGTCTTTATTGGACTACGCAGTAGCTTCATGGAGGTCACACCATGCCCTTATCTACTAGGATTAGGAATCTCTTCTATCATACAACGATGCATCTTTTCCTGCTAGAGAGAGTGGCGACATGTGAAGTATTTCAAAGAATATGCCGTATAAAACAAAGAATATGCATGGTATTCGTTAGGTGAATGGATGGGGGGAGAAGGGTATAAAAAAAGAGGGGCGAGATTCTCCCTCACCGCCTCTATAGTAATCATTGATTCGCTGCATTCGGATCCATCCAGAACAATTCCCATTGGTGTCCGTCAAGATCTTGAAAGCTGTGTTGATACATGAAACCGTGATCATTAGGGTCACTATAAAGCGTACCTCCAGCAGCTACGGCCTTTTCGATGAGTTCGTTCACTTCTTCTCGGCTATTGAAGCTTAAAGCAACGATTACTTCTGTCGTTTTTGTTGCATCGGTTACTTCTTTTTTGGTAAAAGTTTGGAAGAATTTCTCGACCAATAGCATGACGTAAATGTGCTCACTGATCACCATACAAGTTCCATTTTCATTTGTAAATTGGGGGTTGAACGTGAACCCCATAGAGGTGAAGAAAGCGACAGACTTGTCCAAATCTTTAACTGGTAAATTCACAAAAATTTTATCCGATTGAACCGCCGCCACGATAGGATCACCTCAATAAGTTATTTGTACGCTACTATCATAATGGATAGCAAATTAGTGCGTCAAATGTGCGCCGAGAAGCTCAGCGCGAGTAAGTACGCGAAGTATGATGAGGTAAGGCCCATAGCATGCGAAAAGCCGAACGACAGCAGGTGTCGTTCGGCTTTTATTTCTGAATGATTATCCTTCGTAAGCTTGCTTGAGTGCCGCAATATCAATCTTTTGCATGCCTAGCATTGCGTTCATCACGCGTGCCGCTTTCACGGGATCCTTGTCGTAAAGCAATTCCCCCAATGTGGTTGGAATGATCTGCCACGACACACCAAATTTATCTTGTACCCAACCACAGCGCTGCGGTTCTCCGCCTTCAGACAGCTTCTCCCAGAGGGTGTCTACCTCACCCTGTGACTCGCAGTTCACGAATAAGGAGAGGGCAGGCGTGAATTTGAAATGAGGACCGCCATTTAAAACCATAAACCGCTGCCCATTGAGCAAAAACGTACCTGAGATGACTCTGTCGCCAGGACCAGAACGATTAATACTTTCAATTTGGGAATCGCTGAATATCGACGTGTAGAAGTTCATTGCTTCTTCGGCATTGCCGTCAAACCATAAAAATGGCGAGATTTTTTGCATGTCAGCAGCTCCTTCATTTTTTTAACCATTGTATCACAAATGTCGATGAATCCTTTACCTTCATCCTTCAAACACAGGTGCCGCGAGCACAACGGCAATCATAAACACAACTTGTAGTACAATCCGAACCCCCAAGCGCGGAACTGGCCTGCCGCCAATCGTCAACTGCTGAGCAGCGGCATAGATGTTAGCGGGGAACATAGCGATAAGCATGAGCGATAAACCAATGGAAGCAATTAGTGAAGTTGCAGGAATCACAATTCCGATCGCACCCATAATTTCTAAGTATCCTGTTATCGATACGATCCGGTTAGGTCTTGGCAAAGCAGGGGGGACCATTCGGATTAAATCCTGGCGTTTCGTGCCCCAGTGAGCTGAGGCTGTGAGCAGAAACATGACAGCGACAGCGCCTTGCAACGCGGAGTGCCAATCATTGAAATAGGTCCATCCGAGGAAACCAACACTACGTAACAGTAAAAATGATGAAACAAGTGCAATAAAAGGTGCCATGCTATACCTCCTTGATTTTATGAAGATTGTGCTTTCAAAATCGTGGACATAAATGTGGATACCTCAGTTGAGATCTGCGCGGTTGTCGAGGCAAAAGATGAGCGGACCCGTAACCCTAGAGATAGAAGAACGAACATTTCAGCTGTCTGGTCCGGATCAACGGTTTCAATAATTACACCATGTAGCTGGCCAAGAGTGATCCACTTCTTAGCAAATGACACAGACCGCTCATAGAAATGTTGAAGCACTTCCGCAACAGTGGGATCATCTTCCTTGCCAAGCAAGTACTTGAGTACTTTGTTTGTGATCTCGTTGGGATCTTCTAGGGCAGCAAGATTATTGCTGATGCTTCGCATCGGTCCATCAAAGGTTTTGGCTGCTTGTTCCGTCTCATGTATGAATCTCGCATTGGTCTCTTCGAGCCGTTCATGCAGCACCCAAGCATAAATTTCGTCTTTGCTTTTCACATAATGAAAGATGGCTCCTTTCGAGAGGGACGATTGGTCCATGATATCCTTCATGGTGATGGCGTGGCAGCCTTTTTCCTGCAGCAGTATCTTCGTTGCCTCAAGTAGTTTGCGTGTGGTAATTTCTCTGCGTTCCTCATTCTTCATGTGGCTATTCCTCCGTAAATGGGAAATTATCCTTTATGTAATTATATAAACAGACCGTCGGTTTGTAAATAGGGAAAATGAACAACGCTACAAGCGTCATACTCGTAGAATCGTCATTTCGCTAAACATGCCGTTCAGCATTGTCATTCATCCATTCATGCCAACTTGACCGCTTTGGATATTAGCTCGATATTGCCCAGGCGTTACACCCGTCCATTTCTTAAAAGCGTTTTGGAATGCACTAGGCTCCGAAAAATGCAGCGCGTAAGCAATTTCCCCAACGGAGAACTCCCATTTTCGAAGATAACCCATGGCTAATTCTTTGCGTACCTGGGCGGATAGATCATTGTAGGAGGCATTCTCTAGTTTCAATTTATGTTGCAGTGTTCGTGAGCTTATATGGAAGTAGTCCGCGGTCTGCTGCAAGGTAGGAAAATAGGAGGGCATGCAAGTGCGAATCCACTGCATGACTTGGTCTGTAAACCGGCTTGTGTACGTGAGTTCTTGTCTAGTTGCTTGCGCAACGCCCTCAAATATGCTCAACAGCTTAGCGTCGGAATAGAGAACAGGGCAATCCAGGATATGCTTGCTGAATTGTAAGTAATTGCTAGAGGCTGCAAAACGGGGGATCCCCCCGAATACAGTCTGGTAAGGGGTTAAATCAGCAGTTGCTGCATGCGCAAACGCTACCTCGTGCAAAGGGATAGGCCGATTAGTCAGTCTGCAGATCAATCGGTATAAGGAGCTTGCCATATCTTCCATACAATGACGGGACTGCTTATCTTGTTCAAGGGATTCTAGAAACATGGTAATGCGTACATTGTCGCCTTGAATGTCCCAGCCCAAATTAAATCCACTACAAAGAATGACATTATATCGCTGATAAGCGGTTAGCGCATCGATGACCGATCGGGAGTGCATCATGACATAACCGAGGATGCCCATATCGACGAATTCCATGATTTGTCCTTGATGCAAACCGAAATGCTCATCCTCTGTGAAGCTGGCAGCCGCATACGTTAATCGCTGTAATTCCTCACCTGAGATCCGCTTCTCCACATCCAGCAGGAGATTAGCATCGAATGACGCATATTTACAAAATTGTTCGGTGTCATAGCCTTTATGCACAATGGTTTTCATAATGGGGTACACCATCGAGATGGCCACACCTTGATTGATCACGTTCATAATCCCTCCTTGCGCAAATAAGCAATTGCTTTGCGTACTTGATCATTCATTTCTCGTCGTTATCATTCTATGCTGATTATAGACGCAAACAAGGAGGAAATCATCTTGAAATCACATATTCTCGTTATTAACGGGCACCCTGATCCACACAGCTACTGTGCAGCTTTAACCAATGCTTATATTACAGGGGTCTCAGACAGCAACTCAAACAGCAACTCAAACAGCAACTTGGACATTCAACGGATTGATCTTCACGCATTAACGTTTGATCCGAATCTGCAGTTTGGTTATCGCAAGCGCACCGAGCTTGAGGAAGATTTGCTTCATGCGCAGGAGTTAATCCGCTGGGCAGATCATCTCGTCTTTGTTTATCCCACTTGGTGGGGGGCTATGCCGGCGATGATGAAGGGATTTATTGATCGTATCTTTTTACCTGGTTTCGCCTTCAAATATCGGGATAAATCTGCGCTGTGGGATAAGCTGCTAATAGGTAAATCTGCACATCTCATTGTAACAACCGATACCCCTGCCTGGTACAGTCGATGGATTAACAGGCATGCGGGATACCGCGTAATGAAGCATAACATTTTGCAATTCTGCGGAATTAACCCCGTGCGCATTACCGAGATCGGACCGGTCAAGCCATCTTCTGTTGAGAAGCGAGCCCAATGGTTGGAGAAAGTGAAGCAGCTTGGCGCAAAGTTGGCCTAGAGGTTTGGAAACGATGAGGAATAGCGTAACAAACACAAAAAGAGAGAGGTCCTAAAGAACCTCCCTCGTTAATCTCACCAACCTAACGATGTTCCACTAAATCAATTGCTCCAAGAATCACATGAGCAACTCCAAAGCCGAGCACGCCGACACCAAGAAGCTTATACTTGCTTTTTAGCATGGTAGCACCAGATGCAGAAACGACAGTTCCAAGAACAGCAGGAATCAATCCCTCGCGCATGAACATCACTCCTCCAGTTTGTTTGGTTAGGCAAGACAACGCTTAGTTTGCTTCAAACTTATTTTCATATGCAGCTGACGTTAAATTGGAAATGCGGATTTGTCGTTGACTACGAATTAGGGTGTATGGGGTGGGAGCTCGGCTAGCAGGGCTTTAAACCACTGTTTAGCAAAAGAATGTGAACGAATACCATAATCAAGCGTCTTGATTTGATAAGTAAGGATTTCTGCATAAGGGGCTGGAATTTGCACGTTCTGAAGCCCCTCATCCATGTGGAGGAGTTCATTCTCAACCTTTTCAATTTGCGCAATGATTTGGTCTAGTATGGCTCGTTTATCTTCAATGGACTCAACTAGCCCCAAGAAGAATACTTTAGCTAGGGCAGTGGATTCTAATCTGCTTGTTGGTATTTCTGAGCCCATCCAAGTGTAGAAAGTCTCTTTTCCTTTATCGGAAATCACATAAACTTTTTTATTCCGTCCCCGATCCACATGCTCCTCATAGCTAATATCACCTTGTAGAAGCAATTTCTTTAATGCCGTTTGCAGGCTTCCGTAGCTGGCGCTATAGAACAAGGCAATTCCTTGTTGAAATGCTTTGTTGAGCTCATAAACCGTTTGATTCTTCAAAATTAATAAACCGAGAATGACAAATTCCATGTTGCGACTCTCCTTATTGGTGTTGACGTACTACTTGTCCTTACACTACGATGAGATATATTACTAATAGTAGCATTGGATGTTCGTGAACACAATGAGTCAGGGAGGATCCATATGGCGATGATTGTTCGAAAGTCATGGAGCAAGGAAAGAGCTTCCAAGCATCTCGATGCGTACTTCACGAAATCACTTAAGAGCAGCCGCTATCAAACAGGATTACAAGTATGGATTGAAAGTAGTAGATTTACATATCGCTATGCCGCAGGGAGAATAACAGCCTATAAGGGCGCCTCTATCTTACCCAATCAGCCCTTTCATACGGCAAGTATTGGGAAAGTTTTTACTGCTGTATTAATCATGATGCTCGTTGAGCGTGGTAGTCTCTCGCTAGAAGATCCGATTTGCAACTATTTAACACTGTTGGAGTTGGAAAATCTCTTCGTGTATCGAGATGTTGACTATGCCAGTGAAGTGACCATCAAACAGCTCTTGGGTCACACTTCTGGTTTGGCTGATTACTTTGAAGACCCTGTCGTCCGCAAGCCCACGTTCATGCAACGAATCATTGCCAATCCCAATGAAATGTGGACGCCGGATACGTTGATAGATTTTACGAGGAACAATCAATTCAACCTGGGACCGCCTGAATCGCGTTATCATTACTCGGATACAGGGTATATCCTGCTTGGGCGGATTATTGAGCGTGTCACAGGCCTATCCTTTAGCGAGAACTTGCATCTTGAGCTATTCACGCCCCTACAAATGCACGATTCGTACTTGATGCTTTATTCGCAGCCGAAACATACCCCAACCGAACCGATTCAGGACATTTGGTTGAACAAGGTTGAAATCAGCCGTTTTCCAAGCTTAAGCTGCGATTGGGCAGGTGGGGGCATCGTGACGACTCCCCAAGATCTCCTGCGTTTTCAGAAAGCACTCCATCATGGAACATGTATTAATGAAGCATCGTTACAGGCAATGACTACCTTCACGCACAAATTTCGAAGTGGTATTCATTATGGATTAGGTATGATGGAGCTTCATTTCGAGGGATTTTTCTTTCTGCTCAGAGGACTACCACGGCTCCAAGGGCACAGCGGGATACTGGGAACGCATATGTTCAGCCATCCTGAATCCGAAACGCATATCGTCATGAACTTCGGTTCAAGCACGTCGATTGTTCGAAGCTACAGGGCTTTGATTGAAGTCGTAGTTACGTTGAAAAGAATGCGAATCTTGGCGTAGCGATATTCACTAAGAACATGGGCTGGAGAGAGAGCAGAGGGTAAGGGGACCATTCATCGACTAGGTGAATATCATGGATCAACATACGAAAATGGAGGTCCACCAATGATTCCGATGTATCCGTACTACAGCCAAGAAACGAAATGCAAGCAGGTACCCATTACGTTTCCACCCCAGCATCAAGACCGACAGCCTGGGCTCGAATATGTAATGAACCCTATTCCCATATCCGACAACCCCGAATACAAGGGAAGCGGGAAAATGTCAGGCAAAGTTGCCATCATTACAGGTGGAGACAGTGGTATTGGCCGTGCAGTAGCGATTGGATTCGCCAAAGAGGGCGCAGATGTAGCTATTGTCTATTTGTACGAACGGGAAGACGCAGTCGCGACCAAGCAGATGGTGGAGCATTACGGTGGTCGTTGTTTGTTGATCGAAGGCGATCTCCGCCATCCGGATTTCTCTACTGAAATAGTCCGAAAAGCCTTGGAGTGTTATGGCAAAATCAACGTATTAGTATTAAATCAAGGTGTTCAATTCCCTCAGAAGAGCATCATGGACATCACGAACGAACAGCTGGAAGATACGTATCGAACCAATATTTTCCCTCACTTTTATTTGACGAAAGCAGCACTTCCTTATCTGCACCCCGGAAGCTCTATCATCAGTACGGCCTCTGTTACTGCCTATGCGGGAGCGCCACTATTGGTTGATTATTCATCAACGAAAGGAGCTGTCGTATCCTTTACGCGTTCTTTGTCCCTTCAACTAGTAGAGCGTGGAATTCGGGTAAACGCAGTGGCACCAGGTCCCATATGGACACCTTTAATCGTTTCCAGCTATTCAGCTGAATATGTGAAAACCTTTGGCTTAGAAACGCCTATGAAACGAGCTGGTCAGCCGTTCGAACTGGCTCCTACGTACATTTATTTAGCTTCAGACGACTCATCTTTCGTGACAGGTCAAGTTCTACATGTGAATGGAGGCATCATGACGGAGACCTAAGAATGTGAAAACCCACACGAAGCGTTGACTAAAACCCTCATGATCACATGGGGGTTTCTGAGTTGATTATTTGGATGCGATGGAGTCCTTCTACGAGAAAGGTGATATGCTGTCCGGAATGACCGCGGAAATCGATATTATCGACGAACGAACTCATGTTAAGTTTGGTAAAAAGTGGATACCGGTAATGCATAAGAACCGATCTGGACAAGAACAGAGCCTAGACGAGATTATCCGCGATATCATGAATCGGTGGATTGACCAGGACCAGTCTGGCCTTGGCAGCCTGCAAGGCAATCCCGAACTCGCCAAGCTACCTGAGGAAGAGAAGCGCAGTATTAAACATTTTGCTTTCTGCGGGAAGATTGAATTTAAAGATTTGAACTTTGATCGGCTATAATAGCTTTCATTACAGTTCAAGAATAGGAGGGAAGCCGTAACACTGGCTTCCCCCCATTGAATAAACCGTTAAACGATTTTCATTATTTTGCCATCCATGGTGCACAAATATAACTCTCCGCTTGCGTCCGTTCCGAAGGAAGTAATATTCAAGCCCGATTGTAGTAGGGTCTTGTTCGTGACTGTCCCATCACTGTTTTGAGACAATGCCCAAATGTTTCCTGTACCAAAATCCGCGTATATGTACCAACCTTCGAGCTCAGGCCTTTTTTTGCCCCTATAGACATATCCTCCGGTTATCGATACGCCTTGATCACGACCATAAGTAAACAGTGGTTGTTCTAAGCCTGTTTTATTGCAGCCAACCTTTGGTTCGTAGCATTCGAAACCCTCTTGAATACGCCAGCCATAATTTTTTCCTTTTTCCACGATATTAATTTCTTCGAATCTATTCTGTCCAACATCGGCTGCCCACAACTTCCCAGTAACGGTATCGAAACTGAATCGCCAAGGATTCCGCAGTCCATAAGCATAGATTTCCTTAGCTCCACTTTTGAGAAAAGGGTTGTCAGCGGGGATTGCATAGTGAAGCCCACTAGCTTGCTTGTCTACGTCAATACGAAGTATTTTACCGAGCAGTGACTGCAGATTTTGGCTATTGTTCTGGGGATCTCCGCTGCTTCCACCGTCTCCAGTTGCAATGTACAAATAGCCATCAGGCCCGAAAGCGAGCTGTCCGCCATTGTGATTCGGGAAAGGTTGCTTGAAAGTTAGCAGTACTTGCTCACTAGTAGGATCTAGAAGAGCTGGATTTTTTGGATCCGTTTTGTAGCGGGCAATTACCGTATGGGTCTCCGTTGTGTAATTCACGAAAGCCTGCGTTGGATCTTTCGGATGGAAAGCTAACCCAAGTAATCCTTGTTCATTCCCTTTGTCGTTGACACGATCAGTAATATCGAGGATAAGAGAGGGCTTTTCTTTCGGCTTATCGACAATTACGCTTTTGATCCTGCCTGGCTGCTCTACGATATACAAAAGTTCTGGTTTGCCAACGCGATGCTCAAGCCCTACGGGATGATCGAAGATCGTTGACTCAAAAATAGGTGCTAACGAGATGCTTTTCGTTGTTATACTGGAAGGCTCTGAATCTTTTGACCCCAAGCAAGCCGCAAGAATAATCAACAGGAGTAGGCATATTGTTGCCAGGCTGTATCGTCTTATCATATTCAACCTCCTAAATGTGGTCTTCATATGTCTGGGTTCAGTATGGAAAATTGTGTATGTCTAGCATTATACCAAATAAATAAGAAGAAGACCGCTATACAAAAAAACACGATCCCGAAGGATCGCGTAGATATGAACTTACCCCAAAAGATTGGACAGTTCGTCTGCATATAAGAGTACTACTGAAATAGCAATTACGAGATTCAATAAGGCCGGTATCATTTTTCCGATTGGATGTTTGACTCTGACATGCGAGAGGCACGCCAGCAGCATCATAATGACGATCAATATTCCGGTCCATGCGGCAATTCCTGGATACCAGTAGCCGAGGATAAGTCCTATACATCCAACAATTTGAACGTAGCCCGTAATGACGCGGAACCATTGAGGAAGCTTAATTGAGTCAAACAGATCGACTTGATGCTTGGCTCCTACAAGCTTGCTTACCCCAAAGAATGCCATGGAGAAAAGCAACCAGCTTTGAAGAATGATGGTTAGAATATACATGTGAGACCTCTTTCTTATTTATATTTTTATTATATGACACCAATTAGTGTCTTATTTAATAATATAACACCATTTGGTGTCCTGTAAAGTAATTATTGTGATGTATTTGTTGGAAAGGCTTATGGAGATTGCTCGAGGCGTACATGTAGCGGTCATAGAAAAAGAAAAAGCCATTAAACACACGCAAATCCTTGTGTTTAAAGGCTTCTTACTTTATAGGGCTATCCCGAAAGAACGGTTATCGTATCCCCAGCCCCGTTGGCAAAGTAGACACGATTGTTGTTCTCGTTGGCTACGCCTGCCGATACGCCAAGTCCGAGAGGGAGGTTCGCTTTAATGATTTTGTTATTTGCTCCGTTAATGACACTTGCCCTGCTTGGCGGAGTTTCTTCCCCCGCAGTTGCGACGTAGATGCGATTCAGCTTGCTGTTGACGACTGGGATACGAGGCGATTCGCCATCTTGGATCGTGTCGATGATTGTATTGGTTTTCCCTGAAATGACGGTGATCTTAAAGCTCTGAGTCGTATCGTCCGGCGCATAGATGCGGTTCGTTTCAGGATTGACCGCGAACGTGTCGATATCACCGACATTCGGAATGGTTTTGATCAATTTGTTCGTTCGTCCATTCACTATGGAGACGCTGCTATTCTCTGCGACCGCGATGTATAGGCGATTCGTGCGCAGATTAAAAGCGAGTGAAGAGGGTCCCTGACCTACTTTGACCGTGGTAATCACGTGATTCGTGCGACCGTTAATGACGGTCGCGGTGTCTTCTGCCGGATTCAGTATATAAATACGATTCGTGAACGGATTAACGGCAACCGTATGAGGAGCCGCGAAGTTCGGATTCTGTTTACCGACCCCGATTGTCGCAACAATTTTCTTCCTATTGCCATTTATGACCGTGACCGAATTTCTATCAAGATTAGCCGCATACACCTTATTCGTCTTGACATTCACCGCGATGGAAGCAAAGCCACCTCCAACGTCGAAAGTATGAGTCAGCTTATTCTTCTTGCCGTCAATGATGAAAAGCTTACCTGACAAGCTGGCTACATAAACCTGATTCGTTCGCGGGTTGACAGCCGCGGCGACGGCCCCATTGAGTCCTTCGATTGTCGCGATCACGCGATTCGTTCGGCTGCTAATCACGGATAAACTGCTGCTTCCGTTATTCGGCACATATAACAAATTCGTTCGTTTGTTTAATGCAATATCCGACGGTTTACTCCCCACTTGGATCGTCGCGATGACTTTTATTTTGCTAATCGTAAACTCCTCCCTTACTCGCTTTCTATTAAGATATGGAGAGCTTAGCTAGGGAGTTTGTACGATTTTGCAGGCAAAGAAAATTAGGCGTATTACCGAATAACGATAGATGATCTCTATTTATGATTTTCCCCATAAATGAGATTGAATAGTTGAAACGTAAAATAAACATGCACCAGCAAAGTCCAAACACAAGCTATTAATCTAGTTAATTATCGGTGATCTAACATAAAAGAAGCAGCCTCTAGGTTTCCCCAAGGTGCTTGACTTAAAGTTTAGCGAGGCTGTTTTGCAGAAGATCCGAGACAAAATGAATACCACTAGCAGGACCTCCGGGAGAGAATCACCTCACTCCGAGTTGTCATCATTTTTTACAGTAATGAGTACTGAGGTTCGATTGTCCTCCTCCATCTGCTGAATAATCTCGAGCAAATAAATGGCAGCACTATAGTTTGCATGATCAATAAATTCGCGGATGAGTTCAATGACGTCTTGCTTAGATACTAAATAGTATAGCTGCAAATGACCACTTCCCTGAACAAGTACTTGCAACATAATTTATGCAAAACATTCATTCAGGGTATGGGCGTTGGCTGATTAAATTTTTGAAGAATAATCAAATACTTGAGGATGGTTCAACATTGCGAAAGACTCAATTGCGATATAGGCGAACGGTTGGGAATGGTCAGCTTTGAATACTGAGGATCTTGGGACTTGGATTAAGATAATAAATACAGGTTGAGTGTATTGATTACAAAAAAGCTCTGGAAGTTCTTTATCCCATAGCTTTTTAAGAACGTATAGTTTAATCACCTGATTATCTCGGCTTTAACAACATCACGCATAAAACCGAATCTTTCCTCGTAACCGCGCCAGGAGTACCGATAGAAGCATGAGCCTTCTTCGCGTGCTCCTTTTTCGTCTTCCCATACATGATACGGAATGTGATACACAGTATTGCAGGATAAGAAATGCTTGAGGGTGTACAAATTGTTTGATTTTAAGGAACTTCAGCTGCTCCCTAGAACAAACTACTAAACTTTCCATATTATGTTATTGACTCTATTAAAAAAGGAGTTGATAGATTGCTATAAAGATCAAACCTTTTAACACATTTCTAAATTTGCACGGACTGTCTAAATAATAATGAGAAAAGGAAGGGATTACTATGAGTAACATTTTATCAACTGGTATATTACGGAGGCATTCTAGTACATTGTTTCTCACTGTTGAGGCTATGAACGTTGATCCAGATGACGTGCGTACAGTAACTGTTCAAATGTTTGACTGGTCATCAGGTTCACCTATTGTTCTACCAATGGTAGATCCTTCGTCACAAACACTATTTCCTAATCAATACAAAACGTTTAGATCATTCTCTCTTCCAGGTACACTTTATGCTTATGAAGTAAGAATAATCCATCCTGAGGACAAAGATGTTGTTACAAATGTTTTTGGACTTAGTGATATTTTGTTTAATCCGCAAACAGGAAACAATGCTTTACAACACGACTTGGCGAAATTGAAATTGGAATAAATTCACGGTTTTCCACTGATTGCAAGAAGAAGCGTTAACCTACGGACATCAACTATTTCCGTAGGTTAAACGCTTCTCTTCCTTTTCAACAACCATCTTACAATTAAGAAAACACAAAAGTTGTCCAAGAAAGATTAGGACACATAATAAATGGCTGACGAAGCTTATTCGAGGAGGACTTTTAGCGGTGGATTCAGACGCCGTGCTCCTACGCATTCGCTTCGTCCGCGCGGGCGAACCCCTGACCTCATCGCTGCCAGCTAAGGGAGTTATTACTTTCACTTACTTGAAAAAACTTGAAACCCCTTTAGAATCGCGGTTTCATCGATTTATCGTTCTGAGTAATACTTAGTAATCCTGAGTAAAAATTTGCAGTTTGGCACCAAAAATGGCACCATTCATTATTTTGTTCCAAATAGTAATTCACCGAACTTGTCCGCCGTCTCTTTTTGCATATTAGGCAATAGGTGACTGTACGTATCTAATGTGATTTTTATATTGGCATGTCCCAGACGTTCTGAAACGATCTTTGGATGAACACCTTGTTTCAGCAGCATGCTTGCATGAGTATGTCGCAAATCATGAATAGTAATAGGAGGGACTTCAGCTTTTTCCATTAACCCATAAAATGTTCGAAGCAAGTTCCTAGGTGAAATTGGTGTGCCAAGTGCAGTGCCAATAATCAGATCGTTATCCTGATATATACGTTTACACTTCAATTTCTCTTCGGCTACCTTTGCTTTACGTTTCCTAAGTTGCTGATTGTTTTTTCATCAAGTGATATGAGTCTTGTGCCGGATAAGGTTTTAGTACCAGCGGAGAGTTCTTTTCCATCATGGGACAGTGTTTGAACAATTGACAACTCTCTGTTATCAAAATTAAGATCCTTCCACCTAACCCCGAGAATTTCACCTTGTCGTAAACCCGCGGCAAATGCCAATAGAAAAGCCACATATTCTCGATGGTCTTTGGCGACACTATCAAACTTTCTAACATCTTCGAAATCCCAAACCTTAATCTCCTGTTTCACAACCTTAGGCATGTCCACCAAACCAACAACGTTCTTTGGAACAAGACTCCAAGCGAAGGCGGATTCCATTGCGCTTTTAAGGACTTTGAATATATCCAATACCGATCGATCGCCTAGCTTTTTTTCTACGCTAAGGTGTTTCTTGAATTCTAAGCAATCTGTTACGGATAGCTTTGGTAGTTCAATATGGCCAAGGAATGGAACAATGTGAATACGGATGTGCCGCTCATAAGTATCTCTTGTAACTTTTTTTAGTTCTTTAGATTCAAGCCACGTATCCATAAACTCGCCGATTCTATTCTTATTTGTCGCAACGAAGGTCCCAGAGTTCACTGCGCTCTGAACCTCGACCATAGCCTTTTCAGCATCTTTCTTCGTTTTGAAACCGCGCTTCTTTGTTCTCTTCCGATCTTTACCTGCACCGATCTCAATTACATAATACCAAGGATTTTTTTTAGCATTTTCGTCTTTGTAGACGGGCATGACTATTCACCAGCCTTATGTTCAATAAGATCATTTGGCTGCACTCCAAAGAATGTACAAAGCTTATCGATAACATCGAGAGATACGTTTTCTCCTTTATCGAACTTAGCTATTGTTGAAGGACCGAATCCTAGTTGTCGTAGATCAGTTTTCTTCATTTCTTTATCGATCAAGAGCTTAAACAATGGTTTATATGAAAATGGCATAAAAACACCCTTTCTGTATTATATGTACCAATACTAATAAAAAAAGTACAGAAAGGCAAATATAATATTTGACATTAAATATCGATAGTGATATTTTAAATACAGAAAGTGAAACATTTTCTTAACTCACCATTCGGCGGCCCGATCACACCGCAGCGGCAGGCATTCAAGTTTATGCTGAAGCGTAATGAAGCACTGGAGAGGCGAGGATTACTTAAGTTGCATATGGAGCAGAAGTGGAAGCGTAGGATGAGGGATGGGAAGAAATAAACGCTCAGGAGAAATTGGTTTAGGCTTTAGGTAGAATAGTTTAATTACTTCTCGAATACTTCAGATGAGGGAAAATTAAAAAAACACAAGTGATTAATAGGAGGCATTTTCTTGAGTAATTCGATAATTGATATTAATATTAATTCTTCCGAGAATCACCTTTGGACGGATGTGTTACATGCTAGGAGTTTAGCTAGACAATCATTGAACTCTTGGGATAGAGGAACTTATGTTAGGTGGTGTATTATCACAACATGGATTTGCATAGAAATGGTTTTTAGGCAAGTTTTAAATGAAACTCGCATTGGATACCGATTTAAAGAAGATGTCGATAGTGCATTAAATAATCTAGGTTTACCAAGGGTGAATTGGGGTGAAGGTGTTTGGCAAAAACTACTTAAATTACAAGTCCAAAGACATAAATTAATTCATAGTATACAAATACAAAGTGAGCTTTTTCCTGAATCAACAGTGGCTGAGAGCTATGTTTCAGATGCACGAGATGCAATTATCGAGATATACAAACACGCGGGTCAAGACGTCCCTCGTTGGATTAATTACGATATTGATCCTGGATGGGATTTTGGCAAGCGTACTGGTGCCCATGGTACAGTAATTAAATCTGGAGCGAATATAGACAACCCAGATAATATTAAAATATTCTATGAGCATAAGGGGAAAGAGTATTTATCAACAGTTATTCCATCTGAAGAAAGACTTGAAATCGAATTAAATGAATTACTTGAAAGTATAAGAATTCCTATAACAAGCATTAAAGTTACTAAAGGATCCGAAGTTATCCTTGAAAAGACTTTATTTACACGAGGTTCATTTTAGTAAGTGCAAACTATAGATCAACTCGCAACGGAATGAAGAGGATGTAAAACGGGTTCCGCGTGTGTTATTAGGTTTTAACCATGGTATATTTATAGCATAGGAAATCGAGAAGAGGGCAAGACACCCCGAACGCTAACGAGCATTGGCCGCGCAGAGATGCGTGTGAGACCGACTCATTGCGGGGATCGTCGCCCTCTTTTGGTTTTCTTAGTAAAGATTCTTCTCCATTATTCCGATAAATGGGTTTAAATGGAGGATGATGAATTTGGATTTTGATATTTTTAGTTGGAGCAAACTTTGGGAAGTAGCAGGGCCGTTTTTAATTACACCCGCGGCTGCATTGATTACGGCATTTATTTTACTACCGATACTAGCTTCATCAAAAGGTTTGAGTAAAGAATTAATAAAAATTCTAGAATTAATAATTATTGCGGGGGTATCGGCAGCCACATTCTACATTACTGCTAGCATATGGGGTTACATTTAGGTTGCTTTATTTATCAAAACTTGATTAGATAAGTCGAAGTCTATGTTAGAAAATGGATGTCATAATGAATCGATGGAGGAATTAACTTGCTCGAAGTAATACATCCTTTTTTATATTGGCTTGATCCTAATGATCAATTAAAACCTAGTGATTGGGCTGCTTTATTTGGATCTCTTGTGACTTTACTAGGAATTGTGATAACAGCATACTTTAGTGTTCTTGTTTGGAAAGCTACAAAACAAAGCGCAATAGCAACAGAAGTTAGCGCTGAAGTAGCACGTTCAAGCTTTGAATATTCAAAGAGAATCCAAGAGCAAAACGAGTTGTTGGAGAAAGCATCAAAAAAACAATATCTTGATAATATAATAATCAAACTGAATGAGCTCATGGAAGCGGTGGTACACCAGAAACAGATGTTTAATATTACAATGATAAAAGCAATTCCAAGAACATCTGGACTTACAGAAGTTGAAATTGCAAAATATTTTGATGACAATCAAGCCTTATTAATCAAACAATCTTGGGAAACATTTAACACATATTTAAAAGATTGCTGGCTAAATCCAATCGGTCAATACAAAGATCTTTTTGATGGAGATGAGGTCGCTAAAGTAAGGGAACAATCCGAAATAATTGGAAATAAAATTGGTATTTATATTACGCAGCTAAAATCATCATAGTTCATAAGCACTCCACTGTGGGTGCTTTTTTCTTTATTAAAACTTGATTAGACAAGCCATGACCTATGTTGGAAAATATAGGTTGGAGGTGAATTTGAAATGGTAAAAGTAGAAGCATTCAGTTCTGATTTTGAATTGTACTTAAACAACAAAGTCAACACTTTTTTGGAAAAGATAGTGAAACATGAAATAATTGATATAAAATTTTCAATCTCATCAGTAATGAATAAAGAAGATGAGGTCGTAACCACTTATTCTGCTTTAGTAATTTACAAGTAAGGATAGAGGCACTCCACTGCGGGTGCTTTTTTTATTGCCCAACAAACCGCGACAAACTCATTGAGGTGATCCCATTGAACAAACCCAAACGAGAAAAGAAGAAGCCCAAGCAGCTCCGGGCAGCAGAGAAAGCGCATGATGCCAATATCTACAGTGATGGATACAAGCATGGGTATCAGATGGGTAAGGAAAGCTTCTTCCGGTTATGGCGAAGGTATCAAAGTAATGGGTTAAGCACCGAGGAGATATTGAGCAGGATACAAGTTGAGTTAAGGGGCTAGAAGCGTCTGTGGGGCGTTTTGGGTTTAGCACTCACGAATGTGTGTTCTGTGAGCGCAAAACGCTAATACGGACGCTGAGGGCTTTGTATGAGGTGATTTTAAGATACACCTAACTATTTCTACTATTATCTACGCTTAATTGGTACCAGTTTGATTTTAATAAAGGTATACAAACCTAACATGAAGAATAATCTTCGGAAAGATGTGTTGTATGTACCATCAAAAGAGTTAAGGGGGATTTACATGGTAACTTGTTCGTCATGCAGGCGTTTTGTGGACACTGTGGGAATAGGTTACTGGCTGAGGGTGTGCGACTATCCAGTGAAACAGAGATTAACGAGTCCCATCAATCAACAGAGATTAACGAGTCCAAACGAAACCCTGTAAATTGGTTTAAAGTTATTATGACTTTTCTTTTGGTATGGATTTTAGGTGGTTTGTTTTTATCTTTACTGTTGGGTTTTTTTGATATAAATGATAAGTACACAGGGGCTATCGGCTTCGGAGTAGCAATTCTTGTGGCGTTGGAACAAATTACACGTAAAGATTCATCTCATGAAAATGAAAATAAGAAGATTAAAGTAAAAGACAATCATAATCATAACATCAAAGACTAAAAAGGAGGATGTCATGGAGGAACAAGGCAAGGAAGAGGCTCAAATTGACCCTGAATTATCAAAGTACATTACTAGACTTCAAAACAAAATCGAACAACAAACAATGGTGATACGAGTATTATGTACAGCCATCGTCATCATGATATTGTTCTTTTGGGCACTATCTAAGCCGTTAGGTTGACCTACTAGGTTTATGAAAGCGACGAGTACCTCTGTTTATTAATTGGCTGCTTGAAAACTACAAAAAACCACCAGCGGGGGCTAGTGGTTATCATCCATTTCACCGATTATTTGATCTAACTTTTTCTCCAATTTTTCTAGACGTTCATTCGTTTCGTCCAAGCTAATGTGGTTCTTGTTTGAACTCATGATCATCATTTGTTGCAATTGGATTTGTCCTTGGAGTGTATCGATTACTTCTTGATGTTGTTTGTCGTCACCAGCCGCGATGTGATAAGCGATGATGGCAGGTATTAAAATGTTGGTTATAAACATAATTAATTCTTTCCAGGAAAACTTATTATCTTGAGCCACCGGTGATGTCCTAACAATTAGAGATGATGCTAAATCAGACTGGCTTTCGACTGGTTCAGATTCGATTAACGGCTGAACAATTTCATTTATCGTTTCATACCAATCATCTGGCCTGTCTATAACCTGATCGCTATACGGAGATCTGGCCAACAACTCCATTGATTGATAAATACTGTCGATAGTGGTTCTTATTGAACTTTGTTGGAATACGCGTTGGAGTAACTCCTGCTGTTCCTGAATGGCCACTATCATTGGAGAAAGAGAGTCCCTTTGTAACGTATCAATATTCTCAAAATACTGTCTTAATGGTGAAATAGCATTAGACATTTGTCTTTGATAGAGCAACATCGGTTCCATCATTTTTGTTAATGCTTGTTGCATATTTCGATAATTTTCAAATGGATCTCTTATCAATTTGTCCCCTTCTTTCAAGTGGTGAATTCCTAATTACTTATTTTAATGGTTTGATAAAAAATCGCAACGTTTATAATACTAAGAGAATAAACGTTCGCAGGAACGAATATTCGTAAGATCGAGTATCATCTGCATCTGAAAATGACTGAATATGACCTAAAATGGAATTTTGCGAGGTCGAGCTTTATAAGTATAATGACCTTGTCCTTCTCTTCTCTCTAGTAACTAAGTACAAGGATATTAAACACAGAGCGCAGCAATTGTGTGCTCTTGACCTGATCTTCCAGAGTCATTTAAACGATTATAAAAACATACGGCCATGAAATGGTCGAGTGAGGTGTGGAACGACGGTGAGTTCCACGGTCTCTTATCTCATACGTCACCGCTTGGCGGCGCTTCTATAGTGCTCTAAATAAACTACATAAGATAACGAAGCCTGTTCTTTCGAGAATGGGCTTTTTCTATTTCTGGGGAAAGGGAGGGATTTCATTGTGTACAGAAGTTGAATGGATAGATATATCAACACACCAAGACGTGGCGAGCGGTTACCGAAATGAAATGAATAGTTTTATCGTTGGTTGTTGATTTTCGAGCAAAAGAAAACCACCCAGTTAAGAGGTGGTCAATTTAACTATCGTCTCCCGTTAGTTCAGCAAAGACTAATCAAAGAAATTGTTTTTTATGGCAAATGTCGTTCGTAACGGATCCATGAATATAGCCTTACAGAAGGAATTAGCAATGACAAGGGGATTAGTAACCAGCCCCCAGAACTAATAAAATCACTTGGTAAGAAGAACAAGAATACAAGAAATAACAGCGAGACGAACACTTTAAATAAGCCTGACGCCCCATTTATCGGTTCATTCC
Source organism: Paenibacillus sp. J22P169 (assembly GCF_059691995.1). Lineage (NCBI taxonomy): Bacteria > Bacillati > Bacillota > Bacilli > Caryophanales > Paenibacillaceae > Paenibacillus > Paenibacillus sp. J22P169. The sequence continues at coordinate 2,844,380 of NZ_JCAUAO010000001.1, read as the reverse complement.
CCACAAAAAATGTTTGGCAACCTTTTAAGGCTTTAGAATAACAAGAGTGATGGTATGGAATAACCCAAAACATCGAATAAGCTATTATTAAATCATCCCTTGATTCGATTTCACCACTGCATTCAGCACAAAAGATTTCCTTGTTCAAAAGCGGTCCTCCTTCCGATCATACAGAGAGATATACGCTTCAAAATGTTTGTGGTTCCAGTTAGTGCGTTAAACTGCCCGTTCAATGCTTAATGACCTGATGTGTAGATCACCAAAAAAGTAAAATAACGGGCGGATTTGCTTGGTAGAGGCTACACCATATTGCTTAACGAGCGCTCTTTATTTTACTTATTCTTATTGGTAAGAAAACTAGAATTAAACCTATTAGTAAAAATGCTATTCCAAATAAACATAGAACAATAAGATTAGCAGGTATTCTGAAACCAAAATCAGTTATTATTATTGCAACCCCTATTCCCTTAGCTGAAAGAAACATAAGTTGTATTACTTGATAAAGATAGATGATTCCTTTAAAGATAATATAAATACCTAGTAATTGGAGCATAATTATTAACCATCTTTTACTATTTCTTTTCATCTTATCGCCCTTTTTCTAAATATTCTTTAAAGCATTGGAACGATAACCAATATATACATTAGACTATCATAATTTGAATTTATTTCTAAATAACCCACATGTAATTAGACGAAACTAGTATAGTATTGTTGCGCAATCCTGCCCGTTAGTTTAATCAAAAATCAACAACTAAGTCTAACATAGCCTTACCATTAACATAAATGGAGGAGCGATGGATACATGATTCTTAAATGGGAGATGGTGACTGGTGATACCTTTGGATCCACAATCTAGAGATAGGACAGCAGTGGATAGGTATTACGATAAGTTCAAGCGTGATCGAGATTCCAAAGCATTCTATAACTCCTCATCCTGGTTGAGTGTTCGTGAGCAGGCTCTTATTCGTGACCATTACTTATGCCAACACTGTTTCAAAGAAAAGAAGTTAGTGCCGGCAGAGATGGTCCATCACATCGTACCTATTCGGGATGATAAGGATAAAGCATTAGAGCTCGAGAACCTGGAGAGTCTGTGCAATCCATGCCATAACAAAGAGCATGGAGGGAAAGAGAAGGCGAAGATTAAGAAGAGAGCGGCACGCGTCATTCAATCGGTGGCTAATCGCGAACACAAGTAAAAATAAGCACATCATGAGACGCTCTCAGTGGCTTTCAGAGGCGTCATGCATGTCCGATGACCGATCAGACGAGAACAGGGACATGCCCCCCTGCCTTCGATTCTGAGGGGCTTTAAATGGCAAGACCGCGTGTCCACATTCGTTTTCGGCGCATAACAAATTTTCGTATGGGAGGGGGGGTCAAATGTTTAAACCCAAAGCTATTATAACGACGGTTGCGGCGAGGGAGTTATTCAAAACTCTGGTGAGGGAACTTGAGATAGATAACAACCTGAGTGAACGAACAATCATGCTGGTTGATAATATCGTGCTACTTGAGCAACTGAAGCGGGCGCATATTGAGGATATTCGGAAACGCGGATCGGTAGAATTATTCAAAAACGGAACGCAGGAAATGTATAGGTCGAACAAATCGGTCGATGCTGTCTTAAAGATTGTTGAGCAGCAACGTAAATTACAGGCTGAGCTAAAGCTTACACCGGCATCAGATCGGAAGGTCGCAGGCCTAGTCAAGCCGCCGGAAGGTGGCGACAATGATGGCGAGCACAGCAAAGATAACCGAGACGACTGCTGCTGGAGGAGAAAACACTTCACTAGTGGATGCAATACAATCTGCAATAACAAGGGCATTATCATCGGGCGGTAATAATAATTCGAGACCAGTAGAAGTCACATTGAATATTGATGGGACTGCTATTGCTCGCGCTATTGCTCCGTATATGAGTAAAGAGAGCGGCCGGATCGGCGGCGCAATGATCAGAACGACATAGGGGCGGGTGGATATATTGACTGCATTATTAAATATCGGCGGGGTCGATATGCCAACCCCCTCTGATTTAACGATAATCATTTCCGATTTAGCTGATGCCGAGAGAAACACTAACGGGAATCTGATCGGTGAGTTAATCGCAACAAAAATAAAACTTGAACTATCTTGGAAGTTGCTCAATGTAACGCAGATGAGTCAAATTCTAACAGCGGTAGATCCATTTTTATTTGATGTAAGATACTTCGATCCCAAAGAGGGCGGCTTCCTAACAAAGAAGTTTTATTCTGGTGATCGCACTGTGCCAATGTATGATTTCCTTCAAGGTGTACCAAGGTATCAAAATTTTAAATTCAATGTAGTGGAAAGATAGGGTGCGCCGGACGTGCAAAGCACATCTCAAAAGTTTAAAACTAGGATCTATGCCCCCGACAGAAAAACCAAAGCACGTGTCACGTTTGATATCTCAGACACGACCGCAGCCGGCGACGTAACTAACGGTGCGAAGTGGGTTCCAACAACTTTACCTACATCTACGACTGTAGTATCTAACCAATGGGAAGGTAAAACATGGACTCCAATTGGCGATAGTATAACTGATGTTTTCGAAGCGCCTTCTACAACAATGTATCAAATATTTGTTAAAGCTAAACTAAATATGGCAACCGTCAACAGTAATGGATTTGCAGGTTCTATATTAGCCAACTTAGGTGGAAATAATATGGTGCATCAAGTTACAACAGCACCTAATGCAGATTTATACACATTATTCGGCGGTACTAATGACTTTGGAAATGATATTGCAGTTGGAAGTATGAATAATACTGCGGACACAACAATCTACGGAGCTTTGCATTATATCTGTCAATATTTAATCAACAATAAACCTAATGCAAAGTACGCTTTATTCACGCCATTAAGAAGGTCTACAGGCTACAATGCAACTACAGGAGTTATTAAATTGGGCCGTGGAGCAAATGGGGCAGGCATGACTCTTGAAAATTTGGCCGACATTATTTTAGAAGTTGGTCATTACTACTCGATCCCCGTACTTGATTTGCATAGAAACTCGGGAATAGAACCTACTTTTAGTTCTCATAAAACGCTCTACATGCCTGATGGATTGCATCCGAACACGACAGGGCATCAAAGGATTGCGAACATTATTTCGGAGTTTCTAAAAACATTGTAAAAAAGGCGCTGAACATTTTAAATGGCGAAATTGACAGGGAAAAAGAAAAAGAAGAGTCAAGCATATGGTAAAATCTAAACTTCGCCCCGAGCCGAACGGGGTTATTTTTCTGCCCAAAAAAGAATTAAAAATTTAGATGGTTTTTTATGAGATACTCTGATAAATTCTTTATATAGAACAATATGTTTTATATTAAGAACAATAAGGAGTGTTTTTGTGTTAAAACGTTATGAGGAACTTGATTCCTTGCGAGGCTTAGCAGCATTATGTGTTGTGCTTTTTCACATGTACCAAGTGATTCCACCTAGTAAATTATCTAAAATAATCTTTGAATTCAGTCCTCTTCGTTTGTTTATTTCAGGCGGGGAGGCTGTGATCTTGTTTTTTATTCTAAGTGGTTTCGTTTTATCTCTTCCCTATTTTAATAACAAGCAATCTGGTTATCCATCGTTCATCATTAAGCGATTTTGCCGTATTTACTTACCTTACTTAGTTGCGGTTTTCATCGCAATTGGATGTAGAGAGATCTTTTATTCTGGAAAAATGAATGGGTTAAGTGGTTGGATAAATTCATTCTGGACAGGGCAGGTTACTCTCCAAACTGTCAAGGATCATTTACTTATGCTAGGTACTTTCCTTAGCAATCTAGACCCAGTAATTTGGTCGCTTGTACATGAAATGAGGATATCAATTATCTTCCCAATAATTATGCTGTTCATCGTTAAACTTGATTGGAAAAAAGGTTTGAGTTTGAGTGTTCTTTGTACTTTAGGGTCGGTAGTATTGTTTGGAATTTTCCAACCTGAAAACACAGGTGTAGAGTACGTAGCATCACTTAATTACACTGCAATGTTTATCATTGGTGCTCTACTAGCCAAATATAGAACATTCATTTCAAGTATATTTAATCTGTTAAACAAAAAGGTTAAATCGTTAATTTTCGCAGCAGGCTTGGTAACTTACTTATTGATACATCCATCGTTTGCAATAAAAGCTTTTGTTTATCAAGGGATATCTCCTTTTTACAGAACAGTTATTGATTCATGGGCAGTTACTTTGGGCGCAACGATCTTAATCATATTCGCCATTAACTCGAACTTGTTTTCAAAAGTATTGAGAAACAAGTTTGTAAGTTTCTTGGGAAATATTTCTTACAGTTTGTATCTTATCCATGTGGTTATTCTTCTAACGCTGCTGCAATCATTGCATAGTAGGGGCGTACCGATCAGTATAATTCTTATTGGGTCATTGCTGTTCTCTTTCTTGGTCGCTACTTTGATGTACAAGTTTATTGAAAAACCTTCAATTAAGTTGGGTAGGTACCTGACTGTAACTCGTTCCCCTAAACATATCAAAAGTGTTGAGTCAGAAAAATTTGCTTGAATAAAAAACATAGAACTAGCTCCGAGCCATTGGGGGCTATTTTTATTTCGGGAGCGTAAATCATGCTTAAAAAACTATTCACCGATCTACTTGGTATCTCAACTACTCAACAGGCAGCAGTAACAACCTCCACCGGAGTTCTAGGTGCGATACTTACATATTCATTCGGGGGGTGGAGTGACTTGCTAAGTTTATTTTTATGGGCGATGGTCGTTGATTACCTTAGTGGTATTGGTGCTTCTCTAAAAGAAGGGACTGGCCTAAGCAGTAGTATAGGTTCTAGGGGGTTAGCGAAAAAAGGGGTAATGCTTCTCGTAGTTATGCTCGCACACAAAATAGATACTTTATTTGGCTCCACTGTCGTAATGACTGGGGCCATTTATTTTTATTGTGCAAATGAGTTAATCAGCATAACTGAGAATCTAGGTAGAATGAATTACCCATTGCCACCGGGAGTGAAGCAGGTTATCCAGGTGTTAAAGAGCAAAGGAGATGTCTCCAATGATAAAGGGAATTGATTGTGCTACGCCTTTGACAACTAAAACAGCTGCTGCGTTCGCATTAGATGGATATTCTTTTGCAGCTCGTTACCTGGTACCGAGTGGATGGAAGGCGCTGACTAAGAGTGAAGCTGAGACAATTAATAAAGCAGGCATGGATATTGTGTCAGTATTTGAAACGACTGCGGATAGAGCAAGAGGCGGTCGCGCTGCGGGATTGGCGGTCGGTGCTACTGCTGTTCAGGTCGCTAAGAAAGTTGGTCAGCCTGTTGGGTCCTGCATTTACTTTGCTGTGGACTTTGAAGCTACGGCGGCTCAAATGGCAACGGTTATTGAGTACATTAAGGCATCTAGTGAAGCCACTCCAGAATATACAAGTGGTGTGTATGGTTCTTATGCAGTAGTAGATGCGGCATGGAAATCTCAGGCTTGCTCCCGGTATTGGCAAACTAAGGCATGGAGTTATGGGGCAATACACCCGTATACCAACATATATCAACACGACTGCGGGCCAAAAGGATTGGGTATAACGATGAACGGAATTAGTGTAGATCTCAACGAAGGCTATGGAAACGAAGGATCTTGGAACAGTACGAAGAAGGAGGAAGAGCCGATGTTGTCTGTTGAAGATGCTGATGAAATGATTGAGTTATTGCAGGCTATTTATAAGCTGGCGCCGAATCCTGAACTTGGCCGGTTAGCCGATGTACTACGTGTTGCATCAGGAAGACCAAAAGAAAACTCCTAATCAAAAGACGAATCCCCCACTGGCCGTAAATGGCTGGTGGGGGGATTTTTTTATTTTAGAATGATTTGCGTTTCTTTGTCATCTGCTATCCGATTAAATTTATCACCAAGAACGTATTTAACCAAGAGTTTGATGTTTGAAATATCCTCAAGTTTGCTGTTTTTTACAGGGAAGATAATCTTTCCTTTTTTGACAACCTTACCGTTGAATTCAGAAGTAATACGATCATCGCTAGATATTGTATCTTCAATTTGCTCTTTTGTATTCAGTACGACTGTGGATTGATCTACATACCATTGGACTTTATCATTTGATGTATTTTCAACAGTAACATCAAGAATGATGGCTGCTTTTGCTTCAGAAAATGAGTATTCTTTAAATGCAGGATCAAGAGTTACTTTCGATATGTCCATTGTCATGGGTCCGTTTGCGACATTCACTTTAACATCGTAGGATTTCGCAGGATTTGCCGCTTTAACCGGGTCGAATCCTTGAGCTGTGATTTGGATTTCACGCTTATCTCCATCCCATTTTACTTCAGCACCTAATGTTTCACTTACAACCCTCAGTGGAACATAACTCGATCCATCCACGATTTGAAGATCCGCATTGATCAACTTCCCATTTATGAATAACTTAATATCCGATGCAGCATAAGCTCCTACAGCAACTGAAGCTGCGATAATCCCTGTTAATCCAAGCGATACTAATAATTTCTTCTTCAAAATAGCTCCCCCTTAAATATCAATACCCTAAATCATGGGTAAGACTGAAATAATTGTATCAAATTAATATTCATATTACATACGGGAATTTCTACCAAAAGTTTCATTAAATATCCTTTTATCCCATGTTCGGTAAATTGTTGGTCTTTCACAAATTTCGCTTGCATAGCGAATGCGTGTTCGGTATATAATAAATAACACGAATGAATGTTCGCGTATGGCGGTGAAGTAATATGAGTTTAAATTCAAGAATTGAGAAAGAAGAAGATGTTTTAATTATCAAGGAATACACGCTTTTACCTATTTTGCTTGATATGTAGTAATTCATTTGTAGCATAAAAATAATCTACCGCCCACTTATATAAAAGGAAACCTCTGGAGAATAAATTCCAGAGGTTCCTTTTTTGTTGTCTTTAGGTCTGCTCTTGTTTTATTGAGCATACGTTCCTCGTTAGCTCAATAACCAACTATGTCATTCGACAATTTCAATACGCAACCTTTATCATAAGTCTTGGTCATACTACTGCCGTTATTCTCCCTATTGGAACTGAAAATTGTTCGTATTACAAAAAATATATTCTTGACACTGGTGAAATTGTAATTGATTAAGGTGAATCGCAAATTGAGATTGATCACTATTTAATGTTAAATAATTTACTTCAGGTGAAATACCACTTTGTTCGAGTTCCTTATTATAAATTGCAATGAAGTATACAGGTGAGATTGGGAAATATATAGCCCTAAAGTTTTTATCAATTACAACGGGGGTATCAGACGTCACTAAAGGAACACCCGAATTATTAATCCCAAGAAGCATTGTACCTTGTGAGAGTGTTTCAGCTAACTTTCTTAACTCCTCGTTATTTAATACAAGATAATGGAGTATGCCTTCCTCAATATTAGTCCCGGAGTCATTCTTCAACTGTTCTACAAGGAACTCTCGGAAATTTTTTGTCCTTAGATATTGAAATGCTATAATAAAACCAAAATTTTTTATTTCTTGCAATGTAAGAGGTCGAGGATTTGCCTCAATTGAAGCAAAAAATTCCTGCCAGTACGTAGACATGTAACTATCCATTTTATTTAGATAATAGTCTTCAACGAATTCAGTAGGGGTGTCTATTCCGAAGTTATCCTTCATATAACTGATACAATACTTTGCTACTTCGTCTGTGAAACTAAAAAAGAAATTTTCATAACAATAGTTCTCAATTCTACGATCTACTGCTCCTGCTGAAATATCAGACTTCTTTATTCTCCAGATCTTTTTACGATTTGAGGTATCCGGCATAATTCGGAAACTATTAAGATAAAATTGTGGAACAAAATGTTGTTTGACTGTAGACACCTGCAGTAGCCCCCTAATTAATTTTATTATTCAAATATAGCACTATCTGGGAACCGGTATCACTTAATTTTGTTGGTTGTGTTGTTTATCTCCAGTCAGTTAAGGTATCTGCCCGTTACTTCAATAATCAAAAGAGGAGCTGCCGCGAAGCAAACCCCTCAACTATAGTTCTGCGTTAGCTCAACCAATTATCAAAATTACTTACATTGCATATTAGAGTGATTAAAGTGTTATTTTCAATATTGTTCTGTGTATTGATTTTAACTGTATGAGTTGCCGCGTCCCAAGATAATGTTCTTGTCACCCGATAAAAACGGGACTGTACTGGCAGTCCCGTAAGGATTTTACTATTTTGCAAGTGTCGGGTTAAATAATCCTATACCTCCACTATCTCCGATTCCATTCACCTTCAATGTAACTTTAAACGTGAGTTTATTTACACCTTTCACACTTACTGACACATCATCCGGAAAATCACCTGCTTTAATTTCACGGGAATAGAGCTCCTTACCGTCACCTTCGATTGCGAATTTTAATATTTTATTCGAATTTTGATAGTCCTTCCTCAATCCCAATTTTGCAGTAAAAGTAGAAAATTGCCCGTTTAAAGGATAATCTTGATACATAGATTTCCCTTCACCCAATCCATGAGAACCTGCAATAAAGGAAATATAATTTCCATATTCATTCGAAAGATTGTCAAGAATCTTTTTTCCTTGATACTCTAAATAAATACTATCGCCGTAGATGGATACTCCTTGGGTACTCATTGGCTGAACACGTTCCCCAAGGTATTCATCATTCGGTCCTTCTACTTCACCAATTAATACGGTACCTGTATTACCATCCCAACCTACTTTTTTACCCAAATTTTCAGCGACAAATCGGAGCGGAACATAAGTAGAACCGTTATAAATAAATGGCTTGTCATCGGTAGGTATTTTAGAAACCTTATCGATCTTAATATTGTTGACGTTATAAAATACTTCAATCATGTTTCCACCTGTCGCCGCATAAGCAACCGTACCCGCAAACAACGTGCTTACAATAACACCTAACGCAAATCCTTTCAATTTGTCTTTCAACATTTGACCTTCCCCCTCAAAGTTCTATAATTCGACAATATTATATCATTGAAATAAATGATATGCTAGAATTTGGAAGCAGTAAATGAAGAGCATCGGCTTGACTTAATGAAATTTCTGCCAGTCTGCATAAGTTGAGTATTCTAGACCGTTCTCGGTTAGGAAGATTGTAATTGATAATAGTCTCGTTCTTCATACTGAAAAATCACTTTATCTTTAGTAACCCCAACTATAACTCCATTATCCTGCCCGTTAGTGCAGCAAAGGGCTGCCACGCGGCAGCCCTTTTGTTATTGAACTATTACTATCCGTTAGCTGAATATATAACGAGTTATCTATCCATTCATCGCTGTTATTAGGAAACAAATTGCAGTGAGAAAAGATAATGGTGTCATAACAAACTTTTCCTTTTTACTTTTGGACAAAGCATTTATTATGGTATTTACTATTAAATAAAATGAAAAAAATAACATACTCCTTTCGCAATGGTTGATAAAGCATCTATCGAGATTACATTCCCTGCTTGAAGTAAAAAGATAATTGCAACCAACTGAATTAATACCGAAATTGCACATGCAACTCTCATTTGTTTTGGCATTGCTTTATACTTACCGCCCATTGCAAACTCTCCGTAAGGTAAACCCATAGCTAACAATATGTAAAAAATAGCAATCGCCAAAAATGTAACACTTCCAATTAATTCCAATGCCACTAAGACACCCCGATTACATTTACTTTTTTCTTCCAATTCCTTTTGTAGATAGTAAAGCATTTACTCAAGAATCCTGCCCATTAGTTGAGAAAAGGCAACCGATCACTAGGTCGGCTGCCTTCTTTTGTTGAAATTGAATTAACGTTCCTCGTTAGTTTAACGAATGATTACATGTTCCCTTTAAAAATCTCGATTAATACATCTTCGATTTTATTAGTTATTTCTTCTAAGTTTCGTGAATTAAAGCGATAAATTGGCTGGTTCCAATCCGGATCTCCTCGCAGTGAATCAATAACCAAGAGGATATATTATTAACACTCCTAATATTAGGATCCATCTGTTTGCTGAATTATAGTTCCTCAACTATTGTAAATGAGAAAAGAACCATCCGCGACTGGATGGCTCCTAGAATTTGATACTGGATTAATCTTCGTAAATAACGACAGACTGGGTCTCTGACTCCCATTTAACTGCTGCTTTTAAGGCTTCGCTTACAAAACGAACCGGCACAACCGTGCTGCCGTTTTCAATCGCTGCTGGAACTTCGAGAGTAACTTCATTCCCATTGACAGTTGCTGTCTTACTATCAATAAAGAGTTTCACTGTGATACCATCACGTGTAACAGTAACTGAACGCTCTTCTTCATTCCAGGTAACCGTTGCTTTCAACGCCTCAGAGATAGCGCGGAATGGAACTAAAGTGTTGCCTTCGCGGATAAATGGAGCTACCTCGAAAGTTGGCTCTTCACCGTTTACGTATAATTTCACACCTTTTTTCCCTAGTTTATCGTACAATTTACCAAGTTTTTTGTAAGAATCAAGATTTGTAACGTTTGCAATAATAGCTTCCTTTTGAACGTAAACCGCGTCGGTTACGCTCCCGGTTCTATCTAACAGATCAGCAAACGCCGATAAGGCTGCGTCCTTCTCTTTGATGGCCTCAAGCTCAGCTTTCATTTCAGCAGTAAGCTGAGTCTCGTATTTTGTCAAAAGAAGCTCGGCAATAACAGCCCCTGCAGGCTTGTCCTTCACATTGTTGATCGCGTTGAGCAGCCCCTTGTATCCATTATGACCTTGATTGCCATAAGTATCGGATGTAACAGTCACATCCAATTTATCATTCACCTTGAGATCAACGTTAACTTTCACATTATCCGACTTGCCCTCATTAGCATTGCTTGTTTCGGATTTTGCAAATGCCGATCCTGCCATAAGGCTCGTTGCCAGTACACATGACGCGATAACCATCCATCTTTTTTTCATCTTTTTACGCCTCCTAAGTTGTCTACGTTAATATATTCGGATTCTTCTTCTATTTTTGTGAGGGTATACTTACTCTACAAATATTATTTCACAGTATTCCCTAAGCTGCCTTGTGGCAGCCTATTTGTTTGTTTAGCTATTGTTACCGTTACGCACCTAATCCTACCTGCCCCCTAAAAATACTTTTGAATCTCGTATACCTTAGTATCAGCTGCAGCTAAAATACCTTAATAAGGCGGTAATACTCATGATATTGAAGTTAACAAAAGAGTCCAAAAGAAACAACCTTCTCGCTAAGAGCGTCATGCTCAGCATACTCGTTTTTAGCGTGGGTACCGGTAACGTATTGGCTTCGGAGATTACAACAACAACAGCACCGTCGTCTAATCCCACATCCGTGAGCGTCACCCAGAATACGTCTGTCTCCTCGCAAGCAGGCACGACTTTGAACGAATCCGAAACGGAGACTCCAGATCTTTTGCCCGGAGACTTCTTCTATTTTGTAAAAACAATGTACGAAAGTATTCGAATGGCCCTAACTGTCAATGACGTAAAGGAGGCACGACTGCTTACCGCATTTGCCCAAGAGCGACTAAAAGAAGCGAACGCCTTAATGGCTCAAGGAAAATCGAATGAGGCGAGTCTATCTCTTCAGAAGTCACTGGAAACTCAGCAAAGTGCTGTTCAAAAAACAGACCAGGCTACTGGTATTTCGATAACCGTTAAGACTACGCTAGCAGAAAATACGACCCAAGCGGCGGCTACTGAAGCAGAGGCTTCAACACATAAAGATATTGCAACAACAATCGCAACTATATCGAGCAGTGAACAGACAGCAGATCCTGAGCAGACCGAAGACGTGACCACTCCTGTAAAGGAAGTTGAAAATCCGGAGCAGGTCCTGAAGGTAAAGACCGATTTGCAGCATAACATTCTAGCCCTGACCTCGGCATTGGAAAAGGCGGGGAATCCGAAAGCCCAGCTAGCTTTAATGAAAAATATAGAGAAGTCGTTTACTCATCTAGATAAAAAACTGGCCAAAATCGAACGTAAAGAGAAACTGGGGCAGGAGAATGAAAACGTTACAGCTAAGGAAGAGCAGTTCATTGCTCCGCTGGTTCCATCACCAACCTCAACACCAGTTCCAACGCCAGTTACAAAGGAGCCTGTCTCGGACCAAAAGATACAGGAGCACTTCGTAACGGAAAAGGCAGATCAAACGAAGAAGGGCGAAGACAAACAGGATATAGATAAATCTAGTATAGCAAAAGAGAAAAAGAACCATAGCCAACACAAAGGCGGCGAAAAAGGGAACGGCAACGGACACGACTACGGCAACAAGAACGAGAAAAATAAAGGTAGCAAACAAGATTAATACCATGTAAAAAACCGTCAGTGAGAAACTGACGGTTTTTCTTGTTTTATCAATGTACCTAGCTTTCTTATATGTAACCTCTAAACCTCTAGGCGAGACTCTGCCTTTAATTCGATTGCTTTTTACCAGCTGTGCGTACTACTATGTCCGCTACTGATTAAAATCACCAACAGCCTTGATAAAGTAAGTAATTCGTCTCAATATTTCATTTACCTCTGGATAATTTTTGGGGACCTATCTACAAAGTGGATGAGACAACAGCGAAGGAATTAATAGTAACCCCTTATTTTACCATAATTATGGAATAACAAAACTTGATTGTTACGTTAATCTGCCCGTTAGTTCAATAAAAAGAACGCTCCCGCACCTTCGCTTGGGCTACGTCCTACACCATTCGAACACTTGACATCTAAAGATATTCAATATCATTGTTGCATAAAACCTTTGTCGCTCCTTTTTGGCTACTGCTGTGGTGTTTCAAAAGCAAATATAAAGTCTTTTCGAAAATCTCATGATCATCTAGGATACTATTCAGAAATATCTGGTAACAATCGGTGGATAGCTCCTTATATATTCCACTGATATCCCCAAGTGGTAATCTAACTATGTCTACGTTTAGAATTTTCGCCAATTCATATGCATTGTCTTCTGCGTCACTTATCTTCTTTTTGTGCAAATAAAATCATCCCCTGAGGTATGTATTCTTTAAAAGATTATTCGTGAATACTCTCTTAAATTGAGTATACACGAACAAATGTTCTATTAATATCGGATTTAGGAAAAATTTAGGTGGAATTAGTCTTACTATCTCAAATCTAAGTTAAACAGAATTGCTACTCTTTCTTAGCGCTCCATCTTTGATTACCTAACAATACTGGGGAAGAGCCGGATATTGTCGGTGGATATAGGACTAAAGATGCAAAAAAAAATTATGATTCCATCAATCGACAAACAATACTTCAGATTGCGTTTATAATCTTGGTTATATCACAGCAATATTCCATCAGAGTTTACACCGAAACATAACGATCGTTCCAAGTTTTCTTTTATTTGCACCTAAAAGGAGAATAGATTTTATGAGAAAAAAATTTGCTATGTTGGTCGCTTTGATGTTGATTTTATCTTGTTTTTCTATTGGTTTTGCCTCTGCCAAAGAAAGCGAGCCGATGAGTAGTGATTTTGTCAAAGGCTTTACGTATACGCTTCCGGAAGGTTACGAAGACGCCGGATTTTCTTTTGGTCCCAGCGGCACGGTGTACATCACCGCAAAGAATTCATCTGAACAACGTTTTCAAATTATTTCTCTTGATAAACGTGGAGATTTTCTATGGGATTATCTCGGAAAAGCTGGAGAAATACTCAACAAAGTGCCTGACTCAGAAGGAAATCTTTTTGTATTATCTGGGAAACCCGATTTAGATAAGACGCTTCATTTTATAACCAGCAGCGGTGTCTTAAAGTGGTCAAAACCCCTAAACGGTGAATACGGACTAGAAGTGCTCGGAGACCTCGCGATCCTAAGAAATCCAAATATGGATACAGCGATAAAGATAGATCGAAATGGAGAAGTAATTTCCCGTCTCAACGTAGATGGTAAAACTCGTATTGGATTGCTGGACAGATCTAATGTATACTCGACTACAACTTCAGAAGGTACTGATAGAAAAGAGCGCTGGTACAGAGGTGATGAGTTACTCTTTGAAGACACGTACTCTATCGCAAATAATGTAGGCAGATATGCTTCGGAATCTGCTGACGGTAAGCACGTATTTTATGCAGATTGTCAGCATTCCAATAGCAAATGCACACTTTTCTCTAAAAATTTAGATGGTACTATCAATTGGTCAACCCCACTTACTTTTTCAACAGAGATCATACAAGCTTTACCAAGTGGAAAAATTGCGGTAAATTCTCTAGTTCGTAACCATCTTTATGTTTTTGATGACAAAGGAGAACTTCAGTGGGACTATACCACACCCAAATATCAATATGCCTCCTTTATACACCTGTATCACATAAAGGATAAGATTTACTGGGGTTCATTTATATTTGACTTGGATGGCAATCTACTTGCCAAACTACCCTATCCAGAGCCGCGGTATTATTATGACGATCAAGGCATTTTGTATATTGCCGAAAGCGACCGCGCTACAAACCGAATTTTAGTTACGCAGTATACACCAAAACTGATTGACCTTGCTAATCACTGGGCTTACACATCTGTGAAAACTCTGTCCTCAAAAGGGATTGTTAACGGCTTTGAAGATGGGCTCTTTCACCCCGAAGACTCTATAACAAAAGAACAGTTCGTTAAAATGCTTGCTTCGGCTTACAACACGACTCCTACCAACCCAGTCAAACAGCCATTTAAAGACGTGACGCCTGATCGTTGGTCCGCTACATATATCGAATCTGCTTATTCAAACCAAATTATTAGCAGTGAAGAAGGCGTAGCATTTCACCCAGGAGATAATATTACGCGTCAGCAAGCCGCAGTGTATCTAGCACGAGCAGCAAAATTAAAAGCAACTGTAACTAGCGACTTTAAAGATGCGTCCTCGGTAACGTTCCATCCGGAACTCGTTGCAGCTGCCAAAAATGCTGGTTTTATTAACGGCTATGAAGATGGCACGTATAAACCGGGTCAGACGATTACACGCGCTGAAGCCGCTGCTATTATCGACCGGGCAATAAAATCGAAATAAAAAAATTAAAAGACGCAAATCAAAAAAGATAAATAATAATATACAAGACTGGAAGTAGATGGTAATATTACTCTTGTACCGAAAGCATCGGACAAAAAGAAAGCCCTGAGGGAAAGCATCCCCTAGGGCTTTTTTTATTTCTTATATTTGCATCAGATATCGTTATTGCTGCTACTTTTTTGACTATTGTTATTACTTGGTTTTTGATTTTTTTGCTTTTCTGATTTCACACTTTTCTTTTGATTTGTCATGACATTAGCCCACCTATCTGAGTTATTGAAAACATAAATATTGTACTCATCTAAGGGGTAATGTAAGCAGCCACTTTGTACCAATTACTAATTATCATCGAGCAACAAATATGGTTCCATAGCTGTATCAAAAACTATTACTTGCCCACCATCGCCATACACCATGTCATTCACTTCTATATGGCTCAGCGTCTTCTCTTCGCCTGTAACATTATGTTTGACGCGGTATTCCATGATCTCATCCCCTAAACAATAAACTCCTCGAACACTGGCAGCCGCATTGCTCCGGACTTATACCAATCTCGATATTTTACTTTGCAGCGAACGACCGGTTGCACATATACATGTTCCTTGCTCTCCCCGCTTTTATAAGCCTGAAATACAGGCCACATGGATTGGCGAGCTGACGGGGTTATTCCCAGTTCCATTGCACCGATCGGGCGGATCTTATCACCCTCAGGATAACCGAGAAGCCACGAATGTTCCTTCTTGCTATATCCCGTTATGAAGACTTCTGTCCCCTGATAATTAATTACCTTTTGCCATGACCAGGAACGAATAGATTTAATCGAGCGTAGATCTGTTTCATACTTCGAATTCTTCTTTTTTATCACAATACCTTCAAGGCCATGCTGGCAAACGATATCAAAGAAACTCTCAGCGCTGCCCTGTATCGGTCGAACGATTCTATAATGCTCTGTCTCTTGAAGTGTATCTTCAAGCAGCTGCTTGCGACGCTCTAACGGCAATCCCGTTATATCTACGCCGCGGTGGTACAAGATGTCAAAGGCCATAAAGACAACAGGCTTTCGCATCTTACTGGATCGGAATCCCGCATTGGTCGCTTCAAAATCCGCTTTCCCTTGTTCGTCCAGGACCACAATTTCACCATCCAGAATAGTTCCTTTAGGGATAGGCGGATTGTGCAACTCGGGATATTTAGCTGTTGCATTTGTGTTTTTTGTATATAGATTTAGTTCATCCAAATTAGAAACGATCAATCTTATACCGTCCCACTTAAGCTCTGCAAAGTAGGTGGAAGGATCATCAAAAGGCTGTGGTTAATTAATGGCGTGGATTACTCCTAAAGTGGACTGGA
Organism: Paenibacillus sp. J22P169; assembly: GCF_059691995.1. Taxonomy (NCBI): domain Bacteria; kingdom Bacillati; phylum Bacillota; class Bacilli; order Caryophanales; family Paenibacillaceae; genus Paenibacillus; species Paenibacillus sp. J22P169. Next base: position 2,828,026 of record NZ_JCAUAO010000001.1, on the reverse strand, counting down.
ACGAAAACGATTGGATTAATTACTCTGACTGGAATCGTATTGAGAACAACATACTTGAATTAAAAAATTATCTCACGAGCATCCAGTACAACATACAGCGGTTGGGAGAAAGACATGGGCATTACTCCCTTTATGCCTCGATCACCATGAAACGATTCGGTTAGAAACGTTGAAGTATTACGCCAACAGAATGCCGTATGAACATCGCCAATATTACTTGCAAATAGCCAGGCTAATTAAAGAGATAACTCCTTTGTATGCACAGACTGTTACTAAGAATGGCACTGCTGTGAAGAAGCCAATGCCCGTTAATGGCGGTGGTAGTCATTAGATATGTAGGGGTCGATCCAGCTACTAAAACGGGATTTGTAGCTTTAGATGAGCGAGGAAACGTGCTTGAGGCTGAGGATTTAAAAGGTAAAGGAAAGCCGCCTTTAGATATCCCGCAACTCGTATCACTCGAAGATATGCTCTTTAAGAGACTAATGAAGGGTGATGAAGTTGTAATTGAGGCTGCGGCGCCAGGTACCCAAAAAGGGATTACAACAGGGATGGTCCACGGCGGTCTCCGATCAATGATCTATCGTAAGCAATTAGCCTTTAATATCGTATCGCCAAACTCAGTGAAAAAGTATGTCGGAGTAACTGGTTGGACTACGGATGAAAACGGAAAAAAGCGCAGACTCGTGGATAAAGAGAAGAAAGCAGCAATGGCCCTAGCAGTCGAACAACACTTTGGCTTTACACACAAGTCAGATAACGTGGTTGATGCTTATGTGATCGCTCGTATTGCTTGGAATGTGTATCGCCGCAGAGAACTGCTTCCAGAACTAGACCGGATGCCTTATCAGTTAGAAGTAATCAAATCTGTGCTAGACAGCACTGAAAACTAAAACCAAAAGGATGAGTGATCTTATATGACAACTATTAAAACAACGGCAAATATCAAGAAAATTACGAGTGGCAAAGGTGTAGAGATCGTTCTTTCACTACCATCCAGCGTTAGCCTTGATGAATTGAGCGAGCTGAAGCAGCGCGATGAGTTCTACATTTCACTCGGGGTTTCACAAATGGAAGTGCGCGATTACCTGGAACCGCGTCGCGGATATCAAGCAAAAGTGGAAGGATCAGGCGTAGTGCAGTCGGTTAAGTCTGATGAAGAGGCCGACGAAGAAGGCGAGCAGCTGGCGATAGAAGATGTAGAGACTGAAGCGACAGATGCAGAACAATTCGACGAGATTAATGAGGACGATACAGAGCAGATCGATTCAGAAACTGAGGAAACTGCTGCAGAGACTGAGAACGACGGCGAGCCCTCCGAGGATGAGCTTGAAATCGAGTCGATGGAAAGTGAAATTTCTCAGGAAGAGCGTGAACAGCCGGTAGACCCTGATGCTCCCCTATCGTTCGTGGATAGCAACGAAGTAGACAACTGGTAATCAGTCAATGCCCCTGCTGCGGCGGGGGCTCCTATAAAGGAGGGCTAACTCACCATGAACAAACTCAAAGTCGAGATAAAACTCCTACCTGTTATTGTAATTCGAAAGAGGACGTATAGGGCCAGTAACTTTACATGGAACATCAAAGGCAAGAAGTGGGCAGAGGTTGATTGTTGGATCGAAGGAAAAGGCTGGCAAGTCGTGCATGACTACGATCAGATCACAATGGTGGCTAGGCTGCTATGGGATCAAAGATAAAATGAGGAGGCGTGATTAGATGAAGAACTTAACAAAAATGTACGAGATGCAGAAGGTATTGGATGCAAAGATCATCGAGGAAAAAGGTTTGCAAGACATGGATAGGCTGCCTTACTTGATCCTGGCGCTTCAGGTAGAGCTCGGGGAATGTGCGAATGAATGGCGCGGGTTCAAGTATTGGAGTAAGGGTCGGGAACCGCGTACTGAGAAGATGCTTACCGAATACGTTGATTGTCTCCACTTCATCTTGTCGATCGGGTTGCATTTGGATCTCAGCGATTCAGTTTATAAAAATCTAGATGATGACGAGTTAACAGGAACCATAGAAGCATTCCAGCATGCTTTTAACTGGATAGTGAACTTGGAGTATTACAGAAAGATTAGTGTATCCGGTACGCGCAAGTGTTACGAAAGTCTGGTATGTGTCTTCATTACACTTGGTGAACTCCTTGGATTCACCTGGGAACAGATCGAAGCTGCCTACATGGACAAAAACGCAGTCAATCATGAGCGGCAAGCTACTGGATATTGATTATGGACTACATAAAACTTCTACCATACGAAGTCCCTATTTATGAAGGTGTTAAGGCTGGCAAGAAGCTGCCGCAAATCATCAAGGAAATAAATGATAAGGATCGTAAAACGTATGGATACGCCAAAAGAATGGTTGATCTTGGGATACTAAACCGCGAAGGATCAGCAAAGCATTATATCTATTCTGTAGTTGATATGCCATATGTGGTCGTAGAAGAGCGTAAACAAAGTGAATATCTCGAAGTGGAAGATAAACTCCTCAACGGGTTGGCTGACATAAAGATTAGTGATGCTGTTTCGCAGAAGATCCGAGACAACCTGAATACATCGAGCAGAACCTCGCTGGCGAAGGAGTTAGGAGTCACGAAGCTGCAGCTTAATCATGTGATGAATGAGATGACTTATAAGAAGAAGCTGTCGGGGAAGAAGTTAGATACTTAATGAATACGAATGTTCGTAGTAGATCCATATTGTGAAAGAAAGTGTGCCATTTGAAGAAATGCAGCGAATGCGAATTTAGGCGGTGGGCAGCCGCCTTGAATGCACATACATGTAAGCATGAAAAGGGTTGGCGATTATTTTTAAAGGCTCGACTAGTCCGCACAAGTGCCCTCTTAAAACTAGTACCTATAAATCTCACGGAGCATTCTAATGTACAGTTCGACCGGAAAAGTGAAGTCAGGCGTGTTGATTCATATTGTTCAATAGAAAGGGCGGTAAGACATGAAGTCTGTTGCATAGTTTGATCCTTACTAATCAACTTGGCTGAGAATATCCCTACTGTAAATATCATAAGGAATGAGGATTACTCTACCCGTAGGGAGTCTTAAATACTCATCATCATAGGGATCATAGATAAACCCTTCGTCTTGAATTACAAAGGACTTCCATTCTTCATAGGATAACCTTAACGAAATCCGGTATTTAATGGCCTCAATTTCTTCATCAGTATATCCTAGTGCTTTCACATCGTTTTCCAGATCCGAACTCATAAACCGCACCACCTTTTTTCTTTGATTGTAGCAGGTGGTGTAGAACTTTTCCACTAACAAATGCGCACTACTACACAGTACGACGATACAACATATTGAATATTAAGTTTCATAAGGAGTGACCCAGCATGATCGTAAGACTTATGGTCCACGACAACTTCACGGAGAAATTATTACTCGCCAACATGTTCATGTGGGGATTTTTCTTAGGAGTGACCTATCAGAGGGATAGAATGTAAATTAGCATGAAAGGAGTCGCCTATGCAACCAATCCTAAACGAATCAGCCACAATCCTTAAAGGTGCTTTAGCTGGCAAGAGCGGAACAGTAACCGAATACTACAGCATTGAGAAAGAAGCAGTTATCGAGATTGATCAGTATACAACAATTATCACACCAGTCGGGAACATCAAGCAGGACTTATAACAATGGTTGCGGGTGTATCTATAGGGACAGGTATGCCCGCGAGGTAACGAAAACTAGCAAGACCGTAAGTAAATGTAACGGAGAATAACTCCAGCAAAGGAGTGACCCTTGAATTGGCACAGTTAAATTTGGGTGATGACTTTCTGAAGGACATCGATAGAGAGTTGACACAAAAGGCTGTTGAGCGGTATTTGGCGGAGTATCGGATGTATAAGCACATTGATTTCGAAGCCCGCGAGGCTACAATCACAGCATCGTACACACCAACAGAAAGCCAACGTTCGAACGTCACGACAGATCAAACAGCCAATATCGCGATTTTCAACGTTGATGAGCCGGCCAGGAGGAAGAAGCACTGCGAGAGGTTAGAGGTAGCTGTACGGAAGTTACCAAGACTTGAACGGTTTTTGATGGAGAAACGTTATCTGGCCGACGATGCGGACTATCTTAAGGACTATCAAGTGTACTGCCATGAGTTCAGCCCACCGATCGGTGAGACGTTCTACAGGAAGATTAGGAATAAGGCGTTCTATAAGATAGCGCTGGCTTTGGATATTGAAGTGTATAAGGTGAGTATAGCGGCGGAAAAGAAGACGAGTAAAGAGAAGTAATCATACAAGATGGTGATTGCATTAGATATAAGTAAAGAATCGTTCGAGGGAAGAGCAATGAGAATGAGTGAACCCAAGAAAAGCCTTGAAGAGTATCCAGAAGTATTAAGCGCGGATCATATCAAAGAGTTTTTAGGGAGTGGCCGGGATCAGTCTTATAACCTTCTTAAGTCGGGAAAGTTTCATGTCGTCCAGGTTGGTAGAAGAGTTTTCGTGGATAAAGAGATATTTAAGAAGTGGCTGCAAGGCGCATAGATAGATGGAGGAGGGGATAACCCTTCTCTTTTTTTGTTCCAAAAATGGCACCAAATTATTCTTTAGTGGACTAACGGGCACCAATATGGCACCAATTCGTCCCCAAGCAGGTAAATATACAGTTTATGCATAACCGTAAAATAAGAAAAACCCCTGATTCCTCAAGGGTTTTCGTGTATGGAGCCTAGGGGGATCGAACCCCTGACCTCATCGCTGCCAGCGAAGTTATTTTAATAAAATGCGTTAATTTGGCTTAAAATCAGGCGATTTAACGTATCTAAATTAACGAATAACTCCCTTGTTAAAAACTAATGTGAACATTTGTGAACAATTAGGGTAATGCACGTGGTCGCTTTACATTAAGAAGTTTTTACAATATAATTAGAGGAAATTGTTCATATTTACTTGACGAACAAAAATGGTTAATGTCTGTCTTAAAAAGACATTTTAAATCTTATTCAACATGAAAATTATGTATTAAATGTACATAATTAACTACATATTATTATCGAATCGATAGTGGTCGCTGGAAGCACCAGGACACATGGATTGCACCTCGCAATCTTTGTGTCCTTTTTATTTAAAATTTCATTTTCATGAAAAAGTAATATATCCGAACAATGTTAGGAGGGGTGGAGAATGACAAAGTTTAATGTTAGTGCGCCAAAGTTAGATAGACTTCTACTTAGAGATTTCGCTAACAAAAAGCTCGAACTCACAAAAACAGCCATTAACCTCATTATCCGCCTAACCCCCTATATTGATCGTGATGGCCGTATACATATGGACGAAGAAGTTCTAAGGAAAGAAATGGTTTGCGACCGCCATGTATTTAAACGTGCACTTAATGAATTGATAGAAACTACATACAAAGGTAAGAAACTGTTATCCAGCGTCAATGGGTACTATGTTTCTGGTTTTCATGTGTCTTCAAACGGTGAAAACACGTACCAGAGGAGTTTGCCCATCCTCTTTGCAAGCGAATTTTTAAATTTAACATTGAACCAAACACGTCTTTTCTTGTATATCCTGACTTCAAATATTCGTAATCAATACAACAAGGTTGCCATTGAAAACTTATACGACAACAAGCTTCATGACAGCAAACATGGTTTGCGTGTTTATGATGCCTATAAAAGGGTGTCTGATGATATATTAGTCCTTAATGATAAAGGGCTAATTAACATCCGTATCCCAAAAGGCGATTCCTCTTATTTAACGTTGGAAGGATCTAATCTTGAACACAAAAATCTATTCCATCGTACTTGTGATTTTGTTAATAACAGAAAAGGAAGAACAAGCAAATATAATAAACATAAGCATGTGATCGGATTAAGAGTAAATCCTAATGTATTTAACCAGCCGTCGATTATTAATCACGCAAGTGAAGTAGAATTTCGCATGTTTGCTGACCGCTATCAGTTGTTCCACGAGGACTTGAGAGGCGAGACGATTAATTACATTACCGGCAGGAAAAATAAATTTATGGAATTGTTCGGACAAGCCGGGTTGGATATGTACCGATATTCCTTAAAGAAATATTTTCAAGAGAAAAACTCTGATGTTCTTTATTACGATCTTCAAGGGAAAGCTGCGAATCACTTTTCTGACTTCTATCTATTAGAGGAGGTCAAAAAGGTTATTTTAGGTGCGCTCAAATCAGCGATAGGGGAGGGGGTAACTGAGGATGTTGCAGGCTACAACCTGGATGAAGTATCTATTCCAAAATTAGTAGATTATTTCATCACTTACTCCAGTGATGAACATAAAGTTCTCATTGATCAGGATATTCAAATGATCAAATATGCCCATGAACTCATGCATCCAGATTCATTATCAAGCGACGAACCTTGGACAATCTTACACGAATCCATAGAAACGGTTTACATTCGACATGGTATAACATTACAACAAATGGTCGCTAAAGAATTTAGAAGCAATGAAATGGTTCCAACGCTCGAGGCGTTAGCCAAAATAAATACTAGAGAGCTTATTGTATCTTTAGCTAAAAAATCACTTCTTTCACAACAAAAAGATCTTGAGGAAGAGACTAAAAAGATCAAACAAGTTGTTCGGTTCTTTAAAAAGAAGAGCTTACCATTCGAGTATAAACTTGATAAGGAAAAACCAAAGGAATCCAAACTCGTGCACACGAAAGAGAAACCTTTATACAGTTGGATATTAGAAAGATAAGCTGTTGTCACTTTTTTTAAAAAAGTTGGACAAACGGCTTTTTCGCTATTCACATAAGGATAGATCGTGTAGAAACACAATCAGATGCATCCCCAGAAAATAATTTTAAACCTGCCATGGAAGCAAGAATAAGCCATGACAGGTTTTTTTTAAGCCTAGTCATCCAATTTTATACAAAATGATTCAACTAACGTTTAATACGAATTTATTATCATAGATTAGAATAAAGCTTTCTGTTTAAAAATCAATTTAGGTAAATAGTAATAAATTTTATGACTTCTACATCAAATGACCTAAACAAAAATTCTATTTTCTGAAAAATCAAAAATTTAGGTAACCCCTTATCTCTTAAGGAGTTTAGCCAACTATAATAACGTTGCGATTGATTCACTATGGTTTTTGTTATGTATTTTGTTTATGAAATATGTAATAAAAACTGTAATGAAAATTGTTATCTATCCATCTGCAAAGAGAATGAAATTTTTTTCATTTTCATTTCTTACTTTATTTAATAACTATGTTTTAATCCATTTTAATAAGTTGTTACGTGAATAATTCGACGTATAAGAGCTCAATTCCCTGGGGTTACTGGGCTTGTTCCTAAAATAATCTGTATGCGATAGATGTATCTAATCCAAAATAACTCTGACAGGCCCGTGAAGCCTTACTTTAGCCTTGAATGAAAAATCCACTTGAAGGTCTGTTGGGGCACTCACAAGGCAAATATAGGGACGGGAACAACTTTGTAATTTGCCGCGGTATTTAGACCTTACGGCTTTCAAGATGGGGCATTTCGAAATATCTAAAGTTTTCCAGTTTTAATTAGACGGTTGCTTGCAGTGCGCTTTATGTAAATTATAATAACCATTTTTTAAAGCTGAGTGTCCAGGTATATCTGTTGCAATCCGAAAATCGAATCGGTGATCTTAGATGGATTTGAACTTGTTTACTTCAGAGTTTAGTGAAAAATAATCTTTGTACCTCTTTCTTGCCAGATACTTCTCAATTTGTTTAAATAAATATATAAACAATCCAATATCAAAATTGAATAATCAATCATAGTGGGAGCACCATTAAAATGTCTACGAAATAAGTAGATCCATTTTATGGTGCTCTTTGTCTATGGTATGCCTGTTTTTGATAGGGTAAACAAACTATTAGAGGTGACATGATGAAAACTGAAAATTTTATTACCATTTATGCTGCAAGTAAACAATGGGGCATTGCAGAAGAATTCTTTGGGGTTTTGAAGTCCTTTCCAAAATACGCTAGTTGGTTTAAGGGGGATGCTTTAAGGTATGGCGAAGATTTAGTATTAGCAAGCACTTCGGCTAGAATTAAAGAGCTGTATACAAAAACGGTTCAGCAATTTAATGAATATAATAGGGATCCTCAATATATAAATATTGGGACTCTTATTAGAGGTGTATTGCAAACAAGTTCTGAGATTAAAGTAATGATTGATTCAGATAAATACAATCATTTGTATGTTAAGATCTTGCGGCATAAAAAGGTCGATCCTGTTTTTGGACCGTATATATATTTCTTTAAGCATGAGTTTTTAGAGAAATGCGAGTACCTTACTACGAGTTTTATAGTAAAAGCACTTAGAAAAAGGGGGATTCAAATTTCAACTTCTACTATATTGGGGCTCAAGAATAACGGTGAATTGACATCAAATGTTAATCAATATGGACAGGATACGTTATCTTTAAATGAGGCTGAAATTCTTGTAATAAAAAGTAAGAAAGAAAAAGCAACAGTATCAGCAAAAACTCTCTATATAAACTCAAACTTTAATCACCTTAATAATTTCCAACAACAAATGATTGAAGATTACTTATCTTATCGAGCAGAAGGTGGGCGTATCTCACATAATAACTTTAAGCATAAATTGCATATAGCGAATAAAGAAGATACCTTTAAATTTTTAAAAAGTGGATTAAGTACATTCTTCTTCCGCGTAATTTGTGATCGGTGCGGAATAAAGCAGATGCAGAAAATGAGATATGCTTCATTAAGTGAGAAAGAAAAAGATCTTTATAAACCTGATGTTTTTAATCCGCTTGAAATAGAGACGAACGATGTTATTGCATATACAGCAATATTGAAAACAACAACTGCAGTTGGCATATACCAAATTCTCAAACCTTTCTTCACATGGATCTTGCAGAATAAGAAAGCAGAAGCTACGACAAAAGAAAAGTGGTTTGAATATATGCAATTGGAAAGAAGGATTGAATCCTTTTTGAATAAGTTCCCAAGAAGTTTTAACAAGCAAACTGATAGGGAATTTATCATGCATAAAAATAAGTTATTTCTGACTCGTGAACAAGCGATTAACGTAAAAATAAAATTATTAAACGATCCTCGGGCTGAGGATCCATTTAAAGATGCAACTATTTGGGAACTATGTTTTGTTAGCGGTCTACGTCCCTATGAGGTTAATAAACTAAGAATCGAACACTTTATGTTAGACGATAACGGATTCTTAGACATTAATCACAGAGGTTGGGGGGTACTACTTTATCCTAAGGATGCATCCAATCAAGAAAGATGTCCATCTCATCCTAGCTTTGGTACTCCAATCCCACCGGGTACAGTAAAGCAGGTGAATGAGTACCTCAAACGTTTATATAGTAAACAATGGAATGAACCTGTCGGGATAGGGTACATGTTTCGGCCTCAAGATGTATTTCCGGAAAATAGGTATAAATCATCGGTTTGGGCTAACAGGGAGCGAGTGAAAGAACATTTAGATTTTCTTAGTCCTGAGCAACGTAAAGATTTTAATCTAAAAGCAGCTCGCCGCAGCATGAATAATTTAATTAATGGCTATACAGTTAAATTTCCTGATGAACGGTTGAATGGTTATATACAAAAAGTAGCAGCAAATATACAAATGCGTCATCAAGTTGCATTGGGTTTTGGTGAAATTACTAATCCAAGACCAATTTCAGAAGAAGATTTTTATGCAGTATTGGAGTATTCGATAAACTTTCCATGGAACTTAAATGAATTGCCAGAATGGGAAAAAAAAGTGATGTAAAGTCATCAAGCAAAATCTCGCACAGTTAATTTCAACAAAATGCACTTACTCCAGTAAATGACGTGAATAGATCAACCATAGTCCTTGAGCTGCATACGCAGGAAACAATCTAAAACCTGTCATGGATCAAAAACATCCATGGCAGGTTTTTTTAAAACCCTGAACTAGCATTTGCAAAGTTATTCTCAAAGTGGTAAACCGTTTAGTTACATGAGCCTTCTAAATTACCTAGCTTGTTTCTAGTTAAGTCGCGGTACTCTTTTGGAATGCGAAAATCGAGTTGTCGTTCATAGATGAATTTGATCTTGTTTACTTCAGATCTTTTATAAAAAATAATCTTTTAGCCTCTTTCTTGCCAGATACTAATTAATTTGTTTAAATAAATATATAAACATCCAATTTCAAAAAAATTGAATAATCAAACATAGTGGGAGCACCATTAAAATGTCTACGAAACAAGTAGATCCATTTTATGGTGCTCTTTGTTTATGGAAAAGGAAAATGTTGATTTCGAATACATACACACACCACACACAATACCCTACAGTTTAACCTTTTCCATTGGTGCAGGGAATAGGAAAAACAGTGTTATATTGTGCGCTGTGTGTGTATGCCTAATTTTAATGTGGATAAACTAACTATTAGAGGTGAAATAATGAAAAATGAAAATTATATTACCATTTATGCTGCAAGTGGAAAATGGGGCATACCAGAAGAATTCTTTGGGGTGTTGAAATCCATTCCAGAAAACATTGTTTGGTTTAATGGGAATGCTTTAAGATATGGCGATGATTTAGTCTTAGTGAGCGCTTTGAATATAATAAAAGAATTGTATATAAAAACGGTCCAGCAATTTGATGAACTTACCAAAGATCCTCAATATATTAATATTGGGACCCTAATCAAAGGTGTTTTACAAACAAGTACTGAGATTAAAGAAATGGTCGATTCAGATAAATACAATCATTTGTATGTTAAGATCTTGCGACGTAAAAAAGTCGATCCTGTTTTTGGTCATTATATATATTTCTTTAAACATGAGTTTTTAGAGAAATGTGAGTATCTTACTACGAGTTTTGTAGTAAAAGCACTTAAAAAAAGGGGTATTAAAGTTTCAAGTACTACTATATTGAGGCATAAGAATAACGGTGAATTGACACCAAAAGTTAATCAATATGGACTGGATACCGTATCTTTAAATGAGGCAGAGATACTTATATTAAATATTATGAAAGAAAAAGCAACAGTATCAACAAAAACTCAACAAAAAAAATCGAATTTTAATCAACTTAATCAGTTACAACGCCAGATGATTGAAGATTACTTATCCTTTCGGACAAAAGGTGGCCGTATATCGCATAATAATTTTAGGCCAAAATTGCATATTGCGAACAAAGAAGATACTATTCAAACTTTAAAAAGTGCATTAAGTACATTCTTCCTCCGCGTTATTTGTGAACGATGCGGAATAAAACAAAAGCAGAAAATGAGACATTATTCATTCACTCAGAAAGAAAAAGATCTTTATAATCCTGATGTTTTTAATCCATTAGAAATAGAGGTGAATGATGCTTTTGCTTTTACAACTATCTTGAAAACAACATCTGCAGTCAGCGTATATCAAAGTATTAAACCTTTCTTCGCATGGATTTTGCAAAAAAAAAAAGCAGAATCTTCGACACCTGAAAAGTGGTTTGAATATGGTCAATTGGACATAAGGGTAGAATCCTTCTTGAATCAGTTCCCAACAAATTATAATGAGCACCCATCCGGGGAAGAGATCTTTTATAAAAACAAAGCATTTTTGACTCGTGAGCAAGGAATCATTGTGAAAATGAAATTACTAAACGATCCTTGCGCTGAGGATCCATTTAAAGATGCAACTATTTGGGAACTATGTTTTGTTAGTGGCCTCCGTCCCTACGAGGTTAAAAAGTTAAGAATTGAACACTTTATGTTAGACAATAAAGGGTTCTTAGACCTTAATCACAGAGGCTGGGGGGTATTACACCTTCCCAAAGAAGCATCCAAACAGGAAAGAACTCCATCTCATCCTACTTTTGGTACACCTATCCCACCGGGTACTGTGAAGCAAGTTAATGAGTATCTCAAACGTTTATATAAGAAACAAAGGAATGAACCGGTCGGGATAGGGTTCATGTTTCGTCCCGTTGATTTATTTCCGGAAAGTGGCTACAAATCATCGGTATTGGTTGATAGGAAGCGATTAAAAGAACAATTAGATTTCCTTACTCTTGAGCAACGTAAAGATTTTGAACTAAAAGCAGCTCGTCGCAGCATGAATAATTTAATTGAAGGCTATACAGTAAAATTACCTGACGAACGGTTGACTGTTCGTATTCAAAAAGTTGCAGCAGATATACAAATGCGTCATGAATTTGCAAAGGATCTTGGTGAAAAGAGATATGCAGACGTAATTCCAGAAGAAGATTTTTATACCGTTCTGGAGTATACGATAAACTTTCCGTGGAATTTAAATGAATTACCAGAATGGGAAAAAAAAGTGATGCAAGGGCACCAAGTAGGAGTCTCGAACAGTGGACTTCAACAAAATGCACATACGCCATTAAACGATGTGAATAGATCTATTGAAGATTCAGTTAAATTAGTTGATGAATCTCCAAGATTAATTGAGGTCAAGAAACAATATAATAAATTACGAAAACGTCCTAAAGGCTTAACTGTGGAGGAATGGTTAAAAAACCGAGAAGTACTTCTAAGTGAGATGAAATCCATTAGTAATGGAGCAGGATGTTGAAATTACCAATGATTTTTTATAGTTATTTGGGCACTACGAAAAGTTTAAAAGTATGTTTAAGTACTCATTCTATCCATGCCCAAACAAAGAAGATATAATATAAGTCAACGAGAAGCACTCGGATTATTTGGATCAAATGATGGTAGTCCCTTACCTGCTGACATTTTAATCCCAATTTTCCGATGCTTCTTTTTGATTTATTTATTGAAATCTAAAATGTTATAACGACACGGTTACGCGGAGGATGCCTACTTTAGGGAGTGACTAGAAAAAAGCTACTTAGCGAGGTGTAAACTCAAAAGGGGGAGTTGTGGAATGAACGACTTGGACAAAGAACTGATTTTAAATTATTCAACATGGAATGAGTTTGAAAAGTATATTGTTGAATTTGGTCTTCAGGGGCGAATTCCTTACGTTTTTGAAAAAATCCATGATGAAGATTTGTTAACACCGATGGATGTTTCTGAGATAACAGGTTACTCCGAAGAAACGATTAGACGCTGGTGTCGTTCCTGGAAATTGAGGACAACCACAGGACGGCCACCTTATTTTATAAAAGGATCAGACTTAAAGGAATTCTTATTTCATAGAACACGCAAAGATCTTATTAAAAATATACAGTAATTAGTAAGCCTTGGTTATAAAGCTTTTTTCATGATAATCAAGAAGGTTGTTGATTTGATTCTTTAACTTTATTAAATCACTTTCTAACCTAGAGTCTATTTGATTGTTAAAGATTTTTACAAAAATATGGTTAATTTGTATCCTTTCCTTATTTGGATCATAAACTTCAACTTTCGCTTTTATAGGATCATTATCATTTGCTTTTAGCACTGAAATGAGGTTTCCAAATTGATTACAACTGTTGCATTTCCATTGACTTGATACGGCATCCATTTTGGCTTGTTCCCAACAATGTGGACAGGGGAAAAGAATAACCATATTTTTGGAATCAAAAATATAGTCTATTTTTTTGGTTTTAAAAAAGGATAACATAACATAATGTTTCCCCATTTATATTACTCCCTTGTCCATTTTGGTCTTACTCGTGATGCTTTCATAAAGTCTTTAAAATCATGCCCCGTTACAATATACCGGTTCCCGAAACAGTATGAAGCCATTTTTCCATCTCTGCACCAACGGCGAACAGATTCTTGGTGCATTCCAACCAGCTCAGCAATATCTTCGATATGCATTACAACATCATCAGGGATGTCAAAAAGGGGGGACAAGTCCACATGTTTTTCCATTACGATTAAACCTCCTCACATAACACATTTTACACACTTTGTGTTAATGGTATACATGCAGAAGAAAAAGGAGGCTGAAAGGATCCCCCCTAATTGTGTACAGGAAAAGTCCTTTTTACTTGTATGAATGAACACTTAATGAAGCTATCTCTGAAATTTGATGGATGCACTCATGCGCGTTTAATGCCGTTATTTATTAGGTGAACACCAAGGCACGATGACGAAATCGTCTTTGAATCGATAATGCATGTGCTGCTGTGCCAAATACTTCTTACTCGCAGGAAAATATATTTATTCTTAATTCGTTCTAACCTGTGCAACCTATTTCCGAGACCCTCCTACGAGATCTCAGAGGCCTGTTGACGGCGATATATAAATGGGACGTAAAAAACACCCACTACTGAGACGAAAGCTCAGGAGTAGGTGTCCTTTCCTAAAATTCCATATAAATAGGTGCAGTATCATGCTGAATGTGTTCAATAATTGGATTTTATTCAAAAAACAACTCAATAAATTTTAATAACTTCTCTTTTTCTTCTAACGACATTGATTTAACTCGACTAGTAATTGAAACTTCGACATGAGTATATTGTTCATTATATTTATTTTTCTCTAGTATCGAAAATAGATCTTCTAATGTAATATGATAGGTTTCAACGATTTGTTCAAGCTTTTCAATAGAAGGGCTTGTTTCGCCACGTTCAATTTTACCAATATGGGTAGAATGAAGCCCGCAGTTTGTTGCTACTTGTTCAATTGTTAATCCTCTTTGTTTACGTAGACTTCTTAACAAATCTCCTAGATTTCCTCGAAGTATATTCATACATTCACCTCAAATTCACCTTATCGTGATTGGTAAATAACGACAAGATCAAATTTGGTATTTTAAATAAATCAAATTTGGTATAATATTAATTAAAGAGATAAAGTGCTTTTTCCGGAGGGGATTTTATCGAACAAGGAAATCAACAGGAACAAGAAACATATGCAATAAAAAAGATTATTTTAAGTGGGGATTCATCTAATCCAATATGTTATGAACTTAGAACATTCAACATGGATGAACAAGCGATTTATTTAATTTTAGAAAGCGATAATATCATTAGATCATTTTATATTCGATTATCTGATGCCATGTCTCGAATCATTGATAGTGAAACACAACAAGTTTTTTTTGCAGTTGGGGTGAGTCTCTTAGCTAAGGTGAATCATGAACCACCAAACATGCGTATTAAAATCCTAATCGGTGAAGTCGATTGTCCCATTAATTTGCTTGAAATTTTTAAATGAAATTACACCATGGAGATGACAACATGACAAATCAGCAACATGTAATAGAAAATGTACTTTTATCAAAAATGCGTGGGAAAGTTACTTATCTAGGTAACTTAGCAGCATCTACGGCAATGCAATTGACTTATGTTAAGCCTTTCGATCATCCGTCTGGGAAAGGATATCAGCGACCTGTAGATCTAAAAAGATGCAATGATTTTGCACAGTATCTTTCGAAAGGAGACAACTCTCTATTTACCCCGATCCTTTTAAATGCCGAATCAAGGTGGGACTTTATCCCGTATGATCGAGCACGCCCCACATATGGACGACTTTTGTGTAAAGATAAGGCATCTCTTATGGATGGTCAGCATCGTCTAGGTGGAGTTAAGCGGTACACACAGGATACGAATTCGGATTTAAATGTTCCTTTTCTAGCCTTTCATTTTCTAGATGAGGATGAAGAAGTTCAATTATTCGATACTATTAATACAAAACAGAAAGGAATTGGAGCATCACTAAGTAGATATTTATCGAGAAACACTGATGAGTTAAGCTGGATTTCTACTCAATTAATAACTAGAAGTGACAGTCCATTTCATAATATTGGTACAATAACTGGAAAGAGAAATGCTGGCAGGCATGTTACGTTACAAAATTTATATAAGATATTAGAATTTCTATTTAAAAATGTAAGTGGGGTATCTAGAGAAGAAAAATTGATGCTTGCATTAGTATATTTCAACGGAGTGAAAGAACTGTTTAATAAAGAATGGCTAGATTATAGTGAATATCGAATAACTCATATCGTTTGCTTAAATGCTTTGGCCATTGCAGGCGCTGACGTTTTGCAAATGGGAAGTAATAATGAAAAAAAGCAGATAGACTATAGTAGAATTGTTCGAAAAATTAAGAAAATGAATAAAATGGATTGGTCTTTAACTGGTCCACTTAAGTATATTAAAGGAATAAATGGTTCTAAGGCTTTGGCGAGTGATTTAAAGATTTATTTTCTAGAGGAACATTAGTTGGCTTCAACGAGGAACAAAGGGTTGCAACGCGGCAAACCTTTGTTGTTTTAATATTGTTCTGTGTAACGTTAACATCATGCATGCGGAATTGTATTACTAGATTATTCTTTTTGAAAATGGTCAAGCGGACGAAGTTGCGCGGAACAAGCTTGCGATTGTGAAAAGACGCAGTTGGAGATGGGATAAAGATGTTCGATAAAGGAGAATTTGTATGGAAAGACCGGAAGAGTTCTGTCCGCATTGCGGAGCCGATATTATCGGTGATGAAATTCCTGTTGAAATCAGGCATCACTATAAACCACCGTAATATTGGCGAAGGAAAATCGGCATTACTGATCTTGAATTGGATCGGATTACTCATTGGCAATGTCCTGATTGCAACCATATATGGGAGACCAATAAAGACCGTTTCCCTTAATTAGAAATAAGGGGAAAGGTACTCTCCTGGCTTAAACTTCAACAGAAATGGCAATCGATCAAACACTGGCTTGATTACTCGAGAGTTTATTTTATAATTATGTTACTGAGGGTAGTGATAAGTGAAGAGCTGACTCCTATCGAACACCCTTAAATGGGCAATGATGACCGGAAATGAAGTGCTTGCGAAAGCTTGGATTTCTTTTTGCTAACTCAAACTGATAGTTTCTGATTCTCATAGTCCTCAACTCGCATGTTTTCAGTATCATATTAACGGTCAATCCGCCGGGGGCATTTTCCAGATTTTGAAGACCATAATCATATGCCATAAAATAGTTTAATACACTGGTTTAGGTTTTTAAGCTCGTAGCTTTCATTTGTTTCTTTTTTCAGTGTAAATCAGTTAGTAAGGCGCTTGAGATGATGGGAGAACACTGACAACGAGAAGAGGATCTACACACCTTTAAAATACAAAAAACGAAAAGACCTAGGGGATGCTTTCCCTTAGGGCTTTTCGTTTTGTCCGGTGCTTCCGGCACAAGAAAGTAATACCATATATTTTCAAGTGTTGCGCTGGATGGTAAGGCAAAGTAGGGGGGCATTTTCACCCACTTCTTTAAGGATTAAACAAAGCTGTGATCATCTCTAACGATTTACAAATATCATGACGCAATACATATAAATCTCTCATATTGTCTAATGGTGATTCATCTCGATTGATGATAATAATCGGTGTTTTGGCATCTTGATTACGATATTCCGGAATGCTTGCAAAGGGATAGACTTGAAGTGAAGTACCCAGAATTAAGATCGCATCCGAATCATAGGCAAGACATTGCACTTTGTAAAATGGAGTACCATTTAACCAATACCCACTTTCGTCAAACAAAACAAAGTCTGGTTTGATGATGCACTGATTTCGATCTTCAGTGCAGCCGCAATAAAAGAATTCCTCTGATTCACTTTCCAACAATTCCTTCATGAGGTATTTTTTCCTGCATCCGTTACATGTCGCTGTACGCATAGTACCGTGAAACTCAATGACGTTTTGACTGCCGACATCTGAATGAAGTCCATCGATATTCTGAGTGACGATATGGGATATGCGCCCTTCTTGTTCCCATCGAGCCAATACTCGATGACCAAAATTTGGCTGTGCTTTGGGATAATAGAGAGCGTCCTTTAGAAATTCATAGAATTTCTTAGGATTTCTATAGAAATACTCTCGGGAAAGGATCCGTTCTCCCCTTAATTTCGGGTTGTTTTTATATATACCGGTCTTTGACCTGAAATCAGGTATGCCGCTTGCAGTTGAAATTCCAGCACCAGTGAGCACAAGTATGTTCCTCTTAGTTCTTAATATGTCTGCAGCAAACTCAATGTTTGTAATCATGGACTCCACTCCCTTTAAGTAAATTATTCGGATTTTATGGTGGAAGATCTGGAAATAGTTAAGAACCTCATTTTGAGAGTTGCGTAAATTCTCAATCATTTTACTCTTCCATAATGGGCGATTAGCTACTTTTTGGTCGGGTTAAGGTAAGCGATCATCCTTGTAGTAATTAGTCACTCGCTGCTCGATCCAGCCGAGATTTTCGCCGATTTCTTTTTGGATGTCTCCCTGCCCATATGCCTTGCCATCAGGAACGACGAGTACGGGGTGAACATACGTGTTAGAGGAATGGTCGATAGTAAACCGCCATCCAGTCCATATACCTATCTTACTCGTGTCCAAATTGTCAGACCATTAGCTTTAATCTCTCATTAAAGGTTTTACGATACTTATAGAGCATAGATGCGATGAAGCTTGATCATCATCTCCAATCTCGCCAAACGATCCATTCCAAAATTCTCGGCATCCATCTTTGGTGATGAAAACTTCCAAATTACCATAATATCCATTTGGATATAGCTTAATCATCTCATCGTCTGCAAGCCTTCCAATTACTTTTCGTGCATCATTCTTCGTCCTAATCATTGATTTATCATCTTTTCATCCTCATCCTGATTTGTAGGTCAATATTATGTACTACCCATAGGAAAATCAGAATACCTAATTTATTTAAATATATCTCAATACGTTATACATGGCGATTTTAGGCGACAACAAAAAAAAGACCTTTATAAAAGATCTCATTACGTGTCTTCTTATTTCATAAAATAGAGATTCTATAAATTTATCGAATATAAATACCAGCTCCTATAGACCACTTTTGCATTATGAGGCAGGATTTAGCGGTAGATATTGAATTATTTGAATTTCCCCCTGTGTACTAAAATCCATTTCTGCTACTCCACACATAGTTTGAAGGGCTTGGATAACAGGCGCATGAACACTTCTTGTTGCTTGTTCGTGAATTTCAGATTCGATGAGCTTCATTCGGTCAGTCACTTCATCAATGGTATGAAGATACAATTGATACGATTCGTAACGATGATTTTTCAAAACGAAGACTGTCCAGCCACTCTCTATGCTTAACAGACCAATTCCGTGTTCCTTTTTCTGGGCGCAGATCATGGCGAAGCAATTGAACAAGGCGAAGTCGAGCTCGGTGTAAGTCTTCCTTAGTGTCATGACGAGCGCGAACCAAGTCTCTCAAAGCCTCATGGTCTTCGTCGGGAGTCCAAACGGGTGTAAGTTCGCCAGCTCGAAGAAGCTGTGCAAGCCTTAATGCATCTCTTCGGTCCGTTTTAATGCGATCTCCCGCGCGCTTTGGAATGAGTGTTGGTGCAACAACGATACAGTCAATTCCGAGAGAAAGTAGAAACCTAAAAAGGCCATATCCAGTTGGTCCTGCTTCATAACAAACATGTAATTGTTCATTAGGACCAATTTTTTTCATGATCTTACGGATTGCTTCAGGTGTATGCGGAATATTTCCAAGAAAACGAGGTTCACCGCGTCCAGAATCTGCAACAGCAACAGAGATTAAATCTTTTGACACGTCTAGACCAACATATTTTGTATAATCCTTCATAATAGCGGCTCCTTTCGAATGTAGCTCTGCATTTGGTTTTAAGTAGAATCCACTACACATTCTGACCAAAAGCAACCTACGTTAGGCGAATGAGGTCCGCCTCGTTCAATATGACTAACGGGGAACAGAGAGTTAAATAAATAACGATAGCACAATAAACAGGGAGCAGGTTGCCGCGGCAACTGGTGTTTGACACCATAGCATGGACTTTTTCCGATTTATCCCGTCCCGAGTTAGCGTAACGGGGAGAATATAATTCGCTCTATACAAAATGGGAAAATTGACAAATTAAACCTCTGAATTATTAATTATTTGTTGTAATATGGATATAACAATTTGATCAAAGGAAGTTTAGCCCATGCCGAATAATAATGATAGACTCAAACAATGGAAAGATAAGATGGAACAAAGTAAGTATCAAGCTATTAAGCCACATGAACGATTTAATCAACAGGATGGACATGAGAAAGTCGTTATCATTAATAATTATGCCTCGGATCCAAATATTAAAGCTTCAGTGGGATTTTGGAGACGAGTGTTTGCCACATTTATTGACGCGATTGTTCTAGGGATAATCTCCTTGTTTTTGCATGCCCAAGGTAATGTATTACCATTCTTTGTTGTGTCCTTGTATTATATCTTACTCCCCATAACGAACCTGCAAGGAACGATAGGAAAGGCAGCTATTGGGGCAAAAATTACGGATATCCATGGTAATAGATTGAGACTTGACAGGTCTATTGGAAGATACTTGGCAAGTTTCCTTTCAGGAGCTTTCTTTTGTATAGGATTTTTCATGGTAGCATTTCATGCTCGTAAAAGAGGTCTCCATGACCTTATAGCTGGTACGGAAGTAGTTAATCGGAATAATTAAAAGGTGCACAATGTATGCGCGGCTGGAATGGATCAAGTCCGATATAAAATGGCCAAAGTGGACGTTGCTGGTAAAAAATCAGTAGAGATTAAATTGACAAAAACAGTCCATTTCCACGTGTGAGGTGAGTGATAGAGTGAACAGTTATGAATTGATTACTTGTCTACACTGCGGTGATGAAAATCGTGTTTTAACAGAAAAAAGAGCACTCGCCAAATGTGGAATTTGCAAAATGCCTCTGTCATCTGGGACGCTTTACGAATCTTTGGAAATTGATAAAAATGCAAGCTACGAACAAATCAAACAGGCGTATCGCAGACTGGCTATGAAGTGGCATCCGGATAAACATAGAGACAATGTTCACGTTGCTACAGAGCGGTTTAAACGAATCAGTTATGCCTACGAAGTGCTATCGAACCCAGAATCTCGCAGACAGTATGATGCTGCACGAGGTGACCAAACCGAAGCTGCGCAGCACGAGTCGCGGCATATGGATGATGCAACTGCTGCCAATATGTTTGTGGAAGAAATGTATGCGATTGCTTTTGAAATGGCTTTTCAGAATAACAGTTGGAATCAAATTGCACCTTTGTTAATGCAAAAAGGATGCCCTGAACATATCGCGGAGACGATTGCCCGTGCATGTGTGGATTACAGGAAAGAAGCGGTTCGAAAAGCAGCAGCAAAGCCATTCTTTATAGGTCTAATTTTTCTTGCTATCGGTGGCATCATCACACTAGTTACATACGGCGAAGCCTCTAATGACGGCGGGACTTACCTCGTCGCTTACGGTCCTATTATCTTTGGCGCTTACAAAATGTTGGTTGCGCTCAAACACTTGGTCACTGGCAATGTTCCTTCACCGCAAAATCTAGACGCTTAATTCGGAGGTATCTTATCATGCGGGATAACTACTACAAATTTTTGGGCGTTCCGACAACAGCTACAACAAAAGAAATAAGGATGGCTTACCATAAAAAAATGAAAGGAGATAACCAGTTCGACTCAGGAAATCAAGCGAATGTCATGCGTCTGAAAATTGCGTATGACATTTTATCCAATCCCAAATCAAGAAAAGAATATGACAAACTTATTCATTGCACAGATTCAAAAACTAGTTTTAATGCACCGAGTAGTGAAAATCATAAGCCCGAAGAACCAAGTGGAAATGTGAGAGCGGGGCATGCACCTGTTTTTCGTTTTCACTGGAAACCCTTTGCGCTTGTTTTAGGTACGGTGATTATTACGTTAGTTGTTTCAGATTTTGCTAGGAACCAAACGAAATCATCTTCAAGTGGTGTTTCATTGACGGCGTATACAACTACAACCCCGTCTCCTACTGCATCCACTGTAAAAAGCAGCAGTGAATCACCCATCGCGACTCCGGAAGCCAGCTCTACGCCTGATCCGGTTTCAATTAACGAAAAAGGTAAAAGCATTCCTGAGCAATCCGCTACTGTGAGCGTGAAGCAGATAGAAAAAGAAGGTTCAAAACCTGAACCAAAACCGGCTGAAGTAAAGCAGGTTGAAACTAAAACACCAGAACCAAAACCACCTGAACCAAAACCACCGCAAACTCAATTCACCCTTGGCTCAACGAAAGATGAAGTCAAAGCCGTAATGGGAGAACCGAGTACTATCATTAATCTCCCTGCAACTGGTGATACATGGATGTATGGGTTATCTAGCATTAATTTCAACACAAGTGGGAATGTCAAAGGATGGTCTAGCATCAAAAACGGAAAAGCGACTTTAGGCGATAAAAAAGCAGGCAATGTTACATTCACTTTAAATTCATCCAAACAAGAAGTCGTAGATGCCATGGGAACGCCGGATACTTTTATAAATCTCCCAGCAACTGGAGATACATGGATGTATGGATTATCTAGCATTAATTTCAATACAAGCGGAAATGTCAAAGGATGGGCTAGCATCAAAAACGGAAAAGCATTCATGGGTTCAAAAACCGCCGGCGCTGCCCCAATTCAAGAGGGTTCAACCGAACAACAAGTAATTGAGTTGTACGGAACTCCCGATACACTTATTGACCTTCCGGCAACTGGAGATACATGGATGTATGGATTATCTAGCATTAATTTCAATGCAAGCGGGAAAGTCAAAGGATGGAGTAATCTTAATGGTATTAGATAAAAATCAATTATGAATATTTTTGAAATCAATATAACAGACTGGACGAATTATTCGTCAAGTCAATAGATAACGAGAGATCATCCTTATATTCTTCGATAAAGAAACACCCACTTCCATTGTAGATATATTAGAAGGGGAGGATAAAAATTGTGGTTTAAAATATAGGCTTAAAGTAAGCAATTATCTTTCCAAAGTGGAGCATATGCAGGTATTTCAGGAAGTGCAGTGTTCAGTACAAATGGTACACGGCGCTATTTTTTAGAAAAACGCTGGGCACCCGGAGGAGATATCCTTTCCGCGATAATGATGAATCCTAGTAAAGCTGCACATCATCAAACTGATGCTACAGTGAAACAGTTAATAAAAGTTGCTAAAGCTCAAGCGTGTAATGCATTATATGTTGTGAACATTTCCAGTTTTATTGATGGAAAGAGTAGTAATTTAAATCAATCAAAATTTGCATATGAGGCTATTAATTGGTCTTTTACCACTAAAGCCATTAAAGAAGCAAAACTTGTTTTTCTTGGTTGGGGAATTAAGGGTCAATTAGGGTTATTAGTACAAAAACAAAGCTATTCTATAATGGCTAATACTTACAAAAAAGGCTCGAGTAAAACATATTGCTACGACGTGTTGAAGTCAGCCGATAAAAAAATGCGAAAAACTCTTTATATTATGTGCCTTACCCCAGGCCGCTTTTTAATAAAAAAAAATATGTTTTCACACCAATCCGAAAAATAAAACTTCATGAACTCAAGCTCATGAAGTTATTTTAAAACACAAAGGCAGTCTTTTACGGATATGATTGCTAAAAATTTTGCGTAGGAAGATGCTATGGGGAAGAGGAGATACCGTTTAATCACGGATACATGGGACTATTATATGAATCCTACCCGCGGCGAACGCTCCGTGTGGGACAGGGAAAAAGCTGGAGATAACTTCAAATGCTTACCTATTGTTACCTATAGTTGAATAACAAAAAGGCTGCCGCGGCAGCCTTTTTTGCTTTATGGTAGCCTACATTAATGGGGGATTTACCTACTTCACATATAAGACGTTCTTAACGTT
Organism: Paenibacillus sp. J22P169; assembly: GCF_059691995.1. Taxonomy (NCBI): domain Bacteria; kingdom Bacillati; phylum Bacillota; class Bacilli; order Caryophanales; family Paenibacillaceae; genus Paenibacillus; species Paenibacillus sp. J22P169. The sequence continues at coordinate 2,804,449 of NZ_JCAUAO010000001.1, read as the reverse complement.
GTAATCCGCGTGCGGTACCCCTATTAACGCTTATCATTGTTTGTTAAATTGTTAATTGCGTTAGTTGTTGCATCAACAGCATTCATTGCAGCATTTTCAGTTGCTTCTAACCCTTTATGAACAGAATGAAATACAGCCCCTGCGGTATCCTTTATGTTCTCTGAGACATTTTGAGAATTACGGTTGTTGTTTAGATTAGACATTTTTTTCACCTCCTAAACGTCTTTAAGTTGTGTAAAAAAAATATGTTATTCAGATAAATAAGCGAAATTAATGGTTGTATCAGGACTTTGTTTTCTCGTCCATGGCTGCCGCTGTTTCTATTATTGGAGTCAGTCTAATAATATTTTACGAACTCTGGCAGTTTGTTGTGTGGGATCAACACATCAATCTAATATTTTATTTTTACATCTGTTGGTGCTTAGAACGAGGAATGAAATGAAGATATAAATTTTATCGAACAAAAAGAATAAACCCATAGGGAGCATCCCCAGGGCTTTTTTGTGCTTAATTGTTTGGTTTTGATTATTACTTTATTCATAAATATCATCAAGTAAAATATAGGCTTCCATTCTTATATCAAAAACACAATTATCTGCTTAGCATCATTATACACCATGTCATTAATCTCTAAATGACTCAGTGTTTTAACTTCGCCCGATACCTTATGCTTTACTTTGTATTCCATGACCTCAACCCCTAAACAATAAATTCCTCGAAGACTGGCAACCGCATTAAACCTGATTTATACCAGTCCCGGTACTTTACCTTACAACGAACTAATGGTTTGACAAATACGTGATCTTTGCTCTCGCCACTTTTGTATGCCTGGAATACTGGCCACATGGATTGGCGAGCTGACTGCGTTATTCCCAACTCCAAAGCACCGATTGGTCTAATCTTGTCTCCGTCGGGATAACCAAGTAGCCATGAATGTTCCTTCTTGCTATATCCAGTTATATAGACTTCTGCTATTTGATAATTAATTACCTTTTGCCATGACCACGAGCGAATTGAGCGCGATAATCGTAAATCGGTTTCATACTTTGAAGCCTTCTTTTTTATCACGATTCCTTCAAGCCCATGCTGACATACGATATTAAAGAAATCCTGTGTGCTGCCCTGTATTGGCCGTACAATTCTGTAGTTTTCACTTTCCTGCATAGTCTCTTCAAGAAGCTGCTTTCGTTGTTCTAATGGCATACTAGTTACATCTACGCCGCGGTGGTACAAGATATCAAACGCCATAAATACGACTGGCTTTCTACTCTTGCTGGATCGAAATCCTGTGTTACACGCTTCAAAATCGGCTCGACCTTGTTCATCAAGTACTACAATTTCGCCATCTAGTATGGTCCCTTTCGGGATAGGCGGGTTGTGTAGCTCTGGATATTTAGCTGTTGCATTTGTATTTTTTGTATATAGATTTAGTTCATCTAAATTAGAAACAATCAACCTTATGCCATCCCACTTGAGTTCGGCAAAAGTGGCAGAGTCATCAAATGCCAGGTTGTTTTTACTGTATTGTAAAAGCATTGGAGGAATAAACATTTTCTTCATCACCCATAATAATGGTACACCTTAGAGCAGTCTGTGACTAATGGAATTTAGAGGAATTAAGGAGTCTTGTTAAATGAAAAAAATAGTAATCCCTAGTTCATTTGTTTGTTTGAGCATTGCAACTGCTATCTCATTTCCAGTATATTTCGCTCTTAAAGGAAGATGAACCACAGGGGTGAATAAGCCCGGAGTCATGATTTCCGAGTTAGGCTTCGCAGCCTTGTAATTAACTTAGCATAGCATTAATACAAGCTGTCGTTAAATGACACATTCCGGAGCTTATTGATGTAACTAGTCTTTGATTGAAGAAAACCCCACTTGTTGAAGTAGTAAAGATAGCAAATCCCTGATTGACCGTAATTGGTCAGTGGGGATTTTTTTATTTTTAGTACTTGCATAACGAATACGTGTTCGGTATATAATAATTTATACGAACATATGTTTTATATAATGGTGGTGAAAAGATGAGTGTTGTATCAAGAGTTGAGAATGCGGAGGATGTTCAAATTATTAAAGAGTATACGTTATTACCCATTTTGCTCGATATGTTAACCAGGGACATGGAGGAGCTGAAGATATATAAAGATAAAATCGTATATAACCATGTTCTCTTTTATTTGAAAGAAGTGGAGAGCGATATCTACCCTCAAATACAAAGTATTAAGAACAATATGAAAAAGCGTGATATCAAAGTGCTAAACACAACCACAAATGCTATCGGTATTAATGTAGAATACAAAGTCCGCGGATACATCTACTATTTCACAATGCTACGAAGTTTAGTTAAAGCAGAATTAATGACTACTCTGATGAACATGCGGAGGCGCGTTTAGATGAGCAAGAAATGTGAGAGGACAATTTTTCTATCAGACTGTCAGTCATTTTATGCAAGCGTTGAAAAGGCTACTCATCCAGGACTTGATAATCTGCCAGTAGTTGTGGCTGGGGATCCCGCAAGAAGATCAGGGATTATTTTGGCGGCATGTCCAATTGCAAAAAGCTTTGGAGTTACCACGGCCCAACGGCTTGGTGAAGCGTTGCAACTGTGTCCAAATGCTATCGTGATGCGCCCGCATATGCAGCGTTATATTGATGTCTCTCTCGCAATTACAGCTATATACGAAAAATATACTGATCTAGTTGAGATATTCTCAATTGATGAGCAGTTCTTGGACGTGACAGGTTCGCTTAAACATTTCGGCTGTACACCAACTGAGCTCGCAGTAATGATTCAACAGAAAGTTGCTGCATCTATGAACGTAAGAATCCGAGTAGGCATCGGACCGACTAAAATACTTGCAAAGCAGGCAACAGATAATTTTGCAAAGAAGAATGCTAGTGGAATTTTTACGCTAGGCAAAGATGATGTTGAGCGAGTCCTTTGGCCGTTATCCATCGATAAGATGTATGGAGTTGGCTCACGAATGACGCGTCATTTTGTTGCACTTGGTATGACCACGATAGGTCATGTGGCTAAAACTCCGCTGGCGACACTCAAACAAAAATTCCGCGCACGTTTTGGGAAACAATCGGATATTCAAGCGGAAGTTATGTGGAGAACGGCAAACGGACTAGACGATAGTCCGGTTACGCCTGGAACGTTCGATATTGCACCAAAATCGATCGGCCACGCTATGACGCTTCCTCGGGATTATTTGACAGTTGAAGAGGTTGATATAGTCCTTTTGGAATTAACGGAAGAAGTGTGCCGCGATGCTAGATCGAAGGGTTTTACAAGCGGGACAGTTCACGTTTTCTGTATGTGTTCGCCATATGACTCTCCAACTGGCTTCAGTCAACAACGAAAGATGCCACTGAATACGAATCATACGTTGAAAGTTTACGACTCTGTACGTGAAATATTTCGTCGCAATTGGAACGGATTGCCCGTACGGAAGGTAGGAGTTACACTGGGAACTCTTGCAGTGGAAGAAGTTACTCAACTTGATTTGTTCGAAGATGTAAAGAAATTACGTGACCTTGATCGAGTAGTAGATGGCATAAAGGATCGATTTGGAAATACAGCAATCGTTCGTGCTTCCAGTCTTATGAAAGCAGGACTTGCAACAGACAGAGCGAGTAAAATTGGAGGTCACTATAGATGAGTAAGAAACTAGAAATGAATGGTCTATGGGAATCTAGTAGGATGATGCTTCCTCAACATAAAGAGTCAGCAATAGGAAGCCAGAAAGAATCGCATCGTATCCAAAGGCTAGTTCTCGATGAGCAAGAAGTACAAAACATTTCAGCTACGTTAAGTCAGTCGCAAATGTACAAAAGGTCGGTGGAGCTCACCTTATACGGTGAATATAAGATGCGTACCGTTACAGGCATTGTGACACGCTGTAAACAAGGAGAATTTAGAATTGATCGTGAAGTTGATGAGTGGGACTGGATTAACTACAAGGATGTATTAAAGGCTATATTTAGTCACGAGTGGATTGATGTAGACTAAAAGTGTGACGAAAAGACAACAGCGCGCGGGCACGTAGTCAGCTTGGGCACTTATATGCAAACCAAAGGGATATCGTCTATTTGGCGAGTGTCCCTTTTTTGTAATTCTTAAAAGTAAATTAATATTCAGTTGGGACAAGGGTTCAATTTACTGTAAAAAACACAAAAATCCCCATTCACTTAAACAATAAGCCTTACTAGAAAACTAAGAGCGTAAAGCGATTTTCAGGGAATTAGCTGCTTATTTCTTTGGTATTTATCTCTGTATAATGTTGAATTGGTACATTGATCGTGCGAACCAAGAGTCACCGATTCTGACATAATTTTCGCAATACTCGCGTATAATGCCTGCATTTTCGAGCAAATCGTTTTTGCTAACGACCACATACGTTTGTGATAGTGCAGCTGTAAAGAGCTCAATATTTGTTGTTAGAACCTTGTTCATAGTAAACCTCCAATAATAAAAAGTAAGTACTTGTTTCATCACAAAGCAGAACATAAATAGAATATTTGTGTGTTTATAGGATTTTGACTGGATGATGAGGAACTTCCAAGAAGTTTAAACAAGAAAAATTAAAGTAAGTAATCCCAGAATCATTTTACAAGCAATTAAAGTGGCTGTCATCCAGAAAGACAAGAGGTTGTGGACACGAAGCTATGTAGTTTTGTTGGACGAGCAGGGAGGTTTCCGCCATACGACACTTGTGGAGTGCTGCAAACTATTAGTTTGGAACGGAAATAACGACGAGAATTAACGTTGACCTGCTGTCCTTGGTTAAGGTGGGCTTATTCTTTTACTTAACGGTGTAGGGGGAAGTATTATTATTAATTTTGGATACGAACACTTAAGTGTGAAAGGATACATTAAAGGACCGTTTGGTTTTTCTTACAATGATTTTGTTAAGTTTTATTCTTTCAAACAACACATTTTCAAACTTAACAGTAGCTCAAATAGTAATGGTTCACATTTTTCACCTATCGTTATTCAAAATATGCTAAACGCTATTTCAATGACTAGAAGTGAGGCGCTGCTGAATCTGGGTACGTAGAGTGATACTCAGATTATTTGGTGAGAATAATTGTTTTCATTATGTAATAAGCGAGTAGACCCATGTTGTCAGACGTTAATTTGGAACCGTTCACTTTGTCGACTTCAGTTTTAAGGATTCGTCATACCTTGGATACGATGGCTTTGGTTCTGTCGCGAACGGCCAAAACACAAACTTGCTCATGCGAAATACCGCTCATTTTGGACTTGCCGCTGCGTTTGAGCTGACTCTCACGGAATCGGGGAATTTGTTATTCCAATTATACACAAACGTTCGTAATTTGCTGTTTATCAACATTAAGGTTTAACAGATCGAAAATAAAACCATCCTCACAGGTTAGCGAGAATGGTTTTATTTACTTCTTAGCAGGGGAATTTAGTTCAGGCGTACATCTTATAATTTTCCACTCAGTTGCGCGGGTCACTATAATCTATGAATTAGAAGTTAAGATAGAACATTTTTCAAATGACTTTATGATTAATTGTTTTAGAACTGTCAAGACTGAAAATGAATGCCCCCCAAAAAAAATGCCGAAAAATCATACTCTTAGCAGGGGTAACGTTCTAGCTCTATGCATCTCTTTTTCCTGCGGGAATACCCAGAGAAGAGGCGATAGCCATTAAAGAACGAGTTTTCGTAATGAAAGCCAAAAATCAATACCAAGAGCAATTCTTGGAAAAAGAGGTTAATAAGCTTACAACCGTGCTGAATCACATCGGTGTTAGTGTCAAGGAGGTTGAGCTACCTGAGATAATTAATCATAAATTCACTTATCTCAGTACTCTCATCGACTTCAAGAAATTGAGGGCGAAGTGGGAAAAGGGATTTCTTCGGGATGTAGAAGGGCTGAAGTTTTATAATGGGAATGCCATTTTTTACGAGCATAAGACTTGTGTAGACCTGTTGCGTAATGACAACAATCAAGCTCAAATGCAATGGTACAAGGAGATGTCCGTCTTGCACGGTCATACCTTCATGTATATCTTCGGTAAAACCGCGCATCAGCCGGAGAGTTACATGTACATTTCTCGTGACTACCGCCCCGATGATTCCGAAAAGTTAATCCCGTGCGATTTAGTGAGCCTCCAACAACGGTTTTTGGATTGGGAAAAATGGTCTAGATTTCATGAAGCTAAATTGCCAGTCATTTTACCAACCGACTGGAGCCGTTCGTTGGTTGAACGATTGACTCAGGAGCCGTTGACCGCCTCGTAATCCCTCTTTTTTTGGCTGGGGTGCAATCAAATAGGACAGTGTTGTTTTACACTGTCCTATTTCTATTTTTTTGTGATCCTGTGCAACAAAGGCCCTGTTGAAGACGATAGGGCTTATTAAGGCCGTTACAAGCAGAAACAGAAGGGCTTGCCATAGGTAGGCTCAGGTACGACTTTACCACGTGCATGTATATTATTAACATCTCTGTCATGAATACCTCGCTCTAAGGCGACTGTGACGGGGCTACAAATGTTTGTAGAATCTGAGGATGAAGCACACTTCCAAATAAACTACCTATCAATCTAACGGGATAACACCTATTTGTGAACGCAGAGGCGGTTATTAAACGTGTGCTACCCCAAAGCCACTGGAAGTGCTCTATATGATATCATATTGGTCATCGTTATTAGGAGTGGAATGTTTGAGATATTTTACTCGAAGATTTTCCCTATGACTGAACATTTGGAGGGACTAATTCGACATGTAATCTTCTATTCTTACCCAACCCCAAACAGAATCTCCGGTAAAGAACCGCCACGATTTTCTCTTGGACAACATTCTAGCTATTTCTGACAACGTGTAGTATCTATCCATTCCCATTCGCTCCCACTCGTTTGTTTTGATGAATATATTCATAGACAAGTTGTGGTTATAGTCTCCAAACTCCCCCGACTTTGTAGGCAAGAAGTTCTCCCTCATAAACCTTTCTGTAAATGGTTCGCATAGAAAGATTCATAAAGTAAGCAGCCTCTTAACATCAGCCTATTGCTTTTGATAATCATGTTTCACCTCCTAAATACTTTTGATGACATTATAAGAACAGGTTGTCATGAAATAACAAGAAGTGGGAAAGGATTTCATCTCGCTAATAAAAGTAAATAACTCGAGAAAGCGAAGATAACATTTCAAGTGTGTTTGTCGGTGGAATCTAGTAATTCTAGAGATTAATGGAGTGAAGAGGATAAGACAAATAGATCATAAATGTAGACTTATAAGTACAGGTAGAGCATATTGAGAAAATTTTGTGCGGATAAGATGAGGGTAAACCTTGCGGAAGAGATTAATTATAAAGTACTAGGCACTGGGTAGACCTTGATAAAGGAAAATGATGGATAATGTCGAATCAATTAAGGTGTTACAGAACTAACTAGTGGAAGAGCGGTGTTTATGTTGTCGAATGTTGATGATCATAAAAATAGCATAAGAGATTATTTGAAGGTAAATAAAGATATTGAAACTATGCTTGGTTGTCTTACTGTTGAAGAAGAAATCGGACAGGGTGGTAACGCCTTAGTTTATTCAGCAAATTGGGGAAAGAGTAAAGTTGCTGTGAAGGTGTTGGCTGAAGATTGTTCGCAAACGAGATCTTCACGATATTTAAGATTCCTAACGGAAATTAAAGAGATTATTTTACTTTCAGATACTCAAGCAGTAGTACCAATTTATTTTATGGGGCATTTACAAGCCAATAATGAAGTTTTTCCTTACATGGTTATGAAGAAGTATCCTCTTACTTTAAGTGAATGGAAAAAGAAAAATAATATAGATAATCTAGAAGTTCTTTTAGATATTATTAATCAGCTTCTTTATTGTATTAATGTCATTCATAACAATAATATTGTTCATAGAGACTTGAAACCACAAAATATTCTCATTGATGACAGTAATGAAATAGTCATAAGTGACTTTGGAATTTCATGGTTTGATCCTAATCATTATGAAAGATTGGTCAAGACAGAGAGAAGAGAGAGACTAGCCAATTTTGGGTTTTCAGCACCGGAACAATTCCATCTCAATCCTGATCCGAAACCGACAATGGATTTATTCGCTTTGGGACAAATCATACAATGGTTAGTGACGGACATTCCTTCTAGAGGATTAGGAAGAGAGTTACTAAGTAGTTACAATTACTCGTTTGCTCCTCTTGACAATGTTGTAGACAAACTATTACAGCAAGATCCCAAAAATAGACCACAAGATATTAATGAAGTGCAGGGTTTACTGGATAGTTCATTTAAACCACCAGAGAGAATGGAATCTGAAGAAGAAAAAGTTTTGAAAGCTCTAAGAAAATTTGATGAGATATTAAGATTGGCATGCCCGGGAAAAACTGGGATTATTAGAGTGACTGACAAGGAAAAGATAAATGACGTGCTTGAAATGCTTGCAGAAAATGCTGATGTATTAAGGCTTTGGTGGACGCAAGGTTCCTCAAATTGTCCTATTAATAATCAAATTAGGAAATTAGATGAAGATACTTGGATTATAGATTACGGAGAACATAGAATTGAAGAAATATGGATAAAGAAAGATGGCTATTCATTAGATCATCAATATATATTGCTACAATGCGCTCCTATGCCTAGCTTTGGGATTTATGGGAATCAATCTTATAAATATGAAGAAGCGGCTTGGTTCAATGATAGGTATATTACAAGAGGTGAGTATGATGATGGTGTTGCTGAGATTGATAAGAAATCTGTCGTACTCGATGGTAAGGCTGAATTGAGAACTAGGGAGTTAGAGAGAGACTATATGTTTATTGGTACTATGTACCACCCAATTAATATTGGAAGAAATGATGATATTGTTGATAAGCTTTACCATCACATAGAAGAGAATGGTGTCGTAGTCGAAGAGGAACTTAGAATTCTAGATAAACTAAAGCTACATCCCACTTCGCTTATGATGAAATAAAATGGAATAAAGAAGGGGCGGGTTAATTTAACCGCCCCTTAAGTGATCAAATATCATTCCGTTGCTAGCCCTATACTCCCTGTCACCTCGTCACATGTGGAAAGTTCATTGTTACTTAAATGGGCGGGAGATTGATGTCCCCCGCTTGATTTATGCCCCAACGAAAGCGGGGCGGTGATATTGAGATTATCTTGATGCTACCTTCCGCATCTACTTCAATCTTGCATATCAGCCGTTGGATGATATGCTTTAGTACTTGTTCATTTTCATTGTCTGGTTTCACTATTTGGTTTACTTGCTATTTTGAAGGCAAGATAAGACAACGAGGCAAGGCGACTGAACGAATTTAAGGCGCTTGTAAAAGCGAATTGGAACCGTTGGACAAATTTCGTAACGTTAACCTTCAAAACAAATTTGACGGACTTGGATAAAGCCCAAGATATATTTCAGCAATGGATAAAAAAATGGAAAAGTTGTATCCAAATTTCGTTTGCGTAAAGGAGTTCCTGTAGAGGTACTTCAAATGATGATATTCGAAGTGAGATGACAACATGCACACCAAAATATTATGATTCAAATTTAAATTGTATGCGTTAAGGGGCTTTTCTGTAGTACTTCCTATAAAATAGGCTTATAAAAGCGCTTAGTTATTTGTGAGATAAATGGATATATGAATATTTATTCGTAGATGGGAGTAAAAATATGGAGCGGATTAAATTTTATTCGGAGTATGATATGACAAGCGGAATGAATATTAGCAGAATTATTGAATTTGCTAATTGTTATAGTGTTGCTATTGGTGAGGATGAGATTAATAGAATACTTGAATACTTCAACATCATCAAGTTTTATTCTGTTGAGAATTTCAAAAATATAATTAAAACAGAGACAGAAGGAAAAATTGATGATGAAGTAATAAAAATAATACAAGGAGTAATCGGCAAATATGTTGGTTTTAACAAATCGTATAATTTTTTAAGTCTATATAATGATGTTGACATAAGTTATAAAGAAGATTTTTGGGAGTTAATAGATAAATACAATATTTATAAACACATTGAAAACGTGGAATTTGGAAGCTTCCTAAAAGAAAGCAATCTTCATTACTCGGTAATATTAAAATATATGAAAACAGTAGATAATTTCGATGAGGTTTTACGTAATCATATGTTACAAGATAGTACAGGGGCAGAAATTTTACTTCACAAATACATTTATAACAATGAAAAGGGGGATATAACATTTTTACCTAATTCATTAACAGATAACGATAAAGAAAAAATAGTGCTAAATTATATCGAATCAGAACGTCCAAATATAAATCATCTTGAAATGATTGTTAATTTTCCGAGTAATAACGAATTGAAAATCGGAGACAGGCTTAAGTTAAAAGCTAAACGAAGGTACAAAGAAGAGATAGATAAGATATTTGATGGAAAAAATGGAATTGAAACAGGTGTGACAATAAAATACCCTGCAGATCAAGAAGAAGCTGTTATTTATAGTCGAAATGGTTTAGTTTCTGAATGTAGTGTAAATCGAAGTTGGATTGAAAATAATCTAGATTTCTATACCTTATGGAATAACTTTATTTATATTTATGAGTTTTTTGATTTACAAATGAGGCTAAACTTAGTCAATCTATCAAATGAAATAGGAACTTTCGAAAGAATTCTTATAACTAGATCACAACATTTTTATAATATCTCTTCAGCATTTAGACATAAGGATATGATGGCAACAATTCAAATGCAAAGTTATGTGCAAGTATTAAATAGTTATCATATTAGGATAGAAGATATGATTGAGTGGTTCTTTACGGAGTATTTATCCAAAGAATTTGGGATTAGCAATTTTATTGTAAAGATGCCAACAGATGCGTCCTCTTATTTTGAAAAGTGTAGAGCAGTATTACCAGAAATTGACCGAATCTTAAAGCAATATAACCTTTATTTGGAAGATGGTGTGATTGATCAAGAATTATTACAGGTATCCTCATCCCATACCTTCTTCAAGGACTGCAATACTTGTATTGAAAAAAAATATGTGTATTCCGTCCAGGGCATATTTGATATTGCTTCAAACCTTCTTTTCTCCGACCAAAGCACAATATTTTATTTACCGAGATTGGGTGAACAATATAATAACTTTTATCAATTATTAAGTAATGAAAGAGTTAAATTAAATGATTTTCAAGAGTATCAGATCAATCGTATTCAATGGCTTATCAATAATCAGTTAGTTGAAGAAGACAAAAATGGATATTTGCGATTTACAAATCCAATTAGGATAAATCTATTTGCTGACATGTATTTCAATGAAGTAATTAGTTATTGGAATTGCGTCCCCGAATTAAGAGATGAGATTGATATTCTTATTAATGAAAATGTATTTCTCACCGATAACAAACTCTTTAATAAAGGTGAGCAGGATTATTTCGACTATCACTTAAACAAATCTAAGTTTAGTAATTCGTTAGATTTGCGTAATAGTTACTTACATGGAACACAAACAAATGACGATGAGCTACATAGATTAAACTATTTGATCTTCTTGAAATTAATAGTAATAATTATTGTTAAAATAAATGATGAAGTTTGTATCAAATCAATTAATAGTTAATATTCAAAGTTTATGATTTAATTGATAATGCCGTTAATACTTTTGGAAGTCCCTGCTGTCAATACTGTGGTAAAGTATGATAATGCTGATAAATCTCTTTGCTCATGCACTAAATGTACTCGAGAATATCCAAAAACAACTTCCTAAGGTTGATGAAAAATGAAGCCCTCTAAAAACCATGGAAATATAGTTTGCTAATTTAGCTTTGATATAAGATTGCGGTAGCGAGGAGAACAAAGGGCTTTTATGGGGGAAACCCTGGAGATATGTTCTCACACTACCTCCCAATAACTTTGTTTAAACTGAGAGGTAGAGACCTAGATCTCGTATCGCAGCTGAACCAACGGTTTTTTGAAAATAGAATAGAATTAAAAGTGGTTGCAGCAGCATAAAGAACTGTTATATGTTATCAAGACTACATCTTCACAAAACATCTGATTTTGTTAACAAGATGCCCGCGGCCAAAGTCGTATTATAATATTTCACAAATTACTATTTAATTAATTTAGAGAGCCATTAAGTTGATACAAACAGAAATTTTGAGAACTTGTATATGAATAATAATTGGAAAGGGGGAGCTCCAAAATGCAAAATGTATCCTGGAACATAATTGAATTTCGGGAATTGATTAAAACCCATCTTTCTCAAGATGCGTTAGAAAAATTGAATACATCGTTGGACGGTATAGTATGGAAAATTAATATTTGTAAATATCATGCTGGAGAGTATCAACGAATTTTGTTAGAAACATTTCGTGACGATCTTCATCCTATGGTTAATGCAGTTGGAAAAGCCTTAAACCAAGCAGCTAGAACGACTGAAGGAAAGGAGTTTTCTGAAGCTTGTTTTAAGGCTGAGGCACATATCATTGCATTTGCCCAATCATTGCATTCAATAGCGGATATTTTTGCTCATGTACTATTTTTTTCATTGAAATTGGAATCATTTATTAAAAATGAAAGAGATATTAGTCTTTCTAAAATATATGAACTGATGAGTAAAGTAAATATTGCTTCAAAAGTGGTTGAACAATTAGAACAATTTCAGAAATCGAATGAGTTTAAATATTTAAATGGGTATGTGAATATTACTAAACATAGAAAATTAGTGCCTTTTGGATATCACGTAGATTTAGTTGAATGGGATAATGACATTCAAATCAAAGGATTTGAATACAAAGGAGAGTCTTTTGCAAAAAAAAGTGCTAATGAATTTACTGTTAGAGATTTTGAACAACTGTTTCATCTCATTCAGCAAACTGGTCATAAATTATCCGAGCATTTTAAATGAAAGTGATTTTGAGGACTAATATATCCAAAATGAAATATAGGTACAGACAATTTGAATGCTACAAATATTGATTAGCAAAGGTAGTGTAGCTAGTGGATCTTAGGGAGTTTTATTTTCAATTTAATAATTTAGACGCAAGTTCAAAGTTCTATGTTTCACTCTTTATTGGAATTTGTGTTTTTTTATACAAAACATTTTTTAATATGTATTCTGAAGAAGATAAGCAATCTCAATCTATTAAGATAAAGGGAGGAGAAGTAATAGCAAAAATTGAAGCAGCTATCGTTATTTATGAAAAAAGTGAAAAAGATCGTTTATGTCAAGATAAATTGATTGAAAAGCTCGGCGAAGGCTATGGTTATCTCCCCTGGGAAATAAAACAAAAGATCCGTTTATTTTATGAAAATCGTTCTGATGCGACAATTCTAACACTAAAAAAATTAATAACTTCAGAGCTAGAAAAGATATCGACCTTTGGCGGAAAAACTCTAATGTTAGACCAAATTTTTGCGTTTATTGCAAAGTTCTAAGACCACTTTGGCCTTTATTTACGGTCATTATTATTTTATTAATATTAGGTGCAAATTTTTCGGCTTATTCAAAAGCAACTACTCTAATATCAAAAATAGATGTGATGGCAAGCTACTTGACTATACTGATCTCTTGTCTCTTTTTGCTTTCAATTTTTAATATACTTATTGAAGGAAAATGGAGACGAGGGTTGGGAATAAGAACATGGTTATATATTACCGTTATAATTGTGACTCCATTTGTAATTAGCATGTTTTTCCCTAGCTTACTTTCAATATCATTACTAGTACAGGGTATAATATTTATTGCTCTAATACGAGATAAGTCATAATAATGTTAATTAATTAGTCCAATTGAATAGAACACCTCCATTTAGTTGTTTATGGAGGTGTTCTATTTAATATATTTTTGGAGAATTAGTCATTGGTAGCAGCAACAGTTTTACCGAAACTCTATAGGGAATGATAAGCGTACTCAAATGAAGAGAGACTAAATGATTTACGACACGGACTTGACATCATTTCATGTTTTCCTGTTGTTTTTGTTCCAGCTCAAAGTACCAACATATTGGTCAGCTTTGTTAGAGGAGATACAAAAGACGCATTTATAAGAATAGGAGTTTTAACGGGAATTTCTATCGTAGCTAAGGTTACTTTAGTCTCTATCGATGGTGGCTCAATAGCAATATGAGAAGAGACTGGTTGACTTCTCTATGTAAAGAGGTACGATAACCTATCTCACGGAAGGAAACTGAGGGATGAATGGAATTGAAGCGGTTGTTGTTGGAAGAGTACAATACTTAAGTAAAGAGTTCTGGACGATAGAAGGACGTGCTTTCGAGGATATTAACGTAGGTGATTTTTTAAATCATGATTCAAAAGCACCAATGGTAAAACAAAATTGGAAGTTATATCAGTTTCAACTTTATAAAAAGTTCGATGGAAAATTAGTATTGGAATAGTTATCGGGGATTGACGAATATCTCGAATATTTAGGTATGAATGCCCAACACCAAGCTCATTTTCGCAAAAATAAACGACTCGGAAAAAATTGCCGATTTACTAGAAAGCGTTTACAAACTATCTTAATAGCGAAAGCTAGTTTAAATAGAGGAGGGATTATTAATATGTTAAAGTTGCATCGATCGGTTAATATTCTGTTTCTATGCTTGGTTGTCATGTTTGTTTCGACCCTCGGTGCTCATCCACAGACTGCGCAGGCAAGTGACGAATATGATGGATTGAGAGCCAAACTTCAACGATTGCTGCTTGGCGATGAGATGTACTCGTTGCCTGTTACTGATGTCATTCTCCAGACCAAAATTACTAAGATGGATAGCACGGTCTCCACATGTTCAGCTTCACAGGCTCCTTGCTCCAGTGGCAAAGGGTATTGGGATCTCATGAATCGCAGTGTGAGTCGCACGTATGTTTGGATCGACTTACCTTTTACGAGCACGGATAGCTTTACCAATTCCGGCGATATCTCTCTATCTTACGGACGTTTATATGCGATGATTACTACCCTTTATACACCTGGATCTACTTTTTATCAGAATGCTGCGCTAAAAGCAGACGTGATTAGTGCACTCGATTGGCTGTATGTACAGAAATATAATACAACGGTTACGACGTATGGTAACTGGTTTCACTGGCAGATTGGTGTGCCTCAATTGCTGACGAAGACGGTTATTCTAATGTATAACGACTTGACCTCCACACAAATTACCAATTATATGAATGCGGTAAATCGCTTTATTCCTACTGCAACCGCCCGAACGGTAAGCGGAAGTCCAATTATGACAGGAGCCAACCTACTGGATCAAGCGATTGGGGTTGCTTATAGAGGCATTATCGTTAAAGAAGCAGCCAAGATTACGAATGCTCGCGATTCGCTTAGTAGTGTATTTAGCTATGTTGCTCCTTCGGCAGCATTGGGGACTTCGGCTCGTGACGGTTTCTATGCGGACGGTTCATTCATCCAGCACGCAACGATACCCTACATTGGTGGGTACGGAACTGCTCTGCTCAACGATGTTGGGATCCTGTTGTATATACTCAGCGGTTCAAGTTGGGATGTAACGGATCCTAATAAATGGCATGCTTACAAATGGGTGTTTGACTCCGTCGAGCCGTTTATATATAACGGGAATGTCATGGATATGGTCAGAGGGAGAAATATTGCTTTTGGTCCCTCGTTAGGTGTGAAGGATATGATCCCTGTTCTTACGGGAAAAGGACTGATTTCATCTATATGCTATTTATTAATTTCAGCTCCTGAGGATAATCAACTTATGGGGGCCGCGTACCCGGCGAATCCGAAGCAAGCGATTCAGAGCATGTTAAAATATTGGATTACGTTAGATAGCAGCAACCAAATCATGTCTACAGCATCCATCTATCAATACTTTCAGTTGAAAGCTATTATGAATGACTTAACGATTCCTTCCAGAGGAGAGAAATTCGGACAGTTTCAATACCCAAACCAAGATCGTGTGGTTCAATTACGACCAGGATATGGTTACGGGATAAGTATGTCATCCAAGCGTGTAGACAAGTACGAATCTGGGAACAAAAATAACGTGAAAGGCTGGTATACCGGCGATGGAATGACGTATCTATATAATTCGGATACTGCTCAATACGATAACTATTGGCCTACGGTGAATCCATATCGTCTCCCGGGAACAACCATTGATACCCAGACACGAACCACCAGCAGCAACTGGTTGAATTATTTGAGTCCAAACACATGGACAGGCGGCTCGGAGCTTCTTGGTTTATACGGCGCGACAGGTATGGATTTGAAATCTCCCGGAGATATTGGTACCGGAGGAGCTATACTTACGCCGTCTAGCCTGACTGCAAAGAAGTCTTGGTTCACCTTCGACAATGAGATTGTTGCGCTAGGTGCAGGCATTACCAATTCAGGGCAGGTGGGTAATGGTTGGGATGGTAGTCTGCGTAAAGTAGAAACGATTGTTGAGAATCGGAAAATTGATGGGAGCAACGCACTGACAGTGAATGGAAATGCCCAATCGACTGCTTTGGGATGGTCGGCAGCATTAACAGGAACAAATTGGCTTCAATTACAGGGAAATACGAGTGGTGATAGCTCCAGTGTCGGCTATTATTTCCCAAGTAATACTACACTCCTTGCCAAGCGTGAAGTACGAACCGGAACATGGAACGAAATTAATCAGGCTACACCGAATGTATACACCGTTTTCGATACGGAGGATTCTTATGTCCGTCAAAATGAAGCCAATCATGGAACTGAATCAACATTGGTGGTGAAGAATGATTCAGGCGGTTATGCAAGGGAGAGCTATGTTAAGTTCGATGTGAGCTCTTTTGTACCGAATGGCGCTACATTCAATAGCGCTCAAATCACGTTGGTACCCGCTGCAATAGGTCCAACTTCTAATCCGATTCAGCATAAAGCAGAGTGGGTATCGGACAATTCATGGTCTGAATCAGGCTTACTATGGGCAAACAAGCCTAGTTCTGTTTCATTGAATCCGATTCAGGGATGGAGTGGCATGCAGGTTGGCATCCCGATTAACATTGATGTTACAAGTGCACTCCAAACAGCGCTGGCGAACAATCAGAACGTGTTTTCACTGCGGATTTACGCAACTTCTCCCTTTGATTCGAATAGTTGGGTCAACTACGCTAGTCGGGAACATGCAAACGCCACTTATCGTCCTAAGCTCGTATTAACGAATTACAAAGAGCCTATTACGGCCAATTATATGACCATGTGGCTGGATCATGGCACGAATCCAAGCAATGCCACTTATAGTTATGTAACCTTACCTAATGCTAGCAGTGCTCAAGTTCAGAGCTATGCGGCTAATCCGGATATTGTGATTTTAGAGAATACTTCGAGCGCGCAAGCCGTCAAAGAAAAGACTTTGAATATCGTTGGGGCTAACATTTGGACGGATGGCAGCAAAACAATTGGCGATGGGAACGGTGGAAGCCTTATAACCGTTAATAAGAAATCGTCCGTGATGGTCAAAGAAGAAGGAGGAACACTCGATTTATCCCTATCCGATCCAACCCAGGCGAATACAGGAACGATAGAAGTGGAATTGAATCGAAGTTATAGTAACGCGGCTTTTCTGGATAATGGCATAACCGTGACGCAATATAGTCCGACATTGAAGCTGTCTATTGACGTGAACGGCTCCTATGGGAAAACGTTCCACGCTCGATTCAACACAGCGATTCCTACAATCGTATCCGCTCATGATGACGCTTGGGTGCGGGATGGCAGTTATGCGAATACGAATTATAGTAGCACTAGCTATATGGAAGTAAAAAAAGATACCGCAGGTTATATCCGGAATGCTTTTTTGCAATTTGATCTTTCTGCCTACACAGGCACCGTCTCGCAAGCGGCGATTATGATTTCTCCAACGGGAACGCCGGATACTGAGGTTGATCATCAGGCCAAAGTGGTGACGGAGCCTTGGAGTGAGAGCGCGTTGACGTGGAACAATAAGCCAGCATCGGGTCAGCTTATCGCACAGTGGAAAGTGCCAGCAGCTGGGAATAGCGTGTGGATTGATGTCACAGATCAAGTGAGGGATGCCTTATCCTCAACAAGCAAACAGGTGGGCATTGAGATTTCTTCCATAACCAGCGGATCGAGCAGTTTTGTGAGCTACGCCACGAAAGAGAACGCTTCGGCTACGAGTAGACCTGGTTTACGAATTCTGCCTTAAACGATAGGATAGATGTCCTCGTTTTTCTGTGACATGCAGAAAAATGAGGGCTTTTCTTCATTCACAATACATATTGAATCGTCGATGATAAAATGATTGTGCCTGTTATTATAGCGTTTTCTCATTAAATGAGGATACGACAAAAAGAAGCGATGACAATTCTGAAGAAAACAATACGACTGAAAAATCGCCGATATACGATTTGGATAAACGTGATGTATGCTCCAATCACAGGACAAGTCCACTTCACCGTGGGAGTGTCAGATAACTAAAAAGGGGAAGTGTATCCATGAAAAGAAAATTACGTTCAACCGTTTTGCCAGTATTAGCATCCATTCTAGTACTATCGTTGGCAACTGCTTGCGGTAACTCAGGAGCAACGAAAGAGGCGGCAGGTAGTGTAGCTCCAGCAGCAACGTCATCAGTTTCTAAAGATCCAGTGAAGGTGACATTATGGACACCGCTAAATGGAAATGCATTGGCTGTAGTAAAGAGCATGAATGAAATGCCTATGGTGCAGGAATGGGCGAAGAAAACCAATGTAACGTTTGATTTTCAACATCCATCAGGTAGTACTACTTCGGATCACACGCAGCAGTATGGTGTCATGGTTGCTTCTAATAATCTGCCAGATTCTATGCTGTGGAATTGGAGTAATGTTCAGGGCGGAACTTCGAAAATGTTTAAAGATGGTACGATCATTAGACTAAATGAGTTAATTGAGAAGAATGCACCCAACTTGAAAAAGATTCTGGATGCTAATCCTCAGATTGCGAAGCAAATCAAGGCGGACAACGGTGATATTTATGTGCTACCTCACTTGAGAGTAGGTCAATACGGCCAATTCAAAACGTTCTCCGGCATGATGATTCGTCAAGATTGGCTCGATGAGCTTGGATTGAAAGCTCCAGAAACAATGGACGATTGGGAAACGGTGCTTAAAGCGTTTAAGGAAAAGAAGGGTGCAATTCCTTTCACAATGAATAAAGGAAATACGATTTCAAATGTTGATTTTGCAGGCGCATTCGGTCTCCCGGGAATTAGCTTCTATGTAGATAATGGCAAAGTAAAGTACGGACCGACGCAACCGGAATATAAGCAATATCTAACAACAATGCAGAGATGGTATAAAGATGGCCTGATCGATCCGGATTTCGCATCCAATGATGGCAAAACGATGGATGCGAAAATAACTTCAGGCAAAGCAGGCGCATTCTTCGGTTACATTGGAGGAAGCCTAGGAACTTATATGCCATCCTTGCAGAAAATTGATCCAAAAGCGAAGCTTGCTGCCGTACAATATCCTGTATTGAAAAAAGGTGATGAGCCTAAATTCGTTCAAGCAGCTTGGGAATATGATAATGTAGGGACGGTTATTACAAGTGCAAATAAGCATGCTGCCGAAACCGTCAAAGCAATGGACTATTTATTTAGTGATGAAGGATCAATACTCAAAAACTTCGGTATAGAAGGTCAAACTTACAAGAAAGTAGACGGCCAGCCTAAGTACACAGATATGATTTTGAAAAACTCGGACAACTTGCCAATTCCTCAAGCGATGGCTAAATATTTTATTGCCAACTATTCCTTCACAGGTTTGGACGATGACCGTTACAATGAGCAATATTATCAACTACAAGAACAAAAAGATGCTGTGAATATCTATGCGAAGTATGCGAAAAATGCGTATAACGTGATGCTGCCTCCGGTAGTGCTTACACCTGAAGAAGCGAAGGAATCAGCAAAGATTATGAACGATGTATCGACCTTATTGAAAGAACAAGTTACCAAAACAATCATGGGCTCCTCAAAGCTTGAAGATTATGAAAATACGCTAGAGCAAGTGAAAAAGATGAACATCGACCGTGCTGTAGAAATTAACCAAGCGGCACTGGATCGCTACAACAAACGTTAATTGAACGATGGATAGGGGAGGTAAGGCCTCCCCTTCTTATATAACAGTAAGGAGTGAGAACATGGCGAAGTCCATTCAGGTTCTAACAGCTGACTTGAGAAAAAATCGCGCAATCTACCTGATGGTACTGCCGGTTGCGCTGTATTTCTTTATTTTTAAATATTTTCCTATGTACGGCGCAGTTATTGCTTTCAAAGATTTCAGTCCCGCGAAAGGGATTTGGGCAAGTGATTGGGTAGGATTTCAGCATTTCACTGCTTTTTTCAAAAGCTACTATTTCGTTCGCGTACTTAAAAATACGTTTTTGATCAGCTTTTATAGCTTAATATTCGGTTTCCCTGCACCTATTATTCTCGCGATTCTTCTGAACGAACTTCGTCTGAAGCTGTTCAAATCAGTCGTACAAACGATTTCTTATTTGCCCCATTTCATCTCCATTGTCGTTATTGCGGGATTAATTATTGACTTTACGAACCGTGGTGGACTTGTGAACTCCATTATTATTTTCTTTGGCGGTCAGGACTCATCACTATTGAATGCTGCGGACAATTTCCGAACGATCTTCATCAGTACTGGGATTTGGCAAGAGCTTGGTTGGTCGTCCATTATTTATTTGGCAGCTCTAAGTGGGATCAATCCAGAGTTATTCGAAGCTGCTCGTGTGGATGGGGCAGGAAGATTCCGACAAATTTGGAGCGTAACGCTTCCGGGAATTATTCCAACGATTATGATATTGCTAATTCTTCGAATTGGCGGTTTGATGGAGGTAGGCTTCGAGAAAATTGTCCTACTTTATAATCCCAATACATATGAGACCTCAGATGTAATTTCGTCATTCGTGTATCGTGAAGGTCTTGCACAAGGAAATGATTATAGCTATACAACAGCCGTAGGGTTATTCCAATCGATGATTAATTTCATTTTACTTATTAGCGCAAACAGCTTATCCCGCAGATTCTCTGGGAGCCGGTTATGGTAGGAGGAACTTTACATGAAAGTAAGCGCATCTGAACGTTTATTCGATATCGGTAATATTATTTTAATGTTATTGCTTATCGTCTGTACGTTATACCCGTTCTATTATGTACTTATGGCTTCCGTTAGTGATTCGAATTTGCTTATCCAACATACAGGCCTGCTGTTAAAACCGCTTGGTTTTAATCTCAGTGCTTTCCAAAAGGTCATAGATAACCCGAATATCTTGACAGGTTATGGGAATACATTAATTATTCTAATTCTTGGAACAGCGATTAACCTATTTTTTACGACAATCGGAGCTTATGCACTTTCCAGAAAATTTGTACTTCGAAAGTTTTTGATGATTGGTATCGTCTTTACCATGTATTTTAGCGGCGGATTAATTCCGACCTATTTATTAATTAATAATTACTTGCATTTAGGGAATAGTCTGCTTGCGCTTATCATTCCCGTAGCAGTCAGTACATGGAATTTGATTATTATGCGAACATCATTCGAAGCAATCCCTGAAGGGCTGCTAGAGTCGGCGAAAATTGATGGTGCAAGCGAATATCGCATTTTGTTCCAGATTGTAGTGCCTCTGTCTATGCCAGTTGTTGCTGTAATGGTGCTTTACTATGGAGTTGCTCATTGGAATTCCTGGTTCAATGCAATGTTGTTTCTTCAAGATCGGGAGAAGTTTCCACTACAGCTCATTCTTAGGGAAATTCTCGTACAGAACAGTACAGATTCGATGACAACAGGAACAGGTAACACAAACGACACGCAAGCCATTGGAGAGAGTATTAAATACGCAACAATCATGGTGGCCACACTGCCAATATTGATCGTCTACCCCTTTTTGCAGAAATACTTTGTAAAAGGAGTTATGATCGGTGCTATCAAAGAATAACAACTGAAATCAATAAAAATGAAGATGAAACAAAAATTGTAGATGTACATGCGCTGATGAAGATGGGATAATACGACGTACAGCAAGAGTAAGGGAGGACTTCTTTGTGAAGCGGAGCGTATTTTTATTTTGGCTTTACTCGAATTTAACGATTCTGTGCATTCCCATCCTCATCACGATGTTAGTTCTTATTCAGTCTCAGCATTTATTGAGCTCAGAGGTTATCCGTTCCAATAAAGCGTTGCTCAATCAGGTTAAACAATCACTGGACAATCAATTCAAAGATATTAAACAGATGGGGCTGCAGCTTTCTCTGGATCCGAAGATTATAAAGTATGTTAATCATGCTGATTTTAACAATTCACAGGCGAAGACAGAGACATTGGATATCATCAACTCGCTAAGATCGTATGCGATATCGAATGGAAATATAAAAGAATTGTACGTGTATATGAAGAAACAGCGTTTCGGCGTGACAACCTCGACGATGAATCAAGCCGAGCTCCTTTTTCAATTACTCCACGAGAGTAAGGGGATAACAGTGAAACAATGGAGCGATTTAATTGAGCAACCCTATTTCGGGAATTTTCTTCAATTATCTCCAGTTGATATGGTCTACATGCAATCCTTGCCTATTCAGAATATGAACGAAGCACCAGCATCTCTTGTTGTCATGTTGAATACAGATCGATTGAAAGAAGCCATCTCGAATATTCAAATTGCCAAAGCAGGCACTGTGCTAATTCTCGATTCTACGAACAAACCGATAATGATTGCAGGTAAATCGGAGCATATATCCGATATGAATGTCGAGCAGATCACTTCTGCGGAAGGTTCGTTTAACCAGCAATGGAACAAGGAAGAAGTGACGGTATCTTACGTTACTTCGGTTGAAAATGAGTGGAAGTATGTATCCATCGTTCCAACGGAAATTTATTCTGCCAAGGTAAGTCAGCTGCGCAATTGGATTTATGCGGGTTTATTTTTGTGTATTTTTGTCGGGGGGCCAATGTCCATTTGGCTGACGCGGAGACATTATATGCCTATCCGTCGTATGGTAGATTTGGTTTCACCGAAGGTGAAACTGAATTTAGAAGGCATTGGAAATGAATTTTCATTGCTTCAATCCTTCATGTCGGAGAAAGAAGCTTTGCAAGATACGGCCGATCGAACTATTAAGATGCAGCAAAATGTACTGCGAAGCCATTTCTTGGCACGATTACTGAAAGGTAGAGTAGAAAGTGGTTCTGCGCTGGCTCAGTCCATGGAATCGTTTCACATGCGGTTCGAGACGAACCGATTTGCTGTATTGCTGTTTCATATCGGTGATTATGCTGCACTGTTTGCAGATAGCGGTCACCGCGATGCGGAGTCCAAATTGCAATACGTGTATTATATCGTAACGAACATCACTGAAGAGTTAATCGGACGAAAGCATACCGCATTCACGACCGAAGTGGATGGCATGGTCGCTTTTCTAGTCAATGTACAAGGATTAGATGAAGTTCTTGCAAAACAGGATTTGATTGAGGCAGCTCAAGAGGCGCAGACCATCATGCAAGAGAAGTTTTACATTCAGCTGACGATAGGTATCAGCGATATCCATCCGTCCTTGGCGGGTATCCCGCATGGATTTGAGGAGGCGCTGGAGGCACTAGAATATAAATTCGTCATTGGTCCCAGTCAAATTATTACTTACGATCGGATCAAACGGCCGAAGAATGAATTGTACTATCCGCTTGATATGGAGCGCCAGTTAATTAATCATATTAAAACGGGTCAGTACGAGGAGGCCATGGAGGCCGTCAGCGAGCTGATCGTTACGAATGTATCAGATGGTACGTTATCCCTTCAGCTTGGTAAGCTTCTTATGTTTGAGCTGATCGGCACGATCTTAAAGGCCATTGAGCATCTGGATCATGGTCCAAATGAGTTAGCTGTCGAGAAGCATGAGCTTATTAAACTGTTGACCCAGTGCGAGTCATTCGCGGAGATTGAAGATGAGATTTATACATTTTTGAAGACGGTGTGTGACTATGTTGACTCTAAGAAGAAGAGCCACAATACGACATTGAAAGATCAGGTGTTGAACTACATCGATGATCATTTGGCGGATATGGATTTGAGCTTAACGTCTCTATCTCTAAAATTCGAAGTGAATGCTCCGTATTTATCGCGATTCATCAAGGAACAGTCTGGGGAAACGTTTATGGATTACGTTAATAAACAGCGTGTCCAATTGTCCAAAAAGCTCATGCTGGAAACCGATGAAACGATAATAGAAATCACGCAAAAAGTTGGTTTCTCGAACAGCAATACCTTCATTCGTGTATTCAAAAGATATGAGGGGATTACGCCAGGGCAATTTAGAAAAGGTGAGTAATAAAGTGTTGGAGGAAATGAGGATGGCAATAACAGAGGTTATTACATTCAATTTTTTCAGAACTTGTGAAATTTGCAGCGAATAGAAAGGTAGTGCGAATATGCAGAGTGTTCAAAAAGTAATGCCTTCCGCAAGAAAGCTTGCTTATCAGGACTGGGAATTCGGACTTTTTTTACATTTTGGATTGCGTACTTTTTATGAAGGTTATATCGATTTTGATGACAGGCCGATGATGCCATCAGCTTTCGACCCTAAGAATTTAGACTGCGAGCAGTGGATTCGCACAGCAAAAGAAGCTGGCATGAACTATGCCGTATTGACCGCAAAGCACCATGACGGGTTTTCCAATTGGCCATCCAGATATAGTGAATTCACCGTCGCTGCCTCTCCATGGAAAGAGGGGAAAGGAGATGTGATTCGCGAATTTGTGGATGCATGCCGGAAGTATGATGTGAAACCAGGCTTATATTACTCCCCATTCGACGGTTCGGCCAATTTTTATACACAAGATGCAAAAGCGTATGACGACTACTTCGTGAATCAAATAACCGAGCTGCTCACTGAATATGGCGAGATTGATATTCTTTGGTTTGACGGCTGTGGCTCCGAGGGGCATACGTATGACTGGAATCGGATTATCAGTGAAATACGACGCATGCAGCCCGAAATTCTAATTTTTAATATGGGTGATCCCGATTTCCGGTGGGTAGGTAACGAAGATGGCATTGCGCCGAGTCCATGCTGGAATGTAGTCGATTCAACTCATTTCTCTGTTCTAAACAACGAAAAAGAAAATTTGTCCGAGCTTCTTTGGCTTCCTGCGGAATGCGACGTACAAATGCGATGTAACTGGTTTTACAGCGACAATGATGAGCATATGGTTAAAAGCGTCGATGAGCTAATGGGGCTTTACTATCATTCCATCGGCCGGGGAGCAAACTTGCTGCTGAACATCGGCCCTGACCGCAAAGGACTATTACCATTAAAAGATACTGAGCAGCTGCTCCGTTTCGGTGAAGAAATCCACAGGCGCTTCGGGAATCCTATTGCAACGATTGCGCACTGTTCAAATGAGGAACGAAAATGGCTTTATGAGCCGATAGAAGCTCATTTACTGGACCACATTGTGATTCAAGAAAACTTGTTGAACGGCGAAATCGTATGCAGCTTTAGGATCTCGATTATAACTGCGAAATCCCGTAGTCCTGTCACCATCTATGAAGGAAATAACATAGGTCACAAAGCTATTATAAGGATTCCAACAGTTAAAGTGGCTGGGGTTATACTGGAGGTTACAGGGAGTGATGGTATTCCTGACATTCGGGAACTGTCTTTTTACTATGTAGGTTCTTGAAGCATTTAGGTTTAGGATGCCCCCTTTCAACGTAGCGAAGTGTTCCTTTTACGAATTGAATGGATAATGGCGAGGAGACTTCATATGAAGTCTCCTCCTTGTTTCTAACGAAAGTGTCTTTATTAAAGTAACGGGAGGATATTTTTTGAAAAATGTAGTACACGCAGCTGAAATATGGTAAATAATCGCTAATTGTGAACAGAGTTGGAGTATGGGCTAAGGAACACTTTTTATCTAAGGAGATGGCTTTCATTTGTAAGAGGACAAATCCTAAAAATGATGGAGGGAGTCACGGAGGAATTCGCAGGCCTGATCAGCGATGTATTCCGAAACAAGCAATAGAATGTTTTTAGCGATATTCTTAAATATCAGAAAATCAGATAAATACATCGTAAAATTATGAAAAAAATAATACCTAAAGGGGATATAATTTAAGGTAATCATAGTAAGTCCTAGTGGAGTAATTCAATTGAAGCGACTCGAAATTATTACTTTCTTGGCTAGCTCTCATGCCTGAACAGTTTAGGTATAAAAGCTCAGCTACGCAAAGTGCTTAAGAAAACATTTTTAGTGGCGCATTTCTAGCCTCTATTTCTCCTGAAGATTGGGAAAAATAGAGGCTAAGATGCTTCTTTTATTTCTATGATGAAACTTGTAAGATTGTCTTTACCGATTGGTTTTACTATCAGGGAAGGTTGATGATGGCATGTACACTGTGTTAGTCGCTGAAAATGAACCATGGGTTTTGAAAGGGATCGTTGAAATGGTGGAAGCAGCAGGCGAAGAGTTTGAAGTCGTCGGTGCATGTACCAATGGAGAAGAAGCTTGGGCTATGATCCATGAAGTCTGGCCAATGCTGCTAATAACGGACATTCAGATGCCTGAGTTAGATGGATTGTCTCTTATTCAGAGAATTGCAAACCATCGTACACCACTAGTCTCAATCATCATCAGCGGGTATGATAACTTTCAATACGCTCAGAAAGCGATGTCTTTTGGTGTGTCAGAATATTTACTGAAGCCTGTTGAATTTGAGGTGTTGCAGGAAACGTTGCATCGCTCTAAGGAAAAACTGGAATCATTAAAGGATTTAAACAGATATATCATCAAATTTCAATCCTTATTAGATAATAGCCAAGGGATTAACCCTAAATTAGCTATGCAAAAGCAACTAGAACTCGTTCAATCTGTTCTTCAGTTAAATTATTTAAACAAGAACGCTAGGGTTGGTCTGCTTAACATATTTGAAAACAAGCTGAAAATGATTTTTAGTGAACTCGGTATCATAATAAAAGATATACCGACTTATGATTCAAATAATGATAATTCCATAATGACTTATTTCAAGAGTTTACTTGAAAAGTGGTATCTGTCAAATCCAACAACAACTAAATCCAGTTTGCCTGATGCTATAGAAAGGTCTTGTAGTTACATAAAAACTCATTTTAAAGAAGATATTACTTTAACAGATATGGCTGAATATACGAACTTTAGTGTCTCCCATTTCAGTGCTCTTTTCAAGAAACATACGGGTACTTCTCTTGTGAATTATGTGAACCGTTTAAAGATCGATGAAGCCAAGCGGTTACTTCTTGAGAAATCATTTTCAGTTTCTGAAATTGCAGAGATGGTAGGGTTCTCGACACTACCATATTTCACGCGAGTATTCAAAGCGATTGTAGGGCATGCGCCGCTCGAATATAGGAAGAGGTTAAATCCATGAGGTTACGCTATTGGCACTATCGGTTCTCCATTAAAACCAAAATACTTGCTCTTGCACTTTCCCTAAGTTTTATCTCGATTGCTCTAATGGCGGCTTTCACTTCCTATTACTACACGGAGTCTGCTAAGAATGACTTTTTTACGATTGCTCAAGATTCTACAGATAGGATTAATCATCAGATTGACCGTTACTTCAATCAACTTGCACAATCCACTTATGCATCCGTAGCTGGCCCACTTCCAACTAATCCTCTACTTGGGGAAAATCCGGAAAGTGGGCTGATTCAATATTGGCTTAAATCAGGGGGAACCTTCAATCGGGAGCAGGAGGCGCTTGTTGAGGGAATTCTGACTAGATATATTGCTATCAACTACTCTAACATTTTGGGCATTGTACTGAGAGCTTTAGACAATAGGCTGGTCTATTCCCAAGATAATGCTTTAAACCTCCCCGTGTACGTTACACCTCCATGGTTTGTGGGTCCTTTAGCAGAAAAGCTAAGGGTTTTCCCTACATATGTAAATCGAGAAAGAATGAAAGTATCCGGTTACCCTTACATAACACTAGTAGTGCCTATTTATGATCCCAATACGGTCAGATTAATAGGCAACCTAAATATCGCTTTGTCCGTAACCGAAATACAAAGTATTCTCGGACAAGCAAAATTGGGCAAGACGGGTTATCTCTTTATCGTGAATTCAAATCGAGAAATTGTATACCATCCAGATGTTAATTTGGTCGGTCTGGAACTATTAGATACCATGCTGAGAGATCTCGATTTGACGAAACAAAATGATACGTTGAAGTTAAAAGGCGAGACGATGCTGGTGTCCAATAACCACTCAGACATAACAGGTTGGCATATCGTTGCGATTGTGCCGATGGATGAAATGGCAAGTGGATTAACTGTAGCAAGAAATTCTACGATAGTCATTTTAGCAGCAATTATCCTGATTTCGTTATTATTTATTCCAAGAATCGTAAGTAATCTCGTACGCCCTATTATCAGTTTAAGAAATTCGATGAGCAGAGTTGAAGATGGTGATATGACGGTCAGATTAGAGGTTATTAGAGGGCATGACGAGATCCAGGGGCTAAATGGCAGTTTTAACAGGATGACTGAGAGACTGGACGATTTAATTCATACGGTACATGACCTAGAAATTAAGAAAATGCAACTGCAGCTTAGGCAGAAAGAAGCGCAGATCCAAGCCTTGCAAAATCAGATAAATCCGCATCTTCTTTATAATACCCTTGAAATTATTAAGAGCATTGCTTTTATTCAAAAAGTTCCGATGATTGAAAAGATGGCGACTAATTTGGCTAGTGTTTACCGTTATACAACCAAAATGCCTGGCACAGAAGTACAGCTTCGGAGTGAATTACATACGCTGCGGAGCTACCTAGAAATTATCCACATTCGTTTCTCTAAAAACTTTAAGAGTCAAATTATTGTCGAAGATAAATTTCTGGAATGTCATATTATTAAGCTATCTCTCCAACCTATTGTGGAGAATTCCGTGAAGTATGCAGTTGAACCAAGAAATGGAAAAGCAAGCATCATCGTAAATGCATATGAAGAACGAGGGGATTTGAAGATTGAAATTGCTGATAACGGTAAAGGATTTCCTGCGGAAGTCCTACAGCATATTAATGAGAGACTAACGTTTGTAACTGAACAGCCAGAATTATTTGCCTCGGAGGAGTCGGTAGGAATCATCAATGTGCATGCCAGACTGGTATTGAACTATGGTACTTCTTATGGCGTGAGTATTGATTCATTCCCTGGCATGGGGAGCGTAGTAACGTTGAAAGTACCGAAAAAGATAAAATAATATCAGAATATAAGATAAATAGATCATAAGAAAGTAGAAAAATGGGCGCATACCGAGAGATATAATTAAGTAACAACATGAAGGTCAACATGAAGGATATCAATTGGGAGGTCAATAAGAAATGAAAAAAACGTTTGCGACAATTTTTGCGGTCACCATTGTAATTAGTTTAACTGCTGGTTGTGCTACCACGAAAGAGGAGACTTCAAAAACAACTGTAAGTGCAGCGCCCGCGGCAACCTCCGACATGTCAGAAAAGATAAAGATTGATATGTTGCTTTCATCGTGGAAGGGCGGAGGCTGGCCGGATAACAATCATCCGATCATCAAGTATATCAACGAAAAATTCAATATTGATTTGCAAATTCAATGGGTTCCTGGAGCTAATTTTGCAGAGAAGATGAATGTTGTTGCGGCTTCTGGGAAGATTCCTGATGTCTCCCGCATGGACTTTGATGGTTCAAATTTGTTCTTGAAATGGGCTGACCAAGGCGTGTTCTTGGATCTTCAGCCATTTATTGCTAAGTACCCAACACTACAGAGCGTTGCGAAGCCAGAAGAATGGGCCTTATTAAATCCCAAAGGCAAAATATATGGGATCCCGAATTATAACACTGCTCAAACTTCCATTTATGGACGGGCTGATTGGATGGAAAAGTTAGGAATTCCTGCTCCATCCGAAAACGATTTTACAATCGATAAATTTTACGAAATCGGTAAAGCATTTGCTTTGAAGGATCCAGATGGCAACGGCAAACCAGACACATATGGTTTCTCTGCGGTTGGTAACAATATTAATTTGGGAATTCCAGAGCTAGAGGCAGCATTTGGTATTGCTAACGGCTGGAAAGATGTAAACGGACAACTCGTTCCTATGCAAACACAAACAAGTGAATGGAAAGCTTATTTAACCTTCTTAAATAAGGCTTATACGGAAGGTGTTTTGGATCGAGATTTTATTACCAACACGAACATAAATGAGAAATATGCGCAAGGTAAAGTTGGATTCGGTGACATGCAATTTCAATTAAGCCAGCAAACGAATCAGCAGCTTCAAACAAGTAGTCCAAATGCTAAATTCGTAGAGCTATCTCCTCCAATCGGTGCTAACAACATGAGAGGAACTCTTACTCCTAGCAGTGGGTTGGCGAAGATTGTTCTAGGTAAAGATGTGGATGCGAAGAAACGTGATCGTATCTTGAAGATGCTGGATTGGTGGGTATCTCCAGAAGGTGAAGATATTCTTAAGAACGGTATCGAAGGTGTTCACTATAAAAAGAATGCAACTTCGTATGAAATGACCGATTCCCTTAAAGCAGAAGGTGAAGGACGACAAAGCTTATTATGGAACTGGGGATTACGTAGAAATTCCAATACGTTCAATGTGTATAAATGGAGCGAAAAAGACTGGGCACAAGCTATTGAGAAATCTATCAATAATGCAGGGAAATTTCCGTATAAGAACGCATCTGATGGTTACCTCAACGCTTCGCCTACATTGACGGAAAAAGGAAAACAATTAGATGATAAATTCCTTAAAGCAGTCGTTGAAATTATTGCCGGTAAAAAGCCTGTTGATAGCATTGATGATGCGATAAAAGAGTGGAAGCAAGGCGGCGGAGATAAAATTATTCAAGAAGTGAATGATGCTTACAAAGCAAAAAAATAGTTAGTTGGACAAATGTACCGTGCGGTAGCTTGAGTCGCCGCACGGTTTTTCTAATGAATATGATACCCCCGGGAGGTATATGGTAATGAGATATTGGCAACGGGCACTTCCCGTTTATATGATGATTTTACCAGGCTTATTGTTTTTTATCATTTTCAAGTATGTGCCTATGCTGGGCATTTCTATAGCATTTATGAAGTATAGTCCATTCAAAGGAATGACAGGTAGCGAATGGGTAGGCATGCATAATTTTCGTAGGCTGTTTTCAGAAGGGGATTTCTTATTGATTTTGAAAAATACGCTAGTATTAAATGCACTTGATGTTATTTTCTTTTTTCCTGCTCCGATCTTGGTAGCACTGTTATTAAATGAAGTGAAGTCGCGTAAATTTAAAACTTCCGTCCAAACGATTTTGTATGCTCCAAACTTTATTTCGTGGGTGGTAATTGTTTCGATTACGATCGTTTTATTCGCAAATGGGTCAGGAGGAGTCAATCAACTTCTGCAAAGTTGGGGATTCGACCGTATTGAATTATTAACCGATCCGAAGTATTTCCGTTGGGTGTGGTTGTTTCAAAACATATGGCAAGGCGCAGGTTGGGGAGCGATTATTTTTCTTGCAGCTTTAGCAGCAATTGATCCAACTTTATATGAAGCTGCTGTCATGGACGGTGCAAACCGATGGAGACAATTATGGCATATTACATTGCCGGCGCTTCTCAGCGTTATTGTGATTATGTTCATTTTAAGAATTGGACATATCATGGATATGGGCTTTGAGCATGTCTTTCTGCTGCAGAACCCTATGAATCAACAAGTTTCGGAAGTGTTTGAGACGTTCATCTATAAAGTGGGTCTTAATCAAGGAGATTACAGCTATTCAACAGCAGTTGGCTTGTTTAAATCCGTTGTTGGATTAATCATGGTACTCACTGTTAATAAACTAGCTAAGAAAATGGGACAGGAGAGTGTATTTTAATGGAAATACGCGAAACGGGATCAGACCGATTATTTAAAAGTCTGGTATACGGCCTGTTAATTATAGCTTCACTTATCGTATTATTCCCACTATTTTATGTGCTTTCGGTTTCATTTTCTACGGAGAAGGAGTTTTTGACTCGTGGGTTTTATATTATTCCCAAAACATTTACACTGGACGGATATTTATATTTGATGTCTCACCCTGGCTTTAAAAGTGCTTTCAGTAATTCAATTATCATTAGTTTTATAGGTACGCTAATCAATATCACATTAACGACTTTGATGGCTTATGGCTTGTCTAAAAGCTGGCTAAAGGGACGCGGTGTCTTGAATTTTATGGTATTTTTTACCATGTTATTCTCTGGCGGTATGATTCCGACTTACTTGGTTGTTAGTTCCCTTCATCTATTAGACAGCTTCTGGTCAATCTGGTTAAGTTCTGCAATCGCAGGCTTCAATGTAATTGTTATGAGAAGCTTCTTTCAGTCTATTCCAATGGAGCTTGAAGAGTCGGCCAAAATGGATGGCAGTGGGGAGTGGCGCTTGCTATGGAGTATTATTGTACCTTTATCATTGCCATCCATTGCGACATTTACGCTGTTTTACTTGGTGAACAATTGGAACACCTACTTCTCTGCCATTTTATATTTAAACGATACTAAACTGATGCCATTACAAGTATTCCTAAGACAAATGTTGATTGAGGATGATCCGTCTATCGCGAATGCGTCAAGTATTGCCTTCAGATACACGCCAGCTGCTAAAATGTCGGCCATTATTTTGACGGCGCTGCCGCTGTTAATTGTTTTTCCATTCATGCAGAAACATTTTAATAAAGGCGTTATGCTTGGATCCGTTAAAGGATAACAATTTATGGGCTTGCGCCTTTAGGAAGAAGATATCATATTGTGAGGTGCCCTTGTGACTAGTAGACCTAATATTTTGCTTATTTCTGTGGACCAAATGCGTGGAGATTGTCTCCATTATCTTGGCCATCCTGTCATACAAACACCTAACTTAGACGATTTGGCCCGTACTGG
This sequence comes from Paenibacillus sp. J22P169, assembly GCF_059691995.1. Lineage (NCBI taxonomy): Bacteria > Bacillati > Bacillota > Bacilli > Caryophanales > Paenibacillaceae > Paenibacillus > Paenibacillus sp. J22P169. The sequence goes on along the minus strand of NZ_JCAUAO010000001.1, from coordinate 2,771,529 downwards.
AGTCACATATACAAACGCATATACGGCTACACCTTCTTGCGTACCAGCAAGAGCCTCTATTATCACGGGGATGGAGCCTAAACATCACGGACGAGTAGGCTATGCAGACAATATTCCTTGGAAGTATGAGCATACGCTGCCAGGAGAACTGTCTAAAGCAGGGTACCACACACAGTGTATCGGGAAAATGCACGTTTATCCCACTAGGAACCTATGTGGATTTCATAACATTGTTCTTCATGACGGTTATATGCATTATAACCGGGATCGTTCACAAACGACTGCCCTACAGTGGTGGGATCAAACGGATGATTACTTGCCTTGGTTAAAGGAGAGAGCAGGCTATCAGCAAGACATTATGGATCATGGCTTAGATTGTAATTCATCTACAGTGGCAAGACCGTGGCATTTGGATGAGTCACTTCATCCAACGAATTGGGCGGTTACGCAATCTATTGATTTCTTACGAAGAAGAGATCCAAGTAAACCATTTTTTCTTTGGACTTCTTTTGTACGTCCACATTCTCCTTTGGATCCGCCGCAGGCATTTCTCGATATCTATGACGGTATAGAGCTTCCAGAACCGCCGATCGGTGATTGGGCGATGCAGGATGATCCAGATAAAGAAGGGATGAATCCTACCACGAAACGGGGGATTGTGCAGGAAAGAATGCGTCAAAAATCTCTCGCAGCGTACTATGCACTAATTACGCATATCGACAATCAGATTGGACGGCTGCGTAATGCTCTGTTCGAGTTTGGGGTAAGTCAGGATACCGTTATCCTATTTGTTTCTGATCATGGGGATTTAATGGGGGATCATCGGCTTTACCAGAAGAGACTCGCTTACGAAGGCAGTGCCAAAATTCCTTTTATTCTCAATGATCCTACAGGGATACTGCAGGTAGAAAAAGGGAAAATGGTAGATAAAGTGGTTGAGCTCCGCGATATTATGCCGACCTTACTTGATGCGGCAAACGTGGCTATTCCTGCTTCCGTCGATGGCGCAAGTGTTCTGCCACTCGGTAGTGAAGCTAGTGCGGTAAGTTGGAGATCTTACATTCATGGGGAGCATGAATATGGTGACTTGTCCTATCATTTTGTTACTGATGGGAAGCGAAAATATATCTGGTACTCTCAAACAGGAGATGAGCAGTTTTTCGACCTTGAGCGTGATCCTAGTGAACTAATGAACCTCATTATGTCTAAGGACTATGAAACAGAAATTCTAAATTGGAGAAACAGGTTGATTTATGAATTGTCTGGAAGGGAAGAAGGTTATACTGACGGGAATCAGCTGTTGGTGGGAAAATCACCACAAACCTATTTGAACCACATTTTAATGCCTGCATACTAAGTTGTTTAAACAATAATAAATCCACAAGGTTGTGACATAGATGAATACAGATCAGACAAAGCCCACACCATATTTCACCATGTTAGATATTGGAGAAATTAAACCAACAGGTTGGATTTTAGATCAAATGCAACGAGATTTAAAGGAGGGGATCGCAGGACATTTAAATGAATTAACTTCAAGTGTGAATCTAAAAGGTTTTAATGAGGAGAGGGTAAACAGCTTCGAAATATCACCTTCCGGCATGGTTCATGACACACCTAGAACTTGGTGGAGCGGTGAACAGACGGCATTTTGGCTGGACGGATTTGTTCGGATGGCTTATTTAACAGAGAACGATGATGCCATTCAGCGAGCAGATCAATATATGGAACAAATACTGCATTCTCAGGATGAGGATGGCTATTTAGGCATCTACACAAAACAATCGCGTTTTCAGCATAAGAAGGAGAACGGCGAGTTTTGGACGCAAAGCCGTATCTTTATGGTCATGCTGGTTTACTACGAATTGACTGGGAAAACAGAATATTTGGAAGCAGTGACAAAGGCAATTCGCTTAACCATGCGTCATTATGGACCTGAAACTGGGAAATCATATTTTAGAAATGAAGAACCTGCTGGAGGCACGGGTCACGGGCTTATGTTTATTGAGGCATTGGAATGGGTGTATCGGCTTACGGAAGAGGGAGAATTTCTTTCATTTGCGTTGTGGTGTTATCAAGATTATTCCTCAGCAACAAACATTCGAGATACGGATAATCAGTTAGAAAATTTGTTGGATCTAGAAAAGCCATTCATGTGGCACGCACCACATACAACGGAGCATTTGCGTGTTCCGATTTGGTTATATGTTGAAACAGGCGATCGAAGGTTGAAACAAGCAAGCGAGAACGCATTTACCAAAATCAAAAGATATTTGGCTCCTAGTGGTTCTTGTATCGGTGATGAAAATGTTGAGGGTCGTAACCCAGATCCATCCTTACCCTATGAATATTGCGGAATAACCGAACTGACGGTCAGTCTTCAGTCTGCTCTGCAGAAAACGGGTAACCCAGAATGGGGAGATCGAATTGAACGTATTGCTTTTAATGCAGCACAAGGAGCAAGGACGGCGGATGGCAAAGCCATTTCTTATTTGACCAAAGATAACCGATATAGCGCAGCCATTAGCGATGGACATCAAGCTAAGTTTCAATATTCGCCCACGCATGAAACAGGCGCGCTTTGCTGTGCGGGAAATTCGGTGAAGTATATGCCGAATTATGTAAGCCGTATGTGGATGAAGGTTGGAGCGGGGAAGCAAGAAGGACTCGCTGCCGTCTTGTATGGCCCAAGCAGTGTCAACACCAAAGTGCAAGGTGTGAAGTTTGAAATTACGACTACAACGATCTATCCATTTGATGAGCAGCTTTTATTTAGCATTTCTGTTGAAGAGGAGGTGACATGTCCCATCTATTTCCGTATTCCAGCATGGTCTATTCATACAGATGTGGTTGCTGAAGGTGCGGAGATTGTAGAGAAAGATGGATACCTCATCATCAGTAAAAGATGGAAAACACGAGATCAGGTTCGTCTTTTATTTAAAACGGAGATTATATCATCAGAAGCAGCGAATGGTGAATTCACACTTAACAGAGGTGCATTGCTTTATGTATTACCGATTTCTGAACATCGTGTGATTACAAAAAGCTATGATGTCAAAGATTTTGTTGATTTTGATGCGATTTCTCAAACAGATGGGATTGAACGAGGTAAGTCCATGCTGGATTCCTCTCAAGAAAACTTTGGTTTCACCTATGAGCGGGCTGAAGTGAATTCGATCGGGTGGGATGAACCTTCGAGTCGATTGAAAGGCCAACTAACTGATTCCTCAGGAGAATCTCAGTCAGTTTCTTTCGTTCCTATTGGACATACATTGTTGCGTAAAACTTCATTTCCAAAAAAAAAATAAATTAATTGTTAGGTGCGAAGGTGTTGCATTTCGCAAGGCCTTGGGCACTGCAAGTGCAAGTAGACTTACTGCGGAGGCGAGCGGATATGACGAGTGGTGTTCCATCACAAGCGGCATTAAACTGACTCATGTCCCCCAGTAAGCCTAGCTTTGCAGAAATGGCAAGGAATTGGTATTCGAAGAACGCATACAATGCAGAGACTTCTTCTGATCAAGTCGTGGGATCAACCATTCGACTAATCGCTTAACTCTTCCTGGAGTATTGGTAAGCGCTTTCTTTCCCTTTTCCCTTATCGTCATAAAAGCGGCACAAGAATCGTCGTAATGTGAGACAAATCTGTAATCCACAGTTTAGATATTAGCGCCAAATGTTTGCTATGGATGACAAGGATACCGCAGGTAAAGTAGTTTGATGGGTCGGGGAAAGCCTTATCCCATCTACCTCGGCAAATGCCTAGAGGCTATTCCAAAATTAGGAGGACAAAAAATGAAATTGCTAAGAATGAAATCATTACTGTCGATAACTTTAATGTTAACGATGTTGTTTACATTGTTTCCTTTCGGGCATTATGCAACTGCTTCAACTGTGACAGATAATCCTTTAGGCAATGGAATTACCTATTATATTAATAATGAACAAGGTAATGACGCTAATAATGGTACTAGTGAAGGCAGTGCCTGGAAGACATTTGAAAACGTTAACAACAGAAAGTTTGAACCCGGTGACAATATCTTGTTAAAGGCAGGGTCTGTGTGGGAGAATACCTACCTCTGGCCTAAAGGTTCAGGAAGCGAGGGTCAACCCATTACAATCGGTAAATATGGCGTGGGAGAGAAGCCTCAAATTCATACCAATGGCACTTCTCACTTTACTGTAAGACTCAGAGATCAGGAATATATTACCATTCAAGATCTTGAGCTGACCAATCATTCTGATATTTCACTAGCAGCTACAGGCGATTTGCGTCCCTATACGGATAGCGAAGCAAATAATAATAATCTAAACCGCTTTCCGTTTGGCTCAACCGATTTTTATGTGGGAATTCTAGTTTCGATTACGGCGGGTAAAGCTGTAGACTATGTGAGTCATGATATCACAATAAGAAACAACTATATTCACGATGTTAATGGTATGCGATTATTCCATAGTCCAGCACTGGACGGCAATTCAGCGTTAACTTGGGCAAAAGCGCTGTCCCGAGGCGGATTTGATACGGATTATTGGAAGGCAAGCGGCGGTATTGCCTTTACAACCGAGGACCCAAGACCCCGGAATACACCTGAGACGACTACCAATAAGGATCTCTATGGCGTACCTGTCGGCATAACGCAAGCGATGCCGCCGACAACGCAGAAGGACAACATTAAGAAGGCTATTTTTGATGGTGTGCTAATTGAAGGAAATGTGATCAAGGACGTTTCGGAGACGGGTATTCGCGTTATGCAATCTGTTCATCTGCGTGCCTATACGTTGAGTAAGGTGGACGACCCTGATGCAGGTTTACACAAACATGTAGTGATCCGGAACAACTATGTAAATGGCAACAAACGTTGGTCGGACTTTGGTATTTATTGGGCGAGCACGGATGGGGCGTTAGTCGAGCACAATACCGTATCGGGATTCCATACATCGGGTCTTGAAGATACGCACGCACAATTTTCTATCGCTCAGTATAACGAAATATTTGATATTGAACATGACTTTAGAGAAGCTGCGTATGACGGGAATGGAGGTATCACCAGGTCGGGTAACGATTTGTCGAATACGGCAGATGGTGTTGCGATGGATTCTGACGGTGCAAGCATTGGAGCGGTCTGGCAGTATAACTATGCTCATGACAATCGCGATGGGGTCTTGTTCTGTGTATGGAACGGGGCAACCACGAATCCGACGGTATTTCGGTATAACATAATTACCAACACCAGAAACCGATTGGTTTATGGCGGTTTACCTGGATATCTCTATAATAATACGTTTTATAATGCCATACCTACGGGCTCTATTAACATCAGTGGCCAAGAAGTGGCCAAAAATAATATTTTCTATCTGCCCTCAAAAGACTTCAACTTTTCCGGAATAGAGTTGGAGGGCAATCTGTACGGTGGAGGACTATTGGCTCCTGCAGCGGATAAGAAGGCAATTGTTGCTGATCCTCAATTTGTAGCAGCAGGTCAGGATAAGCCTTATGAATCCAATTTGGATGTTGCGCAAGGTTATATGTTGAAAAACACTTCACCGGCGATCGACGCAGGGGTTGCAATCGGTTTTAATATTGCTAGAGATATTTATAACACGCACAAGGACTATTTCGGAAATGTATTGTACAATGACTTGCCTGATATTGGAGCACATGAATACAGCGCAGCGGATAAACCGGCACTTGCGGATAGTTCGATCCTGCTTAGTAAATCTAATGTATATCTTTCTGTATACGGATCGGAGAAGCTTGTTGCAAATCTAGTGCCAAATACGAATGATAGTATATATTTCGAAAGCTCAAATGTAAGTATCGCGACGGTGAGTGAAGTAGGTGTTGTTAAAGCGCTATCCGAGGGAGTTGTTACGATAACTGCCAAAGCTACTGTAAACGGTCAGGAAATTTCTAATTCAAGTACAGTTAACGTTATCCCGCAACAAAATTCTGTTCTCACGTTTATTACGACCGACGATGCGTTTGTCCGAGGCGCGAGTGGAACCGAGACACACGGGACAACTACAGGCGCCTATCCAGCAGGTACACTGCAAAATAAATATAGCTTATATACCCAATTTGCAGGGCCTGCTGCTTATTCGAGATATTCAATGCTGAATTTTGATCTTTCTTCATTTAATGGAACTGAAGTAGAAAAAGCGATTGTCAAGATATACTTGAAAGAAGTTAGAGAAGCGTACTCGTTAATGCCAATCGGCATCTATGCGGCTAAAACGGGATGGACTGAAAGTATGTTAACTTGGAACAATGCAGTTACTTACAGGCCTTCTAAAGACGACGAAGCAATTGCAACTTGGACATTTGATCGGATAACAAAAAACACGGTTACTCCAGTGAATAATTGGGTTGAATTTGATATTACTAATTTCATCAATGAAAAGTTGTCCAAAGGAGAAAAACGTATTTCTATCGCTTTGGCACATGAGGATATCGTAAAAGGCAATTATTCGAAGGATGCTACAATTCTTAATCAACAAATGTTTCAGTTTGTGTCTAAGGAATATGTTCCGAACGGTGGAACGGCTGGAGATTATGCACCGCGTATTCAGTTCCTACAAGGGGAAAATGAATCGCAGTTGATTACTCAGACAAACTTCACGACGATGGTTGGAACAAAGCCTGTTTTGCCTGATAAGGTAAAGATTCGTAAAAACAATGTTGAAACAGAGTATCAAGTCACATGGGAGACGATGAATCCGATGTGGTATGCGCAGTCAGGCAATTTTGATACAAAGGGAACTATTGAAAATGCTGAGATCTCTACAATTATTGCCCATGTGCAAGTGTTAACACCGGTTAAAGTTAGCGGACCGACAAGCATAGCCATTATTCCGAATACAGCTGATGTTGTTCCAGGCTCATCCCGGACCTTTGCAGCTTATGTAAGCTATGGAGATCAGACAGGCAGTCAAAGTGTGAGCTGGAGTGTGGCGAATAAATCGAGCGCGAACACCGTTATTGATGCTTCCGGACGACTGTTTGTTGGTGCAGACGAGACGGCGGATAACCTTGTTATTACCGCAGTATCAACTGTGGTTCCAACTGTAAAGCATACTGCCACAGTTGTTGTTCCGGAATCGAATCTAAGCTTTACCGATACGAAGATTGAATTCCTTGATCAAGAAGTGGGGTATTCCGACTATCAGGATGCACGCAGTATTGAGATTCGAAATACAGGTAAGGGAATTAGTTATTTAACCTATCAAGTAAGCGGAGACATTAATGCATTCCGTATTGCAAATGTGCCATATACATTGAATCCTAATGAGACTACGATGCTGGCTGCTCATGTAAAGAAAGGATTGGGGGCCGGGAATTACACTGCTAATGTGAAGGTATCTTCCAACGGTGATCCTATTGGAGAAGTTGCATTAACGGTGTCCATTACAACAGATCCTCCAGCTGTCATTACAACGGAACTGGTTGGAGCAATCGTAGCGGCGGGACAAAAGGCGGATAACGCAGTCGTTGGGGAGGAGCCGGGCCAGTATCCGCAAGTTGCCCTGGATGCATTAAATATGGCAATTACTGCTGCGCAAGATGTTGTCGATCATGCTGCAAGCCAAGATGAAATTACTGCTGCATACGGAGTGTTGCAAGGTGCGGTAACCAGATTCGATGAGAGTGTGATTACTGAGGAAGTGCCGCCTTTAGATGTAGTTGCGCCCGAATGGCCGGAAAATGCGGCAATAACTGTCTCAAATGCAAGTACAACTAGCCTTACGATGACGTGGACCGCAGCAACGGATGATTCGGCTGCTGGTGTATCAGGCTATAAAATTTATAAGGAAGGTATTGAACTTGTAGCCTTGCCAGCTAATGCGACAAGCTATCATGTCAGCGGTCTGTCTGCCGATACAACGTATACCTTTAAAGTTGAAGCGGGTGATACAGCGGGCAATTGGAGCGTGGATGGACCGAGTGTGACGGTAAAAACAGAAGCAAGTCCTTCTGGTGGTGGATGGATACCAACACCGGACCCAACGCCAACACCAACCCCAACACCAACACCAACGCCAACGCCAACGCCAACACCAACACCAACACCAACACCAACAGAATCAGAGCAGCCTGCTGATATGACCGATATATCAGGACATTGGGCCTTAGTATCTATTGAACAAGCGGTTGAGAGTGGGATTATTAATGGCTATGAAGACGGTACGTTTAGACCGAATGCTGCAATAACGCGTGGAGAGTTTGCTGTAATAGTAGCTAGAGCTCTTCAAGTAGAGAAGGATACATCTGAATTTAGCTTTGCTGATCAAGGAGAAACACCGATATGGGCCCAAGACTTAATTCAAGGAATAGCAAACGCGGGTATCATTTCGGGTTATGACGATGGAACATTCCGTGCGAATAATGAAGTAACACGGACGGAGTTGATTGTCATGATTGTACGCGCGATGGGACTTAAACTAAATCCTGATGCAGTTCTAACGTTCAAGGATGCAGCTCTTGTGCCGACCTGGGCACAAAGCTATGTGGCAACTGCTGAGGCAGCTGGATTAATTAAGGGTTATGAGGATGGAAGATTTAATCCGAATAAGTTCGCAACTCGAGCAGAAGCCATTACGTTGATCATGTCATTGTTGAAGCCAGGAAGCGGGATCTAATATGTCCTGACTCTTCGCCGCCGATAGTATGGTCAAATCGGCGGTTGAAGAGCGAGGGGCGGAGCAGACGAGGTGTCGCGGTTTCCATCAAATATAGATGTACTAGGAGTAGTCGGATGATAATGACAAACCTAAAAGTTTCATTCCTTATTACGGGCGTACTAATTGTAATTATTCTGTTCATATCGAGCTTCTATATCTATAGAAATGACGTCAAAGGCGCTAATGTTTCCGAGGCAGTCGCCAAACTTGGAGAATATGAGATTTCTCTGAAGGAGTTGCAGCGGGTCGAGAAGCAAGCTAATGAATATACTCGAGCATATTTTAATAATACGTATGGAGTGAAGTTGGGCTCTAATCTAGAAGACAAACAGATCGGAGATGAAATACCTATTGAGGTGTTCAAACAGCAAGTACTACAACTTGCGGTGAACAATAAGGCGCTTCAAATCATCGCACAGGAAGAAGGATATTCAGGAGCTGTCGATTATGACGATCTTCTTGTATCCATGCAACTTGAAAACAAAAAACGCAAAAAAACTGTGGAAGATGGCGGCGTAGTTTACGGTTTAATCGCAAATACCGAGGGAATGTATTACGATTATGTTCTTAACAATGCCAAAATATTTCTTGAAAATAAGTGGATTCCGGAAATTGTGGAAAATGAAATTGAGCTAAGAAAGGTGTATGAGCAGGAAAAGGACAGATTGTTTAGCAAAGGTTATAGTTATCATATACTCATCACGTCCGCAGACGATATCCATTTCAAAAATGCTGCTGAATTGCAAAATGTGGATCAATTGATCGAAAGGGAAGACTATGATTCTTCTACACTTGCCGATACGATTCAATCACTTGAGCCCGATGAAACTAGCCCAATATTAGAGCTTTCATCAGGAAAAGCAAGGATCCGCGTTGTTTCAAAGGAAAGTAAAGGATACGTTTCTTTTCAGGATGCGAGATATGAATGTGCTCGAGTTGTCTTTAGCACAAGATTGAACAACCGAATAGAAGAGCAGAGTAAGAGTTACGAACATTCATTACCCCCCAGCAATCGCCTCAATTAGCCGGACAGCAACTCTGCTCAAGTTGCCACTTCAGCCAAATGATGGCAGAGCTTGTATTCAGCGACTGTAAGGTATGTAAGAGTTACAATTACGCAACACCACCAGGATACTGGACAGCTTTTAGGGAGTTTAAGGTTTTTGGAAGCTAAGATTTGTATAGTTATGATTCAAAGAGGAGCTGCTAAAGGCAGCTCTTTGTTCTTTTACTGAGCATATTGGTATGTAATTACGATGCTTCGTGTTCACAACTCAAGTAGTTGTGGACAACAAAGGAAGCAGTTTTTTGGACAAGCAAAAATTGACTGAACAAATTGTGCGGTAAGTGATATATTTTATTCATTAGAATGAAGAGGTAACTTAGTGAGGGTATCCTAACTATGAAAATAGCGAAGGGCACCCTTATTAGTACAGATAGGGACAATTAGAAGTGATTAAGTACATAGTGCGATTTAATTCAAGGGATTATGGAGGTGTGACTAATGTTAATTAATAAACGGCGTTATCTATTTCAATTTACCGAATCTCTATGGAAGTGTGAAGGAGGGCGGACTTGCAGAATGCATTATTGGAGCAGTGATCATCGCTAAAGGCGAAAACGACATTAAGACATCTACAGGCTCGGTTTGAGCTGTTGATCCAAGAATAAAGTCGAACATTATTCGATTATAATATATTCGTAGACAAGGTGGCGCTAATCTTGTTCAAATTATTAAAATCACGATTAAGCATACAAAGAAAGATCTTCTTTTCATTTTTGGTTATTCTCATTTTGCCCACGGCGTTAATCAGCACGAGTTCCTATTTTATTTCGATTTATCTTTTGCAGGAGAAGGTGAGTGAGGCATTTGTTCAAAACCTTACCTATATTGGGAATAATGTAGAAAAAAATTTAGATGAGTGGGAGAATGTTACGGATTTAATATTTGTAAATCATGCGATACGGAATGTTGTAAGTACGAACTACCAAAACGATCTTGAATTTTTCTTGGATATGAAAAAAGCTGATCAGGCAGTAAACGATCTGACTCTTGGTTCGAATCTTTTTTCCCAAGTCTCATCCTTAGTTGTCATTGGAGATAACAACAGAAATTTACTTTACGGGAATGATGCTGACCAACTAGATATTGAGAAGATTAAAAATAAACCTTGGTATAAGAATGTTCATGATCTTAACGGAAAAGTGAAGTGGCTAGGCATTGAAAGAGCTATTCTTAATAACAGCAAAAGTACGCCATATGTCATCTCGCTCGCAAGAAGCATTAATATCAATAATCAAAATAAGGGTGTTATTTATTTAAGTATTAAAGAATCTTTTTTTAACAAAACATTTAAAAATGTTGTACATGACCCACATACTGAACTATTGATTGTAGATAATCAGGACCGAGTGGTCTTTCATAACTTAAGTAATGGGTTATATCAAACCTATTCAGGAATAGATGAAATCAAACAGCGATTTAATTCGGTCTCAAAATACTATATTTCTGAGAGAAATGGCAAAAAAGTATTAATTGCCCCCCACTATATTCAAAAGTATGGATGGTGGGTCATTGAAACTACATCTTATGATGAATTGATAAAAGATAATCATCTCATTTTTTATACAACAGCTATAGCTTTTGTTATTTCTTTTATTATTTCAGGAGTGTTATGGTTCTTGGTGACGCGCAGTATTGTAAAGCCGATTCAGCAGTTAACGCTCACGATGCGCGGCATTAAAGGCAACAATCTGTTAATGAAATCAGACATTCAAAGTAATGATGAAATCGGTATGTTGAGTGAAAATTTCAATTACATGCTTGAGCGGATAAACGGACTTTTCCATGAAGTTCTTCAAGAACAAGAGATGAAAAAAGATGCAGAGTACAAAGCGTTGCAAGCACAAATCAATCCTCATTTTTTGTATAACACGCTGAACACTATCCGTTGGATGGCTATTATTCAGAAGGCTGACAACATCAAAGAGATGGTCGAAGTGCTTGGAAGATTGCTGAGGACCTCTTTCAAGCATTCTGGAACGTTTGTGACGATTCGTGAGGAGCTAGATTCATTAAAGGATTATATTTACATTCAACAAATCCGTTATAAAGATAAATTTCAAGTGGACTATGATATTCAAGAAGAAGTTTTGGATGAAAAGTGTATTAAGTTCGTGATGCAGCCGATTTTGGAAAATGCGATTTTTCATGGTATTGAACCAAAGGAAGGACATGCTGCTATCCAGATCCAAATTGTTTGTGTGGATGAATTGATCAGAATGTCGATATTAGATAATGGCGTTGGCATGTCCCAGGAGCAAATCAATAACATTTTAGGACAAACGGAAAAACGGGGTATTGGCATCCAGAATGTAGATGAAAGAATAAAACATACTTACGGTCATAAGTACGGAATAGAAATTGAGAGTCAGCCGGGCAATTATACAAATGTTCGGATTCAATTCCCATCCCATAAACAAAAAGTGAAGTAAGAAAGGGGCAATTCATGTATAAAGTGATGATTGTTGATGACGAGATGCTGGCAAGGGTTGGTATTAAATCACTAATTAACTGGAAACAGTATGGTTTTGAATGGGTCGGTGAAGCTGAGAATGGCAAAAAGGCACTTGAGTTGGCCGCTGATCTTGATCCAGATATTATCATAACTGATATAAAAATGCCTGTATGCAATGGCGTTGAACTCATTCAAACTTTGCTCCAACTGAAACCGAGAGTTAAATTTATTGTTTTGAGCTCATACGATGATTTTGAGTATGTCAAAGAAGCAATGAAAGCCGGAGCCGAGGATTATATGCTCAAGTTGGAGCTCCAGTCTGAGAATTTAATAAGCACTCTCGAACAAGTCAAGGCCAAAATTGAACGGGAACGATCTGAAAATCAGCTATCCAATCGAACCGATAAACATTTTGAAAGAAATATTTCGATATTACGTGATAACTTTTTGAAAGACTTACTTATTGGCAAAATGTTCTCCAGTAAGGAAATCGAGGAATGGCTCCAATATTACGGTATGGTTTTGCATGAAGACATGATAATTTGCTATGTTATTCAACCAGGAAGTTCTGAAATTTATAACAAGTACTCGGAAGATAATGTACATTTGCTGGACTATGCGATGCTGAATGTGGTACAAGAAATCCTTTCTGACTTTAAAATAGGTTATGCCATTGGAACAGGGCCACGAGAAATTGCCTTGTTAATTACGTTTGAAGAACAAAAGAGCGAAATAATCTGGAACGAACTTAATCGATTAGAAGAAAGTATTAAAGGAGCTTTGAAAACTTACTTAAACATTTCCGTGGCGATTGGTGCAAGTAGAATCCACCGCGATTTGTCCTCTATAAGGCAATGTTACAAAGAGGCAAGTGAAGCTGTAAGCAATAGTTTTTCTTTTCCTCGTGGAAGTGTTATCCAGTTTGATCACCTCTCACGGGAGCCATTAAACACACTTGATTTAGCAATTGAAATAAAAAATATGGAACGCGCACTGCAAATTGCTGATATCGATCGTATCCGGTTAATTATCCAAATGATTAAAGAAAAAGTAAATGCAGTTTCTAACATTTCGAAGGAGGAGCTAAAAGGCTTCTGCTCAACATTATTATTTGTTTTAGAATCAGAGGCAGCAGATGCTCAACAATCGGTTCGCCCATTGTGGAAAGAAAATCTATATATGATTATTGATAAGATGATGATTTTGGCAGACTTTAATAATTGGCTTATCAGGTTTGAGGATGCCATTTCGTTGACGCTAAGTCAAGCGAATGAATCAACCAGATTAATCCGAAACATTAAACAGTTTATTCATTTAAACTATCGCAATGAGATCTCATTGGAGCTTTTATCCAAAGAAATGAACATTTCTGCCAACTATTTAAGTAATTTATTTAAAAAAGAAACCAAGGAAAACTTGATCGAATATGTGACCAACTACAGGATTGAACAGGCTAAACAATTGCTTCGAACAACGGATTTAAAAATCTATGAGGTCGGTCAACAAGTTGGATACGATAATGAACATTATTTTAGCCGAGTTTTTAAAAAAGTTACCGGTGTGTCACCAATCAAATATAAGTAAAAAGTGCATGCTATCGATAGATAATGCAATTTTTTTGAATTGGCAGTAAGAAGCCCACTTAGAAAAATAAAAAGCTAGGTAGATATGAAACGTTTCGTTTGATTAATGCATTCATGTGATGCTACAACGCAGTTTATACTAAGTATGTAGTCATAAAGCACATGAAGGGGAGAGAAACAAATGGGAAAAGCTAGATTTAAAATAGCGTCACTTACCGTTGCAGTCCTTCTGATGAACATTGTAACGGCATGTGGTTCCAAAGTAGAGGAAACTGCTAGTCCGAAAGTTTCATCCACATCAATGGAAACACCCGCAACCAACAAGCCTGTTAAGTTGACCATGTTTTTTGATGCAAAAGGCGGTAAAGATGAATCCATCCTTAAATTGTTACAAGATTTTAAAGATAAGACAGGAATTGAAATCGAACAAAACATTATTCCAGGCGATGGCGTAGATGCTTACAAAAAAGTGGATATAGCCGTCTCCACAGGCGATAAAACAGATATCCTTTACCTTAGTAATCCTCTTTTACTGGATCGATACTCTTCATCTGGGTTTCTTGTTCCATTAAATGACTTGATTCAACAAGATAAGTACGACGTTGACAAAGTGTATGGCAATTACCTAAGTAAGTATAACGATAAAATTTACACATTACCGAGTTATGCAGGTAAATGGGCTGTTTATTACAATAAAAAAGTATTTGACGATGCTAAGGTTCCTTACCCAAAAGGTACTTGGACATGGGATCAATATATCGAAACGGCCAAGAAGTTAACGGATTCCTCAAAGGGGATCTATGGTTCTTACATGCTGGATTATGATAACTACATGTATTTCAATGCTAGACAGCACAACGTAAAAGGTTATAAGGATGACGGAACTTCCAATTACGACGATCCAGCGTTTAAGGAGTCTTTGAAGTTCTTCGGTGACCTAGGCAATGTTTTGAAAATTCAACCGAGTTGGTTGGAGTTCAAAACTAAGAAGTTGTCTTGGGATGGCTTTATGTCAGGAAAATATGGTATGCATTTGATCGGCAGCTGGTATACCGACATGTTTGCAGATAAAACTACATATCCAAGGGATTGGAAATTCGGAGTAACGCAAATTCCGGTATCTGCTGACGGAAAAGGAAATAACAACTTAATTTCACCGGCTGGAATCGGAATTAATAAAAACTCAGAACATGCGAAAGAAGCTTTCCAATTCGTGAAATTTTGGTCTGAAAATTACTACAAATATAAGGGGGCGCTTCCAGCTAGAGTGGATTTGAGTGAAGCGGACCTTGATGCAATGTTCAAGGATACTGTTTCTAAAATGAATGGTGAGATCACGATAGAAGATTTGAAAACCACCTTGTTTGATAAAGGAATGGGAGTCACAGACGAAAAAATTGTTGGCAATGCAGCTAGCGAATATAGCAGCATTATTCTGCAAGAATCAGAGCTTTATTTAGTCGGTCAGAAATCACTGGACGATACGGTAAAAGCTATCAAACAAAGAGCGGATAAAGCGATCGAAGATGCGAAGAAAAATAAATAATGAGTAAACCGAGATAAAGGGCTCTTCGGAGTCCTTTTCTTATAATAAAGGATGGGGAGAAGCATGCAGAAATTAGAAACGACTCCAATATTAAAAAATAAAGTCGTCCGATACTCTATAGCTAAGCAAGAAGGGAGAGCGGCGTACGGCTTTATTGCTCCCTTTTTTGTGGGTTTTGTCATTTTTAACGTTATTCCTTTTATTTATGCATTCGTAATCAGTCTTATGGATTATAACAGTCTAAAGGATATCAGCAAATTAAAGTTTATTGGGTTGACTAATTATATAAACGTATTTGATGATGCCATTGCATTAAGCGCATTTGTAAAAAGCAGTTATTACGCTATGGTATATGTTCCGGGGATTATCATATTTTCATTTTTTCTTGCCTTGTTGATAAATAAAAAATTCTATCTAAGGCCGTTCACTCGAACTTTGGTATTAATCCCGTACGTGGCTAACGTCGTAGCAATCGCCATGGTATGGTCCATTATACTTGATCCATACGATGGTCCTGTTAATATGCTGCTAAAAGGAATTGGACTAAACCCACCCATGTGGTTGGGGGGGACAACTACCGCTCTTCCAACGATAGGACTGATCAGTGTTTGGTTGAATTTAGCTTTTCAGACGATTGTCTTCTTGGCTGCTTTGCAAGGCGTGCCGCAGGATTGTTATGAGGCTGCTGACATGGATGGCGCTGGACGTTTTCGGAAAATGCTTCATATTACGATTCCTATGATCTCACCAACAACGTTCTTCCTTGTAATTACCAGTATTATTGGATCATTTCAGAACTATTCTATCGTTCGTATGCTTACAAATGGTGGACCTGGTATATCTTCGCGTGTTCTCTCTTTGAATATTTATGAAGAAGCATTTTCATTCAATAAATTTAGTTATGCATCCGCTCAATCAATGCTGCAATTTATTGTCATCATGATTATAACTATCATTCTATGGAAGGGGCAAAAAAAATGGGTTCACTATTAACAGTTAAGTCTGATCAGAATAGAAGCGGTTTACAAATCAATACATTGATTTATTCGATCATCATGTTGTTTGTTGGTTTAATAATGTTTGTGCCATTTGTGTTTATGATCTCAGCATCCTTGAAGCCTACAGCCCAAGTGTTTGCGAATCCACTTACCATCATACCTGAGCATATTTTTTGGAGAAATTACCAAACAATTTTTCACCATCCCTTTTACTTCCACTGGTATTGGAATTCCATTCGCACAGTCCTGATTACGATTGTTTTTAGAACGGTGGTCGTAACGATGGCCGCATATGCTTTTGCTAGACTTAACTTTAAAGGTAAAAACATATTGTTTCTGATTATGCTTGCAACTATGATGATTCCTACAGATACGACGATTGTTGCACGTTTTTTACTTTATAAAGCTATGCATTTGATTGATACGCAATGGGTTATTATTTTACCGGCTACCTTCGATGTGTTTTTTATTTTCTTGCTTCGGCAATTTTTTATGGGAATTCCAAAGGAACTAAGCGAGTCGGCACTAATCGATGGATGTTCTCAATTTAAAATATATTACAGGATTATTCTTCCACTCGCGATGCCAGCACTCGTTACCATGATGTTATTTACATTTATTTGGATTTGGAACGATTTTGTCAGTCCATTTATATTCATTTCAAGCATCAAGAATCAGATGGTAACAGTAGGTCTTGAGTATTTTCAACAAGAAGCAGGAAGTGATTATGCACTTCAAATGGCAGGAGCATGTTTGATTGTTGTTGTTCCTATTATATTGTTTACGATCAGCCAAAAGTTTTTTGTTCAGGGTATAGCAAATACCGGACTCAAAGGATAAGGAGGAGCTTAATAACCAATGACTACAGATAAATTGACATTTGAAGTGCGCTGTATAAGTTCGCTTGCCAAAGTGTTTGCCGATGAAGAATTGAACGAGGTCACGAATCAAAAAGCATCAGCGCTCGCCAATGAGACGATATCCTTTCAAGTTGCCTATCGTGCAGATCGTCTCACAAAGGGCATTCAAGTGAAGGTTAGATCAGAGATGGAGGAGGCGATAACGCTTCGTTCAGTAGGACTCGTGCCCTCTGAACTTCCAGTTTATCATGACCATGATGAACATATTTTACGCACTATTCCTGGCCTATATCCCGATCCTCTCTACGACTTTGATGAATCGGAGGGTTTGATAACATTTCCCAACCAATGGCGAGCGGTGTGGGTGACGGTGGAGCCAGAAGGAAAAGTGAAGCCTGGTCTATATGAGATCCGCATATCTTTTGAATCGGAGTCTGGAAATCCATTGGGGGAAACTTTTTTTGAATTGGAGGTGCTTTCAGCGCTTTTGCCAAAACAAAAACTGTTGCATACGGAATGGTTTTATGTAGACTGTCTAGCGACCTATTACGAGATCGATGTGTTCAGTGAAAAGCATTGGGATGTCATTGAAAAGTATGTTTATACAGCGGTTAAGCACGGGATCAATATGATTTTGACCCCGATATTTACTCCGCCTCTCGATACACAAATCGGTGAAGAGCGTCCAACCGTGCAGTTGATTGATGTCAATGTGCTTGACTCACAGACATATACATTCGGATTTGACCGTTTGAACCGATGGGTGGAGTTGTGTAAGAGACAGGGGATCGAATATTTCGAGTTCTCCCATCTGTTCACACAATGGGGAGCTAAGCATGCGCCTAAGATTATGGCTTCTGAAAACGGAGATTATAAACAGATATTTGGCTGGGAAACAGAAGCATACGGTGAAAAATATCGATCATTTATAACGCAATTATTACCTGCATTAATAGATTGGATCAAAGAAAATAAATTGGGAAAATCGTGTTATTTTCATATTTCCGACGAACCTACGATCGATCATCTGGAATCATACGGTAACGCAAGCCTGATGGTGCGTGACCTATTAAAAGATTTTCCGATTATCGATGCGCTATCGGATTATGAGTTTTATGAAAAAGGACTTGTCAAGAATCCGATTCCTGCCAATGATCATATTGAACCTTTTATTGCTAACCGAGTCGAATCTTTGTGGACCTATTATTGCTGTGTTCAGTATAAGCAAGTGTCGAATCGTTTCTTTAGCATGCCGTCAGCCCGCAACCGGATTCTGGGTATACAACTATATAAATTTAAAATTGAAGGGTTTCTGCACTGGGGCTATAACTTTTGGTATTCGCAGTATTCCCGTAAGGAAATCGATCCTTATAAGAATACGGACGCGAATTACGCCTTTGCCTCCGGCGATTCCTATCTAGTATATCCGGGCGATTATGAACCGATTGAGTCTATCCGGCTTGAAGTTCTGCAGGAAGCATTACAAGATTTGCGTGCGCTTCAACTGCTCGAAGAGTTATACGGCAGAGAGTACGTTTTAGCTGCTTTAGAGGAAGGTCTTGACCAGCCAATCAGCTTTAGCAACTATCCCCGGGATGCTGAGTGGCTGCTTACAAAACGCGAATGGGTGAACAGGAAAATAAAAGAGAAGCTGAGATAGGGAGAGGGAAAACATGCTTAAAAAAAATGTGATCATAATAGCGATCTTCTCAATGATAACTAGCTTTATATTTCCAAATTCAATGATGCCTGTATTTGCTGAAGTTGTACCTTTTACCTCCAATATTGCACCACAAGCAGCTATAAGTACGACTTTAGTCGATTCAAATCCAGTTAATAAACTTGTGGACGGGACTATTGTAAATACTCCAATGGATGTAGGCGACTTTTTTTATGCATACGATAAGCCTGGTACGATGAGTACGAAACCAGTCCTTGACTTTGATTTTGGGAAAATGAACTTCTCCTCTAATCAACTTTCCATTTATGCTAATTATGGATCTAAACAAGGATTGTCAAACATCGATTTGCTTTATTATGCAGACGGACAATGGCATCCAATTGTGCAAAATTATTCTCTTTCATGGAGTACAGATGATCTTCAAAAGTTAGACATTAATTTTGATAACGTTCAAGGCAGCAAAATACGACTGCAGATTAATGATGCAAATCAAGTGTGGGGAAATCTATCCGTTTATGAAATTAAAATTTGGGGTGAACTTTCAGCTACGGCATCTGCTGTTGCTGAGTCCGTTACTCAAGTTACGTATCCGGCAGTGAACGCGACAAAATTGACCCTTCCTGCAGTACCCAACGGATTTACGGTAAGTATAGATCAAAGCAGTAATACGAATGTAATTAAATTAGATGGAGCTATTATTCCACCAAGCTTGGCTACAAATGTTGATTTAGTACTCAAAATTCAAAACGCACAAGATGGAAGTTCGGCACTTACAGCACCCATTTCAGTTCTTGTACCGAAGGCAGAGAGGACTGAATTCAATACGAGCGTGGCTGGGCTTTCAACCATGTCTACTACGCTATCAACCTTGTCTCATGGGAATTTGAGCAATTTGGTAGACGGAGTTGCAAACGATTCGAACGGGGTTGGTGATTTCTTTGCTGCTGCCGACAAACCACAGGATATGCAAGAAAAGCCTGTCATTGATTTTGACTTCGGCAAAATGAGTTTATCTACGGATATGGTATCCTTCTATAGCAATTATGGACCTGACCAAGGGGTTGCAAATGTAGATCTTGAGTACTTTAGCAATGGCGCATGGAACTCTATTGTAGAAGGATACGACCTAAACTGGAAACAAAGTGGTCCGATTGAGAGATTAAATATATCGTTTCCGCAAATTACAGCTAATAAACTGAGGATTCGAATAAACAATGCGAATTACACATGGGGTGCCTTATCCATATTTGAAGTTAAAATTTGGGGTAAGGTTGATGCGAATGCCCAAGGTGTTGCTGAGTCTATACAACGCCTAGACTCCCCTGTAACTGGCGAAAGTAAATTGAAAATGCCGACTTTAGCGAATGGTTTTAGATCCGAAATTTCGTACTCGGAAAAACCGGATGTCGTAAAATTGGACGGCACGATTAACTTTGCTGCACAAGAAGAGACTGTGGGTATTAAACTTTTAGTTACAGACGAATCAGATGGATCAACTGCTGAGACGGGGCTGCTCCACGTTCTAGTGCCGCCAGCTGTTGAGGATTCACTCATTTACACATTGAATGTAGCGCCGAAAGCTACGATAACTACATCGGCAATGAATACAGAGGGCAGTATAACCTATTTGACTGACGAAGATGAGAGCAAACCCTGGAAAAGTAATGCTCCACAGTTTCCTGAGGTTTATACCCTCGATTTTCAAGGGAAAGAATATATCTCAAATCGACTTACACTAATAAGTAAGGATGGATGGTCTAAAGGAATTACCGATTTGAAATTGGAAGGGTACATAGATGGAAATTGGAAGACAATTCGATCGGTAGTCAGCATTCCGAATTGGGGATCTTCAGATCGTATGGATGTTCATTTCAACAGTGTAACTTTTTCGCAATTACGAATAACAGTTAATAATGCAAATATTGGAAACGGTTACTATGGTCTGGAGGAACTGAAGGTGTGGAGCATGTCCACGGAAAGTGTTGCCAAATCTATTACGAGCATAGAGCAACCAGCTAGAGGTCAAATGAAGATTGTGTTGCCAGCAGTTCCGAATGGGTATGAAGCAGCCATTCAATCTTCGGATAAGGAAAATATTATTTCTCTCGATGGAACTATTGTTCCTTCGGTTAATGCTGCGACAGTAGCGCTAGTTCTAGAAATTACTAATAAGAGCGATAAGAGTAAATCGCTTACTTCATCTCTGCAGGTTACTGTTCCTGGTATACCGCCTGCTAGTTACGTTACGGTCACACCTGTTGAGGATAAAACGAATATCCTTCATAATCCTGGAATGGGCTGGGTCTTATACGTAGAAGAGTTTAATAATGACCTTATTGATGCCGATATGTATTGGAATACCATTGATCCGCACAGGGATTCAGCGAGTATTATGTATATACGTGTGCCGTGGTCGCGAATGGAACCAATGGAAGGTCATTACGCATGGAATGAGGATGAAAACTATAAAAAATTAGTACAGATGGCACTAGATCGGCACATCAAATTGGCTTTCCGTGTTTTCATCGATAGCCAGGACTCTCATATGCAGGCAACACCGCAATTTGTTTTTGATGATGGCGCACAAGGAGTCCCTGCAACATCTAATCCTAGCTTTAAGACTCCGGATGTAACGGATCCAATTTTCAGACAAAAATTTGAAAGGTTCGTTACCGCTTTTGCGGATCAATATGACAATCCTTCGCAAGTAGATTTTATTGACGCGCAAGGTCTTGGTTGGTGGGGAGAAATGTACACCTTTAATCAAGCGATCACTGCTGAACAGAAGAATAATACGTTTCAATGGATCGTTAATTTATACAGTTCCAAATTTAAAAAAGTATTACTAGGCGGTCAATATGGGAACTCGTTCGATCAATCACTACAAGAATGGGCGATGAACGAAAAAGGTTTCATGTTAAGGAGAGATAGTTACGGCAGCCCCGTATACTTCTCACAGGGGGATAAAGATAAGATCAACAGCCATTGGCCTAAAATTCCTGTATTCGCCGAGAATTGCTACCAAAATTTCGTATCCAGACCTGGTTCATGTGACGGCAAAACCAGACCGATCCATGATATGTTAACAAGGGTCGTGAATGACGCAAAAGCAACTCATGCAAATACTTTAGATCTGCGGCATCCGGAGGATGTCATCGAATGGGCAAGCAATAATAAAGATTTGGTGCAGGATTTTGCGATCAATGGCGGTTATCGCTTTGTCCTGAGCAATGCTGCTTACCCAGCAGAAATGACATCGGATCAAACCTATGCGATCTACCACACATGGAAAAATACTGCTGTTGGCAAATTGCCGAGTGATATGCCGAATTGGAACTACAAATATAAAGTTGCGTTTGCTTTACTGGATAAATCAAACGGCAAAGTTGTGAAACAATGGACGGATCAGGAGGCAGAACCTTCATCTTGGATTCAAGGTCAATTCTATCGTTACAATTATGACGTGACATTGAGTAATGTTCCATCCGGCACTTACAGTTTTGCAGTTGGTCTTGTAGATAAACAAAATAATGATACACCCGGCATTCAACTGGCTATTGATACGGCCAAGGTGCAAGAGGGTCAATTTAATTGGTACGTCCTTGGTGATACACGTATAGTAGGTGTTTCAAATACGAGTAATACAGGAACAGTAGGAGAAATTACTCCAGCTCCCCAGGAAGGAAAGCTGATCTTACATTCCGAGACGAAAAACGATGCATTAGGCAACAAAATTTCAACCGTAACTGTGGATACGCTAAGTTTTAAATCATTAATCGAATCCATAAAGAATGAACCTGCTAAATCTCAACATATAAAAATTGAATTAGATGAGAAAGCGGATTCCCACCAGGTCGTACTTCCGATAAGTTTGCTTATGTCAGCACTTAATGTTGCTCCGAAAGCTAAGATTGAAATCAGAAGCGAGAATGGCAGTTATGAATTGCCGCTTAATGTGATCAATGCTGAAGACCTTTCAAAAAAATTAGGTGTTGAAGTCGGGAAAATAAATGTGGTACTTACCATAAAACCTGCTAAAGATGGTTTGTTGGAGAAAATCAAGAACAAGGCGAGCGCTATGGGAGCGGTCCTTTCGAGCACAGCTGTAGATTATTCCATAAAAGCCGAAGCTGAAGGTAATTACACCGAAGTAAATGATTTCAATCAATATGTGGTGAGAACGATTAATTTAGATCGAGTTGTTCAGGCGGAACGAGCAACTGCGGTCATCTATAATGAAGTCACGAACGAATTTACATTCATTCCAGCTACTTTTGAAGAAGATGACAATAATAGATCTGTTAGAATTCATAGTAGAGGAAACAGTATTTATACAGTTATCTCCTTCAATAAATCGTTTGATGATATTCAACATCATTGGGCAAAAAAAGAAATTGATTTGCTTGCTTCTAAACTAATCGTTAATGGGGTTTCAGATAGAGCTTATGATCCGGAATCCAACACGACCCGAGCTCAGTTTGCTGCGATCCTGACACATGCACTGGGATTGAAAGAGTACACGGATGCAGCCCATTTTACCGATGTACCGAAAAGTTCCTGGTATGCAGGTTCCGTAGGGGCGGCATTTTACTTCGGTTTGATATCAGGTTATACAGACGGTACATTTGCTCCGGAAAAGTATATCACACGCGAGGAAATGGCCCAAATGATCGTAAAAGCGATTAGCTTTACAGGACAACCGATAGATGCGCCTGTTAACGTATCCGAACTTTTATCGACATTCAGTGATCAATCCGAGATTAGTGATTGGGCAAAAGATTCTGTCTCCAAAGCATTGCATGCAAAGTTGATGAGCGGTGTAAGCCCGAATTCCTTTGATGCGACCTCTCAAGCAACAAGAGCTCAAGTGGCAGTAGTCATTGCTAGAATGATGCAGTATTTGAAGTTTTTAAATTAAGTCAGACAAAGGGCAGCATCTTCATAAGGGATGTTGCCCTTGCTTTCATGTACGATGAAAGGGGGTGGGAGAGCTAAATCTAACTGCATAGAGAGAATTGATGGATTTGGAGTTAGTTGGAAATCATTCTGAATCAATGAGATGAATGGAGGAGGAAGTTTAGTGAAAAAACAGCTACGCTCTCATGTAATTATTAAGTATGTGCTTGCCTTAGCAATATTTTTTTGTTGTTACTTGATTCTAGTTGAACGGTCTTTTGCGCAATCCGTATCTCCGACAGAAGACACAACTGGCTTTCTACGTAATCCTGCAATGGGATGGGTATTGTATCTGGAGGAATATGGTCAGAGTTTTCCAAATGCTGCAACCTATTGGTCCTCGCAGGATCCTAATGTTGGCAAGGCAAGTATTTTGTATATTCGAGTGCCATGGTCTCGAATGGAACCTACAGAAGGACATTACGCATGGAACGATGACGCAAACTATCAGCAACTTGTACAAATGGCGAAAGATAGGGGATTAAAGCTGGCTTTTCGCGTGTTTGTAGATAGCCAAGATGTCCATATGCAAGCGACACCCCAATTTGTTTTTGGCGCTGGAGCACAAGGATATGCGCCAAATTCGAATGCGAGTTTTAAGACACCTAAATTGACAGATTCTATTTTCAGGCAAAAATTCACGAATTTCATCAGTGCTTTTGCTCAAAAGTACGATGATCCATCTGTCGTAGACTTTATTGATGGGCAAGGTTTGGGTTGGTGGGGGGAAATGGGACCTACGCAACTTGATTACATGAATAGTAGCCAGAAAATAGATACTTTTCAGTGGATTACTAATTTATACAGTTCCAAATTCAAAAAGGTGTTACTTGGTGGACAATACGGAAATTCATTTGACGTATCTTTGCAGGAATGGGCGATAAATGAGAAAGGTTATATGATTCGCAGGGATAGTTATGGCAGCCCTGTGTATTTCCCCCAGGTGGATAAAGACCAAATTAAATCTCATTTCCCCAGTACGCCAGTATTTGCTGAAAACTGTTACCAAGGGCTAGGTGTATGGGCTACTTCTTGTGATAGTAACACGAGTCCACTTAGTGATTTGCTAGGCCGTGTCATTAGTGACGCGAAGGAGACACATGCTAACACACTGGATTTACGGGTACCACAAGACGCAACTGTGTGGGTGAGCCAATTTCCAGATTTGGTTCAAGATTTTGCAGTTAATGGTGGTTACCGCTTAGTGCTGTCAAACATCACATTTCCGGATAACGTCGTTTCTGGCACTGAAAACGCTATAACTCACACGTGGAAAAACACAGGGGTAGGCAAGCTGCCCAATGATATGCCGAATTGGAACTATAAGTACAAACTTGCTTTTGCTCTCTTGGACAAAACAACCGGGCAGCCCGTCTACACCGTCATTGATCCAGCGGAACCTTCCGATTGGATTAAAGGACAAAGTTTTTCGTACACGAGTGGGATAAATTTTGTAGGGGCCCCAAGCGGAAACTATGATTGGGGTGTTGCAATAGTCAATCGGGATAATGGGTCCCAACCGGAAATCAAATTGGCCATCACGACCCCACAAACTAACGCGGGTTGGTATAAAATGGGTTCAACCGTTGTTACGGGAAGCAGTTCCGATATAGCTGTACAAACTTCAGCCAGTGCCTTTACAAAACAGGCCACAGGAAATGGGAATATTAGTCTTGTTTCTGATGGAAATGATACTTCAATCTGGGCTACTCCTGTAAGCGTTTCCTTTCCGCAGTTTATAGAATTAAACTGGGGGGGAACGACGGTTACGACGGATAAAATATCTTTGTCCACTTCTTATGGTCAAGGGCAAGGCATTACGAATGTGGACGTGGAATATTTTGATGGAAAGCGGTGGAAACCAATCGCACAGAATCGAAATATTGTGTGGCTGACAAACAGCAGTGTGATTGAGACAAGAGATATTCCGCTCAATACGTATGTATCTACAAAAAATGTAAGAATCAAAATTAACGGGGCTAACCTTCAATGGGGTAATTTTGCAATATCTGAATTTAAAGTGTGGGGAGGAAAATCAGCAACGGTAGACCCGCAAGCAATCATTCCTCAGTCTCAATTTACTGTATCGGCGACTAGTGTGGAAACTGTGAGCGAGAATGATGCTGCGAATCAAGCGGTTGATGGAAAACCATTAACGATTTGGCATACGAAGTGGAATTTATCCAATCCTTTACCGCAGTCGATCACACTTCAACTTGGATCCGTTTTTAAAGTCAATACAATTAAATATCTGCCGAGACAAATTGGTTCTAATGGTATCATTACGTCTTACAAAATTTATGTAAGTAATGACGGAATCTCTTATAGTCAAATAGCGAACGGTACATGGGCGAACGATAAGACTGAAAAAACTGTTTCTTTTACTGCAACAAATGCAAAGTACATCAGATTGGAAGCGATAGCGGGCAACGGCGGATGGGCTTCAGCCGCGGAAATAAACATTCTCTACAGTACGCAATAATCATCGGAAACCGGCCTGTTCAGCGATCCTCGTGATCGGCAGGTCGGCTTCTCTAATTAATTCCTCTGCTTTACCAACCCTTGACTCGGATGCAGATTGTCCAACTCCTTGATGCTGCACTGTACTTCCTCCAGATTGGCATCATCTAGGATATGTTACAGCAATTCTACAAAATCCTTCTCGCGTTTGTTATAAAAAGAAAATAATGTTAACAGATAATGGCGAGACTCTAGCCTCCCGCAATATCATTTCCTCCAAGGGCTCTTGCTCTTTGTCAAAGCTCTTGTAAGCTCTTGATAGAAAACTGACAATGTACATCATAAGGTTGGAGGAATGAAAGTTAATTGGTAAACCAATTAATAGAATTGTAAAAATAAAGATATTGTATATGTTATATTCTTTACTTAAAATTATAGTTGTTATTTATTTTGAGCCTGTTATCCTGGTTATTTGGGTAGCGGGCTTATGTTGTATAGGAGGCTTGCTAGTGACTCAGAGACAATCCAAATTGTATGTTCGTCATAAAATATTATTTGTTTTTCTTATCCTCATAATCCCGGTGTATGCCATCAGTATGGGAATTAATTATTTAGCTTTTTCGTTTGTGAAAAATCAAGTCATGAGTTCCAATCAATCTAATGCTAATTTCTATGCTGCACAACTACAGTACCAAATGGACTTTATTCGTAGTCAACAGCTTCAATTTCTGACAAATTCTGATTTGCAGAAACTAAGCTTTCAGGGGAAGGAATTGGATGTATATGAAGAGATTCAAATCGTAGAGAAAATGAATGATCAATTGGCAATGATTCAGAATGCAAGTCCGTTTATTATAAATACGGGGGTTTATATTAAATCTTACGGTAAAACTATTTCCACTGGTGGAGGGGTTACAAAGTTGCCTAATCAGGAGTGGAACGTTCTTCAAGAAAAGATAGAAGGAAATAAGGGCAGGAAAATTTATTATTCTGACGACAAGCTTACAATTATTACTACATCCAATAATGGAAGTCTCATCTGTTATTTGGAATTGTCCGTCATAAGATTTAAGCAAACATTACAACAACTTGTTATGCGCAGCAACAATGCAGGAATAGCGATTATAGACGAATTCATGA
Organism: Paenibacillus sp. J22P169; assembly: GCF_059691995.1. Classification (NCBI taxonomy): domain Bacteria; kingdom Bacillati; phylum Bacillota; class Bacilli; order Caryophanales; family Paenibacillaceae; genus Paenibacillus; species Paenibacillus sp. J22P169. The sequence goes on along the minus strand of NZ_JCAUAO010000001.1, from coordinate 2,744,108 downwards.
ATGTTCCCGTTATCAGTGAGCAATCGGATGTATCTATTATAAAGTCCATAACGGAAGGTGTCGCTAAAATTGAAGTCGATGATTTGTCCAATCCCATATCGATGAAGACCGACAACGGTACCTATTATGTAACGCTTACTAAGCTGAACACATTCGGTTGGAAATTGTACACCTATGTCTCTGATGAAGAATTAACAGGGCCGCTTAGAAAGTTCAACTATTGGTTCTTTTTTCTTTCTATTTTTTCTATTATTGTCATATTTCTGTTCTCTATTTCTGTCAATCGAATGATTCATAGACCTCTTCATAAATTAATGCAGGCTTTTCGAAAAACGGAAATTGATCATCTTCATGTGCCCATATCATTAACCAATGGTAATGAATTTGTTTACCTCTATGAGAGCTTTGACAGCATGCTGGATAAGTTAAAAACTTCTATACAACAAAACTATGAACAGAAAATCGCACTTCAGCAATCTGAACTTAAACAGCTTCAATCCCAAATTAACCCACACTTCTTGTATAACGGATTTTATAATATTTATAGATTCTGTAAGTCAGGTGATAAGGATACGGCTGCGATTCTAGCACAGAAGCTTTCCAGTTATTATCACTTTATTACCCGAAGCGGCTCTGATGATGTTCAAATGCAGATGGAATATAAGAATGCATTGGATTATTGTGAAATTCAACGAATTCGTTTCTCAAATCGGATTTCGATCCAATATGATGAGCTGCCATCTCATCTTGGCCTTACGATGGTTCCACGGCTGATCCTTCAGCCTATTATTGAGAATGCGTTTGAACACGCTTTCGATCAAAGTATAGAGGGTGGGACCTTGTGTATACGGATCAGAGATGAGATCAGCCGAGTGGTTCTAACTATTGAGGATGATGGTGTATTTGTATCGGATGGGCAAATAGATCATTTGAGAGAACAACTAAGCGACTTATCGGGAGTCATTGAGAAGACCGGCATGTTGAATGTAGCGAGACGGATATGGCTTAAGTATGGGGATGAGAGTAGCTTAAATATATCACGCAGCACCTTAGGCGGATTGAAGGTCGAATTCAATATACCTTACGGAGGGAAGACATATGTATAGATTATTAATTGTTGATGATGAACCGGCGATTGTAGATGGTTTAGCGCAAATGTTTGGCGAAAGCGGATTGGATCTGGATATTTGGAAAACAACATCGGCTATTCGTGCAGTCGAAATAATTCAACAAACTAAAGTAGACATTGTATTAAGTGATATTCGTATGCCGGAGAAAAACGGGTTGCAGTTATTAGATGAGGTATTGTTCTATTGGCCGAAGTGTAAAATCATATTTCTGACGGGATACAGTGAGTTTGAATATGCTTATGCAGCAATCCAGAAGAATGTAGAACATTATATATTGAAACATGAAGATGATACAACGCTCATTGCAGCTTTACAAGATGTTATTCACAAGCTGGATGCAGAGAAGAGAAATAATGATCTTATACAACTTGCATTAAAAAGTATGGAGGATAGCCAAGCCTATATTCCTCAAGCGTTCAGAGATGAAGAGAGATTATCGGATAATCAAACCAATGAAAGTGGCCAACATAATATAATACAGAAAATTCATCGATATATTGATGAGAATTTAGGAGAGAATCTGTCTCTTATTAAAATGGCTGATTTTGTATTTATGAATCCTTCCTACTTCTCACGTTATTATAAGCAACAGACAGGCAGTAACATTTCTGAGTATATTCAAGCATCCAGGCTAAAGGCTGCCAAAGCGATGCTAACGGACACGAGAATGAAAATACAAGACATTGCCACTCAGATTGGATTTACATCGCCATCGTATTTTGCGATTTACTTTAAAAAAATGACGGGTATGACACCTCAAGAGTATAAAGATAGATTGTGAAAATAACAGGATGTAAACCAAAAGAAAGTAATGTAAAGATAAAGCGATTGTAAGCGGTATCTTCTGAATCTACAATTAGAATTGTAATTCTCGAGATTACTTACAATTTAAGGGGGAAGCGCATTGAAAAGAGCCTTATTAAATATTTCGCTAGCAGCTTGTCTTTCAGTAAGCGTATTACTTGCAGCATGTGATAACAATAATAATGGAAATCCCAATCAATCACTAAAAGTCGATTCACCATCACAAACAGAAAAAAACAATCAAAAGGTGGATTCAAATGCACCAGTGGTTCCTTTAGAGAAATATACAGAGCCTGTAAAGGTTACAGAAGTTCTTGGTTTTGGTCCGCCACAAGATCCTAAAACACCTGCGAACATCACTCCTGAAACAAACGGTTATGTTAGTAAATTAAAAGAAATGCTGAATATCGATTTGAAATATATGTGGACTGTACCATCGGATCAGTTTCAACAAAAATTTTCTCTGGCTGTTGCTTCAGGTGATCTACCAGATATCATGGCAATCGGTGCCAGTGACTATGAAAAATTTAAAGAAGACGACATGCTGGCAGATTTAACAGAAGCCTATAATAAATATGCATCCTCGACATTAAAGAAATATGTGGAACAAGATGGAGGAGTAGCGTTAAAAATGTTTACGGACTCCGACGGAAAAATTCTAGGATTACCGAATTTCGGTGACCCTTTTACATCATCTCAACTGTTATGGATTCGTAAGGATTGGTTGAAAAACTTGAATTTGGAAGTTCCTACATCCATTGAAGAATTAGAAAAAGTAGCGGAGGCGTTTGTTCACAAGGATCCGGATCAGAACAGTAAAGATGATACTTACGGTATTACAATGAATAAACAATTAATTACTTGGGGATTTGATGCCAGAGGTGCATTCTATAGTATGGGCTCGTATCCTAAAGCATGGATAAAAGGTAGTGATGGCAAGCTTGTCGCCGGAGAAACCCTTCCTGAAACGAAGAAAGCGCTAGGGAGGTTCCAATCCTGGTACAAGAAAGGGATATTGGATAAAGAATTCGCATTTAAGGATATTGATAAAGTCGTTGAGGACGTTGTTGCTGGTAAAGTGGGTATTTCATTCGGTGAATGGTGGTACCCAGAGTGGCCTTTAAACTTGAATCGTGATAAAGATCCTAAAGCTGATTGGCAACCTTATTTGATACCTTCATTCGAGGGGAAAGAAGGAAAGAATCTAGTAGCCAAACTTAAATTGGATAAAGTGCTTGTAGCGAATAAAAATATGAAAAACCCTGAAGCTTTAGTAAAAATGGCAAATTTCTATCTTGAAATGGAGAAGCCTGAATACAAAGAGATTAATACACCAGCAAACGGGTTTGTATATAATTGGTTCGAGCCGCGGTTTTATAACCCAACTGCCATTCAAGATGATTACCTTGCAGTGAATAAGGCTCTAAAAGCAAACGACCCAAGCACACTGACTGAGAGTTTAAAGGTAGGGCTATATTCGACAGCAACTAAATTTCTAGCAGGAGACCAAAGTGCATGGGGGCACTATACCAGCCGTGTAAGTGAAAACGGTGGATGGGGAATGACAAAGAAACTTAAGGAGAATCCGGTTGTATTTAACGAATATTCAGGAACTCCGACTCCGACTCAAATCGAGAAAGGTGCTTCGCTCGACAAATTGACAGACGAAACATTTACTAAGATTATTGTAGGATCGGCATCTGTGGACGAGTTCGATAAATATGCCGAAAGCTGGGGCAAACTTGGTGGCAACGAAATAACGAAAGAAGTCAACGAATGGTACGCTAAACAATCGAAGAAATAATAAGAGTTTTGAATCATGGAGGGGGGGATACACATCTCCCCTTTACTTTAGCATGCGCATTTTCAGAAATACATCTTGTTGGAGGAGTGTCAAATGAAAGGGAAATCTTACGGTCTCAAACATTTCAAGGTAGAATCACCTCTGCATCTGATGCTATTACCCGGGATTATATTGACATTGATTTATTCTTATGGTCCCATGTTCGGAATTGTAATGGCATTTCAAAAATTTAAGCCTTCCCTTGGTTTTTTCGGGTCGAAATGGATAGGTTTGAAAAATTTTGAATATGTGTTCAACCTTCCGGATTTTAAGCAAGTTGTCTGGAACACACTGATTATTGCGGTACTCAAAATTGTATTGGGACTGATAGTCCCCCTAGTATTAGCTTTGTTATTAAACGAGCTTCGAAGTGCATGGTTCAAAAATTTTGTGCAGACGAGCGTGTTTCTCCCGTTTTTTTTATCTTGGACGGTGTTAGGCGGCGTACTATTTGAGATTTTTTCTTTAAGAGGTCCTGTAAATAGCCTTGTTTCATTAGTAGGTTCCGAACCTATCATGTTTATGGGCAATGGCGGATGGTTTCGAACCATTCTGATCAGCTCGGATGTCTGGAAAGGCATGGGTTACAATATGATAATTTTTCTCGCGGCGATAGCTGGAATCAATCCCAATTTATATGAAGCAGCAATTGTTGACGGAGCGGGAAAATGGAAACAAGCGATACACATTACCTTACCCGGCATGGCACCCATTATTATTTTAATGGCTACTTTAAGTTTAGGGGGCGTTTTAAATGCGGGATTTGAGCAAATTCTGATTTTATACAACCCTCTTGTATATAGCAGTTCTGATATTATAGACACCTTCGTCTACAGAATCGGATTGTTTGATCAGCAATATGGACCTGCGGCAGCAATAGGTTTGTTTAAATCGTTTATCTCTATGGTTCTAGTAGGAGTTTCATACATTCTAGCCTATAAGCTCACCAAATACAGAATATTCTAGTAAGGTAAGGTGATCAATGTGTTCTATAAAGTATCCTTTTCAAGAAAAATATTTATTACTTTAAATACACTTATATTAATTTTCATTACCTTTATCGGGATTGTACCGTTTGTTCATCTTCTTGCTATTTCACTAAGCTCCAATACAGCAGCGATTGCTGCTGAGGTGAAGTTATGGCCTGTAGGCTTTACGCTGGATGCTTATCAATATTTAGGGCAAAAAGTAGAGTTTATCCGATCATTGAGGATCTCAATTGAAAGAGTTGTCCTGGGGACCATTATTAACATGTTCCTGGTTATATTAACGGCGTACCCCATATCAAAAGAAGTGACTCAATTCCGTTTTCGAACGTACTACGTATGGTTTTTTGCAATTACAATGTTTTTTGGAGGCGGCTTAATACCTACCTACATTGTGGTGAAGGAAACTGGGATATTGGATACGATATGGGCACTTATTCTGCCTGGCGCTTTAAATGTATGGAATATGGTCATGTTGGTTAATTTTTTTAGGAATATTTCAAAAGACATGCAGGAAGCGGCTTTGATGGATGGTGCTGGTCATTGGTCGCTATTGTGGAAGATTTGTTTGCCTGTTTCCAAGCCGGCTCTTGCAACTATATTTCTGTTTACGGTTGTAGGCCATTGGAACTCTTGGTTTGATGGAATTTTATATTTAAACTCACCGGAACAATACCCGCTGCAAACTTATTTATCAACACTAGTAAATTCGTTGAATAAAGCCAGTATAACTTCAGATGATTTGAGCTTGCTGCAAAATTTAAGCGATAAAACTTTAAGAACGGCGCAAATCTTCTTGGGAGCCCTGCCAATTATGATGGTATACCCATTCTTACAGAAGCATTTTACAAAAGGAATTACACTTGGAAGCGTTAAAGAATAGACAGTTGTAAGGGAGAGAGAGTTTCTATTATGACAAACTTAGTTTTCCAATATTAAAGTGTATGTCAACCGATCTGAAGCACCGGTGTTGGAGTTCAACGATTCTTCGTATACATCGAAACAGTTTGGTTTAGGGGTATATATCGGAAACGTTCAATTCGATAATGTGACTGCTTACAATGGAGCATTCAGCGTAAACGGTAACACCGTTCCTTCAAATAAAGTTTCGACTGAAGTAACATTCTACGATGCGGACATAGATGTTGAAACATTGAAATATCAATGGTCTACAAACAGTACAGCTGTAGAAGGGGAAGGACTCCGTTTATGAACGGCATCACGATATCACTAGATGGTGTGAATGGCGAATGGTATTTACACGTTACGTACAGGACGAATAACTGGCAAGAAAAGAGCGTTGTATCAAACCGATTTATGCTCAATAATACAATCCAATAATATCACATTCGGCGATTATCCTAGGAAGACTAGATGGATATTGTCTATGAGAGAATGGGTAAATGAGAGAATTAAAGAGAAGTTAAGAGACTAACTGCTATGAAGAGCTTTGGATTAAGTTGAATTTATTGAAAAAGGGCGTGTAGGTTTTGGATAAAGTAATTATTCACCATCCTATAGAAGATAAAGATCGTTTTATTCGAAATCCTGCTATGGGCTGGGTACTCTACATTGATGCTTTCTTAATGGGAGAGATAACCGGAATGCCGGATGCTAGAGAGTATTGGACTAAGCAGGATTCGAATGTAAACAGGGCTAGCATTTTCTACATCAGATTACCATGGACTCTGTTAGAACCTGAAGAGGGATGCTATGCATGGAATCAAGATGCCAACTTCCAGTTACTCATACGGTTGGCTTTAGAGAGAGGATTAAAGCTAGCTTTTCGTGTATATGTGGACAGTAAGGATGCTTTTGTACAGGCGACTCCATCCTTTGTCTTCAAAGCTGGAGCCCAGGGATATAATAACAATGATAACGACTCGACGTTCTTGACACCTAATTTATATGATGCAATATTTCAAGAGAAATTTTCCAATTTCGTCAAGGCTTTTGCTGATGTCTATGATGATCCTACCATTGTCGATTATATTGATGCCCAAGGCTTAGGGTGGTGGGGGGAGATGCACAATGTTGACTATTTAACGGCGGTCCAAAAAAAGCAAGTGTTCGAATGGATTACCAATCTTTACGCGTTCCACTTCAAAAGAGTGTTGTTAGGAGCACAGTATGGTGAGAATACGTTTGATTTAACTTTGCAAGACTGGGCGCTAAGGGAGAAAGGATACCTGATTCGTCGGGATAGCTTCGGAAGCCCCCTCTGGTTTAAACAGAAGGACAAGGAAAAGTTGGCGGCGTATTGGCCGAATATTCCGGTATTCGCAGAGAATTGTTATCATGGCTTTGCGTGGCGAGAAGAATGGTATCAAGGGGACGGGTTTCCCACGCTTCGGGATATGATGAAGAACGTAATTAGTGATGCAATGGAGCTCCATGCCAATACGCTCGACTTGAGATATCCAGAAGATGCTTCATTATGGACGCAAATCGCTCCTGACCTTGTGGAGGACTTTGCTATAAATGGGGGATATCGTTTTGTACCCGTGTCAGTCGAATATCCTGGGTTTGCGGTAACCACTGTAAACTATTCGATTGTTCATGAGTGGAAGAATACGGGGATAGGGAAGCTTCCTAATAATATAGCTAATTGGCGTAATAAATATAAACCTTCCTTCGCTTTAATTGATAGGAATACAGGTAAGCTAGTTTCTCAGTTAACGGATACAGCGGAGCCGTCAGATTGGTTAAAAGGTCAAACCTACCGATATAATACATCCATTTCTTTTGATGGAATTCCATTAGGTACATATGATTTCGGGGTTGCCATTGTCAATCGTGATGCAGGATCTAAGCCAGAGATTCAGTTGGCCATTCTGAATGATAAGATGGTTGCAGGGTGGTATGTTTTAGGGGAAATAACAATTTATCAAGCCTAGAATGTTCTCGCTTTGTAATAGAAATGTAAAGAGAAAGCGACCTGCGCCGATTATTGATGTGAGCGATTCGTCTTATGCTGCTGGCAAGTTCGCTGTTGGCGCTTAGAACGGCATGGTGCATTTCGACAATGTTGTAGCCAAGACCAATATCCTGTTTGCCGACGATTTCAACAGCGGAACTCTTAAAATAGCGCGGATAACCCTGGAAGCCAAGCCTATGGAGTCGCTCTACATTCCAACAGCAGTGTGATCAAGCTGTACAAATTCCCATACGCGGTGCTTTAGGCTTCGCCTTTCACTTTTGTGGTCGGGCAGTGGTACCATCTGAAGATTGTTACAAACGGGTCTAATATCAAGGTGTACTTCAATAATTCTGCTACTGCATCGTTAAAATTCAATGACTCGAGCTACTCAAGCGGAAAATTTGCTTTGGGCTCATGGGGGGATCCGTGCAGATTGACAATGTAATGATCAAGTAAACAAAATAATGAAATGAGCCTGTTATCTTAATTTCTTAATGACAGGCTTGTCTGATTTAGTTTTGAGAAATGGCTTTAAAAAGTGCAACTCCAGGTGAGTGGAAAAATGCAGTCAATGTTCCCGCTTTCGGAATTGCATCGGTGTGCAGCCACGATGCCGTTTAAATAGCTCGTCCAAATAATGAATCGTACCGAAACCGGCCTGTTCAGCGATCCTCGTGATCGGCAGGTCGGTTTCTCTAATTAATTCCTCTGCTTTACCAACTCGGTAAAGCTGCACGTATTCATTGAACGTACGGCCAACCGCATCCTTGAATACCCTGCAGAAATGGTACGGACTCATCTTGGCGATAGCGGCAGCTTGGCCCACCGTAATCTTTTCTTGATAGTTTCGATCTACGAATGAAATGACGTCTTTCAATCGTTCTGCTTTGCGCCGGTAGGCTTCCTGCTTACGAAGGTTGTCATCGGAAGATGAGCCATAATAGCGGGCAAGCTGTGTCAGTAAAATGTGAAGGTGCGATTTGACGGCTGGCTCAAAACCCTGTTCGCGATTGGTGAATTCCTCGATAACGGCGGTAACAATCCGCTTCAACACATCGTAATGTGCATGACCCAGCTGAAGCAGGGCCGGCAAAAACAGCTTGCCAGTCAGAAAGGTTCCATACTCGACGCTGCTTAGATCGGAACCGACCATTCGGTGCCTATCGAGCAAGATTGTATAATAGCGAGGCATCACGTCAATGGCATACCCGCTGTGAATGAGTCCTTCCTCTATTAGAAAAAGATCCCCGGAGGCAGCGGTATACGATAAGCCCCCGATGTGCAGTTCAGCGGTACCCTCGACAAATAAAATGATTTCCAAGCATTTTTCATGCCAATGTGGGGGGAATATCGTTATGCTGGAGCATTCAGGAACAAACATATTGAAAGGATAAATATCGCTTAGCATCATCATGTATTGGTTGGATCCCTCAGTCGTCAACCTTATTCCCTCCTAACCGCAAGATTGTGTAATAAAATCGCAAGAACGGCGGTATATTTAATTCCTGATTGTATCCTATGATGTAACAGAAGGGAAGCTTTTGAATGAAATAAGAAAAGCAGGGGAAAGGAGCAGGAAAAAAAGGATGGGACAGAAGCGACTTGAAATTGAGAGGTACGAAGGTGAGTTTTGGTGGGGAGGAGATATCGATGACGGGCTTCTCATGCCGTTCGGAGAGGTGGAGCATACAAGAGATTTGATTCGCGAGGGGAGAAGCAATCAAGCTGTCCCGCTGCTTATATCGAATAAAGGGCGCTATATATGGTCGGATGAGCCGATTCGTTTCAACTTTGCAGAAGGCCAGCTTACGGTGGAAAGTGAGAGCGGAGACCTTGTGTTCAGTGAACGCCGCGGTAACTTGCGGGAAACGTTCCTAGCAGCGGCTAAGTCGCATTTTCCTCCTTTCGGTTCAGTTCCAGAGGAGCTCTTTTTTACGATGCCGCAGTATAACTTATGGATCGAACTCCAGTATGAACCAACCCAGGAGAAGACACTTTCTTATGCGGAAAGTGTACTCACCAGTGGTATGCCGCCAGGCGTTATTATGATCGACGACAATTGGATGGAAGATTATGGAGTATGGAAGTTTCGCTACGACCGTTTTCCTGATCCGAAAGCGATGACGGACAAGCTACACCAACTTGGCTTTAAAGTGATGTTGTGGACGTGTCCGTTCATAAGTCCAGACAACGCTGCTAATTTTCGTTATTTGGAGCGGGAGGGCTATTTGCTTAAGGACGAACACGGAGAAACCGCGATCCGTCGTTGGTGGAATGGCTACAGTGCCGTACTCGATTGTACGAACGACGCGGCCGTTGCGTGGTATGAAGGTGAGTTGAAGAAGCTGATGAATGACTACGGGATAGACGGTTTTAAATTCGATGCCGGGGACCCGCAATTTTACCGTGTGTCTGATAAAAGTTTCGTGCAGCTCCACCCGAACAACCACTGCGAGGCTTGGGCGAAGATCGGACGGAGATATCCACTGAACGAATACCGGGCCTGCTGGAAAAGCGCAGGGCTTCCACTCGTACAGCGGCTCGCTGACAAAAACCACAGCTGGAATCGGGATGGCCTCGCATCGCTGATGCCGAACAGTTTGGCGCAAGGGCTTGCTGGATACGCCTTCACATGTCCGGATATGATCGGCGGCGGTCAAATCGGCGATGTTGAGAATAATCCGTACTATATGCTCGATCAAGAGCTGTTCGTCCGTTACGCCCAATGTTCGGCGTTATTTCCGATGATGCAATTTTCTACCGCACCTTGGCGTGTGCTCGACCGGGAGCATTTGGCATTCTGCGTGGATGCAGCTAAGTTGCATGAAGCGTTTGGCAAAACGATCTTGAGCCTTGCTCATCACGCAGCACATACGGGAGAGCCGATCATTCGGCATATGGCCTATGTATTTCCGGAAGACGGTTATGAGCAGATAACCGACCAGTTCATGCTAGGTGATCGCATTCTCGTCGCTCCAATTGTCGTGAAAGGCGCGCGTAGTCGAACCATCGTGTTCCCATCCGGTACATGGCAAGGAGATGATGGTAGCACAGTAATCGGCCCGTGCTTGCGAAAAGTAGATGCGCCACTGTCACGTCTTCCGTGGTACCGATTGATATAAACATTAGTCTTTGGAATTCCCCCATGGTTTTTGTAGCATCGAATGAAAGTTGACAATCACAGATTACACTTGTAATATATAAATATGCAGATTACAAGTGTAATCTATTATCTGGCGATAAAGGTGGTATGTCAATGAAAGAAACACCTAAGATTTCAGAAGCCGAATGGCAGGTCATGCGAGTACTTTGGTCCAGAGCTTCTTGCACGGCGAATGAAATTATTGAAGCACTTGAAGAGTCAACTGATTGGAGCAATAAGACGATACGGACGATGCTAAATCGGTTAGTCCAGAAGCAAGTTATCGCCTATCAACAGGGGATACGCAATTATGAATATTACCCGCTTGTCAGTCAGGAAGACTGTGTTATGAAGGAGACGCAGTCCTTTATGAAACGAATTGTCGGAATGGGACCATCTCCGTGGCTTGTTCATTTTTTGAGAGAAGAGAAATTATCGACGGAAGACATTGAAGAGTTGAAGAAAATTTTGGACGAGAAGAAACCGATGTAACTTGTCCGATTCCACATGCACCAAGTGGGAAGAGGGAGGCGTTTGACTTTGGTGATGCACGACCTTCAAGTAGGATTTCAATGGGTGCTAACTACCTCTATGATGGCTGGCGTTATCGTTACGTTGATTCTTTTGGCCAAATGGCTATTGCGAGACCGGCTTAAACCAAGATGGCAGTACGCCTTGTGGATTTTAGTGATTATTAAGCTGGCTGTACCCTGGGATCCTCCCAATATCCTAAGCATTTACAATCTACCTCATCTTGACAATGTGTTTGTATTTAAGACAGAAACAATTGATCCAAACAAGAGGTTTGTAACTGAGCTTCAGAATATGACTGGCGGAGAGCCCGGTCAGGATTCACTGATAGGGCAATTAAGCAACAACTTATCGCAATCCGAAACACAAGTTAGCGAAACAACGCTAAGCTTTCAATGGAGCGTTAAGACCGTCAGTCTTTTCCTCTGGCTCTTAGGTATTCTGGTGCTGATGATTTACACAATTGGTATGAACCAACGTCAACATAACCGGTTCATGAAAGGGAAAATAAATAGGAACGATACTCGATTGTTGGAGATCCTGGAGCGTTCCAAGAAGATAATGTCGGTCAAACAGAACGTCACATTGGTGCAATCGACTGATGTACGGAGCCCATCGTTGTACGGCATGATGAAACCGAAACTGCTTTTACCTGTTAACGAGTTCGAGGCTATGAGTGATGAGCAGTTGCAGTATATTTTCATGCATGAGTTAGCACATCTGAAACGTAAGGATATTGCGGTGAATTGGTTATTTTACATGCTGCTTCTTATTCATTGGTTTAATCCAGTTCTCTGGTACGCCTATTCGCGAATGAGAGAAGATCAAGAGTTAGCCTGTGACGCGCTTGTTTTAACGTATATTGAACCCAAACGATCATTGGAATATGGGCGAACGATTATTACTTTAATGGAGAAACTCTCGCACACTGTACGAACGCCAGGATCAGCATCCTTCACGGGAAATAAGGCTCAACTGAAGAGGAGAATTCATATGATAAAATCATTCAAAAAAGGTTCATACCGTTGGTCGATTCTAGGTCTTGCAACGATTGTGGTCATTGGTGGTGTCGCGTTGACGACGGCACGAAGTACGCATGCTCAGACGAAGTTGGAGGCACTAACTACTGTTTCACCTGATACTAACGCCAGCAAGCAGGATTCATTGGATTCAATCCTTGAGCTTGCGCGAGTGGGTAAAGTGAAAGGCAGCGAATTCGCCGCCCAGTCGTCACTTATTGATCAAGTGAAAGCAGCTTGGGGAGAGCCGGATCAAGAAAATCCAGCAGGGGATGGCATCTATGCTACTTACTCAAATCGGGCGATTGCATTTGGTTATAATAAAGGGAACCAAATCTATGATGTTCGGTCCTATGATAAAGATTTACAGCTCATTAAGCTAACTCAGGTCGAGAGCAAAATGGGGCAAGCCTTTACGGATAACATCGTTCAGAAGGAAGAAATTCTAACTTACAAACTTAATGAGCAGTTTCAATTGAAATTTATTTTTACGTTGCCTTCGCAAGAACAAGAAGATGCGGTGTTAGATCATATAGCGGTCATTAGCAATCAAGCGGCGACAAATCTTATGGCGGATAATAATCAACCTACGGTCAAGGAACCAACGACTGCAACGACTACTGGAACTGTAACAACTAATAGCGCGGCTTCACTTTTGAAGCAAATGAAGGATCTATCGGCGAAAGGTGAAGCCAAGGGAGTTTCTGGCTTTATCGTCGGTAAGACCTTGATCGATGATGTTCATACATCCTGGGGAACACCTGATAAAGATTCCTCAGCGGGTAACCCATATGAGGCCTATGCGCCTGGTATGAGCAAAGGTACGATTGAATTTGCCGCAGGACATGGTGATGTCGTGTATGAAATTCGGTTAAGTGGCAGCGCGTTGGATGCTGTTAAGGATGGCAATGTTGTTACTTATGGGGATGTCCTTCAAGTACTAGGCAAACCGGCTCAAACGATTACCCAAGATAAACAGCAGCTTCTCATTTATCAAACAGGGAATTATGAGCTGAGAGTGGTTCTTCCAGATATTTCTGGAAATCAGAAAGCCAAAGTGATCTCTATCTCGGTCTATTCACCTAAAGCAGCTGCATTTGATAAATAAAGTGGATTGATATGAATAGTAAAAAGATGAATGACCTTACGAATTATTGTAAGGTCATTCATCTTTTTATGAAGATAATAGCGTTTATTAGAAGTCCGCAGTCAATATAACTTCGCGATTTATCCCTTTTTCATACTCAATGGTTAAAGAGTGATATGTAAGTTCCGAGTCATGAACGATGAAACGAAATTCTGTCGTTGGATGTTCATCAAGCATGCCATGATGCTCAGTTGTAAGGTTAACGATAACTTGATCTTTCTCTTTGCGGCAACTCAATTGGATCAAGTCATAAGCACCATTCTTATAATCCAAACTCAATCCGTCATCATGATAAAGTTTGAAGCTAGTTTCCGTTTCTGAAGGATAGAGATGAATCTCGTAACGGTCACCTCGATAATCGGACGTGTTATTGATTTGTTCGGTATACGGAATGATAGCGCCTTTTCGAACGAACAGCGGAATAATATCTCGTGCAGCCTCATAACGAATCATTTGAGTACCCTGATAAACTTGATCAGTCCAGTAGTCAATCCATTCCCCCTCAGGCAAATAAACATCCCGAACCGCGGTGTACAGCTCATGACCGCTCTCCTCATAGATCGGAGCTACAAGGAAGCTAGAACCTAGGAAGTACTGATAATCCGCTTTATAAGTCTCAGGATCCCCAGGGTTTTCGAGCATCATTGCTCTCATCATAGGAATGCCAGTATTCACAGTCTCATAAGACAAACTATACAAATAAGGAAGTAAACGATAGCGTAGTTTAATCAGATCACGGACAATATCCGTAGTCATCTCACTGTACGCCCAAGGATTGGATCTTGGTCCATGTGCTCGAGATAGAGGTGACCACAGTCCCCACTGGAAAGAGCGTAGCAAGTATTCCTCGGTCATACCCGGACATTCACCGAAACCGCCCATATCATGTGACCAAAAGGGGATACCAATGAGTCCAGCACCTTGTCCTGCTTTAATTAAGACGCGAGTCCCCTCAAAATCACCATTCTGGTCCCCACCCCAAGAGCATGGATATTTGCCGCTGCCGATAAATCCCGTTCTCTCCCACACGATAGGTCGAACATTAGGACGTTCTTGTAGCATCGATTCGTAAATAGACTTGGCAAAATAGACCGGATATAAGTTGTGAAATTCACTGCCGCTACGTCCTTCGGCATTATAAATCGTTGCAGGAACTTCTCCACCGTCTCCGCCATCAATCTTCAGTGCGTCAACGCCGATTTCAAGCAGTGGACGTAATTGCTCGCGCCACCAATCGACCGCAAGTGGTTGGGAAAAATCAAGTAGACCTGCGCCGAAGCCTTTCCACCACACGATTGGATAGAATGCACCATCCTTATCTACGCAGAAGAACGATTGGTTTACCCCTTCCTCAAATTTGCCGCAAGATTGATTAACGAATGGCGTTGTCCAGAGCATAAGTTTGATGTCGTTTTCCTTGAGAAAATTCATGAATAGGGCAGGATCAGGGAAGTTTTGCTTGTCCCACTGCAGATCGCACATATCATTCTGCCAGGCAGGATCAATGCAATATACGTCGATTGGTATATCATCCTGCTTAAATTTTTGAAGGGTGCTTATCGAGAGATCCGTCGTATCAATGCCTGTTTTGGACTGCATATATCCGAAAGTCCAACGAGGGATCATCTTGGATCTGCCAGTGATAGCAGTGTAACTAGATACAATTTGTTTTGGTTCTGGACCATAGATGAAGAAATAATCTAGCTTTCCGCCCATAGCCCAAGCAATGGCTTGATTCGGAACAAGCTTCCCCATATCAAAGACAGAATGAAAGGAATTATTCATGTAAAGACCATAACCTTGTGTACTGATGTAGAAAGGGACAGGAATATCACAGGTGATCCAGTCGTGATTCACCCAAATATCTTCACGCTGACCACGCTTATCCATGGTTGGAGTCGCGTTTTTTCCTAATCCAAAGATATGCTCGTCAGGGGCTAAATCGATTGCTGCTCCTACTATTTGGCCGTTAATTAAACCAGAAGAATGCTGGCGAAATAAGATGCGTTCTTGTGAATCGAAAACCGATAAAGAGAATGGTTCTGTTGTGATTTGAACTTTCAGATTTTGAAAGGCGATAGCGTAACCACCATAGAGTTGCTCCATATCTCCCCATTGCTCAACTTGCAGATGCTGGTCTAATTCATCGAGACATAACTTGTCAATCAGCGGCTGTTGAGCCGGATCTGTTGCTTGATTCAACGTGAAACGAAACACTCCTTGGCTCCATGCCTGAAGTACACCCTGGCTGCCAGAATCGAAGTCAATTACAATTTTGCTATCGTCACGTCGGATTCCTGTTACATGCCCGAGATCATCCTTAGCTACGAGTTGAACGGTGGTAGGAAGCTCATGAAGCATACTAATGAAGCCTTCTGGCGTATGAAGCTCCATGCCTCTGCCTTTGATCCAAGTTTGGAGCTGTACACTATCTGTGATCACGGCGAGAAGGGAGTGTCTACCGTTCTCCAAAAGCATCCTGCTAGGAACAACGAACTTGCACTCTGAGCCGTAATTGTTGGATTTACCAATTTCAACCCCATCCAAGTAGAGGGATACTTTACGTAGATTTGCGAATAGGCCAAAATCTAGACTTGCATATTGAACGTTAGCAAGAGACTGGTTATCTATATCTGAAAGTGTAAACTGAGCAAAAAACCAGTTGGTTTCATCTAACTCCTGTGCTTCGCTCGTCAATGATGCGCCTGAATCTAAATCGATCTTTTTAACACTACGAATGTTGGAAGTAATAAACTGTTCTTGCTCTGATAATTGATGCTGTACATCCTTTGATAAGCCTGAAAGCCATTCTAGTTTTAGCGTTGTGTGCATTGAAATCCTCTTTTCTCTACAGTAATTTGAATCTATGTCCAAAGGTATGAGTATTATATCTTTACTATATTTTCGAAGCATAGATGTGTCTGCTGACGATTCTGACTTATATAGGGACGATTTTTACCTGCGTCACCCAAAGAGTTCTTTTCAACTATTCGCTATAATGTAAAAACGCAATCATCCCAAATATCCGACACAAAGAACCTTTGTCTAGTGCGACTAAGGTTCTTTGTTCTAGGTAAAAATCGTCTGTAAAGAGGTCAGAATCGTCAGCAGACACAAACTGTCCTTGAATTTATAGTATTCATACAGACAACAAACAGTACTGGAGTGGATGAGATGGAGCTTACAACAGCAATTAAGAGCGAAAAGAGAAGGATGACCAAATCCAATTCGCTATGGCGGCAATATTGGAACTATAAGTATATGTTTATCATGCTTCTTCCCGTTTTGGCGTATTACGCAATTTTCCATTATGGGCCGATGTACGGGGTTTTAATTGCCTTTCAAGATTATCAGGTCTTACAGGGTGTTTCAGGAAGCCCTTGGGTAGGATTATCGAACTTTAAAGATTTGTTCACTGGTGAATATTTCCCACTAGTATTAAGAAACACGCTACTAATTAATTTCTACAAGTTACTGCTCGGATTTCCTGCACCGATCTTACTTGCAATCTTAATTAACGAAGTCAAGCATGGTGCTTATAAGAAATTCGTACAAACCATCAGCTATGTTCCACATTTCTTGTCATGGATCGTACTTTCGGGTTTGTTAATTGAGATTTTGTCTCCGAGTCGAGGTCCGATCAACATTTTATTAGATCACCTTGGGCTCCAGCCTATCTTCTTTATTACCGAGCCAAGCTGGTTCCGCACCATACTTGTGAGTTCTGACATTTGGCGCAATATCGGGTTCTCAACGATCATATACCTGGCTGCAATTGCAGGGATTAATCCTGAAATTTATGAGGCAGCTGAAGTGGATGGTATTAATCGCTTCGGCCGCATATGGCGCATTACACTTCCATCGATGTTTCCAGTCATAGTCATTATGTTGATTTTATCAAGTGGTTCGATCATCAATGATGATTTCGAACAAGTATTCAATCTGTTAAATGCCAAAGTGCTGGATGTTGGTGATGTCATTTCTACCTACACCTACAATGAAGGTTTGGCTCGTATGAACTTTAGCTATGCGGCTGCAGTAGGCTTATTCAAAAATGTGGTTGCCTTGGTTCTCGTTCTGAGCGCTAATTTCATAGCTAAGAAAATTACTGACGAATCCATTATCTAACAGCTTAGTAGAGGAGAGAAATGCATTGAAAATCAAACAAACGATGGCAGATCGTGTATTTATTACGTCGGTTTATGTATTGCTTGGACTGTTATGTGTTACCTTCATTATTCCCATTCTTCAGGTGTTGACGAACTCACTCAGCCCTCCAGATGTCATTAATAGCTATGGATTTCATTTGATCCCTACGAAGTTTGATTTAAGTGGCTATAAAACGGTACTCCAGGACGACAGAATCTGGACAGCTTACGGCTATACGATTATTCGGACGCTGCTGGGGACTTCGATCACCGTGCTGCTAACCTTTCTAGGTGCTTATCCCCTATCCAAAGCGAACTTGCCGAATCGTAAGCTATGGACAACTTTAATCGTGGTTACGATGTTCTTCTCCGGCGGTATGATTCCTTCTTATTTGCTGGTGAAAAATTTAGGGATGATGAACAGCATGTGGGCACTGGTACTACCAGCAGCTATTAGTACTTACATGTTGCTCGTTACAAGAAGCTTTTTAGCGGGGCTGCCAGATAGTCTAGAGGAGTCGGCTAAAATTGACGGTGCTAACGATATCGTAATCTTATTCCGGATTATTCTTCCGTTGTCTTTGCCAATTATTGCGACCGTTGCTCTGTATTCAGCAGTTAGTAACTGGAATGCATGGTTCGATGCCATGATCTATATTCAGGATCAGAAGAAGCAAGTGCTTCAAATTATATTACGAAATATTTTACTTGTAGGAACAGATCCCATGTTGGAAGCTGCATCATCTGGAAACAAATTAACAGTGAGTGCAGAGAATTTGAAAATGGCAACGTTGATGGTGTCAATTCTTCCAATCTTGGTTGTGTATCCATTCTTGCAAAAATACTTTATCAAAGGCGCTTTGATCGGGTCGATCAAAGGATAGTGATTGGTTAATCCCCTATTATTAGGGATAACATATGATAGAATGATCATGGAGGGGTAAGAATGACGAAGAAATGGAAAAAGGCTTCAACGGTTGCACTTGGATTAACACTTAGCGCTAGCTTGGTTGCTGCTTGTGGCAGCAATGACAGCGGAGATAAGAATGCTGCAAGCGCATCGCCATCAGCAGCTCCAGCTAAGCAAGAGCCAGTAAAAATTGATTGGTTGGGTTACGATTCGAATGCTCAAGTAGAGAATCCTGATACAAACCCTGTCGTAAAACTCGTACAGGATAAATTCAATGTTAAATTCAACCTTTGGTATGCAGATGCTCAGAAATGGGATGAAACGCTCAACATGCGCTTTGCCGCTGGCGAAATGCCAGACTTTATGAAAATCTCTAACATTCAAACACTGCCAAAGTTAATTACTCAAAATGTAGCGGCTCCGATTGACGAAGCACTTATTCGTAAAGTAGCTCCTAACTATGCCAAATATATTGATTCGGTCAATAAAAATGCTTGGGATTTCGGTAAAGTAAACGGTAAACTGTATGCCCTTCCAGGGACAAATGCGCGTTCCATGTATCCGACTGTTATCGTTTGGCGACAGGATTGGTTGAGTAAGGTAGGGATTACAAAAACACCTGAGACGCTGGCTGAAGTTGAAGATGCGTTAACGAAGTTCCGCAACAATGATCCTGATGGAAACGGGAAAAAAGACACCTACGGTATGTCAGACTTTGCTATCCCAATTGTCATGGGGGCATTCGGTCGTCCAGCATTCGATGATGTGAAAGCAGCAGCGAAGGAGCCAGCTCGTGCATTAATGCCAGTTCTTAAAGATGGCAAGGTCGTGACTGCAGCGACACAACCGGAGATGAGAGATGCACTAGATGTGCTAAGCAAATGGTATAAAGCAGGACTTATCGATCCTGAATTCATCACTTCAGAGAATACAACGGGTTATTGGGCGGATTCTCAAGCATTTTACAATAACAAAATTGGTTTGACAGGCAAGGGGATGTTCTATCACTGGCGTAATGTTCTAGAGCCAAACAACCCAACCGATGCATTAGGCGGGCAATACATTAATTTTAACAAGTCACAGCCTAACGGAACTATCGCTTTCGGGAAAGCTCCGACCGGTCCTAAGGGTGCTTCTGGTGCACCTCAATGGCAAACCTATAATAATTCTTATATTTTCACAACAAAGGGAGCTAAAGATCCTAAGATTGTTGAAGCGACGCTGAAAATGATTGATGCTACCTTCACTGATTATGAATATTCCCTTACCGTAACACAGGGGATCAAAGATCAAGATTGGAAGTTGAACGGCGAACAATTCATCAACATGGATAAAGATCCAGCGAAGAATCCGAACGCCAAGGGATGGAACGTATTTAATCCTGTTGGTGGTGGATTCGCACAGAAGAGAGACAAATTCTTGTTCGATTTTGCAGAGAAAAATGTAAAAACTAAAGGCTATGAGCCACTCGTTCTTCCGCCGACGAATGCTTTTGCTAAGTCAAGCAATGCGCTTGCGAAGTCAACGATTGAAGCTTACTTCAAAATCATCACTGGGGAGCTTCCAATTGATGCCTTTGACGATTATGTGAAAAAATATTATGCTAACGGTGGTACAGAAGTTGAGAAAGAATGGACTGACGCATACAATCAAATGCTTGGTAAATAATAGGTGATAAAGGGGAGGGAACAACCTCCCCTTTTCTCTATGGAAAGCTACGAGATGGAGGAAGTATATTGAGATATTTTCAGTCTATGACATTTTACAAGAGGCTTCAGTTGTCTCTATTATTACTTGTTCTCCTCCCTGTTGCTGGAAGTGCTATTTTCACTTATTATCTCATTCAAGCAAACGTAAATCGTAGTATGGAAGAAAGAAATAGCGCTTATCTCAATCTGGTCTCACAAGAAATTAGTAAGACACTGGATGTTATCGATATATCTTCCCGTTACTTAGCTCAAGATACAGCTACGTTAAGTCGCATGAGAACTTTGAAGGATACAACAGCAATCAGAACGTATGATGAGTTTGAAAGTGCAGAAGAAATCAAATTATCTTTTCAATACTTTGGTGAAAAGAATTTAACCAATCAGATTCAATTTCTCATTGTGAATCCCAAAGGACTTATCGTCCATAACCAAAAGACTGTTGAAGACTTCAACCGATTAGTGAAGGATTTACCTGTCATTCAAAGCCGGATTCAGAAGCATACGTACATAACTTTACAAATGCTTGGTACTTCGTATTCCTATCCTATACAGGAGGATCTGCCATACACTTTATATTTTGGTCGTGTCATTCAAGATCCTTGGAATACGGAGGACTTAGGCGTTATTTACGTGACTCTTTCGAATGCTTATTTCAAGAACCTATTTACACAGCAGCATTTAGGAACTATGGCTCTATACGATTCTGCTGGACAGTTCGTGGCTGGAGATATGAATATCCCGTATCTTCGTAACGAAAAGACAAAAAAGACGTTGCGAAGTGAAGTTAGTATTCCAATTAATGAATGGAAGCTCATTTATGAAACATCGAGAGCGCCGATTGCCGGTGATGTGAAAAGTATCTATCTGCTTGCAGGTGCGGTAGTTGTTCTGTTTATTTTACTGTTTGGATGGCTCTCCTTTTTCATTGCCAAAAGATTGCATCGTCCAATACGAAAACTGGAACTCACGGCTGTACAATTCGGAGAAGGACATACAGAAATTCGTTTCCCAGACCAGGGGCAGGATGAAATCGCCCGTTTGGGTCGAACCTTGAATAATATGCTTGAGAATATTAAAGAGCTCATCGAAAAAAATCGGCAAGAACACGAACAGAATCGTGTTCTTGAGCTGCAGGCATTAGCCTCTCAGATTAGGCCGCATTTTTTATTGAACACATTGAATTCGATTAAGATTAGCTTGAGTTTGGCTAAAGACACCTTTCATAGTGGCAAAATACATTCGTTAACGAGGTTGCTGCGGAATTATCTGCATACAGGTGAGAACGCTACGCTTCAACAGGAGTGTAAGCTGATAGAGGATTATGTGGAAATTATGAAAATGCGTAATCAAATGCAACTAGATTTCAATGTAAAATTATCAGACGAAGCGAAAACAATTGAAATGCCCAAGCTGCTGCTACAGCCTCTAATTGAGAATGCCATTGTGCATGGATTTTCAGAGCGGAAAGCGGATGCACAATTAGAAGTGATCGGAGAGATCATCGATAAATACTTGTGTATTACGGTTAGAAATAATGGCGTTGGCATGGCACCAGACCGATTAACGTTGATGAACCAACTATTAACAGCGAGTGAGGAAGAACTCGTGGACAATACTAAGCGGGTTGGTCTGTACAATATTGCGCAGAGACTTAAGCTAACTTATGGGTCAGAAGCAACTATTCAACTACAGAATAATCAGAGTGGTGGTATCGATGTATTTATGGAAATTCCGATCGTACTACATGTGTAAGGAGGGACAATGGGATGTATAAAGTAATGACAATCGATGATGATGTGCTGATGCTGCAGTATTTACGCGACATGATAAATTGGGAAGAGCTGAATCTACAAATTGTTTATGAAACTTACTCCAGTGTCATTGCATTGGAGCAATTTCGTAAATTGCTTCCTGATATCGTCATAACGGATATTGGATTGCCTCAAATGGATGGTTTGGAGTTAGCCGCTCAATTACGTTTAATAAAACCTGATGTTATCATACTTTTTCTGACTTGCCATGAGGAATTTCAGTACGCTAAACAAGCGTTTCAACTTGAAGCCTTAGACTATCTCATCAAAGTAGAACTGACGGAAGAACAATTGCAGGCAAGTTTACAGAAGGCAATTCGAGTGTTGCAGACGCAGAAAACACACCTGGAAGAACAGCCTTATCGGGAAGATATGCGCCGGAATCGCGAAATTCTCGAAGTCACTTTTATTAATCGTTTCATGAAAGAGGGGCCGTCAAAAGATTTACTGGAGTATGGAGCCCGACTAGGTGTTAGCTGGAAGCATCACGATTTCATCGTAGGTATGATTGCGCCTTTCTATTCTTCCTATTCCCCAAGATATATGTATCGAGATTCATTGGCTTCCTACGGCATTTATAATATTGCGGATGAGCTAAAAAGTTCTTTCGAAGGGATGACCGTATTTTCAACGGAGCATGCTGTTGTTTTGGTTTATAATTTTAGAAATAATCTGCATACCAATCCAATGGACACATTCCGTAGCTATGCAATGGAAGTGATAGAGAAGTGCAAGGAATATCTCAAAATTCGCCTGAGCTTTCAGTATATACAGCGGAAGCATGAGCTATCCGATTTAGTTTCTGCATTGCATCTTCTGAAAGAAAGACAATGGGATGGATTTTACACATCATCTGTCATAACAGAGGTGCAAGACGGTGCTAAACAATGGTTGAATGAGCCAAGCACAAGATTACTTGGACAATTGGAAACGTACACCTCTTCCTTTCAGGAGCAATTGATAGAAGAGCAAGAGGATCTTCTTTCCGTCGTTGGTGTTACTGCGGCAGAGAATAAGCTAGCTCCTAACGTATTTTTGAAACTAATACAGACAACTTTACGATCTATTGAGATGAAAAAAGGTAATTTGGAGGCAGATTCAGAAGCCTTTTACGAGTGTTTGCTGTATGTTATGAAAGTGGACGATCTGCATAAACTCGTCTCGCAATACCAACAACGCCTTGTAGATCATGAGGATTTAAAAGACAATGCAATCCAGCAAGATTTTAAATTAAAGGTAATAAACCAATATTTGCAAGAGCGCCTTTCGGAGAATGTTACGACTGTCGATATGGCTGAATACTTGCATCTTAATGCGAGTTATTTCTCAAGATATTTTAAAAAAGTAACGGGCACGACCTTTACGGATTTCGTTCATCGTCACAAAATTGATAATGCAATTAAAATGTTGGAGCGACCCGAAGCGACGATTGAAGGAGCAGCTTTAGCATTAGGGTTTTCCGATCGGAATTACTTTTCCAAAATCTTCAAACGATACATGGGTATGACACCTGGTGATTATGTTCAGAAGAGCAAGAAACTAAAATAAGATATGTACTTATCGGCAGGTAAAAATCGTCCTGAAACAGGTCAGAATCGTCAGCAGACATGCCTCTTTCTCTATCGTATTATAAATTCTATCCAAAGGAAGCATAGTGCATTCTTTAGAGATGCAATGTGCTTCTTGTCATTTCCAGAAAACTGGAAGCGATTACAATAGAGAATATGGGAGGAGACATTTATGAGAAATAGTAAGCTTTTTAAGGTGAATTTGGTGCTACTCATTTGCTTCCTGCTCGCAATGGTGCTGCCATCACAAGTGCAACTCAAGGTAGAAGCGGCAGAAGCAACAGAGACATTTTATGTTGACTATTCCAATGGTCAAGACACGAATGATGGAACTACACCAGAAACGGCATGGAAAACATTGGATAAGGTGAATGCAACCCAATTCCAACCGGGGAACAAAATTTTATTTAAAGCCGGTGAGATCTGGTTTGGGCAGCTTTGGCCAAAAGGTTCTGGTTCAGAGGGGAGTCCCATTATCATTGATAAGTATGGTGAAGGGGATAAGCCAAAGTTTGATGCCGAAGGACTGATTTCAAGCGCTGTAAAGCTAGATAATCAAGAATATTGGGAAATTAACAATCTCGCTGTAACAAACTGGCGCACGACGAAAACGACCGTTCAATTAACGACTAACACCACTTTTGATGTGACGGGTTACTTAGCTGGTATTCGAGTAACGGCTTCTGGCAGAGAAGGTGCATATAAACACATTGTTATTCGTGATTGTTACATTCATGATATTAATGGTTTACGTGAGTTTGGACCCAATGACACAACCGGTGGGACGGTTAAGGGAGCGTATTCTAATCCCCCCGTACTAGGAGGATATGATAGTTCATGGTTTAAGGCTACTGGCGGTATTTCGATCTCAACAGTGGACACGCGTCCAGATTATACGGGGCCTCAACCAGCTAAGACCTATTTTGATGGGGTAATTGTTGAGAATAATACGATTGAAAGGGTATCTGAAACGGGTATTCGAATTGCTCAAGCCTCAACTTTGACAGCGTATTCAAATGCAAACCAAACAGCTGTAGTTCCGAACCGGAATATTGTTATGAGAAATAATATGTTTATGGGTGGATTGGAATACTCCGACTTTGCACAATTAATCTCACCTGCGTACGCGCCTTTAAGTGAATATAATATCGCACATGACTGGCGTACTTCAGGTCTGGAAGTTACGAATACGATAGATGGCATTTACCAATTTAACGAAGTTTATAATATCAAACAGTGGC
Organism: Paenibacillus sp. J22P169; assembly: GCF_059691995.1. NCBI lineage: Bacteria > Bacillati > Bacillota > Bacilli > Caryophanales > Paenibacillaceae > Paenibacillus > Paenibacillus sp. J22P169. Next base: position 2,719,199 of record NZ_JCAUAO010000001.1, on the reverse strand, counting down.
CAACAACAAGAACGGCTGATGATACAGCTTTTGACGCTGATTTGAACAGTAGTAATGTCATTTTTCAATATAACTATGCACATGATTCAGGTTCGGCTTTTCTAATCTGTGATTTGCAGGGAAACAAGACGAACTATAAACCTATCATTTATCGCTACAATATTGCGCAAAATATAACAAATCGGCTGATTTATGGCGGTTATGGTGGGCTTGTCTATAACAATACGTTTTATTCACCGAATAATGACACAAGAGTGCAACCTGATAACAATACGGTTGTTTCCAATAATATTTTCTATGTGAAAAGCCTTGCCAACGGCGGTGGTACTTATAAGAACAATCTGTATTATCTAACCGCTCCACTCGCAGCAGATACAGCTGCAGTTGTAGGAGATCCACAATTTATTGATCCTGGTAAAGGGGAAACGGGGACAGTACCTGGTCAACCTAAGATTAATACGTTAGTAGGTTATAAGTTGAAAAATACATCTCCAGCTATCGATACGGGTATAACTATAGCAAATAATGGTGGCAGAGATTACTTTGGTAATCCATTATATATGGATGCTCCTGATATAGGCGCACATGAATATTCAGATTCTGATAAACCCGTAGATCATGTGGCGTATGTAGAGTTGGATACTATTAAACGCTTTATGAATGTTCAAGACACTGGAAGTATTAAGGCTACGGTGAAGCCGAATTCCGTTAAGAATAAATTGATCACTTTCTCTTCTAACAATGAAAATGTAGTTACTGTCTCTCCTGCAGGCGTGTTAACGGCCGTTTCACCTGGAACAGCGAAGATCATCGCTGCAAGCAGCTCAGATCCAATGGTTACAGCCGAATGTGTGATCGAAGTTTCCCCTATATCAAATAGGATTAAGATTATCACACCGACGGACGATGGGTATGTTCGAGGGGTAAATGTTTCATCGTACTCCTCCATTATTTCACAGAATGCTGATCCTAATAATTTGCAGATACAAAATAACGCAGATGTGGATGATGGATGGAATAAGAAGGTTCTGCTACAATTTCCTACGTCAGATATACAAGATAATTTGAACGACAAAACATTTATTCTAAGAATTTTTGCACATAAAATAGAGGCGGTTCCAGCAGCAGAAGCAAAAGGACCTTATAAGACCATTTCAGTATTTCCTACGAATACAGGTTGGTCTGAAACAACTCTTAAAGGAAATAATAGACCTGCTCGTAGTCAAGTTACATCAATAGGAACATTTAATGTCCCGGTTAGCAACACACAAGTATACTCATGGTTTGATGTGAATGTCACTGATTATATGAAAGCCTATCTAGCTGGCGGTGATAAAACTCAAGCTTCCTTTGAGTTAAGTAATGAGTCATTAAGAGCAAACACAGATTCCAAATTTATTGAGTTTTCTTCTAAAGATTCTTTAGATAATTTGCCTCCACAGCTTATTGTTAGTACGATACCTATTCAAGCCCCGACAAGTGTGGCCCTTACTACAACGGTAGGCACAGCGCCAGTACTGCCAGCAACTGTAGATGCAACTAATCTTGCTAATGGAAGCAGTATTCCAGTAGCCGTGCAATGGGAATCGGTGAATCCTTCATTGTACTCAGCAAAGGGAACTTTTGATGTAAAAGGGATTATCAGTGAGCCTACTTATGCTTCACTTGAAGTGCCAGTCATTATTAAAGTGATTGTAGAACCCAAAGTTCTTTCCGTTGCACTTGATGCAAATAAGCTATACCTCAATGTAGGTGGCGTTAAAACGATTACAAGCAATGTTTTTCCTGAAACGATTACAAATAAAAGTGTGACTTTCACATCAAGTAATGAGGGAATAGCGACAGTTTCAGCTGATGGGAAAATAACGGCAATTGCAGAAGGAACAGCAATCATTACTGCAACAAGTGTAAGCGATCCAACAATCTCTACTACATGTGATATTACCGTATCAGCTATTACATCTGTTGCAAATTATCCGAAACAGATCTTTAAATCGACACAGGACTCCTATGTAAGAGATAGAACAAATATCGAAAATTTCGGTAGCGATGCATTCATTCACATTAAATCAGCTAATTCTGCTGGGTTTTCTAGAGTAGGCTATGTGCAATTTGATATCAGTTCATTTCCAAGCAATCGTACATTGTCGGCCAAGCTTAAATTGTATGGGAAAACGATTGATCAAGGCTCCAAAGCTTTGACTAATTTAGGTGTATATGAAACAGATTCCGGCTGGAGTGAGACTGGCATTAATTGGACGAACAGAAAACCATTTAAAGGCAGTGAAATTGCATCCTTTAAAGCACCAACTATACCCGGTAGTGCTTCGACAGCTACTGCGCATGGTGTATGGTACGAGGTAGATATTACTGACTTTATTAATACTAGACTACAATCTGGACTTTCACTATCAGGCGTATCTTTAGGCCTAGCTTTTACTGAATTTGTAAACAATAATTTGAGCCCATCTTCAACTTTTAATACGGGCATACAATTCTCATCAAGAAATGATACTGCGGGGGACTTTGCACCGCGTGTAGAATTGGCTGTAATTCCTTATTCAATCGTGGGCGACAAAAAAGTGCGTACAACTAGAGGGACAGCACCGGTTATGCCTCAAACCTTAGAAGTTCGTAATACAACTACAGGTTTGACTAGTCAAGTTCCTGTGACATGGGAAGTGATTCCTGCATCTAGATATGCAAGTCCGTCAAGTTTTGATGTAAGTGGCACTTTTGACTATAATGGTCAACCTCAATCGGTTATATACAATGTAATTGTAGAAGCTCCTGAAACTAAATTACTATTTAACGCTGACTCAGGGACTGTTAGTCCGACGGTTAGCACGGTGACTTACGGGAATTCTGTTGGGTGGTTACCTACTCCTGCAAAAGCTGGCTATGTATTTAAGGGGTGGAATACAAGTGCGGATGGAACAGGGGTACCATATCGTCCAATAACTCTGTATACGCAATACACAGACACGATCTTGTATGCACAATGGGAAGCCAAAGTGTATGTATTCAGTTTTAATGCACAAGGTGGAGGGCCAGCTCCAGATAACCAAACCGTAACTTTTGGTGGCCAGGTTGCTGCTCTGCCAGCTGTATCAAGAGAGGGCTATACGTTTAAAGGCTGGAACACATCCGCAAATGGAACTGGAACGACAGTTACAGAAGGCGCTATCTATCAGGATCCAAAAGATACAAATCTGTATGCAATATGGGAGGCGGATGCGTATCAGATTACATTTGAACCGCAAACAACCGTCCTTTCACCATTCACGAAGTCTGTTACTTATGATTCGCCGATTGGAACAGTTCAACCAATTGAGCGTGATGGTTATTCTTTCAGTGGCTGGAACACTGCTTCAGATGGGACTGGTCAATCCTATACCGAAGCAACGCTATATCAGTTATCAGAAAATCTAACTTTGTATGCTCAGTGGTCTGTTGGGACGTATACGCTGCATTTTGATGCTAATGGTGGAAATGAAGGTTATTCTAATAAGCTGGTTAGCTATGAAGTGGCTGTTGGCACCTTACATACACCAATTCGCATTGGATATACGTTTAAAGAATGGAACACGGCTAACGATGGAACAGGAGTTGCGTTTACAGCCAATACAATGTATCAAACAGCATCTGATACAGTATTATTTGCGATCTGGACAGCAAATGCATACACGTTAAACTTCGATGTGCAAGGTGGCAGTTTAAATGGCAGTTCAGTCACTTCTGTGACCTATGCAACTTATGTAGGAACGCTGCCAGTACCGACGAAGACAGGCTATACCTTTGTTGAATGGAACACGGTAGGTAATGGTACAGGTGAAACGGTTTCAAGTGGCTCTTGGTACCGAACAGCTGCGGATTCTACACTTTATGCAAGATGGTCGCCTAATACCTATACGTTGAATTTGGATGCACAAGGTGGCGAAGTAAGTGTATCAAATAAGGAAGTTGTCTTTGCGGCTCCAGTTGGAGTGCTACCAGTGCCATTGAAAACAGGGCATATATTTATGGGGTGGAATGCGAAGGCAGATGGCAGCGGTAGTTTTTATACAGAAGCAACTAGCTTAAACGTAGCATCAGATACAACACTTTATGCCATATGGAAAGTCATTGAGCAAGGTGGCAGTTCTTCAACAGGAAATACACCATATACACCAACTTTAATCCTACAAGATCGCGTTGAAGTAACTACGGAATTGGAGAAATACACCAAAATAACAACAGATGTTCATGGAACCGTAGTAGCTCAATTGAATATTGATGCTAGTAACATTCACACATCATTAGATCAGTTGAAAGATGGCGCAATCTTAGTACTTATGTCTCCAAAGGCAGTTGAAGGGAAAGAAGATACAGGCTTTCAAGTGAACTTGCATATAGAGCAATTGAGTTTACTTACGGATAAACATATCTCACTTGAGCTTCAAGCAGGGAACAAATCGTATATTTTAAGTGCGGAAGAGATGCTTGCTCAGGCTAAACTACTTTTCCCGAACGCATCACCAAATCAAATTTCAATGACAATAGTTAATAAACCATCTAATGAAAAAGAGACTGCTGCTATAAAACAAGAAGCTGAAAGACAAGGTTACAGGTTATTAGATTCTCCTGTATCATTCGAAGTAAAGTTATCGAATAATGGGGTAGATAAACCTACTGAAATGTTTGAAAAGATGGTTGGTCGTATTTTAGGTGAAACTACACACAAAGATGTTATCGCTTTAAGAATGCAAAAAGATGGCTCCTTTGTTCCTGTTCCATTAGTAAATGTAAATGGGAAATATGTAGGTATGAGTCTATTAAACAGTACCTATGTATTAGCAGCAGCTAGACAAATTATATTCAACGATATAAAAGGGAATGAAGCAGAAGAAAGTATTCAGGCTTTAGCCTCTAAATACGTGGTTAATGGTTTACCAAATGGGGATTTTGAACCAAATCGTTCTGTAACTCGTGCGGAATTTGTGCAAATGTTATCAGCGGCATTAGGTATTTATGACAAAGGAGTAGCAGAACAACACTTTAGAGACGTTGACGTGAAGGATTGGTATGCTGATGCGATAACGAGAGCAGTAGATACTAAACTAATAAGCGGTGTAACGGAAGATATGTTTAATCCAAGCGGTATCATTACCCATGAAGAAGTCTATACAATTCTTGGTAGAACATTACCGCTCTTAAGACTCGATGGTAAAGTAGATCCAAATAAGACATTGTCTGCATTTAAGGATGCCACCACGCTATCTGATTGGTCTGTACTAGCGTCTGCAAGCCTTGCAGACCTAGGTATTATTTCTGAAGATCAGCTACATGCAAAAAGAATAATCACGCGTGCAGAGGCTGCTGTGTTCATTCAACGGTTATTAGAAAAAGCATTTTAGATTTTGGAATAGGGGTAAGCCATTGACCATATAGAGTCAATGGCTTGCTTTATTAATGGAGGATGATGGTTATTAAGAAAAAGATGCTACTTCTAAGTATAGCGACTACACTGGTTGTCCTACTTTTGGCAGTGATCATGGATTGGAATCACGATAAAAACAAAACTCTGGCTTATATTAATGGTGAGGAAATAACTGTATCGGAATTCTCGTTGATACAAAACAATACGGAGTCCGATGTCATTAGTTACTTTAGACAAAAGTATAAGGCTGATATTGATAAAACATTTTGGAGTCGAAATTACAACGGTGAAATCCCATTAGAGATTTTAAAACAAATAACGATGGATAAGTTGACCAAACTGAAAATGGAGCAAATTCTGGCTAAAGACAAAGGTATAATTGAAGATATAAGCTATGAAGCCTTTCTTGATGCTCTTAAAAATGAAAATAACACTCGTAAAAAATCCATTGAAAGTGGAAAAGTTATCTATGGGAATAAACAATTTGGTGAATTGGAGTACTATAATTATCGCCAAAGTAATTTGGTTTTAGAGTTGAAAAAGAAGTTAATGGACAATGAACTTAAACCAAGTGATGGAGAGCTTGAAGTGTATTATTTGCAGAAGAGAGATAATATGTACAAGTTGGGGACAACCACTGGGTACAGAGAATTATCAGAAGTCAAAGAAGATGTTGCCATGCAAATTGTAAATACAAACTATGATAAATTTATTGAACAGATGATTAAAAAATTGAATGTTAAAATAAACGATAAACTTTATAGAGGAATCAAGAATGATTGAAAAACTTTTACACATAACGGTAATAAAGAGTAAAAATTGTATAGAAAGAAGTCAGAATCGTCAGCAGACATAACTTTCTCATATGTATATGATTAATTCAATCGTAAGCCATTGACTAACGATTACATGGGAGCATCACACATTCGATTATCGATGTAGGGTGCTCCTTTTCATCTGTTGATAATGGAAGCGATTTCAAAAATTGTAGAGGAGGAATTATTGATGAGCAGCAGCAAGTTTAGTGGGTGTATGAAGGTTGTAGTTATGGCCATTTTTGTATTGGCTATGATACTGCCAGCCCAAGTAATGCCCAAGGCTGAAGCAGCAGTAACTGGTACTTATTATGTGGATTACTCGAATGGGCAAGACTCGAATGACGGGACAACACCAGGGACAGCGTGGAAAACCTTAGGCAAGGTAAATGCGACGCAATTTGCACCAGGTAACCAAATACTATTTAAATCAGGAGAAATTTGGTTTGGACAACTTTGGCCGAAAGGCTCTGGTGTAGAAGGCAGTCCTATTGTCATTAATAGCTATGGTATGGGAGAAAAACCGAAGATTGATGCCGAAGGTCTGATTTCGAGTGCCGTGAAGCTGGATAACCAAGAGTATTGGGAAATTAACAATCTGGCTGTAACCAATTGGCGCACGACAACAACTACGGTTCAGTTGACTACAAGTTCGACTTTCGAGGTTACTGGGTACTTGGCTGGTATTCGGGTAACAGCATCGGGGCGAGAGGGGTCTTACAAGCATATTGTCATTCGTAATTGTTACATTCACGATATTAACGGGTTGCGTGAGTTTGGACCAAATGACACAACAGGTGGGACTGTAGCGGGGGCGTATTCCAATCCACCTGCTCTAGGTGGGTATGATAGCTCTTGGTTTAAGGGTACGGGAGGCATCTCCATTGCCACTGTAGATACACGTCCAGGATATACGGGCACACAACCTGCCAAAACGTATTTCGATGGAATAACCATTGAAAACAATACCATTGAAAGGGTATCTGAGACTGGTATTCGGATTGCTCAAGCAGCTACATTAGCAGCATATTCCAATGCGAACCAAACGGCTGTTGTTCCGAACAGAAATATTGTAATGAGAAATAATATGTTAATGGGAGGATTGGAATACTCTGACTTCGGCCAGTTAATCTCACCTTCATATGCTCCATTAAGTGAGTATAATATCGCACATGACTGGCGTACTTCTGGCATTGAAGTTACGAATACGATTGATGGTATTTACCAATTTAACGAAGTTTACAATATTACGCATTGGGCAACAACGAGAACAGCGGATGATACGGCTTTTGACGCTGATTTGAATAGCAGTAATGTTATTTTTCAATATAACTATGCCCATGATTCAGGCTCGGCGTTTCTTATTTGTGATTTGCAGGGGAATAAGTCTAACTACAAACCAATTATTTATCGCTATAATATTGCACAAAACATAACAAATCGGTTGATATATGGCGGCTATGGTGGACTTGTCTATAACAATACCTTTTATTCACCGAATAATGACACAAGAGTGTCACCGGATAACAATACGGTTGTCTCAAATAATATTTTTTATGTTAAAAGCCTTGTAAATGGCGGTGGTACGTATAGAAACAACTTATATTATCTAACAGCTCCACTTGCCGCTGATGCAACTGCAGTTGTCGGAGATCCTCAATTTGTGGATCCTGGTAAGGGTGGAACAGGTACGTTACCTGGTCAACCTAAGATAGATACGTTGACGGGATATAAGCTAAAGAATACATCTCCAGCTATCGATGCAGGTATATTTATTGTAAACAATGGAGGTAGAGATTACTTTGGCAATTCGTTATATGTAGATGCTTCTGATATTGGAGCACATGAATATTCAGATCCCGATAAACCCACAGCTCCTACGAATAAACGAGTCATTAAAGTGAAAGAAGATGCTTTTGTAAGAAGCGGAAGTTACGCAGGAAATAACTATGGGGCAGCTACCGTGCTAGAAGTGAAAGAAAATCCTACAGGCTATGGACGGAAAACGTTCATGAAGTTCGATCTCGGAACTTTGACCGGTGGTGATATTGCTGCAGTTAAATTAAAGGTCTATGGCGCTATAACAGATGCCGCTGGTTCCGTTGCGAATGTTGGTGTCTATGAAGTGCAGAATGACACTTGGACAGAGAGTACGCTGAATTGGAACAATATGCCGACCATTGGTAGTTTGTCGAGTACTGTTGCCTTTAATGGAGCGTATCAATGGCGGGAGTATGACCTTACCTCATATGCCATTGCTCAAGCGAATGGGGATAAGACACTCAGCGTGGCTTTGCAGGATTCGTCAGGTTACTTGAGCAGTATCCTAAGCAAAGAAACGAGTGGTGGAAGTGCTTATTTGGAAGTGACATTAAAGCCATTGAAGTTGAATGTAGTCGCAGACGCATTTGTGCGTAGCGGAGGCTCAGCAGGGACCAATTTTGGAACAGCTGCAGGTTTGGATATTAAGGACAATCCGACTGGGTATGGGCGCAAAGCTTTCTTAAAATTTGACCTTAACCCAATCAGTCAGCCGATTTACTCCGTAATTCTAAATGTATTTGGTGCATTAAATGATCCAAACGGAACTGTCTCAAATGTTGCAGTTTATGAGGTGCAAAATGATGCCTGGTCCGAAAGCGGGCTTAATTGGAGCAATATGCCTGTAATTGGTAGTACAATAGCTACTGGATCTTTTGATTCCACATATCAATGGCGACAGTATGACATTACGGCGTATGCACAAGCGCAGGCAAGTGGAGATAAAACATTAAGTCTTGCTCTGCAAGATTTAACTGGCTTGTTAAGCACTGTTAAGAGTAAGGAAAGTGATAGCGGCTTGTATAAGGCCTATCTACAGGTCACTTTACAGTAGAAAGTTTGAAGTAAGGAGGAGACTTTTTATAAAGACTCCTTCTTTGCTGTTTTAGGTGAGACCGTAGAACAACTACTTCCTGATGCCGAAGGTTCTTTAAAAACCCGCCTCGAAGAAACGAAGAAGATTGTAACCGATGAACGGTTATTAGCCTGGAAAGGGGCGCAGTCTGCCATAGACCCAGATGCCCGTTTCGGCTGGAAGAGCGCTACAGACTCCTTTTTCGGATACAAAATAAGCATCGCAATGACAGAGGATGGCATCATTACGGCAATGAAAGTAGAGCCAGGTAACGCCAGCGATCCTAAGGCATTCCCCGACCTGATGAAGCAAACGGCTGAAACAGGACTTGTCGTCAAAGAAGTACTTGCCGACCGAGCATATGGGAGCTTTACAAATCTCAAACTTCTAGCTAAGGACGAAATTACGCCAACGATAAAGCTCAATGCCATGATGCTATACGGGCATCAGGACGAACAAAAAGAGAAGTTCGTGTACCATAAAGACAGTGAATCAGTTGAATGTCCCGCGGGGCATCACAGCACTCGGAAAGTAAAGATGGGGCGAAAAAACGGAAATGAGTGCCAGTGGCTGACCTTCTTCTTTGATGTAGATAAGTGCAGCACTTGCCCTCTGCAAGAAGGTTGCTACAAACCAGGATCTAAAACCAAAACGTACTCAATTCCGATTGTTCCTGAGTTCAAACGAAAAGCAGTTGAGTACCACGAATCTGAAGCTTTTAAGGTGCGCTACCGGATGAGGTACAAGATTGAACAAAAGAATAACGAGTTAAAGACTCATCATGGCCTGGCAATTTCTCAATATAGCCGAGGTCAGCTTGACATGCGCGTACAAGCTATTCTGACGGCTATTGTTAAAATGCGAAACGGATGGTGAAATTAACAACACCGAAAATGGTTTAGATAGGAGCCTTAGCTCCTTTCTAAATGACAAAAAAGTCGTTGTTCTGTTGCTCAAGGCAACAAGACAACGACTTTTTCAGTGCTCTCCCTAAGTTTTGGGCAGTTCTCTTTTTACATACTGGGACAGAAGTGGTTGTAAGTGTCCAACGTAATGTGCTCGTCAGTATGTCCAAGTCGTTCAGACACGATCTTAGGATTTACTCACTTTAGTAGCAAGAGGGTAGCGTAAGTATGTCGTATGTGGTGAAAACGAATTTGAGGGTTCCCTGCTCTTTTGTTAACAACACGGAAGATTCTACGGAGATTACTGATGTTTGATGGCAAACCTGCTTCATTGCAAATACAAGGTCGTGATTGCTATACAATGTGCCCAGTTGACTCTTTGCCATCATTGCTGATCGTTTGGGTCATTCTTAAACAGTAGGTTCATAGTCCACGTGCTTCCATCTTAGTCCGAGTATTTTGTATGCAGGGGCAATCTGCTTTCTCTTTGTAAAAAACATTACGTGTATCTCCCAAGTAAATTTAATAATAGTTATAAAAGTATGTAAAAGCAAAAAAGAATCGACCTTAAGATCGATTCTTTTTTGCTTTAATGCTATTTATCTATTTGGTGCTTTTGTTTAAGTTTATCTAATCCGTGAGGGTCGGGAGAGTTTACGAAGAAGAATAGGGATTCTCCTGTTTCTGCATCATAAACTGTTGTGACAATTGCCTTTTCTACAGGTACGCCATCGACATTATGAGTATTATCAAACTTTGATGTTAACACCCAAATCATTCGATTAGGATCGATATCATGTCTTATTGTATCATCTAAACCAAGTTCTACAAATTCTTGATAAGTCATTAATTTCTTTAATGAATATTTACCTCCTTGTTTTGTTATCTCTGCATCAGAGATAGTACCAGATAATTCATCAACCTTTTTTAATTTATCTTTCTTATCAGTATTTGCTACATATTTAAAGTCGCTTATTTTTACTTCTTTACCATCAGGGTCTTTTACTCGTTCATGACTATTTATATCTTGCTTAAATTTATCTAATTTCGAAGGAGTAATAGCTGATGTACTAGATACTGTTGAAAAAGCAATTGCTAAAAATGCTAACAGCGAAGAAGAAAGAATGATATTTTTTTTTCTGTTCATCTTAAAACCTCCTTTATTATTGTATATCAATTCGATTGGAAACTGTGGAACTCATATGTGCGTTAACGCCTGGGTGATTATTGGAAGCAAATGTTCCGCCTAAATATGCCCACGTGTACCAAGCATTATTGCTTGAGGCTTTAACATTTAAATCTGTCACATATGTTGGTAATGTCATACTTTGTGTTGGATTAGTTCCTGTCTCGAATCCCCATTCTTCCCCAACATTAATAGTTCCACTGTTTGATGAAGATGTGTTTGTATAAGTAATAACAACTGAACTATCAGCTCGCATATCGCAGAGTCTATTAGTGCCGCTTGTATAAAAATCGACTCCAGAAGTATGAGATTGAGATGAGCCCCAACTGCTTCCAGAAAACTTATCAACTCTCCAACTAGTAGAGGTAGCTCTTGCTGTAAATAAACCAACGTAAGTTTGATTTGTTAAAGCTCCACCTGTAGTATCCCAGTTATAACCGACGTGATATCCCATTTCTACCCAACTATCTGTGAGGTCCTTATCATTAATTGGAATCCAGAACTCATGGTTAATTTTATTTTCATTACCAGAAACCCAGCCTGGATTTAGACTCGGTAACGTGGATTTCATCCAAAATCCGTTATAATAATATCCACTTGCTATTGAAGACATTGGCAATGAAACTTGATTGTACTGATGAGTTTGTGCTGCAAAAGTCATGTTCCCAGCTAACAAAATCGAAAACATTGTAAATATCCCCGACAAAATGAATTTCTTTTTCACGGTCATTACCTCCTGGTATAATTATCCTCAACTTGAAATAATTAACCTCTTAGTGAAGGGTTGAAACATATATACTTTTACCAAGAAAATTCATTTGAATGATCAATTATTTGAAGAAGTTTCATTAGAACAGTTCGGGATAAAATTCACACTTTTCTTTACTTTAATTTTGTATTTATATTGTTGATATTATTAAGACGGAATAATTGGAATAATGTTGCAGCTTAAGAGTTAGCAAACAAATAATTATAACTATAAGTGCAAATATTGTAAGAAATGATTAAAAATGCAAATAACCCCTTAAAGTATAAGGGCTTCTTCGCATTTTTTTGATGCTCGTAATAAGCGTCTCTCATCTTGAGGGAGTGGCGCTCAGAAGGCGTAATATCTCAAATTTCTCCGACTGCATTTCAGTTTTACAAGCATGAAACCAATGATATATAAGATTTTGTAACAGATTGATAATTGAAATACACTGACATATCGTGCTTTCAGGACATATCGTTTAAGTTGAGTCAGTTTTTTACCTACGGGGCTATTTTAACCACATTATTTTTAAAATTTTGTGTTTTCCCCTGAAATATCCGTCCAACATCCTATGAGCTATAATCAAGTTAGATCTCAATTTTCATAACACGGTTTTCTGCATTCAGGACTGGAAGTACCAGGACGAATGGATTGTATACAATCCGTTTGTCTTTTTTATTACTTATTTTTCAAAGGAGGTTCGTATCCATGATTAAAACGAAAGAACATTACCCTGTCGTGCTTAAGGCGAGCCATATTGCTGAGATTTTAGACGTTTCAGAGCCGACAGCTTATAAGTTAATGAGACATAAAGATTTCCCATTGTTCTCCCAAGGACGAATAATGCGAGTCATTCGCGATGAGTTCTTTAAATGGCTCGAATCACAATCCTTATAAAAAAGCAAGCACGTGATCATACTGGATAATGACCACGTGCTTGCCCATAAAAACAGGAGGCAAGCAAAAATTATGGCTTATATCAAAGCAAAAGGAACAGGAAAAAAGAAACGATATGTTGTTCGTTACGACGGAGCAAAGGATTCGAAAACGGGAGAAAGAAATCAAAAACAGAAATCGTTCAAAACAGATGCTGAAGCAAAGAAGTTTGTTGCTCGCCTCACCTTAGAACCAGATCAAGAAATAGCGACCCAGAAAGAAAAGAAACTTGTCAAAGTTCTTTTTCAAGATTTTGCTGTGAACTGGTTTGAAGTGGATTATTTTCAAAGTGTTCGACCGGGTACCTTCGTGAACAGACGTTATTACTTAGAAGGGCATATCCTACCCTTCTTCAGTGATAAATACATTCAAGATATCACGGGTGAAGATGTTAAAGCGTATTATGCGCATGAAAAACGTGCAGGGTACGCGGAAAAATCCATTAACAGCTACCACAAGTTTCTATCCCGTCTTCTAAAGGCCGCCGTTAAAAAGGGATATTTAGAAACCCATCCCCTGAGTGACTTTGAAAAAGGAGACAGGCCGAAGGATCGTGTTCGGATTGCAAATCCTTGGAGTTATGAAGAAGTCGTCCAATTTCTTGAGTATGCTGAAAAAGTTCATAAAGACGTGATGTACGATTTCACTCTTTCAACCGCACTACGACAAGGAGAGGTCTTCGCATTTCCATGGTTCAACCTTGATTTTGAGGATAGATCCATCACTGTAACTAGAAGTGTGGCCTATGATGAAGATGGAAATCCAGAGCTTCTTCCAAAGTCACAAGAGAGCTACCGGACCATTACACTTCCAAAAATCCTGCTAGCGAAGCTAAAAGTTCACAAAGAAAATCAGGAGCAGATGAAGAAGCGATTTGGTGACAACTACGAGCATGAACTAGATCTCGTTTTCCCAACTAGTGGCGGGGGATTCCAAAACCCATCCAACGTACGAAGACAATTGTACGGGCTCATGAAAAAGGGAGGCGTTCGAAGAATCACCTTCCATGATCTTCGTCATACGCACGCCCGCATGCTCATTCGAAGTGGAGCAAATCCCAGTATTGTTCAGAAGCGTCTCGGCCATGAGGATATCGAAACCACCTTTAAGTATTACGGTCATCTTTGGCCTAATGCCGATCAAGAAGCCGTTCAAAACCTTGAAAATGAGTTGGGGAAACGTAGAAAAACAAAAGCCGACGAGGATTAATGTGAACTTCTGTGAACTTCCTGTCTTTTAGAAGTAAAACAGGCAATTGAGGAAATTAAAAAACCCTTACGGGGTAAGGGTTTTAAGGTATGGAGCCTAGGGGGATCGAACCCCTGACCTCATCGCTGCCAGCGATGCGCTCTCCCAGCTGAGCTAAGGCCCCGTGTTGTCGCTTACAAACATCGACTTTTTGTATTATACATGAATAAGTGATGACAGGCAATACCTGAAATCAGGGATTTTTCTTGTAGTTGACTATCCTAGAAGCTGTATGTCGATTCTGTTGCAAAAGGGACAGAACGTTGTTTTCATGCGCATTTTCATGCTAACCTAGTAGCATAAACTAGTAGATCGTTTGGGAGTGACGAAGAAGTGTCAAACGCGGTGTTGTATTGGGTTTTATTAGGTATCGCTTTTGTGTTGCCGTTTGGTATTGGTGTTATTCTGATGAGGAAAACGAACCGGCTAGGGTTCTCGTTTTGGATCACGACGGCTTTGAATATCGTGCTGACTGGACTAGCGGCGTTATGGTGGAAATCAGTGACGACCGATCAGTTTCAGATGATGTTCGGGATGGCTTTTTATGGCGTATCCGCAGTGAACGTCATGGTTCTTGAATTTTTTGCCTTGTTTAGCATTCGTAAAAAAATGAATCAGTGAGAGGAAGGAGCCGTTATGCCGAAGTTAACAGGGTCAAAGACGGTATTTTACGTGTTCCTAGTTGCAGCTATCCTCTGGATGGCTTTCATCTATATGAAATCTGCCGAGCCGTATCAACAGCAAAGCTTGAAGCCATACTTGGAATCGAAGTTTTCCAGCGAAAAGTTGAAAGAGCATATTCCCAAAGTGAAATTCACGTATGATCATCAAGTGATTTCATGGCAAGATCCCATTAATTTGATTGAATTCATCATAAGAAAAGCAGGGCACGTTAGCGAATACGCTGTGCTTGCCCTGCTTTGGTCAATAGCTTTACTAGCAAAGCCTCTCAGAATGAACATAGCTTTGTTCAGCTCCTTCCTAATTTCATTGCTCTACGCAATGACGGATGAATGGCATCAATCGTTCGTGAAAGACCGAACGGGGCACGGTATCGATGTTGTCGTCGATGGAGTTGGTATCGTGTGTGCGCTCATTCTGATTGTGGTGGTAGTTACAATACGAAAGAGAGTTAAATCCAGAAGAACAAGCTAGTAAGAAGCACGTAGACTTTTCTTTTGCGAACGGATTTCCATTTCCAATGTTCGCGGGATTGGCTTTCTAAGTCGTGTTGTTGCCATTCCATCAATTTCTCTGATACATAGAGGTCTGTTGGTTGCATACGATTCACTTTCCTTTCTTTTCCTAATACGTTTAGTTTACGCTGGAATAAGGGGAACAAAAAGAGTATAATTCACTTCAATGATTTCCCCTTTTATAGAAAGGACGTTGAAGATGCAGCTGCTTACTCATTTTTTGGAGCTACGCGCGAGTTTTGAGCATGGTGTTGAGCACAAGCCGCAGCCTATTACATTAGAGGAATTAGCGGATCGATTATATTGCTCGACTCGGAATGTGAAGATTTTATTGAAGAAGATGAGCGATCAGAATTGGATTTCCTGGAAACCTGGACGAGGTAGAGGGAATATTTCAGAGCTTACATTTTTGGTCTCTTCGGAGGACATGATCTCGAAACAAGCGATGGCGCTTGCGAGTCGAGGCGATTATTTAGGTACGATTGAGCTGATACATCAACTTGGTAAAGGTGAAGCACTACAGGACTCCTTCATTGAGTGGTTGTTCAGCTTTTTTGGCTACCGAGCGATTGAACATGAGGAGCGGTTTAAGGATACACTGCGTGTGCCAGTCTACAAGTGGCTTGTGACGTTGGATCCTGCGCACTCTTTTTTTGCATTTGATTTCCATCTGGTGAGTCAAATTTTTGATACCCTCATACGCTACAATTCGCAGACAAAGGTGATCGAGCCGCACTTGGCTCACTATTGGGAAATCAGCGAGGATGGCTTGCATTATACTTTTTATTTGCGTAAAGGTGTGCTTTTCCATCACGGTAGAGAGATGACAGCGCATGATGTGAGTTACACGTTATCGCGATTAAAGAAGTTAGGTCTGGCCGCGACGCAAGGCTGGATTACCGAAAGCATTGAGGCGATAACGGTTCTTAATCGAAGTTCGATCGCAATTGAATTGAGTCAGCCAAATGTGCTATTCCTTCAACAGCTAGCACATACCTCGATGGCCATTGTTCCCGAGGAAATATGCCGGGATAATGAATCGATTTTTGGGCGAATGCCCATTGGAACGGGGCCGTTCAGGCTGGAGAGAAACGATGATTACATTTGCAAGCTGCGTGCGTTTGATAGTTATTTTGGCGTTAGGCCGCATATGGATCTCATCGAAATTTGGCTGCTACCCTCGGATCTGCAAGAAGCAACACCAAGCTGGGATAAGATCCAAGTGTATCGTGGGCAAACGAATTCTAGCAAACCGGTAGGCGTAATTGATAAAGATTCAGAGTGGCATCAAATTGAACAAACGATTATGGGCTGCAGTCTATTAACGTTTAATCGCAATAAGAGAGGGCCGCAGTGCCACCCTAACTTTCGGAAAGCGGTTGATTTGGTTATAGATCGTGAGCGTATGATTGAAGAGCTAGGTGGTTTTCGTGAAGCACCAGCTCACAGTTTTATTCCTACGATGGAGCCGCTTGTGAAGTCAAGAACGGATATGGCCGAAGCAAAGCGTTTGCTCAATGAAATGGGCTACAACGGTGAGACGATACATATGTATGTCTATCGGAATAACAATGAGGATGCGATGTGGATTTGCCGTCAGTGCGCGCAGATTGGGATTCCTATAGAGATCACGATTCGGAGTGAGTCCGACATGACACAGATGACGACCATTGACGAAGCGGATCTTATTTTTTATCACATTTGCATGGAAAGCAATTATGACCTTCATATTATTCAAACGTTGAAACAAAGTAACAGTTACGTGCGTGCACATTTGAATGAAGAACGGTTGGCATGGGTAGATGCGAAAATGGAAGGGATCTTGAGTAATCCTAGTCTGGATGAGCGTATTACTGGCTTACATGAATTGATTGCTGAGCTGCAAGCGGAGAAATCGTTCTTATTCGTCCTTCATCGATCTCAACAAACGACTTATCATGATTCGATTAAAGGTGTAACGATCAATGATTTAGGATGGATTGATTTTCGGGAAATTTGGTTTACCCCAAGTGTTTGATGATGAAAAAAACGACCTTACGGTCGTCTAGGAGCAGGCGGTTCAAAGCGGTGTTCCATCGCAACCCAGCGTCCATTCGCAACGAAAAAACCGATGAATGCGAATACGAGCAGTCGAATAGGAATCCAAGCGGAATTAATGGATTGGAAGCTTATAAATTCGAGTAAGGTCGTGAGGAGCGCAACTCCGATTCCCCAAGGAACGATCCCGAACATAATTAAATATCTAGAGCGACCTAGTTTTTTTCTCTTAAGCCATATAGCTTTATGCGAATCTTTCATGTCAAAGCTCCCTTTTTTCTTTCTAGTATAGCACTGCTGGCGAAAAATCTCGAATGGTAGAAGCTCCGTGCTGTTTTAACTGTTTTTTCTTAGGAGAGGGATGAACAATGATCGCATAATATGGTAGTATTAGGAAGTTGAAAAGGGGGAATACAAGTTGCTTATCAAAATATTACTATTTGGTTTGCTTTGGCGAATCGTGGGTAATCCGTTTCTCGCGCTGCTCATTTTACTCGTCATTCTATACGTATTGGATAGAAGATACGTTGGCATATTGCCGAATATTTGGAGGCCGTTCCAGTTAAGACGGAGAGCATCTCGCCTGCGAATTGACCTTCATGCGAACCCGCACAATACCTCGGCAAAGCTAGACCTGGCGCGAATTCTAATTGAACGCAAAAAATATCAAGAAGCGCTGCCTTACCTGGAGCAAACGCTACCGATCATGCAGGAATCTGCCGACGTACATTACGAAATTGGACTTTGTCTGCTGAAACTAGGCCGTACAGCTGAGGGTGAAACCTTCATGCTGAAAGCGATTGATCTCAATCCTCGTGTAAAATATGGCGAAGCCAATCTGCGCCTTGGCGAGGCTTTGGCTCCCCTTGCACCGGAGCGGGCGGCGCAATTTATTGAACACTTCCGCGACCTGCACTCCTCATCGGTCGAGGCTTACTACCGGCTCGGCCAGCTGTATCAGCAACTCGGCCGTCAGGAAGATGCCAAGCGCGCGTATCGCGAAGCGTTGGACATTTACCGCGGCTTGCCTCGCTACAGCCGCAGACAGCAGCGGCGCTGGGCATGGCTAGCGCGCATGAAATAGAAAGGTTCCGCTCATTTGCGAGCGGAACCTTTTTTTGCGACGCGAGCGTAGCCGCGCGTGAGCAGTAAAGAGCCTAGCAGCCCGATAAGGACGGCTGCTACGGTGTGCACATCATAGAGCCAGATGCGCCCAGGCGCTGGCTCTGGCGATACGCGATCCCACAGGGTGAGAATCGCGGGATGCACGAGATAGATGCCGAAGGAGGCTGCGCCTAAGGCAGATAACCAGGCGTAGCAGCGTGAGCCGCGCGCCAGCTGTTTGCGCGCCCACGGTACGCAAACGAGTGGGATGGTCATGCAGTAGGCGAGAAGCGCCAGCTCGAACCAAGTGTTTTCGAAGTTAGCGATTTCATATTGCTGTAGGAGGAGCATGCCTACAAAAGCGCCGCCAGCGAGCAGAACGGCGCTATCTATCCACCTTTTGTAACGAGCCATCCAAGTTATCATCGTAGGATAGTAGATGCCCATGAAAGCACCAAAGCAGAAGGTAGCGGTATAGCTGAGGAACAGTGAGGCATATTCAGGTAACGGAAATACCCAATGATGAAACGTATAGGAAGCCGCTTGAATGCCGATACCTAGAGGAATCAGGGTGCGACGCAGCCATGTGTATCGTTTCACGGCTGCAATCAGCAATGGAAACAGCACATAGAACTGAACGATAATGACCATGTAGTAGAGATGATAGCTCGCATTTCCCGATAGGAGCAGCTTAAATAGATGAATCGCATCGAAATGTATCGTGCCATGAAACATGATTTGATTATACAAATAATAGAATATGGACCACAGAACATAAGGGATTAATATCTTTTGGAGTCTTTTTGTCCAAAAAAGACGTGCCATTCCAGGCTCCCATCGGTCATAGTAGGAATAAAACAAAACGAGACCACTTATCCAGATGAACAATGGCACGGTAAAAAGGCTAGCTTTGTTCAGGATGAAAAAAATAGCTTGAGACGCTGTCCCAATCGGGAGTTGTGTGGCACTGGAGGTACTGTGAATGAGCACGACAGCCATGATCGCTATCGCGCGTACAATGTCGATTTCTGAAAGTTTTGGTTTAGATATCATGATGCAAATTCTCCTCTTTATCTCTCATTTCACTGTAACATGATCCCAAGAGGAGGACAATGGCCCTAGTAACGATAACACGCGTAGCTTGACGCTCACATCCACCCGAGATAAACTGTTGATAGCATGTACAAAGAGATCAATCAAGAGGGTGAATGAACGTGAGTTATGAATATTTGATGCAAGCAGTTTTGCTCATATTTTTGGTGATTATCACTTTTTTTGCTATGTTGGTATGGACGAAATGGCGAAAAAGAGGACGGAGATAGACCATGTATTTTATTAATCATGAACAAATTGATGGGCGCATTCAGTTTCTGAGTGTTCTGGCTGAGGCTAGTCAGCAATTAGAAGCGCAATGGACACAAGGTAAGCCGGATCTTATTTGGCAGCTTTCTCAGGAAAGAATCCTTCATTTAGCTATAGAAACCGTGACGGATATTGGCAGCTTGCTTATTGATGCTTTTATTTTAAGAGATGCAAGCAGTTATGAAGACATTGTGGAAATTGTACATGGCGAAGGAGCTTATTCAGAGTCTTTGACCGAGACATTGCTGCAATTAGTGAAGCTTCGTAAACCACTTGTGCAGGATTTTGTAGATTGGAATCGTCAAACCTTGCATCCATTAATCCCGAAACTCCCGGCGGCTTTTGAGGAATTCGCGGCATCCGTTCGTGCGTTTATCAAGAGTGAATTGGCATAACATACATATGTGTTTCGTAATTTACTTATTGCCTGTGATGCTGTAAAATGAGACCTAAACGAGTTCCGAGGGCAGGTGAGAGCGTGAATCAAACACTAGAAACATCTACGCGTAAAGTGATTCTTTCTATGCTCAAAACGCAAGGAGCGTTAAGTGTTCAGGATCTTGCAAAGCAACTCGGGATCACAGAGATGGCGGTAAGACGACATATTCATTCGATGGAGAAGGATGATTTGCTCGAGGCTAAGCTCGTTAGGCAAGCCATGGGTCGTCCGACCAATGTGTATACCTTAGCGCCTCAGGCGGATGAGTTATTTCCCAAGAAATATTCGCAGTTAACGTTGGATTTATTAGATGAGTTATTAGAAGACGAGGGTCATGATAAAATTGAGCGGCTCTTTGAAGGCAGACAGGGGAAGCTCGAAGCGCGGTATCAATCGAGGATGCAAGCCAAAAGTTTAGAAGATCGCGTGGCTGAATTAGCGCACATTCAGAACGAGAATGGCTATATGGTGGACTGGTCTGCACAAGGCGAGGACGCATATATTTTCAATGAGCACAACTGTCCCATTGCGAAGGTGGCCAATACGTTTCAGCAGGCATGCCAGTGTGAGTTGTCCCTGTTCCGTAATTTGTTGGATGCCGATGTAGAACGTACGGAGTGTCTTGCCAAAGGTGCTAGCAAATGTGTGTATATCATACGTCAAAATAAATAGCTTTCAAAAGGGAGTTAAGCAGACAGGAGCTGCTTAACTCCTTTTTTTGCGTCGCGTGAAACCGATCGACTAGCAAGTCCCCGCGAGCTGTAAGCGCAAAAACACCGCTACAGCCCGCCCACCTCGCGCCGCCGCGGTGTCCAAACCTTCAGCATACTTTCAGCTAGCATTCATACAGCTATCAGCCCAATTTAAGTCTTACTTCAGGTTAGAGGTCTATACTTAACCTATCAACAAGAAGACAATTTGAGGGAAATTGAGAGGCGGTAATCGTATGAATGAAGATATGAACAATAAAATGAATTTGACGGATATCAAAGTTGAAAGCAAATCTAACAATTCCAGAGTGAAGCCTATTTTTGCAGCTTTTATGGCAGGGGCAGTTGTTGTTGGTGGACTGATGTTCACTTCAGATAAGATGAATCTTTTTGGTTATGATACGCAAACGGTTCAGTCAAGCGTCACAGCTGCTTCCGCAGCTAACAGTGCGGCAGCCGGTGTCCAAACAGCATCACTGAACAATTTGGGTACGAATAGTATTTCAGCGATTACGAAGGCATCGAGTCCAGCCATTGTCAAAATTGAAACCAAAGTAAAACAAGCGAGCGCATCAGGTAATCGTAGGAACTCGCTCCAGCAAGGGACAGAAAGCGGTGATACGATTCAAAATGGAATCGGATCCGGCTTCATCTTTGAGGATAGCGGCTATATTCTAACGAATGAGCATGTAATTGATGGAGCGGATGAAATCGAAGTTTACGTTCAGGGCTATGATACGCCATTTACGGCGACGCTTCTTGGAAGCAGCTATGACTTAGATTTAGCGGTGCTAAAAATTCAAGGAGATAAAGCTTTTCCTGCGCTAAAAATTGGTAATTCGGACACTGCTGAAGTAGGAGAATGGGTTGTTGCTATTGGCAATCCCTATGACTTTGATTACTCTGTCACAACGGGCGTATTAAGTGCTAAGGAACGCGAGATCAGCATTGATGATGAGCAGGGCACACGGAATTACAAGCATCTACTTCAAACGGATACAGCGATCAATCCAGGCAACTCTGGCGGTCCACTGTTAAATTTGAACGGTGAAGTCATCGGCATCAATACGGCTGTCAACGCTGAAGCACAGGGGATGGGATTTGCAATTTCTGCAAGCACAATTAACGCTGTCGTGGATAAGCTGAAAAATAACGAAGAGATTCCGAAAGATCCAGCGCCTTATATCGGCGTAGCGCTACAAAATATTACTGAAGACATGCTGGAAGATTTGAAAATAAACAGCACAAATGGGGCTGTTGTCGCTGAAGTGCAGCAAGGGTCCCCGGCATTTGCAGCAGGCATTCGACAGTATGATGTGATACTTGATGTGAACGGGAAAGCCATTTCGAACACGGAAGAGCTTACCAAAGCTGTTCAAGCCGCGGCGGTAGGAGATGCCTTGAAAGTGAAAATCTCGCGTGATGGCCAAACGAAAGATGTAACGGTGAAAGTCGGGGATAAAAATACGGTAACTGGTTATGAAAGCTAAGGTTCCACTCCAATAGGCTTAAAAACAATAAAAACGGAGTTCGCGATCATTCGCGAGCTCCGTTTTCTATTTTTCCTCGTGCTTCAAGCACGAGTTTATGCACGAGACGCTGCCAGCAATTGAACCGCCTTGTCCGTAATCCAGCCGAAATTACCGGCCTCAATTTCCTTCAGGTTGATGAGTGAGCCGCCAATGCCTAAACCATAGCAGCCGATACTCAGAAATTGTTTGATATTGCCTTCCGTTACGCCACCGACAGCCATCATTGGGATCTTGTCCAAAGGTCCCATCAATTCCTTGATATAGGGCAAGCCTAAGCTTGCGCTTGGGAATATTTTAACGGCTGTAGCCCCGGCTTTCCATGCTTTCACAACTTCGGTCGGAGTCATAGCGCCTGGGAAAATCGGAATCCCCTGCTGCTGCGACCAGCGGATGACTTCTTCATCCAAATTCGGTGTGACGAGGAATGCGGCTCCAGCGAGAACAGCTTGTTTGGCGTCCTCCAGATCCAGTACGGTACCAGCTCCGATAAACATCTGATCACCCCATTGCTTCTGTAGCTGAGTGATCATGGCAAGAGCGCCAGGTGTGTTTAACGTTACTTCCATGACGGTGACACCGCCATTGAGAAGTGCTTCTGCAACTGCGAGGATATGCGCCTCCTGCACGCCGCGGACAATTGCAATAATACGTGTACGTTCAATTTCTTGTAAGCCTTGTTCTCTGTTCATATCGGATTCCCCCAACTCAACTACCATGCATTTGTCATTTATTATGACAGGTTCCAGAAATTTTTCCAGTCAGTTTGTGTCAAAACAAGCCCTGCCTACCTATACTGTAGTAATTCATAGGCATTCGTCTAGAAGCCACATCAATCCTCACAGCTTTCAGCTCACAGGAGGTGACCCACATGACTTGGAGTGAGATCAGTATCGTCAGCTTGGCTGTTGCTTGTTTAGTGCTCATTGCATTTACCGTTCGTATGTTCATCACGGCTACACGAACGCTTCGCTTGTTAGGGGATACTGTTGTTGAAGTTAAACAACAAGTTGTCCATACGACAGAACATGCGGAGAATCTAATGAAGCAAATAGGGCAGCTTACGGAAGAGGTACATTTGCAAATCCTTGCGTTAGAGCCAAGTATTCAATCGGTAGAAAAGGCAGGGGTGGCAGTCGGGGAAGTAGCATCCACACTGCGCAAGGCCTCACGTATGATGAACGATTCCTTACATGGTGCGGAAAAGGTCGTACATACGCACCAGAAGCGTATCCACGACGTCATGGAATGGGCAACGACAGGGTTTGAGCTATGGCAGCGATGGCAGGCGCATCGGAATGCGAAATCAGATCATTAAGGAGTGGATAACACATGTCCAATGGAAAAAAAGGGAAAGATCTACTTATCGGTGCTGTCGTCGGCGGTTTGGTTGGAGCGGCAGCAGCGCTCCTATTCGCACCGAAATCCGGTCGTGAGCTGCGCAGTGACATCGCAGAAGGGGCGACTGTGGTTAGCGACAAGACGGTTCAATTAGCAAGCGCAGTAAGTCAAAAAACACAAGCAGCTGCTAAAACAGTAAGCACTACGACCACAGATCTCGTTGGCAAAGCCAAAGATACGGCTGTAAGTGTTGTCGAGACAGTTCGCTCTTGGAAGGAAGCATCAACTGGCGATGAGCTCCTCGATGATATCGAAGCATCGGAAGCTGCAGAAGATTTAGTCATCGTAGGTCGCTAAGCGCATAAAAAATAAGAGGGTATCCCTAAAGCCATGTAGTGGCGGGGGACCCTCTTTTTGCATTAGAAATAAACGTATCCTGTTTATGGACTAGAAGGAAGACTTTCCTCCAAATCAGCTTGTTCGTATCGTGAATACAGTTGTGAAGGATGCAAAAGTGCAACCTTTTTTATTGAAATAAGCTCTTAATCTGAAATGCTTGCAAAAGTGCAACTATTTCTGCCCGCGCTCATCATTTTGGAACCTTTTCGGTCCTAAAGGATGCACTTTTGCACTATGTGTAGCCATTTTCCCCGAAAATGCGTGCACTTTAGCATCTTTGACTATTTACCGCCTACAATAGGCATTTTACTCTTCCAGATAATTTGCAAAACACAAAGGAGCTAGGCGCAAACACGCAACTTAGCTCCATTTCCATTCGAATATTGGCTTTCTCCAGAGGTTGGGAAAGCCTCTTATTTATTTTACCATTTGGAAGGATCAATTTTACTTATATCCAGACCTTCCCAAACATTCTTAATATCAGCCGTCTCTGGATGATCGAAGAGCAGCCATGCGGTAGGGAGATATCGTTCTCCGTATTCACTTGAAGGTTTATTAATAATAGCATTATTGTGGACGAGCACGGTTGAAGCGCCCCCATCCAAGTTCGCCGCGGTGATTGCTCCGTGGGCTAAAAATATTTCCTGTACATCATAGAGCGTTGCGCCAATACTGTGGGTTTGTCTGCCATCGATAATGGCGAATAGAATAGCGCCATCCTTCGTTTGAGCCATGCACGTTCGAGGAGCGATGCCCCAGCCGTCCGCTTGACTTTTGACTTGGCCAACACCGTTTACTATGAAACGAGGGCTGAAGGAAACGGCTTCTTGAACGCCCATTTCGAGCAGCTCAGATACTTTGTATTTTCCTGAAATCATACGGCCTTGCTTATCAATCCCAACGATCTGTACGGTACCGTTCATACCCTTGTCATTGTAAAAGATTTTGCCTCCGGAGATCACAACGCCTTCAGGTTGAAAGCCATTGCCTTCCCAGTTCGGGTCAATAAATCCGCCGCCATTTACACCTAGGATCGCGCCGGTACGTTTGACCATGGAGGATACTTTCTCTCCCTTACCTGCTTTCTCTGGCACTGCTATGCGAAGCTTGGTAGGGTCTGAAATGGTAACAAGCTTACCTTTGAAATTGGGACCCGAAATGTTCTCGATTGTTACTAGATCTTTCTTAATGGGAGCTTCTGCAACAACAGCTGGAGCATAGGACGGCTGGGGAGCAATTTCAACAAGTCCCAGATCCTTCTCAGTACCCATCTCGTCAAAACTTTTCGAATACGCAGCCACACGTTTCTGTAGCTCGGTTGAGCCTATTAAATATTTAGCCCAGTCCCGATGCTGTGTAGTGATGATGGTATCTGCCATCATGAAACGCAGACTCGTGCCCGAAGATGTCAGGAAAAACCAACATAAACCTAAGGTTGATAGAATTGTAATACTACAAATTGCATACAACATAAAGCGTATCCCTGTAGAACGTTTACGCTGTACACGGGCTTGCAGGTTTGTCTGTCGGGTGGTTGTTTGTTGAACAGCCATGGTAAGGCATCTATCCTCTCTCACGCTAATCAAGCCATACTGTCATCTTTATAAGACGAAAAGAAAGGAGAATAAGTTTCAGAATTTCCTGAAATTTTCTCCTTTTTTTGTAAAAGCTTAATTATGTCGTTGTATGGGCATGAGAAGCGACTCTTTCAGCAAGGTTTTTTCATAGTGATATTCAAGCTCGTTCCCTGCATGGCGGGCTACACTACGAACGATAAGCTCGTGGTACTTCTTTTGACGTAAGGCTGCAATTTTCACGTTTAGACTAACACCAAGTGGGTCGAAATAAAGTTTACCCTCTTGGGCATCATATTTCTTAACGTGAGACAAATTGACGAATAAATCGGTGTCCATTTTCTTGAACCCATGATCATCTAACTGATCTAGGAAAAGACTGAAATCCAATAGGGATTGCATAGAGATCCTGCGATTGCCAATCCGCGTATGATAAGTCATTTCAGTGGGACCAATTTCTATAAAAAGAATGTCGTCCAAAGGGAGAGTCAAAGGCGTAGCTTGATTCTCTAGGCTTTCTTTTTCAAGATAACCTGCTTTCTCCATTAGATCTGTATATGAGAACTTATAAGCGTCCGACAGTTTCTTTAAAGTGACAGGGGATGGTTTAATCTTCTCGTTCGTTGAACGGTTTCGTTCTAATTCTAAATCACGAATATAGGCATGGGACAGGCCACTCTTGTTAGCTGCTTCACGCAAGGACATCTTCCCACGCAAGCTCTCCAAAAATTTACCGAATCCTTCAAACTGTTTCATCATAGGAATCCCTCCATATGTTAATTGTAAATGAATTAGCTCTAAATAGAAACGTTTATAGCACTTAATGGTACTACTTACCTCAGCTGGCAACGTATATCTTATACGATTCGTAAGCGATATGCGAATTTAGTAGGTCGAGAGAATCAATCCCGTGACTTCTTTCTTCTATTTTTTTATAATAGGGTAGTAGAAAGGGGACGATTTCATCATGACAAAAAAATGGCTGAGAGACAACGGCATGCATATATCATGGCTTGTTGCCTTAGTTGCGACGCTTGGAAGCTTATATTTTTCGGAAATCATGCATTTTGCACCATGCAAACTATGCTGGTATCAGCGTATACTTATGTACCCATTAGTCATTATTTTAGGAATTGCAGCAGTCCGCAGAGATTACAAGATAACCATTTACGTTTTGCCGTTAACGATTTGGGGAGCATGTATCTCCATCTATCACGTTTTATTACAAATGGGTGTTTTCAAAGAAACGGGTACAGGCTGCGGTCCCATTGCTTGTGATACCGATTACTTAAACTGGCTTGGATTTATCACGATTCCGATGCTGGCAGGAACTGCGTTCATCCTACTTACTGTTCTACAATATTTAACCTATCGAGCTACAAAATAACCCCAAGAATCTTAATTTAGGCAGGTAATTTGTCATTCACTGTCGAATAGGATGGAAGAAGAATCCATTCCCTATTGAGGTGTAACTCATGATTAAACTTACCCATAAAGCTGCACTGCTGATCGTACTGAGCGTTTCATTGGTCGGTTGTGCAGATATAAGCCTAACTGCCCCTGTCGGTAATGAAGCGGCTTCCAATGCTACTCCTGTAATTTCCCCTAAGTTTTCGCCAACACCTTCTCCTACGCAAGCGGTTAAGCCATCGCCAACAACGATACCTACGCCAACACCACATACAACAACACTGCCAAGCGCGACGCCAACTGCGCCACCAGCTACACCGACGCCAAGTGCAACACCTAAAGCAGTAGTTGCGGATGCGTCAAAATCCAAACCTTTGCCAGCAGATCGGACGCCGTATTCTTGGTACTATATGAAGAAGAAAACAGGTCAGGTTCCTGATTTCCCGCATGAAACCAAGTCCTTTAGCAGTGACCAGAAAGCGGTCTGGGTGGGGACTGGGAAAAAGGTCTATTTAACGATTGACGCAGGTGGGCCATTAATCGAGGTTGACCTCATGCTGAAGTCGCTCAAAGAAAACAATGTCAAAGCCAATTTCTTTATTACTGGAAACAACATCAAGAAGAACCCGGACTATTTGAAAAGAATTGTGGCAGATGGTCATTATGTAGCGAATCATACAATGACACATACGGATTTTAACGAGCTCTCTGACGATCAGATACGCAAGGAAATTAAGGATTTTGAAGTCTTGTATAAGCAAATCATCGGTAAAGAAGTCGGGAACTATTTCCGTTTTCCTTACGGTCACTATAATCCGCATAATTTAAGCTTGGTCTCTGAGATGGGCTATACCTCTGTATTCTGGTCTACCGCCATGCGTGACTGGGAGCCCAGAGCGAATGGTGCGGAGGATCCATATAACGATATTATGAATAATCTGCATGAGGGTAACGTGATTTTGATGCATCAGGGGTCTGTTGAGAACATGCAGGCGCTTGATCGTATTTGTAAAGAAATCAAAAAGAGAGGGTACGAATTTGGTCTTGTGACGGAGCTTCAACCTAAAAAGTAAAGAAGAATTGGTCTAAAACTGTGTAGTACTCTTGGTACCTTTAAGCTTGGCCTCACATATCCTAACCATGTGGTTAATATGAATTCATCAACCGGCAAAGGAAGCGGATATGTGTGCAGCAAGCGATAGCCGTACTGGACTCCGGAGTCGGAGGATTAACTGTAGTAAAGGAAGTCATGAGACAGCTACCGCATGAAAAAGTCATTTATTTTGGAGATACGGCTAGGAGCCCTTACGGACCCCGACCTGCTAATGAAGTTCGTCATTTTACTCGCCAAATTGTAGATTACTTACTTCAGTTTAATCCCAAAATGATTGTGATTGCCTGTAATACGGCGACCGCGGTCGCGATAGAAGACATACGTGCGCGTGTCTCGATTCCTGTCGTTGGTGTGATTTCACCAGGGGCAAGAGCAGCAATCAAAATGACACGAAGCGGGATGGTCGGTGTCATTGGCACAGATGGAACGATACGCAGTCAAGCATATGAAACAGCGTTGAAGCAGATTTCGCCTAATATCCATGTCTATAGTGAGGCGTGTCCGTTACTAGCTCCATTTGTTGAGAGAGGGCTTTTTAGTAGTGATAGTGCGCATAGCATCGTGGAGCAATCCCTGAATCCCTTGAAAGGAAAGCCGATCGATTGCTTAATTCTGGGCTGTACCCATTACCCATTTCTGATGGAATCCATTTCTCGCGTTATGGGTCCTGAAGTGACTTTAATTTCTTCGGCGGAAGAGACAGCCAGAGATATAAGTACGATTCTTTCTCAGAGAGGCATGCAAACGAAATCCGAAGAAGTGCCGATTCATCAGTTTTTCTGCAGTGGTGCGCCTACTGTTTTCCGACAGATTGCGGAGAACTGGCTCAAGGAATATATTGCTTTCATGCCTGTCGTGTGGCAGGTGCCTACTATTATTTGAGCATTGAAAATAGACCCTTTAGGGTCTATTTTTATTTCACTTACCGCGTCTGAGATACCGCATGATTCCTGCAACTTAGGCATAAGCATAGCCATACGAAAGAAGTAAAAGGCTGTGAGGTGGTCGTGTGTTAGGGTATGGTTATCAGACATTGATTGAGGAGCTGAATCGTTTAGGCAAAATATATCCTTTTTTGCAAATGGCGTGTATCGGCGAAAGTGTGATGGGCAGGGATATACATGCGGTGCGTATTGGACATGGTTCGAAGGAAATCCATTTCAATGCAGCTATGCATGCGAATGAATGGATAACCGCACCATTGCTGATGCAATTTGTGGAAGACCTTGCATGTGCCTATGCTAGAGGGACGGCTTGGCAGGGACGCAATGTGAGACGTATTTTGTCGGAATATTCATTGTGGGTCGTGCCGATGGTCAATCCTGACGGTGTCGAGCTTGTTTTATATGGACTGCCTGAGGAGCATCCGCATCGAGAAGCGTTGCTAGCGTGGAATAAAGGTTCCTTATCGTTCTTGAATTGGAAGGCGAATATACGTGGTGTAGATCTCAACGATCAATTCCCTGCACATTGGGAAGAAGAAAAGTTGAGAAGAGAACATGAAGGACCTGGCGAGCGTGACTATGGCGGAGAAGCTCCTTTATCTGAACCCGAGGCTGCTGCACTAGCTCATTTTACGGAGTGCCATGACTTCGAGCTTGTCGTTGCCTTACATACACAGGGGAGAGAAATTTATTGGAATTATCGTGACTATGAACCTGCCGAATCCGAAGCACTTGCGGAGCGATTGGCATTAGCCAGTAATTACGAGGCTGTTAAGCTTTCAGGTAGTGATGCGGGGTATAAGGATTGGTTCATCCAACAATTCCGACGTCCCGGTTTTACGATCGAGGTGGGATTCGGTGTTAATCCGCTGCCTGTCGAAACGTTTGCATTGCTTTACGAGGAAGTAGTTCCCATTCTATTGACGGCCTTGGAATTATAAAAATGAGGACTTAGACAAGTCACGCCAACTTGTGCGCGTTCGCCACGAACCGATTAGCCCAGACTTCATATACTGAAGAAAGGAAGCTGTAGGGGAGGCGTGAACATGGCACCACCTAAAGGTAAAGGCAAGGTTGTTAAGAAGAAAAAGGATCCCTCATCTCGGGCTCAATACACGATGAGGATGGTTGAATCGGCCACATGTTCGGTGTGCAAAACACCTTGCGCAAGAGGAATGCGTTATTTGGAAATGATGTCACAGCCTGGAGCTGTCGGCAGAGGTGTGCCGTGTATTTTAACACGTAGGAAAATCAATTAAACTGGATCCGTCCCTTGTCTGAGGGGCGGATTTATTGTTTTAGATTAACTGGAAAAACGCCATCAAATTTCCAGCTATTCCGCCCCAAATTCAATTTAACTGGAAATCATGTAGTTAATTTTTACCAAAACAGCCAATGTGCCTAAAATGGCTTGATTTAGACTGTATAAATTCCATTTATTCGGCATTTTTCCACTGTAACGATAAAATTAGCTGTATTAAATCCATCTAATCCTGTCATCTGTTCGAACCAGTGACTCCAGCTCTCGGAAGTTCGACGTCACAAATAAAAAGCCCCGCGAGCTTAGCTCGCGAGGCCAATATGTGTATGAATTAATGGTTTGGTGTGAGTAGTTTATCTGCTAAAGATTGTTTAAGCTTCTTGATTGCGTCGGTTTCCAACTTGTGGTTATGGTTGAATTTCGTGCCAGTCAGTGCAAGCGCTTCCTTGATTGTCATTTCAACACGAATTATTTCTTCACCATGCGGAATTTGTACGAAATTGTTGGACATTTTTATCACTCCTATGTCAGCTATTTAAAGCGAAAACCTTGATTCTACGCACTTTTAATATAACACATCATGTTAGGTTAAGCAAGAGCAATCGGTGCCTATTTTCAAATAATTAGGAGGTGCTTGTCCGAGCTGTTTAACACATAACGGAATCCATTAAAGCGGTATGCCGCCAACGTTTTTCCCTACGTGAATGTGCGAAAAGAACCGATATCAACCACTGTTCCAGTGGCCGTACCGGTTCTTCTTCACATACTCATTTATTGATAACAACGCAATTCCATGATTTCAGCACGCGGAGAACCATTCGTGGCTGCAACAACAACGCGCAGACGGTTGGTTGAAACTGCACTATTTAACTTATGAACATGGTGCCGAGTGTGATTATTCATCTGCTCAGCTACTGTTGTCCACGATTCCCCAACCCAAGCCTGCAGCTTATAATCTTTAACTAATTCAGGAATAATTTCAAATTCTGTCCGATGATGATGCAAATTAATTAAATCCTCGTTGACGTCATCATTGAACGTTACGTGCACTTGCCCAATGCATTGAGGCTCAGACCAGCTGGCTTCAAGCCATTCCTCAGCACCACTGTCTCCAGCGGAAGACCATAGATGCGGACTGCCGTAAGGCCGCTTGTAGCCGTCAGCTGCTTTTCCAGCCGCATAAGCGGAAGTTGGTGAGAGAAGTCGGAAACAGAACGGCTTCCGAAGGAAGCTTTTCGGGCTCCAGTCAATCACCGGTTGATGATGATGCATATCCCCGAAGTCAACGGTATCGCTAGAGACGGCATTATGCTTGAAGGACAGCACCCCAGATTGCGGACGATCGGAGAGATGTACAGCTAGAGCAGGGTTGCTTCTGAGCACGATGAACGCGTTCTGTGCGTGTTCAGGCTCCCATTGCAGTGAAGCGGTAACCCATTGCCCTATACCCTCAGCTACAGGCACTACAACGGACGTTACGAGGGTATGAGGGACGTAATTCTGAGGCTTGCCTGTGTCCCACAGTTCGACAGTAAGCTCTGTAGCAGCGGTGGCATCGAGTAATAGCTCTATGCCATTCATAAACGGATCTACAGGCACTAGAAGCGCTGCATGCGTCTGCAATGGATACACACCAGCCGACTGCTCCAATGCCAGCTCTGTCAGCGTGCTGGAGGCCGTCAGCGTCGCGCTGCGAACAAGATCAGCCTCATCGGTATTCACCACGCCGAGAATGGACGCATCCTGCCGCAGCAGCGTTTGCTGCAGCTCGTTCAAGTGCTCGCTGTGCAACTCACGCGGCGAGATCCCTTTGGCTGCGCAGAGGGCGGCGCCAGTACCCGCAGCTTCGCCAATGACAGCACATGTCGCCATGACACGTGTTGTGCCGAAAGCAACGTGGGACGCGCTGATATTGCGTCCTCCCATGAGCATATTCGACACGTTGGTCGAATAGAGGGAACGGAATGGAATATGGTAGGAGCCATCCATATGCATATGTTTCGAGCCACTGGCGGTTGAATACATGCCTTGCGGCGGATGCAAATCAATTGACCAGCCGCCGAAGGCGACGCGATCCTCGAATAGCTCCTGTGCAATCACATCATTTTGATTGAGGACATAATCGCCCACGAAACGGCGGTATTCCCTTTTTCCTGGAATTGATCCAATCCATTCTAGTGTTAAATTCGTGCTGTCAAATTTCCCAGAGTTTTTGATATAGTCCCAGATCCCATAGATAACAGAAGAAAGCTCATCGCGAATTCGTTCATTATCATGGACCGTATCATGCTCCCCGCCCCATTCAATCCACCAGTAAGAGCAGCCGTTATCGCCACTGCGAATGACTCGCTTCATAGGAATCGACGTTTGTGTGATATCTTTAGCGAAGCTTGGCGCTATATATTTGACTGGGCGCCCAGCATCCTTGGTGTAGAAGAGTAGAGTGCTTCCTAGCGTGATATCATCCGGGACAAGAGGTGCCCATTCCTCGTTAAATTCGTGTTGTGCTTCACGACCGATACGGAACTTAGCGCCTGCAAGGAAACCAACCAGACCATCACCCGTACAATCGAGAAATACACGACTTTCAAAACGAATTCTTCGTTCCGAGCCCATCATCCAACCTGTGACAGATTGAATAGAACGATTATTTTCATCACCTGACGCATCAACCTCGTGCACATCTGTGTTCAAGAATAACGTAATATTAGGCTCCGCTTTCACCTTTTCAAGGACAACTAAATCCCAAATGTAAGGGTTGCCATCGATATTTCGATATTGGTTCTCTACGAAGAGTTCACCCATGATGCCGGTTTCTCGGGCATTACGGTGGACACCATGCGAGGTGGCACCACACACCCATACGCGTATTTCACTGCTTGCATTTCCGCCTAGAACCGGACGATTCTGGACAAGTGAAACAGTTTGACCTAATCGTGCTGCAGCAACAGCTGCACAAACGCCTGCCAAGCCACCGCCAACGACCGTGATATCAGATGTAACGATTTCATGCTTCATTTATGAGCACCTCACTTGTCATAATATCTCTCCCATGCATTGTAAAATAGATGATATCCTTTTAACATACAGCGAGTTACAATGAGCATATACTTTATTTCAAATAATGGAGCGTGTGAGATGACCTATCGGGATCCTGCCTTAAAGCTCTTATCTCATGTGTATTGGTATCAGAAAAAAGAATTTATGTTCGAGCGAGATGACTATGCTCCATGGACTTTATTTGCAGTGGAGGAGGGGAGCTTCTTCTATGAAATTGGAGAGGAGCAAGGTGAGGCTAGATTCGGAGATCTTGTGCTTTGCCCCCCTCGTACCGTGTTTCGAAGAAAAACGCTGGAGCCGCTTACTTTTCACTATTTACAATTTATTGGGGAGGCCCACATTGAACACGATGCCAACTGGCGGGGAAAACTGTCGTTGTTGGATCTGCCGCGCTTGACGTCCAGTTATCGCTATTTGCGAACTTTGCAAGGGTGGGATGAAGAGAGCACGCAGCACAAACTTCACCTTGTGAATGATCTCTTGCGAATGGCCCATATGGATAGGTTTATCCAAGAAAGTCCCCCTACAACCATCATGGATGGACAGATGGATCAAGCTCGGAGCTTTCTGACCGATCAAGCGTTTGGCCATTTATCGATGCTGGATTTAGCCACTTCACTGGGGCTGACGCCTGTTCAATTTACCCGCAGGTTTCAGAAAGCCTTCGCCCAAACACCAACGGCATTTATTAACGACTTGCGTCTGACGCGTGCTAAGCATCTTTTAGAAAATACGACATTTACTCTAGACATGATCGCATCACAATGTGGGTATGAGAATGGCTTTTATTTGAGCCGTGTATTTACGCAAAAAATTGGCAAGGCCCCCTCTTTGTATCGCAGTATGCATCGGGTATAGCAAAAACCCCCAGATCTTCAACAGAAGACTGGGGGTTTTGTAATAACAGCTAATTGCCGGTATACGGCAGCTTTCCTTCGGTATATTCGTTCTCAGGCTTGCGGATCCAGCGCTGTAAATACCCTTGCGTATGTAAGGCCTTAATCAGAATGATCAGCACGGGCGAGAGAATTACGCCTGCCACACCAAATAGGGATAGCGATACAATCATGAAGGCCAAGGTTGTAAATGCCGATACACCCAGTGATTCACCTGTGATTTTGGGCTCCATAATCTGTCTTACGAGAATGACGACGAGAAGCAATGCACTAAGCCAGATCGCTAGTGTTGTATTGCCAACAATGAACAAGTAGATAATCCACGGAATGAATAAGGTGGAAACACCGAGCAATGGCAGGACATCGAAGATCGCAGACAGAAGCGCGATAGAAAATGCATTGTTCACATTAAGTACGAGCAAGGCAATAAATACAACGATGAAGGTCAACGTGATGAGCTTGGCTTGTGCTTTTATGTAAGAAACAATACCCTTAACGACATTTTCTTTTAAGAAAAAGAAAGCTGATTTAAAGGTATTTGGCGTTTGTTCAGTTGCGATCCGTTTCCAAGATTCAATTTCGATGCTTAAGAAGTATGCGAGAATGATGCCGACGATGAAATTGAACATGAACGTGGAGAAAGAGGTCAGGGAAGCGACCAATCCAGATAAAAAGGCAACAAGGAAGGTAGAAGCTTTTCCGGCAAATTGTCCAGCATAATCTTTCGCTTTGCCAGTTACATCATCAGGTAAAGCTTGGAATCGATCATTTAACTCAGCGATTCGATTGATGATCTGGTCATTAAATACCGCAGCATAATCATCGATTTTGTCAACAAGACTCATGATCTGGCTGGTAAATATGACGACAGCACCGGCCAAAGCACCAAGGATGATCAATACGAACAGTAAGGTTGAAATAGCTGAGGCTAACGATTTGCTCATGCCTTTGCGATTCAAGAAGCGAGCCAGAGGCTCGATCATCATGAAAATGATCAAGGCCAGAAAGATTGGCGTGGCGATGGCGTACAAATAACTGAACAACAGCATGAATAAGTAGACGGTTAATGCGATGAGCCCAATGTCAAA
This sequence comes from Paenibacillus sp. J22P169, assembly GCF_059691995.1. Lineage (NCBI taxonomy): Bacteria > Bacillati > Bacillota > Bacilli > Caryophanales > Paenibacillaceae > Paenibacillus > Paenibacillus sp. J22P169. The sequence goes on along the minus strand of NZ_JCAUAO010000001.1, from coordinate 2,683,579 downwards.
TACCGTTCGCCAATATTTCTTGTAAAAAGAAAGCATCCCTGTTCCTCCAGATCATTATTGTTCAGTTAGAATAATCGGTCCATTGCTTGTAATCGCAATCGTATGCTCATATTGTGCAGATAGGCTGCCATCGTACGTTCTAGCTGTCCACCCATCTTGATCGACTTTAGAATGAAATTTACCAACATTAAGCATCGGTTCGATCGTGAAGACCATGCCTTCCTTAATGCGCGGCCCTTTGCCTGCAGGTCCATAGTGAGGCACTTGTGGTTCTTCATGCATTTCGGAGCCAATACCATGACCAATGAAATCTCTAACAACGGAGAAGCCTTGTGATTCCGCGTAGACTTGAATAGCATGAGAAACATCCCCAATGCGATTGCCGACCACAGCTTTTTCAATGCCTTTATAGAGAGATTCCTTCGTAACTTGAAGAAGCTTTTCAGCAACAGGCGAAATATTGCCAACTGCGTATGACCAAGCGGAATCTGCTAACCATCCATCGATGCGAACGACCATATCAATCGTAACGATATCACCATCATTCAAAGGTTCCTTCTTGGGGAAGCCATGGCAGATGACGTCATTCACCGATGCACAGGTTGCATAGGGATAGCCGTGATAGCCTTTCTGTTCTGGAGTAGCACCATGTTTAGCCAGAAAGCCTTCAACGAATTGATCGATTTCCCATGAAGTAATGCCTGGGCGAATCATCTTCGCGATTTCTTTATGACAATCGGCAAGGATTCGGCCTGCTTTCCCCATGGCTTCAATTTGTTCTTTTGATTTGATTGTAATCATCAAGTTCCTCTCCTCTTCGTGTATCCCTAATTGTTCATTATGTCCATTTTGCTGACCAAAGCTTCATCTCTCTAATAATTTGATGCAGATCCTGCCCTTTTGGTGTCAACGTGTACTCGACAGTAACAGGAACTGTTGGGAATGCCATACGCTCTAGAACCCCATGTTCTTCAAGGTGGCGCAAAATATCCGTGAGGGATTTCGGACTTATGCCCGTAATTTGACGCTGCAGCTCTCCGAAGCGCTTCGTTCCACAGAACAATTCACGAAGTACAAGAAATGCCCATTTCCCGCCAATGACTTCTAGTGTTCGTTCGACGGAACATTCGATTTCCTTGGGGATTTTGGGAACATAATTGCTAAGTGGAGCGACTTTTTCATTTTCAAGCGTTGACATGAGATCGCTTCCTTTCATCAAAGTCGTGTAGGATACTTACTTTTAGGTTAGTAAGTTAACATTTTGTAATAAGGGATGAATACTCATACTACTATCTATTTTAAAGTTCCTTAGGAAATTTGGCAATAGAAGGGCAGAATAGGACAAGGTTGATTTCATGCTCTAGATTCTTTACAATAGAGTTAAAATTTATTGTTTCAGGAGATGTGTACATATGAAAGTCAAAATTTCTCGTAATGCAGCAAAGGTACTTCAATTGGAGCTTAATAAAGAAGAAAACCAAGGTTTGTTGGTTCGTGTACAAGTGACGCATAAGCATGGTGATCATGCTCACTATGGTTTGGGTCTTGATGATAAAACAGCAAATGATGTTGTCGTAAACACGGATAAAGGCATTGATGTTTTGCTAGATCAAACAGAGCCGCTTCTAGACGGTATTCGTATTGACTACTTCTACACACCAGAAGAAGGCTTCATGATTACTAACCCAAGCAAGGGGAACCACGGAGACCACTAATGCGGAATGATATTCGCATTTGTGATAAATGCAAACACATGAAGGTGAAATCAGCACTTGCCAAAATAAGTGCTATCGCACCGGATACTGAAGTCAAGGTTGCGTGCAAGTCGTATTGCGGTCCATGTTCGCGGTTCGCATTTATATTTATTAATGGCCGCTACATTACAGGCGCAACGGAAGACGAAGCCATCGAAAAAGCGAAGAAATACGTAAAATAACCAAAAAGCATCCGTCCAATTGGACTGGATGCTTTTTTTCATGCGAGTCGAGTTAAGCATGAACAGGGGATTTCTCTAGAAGCTTTTTAATCTGCTGTTCGATTTTGCGCGGTGTCGTTGTCGGGGAGAAGCGTTTGATCACATTACCGTCCTGATCCACGAGAAATTTAGTGAAGTTCCACTTAATGCCCGAACCGAATAGACCAGATGCCTTGCTTTTCAGATAGCGGTATAACGGGTGGGTCCCCGCACCATTCACATCAATTTTGGAGAAAAGCGGGAAATTGACGCCAAAATTAATCTGACACGCCTGTTCAACCTGCGCGTCATCGCCAGGCTCCTGATCCTTGAATTGGTTACAAGGGAACCCAAGAACGCTAAAGCCTTGATCTTTATAGGTGTCATGGAGTTCCTGAAGCCCTTTGAATTGAGGTGCAAATCCGCATTTCGTTGCTGTATTTACAATGAGCAGGACTTGGTTTTTATACGCAGAGAGGGATGTCTCTTCACCGCGGATCGTCTTCACTTGAAATTGATGTACGCTCATCTTATCACTACCTTCCGTCGCTATTATTTCGCACAAATTAATTGTACACAATTTTTATTTGAATGAAAAGCTATTTTTTTACCAAATCTCCAAGAGCACCTGCTACCGTAGGAAAGCGCCATTCAAATCCCTTCTGTTGCAATACGCGCGGAATCACTTTCTGACCTTCCAAGAGCAGCACAGAAAGCTCCCCAAAAATTAACTTCATCATGAAAGCAGGAACTGGAAACAAATTCGCTCTTCGCATCGCTTTCGCAATCTCGCGTCCGAAATCTTTATTGGTGACAGGATTGGGCGCCGTAGCATTCACAGGACCTACAATGGATTCGTTGTGAACGCAAAAATCAATCAGTCTAACCATATCCTCGATGTGAATCCACGAAACCCATTGCCTGCCACTGCCAACGGTGCCGCCTACACCGAGCTTGTAAGGGAGTGCCATTTTGGGAAAGGCACCTTCTTTATTATCCAAAACAAGGCCAACCCTAACCTTTACGACACGTGTGCCTTGAATAAGATCAGCAGCAGCCTCCCATTGCTTGACGACACTTGCTAAGAAGTCTGTATGTCGATAAGGACTTTTCTCGTCAAAGGTATCCGTCTCTGAAGTGCCGTAATAAGACATACCAGACGCATTCACAACAACCTTAGGCTTTGGGTTCATGTTGGCAACTAGCTTGGCTACTCGCTCCCCAGCTTGCAATCGGGATTGAACAATCCGAGTCTTAGCCGCGGCTGTCCAACGTTGACTAATGGATTCACCCGCCAAATTTACAATGGCATCGAGTCCGTGAAGAAGGTCAGTATTTTTCTCCAACTCATCCCATGTAATCGTTCGGACACCGGAAATCTGCTTTGAGGATGAGCGTGATATATTGATAAGTTCATGACCTTGCCCCAACCAGTAGGAAATTAATCTTTTTCCAATAAAACCACTGCCACCTGTAATCGCTATTTTCATCGCTAGCACCTCCATATCGCCATTATAAAACCTTCACCCAATAAATACCATCTGAGTGAAGGCACATAGAAAAAGCTGAAGTTCCCAGTTCGAAATTACGACACATTCCGCGCTTTTCGTGTATAATTGAAATTCGGCGTCAATTAATTAACCGTAGGGTAATTCGTGTGTCTGCGAGAGGAGTCATCGTCTATGAATCGTATACGTTATTTTCTTCAATCCTATCATCCTATCGTACATACGCTACTCTTAGGTACGGTCATGGCCCGGGCTGCGTCCTCCATGAGTTTACCTTTTCTAGCGATCTATTTGGCTAAGCATTCGGACATGAGCCCAGGGCTTATTGGGATCGTCATTGGCATGGGGGCTTTAGCGGGTACTTTCGGCGGTTTTGTCGGGGGCACCTTGTCAGATCGTTTTGGACGACGCGTGATCATGCTCGCGGCGCTCTTCGGGTGGGGATTCGTATTCCTTGGCTTCGGCGTAGTGAAGTTACCAGTCCTATTTATGCTGCTTAATATGTTGAATGGACTTTGCCGCTCATTCTACGAGCCCGTGTCGCAAGCCTTAATGGCAGATCTCACAGAGACGTCCAAAAGGAGGCAGGTATTTTCACTTCGATACATGGCGATTAACGTAGGTGTGGCTGTAGGTCCATTGTTGGGAGCATTCTTTGCGACAATGAATGGAGCTTTGCCATTTTTGCTCACGGGTATTATTTATTTAATCTATGGCATTACGCTTTACGCACTTCTTATTAAGTTCGGCATTAAGAAAATCGAAGGTGAGAAGAAAGCGATTGTGACTTTCCGTTCGGCGTGGGGAGTCATTCGTAAGGATATGACCTTCCGTTTGTACATTGTCGGGGGAATTATCGGGGCGATTGGGTACTCTCAGGTTATGGTAACGTTGTCGCAGTACCTCCAGAGAGATTTTGCTAATGGGGTCAAAATGTTTGCGATTCTCATGAGCGCCAATGCCATCGTCGTTATTGTTATGCAGATACCGCTCGGTAAATGGGCGGAGAGGTATAAACCGTTAACAGCCATTGTCGTTGGGAATTTAATGTTCGCATTAGGAGATATCGGGTTTGCTTTCTCGCACTCGCTCATATGGCTCATTATTTCCATGGGAATTTTCACATTTGGTGAAATTCTAAACTATCCGGCAGCAAACATGTTGATTGATAAGCTGGCGCCTGAACAAATGCGTGGAACCTACTATGGTGCTCAAACGTTAACGAATATCGGACATTTTATGGGGCCATGGATTGGCGGCTTCTTATTGGTTTCATATGGAGGTCAAACGCTCTTTCTCGTGATTGCTATTTTGTCTTTGGTAGGGTCCATTTTCTATTGGAAAGGCACAAAACGTCAAAATTCGGTAAAAATAACGTCGAAAATGCAAACATTTTGATGGAATTCGTAAAAATAGTTCCTGCGAACTATTCGAATTCAAATCGTCATCCCTTATTCTTGAGAGTGTAGGATGTCTCGTTTATCGCTTCATCTAATCAGAATTTGTAAGTCATCTCGATAAAGGCAAAGCTGGCGAAAGCCAGTGACGCAAAGCTACAGGGGCCTCTCTTCTCCTGAAAAGGACAAACGGCCAGCCAGCCGCCGAACGATTGGGAATTCACTTAAGAACCCCTCTAGTCGGTTCACTAAGGTGGGGTTTTTCTCTGTCATAGCGAAGCAAATTAAAACAAATGGAACAAGTTGAACGAAGGAGGCCCTAGCGGCATGAAATCGGAAGAGCAATTGCAGGATGAACAGAAAGCAACATCGTTATGCGGTAACCATGTTGCGCGTTTGGTGCCATCCACGGATGGACCTAAGCTCATGATAAACCGAGAAGAATATGCATTGAACGAAGCTTGTTGGGATGTTGAAATGTTTCACGGAAGAAACAATAGCATTCTCATTTTCTACTGGAAGGGCGAAGTTAAGCTGTCAGTGAAAATGCCCCCAATGGCTCAAATCGAAGGTTTTTTAACAAGATTATTTCAGTGCCTATCCTCCAAATTGAGAGCGGTTCAACCTATTTAGGTGAATCGTTCTTTTTTTTATAATCAGAAATCATGCCATGCGTATGGCGAGTGATTTTCTCATTGTCACGTATCGACACTAGCTGATATAATATGACCATCATAACTCGTAGTTCTTAAGAACTATATCAAAGGAGATGCATGGCATGAGATTAATCACACGTTCTGATTTCGATGGTTTAGTATGCGCGATGCTCTTCAAACAATTAAACATGGTGGATGAAATGAAATTTGTCCATCCCAAAGATATGCAGGACGGCCTTATTGAAGTAAATGAGAATGATATTTTGGCCAATGTGCCTTATGTTCCAGGCTGCGGATTATGGTTTGATCATCATGCAAGTGAACTGACACGGATGGGTGAAGAGGTTTCGTTTAAAGGGGAAACTCGGCTCGCTCCAAGCGCCGCACGCGTTGTCTATGATTACTATGGCGGCAAAGAAACCTTCCGTGATATCGACGATATTATGCAAGGTGTAGATAAAGCGGACTCTGCTCAGTTTAGCAAAGAAGATGTTTTGAATCCGAACGGGTGGGATTTGCTTTCGTTTATCATGGATGCTCGTACAGGGTTGGGGCGTTATCGGGATTACCGAATCAGCAACTATCAGTTGATGGAGGATCTGGTTGCACATTGTGCAACGAAGTCCGTTAGCGAGATTATGGAGCTGCCAGATGTCAAAGAGCGTGTAGCTCGTTACTTTGAGTTGGATGCCCTTTACAGGGACATGCTGCAAACCTACACGCGGGTAGAAGGCAATGTTATTATTACGGACCTTCGCGATGTAGAGACGATATATCCAGGCAATCGTTTTATGGTTTATGCGCTCCATCCAGAGCAAAATACGTCGATTTGGATCGTGGATGGCCGAAATAAACAAAACTGCGTATTCGCATGTGGTCACAGCATTGTCAATCGTACAGCGTTAACGAACATTGGTGACTTGATGCTTCAAAATGGCGGAGGCGGACACCACGCTGCAGGTACTTGCCAAGTCGCATACGAGCATGCTGATGAAGTTCTACATAAAATTGTTGAAACCATGCAAGCAGCAGGGTAAAATAAGAGGATAAGCCGCAGGATGGGAGCAGCCCAGCATGCGGTTTTTTTCTTTGTCGGGAGGTATGATCAAATTGGATTTAAAGCAGATGCATCACGTTGCAATTATATGTTCGAATTACGAGCACTCCAAGCATTTCTATGTGGAGCTACTGGGACTCACGGTCATTCAGGAAACCTATCGCGCTGAGAGAGATTCGTATAAATTGGATTTGCGTATTGGGCAAACCGAGCAAGAGATTGAATTGTTCTCGTTTCCGAATCCGCCCTTACGTGTGAATCAACCAGAGGCGCGGGGTTTACGGCATTTGGCTTTTGTTGTTACAGACATGGAGCAAAGTGTACAAGAACTCGAAGCGAAGGGCATCGCGGTTGAGCCTGTTCGCATTGATCCAATCACAGGGAATCTTTATACGTTTTTCGCTGATCCTGATGGGCTGCCATTGGAGTTGGTAGAGGTTGTTGAATAAAAGAGCATCAGGATAACAGAACATCAGTAACAGAACATCAGTAACAGAACATCAGTAACAGAACATCAATAACAGAACATCAGGATAACAGAAATCCCTCACAAGGCTCGGTCTGGCTGCTGACGAATGCAAGCGAGAATAGAGGTCATTGTGAGGGATTTTGTTTAACTAGTCTCTTCTGCGCGGAGGCAAGGGACCTAGATATTGGAACAGATTACACTCGATCCGTCCGTTGAACAGCTTGCGCTTCTTGTCGGCGCGGCGGTTCATATAATGTTCGAGTTGTGTGCTTGGGCTTAGGATGAATAGGCTCCACGACGGCATCGGACGCGTTAATGCGCCGAGCTCGCGCAGCGCCAGCTCAACATCCGGTGCTTCACCAAGACGCTCGCCGTACGGCGGGTTGGTGATCAAGCAGCCATAGTCGCCGCGCGGGCGCGCCTTGGCGATCGGCTCAACCTTTAGCTGGAACTGCTTCGTCAGTCCAGCTGCCTTGGCGGCCGCCTCTGCCACTTCGATGGCAGCAGGGTCGATATCGCTGCCGACGATGTGCAGCGGCACGTTGTCTTTCACCGCGTCGAAGGCTTCGTCGCGGGCTTTGTCCCAAAGCTTGCGGGGGATGTTCCCCCAAGCTTCGCTAGGGAAGCTGCGCCGCAGGCCTGGCGCGATGTTCCAACCGATCATCGCAGCCTCAATCGGGATGGTCCCCGACCCGCAGAACGGGTCGTAAAGCGGCCGATCCACGTTCCAGCGGCTCAACATGATCATGGCTGCAGCCATGGTTTCCTTCAGCGGCGCTTCGGTCACGAGCTTGCGGTAGCCGCGTTTGTGTAAGCTTGGTCCGGTTGTGTCAATCGTTAATGTCGCGATATCGTTCAGAAGTGCGACCTCGATTACGTAGCGTGCCCCGTTCTCGGGGAACCACTCGGTGCCGTAGCGAAGCTTCATTTTCTCGACGACGGCTTTCTTGGCGATCCCTTGGCACGCAGGAACGCTGGATAACTGTGACTTATGGGAACGACCCTCAACAGGGAATTCGGCATCGTTTGGAATCCAGTCTGGCCAAGGCAGAGCTTTGGTGCCTTCGAATAGCTCATCGAAGGTGGTTGCTTTGAATTGCCCCATAAGTACGAGGACGCGATCTGCCGTTCGCAGCCAAAGATTAGTGCGGCAGATAGCTAATTCGTCACCAAAGAAACGAACACGTCCATTCTCGACGGTCATTTCCTCATAGCCGAGATCACGGATTTCACGGGCGACGATTGCCTCAAGTCCCATCGGGCAAGTGGCGATTAGTTCAATTTTTTGTGGCATAGGTATAGTCCTTCCATCCGGGTTGTACAACGCTCAGAAAACTCATACAATTAACAAGTATAGGACAAATAGGTTACACTTACAAACGAGCAGCACAAAGATCATTCGAATGATGCGATTTTAGGAGGACAAATACATGGAAACCATCTCAGCCGAAAGCTACATGGAAGGTTTATACGAGGAAGATGCCGTTCTAACAAAGGTGAAGGAGGTCATTGTTGCTCACAACATGCCCGAGATCTCCATCGCGCCAGGATATGGCAGACTGTTAACCATGATGGTTAGGATGATAGGTGCGAAGCGGGTGTTAGAAATCGGTGCGTTAGGCGGATACAGCGGAATTTGCTTGGCACGTGGGTTAAAAGAGGGCGGCAAGCTCATTTCACTCGAACTCAAGCAGGATTTCGCCGATGTGGCGAAGCAAAACGTGACCGACGCCGGACTCGGCGAATTAGTGGAGTATCGGATTGGCGAAGCTCTCGATCACTTGAACGAGCTGCTGGAGCAAGGAGAGCGCTTCGATTTCTTCTTTATTGATGCGGATAAAGTGAATTATCCGAACTATTTGGAGCTCGCGATCAAGCTGGCGAACCCAGGTGCGATCATTGCAGGCGATAATACACTGATGCGCGGCAAAGTCGTGGATGAGAAGCAAACGAAGGCATCGGTTCAAGCGATGCGAACGTTTAATCAACGGATCGCGACAGATGAGAGGTTGGAAAGCACCATTCTTCCAGCGTATGATGGTTTAGCGTTAGCTCGGGTGAAATAGCGTAGATGACAAAAAGAGCGATCGGCTGCAACGGCAGTCTATCGCTCTTTTGCTATGTTAGGTTGTTAGGAGGCTTTATCCTTCGTATGTAAATCGGAATCGATTCTTGGCTTCTCTTGAATTTGTGGTGGAATGCGTGTTAATGGTGCCTGAGGTTGAGTAGTGGGAGCGAGGTGGGTCGTCTGTTGTTTCTTGAAGCTCATTGTACTAAGGCCGTTCCAGTAGATGAACAAACACTCAGCACAAACGATAACAAGTATGATTTTACGCCAGTTTAGCTTCATTCGTTTCCATGCCTCACTTTCCAGTACCCCTATATTAGCATGTGGTGGAATTAATTTCCATAATTATTTATCCAAGGGTAAAATCATTATGGATTCGCAAGGCTGTCGAATAAATGGAAAACCTCCATCTAATTTTCGGGATTTTTGCAGATTGAACGGATTAGATTCAAAAACTACATGTAAATTCCTCGTTTTACGCGGAAATGAAGGAAGGAGCGAAAATTAACTACCTAAAATCCAGTTATTTGAGCAAAAGTGTGTTTTGAGCTGAAAATAGCTGGATATTTTCCATTTTCTTGTTTGGAGGTGGGGAGATAGGAGTTAGGTGAAGGGGGTGGTTATACTTAACCACCTAAATGCACCAATCCCGTCGTGATCTCCAGCTCATATCGTCTGCTATCCGGCATCTGAACCTCATACGCCAACTGTACAGCACGCTTTAAATCATAAGGCACCCGCACGAATTGTAGTGCGAACCCTGCTTCAGCCCCAGGATCAGTCTCACCTTCCACTACGCAGTAACTCGCCTGGGGTATGCCATCATAGGGAACACCGACGCTCCCAACGTTGAACAGCAGCAACCCGCTGCGATCGGCAACACTTGCACACTGCACAGAATTCTCGTCCAGCATCTCACTACGTGTCTCGCTATTCGCACTTGCAAACTGCACAGAACCCTCGTTGTGCAGCACACTCCTTTTCCCTGCATCCGTACCCTCACAATCCCTCTTCTCTGAGGGATTGTTCAGCGTCAACATATAAGGGATATGAATATCCCCATAACCGACAATATCCGGCAGATTCCCATCGGCAAAGGATCCGGTCATCTCTGTATTTTCAAACATCGCTAATCGCTCATTCTTCGTAGCTTCACGCTTCAATCGATGAAAGACGCTCTGAGCTGATGCGTGGAACAATCGTATATGCTTCCCGCTGAGTTTCACATTGATCGCATAGGGAAGCTGCTTCAAATAAGCAAGACGTTCTTCACCAAGCGATTGCTGTTGCCACAAGCCAGCCGGCTGCTCCTGCGGAAGCGTAATACCTAGATCCCAGTTGCCTTGCACGACGGCTTCACAGGTTTGTTGAATGAGATCTACAACCTCGGCGGAGTTAGGACCTTTGCCCACGAGGTCGCCTAAGCAGAAAATACGTGTGATGCCTCTGCGCGAAATATCGTGAAGTACGGCTTCTAGAGCAGGCAGGTTACCATGTATATCAGAAATTATTGCAATTTTCTCCATGTCACTCGTTTCCTTTCTTTCCCAAAAAACGAACCTAGTATTGCTTAGTTATACCACAAGGCAGACAATCTGAAAATGTGAGTCTCTCCCTATTACCCAACGATGTCGACATCTGTTATAATTTGTAGGGGGAAAGGGGAATGTTTTAATTGGAATCCAGACAAGAACGTCACGGTAAATCGAAAAAAGATTCAAACCCAAGTAAAAAGCCTTCACTTAAAGTTTTGGGTGGCTTTACAGTTGCAGCGATTGCTTGTTTCGCCATTGGAATCGGGGCTTCCTATTGGACCTCCACTTCTAATAATGGGGAAGAAGACGGAGCGGTTTCAACACCGATGGCAATTATTTCGCCTAAACCATCGACCTCCACTTCGAATGGCAGCTCGACGGTTACTGTTAGTCCCAAAGCTTCTACTGTCGTTACCCCGACACCAACACCATCTGCGAATGCAACAGTGGTAAACCCAGTGGGTACAGGCTCACAAGTGAAATTAACGTTTGTGGGTGATGTGATTATGGCCTCCAAAGTGGAAGATATTCTAAAGCAAAAAGGCTTTGATTACCCGTATACGAATGTGAAAGACTACTTAACTAAAGCTGATTTTACAATTGCAAATTTGGAATCACCGATAACGACTAGAGGCAGTGTTCAAAGTAAGGAGTATGTGTATCGTTCTTCGCCTGAGGCGTTGCCCCCGCTGAAGCAAGCAGGTGTCGACATTGTGAATCTAGCGAATAACCACGTGATGGATTATGGAACAGAAGGCTTGCTAGATACGATGAAGGCGCTGGATCAAGAGGGCATTAAACGAGTGGGTGCAGGTAAGGATAACTCAGAAGCCTACCAACCGGTGATCGTGGAAAAAGATGGCATTAAGATTGCTGTTTTTGGTTTCAGCCGCGTCGTGCCAGAAGCTTCATGGAAAGCTGCCCCTGGGCATCCAGGTGTTGCCGAAACTTACAGCTATAAGGTACCTGTTGAATCGATTGAAAAAGCGAAAGCATCGGCTGATCTTGTAGTTGTTGTGGCACATTGGGGCGTTGAACGTGATGACAATCCGGACAAAAACCAAAAGGAACTCGCGCATCGTTACATTGATGCTGGAGCCGATCTAGTCATTGGCGGACATCCGCATGTCCTGCAAGGCTTTGAGCAATACAAGGGCAAATGGATTGCGTATAGCTTAGGCAACTTCATCTTTACGACGAATGACACCCCAAAAACTTGGGAAACGGTCATCCTGGAAGCTGCCTGCTCGAAGGATAAGTCTTGCAATATTCATCTGGTACCCATTTTGACCAAATCAGCCTTGCCGACTCCGATGAGTACGGAAGATGGAGAAAAGCTATTTCAACGATTAAGCAAAATTTCTATAGGGGCTGGTGTAGATGCCCAAGGAAATCTGATTAAGAAATAAGAGGAGTTCATCTAACATGACAGCAACGATCCGAAACATTTATTGCGTTGGACGCAACTATCGCGCACACGCCGCAGAACTTGGAAATGATGTTCCTGAACAACCGATGATTTTTACAAAACCTACACATGCGTTAGTACAGATAGATGGTGGCGCTCTGTCACTTCCTAGTGATCAAGGTGAGATTCACTATGAAGCTGAACTCGTCTTACATATTTCGAAGCCGTACACAGAAGGCATTAAAGTCGATGAAATCGTTGATCAATATGCACTTGGGATTGATTTTACACTTCGTGATGTGCAGAATGTGATTAAGAAAAAGGGACAACCATGGCTGCCTGCCAAAGGCTTTCTAAAGTCGGCGCCGATCACCGATTTCCGTCCGTTCCCTGGAGCTTCGGAATTGACGAAAACGAACTTCCAGCTTCATCAGAATGAGCAAGTGGTGCAGGACGGCAACATCTCCCTTATGATCTTCGATCTTCAAACCATCATTGATTATATTGCGAAGCACTATGGTTTGGGGCCTGGCGACATCATTTACACAGGGACTCCAGAAGGCGTAGGTCCTGTCAAAGATGGCGACCGTTTAGAACTTCTCTGGGGAGAAGAGCAATTCGGAGCTTTTACCATTCGTATGTAATATAAAAAGGCAGTCTCCGAGGTCACATCGACCTGTGAGACTGCCTTTTCAACTTCTATGTATTAAGATTCAATAGAATTGGCTAAGGCTGCATCCGAGTATTGCTCTCTTACGCGGAGAATGGCCGGTAATTGTTTGAAAAAGGCATCCACTACAACGGGGGCGAAATGCTCGCCGCGTTCCTCTTGGAACAGCTGTAGGATGCGATCGAGCTCCCAGGCTTTTTTGTAGACGCGATCACTGCCAAGAGCATCGAAAACATCGGCAATGGCCGTGATACGACCGTAGATATGGATCTCATCCCCTTTAATACCGCGGGGGTAACCACGCCCATTCCATTTCTCATGATGTTCATATGCAACGACTGCAGCCGTTTTAAGAATATGGCGGGTCGAATTCCGAAGCAGGTTGTAGCCGATCAGCGTATGATTTTGCATAAGCTTGAACTCTTCTTCTGTCAGCTTGCCCGGCTTGTTCAGGACGGCATCAGGGATCGCTACCTTGCCGATATCGTGCATCGGGGACGCGATTTTGAGCAGTTCCGCTTCTTCCTGACTCATGCCTAACTCAAGTGCTATCAAATATGAATACTCAGCAACACGCTTTACGTGATTTCCTGTTTCCTTGGAACGACTTTCGCCAATTTCGCCCATTCGGAAAATAATTTCTTTCTGCGTCTCTTCAATTTCCATTGTGAGCAGAGCAGATTCTAATGATTTTCCTGCATAGGAGGAGGCCAACGTTAAATATTCCATATCCTTGTCGGAGAATTGTTCGCTAGCCGTTAGTTTATTAATCGCTTGATAAGCACCCATGATCTCACCTTGGCTATTCCGGAAGGGGATCACCATGAGGGCTTTCGTACGATAACCAGTTTGTTGATCCGTACGGATAGCACCATTTTGCAAATATGATTTGTATTCCTCATTGGTGTAAGCGTCATGAATGAAGACAGCTTGATCATTCGTTACTGAATAGCCGACTAGACCAGCAGTGCTGGGGATCCGAATTTCATCAAGACCATGAGCGACTTTGGACCAAAGCTCATTCTTTTGTGTATCGAGCAGCCAGACAGTACAACGATCGGAGACAATCATCTCACGACCCATATCCGCCATCAGCATTAGTACATGATCAAGAATACGTTCGTTCGCAATCTTGGAAGCATATTCGAAAATGACACGCAGCATTTCCTCGGGCTCCAGGTCTCTTTTGAATCGGGAATTGGTAGTGAATTGATCTTGCTCCATGTCAGCCTCCTATCGCTTTTCCCTATCATAGTATCATATATTTGGCTGTTATTGGTTATGATTCTGCAGAAATTACTGAAATTTGTCGAATTTACTTTACGAGTCGCGCAATAAAGAGTCTTGAGTGGATTATGATACAATATACATATAAATTTGATCTCAGAAATATGAAAGGAGTGAATTCTAATTATGCTGTTTTTGCCGATAGTTTATGGCTTCGTAGGCAGCGTGATCATAGCAGGCGCAGCCTTTTGGAAACGTTCCTTATCTGTATCGGGTCTGACTGCAGCGGTGCTGCTAGGAACAACGATGTATGCACTTGGCAGCCTAGCGTGGTTTGGGACACTTATCGCGTTCTTTATCTCTTCTAGCTTGCTATCGAATCTCAAACATCAGCGTAAGGCTGTAGCTGAAAGTGGCTATGCCAAAGGTGGGAGACGTGATGCAGGCCAAGTTGCTGCCAATGGAGGTTTGGGTTTGTTGCTTTGCATCGGAAATGCCATCTGGCCAAATCCGGTCTGGTGGTTGATATATATAGGCGTTATGGCAACAGTTACCGCGGATACTTGGGCTACGGAAATCGGCGGGTTGAGTAAGTCAATCCCACGCTCTATCGTAACAGGGAAAAGGGTAACGGCAGGAACTTCAGGAGGAATTACGGGTTTAGGGTTGCTAGCTTCTATTCTTGGAGGGGCTTTTATCGGTCTCATAGGGGGGATTCTAAATCAACTCGGGGAGTCGGAAGTGGTGAACAGCTCGATCGTGCTCCTAATCTTGCTGGGTGCACTTGCAGGATTAGGAGGATCGCTCGTCGATTCCTGGCTAGGGGGTACGTTGCAGGTGATGTTTCATTGTGAGGTTTGTGGTAAAACGATTGAGAAACAGGAGCATTGTAATAGGAAAGCTAGACAAATTCGTGGTCTCCGAGGGATGAGCAATGATGCCGTTAATGCAGGATCATCATTCATCGGAGGGGGAATTTGTCTCGCCTTATACACTTGGTTCGCTTTGTTCTAAATTGGATTCAGTTGACGATGCAGCTGTCGGATGTAACGCTTCTTGAAGTTGCTTTTCTAGTTGTTTCACTTTACGCTGCAGCTTGTATTGACGAACCATACCGAAGAGACCGACAATTAGACCACCTAGTAAGGTTGAAGTTAAAATGACGAGAATCAGAGGTGTGGAAGTCGTTGCGAATATGAAATTCACTTGCACGGGATCCACATTGACGACAGCAAAAACCGCCGTAAGTAAAGCAAACACTAAAGCACTGATGAGAATCCATTGTATTTTCAAGTGTCCATCATCCTCTCGAGTTTAAGAAAAAGGTTGAAAGCAGAGGCTTTCAACCTTTTTAGTCTTACATTCCGCTCTCTGACTTGGAGAGGGGGTATATCGATCATTCAATTACTTCGTGAGCTCTTCCATTTGATCCAGCAACGAGCTGAATACGCTCATCGCTTGTTTGATCGGCTCAGGTGTAGACATATCCACGCCGGCCTTCTTGAGAATGTTCAGCGAGTAGTCACTGCCGCCGCTTTTGAGGAAGCCGAGGTAGCGGTCAACCGCTGGCTGGCCTTCATCCAAAATCTGCTTCGCAAAGGAAGTAGCAGCAGAGAAGCCTGTCGCATATTTATAAACATAGAAGCTGTTGTAGAAGTGAGGAATCCGAGCCCATTCCATCTCGATATCTTGATCCACAACCATGTCATTGCCATGGTAGAGCTTATTCAAGCCATAGTAGATCTCACTGAACTCTTGTGGAGTTAGAGACTCGCCTTCTTCTGCTTTTTCATGCGTGATCATTTCGAATTCAGCGAACATCGTTTGACGGAATACCGTCGTACGGAACTGATCAGCGTAGTACGTGAGCAAGTACATTTTTTCCTTCGGATCCGTTACACGCTTCAATAGGTAATCCATGAGCAGGGCTTCATTGAGCGTTGAAGCAACTTCAGCTAAGAAAATCGTGTATTGCGCATAACGATACTCTTGATTCTCATCCGACAAATAAGAATGAATCGCGTGACCCATCTCATGTGTCAGTGTAAACATGCTGTTCAAATTGTCTTTATGGTTCAACAGTACGTAAGGATGTGTGCCGTAAGCACCCCAGCTGTAAGCACCGTTGCGCTTATTTTTGTTCTCATAGACATCGATCCAGTGATTGTCGAAGCCGTCTTGAAGAATTTTCAAGTAATTTTCACCTAGCGGAGCCAAGCTTTTCTTGATTTCTTCTTTTGCTTGCTGATAAGTAATATCCATTTTGAACTCTTCAACGAGCGGTGCAAATAGGTCATACATATGTAATTCATCGACCTTGAGCAGCTTTTTACGGAGTTTGAGGTACCGCTGCAGCTGAGGCAAGGATTCATGAATGGTGGAAATTAAGTTCGTATACACTTCTTTCTTGATATTGTCCCCAAACAGTGTGGATTCAAGAACGGAAGGGTAATGACGCGCTTTAGCGTAGAAAATGTTTTTGTTGATGTTTGCGCTTAGCGTCGCGCCAATGGTATTCCGATTATTGCGATACGTTTCATAAACCGCTTTGAACGCATTTTTTCGAACTTCCGGATCACGACTCTCAAGGAATTGAATATAACTGCCATGCGTAAGCTCGACTTCTTCACCTTTTTCGTTCTTCACTTTCGGGAACTTCAGATCAGCATTGTTCAGCATGCCAAAAATCGTGCTAGGCGCGCCTGCCATCGTACCCGCTTGAGCAAGAAGCGCTTCTTGTTCTTTGCTTAACGTATGAGGCTTCTGACGAATCATTTCTTCAAGCGTATCTTTATAAAAAGATAAGGAAGGATCACTCACAAGCTGCTGAAGCTTTTCGTCCGAAAGGCTTAGAATTTCAGGTGAAATGTAGGAAGCTGCTTCTCCAACTTCAACACTGAGTTTTTTTGCTTTTTCGGATAATGCCTGATAAACAGGTTCAGCTGTATCTTCATGATGCTTCATGTTGGCATAGACATATAATCTTTCCATCTTTACAGAGAGCTCATCTTCCAACTGGAAAATTTGCTTCACAGCTGCGGCGTCGGTAAGTTTTCCTTGGAAGGCGCTGACTTTGCTAAGCGAGCCTTTCACATCTTGAAATTCTTGATCCCAAGCCTTCTGATCGGCAAATAAATCCTCCAACTGCCAACGGTGCTCGGCCGGTACTTGCTTGCGTTCCAATAATTGAGTCATCGGAGCCCTCCTGTCCTTGTTTTGAGATTGGGGTAAGCTGGTATCCTTTGCGTGTAAGTCAGCTATAGGGATTGAGCTTAGCAGAATTCCCATTACAGCCGTTACATAAAGAAGGCGCATTGCGGTCATCGCTCCCGGCGTATTCCCATGAGGGATGTTCTAACTGAAATCCCATTCCATGGTTTTCACCTAGTATGACCGATTGCGTAATCAATTATTATTATACAAAACAAACGACTCTGTCGTCCATGATGTACGAGCGCATATGGAAGGAAATTCAAGTTCCTGCTCGGAAGAAGCTAAGTAAGATCAGAACGAAGGATATGGAAACCATAACAATCGCTAATAAAGCAAGGTAACGTTTCATTTGTGCCGGAAGGCTGTCTTTTTTCATTATCAAAATGATCGCCAGGCAAAAGGATACAATTACAAATGTGAGAATAGATCCAGAATCGGTCATCGAAAATCATCCTTTTTCCTGTAGAGTATGACACTTGTTTCGTATCATACTAATTTTCGCTATGCGGGGTCAAACTCCTTTTTCAACCGGCATGCTGCATCGTGTCTCTAGTCGACTCTTCCTCGTCTTCCTCTTTAACAAGAATGAATTTGCCGCGAGAATCCATTTTGACGGTATAGCGATCCTCAGGGGATATCTGTGCTTCTTCACTAAGCTCTTTGGGAAGTGTTAACTGTCCGCTATCCCCGACACTTACCTGGTAGCCAATCATTTTCGACCATTTGCCCGCGCCCAGCACGAGGACGATAAGAAGACCAATGAATAACCATTTCCCTAACAGGTTGGATTCGAAGAAGGGGGCAAGGAACTTTTCACCTGTAATCATCTTTCCTGCGGTAAGTGCAAGTACGCCAGCACCGATATAAATAATCGACGGATACTTTTCAATCCACTTAATGAATAATGTGCTTCCCCAGACCACGATTGGAACACTGATCAGTAGACCAATAACCACGAGTAGGAAATTGCCGTGTGCGGCACCAGCTACTGCGATGACATTATCTAGACCCATGACCGCATCAGCGATAATGATGGTTCGAATAGCGGCCCACATGCTGTCCTTCACTTGCATATTTTCATGATTTTTCTTCTCGCTGAGAAGCTTATACGAAATCCATAGAAGCAAGATACCGCCGATTAACAGCAGTCCAGGTATTTTGAGCAATGTAACTACAATAAGCGTGGCCAAAGCTCGAATAATAATCGCGCCAACCGTGCCCCAGAGAATGACCTTCTTTTGCGTTTCCTTTT
The DNA here is from genome assembly GCF_059691995.1 of Paenibacillus sp. J22P169. Lineage (NCBI taxonomy): Bacteria > Bacillati > Bacillota > Bacilli > Caryophanales > Paenibacillaceae > Paenibacillus > Paenibacillus sp. J22P169. The sequence continues at coordinate 2,665,165 of NZ_JCAUAO010000001.1, read as the reverse complement.
TCAAATTACGTGCGGCCATCCCAATTACAATAGCGTTATCACCTGCCAGCACCAAGTCAATCAAGATAATACTAAGCAGAGAGACGAAAAAGCCCGTTGACAACCAATCCATACGCGAACACACTCCTTCAAGGTTTTTAGATGCAAAAAGAGCCCAGCACCGATGACCGGTGAAGGCTCTAATTCATCAAAAAAGACCTTCACCAATGAACATGGCAAAGGTCTTGCTAACAACGTTGTCGTTGCCAATAAAGCCGGGATCTGATGAGGATCCGAATTGACGACTTTACTGTATCAGCTACTCCCCTTTGGAGTGTTACTATGAGATTATACGTTTATTATATGCAGTGCGTTTCAAAATAGAACAAAAAAATTATACGTTTTTGAAAGCATCCATAATGGCTTGCCATTCTTCTTCGGTGCCATCGAATTTATCTTTGGCAAATCGCTCGCTAGCCCAGTGCAGCATAGCAGGTCGTCCAATAAAAGTGTGGCACTCTTCGCCCCATTGGTCGGAAATTTCGGTTAGCACAATTTTCGTGCCCTGAACCTCGACATTGAGCATGTTCCATTTATCTTTTTTATAAATCGTATGTCTTTTGAAGGGTTGATGCGACATGGCTTTTTTCCTCGTTTCTGTAATAAGCTTATAGATGTAAACAATGGTATCATAAAATGCCGCGATTTCCAAACAAGGGGATCGTTTTTTTCGTTATTTTGTTGTTGCGCTGGGGAATCTCTCATGATAGAATTCTCCTAATCCTTTCCAGAGGGAAGGGGTTATGAGCCGAGTTGAGGAGAGATGAGCATGGAACAGAAGCCTGTTTATGAGCAAGTTGGGGTTGCTATGACCTCGAGATCGTATGTGGAGTATGAGAAAATGTTTATGTTACAGACAGCCGAATTAATTGGCAAACGGGTATTGGATGTCGCAGGTGGCGCATCTTCGTTTACGGCAGAAGCCAGGCAGCTTGGAACCTACGCTGAGGCGGTTGATCCGTTGTATGAGAAGTCGCCAAGTGCAATTGCCGAGCATGGTCGGCATGAGATTGAACTTGTTGCTGCGAAGATGGCGAAGTTAACGAATGTGTACGATTGGACTTTTTACGGTTCTGTTGAGAACCATAAGGAAGGTCGTATCCAAGCGCTTCAGCGATTTATCGAAGACTATGCAAGCTCGGAAGGCGCAGCTAGATATCATACAGCTTCTTTATCTTCACTTCCGTTTGAAGCGGAGAGCTTCGACCTCGTGTTGTGCAGTCATTTTCTGTTTCTATATGAAGAGCAGTTTGATTATGCATTTCACTTAGCTGCGATTCGGGAACTGCTTCGAGTTTGCAAGCAAGGCGGCGAAGTGAGATTATATCCGTTGCTGAGTTTCCGGCAAGTGGAATATGCCCAGCTCCATGTCCTAATCAGCGAATTGGAAGGTGACAGTTTTACCGTTCAAAAGAGAGAAGCTAGTCTACCTTTTTTACCAAATTCTCATCAATATTTAAGCATAAAAAAGTAGCCCTCTGCATAGTGGAAAACCTTGGTACATCAACAAATTTCAGCTTATCCACCTCGGAATTTCCGTTGATTTTTCACCATGCAAATGGTATAATTTCCTTATTCGTCATAGATGGCGATATTTTTAGGAGGTTGTTCATTTGAAGGGTACAGTGAAATGGTTTAACGCAGAAAAAGGGTACGGTTTTATTTCTGTTGATGGAGGCGACGATGTATTCGTTCACTTCTCCGCAATTCAGGGCGAAGGATTCAAAACATTAGAAGAAGGCCAATCCGTTGAGTTTGATATTACTCAAGGAAACCGTGGTCCTCAAGCAGCTAACGTCACCAAATTATAAGATTCTGGGACTCCCTACTTATAAATAGTGTCATAGCACAAGCAATAAAGGCAGTTCTCGGGTTCACTCGGGGCTGTCTTTTTTGTTCCTGAGTAACATTCACGAAAGAAGCAAGCCCAGCGCCTCCTTGTCACGGAGATTGCTCGGGCTTGCTTCTTTTTTCGTGTATTCATTTCGGCGGGTATAAGCCATGCCAGAGAATGTCGATAATTTGAGATGCAGCTTCACCCTCATGTGGAAACATGTTATGCCCGTTCCCATCACGCGCATGACCCATCATAAGGAGGGAGGTGTAGGCGCGTGCGATCACACGAGGATTGACAGGACCGATTTCACCAGTATCGATTGATTTTTGAAACTCATGCTCGAGTACATCTAGGATGCCCTGCTCGGATTTACGCATGGCTTTCATTTGCTCCTCCGAGAGTGTAGCTTCCATCTTGCGCATGAAGGAATGGAGATCGAAATCGATTGCTTTCAGATGTCCTTCGGTAATTCCGAGCAGTCTCTCACGAAGAGGAGCGGGCTCACTTAAGCGCTTGATGGTTATTTGCCTGACGTTATCCATGAGCTGAACCATAGAAGCTGTAAGCAGATCGGATTTGGAAGGGAAATAATAATAAACCGATGCTTTTGTCACTTGGCATTCTTTGGCAATATCATCCATGGAGACAGACTCGAAGCCGCGAGATAAGAATAAGGGAATGGCCGTCATTAAAATTTTCTGATTAAGAGGCATTTCTCCGTGTGAGACACGGGGTCTGCCGAGAGGTTTTGATTTTTTTTCCATAAGTTTGTGTCACTCCTGAGACAATTCTAAATAAAGCTTGATTAATTAACTATGTAGTATATATAATTAATTCTGCTACAAGATTAATTATATCACTATTTCATTTTTTGAGAGAGAGGCTACGATATGCATGAAAACCCTTTTTTCAGTAAAATTGGCGGCCTAGTTGCAGGTCGTCGCAGCAAATGGGTAACACTGGCCATTTGGATTTTACTTACTGGCATTCTATCTGTCTTTCTACCTAACGTCAATTCACAAGAAAATAATGCTGCACAGCAACTGCCATCCGATGCTTGGTCGCTTGAAGCAACTGAGCTGATGAAGGAGCAGTTTCCAAGTAATGAAGGCATTCCCGCTCTTGTCGTTTGGTATCGAGGTGTAGGATTGACAGATCAAGATTTGGCAGCTATTCAAAAGGTAACGAAACAGCTTACCGAAACACCGTTAGCCGCTCAGAAGGGATTGCCTCCGCTGCATCAGATGCCGGCGCCAGCGCTAAAAGGCATGGTATCCAAGGACGGCAAGCTTCTGGTTCTGCCGATTTCGTTCAACGAAGGAACGCAAACGGAAGTTCTTCAGGAAAGCATGAAGCAGCTGGAAGAAGTAACAGTTAGTCAGTTAGGCAGTGACCCTTTCGAAGCTAACGTAGATGAAGAAGGATTACATGCCCGGATAACAGGTCCTGTAGGGATTCAAACGGATGCGACTGCCCTGTTCAAAGGAGCCGACTTTGCCCTATTGATGGCTACCGTGCTGCTCGTACTTATTCTCCTCATTTTACTGTATCGGTCGCCAATATTGGCTATTATCCCCTTGGTAGGAGTAGGATTTGCCTACGGAATCATTTCACCAATTCTCGGTTTTCTGGCGAAACAAGGTTGGATCACGGTAGACGCTCAGTCCATCTCGATTATGACCGTCTTATTGTTCGGCGCTGGAACGGATTATTGCCTCTTCTTCGTTGCTCGTTACCGACAAGCGCTATTGGAGGAGAAAGACAAATATAACGCACTTCGCGTTTCATTCGGCGGTTCAACTGGTGCGATCGGGATGAGCGGGCTCACCGTAATTGTCTCCTTACTTGGCTTGTTATTCGCTCACTATGGATCCAATCATCGGTTCGCGATCCCATTCAGTGTAGCGATCTTCATCATGGCAATTGCCAGTCTAACGCTTGTTCCCGCACTGCTTGCCATCATCGGCCGCGTGTCCTTCTTCCCGTTCATTCCTCTGACGGCAGAAATGCGAGCGGAGAAAGAAGCGCGCAAAGGGAAACGTATTCGCGAGCAAAAGTCTGTCGGCGCATTAAATGCTGCATTAGGGCGTGTAGTAACTGAGAAACCAAAAAGTGTGCTGGCTATCTCTTTAATCATTCTTATTGCGCTTGCTGCTTTTGCCCCACAGATCAAGTTCACGTATAACATTTTGGAGTCGTTCCCTTCCACAATGCCGTCTCGAGAAGGCTTTAGCTTATTGTCTGAGCATGTTTCACCAGGATCGCTTGCTCCTGTTAAAGTTGTAGTCAACACGGAGGGTAAGAACGCAGATGTTCAAGGAGCACTTGCCAAGTTATCTTATGTAGAATCCGTAAGCAAGCCAGAGGATAGTAAGAAGGATGCCAATTATAAGGCATATGAGTTGATTTTTAAGCAGGATCCCTATGATTTGGATGTCATCAATCGAATCCCAGAGATTAGGAGCAGTGCGGAGCAGAAGCTTGTAGAAGCTGGTGTAGCTTCACCTCAAGTTTGGGTAGGTGGTGAAACGGCTACACAATATGACACCAAAACGGTTGTGGAGCGCGATACCAAGATTGTTATTCCCGTAGTTATCACCGTGATCGCGATACTGTTACTCGTGTATTTACGCTCCATTGTCGCAACCATTTATCTGATCGCAACAGTACTGCTTTCCTATTACTCAGCGTTAGGTGCAGGCTGGCTTATTTTACACTATTTTATGGATACGGCTGCGATTCAAGGATTAATTCCGCTATATGCGTTCGTCTTCCTCGTTGCGCTGGGAGAGGACTATAACATCTTCATGATTTCGAGCATTTGGCAGGCAAAGGATCGGTTGTCTCTGAAAGATGCGATTCGATTAGGTGTAAGCTCAACAAGCAGTGTTATTACATCAGCCGGTTTGATTCTAGCAGGCACCTTTGCGGTACTAGCCTCGCTGCCGATTCAAGTACTTGTGCAGTTCGGTGTGATTTGTGCCGTTGGTGTCATCTTAGATACATTCATCGTAAGACCATTCCTTGTTCCTTCGATTACCATGTTGTTAGGAAATGCCGTGTTCTGGCCAGGCAAAGTGAAGAGAGGCTCACAAAAAGCTGTGTCCGACAACTAATTTAAGTGTAAAAAGGAGCTGCCCGCATGTTGCGGACAGCTCCTACTTGTTAGTCGATAATTTGAAGAATATCGTCTACTTCTTTACGTGCCATCTTACCAGGTCGTTCCTTCGGATAGCCAAGGGAAATCACCATGTTAATTTGATATTCTGCTGGAATCTCAAGATAAGCACGGATTTGGTCCTGTGCGAGCAGAACTGGGCCTGTCATCGGACAGGTTGCTAATCCTCTCGCATGTGCGGCAAGCATCAAGTTCTGTGAAGCAAGGCAGGAACTCTTGATGCCTTCTTCAGCCCATACATGATCATCGACTAATTGAATAGGGTCGAATATACGATCGCGGAACTTGGATTCATATGGTGTCGCCAAGCAAATGATGAGAACAGGCGCATCCGAGAAGGCTGTCGCGTAAGGTCCGAAAGATCTTACGAGCATGCGAGCTTCTCTAGATAGTCCCTTCTCCTCTGCTGCCGCGGCACGCAAGTGAAGTTGATCCCAAGTTAATTGCTCGATATGTTTAATCTTTTCTGTATTTCGAATGGCGATGAATTTCCACGTTTGTGAATTCGTATCACTAGGAGCATACCGCGCACAGTCTATAATTTCACGAATATCTTCAACTGCGACTTCTTGCTCTGTAAAGTTACGAATGCTGCGTCGATCTAGAACGATGGTTTTGAATTCTTCATACTTCATATTAAATGTGTACCTACCTTTGCTGCTCATATTATTCCATGTAATTTATTACTTGGTACTAAGACTATATCCTTATTATAGGGGAGATAGGCTAGGAGTACAACTACCGCGACAGTTAATCTGTTAAAGCTATGCCAGTGACGTACTCTTGTATCATCGACTAGGAAGGGCATCTTCATTCTTCTGAAAAAGGTAGGTGCACAGAAAACCAATAGCAGACGTAGTTGATAAGCAAGCGGCTATGAGATAAACCGTACTGCCACTTGTTGCGTTATAGATCCAACCACCCGCTGTTCCACTGATCAAACCAGCAATACTCGACCATGCGACAGCGAAAATGGCCTGCCCAGAGGAGCGGTATTCATCCGGAATAATCTGGCTCAAATAACGATTCGCTGTAAATAAGAAAACACCGAAAGTTAAGCTGTGTAGAAGCTGGATGCCGATGATCCAAGTTGGATCTTGGATGAAGCTCATCATCACGAAACGGAATGCGTAAATCACACCCGCAAAAGCAAGTAAAGGCAGTTCCTTGAAGCGATGCCCGTGCTTGCTTAGATAGAAAAATACGGGGATTTCGCTTAGCGCTGATGTCATCCAAGCATAGCCGATCAGCGAATCAGAAGCGCCTAGCTGACGCATATAGAGTGCTAAGAAACCATCATTGAAGCGATGGGAAACGGACATGATGATCACGAGTACAAGAAACCAGATGAATTTTTTGGATCGAATAATGTTAACCATACCGCCGAAGGCCATCTTCTTACCGCCTTGGCGTGTATCTTTCAGCAGAAGTAGAATGATTAATGTACAGCTGATCGTTATGAAAAGAAGGACAGGTGTTAGTCCTGTTCCATAAGCACGCAATAGTAAGCCGAACCCTCCAGCAGAAAGCGCGAAACCAATGGAGCCATACGCGCGGAAGGAAGCATAACTTTTTCCGCTAGAGCGAATATGCAGCATGACTTGGCTATCATTCAAGGAGTTAACCGGTTGCTGGAAGAAGAAAAACGCTGCTAAGCAGACATATAACAGGGAGAACCACCCTGCAGTAAATACCATAATAGCTGTCAGAAGTTGACCGAGGATCAGAATGATCATGATTTTTTTTACCGTTTGAAACCGATCACTCAAGAAGCCCCAGAGTAAATTGGTTGCAATACCGATCAACGGACCAATGGCATAGAGCAAGCCGATTTGGATTTTAGAATATCCTTTATAATCGAAATACAGGGGAAAAAAGGTAACTACAATCCCCATCGTCATAAAAAAAGAGAGTGTAAACATTTTAAGCAATCGGTCGTTCCGATCTATAGCATTTGAGTTAGACAAGGTAATCATCACCATTTCGTTACATATTTTCTTGAGGTAGACTAGGCTGCTGTACATCGGCTGTTCGTTTGAGCACATAGATGACAACAAGAAGTTCAGCCAGCATGCCTACCGATTGCGCAAGTGCGCCAATCATCCCATTCCAGCCAGGAACCGTTGCAATGGCAACGAATAAAGTTAATACCGTAATAGTAGCATTCGCAGATTGCGAGAAAACCATGATTTTTGTTTGGCCGCGCAGCATAATAATTCCATTCATATAATCAAGCCATGGGAATACAATCGTCATGATCATAAAAATACGCATTGCACTCAAGCTGGCTTGTCTCAGCTCAGCATTCACACCCATGACATGCGTCATAAACCAGGGACCAATCGGTGTATAGGCCATGATTGCAATGAGTGTTCCTGGAATGAAGCTTAATATAAGAATGAATTTTTTCACGCGTTCTGCATCTTTCCGATAGAAATTCAGGACGATTTGATGTATGTACGAGAAGAAACTCATCACCAATTGCGTTAAGGATCCAGCAATCGCAAAGGAAGAGATCGCTAGATGGATATGTGTTGTTTTGCCTAACATCGCATTAATAGAAGGTCCGATAATTACAGCAATAACGGATGAATATAAGAGCGGTTTATAGAAGCTGAAGATTTGCTGCTTCGTTTCAATTGGATGATTAGGTGCTTTTTCGGGAATGACTCGCTTCAGCAAGCTTGTACCTTCCCAAATGGCAATTGTGGCCTCGATAATCATACCGACAAGGAAAATAATGGCGCCGACTTTACCGCTGGAGACGTTATCTGTTGTAATGAAATATAACGATAAGAGGTACATCGCGATGATTCGAACGCCCATACCGATGGTTAGCCACTTGGTCCGCATATTAAATATAATAATCCCGTGAAATAAACATCGGAGACCGGAGAAAATGCTAACGTACATGAGAATGCGATACACACTTAAGGTTGAGGCTAGTATTTCGCGTTCTACCCCGAAAAAATAAAGAAACACCCATTCGCCAACCGGTGTGTAGCAAAGTATGAGACCAAGCAGAATAATACAGGCAAATACATAAGAGCTGACAACGCTCATAGCTCGGAACGAAACCCTGTCCCTCACGAGTGCAGAGCACGCTTGTCGTAGCAATACAACGGGTCTTTCCGTCAATCCTAGTAAACTTAGGGGTATAGCATAAGTGGCAATGACGAGCTCAGGGTTATCAGCCCTAGCCAAAGTGCTATTAATAATAACATGGGAGAGGGTTACGAGCGTTGCAGAAAGTCCGAGGGGGAGGAAAAAGGAGATGAGCTGTTTCCATGTGATGGTTTCCTTTAATGTCTTAGCATTCATCCAAATCGCACTCCTTCGCGTTTTGCAAAACATTTCTTAAGTATATCAGAAAATGAAATCAGGATGACATACAATTTTAACTGGAAACCCAAGGTTTGAAGTGATACATTTAAAGGTAGAATGTTTCTTGAACAAGACAGACAGTTTTGCCTGCAAGGAGGTATAGAAGAATGAACAGCTATTTTCAGTATGATGAAAGGCTCGGCATTGCGATTCCCGTTCTGGAATTGGAATGGGACATGTATGATGCTGCCGTTCGCATAGATCTCTTACTTCAGTGGGAACAAATTCGAGGCGTTATCCCGGATAGGATTATCAAATTGGAAGCACAAATCATAGAAAAGCAAAATAGACTCGATAAGGAAGACGATTTTGTAACCTCTTGCCGTTTAAATTCCGATATTGCTGACTTGGCTTCAATCATAAATGATCTTCATCTCTGGTTCCGTACGAATCAGGATTTGGAATCAAAAACCCACCATTAATGGTTGTCAACGAAGGGAGAATGACTGCATGCATAGCAATAAGGATGGGAATAACTGGCTTGGAACGATAGCGAAACCACTTCTAGAGCATCTCCCGGCACTTTATCCAATTGAAGAGTGGGATGTTGCGATGGATGCACGGATTGAAGCGCTCTCGACTTCGTTGATTACGGAAGGCAGCCCTGAGCAGCTGCCCTATGGTTTAGCTATCAAAGCAGGACTCTTTCTTCTAAATGAAAGTCTCGATAAATCGCACGATATTGCGCAGGAGATTACGAATGCTACGGGAAGCTACTGGCATGCGCTCATGCATCGGATGGAAGGCGACTATAGCAATGCGAAATACTGGTTTAATGATGTTGGTCATCATCCTATTTTTTCTAATTTAATCCAATTTGTTAGAGATAATCTATCGCTCAAGGACTTCATTGAATTGGAAAATGAAGCTCTTCGCCATAAGCTTGAAGTACTTGTAACATCGCCAGTTTGGAATCCATATGTATTTATTGATGTGATTGAAATTCAGGTGTCGCTTGTGCAGAATCCAACCGTAGACAGTTGGCTTCGCCAAATACAGCGATCTGAAATGCAGTTGTTACTTCAATTCTGCTATGAACAAAGTTGTGGAGGAAGTTTACTTGAAGCCATTGGCCAGAAGTAGGATTAGGAGCCATGCAAAAGTTCCGCAAGGCCCCGTCCGATTAATGATCAGTGTATATCGCTATATTTTGCCAGCAGTCAATGAACAATTGACCTTATGGAAAACCAAAGCAGCGAATATTCCTGATGAAGAGCTGCGTACCCAGGCACTAGCCAGCATTACCACTAAGCAATTCCATTGCCAAGGAGGAGCTGTTTATGCAGCTGCTCATTTATCGATGCGTCATGTGCTGATCCCGCTAATTGTCGCATTCCAGTCGATTAGCGATTACTTAGATAATTTATGTGATCGCAGCACCTCGCTAGATCCATTGGATTTCCGGCAATTGCACCAATCGATGCTGGATGCGGTTGATCCTGCGAAGCCTCAGCAGGATTACTATGCGTTTAGAGCCGAGAAAGATGATGGCGGTTATTTATCAGATCTTGTTCAGCAATGTCAGACGTCGATCAGCCAGATGCCCTCGTATGTGAAAGTAGCTGATCAAGTCAAAGAATTCGTAGGCTTATACTGTGATTTGCAGGTGTACAAGCATATCCGTAAGGATTTGCGTGAGCCTCAGCTGCATCAATGGTGGGATAACCATCACCATAAGTATCGCCAGATTGATTGGAATGAGTTTGCCGCCGCAACAGGCTCAACATTAGGCATGTTCATGTTATTTTTGGCTGCATGTGACCCCGTTCTGACGGACAAGCAGGTGGATGCTATTCGGGAAGCTTATTTCCCTTATGTGTGTGGACTTCATATCCTGCTTGATTATTTGATAGATCAGGAAGAAGATAGTGAAGGTGGAGACCTGAATTTCTGTACTTACTATGACTCGTTAGATACAACCGTGGAGCGAATCGCTTTCATTGTTGAAGAGGCGAGATCTAAAATTTTGTTCTTGGAACATCCGAGATTTCATCGTATGATAATCGAAGGTTTGCTTGCTCTCTATTTATCTGACCCTAAGGTCAACAGTCAACACCAAGTGAAGAAAATTTCAAAGCGTCTGATGAAAAATAGTCCTCTTACAAGGCTCTTTTTCTGGATAAATAGCATGTACATCCGTACGACATCATGAATGTCATTCACAAGAATTATGAAGGAGGAAATTAAAATGTCAGCAGTAAAATCAATTGCGGTTTTAACTAGTGGAGGAGATTCTCAGGGGATGAATGCAGCTGTTCGAGCGGTTGTTCGAAGTGCATTATACCATGGGCTCGAAGTGTATGCCGTTCAACGTGGTTATCAAGGTCTCATTAACGATGATATTCGTAAAATGGACTTGCGCAGTGTAGGTGACATCATTCAACGTGGAGGTACGATCCTTCAAACGGCTCGTTGTAAAGAGTTTATGACGCCAGAAGGTCAACAAATGGGCGCTGAGAACTTGCGCAAACGCGGAATTGATGGCTTGGTAGTTATTGGTGGGGACGGTTCATACCAAGGGGCGAACAAGCTTAGTAAGTTAGGTATCAAAACGATGGGTCTACCGGGTACGATTGATAACGATATCCCGTTCACTGACTTTACAATCGGTTTTGATACAGCGGTTAGCATTGTCGTGGATGCGATTAATAAACTGCGTGATACCATGACATCACATGAGCGTTCATCGGTTGTCGAGGTTATGGGACGTCATTGTGGTGAAATTGCCCTGTATGCGGGACTAGCAAGTGGTGCTGAAACCATTATTGTACCAGAAGTGCATGTTGATATTACGGAAGTCGCTAACCGCATGAAGGATAACTTCAACCATGGTAAGCGTCATAGTATTATCCTTGTAGCTGAAGGAGCAGGAACTGGCGAGGGTATTGCTAAGAAGATCACGGAAACGAACGGCATTGAGCCACGTGTTACCGTGCTTGGTCATATTCAACGCGGAGGTGCGCCTACGCACAACGACCGTATTTTGGCAAGCCGTTTAGGTGATTTTGCTGTTCGTAAACTCATGGAGGGTGATTCTTCCAAAGCTTGCGGCATCATCAAAGGTGAGCTTGTGGCAACAGATATCGATCTTGTTGTGAACACGAAACGTACCTTTAACATGGAGCTTTATGAATTGGCTAGCCGTTTGTCACAATAAGCCTAAATTCGTGAATGAGTATTGATCTTCATTCATAATTCAGCTATAATAGCGAACAACGTATACATCGACATCATGTCTATGAAGAGCATCCAACTCGGAGACGTTCATGATCGGAAAGATCTTAGGGTCTTTCTCTAAATAAACCGGCACCGCCCGTTATCGCGGAACCAAGCGGATGAATGACAGATCATGTCATCATCAAGTTGGGTGGCACCGCGAGCAGAACGCTCCTCGTCCCAATCGGACTGAGGGCGTTCTTTGTCTTTTTCACACATTCGAAGAGGAAGCGGTGACGGGAAATGCTGGATATGAAATGGATTCGTAACAATCAAGAGCAAGTGAAAACAGCGGCTACTCGAAAAGGGGTAGCATGCCATGTTGATGAACTGCTCATCGTCGATGAGAAGAAAAGAGAATTATTAGGGCAAGTGGATCAACTTCGAGCTGAGCGCAATCGAGCATCGGAGCAGATTGCTACCTATATGTCGCAGAAGAAGGCTCTTGAGGCAGAAAGCTTAAAAGAGCAAGTTCGTGGCTGGAATCAGAGCTTAGCGGTATTGGAAGCGGAATTGAATGAGTATGAACAAAGGTTCAAGGCGCTCATGATGAAGATACCGAATCTAGCCTCGCTGGATACGCCAATAGGTGCGAGCGATCAGGAGAACGTAGAACTGAAGGTCGTTGGGGAAAAGCCCACTTTTGAATTCGAGATGAAAGATCATTTGCAGTTGGGTGAGGCGCTAAACATGATCGATGTCGCTCGGGGCGTCAAGGTTGCTGGCAGCCGAAATTACTATCTCAAAGGGATGGGGCTATATTTGCACAGAGCTGTTCAGCAGCTCGCCATAGACTTGTTAACAGATCGCGGTTTCACTGTGATGGATGTACCGCTAATGGTGCGGGAGGAAACTCTGCTGAACGCTGCCTTCTTTCCGGCAGGCAAAGATCAGACCTACGAGCTTCATGATGACAATGCCTGGTTAGTAGGAACTTCGGAAGGTCCATTGATTTCGTATTATGCTGGAGAGATTGTCGATCTAGCGGAGGGACCGATTCAGTTAGCCGCGGTGTCGAATTGCTTTCGGAAAGAAGCGGGTTCGGCAGGCAGAGACGTAAGGGGACTATATCGCGTTCACCAATTCGCGAAAGTGGAACAAGTGATCCTTTGCGAGAATAGCGCAGAGGTGGCTGATCGCATGCTGCAGCAGATTACACAAAATGCCGAAGATTTACTTGCTCTTCTGGAACTACCGTATCGAGTTGTCGCGGTATGTTCGGGTGATATGGGTGCCAAAAACTACAAGCAATTCGATATTGAAACTTGGATGCCAAGCCGCGGAGCTTATGGCGAAACACATTCGTCGTCGAGCCTGCTTGATTTTCAAGCAAGACGGAGCAATCTGCGTTATCGGGATAAAGAAGGCGAGTTGCGCTATTGCTACACGCTTAACAATACAGCCGTTGCATCGCCGCGTATCCTAATTCCTTTGCTTGAAAATCATCAACAGGCGGATGGCTCGATTTATCTACCTCCTGCACTTCGACCGTATATGCGGGGAATCGATGCAATTACGGCTCCATAAATGAAAAGCACCTTATCCTAAGTAGTACAGTCGGATAAGGTGCTTTTCTCATTCGTTCTAATAACCTTCTGCTAAGTCCACGACATTGATCATATCCCCACCATCGAGCATCGCGCGCAAATTGTGATAGAAGATCGAGGATACACGATCCGTATAATGCTCGGATGACCCTGCGATATGAGGGGTGAGGATCACATTCTTCATGTCCCATAGTTGTGAAGTGGCAGGTAACGGCTCTTGTGCAAAAACATCCAACGCTGCACCAGCAAGCTTACCTTCTTGCAAAGCTTGGATCAATGCTTCTTCATCGAGGACATCCCCGCGAGCCAAATTAATGAAAAAGGCATTCGGCTTCATAAGCGCTAGGTGCTCTTTTTGCAAGAAGCCTCGCGTTTTCACCGTACTTGGAAGCAGTACAACGATGAAATCGCTTTGTGAAAGCAGCAGCTGAAGCCCATCTTCACCGTGAACAGTCGTATCGAAGGCAGCTTGTGGTGTCCCTGAACGATTGAGGCCGATGACCGACATATCGAACGCTTTGGCTTTGCGAGCAACGGCTTCGCCGATGGCCCCAGCCCCGATAATGCCAATCGTTTTACCGTGCAATTCACCAAAGCGAACTTGATTGTCCCACACGTGTTGCTGCTGATTATCATGGAGTAAATTAGCTTTCCGAACCCATTGCAGCATAAGACTCAGCGCGAATTCACTCATTTGAATGGTGTGAACACCCCTGGCATTCGTGACAATCACTTGACGTTGATCGAGCTCTGTAAGAGGCAACTTATCGACGCCAGCGGATAAAGTTTGCACCCATTTCAACCTCTTGGCTCGACTGACAATGTCAGGGTGCAATCGACCTGCTGAGATGATCACATCAGCATCAGGAATTAGGTCGCCGGCATCCTTTGAAGAAGAAAACCAATGAAACTCGGAGCGTTCCTTCAAGTCTTGCGGCATTTGCTCTTGCATAGAAGTTAAATTCATACCTGTTACGGCTACTATTTTCAGCACGTCATCACATCCTTACTAATTTTTCGAAATGAATACCTACAATGATAAATGAAATGGAAAGCGAAAGTAAACTCCTATGCTAAGTCAAAATACCCTGAGAGCTCATTAGCCCTCAGGGTATTTACATTTTCGACTTTTAAAAGCTTTTAATAGCTTACGTTAGCCGTATAGTTATTGTTGGCATTCCACAGCAGATACTCGTTAATGCCATTATCTTTCAAAGCGCGAATTTGTTCGTCTAACTCATGCTTGCCGTATTTGATATAGCCTGGCACCCATGATGCGGTGAAGTCCTGTATCCAAGGACGGACAACCGGCTTCCAGCCCTTCTTATCAATCTCTTCAAGCTTCTTAATCGTATCCTTGGAGGCGCCATTGATGGTGGCGTAAGGTGCTGCATCAGGCACTTTGGAACCGAACCAGCCCGTGCTGTAATGACTCGGATAAATCATCGGAGCAATAACGTCAACATTCTGTGAGATTTTCTCGAAATCTTGACCAATACCTTCGGCAGCTGGAACAGAAGCCGCATAACCAAATATATCAACAGACACGCGAACACCTAACGGTGTTAATTGTTCTCTCGCATATTTCACGAAAGAGGAGACAGCATCAATCCGTGAACGCTCATCCTTGGTATACTTCAGAATGTCTGCTCTTTTCTCGAAGCCTTCTGGGAATCGGACATAATCGAATTGAATTTCTTTGAAGCCTGCTTTGACAGCTTCTTTGGCAACAGCAATATTGTAGTCCCATACTTCTTTGTTGTAAGGATTAACGAAGCTATCAGGAGGGTTCTTTCCATTCCCCCACAATGTGCCATCTGGATTAATGAAAGATAATTCCGGTTTCTTCTTGGCAAGAACCGTGTCTTTGAAGACGACGATACGTGCAATTGGATAAATGTTATGTTCTTGAAGTGTTGTCATCAAGCCTGGCATATTGCCAATAATTTTCTGTGTAGTTCCCATCGCATCAAGCTCAGGATTACCTGTTTCCCATGTGATATAGCCCCAATCATCTTTTACATCGATAACCATGGCATTCAAATCGGTATCATCAAGTAGCTTTACAAGCGTATTGAGTCGTGCGCCGCCTGCACTATGAGCAGTGGAGTAGATTCCTTTCACAACAGGGGCATCCTTCTGTGGATCTTGCTTGTTGATAGGTGCGAGTGGATCCGTTACGTCCGTTGGTGTAGTAGGCGTTGCTGGTTGAACGATAGCTACTGCATTCTTCGCATCGAGTGATGCCTGCACAAGCTGTTCAAAGCTGGCATCCGGGTTAGCGGCCGTAATATTGCCCATGATGAGGGCAAGTGAAGCAAGTAATATTTCCATGATGTATAAGTCCACTCCAATCCATGTTTCTAGCTTCATTATAAGGCAAGCGGGAAACTACGCACAGAGGAAATTTGTAGGCTTTTGTAGAAGCTTGTATGAGTAATTTGGCATATGAGGAACACAGTCTTGAGTAGGACAAAATGAAAAACACCCAGAAGCTAGGCCTCCAGGTGCTTGGACTTACTTATTTACTTGTCCTGATTCACTTTTGGATACTTCAGGGTTAATTTCTTTCCGTGCGATCGTAGGTTGATCATCCGTGGATGAGTTGCTGCCGTTTCCATTTGTTGCATCTTTGAACTCGCGGAACATTTTGCCAAAACCTCGACCAAGCTCAGGCAGTTTATTCGGCCCAAACAAAAGTAGGGCAACAATCGCAATTAGAATGATGTGCCAAGGAGATAAAGCTCCCATTCCAGACACCTCCAGTAAAATTTAGGTTAGCTTCATTATATCATGGACTTATCATAACCCATATAGCCTATTTATTACAATTTTAATAATATTGACAATGAAATTGCATGCAAAAAAAGACACCCTCAGTGGTACAGGGTGTCCTTATGATGTTCCGAAATGCTGAATTGAATAATTTCCATGACATCTTCCGCTGCGAGTGCCTCTATACCGAACCGGAGTACGATCTCGGATTCCAACTCATTGCTGGTTAAAGAGGGATACAACTCGGGCGTTAATTTCATTACAATCCTGGATAATTTGACTGTCTCCACAAGCATCACCCTTCCAATCAGAAGATTAGAATAAGAACTACGCCTGAACCTACCATCGATGAAAACCAGAACTATATGAAATTACATTCATTATAACACAATTCAAACTGGAATAAAGGGGCACTTGGCTGATTTATCACTTGGGCTTTCGAAATTCCCCTACAACACCTACTGTTTCCACAATATTTACGAACGCTTTTGGGTCAATTTCTTTAATAATTCGCTTTAATTCTACGAGCTCATATCGCGTAGTAACCGTCATAAGCATATCATGCTGTTGTTTCGTATAGGCGCCTTCCGTTTTTATTAAAGTCACTCCTCTGGGGATCATGAGCAGCTTATTAATAATGGCATCCTTGTGCTTCGTGACAATGAACGCGGTTACTTTAATATGGCGGATATGTATCATATCGACAGTTTTCCCGCTTATGAAAATGGCTAACATTGAAAATAAGGCGAGGTCCCAATTATCTTTAAAATAGCCGAGCGCGACGATGACGATACCATTCATCGAAGAGAGGATGGTGCCCAGAGGGAAGTCGTATTTGCGGGTTAAAATCAAGCCGACAATGTCAAATCCACCGCTGGAACCGCCAATTCGGAGTGTGATCCCACTCCCGATACCGATAAGTACACCGCCAAAAACAGCGCCTAACATCGAATCTTTAGCAACGAAGCTCATGGGAATAATTTGCATCATCCATGTTGTGAGAACAACGGATGCCACGCTGATCATGATAAAACGTTTTCCAATGGAAACGAGACCCCAGATCATTAAAGGCATGTTAAATAATAAATAAAGAAATCCGATATTGTAGTCTGTGAAATAACCAATAATCATGGCAATTCCTGAAACGCCCCCGCTAAGCAGTTGATGGGGAATAAGGAACATATTGAAGCCGACTGCGACAAGCAGTGCGCCAACTAGAATGATTAGAACATCTAGCGCCTTTTTCAAAACAAATCACCTCTAGAATAGTATGCAGCATATTGCAAGTATAATTCATTCTTATAAAACTGCAATCATTATTTAACCAGTGGATAATTAATGATGAGAGCATGAAAAAAGCTGTGTCCAAGTTATGGACAACAGCTTCATAAGACATTATTTATCGGCGTTTAAAGGAGCCCGTTTTTTTGGTCGTACTTGGTTTGCTCGTTGTTGGCTTCGTTACTTTATTCGGTGTCGAACCATCATTTTTACGCGTCGAGGAGGAGCTTCCTGAGCTTGGATTCGCTGCACCACTCGTGAAGCCTCCCGTTCGATCAGAGGTAGTTGGCTTCGTCTCCTTGGAGGAACCTGTCGTCGGTGTTGTTCCTGTTCCCGACGTGTAATTCGGTGTCTTGGTGTAGCCGCGGTAGTCATATCCTCTGTTATTCCAACCCCCACCAAATATGGATTGCAGCAGCGTGGCTGTTAAATAACCTTGTAGGAATGAGGAATCATAATGGCTCTTGGCATATTCTATACTATCGAGTTGAACTAATGTATTTTTATTATCGCTGGGATCCTTCTGGATGTTGATAACCTTGTCCTTATAAACAAGGAACATCTGGTCCTCAGATTCCTTACTCTTCTCTTTGGGGGTTTCTTTGGCAGCTAGTTCATTCGCAACTGTAGGCACATTCTTGCCTTCAACAGCATAAACCTTGGACATATTGCTTCCCTTGCCATCAACGCTTACTAACGGATATTCATCTTTGATATAACGTCCGGCATCAGCACCACATGCGGTAAGAAGAGCGATAATTAGTATGAAGGAAAGCCATGAAGTCCATCTCTTCATTGTCTGGTAGTCCTCCTTTCCGATACTTCCGAAACTGATTCAATGATAACATAGCTTTGTCTAAGGCGTCGATTTCAAAAATTTAATTTGATTCCCTGGTGTACGTTCTCCTTCTAAGGCTACAAATTTACCATCCTGCCATTGAAGGAAGAAGAAGCGCTGGTCTGGTCCGAAATATCGCCAGAAAATAATATCATCGCCGCTTCGGAAATCCGTGTTGCCTTCTGTTCGGGAAACATCGTTGCGATGAAATTCCAGATCGAAAGTGACATCTCCGTCCAGCTCTAATCGAGTAGGTACGTCATTTGGATCATCTAGAGCTCCTTCTATAAAGCTGCAGAGGAAGCAGTCATAGGTTCTGCCTTTTTCCACAATCAAACACTGAATATTTTTACCGCTTTGTAGATAATAAGCATAACGATGTGGAGCAAAGCCGCGGTCAAAGTAAATGACTTTACCGGAGATCACATATTCCTCTAAGTCTACATTGACAATGTCGCCAACACGCGCATCTTCAAGTGGATTACCGAGGGATGCCGTTGTAGGTGGTTGCTTTTGACTACGAAGAATGTTGCTAACACGTTTAAATATGGACATAAGAACTCTCCTCTGTACGTTTCCGTTTTATTGTTCTCCCCTTTAATACGAGTTGCTTATTCATTCGGTTTCGTTCGAATCGTTAAAAGTAGCCACTGGCAATGTATGCATCACCTGTGCTATAATATTTTAGATGTTCTTAAGGGCGGCCAGTTGGATCATGGAAGATGACGAATCGAAAGTGTATTCCACCAAGAAACTATAGAGACGGATAGGAAGTCGTACTTAAGGGTAAAAAAGATACAAGGCATTAGCCTGCCCTGTACAAAAGGAGATTGAATTTATTTGAAAACATTTCAGGAGTTTGGTTTAGACGCATCGGTACTACGTGCGATTACGGAAATGGGCTTCGAAGAGTCCACACCAATTCAAGAGAAAACAATACCATTGGCCATGGATGGCCGTGATTTGATCGGGCAAGCACAAACAGGAACTGGGAAAACAGCAGCATTCGGTATTCCACTAGTTAACAAAATCAATGTAAAAGAAGAGCGCATTTCGGCTTTAATCATGTGTCCAACACGGGAACTTGCCATTCAGGTTGCGGAAGAGATTGAAAAACTCGGTCGTTTCAAAGGCATTCGTTCTTTGCCAATTTACGGTGGACAGGATATCGTGAAACAAATCCGCGCTTTGAAAAAGAAGCCACAAATCATTATCGGAACGCCTGGACGTCTTCTAGACCATATTAACCGCAAAACAATCAAGCTTGATGATGTTCAAACGGTTATCTTGGATGAAGCGGATGAAATGCTTGACATGGGCTTCATGGATGATATCCAATCTATTCTCAAACTAGTTCCAGCAGAACGCCACACGATGTTGTTCTCTGCAACAATGCCGACGAACATTCAAAAATTGGCACAACAATTCCTTACAAACCCAGAACACGTTTCGGTTATCCCGAAACAAGTTAGTGCTCCTTTGATCGAGCAAGCTTACATTGAATTGCATGAAAAACAAAAGTTTGAAGCGCTTAGCCGTTTGATCGACATGGAAGCACCAGACCTAGCAATTATCTTCGGACGCACGAAGCGTCGGGTAGATGAATTGGCAGAAGCTCTTCAAAAAAGAGGGTATGCTGCTGAAGGACTTCACGGTGACTTGTCCCAAAATCAACGTGATAACGTAATGAGAAAATTCCGTGATGGCAGTATTGATGTCCTAGTTGCAACAGACGTTGCTGCACGTGGACTAGATGTATCTGGCGTTACTCACGTAATTAACTTTGACCTTCCGCAAGATCCAGAAAGCTACGTTCACCGTATCGGCCGTACAGGTCGTGCAGGTAAAGAAGGTACAGCTTGGACTTTCGTAACTCCAAGAGAAATTGATCACCTTCACTTTATTGAGAAGGTTACACGTCATAAAATCAACAAAAAACCTTTGCCAAGCGTAGCAGAAGCGGTTGAAGGTAAACAAAAAATGACAGCTGAGCGTATTTTGGATATGCTGCAAAAAGAAGAGCATTCCGAATTTAAAGGCTTAGCAATTCAAATGCTTGAGCAATACGATTCCGTTAACTTGCTTGCAGCAGCGATGAAGCTTCTAACAGGTGATAAGAAAGATCTAAATATCGAACTGACACCAGAAGATCCGATTCGTGCAAGAAAGAAAAAATTCGATGTTCGCAGCTCAGGTAGACGTGTTGGCGGTGGATACGGTTCAGGATCAGGTTCAAGCGATCGTCGTCAAGGCGGCGGCGGATACGGTGGATCAGGTTCTGCAGGCAATTCATCCAGCGGTGGCTCACGTTACCCACGCAAGGATAGCAGAGACTATGGTTCAAACAGAGAAGGCGGAAGCAGCTCAACTTCAAGAAATCGTGAATACGGAAGCAACAACTCCGGAAACCGTGATCGCTCCAGAGCGCCGCGCAAAAGTGAAGATACACTAGTTAACAAATAAAATTACACTATAAAAAGCGGAGATCCTCAGGATCTCCGCCTTTTTTCAACTTATATATAGATTAAAGGACAAATGAGCTAGTGATGATAACTAACAAGATAAAGAGGACCAAAATTGCACCTGCGGATGTTCCAACTGGATAAGACATAGTATCAACCTCCTGAATAAAGATTTGGGGGTGGTGCGACTAGACAATACTATATTATGTAAAAGTACCTATAACGTCTAGACGGCTACCTATATCATGCAAAATAGGCTATAATTAAGTACATATACAAATAAGACAAGTTTATTGTCTTGCCAGTAATAAACAACGTAGAAAGTTTCCTGAAGGAAACGCTAAGGAGGAAGCAGTTTTGGAGTTTAAGGGAGTTATGGGAGGACTGTACAGAATATCGGAGTGGATTATGCGGTTATCCGTTATTAATTTGCTTTGGATGCTTTGCTCGATTCCGGTATTCTTTTTCCTCTTTATGGGGTTAGTGAGTCAAACGCCGGACGCGTTGAAAGCTACGTTGCCGATTCTTGCAGTTTTGGCACCGTTTACTTTATTTCCCGCGACGACCGCTATGTTTGCAGTAGCTAGGAAATGGGTGACCGGAGAAGAAGATGTTCCATTGTTAAAAACATTTTTCCGTGGATACAAAGATAACTACCTGCAAAGTATGCTTGGCGGGATATTCTTTGTCTTAATCTTCGTCATTATTGCGGTGAACTATTTCTTCTATTTGAAGCAAGGCAGTTCGTTGAGGGTACTAGCGGTCCTATTTATTGCCTTCACCGTCATCATGATTATTGCTTTGTTTAATTTCTTCTCGATTATCGTACACTTGCACATGAAAATTTTTCAAATTGTCAAAAATTCAATTTTAATTACAATTGGTAATCCAATCAGTTCAATTGTTCTACTTATTTGTAACGGTGTTATTGTTTATATTTGTTTAACGAAGTTCAATTTCTTCTTAGTTGTGTTCTTCATGGGAGCCATTGTTGCAACGTTCTCGTTCTGGCAGTTTAACAGAAGCTTTACGAAGCTTCAGACGAAACAGCAGGAGTTGGAAGAGAAGGAACAGCAGAGACTTGCTGAAGCAGAAGCGGCTGAAGAAGAAAATGCGGATGTAAATGAGTCTGATGAAAACCATTCTCCGATTAGCCTGCATAAAAAAGATGAGAATGACAAGACTAGAGATTAATCCTACCAGTTGATTATCAGCGTGGTTGGATCTATAATAAGAAAACAGAAGAAATCTGCGATGCTCGTAACGGTTTTAAGTTGTTTTAAACCAATGACTGTTTCTAGGGAGACCTATATTGAAGTGTGGCTGACATGCCCTCGAAAGGGGACCTCAAATACACCTCTGCGGACACCCACCTGCGAGAGCGGGTTTGAAGCACCAAAACCGGACGGCATAGGCGGGTTTCTTCGAATAAAAAAGAGGTTGAACAGGTGTACTACCTGCTCAACCTTTTTTTTATTTCATATGAAAGAATATCCTTCGAACGACCTCGCTTTTTTAATTTTGCTCGGCAAGATCTGTTAACTGATGGAATGTGCTTTGGAGTGTTGGATAAAGGCTGCGATAGACTTGGTAATAGGCCTCATACTTCTGTTGGTTTGCTGCATTTGGCTCTACACGGTCTGTGACTTGAATCCAATCTTCACATAGCTTAGTGATTTCAACTTGCGTAACGCCGGAAGCTGCCATAATCGCTGCACCGTAAGCAGGTCCGTCGGTAGAGTTGACCGTTACCACTGGGATTCCGAAAATGTCGGCAATCATTTGACGCCAGAAAGGACTTCTAGCGCCTCCTCCGTTAACACGAAGCTCTGTTACTTCAATACCGGACTCCCGAATTAATTCCATGGAATCGCGAAGACCGAAGGTAATGCCCTCTAGTACAGCCCGGGTCAAATGTGCTTTCCCGTGCCTTAGGTTAAGTCCAATGAAAGCGCCGCGTGCCTTGGGATCAGGGTGTGGCGTCCGCTCACCAGATAAGTAAGGAAGGAACAATAGACCTTCGCTTCCAAGTGGAGCTGTAGCTGCTTCGTCTGTCAAAATCTCATACACATCTTTGCCTTCTTGCTGTGCACGTTCAAGCTCTTCACTAGCAAAGTGATTGCGCCACCACTGGAACGAGCCGCCAGCGGCCAGCATCACACCCATGCGGTGCCACTTGCCTGGCACGCCGTGACAGAAGGAATGAAGCCTGAATGCTTCATCTGCCTGGTAGGTGTCGTCGTGAACGAAGACGACACCGGAAGTGCCGAGCGCCACCGAGGCGATGCCTTGGCGTACGACGCCAACACCAACGGCGCCGCAAGCTTGGTCGCCGCCGCCAACAACGATTGGCGTGCCCGGGGCTAGGCCGGTAAGCGCTGCTGCCTCAGGCAGCAGGTGCCCAGCGATGTCGCCGGACTCATAGAGCGGCGGCAGCCACTCGAGCGGGATTTCCAACCGTTCCGCGACGGTTTGGGACCAGCTGCGATTGGCTACATCAAGCAGCAGCGTGCCGCTTGCGTCGGCCATGTCCATGCCGAACGCACCCGTCAGGCGCAGCCTGACGTAATCCTTCGGCAGCAGCAGATGCCGAACTCGTGAGTAGTTCTCCGGCTCATGCTGCCGGAGCCAAATGAGCTTGGGCGCGGTGAAGCCGGTCAGCGCCCGATTGCCTGTGAGGCGGCCGAGCTCGGCTTCGCCGACGGTCGCCTCGATGTAAGCGCACTGCTCCGCGGTGCGCTGATCGCACCAGAGCAGCGCAGGCCGAATGACCTGCTGCGCCTCGTCGAGGAAGACCGACCCGTGCATCTGGCCGGAGAAGCCAACTCCCGCGATAGTTGCGGCTTCGACGCCAGTGCTCGCTAAAAGTCCGCGGATACCAGCGATGGTGGCTTGCCACCAATCTTCAGGATCCTGCTCAGCCCAACCTGGATGAGGTTGGTGCAGTGGATATGGAACGGAATGTGAGCCAATGACAGTGCCGGCTTCATCCACTAGAATGCATTTAATGGCAGAAGTACCTAAATCTAAACCCATAAAATAAGACATGAGGATCACCCTTTTATCATGAAGTATGGTTATTGCTTCGATATTCTTTGTTTGTTTATTGAATATACAAAGATAACTTATTCAATGTATTCGCTCAAGCCTTTAAATATCCTTCTTTTTTGCTCTTTTTTATTTGAATTTTTGTGTAGTGTAAAAACTTGTCTAAAAACTTTCCTCAGGGAAAAATAATTTCATTGGAACATAAATGTTTACCTGTAGCATAAGCTGAGGATATGTAGTATACTTCAATTAAAAGTTTCCCTAGAACAACATTATTGGTCTTGTGAAAGAAGGGTTAAGCTATGGATGTTGCATTGAAAAAACCGGATCAGGAACCTAGTGGATGGCGTAAAGATTCCTCCGCGCCAAGTTTACCTGAAGTTCATAATAGTATGAAAGTACCTAAAAAAGCGGGCTTCTTTCGAAAGCTGCTAGCCTTTGTGGGACCTGGATATCTCGTCGCTGTCGGTTATATGGATCCAGGAAACTGGGCAACAGATTTGGCGGGAGGTTCACAATTCGGCTATACACTGCTTTCTGTCATTTTAATTTCTAATCTAATGGCTATTCTCTTGCAAGCTTTATCTGGTCGTCTAGGCATCGTGACAGGTCGAGATTTGGCGCAAGCGTGCCGTGATCATTACAGCAAGCCAGTTTCTTATGTACTATGGTTTCTATGTGAGCTTGCCATTGCTGCTTGTGATCTAGCTGAAGTCATCGGTGCCGCAATTGCTTTGCAGTTATTGTTCGGGTTGCCGCTTATCTATGGTGTGATTCTGACTGCGTTAGATGTTATCTTAGTGCTTATGCTTCAAAAGAAAGGCTTTCGTTATATTGAAGCGATGGTTATTAGTTTAATTGCGCTGATTATGGTTTGTTTTATTATGGAGCTTATTTTCTCCCAACCTGAATTTGCAGCTGTAGCTGCAGGTTTCATTCCAACAACTGAAATTGTTACGAATCCAGCTATGTTATATATTGCACTTGGTATATTGGGTGCTACCGTAATGCCGCATAATTTGTATTTGCACTCATCGATTGTTCAGACCCGTCAAATTGAACCTACGATCGAAGGAAAACGCGAAGCAATCAAATTCTCAACCATTGACACAACAGTGGCCTTGATGCTCGCATTATTCGTTAACGCGGCGATTCTCATTCTTTCGGCGGCAGCTTTTCATTCGGCAGGAAAAGAAGTAGCAGAAATTCAAGATGCTTATCATCTCCTCGGACCCATGTTAGGTACGGGAGCAGCAAGTATATTATTTGCAGTAGCACTCTTGGCATCCGGTCAGAACTCGACGCTTACTGGTACACTTGCCGGACAGATCGTTATGGAAGGCTTTCTTAACATTCGATTAACGCCTTGGTTGCGCCGGTTAATTACACGATTAATTGCTATCATACCCGCGGTTATTGTGATTGGAATTTATGGGGAAAGTGGAGCTACGGATTTGCTTATTCTCAGCCAAGTTATTTTATCCTTACAACTATCATTTGCAGTAATTCCACTCGTTACGTTCACATCGGATCGTAAAAAGATGGGTGTGCTAGTTATACCGAAGTGGATGGCCGTTCTGAGTTGGTTTGTAGCCATTTTAATCGCAGGATTAAACGCGTATCTGCTGTATAGTACTTTTTTTGGATAAAAATGAATAGATTCATGAAAAATCGGGGGAGTTGTCCCTCGATTTTTCATTTACCTCTTTTTCTAAAGCCTAAACAATGGTATTATAGAGAATAGTGTTGAAATGGCAAGTGGTCTACATGCACTTCATTGAAGGGGGAAAGGGCTTTTGCTAAAGAGAACTTTAATCGGATTAGTACGTAGTCATGAAACGACAGGGGAAAAAGCTAGAGATCCTTTACTTAAAACTAGATATTTTAAGCTGCCGAAGGAGCAAGTTTGGGAAGAGGTAACAGCTGTATTAAAGAAAACACCTGGTTACAAGCTTTTACACGAGGTCCCGAATGTAGGAGAAATTCTTGCTGAGCGCAGAACGGTGACTGGGAGAACTCAAGACGTAACTTTGACCTTGTTTGCCATTAATCCTGTGAAAACAGCTGTTGATATTTATTCAGCTTCACGTGGTTCTATGGGGGATCTTGGATCCAATTATCGTACAATATTAGATATTTATAGACAATTAGACCGTAAGCTTGCTTCATATAAAATCGATGGATAACAAAAACAGCAGGGAAGCTTGGCCTCCTTGCTGTTTTATTTGTGTGGATTAAACTAATTTTTTAACAGCTTCAACAGCTGCTTCATAGTTCGGGTGAGCCGTCATTTCGCCAAGGTATTCAACGTATTGAACAGTGTCATTAGCGTCGATAACGAAAATTGCACGCATATCCAATTGGATTTCTTTAATTAGTACGCCATATGCTTCGCCAAAGGATTTTGTTTTGTAATCGGACAAT
The DNA here is from genome assembly GCF_059691995.1 of Paenibacillus sp. J22P169. Lineage (NCBI taxonomy): Bacteria > Bacillati > Bacillota > Bacilli > Caryophanales > Paenibacillaceae > Paenibacillus > Paenibacillus sp. J22P169. The sequence continues at coordinate 2,639,136 of NZ_JCAUAO010000001.1, read as the reverse complement.
GTGATTACTTTGTCGATGCCTGCAGCACCGCACCAACGAGCTTGTGCGAAAGGAAGATCAACGCTGATTGTAAGAACAGCAACATTGTCGCCTAGGCCAGCTGCTTCTTCATTGAAACGACGTGTTTGTGCATCACAAACGCCTGTGTCCAAAGAAGGAACTACGGAGATCAATTTTACTTTACCTGCGTAATCAGCAAGTGTAACTTGTGTCATCAAATCTTTGTTAACTGTGAAGTTAGGTGCTTTGTCACCTACTTTGATTTCGGGACCTACCAAAGTGATAGGATTGCTTTTCAGGGTAGCAACACCAGTACGTTCTTGTGCCATTGAATGTTTTCCTCCTTTATTATCCATGCTAAATAACAACTCACTTATTATAAGCTTTTTCCAGATAAGTTGTCCAATTGTTGCTATAGAGCTATAATCGGAGTCAAAGAACGCGTTTCGTTTGGTCAATTTAGTCATCAAGTAGTGAAGTCGGGGGATTTACTCACGTGGAATTAAGACAATTGCAATATTTTGTGAAGGTAGCTAGAAAGCAACATGTGACCCAAGCGGCGGAAGAATTGCATGTGGCGCAATCTGCGGTTAGTCGGCAAATTCATTTGCTGGAAGAGGAGCTTGGGGTCGAATTATTTGTTCAAAAAGGCCGTAATTTACATTTGACCTCTGTGGGGCATTTGTTTCTAAGCAGGGTTGAAGGCATTCTCACGGACTTAGAGCGTGCGGTGGGTGAAATACACGAGTTTCTCGATCCAGAAGCAGGTGAGATTCGTATTGGATTCCCGCACAGCCTAGTCATTAATTTACTTCCAGCCGTTGTCGCGGCTTTTAAGAAAAATCATCCCAATGTGAAGTTTCGATTACGTCAAGGTACATACACGTCTTTGATTCGTGATGTATCGAAAGGTGAGATCGATCTTGCCTTTATTTCTCCTTTTCCAGAATCACACGAGCATGTGACAGGTGAGATATTGTTGACGGAAGAGCTGTACGCGATTATTCCTTCCAATCATATTCTTGCAGACTACACGTCAATTCGGCTCGAACAGTTGAAGAATGAGCCCTTTGTTATGTTTAGTGAAGAATATACGCTGCGTACAATTGTGATGGAGGCTTGTCACAAGGCGGGCTTCGTACCTAAGATTGAGTTCGAGGGTGAAGAGACGGATACAATTCGAGGTCTTGTTGCCGCGGGTATGGGTGTCAGCTTGCTCCCAGCAATGGCTTTATTGGAAAGTGGTCAAACGCAGCCTGTTAAGATTCGTGTGACGGATCCGCAAGTTACAAGGACAGTTGGATTGATTTGTCGTAAGGATGTGAAGCTGCCACTGGTGGCTGAGGTGTTTCGGCGTTTTCTATATGAATATTTCAAATAAAAGAAGCTCTCCTATCAGGTGCCTTAGCATCCGAATGGGAGAGCTTTTAACTTTAGTCGTCGTTATTGCGGCCATTGAAGATCATAATATATTTCAGAAGCTCAAGCACAGAGATTAATGCCGCGGCCACATAGGTTAATGCAGCAGCATTTAATACCTTAGCTACGCCACGTTCTTCTTCATTAGAGATGAAGCCTTGAGCAACCATTTCATTGCGTGCTCGGTTGCTGGCGTTAAATTCAACGGGTAACGTAACTAATTGAAAAGCTACGGCTACGGCGAAGAAGATAATGCCGAGTTCCAGTAACCAAGGGATACTTTGAAAAAAGAAACCCGCTAGGATCAAGATAGGCGCTACACCGGAAGCGAAGTTAACAACGGGAAACATCTTGTGTCTTGCGACAAGCATTGGATAATGAACTTGATGTTGAATGGCATGACCTACTTCGTGACAAGCGACGGACACGGCTGAGATGGAGCTCTGGAAGTAGACGGGTTCTGATAACCGTACAGCTCGAGCCATTGGATCGTAGTGGTCTGTCAGTGTTCCAGGAACAGCTTCAACCGGTACATCGTATAGGCCGTTAGCATCTAACATTCGTCTTGCTGCTTCGGCTCCTGTCATGCGAGAGTAGACGGGTACACTCGACCATTTGTTGAATGTACCACGCACTCGGAATGAAGCCCACATGGAAAGGCCAAATGCAATGATAATTAGAAAATCCATTGGGTGAAAAAACATAGGGCACTCCTCCGTAATTCAATTATGAGAACGGATTTTTACCTAGAAGGACAATAAGTGCTTCGATACAAGCGGCGGTAGGTTGGGTTAGAATGTGATACAGCTTTTTCAGTTGTTTAGGCTTCAATTGCTGAACTAGTGGGCTAAGCTCTTTGGCTTCCTTCATTAATTGTTCAAGATGCAATTGAAGTGATGTAAGCTTATCTGTCACCGTATCATCGGAGGTCACTTTACTCCATTGTTGTAAATGTACTTTGATTTCCTCTAAGGTATATTTCTCGTTCTTCATCGATTCAATACGTTTGAGTCGATGCAAGGTTTCACTACTGTAAAGGCGATAGTTCGTATCGGATCTCTTCTCTGGTTCGATTAAGCTCAGCTTGGTGTAGTAATCAATGGTTCGAGGGCTTACATCAGCAAGCTTAGCGAGCTCTCCAATTTTATAAAGCTTCTCATTCCCCATGCTAAATTCACCTCTACTCCAATGGTTTGATTTTCTTTCTTCTATATAAACATGATAACTGATAATAAACCGTACAGTCAAACGTGATGCTTCGCAAAGCTGACATTGGATAATGGTGTAAATGGGATGTTTTTTGATCGCCTATGAGCCGAAACACGAATTATGCCTGTTTGATGTCAGGTTATTTTTCGCTTTTATCAATTTTTTAACGAAAATCCTATTGTCAAACCCAAATAACATGTATATAATGACATTAAGAGTTTCATTACATGTTACTTAATCTAACATTAAAGGAAGTGGTCGTATGGTTAAGAAATTGTTGTTAGCTTTCGGTCTTATGTCATTATTGTTCCCTACACTCGCATTTGCAGCGGATGAGGCAACAGCACCACAATTACAGAGTGCAATTGATGCAGTGTGGGTAATGTTAGCAGCAATCTTAGTCATTTTCATGCAAGCTGGTTTTGCACTTTTAGAAGCGGGGTCAACTAGAATGAAAAATGCCGGTCACGTAGCCGGTAAAACGATTTTAACTTTCGGATTATGTGCCATTGCATTCTGGGCTGTAGGGTTTGGTTTTGCCTTCGGTGATGGAAATGCATTCTTCGGAGAAACGGGCTTCTTTGTAACAGGTTTAGAAGATCAAGCTGCTGCAGCTTTCGGATCTCTTTCCTTCTCTGATGTTCCTATCGGTATTAAATTCTTGTTCCAACTTGCTTTCGCTGGTGTCTCCCTTGCAATCGCATGGGGTGGATTCGCAGAAAGAGCGAAACTTCCTGTTTACTTCATCTTCGGAATTTTGTTCACCGTAATTATCTATCCAATCGTAGCGCACTGGGTATGGGGCGGCGGCTGGTTGAGCAAATTGGGCATGCAAGATTTCGCGGGTTCAACAGTAGTTCATTTACAAGGTGCAACAGCAGCTTTGGTTGCAACGATCTTGCTTAAACCTCGTATTGGCAAATATAATAAAGATAAAACGCCAAACTTGATTCCTGGTCACAACCAAGTATTGTCTGTTCTCGGTGTTATCATCCTTTGGATCGGTTGGTTCGGTTTCAACCCAGGTAGTACGCTAAGTGCAATGGGTGATGGGTTCTTCGGTTATATCGCATTGACTACGAATATGGCTGCTGCTGCAGGTGGCGTGGCTGCACTAATTATTTCTTGGATGTACTTTGGTAAAGCAGATATTCCTAGCATGTTGAATGGTGTTCTAGCGGCACTTGTTGCTATCACTGCAGCGTGTGCGTTCGTAGACACTTGGGCTGCTCTTGTAATCGGTGCAGTTGCTGGTATCGTGACCTTCTTCACAGCGCAATGGTTCGAAAGAGCTGGAATTGACGATCCGATCTATGCATTCTCCGTACATGGTATCGCTGGTATCTGGGGTACACTTTCCACTGGTTTGTTCGCAACTCCTGAGCTATCTGCGAAGGTTGGTATCGGTGGTGCAGGTTTATTCTACGGCGGTGGCTTCCACCAATTAGGTATTCAAGCACTAGGTCTTGCTGGAGCTCTAGCATTCGTACTTGTTCTTTCCTTCATTATCTTAGGTATTCTTAAAGCGACAATCGGTCTTCGTGTTACAGAAGAAGAAGAAATCATTGGTCTGGATCTGTCTGAGCATGGTTCATACGGATATCCTGAACAAATGAAAAAAGCAGCTCAAAACGGAGTGTCCGTTTAACAACACATATACTTTCTACTAGAGCAAAGGGGATGCAACATGAATCATCTCTCAATGGAACGGATCCTGGAACGCGTTCATCAATCGGAGCAATTCGATGAGATGCGAATAACCAGAGATCAGGTGCATGAGATGTTTCGGGAGCATCTCCTTTTTTCCTATACTCCAGAGACAGGGCAGCACATCAATCAAGTACATGATGCGATGATTCAACGGACGGCTCAGATTGCAGAGCATTTACTGGAGGATGAAGGTTACGGAAAGCCGCCTGTTTCCTATGCTTTTATTCTAATGGGCAGTGGCGGTAGAAGGGAACAGACCCTCTGGAGTGATCAGGATAACGGACTTATTTATGGAAATAGTGAAACGCATTCGCAAGAGGAATTAGATGCTTATTTTGATAAGCTTACCACGTATATTCTTCAAGGTTTGGATGTATTAGGGTACCCCCCTTGTGAAGGGAATGTTATTTCGAGTAATCCACAATGGCGTAAGTCGCTGCAAGGATACACGGAAATGATGCTAGGTTGGTGTAAGGAGCCAGATTGGGAAAATGTACGGTATTTACTCATTATGGCGGATATGCGCTGTATCTATGGTTCCGAAGCGTTGGTGATAAAGCTGAAACAGTCTTTTCTTGCTTATGTGAAGGAGAATCCTAGTCTCTTGAAATATTTGTTGTCGAACACGCTGCATCACAAAATTTCGGTAGGTGTATTGGGGCATTTGATTACAGAGAGATATGGCGAAGATGCTGGCGGATTTGATATCAAATACGGCGCTTATATTCCGATTGTTAATGGGATTCGGTTGCTTGCCATAAGAGCGGGAATTCTTGCCACTTCAACAATTGAGCGAATTAAGCAGCTTAAAGTAAACGGGGTTGTATCGGATCAGTTAGCAAGCGAGTGGGAAGTAGCTTTTTCTATCGCTTTACAGTTAAGAGACAGTACTCCCTTTCAGTTAGATGAGGAGAAGTATACGACAAGAGGTAAGCTTTCTGCGGAACAACTTAACAAAGAGATTCGATCGCAATTAAAACGATGTCTGCGGACAGGAATTGCCTTGCAGAAGTACGTCAGTAAATCCATAGGGTCACACATAGAGAGAGAAAAAGGTTAGATATATCGGAATCGGAAATCACGTTTCATTGTATGTAGGGAGAGGTGAATCGCGTGAAGGATATGCGTCCAGCAGGTCGTATGTGGCATTTATATAAGATGGGTGGTTTAACACCGGCCTTAACCTCAATGTTTGATGCACAAAGTGCACAGCAAATGGCTTTTATTCGGTCGATGTTGAAAGAGCAACGGAAGGATTCTCTATTTGAAATTCCTTTGCATTCGATGGAAATTGTGGTGTTTGATCTGGAAACGACGGGATTCTCTCCTTATAACGGTGATGAAATTATTTCATTCGGCGCTGTCTCTGTTATTGGCGGTGAAGTGCAGACACATGATACTTTTTATAAAATGGTGAACCCGAAACGGAAAATTCCAGATGAGATTGTGAAGTTAACTGGCATAACGAATGAAATGGCTAGCGATGCTCCTGATTTAATCGGTGTATTAAGTGATTTCTTAGAATTCGTTCAACAGAAAATCTTGGTCGCGCATGCCATTGGGCATGATAAAAACTTTTTGAACTCCGCGTTGTGGCGCACGTCAAAAGTAAGTTTATCCCATCGTGTCTTAGATATTATGATGATTGCGAAATGGCTTATGCCCAAACGGAAAAACTTGAGCTTGGACTCACTTCTGCATGCTTACGACGTCCCAGTTACAGTGAGGCATCATGCACTTGAGGATGCCCTGATGACAGCACAATTATGGTCCCGATTAATGGGCGAAGTAAGAGCGAGAGATGTAGATACGCTAGGAGATTTATATGCTTTATTAAGCCATCATTGACCGATGACAAACGAAAGTTTGTGATATGCGGTAGTGGTGGTTTTTTTTAGGGAATAGACCTGAAGGTTCGGATTCGCTTCGTTTTGTAACGATAAGATCCAGTAAGTTGGAATGGTGTGCCAGAGTGTTGAGAGATCTTCAGCAGAAGGCACTGGCGCGGCAGTGGGGTGTGAATGAAAGATACCGACGACAGAGCGACTTTTATCCGTTAGATAGGGAATCAAATCGATGGGATAGATGGCGAATTGTTTTGTTGGATGCAAGGCGTGATTGCGAAGAGGTATGAACGTGAGTGCATGCAGATCATCGGATGGGTAGGATGAGGATTCCCCAAGCAGAATGCCACAAGCTTCGTTCGGGAGTGAGTGCCTACTGTATGAGACCAATTCGTCATATAACTGCTTAGTTAAATGTAGGCTCACTTGCGCTCCCTCCCTCACTTTGCATGACATGAGGTTAGTATATCACGTTTGTTCTTTCAGTTCTGCCTCGGGCTTGATGAAGAAAAATACTATGGCCAGCATAAGTAATGACAGAGAGGCGACTGTGATAAAAAGTGTTTTATGAGAGATGCTCATAAGCCAACCAAAGAGTGGAGGACCGAAGGCGACTCCAATAAATCGTAAGCTATTATAAAGGGAAGTGATCATACCGCGCTGCTCACGTTCAACTGATCCGGTTATGAGCGTGTTTAGGCATGGGAGAAGGAGTCCTGTCCCTATCCCGCTGAACGATAATAAGCCAATGAACACATACAGGTTCCCATTTAAGAAAGTAGCCAATGTAAGAGATGCTACCATGGATAAAAGTCCGATATTCATGAGCCAGCGCATGAGCTTGCCGTTTTGTTTGATTTTAGCTCCCGTGGTATAGGAGGTAATAACAAGGCAAAGCAACGGGATTGCGAGAACAAGCCCTTTGCGTACACCTTCAATGCTGTAAGGTTTCTCTTCTAAAATCTGAGAGAGGTAGAATAGTACACCGAATAAAATGAATAAAGTGATCGAGCCAGCTACAAAAGCGGGTAGCAGCCAATGACCTTTGCTCTTCAAGATGGTTTTGATCTGTTTCAAATATTGGCTAAGTGGTTCGGCTTCCTTCTCTTTGGCAGGTTCTTTGATCATAAAAATAACTGCGAGCAGCGCAAGTAAACAAAAAAGTGGGAAGGCAAAGAAAGGTGCAAACCAGATGATTAACGCAAGTAGGGAACCTAGAATAGGACTCACAACTTTGCCGATTCCGTTGGAGGCTTCGATAAGTCCGAGGGCTTTACTGGCTGTGGGACCTTTATAAATATCACGAACTAGTGCCATCGCAATTGGGGCTGTACCTGCGGCTCCAAGCCCTTGAATAGCACGGGAGGCTATAAGGATGGGATAAGAGTTCCAAACGGCTCCGAGCCCGGCAAGAATCCCGGCAGCCCCATATACGATGAGCGAAGGTATAATAACGGCTTTGCGTGTGAATCGATCGGATAAATAACCGGATACCGGGATAAGGATGCCTGCTGTCAGTGAAAACAAGGTGATAGTCAGAGAGCTTTGGAAACGGGAGATGTTCATTTTCTCCTGCAAGTCAGGCAGTATTGGAACCAGCATGGAATTGCCAAGTACAAGCACCAAAGGGATGGAGGCAATCGCAAGATATTGCCAAACGCTCCCCTTCTCACTTGCGTCTTTCTCTTTTTTATCGGACGACTGTTCATGTTCGTAAATTCTCATTTTATTTAAGGAAGTTTTACCCTTAGTTGTCATTGAAGCTTGTTTCATTATAACGTTTCCTTTCATCGCAAAGAGTAGGTTTACTTTTCCCTAATGGAATGAAAGCATACTTCAGGATCGTGATGTTGGAATTTTAGCTAATTTGGAGATAATATAGAGGGAGTGGAGGTTGATGCTGTGAAGAAGAATCTCATCGTGATTGCTTTCGTCGCTTTATTGGCGAGCTTTGCGATTTATCAAAATGTACGGAATGAAAATGAACAAACCATGATGCCGAGTGAACAAGCGGCGAAAGTGAATTTCTTAGCTCCTCCTTTTACCTTGCAAGGGTTGGATGGAAAAGAGTATTCCGTTGGCGGGCCGCGCGAGAAGCCGATGTTTGTGAATTTCTGGGCATCCTGGTGTGGTCCGTGTGAGGAAGAAGCGCCAGATTTGGTGAATTTGTATAAGAAATATGAAGGGAAATTTGATCTTTATGCGGTCAATGTGACGCCTGGGGATAAAATGGACAATATCAAAAAATTCGTGGACACATATCAATACCCATTCCCTGTACTCCTTGATAAACAAGGGGCAAATGCGGATACCTATCAGGTTATTGCAATTCCAACGAGCTTTCTGATTGATAAAAATGGTGTGATTCGCGAAATTATTCATGTGCTTTCCCCGAAAGAACTCGACAAGAGGATGGCGAGTCTTCTCAAAGAGGAATGAGATAACGCAAAAAAAGCTGCAAAGAGCCATAATGCTCTTGCAGCTTTTTCGTACCCATTAGTGATTCACTAAACCTAATCGTTCCTGTTGCTCTTTATTAGCAGGCTCTACACGCTTTCTACTGATTAGGGCATATCGCAAGCTGTCAACAAGTGCATACCAACTTGCTTCGATGATGTTACTGGACACACCGAGTGTGTTCCAAGTGGAATTGAAATCCGTAGATTCCATCAAAACGCGAACCTTACCGGCTGTCGCACCTTTCTCGTCAAGTACACGTACTTTATAATCGGAAAGATGAACGTTCTTGATGTCCGGATAGTATTGAATGAGTGCTTTCCGTAAAGCATTATCAAGTGCATTTACCGGGCCATTGCCTTCAGCTGCGGTATAGATCGTTTCGCCGTGAACCTTCACTTTGACGATGGCTTCAGAGACAACAGAGTGATTGGCTGATTTCTCTACGAGCATTTTGAAGGATTCTAGCGTAAAGATTTCTTCAAGACCTTCGAAAGCCTCGCGAAGCAGAAGCTCCAGTGTAGCGTCAGCGCCTTCGAATTGGTAGCCTTGATGCTCCATGTCCTTAATCTTCTCGATGACATCTTTGGTCTTCTGATGTTCTCTGTTGAAATCCAAGTTTAGTTCTTGTGCCTTAACAAGTACATTACTTTGGCCAGCGAGCTCAGAAACAAGCACGCGCTGTTTATTTCCTACAAGTTCAGGCTTCGTATGTTCATACGTGCTGGCATCCTTGAGGATGGCAGAAACATGAATGCCGCCTTTATGAGCAAATGCCGCATTCCCAACATACGGTTGGTTAACAGGCATATGCATGTTGGCGATTTCACTGATATATCTCGAGACGGATGTAAGTGACTTCAATTGATCGGTAGAGATGACTTCATAATTAAGTTTCAATTGTAAGTTAGGGATAATCGAGCTTAGGTTCGCATTACCACAACGCTCTCCGTAGCCGTTAATGGTCCCTTGAACTTGTCTGGCACCGGCTTGTACGGCAGCTAGCGAGTTTGCTACACCTAATTCACAGTCATTATGAGCGTGAATACCCACTGGCGTAGAGACGTGCTGCGTAACTGTCGTTACGATTGCTGTGATCTCGTTCGGCAAGGATCCGCCATTCGTGTCACACAACGTAATCCAATCAGCTCCTGCGTCCTGAGCCTTTTTGATTGTTTGCAGCGCATAATCCGGATTGTTTTTGTAGCCATCGAAGAAATGCTCGGCATCATAAATGACTTCCATCCCGCTGTTTTTCAAAAAGAGAACGGAATCATAAATCATATTCAAATTTTCTTCGAGCGTTGTTTGAATAGCTGTCGTCACATGAAAGTCCCATGACTTACCGAAAATCGTGGCGACTTGCGCACCTGATTCAACGAGCCTGTTGAGGTTAATGTCATCCGCGGCAAGCGAGTCTTTCCGCCTTGTGCTCCCGAACGCGGTGATTTTGGCATTCGTGAAAATCATCGTGCGGGCGCGCTCAAAGAATTCAATGTCTTTGCTGTTGCTGCCCGGCCATCCGCCTTCAATATAATGAACCCCAAGCTCATCGAGCTTACGGGCAATTTTGATTTTATCCTCGACGGATAGGGAGATACCTTCTCCTTGAGTTCCGTCTCTAAGGGTTGTGTCGAAGATTTTGACTGATGTTGGCATGGGTTCCTCCTTCAAAAGCTAGCAAAGTGACTTCGTTGTAAGTGATGTGTGTAGTTTCGCTTGCTTTAAAGCGTTAATGTATAATTTACGATTATAACATAAATGTACAGCTAAAGACATCATAACGTAAAATTGCGTATGCTTGTATGATTATTTTTTTGACATCTCAGGTTGGATATGTTTCACTCGAGTTAGAAGGCTCTGAATTCTGTTTCACTATAACTGGGAGGTCGTGAATATGGTGTCGGTAGAGCATCATTATCCCAAGCAAGGCAGAGTCATTTTACATATTGATATGAATGCTTTCTATTGTTCGGTTCACGAGGCTGTAGAGCCTGACTTATATAAAGGAAAGCCTCTTGCTGTTGCGGGGAGTGTTGAGCTTCGTAAGGGGATTATCGTTACTTCATCATATGCAGCACGCAAGCTAGGGATCAGGACAGGGATGCAAGTTAGGCAAGCGCTGAAAATATGTCCGGATCTCATCTTAATCAGACCTGATTTTGATCTCTATCGTAATTTCTCCAGGCGGTTTATGCAGGTAGTCTATGGATATTCACCGATGGTAGAATCTATGTCTATCGATGAGTGTTTTGTAGATATTACAGGTTCTAAGCAGTTTGGAACACCACTTGAAATCGCGAATAGTATTCAAAAAAGAATTATGCAAGAATTGAAGCTGCCATGCTCCATTGGAGTTGCTCCTAATAAGCTGCTGGCTAAGATGGGTTCAGATATGAAGAAGCCGAATGGAATTACGGTTTTGCGGCTTCGGGATGTGCCGTCTGTGTTTTGGGATAAGCCATGCAATTATTTATATGGAATCGGTAAAAAAACAGCGGAGAAGCTTACGCGGCTAGGTATCCATACGTTAGGGCAGTTAGCCGTCGGGGACGACTCTCTGTTGAATAAGCATTTCGGCGTGTTGGGAGCGCACTTAAAGCGCTCTGCCAATGGGATTGATCCCTCACCTGTGAATCCGGAACAGGAGCAGAGCAAGTCGATCGGACATACGACGACATTACCGCGGGATTATACGGATCGTGTCGAAATTCATCGCGTCTTACTGAATCTAGCTGATCAGGTAGCGAGGCGGCTGCGTAGGCAAGAGCTTATGACTTCTACTATTCAAGTTACCATCCGTGATCCAGAGATGAGGACGATTACTAGATCGCTTACGCTGTCAACGCCAACCGAGCATATGGACGATATTTATCGAACCTCCTGCCAGCTATATGATCATCAGTGGGAGGATGGAAATCCAGTAAGACTCTTGGGTATCACCCTGCAAAATTTAATTGCCAAGGAAGAATCCTACGTCCAGCTAGATTTATTCGATTATGAGAAACAGCCGCGCAGGGAGAATTTGAATAAAGTGATGGATGGACTAAGGGATAAATTTGGCGAAGGTGTCATTCTGACAGCGGGAATGATGAGCGATGATCCATCTTCCTTGATTCGTAATCATAAGGTGAGAGGGACATCCTTGCAAATGGATCATTTACGAAATAATCCGCTACATAACGAAATAGGAGAGTGAGGAACATGGCTCATTGTGTGGGCTTCGCGGGATTTTCCAATAGTGGGAAAACAACGTTGGTAGCTAAGCTTACAATTGAAATGAAGCTACGCGGCCATCGGATTGCGGTTATGAAACATGATGCGCATGGACATTATAAAGAAGCGAAAGGAGCCGACTCAACGATTTACGCCGAGTCAGGCGCAGACGTTGTGGTGACACTCTCTCCGGATGCCATACACGTATATGAGAAAAAGGAAACGCCGAGCTTAGAAGAACAATTACTAGCTTTTGCCCATCTTGATTATATTTTTATTGAAGGGTTTAAGCGGGAAAAGCATCCAAAGATTGCAGTCTATCGTACAATAGAGCAGAGAGAAATGATTAAAGGATCAGTGCCAACTCCCATTGCGGTTGCGACTGATCTCTCTAATCTAGAAGATGACCTCGCACATCCACGCTTCAATTTGAATGATATCCGTGGAATTGCGGACTTTATTGAGCAATATTTTGTGGATTGTCAATTTTAAGGTTTGAACTTTGTCCGTATTTATATTATATTTTACAATGAGGATAATTTGAGGAGGAGTAGAAAACATGGCTAAGTATACATTCGTTGATAAAGATACTTGCATCGCTTGCGGCGCTTGCGGAGCTACAGCTCCAGATATCTATGATTACGATGATGAAGGTTTGGCAGAAGTGATTTTTGATGGTGATGGAAACAAAGGGGTTACAGAAATTCCTGAAGATCTATTTGATGATCTGCAAGATGCTCAAGATGGCTGCCCAACTGACTCCATTAAAGTTGCGGATTCACCTTTTAGCTAATCATAATTTAAAATCATTTTGTGAAAACCCACAAAATGTCGAAAGAGCTCGTTTCCTGAAAAGGAACGGGCTCTTTTTTTGCTGAAAAAGTGTGAAATTTGTAACAATTTATTGCCAATTCGTAGATAGCATCTTACAATGAAACTAGTAAACTCTGGGAGGAATATATGGGTAAGAAGAAATGGATTAAGACTTTAGTAGTAGGACTCCTATTAATGGTGTTTTCGACATATTTCTACACAGTGAACTCGAGCGGCTTGTTTTACTTTGTCGAAGGTCCTCTCCAAGATATTTTGCGTGGCGCGAAATCCGTTGATGAGCGTCAGCCGGATGATCGCATCAAGATTGTGAAAATTGATGATAAATCGCTTGCTGCCATCGGAAAGTTTCCGTGGGATCGAAGTACATATGCGCAAGTCATTGAAAAGCTGGAGCAATCCGGTGTAGCGGCGATTGGGATCGACGTTGTGCTTGCGGAACCGTCGAAGAACCCTGCTGATGATAAAGCGTTAGCCGATGTGCTAGCGAAGTACAACAATATTATTTTGCCAGTACAAATCAATTACCCCTCCAAACAACAGTCCGCAGGCGATCTAGTTCCTGAGAGAATTGATTATCCTTCCGCAACTCTAACGACCAAGAGAGATCAAATGGCCCATATCAATGTGTTTGTTGATAAGGATGGTAAAGCGCGTAAGCTGCCCGTCGGTTTGCCTGATGAGAAAGGTACATACATACCGGCATTCAGTGTGGCTCTAGCGAATTTAGTTTTGGAAGATAGTGAAAAAGTAAAGCGTGATGCAGCAACTGGAGAATGGTTGCGCGGGAATGAAGTCGTGCCAACCAACGAGAGAAATCAAGTGACGACAGAGTTCTTCACGATGCCAAGACAGAAGGTAGATGCGACAACGGGCTATGAATTGCTCTCATTCGTTGATGTACTTAATAGTACAAAGCCATTACCCCTGAAGGGAAGCATTGTGCTTGTAGGCCCCTTTGTAACGGCCATGCAAGATGAATATCCGACACCAATCTCTTCGGTGAAGATGTTCGGGATTGAAATTCATGCGAATATGATTCAAACCCTGCTAGAGAGTGTTTTTTATAATGATGCTTCGAAATCGGCTGGTATCGCGATTATTCTACTTATTTCCTTACTAGCTATTGTCTTGTTCGAGAAGTTCAATGGTAAGACGGCGCTATTCATTTTCATAGGTCTGTTCCTGGTCTATGGCCTTGTTTGGTTAGGATTCTATAGTATTGGATCTTTGTTCTTACCACTGGTGTATCCACAATTTGCGCTAGTTACCATCTATGTATGGTCATTAGTAAGCCATTACTTAGAAGAACGAAAAGAAAGAAATCGGGTCACAGGTATTTTCGGTCGCTTCGTTTCCAAAACCGTTGTGGACGAGCTTCTTCAATCAGGTGAAGATGTGAAGCTTGGTGGAAGCCGCAAAGATATTTCATTGATATTTGTTGATATTCGCGGATTTACACCGATGTCGGAACGGTTAGAGCCTGAGCAGGTGATTCAGGTGTTAAATGAATATTTAGATGTATGTACGAAAGCGATCTTTAAGTTTAATGGCACGTTAGATAAGTTCATTGGTGATGGCGTTATGGCGATGTTTGGCGCTCCAATTGAGTATGAGAATCATCCTGAAATGGCTGTGCGTGCAGCGATCGAGATGAAGTCTCAAGCCGATATTCTTGAGCAGAAGTTGATTAAGAATTATGGCATCGGTGTGAAATTTGGCTTGGGGATTAATAGTGGTCCTGCGGTTGTTGGGAACATTGGCTCTGAAGATTTGAGGTTGGATTACACAGCTATCGGAGATACCGTTAACTTGTCAGCCCGCCTTGAATCCAATGCCAAACCAGGGCAAATTTTAATTAGTGAGCAGACGTATGAGCGTGTCAAAGGCCTCTTTGAGATCGAATCCATCGGTGAGATTAAAGTAAAAGGAAAAGAAAAACCGGTTGCTGTGTATGAAGTGATCGGGCATAAATAGAGTTGCTGGGAGGCATGCAGAGTGGGAATGACAAAGAAATCATTTATATCAATTTTGTTAAGCTTTAGCTTGATATTTAGTTTAATATCTGTGCTGTTAGTTAAGCCGGTGGATGCCAAAACGGTCCGCGTTGCTATTATCACGGCATTATCTGGAGACGTGACTATTAAAAAAGGCGGCGGCTCAAAAGTTTATGATGCATATGAAAATATGAGTTTAAACCAAGGGGATACCGTTTATACGGGGGATAGCTCCTCGGTAACTCTGAACTTAGCTAGTGGTGATGCAGATGTTACATTAAGTGACAATGCCGAATTAAATGTATCAGATCTCAATTCTTCGAATGGAAATAAGAAATCCAAGCTTAAAGTTTGGGCAGGTTCTATGTGGGTCAAGGTGAAATCGTTAGCGGGAGCTGATGATGAATTTGAGATTGAAACGCCAACAGCAGTAATGGGTGTACGTGGAACACAATTCTTCGTTTCGGTTGATCCTGTTTCTGGTAAAACCAAAATGGCTGTAGGGTCAGGTAGAGTTTCGGCTTCGACAGTAACGTCGAATTCGGATGAAACACAAACTACAACGATTACATACTTAAATCCGACGCAAGAAATCTCGTTGGATAATCGCGATGAAACATCGGATTTGGATTTGAAAGTGGAGTTTTTTGATTTAGAAGATTTTATCAAACAAGCATCTCCAGAAATTATTGCAGAGCTGTTGTTAAACAAAGCGGAGATTGATAAAGAAAACGAAGAGTTTATTGCTAAAAAGAAAAAGGAAATTGAAGCAGGCGTTGTTTTTGGTGATCAAACGACCCTGAGTATTAAGAATCTCTCGGATTTAAATAAAGTGAAGCAAAATTTAGAGAACTTGATTGGTAATATTGCTAAAGAAGCATTGGCTGAGAAGAAATTAGATCAAAAGGCATTAGATAAAATTATTGAAGAAACGAATAAGAAGATCACACAAGAAGATAAAAAGCTTGATCTATCTAAAGTCAAACCGCTTGATAAAACGGCAGGAGTGGATTCTGAATTAGAGAAAAAGAAACAAGAAGAGTTGAAAAAGCTTGAAGAAGCGAAGTTGAAAGCAAAGCTGGAAAGCGATAAAAAAGCAGAGGAAGCTAAGCTTAAGCTTGCTGCTGCGTTGAAGAAACTAGAAGAAGAAAAGAAAAAGATTGAGGATGCAAAGAAAGCTGCTGAGGAGAAAGCAAAGGCTGAGGCGGAAGCGAAATTAAAAGCCATTTTATCAGAGCAAGAGAAGAAGGCATTTGAAGCAGCGCAGGCGGAAGCTAATAAAGGGAACAATAACAACCCTATCACCAATCCAGGCACTAGCCCAGGGACTGACCCTGATCCTGTCGTAGACCCGCCATTAACGCCTTCAGTTAGTTTGAGTACTGTGGCAATTGACCCGGAAGAAATCGTTGTACCACTAACGCTGTTAAATACGGAAGGACCAAATGAGGGGTCACCTCCGAATTCTTATTATCTGAATATTGACCTTACTGGAATTAATGATATTTATGCCGTAGAAGTTCATTTACTGTATGGCTCACACACGGGGTATCTTCCATTTATACCTCTAAAAAATAAAGATATTTTCTACAAAACAGACGCTTCAACGAGTGCCGACTATATCAAAGAGTATGATAGTGAAGGAACTAGTGAGCTCGTTTATGCTGTAACCAAATTTGGGAATGGCACTCAAGTGTCTGCTTCCAAGAAATCAATGTTAGTCAGTATTCCTATGGCTTCCATTTATGATGACCAAATTCGTGTTGGTAAAATCGTGATCGTTAAGAAGATTGGTCAAACATTCGAGAAATTAACTTTAGCTGACCTTCCGCTGATTGTGCCGGCGGATGTTGAAGGATCTGAGAATCGAGATTAGTAAAGTTCACTAGATATAAAGGAGATCCTATGAAACCATTACAACAGATATTTGTTTCAAGTATGATTGTAGCAACTTTGCTTGGAGGCTCGTCGGCTTGGGCTGCAGGTTTAGATGCTGATGCGTTGAAATCAAGCAATGGTCAGATTCTTTCCGACATATCGACCTTAGCGGGAATCGGCGATTTTGAAGATCGGGATGGCGATGCTTTACAAGCGGCATTTCGTGCCCCGAGCAGTGTACTACAGCTTGCTGATGGCAGCCTACTCATTGCCGATACACGCAACCATGTGATTCGTAAAGTGAAGGATGGTCAAGTCACCACGTTTGCTGGTCCAGAGTTCGCCATTTTGAAGAACAGTCAGGGATTCCCGACAGGGGGGCTCCTTGATGGGAAAGCAACTGAAGCCTTTTTTAACGAGCCAACGGGGCTTGCTTTGGATGCCAAAGGTAATGTCTATGTAGCGGATGCTGGCAATCATGCGATCCGTGAGATCGACGTGAATGGGAATGTCTCAACAGTTGCCGGGAACGGTGTTCCTGGAAATAAAGACGGTAAAGGTTCGGAAGCTAGCTTTAATCACCCAAGTGATATCGCCATTGGTGCGGACGGCTCCGTTTATGTGGCGGACGCTCTCAATCATACGATACGTAAAATCGCTGTGGATGGTCGTGTAACAACTCTTACAGCACCGGTTTCCCGTGTAATACAAGTCCGTCCTGGTGAAGCTTCATTCGCAGGGGAATATTTCGACGGCCCCCTTTCAACTGCTACTTTCAATGAGCCTTCTGGACTTGCGCTCGATGGCAAAGGGAATCTTTATGTAAGCGACACGGGTAATCAACGTATCCGTTATATTGATTTCGCTTCGGGACTTGTATCGACGATTGCAGGATCAACTCCTACGGTTAGCGCTTCTACGATATATGGGAAAAATGAGTTATATGCAGAAGGTGATTTTGCAGATGGCGATGCCTTGAAAGCGAAGTTTGACTTCCCGAAAGGGCTAGCTGTGACCTCGGAGGGTGGCCTTCTCATTGCGGATAGCTTGAATCATTCGATTCGCTATCTGTTGAATGGGAAAGTCACGACAATTTCAGGAACGCTTCAAACGGGAGAAACGGACGGCGTAGAGCAATCCGCTGAGTTCTACAATCCTTCGGATGTGCTGGCCACAACGCAAGGCAATCTGATTGTAGCGGATGCTTCCAATAACAAAATTCGCAAAATAACGCCATATCGTTTGCCTGAGAATGTCTCGAATGATGGGCATGTTAAGGTGGTTAGCGGCAATAAGCTAATCTCATTTGATGCGCAACCGGAAATTCAAGATGGACGTACGATGGTGCCTGTTCGTGCGATCAGTGAAACGTTTGGTTATAAGGTTACTTATGTGGAGCGGGCTGGTAAGTCTGTTGTGCAGCTATCCAAAGGCGATCTGAGCGTTGAGTTAACCATTGGTGAAAAGGGGATCGTACGTAAGCAAGCTGGCGTGCCAGATTTTAAGCAAGAGACGGATGTATCCCCTTATGTGAAACAAGATCGTACCTATGTGCCTATTCGCTTCTTCGCTGAACAGATCGGCTTGGATGTTCAATGGGATGCTTCGAATCAAACAGCCATTTTACGTGTGAAATCTTATTCGAAAAAAGCTTGAGATCAGAAAAGGCTTGGCAGGGGTAATTCTCTGACCAAGCCTTTTTCTATTCGGACTTCAGCTTTGTGTCCCGATTGCCGATAAAACGAAGAGTAGAGCAAGTTGGATTGGGGGCATGCAAGCTTGAAATCGAATAATCGAAACGATCAATTGGATAAATTTTTCCAACATAATCCGATCGAGGATCCTCAGTATCTCAAGAAATATGTCAAAGAGCATCCTGATCATAAAATGGCATGGTATCTGTTAGGGAGAGAATACACTGCGCAGGGTAAAGCAGGTAAGGCGGCGTATTGTTTTGCACAAGCGGGTGAAATATATGAAGCTTTTGAGCAGCAAAAAATAGTGTTGGATGGACCTATACCTACCAGCTCATCAGCATCGATGTTGAACAAAGTAGTTGTGCCAGTAGAACGTCAATCCAAATCGCGTAGGAGAAGGAAATGGCTGCTGTTCATTATCATATTTGTGCTGTTAGCTCTTCCAGCGGGCATGGATCTAGCTAAATCGGATGGTATGGAGATCGTGGAGACAGAGCCGATAGTGGGCGAAGAAGCGGCGGCAGCGATCACTAGTATTCAGCACGATAATCCTGAAATAAAGCTGTATGTCTCCGATGGCAATTGGGGGAAGAAGCTGCAACAAATTTTACAACCTCCTACTAGAGCGACAGGGGAGTCTGTCATTATGGATGTTCCCCCAAGTAAAGATGGGTTGTGGAAGGAGTGGCATCGCTCCGTTCGTCCGCTTCTTAGTGTGGAGCATCCAGGAGCTGGTGCAAATGAAGCCGTGTTAAAGTATTATCAGGCACAAATTTGCGCTTGTCAGGTGGCCGATAGCTCAAAGTTAGTGCCGATTATTGCCGCTTGGATGCATGACCGTGAAGAAGCGATCATTGTGCAAAGTGCTATTCAAGCTTATCAAAAGAAGACGGGGGCATTACCGGACAAGCCGCAGCAATTGACAAAGCCTTATCCTGACAATTTGTTGCCAGGTCTGACTCCACAAATGAAGGAAGCTTTTCCGACAGTAGTGCAAAAGGTAGCTGAACTTACGAGTGGGAAAGGATCTGGGGTACCGAACCTAACGGGAGGGACTGCTGGCGAACAACCTACGCAATCAAACGAAGAGAAGGCATTAGCAGTGAGCAACAATAAGCCCGTAGCCTCGTCAGAGCCGTTGCTAGAGCCGTTAAGGATCATCATTGATACCGATCAGCATCAACTGGCTGTTGTGAGTGGAGAATTTATTCTGAGGCGTTATACAGTAGGTCTTGGAGGCGTTAAGACGCCGCAGGGTGAATTTGTGATCAGTGAAAAAGTGCGTAACCCGAATGGCAGATCAAATGGTGAGTTTGGCAGCCGCGGAATGACGTTATCCAATACGCTTTATGCGATTCATGGGACGAATAAGCCGGCGAGCATAGGCAAAGATGAATCACATGGATGCATTCGAATGCTGCAACAGGATGTAGAGGAATTATATAACATGGTCCCTCAACAAACGAAAGTGACGATTGGGAAAGGCGTGTTACCTTTGGGAGAAACGGGGGAAGGGATTGGCGCGGGGGGTGGTAAACCTCAACAAGCAATCAGCTTACCTTTGGAGACGAAGGATAATAATCCTGGTAAAGTATACAGATGGTTGGATTAGAAAAGGAGGGGCAAGAAAGAAGCTTGCCTCTCCTTATTTGTGTTTACACGAAACCAATTTGTATGTAAGTTCAGAAAAAGAGCGTTTACAGTACGATTTAAAATACTGCAAGTTTTCTTCTTGACAAGAAAACAGAAAGCGATTACAATTCGAAATGTGAAGTTTTCAATCACTTTAACGAAATCAATTGTTCAAAATGAGCAGTAAAGCCATGATTAGGATAACCACTAAGAAAATCGATCCTGTCCAGTAAATGGCTTTCATATTAACTTCATTTTTCTGTCTGCGTGAAGCGGCTACTGGTTTGCGTTTGGCCATAAGAATCACCTTTTCCATTAGGATTAAACGAGATGATTCTATCATATCATAAGTAAGCGGATTCATCGAACAAGAAAAATGAGCGGTTTGAAAAAGAAGTATTGACGTTCATGTCATTTTATTGTAAGATTTAATCACACGAAACACCGATAACAATTGAATATGTCAGTTTTAATAACATGTTACCGTAAGGGCATTAGTTATTAGAAGAAATGCAAGTCTTCTTCTATAACTATGCCCTTTTTATTTTTCCCAAAATATGAATCATGAAAGGGGTTGGTAGCGCAAACTAAGACGAAGTTTAACTATCGGGTACACGTTTCACCAATAAATAATTAGATGATTAAAAAAGGGAGAAGATGATCACATGAACATGAAAAAATGGTCAACAATTGGTTTGGCAACATCTATGGCACTCGTAGCTGCAGGTTGCGGAAAATCCACGCCAGCAGAAACAACAAAACCAGCAGCATCTGTGGCTCCAACAACGGCAGCTTCAGCAGCTCCTACTGCAGCAGCTTCAACTAAACTTACTGGTGATTTTGAAATCCAATACTTTGTTGGCGGATACGGCGACAAATGGTGGAAAAAAGTTATTGCTGATTTCCAAGCGAAAAACCCTGATTTGAAAATTAAAGAAAGTGCGGGACCAAAAATCAACGAACAAATGAAACCCCGTTGGATCGCTGGTAACCCACCTGATTTCGTATACATCGATGGACCTGAGTTGTTCGACCGTCAAATGGTGACAGACGGACAGCTGGAAGATTTGACTGACTGGATTAAAGACGCTAAAAACGTTGATGGCGAGAAAATCATTGATTTGCTAGCTCAAAAGCCACAATTGTTTGACGGTAAAACGTACAACATTCCTTTCGTAATGAGCTCATGGGGTATTTTCTATGATAAAGCTCTTTTCAAAGACAAAGGTTGGGCTGAGCCAAAAGACTTCGAAGAATTCTTGGCTGTAAGTGAGAAAATCAAAGGCGCTGGCATTAATCCATTCATCCACACTGGTAAATATCCGTACTACATCAACGGTGGCGTATTGCTTCCAGCGATCGTATCTGCGAACAACAATGACTACAAATTGCTGCAAGATATGTCCACAAACAATCTTGAAGCTTGGAAAAACCCTGCAATCATCAAAGGTCTAAATAAAATCGTTCAAATGCGTGATAAAGGCTACATCGACAAAGCATCCGTACAAATCAACCACACGGATTCCCAATCCTTGTTCCTACAACACAAAGACGCATTCATCCCGAACGGTCTATGGTTACCAAACGAAATGGCGAAAGACGTTCCTGGCGGCTTTGACTTTGGTTTCATTCCATCCATTACACAAGATAAAGGTGGAAAAGTTGTAGCTAACACGTCCACAGCTACTTTCGGTATCGCGAAAAAAGCGAAAAACAAAGATGCTGCAAAAGCATTTATGCAATTCGTATTCTCCAAAACACAAGCTTCTCAATGGGCTGAGCTAAGTGGTGCTCCTTCCAACGTTAAAGGTGACATTTCTTCTTCCAAAGCGCCTAACTTCGTTAAGGATGCTGCGAAATTCTTGTCCTCACCTGACACTGTGGTAGTACCAACAGTTTCCTTCGCTGCTGACGTTGATAAAGCAATGCAAGATGCAACAGTTGCTTTGACAATTGGAACAATTACACCAGAGCAATGGGTTACTCGTGTAACTGATGTTGTGGCAAAACAAAAGAAATAGGAACTGAATGAAGCAGTGCGGAGAACTTCAAAGGCAAAGCTGCCTATGGCGTTCTCCGCCATTTTAATGATAGGACGGTGACGATAGAATGAAGACCAACGCGAAAAAGCTGAAACGGAATTTGTTCATCGCTTCATTCATCATTCCGACTTTTCTATTCTTCTGCGTATTTACGATATATCCCGTTATACAGGCGTTACAGAAGTCGTTTTATGATTGGTCAGGAATGTCTGAAAATAGCGAGTTTATTGGGTTTGACAATTTCGTTGAGCTTTTCAAAGATCCGATTGTACTTAGAGCAATTGGAAATGACTACTTCCTCGTAGTGGGTAAAGTTATTGGGATTATGATCCTGGCGACTTTCTTCGCCGTTGCGTTAACAAGATTTAACTTGAAGGGTTCAGGGTTCTTCCGAGCTATCTTCTTTATCCCGAATGTCATTTCAGTCGTTGTTATCGGCGTACTTTGGAATTTCATTTACAATCCGCAAATCGGTTTCTTGAATGCTTTCTTGTCTCTCTTCACAGAAAAGAAAGTTGATATTACTTGGCTAGGATTTCCACAGCACACGATCTGGATGCTTCTACCCCCTACAATTTGGGCAGGTATCGGCTTCTACATGATCCTAATGATTGCTGCAATCGTGAATATTCCTGCTTCTTATTATGAGGCAGCTAATATAGACGGAGCCGGTCAATGGTCGCAATTCCGCCATATCACCATGCCGCTCATCTGGGAGCAGATTAAGGTTTCCATCGTTAACATCGTTATTACTACACTCAACGGTTCCTTCGTTATTGTTCAGTTAATGACCAATGGCGGACAACCCGATAATACGACGCAAGTTATGGGTTCTTATCTGTATCGGATGGCTTTTCAACAGTATCATTTCGGTTATGGTGCAGCCATTGGAGTCATGATTCTGATCGTGTCACTTATTACAACACTGATCTTGCAACGTATCATGCGCCAAGAAACAATCGAAATGCACTAAAGTCATCATAGACAAAGATACTGAGGGAGGGAAACCATCGTATGGCTATCAAAAATCCATTAGCGAAAATGTTAGTTTGGATCATTCTGATCATATGGAGTGTAGCCGTTCTTTATCCACTTGTGTGGACATTGCTCGATGCGCTCAAAAATAATGAACAATTTTTCTTAAATGCCCCGTGGGCATTGCCTAAATTCCCGTTACTCTGGTCCAATTTCTCTTATGTTTGGAGCAAATACAATTTCAGTACATACTTCCTGAACTCCATTGTGGTGACGGTAGGAAGTACGCTGCTGGGTATGATCCTTGCAGCGATGACGGCTTATATTTTGGCGAGGTACGATTTTAAAGGGAATAAAGTTCTTCTAACGATCTATATCTCTTCCATGATGATTCCGTTCGCGCTTGCTTTGATTCCATTGTTCTTCTTGTTGAATGATTTGCACCTCATTAATACTTGGCTGGGGTTAATCCTCGTCTACGCGGCACTCAACTTGCCTTTCGGGATCTTCTTGCTTGTTGGGTTCTACAAATCGCTGCCGAAAGAAATTGAAGAAGCTGCGATTATTGATGGAACTTCTCACTATGGCACGTTCTTCCGGGTTATGTTACCATTGTCACAGCCAGGTCTTATCACGGTTATGATAACTAACATGCTGAATAACTGGAATGAATACTTCCTAGGGGTTGTTCTAACGAACGAGCCTACCAAGTACACGCTTCCAATTGGTTTGGCTGTTATGCAAGCTGAGATGCAATACCGTGTTGAATGGGGTCCATTATTCGCAGGATTGCTAATCACAACATTGCCGACTTTGATCGTGTATATGATATATCAACGCCAAATTGCAAGTGGGATTACGGCAGGAGCTGTGAAATAACTGTATATGGCAATGCATAGAAAAAACACCTTAACCAAGAGGAATTTATCCTTTCGGGAGGGTGTTCTTTCTACTATAATGGGGATAGGTAAAAGCAAACAAGGAACGGCCAAACTTGTGGGCTAAAGGTGAATCTGATGAGTGTAATGTATGCATTTCAGAAGATGGGGAGATCACTTATGATCCCTATTGCGGTGCTGCCGGCAGCATCCATTCTTCTTCGAATAGGTAAAATGTCTTTTAATGATCCATTCCTCGTTCATGTAGCTCAAATTTTCGAGCTAGGTGGAAGTGCAATTTTTGATAATTTGCCACTTATTTTTGCAATAGGGATAGCGATTGGATTAACTTCAGGAGATGGCATTGCTGCGTTAGCGGCAGCCGTTGGATATCTGGTTTTTGATAACGTCCTTAAACATTTTCAAATGGTTTCAGGCAGCTCAGAGCCACTGGACACAGGCGTGCTTGGCGGTATGCTGGTGGGGATGCTTTCTGCCACATTCTTCAATCGATTTAGTCATATTCAATTACCTAAATCGCTTGGTTTTTTTGGCGGAAAACGGTTTGTTCCACTTGTGACATCTCTAGTTATGGTTTTTCTTGGTGTATTGGTTGGGCTAATCTGGCCTCCCGTGCAGCGAGGGATAAGCGAAATTGGATTATGGATTGTAGATAACGGAAACGTAGGGGTTTTCATTTACGGTTTAATGAATCGACTACTTATTCCTACGGGTCTCCATCATGTCATTAATAATATCGCTTGGTTTCAAATAGGTGATTTCGTTACGCCGGCAGGCAAAATGGTACATGGGGATATCTCACGCTTCTTCGCGGGGGATCCCACAGCAGGGATGTTTATGACAGGATTCTATCCGGTCATCATGTTCGGACTGCCAGCAGCAGCCCTTGCTGTTGTGCGAAGCACCTCTTCAACCACAAGGAAGTTTGTAGCACCAGTGATGCTAACAGCAGCACTAACAAGCTTTCTAACAGGAATTACAGAACCGATTGAATTTGCCTTTATGTTCGTAGCCCCTGGTCTTTATGTGATTCATGCGGTACTTACGGGCTTCTCGATGCTGATCATGAATATGCTTCAAGTGAAAATGGGTTTTGGCTTCTCGGCAGGCTTTATTGATTTCGTGCTGAACTGGCACTTAGCGACGAATCCATATTGGATATTACTCATTGGAGCCGTGTACTTCATTCTATATTTTATAACCTTTAGAGCCTATCTACATTTCTTTCCGATGAAAGTATCAAGTAAGGATGACGTTGAGCACAATGTCGAAGTAGAAACTTCGGATGAGAAGCCTTCCACGGAGGATCGCCCAACAAGTATTCTCAACCATATTGGCGGAGCTTCTAATATTATATCCATTGATGCTTGTATTACACGACTGCGCCTTCTCGTGAAAGATGAGGTACTTGTGAAAGATAACGAGCTTAAGGAATTGGGTGCCATTGGTGTCATTCGTCTAGGAAAAGGCAACGTTCATGTTGTATTTGGGACAGAGTCGGAACAAATTCGTGAAAGCATTAAACCTTTGCTAGGTACAAAATGAGAAGTAATCAGGACAAGCCTAAGAACGCGGAGGTGTCTTATGATTGATCGGACGATCATACATGTTCTATCCCATAACGTGGTGATGGCGCATTTAAGCTCAGGGAAAAACTCTATTGCATTTGGCAAGGGAATCGGATTCAAGAAAACACCGGGAATGATGATTGCTGAGGGTGAAATCACACAAGAATTTCTCTTACATACATCGGAAGTTCTGAAGAACTATGAACAAATTCTAAATGCCGTAGATGTGAAAATTATCGGGATCACTGAAGAAGTCATTGCCTACGCACAAAGCATGCTGGAAGGCGATTTCTCAGAAACGATCCATGCTTCGCTCGTAGATCATATTAACTTTGCGGTGGAGCGGCAGAAACGCGGGATCTTCATTACGAATCCATTTGCCTATGAAATTGGTTACATGTACCCTGAGGAATATAAGGTTGCAAAGAAAGCTGTCGAATTCTTGAATGAACATTTGGACGTGAAATTGCCTGAGGATGAGGTTGCTTTCTTAACGATGCATTTCAACAGTGCACGTAAGAAAGAGCAAGCATCGGATTCTCTAGCGGTTGTCAGAGTGGTCTCTCAAACGATCGAATCTGCGAAGGAACTAGGCTTTAATTTCGATGATTCGTTCTCAACACTTCGTTTTATCAGCCATTTAAAAGGTGTAATTGAACGTGTTAAGCAAAAGAAAACTCTTCAAAACTCACTCCTTTCCAAAATCAAAGAAGAATACGGCGACACGTACGTCAAGGCAAAGGTTTTATCATTAATGCTAAGTGACTCTCTGCAATTAGAAGTGCCTGACGATGAGACAGGATACTTAACGATGCATTTGGAGCGCTTGCTGCAGCGTACTGAAGTGTAAGAAGAAATTAATAAGCTAGAGCGCATTCCCTTGCAACCTTCGCGGAGCAGGGATTTTTTGTGTGAATACGAGGTTTAAGGCCTCGAGTGGATTGCATATTTCTACATTGTCAGCTAAACTGACTGTTAGAGTACTTAGAGAACGGAGTGCATAGGACATGCTGTATAAGAAGTTAGCCAAGCCCGTTTTGTTCCGAATGGATCCGGAAAAAGCGCATCATTTAACGATTGACGGCCTTAGTGTTGTAGGGAATTTACCAGGGGGCAAGCAACTGCTTAAATCCATGTATGGGGTCCCAGAATCACCGCAATTAACTCAGGAATTATGGGGATTACACTTCGGTAATCCAGTCGGCCTTGCTGCAGGGCTTGATAAAAATGCGAAAGCAGTTAAAGGTTTTTCACAATTGGGTTTTGGATTTATGGAAGTAGGTACGATTACACCTAAACCACAATCAGGTAATGAGCTGCCTCGTTTGTTCCGTCTTCCCGAAGACAAAGCACTCATTAACCGCATGGGTTTCAACAATGTAGGTACAGCTGAGATGGCACATAATCTTGAGAAAACAGGTAAACGAGCGATTCCAGTAGCAGTAAACATAGGTAAAAATAAATCAACGCCAAACGAACAAGCCGAAGAAGATTATCGGGCTTGTATTGGAGCGTTATATACATATGGTGATTTCTTTGTTGTTAACATTAGCTCACCAAATACACCTGATTTGCGTAATTTACAACATGGCGATGATTTGAAACGCCTGTTGTCTACTGTGCGCGATGAAATGCAAGTTCAGCATAAGAAGCATGGTGGGGCCGCGAAGCCTGTGCTTGTCAAAATTGCACCAGATCTAACGGATGATGAGCTTGTTCTTACTGTACAGATCATTAAGGAAAGCGGAATATCTGGGATCATCGCAACGAATACCACGCTAAGTAGAGAAGGCTTACGCCATGCTAATCGTGAACAAGCGGGCGGACTGAGTGGGTTGCCACTAACACAACGCTCAACAGATGTCATTCGACGTGTGTATCAATTAACGGATGGCAAGCTGCCGATTATTGGGGCTGGCGGGATTTTTACCGCGCAGGATGCGTATGATAAAATCCGCGCAGGAGCAAGCCTAGTTGAAGTATATACGGCATTAATTTACGAGGGACCAGGTCTGTTAGGAAGCATAAATAAAGGGCTACAAGAATTGTTGAAGAAAGATGGCTTCACACATATTTCCCAGGCAATAGGGGTAGATTCGCACTAACTTCATTCAGGATGGAGGATACATGGATGGATGGACGAGACTGGAAGAAGTTTCTACTGCCTTATGAGCAAGCAGTGGAAGAGTTGAAAGTAAAGTTCAAAACATTACGTGGCGAGCTCAAAAGTCGTGAAGAGTACGCACCGATTGAATTTGTAACGGGACGTGTCAAAAAAATATCAAGCGTGCTAGAGAAAGCGAAGCGTTTGAGCGTACCCATGGATCAATTAGAGTCAGGCATTGAAGATATCGCCGGTATTCGTATTATGTGCCAATTCGTAGAAGATACCGAAACACTTGCTGAACTCATCCGCAGCAGACAAGATATGAGTGTTGTCTATGAGAAGGATTATATTACGAATAAAAAGCCAAGCGGCTATCGAAGCTTTCATATAATCATTGAATATCCTGTTCAAACCGCATTAGGCATGAAGAAAATTCTGGCTGAAGTTCAGATCCGGACGCTAGCTATGAATTTCTGGGCGACGATTGAACATTCTTTGAATTATAAATATAAAGAGCAATTACCTGTTGAGGTTCGGGCACGATTGAGCAAAGCGGCTGAAGCAGCTTATCTATTGGATCAGGAAATGTCTAGTATTCGAGGCGAAATTATGGCCTCCCAACGGATGTTTGAAGATAATTCTAATCTAATCAACCGTGTTCTGAGCAATATACAAGAATTGTATTTCTATCATCGCGTAAGAGAAGCTGCGCAGTTCCAATTGAGATTCAATGAGATTTGGGAAACAGAAGAAGGACTTAGTGATTTATCTGCTGATGTCGAGGCTGCTATATCGAGAGCTAAAAAAGGAGATAATAGCTAACCCATGAGCGAATATGACCGATTGTATGTCGCTTTTCTGTATTATTTTAACGATCAGCGGGATTATTTCGAATGTCATGAAGTGATGGAGGAGCTTTGGCTAGAGGAAGGCCGAAATCCGTTATATCAAGGTCTGCTGCAAATTGCAGTAGGCCTTTATCATCATTTGAATGGCAATCCGAGCGGTTCTATTAAACTGTTTAGTGCGGGGTTAGACAAGCTGGCTCCCTATCCTGATCATACGTTAGGCATCGATCTTGGTCTATTAGTGAAGGATAGTGAGGTTTATCTGGGGAAGCTGTTGAGATTGAAAGAGGAGCCATTTCTTCCTTATGATTTGGATATTGTGATTATGGACGAAGAACTATTGGATCTTCTGGATGATTTGAGGTTGGACCCACCGGCAAGTACAGAGCATGATTGAAAAGAAAAAAAGGGCTTCTCACCACTGGGTGAAGAAGTCCTTTTGTAGGTTACATTAATTAATGGCATTAACCTTTATACTTTTGGAAAAAGGCTTTGAATATTTCAGGGGTATTGCCGACTGTAGATCCAGCTTCTGGTACTCCGCCAACAATGCGATCTACTTCTACACCATTTTTGTAATAGACAATCGTAGGTGTGGATTCAATCTTGTACTTATTCCAGCCATCTTTGAACTCTTCTAAATTAAACTGCTTCACGTCTAGACCTAGTTCTTTCTGTAGAGGAACTAGAACGGGTGTGGTCACTTTGCAATGTGGGCAAGTTGACGCATAATAGTATTGGAAGAAAGTCTCTTTGTTCTTCAATCTTGCATCCAAATCAGTTGGTAAAATTAAGTTCTGATAGTTCGGATCATTCAGCTGCTTCACGGTCTCCGGATTTAACTTAGATGCGGCAACACCGTAAGGATTTCCAGCATTCGCTTTGTCCGAGGATTTAGTAGATTGCTGATTAACGAAGTATAAACCACCGAATAAAATAACTACAATGCCTAAATAAATAAGCAGCTTCTTCATGTATGCACCTCTTTATAATGTCTACTTTCTACTATCTTCTATAAAAAGTATAGCATATCCTGTAGGATTTCGTAAAAATATTGGCTGTTTCGTGACAACTCAGCTATAATACCGTTACACCGTAACATGGAAATAACAAACTGTCTGATCATATGGGATTTTATATAGAAAGCGAAGATGATGAATGGCGAAGCAGCTACCTCCCCTTTTTAGGGAGAAAATGATTGATTTACTGGGGAAAGAGGAATTCGAGCAGTTTCTTGCTTCCTATGATGAACCACGAGTATTCGGATTAAGGGTAAACACGGGGAAGGTGGAGCGCGCGGATTTTTTGGAGATAAGTCCATTTCATCTGATGGCTGTACCTTGGGTTCCTGAGGGGTTTTATTATGAAGAAGGAGAACGTCCAGGTAAGCATCCGTATTACCATGCTGGTCTTTATTACATCCAAGAGCCGAGTGCGATGGCACCGGTGGAGCTGCTTGGGATAAAACCAGGGGAGCGGGTTCTTGATTTGTGCGCAGCACCAGGCGGGAAATCGACGCAGATAGCCGCGAAGCTGCAAGGCGAAGGTGTGCTAGTTGTCAACGATATCCATTCAGATCGAGTCAAATCTTTGGTTAAAAATCTAGAGCTGCTCGGCGTGCGTAATGCTGTTGTTTTGAATGAAAAACCGGAGCGGATGTTGACTGCTTTCCAAGGGTATTTTGATAAAATTTTGATTGATGCGCCTTGTTCAGGTGAAGGGATGTTCCGCAAGGAAGAAGAAATGATGGGACAATGGGAACGTCATTCTGTTCAGGAATTTGCTGCGATGCAGCGAGAATTGTTGGCACAAGCTGCGGTGATGTTGGCTCCTGGAGGCAGGATTGTGTATTCGACCTGTACGTTCTCACCAGAGGAGAATGAGGCGCAGATTGCGGAGTTTTTGGACAAGCATCCTGCGTTTGATGTCGTGCCGATTGAGGGATTCAGTTCTGGACGGCCAGATTGGTTAAGAGAACCGTGGTGTGAGGCGGATGCCTACAGTTCAAGGGCAAAGGCTGCTGTGGCTGGGACGGCGAGGCTGTGGCCGCATAAATTGCGTGGTGAGGGACATTTTTTGGCGGTTTTGGGGAGTGTTGGGGGAAGTGCGGGGGAAGGTGTAGGGGAAAGTTCGAGTGTAAGTGCGGGTGCAAGTGCAAGTGTGAGTGCGAGTGCAAGTGCAAGTGAAAGTGCAAGTGCAGAAGCGAGTGCGGGGGCTGCCGACTTTGTGGCGGCAGCAGGAAAGCGTAGCGGCCGTCAGGCGCTACGCGGGAAGGGCCGTGCTGAGGCGCCGCCTAGCACGGGGGTGAGCTTGGAGCCGCTGGAGGCGTTCTCTGGTGAGCTGCTGCGCAGCGAGCCTTTCGCCCTGAGGCGGCTTGTCTGTTACGGCGAGCACGCGTACGCGTCGCCGGCGGGCTTGCCCGAGCTGCACGGACTGAAAGTCGTGCGGCCTGGCTGGTACATCGGCGCGCTGCACCGCGGCCGATTTGAACCGTCCCATGCGCTAGCCATGGGACTGCGTTTGCGCGAAGCCAAGCGAGCGCTGAGCTTGGCTTCGAGCGACGAGCGAGCCCTTCGGTACCTGAAGGGCGAGACGCTCGAAGTCGCGGAGAGCGAGATTCTCCGCGATCCGGAAGAGACCAAGGCAGCCAAAGGCTACTGCCTGGTCTGCATTGACGGCCATCCCGTCGGCTGGGGCAAATGGCTCGACGGGATGCTGAAGAACGAATATCCGCCCGGTTGGAGGTGGACCTAAAAGGTCATGAAACAAACACAAAGACTAGATAAAATATTAGCCCATGTGGGCGTTGGCACACGCTCTGAGATTAAGCGGCTCGCCAAAGAAGGCGCCATTCATGTCAATGGTGTGAAGGTCAAAGACAGCGGTATGCAGGTGAATCCAGATAAGGACAACATTACCGTGAATGGAGAAGTCGTCACTTACCGCGAGTTCGTTTATCTTATGATGAACAAACCGCAAGGGGTTGTTTCGGCAACCGAAGATAATCGGGATCGCACGGTAGTTGATCTTTTGGACGAGGCATATGATCCGTTCGAAGTATTCCCTGTGGGCCGATTAGATAAGGATACAGAGGGGTTTCTTTTGCTCACAAATGATGGGAAATTAGCCCACAACCTGCTATCACCGCGTAAGCACGTTCCGAAAACCTACTTCGCCAAAGTAGAGTGGGCAGTGACCGAAGCTGATCGTGAAGCATTTAGTCAAGGTGTGACCTTGGATGATGGCTACGAAACGTTGCCAGGTGATTTAAAAATTTTACAGACTGGCAATGAAGCTGCGGGAATCCCTTCTGAAATTGAACTAACAATTATGGAAGGCAAATTCCATCAGGTGAAACGTATGTTTCAAGCCGTTGGCAAGCAAGTTGTTTTTCTGAAAAGAATTTCGATGGGCCCACTGGCGCTGGATCCCAATTTGGCCTTGGGTCAAGTCAGAGAATTGAGCCCCGAAGAGCTTGCAGCCTTACGAAAAGCTAACGAGAATCAAAATTAACTATACAAAAATACTAAAATATGGTATTTTCTTTTTAATGAATTTATTTGTGCGGAAGAACCGTCCAGAACTTGCTCGTTTGAGCGATGTATGGGCGGTTTTTGCTGTTTTAAAGTAAAAAAAGGTAGACATTTACAAATATGAGATGAGATACTACCAATAATTGGTTTGTCGAAATTTCAGAGATGATTTAGAAAAAGGGGAGAAATATGTTGAAAAAATCTTTAATTTTAGTTTCAATTGCTTTAGTAATTACCGTTTTTCAATCAATGACAACAGCTGCGGATTCACCGATAACCACTTCAAACATTGTGGCTGTGACTAGTTTAAAGGACATTTCAACTCACTGGGCTAAAGCTTCAATAGAAGGCGCTGTGAAGAGCGGATATGTGGATGGGTACGAGGATGGAAGTTTTAAACCGGACAATGAGATAACGAGAGCGGAGTTTGTGAAGCTTGTTGCTGCTGCAACAAAAAGCAAGCCTCTTGTTACAGTTGAAGGTGATAATTGGTACAAAGTATATATAAAAGAGCTGCAAGATCAAGGTGTGCTTAGCTCAGCTTTTTATTCGGACGATATCAAGGTCCCAATTGCAAGAGGAGAAATGGCTGTCATTGCAACGAAGTCCGTGGACAAAACCTCCAATGGTAATTTTATGGATGCTACCAAGTTAGGACTTATTCACGGTTTGAGTGGCGGTGAATTGGCACCTGAAGGGAAGACGACACGAGCGCAAGCGGTGACTGTGATTGAGCGTATTCTAGCTGCTAAACGTGGGGAGAAGTTGCCTGTTGATAAGTATGCTGTAAGTGCTGCTGAGATCGGTGAAACGGGTAGTAATGTTGGGACGATGTTGGGTTTGAATCCGAAGGAAATTGGCACTGTGTGGACCTATGGAACTGGCGTGACGGTGAAGTTGAATCAGTTGATTATTGCCGACCCAGCAGATCCAGAAGATCCTTATATGCTGTTAGTCGATATGAAAACTTTTGATAAAACATTGGACGCAACAAAAAATGTTGTTGTATTGGCGAACTTCACAGTTACTGTCGATGACTCTGGGGTTAATAAGAATAGAG
Source organism: Paenibacillus sp. J22P169 (assembly GCF_059691995.1). Taxonomy (NCBI): domain Bacteria; kingdom Bacillati; phylum Bacillota; class Bacilli; order Caryophanales; family Paenibacillaceae; genus Paenibacillus; species Paenibacillus sp. J22P169. The sequence continues at coordinate 2,606,214 of NZ_JCAUAO010000001.1, read as the reverse complement.
ATTTCCAGCCAGATCAATTATTAACATTACTTGATTCGACCGACTACTTATTATTGAAAAAAGAGAATCAACTTAACAGATGGTTTTTCTTTGATATACCACAAGTTCAATCAGGGTTTGTGGCTTATACCGGGAAGAAGAGTCTAGTATTACAGGAATTCGGTTTTGATATACTTGGTAAGCATATCAAGCTCGCGACCAAATAAGGGGGCTTGTTGTTTTTATGAAATATCTTATCAGTCGTACAATGCTCTCATTGCTATTTCTTGAGCTATTGTTACCTTTTTTTGATCAAAGTGGTGCACAAGCTTCAAGTACAAAAAAACTATATTACAATTTTGAATTGGGAACTTATTCTGAATCATCTGTTGATGCACAGTACTCAGCATCTGATACAAAAAGTTTTGACAGGGATATAAGCACTTTTGTATCTGGAACTATTAAGGATGTAAAATTAAACAATAATGGAGTAGATCGTTTTTCTACTGCTACTTTTTCTGGAAGTACGATCAAAGTTACTGCATTAAGTGGTGCAAAAACGACCGTTTACGGTAAATCCGAAACGAAACCTATGCATCAAATCTATCGACAACCATTAGGAAATATATGGGAGCATAACGGAGAGAAAAGTCCTTTCCCAGTGGAGTTTAGCGGAGTTAGTGGTTCACCCTCCGAGTATCCGGGTATTATCCCACTCTGGGGGAAGAAACGATATGCAGGTCCAGACTATGATTACAGTGATCCAGATAATTTTGGACCAGATTTACGTTATTCATGTAACTCACCCCTATATTTAATAGATGATCAACCAGGTCATCTTGCTAGTGGGGATATGGTTTATGATTGTAATAAAGATGGTTACGCAGTAACTACTGCTTATGAGGTGGATAGACCAAATAGCTGGTTTATCATTGCAAATGATGCAAATATCCTGGGAACTGGCGCAAATATCAAAGATGGTGATAAGCTCAATCAAAGCTCCATTGAAATATATAACTATGAGAAGTACAAATCCAACTACGGTGCAGAGCCTTTTTCTGTTGGTAAAGGAAATAGCGACGGTCAGGGAATGATACGCACCATGATGAAGCTCGGTGACAGCGAATCCAATGGTGGTAATGTACCAGACGAGCAAATTAAAGAAATTGCGTCCGCTGGCCCCTATGGTCTTCTACGCAACTATCAAATGTACGCCATTGGTCTCTGGAAAGGGGACACATACAAATATCAAACCTACATAACGGTCACCTACACCCCTCCAGTTCAACCAGACCTAGCTTTCATGTCCATCGATACTGCCTCGTGCGTCCAAACCGGTGTCAGCACAAACATCACGATTAAGTTCCAGAACATTGGCGTGAGCATCCCCAGTGGTACCTCCTTTAACGTGAATCTGTCAGCGGATGGCGTAGTATTCAAGACTTTCACCTACTCATCCGGTTTATCTACAAACTCCCCAATTACCGAAACTGTGCCCTACACCTTCAACTCAAGCAAAACTATAACTTTACATGTCGACTCCAATGACACAATCTCTGAACCCCCAACAACCAATAACATCGGCAACAAAACAATCACCCCTGTCGCTAGCTGCGTACCTACTGGAGGTGGCACACTAACAGGAACAGTTACCATGGATCAAGCATACATTCCTTGGAAGTCAAACAACCTTGCATATGTCAAAGTTAATGACACTGATCCAAGCTGTAAGGCTTCAAGATTTTATATATCTTTTGAAGACAGCAGCAGTAATCGTTACAAAACTCCTGACTTATCATTCGATGGCGTTGTCAGTGGAAAACTGCAAGGTACGACCATGTTCTTTTATGTGGGACCGGATTATCTTGGTGGTATTGGATCGGGGAATATCTCAGTTTTTGCAGCTGTCCTAGACACTTGTGGCAATTGGAGTTCTATTGGTAATACCAACTTCACAATTGGTAACCCACCACCGGTTGAACCACCTTATATTGAGTTTTCTTGGTTCGAAAATGACTACAGCACTGAGATCACTAGGGCAATCGTAGGCGATAATGTTGCATTAAAGATAACCAAAGCCGAGGATGTTCAAAACTACAGCTTTAGTTATGAGTGGGACTTTACTGGAGATACGCCTTGGATAGCAGGCATACCTGGTAGAAAGAGTCTTGTATCACCAATAAGATTCAACCAACTAAGCGGCATATTGACAGACGAGGTGGGGAAGCACACAGTCTGCATTAAAGCGAGCAACAGCCAACGAAGTGCAACCTATTGTCGTGACTTAACGGTAGTACCTCCCAATCCAATACCTGTTATAACGGGTGGTCACACGGTGAAAGAAAATAGAACTTTAGCGCCTGCCTTGGAGGTTGGTAGTTCCTATTCCCCGGTTCAAGGGAGAACGATCGATCATAGTAAGGATGAAAAAACAGGCATTTGGCAAGCCAGCTATAGTACTCCTGGTGAATACTATTTATCCCTCCATGTTTTCGATAATACAGGTCTAAAATCACTCCAACCTGCTAACCACCATCTCACCGTAACCCCTGACTATCCTCCGGTACCAACGATTGACAAGCCCCTAGCAGCTGTACGAAATGTCGACTACACTTTGAAGAACACATCCTATTCTCCTGACGGAGATCATGTTGTTACGTATAGCGTTTTGCAAGGATACGATGAATTGAACAATAGTAACTGTACCGGGTTTACTCAAGTGTCCAATAATGATCAAGTTTTCACTTTCACCCCAACTAAAGTGGGAACCTATTGCTTTCAGGTATACGCGGAAGAGGATTATGGAAAAAATGCCATCTCCTTATTTACTGTGCAAGTGATGAATGACGCACCTGATGCTTCCTTTACTGTTAAGGGGACAAATACGGTTCCTGCAGTCCCACAGGTTTCGGTACTAAAACCATCAGACCTCATACGTAGCGCAGCTTCAACACTGGACCAAGTGAGTGTACCTAATTTTTACCGATTAAACTCAGTTGGGAATTTATTGGCTACCCCAGCAAATCGGTGTACTTTCGCACAGGTTGGATTTCTGAATGAGTGTGACGTAAACAATGCTTACAAGTACTCGTATCAGACGATTGAAGAGGTTTCTCCTACTTATACCACGCTAAGCTCAATTTCGGTCCCATCCGTTGGTTCTTACGCTAATATTCCCCTATTAAAAGATCTACTACTGAAAGTGTCCCCTACCATGTGGGATGATGGTAGTGATGAGGACACGGGCAACTACCGATACTGGGAGATAATCACACCCACTACCCGAGTAGCTGGCGGTTACACACAGTATTATGACAATAATGACAGCGAAGGTAGCGGAGCGCACTACGGTACGGACACGGGTACTACTTGGATATATGTCAACCCGTTAACAGGCAATTATACGATAGAAACGTTAACAACATACGATGACAATGATGATGATATTCACACTTGGTCTACCTTTTACGATAGCTACAACAGCTCTCATGTCAAAACGGGTAGTTATACTTGTAACAAGACTGTTGCTTGCGTAACCTTTGCTATGGACGGTCATTCGTTGAGGCGGGGAGTTATCGGAAACAATGATGGATCAGTTGCCGTTTTTCCGATTGTTTTAGATTATGTGGACCCCTCGGTGAGACAATCAAAATCATTGTCCTATGATGCTTCAACGCCATTTTATACGATGACAGGTTGGAGTGGCTCTTATACATTTGATGTCGGGATAAACTTTCAAGACTACTCGTCTAAGATGTTAACTACTTCATCTGGATTTTACTCTACCTCCCCTAACACGGTTCCTACACCAATAGCATCTCTTGGCAGTGCCTTCGTATATGATAATCAAAATGGGATAAGTATACCGTACGGCACACTTCCAAAATTAGAAATGCTGAAAGATGGGGCGATAACCGCCTTGTCCTGTCCAGCACCATCCACACCATTTACAGCTATTACTAGAGGGGCTGGGTATCATAAGCGAACGTTTATAGACACACATAATGCAGATATTGTGTATTACGCAACAACGTATCGTAAACAAGTTTGGAATAGCAGCAACGCTTATTGGATGGTATCGGATAACTGGTTTACGGAAGTGTTAAAGCTTACTTTTGATAGTAGTTCAAATGTCAGTTGCGTAAGTATAGGTACTTCCTTACCCGCTGACGCGGTTGCTGTTACGAGCATTTCTCTTTCAGGAACGGACACTCCCCTTAACACTACACTGTATCCAGGTACTAGGTTATTTCCTGGAAATTTAGTGTATAGTGGTGGGAAAATTACGCAAGTGGGCTTCATCAAGGGCGCTGGCTCAGGAACCTATAAAGAAGTAATTATGGGGAACGGTGTCTCTAGAAATATTGGTCAACTCCAAAATAACAAGCTAATGAAAAATGTGGGATTAAGCACTTCGTTTAGATTTTATAACGGTTCCTATCAAAATGTGCCCGCTGGCCTCTCCTTCCGAATCCAAGATAATCAAAATATGTACCGAGTGGAAGTGGACGCAAATCGTGTATCCCTATTAAAAATAGTCCATGGAAACAAGACGTATTTGGATACCAAGTCTATTACCCCGGTCGGAACATCATGGGTTAGCTTGAAAATACGTGCGATTGGTAATCAAATTAAAGTCTATGTCAATGGTGTTCCATACATCATCTTAAACGACAACACTTTTTTAACAGAGGGGGATGTTGGACTTTTTACAGAAGTGGCATTCACAGAATTTAAGTCACTTATTACGGAAAAGTATCCAGATAGTGCTTCTGATGACGCCACCCTAGGTGTTGTTCTTGTAGATGAGTCGGCTGAGTATGATACCGTTGTGTCCGACACTGAGAACGATCCCCTTGCTGTTCCATTGACAGAATGGAATACTCAGCAGACGGATAGCACGATGTTTTTGGATGCAGGCGATGATAAGTCCGGCTTGGAAGTGAATTACACGAGTTCGACTGCCAAACCTGTGTTTACGAAGGTAGGAAAGTATCACATAGGTTACAAAGTTATAGATGATCCCCAGCAAGACTACCTGTACCCATCCAATATCTTTCATGCTTATCGTAAATGGAGTCCGATATTTTATGCAGACATGACGGTTCACCGAAAGCCAATTGCGAGATTGTCACTGTATTTAAATGGAGATGGTACGATCGGACATACAGACAATTCATACGATCCGGATCGTTGCTATGCAGATTTGAGTTGTCAGAGCGGATATACAGCAAACAAAGGGATTTATGAAAGAATATCGTATTTTGTTTCACCTTCGGGCATGTCAACAGCCACCCTCCCATCGAGGCCTATAGAATCAGGTTGGTATTATGCCTATTTGGCAGTGAAAGACGAGTATGGTGCCTGGAGCGATTTTGTCGAAGCTAAGATAAATATTACCGTTCCATTGCCTAATAATCCTCCTACTGCCACACTAACGTTTCCTACAGGAACAGCGAGTGCACCTTCTTATGTTTCGCTAAGTCCCACCTTATCATGGAACCAGACGGATTCAGATGTGGGCAGCTTTTTTACACAATTTGAAATTTCGGTGAAAGATCAGTGGGGAAATTGTGTGGAATGTATTGTTGAATCTATAAATACCGTCAATACTACATGGTCTTGGACGCTTGATACATCGTTAACTCCAGGTGAGCTGTATCAAGTACAGGTTAGAGTATGGGATGAAGGAGGCAAATCTTCCGCATGGTCCAATACGGGGTGGATGGTTACCAATCGCCCGCCGGTAGCAACTATGTTGGATCCAAACGGTACGCAAGCTTCTCCAACGATACTTAACACACTGACTCCGGCTATACAATGGCGTCAGATTGACCCTGATCCAGGTACGACATTTCATTATTTTCAAATTCAAATAACAAATGAAGCAAATAACGTCATGATCTTGGATTCTGGTCCATATTGGCAAGGGACGACTTCAACAACGGGGAGTTGGCAAGTGAATGCCAATTTGCCTGCTGGACAAAAGTTAAGAGTGCGGGTGAGAACATTTGATGGCGTGATCTGGTCAGACTATTCTCCGCAAACTTGGTTATATATTAATCGACCTCCTGTGGCTGATTTTGATTGGAGTCCTAAGCCTGTATGGGAAGGTGATGAGGTGTGGACCACTAATACTTCGACCGATCCTGATGGCGATGAGCTATCTTATTTATGGACCGTTGAGGGGCCAGAGGGGGTTATAAGGACTTTTACAACGATGAATTTCACACAAAAGTTCATTGAGCCAGGTAATTACAAAGTGACACTCACCGCTACGGATGGGATCCTTGCCACAACGGTAGTCAAAATGATCACAGCATTGCCCTTGACCATAAACTCTGATGTGACGTACACGGATAATTGGTTGATTTTGCATAATCAGAAAGGGCACCAAACACAAGTAATTCCGAAACAATTTTATTCTGGGGAGATATTTGTGGTGAAAAGTCAGAGCGCATCCACCTCGGTTGAGGAGGTTATCGCTTGGATCGACACGATTGGTTTGGACGGTCAGTCCCTGTATATTTCACAGGAACTATTACCCCAGTTAGGTGATGACACGATGTATAGTGGCGAGTTATTCGATAGTCGGTTCCAATCCTTCACGGAAGGGCTGCCGCGGGGGGCACAAATGGTTCATTTTCAGATTACATATGGGAATGGTACTGTAAAAAAAGAAGATATTCCAATCGAAATCATAGGGAATGCTCAACAATCAGTTGGCGTACATCGGGTGCAATAAGTGGAGTAGTCATTTTCGCATAAGGGTATATTTCTTGTAAAAGCGGTGAACTGGACTTGCACCTATGGTACAATTAGTCGATAAAAAGCGAGGGAGAGCGAATACCTTGAACTATCGATTAATCGCACTGGATGTAGATGGAACACTGCTAAATGATGATCACGAATTAACGGATCAAACGATTGAAACGATTCAAGAAGTTCATGATCAAGGTTGTCATATTGTGTTATGTACGGGACGAGCTCCAGTAAGTACATTGCCAATACTAGAGCAATTGGGCTTGGAAGGAACGATGATCACGCACAATGGAGCGGTAACTGTGCATGCCGATGAGCGAGGGCAGTCGTTGGTGAATGAGTTTTCTTTTGACATTAGTGAAATAGAAACGATGTTGGCTTACGCTCGCCGCGAAGGGATTCATTTCGATGTGTGTACAGCTTTCAATATGTATATCGAACGAGTCGGCGAATATGAGAAGATGATGTACAAAAAGTTCCTCATCAACCCTAAACTTGTTACCTCGGTCTCAGAGCTTGGTGTGCCGATCGTTAAATTTACACTTTTTGCTCAACCTAAAGTGTTGGATCGTGTTCAACAAGAGTGGGAGGCTCAGAAGCTCTATGGGAATTTGAGGATGATTCGCAGTGGTGATTTGTTCATTGATGTCATGAATCCACTGGCCAATAAGGGGAACGCATTAAAGGCATTGGCTGCTACTTTAGAGGTTGAACCACAAGAAATTATGGCCATTGGTAACTACTATAATGATCTGGAAATGATGGATTTTGCAGGGTTAGGGATCGCAGTAGAGAACTCACCTAACGATGTGAAAGAGGCCGCGGATGCAGTGACTTCTTCCAATAATAATGAAGGTGTACATGAAGCGATTCAAAAGTATTGTTTTCAATAGAATTTAGACAAAATACCTCGATTTTTGAGGTTTTTTGTCGTTTAAGGGGTTTTTAGTAGAATTTGCCTATGGTAGAATGAGAGAAAGAATAATAGGCGATGGATGTGAATTTATGACGAAGCAAGCGAAGCTTTATTCAAAAAAAGAGAAGACTGCAGCGATTATGGTTGGTACTGCTTTAATAACTGCACCATTTTTGTTAAATGTGCCAAGTGTTTCCTATGCCGATCCTTCTTCACCACCAACAACTTACCCCATAGATAAAATTGGGGATCTAGTCGTCCCATTAAATGGAACAACTCCGATTCGTGATTTGAAAGCTATTTATGGTGCTATTGCCAAAGACTTTAAAGTAACGAGTGTGAATAGTTCTGATAGTAATGTTAATGCAGGTTTATTTGCTTATAACGAACCAGGTTACAGTGCGGAAGGCTTATTAAAAATTCACCCAAATGGAGTAGGAACAGCGACTTTCACCGTTTCATGGAATAATAACACTTTTCACGACACCTTTAATGTGACGGTTGTTAATGATGCAACGACTACAGTAGAAAGAAATTTGGATATCAGTGATGTTGTTAAAAATGTTAAATATAGTACATCCGAAAGCGAAGCTGCAGGTTTACTTAGCGGAATTGGACCAGTAGACTCCACTGGTAATGTGGCAGGCAATCATTCGCCTACCATGAATCCTCAAAATTTATACACTCCGTTTCAGAATGGTAGTTTGGAACTAGGTTCCTTTTTTTATTTATCTACGCTGGAATTAAGCTCATTTTTTAGAGATGTAGATGGGGATGCTATCTCTGTTATTGTATTTGAAAATAGTGATGACCCACAAAATCCACCAGTTGCTAAGTTTGTCTACAAGCAAGAATATAATAGTTGGATTGTTGAGAGTATTCGTGTAGGAAGAGGCACGTTCACGGCTGTTGCCCTTGATGGTCGTGGTGGCGTAATGGGAACACAACCTTTCACGCTTGAGGTGAAAGACAACTTAGTGCCCACGATAAAAGATAATCCATTAGCATCACACTTAACCACGGAAGGTAATGAACTAAACTTAGCATCAAATTCAGAAATTGATTTGAATGAAATTTTCTATGATGCACCTTTTCAAAATCTTCAATATTCGGCTGAGGTAAGTTTTAAAAATGGGTTTGGTTGTAATAGTCAAACAATAAACAACTACCCAATTACCTTTACTCAACCAACGAACATCTTGTCATACGAAAATGTCAGATCTAGGCTTAATGCAATCTTTCCAGATGTAAACGGCGACATCAATGTAACTCATTTGAAAGCAAAAGACAATTTGAATCAGCTATCACCATCTTTGCCTTCTACTATTTATCTTCATTATAGTGAATACGAAGGATTTAATGAAAATATTCCGCAGAATATGGAGCTTTATGCTTCAAATAGTGCTGGTGAAAGTAGTTTCACTGTAGATACCGAAACACAAGATTGGTTTGACGATGATCTGTATTTATTAGATATTCAACAACCTCAATCAGAGATTACTCACGCTGTAATACCAAGCAAGTATGAAGAAAACGAACGGGAATATATTAAATTTGCTGCTGGAAATACAGCGAATACCAAATCCAGATTGAAATTATATTCTGTACTTAATGAAGATATTAATAATACAGTCTGGTTTCAAAACGATATTGTAGTTGACGTGATTGAGCCTAAACGTTTGGGCTCGTCTCAGTCCATTAACCTAAGTTCCCTCTTCTCCGATTACGAATACAATTGGGATAATTTCACGAATCATTTCGAGGATCATGTTTCAATGACAACTGTTGCAACAGCAACATATGGCCCTTACTTCTGTGGGGCGTATGCTTTGACTCTTGATAATGTGAATCCCAATGGAACTGTATTAACGATTATTCCAGACTCAAGCGAAGTGATGAGGGGTAGTCGTATTTTCAAGATTCCATTCATTAGGCTAGAAAATGTCCCATTATAACCATATTATCTCGCTCATCCAAACTAACAAGCTTCAAGAAGCCGAGGCAGAGCTGTTCCAAACCATTAAACAGTCGCCCCTTGACGGGCAGCTTTGGGTGATGCTCGGTGAAGTGCTGCTCCTTCAAAAACAGGTGGGCGCTGCTAAACGGGTATTTGACCGGGCGTGGCATCTAGATCCGCAAGCTAAATGGGTCAATAACATTTACAAGTCTATGCAGAATAGCCCTCTAGGTGAGTCGCGGGAGGACATCGAGGAACTCTTATTTGTCCCAAAGGTGACCGTAACTGCTGCAATTTTATCGCAAAACGAAGCAGAGAACATTGTGAAATGTATCGTTGCATTACAGGGGGCTGTAGACGAAATCTTACTAGTTGATTCTTCGACAGATGATACACGTCAGATCGCCTTACAATATCCAAAGGTAAAAGTTGTCCCAATTGAATGGGAGGAAAGCTTCGCCGCAGCTCGTAACATTGGTCTACAACATGTGCGAACGGATTGGGTCATATGGATCGATGCTGATGAAGTTCTCATTCCAGATGATGTTAATTCGATCAGGGAAGTTGCAGGCATTTATAATCATTTGGACATCATACCAGTACTGATTATTTGGCACTTGAATCGAATAAATGAAACCATTCAGCATGATTTCTCTCAAGTGCGGATGTTTCCTGCGCAACGAGGACTTCGTTACTATGGGCGTATACATGAACAAATCGCCACGGAAAAAGGTGTTTATCAGTTAGATAAGTACCGAAGAGCTGTCAAAATTCGATTGGATCATATTGGCTATGAGCCGTCAGTTTTACAAAGCAAAGGAAAGTTGGAACGTAATCTCCGTTTACTGAAGCTTATGATTGAAGAAGAGCCTCAAGATCCAGGACATTGGTTGTACTACGGCCGTGAATCCCTCGGACTCGGGCTTGAGGATCAAGCGGTTACTGCTTTACTTGAAGCTGAACGCTTAGGCCTCCAGACTCCCTTATTTGGCCGTATGCCTGAGATTTACCGACTCTTGATTCAGGTCATGCTGCAGCGCAAAAGTTATACAGAAGCAGAAGCTTATTGCCACAAAGCGTTGGAGCAATCGCCGGATTTCCCTGACGCGCACTATTTACTCGCGCAAGTGCGTATGAGGCAAGCGGACGAGCTGCTGCAATTAGCGGAAGTGAGTATTAAGCAATCGCTGACGAGCTTGCCCAATTACCGCGGCGGCGTGAGCGCAGATTACCACATTGGCGAGTGGAAAGCGGCAACGTCGCTAGGTGAATTAGCCATGCGATCTGGGAAGTTGTCTAGAGCTAGAGAAATCTTCTCGCGTCATAAGACGAAGCCAGGGGCTGCAGAGATACTTACAGCCAAGCTCAATTCCATTGAAACAGAGCGTCAACGGCTGAATCAAGCTGACCAGCAACCCAAATGAAGACGATCTCCATGCCTCAAGGGCAGGAGATCGTCTTTTCATTTTTTTACAACTATGAATTAGATAACGAATGCGCTAGTTATGATAACAAGAAGGATAAAAAGAACTAAAACTGCAGCTGCTGAATTACCTACAACTCCTGACATAGACATTCCCTCCTTTCGTGTGGTGAGTGTTATAAGATAAGATATGTAAGTGGGGGCAGAAGTGTATAGACGAATATCCTGATTACTCATATTTTGGTCGATAATGGGCATGCTACAGAAGAATGACACAAGATCTGTAGAGGAGGCGAGTAAGTCGTGGCCGATATTATGCTAAGACCCGACCTGAAAACAGCAGGCGGCGAAGTCTGCGATATTATGTACAATGGGGAGTTTGTCGGTACGTTAACGCTAGTCTACAGGGAATCGGATCGTCTCAAAGGCGCGATTCATCTGGAGCAGCAATCCATTACGATTGTGAATAAGCAGGCAGTCTATGATTTTGCACAGTCCTATATTCAGGATGTGATTGATGCGCTTGGAATCGTGGAGTGTGAGGTAACCGTCAGCTATAGTGATTATGATTTCGTGATTGTGACGGAGCATGCGGTTCAGCCAACAACGTTTCAAGAGGATTTTATCTCCAGTGTAGATCTCTTACATGATGATGAGCTGGACTATTCGTGGTTAAGGGAAGATATCAGCTTGGATGATGATCGGGAATCTGAACTCTCCTCGGATCAGCTTGAGATGCTGGAGGAACGTAAGAAAGAACAAGGATATGAGCTCGTTATCGTAAACGAAAACAGGAGCAGTGTAGAGTATCACGTGTATGATAAGGAAGCAGAGTTGATTGCCGAAGCGATCCTGCACATCTATGGATCAGAGGTAATCGGGGATATTACTTGGAAATTTGATCCGTTTGATGAAGAGATGGACATTGTCACTGAGCTTATGGTGGCAGATTTCAACGAGGAACAAACAGATTCGTTCGTGTTCCATATGGTTTATAATGGAGAAACGGTCGATACGGTGGAGTTAACGCATATTGATATGCTGGATTTGGTCGATGACATTCAGTCTGAAGATGATATGTGGATCCCAACGAGCGATGACTATTCCATTGTTCTGGTCAGAGACGATATGGATACGTTATCGTATGAGATTTATCAACAATCCTATGGTGGTTTGCCGATAGGAACCGCAACGGTGGATATCAGCTCGCGGCAGCTCACAGGATTTATTGATTTTCGTGAGCCTGGAGATTCCGATGATCGGGAATTAATTGCGACTTTGCTGTTAGATGAGCTAGATAAAGAGAAGGAATACGAAACCTTCAATTTATCTATGCTTTATCGGAATAAATTGATCGACGAAATATTATTCGAAACCGAACAATATCACTAATTAACATGCACAAAAAAAAGGCATGATCTCTCATCCTAACATGAGAGTCATGCCTTTTGATTCATCTATTCATTTTAGAAAGAGTTAGAAACTGTAATTTGATCTAATGGTAGGCGACCTGCAGAACGTGCTGGCGTAGCTGCCAAACCAAGGCTGATCAACATAACAGGTACATAACGTGCAGGAACATTGAAAGCTTCTACGAATTTACCAGCATCATAGCCACCCATTGGGCAAGTGTCATAGCCTAGTGCTTTCGCTGCAAGCATCAAGTTCATTGCTGCCAAAGAACCATTACGAATCGCTTCATCACGAGCAACTTGCGGGTATTGGTACGCGCCTTCGATTTGTGCAACTAGAGTATCCATCATAGCTTGTGGAAGGAAGCCTCCAGCAACAGCAGGACCGAATACGGCTTGCGCATTTTTGTTCGCTTCAAGATCACCTAGAACGGCGATAACAACGGAACTTTCAACGATTTGCTTTTGACCATAAGCGATTGGAAGTAATTTCTCTTTTTGAGCTTGATCGTCGATAACGAGAAGTTTCCAATGTTGAAGATTCCATGAGGAAGGTGCTAGGGAAGCGGAAGTAAGAATTTGTTCAAGATCAGCTTTTGGCATTGTGTGCCCAGCTTGGTATTGCTTAACGGAATGGCGGTCTTCAATTACTTTCAAAACTTCATTTTGTACTTGTGTGCTCATTACGGATCCCTCCAAGGATATTAAATAAGTTCTTTCTATTGTTGTTCATCCATCCAAAAGCATGCGTGTAAGTCATTGGTAATAGTATGGTGAACTGTATACAACATTGTAACAATTTACTGTAATCATAAATGTTATAGTTATGAATGTCAAGAGAGTCTTTCCCGTTGTCGTAAAATGTTGGATAATGGAAAAAGAAAGGGGTTGTTCCTCTTGAAATTAACGCAAAAAGAGTTGAATCACCTTGTTTTTTTGAGCGAAGTCGTATTGACAGGGAAAAAGAAGAGCCTGATGGATGAAACCATGCAATGCTTACTCTATATTGTGAAATCACTTGAAGAAGTCGAGCTTCCTGATTCTGTAGTTGGACAGATTGAGCGGTTAACTGCTTTAATTGAGTCAGACTTGCGTGAAGAGAATGAACGCATGCAAGAAATCCGCGGACACCTTGACTGGATGCAAAAGAAGGAGCGAAATTCTTCCATGCCATCCTAGTAAGGTGACAAACTGTCTATTTATGATATAATGTAGAGTACTGTTTTTTTCGAATAGATGAGGTGATAAGAATGAGCTATGAAATCCCAAGAAATGTGCAAGAGTTGGGGCGTGACATCCAAGAGAATCAATTGAAATATCACCATAAATCCGTTTTGATTTCCAAAGAATTTACGTTTGACAGTGCGCATCATCTGCATTGTTATGAGGGAAAATGTAAAAGTCTACATGGCCATACTTATAAGCTGCAAGTGATTATGCGGGGAAAAGTAGATAGCCGAGGGATCGCAATTGATTTTGGAGATATTAAACGAATAACGAAAGAACGCGTGATTGATCGCTTGGATCACCGCTACTTGAACGATGTGCTGCCGCCAATGAATACGACGGCTGAGAATATGGTGGTTTGGATCTATGAAGAAATTCATCAAGCACTGTTAGATGAGAAGCTGTATCCAGCTATCTCATTGGACGAGATCCGCCTGTGGGAAACGCCAACTAGCTATGCAGCCATCACTCGCTCGATGATGGAGGAGGATCTGTAATGCGAGATATCCGCATTCCCATGGTCGAGATCTTCGAGACGGTTGAAGGGGAGGGAACCCGTGCCGGGTTCCCAACCATCTTCGTCCGTCTTTTTGGTTGCAACCTGCGCTGCACATGGTGTGACACCACGTACAGCTACCCGCCTGCGGAAGCCGAGAACGTCATGACCATTGCTGAAATTATCAGCAAGGTCCAGACGTTCCGCTCCCGGCATATTTGCCTGACAGGCGGCGAGCCGCTCCTGTACGGCGACAAATCACTCGCGCTGATCGAGGCGCTCGCCGAGCTGGAGCAGGTCGATGACCTGCACATCGAAACGAACGGTGCCATTGACCTCGCACCGTTCGTAGCCCGAGTCACATCACCGAAAGTGCGCTATGTGATGGACTTTAAGCTGCCTGATTCGGGAGAAATGGATCAGATGATTTATAGTAATTTTGAGCTGCTGCGCGAGCAAGATGAGCTGAAGTTCGTTATCGGCAGTGATCTCGACTTCCGTACAGCAGTCAACGTACTAGAGAAGTACCCTACCAAGGCGTTGCCGATGTTCAGTCCGGTGTGGGAAACGATGCCGCCGCGCAAGCTGGTTGACCTGATGCTGGCCGAAGGCTTATCGAAGGTGAAGCTGAATATGCAGCTTCATAAGATTATTTGGGACCCAGCGATGCGAGGCGTCTAGCCTTTTAGGCATTGTACGCTATGTGTACAATGCCATTTTCTAATTCTATGAAAGAGGTGCGAAGGATGAGTGAAAATAAGAAAAGAGCCGTGATTATTCTCAGCGGCGGTTTAGATAGTACGACATGTATGGGACTAGCCCAGGAGGCAGGCTACGACTTGTTTCCGATTTCTTTTGACTATGGACAGCGTCATAAGATAGAGATTGAGAATGCCAAGCAAGTTGCTGAGCATTATGGTGTTGCGGCGCGCCACAAAATCATCAAACTGGATTTCCTGCGTGATTTCGGTGGCAGTGCGCTCACGGACGATACCATTGATGTGCCCAATGTAATGAATGCTCCTGAATCTGAAGAAATTCCTGTAACCTACGTACCAGGACGCAATCTATTATTTCTTTCTATTGCAACCTCGTATGCGGAAGTAACAGGCTCTCAAGCGATTTACATCGGTGTAAATGCGCTAGATTATAGCGGATATCCGGATTGCCGGCCTGAATTTATCCATAAGGTAGAAGAGGTTATTGCGCTGGCTACCAAAGTTGGGGTAGAAGGTAAGGGGATTACGATTGAAACGCCTTTGATCTCTTGGACGAAAGCGAAGATCGTGGAAGAAGGCTTGAAAATCGGCGTACCTTATGAGCTGACAACGTCTTGCTATAATGGTAAAGCAGAAGCTTGTGGCGAATGTGACAGCTGCCGGTTGCGTCTGAAAGGCTTTGAAGAAGCGGGTTCGAAGGACCCGATCGTTTATTTAGCTTAGCTGTAAGGTGTGAGAAAGGCGGTACAAGCATGACGCGTATTATGGTTGTTGATGATGACGCTGATATCAGAGAGTTGATTCGCGTTTATTTGGCAGGGGAAGGCCTAACGGTTGTGCAAGCCAGCAATGGCCAAGAGGCGCTAAGCCTTATGGAAGCTATGCCTGCTGACTTAGTCGTGCTGGACGTCATGATGCCTTTGATGGATGGCTGGGAGTTGTGCCGCGAATTGCGGTCGCATTACCCAGAGCTGCCCTTACTGATGGTGACTGCGAAGAGCGAGTCTGTCCACAAAGTGAAGGGCTTCCAGCTCGGTACGGATGATTACTTAGTTAAGCCTTTTGATCCCGTAGAGTTAGTCATGAGAGTCAAGGCGCTGCTCAAGCGATATCGGATTCACTCTTCTCAAGTTATTCTCATCGGGGGAATGACCATTGATCGTACAACGTATGAGGTTCGCTATCTAGATCAGCGGATTACGCTGCCATTGAAGGAATTTGAGCTTCTCTATAAGTTTGCAAGTCATACTGGGCAAATCTTCACGCGAACACAGCTTATTGAGCAAATTTGGGGAATGGATTATGAGGGCGATGAACGCACAGTGGATGTCCACATTAAGCGATTGCGAGAACGCTTCGAGCCATATTCCGAAGGCTTTCAAATTACAACCATACGTGGTTTAGGTTACAGACTTGAGGTGAAGGTATGATCAAGTCGCTTTATTTGCGCGTGGTTGTAACCTTTCTAGCAGTTGTAGTGGTAAGTGTGCTAGTCGCTTTTCCGTTGGCCATGTACTTTTTTACAAATATGATTTCCACGCAATTTCAGTCAGAGATGCTCGCAGTTGGACGTCAAATTGTTACATTAAGCAACGAAGTGCAGCCGAAGAACCTGTATTCCTTTGTAGCTGGGAGCAATCGACTGAACGAAAATTATTTGTTCACACTATTTAACTCCAATGGTGAATCGTTAGGGCAAATTCCTAAGGATGTCAAAGGGAGGCCGCGCATACAATCGTCCGAAGTTGCAGATGTGTTAAAGGGTCATACATATAAAAGTCTGGATTTCAGTGCACCTTTACGTGGGATTAACGGCATTAAAGTTGGTGTGCCGCTGATCGTTGGTGATCAGAGTTACGCGTTATTCATACATACGAACATCACAGATGCTGCACGCGGCCAGCTCCAGACGTTAATCGTATCTGTTCTTACCATCGTCCTGATCGTAGGAAGCCTGCTTATTGTCATCGCTTCGCGCTATTTAGTGAATCCCTTGAAAAAGCTAACCATAGCGACAGAGAAGCTGGCTCGGGGCAATTTCAATGTCAATGTTAATGTGAATAACAAAGACGAATTGGGTAAACTCGCCGAGAGCTTCAATCATATGGCTGGTGAACTCAAACAGTTGGAACAGATGAGGCAGGATTTTGTTTCAAATGTTTCACATGAGATTCAATCCCCATTAACGTCGATTCGGGGATTTTCGAAGGCGTTACGGGAATCAGATATCGCTGAAAATGATCGTAACAAGTATTTGGAGATCATTGAACGTGAGAGCGAACGTCTGTCTCGTTTGAGCGAAAATTTACTTAAGCTCGCCTCCCTAGAATCGGAGCATCATCCCTTTCATCCCTCGATTTATGATTTGGACGAACAGCTGCGTCGGATTGTTGTATTCTATGAGCCACAGTGGTCAGCGAAAGAGCTGGATATGGATCTGGCCCTGCCTCGTGTGAAAATATTCGCGGATGCGGATCAGTTAAGTCAGGTATGGATGAATGTGATAGGCAATGCGATCAAATTCACTCCTTCAGGCGGACATATTTATATCAAGCTTGTCCCACTGCGAGATCGAGTTCAAATTTGGATTCAAGATAACGGGATTGGCATTCCTCAAGATGAGCAGGGGCGTATTTTTGACCGTTTCTATAAGGTGGATCAGTCTAGGCAGCGTGATAGTGGCAGCGGTCTTGGGCTTGCTATAGTTCGAAAAATCATTGATATGCATGATGGAACGATTGAAGTTCAAAGTGAGGAAGGCAAAGGAACGTTATTTCTTATTGTTTTACCGACGACCCATTCGCCAACTAAAAAGAGTTAAAAAAAGAAACTTGGTAATGTTCACCAAGTTTTTTTGTTTTGTTCATATTGAGTTCATATTGAACCTGTATCTTTAATTCACAATCATTAGTTGAGGGGAGTACAGGAATGAATCGACTCACACATTTTTCGATGAAAAACGTTTCCGCGTTAATCATCATCATGATCATGCTTTTTGTAGGCGGCTTGTATTCAGCAACACAGCTCAAGGAAGAGAATATGCCTAACGTTTCCTTCCCTGTCGTGGCCGTTACAACGACCTACACGGGCGCGCCTAAGGACGTCATGGACGAAATTACGGTACCCATTGAGAAGAAGCTGGCGAATCTAGAAGATTTAGATTCGATGCAATCCACTTCAAGCGATAATTTCTCTATGGTCATTATTTTCTTCAAGCAAAATGTCGATATCGACAAAAAGAAGCAAGCTGTTCAGGATGCCCTGTCCACTGTTTCCTTACCTGCGACAGCAGCTGCGCCTAAAGCTTCTACCTTCGGCGCGGCATCGTTCCCGTCGAATTATTTAGTCGCGTATGCGAACGAGGGCGTAAGCCAAACAGAGCTTGATAAAACATTCAAAGATACGATTAAACCAGGTCTTGAAGGTATTAAAGGGATCGACCATATGGACATTATCGGTGCCAGAGATACGTCTCTCGATATTGAGCTGGATGCAGCGGCCCTTGATGTATATGGACTATCACCCGGCATGGTGAGCAATGCCATTAATACAGCGGCAACGAAAACACCAATCGGTTCTGTTGAAATCGATGGCAATAGCAAGATGACGCGTGTTACTGGCAACTTATCCAGTTTGTTTGATCTCCAGAAGGTAGAGATTACAACGCCTAAGGGCGGAATTGTTACTTTGGATCAAGTTTCCAAAGTAAAGGCAATCACCGAATCTGATTTCAACGGGCGATTAGATGGCAAGCCAGCGATTGGCATGATTTTATACAAAGCTGGTAGTGCGAACGCGGTTGAATTTTCCGATGAAATTGAGAAGAACATTACGGAATGGAAAACAACTTTACCGAACATCACGTTCAAAAGCACCTTCGATAGTGCTGATCAAATCAAAGAATCAATCTCCGGACTTGTCCGTGAAGGGATTGTCGGTGCTGTCTTAGCTTCCTTGATGATTCTAGTGTTCTTACGGAATGTACGTATGACGCTAATCGTTCTCGTCTCGATTCCACTTTCCATTTTGATCACCTTATTATTAATGTCGCAATTAGATCTGACACTCAACACGATGACACTAGGTGGTATATTTATCGCCGTTGGACGGGTTGTCGATGACTCGATTGTAGTTATTGAAAATATTTATGCTTCCTTGGAGAAAGCTCAGGAGCGTAAAGAATCTGTTATTGCGTTAGCAACGAAGCAAGTTTCGATGGCGATTACGTCGTCTACCTTAGCAACTGTTGGGGTATTTGCTCCATTAGCCTTGGTAACGGGGGTTGTCGGTGGATTCTTCCGACCTTTCGCACTAACTATTGCGTGTGCACTTTTATCTTCCCTTATCGTAGCTTTAACTGTAATTCCGATGCTTTCGAAATTACTTGTTTTACGCAGCAAACCAGGTAAGGTACAGCATGATGAGTCGAAGCCGACGAAAATGACGATGTTTTATGAAAAAGCACTCACGTGGAGCTTGAAAAATAAAATTAAAACGTTATTAGTTGCTTTGGTTATGCTCGTTGGGACGATGGCTGGAACGATTCCGTTCTTATCGGTTTCATTTTTACCTGCCTCAGCTGCCTCACAAATTATGTATTTTCAATTAAAATTGCCTTATTCAACGTCTTTTGATGCGACAGATAGCAAAACGAAAGAAATTGAAACCGTCTTGTTAGATCTGAAGGATTCAAACGGCGAGCCCGTATTTAAATTTGTTGAAGCACTTGTTGGATACGCCGGTAAGGATGATGAGCGAATCCCTTACGCATCTCAAATTTTCCTTGAAGTCAATGAGAAAGTGGATCCTGTACAAGTGCAAGAGCAAACGACCGCTTATATTTTATCTGAGCTGCCGGCGGGTTCTGAAGTAGAGCCTAAGTCCATGGAAGGTGATTTCGGGGTATCGAGCACAGATTTTGCTTACACCTTGAAAGGTGATGACCAGCTTCAATTAGAGAAAGCCGCAGGTATGGTGAAAGAGAAGTTGAACACGTTCCCTGAGCTTGCTGAAGTTGAAGATAATTTGAGCGATGCGAAAACAGAAATCGAAATTGCCGTTGATCAGAAAAAAGCAAGAGCTTATGGCTTAAGCGCTGCATCTGTACGAGATGCGGCACGCACATGGATTCAAAAGCAAAACCTAGGCGATATGAAATTCGATAATATTGTTTACACAACGACAGTTTCAATGGAAAAAACGGACAAAGATTCCTTTGAGAAGCTTGGTAATATTCCATTAACGTCTTCGACTGGCTCAACTATTCTATTAAAGGAAGTTGCCAAAATCAATGAGACGAAGGGTGCTGCTTCACTTGCAAGAGAGAATCAGGCGCAGCTCGTGAAAGTCTCAGCAAAAATTAATTCTGATGATAAAACAGCTGTAAGTGCAAAGCTGAGCTCGGCTTTGAAGGAGCTTGAGCTTCCTGAAGGTGTTACACCGCAAATTACAGGTGTATCCGAAGATGTTAACGAAAGCTTTACCCAGTTGTTCGTGGCCATGGCCGCTGCCATTTTCGTCGTCTACTTGATTATGGTGTTGGCGTTCGGAAATGCAAGTGCACCATTCGCGATTCTGTTCTCACTACCTCTAGCTGTCATCGGCGGTCTACTAGGACTCGTTATTGCTAGAGAACCATTAACCGTCACTTCCTTAATCGGATTCCTGATGTTGATTGGTATCGTCGTTACGAATGCGATTGTATTAATCGACCGTGCGCAGCAGCTGCGCGAAGAGGGCTATACGGTTCGTCATGCGCTGATTGAAGCAGGGAAGATAAGACTTCGTCCTATTATTATGACAGCCGGAGCAACGATTATGGCCTTGGTGCCGTTAGCACTTGGCATATCAGCTGAGGGCGGATTAATTGGTAAAGGTCTAGGGGTTGTCGTAATTGGTGGTTTGATTACTTCGACACTCTTGACGCTAGTCGTTGTTCCTATCATTTACGAGTTGATTGAAAGTATGAAAAACCGTATTAGCCGCATGTTCAAACGGAATAAAGGCAACGAAAAAATGACAACGAGTTCGTTAGAGGTATAAGGAGGCACATCGATGATTAACGAAGGTTCACGAAAAGGGCATAGCAAGTATCGCTGGATGGGGGTTATTACGCTGTTAACGGCAGCGACTGTCTTGGCGACTGCCTGTTCAGCACCAGGAGCGAAGGAAGCGGCAACGGTGCAGTTAACACCTAAAGCAGTTAAAACAGAAGCGATTAAGCTCCAAAAAATAAGTAATCCTATCGAGCAGGTTGCCGATGTTGCAGCTGGAACAACGCTCGATGTCATGTCGAAAGTGAATGGCGAAGTTACAGAGGTTCTGAAGAAACGAGGCGAATATGTAACGAAAGGCGATGTCCTCTTCGTTATTGATAACAAAGATGCCTTATCTGCTAAACGCAAGAGTGAGCTTCAAGTGAAGAGTGCGCAGGATTCGTTGCAGCAAGCGAGAGATAACAAAGTGAACAATCGCAAGGATCTAGCCGATAACGTTGCTCGCACAGAAACTGCTTTGAAGAACGCACAGCAGGATTACAATAAAATTAGAAATGATTTTGAAGCAGGAGTTGCTGTTCAACGCCAGGTAGATCAAGTCAAACAAGCGCTGGATAACGCCCAAATGAGTGTAGATGCAGCGAGAAATAAGCTCTCTGCTTTCGATAATACGGATTCCATCTCAGCGATTGAGACGCAAGCAGAATCCGCGAATCTTACGTTGGAGGATGCTACACGCTCCCTGGAGAATTATGAAGTTAAAGCCCCAGGCAGCGGTATTCTAACAGACTTTAATGTCGTTGTTGGACAAACGGCGTCTGCAGCGGCAGGGAAGGTTGGTCAAGTTCAGCAGATCGATCCAATCAAAATCAAAACAGAACTAGCCGAAACAAACTATCAGCTTGTGAAAAATAAGAAAGAGCTCGTGTACTATAGCCCGAATACGCCTGATAAGAAAGGGACAGCTAAGATTAGCTACTTAGCGCCAATCATGAGTGCTGCTTCCAAAACCTATACGTTGGAATTAGAAGTTCCGAATCCGGAACGTACGATTCAGCCAGGTGGACGCTATTTAGTACAACTGACAACGGAATCTGAGGAGAAAGTTGCTGTTGTGCCTACACTTAGTATCATTCGTGAGGAATCCGATACATTCGTATTCGTTCAACAAGGTGACCAGTATATGAAACGGAAAGTGAAGCTTGGACGTATCAATGGTGAATTCCAAGAAGTCTTGGATGGCGTGAAGGAAGGCGAACAGCTGGTCATCAGTGGACAGAACACGTTGAAAGACGGTCAAAAGGTAAATAGTCCAGCTGCTACAGCGCAACCAACGACAACACCAGCAGCTAAGTAACATCACTGAAAATTCATAATGAGGGAGAAATTATAGATGAAAAAAAGACCATGGAAATCCAGTCTAACGGCCATAATGCTGGGAGCAATGATCGTACAAGGAGGTACCGCAGTATGGGCTGCGGAGCCCTCCGCCGCTGCAGTAGTCGCACCTTCTGTGAATTATGGTTTAACCAAGGATATTCGTGCCGCTGTCAAAAGCGTTGCTGAAACACCTACAGCGACAGGTTCGCAGCTTGCTGTGACAGTTCGTTTGTACAACGGTGGTACAACATTAAATCGTGTTCCGGAGCACGAGCTTCGCGTTCAAACATCGAGTGGGATTTCCTACACGTTAAAAGCAAGTGCAAGCAACAAAGCATCCTTGCAACCGAAGGAAATTGCAGAGCTTGTCTACTTCGCATCAATTGATTCTAAGGAAATCGGCAAGATTGAAGGGCTCTCCTTCGTGAATGTTGATTTGTATGCTTATCCGAAGGTAGAGACTACGCTGCTTTCAATGCCAACCAACCAAGTATGGTATGGTGGTACGGGCAGCGCGGCGCTGGAAAGCATTGCTAGTGCACAATGGGGAGAAGCCTTCAGCATTCCTGGCGTGAATTCAGGACTTACGTATAAGACGATTGAAGCTTCAATACAGAACACAGCAACTGGTCGCGTAGCCGTGGTAACCGTCCTCGTTAACAACCCAGGAGTGGGTCGTGAAACAGTGCCTGCCTTCCGTGTAGATACACAATCTGAGTTGAAGAACTATGAGGGGAAACGTACAGAAGTGGCTCCGGTCGTCTTGGCCGCAGGGGAAAATGCGTACATTCATTACGCAATCCCAGTTGAGAGCGGTGTAACGTTAACGAACCTTGTCGTATTGTCGACAGACACGTTTGTCCCGAAAGAGGGAGGCCAGCAGGTAGAATTGGCAACAGCCAAGCTGGCAATCAACTGGCCAGCGGATGCGGCTAACGCAAGCCCAGCTGCCTATACAATCGGTCAACCGATCCCTTTCCATGAACAGACCAAAGTGATCGATAAGACTACCCAAGTCTCCTTAATGGAGCTTCATCTGCATGAGAATCCAGGTGAAGGTTATAAAACAGCGGTAGCGAAGTTCAAATTAACGAACACTAGCACAGCACCAATCGCGACACCAGCGTTCCTATCGGAATTAGCCAATTCGCAAGGTGTAACGTACCAAGGGTCGCGTCAAACGAATGTGACAACGATGATGAACCCAGGGTTGAGCTATATTGTTAGTTATTCCTATATCGTTCCTCAGTCCGAAGATGCTCAGAGCTTCTCATTGAAAATATTAGATGCACAAGCAGCAGCTCCTTATACAACGACGATTGCCGCGTTGGCTACGAATGTCCAGCAGGAAGTAACGGATGCCACGCTTTCCTTGTATCCGTTCGATGTGAAAATTAATGATATCTCGACCAGTATGCTAACGAGCCCACAGTTGACCTACACCTATAAACTGAGAATGGATCTAAGCATTACACAACAGGAGAATGTCGTTGTTGACAACAACTTCTCGAAATTAAGATTTGAAATTGTCGATCCAGCAGGACGTGTTGTGGGTTCCAAGGATGCTTCTTTCGCGGGTCCTAATAAATTAGTAAGTGGTATACAAACGATGGATGCATCGAATTTCACCACAGATCAATTCAGCTATCCGTTTACGATTAATGTGTACGAGACCATTGAGACACAGAACGGTACAGCAAAGCGATTACTCCAAGTGATCAAATAAGTAGGTTTTTAAAAAAGGGCAGTCTCTCAAGTAGAAGGAATTCTACAAGAGGGACTGCCCTTTTTTTGCATCTAGTACCTTTATTGCTGCACTCTAGCTTTCACGGATTTCGCATAATCAGAGGGTGACATGCCGACTGTTTTTTTAAAATCTCTAGAAAAATAATGAATGCTGGTATATCCTAATAAGCTCGCAATTTCTGTGATGTTGTAAGGACCCTCGCGCATATAGGTTTTGGCTTGCTCAATTTTGAGCGATTTGAAGGCTTCCATGACGCCCATCCCCTTCTGGGATTGGAACAACTCCTTCATGCGGCTTTTACCTAGATGGAAAGTTTGGCAGAGGTCATCCAACGTAAAGGAGTCCGCAAGATGATCCCTCAAATATTCGATTATCTGCCCAACTAATCCATGCTCAGCTTTTTCCTTTTGCAAAGAGGATTGCTTCCATTTCTGAGTATCCTGCACGCTTGCTCGAGCTTCTTGTTTTCGAATGAGCGAAATGAAGAGGATTTCTAAATAAGCTTTGATAAGCTGTTCACTAGCAAAGGCAGCATCCTTATTTCTTTCTAGCAAATGAACAGTTGGAGAGTCGAATGGTGGAAGAAAGGCATGAAATCCTTCTTGCGTAATGGTCGAAAGCATATTGCGTTCGCGATCGCCTAGCGATACGACTTTATTAGCTAGCTTGAACATGGCCTCAGATTGGCATGCAAAGGCAATGACGATGAGATTTGGAGGCTTATGGTCATGTCTGACGTGGACGGTATGGAATTCCTCTGGCTTGTGAAAGATCATATTCCCCTGCTGGAGGGTATGAATGACATCATCGGCACGGACTTCAACTTCCCCCTTGTCCACGTAGAGAATTTCCCAAAAGTCATGCTGTTCACCATCGAATACAAACCCTTTGGCATATTCAAAATAGTGAAAGGAAATGAGTGCTTCGATTGAAAGAGGTTCTTGTAAATAGATCCTTGGGAAATCCATGCTGTCCATCCTCTCTATGGGATTTTCTTCCCGATTACAGCTTATTTTACCACAAAAGTGCAAATTATTCGGCTTAATAGATAAATCAAATATGTCCTCACTCTTTTATAATAATGGAAAGAAGCGGAGGAGATAAACAATGAAAAAAGGGATTAATATTTGGTCATTTCCAGGCTCCATGAGCGTGAAAGATTGCATTACGACTGCGAAAAAAGCCGGATTCGACGGCATCGAGCTAGCTTTGAACGAAACGGGTGAACTTAGCCTTGAAAGCACGGAAAGTGAAGTTCGTGCGTATCGTCAGCATGCAGACGAAACAGGGATTGAGGTAAGCAGCTTAGCAACAGGCTTATTCTGGTCCTATTCATTGACAAGCAGTGCGCCGCAAACGCGTCAGAAAGCAAAGGACATCGTGAAGAAGCAATTGGAGCATGCCGCGGTACTAGGTGTAGACACAATTCTAGTCGTACCAGGCGCGGTGGGCGTTGATTTCATCCCTGATTCTGAAGTGGTACCTTATGACCAAGCCTATGACTACTCCCTTGAAGCCTTTCAAGAGCTGTCGAAAGTAGCGGAGTCTTTGAAGATTTCGATTGGGATTGAAAATGTGTGGAACAAATTTTTACTATCACCGCTGGAAATGCGGGATTTCATTGATAAAATAAACTCTCCTTATGTAGGTGCTTACTTCGATGTAGGGAATGTAATATTCTCTGGGTATCCTGAGCACTGGATTTCAATTTTAAGTCACCGTATCAAAAAAGTGCATTTCAAAGATTATCGCCGCGCAGCTGGCGGTTTGCATGGCTTTGTTGACCTCCTTGCAGGTGATGTGAATTATCCAGCAGTGATGAAAGCCCTTCAAACGATTGGGTATGACGATTATGTGATCGCTGAAATGATTCCTGGCTATACGCATCACGGTGAGCAAATTGTTTACAACACATCAGGCGCTATGGATGCTATTCTGGGGAGGAAATAAGAATGTTAAGAATTGGACTAGTTGGATTAGGTTTCATGGGAAGAACACATTTGGAGAATTACGTACGACTGGAAGCAGAAGGTGTTGCAATTAAAATCGTAGCGTTATGTGATATTGACCCTGTGAAGCTAGAGGGCAACGCGGTTGCCGGAAATATTGCTACAGGTGATTCCTCGATCGATTTTAATCTCTACGCGAAGTACACAAGTGTGACCGAGATGATCGAGAAGGAACAGCTGGATTATGTAGATCTAGCACTCCCGACGTATTTGCACCGCGATATTACGATTGAATGTTTAAATAAAGGTCTCCACGTGCTGTGTGAGAAGCCAATGGCTTCAAATCCACAAGAGTGTGAAGAAATGATTCAGGCAGCTGAAGCGAATGGTAAGCAGTTGATGATCGGGCAATGTTTACGTTTTTGGCCAGCTTATGTGTATTTGAAAGAAGCTGTGGAGCAGGGGACTTACGGCAAAGTAACGAGCGGGTATTTCTACCGCGGCGGCGCAACACCGACTTGGGGACCATGGCTCATTGATAAAGAGAAGAGCGGCGGAGCTTTGTTGGATATGCATGTTCATGATATCGATATGGTAAACTGGCTGTTCGGAAAACCAGAATCCGTGTCCTGCTTGGCACGAAATGTAGTTCCTGGCAGCGGTTATGATGTCGTGTCCACGAACTACTTGTACAACGATGGCAAAGTCATCAATGCGCAAGCCGACTGGACATTGGAAGGCGATTATGGATTCGAAATGGTATACCGCGTCAACTTTGAGAAAGCTAACCTCATTTTCAACGCGAGTGGCTTAAAAGTGAATTTGAATGATGGACCTGGATTCAGCCCTGAACTTTCACCAGAGATGGGTTACTATTTGGAGCTGAAATATTTCGTGGAGACGCTGCTCGCAGGGGGATCGGTTACAACGGCAACGCCTGCTAGTACACGGGAAACGATTGAAATTGCTGTGGCTGAGATGGCATCGGCAGACAAGCAAGGGGCTTGGGTAGAAGTGAAGTAGTGAGCGAGATTTCTTTGTAAATATATGAATTTAGGATATTATAACTGAGATTTATTTTGCTAAGTGTCAAGGAATTTGATATCGTAAATATATGACTGATTTAAAGCGTGAAGCACACGCCGCTAGCTCCTTTGTTGGAGCTGGCGGCGTTTTTATTTTTTAAAGGAGGCGATTAAGTGTTTGAGAAGGAGTACTTAACCTTTTGGAAGGAACAGATGCGTGGTGCAAGCGGTCAGAGGCTGGAGATGTTGGGTAGGGATTTGACAGGAACGAAGAAACTCTTGAAAGCAGTACTGCTGCCGGTACTGGGTTCATTCGATGGTTTGGTGCTTGAATATGAAATGTTGAGTTTGTCAGGCGTTAAGATATATGCTGACGTATTTCACCCTATGCTGCGGATCGTATTCGAGGAAGACAGCTTCGTCACCCATGCTGAGAAAATCACGAGAGACCGGTTCTCTTTCGAGAGGTCGCATGCACGTTCAGTTGCGATACTTGGGTACACTTACTTTCCGTATAGCCGTGATGAGTTAGAGAAAAATTCGAGCTTCTGCCAAAGAAACTTATATGAATTGATCGGCCGTATCGGCAATGTGGAAGGTGTAGGATTGCAACAGTTGCATGTATATGAACGGGAGGTCTTGAGGTTCTCTTTGCTTTGTAATAAACCTTTTCTATTGAAGGACGTTTGTAAGTGGCTTCAACTGAAGAGAGAGACTTGCCGTAAAGTATTGCGAGAGTTGGAATCCAAACGCTTAGTGCAATTAATTGGCGGAGGTTCGATGAGATGCCATAAATTCATGATTACTGAAAAGGCGGTGGCTCTCTTGCATCGTAACAAATAGTGCGATGTGAAGGAGTTAGTCGAAAAAATCGACTAACTGGCAAGAGAAAGCGCCGCGCGGGAGGAGTTAGTCGAAAAAATCGACTAACTCGGAAGAGGGAGCGCCCGCGTGAAGGAGTTAGTCGAAAAAAACGACTAACTGGCAAGAGAAAGCGCCGCGCGGGAGGAGTTAGTCGAAAAAATCGACTAACTCGCGAGAGAAAGCGCCCCGTGGGAGGAGTTAGTCGAAAAAAACGACTAACTGGCAAGAGAAAGCGCCGCGCGAGAAGGAGTTAGTCGAAAAAATCGACTAACTGGCTATAACTCTCTGAGTGTTAATTATTTGTATTTGACTGCAATCGCTTTCGTATTCTATGCTAATTGCATTTGCAATAACTAGAGGTGAAAACGAATGAAAGACATGGATTCAACTCCATCATGGCAAAAACTCCGTCTATTCGCAGTCACTTGGCCGATTTTTATTGACTCTGTTTTACGAATGATGTTAGGAACGGCGGATGTCTTCATGCTAAGCCGAATTTCGGATGAAGTAACGGGCGCCGTAGGCTTGGCGAATGAAATCATCGTTTTCTGTATTCTGATGTTCGGTTTTGTCGGCATCGGAACGAGCGTGGCTGTTGCACAGCATCTTGGCGCAGGCAAGGTGAAGGAAGCGAGTCGGATTTCCGCGTTGGCGATCACAATTAATCTGATTTTTGGTATTATCGTGAGTATCGCATTAGTTGTTTTTGGCGAGCCCTTGATGCATGTGATGAATTTGGAGCCAGGACAAATCGCGATCGCGAAAAAATATTTGAATATCATCTCAGCTTTTATCTGGATTGAAGCCTTGTCATATGCCATTTCTTCGGTACTCCGATCTAATGGTCAGACACGGGACGTTATGTTTGTTACATTGGGCGTTAATGTGATCCACATCGTGGGTAACAGTCTCTTGATTTTCGGTAATCTCGGTTTCCCGGAATGGGGAGTAACTGGGGCGGCAGTGTCTACGGTTATAAGTCGACTTCTAGGGCTCATTGTTCTTGTTGTCATCTTGTACCGTCGCTTACAGGTTCCTATTCTTCTCAAGCACTATGTGAGTTTCAAGTCGAAGATTGTGAAGCAAATTCTTAGCATAGGATTACCTTCCGCGGGTGAACATATTTCTTGGCAGTCACAATATTTGATGATCTTCAGCTTTATTAATATTATCGGGGCAACAGCGTTAAGTGCTCATGTGTACGTGATGAATGTGACCAATTATTTCATGGCCCTGGGAATGGCGATTGGCATGGGGACGGAAATTATTATTGGGCACATGGTGGGTGCCGGGCAGTTCCAGGCGGCTTATCATAAATTGCTCCGAAGTGTGAAGATAACCTTTGTGCTGACATTTGTCATTGTAGGCATTACGTCGATTTTCCGTAAAGAACTGCTCGGACTATTTACGGATAATCCCGATATCATTGCTATGGGATCGACAATTCTACTTCTTTCAATCATTCTGGAACCCGGTAGAACCTTTAATTTGGTTGTCATTAATTCATTACGTGCTGCTGGTGATGCTAGATTCCCGGTGATGATGGGGGTTGTCTCGATGTGGGGGATTGCTGTTCCATTAGCCTACTATCTCGGGATTCATCAAGAAATGGGCCTTCTCGGTGTATGGGTTGCTTTTACAGTAGATGAGTGGGTAAGAGGTTTGCTGATGTATCTGCGTTGGCGAAGCCGCGTATGGCAAAGTAAATCATTGGTCAGACCGAGTGGAGAAGCACTAGCCAAATCGATATAAAATCAAAAGAAGCCTAAAACTCTCACTGGAGAGTCTAGGGCTTCTTTTTGTAATATGAAAAGGGTGACGAAAGGGTTGTGGCTGGCGGCTGGTAATTATACTATATTCAGTTTCTTGTAAAAGAATTGGATGTTTGCAGAAAATCATAGAAAAAGTGCTAGTGTACCCCTGTATAGATGTGGATCGCATCTCTTAGAAACTCTGCGGTTCCTGGTTGCTTCACATCATAGTAAGCTTTGAATCGACCATCATCCACGTACATTTGGGCAAGTCCTGCATGGGCTTCTTTACTGTATTCGCTCCAATAGAACATGAGCCATTGTTTGTGCAGATCGGCTGCTTTTTGTGCTAATGCACTGGCAGGATCGCCTAGCTTGAAAGCTTCAGCTAATGTTTCAGCTACTTCTTCTGCCAAACGCGTAACCTCGTCGTGCTGCTCTTGTGTCATATTTTTTAACTTTTGATTGCTTTTATTCACTTGATCATCGCCGTATTTCTCGCGAATCTCTTTCCCATATTTCTTCTCATTATCATCAATTAGCTTTTGTTTGAAGCCTTCGAATTTCTCTTGATTTGACATGGTTGTTCTCCCTTCTTTCGATGCAATGGTTTGTTCGACATTCGCAATGAGGATATCCAATTGCCTTCGTTTGTCGAGAAGCTGCTCCCGATGGTCTCTCAGTGCACTGGTTCCGTCAAAGGTAGGCGATGTTATGATTTCTTTGATTTGCTCGAGAGGGATGCCTAACTCTCGATAAAATAAAATCTGCTGCAGTCGATCTACCTCATCTTGCCCATAAATACGATATCCCGATGAGTTGATTCTTGCCGGCGTAAGAAGCTCAATCTCATCATAATAGCGAAGTGTACGGGTGCTAATGCCAGCCAACTTCCCCAAGTGCTGTACCGTGTATTCCATCTGCTCACCTCCTGACACCTTAACTGTAAAGCTTTACGTAGCGTTAATGTCAATACCTTTTTTTCGCGTTGTTAGACCATGTGAAATGCACAGCGTAGGTTATGAGTGCTATCAATACGATGAAAAGCAGGCTAACAAAGAAGCCAGGGCGTGTTGTTGCGTGAAAAGCAGCTCCGGATATGGCACTGAAAATGAGTACTATGCCTGCCCATCGTTTGATTACTTTCGGAGTAGAACGAGTTACTAAACGTCCTGCAGAAAGTAAGATCACCAACCAGATGAAGAGCAAGGTGAGACCTGCTGCAGTGGACATCACCGTGTACAGTTCTTCCGGTAGAATCAACGAAAGGATAACTGCGGCAGCCATTCCAACAGAAGTTAAAGCA
Organism: Paenibacillus sp. J22P169; assembly: GCF_059691995.1. NCBI lineage: Bacteria > Bacillati > Bacillota > Bacilli > Caryophanales > Paenibacillaceae > Paenibacillus > Paenibacillus sp. J22P169. The sequence goes on along the minus strand of NZ_JCAUAO010000001.1, from coordinate 2,575,305 downwards.
AGAGCAGGATAAGGAATCTGTCTCTTCCCACCTGTGGTACGCGTGAACATCAACGGGGCGTCATGATCTTTCGCAAGCGCAACGAGTATGGAGGTAACGGCGAACAAGGAAGCAACCATCGTAGAGAAGGCAGCAATAATGAGAATGGCGTTGAACACATGCGGAACATAGGGTAACGGGTAGCTTTCCAAGCTAACCTGGAAGGGGCTTTTTTTGTCATGAAGAGCATGCAAGGGTAGCAGGGTTAGGACTAAGAAGAGCGAGACGATATAGAGGATGGCTAAAAGAAGGATCATGATGGAGCCTGCTTTGTGAGCTTCGTTCGATTTGCCCAGTCGCAGAGCGAATAGCCCCATCATTTCCGTACCGCCGAAGGCGTAGAAGGCATAGATGAAGGATGACCAAGTACCTTTGAGCCCTGATGGCAAAAAGGTGTCCCTCGTAATAGGAAATGAGAGGGGATGAAGTCCACCTGAGATCCATCCAAGAACCGCAGCACCTGCAAGAAGTAGAAACATGAGGAGTGCAGATACTTTGATGAGTGCGAAAATATGCTCGGATCGTTCAAAAGCTTTTGCCCCAAGCAGGATGACACCTACGCCGAGACTGGCATAGATCAAAGCGAACAACCACATCGGAATAGCGGGAAACCAGAAACGCGTAAACAGCGATAGAGCGGCTAATTGACTTCCCATGATCATTAACTGAGAGCCCCAGTAAATCCAACCGCAGCTGAATCCGGCCCAGCGGCCGAAGGCTAATTTGGCATATGTCCGAAATGAGCCTTGTTGTGGATTCTCACCTGTCATTTGAATCAAAGCATCGAGAACGAAATAAGTGCCTGCTGCAGCGAAAATGAACATAAAGAGCATCGAAGCGCCGCCCATGGTTAGGCCGATCCCAGCTCCGAGAAAGTAGCCGGTGCCTAACGTACAAGCGACGCCGAGCAGCGATAGCTGCCACCAGGTCATCGTACTGTTCTTTGGTGGGGGAGTTGCGTTAGTGGACATGCCGCCTCCTAAGCTGTTCAAGAGAAATGGAAATAACAGCCCATAGTATAGCTTGTCCATTGGTAAAATATACAGCTAGGATATGTCCATCAGTGCGAAGAGATGCCCTTCTTTTTCGATGACATCATAGGGTTGAAGCCTTGCGTTAGGGACATTGTGGCAACGGCCTGTGTGCGCTTCAAAGGTCCAGCCATGTAAGGGACATTCCAGTTCGCCATTCTCAAGTTCTACGGCATAGCCGGCGTGGGGGCATCGGCTGGAGAGCAGTGTGTAGACACCATCGGCTTCCGTCAGGAAGAATCGCTTACCATTGACTTTCACTTCGGACGGGTTTGCAGTAAACTGATCTTTAGAACCAATTAGGATTTCATTCATGGGGATGCTCCTTCACAAAGGGATATCTTCATTTATTTTATTATAATCCAAACGACATCAAAGATCTCTATACTTATAGTAAAACAAAGGAGCACGATCACATGAGCACAGTATCCCCCTTAGCGGCAGCCTTTCGCGAAACCTCCTATCCAGTGGGTGGGCACGGCCGCAGAAATATTCACATTTTGAAAGAAGCTTTAGAGGAGCTGGATGGCAAGATCGAGAGTGATATTTATGGAACAGGCGAAGGGATAGAGAGCTTTCAGGCGGAAATGGCCGCTTATCTTGGAAAAGAGAAGGCTGTTTTCTTCCCTAGCGGGACTATGGCACAACAAATTGCGTTACGCATTTGGTGTGACGAGAAGGGGATACGCAAGGTCGCGTATCATCCGTTGAGCCATTTGGAAATCCATGAAGAAGATGGCTTGAAGGAGCTGCACCAGATTGAATCGATATTGCTTGGCAAGAAGGATCGTTTGATTCGATTAGATGAGATTCTGGAGCTGAACGACGAGATCGCGTGTCTCTTAATTGAGCTGCCACAGCGAGAAATTGGCGGTGTTTTGCCACCTTATGAGGAGCTCATGGCAATTTCGGGGCATTGTCGAGCTAAAGGGATCAAGCTGCATTTGGATGGTGCTAGATTATACGAAGTGCTGCCGTATTATCAGAAGTCAGCTGCAGAATTGTGTGCGCTTTTCGATAGTGTGTACATCTCGTTCTACAAAGGAATTGGCGGCATTGCAGGTGCGATTCTGGCCGGTGACGAGGCGTTTACGGTGAAATCAAAGGTGTGGAAAAGGCGTCATGGCGGCGATTTGATCAGCCTCTATCCGTATTACCTCAGTGCGAGCTACTATTTCAAGCAGCGTGAGCCTAAGATGGGTCAATACTACGCGGAAGCGGTGGAGCTTGCTGCGCTGTACAATAGCTGTCAGCTCGTAACTACCTTGCCGCGGGTGCCGGTAACGAATATGTTCCACGTTCATATTGCGCTGCCGAAAGAGAAGCTCGAGCCAATTCTGGTTGAGTTGTACGCCGAGACAAGCGTGGGGTTGATCCATTATCTGCGTGAGTCGAGTGATGGGGTCTGTTCGTTCGAGGTGAGCATTGGCGATGCCTTTGCACAGATTCCGAAGGACTTGCTTAAGCTGACGTTTGAGCGGTTGGATGAGCGGTTGCGGGCAATCTAGCTTGTTGTATAGCGATAAAGTAATGGCCAATAGCGTCCGGATGTTCCAGTTCTCTTAGAAGAGCGGAATGCCAGGGCGCTATTGGCATTTTGTGTACCGCAATTCAATTTTATTCCGCGGAGGAGCTGTCTGGCAGGTTGACATTGACCAATCGTAACTTTGTACGTCACTAGATATCCTTCTTGTCTGAAATCGCGATAATTCGTAACATTAGTCACCTCAGTTCATCAGATTGTAGGTGTTGATGCAGGTGTAGAATAGGTATACTTCAAAAAGTAAGCCCTTACATTTTGGAGGGGATTTAACGGTCAGGAGGAGGGAGCCCTAGAAAGACCACCGCCAGCAAGCTATTGGATGTTATTTTAACAATCATGGAGGGAAATGACATGTTCAAAAAGAGTTTAGCTATTTTGCTCAGTATGGTTTGCATGATGATGTTGTTTGGCGTGCTTCCGGCTTTCGCAGCGAATGGACCGATAACTTGGGGTTCCTCGGTCACGGTTTCGAACATCAATACGTTTACAGATGCGGGAACGGATGCTCGTGGAATTCATCCCGGTACATTCGGATCGGAATATCCACGAATGATCAAGCTGGCGAATGGCAACTGGCTGGCAGTTGCTGCTATTTATGATAATAACGGCTACACGAAGGTATCATGGGGAGGTACGCGATTACAGGTATTTCTTAGTACGGATAACTGCCGTACTTGGTCCTTGGCGGCGACACTGTGGGAAGATGGCCGCGATCTCGATAATGGACAATTTGCACAACTTGCGAATGGGGACATTTTGCTCGCGATGCGGTCGGTGCGTTGGCAGGAGTCTTATCAATTGAAAGTGTACAAAAGTACGAACGGCGGCTCGAACTGGAGTTATTTGAGCACAATTGATGAAAAAACAGGAGCACCAGGCACACTGGGTAATCCAGATAAAGGCGTGTATGAGCCACATATGCAAATTTTGAGTGACGGTACATTGGCTGTCATGTATGCGAATGAAAAGCATGTGACGGAGAGTCCATCCTATAGTCAAATTATTTCTGAGAAGCTTTCCACGAACGGTGGCGCGAGTTGGGGAAGTGAGATTTATGTGGCTTGGGACCCTGGCAATGCGGCAGCACGGCCTGGTATGCCGGTCTGGCAAAAAATGAACAACGGCCAGTATATCGTGACTTTCGAGGTTTGCGGTACACAAAGCTGTAACGTGTTCACGAAGAAAAGCAGTGATGGCAAAACATGGGCGAGCGGTATCGGTACGCAAGTACCCAGTCAACAAGGCGGACCTTATCTGCTTTCACTTACAGACGGCAGAATTCTGTTAACCTCGAATGCCAATGTACTTTCCATCTCCAACGACTACGGGAATTCCTGGTATACGAACGATAGTACAGCTTTTGGCAACTCCTTCTGGTCCGCCATGTATCAAACGGCATCGAACGAAGTTGCTTTCATCGATTCCGTCAATCGGACGGGTGGCGGTCATAATGTGCAGGTGAAGTTTGGCACTTGGACGACCACGTACTCAAATGATTTTGCAGCAAATGACAGTGGTTGGGCTCGGTATGGAGGTACGTGGACAATCAGCGGCGGTACCTACAATTTAACTTCAACTAGCGCAGATAAATCGATCCTTACCCCATACCCGTCCAAACGAAACTATACCCTTGAAGGGGATATCAAGCTCAATAATGCGGGCCAGGGCAGTGTTATTTTCAATGTGACGAATCCTGGAACAGGTGCAGATAGTATGAAAGGGTATGGCGCAGGCATAGATTCGGCTGGTCAGGTGTGGTTAGGTCGATTTAACAATAACTGGACGCAGCTTGCCCTTGTGAACACAACGATTAGTTTGAACACTTGGTATCACATGAAGGTCGTAGTAAATGAGGGGAACATCAAGGTATACGTAGGCGATATGGCGACACCGAAGATTAACTTTACCGATGCGACGTATGTTAGTGGTACGATTGGTGTGCGCGGCGGATTCGGGAATAGCGTGAGCTTTGACAACATTTCAGTAAACTAGCTAGCTCGTAAATAAAACAAAAAAAGAGTCTTCGGGCTCTTTTTTTGTTTTATTGGATGCTAAGAGAGCTGAGCTATGTGAGTCGTTGCTTTTTGGGGTGGCTTCATTGCGCTCCCACACTTGCGAGTGAATGATTGTTCCTGATATGGGAAGATGATTCGCTAGGATTAGCTGAATTGATAAATTGACGTTGCTGTTGAGTAGATAGAGTTAGTTAGAGGTGAGGTGTGGATCTGAGATGAGGTGATGGGGAGTAGGGTGAGTGAGGCGTGGTTCGGGGGAGATAGGAGAAGTGGGAGAAGTTAGTTGTAGCCTTTCCGACGAAATAACTGGATTTCCTGTATCTAATTTGTTCCATTTTGGGCTCATTTACTGAATTGATGGATTTCCTCCAGTTATTTAATTCGAAATTCGAATATATGAGTGAAAATCGGAAAATTAACTGTATATTTTCCACTTATTCTCAGATAATCGTTGTTATCACTCGAAATAGCTGTATGTTTTCCAGTTAAACGTCGCTCACCTAACCTCCACCAGCGCCCCCCAGCCCCGGCCCCCCCAAGCCCGGCCATCAAACCCCGGCCACCAAGCCCCGGCCCCACCTGGCCTCTAGCCCGCCCCCAGCCCGCAACTCGCAGCCTTCCGCACATCCACTCCCTACGTAAGATTGCCCCCTCCAATCGTAACATCGTCACCTTTTACCGGAAACGCAAGCCGAATTATTCTTACGTTTGTTCCCTAAAGTTGAGGCTTTTATCGGTTCAGACGAGGGACGATTCCCTGTAAAGTTAGAACCAAGGAAAGCCCTTACATCTGTATGAAAGGGTTTTCGCAACTAACATAAACCGAATGAGAGAGGGTTGTTTATCACTATGAAAAAGAAATTAACTAGCTTACTTACCGCAAGTATTGCGCTTGCTATGGTAGCGACAGGCTGCTCGAGTACAAAAGAAAGCGATACCAAAACAGCAGCTGCGACAACTGCTCCAGCGGCAACGAAAGCTGCAGAGACAACCAAATCAGCGAATCCCGTAGAGATCACCTTCTGGAATATGTTCGGCGGTGGCGAAGGCGATTTCGTAGATCAGATTGTCAAAGGGTATAACGATTCCCAAAAAGAAGTTATCGTGAAACAACTGCGTCTAGAATCGAATGAGTACTATGCGAAGTTAAGTACGGCGCTTTCTTCTTCCAAAGGGCCTGATGTGGCCGTCGCACACGTGGATCGGATCTCGCCTTTTGTCAAAGCCAAACAAATTTTACCTCTCGATGGGCTTGCCAGCAAAGTGGGCTTTGATCTGAAACAAGTCTCAGATTCCAATATCAAGAGCGTGTCCTATGACGGAAAGCCGTACGCCGTGCCGTTAGATACCCATTTCCATATGTTCTACTACAACAAGGATCTACTAAAGAAAGCAGAGCTGCTGAACGACGATGGAACGCCGAAATTGGGAGATCTTACACCAGATGGGTTTAAGAAAACATTGGCGCAAATCCAAGCGAAAGTGCCTGGTGTGCAGGCGTTAGCCGTGAATACACCTTATTTCCAAGAGCCATTCCTGAATTTGTACTATGAAGCAGGCGGCGACATCTTGAATGGTGATATGACGAAATCCGCGATCAATAATGAGAAAGCATTGAATGTCCTTAAGTTTTACATGGATTTATACAAAAACAAATACAGCGACCTAAACGATAAAACGCCTTGGGATTCGTTCCACAGTGGGAAAGCAGCGCTATGGTTTGGTGGCGTGTGGGAAGCAGGACTGTTGCTAAACGACAAATCATTGAATATTGGCGCGATGCCGCTGCCTGCCATCTTCGGCAGCCAAACGCACTGGGGAAGCTCACATTTGCTTGTAGTTCCTTCCTATGTAACGACAGAGAAACAAGAAGCTTCAGCGAAATTCATGAAGTACTTCTCTGAGGTTGGCGGCAAAACGTGGGGGCAAGCCGGACACGTACCAGCTAACAGCGCTGTAACAACAAGCGATGAGTACAAAAAGCTGCCATACCGTAATTTCTTTATCGACGCTCAAAAAACCGTAAAATTTGCACCAAAAACAGATAAATACACAACGATCATAACGACCGTATCGGAGTCCTTACAAAACATCCTGTTCGGTAAACAATCTCCAGAAGATGGCTTGAAAAGTATGGATAAGCAAATCAACGATATTTTAACTAATTAATCACCGTATGAATCGGGTGGAGCTTTCGGGAAAGTAACGGGAGCTTCGCCCGCACTTATATAGAAAGTAACAAGGAGAAGAGCCAATGGAGACTAAAGTAAGTGAGCATGATCGGACGCTAGTCCTCCGCCAACGTAAACCATTACGAATAACTTTGGAATTGAACGCATTGCTGTATGTGCTGCCGTTTCTGATCCCTTTTGCCATCTTCTATCTATGGCCTGTGGGGAGAGGTGCTTGGATGAGCTTGCACGTATGGAGCATTCAAGGGATGCAGCGATATGTTGGCTTTGCGAATTATAAAAAGATTTTTACGGATAGCAATTTTTATCTTTATGTATGGCACTCGATTTACTTTGTTATCCTCTGTACACCGACCATTATCGTGCTTGGCTTAGGCTTAGCGATGTTGATTAATCAAAATATACGTTTCCGAACGCTTATCCGTTCTATGTTTTTCCTGCCTTACGTACTTTCTGTCTCGGTCATCAGTTTCATCTGGCTTCGCCTTTTCGACTCGAAATATGGCCCGATTAACGCGTTCTTGAAACTTATTGGTTTACCTAGTGAGATTCATTGGCTGACGGATAAACATTTTGCTTGGTGGGCGATTACCCTTGCAACCGATTGGTGGACAGTAGGTTTTGTAATGGTATTGTTCCTAGCCGGCTTACAAGAAATTCCTACGGATCATTATGAAGCTGCGAAAATAGATGGCGCTGGCGCTTGGAAGCAATTCATTCATATTACGCTTCCCGGACTGTCGAGAGTCATGCAAATACAAATTTTTTATCAAATCATCTCGTGCTTAAAGTTGTTTGGGCAAGTACAGATTATGACGGGCGGAGGTCCAGGGGACGCCACGAACACGATGATTCGCTACATTTATGTTACCGGGTTCAAAAAGGATATGTTTGGACTGGCTTCGGCCCAATCCATCGTATTCTGCATCCTGATGCTGCTCATTGCAGTGATACAGTTCAAATTAACAGACAGAAAAGATTGACGGAGGTTGAACATGAAACATATTGCAATCAACATCATCGCCGTGGTGCTGGCCCTCTTATTTATTTTTCCACTGATTTGGATGCTGGTTGTATCCCTCAAACCGGATGGCGTCAACGTCATCTCCATTCAAGACTGGTTCAATTTCTCAGATTTGAATTTGAACAATTATACAAAGGTCATCCAAGATTCTCAGATTCTCAGATGGACGTGGAACAGCGCAGTAATCGGCGTACTGACAACGATCATTTCACTTATTTTCAGCTCCTTAGCGGCTTTCTCCTTCTCGAAGCTGCCTTTCAAATCCAGAGGCATATTCTACGTGCTCATCGTTTCAGGCTTGTTAATCCCAACCGAAGCGATTCTGATTCCCCTTTACGAAACGACGCTTCATTTGAAGCTGATTGATAACATGTGGGCGATCATTCTGCCTGGACTTACGAATCCAATCGGGATCCTGCTGCTGAAGCAATTTATGGATGGTGTCCCGAAGGATTATATCGAGGCTGCGCAGATTGACGGTTGTAAAAACTTTGGACTTTGGTATCGGATTTGTCTACCGCTTACTAGATCTGCCATGTTTTCTGTCGGTATTTTCTACTTCATCTTATCGTGGAACAATTTCTTATGGCCGTACCTTTCTATTACCTCGCAAGAGAACATGATCTTATCAGCAGGACTACCGACGTTCTTGTCGAATAATATCATGTCCTTGAATCTGATCATGGCAGCCAGTGCGATAGCGGCAATACCAACGATTCTGGTTTTTGCAGTGCTGCAGCGTCAAATTGTGCAAGGCGTGGCGATGTCCGGTATAAAAGGTTAATAAGCTTGTATTCTACGAGTCAGATTCTCTTCCCAGAAAGGGTTGTTCCAACGATGACCCAGGCATCAGAAGTTGCAACACAACAACGCCACAAACGAATCCCTTCATGGATGTATACATGGTCGAGCAGCATTCGCTATAAGTGGATGCTGCTGCTGTTCCTTTTTTCTCTAACGCCCCTGCTTGCCTTGGGGTTTATTTCATATTCGATATCGAAATCAACGATAAACAATAAAGTAACGGAATACTCGGAACAGCTCTTGAAACAGACTGCTGAGAATATTGATACTCGACTTGGGATTTACAAAGATTTGATGATGCAGGTTGTAAATAACAACGAAATTGTCACGATGCTACGGACGTTGGATCGTACAGATTCATCTCAATATGATCTGGATAGTCTATCCCTGACAACGAAGCTATCCACCATTATTGCGATTAATCAGGACTTACAGTCGATTTCTTTCCTGTCGCCGCACCATTTTATCAAAGGAATTTATAGATGGAACGATCGTTCTGCCGACAAAGTATCCCCATTCCTGCAGACCTTGGAGGACGGGAGCAATTTTCGCTGGTTTTCCACTCGATTGGGAACTTATGTAGATAGTCTGAACACGCAAAATGTTCACGTCTTTTCATTGGCCAAACAAATATACAAGATGTCTGATGATAGTCCTGTTGGGATCATTGCCGTACTGGATATTCGCGAAGATGTGTTGAAAGAAATTGGTGCACGAACGACGAAGAGTAATATGGATATTGAAAGCTTTGTGATTGATGGCCGTGGTCAAATCATTTCGTATCCGGACAGCAAGATGCTGGGGAAAAGTGTCAAAGAAGTGCTAGGCGAAGACGGCTATACGGATATGTTTCGTGGGGCGACCGACGAATCTGTTTTTCCATTGAAATATCAAGGTGAAAGACTGATTGTGAATTATAAAAAGCTGCATACCAACGACTGGATCGTCGTCAACGTGATTTCAGAGGCTTCTCTGTACAAAGATTCTAATCGGTTATTGCAAATTATTTTGGTGATCGCTTTCATTTGCATTCTATTCTCCATTTTGACGGCGATCTTGCTGGCGAACTCGATTTCTAAACCGATTCTGAAGATGATCCGTCTGATGCGGCAAGTGATGTCAGGTGACCTGACCGTCCGCTTCAAAGCGAAACGACGTAATGATGAATTCGATATTTTGGGCGAAAACTTTAACTACATGGTTACTCGGATCGATGGTCTTCTGGAGACCGTGTATGAGGAGCAGAATCATAAGCGCGTGGCGGAATTGAAGGCGCTACAAGCGCAAATTAATCCGCATTTCCTCTACAATACCTTGGATATTATTAAATGGACGGCACTTTTGCAGAAAGCTAACAACGCTGCCGAAATGGTCAGTCTTCTATCCAGGTTATTGCGCATAAGCTTGGGGAAAGGTGAAGAAACGGTCACCATTGAAGAGGAAATCGAGCATGTACAGTGTTATCTGGGTATTCAAAAATTCAGATTCAACTTTAATATCGATACGTTTGTTCATCTGGATGAGGAGGTTCGGTTGTACCGCACGCCGAAACTGATCCTACAACCAATCGTGGAGAATGCCATACTTCATGCATTTACAGATAGAGAAACAGGCGTCATTCATATTCGGTGCGGCGTACATCCGGATGGCGGTATACGATTCGAGATTGTGGATAATGGTCGAGGCATGGATGCAAGCCTTGTTCAAAGCCTAAATAGATATGAGCCACCTTCTGTTGATAAAGTGAGCGGGATTGGCTTAGCAAATGTAGATGAACGAATTAAGCTCATTTGTGGAAAGCCCTATGGTTTGGACATTCAAAGTGAACCTGGAGCAGGTACGCATATTACGATTAGACTTCCAGAAATGAAGTAGGTGAAGATCATGTATCGAGTTGTGATTGTGGAAGATGAGTATATCGTGAGGTTCGGAATTCGCTCTATGATTGATTGGGAAAAGTTAGACTTAACCGTAAGCGGTGAGGCAGCCAATGGGCAAGAAGCGTTGGACCTAATCAGCATGAATCCGCCTGATATTCTGCTCACAGATATCAAAATGCCTGTTATGGACGGCATTACACTTATTACGGAAGTACGTAAATGTCATCCCCATATGAAAATTGTCATTCTTAGCAATTTGGAGGATTTCCAATATGCGAAGGAAGCCATTCGTAATGGGGTTTCCGAATATATGATCAAATCGGATTTGATGCCGCGTGATCTTGAAGGGACGCTGCTTCGTGTGAGAGATTCGATTAAAGCGGAATCACCAAGCAGTGAGAAGAAGCTTTCGCTAAGTGACGCCAACCCAATCGTGAAAGAAAAACGGATGCTGGAGCTTCTAGAAGAAACGGACCCTGCCCGCAGGCAGCAAATCGTATTAAGCTTGAGGCTTTCTGAGGTCAAATTACCCGTGTATGTCCTTCATATTGCAAAGAATATGTGGGCTCAGAGTGTGGAGGAGGGCCAAGCGTTAATACGCAAAGCGATTGCTGAAGTATTGATGACTTCCTCGGAGGATGTGTATGAAGCATTTCCAGATCGGCAAGGGGAAATGAACGTTCTTCTTTTTACAAGGAAGATGGGAACTACAGGCGTTTCTGAGATGATGGCATTAGCACAGTCCATACTTCACGATCTGAAGGATCAATATGGGATGTCATGTACGATCGGCATAAGTAAGAGCACGTCCAGTTGGGCTGGACTACACCAAGCCTACGAGCAAGCGATAGCTGCAGCGAAATATAAAATGTTCATAGGCAGTGAGCGAGCTATTCTATATGGTGTTGATTATGTGCCTGTCAATAGTCCGCTGGCAGATAATATTAAAGTTAGCACAACCCATATCCATTCGATGGTGTATGCTTTTCAAACCAAAGAATTGCAAGCTTACTTGGAAGATATTTTCGAACAGCTTACGGTACGCAAGGACTATGATCTCGTGGAAATTATTTCTCTAGAGCTGCTCATTCTGCTCACGACCCTATGGTCGGAGGTAACAAGTGATCAACAAAGTATTCTCCAACTAAAGAAGATGTACTATGAGCAACTGTCCAAATTAGAGACGATTCAGATGAGTAAAGCCTGGTTCTTAAATGCTTTTGAGGAACTTGCCCAGCATATGATTGGTGTGTATAACAGTGACCGCAATGGCATTATTAAAGCTGCGCAATATATCGGGCAATATTATCAACAAGAGATCTCACTTCAGTCCATAAGCAATCTAGTACACTTAAGTAAAAATTATTTTGCCAACCTGTTCAAAAAGGAAATGGGCGAGAGCTTCCTGGAGTATCTTACGAGGATTCGCATCGAGAAAGCCAAGGCACTTTTGACAAGCGAGCTCAAGACTGCGGATATTGGTCATTTGGTTGGTATTCCAGACCCCAAATATTTCTCCAAAGTATTTAAAAAAATTACGGGCTCATCCCCATCGGAATATCGAAATCGCGTAAGGGAGGACAAATCATACTAAGTTCTCTCGTGCAAGAATGCAAGCGCTTACCGAGGGGCGGTTCGTTGACACGCATGTGGGTGAAGGGGGATTAGAATGTTAGATATAAAAAGGGTTAAGCTCAGCGTTGGATTCGGATGTATGCTCATACTCATGCTAACGGGATGTTCGATCCTGTCTACGGGTGACAAACATTTAGCGGAAAATAAGAAAACTGTGGAGAGCGTGGAGACACGCGTGGAAATTTCGTTCTGGAATCCCTTCGGCGGTGGAGAAGGAGAATTTGTTGAACGCATCGTACAAAACTTCAATAACTCGCAGAAGGCTGTATACGTGAAGCAGCTTCGATTAGAGTCTAACGAATATTATGTGAAACTGAGTACGGCGCTTTCCTCAGGGAAAGGCCCGGATGTGGCTGTTGCTCATGTGGACCGGATGTCACCTTTCGTTAAGGCCAAGCAAATTGTGCCGCTCTCCGACTTGGCGAACGAGCTTGGATTCGACTTCAAAGACTTGGAGGAGAGTAACGTACAAAGTGTGAGCTTCATGAACAAGCCGTATGCGATGCCGTTGGACACCCATTTTCACATGTTGTACTACAATAAAGCCATTCTGAAAAAAGCGGGTTTGTTAAATGACGATGAAACGCCTAAACTCGCGATTTCATCGCCGGAGGCGTTTATTCAAATGCTGCAACAGATTCAAGCGAAAGTACCGAATGTTCAGCCGTTTTCTGTGAATACCCCTTATTTTCAAGAGCCTTTTCTCAATATGTATTACGAGGCGGGCGGAGATTTGCTAGAAACCAGCATGGCGAAATCGAACATCCATAATGACAAAGCACTTCGTGTTTTGAAGTTTTATCAACAGCTCTACGCAGGCAAGCTCGCAGATGTGAACGACAAAACGCCGTGGGATACCTTCCACAATGGCAAAGCCGCACTTTGGATGGGTGGAGTCTGGGAGGCGGGCTATCATTTAAATGAACCCTCCCTTCCCGTCGGTATTATGCCCCTTCCAGCTCTTTTTGGCAGTTCAATGCAATGGGGGAGTTCGCATGCATTGGTCATTCCGACTTACGTAACTATGGATAAACAACGTGCAGCCATGACATTTATGTCCTATTTCTCGAAAGTAGGATCTTTGTTATGGGGCCAAGCCGGACATGTACCTGCCAATCGAGCTGTTCTTCAAAGCCAAGAATATCTTCAGCTGCCTTACCGTAAGCTCTTCATCGAGGCTCAGCATCACGTCAAATTTGCACCTCAAACGGATAAGTATGCGACAATCTTTACAACGCTCTCCGAAGAACTTCAAAGCATTGTCGTGGGAGGTCTGGATCCGGACGAGGGGCTTGCCTTACTAGAGAAAAAAATAAATAGTCTTCTGGCTAATTAGGATGCATAAATGTCCTCTTTCGGAACTTTCCGGAAGGGGATTTTATTTCGTCTGGAAGAATTTTAATTCACAGAGGCACCTATGATAAAATAAACATATAACCGCAAAGGAGCTGAAATAAGTGAACATTATTTTCCATGGTCAAAGCTGCGTCGAAATTCAATTAAAGGAACACAACCTCATTATTGATCCTTTTCTTACAGGTAATCCGCAAGCAACGGTCAAAGCGGAGGATATTAAAGTGGATTATGTCCTTGTTACCCATGGACATGCAGATCATGTTGGGGATACCGTAGCCATTGCGGAGCGAAATAATGCAACAGTTATTGCTCCGAATGATTTGGCCAGATATTTAGGCTTCCAAGGGGTTCAAACACATGGGATGGGAATCGGCGGGGCTTTTGAGTTTCCTTTTGGCAAAGTGAAACTGACGTTAGCTTTACACGATTCTTCCTATAATCCACCAGGCACGAAGGAAAACATTTATACGGGGATGGCGAGTGGTTTTGTGCTAATGGTAGAGGGGAAAACCATCTATCACGCAGGGGACACGGGGCTATTTAAAGATATGAAACTAATTGGCAAATTGAATGATATCGATCTGGCGTTTCTGCCAATTGGCGATAACTACACGATGGGACCGGATGATGCGGTCATCGCGGCGGAATATTTGAAAGCCAAAACCGTTGTCCCCATGCACTATAATACGTTCCCCGTGATTGAACAAGATCCCGACAAGTTTGTTGAAAGCCTGGCTGAAGAAGGTATCAAAGGCTTAGTTATGAAGCCCGGACAACAAATAACACTGTAAGTGCGATCGATAAGGCTTTATACCTATGAGTTAACTTTCGGTGTCTTTGTTCGATTGTCGATTCTTCCAGAATAGAACGGTGAGCATACGCTCTACCCATTCTTTATCTTCTGCCGTTAAGACAAAGCCATCGAACATTAACTCATTTTCACGAAGAAAACGACGTAGGTTAACGGGATTGCTTTCAAATTGTTGGTTTGTGTGCGAGGATTCGAGATATCCAGCAATGTCCATCAGTTCGGAGTAGGATGTGTTAAGCCCTTCGGATAATTTCATCAAGACGTCGGGTGACGGAATCCCGCGGTTTCCATTCTCCAGTTGTGAGATATAAGCCGCGGATACACCTGAGCGATCAGCTAGCTCGCGAATTGTGAAGCCTTTCATTTTACGCATATCCCTTAATTTATCGTAAAAGTACATAACTGTTCATCCTCACTCGTCATAGTAAACATTAGTAAACGTTTTAATACTAACAGTTTACTAAAGTGATTTCAATCCAATTTCGTAAGGGATTATTGGTACTCGTTGCTCACATTTATAATTACTAAAGTAAACTTTAATGATTGCATTAGCTATTATTGGGAGTTATACTTCTAGTAGGACAATGTGAGGACGGGGGGCTGAGATTCAACGATGCATATCCGAATACTAGCCAAGACGGATGTTTTTATTAAGGCGAGGGTAACGAAAGGCTACTCACAACGCGAGCTGGCGCGACACTCAGGCTTGAGTCATGCGTACATAAGCTTGCTTGAGCGGTCGATCAAATCTGTGGGTCCATCAACAGCTAAGCGATTAAGCGATGTACTAGAGATGGAGTTAGAGGAGCTTTTTCATATCAATATTGCCTGAGAACAAATAAAACCGATGCCCCTGAATAAGGAGAGCATCGGTTTTGTTTGTATTTGAAAGAAAAGTATACTTTATTTCACAGTTTTGTTATAGGCACCAATTTTCTCCGTAATACTCTTAGCTGCGTTATCCAGCGCTTCTTTTGGCGCCTTTTTGCCAGCCAAAGCCTCTTCGATAGCAGTTTCGACGATTTGACGAGCTTCTGGGAATACACCCATAACCGCACCTTGGGTTGCTGTGTTCGCTTTTGTATTGTGCAATTGATCAATTGCCGTTTGGAATTGCGGGTATTTCGTAATGTTATCTTTGATAATCTGTTCATCATAGGCTTTCTTTGTAATCGGGAAGTAACCTGTGTTTACGTTCCACCATGCTTGTGTTTGCGGATTAGTTAGAAACTTAATAAATTCCCATGCACCTTGTTGCTCGGCTTCCGATTTGTTATTCAAAATATAGAGACTTGCCCCCCCTACAACAACGCCGCCTTCTTTGGCATCCGATGGCTTAGGAAGCGGGCCTGTACCTACTTGGAACTTGCCTTCAGCGCCGCTGACAATACCGCGAAGTGATGCTGTGGAATCCAATGTCATGGCGATTTGACCAGCTAGGAAAGCTTTTTTCGTGTCATCCGTTTTACGGCCAAGGTTGGCGGATGTTTTGCTGTCGACCATGTCTTTCCACCATGTTAATGTTTTAACGCCAGCTTCATTGTTGACCAGGGCTTCTGTTGCAGCAGCGGTGCGGCCATTACCGTTATTAAGGAATTCAACACCTTGATTCGCGAAGAATTGCTCCATGAACCAGCCATAGATCGCAAAGGAAGAGCCGGATTTCCCATCTTTACTCAGTGCTTTAGCGGCTTTCGTAATTTCTTCGTAAGTGGTAGGTGGTTTCTCAGGATCGAGACCCGCAGCTTTTAACATATCTTTGTTGTAATACAAGATTGGGTTAGAAGTATTGAATGGCATGGAATTTAGTTTGCCATCGACTTTATAGTAACTCAGAATGTTCTCTTCGAGCTGGGAAAGATCGAATTTATCGGCATCAACAAATTTTTGAACAGGTGTAATGGCTTTGGAATCGATCATGAAGCGGGAGCCGATTTCGTAAACTTGAATGAGGGAGGGGCCGCTTTTGGTATCCATCGATGCTTTCATTTTGTTGATGCTCTCATCATAAGTACCTTGGAATACAGCCTCAACCTGTACATTCTTCTGTGAGCTATTGAAATCTGCCACTAATTTATCGACGGCTTTGCCAAGTTCTCCGCTCATCGAATGCCACCAGATCACTTTAACTGGTTCAGTTGGTTTTTTAACATCCGCTGATGCGGTGCTTGTCGCAGGTTTGCTTTCTGTCGTACTGCCTGAAGTCGTTGTTTCTGCTTTACCGCATGCACTAGTTAATAGCACCATAATTGCAGTCATAGCAAGGATGGAGCTTCTTGTTTTCAATGTTTTCATATTCTTAGTTTCTCTCCCTTATCTCTTTTCTAAAATATATGGAAATCTGATTCAGCAAGGTTGCTGAACAGAGTGGCCATCAAAGATGGACTAACCTTTCACAGCACCAGCCGTAAGTCCGCGAACGAGCTGTTTTAAACCGAGGACAAGCAATAGAAGGGATGGCAGCAAGACGATGGTTACACCTGCCAGAACCAAATTCCATACGGTTAATTCTTCGAATTGCAGCATCGCGATACCAATTTGCACGGTACGCATAGCTTCGCTGTTCGTGATGAGCAGCGGCCATAGATACATGTTCCATGCATTTAAAAAGGCATAAACAGCTAGCGTTGCCAAGGCTGGACGTCCGAGTGGAAGCACAATTCGAAGGAACATGCGAAAGTGTCCGCATCCATCGATTCGCGCTGCTTCGAACAGTTCTTTGGGCAGCTGCAAGAAGAATTGCCGCAGAAGGAAGGTTCCGAAGGCGGTAGCAAGGAAAGGTACGGTTAGACCCTGCATGCTATCGAGCCAGTCCCATTTTTTGATCGTCAAATAATTGGGAATAATGGTGACTTCCCACGGAATCATCATGGTAGCCATGAAAAGCGCAAAGATGAAAGCTTTGCCCTTAAAGCGAATATTGGTGAAGGCATAGGCAGCCATGCTCGATGTAATTAGCTGTCCCAACGTAATAACAATAGAGACAATTAGACTATTGGTTACAAATTTAGCGATAGGCACAAGCTTGAAGACGGCGATAATACTGCCCATATAGAAGCTGCTAGGCAAGAAGTGAGGCGGATAGGCGGATGCTTCCTCGGGCGTCATCAATGCGGATGAGAACGTATAGAAGATGGGATAAAGGACAAGTGCGGCGCAGATGATCAAGAAGGTGTAGACGAATGTATTTTGCAAACGAGTGATCATTGATAATGCACCTTCCTTTCAAAAACCTTAAACTGAATGACTGTGAAAATAAGGATAATGGTAAAGAGAACAAGTGCTTGCGCGCTGCCTGTTCCGAACCGGAAGTTGATGAATGCATCCTGATATAAGGTGTAAACAAGTACATCTGTGGAGTTGACTGGCCCACCTTTGGTCAGAATATGAATTTGTCCAAAGGACTGAAAAGCACCGATGATAGATACAATCGTGACGAAGAACACAGTCGGTGAAAGTAAAGGCATGACGATTTGAACAAAGGTACGAACGGGACCGGATCCATCGATTTTGGCGCTATCATAGATCTCATCAGGTACGCCTTGTAACCCGCTGAGCAAGACAATGTAAGTGAATCCGAGATTCATCCAAACCGTCATCATGGAAACGGAAAGCAGTGCCCATCTGGGATCAGTCAGCCAAGCTACAGGCTCTAAGCCTACTTGCTGGAGCAGGTAATTCAACATGCCGACACTCGGGTGAAACAGCATCATCCAGATCACCGCGGAAGTTCCTACGGATAGGACGACAGGCAGTGAGAAAATGAATTGAAAGATTCGCATGCCTTTGAGTTGATTGTGGGTAAACGCAGCGAGCATCAGCGCGATGACGATTACGGTAGGAACTGTTAGTAGCGTGAATAGGCCAGTAACTCCTAGACTCTGATAGAATCGATCTGAGGTGAAAATAGCAGTGAAATTATCGAAACCTACGTAGGATGCTACCCTGCCCCTGGGATCGGTTTCGTGTAAACTAAGATAAAAGGTTTGTATCAATGGATAAAACAAAAAGATAGCAAACAGCAAGAGCGAGGGAGCTAAGAAGACATAACCCAGTATGGTCTCCATCCAGCTTTGGCTGAGTATTGCCTTGCGTGGATATGCTGCATTTGCATTCGTTTTTATGTTTCTTGGTTGAGGTAAATCACGTTCCATAGCATTCATTTCAAGCTCCTCCATAACCCTTATTCGACAAGTACTATGTGTATTAGATTAACGCTCGTTTATTTGACCAATGTTAAATTCACGTGAAGTATTTGTATATTTATAGAAACCTTTACAAAATCAATAGAATTGTATACTGGGCAAAATCAGGTCTATTCAACTATAATTTGAGCATATTTAGATAGCTTATCTATCTTATCTATATAGGAGAGTGAACCATGAATAGACAGAAACCGATCGTAATTGGACATCGCGGCGCAGCTGGTGAAGCGCCTGAAAACACATTAGCAGCTTTCGCATTAGCTTTAGAACAAGGGGCTGAGGGGATTGAACTTGATGTCCAACTAACGAAAGACGGTGAGATTGTCGTCTGTCATGATCTTACTGTGGATCGTACGACAGATGGCTCCGGACTTATTTGTGACAAGAGCTGGGAAGAGTTGAAGTCGCTAGATGCTGGTTTCTGGTTTTCGGAGGCTTTCACGGGAGAGAGAATCCCTCATCTGCGGCAAGTATTCGAGCTTATACCACGAGGACATCTCATTAATGTGGAAGTGAAGCACGCCTACGAAGGGAAAATGGAGAAGGCGCTGCTGGCATTTATAGACGAAATGGATAGATGGGAAGACACCGTAATCTCTTCCTTTGATCACAAAGTGATTCACAGGATCAAACAAGCGCAGCCTATCGCGAAAGTGGGACTGCTCTATGCAGCCAATTTAATGGATCATGCGGCCTATGCTAAGCAATTGGGGGTAGGTGTGAATTCCTTGCATCCGTATCACCACTGTATCGACAAGGAGGATGTTATCGCGGCTGAGGCCGCGGGACTGGCTGTTTATCCTTATACGGCAAATGATGTTGCGGATTATAAAAGGTTAATTGCTGCAGGTGTTACGGGGATTATTACCGATTATCCGGCACGGTTGCGGGAGCTTCTACAAGCGTAGAAATAGAAAAGAAACGGCGAGGATCACACTGAAAAGTGTGGTCTTTTTTTTGCCTAATATTGCTATTTCAATCAACTTACTAAAAAAATAGCGAGAAAACGAATATTGTTGTTATAATATCGTCAAAGGTTCGGTCACTTATAAACAAAAGGGGTAAATGAGATGCTGTCCTGGATTCGAAGTATAGTAGGGATTAATCGCAGCTTCAGGGTGAAACTTATCCTCAGTTTATCCATCATTATTTTATTAGCTTTTTGCTTGACCGGTTATTTAACCTATCGCTATAATTTAACGCTGTTTGAGGAAGAAATCAGTAAGCAGTTCACTAGCACGAACGATGAAGCGCTCGCGAAGCTGGATCTCAAGGTACAAGAGGTGGTTCGAGTATCGCAAACGGTTGTGTTTAATCCAGCCATTGAGAAGCTTATTTCACGCCTTAATTTAAGTGAAGACTACGATGCCTTTAATCGCTACTATGATAAAAAGCAAATCGAAGATCAGATCTATCAACTCAAATCCGATGCTCCATATATTACGGGGATGTATTTATACGACTTGACGGGGAATCCATCGTATTTCAGCTATACGACTTCCGCGATTAATGTGCCTAATGCGAATGTATACCAAGTGATTCGTTCCAAACTTAGCGACACCTCTGGTGATCTTGTGTGGATAAGCATACCAATGGCATCCTCAATTGAGCCCAGTGGGTTTCGAAATACGATTATTGTGGCAAGGTTTATGAAAAATAGTAATTTAACGACGTATGGTGTACTTGTCATGGCTTTTGATGAGTCTTTCTTCTCAGGCTCGCTCAAGGAACTGACGAAGGCAGGGCAGGGTCTTGTTTATCTGTTTAATAAAAATAACGAGCTATTATTTACGAATTCGCCAGTCCATGTAGATCAACTGGAAGTGCTTCGAAATTTGAATCAAAAACAGCTCTTGGAAAACCATTTGTATGTACAGGGACAATCTGAGGTAACTAATTTCAAGCTTGTCAGTGGCACATCGCTAACGGAAATTCAATCGAAGAGTCGAGATTTGTTTAAGATGATCGTCTACTCTGGTTTGGTTAGCATCCTGCTTGCTAGTGTGTTAATTGTACTTTCCACGGGCATTTTTCTCCGTCCTCTCAAGGATTTATTGTTAGGTTTGCGTAAGGTAAGGTCGGGTGATTTTGATACTCGGATCGAAATTCGAACCCACGATGAATTAGCTTATATGGGAGAGAGCTTTAACGCAATGGCCGAGCAGGTCGGGCGTTTAATTAAGGAAGTGTACTTGACGCAGTTAAGTGAGAAAGAGGCAGAGCTTAAAGCGTTGCAAGCCCAATTAAATCCTCATTTTCTGCACAATATGTTTAATGAAATTTATTGGAAGCTCTACTTGCAAGATGAGACCGAGACTGCCGCCTTGATCGCTGCCATTTCGGAAATGCTGAAATACTCATTGATGCCTGTACGAACGCTGACTACAGTGAAGGAAGAATGCCAGCAGATTCGTAACTATTTGAAAATACAGAAAGAACTGTTCGAAACGGATTTGGAGACGATCATTCAGGTTGATGAAGAAGTTGCCAACGTTCAGGTGATGCGGTCACTCCTTCAGCCTTTAGTAGAAAATGTGTTTATGCATGCTTTTCGTAATATGGTGTCGCAGAAGGTATTGATCATCAAAGCAAGCAACCGCGATGGCTTTCTAGAGATCGATGTTACGGATAATGGCTGTGGTATGGATGAGAAGGCTATTTCACAAATCTTAGGCGAACATGGCTCATCGTTGCCTCATCGCTCAGATGGACGAGAAAGTCTAGGTGTACGGAGTGTTGTGCGCAGGATTGAGCTCGTGTATGGAGCACCGTTCCGATTGGAAATTACAAGCATGCTGGGAAGTGGGACAACGATGCGTCTGATTCTGCCTCTTCTTCCTAATAACGAGAAAGGAGAACACTAGGATGAGAAGCGGACGAGTATTGATTGTAGAAGATCAGTTGAATTTTCGGAAAGGACTTATTAAGATGCTGCAGGGTGGAGACTTGGGCTGGCAAGTAGTTGGTGAGGCTGGCAATGGGCAGGATGCCTTGGCGATGCTAGAGGAGCTTAAGCCTGATCTGGTCCTAACGGATATTCGTATGCCCATCATGGATGGCATTGAATTCGTAGGACATCTGCGGAAGAATCATCCTGATATGATTGTTATCATTTTGACAGGATACAAAAATTTCGAGTATGCCCAAGCAGCAGTACGGCTAGGCGCGTTGGACATTCTAATCAAGCCATGTACAGAAGACGATGTACGTCAGATTATGAATAAAGCCTCTGAACGGTTCTATGAGAAGTATGCGCAGCAGCAGAAACAGCAAATGCAGCTGCAGCTGCAGCAAGACCAAGAGCTGCGTGCCGTATTGCTAGACCTTCCTTATGAAATGAGCACACTAGCAAGGATGAATGGCGCATTAGCCGGTAAAGAATTGTGGCTGCTTCACATGAACAATGAAGATTTGGCGAATAAGACGAGTGGTAAAAGAGACATGAGCTTGCTTCAATTCGCTTTCTCCAATATTGTGGAAGAGCTGGTGAAGGGAGCGGGACTGGAAGCGCGGCTCTTATTAGTGGATCATGACACCTTCCTATTGGTAACGGGACTGCATCAGGTTGAAGTGAGTCTGCAAGAAGCTATTCCTACAGCATCCTTTGAATTTTTGAAGATTAGATCAAGTATGGTTTCTATGGGCCTCGCGCCATCGGCTAGCGACTTGGCAGAATTATATGTGTTGACGAAAGGAGCAGTCTCAGATCCAATTAAAATCCCTTCGATGAGTGGAGGTGAGGCGGGATCCGGAGTCATGCTCTCACTGAATCAAGCGAAGGTCCGAGAGATGGAAGTCCAGCTCGTGTCGGCCATTCTTGTCGGTCAAGAGGATAGCTTGCATGTGCTATTGAATCGCGTACTTGCAGAACTAAAAATCACTTCGCCGGAGGAAATGCGAATTGGCGCATTGTCACTTTCGATTGCCTTGCATGGGACCATACAGAAGCAATTCGATCCAGATGACAACAATGCGTTAGCGAGACTTCCGAACGAAATGCCCCAGATTCATTGGACCTCCAAGGAGGTAATGGATTGGGCTGCTGAACAAGTGAAGCACTTCCTGCTCCAATTCAACCAGTGGCAAGCGTCCAAAAGCGATAATGTCATCGAAAGAGCAGTTAAATATATTGAAGAACATTACAATGAGGAATGCCGATTAACGGATGTCGCGGCTCATATCCATTTAAACCCAAGTTACTTCAGTGTCGTTTTTAAAAAGGCTACCGGGGAAAGCTTTACACGCTTCGTTACGCGTGTCCGTATGGATAAGGCGGCATTGCTGCTTCGGAATACGGATATGAAAATATTTGAAATAGCCTGTGCCATTGGGTTTGACGAACCGAACTATTTTACGAATGTATTCAAACAGCAATTCCAGATGTCGCCCAAGGAGTACAGGAGTGGGAAGCTAACGCCTTAAGAGTAACTGGATTAGACGGATATTAATTTGAAAAAAAGTCATTGCGAGTAAAAAGAAAATGTTGTATGATCGGATTAAGCGCTTAACCCCTAAACGGGTGAGCGTTTAAAAATTGAAAGATTAAGCGCTTAACCTCTGAGTGGAAGGGAGATTTACATGCGTACAATTCGACTTACAATGGCACAAGCACTACTTCGCTTTCTGGACCAACAGTACATTTCCATCGATGGAATTGAGACTAAATTTGTTAAAGGTGTCATGGGGATTTTCGGACATGGCAATGTAACTGGGATTGGAGAAGCGTTGGAGTTTAGCGCAGGTGACCTTACGTATATACAAGGCAAAAATGAGCAGGGAATGGTCCACGCTGCAACCGCTTACGCGAAGCAAAAGAACCGTCAACAAATCTATGCCTGCACAACCTCAATTGGGCCAGGCGCACTAAATATGGTAACGGCTGCGGCAACTGCGACCGTCAACCGCATTCCGGTTCTACTGCTGCCGGGGGATAATTTTGCTTCGAGACAGCCGGATCCAGTACTGCAGCAGCTTGAAATTACTGCCGATTACACGGTATCCGCAACGGACCCTTTCAAGACAGTGAGCAAATACTGGGATCGGATCGTTCGCCCTGAGCAATTGATGAGCGCAGCTACCCAAGCGATGCGGGTATTAACGGATCCTGCGGAAACAGGAGCGGTGACCTTAGCGCTTCCCCAAGACGTGCAGGCAGAAGCCTACGACTATCCGGAAGCCTTTTTCGATAAGAAAGTTCACTATATCGATCGTCGCCCAGCGGCAACTGAAGCGATAAACCGAGCTGCTGCGTTGTTCCACGGTAAGAAGCACCCGTTAATTATTGCTGGCGGCGGTGTACTCTATGCAGAAGCGACGAAGGAGTTAGCGGAGTTTGCAGAAGCGTTCGGTATTCCAGTTGCGGAAACGCAAGCAGGGAAAAGTTCGATGCCTTGGAACCATTCGCTGCATGTCGGCGCGATTGGCGTGACAGGAGCACTCGCTGCGAACAAGCTAGCGAAACAAGCTGATTTGATCATCGGTGTGGGCACGCGGTATTCCGACTTTACTACAGCTTCCAAATCTGCCTTTGCAAATGACAATGTGACATTCATCAATATCAATATCAGCGGCTTTGATTCTTCGAAGCTAGGCGGTATCTCGATTACAGCTGATGCGAAAGAAGCACTAAATTTGCTGCGTGAAGCGCTGACATTCCTCGATTACACTAGCGGCTACGAGACAGGTTACATAGCATCTTTGAAAGACGAATGGGATCGGGAAGTGGACCGTTTATATCAAGCAGAGTGTGCTGAAGGCTTTGCTCAGACGAACGCGCTCGGTGTTATCAATGAAACAATTGATTCCTCTTCCGTTGTTGTTTGCGCAGCGGGAAGCTTACCAGGCGATTTGCACCGTTTATGGCGTTCAACAGAGCCCAAAACGTACCATATGGAATACGGCTTCTCTTGTATGGGATATGAAGTGAGCGGTGCCTTCGGGGCAGCTTTGGCGGAACCCCAACGTGAGGTTTATGCGATAGTCGGAGATGGCAGCTACTTAATGCTTCACTCGGAATTAGTGACGAGCTTGCAAGAGGGGCAGAAATTCACGATCCTGCTGTTCGATAATCATGGCTTCCAATGCATCCACAACTTGCAGCGCAGTCAAGGAAGCGAAGGTTTTGGGAATGAATTCCGTTATCGGGAAGCGGGGACGCGCAGGCTGACAGGAAGCTATATGCCGATTGATTTCGCAGCACATGCTCGCAGCTTGGGCGCGAAATCATACAAAGCTACGAATCCGGAAGAGCTTAAAGCGGCGCTGTTGCAAGCGAAAGCAGAAACAGTGACAACGTTGATCGAAATCCCAGTCGTGCCTGGCACTAACACAGGCGGCTATGAGTCATGGTGGAATGTTGGCGTACCTGAGGTATCCCAAAGTGCCAAAGTGCTAGCAGCCCATGAAGAGATGAAGAAAAACATACAAGCGGCTAAACCCATTTAAATAAGAAGAGGTGACCTCACGATGGAAGAACTACCGTTTAAGCTAGGCATTCATCCTATTAATTGGGTGGGAGAGGACGTCAAGGAACATGGCGCTGATACCACATTTGAACAGATCGTAGATGATATTCAAAAGCTTGGATTGACTGGAACAGAGATGGGGCGTAAATACCCAACGGATATCAACGTACTGAAGAAAGAGTTATCAGATAGAGGCATCAGCCTCGTATCCCAGTGGAAATCCGTCCTATTCTCAGATCCTGCATATAGAGAAGAAGAGCTGGAAGCCTACCGCAAGCATGCGCAATTTCTAAAAGAAATGGGCAGCACGGTGATCTCTACAGCGGAAGTCGGGGGATCACTTCATTTTGATCCGCGTCGTACACCGAACGAGAAAGAAGTGCTTCGCCTTGATGAAGCAGGCTGGCAGAGCTTAGCGGAAGGGCTTAATCGCGCTGGAGCCATTGCCCAAGAGTATGGACTGAAGCTGACCTACCACCACCACGGTGGAACGGTTGTTGAATCACCAGAAGAAATAGATCGATTGATGGAGCTGACTGATCCTTCCTTGGTCTACCTGTTGTTTGATACAGGGCACACCTACTATGGTGGTGGAGATCCGTTGACGGTACTACGCAAACATTACAACCGAATCGCTTATATACACTTGAAAGATATTCGTCAAGCCGTACTTGATGAAGCTCGCGCCGAGCAAGTTGATTTCGTAACTTGTATTCGCAAAGGGGTGTTTACCGTTCCAGGGGATGGATGTCTTGATTTTGCACCGATTTTCAAAGAATTATTGGCTCGTGAATATACAGGATGGGCGATGCTCGAAGGCGAGCAAGACCCTGCAACACATAATGCTTACGAATATGCGAAGAATGCACTGAACTATATCCATTCCTTATTAATCAAAGAAAGCAGGTAATAAGACCATGACCTATGTGACTTTTCCGCAAGCGAAATCACTTGATTTTGTAGCAATCGGCAGATTATGTATCGATTTGAATGCGAACGAAATTCACCGTCCAATGGAAGAGACGATGACGTTCACGAAGTATGTTGGCGGGTCGCCTGCGAACATTACGATCGGTATGTCCCGATTAGGGATGAAAACAGCTTTTATCGGCAAAATCGCTAATGATCAAATGGGTCGTTTCATTGCTACCTATCTAGAGAAGAATTCCATTGATACTAGCAATGTTGTAACGGATCGTACAGGGGCTGTGACAGGATTAGCTTTTACCGAGATTAAAAGTCCAACCGATTGCAGTATCTTGATGTATCGCGATAACGTGGCTGATTTGAAGCTGACTCCGAATGAAGTTCAGGAATCATTGATCGCTGGTGCAAAAGTATTGCTGATTTCCGGTACGGCTCTTGCTCAAAGCCCGTCGCGCGAAGCTGTGTTTCAAGCGTTGGATTACGCGAAAAAGCATGGCGCAGTGATCGTATTTGATCTTGACTACCGTCCATACACTTGGACATCACCGGAAGAAACGGCTGTGTACTATAATCTGGCTGCTGAGAAATGCGATATCATACTTGGTACACGCGAAGAGTTCGATATGATGGAGAAATTTGAGCATAATCCGGAAAAGGATGACCACATCACGGCTGCCAAATGGTTCGACTATTCAGCGAAGATTGTCATTATCAAGCATGGAAAAGACGGTTCTATCGCCTACACACCAGATGGTGTTGGTCATCGCGCAAAGAGTTTCCCAGCTAAAGTAGTTAAGACATTTGGAGCTGGTGATTCTTATGCTGCTGGCTTTATCTATGGGGTAATGCAAGGTTGGACGCTGGAGAAAAGTATGGAATACGGAAGCGCTGCTGCGTGTATCGTCATTTCCAGCCATAGCTGCTCGGATGCTATGCCAACTGCTGCACAAGTGGATGATTATATTGAACGTTGCAATCGCGGAGAAATCACGGCTTCATAATGACTACTTAAAATTAAAGGAGCAATCGATATGACACATACATTGAAAAACTGGATTGGCGGCGAATGGGTCGCATCATCCGCAACACAAACGGAGCCTGTTTATAATCCTGCAACAGAAGAGATTCTAGCTTATATTCCAATTTCGACCAAAGAAGAAGTAGATCAAGCGGTTCGCAATTCGCAAGAAGCTTTTCAATCTTGGAGCCGCACACCTGTACCGAAGAGAGCAAGAGTTTTATTCAAATACCAACAGCTTCTAGTTGATCATTGGGAAGAGCTGGCTCGCATCGTTACGAAAGAAAACGGAAAAAGCTACTCCGAAGCTTACGGTGAAGTGCTTCGCGGTATCGAATGTGTTGAGTTCGCCGCTGGTGCACCTACACTGATGATGGGCAAACAGCTACCGGATATTGCTTCCAATCTTGAGTCCGGTATGTACCGTTACCCAATCGGAGTTATTGGCGGAATCACACCATTTAACTTCCCGATGATGGTACCTTGCTGGATGTTCCCACTTGCGATCGCTTGTGGTAATACGTTCGTATTGAAGCCATCGGAGCGTACGCCTCACTTGGCTAATCGCCTTGCAGAATTGTTCCACGAAGCTGGTTTACCAGCGGGTGTGCTTAACATTGTGCATGGAGCACATGATGTGGTGAATGGTCTTCTCGAGCACAAAGACATTAAAGCAATTTCCTTCGTTGGCTCCCAGCCAGTTGCAGAATATGTGTATAAAACAGCTGCAGCGAATGGGAAACGCGTTCAAGCACTAGCAGGCGCGAAAAATCATTCAATCGTCATGCCGGATGCGAACTTATCCATTGCGGTGAAGGAAATCACGAACGCGGCATTCGGTTCAGCAGGTGAGCGCTGTATGGCATGCTCCGTCGTGGTGGCTGTAGGCGATGTAGCGGATACGCTAGTCAGCAAGCTGCTTGAAGCGGCAGATGCGATTACGATTGGTAACGGCAATGATGAAGGTGTGTTCTTAGGTCCTGTCATTCGTGGCGGACACAAAGATCGTACATTGAAATACATTGAAATCGGTGAAAATGAAGGCGCCATTATGGTTCGCGATGGTCGTAAAGACGCAGCGACTGGGCAATCAGGCTACTTCGTTGGCCCAACAATCTTCGATCAAGTACAATGCGAGATGAAAATTTGGGAAGATGAAATTTTTGCTCCAGTACTTTCCATCGTTCGCGTTAACACGTTGGAAGAAGCGATTGAGCTTTCCAACCGTTCCGAGTTCGCAAATGGCGCATGTCTCTTCACGCAAGATGGCAGCAACGTACGCCAATTCCGTGAAACGATTGATGCTGGGATGCTTGGCGTTAATCTTGGTGTACCTGCACCGATGGCTTTCTTCCCATTCTCTGGCTGGAAAAAATCTTTCTACGGCGATTTGCATGCCAACGGTACGGATGGCGTGGAATTCTATACACGTAAAAAGATGGTAACGGCTCGCTGGTAACAGCGAGTTTCCGCTAGAAAGGAGAGAAATTCATGACACTCGTCTCAATGAAAGACATGCTGCAGACGGCGTTAGAGGGTAAATATGCCGTTGGGCAATTTAATTTGAATAATCTTGAATTCACACAGGCGATCTTACAAGCGGCACAACTCGAACAGGCACCCGTGATTCTTGGTGTTAGTGAGGCGTACATTCCCTATATGGGTGGACTGCCCTGTATTGCAGGCATGGTGAAAGCCTTGATCGAGCACTATGGCATTACAGTGCCGGTTGCGCTTCATTTGGATCACGGCAGTTCGTATGAGGTATGTATTAAAGCGATCCACGCTGGATTTACCTCGGTGATGATCGATGCTTCCCATCACTCGCTTGAGCATAATATCGAAGTTACGCGTCAAGTGACGCAAGCTGCGCATGTGCTTGGTGTTTCCGTGGAGTCAGAGCTAGGTCGAATCACAGGACGTGAAGATGATCTGGTTGTGGATGATGCTGATGGCATGTATGCGGTGGCTGTGGATTGTGTGAAAATGGTTCGTGAAACTGGCATCGATTGTTTAGCCCCTGCGCTTGGCTCGGTGCACGGTCCTTATCGCGGACAGCCAAAGCTTGGTTTTGAACGTATGGCTGAAATTAAAGCGCTGACAGGAGTACCCCTTGTGCTGCATGGGGGAAGCGGGCTTCCAGATGACGAAATTCGCCAAGCAATTGCCTGTGGTACAGCTAAAATTAACGTCAATACAGATAATCAAATCGCTTGTACAGCAACGATTCGCACATTTTTGAATGATCATCCGGATGCGTATGATCCTAGGAATTATTTAATCCCAGCTAGGGAAGCGATTATCGCATCAGTAAGAGCCAAAATCCAATTATTCGGAAGCGCTGGTAAAGCGGGAGGGAACGTAGGATGAAAAAGGTTAGAATCGGTATTATCGGCGCAGGCCGTATTGGTAAAATCCACGCGGACAATTTATTGCGGAACCCGCAAGTTGAAATTATGGGAGTAAGTGATCTGTTTGCAGGTCCTGAGTTAGAAGCATGGGCAGCAGACCGCAATATCGCTATTGTTACAAAGGATAGCAACGTACTTATATCTCATCCAGATATCGATGCCATTTTCATTTGTTCTTCTACAGATACACACGTGCCGTTGATTGTGCAAGCCGCGCGTGCAGGTAAACATATTTTCTGTGAAAAACCAATCTCGATGGAGATCACGAAAACAGAATCAGCCATTGATGAAGTTAAAAAAGCAGGCGTGAAGCTGCAAATCGGCTTTAACCGTCGATTTGATCATAATTTCAAACGCGTTCAAGAAGTGGTGCAATCTGGTGGTATTGGTGATCCGCATATCATTAAAATTACTTCCCGCGACCCGAACCCGCCTCACATCGATTATGTGAAAGTATCAGGCGGTATCTTCATGGATATGATGATTCACGATTTTGATATGGCTCGCTATGTGTCTGGCAGCGAGGTTGAAGAAGTTTTTGCGGTTGGGAATGTACTGATTAACCCGGATTTTGCTCAGCACGGTGATGTGGATACAGCGGTTGTGACACTGCGATTCGCAAATGGCGCGCTTGGTGTGATTGATAACAGCCGTCAAGCTGTTTATGGGTATGACCAGCGTGTTGAAGTGTTTGGCTCCAAGGGCAGTGTCGTAGTTGCGAATGATCATCCGAATACGGCTGTGATTTCAACAGCTGACGCAATAGTGAGTGATAAGCCTATGCATTTCTTCCTTGAGCGTTATCAAGCAGCTTATATTGAAGAAACGCAAATGTTTATTGATGCGATTTTGAATGATAAGTGTGTGCCTGTTAGTGGCGATGACGGCGTTCAAGCTGAACGAATTGCACTTGCTGCGAAGCTATCTTCCCGTTTGGGGAGACCAGTGAAAGTGAGCGAAGCCTTGGAATTGCTTAAGCAATCTTCAGTAGTTTAGAGGAAAGAGGGAGACGTTACGATGTCCAAATTAATTGTAACACCTGCTTCTTCTCCGAATGAGGAAGGCAGCCTTTTACAAGTCACACCGGAATCGGCAGGCTGGCAGTATGTTGGATTTGAAGTTGTTCAACTAGCTGAAGGGGAAACCTTGAGACGTGAAACCGCCGATCAAGAGGTTTGCCTCGTGCTGTTGAGCGGCAGAGCTGATGTTCAAACGAAGGAAGAACATTGGCAGGGGATTGGTCAGCGCATGAGCGTGTTTGAGCAGATTCCTCCGTATTCCGTTTATGTTACCACTAATGATAGCTATGAAGTGACGGCTTTAACCTCCCTACAGCTCGCTATTTGCTCAGCTCCTGGCGCGGGGAATCATCGATCACGCTTGATTGCTCCTGCGCAAGTAGGCGTTGAAACGCGAGGGTATGGTAATATCGAGCGTTACATTCATAATATTTTACCTGAGAGCGAGCCAGCGGATAGTTTGCTTGTTGTCGAAGTATTTACACCGAACGGTCATTGGTCCAGTTATCCGCCGCACAAGCATGATCGTGATGCCCTTCCAGATGAATCCTTTTTGGAAGAAACGTATTATTTCCGCGTCCAGCCCGAGCAAGGTTTTGCAATTCAACGGGTATACACGGATGATCGTTCACTTGATGAGACGTTAATTGTTAAGAACGGTGAAGCCGTGCTAGTCCCGCGTGGCTATCATCCCGTATCTGCGCCTCCGGGCTATGATGTGTATTATTTGAATGTCATGGCTGGACCTACGCGGACATGGAAATTTCATAATGACCCAGACCATGCCTGGATCATGACCAAACCAAGCGAGAAGTAAGCCGGTTGCAAGTTCCGAAAAGCCCCGTCATAATGGGGGAATAACTGTATTCTTCAAGAAAAATGGGGTAGTAGGATGAAGGCAACCATTTACGATGTGGCGAGAGAAGCCGGAGTATCGATTGCGGCGGTTTCCCAAGTCATGAACGGTAAAGGGAAAATCAGTGAAGAACGGCGCACTGAAATTCTGAAAGTGATGGAGAAGCTCAATTATCAGCCAAGTGTTATCGCCTCCGCACTGACAGGTAAGAAGACATATACATTAGGATTGCTAGTCCCTGATATTTCGAATCCGTTCTTTGCAGAAATCGCGAGAGCTGTCGAGGATCAAGGACACAAATTGGGATACAGTCTTGTGATATGCAGTACCGATAATAAAGACGAACGTGTAGAACGATACTTGTCCTTACTCCAGCAAAAAAGCGTGGATGGTATGATTATCGGGACCGGGATGGATAATAAGGAAATGCTTACACCCCTTATGGAGCGTTCGATTCCCGTTGTCATGATTGCCAGAGAGATGCCAGATTTGGCTGTACATACCGTCGTTGTTGACGATTTTGTTGGCGGTACGCTATCGGCTAAGCATCTCTTGGAGCTCGGTCATACACGCATGGCAATTCTTGCTGAACATACCAAAGTTACAAGCAGCCGAGAGCGGGTCAAAGGCTTCATGAGCACCTTGACGGAAGCGGGTATCCAACTGCCCGAAGAGCGAGTGCGCAACTGTCGCTACACGGTAGAAGACGGAAAACGTGAGGCTATTGAACTCCTTGAGAAACCGCCTGCCGAGAGACCAACCGCACTTTTCTGCTGTAATGATATGCTCGCGATTGGTGCTTTACAAGCTGCTAAGCAATTAAAGTTGCGTGTTCCTGAGGATATATCCGTCATAGGCTTCGATAATACCATTCTAGCTTCTGTGACAGATCCTCCGCTAACCACGATTGCACAGCCGATAGAGCCCATGGGCAAGCAAGTCGTCGATCTCCTAATTCTAGAGCTAAAGAAGCAATCGCAAGCTAAGCAACGTATCGTTATGCCTCCGGAACTGATCATTAGGCAATCCACAGCAGCTCCTGCAAGATGATGGTATAGGTATAAGGAAGAGAAAACTGCTTTCCCTTTTGGGGAGGCAGTTTTTTTGCATTAAGAGATGTTTAGGTTTTAGGTTTTCGGTTTCCGAAAAAGTCGATTCCTCCACGCGAATGATGGATTTCCTGTTGATCTATCGGGCTCCACACGAATAGATAGATCTCCTGTTGATCTATCAGGCCTCTACCACGAATAGATGGATTTCCTGTAGTTAATTTGGGTGTATTTCTGTTCAAACATTGATTAGATGGATTACCTACAGCTAATCACAGAGAATTTCGCTGAAATGAGCATTTCGTAGGGAATTACCTACATTTTTTACAGTTAAAACGAGAATACGAGCCATTTTTGCAGAAATAACTGCATTTTTTCCAGTTATTTTCCAGAAAACGTGATCAGCTAGTCCCTAGGCGTCCGAGAACTCTTTGCAAGCACAAATATCTATAGATATTTAGATGTTTATGTGGAAAAATCCACTAGAAATGACCCAATGAATTTATAGTTTCTTCTATAATTTTTTAAGGGTTTTTCCAATGAAAACTTATATTATAGGTTTATAACATTGAAGTAAAGGAGTGAAGCAAACATGAATGGGAATATTATTAAAACTCCTGACATCCAGATGGCCCAAAGAAAATTAGATGCCTTGCGATTAAAACGAAGAAGAAGGCTGAAGCAGAACATTCCTTTGTTTATCATGCTGGTCCCTGTTATTGCTTACTATATTTTATTCAAATATTGGCCTATGGGCGGACTTGTTATCGCTTTCAAAAATTACAATTTTGCAGATGGAATTTTAAACAGTCCTTGGGTGGGACTGAAAAACTTCAAGATATTATTCTCAAGCTCCAATACGCTCCAAATTTTGTGGAATACGTTTTGGTTGAGTTTTCTAAGTTTGATATTTGGATTCCCAATGCCGATATTCCTTGCTATTTTACTGAATGAGGTTAGGAAATCTTGGTTCAAACGTTGGGTGCAAACGATTGTCTATCTACCGCATTTCTTCTCCTGGGTTATTGTTTCCGGGATCGTGTTGTCCCTATTCGCAACGGATTATGGTTCGATTAATAAGGTGCTTGCCTTATTTGGAATTGAACCGATTAACTTCCTCTACGAGTCCAACTCATGGTTAGCCATTTTCGTGGGATCAGGAATTTGGAAAGAGATGGGATTCAGTACCATCATCTACTTAGCTGCACTAACGACGATTGATCCCTCGCTTTATGAGTCGGCTGCCATGGATGGGGCTACAAAATGGCGTCAAATGTGGCATGTAACGATTCCAGGTATTCGTCACACGATCATCTTATTGCTCATCTTAGCGATGGGTAAGATTATGGAAGTAGGCTTTGACCAAGTCTATAACTTACAGAACGCTGGAGTTTCGGATGTTTCAGAAGTCATAAGTACTTATATTTATAAAATTGGTTTAGGCAATGCACAGTTTAGTTTAACAACAGCAATGGGATTCTTTGAATCTATCATTAGTTGTAGTCTAGTGCTTATAGCTAATCGGATCGCTAAGAAATTCGATCAGGCTCTCTTCTAGAATCATGTATGCATCAAGTTCAACATCCGTGGAAGGAGGATTTGTATGAAAGCGACAAACGGAGAAAAAATATTTTATGCAATCAATTATTTAGTGCTCGCATTAATCGCCCTAACTTGTATTCTGCCATTTATTCATATCATAGCTCTTTCTCTAAGTGAGCGATCGGCTGTTGAATCAGGTCATGTCTTCTTCTGGCCTGTGGGTTTAGAGTTCACAGCTTATAAAATTTTCTTCATCGCCAGCCCTGCTTGGAGCGCTTTTAAAAATAGTGTGATCATCACTGTGATTGGTGTGGGGTTAAGTTTATTAGGTACCATATTAGCTGCTTATCCGTTATCTAGATCCTATCTGATTGGGAGGCGGTATCTGGTTCTAGGTATGGTGTTCACCATGCTGTTCTCGGGAGGGTTGATTCCCACATATCTCGTGATTAAGAACATGCACCTTATTGACTCCTACTGGGCTTTATGGCTTTCCGGCTTCATCAGTACCTACAATATGCTTCTTATGAAAAGTTATTTCGAGAATATTCCATATGAAGTGCAGGAAGCTGCACGGATTGATGGCTGTAATGATACTTCACTGCTTATTCGGATCATTTTACCGCTTTCACTTCCCATGCTGGCTACGCTTGCGTTATTCTATGGAATCGGCTTCTGGAATTCGTTTATGAACGTGCTCATGTACATCAATAAAAGTGAGATGTTGAACTTAACTGTAGTTGTCCAAGGGATGCTGCAGAAAAATGACTTGTTGAACTCACCTTCGCTTAATTTGGAGGAACAAGCAACAGTTGCTACGGAGATGGTGAAAGCTGTCGGTGTAGTCGTCATGGTTGTACCGATGCTGGTCGTATATCCATTCTTGCAAAAGTATTTTGTCAAGGGAGTTATGCTAGGATCGGTTAAGGGGTAATGAAACTGGTGTTCCCGTTTTTTAAAACGTTATTATAAAAATTGTAGGGGGAAGATGCACATGGAAAACAAGAAACTATGGCTTGGAATGTCAGTAGGGGTAGTCGCTTTAGGTGCAACATTAGTTGGTTGCAGCAGCGACAAAAAAGAAGAAGCATCAACAGCACCAACCACTTCAACCGCTTCAACCAAGCCTGCCGCGGCAACACCAGCTAAACGCGGGGATGTTTCGGTCACCATTTATGATCGGGGAGGCGTACCGGCTTCAGAAGGTACCTATGAAGAGAATCGCTGGACCAAGTTCATTAACCAAAGTGGACCAGCCAATGTAAAGCAAGTCCCAATCCTACGCAGCGATTCTACGAAAAAATTGAATGTTCTGTTTGCTTCCGGTTCTGCTCCGGATATCATCAACGAGTATAATACACCATTCAGAGGCAGTTTGTATGATCAAAAACAATTGATGCCGATCGACAACATCTTGCAATACATGCCTGAATATCAGAAATTACTTACCCAATATCCACAGTTGAAAAAAGCAGGAACCAAAGCAGATGGCAAGCTTTACGAGATTGGTAAGGTGAAAGAAGCGACAGCTGCTCATATACTCTACATTCGCACGGACTGGTTGAAAAAGCTGAATCTTAATATGCCGACAACAACGGAAGAATTATATACGGTGGCGAAGGCGTTTGTTGAGCAAGATCCAGATGGGAATGGCAAGAAAGATACGTACGGCATGAACATGAGCACCTATTCGGAGCAAGCCATTAATGAGATTTTCGGTGAGAATTCATCAGCCACCCTATTGGCTTGGGATATTAAGGACGGCAAGGTTGTTCGTGCGTGGGACAAAGAACAGGCTTCCCTCACGTTCAAGAAGAGTCTCTATGATGCGGGCATCGTAGACAAGGACTATATTAATGATAAAGACGGCAATAAGGCTAAGCAAGACTTCTTGAATGGGAAAATGGGGATTTTCGTTAAATTTTCTGCGGACCTTGACTTAACTACTTTCAAAAAGAACAACCCTACTGGAGAAGTGGCGCCATTAGGCTATCCAAAATCACCAATGGGAACATTTACTGGCGCATTCGATAATCCGGTTCAAATGACAACGGTTGTGAATGCCAAGGCGAAGGACCCAGAAGCGGTAGGCCGCTATCTTGACTTCATGATGAAGCCGGAAACTGCTCGTAAAATAATCTTCGGGGACGAAGGCACTCACTGGAAGAAAGCAGCAAACGGCTGTCCGCAAGTTATTGATCCGGAAAAGTCCAAAAATGAGGTTTTATACGCTTTGGATTACTCAATGTTCTTCTCATCAGGCGTTGATAAATGTAATTATGTCTTGGCCCCTCTATCTAATCCTGATTTGTTGCCTGAACAAAAAGCATACTTGCAAATGTTCCAAGCTGCTCAGAAGATTTACTTCGATCCAGCAAGAGAGTATCCAGGTATTACACTAGGGGATCATATGCCAGTGTTTCCTGCTGATCTTAATGTCATTAATACAACCATTCTTAAAGAGAAAAACGATTTCTTCGTTAAGGCCATCCTTAGCGGTGCTAAATACTCGGCAGACCAAGCGATTAACGATTCAAAAGCGGCTTGGGATAAAGCAGGCGGCAAACAGCTTGAAGAGTTTATGAACAAATGGTATGCAGAGAATAAAGGTACAGCGTTCCTTGCTAAAGATGCGAAAGAAATTGTCAAACAACAAATGGAGTTCGTGAAGTAATAGTACCTTTGAGAAGCTGGATATCGATTACGGTTGCCTGCATATGCAGGTAGCTCATCGATATCCAGCATCTTCTTTAAATACGTAGAAATAAGCTTTACATCATGGGAGGAATCACCAGTGAACAAAGTAAAAGTAGCCATCATCGGATGTGGCGGAATTGCAACAGGGAAACATTTACCTAGTTTGAGCAAAATTGAGCAAGTCGAAATTATTGGTTTTTTTGATATTTTTCCTGCAAGTGCACATAAAGCAGCTGAGAAGTTCGGAGCACCTGGAGCCAAGGTATACGATGATTACCGTGAATTACTCGCAGATCCATCGATTGATGTCGTTCACGTTTGTACACCTAATGATACACATGCAGAAATCTCAATTGCTGCTTTGGAAGCAGGCAAGCATGTGATGTGTGAAAAACCAATGGCCAAAACAGCAGCAGATGCACGCCGTATGGTAGAAGTAGCGAAACGTACAGGTAAGAAACTAACGATTGGTTATAACAATCGTTTCCGTGCAGACAGTCAACATTTGAAACGAGTGATTGAAGATGGCGATTTAGGTGAAATTTACTTTGCCAAAGCGCACGCTATTCGCAGACGTGGCGTTCCCACTTGGGGAGTTTTCTTGGATGAAGAGAAACAAGGCGGCGGGCCGCTGATCGATATTGGTACACATGCGCTCGATTTAACGCTTTGGTTAATGAATAACTATGAACCTAAGGTGGTGCTCGGCACCGCTTATCATAAACTTTCACGTAAGGAAAATGCGGCAAATTCATGGGGTCCTTGGGATCCAGCGAAATTTAAAGTGGAAGACTCCGCCTTTGCCATGATCGTCATGAAGAATGGCGCAACGATTATGGTGGAAGCGAGCTGGGCACTTAATACCCTTGATACCAAAGAAGCGAAAACGACACTTTGCGGTACGGAAGGCGGAGCCGATATGCAGGATGGCTTGCGTATCAATGGTGAAAAACATAGCCGCCTCTATGTGAACCAAATGCAATTCGAAGCGAAGGGCGCGGATTTCTACGAAGGTAAGAAAGAAACAATGCAGGATAAAGAAATTCGTTTGTGGATCAATGCCATTATCAATGATACAGAGCCAGTCGTAACTCCCGAACAATCCTGTGTCGTTTCCGAAATTCTAGAAGCGATCTATGAATCAAATAGAACCGGAAAAGCTGTCTATTTTGACTAAAACATCGGAAAAGAGGCAGTCGAACCATGATTAAAGTAGCGATGTTGAGCTTTTGGCATGTTCATGCCAAAGATTACGCACGTCTAGTAATCGAACACCCAGATACCGAAATTGTTGCAGTATGGGATGAAGTACAGGAGCGAGGACGCGACAAAGCTGATGAGCTTGGCGCCACCTTTTACGTAAACTTGGAAGAGCTTCTGAGTAATCCTGAGATCGACGCTGTTATCGTGGGTACACCAACGAATAGGCATCATGAGGTCATTATCGCCGCAGCTAAAGCGGGTAAGCATATCTTCACTGAAAAAGTCGTGGCTACCACGACGAAAGAATGCAAGGAGATTCTTGCCGTTGTTGAGGAAGCGGGAGTCAAGCTAACGGTATCGTTGCCCCGTTTGTATATGGGTTTTGTGCAAGCGGCACTAAATTGTATCCGCGAGGGTTTACTTGGAACGTTAACAACGGTTCGTATTCGACTTGCTCACAATGGTGCCTTACGCACAGAGAAAAATCCGAACGGTGCTCTTCCTGCCCATTTCTTTAACTTAGAACAAAGCGGTGGAGGAGCATTGATGGATCTTGGCTGTCATCCAATGTATTTAACACGCTTGTTTCTGGGATTGCCTGAAAGCGTAAGTGCTAGCTTTGGCTATATAACCGAGCGTGAAGTTGAAGATAGTGCAGTAGCCACATTACGTTATCCAAACGGCGCTCTGGGCATTGTGGAAGCAGGATTCGTGAACAGCTATTCGCAATTTGATATTGAGATACAGGGAACAGAGGGTAACCTTATGTATGCCCGAACGGATGATAAATTACGCATTCGCAGCTCCAAAATGTCAGGTGCAGCTTCCACAGGCTGGCAAGAAGTGACGGATTTACCTAAACTGCCGTCTGCTTTCGAGCAATGGGTATCTCATATTCAGCATGGAACGACGGCCACAGAGAACATTGAGCTCGCATTTGATTTGACGCAATTGATGGAAGCATCGACCTTGTCGGCACGTTATGGTGCTGTGATTAAGCTGATTGACCTTTCAGAATAAAACCATTTTCCTAAGGAAAGGTCAGAGCGTCCCCTTCATTGAAGTAAGGGAATTCTGACCTTTCTTTTATACAGAAGAACATTTAGGAGGAAGAGACATGATCGATAAAGGGGAATATTCCTTTTCAACTTGTTGGAATATCAAGAAGCATACCGTAGGACGGGGCATGATTGAGGAAATTAAAGAGCTGGGCTTTCGCAATGTCGAGCTCAACTATAACGTAACAGAAGAAATGATGACAACAATTGAACCCATGATTGAGAAAGGCGAAATCGGTGTCTCTAGCGTACACAACGTGTTCCCGTTCATCAATGATAAGGATTATGATACAGATTCCGTCATGTTGGGCTTCGATGATGAAGCGAAGCGTAAGCGTTCCGTAGAGCTGCTTATTCGATCCATGGAATATGCCAATCGCTATGGAGCCAAAGCCGTGGTCGTGCATCCAGGTGAAGTTCCTTTTGACTACAATATTGATATCGACTTAAAGAAACTTTATAGGGATCACGGGAAAGATTCAGCAGAATATCAAAAGCTGTGGAGCGTCATGATTGAACTACGAGATCGATTAAGTCCTTTGTATACACAAAGGATTCAAGAAAGTCTCGAGCAAGTCAGCGAGCATGCAGCTAAAAAAGGCTGGAATGTTGCAATCGGCATTGAAACTCGCTCCAGATCGTATCAGATGCCATCCTTGATGGAAGCCAAAACGATTTGTGAAAACCTGGCAGGCAGCCCCGTTTACTTATGGTACGATATCGGTCACGCCATGATGATGGACAGAATGGGCTTGTACGATAATCTCAAAGAATTACAAGAAGTTAAAAAATATATTTATGGTGTTCATATCCATGAAACGCTGGAACTTGCCGATCATTGGTGCCCTTATGTTCACAGCAAGGACTTGCACTATTTCGACCATTTCCTAGAAGCCATTGATTATGCCAAAGTCAAAGTATATGAGCTGAAAGCGCTGTGCGAGCCTAATGAGATTCATGAAAGCCACAACCTCATCACCAGTAAAATTGCAGCTAGGAAAGGGTAAGGTGACCTCCGTGGATGCTATTTATAATCGCTTAGTAAGCCTGAATGATCAACTAACGGAAGCTGCACTTTTGAACCAAATCCTTGATCCGCTATCCAAATATTATGGCGGCATTCAGGATGAGACGGGCATTGCCCGAGCTAACCATATGAGCACTCCGCGTATGATCGCTGGGTGGGTGTCTGCTTTAGTGAATCCGGACTCTCGTTATTATCATGATATCCTACTGTTGAACGCGTTGGATAAAGCAGTAGCTTTCATGTTGAATAGACAACATGCAGACGGAACCATCTCACTCGGTTCAACGAATTATAATTCTCCTCCGGATACAGCGTTCGTAGTAGGTGGCGTCACACAGATGTACCAGTTGCTGAACAAGCACGATTGGGCAGAAGCGGCTCCAGTTGCAGATAAGCTGAAGCTTTTCCTAGAGCGCACGATTCCAGCCATGCTGACCGGCGGTTGTCATACGCCGAATCATCGATGGGTCATTACTGCTGCTCTTACGTTATTGTATGAAATTTTCCCGCGGCCCGAGCTATTGGCTAGAGCAGAAGACTGGCTGGCTGAAGGATTGGATATCACCGAAGATGGAGAATGGACAGAGCGCAGCAACGGAATTTATAACGCTGTCAGCGATATCGCTCTCTATCATACAGGGCGTTTGATGAACCGTCCTGAACTCATCGAATGTGTACGTCGTAATCTGCGCATGATGATGTATCTAGTCCACCCTTCGGGCGAAGTTGTCACAGATTACTCTGGTCGACAGGATTTCGGTCAGTCGGCTACTATGGCGAACTACTTTCCAATTTACCGACTAATGGCGGCGCATGATAAGGATCCTTCCTTTGCTGCTATGGCCGATTATGCTGGATCTTTCATTACAGGTTTCCACGAAGGCGTGAACAACCATCCTCTGATGAATATGCTCGTGTACCCGGAGGCAGATATTTCTCAGTTGGAAAGATCGCCGCTGCTTGATCGTTATGTGAAAGTGTTAAATGCACAGCATCCGATCAAGGAACATCTGCAGCAAATTGATGAAGTAGGGCATCACATGCAAATCCAGCATAGCAGTATGCATCTCACTTTCGGAGCCCCGCTGGTTCGTATCCGTGAGCTGGATCAAAGTGTAACGATCATGTCGCAGACACCGTCGTTCTTCTCTCTTCGCAAGGGGAAAGCAAGGCTGCTCGGTATTAAGCTTTCAACTTCCTTCTCTCCAGGCATTGTGAAGTTCGCGGATCTGACAGCGAATGATGGCGTATATAAGCTTGGAACTGTACTAGAAAAAGGCTACAACGGTCCTATCCCGCGTCATTTGCTGATTGAATCCTTGGAAAGCTCGACGCTCAGCCCTTGGTATTTACTACCGCATCAACATCGCCCAATGACCCATCTTCAGAAGCTGGCGCTGCAAGCGGAAATAACGAATTCAGGAGATTCCGAATGGACAATCCGCGTATCTTCAGACGAGCGTGAAGATGTGTTCACGCAGTTGACCTTCATTTTTGGAAATGAAGGTACGGTGAGTGGTGATGACTTGCTCGCAGGTGAAGAAGGCAAGTTCTTCCTCAAAAGCGGTGCATTGAAGTATGAGGTAGACGGGGATGTTATGGAAATTTCATCTGGCGCCTATGATCATATCCTGCCAATCGTTCGTGAAGATCAGCATCCATCCGGATGTCAATATGTCCATGTCAACTTGGTCACACCCTATGATAAGACATTCAAGATTCGTCTACTGTAGAAAGGAAGTTCGTTATGACGATCTATTTTAATGAACAAGAGAGTATACAAACCCGTTTAGGGAATGACGATAAACGAACGTTGAAAGTGCTTGCTGATCGCTATATTGGTGCTAATCCACCTGTTCCTTTCGCGTTTCGAGCGTTTAGCCGTGCAGGTATTATGCAAAATGAAAAAGGGATGTTTGATCTCGATTTGGGTCGCAGATTCCCTGAGGCAAGGCCTGGACAATTTTCTTATGCCTATGCCTTAGTTTGGAGTGATGGCGAACGAAATTTAGATGTGTTGCTCAACTGTTTGGGACCGATTCAGTTCTATTTCAACGATGAGTTGACGTATCGTTCCAATGTTATTGACGAGATCAAGCCGGATGCCACTGTGAAATTAAACGTGGACTTCGTGAAAGGCTGGAATCGTCTATTTATCAAAGCGAAGCATACAGCTGCTGGTTTCGGCTGCCTATTCGGTTCCGATGAAGCCAAGGTGCGCATTCTGAATGTGCTAGCACCATTTACGGAACGTCAGGGACACGCGGGTTGGGTATTCTCCACACCTGTCGATCACGATATTTTCGAGGGGCGTTCGTTACCAGATGCGATGTCCTCGGAGTCGAATAACGGTTTGTGTTGGCTGCCTACCTTAGCGTGGAATGAGATAGAGAGCTCGAAACCTGCTTGCGAGCGATTGTTTGGTATCCAGCCAGGTAAACAGGCGTATGCGTGGACGAAGCTGAACAAGGTTAGCGGTGGGCAAGAAGCTATCTTGCTTCGTGGGCATGCTGCGGGATCACTAACCATGTGGCTGGATGGTAAGCAAATTCTTGAACTTGGAGAAGAAGGCAGCTTTCAGGTAGAGGTTCCGCTTTCTTACGGTCAACATGATCTTGTGATTCGGAGTGTTTGTGAAGATATCACGTGGGGCTATATGTTACAAGCACAATCCGGAGGCGAGGTTGTCACATTAAGCGCGCCGCTGCAGGTTCATGGTTCCACAGATCCTTGGTTGTATCTAGGCCCTCTGGCTGCCGAAGTTTCCTTACCGTATGAGGAATTGGTGCGAACGGATCGTGTATATCCGATGGATATCAATACCAAAGAGAAGGCTTATTGGCGCTTGGATCGTCCTGATACATGGATTCGCCCTTACTATGAGAATGCGATGCTGAGCAATAAATGGACAGTTGGTAATGTTACGAATTATGCGCGTTGGGATTATCCGCTCGGCGTAACGATTTATGGACTGCTGCAAACGGGCCGCTTATTGCAACGAGCTGACATTACCCAATATGCGTTGGATCATGTTCAAAGCTGTACGGATATGTTCGCATATTCGCTATGGGATCGAGAGCAGTATGGCTTCCCAGCTATCAATCAACAATTGGTTATGATGAAAATGCTGGATAACTGCGGCTCCTTCGGCTCTGCGATGCTAGAAGCGTATCAGGAAGAGAAAGATCAAGGATTCATGGTAATTGCGGATCGAATTGCACATTTCATCCAGCATGGCTTGGAACGCAAGGAAGATGGCGCTTTTTATCGGATCTGTCAGGATGAATATTCGGAAAATACCATGTGGGCCGATGATCTTTATATGAGCACACCTTTCTTATGCCGATATGCTCGGATCACGGGCAAGGAAGAAGCGCTTGATGAAGCGGCGAAGCAATTTCTGCTGTTTCGCAAGTACTTGTATATGCCGGAAGAGCGTATCATGTCGCACGTATTTGATTTTAAATACGGCATGCCGACAGGAATACCATGGGGGCGTGGCAATGGTTGGACACTCTTTTCGTTGACAGAGGTGTTGGAGTCACTGCCTGCTGCGCATAAAGATCGACCAGAGCTCATTGGTTTCTTTAATGACCTGTGCGGAGGATATGCGGATCTTCAAGCAGAGAGCGGCCTCTGGCATCAAGTATTGAATGATTCAGATGCGTATGAGGAAGCTTCTTGTACAGCGATGTTCGCCTATGCGTTTGCGCGGGGTGTACGCTTTGGCTGGCTGAAGGAACCACAGCGCTTCATCGAAGCGGCATTACAAGCGTGGAGTGGACTTACACGAATTGCTATAGATGCACAGGGGAATGTGCATGGTGTATGCAGCGGCTCGAGGTATGCATTTACGGCTGACTATTATAAAAAGGATTTGCTTACTGTTAAGAATGACAACCATGGGGTTGGCATCATGATGCTAGCCGGTTCAGAAGTTGTGAAATTGAAACGCTGGCTGACAGATGTTTCAGTTGAGGCTTCACAATGATAAGTGCTGCCAATAACGTTTGGCAAATCAGTCATTTGGATCTGATTATTCGAATGGTATTAGCGGTCGTTCTTGGCGGTTTGATCGGTCTAGAACGGGAATGGAACAATCATGCAGCAGGCTTCCGAACGCACATCTTAGTATGTTTAGGCTCGGCGACCATCATGCTGCTGTCAGAGTACGGATTCTCTGATTTTGTGAATGAAGCCAACGTTCGTATCGATCCGTCTAGGTTGGCTGCACAGGTTGTCAGCGGTATTGGCTTCTTAGGTGCTGGCGCTATATTGCGAAACGGCAGTGTCATTAAAGGATTGACGACCGCAGCCTCTGTGTGGCTGGTTGCGGCCATTGGTTTAAG
Organism: Paenibacillus sp. J22P169; assembly: GCF_059691995.1. Taxonomy (NCBI): domain Bacteria; kingdom Bacillati; phylum Bacillota; class Bacilli; order Caryophanales; family Paenibacillaceae; genus Paenibacillus; species Paenibacillus sp. J22P169. The sequence continues at coordinate 2,531,150 of NZ_JCAUAO010000001.1, read as the reverse complement.
CGTTGGTGCAGGCTTTATTACCGGTGCGCTTGTTTGTACCTTTTTGGTCCTCGTCAGCCTGTATGTCTTGAATAAGCTGGAAAAGCATATCATCAGGCACCGCCGTACGCATGAAGTCGAGATCATGATCAATGAGCATCCTGGCTTCCTCAGCTCGCTAACCGCGCGCTTCGGGGAACAGGGCATTCAGGTGATTCATCTGAAGATGATGCCAGAGAGTGCTCCTACACAAGCAGCAGGGAAAGGTAATGATGGGGAACTCCCGGTCATGCACTTGGTTTTTAGCTTGCGATGTCCAAAGCACGAGAAGCTGCTTGCGGCTTATGAGCAAATTTCCGCGCTCGATACCGTCGTCAGCATGGAAGCATCCAACTTCGTCTTTCATAAACAAGTGGCTTAGGCGAGTGGAAGAGAGCCTCATTCTGACAAAGCAAGGAGTATGAGCCACCGTGTACGTATTCAGCTATTTTACAGAAAAAGAAGAGAAATTATTTCTCGCTACGAGTGAAGACGGGTTTGAATGGAGCAGAATGAACGGTGGAGGCTCTATATGGGAGTCACCAGTAGGAACACGGCAGCTGCGCGATCCATTCATCCTGCAAGATGCTGAAGGCAAGTTCCACCTCTTGTGGACAGATGGTTGGAAGAGCAAAAGCCTAGGCTATGCATGGTCCCACGATCTTGTTCAATGGCACGATGCCAAGCTGATTCCTGTCATGGAGCATCTGCCTGAGACTCAGAATGCGTGGGCACCGGAAGCTTTCTACGATAGCATCAAAAAGGCGTACCGGATTGTATGGTCTTCGACGGTTGGAGCGGGACCGAGAAATCATCGAATTTGGTCCGTGACAACGACGGATTTTCAGTTTTTCTCGGAAGCGCAGCTCTTTTTCGATCCAGGCTACAACGTCATCGATGCTAACGTGACGGATCTGGATGATCATTATCTCATGTTGTTTAAAGATGAACGCGGACATAATGAGAAGGGGACATTGAACAAAGCGATTCGTTCCTGCATCGTAGCAAAAGAGTCGAGTGATACTCCGACAGTCACCGGTATATCCGAATTGCTAACACCAGCGCTTACTGAGGGACCGACACTATATGCTGTGGAGCGTGGAGACAGTAGGGAATGGATACTGCTCGTAGATGGATTCCACGAACAGTATTATGGAGCTTACCGCTCAAGTGATCTCAGCAAGTGGGAGGATATAACAGACCAGGTGCATGTGCCCAGAGGGGCAAGGCATGGTTCGGTTTTGAAGCTGCGAAATTAAGTAACGATCTTACGTGAATAGTCAAAAGTGAAGCCAAGCGATGGTTGCCCATCGCTTGGCTTTTTGCTGTCTCCAACAAATCTACTCAGTCTAATTGTAGGTTTAATTAAACCTGTAGAAATGGTAAATACCTATTTATTTGAGCCATATAAAATGCATAATCGCTTAGTTTACAATGCTTGTAAGGGCTTTATTATTTTATGTGAATATGAAACATGTCAAAAATAAAGCAATTCAAAAGGAGGAGTTCCAGTGAATATCACGGTTTGGAATGAATATCGACATGAAAAATTGAACGATTCTGTAGCTGCAATTTACCCTGAAGGCATTCATAATGTGATTGCGATGGGTTTGCAACAAGAAGGGGTGAATGTACGGACAGCCACACTAGATGAAGTTGAGCACGGACTTACGGATAAAGTGCTTCGTGAGACAGATGTGTTAATTTGGTGGGGACATAAGGCGCATGAGGAAGTACAAGATGAGATTGTTCAAAAAGTATATCAACGCGTACAGGAAGGTATGGGAATGATCGTCCTTCACTCTGGTCACTTTTCGAAAATTTTCAAAAAATTAATGGGGACCTCCTGTGATTTGAAATGGCGGCAGGTTGGAGAAAAGGAGCGATTGTGGGTAGTTGATCCAAGCCATCCGATCGTCGAAGGTATTGGTGAATATATCGAGCTCGAGAAAGAGGAAATGTATGGGGAATTTTTTGATATCCCAGAACCAGAAAGTCTTCTCTTGCTTAGTTGGTTTGCTGGTGGAGAAGTGTTTAGAAGTGGATGTACGTATACACGTGGTAAAGGAAAGATATTTTATTTCCGACCAGGGCATGAAACATATCCAACCTACCATAATCCGCAAATCATGAAGGTCATCAGGAATGCCGCTCAGTGGGCAGCTCCAATCGAAGGACCCCAACTGCGATTTGGTAAAACGGAACCATTGGAGAAGCTGTAATGAAGGTTATTCATATCGGAATCATAGGAACAGGTTTCTCAGCAAAAGCACATATAGAAGCGATTCGGCGTATTCCTTATTTACATATTATTGCTGTTGCAGGTAGTAGTTTGGAGAAAGCACAACAAATTGCCTTCGAGTATGGGATTCCAAAAGCATATGGAAATGAAAGTGAACTAATTCAAGACAGCGAAGTCATGGCTATTCACAATTGCACACCGAACTATATGCATTACGCGATTAATCGCGAGGTATTATTGGCAGGCAAGCATATTTTATCTGAAAAACCTTTAGGAATGAGCAGTGAACAGACAAAAGAGCTGGCACTGTTAGCTCAAGATAACGCGGGTGTAAATGGAGTAGCTTTCAATTATCGCCATTATCCATTGATCGCCGAAATTAAACATCAACTTCATATGTCGGCTTATGGCAAAGTAAACCTTGTGTATGGAGGTTTCTTGCAGGATTGGCTGTTAAACAATACAGATTATAATTGGCGATTAGAACCGAAATATAATGGTGCCTCACGCGCATTGGCAGATATTGGTTCTCACTGGTGTGATACCATCCAATATGTATTGGGCAAGAAAATTGTCAAAGTATTTGCTGATTTGAAGGTTGTTCATCCGATTAGGTTAAAGTCAAAAGAAAAAGCGAATACATGTGCGATAGAATCGGAAACTTTGTACGAGGAAATTCACATGGAAACGGAAGACTACGGAAGTGTACTTGTCCACTTTGAAGACGGAATTCAAGGCGTGTTTACGATTTCACAAGTAAGCGCTGGTCGCAAGAATAAGTTGTTTTTTGAAATTGCAGCTGACAAAGGATCACTGGCTTGGAATCAAGAAACGCCTAATTCCTTATGGATAGGTCAACGTGATCTAGCGAATCAAGAGCTATTCTCGGATCCGCGACTGCTTTCGGATTCAGCTGCAGAGCTGTCGCATTACCCTGGAGGTCATCAAGAAGGCTGGCCGGATGCATTGAAAAATATGTTAATTGATTTTTACTCTTCTATTCGAAGCAAGGAAGCGAATGAGTTAACCGATGTAAAATCATTTGCAGACTTCAAAGATGGACATCAGGTCATGAAAGTTGTAGATGCTATTCTGGAAAGTTACCAAACACAGCGATGGGTAATAATCAATTAAACCTGTATTAGTGATAAATATCAATTTATTAGTGCCATGAACAAAAAAACATTTCCCTTTATAATTAAGATGTAAGCGGTTAACCGAAAAACTTATTTATGATAACTGATTTTAATACATCATGCATTCATATAGAATGATTGGGAGGATTCAACATGCCAAAACAGCTTGTCGCAACGGCACCACGCAAAGCAGAATTAGTAACTTATGTGGAAGCTCCCCTAATGGCAGGAGAGGTTAGAGTTAAAGTGGAATACGCGTCTCCAAAGCATGGATCAGAAATAGCTGATTTTCGCGGAGAACGCAACCAGAAGGAAGCTATTTATGATCAAGAATGGCACGCATTTATGCCGCCAAACCCAAACGAAGCTGTAGGAAGTCCATTTGGGAATTGGAATATTGGCAATCAATGGGTGGGTTGTATTACGGAAGTCGGACCTGAAGTACAAGGATATGAGATTGGCGAAAGACTTTGCGGTTATGGTGGCATTCGCGAATCGCATGTTGTGAACACAATTAACCCTAAACGATTAATGAAAATGCCAGAAGACATGTTATGGAAAAATGCCGTTTGCTTCGATCCTGCTCAATTTGCATTAGGTGGTATTCGAGATGGACAAGTTAAGATTGGAGATCGAGTAGCGATTTCAGGGCTTGGCGCTATTGGAGCAATCGCGGCTCAAATGGCTAAGCTAGCAGGTGCCAGCTACGTGGCTGTCATAGACCCCATTCAGAAAAGAAGAGAAGCTGCACTCCGTGCAGGAGCCGATGAAGCATTCGATCCCATGTCACAAGATGTGGGACTTGAATTAAAAATAGCAACTGACAAGCTAGGTGTTGATGTCATCATCGAGACAAGTGCGAACGAACATGCTTTACAAGCTTGCTTACGCGGGTTAGCTTATGGAGGGACAATCGCATTTGTTGGCTGGGCAAGACCATTTAAAGGCGGATTAAATCTAGGGATGGAAGCACACTTTAACAATGCGAAAATTGTATTTTCTCGTGCTTGCAGTGAGCCGAACCCAGAATATCCACGCTGGAGCTGGAAAAGAATTCAAGAGGTTTGTTGGAGCTTGTTAGCAACCAATCAGGTGAATTGCGAAGAGATTGTTGACCCTGTTATTCCTTTTACAGAAGCCGCTGATGGATATGAGCATTATGTAGATCGTAAACCAGAAGAAAGCATTAAATTGGGTGTAGCATTTACGTTGACTGAATGAACCATAAGGGGGGATAGCGTGTCGGACGGTGCTATGGATTTAGATCTTTTATTAAAGAATGCGGTACTCAATATTATTGAGTTTGATATTCATACCAGACGTGAAATGAAAACCTACAACCGCATCCGTCCTTGTTATGTCATGTCTTACCATAAGAAGGGTTATGCAAAACTTAGAATCGGAGAGGAATTGTTTTCGATTGAACCAGGAACAGTCATTCTAATCCCGCCTAATGTCGCGCATGATCATTTCAAAGAGAACACGGAAGAGTCGATCTTTTTATGGTCGCACTTTACCTTTGAAATTGGTGGAGTCATAGATGTACTCAAGCTGTTTCAAATCCCCTATACCTTCAAATTAAAGGATAAGGAAGAATTTGAGAGGGTATTCCTACAATACAATGAGCTTAAACAACAAACAGGATTTTTACCAAGAACCATTTTGCGTAAGGCTAAAGCCCTTGAGTTAATTTACTTAGTACTTGAAAGCGCCATTCATATAGATCAGCATACAGGTACCAACATTCAATCGCGAAGTTTCATGGAAATATTAGCGAAAATTATCCAACATCCTGAACAGGATTTCTCATTATCTCAATTTGCCAAAGAAATGAATATGCACCCTACGTACGTTAGCAATCGATTCAAGGAATTGTATGGCAGATCGCCTATACAGGTACAGCGAGAAATGAAAATTTATAAAGCCAAGACGTTGTTAAAAACAAGTCAGCTTTCGATTACCGAAATTGCGCTATCACTGGGATTTAATGGCATTCCTAATTTCACACGATTGTTTAAAACCTATGTAGGCACATCGCCATCCCATTATCGTGAACTCAATAAAAAGAAAATTGACGGGTATTTTACGAAAAAATAATTTATCACTTTACAGGAGATTACACGATGAAATTTGCCATTCAGGATAAGTTAACGGGTTTATCGGATTACAAAGAAGTGTTTCAAATGGCAAAAGAGATAGGTTATGACGGCGTAGAATTAAACCTTTTTCAACAGCCATTGAATGAGCGACTAGCCGCAGAACTGCAAGCAGCAATCGATGCAACAGGCATTCCTCTTACTGCCATTTGCGGTGGGTATAGGCATTGGATTGGTCATTTCGACGAATCCAAAAGGCTAGAAGCCGTTTCGGATATACAACAATCTTTGAAGCTTGCAGCACAATTAGGTGCACAAGGGATTATTGCGCCAGCAGCTTATGGGATGTTCTCCAAATCATTACCGCATCAAGTGTTACCACGGGATGTACAAGGAGATCACAGCGCGTTAATAGATTCGCTTAAGCGGATAGCTGAGCATGCTGACAAGCTGCAAGTAACCTTATTCATTGAACCTTTGAACCGTTATGAAGATCATATGCTGCATACAGTTTCGCAAGCTGCTTCATTAATCAGAGAGGTTGAGAGCCGACATCTGAAGGTTCTAGGTGATTTTTTCCACATGAATATCGAAGAGGCTGATATCTCGCTTACCATCGAAAATGAATTCAGCAGCTTGGGATACTTTCATCTAGCAGATAGCAATCGACAGCTTCCTGGTAAAGCACATACTGATTTTCGGACACCTTTTCAAACCTTACAAAGTCTTAATTATCAAGGTTATTTATCTATGGAGTGCAGAATCGGTGATGAAAAGAAAGAACTTTTGCAAGAAACATTGCACTTTTTACGTAGCTGTTTACAAGGTTAATCCAAATCAGAATGACAGGGAGAGATATGAATGAAAAAATTAATTCGCTCAATAGTTCCGGTTATGCTAGTCAGCAGTTTGGTATTAACAGCTTGTTCAACTAAAGCTCCTGGAAAAGCAGCAAATACGACTACTGAGAATGTGAAAAAAGATGAAGTGGTAACGGTTAACTTTTGGGATAATTATACGGATCAAACACAATCTAAAGCTATGGACACCATTATTGCTAACTTCGAAAAACAAAATGCAAATATTAAGATTAAAAGATCTTCCATGAAAGCAGACGATCAACGTAAATTGATTAAGCCGGCGTTATTAAGCAAAGATGGACCGGATTTGTTTGCCTATGATGCAGGTCCTGGTTATCTAGGTGTTTTGGCCAACGCTAATTTACTTATGGATTTAACAGCTAAATCAGAAAGTCTGGGATGGAATAAACGTTTCCCTGCATGGATTCAAGAACGTAACACGTTCAATAAAAAGGTATATGGCGTTGGTACGCAAGTTGAAATGCTTGGCGTCTACTACAATAAGAAAATTTTTAAGGATTTAGGTGTAAACGTTCCAAAAACATATGATGAATTTTTGGCCATTTGTAAAGCTGCTAAAGATAAAGGTATTGTTGGCATTTCTTTGGATGATAAAGACCAATGGCCAGCGTTCCACTTGGAAAGCATATTCTATACAGCCGTTGCAGGTAAAACAGAAATGGATGCGGTTCTGAATGGTCAAAAAAGCTTTGATCAACCCATTTTTGCGGAATCATTAGACACTTTTAAAAAATTGATCACAGACGGGTATACGACGAAAAGCCCACTTGCGATATCATATGATGATGGTAATAAAGAATTTTTCACAGGTAAAGCTGCAATGCGTATGACAGGTACATGGATGGTCAGCGGAATGGTTGAAAACTTGAAAGAAGATGTTGGTTTCTTCGTACTCCCATCTGTTAAACCTGGCTTGCCGCTTATGGCACCTGGCGGAATTGGCGGCACGTTTGCAATCTCTTCCAGCACACCACATGCGGATGAAACTGTTAAATTCCTGGATTATATGTACTCAAATGAGACGGCAAAAATATGGTACGAGGCAAGTATTATTCCTCCAATGACAATTGATGTAAATACAATTAATGCGAATTCACTCTTTAAAGAAGTAGTTAGCTTGTCTGCAGCACCTGCAGGTCTTTCCTACAGTCTCGATGTTTTAATGCCGCAGAAGGTTAATGATGTGACGATGAATGACTTGCAGGAATTGATTGCAGGGAAGAAAACTGGCGCAGAAGTTGTTAAGAATAAGCAAAAAGTGTATGCGGAAGAAAAGGCTAAAGGCAACAACTAATGTTAATAGGAAAGCATAAAGATAGGGCTTCAAGTCCTATCCTTATGCGGATCCAATAAGCACAGACATAGGAGGTGAACATATGGGTATCCTCATTAAAATAAAACCATTTAAGGCATTGTTTTTTATTCTGCCCGCTTTGATTTTTTATATTATATTTCTAGTCATCCCTATTCTGCAAACTGCTCAATATAGTATGTTTGACTGGGATGGGGCCAGCCCTACCATGAATTTTATTGGTTTTGATAATTATATACGTTTGTTGCATGATCCTATTTTCTGGAAAGCTCTGGGGAACAATTTGTTCTGGATTGCTTGTTCGGTGACGATTCCTATATTTATTGGTTTAATTCTTGCCATATTGGTTCTCTCCAAGGGAATTCGAGGGGCTATGATTTTCAGAGTTACGTACTTTATGCCGACGATCATATCGTTAGTTGCGGTAGGTATCGTATGGAACTGGATTTATCATCCCAGTTTTGGAATCATCAATACAACTTTAGAGAAATTAGGCTTAAGCCGATTGGCTTTAGACTGGTTGGGTAATGAACATACCGTTATGCCGGCATTAGCAACAGCTGGAAGCTGGACTTATTATGGATTTTGTATGGTCATCTTTATGGCTGCTATGCAGGGAATTGATAAAAGCTACTATGAAGTTGCCAAGATAGAAGGGGCATCCGTTCTGCAAACATTTGCCCGTGTGACGATTCCTTTATTGAAAAGCACAATCACCTTGCTAGTCTTAAATTCATTAATTGGCTCCTTCAAAGTGTTTGACATTATTTATATGATGACAAAAGGTGGTCCTTATCATTCCTCGGAAGTCATCTCTACGTATATGTTTGATAGCGCTTTTCGCTTAAATGAAGTAGGTTATGGAGCAGCCATCTCAATAACTTTAGCTATCATTATTGCTACTTGCTCGATCGTATATATGCGATTTGCTGAAAGAAATGATTAACAAGGAGGCGTTTATTGATGAAGGATACAATCGGAATTCAACTGACGGCTCCAAATAGCACGTCAACGTATGTAAAACAAGCTAGTATCTATCTGATTTTACTTGCATTCACATTCATATCGATTATGCCAATCGTTTGGATTCTTCTAGCTGCACTTAAACCTGTAAGTGAATTAAATACAAACCTATTTGCATTTCCGAAGTACTTGACCTTCAGTAACTTTTCCGAAGCTTGGACTGTTGGAAAAATGGGAAAGTATTTGATGAATAGTGTGTTTGTAGCCGTTCCTCGCGTATTTTTTATAATTCTACTAGCTTCGTTAGCAGGTTTTGGCTTTGGTAAGCTGAAATTCCCAGGTAGAGATGTATTGTTTTTCATCTTTTTATTTGGGATGATGGTGCCGATTCAAGCGATGGTCATTCCACTTTATTACACAATGCAAAGTTTGAATTTAATAAATACCTATTGGGCGTTAATTCTGCCGAGTCTTGGGTTGGCGATGCCGTTTGCTATTTTTATGATGCGTACATTTTTTAAAGATTTACCAGATGAATTGATGGATGCATCGAAGATTGACGGTTGTAATGATTTCAAAGCTTTTGTGCATATTATGCTTCCGTTGACAATCCCAGCAATTACTTCTTTACTGGTATTTGAATTTATGTGGTCGTGGAATGACTTCTTACTTCCGCTACTATTCGTATATGATGATGCGTATCGCACATTGCCGCTGGGTATGATGTATTTTTTTGGTGAATACACCTCCAATCAGTCTCTAATTGCAGCTGGAGTATCCATTGCAATCGTACCTATTATCGTGATTTATATTATTTTCCAAAGGAAATTTATTGAAGGAATTACATCAGGTTCAATGAAGGGCTAGGTGTGGCTCATAATGAAAATTGTCATTGCGCCAGATTCGTTCAAAGGTTCTCTTGATGCCATTCAATTATGTGCATCGATCCGTGAGGGCATTCTTCGAGTTCTGTCAGATGCGGATATTATCGAAGTTCCGTTGGCTGATGGTGGAGAGGGCACAATGAATAATTTGGTGTATGCGACAGCAGGAACACTATATCCCGTTGAAGTAACGGATCCCCGTGGGCAAATGATCATGGCTGACTATGGTGTTCTGGGTGATGGAGAAACCGTTATTATTGAAACTGCTGCAGCCTCTGGTTTATCTCTTCTTTCAGTAGGAACACTGAATCCCTTAATTGCAACTAGCCGAGGTACTGGAGAATTAATTCATGCAGCTCTATCTGCTGGATATCGCAAATTCATTATCGGATTAGGTGGCAGCGCAACGAATGATGGCGGAATGGGTTTATTGCGAGCATTAGGGTATGAGTTTTATGATGTTCATGATCATAAACTGCCGGAAGGTGGGGCGGCTTTGGCTGATTTGCATCGAATTGATGAAACAAATGCAGATCCACGAATTTTGCAATCTTCTTTCATTGCTGCAACAGATGTAACCAATTCACTACACGGACCTACTGGAGCATCCATTGTGTATGGCCCTCAAAAAGGGGCAACATCACAGATGGTACAACTATTGGACATGGCATTAACACAATTTGCTACTGTTTTAAATCAACAAAAGAATAGTGACGTTAACCAAATTTCTGGGGGGGGAGCGGCTGGCGGAATCGGTGCGGCACTGGCTGTTATGATGAATGCAACATTATTGCCTGGGATTGATCTCGTCATGAATGCAGTGAATTTCAGAGAGCATGTGGAGAATGCCGATTTAGTCATCACAGGCGAGGGTAGATTAGAGAAGCAAACTTTATTTGGAAAGGTAATCTCAGGTGTTTGTGCAGCCTCAAATGATAATCATGTGCCTGTCGTTGCTATTTGCGGTGAAAGAATGCTTTCAGGTAATGAGATGACGAAGCTTGGTCTAAAGGCTGCCTTTTCAATCGTACCAGGACCTGCTACCTTAGAGACCTCAATTCGAATGACAAGAGAATGGGTAATAGATCAAACGGAACAAATCATGCGATTGGTGACTGTGGCTAGAAAGTTCTAGTCTCTCGAAGGTGAACATATACACTTCAATGCGCGCAACAAATACAAGAAGCCAAGGGATGGTGTCCATCTCATGGCTTTTTATCATTTATAGATAATAAACAAGTATTTAATAAATACCTTCTTTGAGAAAAACATAATTTCATATCACTTAATATCAAATTGAATTAAACTGAGTGGATTGATCGGAATAAGGGTATTAATCCCATGTATTTAACAAAGATTAATTTTCGCATATGCCTTATTGACGAAAATGTTTATTCCATTTTGAAGTTAAGTGAAGTATAATTGAGAGACCATACAAATGGGCAAAGGAGGAATCCATATGCAGAAACAACAATTACATCTTTGTTTGGATATATTCTGGACATTTCTCAAGATCGGACCTTCCACGTTTGGCGGGGGATATGCAATGATTCCCGTCATTGAGAGGGAAGTGGTAGAAAAACGAGCATGGATCAAGGAAGACGAGATTTCCAATATCGTCGCGATCGCAGGCTCAGCCCCGGGCGGGATCGGCGTAAATGCATCCGCATTTATAGGCTATCGCCTAGCAGGTATACCAGGTGCAGCAGCAGCCGTCATCGGCATTGCTTTGCCTACATTTCTGATTGCGTTAACGTTAAGCATTTTCTTAATGTTCATGCAGTCCGAGCCGAAAGTCATAGCCGCATTCAAAGGCATTCATGGAGCAATTATCGGACTCATCGTATTGGCAGCATATAATATGGCTCGTTCGGCTATTTTTGATAAAACGACTTTAGTAACGGCTGTTGGAACCGTAGCAATCTTGTTGCTGCTTCCGATCAATCCGCTTTTCATGATTCTCATAGGGTTGTTTATCGGATTTGTTTTTGTCAAAGTGAAAGAAACATTCGGATTTCAAATTAGCTTGGAAAAAGGCAAAGAACCTGTACACAAGACCTACAATGGCTACACCTACTACGATTACTACATCGCGGATGGTATCTAAGAAAGGGTGGGGTTGTAGATGTTGTGGGAGCTTTTTGTGACTTTTTTGAAAATAGGGCTCATGTCCTTCGGTGGCGGCTATGCGATGATTCCTATTATTCAACATGAGGTTGAACAGCATGGATGGATGACGACAGAGCACTTTGCTCAGAGTGTTGCTGTTGCTGGGATGGCTCCTGGACCGATTGCAACGAATACCGCAACCCTGATTGGCTATCGGGCAGATGGCATTCTTGGTGCTATTTTTTCCACGATAGGCATGGTATTGCCATCGTTCGTCATTATTCTTATCATTTCTTCTTTTTTTTATAAAATAGTTCAAAGCAAAGCGGTGCACACGACTTTTTATGGTCTGAGACCGATCGTAACGGGATTAATCGTCTACGCGGCTGTTCACTTTGGCTTTTCGGACAGCATGCAAAATATGTTTACTTGGCAAGTATTATTCACCGTTTTGATTGCTGCAGGCGTGTTTCTTGTTGTCCATAAGTACAAATGGCATCCACTCACAACGATTGTGTTGTCGGCGTTAGTAGGAATTGCTATATTTAGTTAATAGCATGCAACCTAATAGAACGAAAGTGAGAGGACGACACTTATGGAACCGAATAAACCAACCTGCTGTTCCGCCAGCCGTGCGTCATCCGAGCAGCCATCAACGCATTCTGATGTGTCAATTTCAGTAGAGATACCTACGTCTGCAAGTTCAATAGGCAAAGAAGGCATGGTGCTGATTCCTGGTGGGAAATTCCTTATGGGAACAGACGACCGCGAAGGATTCCCTGCTGATGGGGAAGGTCCCGTACGTGAAATTACGGTAAGACCCTTTTACATAGACCCATTCGCAGTTACGAATGCAGAATTCAAGCGATTTGTTGATGCAACGAATTACCAAACGGAGGCAGAGTCATTCGGCTGGTCATTCGTTTTTCATTTGTTCGTGTCCGAAGCGACGGCACAGCGTGTACAGAATAAAGTACAGCAAACCCCGTGGTGGTGGGTGGTCGAGGGAGCTGATTGGCTGCATCCCGAAGGGCCTGACTCGCATGTCGAGGATCGCTGGGATCACCCGGTGATCCATGTTTCATGGACAGATGCGATAGCCTATTGCAAATGGGCTGGTAAACGACTCCCAACGGAAGCCGAATGGGAATTCGCCGCTCGCGGTGGACTAGCCCAGAAGCGCTACCCGTGGGGGGACGAGCTTAAGCCTGGCGGACGACATATGTGTAACATTTGGCAAGGTAAGTTTCCAGACAAAAACAATCAAAGCGACGGCTACGCGGGTACGGCGCCAGTTACAGCGTTCGAGCCGAACGCGTACGGCTTGTACAATGTTTCGGGGAACGTGTGGGAGTGGTGCTCCGATTGGTTCAGCCCGAACTACCATGTGAAGGGCAAAAAGGACAACCCCGTTGGCCCTCCATCGGGAGATACACGGGTGCTCCGCGGCGGCTCGTACTTGTGCCACCGTTCGTATTGCAATCGGTACCGCGTCGCGGCACGCAGTAAAAACACGCCAGACAGCTCAACAGGCAACATTGGATTCCGTTGTGCGGCAGATGCCCAGTAGCGTAGGATTAAGCTGTAGTCATACCAAAGCCTCCTTTTCCGTTGGAAAGGGAGGCTTTTTGCATGTACCGTTAAGGCACGGTTCGGATTGGGTGGCAGATCAAAAAGACAGTTTAGAGTGATTACGTGACAGTTCTGTGACTGTAAAGTAATCCCAAACTACGATTATACTAGATAATGTAAGCGCTAACACAAGGTTCATTTTGAAAGGAGTGTTGTTTATGAAAATCAGCAAGACGGGTCCAATTAAGCGTCTAAAAACGCTGTCAATCTGTTTGTGTGCTTTGACTGTATTCGGTAGTTACCTTACGCCAACAAAAGTGGCGAACGCTGCTGCCCAGGATAACAATGTCATGTGGAGTGGTTTATTTCATGACCAAGGGCCTGTTTTTGACAATAATCTGGAGCCAACGGGTACTCAGAGCGTCACTTTGAAGTTCCGTACGTTCGTCAACGACATCACAACTGCTAATATTCGTTACTTTGATTCGGCGGACAGTACCTATCATTGGGTTGCCATGTCGAAAGTATCCAACGACGCCACAGGGATCTACGAGTTTTGGCAGGGAACCATTCCTGCTAGTAGTACAACCAAACATTATCATTTTCAGATCAATGATGGTTCCAAAACGGTGTGGTACGATGCAAAAGGACCATCGGATACCGAATCTACCAATCGAGATTTCTTTATTATCCCCAATTTTAAGACACCCGATTGGATGAAGAATGGTGTTATGTACCAGATATTCCCGGATCGTTTCTATAACGGAGATACGACGAATGATGTGCAAACAGGTACTAATCAGTATAATGGTAATCTTGCTGAGAAGAAGACATGGGGGAGCAGTGTTATTGCGGGGACTGGTTATAGCAATAATCTTGTGTTCTTCGGTGGGGATTTGAGCGGAATCAATCAAAAACTCAGCTATATCAAGCAAACGCTTGGTGCTAATATCGTTTATATGAACCCCATTTTTCAAGCTCCAACCAATCATAAATACGATACAGAGGACTATTATTCGGTAGACCCCGCATTCGGAACGAATGCTCTTCTTCAAACGCTTATCTCTAACATCCACAGCTCAGCGAATGGCCCTCAGGGGTATGTGGTATTAGATGGTGTTTTCAATCATACCGGCGATACGAATCAATGGTTCGATAAGTATAACAAATGGCCGACACTAGGAGCTTATGAGTCACAATCGAGTACTTGGTCCAATTATTATAATTTCCAAACATGGCCGACTACATTCTCCACTTTCCTCACGTCTTCTCGATTACCGAAGTTGAATTTTGGCTCGACAGGTTCAGCCGTTCGCAATGCTTTATATAATAATAGCAATTCGGTTGCCAAAACCTATCTAGGAGCACCTTACAGTATTGATGGATGGCGATTGGATGCTCCTCAATATGCCGATAAAGATGGAGGAAATGGGAATAATTCCACTAATCATACGATTTGGAAGGAATTTCGCAGTGCAGTAAAATCAATAAATCCCAACGCTAATATATTGGGAGAGTATTGGGGGAATGCGTCATCTTGGACTGCGGCCGGTGATCAGTGGGACGGAGCGACGAATTTTGATGGGTTTACTCAACCCGTATCTCAATGGATAACAGGTAAAGATTACAGCAATAATACAGCATCCATTCCAACTTCTCAGTTCGACAGCTGGCTGCTAGGCACACGTGCCAATTACCCAACCAATGTGCAGCAGGTGATGAGCAACCATTTGGGGAATCATGACATTACCCGTTTCGGAACGAGGGCAGGAGGAGATATCTGGAAAACGTATTTGGCATTGTTCTTCCAAATGACGTATGTAGGGACGCCAACTATTTATTACGGGGATGAGTATGGCATGCAGGGTGGAGCTGATCCTGACAACCGTCGTACGTTTGATTGGTCGCAAGGCACGACTTCTAATGCGGCTGTTGCATTAACTCAACAATTAATTGGAATTCGTAATCAGTATCCCGCTTTAAGGACGGGTTCGTTTATGACATTGTTGACGGATGATTCTGCTAAAATGTATTCTTTTGGTCGATTTGACAATACGAATCGAATTGCTATTGCATTAAACAACGATTCTGCTCGGAAATCTGTTACGATTCCGGTCTCAAAACTTAGCGTTGTGGATGGAAGTACAATGACAGATCTTATTACAGGAACGCAATATACCGTTCAAAATGGTTCCGTAACCGTTTCTGTGAATGGACATTACGGTGCGATCCTAGCACAATAAGTGTTTCAACCTTTTTCTCAATGACAGTTTTGTGTGATTATTCACCAGTTCTGTACCTAGAAAATAGGCTCATTATGGATTAGTATTGTAGTTGTATTCATGTAAGCGTGTTCATATTTCGTGCAGTTCTAATTCTTACTCATTTATTAATTTTAGGGGGTACACGAATTGACAAAAACCAGAGTACGTATGGTACAAACATTGGCAGTAACCTCATTACTATCTGCTTCACTTATTGGCTGCTCTTCAGCCGAGAAAGCGAGTTCTTCAACAAAAGCGCCAATGGACTTAAGCGTAATGTTTTACACATCTGCTAATATCCAAATTACGCATGACGATAATGAAGCTATCAAATTTTTAGAAAAGAAGTTTAACGTAAAGCTGACGATTATGGACACGCCAATTAATGATTATACAACAAAGCAAAACACCATTGTTGCTTCAGGCAGCATACCTGACGTGATGGTTTGGAACGCATTCCCAGACGCGGCGTTAAGCGGTTACTTAAAGCAAGGTGCATTTATGCAATTAGATAAATATATTGAAAAAGCGCCTAATTTGAAAAAATACCCGCAATCGATTTGGGACAATGTTAAAGTAGACGGACATTTCTATATGATCCCGAGAGTGAGACCGATTGTGCGTACAGGCGTCCTGATTCGCAAGGATTGGCTAGATAAACTGAATCTGCCTATTCCGAAAACGACAGATGACCTGGCCAAAGTCGCAATTGCATTCACCAAAAATGATCCTGACGGCGACGGCAATGCAGATACTTACGGGATTGCCACGGATCCTAAACTATCCAACCTGAATCCACTGTTTGCTGCATTTGGAACAGGTAACGGTTGGTTGAAAGAAGCAGATGGATCGATAACAAATTCATTTGTTACACCAGGAATGAATCAGTCTCTTCAATTTTTGCGGAATTTATACGCGCAAGGAGCACTAAGTAAAGACTTCCCTGTCCAGCAAGGAAACACAAGAAAAGAATTGCAAAGTGGGAAAGCGGGAATTCTCCTTGAAAGCTATATCATTGATTACGCACAAGACATTGCCGCACTGAAAAAAGTAGATCCAAAGGCAGAGCTTATCTATATCGATCCCCCAGTAGGACCTACTGGAATTAGTGGATACTTTGCAGGTAGCGGCAACGCTGCGGGATGGGTCATACCTGCTTCAGCCAAACCCGAAAAGGTCGAAAAAGTATTGGAGATTATGAACTGGGAAGCAAGTGATGAAGGCTACCATTTCAATAAATACGGTATAGATGGTATTCATAACACGAAGAATGCAGATGGCACGTTCACTACGAATGAGAAGTACATTAAGGATGACCTGAAGGAATTGATCATGGTGTCACCATATGACGTCTACAGCTATTCGGATAGTGGCGCGCCTGCGGATGTCCAAAAAGTGCAACGAGATGCGCTTGATCGGGTTAAGGATAAGGGAATTGCTCCACCTATTACAGCCTACATTTCACCAACGCAGATTCAAAAGAACGAAGAAATAAACAACAAGCTTAGATACGATTACTTCACAAGAATAATTACGGGTCAACTGCCAGCAACAGCTTTCGATGAGTTTGTCGCGAAATGGAAGTCGGGTGGAGGCGACCAAATCACGAAGGAAACAAATGAGTTCTATAAATCGCAGGGCAAAAAATGACCGTAATCCAGCATCCTGTCAGTTTCTCTTGCCGCATAGTGTGCGGCAAGAGAACTAGTATCATTGGGGGACGAAACCTATGAACCAATTATCAGAGCAATCCAGTTTGAAGCAATCGAACACGCAAACAACTACGAAACGGAGATTTGTATTCTTTTTTCAGGATTGGGATCTGTATCTGTTGGCTATTCCTGGGATATTATATTTTCTTCTATTCAAATACCTGCCGATGTGGGGAATTCTCATTTCGTTTCAAGACTTCAGTCCTTTTTTGGGATTTTGGAAAAGCGATTGGGTCGGTATTAAGCATTTCCGGGAGTTATTTGCTTATGATCATTTTTGGAATTTGATGAGAAACACATTGTTGATTAGCTTTTATCAGCTTATCTTTTTCTTTCCAGTTCCAATCATTTTTGCGTTAATGTTGCACGAAGTAAGTAAAACAGTCTTTAAGAAGCTGATACAGACAGTCATTTATTTACCGCATTTTATATCTTGGGTTGTTATAGCCTCGATAACTTTTGTCATGTTATCTGGCGGTGGAGTAGTCAATCATATTATCGAAGCCGTAGGCGGCAAAACCATCAATTTCTTGTCTGAACCGGCCATCTTTCGAACACTGATTGTTTCACAAGATATTTGGAAAGAAGCGGGCTGGGGCACCATCATCTATTTAGCTGCTCTCGCCGGTGTAGATCCGCAATTGTATGAAGCAGCCGTCATGGATGGAGCGAACCGTTGGAAACAGTTATGGCATATTACATTGCCTACGATTCGCAGCACGATTATCATTTTGTTTCTATTGCGTCTGGGGCATATCATGGATGTCGGATTTGAACAGATTTTCCTTATGTTAAACAGTTTGGTGCGAAATGTGGGAGATGTTTTTGAAACATTTGTGTATCAAAAGGGATTAGTCGAAGGTCAATTAAGCTTCTCCACGGCTGTCGGACTATTTAAATCAATCATCAGTCTAATTGTTGTAGCGGTTGCGAACTGGTTGGTTAAAAAGGCTGGCGAAGATGGCATTTATTGACCAGGCAAGGAAAAGGAGGATTACAGCATGATTCGAAATAGAGGGATAGGCAGTCGGATTTTTGATGGTGCAAACTATCTTACATTGTTCTTTGTAGCGCTAGTAACCTTCATTCCCTTTTATTATGTCATTGTTGCATCATTATCACCAATCAAACAGGTACTTACTGAAAGCATTATTTTATGGCCTGAGAAGTTTACCTTTACGTCATACCATATGATTCTTACTACCCCATCGTTTGTAAGAGCTTTATTATTTACGATCTTCGTAACTGTAGTAGGCACAGCCATTAATATGCTGTTTACCTCGACATTAGGCTATTCTTTATCGAAGAAGCGTTTTCGCGCTCGCAGGACGATTTTGATGTTAATCGTGTTTTCAATGATGTTTAGCGGTGGACTTATCCCAACATATTTAGTTGTTAAGCAACTGGGTATGATCAATAGTTTTTGGGCTTTGATGTTACCGGGTGCCATCTCTGCGTTTAATCTGATTGTTTTGAAAAATTTTTTCGCAAGTATCCCAGAAGCGCTCGAAGATTCGGCAAGAATTGACGGTTGCAGCAATTTTGGTATTTTTGTCAGAATCGCATTACCTTTGTCTCTGCCTGCACTTGCGTCCTTTACGTTATTTTATGCAGTTGGAAATTGGAATCAATTTTTCGCGGCAATCATGTATATGAATAATTCACGTTATTGGACGCTGCAGGTTGTTCTAAGGCAGCTTGTCATTATTGGCGACTCCACTGGCTACGGCCAAGTCCTCGATGACTCTAATAAAACTGCTTTTCCTGAAACATTGAAATATGCTGCCATTGTGGTCGCCACACTTCCCATATTGATGGTGTATCCATTTTTGCAAAAATATTTTGTCAAAGGGGTACTCATGGGTTCGGTTAAAGAATAGGAAGAACAAAAAGAATAGATTGGTAGAGCTACAGGAGGGAAGCATATGTTTAAGTTGGGCTTGATGGGATGCGGAGTAGTTGCAAATTACGGGCATATTCCCTCTATAATAAATTCGTCAAAATTAGAATTGGCTGCTATTTATGAACCTGTTGTTTCCCGAAAAGAAGAGCTGCAGAAGAAACATAATGTTCAAGTATTTAGCGACATAGAACCTTTCTTTGAATCAGGAATAGATGCGGTTGTTATTACATCTCCAGCACCCTCTCATTATCAAAATGTATGCGATGCCGCACGTTATGGAAAGCATGTTCTCTGCGAGAAACCTTTGGCTATGGATGATAAAGAAGCGGCAGAGATGATCAGGATTATGGAAGAAGCGGGATTAATGTTGTTTACAGCCTTTGATTATCGATTCAGCCCAATCGCCCAAAAAATTAAAACAATCGTTGAAAACAAAACCATTGGTGATATTCGATCACTGAGGTTAAGCTATATTTGGAATAATCATGGTAAATATGTAAATCACGATCAAGAGACACAACAATTAAACGTAAGACGCGCAAATCGAATGGTGGAAGGCGGACCCATGGTTGACTGTGGTGTGCATCAGATAGACCTTGCAAGATGGTGGCTTAATTCCGATGTGCAAATTCAGCACTCTGAGGGAGCATGGGTGGATGAGTATGAAGCTCCAGATCATATGTATCTCCATATGACACATGCTAATGAAGCTCATACCATGTTAGAAATTAGTTATTCCTATTGTTTTACAGCCAAAGAACCGGTTTCACATTTTATTTATGAACTCATTGGAACGGATGGCGTGATCAGATACGATCGTGAAGCTAAGCTCTTTGAGATGCGAACTTCGACTGGCACAACGAGTTTCCCATTTTCGAGAGAGAAAAATTTTAAAGGCATGTACGATGCTTTTGCAACATCATTAGAAACCGGACTAACCGGTGATATGCCGACTGGACTCGATGGACTCATCGCAACACGCATCGCTAGGAAGGCAACAAATGAACTCATTCAGAAACATGACGCAATTCGAAAAATTTAGTGAGCGTTATAGTTATAAATGTATAGAAAGCGCGCAAAATGGGTCTGCATGGGTCACGTTCTCATAGAGTAAGCCAATATTGGATGAGAAGGAGATTGTTATGGGATTTGATGTAAAACATTTTGGAGCCATTGGCGATGGCAAAACGTTAGATCATGAAGCCATCCAATCAGCCATTGATGCATGCAGTCAGCTGGGTGGTGGCATGGTTGTTATACCACTGGGAACTTATTTATGCGGAACCATTCACATGCGTTCAAATGTATGTGTTCATTTGGAGATGGGAGCGGTTATTCTTGGGGCTGATGATCCCATGCTATATCCTGAAATTTGCAAGACACCATACGGAAATTTACCTGGTCAGATTCAAGCTTTGCTCTGGGCCGATCATGTGGAGAACATAGCGATCATCGGGCAAGGAACCATCGATGGCGGTGGTGCGAGTCCACTGTCACCCTCCGAAGCTGCAGAAGTGAATTTTCGTCCGGCACTGGTGTTTTTTCGTGACTGTAAAAATGTGAAGTTTCTGGATGTTAACTTGCATTATGCTTGTTTTTGGACATTACATTTGCTGCGATGTGAGGATGTAATGGTTAGAGGAGTCACAATTCTTTCTAATATGGATCGTATTAATACGGACGGTATTGATCCAGACGGTTGTAAAAATGTCATCATTAGTGATTGCAACATGAAAACAGGTGATGATTGCATTGTGATAAAAAGCACGGAGGGAGACATATGCGAAAATATAGTTGTAACGAACTGCATACTTAGCTCTCGTCACGCTGCCTTGAAAATTGGTACGGAAGCAATCGGTTCGATCAGAAATATAACGTTCACCAACTGTATGATACATAATACAAATGTCGCGCTCGCACTTTACATGAAGGATGGAAGCACCTATGAAAATATGGTGTTCAGCAACATGGTTATTGAAGCGTATAATGAATTCCCAATTCTGATAGACATTTCTCCGCGATATTATAGAGAACCCAAGGTTGGCTATATTCGAAACATTACCTTTGATAACATGATTATGACGAATCAAGGGCGATGTTATATCGAAGGGGTGCCTGGACAGGCTATAGAGAATGTTCAATTTCGTAATATCACTTGGAATATTACGGGTTCTCATAACATGACCAATCCTATCAAACCTCAGGGAGCCCGTCGCGTTGAGATCGATCCATTGCGAGTTAACTACGCCTTACACCCTTACCAATTTATAGCTGTGCATGTGGATGGTTTGCTCTTAAGTGATATTCGGATCCGCAGCGGGCATCAAGTAAGTCATCCGGGAAGAGGGACTCTGTACGCAGATCATGTCACCAATTTGGCGCTGGAACGCATAGATTCACGGGTCGTACCAGAGGGAATGGAACCGATAATTACACTTCCATGAAAATAGGCTAAGAAAATAAAAGTGTTTTTCCATTTTCGGAAGAACACTTTTATTGTTGTTATGTAGGAGTGAGAAAACTAGACCAAAATAGGTTTTTGTATTCGCTTTTTTCGGAATTCTGAAGGCGTATAGGCATTGTAACGCTTGAAAATACGAATGAACTGATTGACATTAGGAAATCCGGATTGAACGCCTACATCTGCAATACTGAGTGTTTCAGTGAGCAGCAAATGCTCGGCCTTTTTGATTCGCCGTAAATGAAGATAGTCGACAAACGACATTCCAATACATTGTTGAAAGTATTTAATAAAATAATGATATTCTAAATGAACGAGATGAAGTACATCATGTATCCGAATCGGATTCACGTAATGAGATTCAACATAATCTAATACAGGTTTTAGACGCTGCCAATCTGCAGGTGATATGGGAGATGAAGAGGGAGCATGGCGAATGAATAGAGAAAGCAGCTGTTTGAAGGCGCCGCTTATCGCCAGCTCATAGCCTGGTTCCATCTGGCTGGCTTCTTGGTATATTTGGACTAATAATTGAAACATGGCTTCTTTGACGGGTTTGTTGATAGATAGAACCTCGTTAACACGATCCAACGGTTCAGACAATTCCAACAAAATAGGTGAGAAGTCTTTGGTGTACTGATCTAATTGAGCTAATATATCTAGCTGAAGTACGATTTGTTTAACTAGTTTATGTCTTCGGGTGCGATGTAACCGGGACGATCCGAGAATCAACAAGTCTTGACCATGTAACTCATAAATTGTATCAACGGTTTCAACTTGCATCGAACCTTCTAATAACAAAATGATTTCTACCTCTTTATGATAGTGCCAAGTGTTCCAAGGTAACGAAGAAATGGGTTCCAACGTAATGTCCCATATCTTGTAACGCAGCAATGGATGATGATAATTGACGTGTTCATTTCTTATGTTTTCTTCCACATTTCTTCCTCCCTCAGGTTTCTATTTAAGTAGGTGTATATTAAATATGGAATGGATGTAGTTAAGTAAGCGTTAACATTTTTATTTTATCATACATTGGGTCCATATACGTAAAAAGCTCAAGTTTGAATTAGACATTAGACAGAACTTGCGCTTATGATAGAAGAAGACATCACCAAGTTTTGGAAATCTCCAATCTATGGTCAATGATGTGATATCGCAAACAGCTCATATTTTATTTGATACATAAGGGGGGGATTTACGTGGCCAAAAAGCTGGGCATCAGCTTGTTAATTTTATCGACAATCGCTTTTTTAAGCGCTTTTACAATTCCATTTTTCATACATACGGGAGGCGGTATGGCAAAGTGGATTGCGGGGCTGCTTATTTTCAGCGAAGTTACCTTCTGGACAGGTGGCATTTTGTTAGGCAAAGAGGTTGCCAAAAAATATAGAAGCTACCTCAACCCGAAAAACTGGAAACGTAAGCAAGCGCCAGACAATCAAGATAAGGTGTCCATCAAACAAGACGACGTGTAAAAAGCAGTATTCCTAACTCAGGAATACTGCTTTTTTTTTTTGTTGGAATCGTTCCTCACGAGGCCGACGATACCGTCGTCTTCAGCTCCTTGCGGAAAATCTCGACAAGACTTTCCGTCGCTAAGCTGAACGTGCTGCCATTCATTTTGCGCAATAAACCTGTGACTAGCCCTGAATCCAGATCATCGATCGTTCTCAGTACTGTGCCCTGTGGGCTTGGTGTTGCCGTAATGACGGGAACTACCGCGATGCCGAAATCCGCTTGGACATAATATTTGAGTGAAGCCATATTCCCGATCTCCATGCCAGAGTAAGGACTGCCGCCGTTTTCGAGCAAGGCTTTTTCCAACTTTTGACGATAAGGGCATTGCGAGTTAGTGATGAGCAAGTGCTCGTGCTGTAGATCCCTTAGATGAATGGATGACTTCGAAGCTAGCAAGTGGGTTTCTGGGACGAGTAGGGCAAGTCTCTCGATGAATAATGGCTCGAAGGAATGGTCCAAGCCGGTATTAGGTGTTGAGCAAATGGCGATATCGATGCTCCCCTCGTGGAGCATTTGGCCGAGCACCGTGGTGTTGCCAATGTGAATGCTGATCTTCACTTTGGGATGTTGACGTAGAAAGGGACCAAGCAGCTGCGGCAGCCGATAGCTCGCGGTGGGTTCCATGACGCCTAGACGAATGATTCCTGCATCCCCCTTGACGAGTTCATCCATAGAGGCTTGCAGATAATCATAATCCTTCAGCAACAGATCGGCATTCTGATGAAACAGCCTGCCCGCCTCTGTTAAAGTCAATTTTTTACCTCGTTCTAAAAGCTTAACCCCCAGATCACTTTCTAGCTTTTGTATATGCATGGTTACGGTCGATTGGCCATATTGCAGCTCCTCGGCTGCACGTTGAAAGCTGCCGAGCCTGATGATGGTTTGAAAGGTTTTGATATTTCGAATATCCATAGGAATCCCGTCCTCTCTTTTAACTATCATAACATGAATTCAAATTAATCCAAGTGGTTTACTTGTATATTCATAAATAATGAATCAATCATTCAGTTTTTTGAATTGTACATGAGAATGATCCTGATTTATGATAAATACCATTAAGTCAATCGGAATAATCAAATATAAAACGGAGGCTGATTCGAATGGCAAATGTGAAAAAGATTAAACTAGGTGCAATGATTCATGGCGTAGGTGGAGGCTGGGAGGATTGGAAGCATCCCGATGCGATTACAGATGCAAGCACGAATTTTCAATTCTATAAGCATCAAGCACAAACAGCGGAAGCTGGGAAGTTTGATTTTGCATTTATCGCAGATAGTGTTCATATCACAGAAAAATCAAGCCCCCATTACTTGAATCGCTTCGAGCCGCTCACGATTCTATCGGCGCTTGCAGCCGTCACGAAACGCATCGGCCTTGTTGCCACAGTAACGGTCAGCTATAGCGAGCCCTTCACGGTGGCAAGACAATTCGCTTCCCTAGACTTGATCAGCAAAGGACGCGCGGGTTGGAACGTGGTCACCTCATGGCTATCGGGCAGCGCGAACAATTACAGCAAGGAAGAGCACCCGCCGCATGAGAAGCGGTACCGCATTGCACAGGAGCATGTGGATGTGGTGAAAGGCTTATGGGATTCGTGGGAAGACGATGCATTCACGCGGGATAAAGCGACTGGTCAGTTTTTTGACCCGGCGAAGCTACATACCTTGAATCACCAAGGGGAGTTCTTCTCGGTGCAGGGTCCGCTGAACATAGCCCGTTCGAAGCAAGGGCAGCCCGTCATTTTCCAAGCAGGAACCTCCGAGGATGGCCGCAACTTTGCTTCCCGAAATGCGGATGCGATCTTCGTGGGGCACGAAAATATGGAGGAAGCCAAAGCCTATTATGCGGATATTAAACGAAGAGTCGTTTCCTTTGGTCGCAAGGCAGAGGATGTATCGATCCTTCCTGGTATTCGACCAATCATTGGCCGAACAGAAGAAGAAGCAGAGCGCAAATACCTAGAAACGGTCAATCTTGTATCCATCGACAAAGCGATTATAGCGCTAGGTCGTCCATTCAATGATTTTGATTTTAGCGTGTACCCTTTGGATGAACCTTTCCCAGAGCTTGGGGATTTGGGAGCCAATAGCCAGCAAGGCGGTTCAGAGAAGATTAAGCGATTGGCGAGAGAAAACAATCTAACACTGCGCCAAGTGGCTCTTCGTTTTGCAACGCCGAAAGGAAATTTCGTGGGCACACCGGAGAAAATCGCCGATACGATTCAGCAATGGGTGGAAGAAGGAGCGTCCGACGGGTTCATTATTGGTGTAGGGATACCAGGAGCGCTGCAGGATTTCGTGGAGCTGGTAGTGCCGATTTTACAAGAACGTGGGTTGTATCGTACGGAATATGAACATGACACACTGCGTGGACATCTGGGTCTGGAAGTACCAGTTAATCGGAATAGCAAAGCCAAAGTGCTGAACTCATAAGGGGGAAATAAACATGTCCAAACCAAGAAAGCTTAAGCTCGGAGCCACGATCACAGGTGTAGGTACTTCAAAATATACATGGCGAAACCCAGAGATACCGGGGGATGCCAGTGTTGATTTTGATTATTATGCAGGGCAGGCGTTACAAGCGGAGGAAGGCAAATTTGATTTTGTTTTCATCGTAGATAGCACATATATTACGGAAAAATCTGCCCCGCATTACTTGAATCGCTTGGAGCCATTGACGGTATTATCGGCGCTGGGTGCCGTTACCTCTAAGATTGGGCTGGTTGGGACGCTAACTGCGTCTTTCACACAACCTTTCACAGTGGCTAGGCAGTTTGCTTCACTGGACCATATCAGTGCGGGTCGAGCCGGTTGGAACGTCGTGACGACAGGGCTTGAAGGTGCTGCTCGCAATTACAGCCGAGATGAGCATTATGCCCATGATGAGCGGTATCGGATAGCGGAGGAGCATTTGGAAGTCGTGCGCGGTCTATGGGATTCGTGGGAAGATGATGCATTCACGCGGGATAAATCAACTGGTCAGTTCTTCGATCCGAGCAAGCTGCATGCGTTGAATCATAAAGGCAAGCATTTCTCGGTGCAGGGTCCGCTGAACATTGCCCGTTCCCAGCAAGGCCAGCCTGTTATTTTTCAAGCAGGTGGGTCGGACGATGGTCGTAATTTAGCGGCAAAGAGTGCGAATGCGATTTTTACAGGACATGAATCGATCAAGGAAGCGAAAGCTTTTTATCAGGATATTAAGGCACGGGCAGCAGCATATGGCAGGGCGAGCGAAGAAATCCTCGTGTTCCCAGGCATTAGTCCAATCATTGGCCGTACGGCGGAAGAAGCGGAGAGCAAGTATCAAGCGATTGCAGGGTTAGTGACGTTGGAAGATGCGCTTGATCAGCTGGGACGTCCGTTTACGTACCACGATTTCAAGCAGTATCCGTTGGATGAACCATTCCCGGATCTGGGCGATCTGGGCAGTAATAGCTACCGCAGCTCTACCGATCGTATTAAGCGGATTGCCAAAGAAGAGAACTTGACGCTTCGTCAAACCGCACTGCGATTTGCTACACCAAGAAGCAGCTTCGTTGGTACGCCTGAGCAGATTGCGGATACCGTGCAACAATGGTTCGAAGAAGGCGCAGCCGACGGCTTTATCATTCATACGGGCATTCCAAGCGTACTCAAAGATTTCGTGGAGCTCGTTGTTCCGATTCTTCAGGAACGTGGTATTTATCGCGAAGACTATGAAAGTGATACCTTGCGAGGCAACTTAGGACTTGAAATCCCAGTAAACCGCTATACGAAACAGAGAATAGCCCAAGCATAAGCTTAGAGGGGGAAAAAGATATGAAAAAGAGACTCGGATCTATCATCGGCGGTTTATTAATAGCTTCACTAGTACTCGCGACAGGCTGCGGTGAAGTCAAAGATGGCGGAAGTAAGGACGCTGCTGCGCAAGAAGCGGGTACAGTGACGCCAGGTGGTGAGCTTATATGGGCATTAGCAGGTACAGTGACATCAGACAGCTTGGACGCTCATAAAGCAGGCTTCGCACCAACGACTAGAGTTATGCGTTCACTTTACGATAGCTTGGTGGTGGAGTTACCTGATCACTCGATTAAGCCGTGGCTAGCAACGGATTGGGAGCTTTCCTCGGATAAAAAGAGCTATACGTTCCACCTGCGCAAGGATGTGAAATTCCATGATGGAACACCGTTTAATGCTGATGCTGTTAAATTTAACTTTGACCGAATTATCGATCCAGCGACCAAAGCATCCAGCGCACTGAATGAGCTAGGTACGTATCAATCGACGGATGTGATCGATGAATTCACAGTGAAGGTGAATTTTAAGACGCCATTCGCGCCGTTCCTAAGTAATGCTGCTAAGGTCGATCTAGGCTTCGTTTCTCCGACAGCTGTGAAAAAGTATGGCGATGCCTTCCCGCAAAATCCAGTGGGGACAGGGCCATTTAAATTGAAAAAAATCACACCCAGCTCTCAAGTCGAGCTTGAGAAAAATCCGGACTACAACTGGGGACCTTCCAATGCGAAGCATCAAGGCCCTGCCTACTTAGATAAATTAACGGTGAAATATGTGGAAGAGGAAGCAACGCGCGTCAGTGTTCTGCAAAGCAAGCAGGTACAGGTGGCGGATATTATTCCTCCGCAGAATTTGGTGGCATTGAAGGCGGATCGTAATTTTAATGTACAGGAGACAGAGCTGCTGCAGGCCAATTATACACTCTATTTAAATATTCAGAAGGCCCCGTGGAATGATCTGAAAATACGACAAGCGTTCCGCTCAGCACTGGATATTGACTCTGCTGTTAAGACGATTTACTTGGGCACATCCAAGCAAGGCTGGTCACCGATTTCGCCACAGCAGTTCGCCTATACGCCGACTAGGGAGAATGCTTACAAGGTAGATACGGCCAAGTCGAATCAAACGCTGGATGAGGCTGGTTGGGTGAAAGGGGCAGACGGCTACCGTTCCAAGGACGGTAAACGTCTTACAGTCGAAGTGATCGACACTCAAGGTAATCGCGAGAAACGTCTTGATTTGATTGCGATTTTCACCCAGCAGCTGAAGCAAGTAGGTATAGAACTGAAAGTGATCTCCTTGCCTACGGGGACCTACACGGATCGCCGCAATAAAGGAGATTACGATCTTATCGCAGGCAGCCAATTCTCGGGTGATCCTGATGTGCTAAGACAACTTTACTCTACCAAAGGGCCTTCTAAGGCAAATAATATTGCAAAAACGAATGATCCCAAATTAGATGAGTTTTTGGAGCAAGGCTACTTAGAAACGGATCCTGAAAAACGGAAAACGATATATAAAAATGCGCAAGAGTACATTATCGACAACGTGTACGGGATTCCTGCCTATGTGTTCAACTATTCTGTTGCTTCGACGAAAGATGTGAAGGGGATTACGTTCGACTCGCCAGCATGGCCTGTGTTCTACGACGCTTGGATTCAAAAATAAGATCGCGAGGGGGAGTCACGGATGGTGAAGTATATCATGAACAGGCTCATCGTCTCTATTCCAGTCATTCTAGGTTCGTTGACGCTTGTTTTCTTAATCATTCACTGGCTTCCTGGTGATCCGGCGCAGATGATTGCGGGTGAGGATGCCTCACCGGAGCGCATTGCTTATTTAAGAAATCAATTTGGCTTAGATCAACCGCTTTGGCAGCAATATGCTGAGTATTTGTGGAAAAGTGTACGAGGAGATTTTGGCCATTCCTTTGCCAACAGTCAGCCGGTGATTGATCGACTGCTGGCTCAGCTGCCAGCCACGCTTTCCTTGGCGCTATTGAGCACTATTTTTGCCATAATCGTCGGGTTCCTTCTTGGCGTGTTATCAGCTGTGTATCAAAATCGAGTGCTGGACTATATCGTGCGCATCATTAGCTTGTTAGGTGTATCTATGCCTAAGTTTTGGCTCGGAATTCTGCTTATTCTCGTGTTCTCTGTGCATTTTCAGCTCTTACCTGCAATTGGGAATGGCAGCTTCAAGCAGCTGATTCTACCGTCGTTCGCATTGGGTGTGACGGGAGCAGGGATGCTTACTCGCATGGTGCGCAATAGTGTGTTGGAGGTCATTAACGACCCCTTTGTACTGACGCTGCGCGCGAAGGGGCTCTCCGAAAAAATCGTGCTCTACAAGCACGTGTTGCGGAACGCTTTGCTGCCTGCTGTTACGATTCTTGGGTTGCTGGTTGGCGAGATGCTCTCTGGTGCAGTTGTGACGGAGACCGTCTTTTCCAGGCAAGGCTTAGGGAAATTAGTCGTAGATGCGATCAATCAGAAGGATATACCGGTGATACAGGCGGCGATTCTGATTACAGGACTTTTTAATATTTTGGTCAACTTGATGGTAGATGTGTCGTATTCCTACGTTGATCCGCGAGTTCGCAAGTCTGGATAACTTTGAAGGGAGTTGACTCTCATGCTGTTCAACACGGTAACAACAGAAAGGCTGCTGCGGAAGAGGCAGGAGCTGTTAAGCTTCCGATTCAAGCTGAAAAAGCTGAACTTATCCAAAGCACTGCTGAGCCTGTCTCTGTTTATTTTAGCTTTTCTGATCTTGTGTGCCATCGTTCCTTCTTGGATTGCTCCTTACTCGCCAACGGATATGCTGACGGATCAACTTTTGAAATCGCCGAGCCTCTCACATCCCCTTGGTACAGACCAATTCGGTCGTGATGTGTGGACCCTAGTCATCTATGGCAGCAGGCAGTCGCTCATAATGGGGGTAGTTTCTGTTGTGATTGGCGGCTGTATTGGCACCTTATTCGGTCTTATCGCGGGGTATTGGGGCGGGAAGGTAGATTCCTTGTTTATGCGTTTCAATGATATTTTGATGACGATCCCGGGGATTCTGCTCGCGATAGCTATTTCGGTTGCACTCGGACCTAGTTTCTTCAACGTCATATTGGCCATTAGTGTGGCTACGATACCGGGAAAGGCAAGGGTCGTTCGCAGCCAAGTGATCTCGATTCGCAATCGGCCTTTTATTGATGCCGCTCGCGCAGTTGGCACCTCCCATGTAGAAATCATGCTGCGCCATATTTTGCCGAATTGCTTCTCGCCATTGCTTGTGATGATGACGATTGGCGTGGGCAGCTCCATTTTAGTTGGAACAGGGCTAAGCTTCCTTGGACTAGGTGTGGTGAAAGAAATTCCAGATTGGGGCTATATGCTGTCCCAAGGACGCAGCTATATGACCGTTGCTTGGTGGGTAGCTACCTTCCCTGGACTGGCTATTACACTGCTGGTAATTGTGGTTAATCTCATCGGTGACGAAATTCGTGATCGCATGGATCCTAAGAAATCGAGGGCATAGCGAATGAAGCCATTACTCGAAATAGATGAATTATCGGTTGATTTTCAAACAGCGAGCGGCTCGCTGAATGCGATAAATAAGATTAGTTTACACATTGGCACAGGCGAAATTGTGTGCTTGGTCGGTGAGTCTGGAAGCGGGAAGACAATTACTTCCTTGTCGATTATGCGTCTGATTAACTATGATGGCGGTTATATTTCACAAGGTGATATCAAGCTTGATGGGCAAAGTTTAGTGGGTCTGTCTCAAAAGGAAATCAGCGATCTCCGAGGCAAGAAAATCGCGATGATATTCCAAGAGCCGATGACAGCGCTGGATCCGATCTTCACGATTGGCAGTCAAATCATTGAAGTGATTGTTCGGCATGAGCGAATTTCGAAGCTTGGAGCGAGGGAAAAGGCAATTTTCCTCCTTCGTCGAGTGGGCATACCTGAGCCTGAAATTCGCATGAATCAATATCCGTACGAGCTTTCCGGCGGTATGCGTCAAAGAGCGATGATTGCGATGGCGCTGGCCTGCGGGCCTGAGCTGTTGATCGCAGATGAGCCTACGACAGCACTTGACGTCACGATCCAAGCGCAAATCTTGAGCTTGCTGCGAGAGCTGAAAGATGAATTCAAGATGTCGATTCTACTGATTACCCATGATCTCGGGATTGCTGCTGAGATGGCGGACCGTGTCGTGGTCATGTATGCGGGCAAAGTCGTTGAGCAATCACCTGTACATCAATTATTTGAAAATCCAGCCCATCCTTACACGCAAGGGCTTCTGCATTCCATTGTGACGTTGGATAATGTTCGTGGCTTGAAGCTGTACACGATCAAAGGCACAATTCCCAGCTTATCTCAATTGCCAACAGGCTGCCGTTTCCACCCCCGTTGCCCTTATGCAACGGATCGTTGTTTAAGTGAAGATCCACCTCTGCAGGAGCTTCACGGCCGTGAGGTCGCTTGTTGGAATGCGGAGCGGATCGATCATTTGGCTGCTGAGTTTTTCGGAGATGCCGTAACGAAGACACCTATAGAGCTCAACATGAACGACGAAAGCCGTAAGGATGCTTGGACGCTGGGTCTAGAGCAACCATTGCTCCAAGTGAAGAACGTGAAGAAATATTTCCCGATTCGACAAGGATGGTTTAGCGGTGGCCGCAGCTCCATTAAGGCAGTTGATGATGTTTCCTTTGATATTCGCAAAGGGGAGACCTTCGGCCTTGTTGGGGAATCCGGCTGTGGGAAATCCACGCTAGGGCGTGTGCTTCTGCAGCTCGAGAAAGCGACAGAGGGCTCTATTCATTTTGAAGGCAGAGATTTGATTCAAGCGGGTGCGAAGGGTTGGAAGGAAACGCGAAGAGATATGCAGATCGTGTTCCAAGACCCGTATGGCTCCATTAATCCTCGCTGGAAAGTGGGAGATATCATTGGCGAACCTTTCTGGGTGCATGAGGCATTACGTGGATCAGCCAAAAGAGCCAAAGTAGAAAGTGTTATGGAGCTCGTTGGATTGAATCCGTCCTGGTATGATCGCTTGCCGCATGAATTCTCGGGAGGGCAGCGCCAACGGATTGGGATTGCTCGTGCAATTGCACTGAATCCGAAGTTTATTTTGGCAGATGAGGCGGTATCGGCTTTGGATGTTTCCGTTCAGTCTCAGATCGTCAATCTGATGCAGGATATTCAACAACGCATGAATTTGACGTATTTGTTTATTGCACATGGGCTAAATATTGTTCGCTACATTTCGGATCGTATTGGCGTGATGTACCTAGGCAAGCTGGTTGAAATTGCACCAACGGATGAGCTGTTCAGACATCCTGCACATCACTATACGAAAGCGCTTCTGTCCGCCATTCCAGTACCTGATCCAAAGCGTAAGCGCAGCTTTGTGCCGTTGGAAGGCGAAATGCCTTCGCCAGCAAGACCGCCTTCAGGCTGCCGCTTTCATACGCGCTGCCCAGCAGCGACGGCGCTTTGCCGTGAGGTCGTCCCAGAGTTAACGGCGATTGCACCTGGGCACTTTGCGGCTTGTCACTACCCATTGTAAGAATTGGAAGTTTACTGGGAAAAAGGAGAGACGATCATGCCATCCAAGCTAATCAGCATCAAAGACGCGGTTGCACAGATCACGGATGGTACGAAGCTTGCCATTAGCGGCAATATGGAGATGTCTCCCATGGCTCTCGTTCGTGAAATTATACGCGCTCAGCGGCGGCAGCTGTACCTCGTTTGTGCAGGGGCTGCGGCCGTGAATGCCGATCTTCTGATCGGAGCTGGAGCGGTATCGACGGTAGAATTCTCACAGATTTCTATGGGAGAGTATGGGTTTGGACTGAATTTTCGGCGGAAATTCGAGCAAGGCGCGATTGTTGGGTTAGAGCATGCTTGTCCAACGCTGACAGCAGCGATTGGGGCAGGTGCTTCAGGTATTCCCTTCACACCTGTGAGGGGGTTAATCGGGACGGATTATATGAAAATCAGACCTGATTTTCATGAGATGCCCAATCCGTACAATCCGGAAGAGAGCATTGCCATCGTACCAGCGATCCGACCAGACGTGGCCATATTTCATGGTTACAAGGCGGATACGCTCGGCAACGTCATTGCTCATCCGTCACAGAACAATCGACTACTAGCGCAAGCAGCAAGGAAGACATTTGCTTCGGTAGAGAAAATCGTATCACCGGAGGAGCTGCGAAGGGAAGCTGACCATAGCGTAGCATTCATCCCATCGCTGTTTCTCAGCGGTGTCATTCATGCACCAGGTGGCGCTTCACCAACAGCTTGTCCAGGCTACTATGACATAGACGATGAAGCGATTTCCATTTATATGGAAGCGTCGGCGTCGGATGCGGCTTTTGAGGTGTATGTGAAGAGTCTTATTACTCTTTAGCGGAAGGAGGTCTTGTATGAGTTATATGGAGCAGGCTAGACTGTCTTCCTATTCGATGGAAGAGGCCATGATCTGTTACTTAGCCAGAGAGCTGCGCAATCATGAGGTTATCGGGGTAGGGAACAACTCACCGATACCGGCCTCGGCTGCGCTGCTTGCGAAATCGATGCATGCCAAGCAAGCTTCCGTCTATATTCTTGGGCAATGTGATTGGCCTTTTCAAGGAACGAGAGAGTTCTTTGATCTCATGCAGCGAGGCGGTATGGATGTTTTTTTTCTAAGTGGTGCGCAAATTGACAGCTACGGACGCATCAATCTGCATGTGATTGGTGATTATGCGAAGCCGAAGGTAAGACTCCCTGGAGGAGCAGGTTCAGGTGTTGTCTACTTCGCGTGCAAGCGTATTTTCCTTTTTAAAACAGACCACGGGATAAAAGGATTTCCAGAAGCGCTCGATTTCGTCACATCAACCCCTTCGTCGGGGCGAGGTGTTTATCATCAAAACGGATTAGTCGGCGTCTATACGCCCCTAGGCATAATGAAGCCTAGCGGACCTGAACGCAGATTAAAACTTGCTGCAACGGTGTCAGACGTAAGCCCAGCAGAGGTCCAAGGGAGAACTGGCTTTGATTTGGGCTTGAAACATGAAGATGACAACTCGATTCCTACCCTCGTTCCACCTACAGTTAACGAACTAAGGACACTTCGTTATGAGGTAAGTCATGAATTACAGCGTATCTATCCGTTATTTGCGAAGCAGCACTTTGGTGCCTATATGAAAAAAGCAGCAGTTCAATTATAGAAAGAGGGATGAAAATGAGCGAAAATAAACCCTTTCATCAGTTGGAAGCGAATATTTCAGGTATTCTAGCTAGTCATCAAGACTATCGTACAATCATTGATCACGTGAGGCCGCATTTGCAGGAATTGCTGACAAATGAGCAGTTGCTTCCTGCGGACTTGGAAGTGCCATTGGCGGATAAATATGCACAGTATTTGCTATATAGGCCGGAGAATGAGTCCTTCTCCGTCATCGCTTTCGTCTGGGGAGCGGGGCAAGTTGCGCCGGTTCATGATCATCTGGTTTGGGGGCTAGTAGGGGTTTATCGCGGTTCGATTGTGGAGAGACGGTATCGTCGCGAGGATCATGGCGAATCCGCTGAACCGCGTTATACGATTCGCGAGGTATCCGAAGTCACGGCTTCCCAAGGTGACATCTCTTTTGTGTATCCGCCGGAGTATGATATTCATGGCGTTGCGAATCCGTTTGATGAAGTTGCGATCACCATCCACATTTACGGAACGGATATCGGCAAGCAGTCTAGGCACATTCATGATGTGGCTTCCGGTAACGCTCGAGATGTTATTACGAAGCACGATAATGCAAGTCCAATTTATAGCTAATGACCTTGTACCATCTCTAACGACCATACCAAGAGGAGCGAAGAGAACATGAGTAGCAACAAATACGGCCCTCTGACAGGCATAAAAGTCATTGAATTTGGTCAAATTGCCGCAGGTCCCTTCGCGGGGATGTTGTTCGCTGATCTAGGCGCGGATGTCGTCAAAGTAGAACGACCGGATGTTGGGGACAGCATGCGGGAATGGCCTCCATTTTATACAAATGAAGAGGGGGAGAGTTACAGCTCTAATTTCAGTTCCCTGAATCGTAATAAACGAAGCATTGCGATTGATTTTAAAGCTCCTGAAGAGCTTGAGCGATTGCGTGAGTTATGTGCACAAGCCGATGTGATTGTTGAGAATTATCGCCCTGGCGTACTCGCCAAATTCGGTCTAAGTTATGAACGATTGGTGGAAACGAATCCGAAGCTCGTGTATTGTTCCATTTCAGGCTTCGGTCAAACGGGTGCTTACGCACAAAAGGGTGCCTTCGATGTGACTATCCAAGCGATGAGCGGGTTGATGAGTGTAACGGGCGAAGAGGATGGCGAGTCTGTCAAATGCGGTGTTCCCGTGGCTGATTTCGTAGCGGGACTCTACGGTGCCTATACGGTCGTTGCGGCGATTCATCAAGCTTCTCAGAGCGGGAAAGGCAGCTACATTGATTGCTCCATGTTAGCAAGCGTATTGGGAATATCCGCTCTGCAAACGAGTGAATATTACGGCAATGGCGCAGCACCGAAGCGATTGGGCAGCGCACATCCACGCAATGCACCGTACCAAGGCTATCACGGGAGTGATAAGCCATTCGTTATTGCGGCTGGGAATGAGAAGCTTTGGCGTGAGGTGGTGGATGCCGTGGAGCAGCCAGCGTTAGCTGATGATCCGCGTTTTCAGAATCAGACACTGCGAGCGAAGTATCAGAAGGAGCTGGCTCAGTTGCTTCAGGGAGCATTTAGCCGGAAAACAGCAGCAGAATGGCTCGACATCTTCGATGGGCGAGGTGTGCCGTGCGCACCGATAAATACGTTTGAGGATATTTTACTTGATCCTGTAGTGAAGGAAAGTGGTTTGATTCATGAGCTTGATTTGCCGAATCAGACAAGAACCACCACGGTAGGCTATCCAATTAAACTAACGGATTATGAGTTTCAGATTTATCGCAAGCCGCCTCTTAAAGGTGAGCATACGGAAGACATTTTTCGAGAATGGGGTGTTAGATCATGAGTAAGGCAACAAGGCTTCATATTGATATTTACCGGGCGACTTCGGAGTTAATTAAACAACGAGTCAGCGAGCTTTCACGTGAACAGTTGGAATGGAAGCCTGCACCAGAAAAGTGGAGCATCAAAGAAGTAGTAGCTCATCTCGTAGATGCCAGCTTCGTACATGCCGTACGTATACGCAAAATTGTTGCGGAGACTGGCAACGAGTTCCTACTCTATGATCAGGATGCCTGGGTGGCAAGCTCCCGAGCGAATCAGACGGAGCTCCATGATATTTTACTTGCGTTTGATGCTGTGCTTGCTTACAACGCCTTGTTCTATGCGCGTTTGACAGAGGAGCAGTGGGAACACAAGGGGAATAATAACGGTAAAGACGTCTCCGTCGTCGATTTGTTTCAAGGCTTTATTCGTCATGTGCAGACGCATTTACTGCAAATTCAGCGGAATCTGGACGCTTTAGGGGTGAAGTGAAGACGGTGCTATTTCCGTCGGACGAAATACCTATAGGGGTATCTCTCGGGATGAATGGGAGATGCTCTTTTTTCTTTTGCTCACATTTCGGGTATACTAACAGGTGCAGAAGAGAAAGGGGCGGTACGATGTTTACCATTACAACCTATACAGTGGAATTGGTTAGAGATCCTTTTGGGATTTTGACGGGGAAACGCTATGAATTTATCATCGATATTGAAGTTGAAGAAGATGATGAACTATATTGCGAGAGTGGCCTCTATATTAGAGCCATTTACAATGTGACCGAAGAAACGTCAGCACTTATGAAATATGAGCTATACGAGAAAACGACTGAGCTATATCTGGATTTCGATCTAGAGGATGATGAAGTCGCAGTCGTGGAAGCGTTCTGTAAGGAGCATTATTTGGAAGGTAATGAATAAGAATGAGGGAAGAGGAGCGTAGTTGCTCCTCTTTTTTTATTTGAAAATCCAATGCTTGCGGCGAATAGATGGATTTTATCCAGTTAATTCTTCGCGAATACCGTGAAATCAGCGAATAAATGGATTTCATACAGTTAATTTTACTGGGATGGCGCAAATGTGAGTATTGGAGGAGAATTAACTACATATTTTCCATCTAAATTGAGTTTTCGCGGGGAATTCAACGGAATAGCTGTATAATTTCCTGTTATTCTTGTAGCTGAGTCCTGCGGACTATTGCGAATCTAGTAAATTCGGTTACAGTCATAAGCCAATTCCCACGCGAGCCTAGCTACTCCACCAACCCAATTGCTACAACCAATCCTGCTACCCCAACTACCCCAACTACCCCAACTACCCCAACTACCTATCCACCCTCAAATATATGCAAAAAACCTGCGCAATGGCAGGTTTCGCATTTCACTTACTATTCAATTGCTACAGTAACTCGACTTACCCTTGGAGAATAGTCTCAATGCTGCTAAGGACATCATCCGTCAAACGAATGCCGCTTGCATTGCAATTCTCAACGACTTGTTCTGGTCGGCTTGCACCGACAAGGGCGCTGGATACATTGTTTTGGCGTAGGATCCAAGCGATGGCTAGTTGAGACACCTTGATGCCTAACTCATCCGCAATACCGGATAATTGGGCTACTTTAAGTAAGGAAGCCTCGCTGAGCTGCTTTTCATCCCAGTTTTTGCTGCTTGCACGGCTATCAGTGGCGATTGGCTGACCTGCACGGTACTTGCCAGTTAGAAGTCCTTGGGCAAGAGGGGAGAATACAACCTGACCGAAGCCTTTTGCTTCGCCGAGCGGAATGATATCTTTTTCGATGTAACGATTGAACATATTGTAAATAGGCTGATTCACAATCAGCTTATCGAGCAATAGCTTATCAGCAAGCGCATAGGCTTCCACAATTTGAGCAGGCGTCCATTCACTTACCCCAATGTAAAGTACTTTACCTTGGGTAACTAGATCATCCAGAGCGCGCAGAGTTTCTTCCAACGGTGTCTCTGTGTCAAAGCGATGGCAATAGTAGATATCAATATAGTCCGCATTAAGTCGACGTAGACTTGCTTCGGCTTGTTCTTTAATATGTTTGCGGGAGAGACCGCGATCATTAGGACCGTCGCCCATTTTACCAAACACTTTCGTTGCTAAAACGTAGGAGTCCCGTGGGTAAGCCGCTAATGTTTTTCCCATAATCTTCTCCGCTTCACCGCGCTCATACACATTGGCTGTATCGAAAAAGTTAACACCTAGATCATAAGCTTGTTCAATGGAACGCACAGCAGGGTCATCCCCGACATAGCCGCCGTAGGTCATCCAACTGCCAAGACTAATTTCACTAACTTTGAGACCGCTGTTACCGAGTTTACGATATTGCATGCTGTATTGCCTCCTGATCTAACATGAAATTTGTACGGAATTGTCTGTACACATTCTATTATAAGGCATGGAGCGTTAAGAGATAAGAACTGAAAAGTAAGTGAGTTACTTACCTCCAGGTGCGGTACTTAGCTGAACAGCCAATTAAGCAAACTTCACAACCTTGTTCTTTCCTGTTGTCTTGGCGCGATACATGGCTTCATCCGCTTGTTTAATGAGTTCTTCCGCACTTAATCCATTTTTGTATTTACTATATCCGATACTCGCTGTTACGATCGTTTCTTTCTCAATTCGGCTGCGGATTCGCTCAGCAAAGGCTTCCATTTTCACGCTGGGATCGGAAACCATGATCACCATCTCTTCACCGCCATAACGACCGGCAATCCCGCATTCTTCTGCTTCATCTTTCATAATTTGAGCAACCTGTTTGAGTACATTGTCACCCATCTGGTGTCCTTGTGTATCGTTTAATTTCTTGAAATTGTCGATATCACTGAACAAAATATAAACAGGTAAATGTCGCTGCACGTACTGTGTAACGCGATTGTAGAAAAATTTACGATTATATAGCCGTGTTAAGCCGTCAGTAATCGATGAATTGTAGATGGCTTGCATGAGTTCGACGACACGTTCGAAAAGAATCATAAATAAGAGAAAATAATACAGGACAGGTAGGAGATTGGCAGCGAGGGAAAGCACGGGCTGCGCATTCTCATACATATAGGTATTTAGAAGCTGAACCGTTTGAAAGAAAAAGTAGAGAGTTAATGCTGCTTGATATTTCATTTGCTGACCGATGTAGGGTGGAATCATATAAAAACAGAGAAAAATGAGCACAAATACATACAGCTCAAGGCCAATATCTTGCAGTAGACGAACTTGATGCTCGGTCCCGCTATACAGATTAGGAACAATAAAGTGGAGCGTAGAAACGACAAATCCCATAATGATTAAGCCATAGAAAAATATATATTGCTTGCGGTTCGTTCGATTATATAATTGATAAATTCCCATATTTATAAGTACAAATGAAATAATTTTGAGCATGATCTGCGAGTAATCAGCGATGCTCGTATTGTTACCGCTAAGTATTAAATACAATTGAAGCAAACAATGGATACCGACAATAATGAGCGATATCGTCATGGACATATACGCTTTTTTGCGTCGGTCTAGAAACAAACGCAGTGAGATCACGAACATGAGCGCAACCACGACAACGATCATGGCATGGGATAGAAACGAAGCTAATTGTCCGAAAAGTAAATCCATGATGTCCATGAGTTCCTCCAAGTTGGTCTATTTTTCCACAGAAGTAGACTCTATTATAAAGGAAAATGAGGAGCAGGGATAGAACATTTGTGCTGTTGAGGCTGTGTTCTCTTTTCTATTCGCCCGACACAAGTTACAATAGGTAAGGTAAGCTCAAGGATTTGGGAGAGGGGCTCATGCAATGAACATATTGCAAGCATTGTTTTTCCCCCCGGAACAACCGGGCGGGGTATCATCCATGGTTCCCTATATTTTGGAACGATTTAATAAAAAAGGTTGGGAAATGGAACTTTTCTCGCTACCTAAGCGGATTCGCGGCAAGGGAACCGAGGACGTGTCATTCGCTACGTTCGATTGGCGGAAGTATGCCGGAAACCCGATTATCGATAAATACATTCAAACCTATAAAGATTATGTATGGTGGACGAAGCTCAGAATTTCTAAGAAATTTGATATTATACATGCCCATCATCCGATTGCTGCACTGGTTATGAAACAAATTTATCCAGATACACCTGTCATTTTGACCATTCACTCCAGTTTTGAGCGTGAGCTTATTTTGAATGGACGCATTGCTGAGAATGGCGTGGAACATCAATTCTTAACCCAGATCTATGGGGAGTTAGAGGCGAAGGTAGATCAAATTATTACGGTTTCAAATTCGTTTAAGCAGTACATGGCTGATTATGTTCAGGATAGTGAACGCATTGGCGTCATTCCAAATGGCTTTGATGAGAAGCGATTCCGTCCAATTTCACATGAAAATCAAGTCACGCAATTCATAACCGTCTGTCGGTTGGTTCCCGCGAAAGGATTGGATACACTGCTCATTGCTTGTGGTGAGCTGAAGAAGCGCGGTCATCCCTTTGTACTGCATATTATTGGCGATGGACCGAGCCGTGAAGAGCTTGAGAAATTAGCCATCGAGCACAATATTTATGAAGATACTATTTTTTATGGCTATATGCTCCATCCGGAAGAATTCATGCCGTTCTTCGATGTGTTTGTTCTGCCATCTCGTGCAGAGGCTTTCGGGTCTGTGTTCGCAGAAGCAGCGCTGTGTTGGTTGGCTTTAATTGGTACCAATGTTGGTGGGATTGCTGAACAAATCGAGCATGGTCACAACGGTTTACTTGTACCTGTAGGTGATGCGATGGCGCTAAGCCATGCACTGGAGAAAGTCGTTATAGATCCTAGCTTCCGCTACAATTTAGCGCGTGCAGCATGGGAAAAAGCGAAAAAAACTTACTCGTTGAATCGCGTACTCCGTCAATTGAAGAGTGTGTATGAACGCTATCAGGTGACAGAGCAGACAGATCAAGCGGATGCAGGTCAACAGGAATAAAGTTCACAAAGGAAGGCGTTAAAGCCATGAAACGACTACGGTTTATACATGCTGCCGATTTGCACTTAGATAGCCCTTTTAAAGGCATGTCGGCGCTTCCTGAACGGGTTCGAGAGCGAGTTCGAGAATCGACGTTCGAAGCGTTGAAGGAGCTTGTGGCACTAGCGATACAAGAACAAGTAGATTTTGTGCTGGTTAGCGGGGATGTCTACGATGTGGCGGATCGTTCGCTGCGTGCGCAAATTCGCTTTCAAAAAGCAGTGGAACAATTAGCTGCTGAAGGCATTCCTGCTTATATCATACATGGTAATCATGACCCCGAGGATGGACGTGCCGCAAAGCTGGTTTGGCCGGCAGACGTTCATTTTTTTGCGTCTGAGCAGGTGGATACCTTCCAGATCGTGAAGCCGGATCGCGGCTTGATTGCCGAGATACATGGTATTTCGTATGGGAACTCAGCGGTTACCGAGAATCTTGCTTTGAAATTTAAAAGGGGACAAGCCCAAGTCTGTCAAATCGGACTTCTCCATACGAATGTCGATGGAGATCCCCATCATGATAATTATGCACCTTGCAGCAAGCAGGATTTAATGGACGCGGGCATGCATTACTGGGCTCTCGGCCATGTACATACAAGACAGGTTTTGAACCAGCACCCAGCCATCGTGTACCCAGGAAATATTCAAGGTCGAAGTATTCGAGAAACGGGGCCTCGCGGCTGTTATCTAGTAAACATAGATGAAAATGGACGCTCGGAGCTTACTTTTCACGCGCTAGACACGGTTCGTTGGTTTCAAGAAAAATTATTAGTAACACATATTCGGACGGAGCAGGTATTGAAAGATCGCTTAGGTGAACTGTTGGATCGGCTGCGTCAAGAAGCCGATGGCCGAGACGGGATTGTGCGAATCGTCTTGGAAGGTCGTAGTGAGATTCATGAACGGCTGCGAAAGGGACGAGCCTTGCAAGAATTGATGGATGAGTTGAGAGAAGAAGAAGTGGAGCGGGGCAGCTTTGTGTGGATCGAATCGATCGAGGATCGAACGGCAAGCGAGCTTGATCTGGCAGCAGCTTTGGAAGAGAAGAGCTTCTTAGGCGATCTATTAAGGTTTGCAGCTGCGTTGCAAAACGACGACGCCTCACTGGAGAGCTTCGCTGGCGAAGCTTTAGCCGCACTGCAAGGGTTGCCTCATTCCGCAGGGAATCCGGCAGCGGCAACGCCCGAGCAGCTGCACGAATGGCTGAGTTCCGCAGAAATACTTGTCGCGGATCTGCTGACCGCAGATGGAGGGGGACCTGGATGAGAATTATAGCCATCCAAGTCGATGGATTTGGCAGCTTGCGTGATCGCCAGCTGCATACGGACGGTAATTTGGCCGTTTTCTATGGCGCGAACGAAGCGGGCAAGAGCACGCTCATGGGTTTCGTTCGCGCGGTGCTGTTCGGCTTCCCGACGCGAACGAATCGCTCGGAGCGCTACGAGCCGCTGGGCGGCGGCGCCCACGGGGGTGCGCTGACCCTGCTCGATGAGCAGGGTCAGCGCATCCGCGTCGAGCGCTACGACGCGCCCGCCACAGGCGGCAAGCGAGCCTCTGCGGGGCTCGTCAAGGTCACGCTCGGTGATGGCACCACCGGCGGCGAAGAGCTGCTGAACACGCTGCTAGGCGGCCTCTCGGCCGACCTCTATCGCAGCTTGTTCGCTTTTGGTTTAACCGAGCTGCAGGAGCTTCGCACCCTGCAGACCGATGAGCTCAGCGGCTATCTGTATAGCGCTGGGCTTGGTGTAAGCGGTTCAGCCATCATGGAGGCTGAACGCAAGCTGACGGCGCAGGCCGACGGCCTGTACAGACCCCGCGGACGCAATCAGGAGATGAACCGTCTCCTGAAGGAGCTCGAGGGTCTGGAGCAGTCGCTGCGCCGCAGCCGTGACGGAGCAGCCGACTACGATCGGCTGCAGGAAGAGCGCCGCGCCGCGGAGGCGCGCGCTGCTGCCCTGGAGGAGCAGCAGGAGGCGCTGCGCGCGGAGCTGCACAAGCTCAGCCTGGCCGGCAAGGCGCGCAGCGGCTGGCTCCGCTTGCGGCAGATCGGCCGCGAGCTGGAGGGCCTGCCGGCTCGCCCAGGCTTCCCGGAGCAGGCCACCGCAAGGCTGGAGGCGCTAGAGGCTGAGCAGGAGCGCCTCCAGGCGGAGCGCGACAAGCTGCAGCTGCGAGTGCTGAGCTTGCGCGGTGAGCTTGCTGCGCTCCCTATGGAGCCGAAGGTGCTCGCGCATCAAATCGAGCTGAACCACTTGCTGGAGCAAGCGGCTAGCTATGAGGAGCATAAGCGCCAGATCGAGCAGCTTCAAGTTGAGCTTGCGCACCAACGTGCGCAAGTAGATAGATTACTATCCAATTTGGATGTGCAATGGGATGAAACCGATGTCACCTCGTTCGCTGTTACAATTTCACTTCGCGAACAGGTGCGTACCTATAGAGAGAAATTCCGCCTAAGAACGGAAAATGAGCTGCGCATGCAGACGGAGCTGGAGAGCTTACAGGTGCAGATTACGCGCGAGCAAGAGCGTGTAGCTCAATTGGAAGAGGCCAGCCGAGGTATGCGTGGTGGTACGGGGTCCCTTGACTCCGATCCAATGTCATTCTTGCAGAAGTTGGCTTCGGATTATGCCCGTTGGCAGCTAGTATCCAGTCAAGTTGCTCATCACCGAGAACGTCAAGCTGAACAACAGGTATACCTTCAAGGTCTCGAAGAAGCAGCTAAGGTTGGTCGAGATTCGGCTCGTGCATTGCGTGGACGCCTGATGATCGCAGCAGGGCTTCTAGCGCTGGTTACACCGCTAATTTTCGGCTGGCAGGGCAACTGGCTCGCCGCTGCCTGTATGTTTCTTATTTTCGCAGGGGTGTCTTGCTATATTTGGTTGATGGGTCGTCAAAAGGAAGGGAGCAGAGCGTCTCGTGCCATGCCCCCCATCATCGTTCAAGATCATCGCATGGAGCAGGAACTCGAACAGTTGGAACATCGTATTCAAGATCAGATTCGCCAATATGGGCAAAGACTACAGAAGTATCAACAGTCAAGCTTTCAAGAAGCGGCTGTTGCCACAATGCAAACCAATGATTTTCCTAATGTATCGCTGCAAGCCCTTCAGCCACATCT
Organism: Paenibacillus sp. J22P169; assembly: GCF_059691995.1. NCBI lineage: Bacteria > Bacillati > Bacillota > Bacilli > Caryophanales > Paenibacillaceae > Paenibacillus > Paenibacillus sp. J22P169. The sequence continues at coordinate 2,487,159 of NZ_JCAUAO010000001.1, read as the reverse complement.
GGACGCTTGGTTTCGGGATGCGGAGAAGAGTAAGCATTTACACAGCGAGCAGCTCCGAAAGCTTGAGAAATTCAGGGATGCTCAGGAAAATCTGCAAACGTTAGAGCAGCAAAATGAGCAGCGCATCCGCTATGCAGCGGAAGTCAAAGCGGAAACGGATCAATTGTATTCCGCCTGGCAGGAATGGCTGCAAAACCTAGGGGTAGGTTTACATTTATCAACAGATGCCCTACTCGAAACGATACAGGTCATCGAGCAGGCGCAGGAGGGACTGCGTCAGCTGAACAAAATAGCATCCAAGCTAGACATGTTAACCGGAAACGTCCATACATTTGAAGAAACGGTAAGTAAGCTGCTTGAGTTGCCACCTTCCAGTCACGATGCTTTGTTTGCGTTGAAGCGTTGGAAAGAAGATGAGCAGCGGCAGTTCGTACTCCTCGCGGAACAAAAGCAGAACGAGCAGTTGCACTTAGAAGCTGAGCAAGAACTCTTGCTAGTTCAGCAACATGCGGATCGGACACAAGCGCGTCTTCAACAGCTCTTACAGGAGGCTACTGCAGCTGACGGTGAGCAGCTCCGCATTCTGGAAAGGGAGCAACTGGAACGGAGAAAGCTGGATGACGAGCGAGTTCTATTGGAAGCTTCGCTTGAATCGCTGTTAAGCCGAGCGGCCATACCGAGCTTTGTGGAGCTGATGGATGCACAAGGCGAAGAAGATCTAGCGCTGTTAGCGGTGTCGCTGCAAGAGAAGCTCGTGGATACGATCACGAACACGAATGAGCTCAGAGAAGCCATCGGAAAGCTTACGGGGCAGATCGAGAAGCTGGAGCAGGGTCCGGAAGCGGCGAATCAGCGTTTACAAGTGGAAGCGATTCGAACGACGTTATCTCAACAAGTGAATCAGTACGCGGTGGCTTCGTTTGCTGCACTCCTTTTGAAAAAGGCACGCGATTTGTATGAAAAGGAGCGTCAGCCGGGCGTGCTGCTGCGGGCTTCTAAGTATTTCACCAAGATGACGAATAGCGCGTTCGTAGCTGTCAAAGCACCCTTTGGCGAGCAACGATTACTTGCTGTAAGAGCTAACGGACAGACCGTAGATACGAACCAGCTTAGTCGTGGAACAGCCGAGCAGCTCTACTTATCTATGCGTTTTGCGCTTGTAGAAGAGTATGGTGGAAAGGCCATTTTACCATTGGTTTTGGACGATATTCTCGTGAATTTCGATGAGGAACGAATGGAAAGCTGTTTACGCGTTCTGGCTGATTTGAGTCAGCGTCATCAGGTTCTGCTGTTTACATGCCATGGTCATGTGCGTGATGCGGCAGCCCGTGTAATTCCTGGTCACCTTTATATTCACTTATAGAAGTCATGGATTGGAGGTATGAAACGTGGAATCAGGAGACGAGAAGAGGAAAGATCATCGTGAAATTTCCTATCAGGTCGGGTGGAAAAAAGGGAAGATCCAGTGGAATGAGGGAGCCTCAGATACGCTTCGAGCTCTCAAGGGAGAACAAGAGGATGGGGAGACGGAAAGGAAGCGTCTGCAGCTGATTTGGTTTCCTGCGATGAAGCTCCCCCCAGTGATGATTCTCCCCTTGCTTTATGCGCTTCCAGTCATTAGCTTTGTCTGCACGTTATTGCTCATCTATGGCTTGCGTCAGCACTAGCCTAGGAAGATGAAAGGAGAGCCCGCGAATGAATTTATTTTTAGCTATTCTAGGTGCGGTGGTCGGTCTCTTTGTGACAGGTGCCGGCATCTATACCGCTTGGACCGTTCACCAGCTCTGGCGTCAGCAAGCTGCCTCGCCGAGAGCAGTCAGCCAAGTCGAGATCGCTGTTACTTATTTCTCAAGATGGACTATTATTGATTATTCCGTAGTTGGGTTATTTCTCATAGGACTATTATTGATGATCGCTGAGCTTGTGGCAGTTGGGCGAGATCATACGGAGATCGCGAATTTCCACTGGGCGTATTTGCTTACAGGGATTATCATTTCCGCAATGGGCATGCTGTTGTTGTTCATCCGTTTGATTGTCGTGCTCAGCTTCCCCCAAGGGAGTGCTCTACAACGTGCTTCGGCGGTTGCGCCAGATCATCAACACGAGCCAAACGACACTAACCACGCCAAATAGCGGGTATAAGGCGGTTAATAGCGTTTTAAATCCAATGTGGCTGATTGCGTAGCTAAGAAGTAAGATGGCGATGAGCAGCAATTTGGGAGGCACCTTGATTCGTTGCTGCAACTGCATGGATAAGCCATAGGCATCGCCAATAAAGGTCGTGAATATTTCGCCGTAAATGACGAGCAAATAAGCGACTTGAGGGAAATAGCCAAGTTTAGTCATGATATTTCCCATTGGAATTTCAAATTGTGCGATACCTGGCATTTGTGCAGACAGGGCATAATGCGCAGCAAGTAGAAGCAGCCCAATGCCTGCTCCGCCAAGCATTCCGCCCCAATAGAGCACGGAACGATCGCGAATCGCTCCGCCCATCGGTACGAGTACGGCTTGTGCCATGGCCAAATTAAAGGCAGTGTATAGAAATGGGGCAAACCAGACGCGAATAAGCGAATCATCGCTTGTAATGCGCAGCCAATTGCCAGACGCAGGGGAATTCCAGGTATAAACGACAATGACGAAGCTGAAGATTAACATAATGGGCACAACGATGGAGTTGACGGTCATGATGGCTTTGATCCCGCGCGTTAGAACCACATATGAAAGAACGAGCGTGATCAGAAGTCCAGTCGTGTAGGAGAGATGAAGCTGCTCTTCAAACACTGTGCCTGCACCCGCTAACATGACCGTTGTAATGCCAAAAAGAACAACCATCATAAACAAACTGATCCATTTTCCGATTTTTTCTCCAAAAAGCACCTTATTTAAATCCTCATAGGATTCTGCTTTCAAGTCATGTGCCATAAGCATAAGTTGTATGCCGATCCATATGAACAACACCGTAGATAAAGCAATCGTTAATGTTGCCAGCGAGCCATAGCGAGTGAAAAATTGAAGGATTTCTTGTCCGGAAGCAAAACCTGCCCCAACGACGGTTCCGATGTAGGTGAAGGCGACACGGACAATCTGTGCACCATTTCGCATATATTGCCTCGCTTTCTTTCGTTTGATATAGTACAAGGTATGTTTGTGTGCATGCTCGCATGACTGGAACTTAGGGCAAGCCCCTGCGTAAGTCCCATTGCGCGGAAAAGGGCAGTTGATGTTAAATTCGGGAGTGTGTCGGTTGTGAAGGAATTCCTGTTTGATTTTATTAGCCATTACGGCTATGTAGCTTTATATCTCTTGTTGTCCGCTGGGATGGTTGGTGTTCCGATTCCGGATGAAACCTTAATGGTATTCATCGGGTCTTTGACTGCTCTAGGAGGCCCATTTGATTACGGACCAACACTTGCCGTTATTTATGCAGGGACGATGACGGGGATGACGGTAAGCTATATAATCGGTCATCGTGTGGGTAAACCATTTCTTAATCGGTATGGCAAATGGGTGAAGTTGACTCCTAGTCGAATCGAGAGAGCGGAAGGTTGGTTTAAGAAATACGGGCTGTGGACGGTTTTCTTCGGGTACTTCGTACCTGGCGTTCGCCATTTCACTTGTTATTTGTCAGGTGTTAGCGGCGTGAAGTTTTATAAGTATATCTTGTATGCGGGAACCGGAGCGCTGCTTTGGTGTACAACCTTTCTGACACTGGGCCGATTCATCGGCAATAATCTTGAAGGGTTTTTACACTTGATGCATACCTACATGGGGATTTCACTATTCTTTCTGGCTATTCTTGCTGCCATCGGCGTTCTGATCTACCTTAGATTCCGTAAGCATCATATTGTTGTTCTGAAACGTAAACCCAAAAAAAGACCATGAATTTCAACCTTAGAGGCTGAATTCATGGTCTTCTGTTTGATTGCAGGGGTTAAGAGTTGGCAAAAAGCTTAATGGATTGAATCGTGTTGTTATGCGGATCAATATCGATCTTAAGCAAAGTGCCCTGTGATTTGTAGGACAACACGTAGGTTGAGTTCGTATCTGGCTTGCCAAGGGTGGCGATTGCGTCTTGTACGCTTTGACCTAAACGTAAGCCATGTAAACCGGGATCGATGTCAATCGAATGCACATCAACGAATTCAAGTGTTCCTTTGCTATTGAAACCAACTGAAAAGTCTGTGAAATCGTAAACCTCAATGTTGTCTTCTTCCATGACAAATTGCTTTTTCACTTTGCCAAAACGCTCCAGTACTGCAGCTTTTGGTGTGCCAAGCTTTAATCCCATCAAGGTCGGCTTTTCTTGCTGGTAAGCATCTTCCGCTTTTACCTTCGGCTTAGCAGTAGGCTTAGGACTTGTGAAAGCTTGGTTTGGGGTAATATCCCCTTGATCTACTTTGGTGATACCAGCGACTTGAGCTTCATGCTTGATGCTTTCGTCTATCGCAGGTGTGGCAGTCGGAACGGCGACGATGGTCGGAGGAGTAGATTCTTGGTTCACTTGTGAAGGTGTATACGTGCTTGAAACGTCTATAGTAGCCTTAGGAGCAGGAGCAGATGATTCTTGGCATCCAGTTACCAAGAATGATGCAATTGCAACAGGCATACAGCCTACAAGGATGGGTCTAATTAGGTTGTTCATTGCCATCTTTCCTTTCCTCCGAAGAGTCATTGAAGTAGAAAATACAAGTAAGATTAATGATACTGTTTTATCGTAGGTTTTCAATGCATCTTCCTGCCCAAATGTGAGCAATTCTAGAACGAATTCCAAATGAATGTAATCCTTATATTATATAGACACCTAAGATAACCAAAAAGTTTCAGTGAATTTTTGTTATTTTCTAAATGGACTTGAAAGAGGCAGGAGCAATATGGTAACTTACTCATAATAGAAAGCTTTAGGGGGCCGATTTCATGGAGTTATTAAAACAGCGGATCTTAGAGGTCGGCGTCGTTGCTTCGGATCAAGTACTTAAACTTGATGCTATTTTGAATCACCAAGTAGATCCTGTTCTCATTATGGAGATGGGAAAAGAATTTGCAAGATTGTTTAGAGAAACCAAGCCAGACAAAGTATTAACAGTGGAATCATCAGGTATTCCTATTGCTTATACGACTGCTTTGCAGCTCGGTGTTCCGATGGTATTTGCCCGTCGTAAGAAGACGTTAACGATGGATCAAGATACGTATAGTGAACGCGTGCCATCCTTTACCAAAGGAATTGTTACCGATATTATGGTATCTTCACATTTGCTGCAAAAAGGCGAGCGCATTTTGTTGATTGATGATTTTATTGCCAACGGGGATGCAGCCCGCGGCTTAATCCGCATTGTGGAAAAAGCAGAAGCAGAGCTAGTCGGCGTAGGTATTGTTGTAGAGAAATCCTTTCAAAATGGCGGGAAATCCATCCGCGAACGCGGCATTCGCGTGGAGTCACTGGCTCGAATCGCCTCACTGGCGAACGGGCAGATCACTTTTGACTGATTTTACATCATGAGAATGACTTCCCTGAAACCGATTTATCTATTATAATGATTACAAGGTAAGAGAGGAGGCTGACATCTATGGGTATCGAAAATGGTTCCATTGACTATTTTATGACAAAGCTTGGGGAAGCAAAGACTCACTTTGAACGTGCTCTTGATTGTAAACATACAGAGTTTGATGACCTGTATCCGTATATGATTGAACACCCTCAATTTTTCTGGTATAAGCGCTATGTAGCCTGGTCCGAGTTGTTAACTATCGTGAAGCTTTGTACGGAGCTAACGATCGAGTGGGAGCAGCAGTTCTCTGTTGCACAATCGGATTATATCAAGAAACGTGTGATGTCAAGCAAAGTCCTTGATTTCTGGTTTGAAACGAATGATTCGAAAGAGCATGTAAGTTAATTACCCATATATGATAAAAAGGCCAATGAATTCCACAGGGATTCTTGGCCTTTTTAATGTTTGGCTAGATGCCATTTTCTAAAACGTTCATGGTTTCGATATGTCTTTTGGTCTGCTCAGAGCCAAGACGATGCAGCGTTCGATATACTTCCGTTAAGTAATAGTCATATTCCTGATTCGTTTCATTCGAGTAGTACACTTTCCAGGGGAGCCAGGAAGTTGCGTAGCTGCCTTGAGAAGAATTGTCGGTCTCTTCAAAAAGCTCCTGCAGCTTAGCGATGTCATCTTCCGTTGCGGATATTTCAAATTCATAATCAAGTGCGGTGCTGTCTTCGAGTACTTCTCCCGTACCTACATTGATGTAGTACGTTCTCTTCTCCATTGTAATGTCCTCCCTTACGGTAGGCATGAGTTAGCCTTTGCCTTGTCGCATGTCTCGTCCTCGTTAAGGTAACCGAAGATGAATGGATTTATGTAACGTTTCACCGAATCGCAAATTGGTGTATGCTAAGGAAGTTGTGATACTTATAATGGAGGTGCTACATAGATGATTTCAGAAGAACAATTGGATCAATATCGCGTAGATAGCACACTGCTTCGTGTAATTAGAGATGTCAGCCCCGCGAACGATGTTCGAGGTATTGTCGTTGCATGGGATGATGAGACGGTTCTGATTCGCAAAAAAAACCGTAGAGTCGTCAAGCTTGCCCGCGGTTACGTGTATCAGCCTTATGAGAACGAAAGGCCGCCAGCGTTCATGCTGCCTCAAGAAACGATAACGCCGGATGATCTGTCCGATGACGCAGATTGAGGGAGCGGGAGCTTCTGATAGAAGCTTCATAGCAAGTGTGGGGATGAAGCAGGTGCAATCGCCATACGGACGGTATTTGCAGATTAATAGCGACAACCCATTGCGAACACTGAATTCCTCCCCATGGGGTGGCGGATTTGGCCATCATCGGGTGTTGATGAATAGACAAGTGGACAAGGCCTATAACGAGATTGACCCGCTGCTGGAGATGGAAGCTTTCATTGCACGTGAAGGGCTGGATCCTCAAGAAACGGCTGGCATGCTTACCGCGGCTTGGGTGAAGGATGTGGGCTTCAAGGAATTAGCTTGGCCTCCAGAGGAAGAGCATGGTGTGGAGCCTGTTGACGAGGCAAAAGTAGACGAATCGCTTCGAGTTGCCGCTTGGGTGACCGTCGGGCTCGGGAATAAAGCACGAGCAGGTGCTATACTGCCAGCTACCTCGCTCTATCCTGGTACGATTAACACTATCATTGTCATTGAAGGCAATTTGACGGATGCAGCCATGGTGAATGCCGTAATTACGGCTACAGAAGCCAAAGCTGCGGCTCTTCAAGAATTGAACACCACGATCCATGGTCAGATCGCAACAGGTACGACAACAGATGCGGTGTTAATTGCCGCGACGGGGAGAGGAGCGACGTACCGCTACGCTGGTACAGCGACTACTGTAGGCTACCTGATTGGAAGAACGGTTTACGAAGCTATCCTAGCATCAGGAACGTTGTATGAGCTTGAAATGAGTAAGCGTTCTGCTGCACATTCGCAGGGATGACCAGAATCGCCATCTCCCAGCGCTGTAACGGTGAAAAACACGCTTACAGATGCGGAATATAACGCTTCGATATAAATAATTGCAAAAAGAGGGTCCCAAGCCATATAAATGGCTTTTGGGATACCCTCTTTATTTATACAGTTTGCTTATCTACGTTCTGCGGAACACGCCATAGCCGAGGCCTGCTGCTAGCGCGTCGATGTCAGAGATTTCGCCATCATCATTCTCGTTTTTGAAATTCGGATCGTGAACGATCCCCTCTGCTTCACCCTCGGTTAAATGACGCTGATTGCCCGTATACTTCGGCTCCAATGCTTTGATTTCTTCTTCATCCATAGGTCATACCTCCTTTGCGAATAGGGTTAGGAAGTGGTTATATAATTATACATGCGTGGTAAAAGTTTCATTGACGAGCTTTCGCATCACATGGTATATTAATTTTGTAAACGCGATCATGGCGGAATTGGCAGACGCGCACGGTTCAGGTCCGTGTGGGCTTACCCCCGTGGAGGTTCGAGTCCTCTTGATCGCATCGCGGAAACACCCTTTTCTGAGTTCTCAGAGAAGGGTGTTTTTATGTCCAAACGCTGCCCTGTAGCGGTTTTCATGAAATGAAGGTATAATACATAGGATAGATTGTACATTTCTCTAAATCTAAAGGAGCTGAATTTTTCATGGATAGAACAGTTACGATTACACAATCCGGCAGCTTTGCGCATGTGCTTCAAACGTTCGCCATTTCCCTATTAGTTTCCTTTCTGGGGACATTGATCGGCGCAATGGTAGTACCTCCATCTATGGTTATGCTCTTCGTTATCGCAGAGGTGGTCATGCTGGTAGCGGCTATCGTTATCCGAATTCGCGGCAAGCATATTGGCTACGGCTTTCTCTACGCGTTCACAGCGATTTCTGGCGTGACGCTATATCCAGTCATCATGGCGTATGGCGGACAGCTTGGCGCTAGTGTGGTATCGGGTGCTTTTTTCGCAACGGCAGCGATTTTCGGGTCATTGGCCTTCTATGCCCACCGTTCCCAACGTGATTTTAGCTTCCTAGGCGGCTTCTTGTTTGCAGGTACGATTGGACTTGTCCTGATGAGTGTGCTAGGTATGTTCCTAAACTTCGGCTCTGTCATGAATTTGGTTTGGTCGATGGTTGGGATTCTGATCTTTAGCGGTTGGGTTCTGTACGATGTCGCACAGTATCGCAACGGTGTCGCATCCGAAGCTGTTCCACTTGCAGCATTGAATATTTATCTTGATTTTATTAACTTGTTCCTATACATTTTGCGTTTCATCGCTTCGATCGCGGGATTTAACAGAAACTAATGATGCGGTTAACGCAGGACAATAAAAAAGCACGATGGCTCCGAACCACGAAAATGTGGGGGAGACCATCGTGCTTTTTTGCTGAAAGGCTAAGACTTGCCTGGCAGCCTTTTCGTATGAAAAAAAGGAATATCTCCTCGAAAGCTTCGATTGATTTCTAGCAGTGTATGGATTAACTGGGTCAGATCAGTATAATTCATACGGAGTGTGAAAGGAGCTACATTTTTTTCGGATTTTATACGTATCTCAAGCCTAAGATTTGCTTCATCCATATAAATGTCAAGCTGCTCAGTTGCAAGCATTAGTTCCCACATTCAAACCAACACCTCTTTCTCTCTCTAGTTACTCTAAGCTTATGTTTGTTGGACGAGATTAGAAGCATATGCAACGAACCAAATGGATGCTTTTTATGGAAATAAGCACGATTTCAGCACTTGCCTCATACAATTTAATGATCCTAATTGAAAGAGGTGAGAAGACCTATGGCAACTTGTAGCACATGGATATATAAAGGGATTTCGCCTTCGGTATTCAGAGCGTTGCAGCAGGTAGGTAGGAGGCAAGGATTTGCTATACCTAACACAGCTTCAGGCAAATTTACGATATCAGTGGTCAGCATGAATGTTGGCTTCCAATATGCCTGGGATACGAATGCACAAACCTTGATGTTGCTGTGTGATAATAAGCCGATGCTGTTAGGCTGTGGCACGATCAAATCCTTTGCTGATAAAATTATTGCGGAGAGCGGCGGAAGGCCAGGATGATTGCCAATGAGTAAGCGGTATGCCACCTGTCTTTGCGTAGTTTAAAGCCTTATAGCTCTGGTTAGAATAAGGGTAAAAGGGCAGGTGGGATTATGGCAAAAAGCGATGATCTGGTGAAGTACATAACCCAACAAGTCGTCACCTATATCGACACGCCGAAGGAAGTACGTCAACAAGCAAAAGCAACGATCAAAGAGCAGCGTGAAGGTTGGCAAACTCGTTGGTTTGGGATGCTGCCGTTAGCAGCGCGGATGTTGTTCGGGCGGACGAAGTCAAGAAAATGAGCCGCGGGCTAAAAGAACAATAGCGACAAATAGCGGAACCACGTTCCGTAAGGAGACTCGACGTTGTTCACATAAGCGCACGAAAAAAGCCAACCAGATAAGCTGGTTGGCTTTTTAGTGTGGGCTTGTCGTGTTGACACTATGGCACTCAGGGATAAATTTCCCCAAGTCCAAGGGAAGCATCTAGTCGCACATATCGCGGGCCCTCGTGCTCTAAGACAAGATAGTTATCCCCATGCAGCCATTGTTGATAACCTAATACCGCTAAAGGCATCGTCACTTGATCATCATACAACTCAGTGACATAGGTCAGATCACCTTGCTGCTCAAGAGCAATCTGAAGCTCAGGCAAGGATGTCACAGGCAGCGGTGTGCCTTCAATCCATGGCAATCGGTCATAAGGATCGAATGCGGAACGGATCAAGGTTTGAGCAACTTGAGATAAATCCGTCGCGGTATCAACGCTATCAACTAGACGTGGTACTGGATCCTCCGTAAGTGGCAGCAATTCCCCCGATTTGGCATCGAGATAATAAATCTCGTCACCCAGCGCGATTTTCCAAACAGAAGTAAGGGTATCCATATATAAGCGGTCTTCAATGATCGTTTCATTTTGCACAAAATCGTCGTATAAGGTTGAAGAAGGAATGAGTTCTTGTTGTATCAAAGAGCGATACAACGTAGCTAAACTAAATAACGGTGACTGGCCTGTCCCATATTCGGTCAAACGAAAACCGCCGCTGGCTACAGCATGCACAATCATATAGCCCACCTCATGCCCCTGATCGGATAGGATAATAACCCATCCATGGGTGCCAGGACCGAGCGGATAGCTGTTCCACCGTGCGTGAAGCCAGCTTTCAAAGCCTGCTTCCTTCGCAAGTGTAGATTGCCACTGACTGATCGTTGAACCGAAGGATGTTGTACTCGTCAAGTCAGGCGTTGAGGTTGCTGCTTTACTTGGTTCTTTCACTTGAGCCTGTGTAAGGCTTGTCCCTGCTAAGTCGTCTACTGCCGACGTGTGTAAGGGCATGAAGCCAATACTGCACAGAATAATACAAGTGGCTGTCCAAGTGGTCCACGACTTCATCTTCGTTCACCTGCCTCTCGCTAACCTACTAGTGTATGTGACTATTGTAATTCGTATGCCTTGAAAAGAATGTTAGAACCTGTTGCGGGTTATTTGCGAGGTTTTAGCGACTTGCGTCAGTTTCTGGATGATAAACGACTCGCATTGAGGTGAAATAAACCGCCATTAATGACGGATACAGCGATCCGAGGCTTATGCTGCCAATCGATTTCTTCCAGCCGATTCCGACATTGAATTTCGATCTCGTCTCTTTTGGCGGGTTCTGCTGCAAGTAAAAGCCCGTTATAGTAGCCTTCCACACGATCGATTTCACTCCGGTGCTGAGCATTCGCTTCATCGGCCCAGCGATGGTCGTAGGTGCTGATTTTGCGCTCGAGTGTCATCTCCAAGGCATTGATCGCTTTTGGGATTGAAATGGTGTCCGGTAAAATGTGACTATTCGCAGGGAGCTTCGGTGACAGACTTTTCGTAAGCAATTGCTTATGAAAATGCTCCCGAATTTCACCGGTGCCAAGTTGAATCGCAAGGGAATGGATTTCTGTCCGCTTACGGTCACAGAGAAGCTCAACCTTGTAGTTCACACAGAGCCACGTATTGTAGACGAGGGAAGCATGATACGTCGCCCCCGTCGGGAAGGGCTCTTCAAATAAGTGAATGTAGCGCCCGCGCTCGCGAACGATGCCGAAGATCTGGTCAAGTCGCCGACTGCCGAAGGTGACGTCATCTTGTGGGACTCGCGTGGTGATAGTCGTCGGAACGAAGCCGAAATAACGGCCGAGAATGCTATCCGGCGCACTACCCGCAGCTGGGTTCGCAGCAGCAGCTCCGCCTGAACCCGAGGGTCCGTAGCCGGATGAGGGAGGGCTTTGGACTGAAGTGGTCACAGCAGCCTTCGGCTTAGCCTCCAACTTCATTTGCTCGGGATCGATCACAAATTTATAAGTCATCGTTTCCGCAGCAGCACCCGTTCGCTCAATAAAACTCCAATAGTAAGGACGGCCCGTCATTTCCCGATCTGCCTCGGGAGAAAGCTTAACCGTTACATAAGCAGGTGTTTTCTCTAGGATCGTACAGTCATAGGCTTCCAGAAAACGCATCACGAACGAATGGATGTTTCGTTTATTCATGGGCCCACCTCTACACTCTGAGAACCGCCTACGGCATCAAGAATATCTTGGAACTTGGCGCCATACTGCGGATTTTGCTCGATTTCTTCCCTTACTTCACTGATGGTATGTCCAAGTTCATCGATTTTTCGGCGTATTTCCTCACCAGAGCCGGCTTCCATTACCATACGGAACAGTGACGTTTCAAGCGAGCCTCGTTTCTCAATTTTCTCCAAAATCGTATCCAGCTGCCCAATAACCAATTCGAACATATTGATCTTCTCGTGCAATAACGAAAGGATATGTTCTTCAATGGTATTCCTTGTGGATAAGTTGTAAATGTTGACGTCATGCGTTTGCCCGAGTCGATGGACCCGACCGATCCGTTGTTCCACGCGCATAGGGTTCCACGGGAGATCGAAGTTGATCATGTTGTGGCAAAATTGCAAATTAATGCCCTCGCCACCCGCCTCGGTTGCAATAAGTACTTGAACGCGATTACGGAAGAGATCCATCATCCAGTCTTTCTTGCCGCGATTCATGCCTCCCCGATAAGGGACCGCCGTAATTTTCCGTTCTTTGAGGTAATTCAACAAATATTCTTGGGAAGCCCGATACTCGGTGAAAATAATGACTTTATCATTGATGTCTTGGATGAGTCGCATCGTCGTTTCCGCTTTGCTGTTCGACTTGATGCTGCGAATAAGCTCGACAAGCTCCCAAATTTTAGGGCGCATGGGCGAGTCTTCGGCTGTCTTTTTAAATAAATTCACCAATGTAATAAAAACAGCGTCACGCGAACTGCACACCTCACGCTGGAGTGTAATCATTGAAAGCATGGAGCTGAGATCGCCGCCACTCTCGGAATAACGTGTTCGCACGAAATTCGTAACCCCATCGTAGAGTGCCTGCTCATCATCCGAGAGGGTGAGTGGAATGTTCCGAACAATCCGCTTCGTATAGTGAACGCCTCCGTCGCCTCTGCGGTTCCGGATCATCACCTTGGACAGCTCCTGCTGCAGCTGAATTTCATTCTTCGGCGTCCGCTTGCCAACAACGAAGTTGGTCTTGAAGCTGTTTTGACCGCCAAGCTGGCCTGGCTTCAGCAGGGTGATCAGGTTGTAAAGCTCTTTGAGATCGTTCTGCACAGGCGTAGCTGTGAGGAGCAGGCAGTATTTTTTGCGCAGTTCGTTGACGAAGGTGTAGTTGGTCGTTTTTTTATTCTTCAGCTTATGCGCTTCATCGACGATGAGCATATCGTATTCAAGGCCCATCACAATATCGCGATGAGGGTCCCTTTTCGCGGTGTCCATCGAGGCTACGATGATGTCGGCTTGCTGCCACATGTAGGCTTTTTTATGCGCAACAGCAGGGATGCCGAATTTGGTATTCAATTCCCGAACCCATTGCAAGACGAGGGAAGCGGGTACAAGGATGAGCGTTTTGCGGACAAGGCCGCGGATCATGTATTCTTTTAAAATTAAACCAGCTTCGATCGTCTTCCCAAGTCCAACCTCATCGGCCAAAATGGCGCGTCCACGCATCTCGTTAAGCACTCGTTTCGCGGTATCAATCTGATGCGCCATAGGTTCTAGTGTCCCTAAGTGCGCGAGGCATTGCATATCATCAAACGTAGAAATAAGCCCCGATTCTTCCGATTCGTAGGCAAGCTGATATAAGGTCCAGTCATCCCAAGGACCTCCTCCACGTACACGATTGTCCAGCTCGGTAAACCAGTCCCTCTCAAAATGCATATCAAGCTGTTTATGAATGGGGCGAATGTTCTCTTGCTGATCATGTTGACGCATGGCTGTGCCCTCCTAAACGTTCTGATTCTACGCCTACCCTCGTAAATGTCGAATACTTGTTAGTATGTCCAGAGAAGAATCTTTCATAACTTTTCCCATGTAAGAGTTTTACTATGGGATAGGGGTTTCGGAGGTCGAATGCCGAACATGAATATGCTATGATAGAGGTTAGTTTTTGGAAAAAGGTGACGTGTTACAAGAAAGGAAGTTGAGTTGAGATGACAGCTTGGCGATTTATACATACAGGGGATCGTTCTCCTGCTGAAAATATGGCTTTAGATGAAGCGATACTTACCGCTCACAGTGAGGGCAAGGTTCCTCCAACGGTGCGTTTCTACGGATGGAATCCAGCTACGTTATCCATTGGTTATTTTCAAAAAGCCGCAGAAGTGGATCAGGATGCGGTAGCGAACGAGGGAATTGGCTTCGTGAGACGACCTACTGGCGGAAGAGCTGTGCTGCATGATAAAGAGCTGACGTACAGCATTATCGTAGCTGAGGATTATCCGGGTATTCCGCGCAACGTAACGGAAGCTTATCGTGTGCTGAGTGAAGGACTGTTACAAGGCTTTCGAGCGCTAGGGCTTGAAGCGGAAATGGTGCAGCTGGCGAGCGATGAGGAAAAAGAAAAATATGCCTCCGCTGGTTCAGCGGCATGTTTTGATTCACCTTCGTGGTACGAGCTGGTCGTTGAAGGTCGCAAAGTGGCAGGCAGCGCGCAGGTTCGCCAGAAAAACGTCGTGCTGCAGCATGGTTCGATCTTGCTGGACATGGATACGGATCAATTATTTCGGATGCTGCGCTTCTCGAATGAGAAGGTGGCCGATCGCATGAAACAAAGCTTTCTGAAGAAAGCGGTGGCGATTAATGAATTGCTGCGTGCGCAAGGCAAAGCTGAGGTTACATTGAGAGAAGTAGAAGAAGCGTTCCGTCGTGAAATTGCACTAGGACTTGGTGTTGAACTCGTTGAGTCGTCATTGACGGATTATGAGATTGAGCTTACGGAGCGATTAGTAAGTGAGAAATATGGGACGGATGAGTGGAATTTACGGCGATAATGGTTGTGAAAGGTTGGCCAGGTAGGTATGCCTGGCCAACCTTTTTCGTGTGTAATGCGCTTAAGCGCGGCATTGAATTCTCATCTGGATATACCCGAATCATGTGTATTGAAGGAACTTTCTTCTCCTATTAAAGTGGTGTCATACCATAAGAAGGGGATGGAGGAGTCCGATGAGAGAATCACCAGGAGAGAAACTATTTTATGCATTGAATTATTTGGTGCTAACCGTCATTGGGATCACATGTGTGCTGCCCTTGATCCATCTGCTCGCGTTATCATTCAGTGAACAGCCCGCCGTCATCTCAGGACATGTCAGTTTATGGCCTGTAGGTTGGAATTTGGAATCGTGATCAGGTCATTATCTAGGGGCCAATAAATTGACGAGCGGTACGATCAACTGGGGCTCTTTAAGCTCTACGTCGAACATTCCGGCTTCCTTGTATTTGACTGCGCAGCCATCGTTCCTTAGCGGGAAGGCATTTCCTTTGTTTGGTCCGAATGTAGGAACCGATTGGGGTGTTAGCAACACGACTCCTGCGAAAGACAGAGCTATTTCTGTAAGCGGTACCATGACTGTTGATGAGTTGAATGATTGGAGTAAAACGTTCAGACATACCGCTAATTTGAACTTTGATACGTTGAATACGGCGAAATTCGAGGGAGATACGTCTCGAGCGAAGCGAACAACGAAGACGAATGAAGAGATTGTGTGGTATCAGCCGTGAATGAATTCATTTAGCGCGGTTACGTACTTCTGGCCTTCTGAAGCTGTTTCAGCTTTCACACTCTATACGTCACCAGATGGATCGACGTGGACAACAGCGTCACCTACGATTTCAGGCGGATCAGGTGATTGGAAGAAGTATACGTACGCTTTAACAGGCTTGAGTGGTGTGAATTACGTGAAGATGAGATGGAACAATACAGCAGGTTCCGTGTGGAATCCGCAGATTAGTAAAGTGACTTTGACAACGTATTAGAGAAAGAACCGCTGGATCACACTTCCAGATCAGCTCCCTTTCAGCAAAGTGGAGAGGAATAACTGGATTATATGTAGGTAAATTAGAGGAAATGGCTGATTATTTAGGAATAAATGGATTCAGTACAGGTAATCTCGCCGACTCGAGGCTGAGTGGTCAGAATTCGCTGGTTTAGGTGTACATTTTCCAGTTATTCAAGTAATTGATCGGAAAACATCTAGAATAGCTGGAGTTTTTCCAGTTAACTGATTCATCCGGATTCATCCAAATAAAAGGGCAGCCCTTAAAGCCATGAAAGATGGCTCTTGGACTGCCCTTTTGGTTTAACCGAGTACCACTCGGTCATCTGCTAGCTTGTTGCCGCTAATATGTTCAAACTCACCTAGCAGCTGCGCTACTGTGAGATCCTTCTTCCGTTCCTCGTTCACATCAAGAATGATGCGACCTTTGTCCATCATGATCAGGCGATTGCCGAGACGAATCGCTTGCTCCATGTTGTGCGTGACCATGAGTGTGGTCAGCTTCATTTCACGCACGATTTCCTCGGTCAATCGTGTGATGAGCTCAGCCCGCGCAGGATCGAGTGCGGCTGTGTGCTCATCAAGCAGCAGAATCTGGGGCTCGGTGAAAGTAGCCATCAGCAAGCTGAGGGCTTGACGCTCGCCGCCGGAGAGCAGACCGACTTTCGCGCGCAGACGGCTTTCTAAGCCGATGCCGAGGCGCTGCAGCTGCTCCAGGAACAACGCGCGCTTACGCGCGTTGACGCCGAAGCTGAGCCCGCGCTTCTTGCCGCGGGCATAAGCCATGGCGAGATTCTCCTCGATAGTCATACGAGGAGCTGTCCCCGCCATGGGGTCTTGAAAGACGCGGCCGATCCAGCGGCTGCGCTGATATTCCGGCAGATGGTGGATGACCTCACCATCGATGCGCACTTCGCCGGCGTCTGGCGTCATGACGCCGGAGATGATGTTCATCAGCGTCGATTTACCGGCGCCATTACTGCCGATGACCGTGACAAAGTCGCCGGGCTTCAGGGTCAAGTTAATGCCGATGAGCGCAATTTTCTCATCGGCGGAACCAGGATTAAAGAGCTTGGAAACGTTCGAGAGCTGCAGCATTAACGCTCACCTCCTTTGTTCATTTGCATCGCACGCTCGATGAGCTCAGCTGAGCGGCGCTTTGCATTCGCTTTTTGTTTAATCGCTCGCTGCACGGAAGGCAGAACGAGCGCGATAATGACGATAATCGCGGTAATTAACTTCAAGTCGGACGCTTTAAGCCACTCGACTCTAAGTGCCAATGCGACAACAATACGGTACACGATGGAACCGAGTACAGCAGCTAGTGTCGCTTGGAAAACCGAACGAGCTCCAAAAATCGCTTCCCCAATAATAACGGAAGCTAGTCCGACCACGATCATCCCGATACCCATCGAGATGTCGGCGAAGCCTGACTGCTGGGCGATGAGTGCACCGGATAGTGCTACTAACCCATTCGACAAGCTCAAGCCAAGAATCGTTGTTTGGTCCGTATTCGCGCCGAAGCTGCGAATCATGCGTGCGTTGTCCCCCGTAGCACGGAGGGAAAGACCTAGATCCGTATGCAGGAACGCATCAAGCAGCAATTTGAACACGATGACAATGATCAGCACAACCAGAATTGGCGACATGGAAGTGAACAACGTATCTACGCCAAGAAGCGAAATGTTCGGCTTCCCCATGATACGCATATTAATCGAATACAGGGCAATCATCATGAGAATCCCAGACAGAAGCCCATTAATTTTACCCTTTGTATGAAGAAGTCCTGTACAAGCGCCAGCCACAAGTCCACCGGCAAAAGCGGCTAAGCAAGCTAGTAGAGGTGAGTAGCCATGAGCGATAAGGATCGCTGCAATGGCACCGCCTGTCGTAAAGCTCCCGTCGACCGTTAGATCTGGGAAATCTAGAATACGAAACGTAATATAAACACCTAGCGCCATCAAGGCATAGAGCAGACCTAGCTCGACGGCGCCAGTCATTGAATCCATCATCATTATTCCTCCTTACTTTGAAAAAAAGAGGTGAACGAAAGCGACGTTCACCCCTTTACTGTCTTTATTCGTTACTGAATAATGTTTTTCTCTTTATCTTTTACTGCGGCTTTCATCGCATCCGTTACTTCGATGCCTTGTGCTTTAGCTGCTTTTAGGTTAAGGATGAGATCCATTTTGTCTGGAACCGTTACTTTCATGTCAGCCGGTTTCTTACCATTCTTGAGAATGTCGACCGCCATTTGGCCTACTTGGTAGCCATGATCATAGTATTTGAAGCCAACTGTTGCGAAAGCTCCTTTTTCAACGGTATCACGGTCACTGGAGAAGAAAGGAATTTTCTTATCGTTAGCAACTTGAATGATACCATCCACACCGCTAACAACGGTGTTATCAAGCGTAATCAAGAAAGCATCTACACGGCCAACAAGGGATTGTGCAGCTTGTTTCACTTCAGAAGTGTTCGTTACTGGTGCTTTGACAAGCTTGATGCCGTGTTTTGTTAAAGATTGTTCCGCATTTTTCGCCATAATAACTGCATTTGGTTCGCCTTCATTAATAACGAGGCCAACTGTTTTCACTTTAGGCATGTTGGCTGCAACGAAATCCATCAATTGGGCAACTGCCATTGGATTCGTGTCGGATGCGCCTGAGACATTGCCGCCTGGCTTGTCCACATTGGTTACGATTTTAGCTGCAAGAGGGTCTGTAACAGCTGCGAAAAGAATCGGAGCTTTTTTCACTTGCTGTACGACTGCTTGTGCAGATGGCGTTGCAATACCAAGCACAAGATCATTGTCAGCGGAAGCTATTTTTTGAGCGATGGATAAGTTATTCGGTTGATCACCTTGTGCGTTATTGAAGTCAACCTTCAAGTTCGTACCTTCCACGATGCCCGCATCTTTAAGCGCTGCTAGGAATCCTTGGCGTGTTGCATCTAAGGATGGATGTTCAACAATTTGTGAAATCGCGATCTTGTAAGTCTTTGATGCGGCTGCTGTAGCTGCCGGAGTTGCTGAGGCTGCGCCGCCTGCTGCCGGTGTTGGATCTGCCTTCTGTCCACAACCTGCTACGACCATAAGTGCTGCTGATAATACGAATGATACGAGTGCTTTCTTTTTCAACATAATTACCCCTCTCGTAACTCCTGGTTGTTGCTTGGACGCATTGCTCTCCCACCACTTTAACGCTTTTGTTTGGCAAAGTGTGGAGGTGTGAGGTGTCCAAGTTGTTTTATAATTAACCATAGTTTAATTGGCTCGTGGATTTCCGTCAATTGTTTTATCCGTATTTGTGATTTTTTTGTAAACATTTGACTGGAAATGGAAATTTGCGTTTGGGGAGATGAGGTTTGTTGGCAAAGAAGAGGGCAGCCTTAGCTCTCATCCGAGTTGACTAGGGCTACCCATGTGAAATTTTGGAGGAGTGTGAGCCTTCTATTGAAGGAAGGTTCTTTCAAATTCAGCTTGAAGCTTGTTCGTGATAGGACCAGGCGTCCCAAAAGCGATGGAATGACCGTCGATTTGCAGGATCGGTGTAATCTCCACCGTCGTACCCGTGATAAAGGCTTCATCCGCATGCAGAAGCTGCTCAATCATGAAGGATTCTTCTTTTACTGGTATTTGTAAGGCATGCGCTAATCTGAGTACCACAGCACGTGTAATGCCATGAAGAATCAAATGATTGGCAGGATGCGTGTAGAGTACTTGATCTTTGACCATCATCAGATTCGATGCGCTGCATTCGGTTACTGTACCTTCCCTATGAAGCACGACTTCCTGAACGCCATGATCAAGCGCAGCTTGCTTTGCGAGTACATTTGGGAGCAGATTCAGTGTTTTGAGATCACATCTTAGCCAGCGAATATCAGGTTGTGTGACAGCTTGTATGCCATTTTGAATCGTAGCTAGCGGACGCTTCACCTCAGAGCAATAGGCCAGTAAAATCGGTTCAGCCTGTGTCGGGAAAGGATGTGCGCGAGGCGCCTCTCCACGGGTGATTTGCAAATAAACGGTGCCTTCTATCAGGTTATTTTGCTGAATGAGCTTGTTCAGTATAGTTAGGATTTCAGCACTAGTATGAGGTAAGGAGAGGCGTACTTCACTAGCTGTTCGTTCGAGTCGCTGGATATGTGCTGCGCCTTCATAGATCTGTCCATTGTAAACGCGAAACACTTCGTAAATACCGTCACCGAAGTAATAGCCGCGATCATCAGGTGAGATCTGTATGTCCTGTTTATGTACGAATTCATTTTTATAAAAATACATGTGAGTGCACTCCTTAATAAAATTAAATATTTATGGAACATATGTTCTAAATCATGCCCTGATGTGGTATTCTACTTATAGGTTAACAAAGGAAGAGAGATGCGTCAAAGCTAGTAAATCAGCGACTAGAGTGAATTTGGTTCTTTTGCCAATGGTACATCCATATGTTGTGTAGTATAATAATTTGGCACTACCATATATTGAGAATTATTGGCTATCGACTCTTGTAGTGATTATCTTAATTGCAGCTGAATTTGCACTTTATTGGGAGGCTTATGTTCATGGGGAATGTGTATGAGAGTAAGAAGCTAACGGGATTGAGTGAGAAAATATTTTTGGATCGTTATGCACTTAAAAATGCAGACACGAGTCACGCGAAGGTAGGGGATACCGTCCTCGTTTTGACCAAGGATGATCCGAAATTCCCAGCCAAAGAGGTTGGCGAAATTATTAGTCGTGATGGAAATACCGTGAAAGTTCGAACTCGCAGTGGGGAAACCGTGGAATCTGCAGTTGAGAAGCTTACGTTAAATATGGAGAAAACACCAGAAGAAATGTGGGACCGCTTGGCAGGAGCAATGGCATCCGTCGAGAAGACAGCGGAGAAGCGTCAGGAATGGACGGAGAAATTCAGATACATTCTAAACGATTGGGAGCTTGTCCCCGGAGGCCGAATTGCAGCGGGAGCGGATGCGAGTGATGAGTTGACGCTATTCAACTGTTACGTTATTCCTTCGCCGAAGGATAGTCGTGGCGGTATTATGAATACGTTGACTGAAATGACGGAAATTATGTCGCGTGGCGGTGGCGTTGGGATCAATCTGTCCTCGCTTCGTCCGAGACGTTCTGTGGTGAAAGGTGTAAATGGATCTTCCAGTGGTGCTGTCTCTTGGGGCGGATTATTTAGCTATACGACGGGCTTGATCGAGCAAGGTGGAAGTCGTCGTGGAGCGCTAATGCTGATGATTAACGATTGGCATCCGGATTTGGAGGATTTCATAACCGTGAAGTCCACGATGGGGCAAATTACGAACGCGAATTTATCCGTCTGTGTAAGTAACGGCTTCATGAAAGCAGTGAAGGAAGATTTGGAGTGGGAACTGGTGTTCCCGGATACGACAGATCCAGAGTACAATGAACTATGGGACGGCAATTTAGAAGCGTGGAAGAAATTAGGCAAGGCTGTTAAGCCTTATCGCACGGTTCGTGCGCGTGATGTTTGGCACTCGATCATTGAGTCGGCATGGAAATCAGCTGAACCAGGCGTAGTCTTCTTAGAATATTACAATCAGATGTCCAACAGCTGGTACTTCAATCCAATCATTTGTACGAATCCATGTGGGGAGCAAGGGCTTCCGGCTTGGGGCGTATGTAACTTGTCTGCCATTAATTTGTCGAAGTTCTATGATGCGGCCAACCACGATGTGGATTGGGAAGAACTGGCGACCGTAGTGCGCTATTCGACGCGTTTTCTTGATAATGTCATTGATAAAACGCCGTATCATTTTGAAGAAAATCGTGCGAATCAGCAGAACGAGCGTCGCGTAGGACTGGGTACAATGGGTCTGGCTGAGCTAATGATCCTATTGAACATTCGTTACGGCAGCCCGGAATCGCTTGTGTTCTTGGACAAGATTTATGGGTTCATGGCGCGAGAAGCGTATTTGGCTTCAGCTGAGATTGCAGGTGAAAAAGGATCGTTCCAAGCCTTTATTGAAGATAAATTTATGGAAAGCGGCTTTATGCGCAAAATGACAGAGGTGTATCCAGAGGTTGGCGATGCCATTCGTCAGCAGGGTATGCGTAACGTAACCGTCATTACACAAGCTCCAACTGGCAGCACGGGTACGATGGTCGGCACATCGACAGGCATTGAGCCTTATTTCGCATTCGAATACTATCGTCAAAGCCGTTTAGGCTTCGATAAACAGTATGTACCCATTGCGCAGAATTGGAAGGATGCCAATCCAGGCCAAGAACTGCCTGATTACTTCGTCACCTCGATGAGCTTGTCCGCTGAGGATCATATTCGTGCACAAGCAGCGATTCAAACTTGGGTGGACAGCTCGATTTCGAAGACGGCTAACTGTCCTGCTGACTTCACGGTTGAAGAAACCAAACGACTCTATGAATTGGCGTATGATCTGGGCTGTAAAGGTGTGACGATCTATCGCGATGGCAGCCGTGATGTTCAGGTGTTGAGCACGGGGTCGGATAAGAAGGATGAAGTGAAAGTTGAGGCTCAGCCGGAAGTAGCTCCAGTAGCTGTCGCGGCAGAGGCTGTTGTGGAGAAAGAAAGCTTTGCTTCTATTTCTGGCAAGCTAGCAGTGAACGTGGACGCCAAGACGGAACAGGGCTTCGATAAACAATACAAGCGCCGTCCGCAAATTCTACGTGGCGCTACCTATAAAGTTAATACCCCATTCGGTATGGCCTATATCACGATCAATGATATGAATGGAACACCGAGCGAGATTTTCCTCAACGTAGGAAAAGCAGGGTCTGACGTGTTCGCGATGTCCGAAGCACTCGGTCGCGTGTGCTCCTTGTTCTTGCGTTATGGCGATCACGGGGACAAAGTGAAGCTGCTCGTGAAGCACTTGAAGGGCATCGGCGGCTCCGGCGCCATTGGTTTTGGCAACAACCGTGTCGAGTCGATCGCAGACGCGGTTGCCAAAGCGCTCGAGCAGCACGACGAAGTGATGAGCGAGCCTGACGACGCGCGGAACTACGTGACCGCGACGAGAGAAGTGCTTGATGCAGCGCCGGTGACTGGCGGTACGGGTCATGGCGGGCACGCGGCTCAGAGCGCGACGAATGTCGCGGCGATGGATCTGTGCACGTCGTGTGGTTCCGCTTCGCTGGTGAACAGCGAAGGTTGTAAGAATTGCGTCAACTGCGGCTATAGCAGATGTAATTGATGAAAAATCCAGGGCGGAGGCCCTGGATTTTTTTTTTCTACTTACTTTACTTATTCTCTTGTTTGCTTCTTTCTGTTTTCTTTCTTTTTGTCAGAAATTCCATAATTAATTAGATTTATTTCAAAATTCGTTAGACAATTTGTTACAGAATTCGTTAGATTCGTGATTGTTTCATGTTCTTACCGTTTTAAAGAATAACACAGCAAAACGTTTTTCGACTCCGTAAGGTTTTTATCACTTATAACATTCTTACTAAGCCTTCAAATCTTACGTTCCATGTACCATCTTGTGGAAATCCCGGAGCGTGTGTGTTAGGTCCATGTTCCCAGCCGGCTGCCATCATCGCCACTGCGCTCAGAAGCCCCCCGTTTCCGGGTAGATATACGGTTAAAGGTTTCCGCTGGTAGTTGTGTCCGTTAGGTAAGAAGGTGTTAGTAACCTTGTCAAGTAAGAGGGTATCAATGGCTAATTGCCTTTCTCCGAGTCTTGCCGCTGTCATTGCCACCATGGGATAATCCCATCCCCAAGTCGCATCCCAATTCCATTCCTTGATGACTTCGTGTAGTGTCCGGTGCATCGTTTCACGATCCACCATATCGCCAGGAAGGATACCGAGCGGAGCTAGCATGGTAGGGTGATCTTTCGTGCCGATACCACCTGAAAATGTATCGGGGGCTGTTTGCGCAGCTACGTAAAGTCCTTCAACTTCAGGGAGTCTGGACAAATGGTTCAAGACATGTTCCCACTTCTCTATCCTTGGGAGACCGAGCCTATTCCTCCATACAATTGCTGTCGATAATCCGAAAGCCCAGTACGACAATTCGAAGGTTGGATTCATTGTCGTTGCATGATCGAATATTTCCTGCGCAGGGGCGACTGGCGGACCTAGCACATACCGCTGCTGCTCGTTATCCCATTCTGCAAAGGAAGCCATGAATGCGGCACTATCGAAGACGATTTCAGCGTACTTCTCCAATATTTCTCTAGTACCATTGATTTTATAGATCAGCTCGGAATAATAAATGGGATGTGGCTGTTGCCAGATGAGAAAAGGCTCAATGTAGCAAGGGCCATTAATGCCGTCTGGAGCAACACATTTCGGCCATCTTGCACCTTCATATCCTTGTGAAGTGGCGAGCATTCGGGCGTTATCTAAGATGCTTTCATACCATTCTAGACTGTTTGCTAGGTAATCTACCCGATTCCAGAGTGCGAAGTGGACGGAATGCCACCAATGCATTTCCAGATGAAATTTACCAGCCCAGCTGTTATGGGTAAGTCCAGATTCCGCTGGTGGTAATGAGCCGGATGATTGTATAGCAGTCAAATACTGTGAGAGCACAATTCTACGCTCTAGTTCGTGCGCGCGTATATCTGTACTGCCAATAAGTTCGATGGCTCCTCCCGAAGTCCAGTAGTTACTCCAATGTTGGTCACATGCGGCTTGTGTTGTTTCGAACGTTGGTAAATCGGAATCGCTTGTCTCAGGAGTAAACCTAAACCTGAGCTCGAACTCATCGTGGTCGGGTGATGGCGTTAACAGTAATAAATGTTTGTCTTGCACGTCTTGCGCTAATGTTCCGTTCGACCAAGCAGCAGACATGGTGTATGAGTCTTGATCTAACTTCCGGCGAATTTTTACGGAATTGCTGCTGTATTTTGCGAGTTTCGTTTCATGCTGACCAGGTTTTTCCCAATCAACACCTGCGAACTTCCATGTGCCGTAAGGGAACTGAAAGACAATCTGTAGGCGTCCCTTCCGAATCAATTCGGATTTAACCCGAACAGCAATTAAGTCCTGAGTAGGATGACAGCAGGTGGTTACTTCGGTTTTTTTTCCGCTGATAGAAAATTGGCTTTCAATTAATCCTCCCCATAGATTGAGCACTTGCTCAATCTCATTCAAGTCGTCAAAGGACGCCGCTTCACCTGAAGGCAATAATAAACGGAATTTAACCATTCCCAGGTGTAGTTTATGAGGATTAAACTTGAGCCATTTATACTCATCGGTTATTTGCCCAGGGGGCATATACGGAAAACCGACACTTCTCCCTCCGAAGGTAGGGTAATAGGTAAGCGGGAACTTGTCCACGCGATATCCTTCCGGATTTGGATGTGTATGCCACGCCCAGTTGGAGAAGTTTCCAAGCGGCACACCTCCATCTTTATAAATATCCGGGAATGTTTGCAATCCGGTTGCATCAACAGTAAAGGCATAATTCCCGTTGCCAACGGAGAGGGAAGAAAATTTATCGAATTCGGTAATAACCGGATTGTGGCGTTGGACTAAAGATTTTCGATCTATCATTACAGCACCCCCCGAGTTAATTTAAGGCAAATGGACGTCAATCATTTTCAAACAGTGCTCTCAAATTGATAGCTGCCCGAACCTACGTAAACAACAACATGACTGCTGTCAAGCCTGGCTATTTGAACAGATTCGACTGCCTTCACCCGTTGTCCGCCTTCGAGCAAAGTATCAATGGATATAGAAGGAACATAGATTTCTGCCATACAATTTGATGGAACGGTTACCTTAAGCGTCAGTCGATTGTGATCATTGCGCTTCCAAGCGACACGCATCTGTCCAGTTGGCAAACGATATTCAGATGCAGCTTCGTTCAAGCCGTCAGGTATTGCCGGTCGGATAGTCAGATTGTAGCTTTCGAAATCGGGATCAAATCGATAATGGATGCCTGCCAAACCGCTATAGAGCCATTCCTCCAAATGACCGAGCATGAAATGGTTCTGTGATTTACCGACGGTCGGACCGTCCCATGCTTCGGTCAACGTTGTCGCACCGTGAACGATTTGATATCCATAGCTCGGGTGATCGATCTTATTGCTCATTTCATAGATGATGTCCGAACGACCGCACTGGGCAAGTGCAAGCAGTACATAGCGGTGGCCGACATCGCCTGCAGTCGTATGATACCCGCGCAGTTCAATGTCTTTTATGATGTGTGATAGAACAGTCGCTTTGTACGGAGCGTCAACAAGTCCCAAAACAAGCGGCATGGCATTGGAACTTTGACTGCCAGTTGCATATTGCTGTGTCTTGTAATCAAAAAAAGCATTGTTAAATGCTAATTTAATGTCTTTACGGAGATTTGCGTATTTGACTGCGTCATCGCTGTAATTCAAAAGATTAGCGATTTGCGTGAACACGTCGACGATATGATAAAACATGGCGGTTTCAGTGTGGGCAACGGGTGTATTTTGAACGAAGCCGGGAGGATTGTCTCCAACATCGTACCAATCTCCAAGACCGTTTTGTACAATCAATTGATCGGAGCCTTCGGTTACATAATCGATATAGGCTTTCATACCTTTATAATGCTCGGCCAAAATTCGGTTATTTCCATATAATTCCAGTAAATTCCAACCTGTAAGTATATAGGAGGCGCCCCATGATACGGAATCTCGGAAACAACGCCATTTCTCAGAGAAGACAACATATTCAGGCGCAGTCGTCGGTACCATCCCGTCTGGAAGTTGTGCGTCCCGGATGTCCTCCATGATTTTTACGAACAATCGCTCAACATCGTAATTAAATGCAACGGAAGGTCCCATCAGATGAATTTGCTCAAGCCAGCCTAGCTTTTCTCGATGCGGACAATCCGTAAATATACTCTTCATATTACTAAGGATGGCTCGATTAATAATCTCGTGTGTACGGTTAAGCATCGCATTCGAGCTAACGAAGCATCCGCAAACTTTCGTGTCCGGATAAATCATCTGGCCCTCCAGTTGGATAAGAATAGGACCATTGCTATCGTCTCCAGCGAAATCGGAGGGCACCGCGCCTTCGATTTGTACGAAACGAAAACCACTATAGCTGAATCGTGGTGACCAAACTTCCTCATCACTGTCTCCGCTCATCACATAGGTAAACCTACATGGGGAACCGGTCCATTTTTGATTGACGGTGCCGTTTTCCTTCAGTAATTCGGCAGGGGACATGGTAATTTGTGCACCTTGATGGCCTTTTACACGGATTTCAATCCAACCCGAAAAGTTATTCCCGAAATCAGCCACATACACACCAGGAATCGGTTGAGAAATATGCAGAGGTTGGAGCCTTCCCATCACTTTCAAAGGGGAGGTAGCTTGTGTTCTCAGTTTTCCCAAAGGGGGATTCACTTCGGCGGCGGGTTTCCATACATCGTTGGAAGTTAGTTCGGGCTGGTCCCAGTTTGATTGCAGATGACTAGCATCGAAATCTTCGCCGCCGTATATACAGGAAAATAAAATAGGTCCAGAAGCGGAGTCCCAATTCCTATCACTGACAATCCGAACCTGGGTGCCGTCAGAATGTGTGATTTCCAGCTGAACTAGGCATCTAGGCGTACCAAAAGAATGCTTGAACTTACTGTATCGCCCGCCTGTCACATTGAAAAATCCATTCCCCAGCATCACACCGACCGCATTGGCGCCCTCGTTCAGTTCTTCCGTCACATCGTAGACGCAATAGAGACATGTTTTGTCATAGTTTGTCCAGCCAGGCTCTATGACGTTGTCGCCAACTTTTCTCCCATTTAACCGCAGCTCGTACTGACCTAGTCCGCATATATAGGCTCTAGCTCTCGTCACAGGTTTTTCGAGGTTGAACTCACGCCTGAATAAAGGAAGGGCGGGTCTTTCAGTAGGCTCGTTTGCGAATTGAGCGATCCAATTCGCAGACCAATCATCGTCATGAATAAGTCCCATTTCCCACCACGTAACAGAACTTTCGGTCATTTGGCTTTTTTGATCCCAAACCTGTACCTTCCAATAATACCGAAGCCGTGACTGGAGTGGGGCTCCTTCATATATAATGTGTACGTTTTTCTTGCTTAAACGTTTACCGCTGTCCCATACAATTCCGTGCTCTTCCCGTAAGTTTTCCTTGCTATCTGAAACAAGGATTCTGTAAGCAGTCTGCATCTGCATACGTTCTGGTGAATCGACAAAACTCCAGCCGAATGTCGGTTGGAGAACATCTATCCCGAGGGGGCGACGCGTGCTTTCAACAAACATTTCATCCACGAGCATCGGTTTTCTCCTTCGTCATCGAGTTTGCGTATCAATCGGTTGTGAAGTTGCGACACTGATCGTTCGGAACTCTTTACCGTAGTTTTTGGTTGGATCGCCTTCCCTGTATGGTCTGCAAGAGCAGTAGAAGTGATAAAGAACGCCTTGATGCGTAATGACAGAGGGCTTGTGTGCAAAAATCGAGTCGATGCTGCCTTCTTCGCCAACCCGAATGATCGGTTCGGGATGCTTTTCCCAATGTACAAGATCAGTGGAAAGCGCAATTCCTTCTTGAGCTTGTTTGTAGTTATAACCGAAATAATACATGATCCATTGGTCACGGTCTTGGTCATACAACACGCACGGGTCGCTGACAAATCCTGAATCCCATCCGTCCGGCGTAATCTGTAAGACTGGGTTATGTTCGTATCTGTGCCACTGTTTTAAATCTGTAGAGAAAGCGATGCCTGTTTGTTCGATCCATCGTCCTTTTTTTGTGTTTTTGGCATTGTAAAACAAATAGAACTTGCCCTCATGCTCGACAAGACATTCTTTGTAGAGACCGCCATTTTCCCACTCTGCGCCTTCCTCCGGGATTAGGATAGGATCGGGAAGTCGGTGCCATTCAAGTAATTGCTCGTCTTCTGTCCAGGCAATTCCGATTTTGGCAGAGCCTTCCTCATAGCCCTCTTTCGGATAAGCATGATATACCAGCCAGTATTTATTATTCCATTTTTTCAGCACAGGAGGAGCATCCAGACAGTTTTCTTTTAAGATCCATGTACCTGCAATATTAATGGAATCCCAAGCTGCGTTTCCATTCCGTTTCAGAATGACTCCTTGGTGCTCCCAGTTCATGAGGTCATGGCTGACAGCCAATGCTGTTTGATAGCCAATACCGTCAAACCCCACGTACATCATGTAATACATGCCATTATGTTGAAAAACAAAAGGACAATCCACAGCACGCTCATCGAAGTTTCCAGGCATTCCGGAACCGACGAGAACCGGACTACCTAATTTATATGGAGTGAGATAAGGCGTAATATTCAAGATGACACGCTCCTCTTCATATAAAAAATCCTTTGTTGCTAATAATAACTCATTATTCAGATTACAATTAAGCGCTTACTTGCTGTGTAGGGGATTGTATCTGATATATAGGTCAATGCGATCTTCAGGCTCCATTTGCATTGACATCAATTATTTGCGGGCGTAGGATGAGGGGGAAAATCAGGTCATAAGCAAGAAAGGCGGGGCTTGAGTGAAAGATAGTAACGGATTTGTTCCGTTTATGTTCCAGACGGCCGGCAGTATTGTTACGGGTAATCATGCGATAGCCACTCTAGTTCCAAACCTAAAGCTGCGTGGTAACTTCAAGCATGCGGTGATCGTATCGCAACCTTCGATGAAAGCAATAGGGGTCATTGATCGGATTGAAAGTGAACTGTCACAAGCAGGGATATCCAGTAGGTTGATAACCGAGGTGAAGCCAGAACCGACGGTAAATAATATACGAGAAGTATTTAGAGAGATATCCTCTGAACCCGTTGATTTATTTATCGGAATTGGTGGGGGGAGCGTTCTTGATGCAACAAAATTATTTTCCGTATTGCTGACTGATCCCGTGGATGTGATGAGTCTGATTGGTACTGATCGAGTATCAACGCCTGGGATACCAACCGTGCTAGTTCCGACAACTTCAGGCACCGGTTCAGAAGTGACGCCGAACGCGATTATTACCATTCCTGAACAGGAATTAAAGGTTGGTATTATAAGTAGGCACTTGCTGCCTATGATGGTTATAATCGATCCTGAATTAACCGTAAGTCTGCCGCAGAACATTACGGCTGCAACAGGAATGGATGCTTTTACTCATGCTCTGGAATCGTATATATCCACTAGGGCTAATTCGATCAGCGACATGTTCGCTCTTGAATCGATTCGTTTAATTGCCGGCAGTATACTCCATGCTTACCATAACGGATCGGATTTTAAAGCCAGAGAGAACATGCTGCTCGGTTCGATGTATGGGGGCATGGCGCTTAGTTCGGCGGGAACCGCAGCTGTCCATGCGCTGGCTTATCCGCTTGGAGGTAAATTCAACATTACGCACGGGGTCGCCAATTCGATGCTTCTGCCGCACGTAATGTCTTATAATATGGACGCCATACACGATCGGCTCGGTCATGTTGCCCGCGCGATGGGGCTGCAGGCGGGAACGGAGGGAGGGAGCGCTGCTGCTGAAGCGGTCATTCGGCGAATTTTCGAATGGACTGCCCAAATGCGTATCCCGCAAGATTTGCGATTATTCGGTGTAACTGATGGGGATGTAGAGGAACTGGCGGTTGCGGCTTCCAAGGTCACAAGACTTTTACATAACAATCCTAAGCCAATGGACATGGCTGCAATCCAAACCGTTTACCGTAAATTGCTTCTCTGAATATGTGTAAAGAGGGGAGTCTCTATGAAAGTTGCTGTTATTGCAGATGATTTTACGGGAGCAAGTGATACTGGTGTACAGTTTTCCAAACGGGGTCTGCAGGTAAGTGTGCTGCTAGGCATGAACGAGTTGGAAAATCAGACATCAGGAGATGTGCTCGTCTTTGATACCGACAGCCGAGCACTCAACGCAGAAGCAGCATACCTCCGGGTTAAACAAGCATCGTTCAAAGCTCGAGCCTTTGGAGCGGATATTGTGCTGAAAAAAATGGACTCTACGCTACGTGGGAATGTAGGTGCTGAAATCGATGCCATATTTGATACCTTTCGTCCCGATTTGGTGTTAATAGCTCCGGCCTTCCCACAAATGGGCAGGACTGTTCGGCAAGGAAGACTGTATGTTCATGGCATACCATTGGAGGATACCGAGTTCGCTCGCGATCCGAAAACGCCTGTAGATGAATCGGACATCCATGTTTTGCTCCGCAAACAGACAAGGCGCCCCGTCGAAGTGATTTCATTGAAGGTATTGGAGGAGGGGAGAAGCAAATTGGAGCCGCTTCTTCAAAGCTGTTTAGCTCGCGGAAAACGCTACTTTGTTGTCGATTCAGTGGATGAACATGATCTTAGGCGCATTGTTTCTCTGATCGGAGAGATGCCCTATTCGGTCGTATGGGCCGGTTCAGCAGGCTTAGCTCGACAATTGTCTGAACAAGTTCCAATTTCTCGGAATATCGAACCCATTGGACACTTTAAAGCAGCGAAATCGATTCTTACTGTCATCGGCAGCGTCAGTTCAAAGTCACGACGCCAACTGGAAGTGCTTTTGAATCATCCTCATGTGCGGGGCATTCGCTTAGAGACTTTTCAGCTAGTTTCCGGATATTCCGATAGGGAACGGGAAGTGATGCATGCGGTAGAGCAAGCTGAGCTTGCATGTAGTGGAAACTTTCATACGGTGTTGTACTCGTCGGGAGATCCGGGGGACATTCACCTTGCTCAAGATATTGGGAGTCAAAACGGCTTGAACTCACAGCAAGTCAGTGAGGAAGTAGCCCATGCATTGGGTGAAATCGTATCCCGGCTACTGAAATGCGTAGATGTTGGAGGCATTGTTATGACCGGAGGGGATACCGCTAGACAAATAAGTGCCTCTCTCGGTACGAACGAATTTCGTTTGATTGACGAGGTAGAAAGCGGCATCCCGGTAGGATTGCTCATGATGGAAAAACCGCTGCTAGCGGTTACCAAAGCGGGTGGATTCGGTTCCGAACATGCGCTAGTGAATGCATTGGAATTTTTAAATAGAGGGATTGGGTCCAAATGAAACCAATAATCGGAATCACCATGGGCGATGCCAGCGGCATCGGGCCGGAAATTATTGTAAAAGTGCTACAGAATGCTCATGTTTACGAAATGTGCCGTCCTCTCGTGATTGGCGATCCTGTCATCCTAGAACGCGCGCTCTCTATCATCGGAGGTTCGGCGTTCATACGCACAGTAAAAGGACCAATGGACGGGCGTTACATTTATGGCTGTATGGACTGCTTGGATATGTATATGCTGCCTACTAATCTGCCTTTCGGACAAGTAAATGCCGAAGCGGGACACGCTGCCTACAAGTTCGTGGAGAAAGCTGTGGAACTTGCGATTAGCGGTCAAATTAACGCTATATGTACAGCACCGTTAAACAAGGAAGCTTTGAACAAGGCAGGTCATATGTATCCAGGTCACACCGAAATATTGGCTGGACTGACTCGCACCGAAGATTATTCCATGATCCTTTCAGCCCCAAATCTGAAAGTCATCCATTTGACTACGCACTTGGGACTTATTCATGCCATTAATTCTATCGATTCGCACAGGACTTACAAAGTAATTATGCTGGCGCATGAAACACTTCGCAAGGCTGGAATTGATCGGCCGCGAATTGCTGTTTGCGGTATTAATCCGCATGCGGGGGAGAATGGTTTATTCGGTAACGGCGAGGAAGAAGAGAAGCTGATTCCAGGTATGATTCGAGCAGTCAAAGAGGGAGTAAACGTCACTGGTCCGTATCCAGCAGATACGCTTTTTTACAGAGCTTTACGAGGAGACTTTGATATTGTTGTGGCTTGCTACCATGATCAAGGACACATACCTATCAAAGTGCTGGGGATTGAGGCTGGCGTGAATATTACGGTTGGTTTGAACGGAGGCATTATCCGAACGTCGGTTGATCATGGTACGGCTTTTGACATTGCCGGTACCGGATTGGCGGACGAGCGAAGTATGCTGGAAGCGATTCGTTCAGCGGTTGAACTTGCTCCCAGAATAAATGAAAGGCACTGTTAAATTCACATCCCACTGTATTCCATAGAGAAGGAGAGATGTTATGGTTCAGATACTACGACCGTCAGGCATCATTCCTGCAATGGTCACACCTTTCGATGCTAATTATCATATTGACGAATCTGCATTACGGCTATTAACCCGCAGGCTTATCAACGCGAATGTGCACGGGTTATTTTGTTTAGGTACAAATGGGGAGTTTTTTTCCTTAACTTTCGAGGAAAAGCTGCGAGTCGCCGAGATTGTTATTGAGGAAGCAAACGGGCGGCTTCCCGTATATGTGGGCGCCGGATGTGTTAGCACGAAGGAATCCATTCAATTGGCCGTGCAGTTGGAGCGTATGGGGGCGGATGCTTTATCGGTTATTACGCCGTATTTTTTAACATTTACACAGCAGGAGTTGCTTGGTCATTTTCGAATGATTGCAGACGCGACGGGACTACCCGTCCTTCTGTATAACATCCCGGCGAGGACCGGCAACTCTCTTCAGCCCCATACAGTGAAGGAACTCAGCCAAGTGCCTAACATTGTCGGGATCAAAGACAGCAGCGGCAGCTTTGATACGATTTTGCAATACATAGAGGTATCTGGACCTAATTTCGCCGTATTAGCGGGAACGGATTCATTGATTTTGCCGACATTGATGGCCGGTGGACATGGAGCCATTGCGGCAACAGCCAACGTATTTCCTGAAATTGTTAGGTCCATTTATGATTTGTGGATACAGGGTAAGTCAGAAGATGCTGAACAACAGCAGCGTAAACTGCGTGCTTTGCGTAACGCATTTTCGCTTGGGACGCTTCCATCCGTATTGAAGGAAGCGATGTGCATGATAGGACTGCCTGCGGGGCAGCCAAGACTGCCAGTACAACCTCTGAATCAATCAACCAGAGACCAGCTTAAGAGTGTCATTGATCGGTATATGGATACAGATGACACATCAGGAAGAAAGGAGTTGAGACAATGAATCTGAACATTCCGAACGGAGTTTGGCCAACGATGGTGACACCATTTACTGATCTCGGAAAAGTGGACTTCGGTGCATTAGAGCAACTGATTGAGTGGTACATTGATCAAGGCGTACATGGTCTATTTGCGGTGTGTCAATCAAGCGAAATGTTTTATTTGACACTAGAGGAACGAGTGAGCATTGCTCGATTCGTCACGGATAAAGCAGAGGGCCGGGTACCGGTCATAGCTTCGGGCCATATCTCCGATCAGTTCGACGGGCAGATGGAGGAGTTGAAGCGGATGTCAGAGACGGGAGTTCAGGCAGTCGTGTTAGTCAGCAACCGGATGGCTAATCCGGATGAATCAGATGAACGGTGGTTCGACCGTTTGCTGAAACTGATTGACCGAATCCCAGGTGTGCCAATGGGCATTTACGAATGTCCTTATCCGTACAAAAGGCTTCTGAGCCCGCAACTGCTAAAGCAATGTGCGGATACAGGCAGATTTGCTTTTCTCAAGGATACAAGCTGCGATTTACAGCAAATTGCCGCAAAAATTGAAGCGGTGAAAGGGAGTCCGCTCAAAATATTTAATGCGAATTCTGCAACGCTGCTTGCCTCTTTACAATTAGGTGCGGCGGGTTTCAGCGGGGTAATGGCCAATTTTCATCCTGATATTTATGTGCGTCTGACCGAAAATTGGAGCGCAGAACCGGCAACTGCGGACATGCTGCAGTCGTTTGTTGGAGCAGCGTCATTAGTAGAGCTGCAGATGTATCCCGTCAATGCGAAATATCATCTTAGTCGGAGAGGCTTGCCAGTTTCGATGCATTGCCGCTCCAAAGATGCAATCGCTTTCAAGGATAATCATAAGCTTGAAGTGCAACAACTTGATGCGGTGTATCGGCTGATCAAGGGGCAGCTAGCCTAACAGATTTGAAGAGGAGGCATTCATGTGCCGTTCAAAACGAAGGACAGAATCGTGTTTATCGGTGATAGTATTACGGACAAAGGAAGAAAGAAAGACCCATTAAAACTGGGTTCGGGATACGTTCGCCTCATTCACGATTATCTCACGGCGGCTTACCCGCAGCTAGGACTTAAAATCATTAATGAGGGTGTATCCGGCAATCGTGTGATTGATTTGGAGAAAAGATGGACGCTTGATGTGCTTGATCATCAACCCCAATGGGTTTCGATTTCCATCGGCATTAATGATGTGTGGCGGCAACTTGATTCGCCAAGCAGCGAGCAGGTGTACCCTGACAAGTTCGAAGAGGTGTACTGCAGCCTGTTGAAGCAAACGAAGCAAATACCAGACTGCAGAGTGATCTTAATGCAGCCCACGGTCATCAAAGAGTATTCGGATGCCACGGGGAATCGGTTGCTGAGGCCCTATGTGGACGTAGTGAATAGGCTGGCGGAACAATACGATGCGGTCCTAGTCCCTACGCATCTAGCTTTTATTGATTTCATCCAACAAGAAACCGGTCAGGACTTAACAACCGACGGCGTACATATGAATTCGTTGGGTGATATGCTGATGGCCACGACATGGTTGAAGGCTGTTGAAGGGCGCTGAAGCAAAACAACGTTAGCGGAGCGCTCAATGAGAGGGCGTGACGATAACGTTGTTTTGCTTTACAAGCATGTGAAGCGCGTCACCTATATAAATGATAAATTCAGCCTATAATGGGCTGCTTGCTTTCTTGTAAACTGATCATGAGTTGATTTCTGTGCAACTGGAAAACATCGGAATGTAGAGGAGTAAAAGCATGAGACTGGATCGCAAAGTAGCGGTTGTTACCGGAGCGGCTTCCGGAATCGGAGAGGCTGTCGCTATGAGATTCGCGGGTCTGTTTTGCAGACATTCGAATAGGAGGGAAAACAAA
The DNA here is from genome assembly GCF_059691995.1 of Paenibacillus sp. J22P169. Taxonomy (NCBI): domain Bacteria; kingdom Bacillati; phylum Bacillota; class Bacilli; order Caryophanales; family Paenibacillaceae; genus Paenibacillus; species Paenibacillus sp. J22P169. The sequence goes on along the minus strand of NZ_JCAUAO010000001.1, from coordinate 2,451,414 downwards.
TGACATATGAAATAGAACGAACGACCGGAGACAGTGAATGGTTTACGCACGATCGGTTCGGCCTGTTTATTCATTGGGGGTTATATTCGCTGGCAGCTAGGCATGAATGGCTGCAGTCACGGGAGAGATTGAGCGGAGAGAAGTACCGAAACAAATATTTCAATAAGTTTGACCCTGATTTGTACGATCCTGATTTGTGGGCGCAGCTCGCTTTCGATGCAGGCATGAAGTACGCTGTGGCAACGACCAAACATCACGAAGGTTTCTGCTTATGGGACAGCAAGCTGACCGATTATAAAGCGCCGAACACGCCGGCCAGAAGGGATTTAATCAGGCCAATGGCGGAGGCGTTCCGCAAGCGAGGCATGAAAGTAGGCTTTTATCATTCACTGATCGATTGGCATCATCCAGATTATACCATCGACACGAAGCACCCTTTGCGATTTGATCAGGAAGCTATCGCTGCAAGATCAGATAAGGAATTTTCACGTTATCGCGAATATTTGTTTGGGCAAACCAAAGAATTGTTAACCGAATATGGCAAAGTCGACCTATTGTTTTATGATTTTTCGTTTCCTGCGGAGAATGGATTGCCCGGCAAAGGAAAGGAAGATTGGGGAAGCAGGGAGCTGATGAAGCTCATTCGTACGCTTCAGCCGGACATTTTATTGAATGATCGGTTACAAATCGGCGGCGATATTACGACTCCTGAGCAATATTTGCCGACAAAATGGGTTCAGGTGGGCGGGAAGCGTGTTGTTTGGGAGACGCCGCATACGTTTAGCGGTTCCTGGGGGTATCATCGCGATGAGGAATCATGGAAAAGCGTAGATATGCTGGTCAAAATGCTGATAGATGTCGTCAGCAAAGGAGGCAATCTGCTGCTGAACGTAGGTCCGACCGGACGGGGCGAATTTGACGAACGATCTATCGATCGTTTAAAAGGAATCGGCGAATGGATGAAGCGTCACAGCCGTTCGATTTATGGATGTACGCAGGCGCCAGAAACGACCCAGTGTCCGCAGGATTGCCGTCTGACCTATAACCCTGAGACAAACCGCATGTATGTGCATGTATTTAGTTGGCCTTTTAAAAGCATTCACCTGCATGGATTGGCCGGCGAAGTGGAGTATGCGCAGCTGCTTAATGATGCATCTGAGATCCGATTTAAGCAAGGCTTTGTAGAAAGCGGTATCGACAATGGAGCTTTTAAAGAAGGAAGAGATGAAAGCACGCTAGTCTTGTCACTCCCTGTAAAGAAGCCGGACATAGCAGTGCCGGTTATCGAATTATTTATGAAAGGCGGGCCTAGACGAAGATGATGGCAATAACGCTTGGATACGACCGCAACACAGCACCGCGAGTGGAATTCGGCATTCGACAGCTAAAAATAGCGCTTCAGGACTGTGGTTATACGGTGCTTGAGGCAGAGGCCCCCTGGACGTTGGAAAGTTATCGGTCGGTGCCGGGATTGAAAATATATATCGGTAACCGCCAAGAATCAGAATTGTTGCAGCAATTGGAACAGCGAGATGTCCTGTTGTATCACACAGAGGCTCCAGATGGTGAAGGTTTTTATTTGGTCTCTTGTCCAGGAAATCTAACAGTCATTTCCGGGGGAAATGACTCAGGCGTTTTGTACGGTTGCATGGAGCTTGCGCGAAGAATCCGCGACGCTCAAAAGCTGCCAAGCGATATCGCTTATGGGGATAAGCCGCGTTTTTCATTGCGAGGCCCGGCAATCGGATTGCAAAAAACGACCGTTGAGCCGCCACGCCAGACTTATGAGTATCCGATTACACCCGACCGTTTTCAATGGTTTTACGATCGGGCCTTGTGGAAGGATTTCCTCGATATGATGGTTGAGCAGCGATGCAATGTGGTCTACTTGTGGTCCGGCCATCCATTCTCTTCCTTGGTAAAGCTGGAAGATTATCCGGAAGCGCTGGAAGTGACGGAAGAAGAGTTAGCTCTTAATTCAGAGATGTTCCGCTGGCTCACGGAAGAGGCAGACCGACGTGGAATATGGGTCGTGTTAAAGTTTTACAACATTCATATTCCGCTGCCGTTTGCGCAGAAGCACGGTCTGAAGCTGCATCAGCCGAAGCCGCTGCCTGTTACAAGTGATTACTATAAACAATCAATCAAAGCTTTCGTCCAATCATTCCCAAATGCCGGGCTGATGGTTTGTCTTGGCGAAGCGCTTCAAGGGCAGATTTACGGCGTGGAATGGTTTAATGAAACGATTCTTGCTGGACTTCAAGAAGGGTTGAAAAACTCGAACGCAAAGGAAAAACCTCCGATCATCCTGCGTTCACATGCCATCGAACCGCAAAAAGTCATTGAGGCTGCGCTGCCACTTTACCCAAATTTGTATACGGAAGCCAAATACAATGGTGAGTCCTTGACCACCTATACACCACGGGGCAAATGGCAAGAAACGCACAATCGTCTAGGCTCTTTGCAGACGATTCACATTGTCAATGTCCATATATTGGCTAATCTGGAGCCATTCCGTTACGGTGCGCCTTCATTTATTCAAAAATGTATGCAGGCTGCCAAATACCGATTGAAGGCAAACGGGCTTCATCTGTATCCATTGTTCTTTTGGGATTGGCCTTATGCGCCGGATCGGACGGAGACGCGTCTGCGGCAATTGGAGCGCGATTGGATTTGGTTTGCTGCCTGGTTTCGGTATGCTTGGAATCCGGATCGCGATCCGGAAGCTGAACGGAATTACTGGATTGATACACTTGGTAAGCGTTACGGCGGCAGTGAGGCTGGGGAAGCGATGCTGGATGCCTATGAAGCCTCTGGGGAATGTGCGCCGAAATTGTTACGCCGTTTCGGCATTACCGAGGGCAATCGCCAAACGATGAGCCTTGGGATGACAATGAGCCAGCTCACCAATCCCGATCGACATATGCCATGGCCAGATTTATGGGAATCCCAGTCGCCCCAAGGTGAACGGCTGGAGGAATATGTCATTAAGGAACTGAGTGGTGAGCCTCACATCGGAGAGACGCCCACGGATATTATTGCCGACGCGCAAAGACATGCGCAGGAAGCGGTGCTGGCGATTGAACGCGCGCGCAATCTTGTCGACCGCAACCGGGACGAATACGAGCGGCTGGCGAGCGATATGTCCGCAATCCGCCATATGGTGCAAGCCTATGCACATAAAGTCAGGGCTGCGATCCTCATTTTAACCTATAAGCACTCGGTCAAAGGGGAGTATTTTAACCGTCTCGAATTGCTGGAAGAGGCTGCAGTAGAATTGGAACAAAGTTTGGACAGTTACCGAAAGCTGACAGCGCTTACGGAAAAAACATATTTGTTCGCTAACAGTATGCAGACTCCGCAGCGGAAGGTGCCGATTCGAGGGGGGCTCGATTACAGGCATTGGAGCGCTTGTTTACCTCTTTATGAAGCTGAGCTGAATGCTTTCCGCAACCATTTGCAGGAGCTGAAAGCGGGGACGCTGCCCGAAGCCCTAAAAAATCTTAAGGCTCCAATCGTTCGTTACATAGAGGCGCCATTTAAAATATTGTCTGAGCATGCGGAGTTGTACCATGTGGAAAAAGGGGCTGAGGTTTTCACCGACGGCGATATTCAGATTGTGGGCTGTGCGGAGGAACTGAACGGGCTCCGTGGCATCCGTTTTAGTCAAAGGCAGGCGGGGCTTCACGGCTTGGCCATCGAGATTGAGCTGCAGCAGCCATCGAAAGTGCTGGTTGGGTATTTCAATTCAAAGGATGAGCAGTGGCTGCAAGTTCCTAGCCTAGAAGAAAACACTCATGCGGACGACCGTGGTGGTTATGCGCCGGTATTGCGCAAAGGGCTCCGCTTGTACGCTTACCCCTCTGTGAATATCCACGCGTTTCAATATGAGGCTGGGCGGCATCTACTCGATTTCGGCAAAGGAGCTTACCTGATACTGGGTGTTGTCCCTGTCGATCAAGATATGCGTGCGCGCGATGTTGAACATAAAAATGACGGAATTGACACGTTGGATTGGCTGTACGAATAAATGTGGGGGGAACAGGATGTCTGATAGAAGCACGACATTATGGTATGCGCAGTCAGCCAGGTCTTGGTTCGAAGCGCTCCCCGTCGGTAACGGCCGTTTTGGTGGGATGATGTATGGCGGCACGGACCGGGAACGCATTCAGATGAACGAGGATACGCTATGGTCAGGGGAACCGAGGGAAACGGTCAACATGGAAGCAGCCAAGCATTTGGATCATGTACGCGAGTTGATCTTTTCAGGTAAAAACGCCGAGGCAGAGGAAATCATAGAGCGGCACATGGAAGGGCCGGAAATCGAATCGTACTTGCCGCTCGGGGATTTGGATCTGATATTCGATGAGTCAGGCGGTATTTCGGAATACCGAAGGGAATTGGATCTAGCAGAAGGAATCGCGCGAGTGCGGTATTTGCAAAATAACGATGTCCATACAAGAGAGTTGTTCGTATCAGCGGTAGATCAAATCATGGCGATTCGCTTGCAGTGTGAACGAAACATAAATTTGACAGCAGTGCTTAGCAGTCCTCTGCAACATCAAGTCAATAAAGCGTCAATGAACCAGGTGATCCTTGCAGGACGCTGCCCGATTCATATTATGCCCAATACAATAAAATCGTCTGATCCCGTTCAATATGCGGAGGGGAAAGGCATCGGTTTTAATATTCGGATGCTCGCCATGACAGACAAAGGCAGGGTGGAGGTAAGCGGTGGGCGGATTCGGGTAATCGGCGCTGGGACCGTCACTTTCCTGCTGGCCGCCGAAACCAGCTTCAATGGCTTCAATCAGGATCCGGCCCTATTCGATGGACATCCGCACGAATTAAGTGAAGATAGGCTGACAAAAGCATCATTACTCGGCTACGACCGATTGAAAGAGCGGCACTTGAACGATCACGCTGCACGCTTCTCCAAAGTTTCTCTTGATCTTGGCGGTCCGGACAGAAGTGACATACCGACAGATACCCGAATTCAAGCCGTGAAAAGCGGTGTCGAGGATCCCAGTCTTGCCGCCCTATTTTTCCAATATGGAAGATACTTGCTGCTGTCCAGCTCACGACCCGGCGCACAGTCGGCAAATTTACAAGGAATTTGGAACGATAACATCCGTCCGCCATGGTGCAGCAGCTGGACGACTAACATTAATGTTGAAATGAACTATTGGCCGGCAGAAGTGGGGAATCTTGCGGAATGCCATTTGCCGTTGTTCGATCTGATCAAAGACTTGCAGCACACAGGCCGTAAAGCAGCAAGTAGCCACTACCGATGCAGAGGCTGGACGGCCCACCACAATATCGATCTATGGAGAACTGCGACTCCCGTTGGCGGTTCGCCAAGTTGGGCCTTTTGGCCGATGGCTGGGGCTTGGTTATGCCAACATCTATGGGAACATTACGCTTATAACCAGAATGAACTGTTCCTCGGGCAAGCCTACCCTGTGATGAAAGAAGCGGCACTGTTTGGTTTGGACTGGTTAGTTGAAGCGGAGGATGGCAGCCTGACTACTTGTCCTTCCACGTCACCGGAAAATTTTTTTATCACTCCTGATGGGCAGAAAAGCAGCGTTACAAAAGGTGCGACGAGTGATTTGGCGCTCCTCAAAGATTTATTTGGTCACTGTTTGGAAGCAGGCCGGATTGTATCGGATTCGGACCGCACATTTAGAGGGCAATTGGAGCAAGCGTTGCTCCAACTGCCGCCGTATCGTGTAGGAAAGTATGGCCAGCTCCAGGAGTGGGACGAAGATTTAGATGAGTTCGAGCCGGGACACCGCCATATGGCACATTTAATCTCTCTTCATCCATTAGGCCAGATTACAATGCATGAGGAACCCGAACTTGCCGCTGCCTGCAGGAGAACGCTCGAACGACGCATGGAACACGGCGGAGCACATACAGGCTGGAGCTGTGCCTGGATGATCAATCTGTGGGCGCGTCTCGGAGAATCAAAGCAAGCAAACCGTTTTGTGAACGAATTGCTCGCCGGTTTGCATCCGAACATGATGAATGCGCATCGGCATCCAAAGGTGAAACAGCATATTTTCCAAATTGATGGAAATCTTGGAGGTGTTTCGGGTATAGCCGAAATGCTGCTGCAAAGTCATGGAGGACATGTCCAATTTCTGCCTGCATTGCCAAATAAATGGAAAACCGGCAATGTGAAAGGACTGCGAGCGCGCGGAGGTTTTGAAGTCGAGATGGAATGGGAGAACGGTAAGCTGCTGCGAGTTCGCATCATATCAACGGCAGGTAAGGACTTCTTGCTGCGTACAGCGGAACCGGTACGTGTTCTGCAGAATGGGCACGATATCCCATTCACGGACATTGAACCGGGCGTCATCGCGTTTGGAACGAGAAGGGGAGAAGGTTACGAAATTGTTCCAAGGAGCGATGTGAGATGAGATACACTAATCAAGTCAAAGAGTTTATTTTTGAGGACGACAGACCTTTTCTAAGCTGTCACGCCTCCACGTTAGTGCTGCTGCCTGGCGGAGATATCATAGCAGCATGGTTTGGCGGCACGAAGGAGAAAGCCGGCGATGTTGCGATATGGATGTCGCGTAGGATAAGCGGCTGTTGGACACCGCCTATAAAAGCAGCCGACCAGGAGGACATTCCGCATTGGAATCCTGTCTTGTTTCGCAGGGCTGACGGCGTTCTTTTTCTGTATTATAAAATCGGCGCTTCCATTGCCGAATGGGTAACAATGGTCGTGCGTTCATCAGATGACGGGTTTACATGGTCGCATCCGGTACCCTTAATAGAAGGCGACCATGGAGGAAGAGGCCCGGTCAAAAACAAGCCAATCGTACTGCATGATGGCACCATTGTCGCTCCAGCATCGCTCGAGCCGGCTTGGGATGCATTCGTTGATCTTTCATATGACGGTGGAGAGACGTGGACTCGCAGCGAAACGGTCCCGCTGGATCGCAGTGTATTGACGGGGAAAGGTGTCATTCAGCCGACCTTATGGGAATCCGAGCCGGGAAGCATACATATGCTTATGCGCAGCACGGAAGGGGCCATTTACCGAAGTGATTCGACGAACGGGGGAAAAACATGGTGCCAGGCCTATCCGACGGTGCTGCCCAACAACAATAGCGGGATCGACCTGGCAAAGCTGGAAAATGGCATTCTAGCGCTCGTGTATAATCCAACTCGTCCGGAACCCGGGACGAGGAAAGGGCCCAGAACACCGCTGGTCCTGCGCCTATCTAGGGACAATGGCCTAACTTGGGAAAACGAGCTGCTGCTTGATGAAGGGGAGAAACAATATTCGTATCCAGCGATAGTGGCGAGCGGTCTCGAGCTGTATGTAACTTATACGTGGAAAAGAGAACGCATTGCATTCCAACAAGTATCATGTATTTGAGCAGGAATGCCCTATATTATGGGAATATTGGCACTACTATTCTATTATAGGAATAATATATAGTTAGATGAAAGTTAAAATAGAATAGATATTTTAATTTTGATGGGGGCGGATTCATTCTGACTGCTAATCAATTGAACGAACAACTACACGCAGGAAGGAAAACGCTTCGCACACATCCCGGTGCTTTGCTGCTTGGTTCGACTGGGGCGAGGTTGTGGGCAGATTATTTGGATCCTGTGCCTGGATTTTCCGGACGATTCGATTTTATTCATAAAGTAAATATTCCCTTATTGTTTAAAATAGATAATAATGTGACAAATAGATTTGAGCCGTGTCGAACGGAATGGTATCCAAGCTATTTGCTCATGGAATACTCGGATAACCGGCTTTCTCTGGTGGAAAGAAAATTTATATCCTGGAATGATTGTGCCGTTTCATGTCAAACGTGGACGAATCACAGCAGCGAAGAGCTTGTGCTGAGATTAAAGACATACGGAGATGCATTTCAGTTAAGCAATGGAAATTATTTGCAAGGTCTTTTTCCCATAGAACACTACAGTTTCGATATAGCAGGCGTAATATCCGTAAGCGACCCGGCATTATTTGAGGGAGTACGTTTGCAGCCTGGAGACTCCGCTTCGTACATCGTGGCGGCTTCACTCGGCATTTCCGGCCTTGACGACATCGACATGCTTCAAGCACGGGCGGCGGCTTATACGGAATACGGATGGACAGCAGATCAAATCATTGAAAGGCAGTGTGAGGAATATCAGGAATGGTTTGAAAATGCGCCTGTATTTACGAGTAACGATTCGCTGCTAGACAAAACTTGGATCTACCGCTGGTTTCTGCTTCGGCATAATTTGGCCGATCCGAAGTACGGTAATTTGACCTATCCGTTATTTTATGAAGGAAGGTCCCATAAAAAAAGCAAAGAGCCCTTTAGCAAAGGCGGCTGGGAATTCAGCAAACTCATTAATTTGTCCGTTCCGCTTCATATTATGGATGCTAGATGGTACCAGGAAGCAGCATATCCTGAAGGGCCACTGCGGAATATGGCAGCATCTCCGGGGGAAGGAGGCCAGTTCAGCTGTCTAACCGTTGATACGGTGATGCATGCTTTCGCCAACTTTTCCTGTTGGGCTGCTTACCAGCTGTATCTGGTGCATCGTAACCGGGATATGGTCATCGAGCTGCTTCCTTCGTTTAAAAGCCAAATTTCAGAATCTATACGCATACACGGAAGCGGTACTGATCATTTAATGATCGAATACAAGCATACACGAACGGGAAAAGAATATCAGCCAAGTTACTGGTATTTCCATGACTTTCCTAAGAACCCGAAGGATAAGCAAACGTATACGCATTTAAAAAGAGTGGATCGAACGGTTTATCATTATTTGAACACGCTTGCAGTTGCTAACATGTGCGAAATCGCTGGTGATTCGGACGCTGAAAGCTACCGCCTTATGGTAGAGGCCATCAAAAAGGACATTCTTGAGAAAATGTGGGATAAGGAGACTGCTTTTTTCTATGATCTCCATTACCAGACTGACCAGAAAGCATTCGTGAAAAATATTGTTGGCTTCTACCCGGCTTGGGCGGAGATGATCGATGAGCCCTACAATGAGATGATCGATCATCTATTCAATGAACATGAATTTAAAACGAAGTGTCCATTTCCGTCTGTCTCCGCAGATTGTCCTGCCTATTCGAAGGAAGGGGGCTGGATGGGCCATTATGTGAAAGGAAGAAACGGTTGTGTATGGGATGGTCCGACCTGGCCATATACGAATTCGATCACACTCGACGCGCTCGCCAAGGAGAGCAAACGCAGGAATCATCAATTTGATTCTTTTTTCGCTCACTCGCTGCGTGAGTATTCATTCCTTCATTTTATGAAAAGAGACCTTAACCAGCCTGGTCTTGTTGAACATTACAACAGTGCGACAGGCGAACCGCTAAGTGATGAGCAGGAATATAATCATTCGTTCTATATCGATCTGGTGATCACGCATGTGGCTGGTCTCATGATTGAGAAGGATCGAATTATTTTAGACCCGCTGGATGTAGGATTAGATTACTTTTGTCTAGACCGTGTGAAGGCGGCAGGGAATGAATTTCGGATCACATACAGGAAACCGGGCGTGCGTTCAGAGGTGCCTGATCTTGAGGAAGGCTATCGTCTGTATGTGGACGGCGAACTTGTTTTCTCGAACAATACACTGTGCCGAATTGAGATTCCCTTGCGGGAATTAAAGGGCAAGAAGGGGGCGATCCTATCATGAGCAGATTTAATGGTGCTGTTCTCCAAGGCGAAACAGATACAACGATTCAAGAAGCTTACCTTCCAGCCTTTCATCTAAATGATAACCATGCGGCTAATTTGTTGGAATTGGACAATGGCGATTTGCTGTGTGTTTGGTTCTCCGGCAGCGGGGAAGGGAATCCGGATACCAATGTTGTCTTGTCGAGACTCGCTGCAGGATCCAAACAATGGTTGGCACCTGTCAAACTATCAGAGGATCTTGAGCGGTCCGAGCAAAATCCGGTTTTGTTCCAAGCGCCGAATGGAATTATTTGGCTGTTTCATACATCTAACGAACCTCACAATCAGAAAACGTCCAGGATCGTCTACAGAATCTCTGAGGATCGCGGGGAAACGTGGAGTGCTGCAGAGGTTCTCTCTGACGGACCGGGAATATTCTTGCGGCATCCTCCCCTTGCACTGAAGAACGGCGACTGGCTGTTGCCGGCCTATTATTGCAAGCTTGATGGTCATTATAGCGTAGTTTTTATAAGCTCTGATGAGGGCTTGACGTGGACGGAATATATGGTGCCCAGCAGCAAACATCGTGTTCAGATGAACGTTGTGGAATTAGACGATGGGATGCTTTATGCTATGTTTCGCAGCCGTCAGGCCGACCGAATCTATACCAGTGTATCACGGGACTACGGTAAGAACTGGTCGATACCTGCCAAGAGTGAACTGCCGAACAATAATTCGTCCACGCAACTCGTCAAGCTGCATAATGGCCATTTGGCATTAATATATAACAATTCTACTATGGAGCGAGATCAGTTCCGATGGGTCCAGCGAAAAGGGGAATTTCGTAAAAAACCGCTCCGAACGCCGCTCACTGTTTCTATTTCGGAAGACGAAGGGAAAACATGGCCTTATTTCAGAAATGTCCAGATGGCGGATTTGGAATATAAAGAATCAGAAATCGGATATTCATACCCTTCCATCATCACGACTCGTGATCATCACATTCATATTGCTTTTTCTTATTTGCGGAAGGGAATTAAATATATCCGTGTGCCGTTACAATGGGTAAGAGAGGGACAATAGCCAATTTGTCATGAAGGAGAAGGGAACGCGCATTAGCGTGTTCCCGCTTTATTCCCGCTTTCCTCAACTTGCTGCAGATTCACGTACATGAAAACGTCAGATCACAAATCTCGTACGAAAAGGTGACGAAAATGAATGGAAGAATCGGTCATTTAAGCGGCGATTTATTTTTTGAAAATGAATTGGACATTTTTCTGAATCGTGAGTTGGAATCTTTTACGACTTTACAGCATACGCATGATTTCGTTGAAATTAGTTACGTTGGCGAAGGCAGCGGCTATCACTACATCGATGATGAAGTTATCTTTGTTAAGCAGGGGGATTTGTTTATCATCCCGATCGGTACGTCTCACGTGTTTCGACCCTCCTCTCCAAAGCAAGATAAACTGCTTGTCATCTACAATTGCATTTTCCGACTTGAACTGCTTGATAAATGGAGAAATCTCCTGCAGCAGGATTCCGTAACCTACCATGCCATAAATAATCCAAACAAATGTACAGCACATTGGTTGCATTTTCAGGATAAACACGACACCTTTTCCTTTATCGTACAAAACATGTACAGGGAATATTTGAAAAAAAGCCCAGGTTACGAGACGGTTTTGACCGCACTTCTGATCCAAATGCTGGTACTGCTTCAGCGCTTTGAGATGATCAATGAAACGGAAACCGCTTCCGTTCGGATGTTTGATGAAGTCGTTCATTTCATTAAATCCCGTTATACGCAAAATCTTACGGTTCAAGATGTGGCGGATTACTTTTTCTTAAGTGCCAGCCATTTTCAACGATTATTTAAAAAGTCAACAGGCTTATCGTTTACGCAGTATTTGCAAAACGTACGTATACAAAAATGCTGTGAACTGTTGAAGTCCACCGATATCCCGATCTATCAAATCGCTAATCAGGTAGGGTATCAGGATATGAAGTTTTTTCATGCCCTTTTCCGTAAAAAAACAGGTGTAACGCCTAGACAATATCGTCAAAACTTTCAGGAACTCGACGAATCAGATATTTCTTGTTAATTTATGGAGCTGGCCATCGAGATGGAGCAGCTTTTTTTGTTTCAATTGGATCCACAGAATTGAACTGAAAGCAGGATTCCCCCTATAACTAAGTAATCATCACCTATAATCCATTCAAATGAGGGGTGTATAATAAAACAAATGAGTATTGAAACCGTTATCAATGACATGTTGATATGACCAATAGGAGGTACTGTAATGGGGCGAATTCTATTAAACAACGTGGAAAAACGTTTTGGTAAAGAGAGAGCTTATGCTGTCAGAGATTTTAATTTAGAAATTCAAGATGGCGAATTTATCGTGATGGTCGGGCCCTCCGGCTGCGGGAAATCGACTACGCTCAGGATGATCGCAGGCTTGGAGGATATTACCTCAGGAGAACTATACATCGGAGATAAATTGGTCAATCATTTACCGCCGAAAGACAGGGATATTGCAATGGTTTTTCAAAACTATGCTTTGTACCCTAACATGAGCGTATATGAGAACATTGCGTTCGGATTGCGATTGCGGAAAATGGCAAAAAACGAGATCGATCAATCCGTTAAATCCACATCGAGAATACTGGAAATCGAGCCTTTTTTAACTCGGAAGCCTAGGGAGCTCTCAGGCGGTCAGCGGCAGCGTGTGGCTCTGGGCCGGGCGATAGTCCGCAATCCGCAAGTCTTTTTAATGGATGAGCCCTTGTCGAATCTGGACGCGAAGCTGAGAGTACAAATGCGGACGGAGATTATCGGGCTTCAGAAACAGCTTGGTGTAACGATGGTATACGTGACACACGACCAGGTGGAAGCGATGACCATGGGACATCGCATTGTAGTGATGAAGGATGGTTTAATCCAACAGGTGGATACACCAAAGCAGATATACAACAAACCGCGAAATATGTTCGTTGCCGGTTTCATTGGTACGCCGCCGATCAACTTTATTGAAGGTAAAATTCTTGAAGGCAGCGGTGATTCACTTGAGTTTCATACCAACCGCTATTATTTGAGAATTCCGCAGCTTCAAGCGGACATGCTCAGAAAACACAAGAAAGTCGAAAGGAACGTCATACTGGGCATTCGTAGTGAGAATATCCATTTGGATCCAATCATTCGGGAGGCTAATCCCCATGCGCAGATTGTCGGCATTCAAAAGCTGTATGAATTAATGGGAGCGGACATGTACTTGTATTTGGACATCGGGATGCCCAAACACCTCATCGCCAGGGTGCAGGCTGATCATGACTTTGATGACAATCAGAAGTTAGTTCTAACAATAGATATGCAGAAAGCACTTTTTTTCGACAAAGATTCCACAGCGAATTTGTCGTACTAGATTAGTGCAGCGGGAGGGATGGAGTTGAAAGCGTTATTAAGAACACGGGCATTGGTGTCTTTCATGTTAGCCCTGATCTGCGTGATGGGCCCAGGGCTATCCGCACTGGCTGACAGCAATGGCGTCCTGCCTCAAGCAAGATCTACGTCTGCGGGCATAGATGAAACTTCGACCGCACTCAAAAATTTGATTCCTACTTATGCTGAAGTACTTGAAGAATGGAAAAAGAGTGGTTCCAAATCCAATCCCACCGGAAGTATTACGATAAATGGAGCGAATATGACGGGGAAGTCGGCAAATGCCAACGTTGCCATAGAGTCTTACGATGGGAAAAACAACGTTATGGTGTGGAAAGCCAAAGGGGACGAATGGATTGAATATGAGATAGATGTTGCGCAAGGTGGACTGTATGCGATTGAGATGTCCTATCATCCTTTTGTAGATACGAGAGATCGTAAACCGATTGCTTTGGGCTTGAGTGTGGACGGGACATATCCATTCCTGGAGTCCAAGTCGCTTGAGCTATATCGTCACTGGAAGGATAAACTGCCGATTGTCAAGGATGACAACGGCGACGAAATTCGTCCGGCAGCCATCGATATTTCCGGGTGGCAAACGTGGGAAATGCGTGATATGTCCGGGGCTTATTTAGATCCATTGCTATGGAATTTGACTCCCGGGAAGCATAAGATTCGCTTGTCCGGAAGTGATCCGATGGCATTAGAGTCGATGACGTTCAAAGCGCTTGTCCCTATTGCAGACTATGAAACCGTAAGAAAAGAAATGCCGAAGGACGCTGCTGCCTTACAGGTTGATCCGATTGTGATCGAAGCGGAGCAGGTCGCGTGGAAGAACGACTCTTCCATCACACTCTCCTTCGACAACGATATCGCTAATAGTCCTTATGTACGCGGGAAAATTAGCTACAATACGCTGGATGGAACTCACTGGTCGTCGAAAAATCAGGAAATCAGCTGGAGCTTTGATGTTCCTGAAGCTGGCTTTTACAAAATTGCACTGCGTCAACAGCAATCATTCGTTTCAAACCGCTCCTCCTTCCGCTCAATTATGATCAACGGGAAAGTGCCATTTTCCGAATTGAAGGCATATCGATTTCCCTACGCAACCGGCTGGAAAGGAAGAGAGTTAGCCGATGATGAAGGTGAGCCATACCAATTTTATTTGCAAAAAGGAAGCAATACCATTTCCATGCGTGTCACACAGGCACCAGTTATGTCCATTGCCGCAGAAATGGAGAAGTCAATTACCAAATTGGTTAAGCTGTCCACCGACCTGCGCACCTTGACTGGCGGGGTAGACGATAAAAATCGGACTTGGGATCTTAAAAAGGATTTACCCGGTTTTGTAGAACAATTGCATGAACTAAATGCTAAAGTTACGGTAACCAGAGAACAGTTAATTTCAATCAATGGCCGCACGGATGCCCTTTCCCAAGGATTGGTAACTGTAAGCAAAGATATTGAAACGCTTTTAAAGTATCCAGATGAAATTCCTTATGATGCAGGCAGGATGAATAAAATACAGGGCAAGCTTATTGAGTTAGTCAAACAGCTAAGCTCCCAACCGCTCCAGATTGATCGTATTTATGTTGTTCCGGTAAATAAGCCGTTTCCGAAAATGGAAGCAACGTTTATGGAGAAGATACAAGGCTCGATTATCAACTTTCTAAATACCTTTATGACCAAAGAAAGCTCGGATAAAACGGATGATCAAGTGCTAAATGTTTGGATGAACCGTGGACGGGATTATGTCAATTTGCTGCAAAAGATGGCGAATGAAACGTTTACGCCGCAAACGGGCATTAAAGTTAAAGTCAACTTGCTTAAGGATGATAAACTGCTTCTATTGATGAATGCCGCCGGGATGGCTCCCGATGTCGGAATTGGATTGCCGCACGATACACCGTTCGATTATGCCATTCGCAATGGAGTTTACAATCTGAAGCAATTCCCAGACTTCGAAGATGTGTATAAGCAATTCGCTCCAGGTGCGTGGATGCCTTATTTCTATAATGAAGGCTATTATGCCGTTCCGGAGACACAGACGTTCTCCATGATGTTTTACAGGAAAGATATTTTGCAAAATCTTGGGCTGAGTGTCCCGGACACGTGGGATGACGTATACCGAATGCTGCCGGTCCTTCAGCAGAACAACATGAACTTTACGCCGGTCGAGCACACCATATTTATGCAAATGCATGGTCTTGAATACTTCAAACAGGACGGCTCAAGAACAGGACTTAATACGGATAAGGGTTTCGAAGCGTTCAAAGCGTGGACGGATTTGCAAGGCAAATTCGGAATCGATCTGAGAAGCGATAATTTCGTTCAGCATTTCCGCAACGGTTCGTATCCGATCGGTATCGCCGATCTAAATGGCTATCTCCAATTGACCGTTGCGGCACCTGAGCTGAACGGTATATGGGGTTTAGCACCGATTCCCGGCGTCAAGCAGGCAGATGGAACTGTTGTTAGGTGGACAGGAGGGAATGGCGGCACTCAATTTGCTTCGTCTATCTTCAAACACACAAAGAAACCGAAGGAAAGCTGGGAATTCCTAAAATGGTGGATGTCCGAAGAGGTGCAGGAACAATACGGTGTCGACTTGGAAACGCTTAACGGCGTAACGTTCCGGTGGTACACATCCAATGTCGATGCGTTTGTAAAGCTTCCTTGGAAGGAAGAAGACCTTCAAGCCATTCTGGAACAGTGGAAATGGTTCCGGGAGGTTGCGAAAGTACCAGGCAGCTATTATATGGAACGAGAGCTTTTGAATGCATGGACCCGAACCGTCATCGGCGGGGAGAACTATCGGACTTCTCTGGAAACCGCTATAAAGGAAGTCGATAGGGAAATACAAAGGAAAATGCAGGAGTTTCATTTTATGGATGACAGTGGACAGTTAATACGTTCTTTGAATTTACCTGTGATTACAAAGTCATGGGAAGGAGTGGATAAGTATGTTAAAAAGTGACGTGCAAGTGCTTCCGAGATCACTTCAGCCGGTTAAAATCCAAAAAAACAAGCTGGTGGTGGCGCTGCAAACGCTTTGGGAATACCGGGTCTCGTATTTATTCATCGCACCGTTCATGATTTGTTTCATTATTTTTATTTTGCTACCGGTCTTGTCCGCATTAGCGCTTAGTTTTACTTATTTCAACGCAATTGAAGCACCAAGGTTTATTGGCTGGAACAATTTCCGGGATATGCTTTCACAAGATTTGATTTTGATCAAATATGCGCTGCCCAATACCCTTTCATTTGCCCTTATTGTTGGCTCTGGCGGTTATGTGTGCGCCTTCATGCTTGCCTGGCTTATTTCGATTTTGCCTGGGATGTACCGCAAATGGTTTACGCTTGCCATGTATACCCCATCCTTAGCAAGCCTAGTCGCTATGAGCATTATTTGGACACCGATGCTCTCCAGCGATAGAATTGGTTATCTGAACAGCTTCTTACTAAAGATGAGCTTGATTAACGAACCAGTTCAGTGGGTAACGAGTAAAGAGCATTTGATGACTTCCATGGTCGTTGTATCGCTGTGGAAGAGTATGGGGATCGGATTTCTTGGCATGCTGGCGGGTATCTTAAACGTGAATCCTGAGTTGTACGAGGCAGGCAGACTGGACGGCATTCGCAGCCGTTTAGAGGAAGTCTGGTACATTACGATCCCTTCCACAAAACCTCAAATGCTGTTCGGAGCCGTAATGGCTATCGTTGGGGCGATTCAAATGTCTTCCATCGGAACGGCGCTGTCCGGCATGAATCCGACGCCGGAATATGCGGGACATATGATCACGACGCATATTGACGATTATGGACTAACACGGTTTGAACTCGGCTATGCGACGGCCTTGACTGTGTGCTTGCTTACGATCGTTTATTTCGCCCAAAAGCTGAGCTGGAAGCTGTTCGGAACGAAGGGAGAAGAATAAATGAGAATCACAGTGACGTTGCGCAAATTGGATGTATGGCGCAGAAGCGTGGGGATTAGAAAGTTGAGTCCATTCGAGATGTTTGCGGCAGTGCTTCTCGTCGTGCTGAGCATCTTCATGCTGCTGCCGATCGTGTACATTATTAATCATGCCTTTAAGCCGTATCAGGAACTATTCATCTATCCGCCAAACATCTTTGTGAGGGAACCTTCGATGCAGAATTTTGCAGAGCTGCTCGCCACGACCAAAGGTACGGCGGTTCCAGTCTCCCGCTATTTATTTAATAGCATAGTCGTCACATCGATGGCTGTCTTTTTGATCACAATGACAAGCGCGATGTGCGCTTATGCCATTTCCAAGCATAAATTCCCAGGACATAAGCTGATATTTGCAACGATTTTGCTGACCCTGGTGTTCGTTCCGGAAACGGTAGAAATTCCTAAATACTTGATCATTAGTAAGCTGCACATTTTCGATACGTACTGGGGTCACGTGTTGCCGTTGGTCGCCGTACCGACCGGAGTGTTTCTCATGAAGCAATTTATTGACCAATTGCCGGATGAACTGCTTGATTCTGCACGGATAGACGGAGCTAAGGAATTTAGGCTTTTTATCAGCATTGTAATCCCTATGCTGATGCCTGCAGTTGCGACAATTGCAATTATCGCCTTTGACTCAGCATGGAAGGATTCAAGTACATCAACTTCATATATGCAAAGTGAGACGATGAAGACTTTCCCGTTCTATGTGGAAACATTGACGAGCGGAATGGCAAACAGCGTGGCTAGGCAAGGTGCAGCCGCAGCCGCAGCGCTCCTCCTATTTCTGCCAAATCTGATCATGTTTCTCATTTTTCAAAGCAAGGTTATCGCAACAATGGCTCATTCCGGAATCAAATAAGAGGAGTTAGTTTTGGAGAAAAGGAGGGAAGGACGGGCATATGACACAGCACCAGAAAATGCGGGAAGTTGAACAATGGGGACAGTTTGAGCTGGCGTTGAATGGTCCGACAGAAGGAAACCCGTATCTAGATGTACAGCTATCCGCACGATTTGAGTTTAAGAACTTTATCGTCGAGCCTGACGGCTTCTATGACGGCAATGGCACTTATCGGGTTCGCTTCATGCCTGATAGGCCTGGCGTTTGGCGGTATGTAACCCGTAGCAGCCACCCTGAGCTTGACGAACAAATCGGCGAATTCGTATGTATCCCGCCGTCAGCAGGGAACCATGGAGCTGTGCGGGTTAAAGATCAGTATTTATTCGAGTACGATGATGGAACGCCCTATATGCCTTTCGGTACTACCTGCTATCATTGGACGCATTATCGCAACGAAGAGTTGGAAGAGCTCACCTTACAGTCACTGAAGAGCTCCCCATTTAATAAAGTAAGGATGTGTCTTTTGCCAACACGAGATATGCAGCCTCCACTAAGGCTTGCCTTCGCTGGAACCTGCCCGAACGATGTTGACAAAAGACAATTTAACCCGGAATTTTTCGTTCATTTAGAATCCCGTATCCGGGATCTCATGCAGCTTGGGATAGAGGCCGATCTCGTATTATTCCATCCTTACGATAAAGGGTATTGGGGAGTCGATAACATGGACGCCGATACGGACGCTTTTTACTTGCGCTATGTGATCGCCCGCTTGGCGTCATTTCGTAATGTATGGTGGTCGCTTTGCAACGAATATGATTTCAATAAAAATAAATCGATCGCGGATTGGGATCGTCTGCTTCAATTGACTCAGCGATATGATCCCTATCAGCATTTACGGTCGATTCATAACGGTACGAAGATGTACAAATCCTCAAGTTTATATGATTTTAGCAAGCCCTGGATTACGCATCAAAGTATTCAGCACTGGGATGCGGAGTTGACGACTGCTTGGCGTGAAGAAGTTGCCAAACCGATTGTTATCGACGAGATTTCCTATGAAGGCAACAGCTCCAGACGATGGGGCAATATATCCGGTGAGGAACTGACTCACCGCTTTTGGGAAGGGTTGTCACGAGGCGGATTTGTAGGGCATGGCGAGTCGTTCATTGACCGGGAGACGCGAGCCTGGATATCCTCGGGAGGAAAACTGTACGGAGAAAGTACGGAAAGAATCGCGTTCTTGCGTAAAGTGATGGAGGATGGCCCTGCGGACTGGATGAAAGCTGGGCATGAAGGAACGTATAAACTGCTGTACTTTGGGCACCATCAGCATGCGTATAAATTCTTGGACCTCAGGCACGACGTTTCTTATCGTATAGAGATTATTGATACTTGGAACATGACGGTTACCCCTTTATTAGGCACATACAGCGGGGTATGCAGGGTCGAGCTGCCAGGAAAGCCTTTTATGGCTCTTCGTATTCAAAAGGCAGGATAAACAGCTTATCTGGAAGGAGGAGATGTTTCTGGATTTTACAAGGGATGTTGAGCAATGGGGCATGTTTGAGCTAAAGCTGGACGGTCCCTCTGAGGGGAACCCGTTCACGGACATTTATCTTAGCGCCCAGTTCAAGAAGGGAATGAAAGAGGCGTACGCTGAAGGCTTCTATGATGGTTACGGCAAGTACCGAATCCGATTTATGCCAGAGGAAGAAGGTCTATGGACCTTCGAAACTTCGAGTTCATCTGTGGTGATGGACGGGTTGAAAGGGGAGTTTACTTGCACTTCGGCTACGCATTTGACTAACCATCACGGTCCAGTGAGGGTTAAGGATTCCACGCATTTTCATTATGCGGACGGAACACGCTATACGCCGATCGGAACGACGTGTTATGTGTGGCACTTGCAGAACGACGATATACAGGAACAAACGCTGCGAACGCTAAGTGACGCGCCTTTCAATAAAATTAGAATGTTCGTTTTCCCAAAGTCGTACATGCTTAATGATTTGGAACTGCTCTTATATCCATTCGAAGGTTCGCCGGAATCCGGGTTCGATTTTACAAGGTTTTGTCCTGACTATTTTGCTCATTTGGAGAAGCGGGTAAAGGATTTGGCAGAATTGGGCATCCAGACGGATCTAGTTTTGTTTCATCCCTATGATGAAGGCCGCTGGGGATTTGACCGGATGCCTCAAGAAGCGGATGACCGTTATGTTCGTTATGTCGTCGCGAGACTGGCCTCTTTCAGTCATGTATGGTGGTCATTAGCTAACGAATATGACTTGATGACACATAAAAAGTTGGAGGATTGGAACCGGCTTTTTCGGATTATTCAGGAATGCGATTATGGAGAACATTTACGGTCTATTCATAACGGCAGAACGTGGTACGATTTCGGCACGCCATGGACAACACATGTCAGTATCCAGCATGCCGATGTGAAAGTCATTTCGGAATGTACCAAACAATACGGCAAGCCTGTCATCATCGACGAATGCGGTTATGAGGGCAATTTGGATACGAGGTGGGGCAGTTTAACGCCAGAAGAATTGCTTTGCAGAATCTGGGAAGGCACATGCCGTGGGGGGTATGTGACACATGGGGAAACGTATTGGAATGCTGAGGAAATCTTATGGTGGTCACATGGTGGAGAGCTACAAGGAAAATGCGTTCGGAGAATCGAATTCTTAAGAGGAATTCTTGAGAATGCGCCTACTCAATTAACCTATACGAGTGATAGCTATGACGCAGCGACATTATCGATTCCTGGCGAGTACTATTTGCAATATTTTGGTCCCCATCGATTTGCTTACCGCGAATTTTTATTGCCGGAAGGCACATACAACGTAGATCTGATTGATACTTGGAACATGATCGTTACCCCGTTAGAAGGCAATTATGAAGGGCGCTTTCGAATAAATTTGCCTGGAAAACTCTACTATGCATTACGTATTCAAAAAATGAAGGAGTGGTGCTGATGAAACAAATGCGCAATTCTGCTGAAGGTACAAAATTGTGGTATGAAAAACCGGCAAAATCGTGGAACGAAGCGCTGCCGATCGGGAACGGGCGGCTTGGCGCCATGATATTCGGCAAAGTGAATAACGAAAGACTGCAATTAAATGAGGACTCCGTTTGGTATGGAGGACCTGTTAACGGAGATAATCCGGAGGGACAAAAATATTTTCCGAAGATCCGCCAACTGTTGATGAAAGGTAAACAAATCGAAGCTGAAGAGCTCGCTCAAATGGGAATGATGTCCATTCCGAAATCCTTACATCCTTATCAACCGCTCGGGGATTTTCAAATTTACCATGACGGCGAAAAGAAGATGATTTCCAATTACTATAGGGAATTGGACATTGAACAGGGAATCGCGCAAGTAAGCTATTGCCTGAACGATATTCAGCATTCTAGGGAATTGTTCAGCAGCGCGATTGATCAGGTCATGGTGATTCGCATCGCGTGTGATCGGCCTGCCAAGTTGAATCTTCGTATGCATTTGAGCCGAAGACCTTTTGATGAAGGTACACAAAGGGTGGCCAATGACACACTGATGATGAGCGGCGAGAATGGGAGAGGCGGGGTTACCTACTGTGCAGCGGTGAAAGCGGTTCCTGATGGAGGATCGGTTAAAACAATCGGTGATTTTCTCATCGTTCAGGCAGAAGCGGTTACGATTTATATCGCAGCTCAGACCTCCTTTCGTCACTCAGACCCGAAAGCAATATGCTTACGTCAATTGGAGCATGCGGCAGGCAAGGGGTATGATAAAGTTAAAACGGATCACGTTGCGGATCATGTTAGCAGGATTAAGCGTGTGAGGCTGGAGTTAGGGCGGCCCGATGATAACAAAGTAGCGGATTCACTGCCTACAGACGCCCGGTTGCAGCGATTCAAAGATGGCGGGAGTGATAACGGACTTGTGTCATTATATTTCCAATACGGCCGTTACTTATTAATGGCCTCCTCTCGTCCGGGTTCTAATCCTGCCAATTTGCAAGGGATATGGAATGAAAGTTTTACTCCTCCATGGGAGTGTAAATATACGATTAATATCAATACGGAAATGAACTACTGGCCTGCGGAAGTGTGCAACCTGTCAGAATGCCATGAGCCATTGTTCGATTTGATCGACCGCATGCGGATAAACGGCAGGAAAACGGCGCAGGAGGTTTACGGGTGCAGGGGGTTTGTCGCACACCATAATACCGATATGTGGGGAGCAACCCAAATTGAGGGCAATTTTATGCCGGGATCGATTTGGCCAATGGGGGCTGCTTGGTTGACCCTGCATCTATGGGAGCATTACCGCTATGGTCAGGATGAACGTTTCCTTCGCGAACGAGCGTATCCGATTATGAAAGAAGCAGCCGAATTTTTCTTGGACTATTTGTTTGAAGATGAAGAGGGGCGCCTTATCACAGGACCGTCTACATCGCCAGAAAACAAATTTATCGGTCCTGATGGCAGTGTAGGATGTTTAACCTTAGGTCCATCCATGGATACACAAATCATCTATTCTTTGTTCCGAGCTTGTATCGAGGCATCGGAACACCTGAGAACGGATGAATTAACCCGTCACGAGTGGGAACGCAAGATTCGCAAACTGCCGCCGCCGCAAATCGGGAAGCACGGGCAGCTACAAGAATGGGTGAAGGACTGGGACGAGGTACATCCGGGCCATCGCCATATCTCTCACTTGTTCGCCCTTCATCCTGGAGAAATGATTCATGTGCGCCATACGCCTGAATGGGCGAATGCCGCCAAACGAACTTTGGAACGCAGACTGGAATCCGGAAGTGGCCATACGGGCTGGAGTCGGGCATGGATCATTAATTTCTTTGCACGTTTAGAAGATGGGGAAAAGTCTTATGAACATTTTCGTATGCTGCTATCCCACTCAACGCTGCCGAATCTATTCGACAATCACCCGCCGTTTCAGATCGATGGCAATTTTGGCGGAACCGCAGGAATTGCAGAGATGCTTCTGCAATCCCATCGTGGGGAGATTAACCTGCTTCCAGCGTTGCCGAATGCATGGGCAAGAGGAGAGATTAGCGGTTTAAGAGCAAGGGGCGGCTTTGAAATCGACATCGCCTGGGAAGATGGTGAGCTGATCCGCTGTGTCATCCAAGCCAAGCATAACCAATCATGCACAGTTGTTTACAGGCGCGGGCAGGCTCCGCTCATTGTAGAATCTGAAGGTGTGGCGGTGGAGGCTGAGGTTCTGTCTCATGTAATAAGATTCCAAGCTGAGGCTGGTAAACGCTATGTGCTTACTCTCGGAGAGCAGCCGCAAAACGAACTCTTAAAAACGGCAACTAATATTTGAACGATTGTTAAGGCCACCGTGATTGGTGGCCTTTTTCTTATTCGTTGCGGCAACGATGCCAACGTGGTTGTATCATCCCTACAAAAAAGCATGAACACCCTATAAATGTATTTCCATCCTCGTGTAATGTAAGAAATAAAGAGGTGGGACTATGGAGTTCATTAGACCAGAAGATTATTTGCCTAATAAGAAGCGTATTACAAATATGAACGAATACGGAATCGGCCTCATCGGATGCGGCAGCATAGCCAATACGGCGCATTTGCCCGCCTACCGCAAGTACGGTTTGCCTATTACGGCTTGCTGCGACGTAAACGAGGAAGCGGCTCGCGCAACAGCGGAAAAGTTTGATATTCCTTTCTGGACAACTGATGTTAATCAACTACTCGAGAGGGAAGATGTAGGTGTAATCGATCTGGCCATCCATCCTGAACCGCGATGGGAAGTGCTGCAATTAATCGGGAAGGCTCCGAGGCCAGTATTGTGCCAAAAGCCGTTAGCCCTGGATGTGACACAAGCACAACGTCTTAGTGACGAGGCAAACAGGCTAGGTATTATCCTGGGCGTCAACCAACAGGCTCGCTGGGCCCCGGCGCATAAAGCGCTAAAAATGGTGCTGGAGCAAGACCTCATCGGCGAAGTATACAGTATTCATCATTATATGCGATCGTTCCAGGACCAGGCTGGCTGGTGGTGGACAAATATGAAAGATTTTAACATTGTCGACCACGGTGTGCACTATGTAGACCTCTGCCGGTACTTCAATCCTTATCCAGAGGAATGGTCAAGAGTGCACTGCACGACAGCACAGCTAAACCGGCAAAATGCAATCGACCCGCTCATCTACTCGGCGAATGTAGAGTTCGGTCCTAAAGGCGGGCGGAACCCGCTGATGGCTTCGCTCCATTTTAACAATATTGCCAAAGCAAGCCGCTCACACAGCAATACTTGGTGGATCGATGGGACGGAAGGAAGTCTTTGGTGTACGCAAGATACGCTATTTATGGCACTGAACAAACACAAAAACGTTGTTCATGAGATCAAGCTGAAAGGAAACTGGTTCCCAGATGCTTTCGCGGGCTCTATGATTGCTTTCATGACTGCTTTGGAGGAAGGCGACCTCCCGCCGGTCACGTCAGAGGATAACATCCAGACCGTGGCGTTGACAACAGCGATGGTGAATTCCAGCGAGAAAGCCTGTGTGGTGGAAAGAACGGATATGCTGAAAGGAAGCGTTGTGAGATGAACCAACTCGGTTTTATGAGCTATATCTATATGGGCTGGAGTGCAAAAGCCATGGCGGAAGATGCTCGCAATCAGGGCTTGAGGTATGTGCAAATTGATCCCAAGCAAGCTATGCAGGTGATGGACGACCAACCGTTTTCGATATCCCGCGCCGAGAAAATCCGCACTATCTTTGAGAATAACGGCATTACCGTCATCGGCTTATCCGGTTATACGAATTTGATGAACCCAAATCTTCAGAAAAGGGAAGTCAAGCTGGAGCAGTTGGAAAGGATGATCGACCTATGTTCGATCTATGGCACTAGGTATATTGCGACAGAGACTGGAAGCCTTCATCCGACTAACGCATGGCGCGATTTTGAAGGTAACCGTACCGCCGATGCATGGGAGCAGCTGCTGCAAATCATGGACCGCTTGCGAAATCGGGCTGTGAAGAACGGAGCAGCTCTGTTAGCCGAAGGCTTTGTGAATAACGTACTTGCAAGCACAGGCCAAGCCGTAGATATGATGGAAAGGTTAGGAACGGAAGGTTTGGCATTCATTATGGATCCCTTTAATTACTTGAAGCAAGAAGATTTGATCAGGCAGCCCGAGGCGATGGCGAAAATGTTTGATCATATCGGCGATTATTGCCCAATCGCCCATGCAAAGGACGCACTTTACGGAGATGAAGGGTTTACAACCCCACGGGTCGGGGCTGGGCAGGCGGATTGGAATGAGTATGCAGGGCTCCTTGCCCGCCGGTTGCCAGATGTTCCCTTGATTCTAGAGCATGCGAAGCCGGAAGAAGTGGCTGATTGCCTTTCAATTATCCGTCGAGCCTTTGAGCGTGTTGAGGCAAACTATGCATAAACCGAAACTAGGCATTCAGGGTCCTGTCGTAGCGTGGCAGGATCCGTGGGCGGGAGAGGTTTCAGATCTCATTATGCGGACGGGAACAGGGAGCATCTGTCCTTCACAGGATCCGAAACCGGAATCTGAAGCTTTTGTGAACAGCCTGCGTGAATTGGAAGCGGACTTTTACGTTCATCACGTTCTGCCAGAGATTGATCATTGGGAGGTTGTTGCGGATATTACCGCAGCGGGTATGGACATTTGCCTCGGCAACGAATACGGCAACATTAACGGGCCTTGGGTGGAAGGAACAAACCGATATGATATTCCCGACGAGGCGATTGTAGAGGCGTCCACCTCAGGACGATGCATTGGATTGCTGTACGATGAGCCCGAGCATTTGCAAATTAACGCCGCACAGTACCGAAAAGATGGATGGTTCCCTCATTGGGGCGGCACGGACGGTTTAAATGTAGCGCAGTCGCGAAGCAAGGTGGAACAATCCGTTCGAATGCGAACGCAACACGTTCAGCAAGTTGTGGAGCGTAAGGGGTTTATGAGCAAATCCGTACCTTTAATATCGGAACAGGTATTTCCGACGATGTTTCACACATTTGCCAGAGCGGGTATGGACCTTTGTCCGAAAATCATGAAGGAATCATTTCAATCGCTGCAGCTCTCCACAGCGCTAGGTGCAGCCAAACAATACGACAGGGCGCTTTGGATTTGTGCCGATTTATGGGGACCGGATATAGGAACTTGGTTTACGCGGTTTCCCGGCTTCCCAGGACACTCTCCGCAGGAATTTGAGTCTGCTTTAAAGATGGGGTACTTCATGGGGCCGACACATCTGTTCGTGGAAAATATCGACGTTTTGTTAAAGTATGGGCCGGCAGGCTTCACAAAGACAGAATTCGGCGAAGTGTGGCAGCAATTCGTCCGAAAATTTATTCCTGAACATCCGCTAACTTGGCATCATATGCAGGCAGATCCAGACATAGCAGTCATTCATTCGGATGACGGGAATTATGGTCAAAATGAGCGATTATTTGGAAATCGTATGCTTCAGGGGCAAGACATCGCACCAAGCCAAAGCATGTTTCACATTTGGCATCTGCTTAGCCGTGGAAAGATACCTGCCCATGGCAGCTGCATGCATATTCCAGGGTACGACTTTCCGAGGCACCAATTGAAGCAGGACGTGCCCCTTGATCAGTTTCCGCTCGGTCAGGGATTTGCGGGTGCCGGCGGTAAACAGGTGCATCCATTGTTTTATCCGCTGCCGAATGTCCTAGCGTTTGACGATCACGTAAGTGCAGAGAAACTTGGGCAGCCTAAGTTAATTATCGTCGGCGGCACAACGCTTTCCGCAAACACATTTTCAATCATTGCCAAAAGGGCAGAAGAGGGGACTCTAGTCGTCATCGCCGCCTGGCTCCTTCCTGCGGATTGCCCAGAATTGCTAAGGAAGAGCGGGAAAGTGGGCTTCGGTCGTTGGATCGTCGTAAACGATTTCTTGGCGGGTGAAGTGAAAGAGACCATCGAGCCGTTCTTAGGTGAGAAGAGAATGTGGAGACAGCGTTTCGGATCATCGGAAGTGAGGATGTATCCGCAGGACGAAGAAGGTTATACGTTAGATTTTGAGATTGTGCAGGTATGACGAGGAGTAAGGTGGAGATTTGATTGGAGCCGACAAAACGTTTGGATCAGTTCGCGGAAATCGCATTTCGTGAGCATCCCGGAAATAAAGAAGAACTGCGGGACATTCCGCCTATAACTTATGAGAAGAAATATTTTGTACCTGGGACGGATAAGGCCGAGCGCGTAGTTAGGCTAACGTTCGATGAGCAGTTGGCTCGCTTCCAAGAAGAACTGCAGCAATTGCGCGACAAATATCGGCCTTATATGCGCAACTTGGCGCCGTCTCCTACCTTTCATCGAGAATGTCAAGAATACAGCCGTTTTCAATTCCGCTATCAAACGCCAGCCGATGCTGATTTTACCCGTGTATTGGATGGGGTAGGGGATTGGGAGGAAGTAACGATTCCTGATTTCCGCGGACCCACAGGGGAAAAAGGTAAATGGACGGGATTTTACCGCAACGAGTTTATCTATCCTAACATTCCTGAGGGAAAACGAGTATTCATCGTGTTCAAAGGTGTTGATTATAAAACGACTGTGTATCTCAATCACAAGTGCATCGGCAGTCATGAAGGTTTTTTTGCGCCATTTGAATTTGATGTGACGGACTTTTTACAGGAGCAAAATACATTGGTCGTTGAAGTGCATACTGATTTTCCGATGATGGGTGTCGGTGGAACGAAGCTGGATGGTGACAAAATATACGCAGCGACTGGACCGGGCTGGGATGATCCCAGTGAAGGTTGGAATCACTGTCCGCCGGGAGCGGGTATATACAATAAAGTGTATTTGGAACAGCGGTCGGAGCTGTTTATCCAAGATGTGTTCGTGCGGCCGGACATTGACAGCGGCTCTGTGGAAGTATGGATTGATGCCGTGAACACTACGCCCAATATTATGGAAAATTTTGAGTTAAAATTGGAAATTATACCCCGAAATTTCACGGGTCATGGCGTAGGCCTCATCTCGTTTAAAGTGGCTTACGCCGGGCCAGGCATCAATTATTTCCGTTATAAGGTGGATTTCCCGTCATTTCAATTATGGGAACCGGAATCCCCGTTTCTTTATGTGGCGCGAATTGAAGTAAAGAACGGTAATCATTGCTTGGATAGCCGGGATCGCATATTCGGTATGCGCAAATTTCATATGGATGAACAGCAATCGCCGAAAGGCACGCTATATTTGAACAATCGTCCTATCATACTGAGAGGCGCCAATGAAATGGGTCACTTGCAACAATGTGTCATGAACAACGATTTTGAACAATTAATCGATGACATTTTGATTGCTAAGATTGCGAATTTGAATTTTTACCGGATAACCCAACGCCCTGTACAGGAAGAAATCTACGATTATTTCGATATACTCGGCATGATGCATCAATGCGATTTGCCCACATTCGGATTTATTCGCCGAAATCAATTCGTCGAAGGTGTAAAGCAAGCAGCGGAAATGGAAAGGTTGATTCGCAGCCATCCTTCCTCCGTCATGGTATCGCTAATTAACGAGCCTTCTCGGACTGAAAAAAGACGAAAGGGCCACCGTTTCTTGCATCGGAACGAGCTGGAAGCTTTTTTTGTTGCATCTAGACAGGCGATATTTGTTGAAAATCCCGATCGTGTAATTAAAAACGCGGAAGGTGATTATAATCCGCCTACCCGTGAAGGGCTGCCCGATTTTCATTGCTATAACCTTTGGTATACGAATAACGTTATTCCTGTAGGGAAAATGTACAAAGGCTATCTTCCGACGATCCGGGAGGGATGGAAGGCGGGATGCGGCGAGTACGGAACTGAGGGACTGGATCATGTTGAACTGATGATGACTCGCTATCCGAAGGAGTGGCTTCCCTCATCTGGACAGGATCGCTGGCTGCCGAACGTCATCCATGGCGCTCAAACCTACAATCTTCACGGGGATTGGTTTGCCGAACAGCATACGATGCGCGATTGGATTGAGGCAAGTCAGCAGCATCAAAGCTTGGCAACGAAGCTGATGACGGATGCATGGCGCAGAAGGGCGGACAGGGTCGTGTCTACCGCCATCCACCTGTTAATTGATGCCTGGCCTGCTGGATGGATGAAAGCGCTTGTCGGCGTCGATCGTATACCGAAACCAGCGTATTTTACCTATAAGGAATGTTTAGAGCCCGTTCGCGTTAATCTGAGGTGCGACAGATGGAAAGCGTACGAAGGCGAGACGTTGGGAATTGAAGCTTGGCTCTTGAATGATACAGCGAAGGAATACGGACAATGCCGAATCGTGGCAACGCTGAGAGATGATTCAAGAGATTACGGTCATTATGAACTATCATGCCATCTACCGGTAGCCTCTTCCCTTTATGCAGGTTCCATTCTGTTCTCAGTACCTACGGTACAGGACAGGCAAAAATTATATATGGATGCAAAATTGCTTGATGAAAACGGAAACATTCTGAACGTAGAAAGGTTTGATTTGGAGGCATTTGCAAGAGCAGGCAGCGAGAAGCCGCAAAAGGTTTTATTTCTCGATTCAGCATCTGAGCTGCTCGGCTCGCTGCTGAATGTTGCCGGGGAGCGTTATGTCGACGAAGCGCAGAGCAGTAATACGCTTGTCGTTTCCTCTAAAGAAGCATTCGACCGTCACCGTACATCCGTTCTTGCTACTGTTCGTAATGGCGCAACCGCTGTTTGTTTACTGAAGCACTCGGACAGCGGTGTGTGGGATCTAGATGATACGCAGATTCAGACAGTGAAATTACGAGAAGTGTATACGCTTTCTATGCAAGCTGGCGACCTCAACATGCCAGGATTGCAGCCGCACGACATCTCTTATCTGTATAATTTGACCACGGACCGGATTGACGGAGTTTCCAACTGTTACTTGCAAGGAGAGGGAATTGAGCCTATCGTATTCACCTATCAGGCGCAGAATGAGACGAATGGGAAGCGGAAGCTTCCTGTGGTAGGGATGAAGCGCTTGGGGAACGGCCTAATGTTTTTCGTCTGCATGCCGCTAGCCGGCAGGGTAGGTTTTAATCCAACTTTAGACCGTCTCTTGAAAGCCTTGTTTAGCAAGAAAGGGGAGAGTGTCAAGTGTACGTCATTGCTAGCCGGAATCAGGGGCGACGAGCCGAAGTAGCAGTCACGACAAAAGGGATACAGCTCGTTCTGAGAACGGAGGGGGAACACGCCCCCTTTTTCACGGGACGCTTACATGAGATGCTTTGTTATTCCGCCGGAAGACCGTGGCATATGGACACACCTGGGCTGGGGGATGTGCGAATGGATGTCGAGTCCGGTTTGATTCGGATCAGTGGCACATTAGAAGCGCTGAACGTCACACTGAGTCTGGCTTTTGACGATATGGATCTCTTGCGTGTAACCGTGAGTTGGGAAAATCGGAGCGGAAACTTGTTAAATGAAGTAGCCGTTGGCCTCCTTTTCATGCTTCCAAAGCGGAGCAAGGAAAAGGTGACGATTCCGCACATGATGTATAATAACAATCCTTCCTCCGATCCGAATCGGATTGTTCCCCGGCTTGGGGTGGGCCCTGGCAAAGGATTCATCTGTGAAGAGCATCGGCTGCCAATTCCCTGTGTAAATGTGGAATGGGCGGAACATGAAACGACGCGATATTTCTCTTTGTTTTCGATCCCGGACTACGTGGAAACAGAAGAGGGAATTGTGCAATACGGTTCGCTCGGAGCGATACAAGAGGAAAACCGAACGATCACGACTGCGCTAAGCGGTGTTCTGATGTTCAACGGTGAGAAAGACACGTATTATGTAGCAAAAAATAAAACAGAGCCTTATCAAGGCGGATATCTGGATTGGGAACAAGGCGATACCTTAACTAAACAGTATGCGCTGGATTGGGATACAGTTCCCCGTCCCGGCCATGCGTACCGCGAAATCGTTCGTAAAGGCATGCAGCTGTATACGCCTGAAGGAAAGAAGCCGCTCTCGCTCGAAGAGCTGATCCGACTGAAAACCAGCGCGATGGACGACCGCTGGAGAACCAGCGAGCATGGTGCCGCTGGATATGTGAAATTTAACGATTCGAATGTATTCGGCAACGCATCCAAGCATCCGCTGCACTATATGTACGGTTGGACGGGTCAATGCTTGAAGCTGGCCTGGTGCGATGCCAAGTTGGGCATCGAAGAGGGAGAGGAAGAAAGAATTGTCAGATGCCTTCAGGCTGTTAATTTTTATTTATCCGAGAGCCGCACCGAAGTGTCAGGTATGAGACACAGCATGTATCGCCTAGAGGAAGGAGCATGGGACGATTTCCACTTGAACAAGCAGCCTGTTGCCTCAAGCCGGGCTTACGGTGAAACCATAGCCGATCTGGCGGAAATTGTCCTCTTATTTCGGAAAGGCGGCCGGCAAGTGCCGGACCACTGGATCGAAGCGCTGCGCGAAGCAGCTGATTTCTTCCTGAGTGGCGCCCTGCCTCCAGGCATCTATCCCTCTGCGTGGATGATGGATGGCAAGCCGGCAGATTCCATGATAACGGCAGCCGGTCTGCCGTGTTTGATCGCTCTGGTGAAAACATACGGGATCACCTTGGAGAGAAAATATTTGGATCATGCCGAGAAGATGATGCAGCGCTATTACGAGCTTCATGTTGAGACATTCGAACGACCATTTGCCCGTTCTACGCTTGATGCTAAGTGCGAGGATAAGGAAGCGGGCATGTATTTCTTCCTTGCCGCTTACGAACTCTTTCTATTGACTCGCGATGAACGATATTGTGAATGGGCTGAAATTTCTGCGGACTGGCTACTGACTTTCGTTTATATGTGGAACCCTGTGTATAATCAGGGATCAGCGTTCCGGAACACGGGTTTCAGCGCCGTTGGTTGGCCTGGTGTCAGTGTGCAAAATCATCACTTGGATGTATTTTTTCCAACCTATGAGTTTTGGCAGTTTGGCAGATTAACGGGCAAGGAACAGTATGAACGATGGGGACGAATGGCGCTGGATGCGATGGGGCAAGGCATTTGTACGAAGCCCGGTGAATGGAAATTTACCGTTGTAGGGGAACAAGGGGAGGGCTTTTTCCAAACGAATTGGAATCATAGGGGACATAGCAATAAATGGAACCCTTCGTGGGTAATTGCGCTGGTTCTAATAAATGCTTTGCGGTTCCGGGATACATTGGCATGACGGAGAAAGATAGGAGGTCGTTAAAATGAGAGAGAAAGAAATTCCGGATTGGGAAAATCTAGAGGTGCTTGGTCGCAACATGGAACCCCCGAATACCGGTTAC
Source organism: Paenibacillus sp. J22P169 (assembly GCF_059691995.1). NCBI lineage: Bacteria > Bacillati > Bacillota > Bacilli > Caryophanales > Paenibacillaceae > Paenibacillus > Paenibacillus sp. J22P169. The sequence continues at coordinate 2,419,173 of NZ_JCAUAO010000001.1, read as the reverse complement.
ATACCTTACGCAGACGCAAAAACAGCACTTATTGGGGAGAGGGCGCTTTCACCTTACTATCAGTCGCTAAATGGGAATTGGAAATTTCTGTACGCGTCAAATCCGTCGGAAGCGCCAGAGCGCTTCTATGATCCGTCTTACAAGACCGATGATTGGACTACAATGCCTGTTCCGGGTAATTGGCAGATGCACGGATACGGACACCCGCATTATTCCAGTAGTTATTATCCGTTCCCGATAGATCCGCCGCACGTGCCAAACGATAATCCGACTGGCTTCTACCGCAGAAGCTTTCATCTAATGGAATCTTGGGATGACAGGCAAGTGTTTCTCGTGTTTGAAGGTGTTGATTCAGCTTTTCATCTTTGGGTGAACGGAATATTTGCAGGGTATGGACAAGGCAGCCATATGACCAGTGAATTTCGGATTACTTCACTGCTGAAAGCGGGGGAAAACACGGTATCCGTGCAGGTGTATCAATGGAGTGACGGCAGCTATTTGGAGGATCAGGACAAATGGCGGTTAAGCGGTATTTTCCGAGACGTGTATTTGAAAGCAACTCCTGATGTGCATATCCGGGATGTTTTCGTGCAAACCAGCTTTTGTGAAAATCGGCTAGATGCCAATCTAGGCCTTCGAATAGCGGTCAAATGCTTTACCAATCATGCGGCTCAGAGCCATAACTTAATCATCTCGCTTTGGGACGAGACGCGTCAAGTGATTTACAAAGGGGAGGTTGATGCTACCCCGCTATTTGACGAAAAAGTGCTCGACTTGTACATACCGGTCTCGGCTCCCCGCAAATGGTCGGCAGAGGATCCGTACTTATACGCATTAGTATTGGAGCTGCGGGATGAAACGGGGGAATCGCTGGAATCTGTAAGCGTTTCCGTTGGGTTTCGCGATATCGTCATTCAGGGCGGTCGCCTCCTTGTCAGCGGTACACCTGTGACGCTTAAGGGAGTCAATCGAAATGAGTTCCATTCGGATCTCGGTTTTGCCATACCACTGGAAACCATGGTGGAAGATATCCGTCTGATGAAGCAGCATAATATGAACGCAGTGCGTACATCCCATTATCCGAATGATACGCGCTGGCTTGATCTTTGCGATCGCTACGGACTCTATGTTATCGACGAAGCGGACCTCGAAACCCACGGCTGCCATTTTATTGGGAATGAAAGTCATCTAGCTCAAGATGACCAGTGGAGAGAAGCGTTTATCGACCGCGCCCGCCGTATGGTGGAAAGGGATAAAAATCATCCATCTGTCATCATCTGGTCCCTTGGAAACGAATCGGGCTACGGAGCCAACCATGATGCTATGGCGGAGTGGGTGCGTGAAGCTGATCCGACACGTCCAATTCATTACGAACGGGCCAAGGATGCCAAGGTCGTAGACATTGTGAGCTGCATGTATCCCTCACTGGAAGCGCTGATTGCAGAAGGGGAAAAAACAGACGATCCAAGACCTTTCCTTATGTGTGAATTTGCGCATGCAATGGGAAATGCGGCAGGCAATTTACAGGAGTATTGGGATGCTATCTACCAATACCCCCGACTGCTTGGCGGCATGGTCTGGGAGTGGGCAGATCTAGCCGTTCGGAGGCAGACGGAGGATGGCAAAGCATGGTACGCGTACGGCGGCGATTTTGGCGATCATCCAAACAGCGGTCATTTTTGCATTGACGGCATGTTATTCCCTGATCGAACGAGCAAGTCTTCCCTCATTGAGTTTAAAAAAGTGATTGAACCGGTAAAAGTAAGAGCAGTCAATATAAATTCGGGCATCGTAAGCATTCAGAATCGCTACGACTTTTTATCTTTGGGTCACCTGGAGGGCTCGTGGCAACTGTTGAGTGACGGAGAAATCGTTGAGCAGGGCGAGCTCGCGAGTACAGATGTACCAGCCGGCGGAGAAGCGTCGATCATCATACCCTTTAGCAAGGCATACGAACAACTGGAAGGCGAATGTTGGCTCCGCATTCAGTTTACTACGCGGAATGAGACGCGATGGGCGCAAAAGGGCCATGAAGTGGCTTGGGCAGATTTACCGCTATCCGCTCCACCTAAAGCCATACCGCACATCAGCACGAAAGCGATGCCCGGCTTGCGTCATCAGGAAACTGATCATGATGTCCAGGTAAACGGCACCGATTTTCGGATGGTTTGGAACAAAAACAGTGGGACCTTAACTTCAATTGAGTTTAACGGAATTCCGCTTCTTCAGGCCGGTCCGATCGTCAATGTTTGGCGGGCGCCAATGGATAACGATGCCCGTCAGGCGAAAGAGTGGAGAAAAGCGGGGTATAATGCTTTGCAGCAGCGTGTAAACGAGTTTTCCATTCTTCCTTATGAGAAACATGCTGTGCAAATTAAGGTGAATTCGACGCTTGGCGCAGCGGGATTAGGCGCATGTTTTGAAACCTGGACGGAGTACACAGTTTACGGATCAGGGGATGTCTTCATGACTGTCCGCGTGAATCCGCGATCAGGACTTCCCCCGCTGCCGCGATTGGGCTTGCAGATGGGTATGCCTGGCGCATTTGATCGGTTATCTTGGTTCGGGCTTGGCCCGCACGAATGTTATATCGACCGGAAGGAAAGCGGGAGGCTCGGCATGTACAAAGGTACGGTACAGGAGCAATACGTACCGTATATCAAGCCGCAGGAGCATGGCAATAAAGCGAATGCACGGTGGGCGGCTGTAACGAACGCTTTGGGAACAGGTTTGTTTATCGGTGGCATGCCCTTACTTGATATAAGCGCGAGTCATTATTCCACTGCGAATATAACGAGTGCAAAGCATACAACCGATCTAGTCCGGTTAAATGAAACAATTGTGAACATGGATTACCGGCAAGCTCCGATTGGAAATCATAGCTGCGGGGAAGCTCCTCCATTAGAACGTTATTTGCTTCATCCGAAGGATACAACTTTCCGTTTGCGGCTGAAGCCGTTTTCTGAAAGAGATGTATCGCCCATGCAGTTGAGCAAACGATGGCCTGAGCAAGTTACATCATTCATTCAGGAGGCGACAAGATGAACAGCCGGAAGTTTCCGAAAATCATGTATGGCGGCGATTACAACCCAGAGCAGTTCCCGAAGGAAATATGGGATGAGGATATGAGGTTGTTTCAGCTTGCCGGCATCGATATTGCAACGGTCAATGTTTTCTCGTGGGCTCTAAACCAACTGGATGAGGAGACGTACCGGTTTGATTGGTTAGACGAGGTAATGAACAAGTTGCATGAGAACGGCATGTATGCATGTTTAGGAACGGGGACAGCCGCTCATCCGGCCTGGATGGCTAGAAAATATCCGGATATTTTAACCGTAACCTCCGATGGAAAACAAAGGAAATTTGGAAGAAGACATAACTCTTGTCCGAATAGTCCTACTTTTCGCCATTATGCCGAAAACTTGGTCAGCAGATTGGCGGAGCGATACCAAGGCCATCCGGCCCTGCTTCTGTGGCATGTGAATAATGAGATTGGCAACCGCTGCTATTGCGAAAACTGTGAGAAAGCATTTCGAGAATGGCTGCAAAATCGTTATGGAACGCTGGAGCGGCTGAACGAGGCATGGTATACGCGGTTCTGGGGGCACACCTTTTATGACTGGAAGGACATCGTGCTTCCAAGCGCATTAAGCGAAGGGCTCTCTGGGGGCAACTCGGACCAAACTGCGTTTCAGGGAATGACGCTGGACTTTTACCGATTTAATTCAGACAGTTGGCTGGCTTGTTATCTCATTGAATATAACGCGATTAAATCGTTCATCCCGGATGCGGTAGTAACGACCAATTTCCAGGGGAACGGCACCTATAAGCCGCTTGATTATTTCAAATGGGCGCCTTATCTAGACATCGTCGCGCTCGATATATATCCAGAAAACCATACACCGGAAAGCTATATGGCGCTCCGCTACGATCTAATGCGCGGCTTGAAAAACGGCGCCCCATTTATGCTGATGGAGCAGACGCCGAGCGTGCTCAACTGGAAGACCGTGAATCCGCCTAAAAGACCGGGTGTCATGAGGCTTCGAAGCTACCAGGCGGTGGCTCGCGGGGCGGAATCTGTGATGTTTTTCCAACTGCGCCGTTCGCTCGGCGCTTACGAGAAATTTCACGGAGCCGTCATCGATCATGCAGGTCATGAGCATACACGCGTGTTTAGGGAATGTGCAGAACTAGGCCAGGAATTGAAGCAATTGGGCAATCATTTACTGGATGCACGGGTGAAGAGCAAGGTGGGTATTCTGTTTGATTGGGATAATTGGTGGGCTGTCGAGCTTGGCGGAGGACCTTCCGCGCATTTGAAATATCTCGATCAAATCCAGAAATATTATGATGCGTTTTACAATAATCACATCCAAGTCGACTTCATCCATGTGGAGACAGATTTGCACCAGTACGAGCTGGTGGTGGCCCCGCTGTTGTATATGGTGAAGCCTGGATATGCAGAGAAGCTGGAAGTGTATGTGGAAAACGGAGGAACCTTCGTTACAACATGCTACAGCGGTATTGTGAACGAAAACGATCTGGTGACAGCAGGCGGTTATCCAGGCGAATTGCGCAAGCTTCTGGGTATCTGGGTGGAGGAAATCGACGCTTTGCTTCCAGAACAAAAAAACACACTTGTGATGAAAAAGGCTCTTGGCGAGCTTCGAGGTTCTTACGATTGCGGACTGCTTTGTGAAGTGGTACATCCGGAAGGAGCGGAAACATTAGCAAGCTTTGGCAGCGATTACTATGCAGGCTATCCCGCATTAACTCGCAACCAATTTGGTACAGGTGAGGCCTGGTATGCGGCAACGAACCCGAGCGGTGACTTTTTGCAGCAATGGATGAAATCTTTATGCGAAAGCAATGGAATTTCTTCGTTGTTTGAAGTGCCGCAGGACATCGAAATTATACAGCGTGAAAAAGCTGATCTTCAATTTACTTTCGTGTTAAATCATAGCCATCATTTGCAAAAAATACATATTGGGAAGCGCGAGCAGAAGGAGCTCCATAGCGGCTTGAGCGTTAGCGGAGACGTCGAACTTCCCCCGAAAAGCGTCATGATTTTCGAAGTGTCTAAGGAGGCGGATACTAGTGGAAGAAATTGAGAGATTGCGCCATCAATTTAATGATCCGTCTACCGAATACAGGTCACTGCCATTTTGGGCTTGGAATGATGACTTGGAGGAGGAAGAGCTAAATCGGCAAGTTAAAGAAATGAAGGATCAAGGGATAGGCGGGTTTTTCATTCATTCGAGGGATGGGCTTGAAACCGTCTACATGGGTCAAGAGTGGATGAAGCGGGTTCGTTCAACGGTGGAAACAGCCGAGGCACTTGGCATGCAGGCATGGCTGTATGACGAAGATCGCTGGCCGTCAGGCTTTGCCGGGGGCCTCGTGCAAGCGCATGGCGGTGACGCTTACCGTGCGAAGGGGCTCACGATGGAGGTGCTCCGGTCAACAGCTTTAAACGGAGTTGACGGTGCGGTTGATTCAATTGATGACGCTGTAGCTTTATTCAGAGCCGTGATTGATGAGAGAGACTTGGTTCGCTGTGAGAGACTTCAAGCCGACGCCAACATAGCTGCAGGAAATGAGGATGAAGTGTTGCTCGTCTTTCGCGTTGAAATATCAGAACGAAGTGCCTGGTTCAACAATGAAGCGCCTCCGGATCAATTGAATCCCGAATCGGTAAAAGCGTTCATTGACATTACATACGAAGCTTACAAGCAAGAAGTGGGCAGGCATTTCGGCAAAACCGTTCGCGGCGTATTTACTGACGAGCCGAGTATCCATGACCGCCATTGCAAGTTTACAGAGGGCAGAGGCTGGATTCCGTGGAGCTGGTCGCTTCCCGCCTATTTTCAGATGAAACGTGGTTATGATTTGCTGGATCTCGTCCCGTATCTATTTTTCAACGGGGAGCGGTCCTCAGAGGCGCGTCACGATTATTGGCGGACAATTTCTGAACGATTCGGCGAATCGTACTCCAAGCAAATTGGCGAGTGGTGCGGGAACAATGAGCTTGCTTTTACGGGGCATTTCCTTTGGGAAAATAATTTGGGCACAGCGACCCGAGTCTGTGGGGCGGTAATGCCCAATTACCGCTATCAGCACGTTCCAGGCATCGATATGTTGAACGAACAGACAAATGAATATATAACGGTTAAGCAGTGTACCAGCGTTGCCAACCAATACGGGAGAAAGTTCGTGCTTACCGAAACCTATGGCTGCACGGGTTGGGGCTTCACCTTCGAAGGGCAGAGATGGATCGGCGATTTCCAATACGTATTGGGCGTCAATCTGCGGTCCCAACACTTGGCGCTTTACTCCATCAAAGGATGTCGGAAGCGGGATTATCCGCCGGTATTCAATTACAACACAAGCTGGTGGAAATACAATGCGATTATGGAAGATTATTTCGCCAGACTGTCGGTGGTTTTGACGGAAGGCCGCCCGGTTCGTGACATACTCGTGCTCCATCCTGCTTCCAGCGCATGGAGTATGGTAGGTACGGGACCCTACGGATTTCCAGCCCGCGGCAAAGACCCGGACGTCTCCGCAGCGAACCGCTATGGCCATGAATTTAACGCTTTTCTCGGCAAGCTGCTCAGGGCGCACTATGATTTTGATCTTGGCGATGAAACCATCATGGAGGAAACCGGCTTCATTCATGGAAATCAGCTTGCGGTAAATAAGGCAGCATACAGAGTTGTCGTCATTCCGGAAATCCGGACAATGCTGCACAGCACGTTCCGATTACTGTCGCAATTTCTGAACGCCGGGGGCAAAGCGATAGCTGTCGGATCTCGCCCAACGATGCTTGAAGGCAAGGCGACGAACCTCCTTAGCGACTTATATGATCATAAAAACATGTTCATCGTTGAGGACGCCGAGCAAACCGTTGCCGCATTGGAACACATGCTGCCACGCAGAGTCAGCATCAAGGGCGCAGATGCGGAAGAATGCTCCGATTTCTTGTATATGCTTAGGGATTTGGGAGAAAGCATTGCGTTATTTACCGTCAATAACGACCGTGAAAGGAGTCATCGCGTAAGCCTAGAGATCGCCTTGGATGGCTTCGGACATATGGAAGAATGGCGGGCGTTGACAGGCGAAATGAAGGCGGTCGAGACCAGCTTACGCAACGGATACACGTGTATTGAAGATGTATTCGGTCCTGCAGATTCCAAGCTATACTTATGGCATAAAAAAGGACGTAATGCTGAAATAGACGAGGGCCGCGTGACGTCTGAGCACACGACGGTACAGAAGCTTGGTCCGGTTTGCAAGTTCACTCGGACGATGCCCAACGTATTAACAATGGACATCTGCTCTTACCGCGTAGAGGATGGCGATTGGTCGGAAGAAATGGAAGTTTGGCAAGCACAGAGGGCAATTCGTGAAGCTTTCGGCATGAGACAGGTTTATGGTAACGGCAATGAGCAAAGGTATAGATGGATTCATGAGCCCCATCCGGAAGATGGGAAGCCGGTCGATTTCAAATTTACCTTTCAAGTTTCATCCGTGCCGCAAGAAGCCGTGTACCTTGTCGTGGAGTCCTCGGAGTATTACGAGATTAGGTTAAACGGTAATCTGATTGTAAATCAGCCGGACGGCTGGTTTCTTGACCGGTCGTTTGATCAAGTGTTTCTATCTGGTTTGAAAGTTGGAAAGAACGAATTGACATTATCGTGCAAATATCTAAACCGGATGGAAGTGGAAGATATTTATCTGATCGGTCATTTTGGCGTCGATGCCGCAAGAAACATCGTGGTCGAACCGGAGACATTGGCATTCGGGGATTGGTGCGAGCAAGGATATCCTCACTATTGCGGCAGTATGATTTACCATTTTGACGTTCAGGTGGAAGAAAAGACGGAAAGCCGGACGGTATTGGAGCTTGGCGATTATGTCGCTGTTACCGTCGAGGTGCGGGTTAACGGCAAGACTGCCGGGCATGTGCCTTGGCGGGCTGCGAACCGGCTAGATGTAACGGAGCAGCTAGATGTGGGCGTAAACAGGATTGATGTTGAAGTGATGGGAAGCCCGCGCAACATGCTGGGACCCTTCCATCAGGCTTCCGGCGATACGCCGACAACCAGTTGGGCGTCTTTCCGTAAAGAAGGCCAATATTTTACCTCGGACTATCAGTTGCGCCCATATGGCTTGTTTGGGCAAATTTCATTATACACAGAGAGATGGAAACGGAGGTTTGAGCATGAAAATCCATAAGTGGGGTCTATTTCTTTCCTTCATCATCTTATGCGCCGCATTATTTCCTGCGTCTGCGGATGCCTCAGTGAAATACTCCACGTATACAAAAGATAGCCGGGGTAATTTGATATGGCTTCAGCCAGCGTACTTTCCGAGGGGCGTAATCGGGCAAAATCTGACTGCGCCAGATCCTGGAAACAGCAAGGTTCTAATCAGTTCACCGATGAAAAACCCAAAAGACATTTTTGTTGATGCGAATAGCGAAGTTTATATCGCTGATACGGGCAACAATCGCATCGTGCATATGACGGAAACTGGGAAGCTCTTGCGATACATTACGCTTCAGGAGTCCCCTTTTAATAAACCAGAAGGGGTATTCGTTACCAAGGATGGCAGTATATACGTCGCCGACACAGGGAATAAAAGAGTGCTTAAGCTGGACGCCAGCGGCAAGGTGGTACAGGAGTACAAACGGCCAGAATCCCGGTATATTCCCGATACGTTTGTTTTCGATCCGGCTAAAGTGATGGTCGACGAACGTGAATTTATGTACATTGCAGTGCATGGCAGTTACGAGGGGCTTGTGATGATCGATCCAAAAGGCAAGTTTCAAGGCTTCTTCGGTGCAAACGGCACGGCGATCTCCCCGTTAGACGCATTAAAGAGAATGCTTTATACCAAAAAAATGTACGCCAATGAGGTCGCAAAAAGACCGGAACCGATCAATAGCGTAGCTACTGACGATAACGGTTATATCTTTACAGTGACAGGCGGAACAGCTACAACGAATCAATTGAAAAAGTTAAATGTCAAAGGTGACAACTTGCTGCGCAGCTCCTCAAAATCGTTCGGAGAAACCGCCCCTTGGGACGTTCCGGCACAGGCGGTCGTAACAGGACCTCAACTGAGCGATGTCGCCGTTGATCCAAGCGGCAATATGATTGTTGTGGATCAGCAAAACAAATATATCAGTCATTACGACGCATCAGGCAATTTATTGTACTTCTGGGGCGGAGCGTCTGCTATCGGTTCCTCTCAAGTCGGTCTGTTAAAGAGCCCGGTAGCGCTCGACGTGAATGATAAGAACGAACTATTTGTGCTGGACGACCAGGAAAATATAGTGCAGGTATTCCGCTTATCGGAGTTTGGGCAAAAAGTTGATCAAGCCAACCAGTTTACATTGGCTGGCCGTTATGAGGATAGCGAACAGCCGTGGAAAGAAGTTCTGCGGTTAAATGGACAGTTCGCACCTGCGTATCTGGGGCTAGCCAAGTCGGCTTTTAAAAAAGAACAATATGAAGCGGCGAAAGATTTGTTCAAAGAAGCGGGAGACCAGCAAGGGTACTCCGATTCCTTCTGGCAAATTAGGATGCTGTGGCTGCAGCAGAATTTCTCTTGGATTGCCAGTGTGCTGGTGTTCGGCACTTTCTCTTATCTCCTTGCCGATAAATTCACGGCAAAACGAGAATTCCGGACTAGATGGCGCAATCGGCCGAAAAGTCAAAACCGCTTCATCTCGAACTGTAGGCTTGCGCTGCATGTTTTAAAACATCCGATTGACGGGTTTTCTGCGATTCACTATGAGAACAAAGGCAGCTATTTGAGTGCAAGCGTCATTCTGTTTGGCGTGTATGCTTCTCTTATCATCAGCAAGTTTGCGACTAGTTTTGCTTTTAATCCGAAGACATTTGTCGACATTTACTCTACGTTCACGCAATTTTTCATCGTCTGGATCGCTTGGATTGCCGCCAACTACCTCGTCAGCTCGATTTACCGGGGGGAAGGGCGGTTCAAACACATCTTTATCGGAAGCGCCTACGCACTTCTGCCGTACATAGCCATCGGAATCCCACTCGCTTTCGTGTCGAATGTGTTGACGATGTCCGAGTCATCCATCTACCATTTCGTGGGGAACGCTATGACGGTATGGATCGGGCTGCTCATTTTCTGGAAAATCCAGAATGTACATAATTACACGTTTGGTGAAACCATCATGAATATTTTCCTCACGCTTTGTACGATGCTTGTCATTGGTGTTCTAATTTTCATTATTATGGGACTTACTAGCGATCTCGGATCGTTACTTTATCAGATGTACCAGGAGGTGACCTTGAGATGATCAGGATGATCAAAATGAATAAAAAAGCCATCATTGTTACCATTCTGATCTTGGCGGCCGTTGTCATCTTTCTAACCCGTGTCAACATTGAGTTTAAAGCCCCGAACGGGCGCGTTTCGCAGGCTGTACAACAAAACACAGCAGATCAGGTTGCGAGTGTTCCCGCTAAGCTGCCACTGGATACAGATTTTAAAGAAGTTGCGGAGTCAGGAATGTTGAGACTGAAAATGGATGAGAAGACCGGACATTTTATTGTTGAAGACAAACGGAATGGCAATGTATACCGCTCCTATCCCGATCCGAAATATTGGCCAAAAGAGAAAATTTCCGAAACCTGGAAAAAACATCTAGCCTCACCGCTCATGGTCCAATATGTGGATTTTTCTAAAAATATTCTGCAGGCAAAGGAGACGAACCTGGCGGCGGAAGGCGGGAAGGTGAAGGATGTTCAAGCGATTCCCGGTGGTTTTAAGCTTGCCTATGAATTTCCGGCTACGGGCTTCACAATTCCGGTTCAGGTGACCGTTGATCAGGACTACGTTGAAACGAAAATCATACAAGAAGGCGTAAAGGAAACCAAAATGGGTCTCGTATGGGTCAGACTGTTCCCATTCTTAGGAGCCGAGTATACAGATGGACAAGACGGATACCTGTTCATTCCGGATGGTGCAGGAGCCCTGGTGCGATTTAAAAATAATCAATTGAACGTCAACAAAATATATGACGAATTAGTATATGGCCAAGATATTGCATTTCCAGGGATCAACAACAACCGAAATAAAATTATGATGCCAGTCTTCGGCATGAAGTCGGGGTCGAAAGGCTTTTTGGCGGTCGTACACGATGGTGATGAGTTTGCCGACGTTGTCGCCGCTCCCGCCGGCGTCCTAAGCAATTATAACTGGATCGGTGCGCAAATGAATTATCGATCCAGCTTCTTGCAGTTTACAACAAGAAATGCAGACGTTCCCGATTCATGGGGGTACGTTGACTATGATCGTGATCAGAAGTTTGGGAGCGATCGTTCCGTTCGTTACTATATGCTGGCTGACCAGAAGTCGGATTACGTCGGAATGGCCGAGGCATACCGCCAATATTTAATAAAGGAAAAAGGGTCCAAACCCGTTCAGGTCAAAGATCCGAATATTCCGTTATATACGACTATCATCGGCGCGGATCGGGAAAAAGGGGTGGTCAGCGATCGCTATCTTAATTTGACCACGACGAACGAGGGCATTCAAATCGTCAATTCTCTGCATGACAAAGGGATCAAAAATATGTCGCTTACCTTTACGGGCTGGCAGAAGGGAGGCTACAGCTCCTTCGGCCAAACATTCCCGGTCGATTCCCGCATTGGCGGTGACAAAGGCATGAAGGCTTTCATCGATCACGCGCACGGGCTGGGGTATCCGGTGTATTTGGAAGCGCAGTATTTACTTAACAATACAAAGGGCGGCGGCTTTGATGAGAAGTTTAATGCGATGGTCAACTTAGCTGGCAGGACGCTTATGCAGAGTCCATTGTTCAACCGAGAGAGGACGCCAGTCGTCAGCGATAAATTCATTGAACAAATGGTGAATAACGATTTGCCCAAGTATAAAGCAATGGGCGTCGACGGGCTTGCCGTCGGATTGCTCGGCCAGAAGCTATATAACGACTACAACACGGAGTATGGCTCTTCAAGAGACGAGGCCCGCAATATTCAGGAACGTGTTTTACAAAAGATTAAGGATACACTCGGCGGCGTACAGGGGGAGAAATCGAATGTTTACGCACTGCCGCATATCAATTTCATCCGAGGTATGGTATACGACAATTCCTACGATTTGTTTTCTGACGACTCTGTTCCTTTCGCCCAGATTGCTACACACGGTTTAGTCTCGTACTCATCGGAGTATGTAAACAACCGTCAGGAAGATGTGAACGATTTCTTACGGGATATCGAATACGGAGCAGCGCCGTCCTTCATATTCACGAAGGCAGAAACGAAAAAATCCGTGAACTCCTACGGCTTACGCTACTATAACACGTATTATCCAGATTGGGAGAACTTTGCCGCAGAGCAGTATAAGCGATACAACGATACACTCGGAGACGTGCAGGACCAGTTTATTACCGGTCACCGGACGCTTGCCGAAGGCGTGAAAGAAACAACGTATGCAAACGGAAAAAAGATTATCGTTAACTATAATTTGACGGAATACCGGAGCGGAAATTTGATCGTACCGGAGCATAACTTTATTGTCATTCGAGGAGGGGGAGGCCAATGAATCGTAGAGCGAGACTGAAGTCATCCCTATCCGAATATTTGGAAGGAACGCTGTTTATACTCCCGTGGTTCATCGGATTTATCATCTTTATGGCGTTCCCGATCGGTTACTCCTTATTTATGAGCTTTCAGGATGTAAAGATAACCGCAACGAAGACGACGACCCGCTTCATCGGATGGACACATTATAAGTACATCTTGTTTGAAGATGGGAGTATGCTGTACAACCAGCTGCTGCCATTTCTGCGCCAAGCGCTGTTTATGATTCCAATCATTGTCATATTTGCTTTGTTAATCGCCATTATTTTGAATCAGAAATTTCCCGGCCGCACGTTCTTTCGCGCCATCTTCTTTCTACCCGTCATTTTGGCGACTGGTGAGGTCGTGAAGGAGTTTCTGACGCAAGGAGAAGGCGATCTCGGTTTTATGTCCAAATTCAACATTTCCGGTCTCATTCAAGCCAACCTATCGGCAACATGGTCCGACCCGCTGATTTCCATTCTGAACTCGTTCGTGCTCATTTTATGGTACTCAGGCGTTCAAATTATGATCTTCTTGGGCGGAAGACAGACGATCTCGAATTCAGCTTATGAGGCAGCGCGCATCGATGGTGCAGGTCCTTGGGAAACGTTCTGGAAGATTACGCTTCCTGCGATGACGCCGTTTATTTTCCTAAACTTGATTTACACGGTTGTTGACCTGTTCACCTTCCCGACCAACCCGATTCTGTCGAAGGTAAGGGAAAGTGAATATGGCCAATACAGCGCATTGTTTTGGATCTACTTTATGATAATTGCTTTTTTCCTGGCGATCCTGTTCATCATTTTCAGCAGGGTGACGAAGTCGCATCGTGCATAACCATAATATGATTGGAGGGATGACGCTATGTTTCGTATCAAATTGAAAGAAGAGCAGACGGCAGGCATGCTGCAGCTTCTCAGTAAAATCCGGTATGCAGTCATCGGTAGAGAAGCAGACAAAGGTCTGCTTTTCAAGCTGTTCATCTATCTGATTCTGATCGATACGGCTTACATTTATTTGAAGCCGATTCTGCATATGATGGCGACTATGGTCAAAAATGCAGACGACCTGCTCGATCCTGCCGTCAATTGGTTCCCGAGGACGATCTATCTCGGTAACCTCCAAGAGGCTTGGGCGTGGTTGAAATATCCGAAGGCGCTGGGCATTTCTTTGGGGCTTTCGCTTTCGGTTGCTATTTTGCAAACCCTCTCATGTGCTGTAACGGGTTATGCGTTTGCAAGGCTGAAAATTCCGTTCAAGCGCGTTCTGTTCTTTTTCCTAATGCTAACCTTTATTGTGCCGATGCAGGTCACTATCCTGCCCAATATTATTTATGCCAGACAGCTAGGTCTTCTGAATACGATTTATCCGATTATCGTTCCGGCTTTTTTCGGTCTTGGGCTAAAAGGTGCGTTATTCGTCATCATTTACCGCCAATTTTTCTCGACCCAACCGAAGGAGCTGGAGGAAGCTGCTCGTATTGACGGAGCCGGCGTGTTTAAAATCTTTTACAAAGTGATGATGCCGCTTGCCAAGCCAGCGATCCTAGTCGTGTTTTTGTTTTCGTTTATTTGGACGTGGAACGATTTCTATTTGCCGAGCATGTACTTGTCCGACATAGAAACGGCTCCTTTATCGCTCGGGATCGAGAAAATTGCTTCAGCGCTGCGTCAGCAAGCCGAGGCCTATGGACCGTCAGTAAATGACGAAGCCATCCGGATGTCCACAACATTCTTAATGATTATTCCGCCTCTGGTCTTATACACGTTCACGCAGCGATGGTTTGTAGAAGGTGTGGAACGAACAGGCTTGGTGGAATAGCAGCGAATTACAATTTGATCGGAACGGAGGCTCAAAGAAATGAAACGTCTTCTCACATTCTGTTTAATCGGCGTCATGGTCGTCCTAATCGCGGCGTGCTCAAAGTCGGCGGACCAATCGGCCAGCGCGCCGGCAGGTTCTGTCAAGATGCTCTATCTCAAACGCGGGGAAGGAACCCATGATCCCTATGTCATTTCACATTTTAAGAAGGCTGGCTTTACCGTCATTGATATGGCGGATAACGTATTCAAAGCTGGACTCGAGAAAGGGTATGGGGTGGTCTATGTCAGTCCTACGGTCAATTCCTCCCGAATTGATGCCCAGCTTAAAAATTCGGCAGTGCCCGTCGTGTATGCCAAGCCGCAGGTGGCCAGCATCTCCCAGATGACGGGATTGCTGGATTACGGTGAGTTGAGCGCGGCAAAAACGGTTCAAATTAAAGACAGCAAGCATCCGCTGGCAGCCGGTCTGAAAGATCAGGTAACCGTCTATAAAAACGACGGGAAAATTGGGTACGCTTTGCCGGGCAAAGAGGCTGTGACGATTGTGACAGCACAAGGGAATGAGAAGAAAGCGGCTGTTTTTGCCTATGAAAAGGGTGCGAAAAACATTAACAACGAGCCAGTACCCGCACGGCAGGTGTTCTTCTATTTGTCTGCAGGGGAAGAAATGAACCAAACGGATGAAGGATTTAAACTTTTGGATGCAGCGATCCAGTGGGCAGCTCACAACGGGCAAATTAATAAATAATGATACTGGCAGGGAGGAATTCGGTCTATGAAAAAGTTCGGTGCCGCTTTAATTACTTGTATGGTATTCACACTTTCCGCTTGCAACTCGGTCACGAATCAACCGGTATCGGTATCCAACCAACCTTCATCCACGAATGCAGCCAAATCACAGAGCAATGGGAAAAGCGTACTCTTTATCGGCCAAGAAGGCGGTGGAGACGGTATTGTGATCAAACGTTTTAAAGAAAAGCACGGCATGAACGTTACGGTGATATCTGACAAAGAGGTGACCGTCGAGAAAGCAAACGGGTTCTCTATGATTTTTGTCAGCGAATCGGTCAATTCGGGTAAAATCAAGGACAAATTCGTAACAACGCCAGTGCCTGTCATTTATGACGAGCCTCAAATATCGGGCGATACGGGCATGACCGAACCAGACGCAAATGGCAAATTAGAAGGCAACAATGCGGCCAAAACGATTCAAATCCGAAACAACCAGCATGCACTGGCAGCGGGTCTGCAAGACCAAATCGATGTGTATAAAGATATTGGAAAGATGGGTTGGGCGACGCCAGGCAAAGAAGCTATCGTTGTAGCAACCCTGCCAAATGATGAGATGAAGGCGACTATTTTTGCTTTCGAGAAAGGTTCGACGAATGTGAAAGGGCAAAAAGTTGCTGCACGTGAAGTTTTTTACTACATGATGACCGGTGAAGAAATTAATCAAAGCGATGACGGATGGAAGCTATTTGATGCAGCCGTTCGCTGGGTGCAAGAGAAAAAATAATATCTGTTCTAGAAAAGGAGGTAGGGGAGTTTATGAAACAGCTGTTTTCCTGCTTGCTGATTGTAGTAATTATTCTTACGAGTGCAGCTTGTTCAACTCCGACGCAAAATGATGCCAGGACAGCGAAGAAAGTACTTTATGTTGGGACGGACAGCGCGAATGACCGAATTGTGATGAAGCACCTCAAGGAGCTTGGCTACGAAGTTACGTTGCAGTCAGACAAAGAGCTTACCCCAGATACGGCCCAAAATTTTGGATTGGTTTATGTCAGTTCCTTTGCAGGTTCTCATCGCCTCGCGGATAAACTACTGGGATCCCCTGCGCCCGTCATCTATGCGAATGGCAAAAGTTTGGGTCAAGTGGGTTTAGTAAGCAAAGATGATTCGGATTATGGCGAATATACCGGCCGAGCGATAGCCATAAAAGATAGCAAACATGAGGCTGCGATGGGACTATCCGGTAATGTGGACATCTATAAGGCTGAAGGCAAGATTAGCTATGTGGTACCGCAAGGGGGTGTCATTATCGCCTCGGCTCCAGATAATGACAAACGCGCAGTGATTTGTGCTTTCGAGAAAGGCTTGAAAAATATGAGCGGCCAACCCTTGCCGGCTAGGCGGATGTTCTTCAATTTAACCGGAGGTGAAGAAATTAACCGTACTGACAATGGATGGAAGCTATTTGATACAGCCGTTCGATGGGCGGTGGAAAAAAATTGAAGAGAGGGAAAGATGCAACAAACAACCTATAATGTTGGAGAACCCCCCTAATGAAAACGTAAACATTTCGTAATAAAGTAAAAGTATACAAAATTTGAAAATTTTGATTGGGGGAGGCTCTTAAAATGAAAAAGATTCTCAAAGCATCTTTAGTAATTACCTCGGCATTTGTCATTATGACAGGCTGTACGTCAGAACCTGAGAACACCGACAAGGAACCCGTTGCCGTAGAAAGTAAATCACCGAACAACGAAATATTTATTTATACGGTTTATCCTGCTTTCTACGCGAAAGAAGAGATCTGGGAGAAGCAAGTAGGGCAACACCTTAAGAAGAAGTTTCCTGATCTCACTTTCAAACACGTACAGTGGGATAATCCAGGTCGGCAATATAAGGACCTGATTGCAGCCGGGACGGTTCCTGACATTATCATAGATAATGCGCGGAGAAATCTACATAGGGAAATTTTAGGGAACGATCTACAGTATGACATGACCGATTTGATCAAAAAGTATAATTTTGACACCAGCACTTTAAACCCTGCGGCTATGGCTCAGATGAAGAATGTCACGCCGGAAGGGAAAATTTATGGTTTGCCTTTCCAATTGAGCGATTTAGTTCTTTTCTACAATAAAGATGTTTTTGATAAATTCGGTGTTGATTATCCGAAAGACGGAATGACTTATGATGAAATTTATGAATTGGCTAAAAAGCTGACCCGTGTGGAAGGCGAAAAAACGTACAAAGGCTACCAACAGCATCCCGGTTTATACATGACCTATAATCAGCTTTCGCTTTCACCTCTTAGCTTGACTGAAGACAAAGCGGAATTGAACACACCAGGCTGGAAAAAGCATGTCGACAATCTAAGGCGGTTTTACGAAATTCCGGCCAATCAATTTACATCCGTCGATGATTTCCCAAAAGGGACCATGGCGATGAGTGTACATGTTAGTGAAAAAATCGTTCAGTGGTACGAGCAAAATAAAAACTTGAATTTTGATATCGCAGCCATGCCATCCTATGCGGATGCTCCAGGCGTCAAGGCTCAGCCTAACCTTTATTCTGCCTACATTTCCAAACAGTCGACCAAAAAAGATCAATCATTCCAGGTCATACAGTACCTGCTTTCCGAGGAGATGCAAATCAATTTTGCCAAGGAAGGCATTATCGGATCGCTGCAAACGCCTAAAGTTCAAGAAGCGTTTGGGAAAAACCTGCCTCAAATGCAAGGAAAGCACACGCAAGCATTATTTTACGGTAAGAACGCCATGCCGCCAGCAGCTCGCGCTACAGGCTTAACCTATATTGACGTGCCGGCGCATGGCGTGTTCCAGCCTCTGATCTTCGGAGAATCCAAGGACTCCGTAACCGCACTGCGCATGGTTGAAGAATCTACAACAAAAGGGATTCAAACCGAGAAAGCCGCAAAATAATCACAGTAATTGGCTCTTCCAACTAACAGTTGGAGGGGCCCTTCATTCCAGTATGAAAAAGGGAGGCCCATAAAATGAAGCGTTTACTTATGGTGCTGATCGTGGTGTTCATGTCAATTGCCATGAGTGCCTGTTCATCATCGGAGCAAGCTGTTGATCCAGGCGTATCGGTTACACCTGCGTCAACTGTAACGCCTACTGCGACCACAGCCGCAACGGCAGATGTGTCCAAGGCTTCAGAGACTCCAACTACTTCAACGCCTATGGCAACAACAACGCCTGCCGTTACGGCTGCTGCAACGGCGGAAGCGACGAAGACTGCGAGTCCTGCGCCTGCAGCGACACCTTCAGATGCTTCTAAGCCAAGCGGAGCGCCAGCCACGCGTCAGACGGCAGCACCAGCACCATCTGCCAGTCAACCTGAACCTGTCCAGCAGCCGGAGATTTCACCGAAAGGAAAGAAAGTGCTCCTCGTCGGAAGAGATTCCATGCCACTGCCTCCTGAAGATGTTGCAATTGCCATCCGATTGAAAGGGATGGGGTTCAGCGTAAGCCATTTTAGCGATCGTGAGCTTACGGCCGATGCGACGAAAGGATACGATTTAATCTATATTAGTCAGACGACAAATTCTAAATTTTTGAAAACTGGCGCTATGAAGGAAGTTGCCATTCCAACTGTTTATGTGAAAAGCCACGGCATGTTTTATCTCGGCCTATCTTCCCAAGAGGAAGATTCGACTGTGATGAAATCGAAATCGATCCAGATCGTCGACAGCAAGCATAAGATTGCTGCCGGGTTAACGGGGACTGTTGATGTATTCAAGGAAGTTGGTGAAAACTTCGGCATCAGCTACGGTGTCCCAGGCAAGGAAGCGAAAGTAATCGCTGCTGTTCCCGGTGATAAGACTAAAGCTGCCGTCTATTATTACGATAAAGGCACGAAAGCCGATGACGGTTATGCGGTGAAAGCGCGAGTCTCGTTCTACTATTGGAGTAATGGGATGCAGGACAATTCTACAGATGCTGGATGGAAGATCTGGGATAATATCGTATTGTGGACATTACAAAACGGGTAAAAGGAGGCAGTTATCTTTATGAAAAGGTTAATGGTAAGCTGCGCGATTGCTCTTACGCTAGCGCTGGCGGCAGGATGTACAAACGAGGCAGCTCCAAGTTCTAAACCGGGCGGAAACGATGAGAAGAATTCACCGCAAGCCCAGTCGTCGCCGGAAAACGAATTGTTTATTTATACCGTATGGCCGGCCTATTACATCAAAGAAGAAATTTTCCAGAAGCAAATCGGCGACTTTGTCAAAAAAAAGTTCCCGGATATCACAGTTAAACATGTTCATTGGGATAATCCTGGTCGACAGCACAAAGACTTGATAGCAGCCGGAACGATTCCTGACATCATTATTGACGACACCAGACGTAACGCGCAGGGTCAACTGATCAGTAACGATCTGCAGTATGATATTACCGATCTGATTAAAAAGTATAACTTTGATACAAGCAAATTAAATCCGGCCCACATGGCTCAAGTGAGAAATCTAACTCCGGATGGCAAAATATACGGGCTGCCGTTCTATAACAATGATTATGCTTTATTTTATAACAAAGATATTTTTGATAAATTTGGCATTGATTACCCAAAGGATGGCATGACCTATGATGAGATTTACGAGTTAGCGAAAAAGCTGACACGCGTTGAGGGTGACATCACATATAAAGGCTTCTCGCAAAATCCAGGTCATTATTTAAATTATAATCAGTTGTCCTTGTCTGCGTTAAGTAAAACCGAGGATAAGGGGGATATGAGCGACCCTGGTTGGAAAAAATTAGTAGATAACATGAGGAGGTTCTACGAAATTCCAGCCAATCAGTTTGATACGGTGGAAACGTTCGCTACTAAACCGAATATCGCTATGGCTGTGGCAACGGTAAGCGATCATCTGGTCAAATTCTATGAGGAAAACAAAAACCTGAATTTCGACATTGCCTCTGTTCCTTCTTTAAATGATGCTCCAAACACAAGATATCAGCCTAATGTGTATTCGATGTACATTACAAAGCAGTCCAAGAAGAAAGACCTCGCCTTTCAGGTAATGGCTGCGCTGCTATCCGAAGAGCATCAAATCGATCTTGCCAAAGAAGGCGTCATAGGACCTTTGGAAACAAGTGCAGTCAAAGCGGCTTTCGGTAAGAACTTGCCGCAAATGCAGGGCAAGCATGTGGAATCCATTTATTACGGCAAAAACGCGATGCCTCCTGCGGCTCGTCAGCCAGGCTTAGTTTGGTATGATGTCCCTGTACAAGGCGTGTTCCAGCCGCTAATTTTCAATGAGTCCAAAGACTCTGTAACGGCGATTCGCATGGTGCAGGAAGCGGCTACCAAATCAATCGATACAGTGAAAGCAGCTAAAAGTGAAATTAACAAAGCAGCGAGTTCGAACAAGTAAGAAGACATTATCATCACAAATCTAATTTGGGAAGGTGACTCACGTGAAAAAATTTGTATTCTCGCTATTATCTATCCTCCTCTTGTCATTAACTGTCCTGCCGTTTGCTTTTGCAGAAGAGACAGAAGCTCCAGCCGCCGTAGTCAAGAATGTTGACGATTTCAAAGATCTAAAGGATTTGCCGCAAGACGAAAAGGATAAGTTTGCTGCACTTATTCAAGATGGTGTGTTTAATGGGCTAACGGAGGATACGTTCGGTTTGGATGCACGGATGAATCGGGCGCAATTTGCGAAAGTAGCTTCGATTATTTTCGACTTGACGATGGATGAAACTCTTACAACATCTTCCTTTACGGATGTCAGATCCGATGATCCAGCGAACGCTTATGCGCTTCCTTATATTGAAGCCTTGAAGAAGGCAGGCCTTACGAACGGATACGATGCTGAAGGAAAAACCTACAAGCCGGCAGGAGATGTATCGCGTCAAGAATTGGCAGCGTTCCTCATTCGCGGACTTGGCTTGGACGATCAAGCTAAATCGGCTACCCCAGTTGATGACTCTACGGTAGATGATTGGGCGAAAGGCTATGTCGCATTGGCTCTTGAGAAAAACTTGCTAGCGAATCAGTCCGATAACACGTTCGGCGGGAAAGTATCGGCTACACGTAAAATGTTGGCCCTTGCAAGCTATGCGGCAAAGCAAATTCTTGCCGGCAGTACCCCTGAAGAACCAGCGACAGAGCCTGGCGATAAGCCTGCAGCGCCGTCTGGAGAAATTTCAGCAGAAGGCAAAAAGCTTCTCTTCGTCACACGTCAAAGCGCACAAATGACACAGCTCAAAGAAAACCCGGATGATGAGAAAATTATTAATCGTCTCAAGGATCTCGGTTTCAGAGTAACTTGGGTAAATTGCGATAAATTAACAGTTGAAACAACGGAAGGCTATGATATGATCTTCGTCAGCAATACGTTGAACTCCAAATATCTGCGTTCCGGCTTAATGAAGGATGTTGCCATCCCAACCGTCTATTTAAAAAATCACGGGATGTATTATCTCGGTCTCTCGTCACAAGAGGAAAACACTAACGAATACAATATCAAATCTGTATCCATTACTGCACCTAAAGAAAAGGCTGCAGCTGGACTTTCCGGTTCAGTGGATGTTCTCTTAACAACAGACCCTAAAACGGCTGTAGCTTATGGTATTCCGGGCAAAGAAGCGAAAGTGATTGCCACCATCCCTGGCAAACCGACTCAGGCGGCGGTCTACTACTATAACAAAGGATCGCATGCTGACAATGGTTATGAAGTGAAAGCTCGCCTATCGTTCTTCTCATTTGCCGGTTCTTATGATAATGCGACGGATGATAATTTGAAGCTTTTGGATGCTCTTGTTTTGTGGACATTGCAAAACGGCGAATAGCTTCGAATGAACATGTCGAACTCCAGTTTTCGAACTGGAGTTTTTTTACTAACCGAAATTGCAAATATAGGAGTGTGAGTAGTCATGATTGCGCAGCAACAACCTAGTCTCCCTCCTCTTATTCAGGCGGAAGGCGTTACCAGAATTTTTGGACGCGGCTCAGCAGCTGTTCATGCTTTGCGAGGAGCGAGCTTTAGCATACCTGCCAAGCGACTCATTGCACTTAGGGGACGGTCGGGTTCTGGGAAAACGACGTTAATCAATATTTTAGGGGCGCTGGACAGGCCGACGGAGGGCCAAGTGTATTTCAACGGCTGCGAAATCAGCTCATTTTCAGAGAAGAAACGCAACGCAGTTAGGCGCAAGGAGATGGGTCTTATTTTTCAATCATTCGGCCTCGTCCCTTTGATGACGGCATATGAGAATGTCGAGTTCGGCTTGCGAGTTGCAGGCGTAAAGTCCGTACATTTCAAGGATTATGCAGAAAATGCGCTAGAATATGTGGGACTTAAAGCAAGGATGAAGCACAGACCGTTTGAAATGTCTGGGGGAGAGCAGCAGCGGGTGGCGATTGCAAGAGCGATTGCCCATAAGCCGGCCTTGATTCTCGCTGACGAACCGACTGCCGAGCTGGACAGCAAGATGGGGGCGCAGGTGATGCGCGTATTCAAGGATCTCGTGCAGAACGAGGGAATGACGATCATTCTTACGACGCATGATCCTGCGATAATGAGCTTTGCCGATCATGTTTACGCATTGGAGGATGGTCAAATTGTCGATGCAACTTAAGCGAATTGTGCTGTCGGTTATCAGCACATGCTGCATATCCTGGATGTTAACAGGATGCTCGCTGCTGCCGGTTGAGGAAGGGGAGCTGAACCCGCCTCTTGTCGAGCCCGCCAAGGAGACATTAAGTTTGTACGCCGTGAAACGCAGTAATATCACCCAACAAATTACGGGTGTAGCTACATTTGCTTCGGACAATATGGATTATTTGTTCTATTCGGAATCTGGCGGACGATTAAGAAAAATAAACGTGAAATTGGGCGCTCAAGTAAAAGCCGGAGATGTTCTGGCAACGACGGAAACAGCTGATCTGGATATGAAAGTCAAGCTGCAGCAAATTTCCATTGAGAAGCTTAAAATATCCTTGCAGCAGGCTATGGCTGAAAAGGATGCCGATGATCCGGATATTCGTTTAAAGCTGCTCGATATGGAAAGCGCTCAGCTCCAATTGAAATCGCTGCAGAGTCAGCTCCAGAACTCGAGGTTGACATCCACGATTGACGGAGTCGTAACGTTTATTGACGCGATTCAGCCCGGGGACCAAGTGGCTGCCTACAAGCAGTTAATTACCCTTTCAGATCCGAAACAAATGAAGCTTGTATATACGGCATCCAGCCAGAACGATTTGGCAGGGGTCGAAGTGGGCATGGATGTTGCTGTCAAAATCAAAGATAAGACATTAACCGGAAAAATTGTTCAAACGCCACTCTCCGCCCCACCGAACAGCAATAAAGCGGTTCAGGATAAAAATGCCAGAGCTCTTTACATTCAATTAGCAGGCCTGCCTGAGGGCGTGACAATTGGCAACCAAGCCGACATCACCATTGTGACCCAGAAAAGGGATCAAGTGATGGTTATTCCAAGATCGGGTTTGCGTAACTACATGGGACGCGATTACGTGCAGGTGCTGGACGGCGAAAGCCGCAAAGAGGTGGATGTTGAGAAGGGGATTGTAGCAGCAACGGAAGTGGAAATACGAAAAGGGTTAAGCGAAGGGCAGCAGATTATCCTGAACAATTAGGAGGCTAAGACATTGGCATTATTTATCATGATCTTGCGCAAAATGATCAATAATAAATGGCTTGAGCTTAGCCTGCTGTTCGGACTCGTGCTGTCCGTTGCCTTGGCGAGCAGCATGCCGATTTATACGAACGCCATTTTACAGAGAATGTTGATCCAAGAAATGCAGCAGCTGCAGCTTGGCAGTAATCAATATCCTGGGATTTACTGGATATCAGCTGATTTATCTTCGCAAGACAAGAAAGAAAAGCCTGTCAACATAGCGGAAACCGAACAATTTTTGAAGGAAAAAGAGAGACGTTTCGGCATTCCCGTACAAAATTTCGTTCGCGAAAGAGCGACTCAGCGCTACAATCTAGTACCTGCGGAACCTGATAAGATCGATGTGAATGTCCAAAGATCGGCGGATATTTCTGCCATTGACGGTATGGAAAGCCACATCCGGTTGGCGGATGGACGCCTTCCTATGAAAGAACCAGTGGACGGTGTGTATGAAGCTCTCGTTGCGCCAGAGGCTTTGACCGAGCTCGGAATGGTGCTGAATACCGTTTTCATTATTAAAGATGCCAGTTTGCCGCAGCCAATCTCGATTAAACCCGTTGGCGTGTTTGATCGCAAGGACTACACCGATTTTTACTGGTACAACAATACGAGCAGCTATAAGAACAGTTTTCTGATCGATTTCAATTTGTTTGAAAAAGAGTTCACATCGGGCGGTAAGCTGAATGTACAATCTAGCTATTGGTACTTTGCGCTCGATTATAAATTGTTAACACTGGCATCAGCAGACAAATTTCTTTACAACGATTACGAAATTGACACGTTTATGGATGCTCATTATGAATCTCATAATAAGAACGTTCCAGCGCTTCAAACGCTTAGTAATTACTACGTAAAAGAAACTAATTTGCGAAAGATGCTATGGTCACTGAATGTGCCGGTTATGCTGATGATTGCTTTTTACTTATTTATGGTTGCCAACTTAATTACGGAACGCCAGAAAACGGAAATCGCCGTGCTTCGCAGCAGGGGGGCGAGCCGCCTGCAAATTGTTGCTAGTTATGCGCTTGAAGGCCTAGTGCTTGGGGCAATCGCTTTCATCGTCGGGCCTTATTTCGGAGCCTTGCTCACCAAATTATTAGGAGCCTCTAGCGGGTTCCTTGAATTTGTGCAGCGCGCAAAGCTTGAAACCAAGCTTAACGAGGATGCGTTCCTGTATGCTTTGACGGCCATTGCCGCCTCGCTTGTGATGACACTGATCCCTGTTATCCTCGCAACGAGAGTAACCATTGTCGGCCACAAGCAGCAGTCAGCGAGACTCCAGAAGCAATCTTTTTGGCATAAGTTTTTTCTCGATATCGTAATTATTGGCATTTCGCTGTACGGTTTACAAAATTATAAAACGAGAGTTAACGATATTCTTTCGCTTGGTTTAAAATCTGCGGATTTAAGAGTTGATCCGCTTTTGTTCCTCATACCTGCCATGTTTATTTTAGGACTCGGCTTGTTTGTCCTTCGGCTATATCCCTTGTTTATGAAGCTATTGTATGAGGCAGGTAAAAGATGGTGGCCGCCTACCTTGTATACCACTTTAATCCAGGTGAGCCGCTCGATTATTCAATATCAGTTTATTATGGTATTTCTAATTATTACGATCGCGACAGGGCTATTCAGCGCCAGCGCGACTCGCACCATTAACCAGAATACGACGGATAAAATCCGATACTCAGCAGGTGCCGATATCGTCATGAAAATCCATTGGGAGAATGATGCGCCACCGGCTATCTTGTTCGGTGCTGAGGATTCTGGCGATGACAGTTCGTCTTCGGAGGCCGCTTCCAATACCCCGGCGAGCCCTCCGCAAAAGGTTCAATATAGTGAACCCTCTTTTCTGCCGTTCACACAATTGCCTTCTGTAGACCATGCGGCAAAGGTGTTTATCCGGAAAGATGCCTCATTCAACAAAGGCAAGATAACCGCTCCTGTCGAGCTGATGGGCATCGATACGAAAGCTTTTGGCGAAACGGCTTGGCTGCGGAACCGTTTGCTTGATCATCATTTTTACGACTATTTGAACCTAATCGCCAAAAATCCCTCTGCTATATTAATTTCCAGATCAATAGAGGAAGAATACGGCGTGAAGGTCGGAGATACGATAACCGCTGGCTGGCAGAATGTAGAGCCCGCTTCATTTACCGTATTCGGAATCATTGATTATTGGCCGTCCTGGAACCCTAATCCTGGAGCGGGTGATACGGTGTCGGTTACGACGAAGTCAGGAACCACGACAAAGGTGAAGAAGCCGATGTTGATCGTCGGTCACTTAGCATACATCCAGAATAATATCGTGATTGAACCCTATGAAGTATGGATGAAGTTGAAGCAGGGGGCGAGCAGTAATAGCGTATATCAAGCCGTCAGGACTCACGGCTACGAAATCGAATCGGTAACCGACGCGAAGCAGGAACAGATCAAGGCGATTAAGGATCCTTTTCAATTGGCGATTAACGGCGTGATGACCTTAGGATTTATCATTTCGGTTGTCGTTTGCTTTTTTGGATTTTTACTGTATTGGGTTCTGACATTATCCGCACGTACGCTGCAGTATGGTATTTTTCGGGCGATGGGCGTTTCCGTTTGGCAGTTGATTGTCATGTTGATTGGTGAACAAGTGATGGTATCGGGGGCAGCTATCTTTATCGGGATTATTACGGGGAATTTAGCCAGCCATTTGTTCGTGCCCTTATTCGAATTATCGTTCGACCCGGGAACGCAAGTACCGCCGTTTCAAGTCACCTTCGACCCACGGGACACAGAGCGGTTGTATGGAATCGTTACCGTCATGATTACAATTGGACTTGCGGTGCTGGGGCATATCGTCTCGCGAATCCGGATTCATCAGGCCGTTAAGCTTGGGGAGGACTAGGATGATTCATTGTGATAGTCTGGTGAAAATTTACAAAATAGCCGATTTGGAAGTTGTTGCCTTACAGGGGTTGGACCTGCATGTGGAGGCCGGCGAACTAATGGCCATTATCGGAAACAGCGGCAGCGGCAAATCAACGCTGCTGAACATGCTTGGCGGGCTCGATCGTCCTTCGGCGGGCCGTTTGATGGTGGATGGCAAAGATTTGCTGAGCATGGGGGAGAAAGACCTGGTCAAGTACAAACGCGAGTCAGTCGGCTTTGTCTGGCAGAACAATGCGCGCAATTTGATTCCGTATTTAACGGCTCAGGAAAATGTGGAACTGCCCATACTTCTTAGGGGCAAACGTAAACGGGAGCGTGCGCTTGAGCTGTTGGAAGCTGTCGGGCTTAGCCATAGAAGGAACAACAAGTTGAATCAGTTATCCGGCGGCGAGCAGCAACGAGTGGCCATTGCCATTGCGCTGGCTAATTATCCGAAGCTGCTTCTAGCGGATGAACCGACCGGTTCGGTGGATACGAACATGGCGAACCAAATTCTTGATTTGTTCCGGCAGCTGAGCAGGGAACTGGGCATCACCATTGTGATTGTGACGCACGATCCTAGTCTGGCCAAGAAGGTAGATCGAGTTGTAGCCATTCGAGACGGGAGAACGTCATCGGAAATTGTGCGACGCAAATCATATGAGCAAGAGCTTATAGACTTGGAGCAAGGCATCGAAGATGTGCATGAAGAAGAGTCTCACATTGAGTATGCAGTGCTGGACCAGGCGGGGCGCCTGCAAATTCCTGCGAGCTACTTAGAAACAATTGGAGCGAAGGAAATGAACAAAGTAAAAGTTACCGTGGAGGACGGCAAAATAATACTCATGCCTCCTATCAAAGTATAGCGAAGGAGATCCTATCAATGAATTGCCAGGAAACGAAACAAATTCCAGATACACTCCTGCTTGAAGAACGGGCAGGGCATGTTCTTCAAGCGATTATCGGTATGGCCGATGAGGATTTCGGGTATATCCCTTTTTTTGCAGCGAATTTAATGGAAAAACCAGCGTTTTTGACGCATGGGGATTGGGACTATGGCTCCAGTCACGGCCGATTAGTGGATGCCCTGATCTTGGCAAGGCATATGACAGGAGACCAGCGAGGACGCGACATTGAGGAGCGTTACAGAGCTAATTTCTTAAGCTTCTTTAAGGAAGACGGGCTCAGTTATCGGCAAATAAATCCTAAGGCACCTTGGGAGACAAACGCAAACTTGATTGACCAGCGGGCAGTCATCCTAGCGCTAACTTCTTGGTTTATGTCAACCGGGGATCGCAAGATCAAGCATGTTGCGGATAAACATGTGGCTGCGCTCAAACGAATCGCTGTTAAGGAAAAGGACGTGTGGTACTATCCGGCCTCCGAATATACAATGAAAGGCTGGCCGTCCACGAACGCGGTTCAGCTTCGGCTTGCCCCGGATCCGGCCGCTTTTTGCGGACGATTGGTGATGCCGCTTCTGAAATATTATGAGTTGACGGGGAATACCGATGCGTTCGAGTTATGCCAGTATTTTTCGGCGCTCATCATTCATCGCAGCGGTGTTTTCAATTCGGACGGGAGCTTTAACGATGCACTTGCCTACCGCAGCGGACATTTCCATACCCGCATTGGCACGCTTGATGCGTTAGCTAGATTTGGATGGCACACCCAGGACGCTTCTATCATTCATTTCGTCAAGAAGAGCTACGATTGGGCGCTGACACGCTGTACTTCTTTTGGCTGGACGCCGGGAGATATGCATGAACAAGCTTTTGAACATGAGACTTGCTCGCTCGTTGACCTGATCTCTACAGGCATTACATTAGCCCGCAGCGGTTACGTTGAATACTGGGGCATCGTAGAGCGTTTTCTGCGCAATCACCTGACGGAATCACAGCTCTTGAATTTGGATTGGGTCGTGGATGCTGAAGATAAAGCAAATGATGATGTTGGTATGAAGTCTTACTTTAACGTGGCTGAGCGCGCACGAGGGGCTTTTGCCGGGTATTCCGCACCAAATGATTTTTGCTGTAATGTTAGCGGAGGCAGAGGACATACCAACGACCTGCAGACATGCTGTATCGGCTCAGGAACAAGGGGGCTGTTCATGGGCTGGAGTAACACGATCACAGCGCACAATGAGACGGTCAGCGTGAACTTCCTGTTGAACCGGGGTTCGCGTTGGCTTGATGTTAGCAGTTATTTGCCTCACGAAGGCCGGGTGGAGCTGGACATACACCGCAGCTTGCCGAGACTGCAGGTTCGTATCCCGGAATGGGCTGGCTATGCGAAGGTTGCCGTTCACCGGGAGTTGGGCAATGACGTGCGAACACAGTCCGGCGGCGATCCGAGCATGTGGGTGAATCAGCGCTTCCTCCTGCTGGGCCAAGTCCAGGAAGGTGAAAAGATTACAATAACGTTTCCGCTTAGCGAGCGCCAAACGGTGGAAAAGGCGGTTGGACAGGAATTTATTACTCGCTGGCGCGGTGACGATGTCATTCATTTAAGCCCGGCAGGGACGCATCATCCGTTCTATAACAACCGGAAGATTTATGAGACTGCACCGCTGCGTCCTGGGCAGTATCGCAGGATGGAGGAGGAATTGTATTGGTAAAAGGAGGGGGCATATGAGCAAATATTGGGCTGGCTCCGTGTTGAAAGAGGGATTTTCGGTCATGAGGTTAACCGACACGGAGAGCAGCGCCACCGCGGAACTGATCCCGGAAATCGGCAACAATCTCTTTCGGTTCGAATGCGGCGGACATGAGATCATTTTGCCGCCTGCTAGCTTATATTCCCTCCAACATGAATCGTTTGCCGCATTCAAATACGGCACACCCATCTTATTTCCGCCAAACAGGGTGCAAAACGGACGTTTTTCCTTCAGGGGCCGTGAATACAAACTGCCTTTGAACGAGCTTCCTGATCATCATTTGCACGGCGAAATGTGTTCCAAGGCATGGAAAGTGGCGGGTTACGGCGCATCACAAGAGGAGGGAGCCTGGGTAACCAGCCGATTCCGTTTTGCAGATCATCCGGAGATTATGGCCTATTTTCCGCATCAGCTGACCTTTACGATGACGTATCGGCTTATGGATGGACGACTTTATCTGGAAGGTGTGATCGAGAATGAAGGCGCGGAAGAAGCACCGTTCGCTTTTGGGCTGCATCCTTACTTTCCACTGCCATTCGGAAGCGGGGAAAAGATTGTCCTTCAGATACCTGCGGCTGCGGAATGGCCTGTTACGAATCAGGCATTCGTGACCGGGAGACCGGAGATATCGACGTTCAGCCGAAGGCTGCATGAAGGCATCCTTCTCGAGGAATATCCTCTGCTCGGCTGTTCACTGATATCCCTGGACCAGGTTGCGGATCATACCTGCCGTATTGAAATGAAAGATCGGGGCTATACGATTGCTTATCAGGTGGATCATACCTTTCCTTTTGTCGTCCTGTTCCGACCGGATTGGGCATCGGCTTATTCTTTGGAGCCTTACACGTATGTAACGGATGCGTTTAATCTCCCATACGAATATGAACAGACAGGAGCTCGAGGGATAAAGGTCGGTGAGCAGGTTCGATTCACGACCGGTTTGTGGACTGAAACGGCTCGTTAGATGGAATGGCAGTTGAACTTATGTAAGAGGAGGAGTAACGGATGGGTAACATGGATTTGAACTTGAATATCAGACCGGAATTGCCAACACGCAAAGATTTCCGTATCGGGTGCATCGGTTCCGGTTTCATCATGCGTGATTGCCATCTTGTGGCTTATCGAGATGCTGGTTTTAATCCGGTGGCCATCGCATCGCGGACTTACGATAACGCCAAGACGGTTGCTGAGTTGCGAAACATTAGGGCCGTGTACAGGACGTGGGAAGAGCTGGTCCAAGCTACGGAAATCGAGATATTGGACATCGCGTTTCCTCCGGACCGGCAGCTCGAGGTCGTCCGTCTTGCTGTGAAGATGAAGCATATCAAGGGCATATTGTGCCAGAAACCGCTTGCTATGAATTCTCGCGAAGCTCGCGAAATTGTGGACCTGTGCGAAAATGCGGGCATCAAAATCGCCGTCAATTCCAACATGCGGTACGACCAATCGATGCGCGCGCTGAAAACGATTCTTGACCGAGGTTATCTGGGGCAGCCGGTGCTCGCAACGATTGAAATGCGCGCGATTCCGCATTGGCAGGATTTCCTTCATAAATATGAGCACATTGAGATTTTGAATATGGGCATTCATCATATTGATGTTTTCCGTTTTTTGTTCGGCGATCCGGAGAAAATTACGGCCGTCACACGGAGCGATCCTCGCACGAAATTCCCGCATATAGACGGGATTTCACAATATACGTTCCAGTATGCGAACGAGCTGATGGCGACCAGTCTAGACGACGTCTGGGCGTGGCCCGGAGAAGGGACCGAGCAGGATACTTACATCAAATGGCGGGTTGAGGGACTGGACGGCATGGCTCAGGGGACGATCGGCTGGCCGGTTTATCCGGAGAGATCGCCAAGTACACTGGAATTTACGACTAGGCAAGCGCCATATCAATGGTTCCGGCCGAAGTGGGAGGAAGTCTGGTTTCCCGATGCTTTTCAAGGCACGATGGCGCAGCTGCTGCGCGCAGTCGAGACAGACAGCGAGCCGGAAATTAGCGGCCGGGACAACTTAAAGTCGATGGCGGCGGTTGACGCTTGCTACAAGTCCATTGCAGAAGGCCGGACGGTTATGTTCTCCAAAGCAACAAACTCTTTTGTATAAACCTATTCTCAAGGAGGAATTCATGTATGATCTCAGTCGGTATTTTTAACGGGTACTATCCATATTCCCTAGAGGAATCCATTTCCCGCATGAAAAGGGATGGCTTTTCCTGCGTTCAGCTGGATCTGTCCTTTAAAGGAATGGACCTTGCTTTCGAGTCGCTTACCAAGGAGGAATGCCACAAAATTCGTGACGCCTTCCGCGACGCTAATTTGCCGATCGTCTGCATCTCTGGTTATACGAATATCATTCATCCGGACCCGAAGAAGCGAGAACAGAATTTGCTCGGTTTGCAAACTTTGCTGAAGTTTGCCCGTGATTTGGGCAGTCCATACGTCATCAGTGAGACGGGGACCTACAACATGGAAAGCGATTGGGTATGGGATCCGAAGAATGGCACGGAAGAAGCATATGAGAAGACTTGCAAGCAAATCGAAGAACTTGCCAAATTCGCTTATAACCATGGGTCAGTTTTCCTGGTGGAAAACTATGTGAATAACGTGATCGGCTCTGTCGACTCGCTGGCCCGCTTATTTTCCGATGTGAATCATCCGGGACTCGGGCTGCTGATGGATCCGACCAACTACTTCACGGACAGCAACATTGGTCATGTCGACGAAACGCTGAACCGCATCTTCCATACACTCGGCGACAAAATTAAAATTGCGCATGCCAAGGACTGCAAGCCTGCTGAAGACATGTCAGAGAAACATGCTGAAATCGATGCAGTCGAATCACACACCTTTCGGGGCGCAGGCGCCGTTGAGCTTCCAGCTCCCGGCCTGGGGATTCTGAACTATGAGTTATATTTGCAAAAACTGTCCAAGCTGCATCCGAATATCCCGATTATTATCGAGCACCTGGATGAGCAGGACATCCCGCGCGCGAAAAAATTCCTTGACGACAAGCTGAAGAAAATCGGCGTTTAATGATTAATGGAAAAGGAGGTGCTTGGCATGACAGCAAAATCGGTGAAAAGAGACTATAGCATCACAGGCGCTGAGAATAAACAGGCGGTCGAGCGCGGACTAGCGGAGGCCGAGTGGTATACGTGCCCAATTCCCCGCCAGCGGATGAAAGAATTGATGAAACGGAAAGACGGTCCAGCTATTCGTGACACGATCATCTGGTTTGGCGGACTGCTTGTTCTGGGGTATCTTGCCTACCTTTCCTGGGGGACCTGGTGGGCTGTACCCGCCTTTTGGGCGTATGGGATTCTCTACGCGACACCGGGCGATTCCAGATGGCATGAGTGCGGGCACGGAACGGCTTTTAAGACACCTTGGATGAACGAGGTCGTCTATCAAATTGCGTCCTTCCTGGTACTGCGTTCCGCTACTCCTTGGCGCTGGAGCCACGCCCGCCATCATACCGACACGATCATCGTCGGACGAGATCCGGAAATCATCACCGAAAGGCCCCCAATTTGGAAAATCCTCATCATGCAAATTTTTCATCTGTATGGCGGCCCGATTGAAATCAAACGCTTTCTACTGCATACGTTCGGCAAGCTGGACACGCAGGAAAATGAGTATATTCCCTCATCTCAGCACCGGAAAACGTTTCGGGAAGCTCGGATTTACATGATTATTATCCTTGCGGTCCTCACAGCTTGCCTATATGCAGGTAGCATTTTGCCCGCAATGTTCGTGTTTTTGCCCTCTTTTTACGGCGGTATCGTGGTTCTCATGTTCGGTATTACGCAGCATCTAGGTCTTTATGAAGATGTGCTAGATCATCGGTTGAACACCCGAACGGTTTATATGAATCCGATTTTTAGGTTTCTATACTGGAACATGAACTATCATACCGAGCATCATATGTTTCCGATGGTCCCCTATCATGCGCTTCCAATGCTGCATGAAGAGATGAAAGCCGATTGTCCGGCGGCGAGACCGAGTTTATGGGCTGCACTGAAAGAGGTCGTCGGCGCTCTAAGGAAGCAAAAGCTGGACCCTGCTTACGTCGTGGTGAAACCATTGCCTAGAACGGCACGCCCTTATATGTATGGGCCGGTACATGAATTAAAAGAAAGGAGCGAATTGGGATGAGTCTCGGAGAATGGATCGAAGCCTGCCGTGCAGATGAAGTGGATTTGGAGGATGTCATCCGTATCGATCACAGTGACCAAACTTTCGCGATTTACCGTACGGAGAAAGGTGACTACTATGCATCAGATGGCTTTTGCACCCATGGAAGGTTTCATTTGTCCAATGGCTTAGTCATAGGCAATCAGATCGAATGCCCCAAGCATAATGGCCGTTTCGACATACCCACTGGTGTCGCGAAACGTGTGCCTGCCTGTGTGGATTTACAAACGTATCCGGTAAAAGTAGAAGCGGGCAAAGTATTTATCCAGATTTGAGAGCTGCATGATGTTAAGCAAACGAGCGATATGAGGCCTGCAACGATGGTTTACATCGTAGCGGACGCTGCCGTCGTAGTTGAGTAACGATGAACAAAATAACCTATAAACTTGGATAAAAGCACCTATAAGATGTTCGCTTTTTTATAATAAAGTTAGTCCATGCCAGAAAATGAATGAGTGAACGGGGCTGATTAAATTGAACAGATAGCAATATCTCGCACAAAATGTAAGCGTTTTACTTTGAGTGTTCATCTTTTATCAGGAGGTGCATGAAATGAGGAAGGAAATTGCATTATTATTATCATTTATGCTGTTTTGTTACTGTTTAACTCCAATTGTCTATGCCGAAGAGGCTGTTTCACAAACGTCGCAGACGACAGCGGCGACGCCTTCAACGAAAGAAAAAGCAGCGAAACCGGCAGCTTCTTCTTCGACTGTAACCTTAGACACATATTTGGCTGACCAGCTCAGCGATTTGAAGAGTCTGTCGAAGGACGATAAGAAGAAAATCAATGTTTTATTAAAAATGGATGCGATCGATCATGAGGCAGCTGGCACTTTCGGTGTGGAAGATGCCATAACTCGTGCTCAATTGGCGAAAACAGCAACACTTGTTTTGGGTTTAACGATCGAGCCAACAACAACGGCAACGAGCTTTATCGATGTCCAGCAGAATGATCCCGCGCGTCCATATATTGAGGCATTAAAGAATGCAACTCTTGCCTATGAAGTCGTAGATAACAAGTACAACCCAACTGGGTCTGTAACCCGCCAAGAACTCGCCATGCTGCTGATCAAGGGGCTTGGCCTCGATGAAAAGGCAAAAGCAACTGCACCTGCTAAGGATGAGACGGTAGACGATACATACAAAAGATATGTGGCTTTTGCACTTCAGCAAAAGCTCATGACTAATCAGAACGACGGAAAATTTGGCGGCAGCGTAACCGTGACTAGAAAAATGCTGGCACTTGCAGCCTATGAAGCATGGAGGCTGCATACGACAACAGCGAAGCCAGCCAAAGCTTCGATCGCTGAAGTGAAGGTTATTGGCAAGAAAAAGTTATCAGTTAGGCTGAATCGCGACGTGGACACCAATAAAGCTGTTCTGAACGTTTCGAAGGCTGGTTTCTTGGATTCCGAAAACAAGCCTGTTAACTTCGAGCCAACCACGACGTGGTCTGACGATAGTATGACTGCTACGCTTGAAATGAGCGATGATTTTGAATTTGCACAATACCAAGTCATACTCAGCGGAGTAGATGTTGCCAGCGGAAAGATGGCTTTTATGCCTGAGAATGAACGTGCAGCCAAGGTTGAATTCGTTACGACTTCTGAAAAACTACCTTGGTCAAAGGCGCTTATCGAATATAAGGCCGTTAACCAGTATGGCGAACCTATGAAATTGTCAGCAAGTAATGTAAGTATTTATGTAAGCACACCAAAACGCGTCACATCGACCGTTTTGGCCGACAGTAATGCCATTATCCTCGATTTAAGCGATTTAAGACCGGAAAGTGAAATTACAGTAAATCTGCTTGAGAAGGGCGGTTACCTCAGTGTCATTAAAACGTTTACAATTGGCTATATGCCGCAAGTGAAGAAAGTCGACTTAGGCGATACGAAAAGCAATCTGAAGCTCCCAGCTGGACAACTGGTTTTTCAAGCCGGGGAAAGGGCATACCTCACCTTCAAAGCTTATGACCAGTACGGTAGTCGCATTGTAGATCCTAAGATTTTGAACATGGGCATATTTAAGAACTTTACCGGGGCTTGGGGAAATGTGTTTAAAACGGATGGACCTAACGATTTCATTGATTTTGACAACGATGGCTATCCAGAATTGCAATTGGTGGCCTACCCGGATTTAGACAGCAACAAGGAAGTGACCGTGAATTTAATTTTTGACGGCGAACAAGTGTCACAGACAGTTACTGTGGTTACGCCTAAGACACCTTATACTGTCGTCATCGGACCGTTAAAAGCGTCATTGACGGAAGGTGACACGAATAAAGAGATTGGTTTGAAAGTTGTCGATTCGGCAAATCAGGAATTAACTTCAACGGAGATCGCGGCCCTTGAAACGACTGGGAAAATTTCCGTATATGCCACAGGAGGTCTTGTACTGGAAGCAGATCCAGCGACGCGAACCGACCCGAAAACAGGTCAGGTCAGAAAAGTCGCGATTAGTCTCAACGGATCTATTCGCGTGAAACAAGTTACTTCCCCTGGACCAGCGAGTATCAACGTACGTATCAACGGTCTGAATCAAACGATGACCTATTCATTTACGCTCGATTCAGCCCGTAAGCCGAATTCCATAATACTGGATGAAGGTAGTTCCGCGCGGAACATATTACTGATCAACACATTGTCGTCATCGAAGACACCTGCAGTTTTCAAAATTTACGATCAATTTGAAGAAGAATATTCTACGAACAGAGATGATTATAAGGTCGAGATGAAGCTTGAAAGACTAAGCGGTGATCTGGGAGCTGTTTCGACTACAGGGAATGCGACACTCAGCGATACAAGTCCGATCGCCTTGAAGGGGAATAAGGATATCAACGCTCAAAAGATCTCCTTCAAACCGGTCACAACGAAGAAGGGCAGCTATAAACTGACCGCGACCTTAGTTCATCTCGATACGAACGGAGAAATCCAGGAAAGGCTCAGCTCCGATTCGCTGACTGTGGATGTCGACGACCAGAATAGTCCGAATATCCACTATGAGCTGGACGCGGCGACAGCCAACGGCAACCTTCTAGCAATCGGACGGTTGCTCTACGATGCCGGGAAGATTAAAAGCGTTACCGATTCGGTTTATCTTGTGACGAACTATCCGTCGCTTACCAGAGGCGTCGTTATCTTTGCGAAGGATCCATTAGGTCTTGATACGGGCCTGTCTGTTAATGTCAGGGCAGTTACTACCGACAATCCGAGAGCAATGGGTTATTACAACGGAAAGATTATCGGCCTTGACAGCGGAAAATTCAACTTCAACGTATACTTTGACACTCCGCAGGGAGTAAAGTATATCACCCAAGGATTGGGCGCCAACGTCGATTCCATGGTTCCGATCAGTATCAAGGCAAATATAACAAGCAATACACCAATCGACGGCAAGAAGAAGGATATGAACGGCCTCTATTTGTGGGACGCTGCTATAATGGGGCAATTCCAGGTAGGAACCAATGGTTATGGTACCTTTACCAATTATTGCAGGGACGATAAGAATAAAGATACCGCTTGCGCCACTGCCGTTAAAAAACAAGATCAAATGTCTTCCATAGTAGACATGATCGGCTTGCAAATGTTTATCGGTGAGATTGTTTATACAGAAACCGATGCAGCCAAACAGGATTCGGTTTCAGTCAATTCCGATTTGACTTTGTCGTATACCCGCAATCCGAATAGAAGTGATAAAACGACAAACAACATTCAACAATTCACCATTTATGTTGTCGGAGGAACTCAGATGGTCAAGTCTACAATATTCCTGACCTCAGAAGGCTAAGACTACAATTATCCTGAATTAGGCAACATAGCGTAGTCCCTGTCGGTTTTTCCGGCGGGGCTTTTGTCTGTTCTCGAGATGAGAAACGACCATGCTTTTATTACGCAGGTACTTTCTTTTCCTTCCCCTTCCCCCGACAGGATTGACCTATAATGACAGTCGTTTTCACTAATGGTTTGCCATGCGCGACTTTGTATACTTAACAGTAGAAGCGAGGAGGGAGAACAGCGTGGCAAAAAAAAAATACGTCATTTGCGGTGTAAGTACAAGGGCGAACGGCATGTTTATCCGTCCTATGCTGGAGACGTTCCAGCAGCATTGTGAAATTGTCGGACTGCTTGATGCAGATCCGGGACGCTTTGCAAATTGTTTCAAGAAATTTCCGTCGCTGTCTGGAACCCCGGTATATGCTCCGGATCAGTTTGAACGGATGATACGGGAAACGAATCCTGACGCAGTGATCGTCGCAGGCGTGGATTTTACCCACGCCGACTATATAGTAGGGGGCCTAAAGCATCATCTTGACGTCATTTCGGAGAAACCGATGGTGACTAACGGGGCTGACTGCAAGCGGGTTCTGGATGCGCAGAGCATCAGCAGAGGCAAGCTGCATGTTACCTTCAATTATCGGTACTCACCGGTTCATACCAAAATTAAGGAAATGATTCTAGAAGGCAGAATTGGTCGGGTAACTTCCATTGATCTGAATTGGTACCTCGATACGTATCACGGGGCAAGCTATTTCAAGAGATGGAACCGCAAACGTAGCAACTCCGGCGGACTGTCGGTGCACAAAAGCACGCATCATTTTGATCTTGTGAATTGGTGGATCGCCCAAAAACCTGTGGAAGCGTTTGCGTATGGGGCGCTCAATTATTTTGGTCCGGATGGAGAGTTTAATCCCACGAAAGAGGATGGTAGACACTGCGGGACATGCCGAGTCAAGCAGTCTTGCACGTATTTCATGCGATGGTCATCACGGAGCAAAGAGAATGTGCCTCCTGACGACCATGTCACAGCGCTTGAGATTAAGCCTGCTAACTTTACGGGATACCGCCCTGACGGGTGCATTTTCGACTCCGAAATTGATATCGAGGATACGTATACAGCGGTTGTTAAGTATGACAAAGGTGCGATGCTTAGCTATTCTGTTAATTTCTCTCTGCCATACGAAGGCTATCGGCTAGCTATTAATGGAACAAAGGGCAGAATCGAAACCAAGGAAATCATGTCCGGGAGGGCCTCCTTCCATGTACCTGAGCAAACGATCGATTACTTCCCGCTATTTGGTGGTAAAGAAACGATTCATGTCGTACCGCGAGCTGGAGGGCATGGCGGGGGAGATCCATTGATTTTGGAGGACTTGTTTCTAGGTCCTGATCCGCTGCGTTCTTATGAAATCATGGCGGGTGCTGAGGCTGGTGCGCTTGCAGTGCTTACCGGAGAAGCGGTATGGAAGTCGGCCTATGCGAATCAACCTATACGTTTAACCGATCTTCTGGTCGGGCCAGACCTGGCAGAAGTGTCAAAAGGGGGAGGGCCTCATCGTGTTTGAAAAATTTGAAAATGTTCAAATCGCTCATTTTGATGTAAAAAGCCAGCTGCCAAGGTGGATTTACGAATCCGCCATGCATGCCGCCGAGCTTGGTGAAAAGGCGCGAGCTTCCATTGAAAATAAAGCCGATCTTGTACGGAGGCAGAAGAAGATCCGCGAGGAAATTATCAACTGCCTCGGTGGTATGCCGGCTTTGGATACTCCGCTCAATCCGCAAATAACCGGTAGCGTCTTAGGGAATGGTTTTCGTGTAGAGAAAATCATTTTCGAATCCAGGCCGCAAGTGTATGCAACAGCTAATCTCTATCTGCCTGATGGGATCATAGAGCCCCGAGGCGCTGTGCTGCTCCTATGTGGGCACCGCGAACAGGCGAAGCATTGTGACGAATATCAGACCGTTTGTCACTACTTGGTTCATGCTGGTCTCATCGTTATGTCGCTCGATCCAATAGGTCAAGGAGAGCGGTTTGGCTTCTATGATCCTCAGACGGGGCGGGCTCCGATGACGAGCGTGACGGAGCATGAAAATGTCGGCCGGCAATGCTTGCCGCTTGGCGACAGCTTCGCGCGCTACATGCTGCACGATGCCGTGCGGGCAATCGATTATTTATGTACGAGACCGGAAGTTGATCCAAAACGGATCGGGGTTACCGGCCATTCCGGGGGAGGCACGCAGACATCTCTGCTTATGTTGTACGACGAGCGTATCGCTGCTGCCGCACCAGGCGGATTCATCATGAACCGACCGTACTTCCTTCTAACTGGCAAAGCGCAAGATGCCGAGCAAAAATGGCCTGGCTTCTCTGCATTAGGCTTCGATCATGAAGATATCGTGCTCGCGATGGCGCCTCGACCTGTACTGGTGCTCGCTACAACGTACGATTCCGTACCGATCGAGGGTCCACGCCATACTGTTGGTGTGAACCGAAGATTTTGGGACATGTACGGCAAGGGAGAACAACTGGATATTTTCGAGGATGAGAATGCACACCGCTTTTCGATTCCGTTGGCCCGTACGGCAGCTGAGTTCTTCTCCAAACACCTGTTAGGCCATAAGGTTACACCGCCTGATGAAGTCATACAGTTACTGCCAGCGGATCAGCTTTGGTGCACACAGAGCGGGCAGGTCATAGGCGAATGCGCCCATGCCCGTAATGCCCACGCTGAAACGATGGAGCGTTTGGCAGAGTTGGAAAAAGCGCGTCGAGCGCTGCCGGAGGGGACGCGCAAAAGTCAGGCACTGAGGTGGCTGCGCAATGCCGTATATTTCAACCGCAAACCATGCGATCTGAACCCGCGTCTTTCCGGGGGCGGTGAGGTGGAGCAGCTGTGGGCGCTCAGGACGGTCTGGTGGAGCCAGAAGGGCTTGTTAAATAATGCTTTGCAATTTTTCCCTTCGGAGCTGGCGGGCCGCAGACTGCCGGTTACAATTGCCGTATGGGACGGGGGCACACGACAAATTGATACGCATGCCAAATGGATCGAGGAAACCTGCGCTTCCGGGCGCATAGCAATGGTACTGAACCCGGTGGGCATCGGTTCGCTTCTGCCGTACTTGAATTCTCCTGAGGAGAGACCTTTTAAGCGCTTCGGCATGATGGACCGTTATACCGATGAGTTAATGTGGCTTGGCGACAGTATGGCAGCTGTACGAACATACGATGTATTGCGTGCGATAGAACTCGTAACAACTATGAAAAACATCGATTCAGAGGATATCGAGCTTTACGGCAGCGGCAAGTACGCCATCTACGCTGAGTTAGCGACGCTGCTCGATGCTCGCGTCAGAAGCGTACGTTTGGATGACCGAATGAGCAGTATTGCCGAGTGGATAAAGGAACCGTTTTACGATGAAAATGATTCCTTAAGTTTTATTTTGCCGGGAATGCTCCGGTATTTCGATATTCCAGATGCGGATAGTTGGCTCTTGCAAGAGGGCCGATTAGGTAAAGTCATCCCGGTCATGAGTGATTCAGCAAGCTAAAGGAGGAGATAGGATGATAACAGTTGTTGCGGTTTACACAGGCCAAGGTCTCTCCGAACGCATTGGGACGCTGTTTCGGGAGGAATTGCCAGGCTGCCGCCTTGTCAACATTATCGACGACAGCTTGATTGCCGATGTAATTCAGGCGGGGAGCGTGACTACTGCGGTAATTCGCCGTTTGGTTCAGTATTATCGGCACGCAGAGGATATCGGAGCCGATCTTATCCTCAATACTTGCTCATCGGTAGGGGAAGTGGCGGATTTGGTGCGGCCGTTATTCAACATTCCTATCGTGAAGATTGACGATGAAATGGCTCGTTTAGCGACTAAAAATTTCGAAAAGATCGGTGTACTGGCTACGCTGCCAACTACGCTCGAACCGACCAGGCAGTTACTGCTTAGAGAGGCTGAGTTTCAAAGCCGAAATGTCTGTGTGTTTGACGCCTTGGCGGAAGGGGCTTATCAAGCTTTAATTTCTGGCCAGCCTGAGGAGCATGATCGGCTTATTTATGAGGCGGCTAAGTCGGTAGCACACAAGGCGGATGCACTTGTGCTGGCACAGGGGTCTATGGCGAGAATGGAAAAGGTGCTGTGTCAGGAAACTGGTCTTCCGGTGTATGCCAGCCCCCGTCTAGGCATGATGGCTGTCCGTGCCGAATTGGAAAGACAGGGGAAATATCCATGTTGATAAACAACCAAGTCATTGCAACTTATTGGATCGAGACCGCCTTTCCGCTGGAGCAGGCGAGTGAAATTATCGTGAGCGAGCAGTCCACAGGTACGTTCTTGCCACTGCCGAACGAAACGGAAAGCTTGAAACAAAAGCACCGTGGTCAGATTTTATCTATTAAACAGTTGGACATATCGCCTTTTCCTTCACTGCCAGGAGCTAAGGTGCCATTGGGCAGCAAAGGTGTATTCCATCGTGGTGTCGTGAAGATCGCCTTTCCATATGCGAACATAGGACCATCCA
The DNA here is from genome assembly GCF_059691995.1 of Paenibacillus sp. J22P169. Classification (NCBI taxonomy): domain Bacteria; kingdom Bacillati; phylum Bacillota; class Bacilli; order Caryophanales; family Paenibacillaceae; genus Paenibacillus; species Paenibacillus sp. J22P169. The sequence goes on along the minus strand of NZ_JCAUAO010000001.1, from coordinate 2,377,251 downwards.
TTCCGAACTTGTTGGCGACGGTTGCGGGCAATTTGTATGAACTAGAAGAATTGTCAGGGCTCCGGCTGCTCGATCTTGAGTTGCCTCAACAGTTTCAGGAGCGGTATGAAGGTCCGCGATACGGTATCTCCGGCACGAGGGAACTAACTGGTGTTCATGGCAGGCCGATTATCGGGACGATCATCAAACCAAACATCGGATTGACGACCGATCAGCTTCGGGTTATTGTCCGGGAACTTGCCTTATCCGGAATTGATTTTATCAAGGACGATGAGATTCACGGAAATCCGCCGTATGCTCCGCTATCCGAACGCATAAAGGTTGTGATGGAAGAAATTGAAAGGGCTGCGGATCGCACGGGCAAAAAAACAATGTACGCTTTTAATATTACCGACGATATCGATCCGATGCTGCACCATCTCGAAACGGTCGTGAAATCCGGTGGTAACTGCGTCATGGTCAGCATAAACAGTGTCGGGTTTGCGGGCCTCGCGCACCTTAGAAAGTATGCGCCCGTTTGTATCCACGGCCATCGGAACCAGTGGGGCATGCTTTCGCGATACCCATATCTCGGCATGTCCTTTGCTGCCTATCAGAAATTGTGCCGTTTGGCCGGCGTGGATCATCTGCATGTCAGCGGACTCAATAACAAGTTCTATGAGAGCAATGCATCCGTCATCGAAAGCGTGAACGATTGCTTAACGCCAATGTTCGATCCAACCGACACAGTGCTCCCCGTATTGTCATCGAAGCAGTGGGCGGGAGCGGCACCCGAAACATTCAGGACGCTTCGCACAGTCGATCTGATGAATATCGCCGGCGGCGGCATTCATGCGCATCCAGGCGGACCTGGTGCAGGCTTTCGCAGTCTTGTGCAGGGATGGGAGGCGGCGCTTGCGGGAATTCCTTTGGAGGTGCATGCCGATAAACATCCTGAATTAAAGCAGGCTTTAGCCGCTTTCGGCTAAAGCCTTAAATCGAATGCGGGAGACGATAGCGAATGCGGATCTGTTATTACGGGGATGATTTCACTGGTTCCACGGATGTGCTTGAGGCGCTGACAACCGGCGGTCTGCGCGTTATCTTGTTTATGGACATTCCCGACAAGGCATTATGGGACGAGAAATTTAGCCATTACGACGGCTTTGGCGTGGCCGGCGTGAGCCGGACGATGAGTCCAGAGGACATGGAGCAGACTCTTCGTCCGGCACTAACTGCTCTAAAGGCTTTTCAGGCGCCGATCCTACATTACAAAATTTGTTCCACATTTGATTCATCTCCATTAACGGGCAGCATTGGGAAAGTCATTGATATAGGACGGGAAGTGTTCCCAGATCAACGGTTTACGCCCCTTTTGGCAGGATCGCCTGTACTAAAGCGGTATACCGTGTTTGGTAACCATTTTACAGGAGATGGTACGGCCACTCTTCGTCTGGATCGGCATCCGAATATGACACAGCACCCGGTTACGCCGATGAATGAAGCGGATCTTCGGGTTCATTTGGCTGGGCAGACGTCCAGCTCGATCGGTCTTATGAATGTCCTGGATTTGGAGCAGAGTGGAGCGATGCTGAAAGATCGCTTAGATGAGAGGCTTCGGCAAGCCCCGGATATTTTGCTATTCGATGTACTGACAGATGAACATCTTGTGAAAATCGGCGGTTTGCTTGCGGAAGAGAGCGAGAAAGCGCCGTTGTTTGTGGTAGGCTCCTCGGGGGTGGACTATGCACTCGTCTCCCATTGGCGTGTGCACGGTACGCTGCCTGCTGCCTCCCCCCGTTTACAGGTAGATCCCGCTGAGCAGCTCCTCGTAGTGTCGGGCAGTTGTTCCCCTGCGACGAGTGCACAGATCAACTGGGCTTTGGCGCATGGATATGCGGGTATTCGCGTACCCGTGACTCTTTTTTTCGAGGATGATGCCAAAACGACACAGTTACGTCTGCTTAAAGAGGCTGAGCGTTTGCTTAGGGCCGGCAAGAACGTTGTTCTATATACAGCGCTGGGACCGCATGACGAGTCTATTGAGGAGACTCAATATCTGTTGAGAATGAGCGGGCTGAATGTAGCATCAAGCGGAGAGCGGATTGGCGGGCGTTTGGGCGAAATGGCGAGAGAACTTGTTCAATCTACAGGACTCAGAAGAATTGTATTTGCCGGAGGAGATACTTCAGGCTTTGCTGTTAAGCGAATGAATATGTACGCCATGGAAATGATTGCGCCTATCGTTCCCGGCGGACCGCTATGCCGGGCATTTTCACACGATGAACGTATAGACGGTTTGGAAGTCGTATTGAAAGGCGGTCAAGTCGGACCGCTGGATTTTTTTGAACGGGTGCGAAGGGGGTTATCGTGACTGCTAGACAGTCGGATAGCATCCTATGAGGAAAGAAGGTGTACGATGCAGAAAGAGGTAAGTTCCCGTCTTATACGGCGTTACTTTAAATTTTTAAAGCCATATCGCTACATGATCTTTACGATTGTCGGACTAGGTATCCTGCAATTTATTGTACCTATGACCGTACCTTGGATGACAAAAGTGCTGATCGACGAAGTGCTTCCGCTTAAAAGCAGTTCATGGACGTTGTCCAAGGTGATAGCTGTGTTGGGGAGCGTCTACGTTTTCGGAACCGTGGTGAACTATGCAAGACAATGGGTCATGGCCAAAATGGGGAATTCGATGGTTATCGATATTCGTTTTCAACTCTATGAGCATATGCAAAAGCTGTCACAGCGGTTTTATGATAGCCGTCAGGTCGGAAGCATCGTCTCAAGAATCCTCAACGACGTAAATGGCGCACAAAATTTGGTCGGGGCTGGGGTTATCAATCTGGTTATCGACCTCTTTCTCGTGCTTTTCGCCGGATTTATGCTATTTCATATGGAATGGAAGCTGGCCCTGCTCTCGTTATGGCTGCTCCCGGTTTATTATTTAACCTTTACGAACGCTAACGTGCATATTCGTTATGCGTGGCGTTCCGTGCATCGGCAGATGGAGCGCATGTCTGGCGTGCTTGTAGAGCGTATTGCCGGTATGAAAGTTGTGCAGGCCTTTAACCGGGAACGTATGGAGTTGAACCGTTTTAAGAAGCAAGCCTCGGCTCATTATGCTTATGCGATGACGGCTCAATTTCTATCGAATACCCTTGGCCGAATTAGTCAAACATTTCAAGATTTTGGTGGACTGCTCATTTGGTTTGTAGGTGGTACTATGGTCATCCGGGGCAGGATGTCGGTAGGCGAATTGATTGCATTCCAAGCTTATTTATCCCAAATGTACGGTCCCATTCAGCGTTTTTCCGATGTCAACGTCACAATTCAAAATTCCCTTGCTAACGTAGAAAGAATTTTTGAAGTGTTCGATATTGAACCTGAGATCCAGAATATAGTCAATCCCATACCACTGAAAACTTGTAAAGGCGAAATTCAATTTGATCAAGTCGGGTTTGATTATGTAATCGAAAGGCCTGAAAAGCAGCAAGCCGAAGTGGAACAGAAGGATAAAGATCTGGTCGAGCGCCAGAAACCTGCCAAACGCTTTTATTGGATTCCGCCGAAAATGAGACCTGTTCCGCCTTCCATGGTATTGGAGACCAGGGCAGCTCTTAAAGGAATTAGTTTCAAAGCAAAGAGCGGCGATGTTATAGCGCTTGTCGGTCCCAGCGGTGCAGGGAAGTCTACGATTATTAATTTACTGCTTCGTTTCTATGATCCGGATGAAGGCAGTGTTTTGTTAGACGGGTTAGATTTGCGTGACTATGATTTACATGACCTGAGAAGCCACATGGCCCTTGTGCTGCAGGATAATATCCTGTTCTCAGGCACCGTCTTAGAGAATATCGCTTACGGGAACCCTAATGCTTCACAGGACCAAATCTTCGCTGCGGCACTAGCTGCCAATGCTCATGAGTTTATTGAAGAGTGGGAGCTCGGCTATGAAACCATGATTGGAGAACGCGGTGTTCGGCTCTCAGGAGGGCAGAAGCAACGCATTGCCATTGCGCGAGCGCTGCTTAAGAGCCCTCGAATTTTAATTTTGGATGAAGCTACATCGGCGTTGGATGCAGAATCCGAGCACTTGGTCACTGAAGCGCTGCAACGACTGATGGAGGGGCGTACGACGTTCGTTATCGCGCACCGTCTAGCAACGGTGGTCCGGGCCGATCAAATTCTTGTCATCGATCGGGGGCGGATTGTCGAATGCGGCAAGCATTCGGTGCTGCTCGCACACAACGGGTTATATCGTGAATTATACGAAAAGCAACTAAAGGCAATGAGGCCGGAGGAGCTGCTTGGGTTAGAAACACTGAGGCACCAAGCATAGATTTGAATTTGGTCTTCAACAAACTACTTTAGGCGGAAAGGAAACTGCCGATGACTAAAATTTGTAAACGTTCCCCACTCCTCATGTCCGTTGCTTTAGCTGTCCTAATGAGTTCGCTGTTGCCTGCAACCGTGTTCGCAGACGGCAGCAAGGCTGAGACGTCTATCGCATTCGATCGTATTCAGCTTGGCGCAGACAGTTACGCTGAGATCAAGCAGCTTAACCTACTTTCTGATCTTAACGGTAATATCGTGACGTTCACTTTGAGCATCACGAATAAAGGTGCAGAGAGTTTATCGCTGATTGATTATTTGGTTCGCCTGTATGGCAAGAATGGCGAGAAATTTTCGGCGAAAATGATGCCGCAGGACAAAGAAAAAATGAAAATTGCCGCAGGTTCTTCGCAAGAATTTTCTTATTACGCCATGATAAGTGATTCGACGTCATTGCAAGATTTGACATTTAGTCTTGGGAAGTGGGACTTCTCCCTCGACTCATTTGAACGTAATCTCGGCGAAATTCCAGTCCCTGATGATTTTACACAGGTGACTCAAGCAGGAAGCTCGCAAGCAGTCAAAATCTCTGGAACAGTCATGGACGTCACGCTTTCCAATTTTACACTTGGCCAAAATGAAAAGAATAATTTGACTAACCTAACTTTGCTATTTTCAAATTTAGGAAAATACAGCATGGCAGTACCTGAATACCAGTTTGCGATTCGCTCGTCGGAAGGATATACGTATCCGCTTCAAGCTAAAGGGTTAAAAGATCTTGTTGTGAATTCCCAGGAAACAAAGGAGGTTACGCTTACAGGAAGCGTCCCCGCAGCGGTATCAACTGAAGGCTGGCAGATTGTCATTACACAGTACTTGTCAGATTTGAAGTTGAACGTGCCGATTGCTTACTTGGAAATGCCGAAAGTTACAGAGCAAGATGTGCAAGGTGCAGGCGAAGAAGTGGAATTTACAGACGAGAATGGCATGTACACGGCAAAGATGAACGGCATGTATCGGCTACCCTGGGAAGACGAGGACATTTTGTCGGCTGACATATCGCTGATGAATAAAGGCTCAGATTCGCTGCCAATTCCCAATATGACCGGGTACTTTCTGTTGGATGGAAAGGTGAAGGTAGAGGCGAAGGTCATCATCCCCGCCAAAGTACTAGGAATTCCAAAAGGCAGCTTTGTCGGTTTGCAAATGGCTGCTAAAGTTCCGTATACGTATGAATTCTCGAATCTAGAGCTTGTGCTGCAGGAAGAAACGTCCGAGGGGAAAATAGTAGACTTGTTGAAGTTTGAGACTCAAGCTGACATGTTGAGGGTTCCAATCATTGATGCAGAGTCCTCGTTCGAGCTGACTGACTCGGGTTATCATTCCAAGTTCTCGATCCAGAATGTCAATACCTATCAAGGTCAATCGACTGATCAGTATACGGTACAGGTACTGATAGAAAATCAGGAGAAGCGATACACAAACCTAGCGAAACTGGTTGCCAACTTTCGCTCAGCAAGCGGTACCGTTTACCCGGCAAACGTGTTGGATGTAAAAGAGAAGGTGGGACCCGGAGGAAAAGCACTAATCATCGTCTCCAGCATGCTTCCAAAGGATGTGGATACAACCGGCATGAATTTACTGCTCGGTGAGGCGGTTGCAGCAGGCGGCAAGCTTGTTTCGGTTAATCCTCCGGGGGAGGAGGACACTTCGTCCGATGCAGACATGTATGTTAAGCCTTTCGCATTCTGGCTGCCGCAAGAAAAGAGCGAGGTGAAGACGCCGCTGAAGGGAATATCGCTTGCACCCTATACGATATCCATTGATCATTTCGGCACTTCGCTAGATAACAAGGAACTCTCCTTGAAGTTCAACTATGAGATTGTTAAAGATATGAGCACGAATGTCAGCACCGAGGGCCGTAAGATTGTATTTCAGATCAACGATACGAACGGCGTGAGGGCGATTGAATGGTCATCTGATTTGAGCAGCTTCGAGCTGCAATCGAATGAATCTCCGGAGACGCCGCAGTCGAAGCTGAAAGTAGGAAAGTACAACGATTTCAAAGTTAGCTTGCAGAACGGGGATTTGATCTACAAGCTATCATTTCTTAAATCGTATGATTTTAATATCTATGAGGAATTTCAAGGTCATCGACGTTTAGTAGCTACGATGAAGAATGATTGGTTCGTCAATTCGGACTAATAATGGCTTGAGGCGTAGATTTCAACGCATTGCAAGGCACAATAATAACCCCTGAGGCGCTGCCTCAGGGGTTTCTTGCTGCATCAAGGCAGCTCAACGATATTAGAAATTACATTTTTGCTGGCTAGCTGATCCCAGACAAATGCCTTTAGCTTATATTGAGCTGGATCAAGAGGCATCTGGAAGGTGGCGGTTAGTTCCCTGGTTCCTTGACCTTCAACTAAATCGCTGGAATAAGAATAGTTCAGGATGTTGTCGTTTGAATCATAGAGTGCAATGACCAATACTCCATTTTTATCAAGCTCCGATTGATTCATAAATTGCGCGCTGACCGAAGTATCTCCGTCATCATTGTTCGTCTGTAAGTTTCCGACGGAGAAGACATTGCCAGTTATGTTATTTGTTCGCAGCTTCGTACTCTCAAATATCGACGAATTGTAATAATCATAGTTGTTTGTACTTTTCGTTGCATCAACAGCCATCCCGATGTAAGCATGATTCCGCAAATCAAGTGTGGTAGCCCCTACCAGTTCCCAGTTGGAACCGCCGTCAATAGAAACTAATCCTTTGACTTCATTACCATACCTGGTGATTTTCAACAATGCCGGCAATTCAACATTGGGCTTCGCTGTTGATACAACTAATTCCCCTTGGGCCGAGCGGCTCATAAAATGGATGCGCGATCCGTAATATTCTTCCTTCTTCACGGTAATCATGGCAAAAGGTGAATCCTCGGTCAGATCCCGGCGAATCATGAGGCCGGCTTTCACGCCGTTATCATATTCCGAGGGATTCTGGAGGCTTACTGTTGAGATTAATTCCATGTCGCCTGAAATGTCACGGTGCGTGTATTGAAAGGCATCCGCAGCATGGATCCCGTCATCGCTTGCACCGATTTCACCGGTTCCTTTTATGATAAAAGTGCTACTGGATTCTGATAAGCTTGCTGTTCCTGGGATTTTCACGGTTCCAACATCTACTGACGTCCAGGGTCCGGTACCGTTGGTTCCATTTACATGAATAACGACCATGCTTGACAATGTTTGAGTGCCTGTGTTGTCAGTTGCTTTTGCATACAAATAATGAGTTCCTTCGGGAGCATTTGTCCAAGTAAACGTGTACGGCACGGAGTTAACCCTTCCTAACGGATTCAACTTCATCGTTTTTGTATCATAGTAAGAAAACTCAATATTGGAAATGGCGCCGTCACTGTCAGATGCCGATGCCTCAATGACAATGTCATGATTCGCTTGCAGCCTTGCATCAGCAGTGGGGCTGGAGATGGCCACAACAGGATTGCTTGATCCGTTGCCGGCAAGCGAATTCAAATATTTCTCCAGTTGTGTATATCCGTCACCGCTGTCGGCTTTACCATCCAACGCATAACTAGGATCGAGACCATGCGCCTCTTCCCATGCGTTAGAGATGCCATCGTGGTCACTGTCATAATCAACAGGCAAAGTCGACTCGGCCAAAGCCGGGAAGCCACCATCTCCATCGGGTGAATTTGCGAATTTACCAGAACCGTTTCTTACATCGTTTACGATACGAGCATCAAGAGAATCCCTTTTCGGCAACATGGCTCCTGCTTGATCGAGGACTTTGCTGTATGCATCTATAGCGGAGTCTGTCGTAACTGTCGTATCGACAACGGTGCCGTCGGTATTTTTATATGTGATGGAAGCCGGGTTTGCCAGGCGGTTGACGGTGCCCAGTCCATATTCCGGCTGAACGCCGCCAGCCCAGTTATTCGCGCTTATATCCGGATAGCCATTGACGTAGTTGCCTTGAACATAATAGTTCCCGGGCTGCTCGGACCATGGATTGAAAATTCTGTTTTTCACGTCGTCAAATGTAGCGGGTCCCGCTTTAAAGTAGTTGTTTACGACATTGACGCCTGTTGCATTTTCTCCGCCATATGCACTGTTGGCGCCCCAATTGTACATGACATTGTTTCTCAAATCGAACTGCAGCGGGGCGTCTTTTTCAAGTCTGAAATCACGGTCTAATCTTGGATTTCTGCTGTTGTTGCTGGCAATTAAATTGTGGTGAAAAGTCATATTGGTGCCGCCCCAAATGCCTCCGTACCCGTGGGCTCCCTTATCATGGATGGACATGTTTAAAGAATCGCTGATGATCGACCACTGAACCGTAATATTGCTCTTATCTTTGGTTGACAGCACTTCGTCCGTGCTCCAGCTGAAAGAACAGTGATCGATGATCATTTTCGGAGCATTGGGCGAAAACGTATCGTCCAGCTCGGCAAAGCCTCCGCGAAAGCGAAGATAACGGATGATAATATTGGATCCACCTAGAGACACCGAATAATTTCCGATCGCGATGCCGTCTCCAGGTGCAGTTTGCCCTGCAATCGTTAAATTGTAAACACTCGTTTTTATTTTCTCCTTCAAATGAATGGTGCCGGAAACGCGGAAAACAATGACCGTTGATTTTGAATTGCTATTCGCGACTTTAGTGAGCCCATAACGCAGTGTTCCTGGAAGGGGGGGCTCATTGGAAGTATAATCTTCAAGACTCGTTACCTCATAAATATCTCCTCCGCGTCCCCCTGTAATATACATGGCTGCGCCTTCAGCTCCCGGAAAGGCCGGAGTGAGTACTGCCGCAGAAACAAGCGAAGGGATCATGCTTGCCGCAATAAACAGGCATAGAAACATGGATAATGTTCTTCTCATTTTTGCCTCCTCGTATCTTATTGAATCGTTATATTGTTCGACAAAGGTTTCATGGTTTTAATGCTGTCCCAAATAAAGGCCTTTGCCCGATATCCAGCTATATCCTGGGGAACTTTGAATCCGGTGTTTAATGTTCTCTTTTCCCCTGGGCGCGTGGTGACGGATGCGGAAGTATACGTAACTAGTCGATTACTATCGTCGTACAACGCACAGATTACAACAAATGCTCGATTCTCAGCCGTGTTATTCGTAAGCTCAACTTTGGCCGTCGCGTTCATCCCCGGAGACAACTTGGAAATTTTGTTACCGCTCCAGTCCATAAACGCAAAGGAGTTTAACTGGATGGAACGGGCTCTTACGAGTACGAAATAGCCATTGCTGTCTGTCTGCCCGATTTTGTTTAGCGCTACCTGCGAATTCGCAGCATAACTCTTCTTGTATAAATCGAAGACCTCTGAGCCGCCATCCAGTTCAATGACATCACCCGTTTTGGTCCATGACGACAGCCATGAAATATTGGCTTCCATGGTTTTCTGGCTCATAGCGACAAAAACGTCCGTATCATCAGCAACAGTAAAAGTGGTGAGTACCTCACTAGCTGTATAAGCGTTGGAAGCATTTGCTGATTGAATCCAATCGACCCCGGTGTAGCTTGAAGATAATTTGGTTATTGCACTTTGCGAATCGCCATAGGGCAAGCTGCCTTCAGTCAGACCGCTATGCACCGACCAGTCTGCAATGTTTTTGGTGTCGTTTACGTAAACATTCTGGATGACGCTCGAAGCGGTGGAATCCAAAACTTTTCTGGGGCTCGGTGTAACGGCAACTGCTTGCGACAAGGAGAGAGGACTCTCATTATTATCCGAGTCGGTCCCTTTTGCCAGGAGTCTGGTGTTTTGGGTGACTTTCACATAGTACGTTTTCCCATTCTCAAGCAGCGGACTTCCGGATGATGTCCCAAGCTTAGTAATCGATACATAATCGTTGGGAACAAATTTTTTGTTATATTTGTCAATGACTTTGACATATTCTGAGTCTGCCGCGTCCGGTTTGGTGGCCACGTAGACGTTATTCGTTCTGGCGCTTGCCGACGGAGTCCATTCCACATAGATTTCTTTATCCCGTGGATACGCTGTAACTCCAGTAGGAGCTGCAGGAGACACGGCAGGCGGTTTTGCATATACCTTGATATGGGATACATAGAACGCATTGACCGGATTTGGCGATCCGCCTGACGTAAGCATTTCCAGCATCGCGACGTTTTGTTTGATTTTCTCGCTTGTGGTGGAGCCGGCGCTCCGGACTTCGACAGTCGGTTGTTTGGAAAAGCAAAGGTTGCCGTCAACATAAACCATGACTTGATCATTGACGATATCGACGACTAGCTTGATGTTGTACCATCGATTTGGTTCATATGGATACATATTATCAGGTCCTGTCTTGGCATCGAACACGAATTTTTCTTGTGCTGGATCAGCGGTTATTCTAGCGATGTAATCTCCGCTGCTGCTTAACAGGTTCAATACCTTCGTTCTTTCGTGTTGCGGCCCTGGCTGCATGAAGGAAACTTCCGCAACGACAATGCCTTCTTGCTTCTCAAACGTTTTGACAATTCTCGTATGATTTCGATATGCGACATTGCTAACCGAATTATAATTATCGTATACATACAGACTGTTGCCTGATTTACCTGGGGCCTTGAGCACAGAAGCGTCACCTTTCAGGCTGCCGGCATTCCCCTCCTCAAGCATGGGCTCGTATACAAGATAGCCTAATTCTTCCGCATCCGTGCTGATTGGCTTGTCCTCAAAATTGTCGTCAATGAGCACGTTCCATCCGTCTTCAGCCGGTGCTTCAGCGGCCAATGCCCTTGTTTCATTAGGGTTAACTCCAAAAAGCGCGCTGATCAACGTAAGAGCGATAACGATCTGAAATAATTTTTGCATGGACTTCTTATTCAAATTAACACCTCCGATAGGTCATCATTTATTTTTGCCGGATTGGTCATGAGGCACGATCACCGTCGCAGCAGCTGTAGAGAGGTTCCCGGCTTTGTCTGTAACCGTGTAGGTAATGGTATATACCCGTCCGGAACCTGCACCGGCTCTTTGCGAACGGAGAGTGAACGTCGTGTCGAATGTTCCGTACTGCGCATCCTGAACATCGTCCGGCTGGAGCGGTTCGTTGCTCGTAATGGAGGTAAGAACGATGGAGTCGATCTCTGAAATGGGGTCGAATGCGTATACCGCAGCAGTCACGGAGACCAGCTTCTTATTCGGCGGCCACAGCGTTTCCTTATCTAATGTGACGCTTGCGGACGGCGATTCTTTATCCAACTTCAGTGTCAGCGTTTTGACTGCTTCTTCGTTTCCAGCTTGATCGATGCTTTTGTATTCAAAATAATAACTGCCGCTGTTTGCGGATACTGTGACAGGCAGCGTATAGATGTTCCACGCACCGCCGTTCACTCGGTATAGCGTTTGGGTCACTGAAACGTTATCCGTCGCAGAAAGTGTCACAGTCGGTTCTGTAACGTACCATCCGTTACTACCGTCAACTGGACTTGCGGCTGCGGTCGTTACTGGCGCTGTCTTATCGCGCACAACAAACTCAGTCTTGGAGACAACGGCTTCCCCGCCGACAGAAACAGAGTATGTGCCAAAGATGCTTGTGTTCAATTGAAAACGAAACAGATAGTCTCCTGCCTCATTGCTTGTACCCTGATCCAAATAAGCAAGACGATTAAGCGGATCACGGACTTGCACGGTTACGAAATATTCTCCTGCCAAGCCCGAGTTGCCGGAGACGGTGACGATTCCGGTTGTATCGTCTAACGATGCCGTTACGGCAACGGGGGATGCTGCTGCGATATTCAGCGTCATTGTAAAACAAATGAAGACGGAAAGTATGAATAATGGCCATTTTCTCAAACTAATTCCTCCTTTGGTTCGCTCTTTGAGCGGGTTGCTAAGTCGTTTCCCCCCTTCAAACCACTCATCAAAAAAATGTAATCGATTTCAAATAGGGTTTGACAAAAATGAAACGAGATTACAATTATGCTTTTCTTGACTTTAATACAAAATCGTCCCGACATAATAGGTGATTGATTTCAACTTTATAGGTTGTTTCATTCATCTCTTTTTTTTTATAGATCAGCTTGAATCGTTAATTCTCTAAGGTTAATGATTTTGCCCTATAAACTATTATCGATCCCCCCATAACTGCAAGTTCATCACCTTCTATAATACTATCTAGAAAGATTAATTCTTACGGAGGGATAACTGTGAGCTTAACCATTGTTGAATGTTTAACGGAATATGCACATAACCCGCTAGGGATCGATGTTAGACGGCCACGGCTATTCTGGAGACTTAAATCGAGCGAACGTTCTGCTGTTCAGGATTATTATCAAGTACTGGTCGCTTCGACGCAGGAGCTGCTTGATCAAGGAAAGGCCGATATGTGGGATAGCGGACGAATGTCATCTGATCAATCGACCCATATTGAATACGCAGGGGAGACTCTACGCTCCGGAGAGTCCTACTATTGGAAAGTCCGAGTCTGGGATCGTCACGGGGAAGCATCGGCATGGAGTGAGAACGCCCACTGGTCGATGGGTCTGCTGTCACGAGCGGATTGGAAAGCGAAATGGATCGGGCGCAAGTCGGAAATGGGAGGTGAGCTGCAACCGCCTCCTTATTTGCGTAAAAGCTTTCACCTTATGAAACCCGTGAAACGTGCCTTCGTGTACGTAACTGCGCTTGGTTTGTATAATCTTCGGCTAAACGGTCGTCGGATCGGGTCACTTTTCGCTCCGGGCTGGACGGATTATGACACACGCGTACAAGTGCAGGCTTACGATGTTACCGACGAATTGACAGTAGGCGAAAATGTCTTCGGAGTCATCCTGGGCGACGGCTGGTTCGCGGGTACTGTCGGTTTTCTTGGGAAACATGTGTATGGGGAAAGAGCTTTTTTGCTGCTCCAAGCACGAATCGACTACCTTGATGGTACGAGCGAGTTAATCGTATCGGATTCGTCGTGGCAAACGGCTAATGGAGCGATCCTTTATTCCGATCTGATTAAGGGTGAAACTTACGATGCCCGTCTGGAGCCGACTGGCTGGGATCAAGCTGGATACTCGGTTACAGCCGCCTGGGAGACGCCTGACGTTCGATCTGGATACAACGGTTTGCTAGTCGGAACGGTTGAACCGCCGGTTCGTATCATGCAAAATCGAAAGCCTGTTTCTATTCGCCGCACGGAAGAAGGCACATTCATTTATGATATGGGACAGAATATGGTTGGTTGGACGGAATTGAAGGTCAGGGGGACGAAAGGAGACAAAGTGACCGTCAGCCATGCCGAGATGTTGAATCCAGACGGCAGCTTATATTTGGATAACTTACGGGTAGCTGTGCAGAAGGACCATTATATTTTGAAGGGGACTGAGGAGGAACGGTACGAACCGCATTTTACATTTCATGGGTTCCGTTATGTTGAACTGATTGGTTACCCCGGCGAACCGGATTTGGAGTCTATTATAGGTAAAGTAGTGTACTCCGATATGCCTGAGACGGGACGGCTGGAGACGAATGATGCAATGGTTAATCGTCTGTATGCCAACATTACGTGGGGACAGAAGGGGAATTTTCTCTCCGTGCCGACGGACTGCCCGCAGCGCGACGAGAGGCTGGGCTGGACCGGTGATACGCAAATTTTTGCCCGCACGGCGGCATACAACATGAATGTGTCGCGCTTCTTCACGAAATACATGCAGGATATGGTCGACTGCCAGCAGCCGTCGGGTGCTTTCACAGACGTGGCGCCTGACGCAGGATGGATCCGACATAAAATGTGGAATACGAACCTGAACTGGTTCGCACCCGACAATGCCGGATGGGGCGATGCAGGCGTCATTATTCCATGGACCCTATATGTGATGTACGGTGATACTCGCATACTGGAAACCAATTTTGAAGCGATGGCGGGTTGGGTGGACTATCTCCGTGACAACAGTGAAGATTTCGTGCGTCCGAATTATGCCGACTATGGCGATTGGTTATCGATTGATGCGGATACACCGAAAGAAGTGTTGGCGACAGCATATTTTGCTTACAGCACAAAGTTGATGGCGAAAATTTCCAGGATTCTGGGGCGCAAACAGGAGCAAGAAAAATATGAATCCTTGTTTGCGGCAATTGCCAAAGCATTTCAGAATACGTTTGTGGGTAAAAACGGACGTATTCGCGGGGAAACACAAGCTGTGTATGTCCTCGCGCTGCAGTTCGGGTTGTTGACGAAAGAGCAAAACAATCAGGCCGCCGACCATCTGACCGCTGATATCCGAGCGAGAGGAGACCGCTTGTCGACGGGCTTCCTTGGCGTCGGATATTTGCTGCCTGCACTAACGGAGCATCATAAGCTGGATGTTGCCTATACGCTGCTCACTCAGGAGGAATTCCCTTCCTGGATGTATTCAATCAAGCATGGAGCCACAACCATTTGGGAACGTTGGGACGGATGGACAGAGCATAACGGGTTTCAAACGCCGTCTATGAATTCTTTTAATCATTATTCCCTTGGTTCGGTGGGAGAATGGATGTTTCGTTACATGGCAGGCATCGAGGCAGATCCAGATGAACCCGGCTTTAAACATACCATTATCCGGCCAAGACCGGGAGGGCGCTTGAACCGGGTCAAAGCAAGCTATGATTCCTTATATGGAACCATTGAGGTGGCATGGAATGTATCCGCTTCAAAGGCATTTCGGATTGAAGTGTCGATCCCCGTTAATACGACGGCTACGGTCTATATTCCCGGCCGTGTGTACGCCATTGATAACATCAAGAATGAATCAGGAGCTTGGGACGTAGAGGGCTGTCAGCCGCTTAACAAAACGGAAGAGGAAAGCCGTTTCAGACTCGGGGCGGGCCGCTACATGTTTGAAAGCGATTTGATTACGCTCGATGCTACAGTTTAAGGATTTTAATAATCCTCATGAAAAGGGTGAAACGCATGACGATCAAGAAGAAGTACGTGATAGTTGGAGCTGGCGGTCGGGCACGTTTCTTTTATTCAGCCATTGCAACCGACTTTCGGGAAACGACGGAGCTGGTGGCGTTATGTGACGTCAACCAGACCCGTATGGATTATGCGAAGCAGCAGTTGGAGCAAAAATACGATTACCCTGAGGTACGCACTTACAAAGCGGATGCATTCGATCGCATGATTGAAATAGAGAAACCGGATGCCGTCATCGTCACTAGTGTTGACCGCACACACCATACCTATATCATTCGTGCGATGGAGCTTGGCTGCGATGTGATTACGGAGAAACCAATGACGATAGACGAGGGAAAATGTCGTCATATTCTTGATACTGTTGCTAAGACGGGACGCAATGTTCGCGTTACATTCAACTACCGGTATGCTCCTCACCATACGAAAGTCCGCGAACTAATCGAAGAAGGCGCCATTGGTAAAGTGAACTCTGTACACTTCGAATGGCTGTTGAATACGAAGCATGGTGCTGATTATTTTCGGCGCTGGCACCGCGATAAGCGAAACAGCGGCGGGCTGCTTGTACATAAATCGACGCATCACTTCGATCTTGTCAGCTTTTGGATCGGTTCGGAACCGGAAACGGTCTTTGCGCTTGGTGATTTGCTCTTTTATGGGCGGGAAAATGCAGAGAAGCGCGGCGTTACCCAATATTACAACAGGGCAACGGGTAATCCGCTTGCTGAGGATGACCCGTTCGCACTCCATTTGGACCGAAACGGACGGTTGAAGGCCATGTATTTAGACGCTGAACACGAAGACGGCTATCTTCGCGATCAACATGTTTTTGGTGACGGCATTAACATTGAGGATACAATGGGGGTTCTTGTCCGCTATAAGAATAAGGCTATACTGACTTATTCTTTGAACGCCTATTCCCCTTGGGAAGGTTATCGAATTGCTTTTAATGGAACCAAAGGTCGACTTGAGATGACAATTATGGAGCAATCGTATGTTAATTCGGGCGGAGACAAAGCGCTTGAAGGTGCGATAAAAAATAAAGAGATTCGCATGTTTCCGATGTTTGATAAGCCCTATGAAGTTGAAGTGGAAAACGGCGTTGGCGGTCACGGCGGAGGAGATCCGGTACTGCTGAACGATATATTCGGGGAGCCGATAGATGACCGATTTAAGAGGGCGGCTAATCACTTGGACGGGGCCCGTTCAATTCTTGTTGGAATTGCGGCGAACCGTGCTATCCGGACGGGACAGCCAGTACAAATTGCTGATTTGTTAAATGATTAAGCAAAAGCAGAATATGTAAGAGGTGACCATATGAGAAAATTGAAGCTTGGTTACGCGCCGACACGTCGGTTTGTGTTTAGCGCTGAAGATGCTTTTCGCTACAAAGTGCTGATCAAAGAGAAGATTGAAAGTTTTGGTTTGGATATCGATATTGTCGATCTTGAAGGTCTTAATCAGGAAGGACTACTGTACGATGACCATATCAACGCCGATTTGATCATAGACCGGTTTAAACAGGAAAGCGTGGATGCCGTATTTTTCCCTCATTGTAATTTTGGTACCGAGGATACAGTAGCCCGCGTAGGAAAAGCGCTTGGCAAACCGGCTCTGCTTTGGGGACCGCGCGACGAGGCCCCGCTTGCTGACGGTATGCGTTTACGCGATACCCAATGTGGCTTATTTGCTACGGGTAAGGTACTTCGTCGGTTCAACGTTCCTTTTACTTATGTAACGAATTCGAGAGTCAACGATCCGGTGTTCGAACGCGGGTTTACTAACTTCGTTGCGGCAGCCAACGTCGTGCGACAGTTCACAAACCTACGCATCCTGCAAATAGGGCCGCGACCGGCCTCTTTCTGGACCATGATGTGCAATGAGGGCGAACTGTTGGAGCGATTTGGCATCGAAATTTATCCGATAACACTGGTGGACATTCAACGCGCGACAAAGCAAATTGAGAACGGTAACAGCTCTGATCTGACGACGGCAATTGACTATATAAAGGCAAAACTGGATTGGTCCGAAGTAACGGAAGCGGATGTTCGCCGAATTGCAGCCCTGAAGGTCGCGATGAAACATTATGCTGAAAAAACAGGCAGTACGGCGATTGCTATCCAATGCTGGTCTTCGCTGCAAGATGCGATGGGGATCATGCCATGTCTGGCCAATGCGATCCTGACCGATGAACAGATCCCCGTAACTTGCGAGACGGATATCCATGGTGCGATTACCTCTGTCATGGTACAGGCAGCGGCAATGAATGTCCATCCGACCTTTTTTGCGGATATTACGGTACGTCATCCTGAGAATGATAACGGCGAATTGCTTTTCCACTGCGGGAACTTCCCCGTTTCTCTATCCGTTGAGGATAAGCCGAAATTACGAAAGCATTTCCTGTTCGATGATCATGCTCCGGGTACGCATGAAGGTGAGATTCGCGGGGGCGGGATGACGATCGCCCGTTTTGACGGCGACAATAACGAATATCAATTGTTCCTTGGCAAAGCCAAGGGAATTAAAGGGCCGTATACGCGTGGTTCCTATGTATGGGTGGAAGTAAATGACTGGCCGCTTTGGGAAGAAAAGCTCGTAAAGGGGCCCTATGTACATCACTCAGTAGGTATTCATGCCAACGTTATTCCTGCTCTTTACGAGGCTTGCAGCTACATCCCTGGACTCACCCCGGATCCGGTTGACCCTACCGAACGTGAAATTCAGGCATGGTTGCGCGGTTCAAAACTATAATTTTTTTGAGTAGGAAGGTGATCGGTATAAATACGCTGGCACTTAAAGCTAAAGCAGCGCAGATCCGTATGGACTTACTGAAGATGATTCATGGCGCGAAGACAGGGCACACCGGAGGTTCATTAAGCAATACGGATATTTTAACGGTTTTATATTATCAAATTATGAAAATCGATCCCCTGAATCCAAAACTCGATGATCGCGATCGCTTCATTTCAAGCAAGGGTCATTCGGTCGAGTCCTTATGGTGTATTTTAGCCGATCTCGGGTTCTTTCCGAAGGAGGAACTCTCCACTTTTAGCCAGTTTGGTACGAAGCTCATCGGTCATCCCAATAATAAGGTGCCAGGCATCGAGATGAACACAGGTGCGCTTGGACATGGTCTTGCAATTTCCGTTGGGATGGCTCTTGCGGGTAAGAGAGACAACAAAAACTACCGCGTTTTTTGCCTAATGGGAGACGGTGAGCAGGCGGAAGGCTCTGTCTGGGAAGCAGCCATGGCGGGTTCTCACTATAGACTTGAAAACTTGGTTGGCATTATTGATCGTAATCGTCTTCAGATTAGCGGCTCTACGGAAGATGTCATGGGCTTAGAACCTCTTGAGGAGAAGTGGTCGTCGTTTGGATGGCATGTGGTCACTGTGGATGGTAATGACATTGATGCACTCGTGAGTACATTCGATTCGATACCCGAAGTAAAGGGAAAGCCGACGCTCGTCATGGCGAATACCGTGAAGGGGAAAGGTGTCTCGTTCGCCGAGAATGTCCCGCACTGGCATCATCATGTGCCAAGCGATCAGGAGCTGGAAACGGCACTGGAAGGGCTGTCCGCAATAATAGATAGCTTGAAACTAGAAATGGGGGTCCGCTAAACGATGGTAAACACGATACCGAACCGACAGGTAATTTGCGAGACCTTGGCGGATCTTGCGAGTAGTGATCACGATATCATGGTACTTACCAGTGATTCACGTGGATCAGCAGCGATGGCACCTTTTGCCAAGAACTTCCCTAAACAATTCGTTGAGGTAGGAATAGCTGAACAGAACATCGTTGGTATTTCCGCTGGCCTCGCGCATAGCGGCAAGAAGCCTTTTGTAACCTCACCCGCATGTTTTCTTAGCATGCGAAGTATTGAACAAATCAAAGTGGACGTCGCTTACTCCGCAACCAATGTAAAATTAGTCGGAATCAGCGGAGGCGTTAGCTACGGGGCGCTCGGAATGTCGCATCATTCGGTTCAAGACCTTGCTGTTACCCGGGCTATTCCTGGGCTTGCCGTTTTACTGCCGGCCGATCGTCACGAGACGAAGCTCATGACGGAGGCGCTTGTTAAATACGAGGGGGGGGCCTACATGCGTATCGGACGGAATCCTGTTGAGGACGTCTACGATTCGGCCGACTACGATTTCGTTATTGGTAAAGCGGTCAAGCTCCGAGAAGGTAAGGATGTAACCATCATAGCGGCTGGTGAAACGGTTCGCATAGCGCTCGATGCTGAAGCTGCGCTTCGAGAAGCAGGGGTTTCCTGCCGAGTTCTAAATATGCATACGATTAAGCCTTTGGATGAAGAGGCGATCATTGCGGCAGCCCGTGAGACTGGACGCATCATTACCGTAGAGGAACACAGTATCCATGGCGGGCTGGGCGGCGCAGTTGCTGAAGTTGTCGTCCAACATCAGCCTGTTCCTGTAAGGATCGTGGGTATCCCTGATGAGCCTGCAATTGCTGGCAAGACATCTGAAGTTTTTGCGCACTACGGGATCACTGCAAATGATCTGAAACAAATCGCTTTGGATCTCATAGGCACCTAATTATGGGAATCATGAAATCATACATTTTGACTATTGATCAGAGTACTACTGGCACAAAGGCCTTCATCGTCGATCGCCTTGGCGGTGTGGTTTCAAGGAGTTCTGTGCCACACAGGCAGATTTATCCTTCGCCTGGTTGGGTGGAGCACGATCCCATTGAAATTTATAATAATGTAAAGATATGTGCTCTCGATGCGCTTTTGCAAGCGGGTATAGGCGTCGAAAGCATTGCAGCTCTGACAGTGACAAACCAGCGGGAGACTTCCGTTCTCTGGGATCGAGTAACAGGGGTGCCTGTCCATCATGCTGTCGTGTGGCAGTGTCAGCGTACATCGGAAATGTGTGCTTCCCTTAAAGCCAAAGGGCACGAGGCGTCGGTAAAAGAAAAAACGGGATTGATGATCGATCCCTATTTCTCGGCGACCAAATGGTCTTGGATGCTGCAGCACTCAGAACATGCACAAGCGGCATTAAAACAAGGAAGATTGTTGGCAGGAACGATGGACACCTGGCTCGTGTGGAAGTTAACGGGGGGAAGTGTTCATGCAACTGATTTTACGAATGCAAGTCGAACCTCATTGTTTAACATCCACACGCTCCAATGGGATGAGGACATGTGTGTTCTGTTTGGAGTCCCTTCTAATCTTCTGCCTTCAGTAAAATCGTCTGATGAAGTACTAGGTTATACGGATTCACAGGACTGGCTTGGAGCGAGTGTTCCGATCGCTGGCGTCATCGGAGATTCGCAGGCAGCTCTGTACGGCAATTTATGTCATGCGCCGGGAGAAGCTAAAGCAACATATGGTACGGGAACATCAGTACTAATGAATGTCGGAGATCGGCCCGCAGCGGCAGATGGAGGACTTGTTCAAACTATTGCCTGGGGACGTGGTGACAAGATAACATATGCACTTGAAGCAGTGATCCGTTCGTCCGGTGACAGTCTTAACTGGGTTCGTGATAACTTGGGGCTATTCTGTAGTTTTGATGAGATGGAGCAACTGCTTACAGAAGTGCCTGAACATGAAGATGTTTATCTGGTGCCTGCATTTGTTGGCCTCGGTGCCCCTTATTGGCAGCCAGATGCAAGGGCGGCCATTACGGGAATGAGCCGTTCAACGGGTAGGGGGCATATCGTTCGTGCTGCCTGGGAGAGTATCGCCTATCAAGTGCGCGATGCAATCGAGTTGCTTCAATCGGAGTCGGGGATACGGCTCCAGGGTTTATTCGCGGATGGTGGCGCAGCGGACAGCGTACTGTTGATGCAATTCCAAGCGGATTTATTAGGTCGACCAGTCTTACGTTTTGGTGTCTCCGAATTGTCAGCGATGGGTTCGGCTTATTTAGGTGGCCTAGCCACTGGGGTATGGAACTCTGAGAATGAGATTAAACGATTATATAGGGACTCTAGTGTATATAAACCCGCAATTGATTCTCAAATTCGAGAGAGGCGATATGCTGGTTGGCTTCGGGCTGTTAAATCGGTACTTGCCGGAACCGATTTACGAGGTGAAGAAATTCAAAAGAACTTTAACTAGAAAGATAGAGCTAATAATGAAGGTGGCTATCGATATGGCAGGATGGATTCACGAAGAATGTCTTCTGATGATACCAGTATTGTTACGGTACAGTAGTTGCAGCTGATCATCCATCGTAATAAAAACAAAAACAAAAACGGTGTCTGCAAGTTGAATATGTGCATAGGCTTGTAACCGCACTTTAAAGACATAGTGTATATTTATGCATACTCTCTAAAAAGGTTGGGAATTTTTTTTCTAACGAATTCTGCAACAAATAGCCATTTTCGCTGAGATTACCAAATTCTAATGAAATTTGAAACAACAAAAACGGAGCACCGAGGGTTCGCGGGCTCCGTTTTCTAATTAATTCTGGAATATCACAGATTTTGTTTTTTTTTTATTGGATTTCTCCCCTCTTCCTCACATTCTTCTTGTTGTTCTATTCATTCTAACATGATCTCGTCTGAAATGCCTGAGCTGCTTGGGATGTCAGACCGAATCATGGTTATGTGTGAAGGGCGCCTTACGGGGATCGTAGAAGGAAATAAAACAACAGAAGAAGAGATTATGCGCCTTGCTGCACAGCATACGGCATAATGGAGGGCTAAGAAATCATGAATGCAAAAACAGGAACAATAAAGTCCAGAGACATTAGCGGATTCATAAGTAAATATGCCATTTATATCGTACTTATTGTGCTAGTTATCAGTATTACGATCTATGATCCGCGCTTTTTATCCGTCAGTATTTTTCGTGATATTTTGCTGCAGTCGTCTACGCGTGTCATTATTGCCTTGGGCGCAGCCTTTATCTTGATTACGGGAGGTACCGACCTTTCGACAGGACGAATCGTCGGTTTGAGTGCCGTTATCTCGGCTGCGATGCTGCAAACGGAAGATTACGGCCGCAAATTTTTCCCGGACCTTCCGTATCTGCCGCTGCTTGTGCCAATTCTGATTGCGATCGCAGCCGGACTTTTGATTGGTTTTATCAATGGGATTATCGTCGCTAAGTTTAAAGTTCCGCCGTTCATCGCAACACTCGGTACGATGGTAGCTGTATACGGTGCCAACTCCTTGTATTTTGATATGAAACCGAACCAGTCCCAGCCGATCGGCGGATTGAGATCTGACTTCAGCCAGCTCGGTACTGGTGCAATCGGTTCCAGTTCGACTTACTCCATTCCTTATATCGTTAGTATTGCCATCGTCGTGGCGGTTATCGTTTGGATTGTTTTTAACAAAACAAAGCTTGGGAAATACATGTATGCCATCGGCGGTAACATTCACGCTGCAGTCGTTTCGGGGATCAACGTAAACCGTTACTTGATCTACATCTACTCCATTGCAGGCGCGCTTTATGGATTGGCTGGGGTGCTGGAAGCAGCAAGAACCGGGGGTGCAACGAACAACTATGGGAATATGTACGAGCTTGATGCGATTGCGGCTTGCGTAGTTGGCGGCGTATCGACTTCCGGTGGTATCGGAACGGTTCCGGGCGTTCTGGCAGGGGTATTGATCTTCAGTGTTATCAACTACGGTCTGACGTTTATCGGTATTAGTCCATATTGGCAGTTGATCATTAAAGGTGTCATTATTGTTGCTGCGGTAGCTTTTGATATGCGTAAATATATGAACTCTAAATAATGGATAACAGGCTCTCTTGAAAGTGATATGCTCCCCATACGGTAGACAGGTGGAGTACGACAGTCGTAATAACAAAACTAATTAATAACAATATTGAAGGAATGTTTAGGATCAAATAATGAATTGTATAATTATGCATGCGTAGAATTATTTCTAAATATTTTTTTCTAACTAAGTGATGTTCATTTTAATGATAAAATTGTAAATGAAACTTTCGGGATTTTTACTAATTGGCCGCAATCATTTTATGACTTATTACGGAGCAGTCTGCTCCTGATCTGTTTCAAGCTGCGAAAAAATCGCTTGAAATCAGAGGGGACGGAGGAACGGGCTGGAGCCTTGGCTGGAAAATCGGCTTATGGGCAAGATTCAAGGACGGCAATCGTGCAGAGCGCCTAATCTCGAATTTGTTAACGCTTGTAAAGGGAGACGCGCCGATGAGTAACGGAGGCGGCGTCTATGCCAATCTGTTTGACGCGCATCCTCCTTTCCAAATCGATGGAAACTTTGCCGCAACAGCAGGAATCGCAGAGATGCTGCTGCAATCGCATCAAGACTATTTGGAATTCCTGCCGGCATTGCCCGATGTATGGAAAGACGGGTTTGTCAAAGGATTGCGGGGCAGAGGAGGCTATGAAATCGATTTGGAATGGAACGACGGCTCCTTGTCGAAGGCGGAAATCACAGCTTCAATAACGCAGACTTGCAAAGTGTTAGCCAAGCAAATGGTCAGGGTAACGCTAGATAGCGAAGAAGTGACTTACTCCGATATGGGGAACGGCTGTATCGGGTTCCATGTCGAAAGCGGTAAACGTTATGTTGTATCGAACGTTTGAGGAATAAGAGGTTGTTTACCACTTCCGGGCACCCATTCATACACTCGACTTAAACCACTATGTTCCCCATCATGGTGAATACTTATCGGGTTACAAATAACCCAGAAATACAAAACAGCAGCAGCCATGGACGAGAAAATAAAGTCCTAGACTGCTGCTGTTTTATTGAACAAAAGTTCTTACATGAGCGCAATGCTGGCGTTATACTTCTTGCGAATATCTTTCGCGAATGGCTTCTTCCGTTCGTGGGACTAGATACTCTATGCCAAATTTTTCCGCAGTGGCTTGCACTTCCTCGATGAAAGGACGGAAACTCTTATTGTATTCTTGGAACGCAAGTTCATAATCACCATGGTATTTTTGGAAAGCATCCGCCAAAGCGGCCGCCCCATCTATGGCCAATGATCCACCCATGCCAGCAGCTGGAGAGGCACAGTATCCAGCATCACCGACTAGCGCTACTCTGCCTTTTGTCCACGACGGCATTTTCATTTGGCACAGCTTGTCAAAGTAAAAAGTTTTCGAGTTCTTCACTTCTTCCAGCAATTCCGACGTTCGCCAGCCTACTCCAGAAAACTGACTCAAAATGATATTCCGCTGCTGTTCTTCGTTTCGGTAGTCGTAAGGGATTTCCTTTTCCGAAAAAAAGCAAAGGAGGATATCAGTTTTATTGTTGTAGGCGTTCAGCATGACCGCCTTGCCCGGCTCATTGTACATCTGTGTTGTATTCTCCCGAATCAACAACTTATCCACGATCGTGATAGAGAAATACGTTTTAAGGAAATGAGAAAATTCTGCCTCCTCGCCGAAGCAATATTTTCTGACGGCCGAATGAATACCATCGCAGCCAAATACCAGGTCAAACGAGCGCTTTTGCCCCCCCGTGAAAGCTACGTCGACGCCGTTACTTTCTTCTTTTAAAGACGCTATACTATCTCCGAAAATAAACTCGACATCATCTTTGACAGCCTTGAACATCATGTTCAGCAATACATCTCGTTCGATTTCATATTCATCTACCGCAAGCTGCTCACTGTCATTTTGAACGAAGTGCAATCTTTCAGTGATATCATCAGAATTTTTAAATTCCACCAGCTCCATGGTTATTCTGTTCGGCAGGATTTGGTCAAACAGCCCCATACGTTTCACGATATCGATAGTATTTTCTCGGATATTGACAGGTGTACCGCCTTTTTTGAGACCTTCGGCGATTTCAACAACGGTCACATTGTAGCCTAACTTCTTCATCCAGTAGGCTGTTGAGAGGCCGGCGAAACTCGCCCCGCTAACTAGGATATTTGTTTCCATATTCGATCCTCCCATAATGGTTGTATTCGTGGTCTTGACTTTGTATAGTGTAGAATAGTTTCATAAACTGAATATTAACAGCTGTAATTCATAGGGGTAATATCTTTACTCTGTGAATTGTAAGCGCATTCTTGATGCGTATAATA
Source organism: Paenibacillus sp. J22P169 (assembly GCF_059691995.1). Classification (NCBI taxonomy): domain Bacteria; kingdom Bacillati; phylum Bacillota; class Bacilli; order Caryophanales; family Paenibacillaceae; genus Paenibacillus; species Paenibacillus sp. J22P169. The sequence goes on along the minus strand of NZ_JCAUAO010000001.1, from coordinate 2,351,994 downwards.
AATAGTGTAAGCAAATAAATGATTGACCTATACAAACATGCATCTTGATGGTGAGAATAAGGGAGGATTAGAAAAATGGTTAAGAAAATAAAACGACCTGTTTTAGCAGCAATGGTACCTGTTCTGGCTCTAGGATTAACGTTGACAGGATGCACCGACTCGAAGGATGCGGCAAGTAGCACCCCTTCGCCTAGCGGTAGTCAGACAAGTCCTGCAGCAACGAAAAACGACGCGATTAAGCCAGTTACATTATCTGTGTTCATTGGTGGCCCTGGTCAACAGCCGACTCCTGACAACAAGATCTACAAGATGATTAAAGATAAAACTGGCGTTAGCCTAAAAATGGAGTTTCTTGTCGGTGACCTGCAGCAGAAGATGGGCGTTATGATTGCCGGCGGTGATTATGCGGATATTATGTCTGGGGATGATAAACTAATTGCTGCCGGTGCTTTTATTCCCCTCGAGGACCTGATTGAGAAGTACGCACCGAATTTGAAGAAGCACTATGCCTCCGTGTGGAATCAGGCCAAGGATCCTGCAAGCGGTCACCTTTATGCTCTGCCGGCTTACGGCGTGTTCAGTGGTCAAGTTAACGATACTACGTATGGAGGACCAGGCTTTTACCTGCAAAAGGATGTCCTGAAGGAAATGGGGTATCCAACTCCTAAAACGTTGGACGAATATTTCGATATCATTGCGAAATACAAAGCGAAACATCCAGATATGATCGGGTTCGAGACGTTGAGCTTTGACTGGAGAAAATTCCCGCTGCTTAATCCGCCAGAGCATTTAGCTGGTTACCCAAATGACGGCGGTGTTATCGTCGATAACGGGAAAGCGCAAATTTTTGCTGACAAGGATATTGCCAAGACCTATTACAAGAAGCTGAATGAGATCAATGCGCAAGGCTTGATGGATAAGGAAGCACTGGTACAGAACTACGATCAGTACTTAGCTAAAATTGCCAGTGGTCGCGTCATTGGGATGTTCGACCAGCAATGGAATTTTAACGATGGAGAAAATTCTTTGAAATCACAAGGTAAATTCGGCAGCACATACGTCGGGTTCCCGCTCTTATATCCAGGCGCCACAGAGCACTACCGTGACCGTCCAGTTTTGAACATCAACCGCGGATTCGGGATTTCGACGAAAGCCAAGGATCCGGTTCAAATCATCAAATTCCTTGACACACTTATGACCGAAGATTGGCAGAAGACACTCCAATGGGGTATTCAAGGCGAGGATTATGAGGTGAAGGATGGTAAGTTCTACCGTACGCCTGAACAGCGTGCGAAAGCAGACGATAATACATGGAAGCTAGCGAATAAAGCGGAAGCGTTCTTGGGTGGCCTGCCTAAGATGCAAGGGTCGTATAGTGACGGAAATGCAACTGATGCAGGATCACAGCCACAGGAATTCTTCGACAGCTTGAAGCCGCAGGATCAGGAAGTGCTGAAGGCATACAACCATAAGACATGGGCAGAGTTCTTCAAATCACCTGTGGAAAATCCCATATACTACCCAGCGTGGAGTATTGATCTGGTGGATGGTTCACCAGCCAAAGTGGCCAATCAGAAGATGGAAGACCTTGCCGTCAAATATTTGCCGAAAGCTATTATGGTCAAACCGGATGAATTTGATGGTGTATGGAAGGAATATGTGGATCAGATTTCCAAAAGCAATTTCAAAGCCATCGAAGATCGTATCAATGAACAAATTAACTGGCGTATTAAGAATTGGAGCAGCAAATAAGAGAATAGAACATGCAGTAGAGTGGGGGAGACTCAGGGTCTTCTCCGCTTTACTTCCTAGGAGGGAATGTCGATGGCCGTGACCATACTGTCCAAAAGACCAAAGAAAAAGCAAAAAATTGATCCGGAAATCGGCGTCGGTTTAAGTTGGAAGACGATCAAAAATCAGAAGCAGTTAATTCTGATGTCGTTTCCCATCGTGATTTATATTCTTATTTTCAATTATGTACCGATTTGGGGCTGGTTGATGGCGTTCCAGAATTATCGTCCGGCTTTGAAATTTTCCAAACAGCAGTGGGTGGGGTTGAAGCAGTTTAAATTTCTCTTTCAAGATGATACGTTCTTGACAGTGCTTCGCAACACGCTTGCCATGAGTATGATCAATTTGGTTCTTAGCTTTGCAACAGCCATTATTTTAGCTCTTTTACTGAATGAAATTAAAGTTCGTTTCTGGAAACGGTCCATCCAAACGATTTCTTATCTGCCTCATTTTCTGTCGTGGATCATTGCTGCGGGTATTGTAGCGACTTCCCTATCCGTTGATGATGGTATCGTTAATCAGCTGTTGATGAAGCTGCACTTCATTGAGGAACCTGTGATGTGGCTTAGTCAAGGTAAGTATTTTTGGGGGATTGTGGGCTTGTCTAATGTATGGAAAGAGGTGGGATGGAATACCATCATTTACCTTGCAGCTATCACCTCGATTGATCCGTCGCTGTATGAGTCTGCCGGAATCGACGGTGCAAACCGTTACCAGAAGATCCTGTACGTCACACTGCCTGGGATCAAGTCGACATTTATCATTCTATTAATCATGAACATCGGACATATTCTGGATGCAGGCTTTGAAATTCAGTACCTGCTCGGCAATGGATTGATCGTCGACTGGTCGCAAACGATTGATATTTTCGTTCTAAAGTACGGGATTGCTCAAGGCAACTATTCGCTGGCCACTGCGGCAGGTATTTTCAAAACAGTTGTAAGCATAATCCTTATTCTAATTGCAAATTCTACCGCCAAGCGCCTTGGTGAAGAGCGGTTGATATAAAGGAGAGATGACGATGGGAACAACGACTGCGCGCAGAATTCGGATGGAACCGATTCTGTTCCATACGATTAACGGCATCTTCATGCTCGTTCTTGCTATAGTAACATTATATCCGTTCCTTCATACACTAACGATTTCATTCAATGAGGGCAATGATGCGCTTCGGGGAGGCATCTATATATGGCCTCGTTCATGGTCATTGCAAAATTATAAGGCGATTTTCCTTTCAGGTACGATTTACCATGCGGCGTGGATTTCAGTCGCTCGTACGATTACAACGACAGTGATAGGTGTATTCCTTACCAGCATGTTAGCGTATACACTAGCACAGCCCCACTATCTTTTTCGTAAAATCATCGGTTTAATTTTTGTGTTGACAATGTATTTTAATGCGGGATTAATTCCTAACTACTTTCTAATTAAAAGCCTGGGACTTTTGAATAACTTCTGGGTGTATGTGCTCCCAGGAATGGTGAATGCGTTCAATCTCATTGTCATTCGGACGTATATTCGAACGCTTCCATCAGGCTTGGTTGAGTCTGCGAAAATGGACGGAGCCGGTGATTTCACCATATTTTTGAGAATTATCCTCCCATTGTGTACGCCCGTACTAGCGACCATTTCCTTGTTTATTGCGGTTGGATCTTGGAATACCTGGTTTGATACGTTCTTGTATGCTTCGTCTGATTTAAAGCTGAGTACACTTCAGTACGAAATGATGAAGTTACTTGGATCAACGATGAGCAGCAACAATGATCCCGGTCTGATGGCTGGGGCAAATACCAATCAAACGAAGGCCATGGTTACGCCTTCTTCCATACGTGCGGCGATTACAATTGTGGCGGCGGTTCCGATTCTGTTCGTGTATCCTTTTCTTCAAAGGTATTTTATCGTCGGTATGAACCTTGGAAGTGTCAAAGAGTAAGACCTAGCAAGCGATGATCATAATCATCTCCCGTTTCAGCTTGGTGCTGGGACGGTTTTTGCTTTATTCAGCCCATCTTATCCTTTATAATAGTTCATATCCTGAAGTGAGGTGATTCCCATGTTAAGGGTTATGTTTGCCGATGACGAGCCTTACATGCTAGAGGGTCTGCGGACAATGATTGATTGGAATAAACTAGGATTTGAAGTGTGCGGGGAAGCTTCGGATGGTGAAGACGCATTAGCTTTGATGGCGTCGACCCTGCCTCATTTGGTACTGACAGATGTGCGAATGCCTGTTATAGATGGCTTGGAATTGATTGAACAAGCGTCCAGTCTGCATCCTGAAATGAAATTTATCATTTTGAGTGGGTACGCGGATTTCGAATATGCCAAAAGAGCGATGCGGCATGGTGTCGCCAATTATTTGATGAAGCCTTTGATTGAAGCGGAGCTTGTAGCTGCAGTGGAAGCGGTCGCGGTTACGATTCAAGACCGTATAGTTAATAGCCAGTACGAAAGCGCTGCTTTGGATTGCTTACGATTGGAAACGATTTCAAAGTTGTTACAGGGGGAAAATAGGCAGAAATGGATCGAGCAGGCGAGCGCCTTGTTGGATCTTCATGAACGTTCTAGCTTCCGCTGCGTTTTACTTGAACCTGACATTCAAGCTCAATTCCAGTCGGAACTGAAGCAGATTATTGCAGATAAGATCAAGCATACTCAAGTGATGATGCTTCCATTTGGCGTAGGGAAAGAACGCCATGGATTCTTGTTGGTCACAGGACCCGAGGAACGCGATCTTTCTTCTGCGATGATGACAGAGATCATTGCCAGTGTCAGACATAACTGGGGCACAGCGCTCTCCTTTTCGATTAGCGGCGAACACAAGGGACCGCATGCGTTAAAAGAAGCATTTCGTGAGGGGCTTATAGCCGAAATGTGCAAGTTCCCTTCTGGAACTGAAGGGATTTATATCTATCAAGGAGAGTGGTCAGCGGAGACGCTTCCTGCATTTGTTGGTATGACGGAATCCATCCTAGATGCCGTAGGGAGTGGGTGCCCAGAAACAGTGCGAGCCCATGTACACCACTTATTCATCGCTTTTTCGAGGCAGTCTGTATCTGAATCTTGGGTGAGTGCTTATTTAGGCAACATTAAGCTTGAAATTCTTAAGACGATTGCCCAATTCGGCGGTGATCCTATATGGGCTCCAAATTGGTTTGTTCCCACTGTTTCTATGGATATTGGCCTCTTGGAGCGCAAGGTAACACAAGAAATTCTGCAAGCTGCAGAGTGGATTGGTCAGAAGAAAGGCATAGGGCAAGATGAAGTCGTATCCGCAGCGGGAAACTATATCAAATCGCACTATAGGGAAAAGTTGCAGCTGCAGGCTGTTGCAGAGCACTTTCGGCTGAATCCTGCGTACTTTGGCCAGAGGTTTAAGAAGCAAGTTGGCCTCACCTTCAATGAATATTTACATGTCGTACGAATTGGCGAAGCCAAAAAATTACTTCGCCGTGAAGAACTGAAAATATCCGATGTCGCCGATCGTGTCGGCTACTCGGATTCCGAACAGTTCGTAACCAAGTTCAAGGCACTTACTGGTTTGTTACCCTCTGCCTATAAGAAGGGTTAACCTACGACTAACAAGGAGAGCAAATATGAGCCGGAAATGGAAACTGTTGCGTATTGTTAATGATATTCCCCTGAAGTTCAAGTTTCTGATCATTTACTTGATGTGTGTGCTGCTGCCGATTCTGTGTATAAACAACTTATTTTTCTTGCAAGATAGCAAAAATACAGAACGTAGAGAGATGGATAACTTACGTATTTCTCTAGATAGGGTCGGAAACGAAATCATGCAAATGGTGAACTCAGGTGTTGTGATTGGCAACGCTGTTTCCGCTGATCGTGTATTTAATGAAATGCTTGAGTATACGTACTCGGATAATGTTGCTTATTACGAAGAATACGACAGTTACCTCCGAGACAAATTGGGGCAGTATCCGAATATTTATCCCTACATCTCTTGGATTGGCGTATACACATCTAACCCAACGCTATCCAATGGTGGAAGCTACTTTATGCTTAAGCCTAATGATCTGAAGAGTGAATGGTATCAGAAGATGAACGAAAATAAAGATAAGGTGACAGTGACCTCTTATTTGGATACGAATCCCATGAATCCCGAGGAGAAATTGGTATATGTCAGCATTATTCGGAAGCTAGACAATTTCCCTGACCTCATGAAATTCTCTAAATATCTGCGTATCGATATTCGGATGGAGAAGCTGCTTGAGCTGTTTGATAAAGAGAGCAATTACTTGTTAATCAAGCTCGTGGATGAGGAAAATCGGCTTGTTCTTGAATCGGCAGGTGCGTTTAAGGGGAGTGACCCTTTGCTCCTGACCCTGCCTGTGTCAAAGGATTCTCAGCTGACAGCCTTACCTGAGAAGAGCTTTGTCAGGCCTCTCAGTAGCGCTAGTTATGTGCTTAACTGGCGGCTGGTCGGAATTCCGGAGGGAAGTCGAATCGCGGAGGAGAGAAAGGGGATTATCCACTTCTTTATCTGGCTGACGCTAATTAGTACGATCATTCCGACGATATTGATTTACATCATTATGCACTCTTTCAATTTTCGGGTAAGAAAGCTCTCCAAACATATGCAGTTGGTGAAAAACGAGAGGTTCGAACCCATTACGATGTATGAAGGAAAAGACGAGATCGGTAATCTTCTTCGCAGCTTTAATTTGATGACGGAGAAAATTAGAAATTTAATTAACGACGTGTACAAACTCGAAATTCAAAAAAAAGATTTGGAGCTAGAACGCGTACAGGCCGAGCTGAATTATTTGCAAAGCCAGGTAGATCCTCATTTTCTGTTCAATACGTTAAATGCGATTCTTGTCGTATGCAAGAAATATCGTTATGAGCAAGTAATAGAAATTATTCAAAACTTGTCCCAGATTTTGAGAAGGCTGCTTAGCTGGAAGGAGGATTTGGTGACAGTAGAAGAAGAGCTAAGCTTCACTGATATGTACCTCCAGATCGAGAAGTTCAGATTTCAAGATCGGTTTCACTATGAATTGTCCGTTGACGACTCTGTTCTATCGTATCGAATCCCGAAGATGAGTATTCAATCGCTCGTTGAGAACTCTTGCAAGCATGGGCTTCAATCGGTGAAAGGGAATCGCAGAATTCGGATATCTGTAGAAAGAGCAGGGATGAACATGCTCATGAAGGTCGAAGATAACGGAATCGGTATGAACAGTGCGAAACTGGATGAAATTGTTCAGAGTCTGTATAAGGGAGAAGACAACGGCAAGAACATCGGACTTCGCAATGTGTACCGACGTTTAAATCTGTTTTATGCTGAACGCTCTTTGTTCCAAATTGAAAGTATCCCCTTCGAGAAAACGAGCGTTACCATACAGATTCCTTTGAGTCTTATTAGGAAACAGGAGGAGACGATCGGACATGTATAAGGTTATCTTCGTGGATGACGAGCCTTTCGCTTTGGAAGGCATAAAGCTCATGGTCGAATGGGAAGAGCTTGGCTTTGAAATCGTAGAAATGTGCGAGAACGGCGAAGAAGCTTTAGCCTGTATTGAAGCCTGTAAGCCTGATCTCGTAGTGACGGATATTCGGATGCCGGTAATTGACGGATTAGAATTGATCGATCGGGTGCAAAAGGCAGGTAACGATCCGGTATTCATCATTTTAAGCGGTTACAATGATTTCGAATATGCTCGATCGGCCCTGAGGTATGGGGTAAAGCATTATTTGCTTAAGCCGGCTTTGGATAGGGAATGGGAGGCTGTCATTCAATACGTTATTGGGGAGCTACAGCACCGAGAACAGCAAAGGGTACGCCATGACCTCGTTTCCGACCGTCTAGTACCTACTCTACTTGCTCAAATTCTTCGGGCGGAAATTTCGGCAACAGACGGGAACGTTGGGGAGATACTAGATCCCTTGGCACAAGGAGATCAGGGCTGGAGGTATATTCATCTAGAATGGCTTAGCGGCTCAGAACAAGAGCTGGATGCACGTTACTTCCTTTCGCGAAAAGCTCATGCAATCGACTTGTTTGGGAGCCAGGACGGCCTTGTTATGGAGTCATTCCCTGAGATTGAGCAATGGGCTCAACAGGTATACGAAGACCTACATGAGCAAGGTATCGAATGCTGTCTCTCGATAGGACCACGGGTGGACTCCCTCCGTCATATAGAAGATTCGTATGCAGGTGCTCTAGAGACATCAGTGCATCATTTCTTTCATGAATCCGGTGGCCCACTCGATTACGATAAGATTCATCACAAGCAAATCAGCTATGATCTTAATGCGGTTTCTATCGTAGATGACATTCAAAGTGCCCTCGAGGCGCTTCAGGAAAAGCGGGTTGAGGACCTGATTAAGCAAATGTTTGTGATGCTGTCAGCTAACAAAACGGCCCGGGAAGTCGTTCATTTGCTGGTCATACGCATTGTTTTGAAAAGCGTAGCTGTCATGCGGGAGATGGGGATTGACTCGGAGGCGCTGCCTCGTGTTCGCGATTTTTTGAGAAGGGAGCATCGTTCCCTAAAGGAAGTGGAGGAGTCCCTGCAGGCGTATGTGCAGCAGTATATGTGTCAGCTGAAGCAGCATAAAGAGAAGTTCTCCGGTCATCCCCTTCGAGTTATTGAGCGTTTTATCCAGGAGCATTATCGGGAAACGCTGACGATTAAAGAGATCGGAGAACGGTTCTTCATGAACCCAGTTTACTTAGGCCAAGCGTTTATGAAGAGGAACGGCGTAGGCATCATTGAGTATATTCATGACCTGCGTATTAACGCGGCGAAGCGTATGCTATGCGAAACTGATGAGACGATTCGTCTAATTGCTGAGCAGATCGGATACGTTCACTATCATCATTTCCTCAAAGAGTTTGAGAAACGTGTGTCTGACAAGCCCGGTATGTTTAGACAGTTAAGCAAAGCATAGTGGACGTCAAATGAAGGACGTGTATTTCTTTATAAGAGATACACGTCTATTTGCTATGAGTGCGACTGAAAACATCGCACACAATCTTGAAAGATTTTAAGAATAGGGGGGAGAGATCTTTAATCTGTGAATGGTAAATGTTGTAAGATTCTATATCATATAACATAGAAGGCCTGTTTAAACAGGGTTTAAGGAGGTTTGCCAATCTATGAACAACAAGGTACCGAACTTACACGAGGCTTATAAAGGCATATTCAGAATCGGGGCTGCTGTTAGCACGAAGACCATCCGATCCGAAGGAAACTTCATCGCCCAGCATTATAACAGCATTACAGCGGAGAACCAGATGAAGTTCGAGGAAATCCATCCTGAGGAAGAGCGGTATACATTTGAGGCAGCGGATGAAATCATGGATTTCGCTTTGCAGAACGGGATTGCCGTTCGGGGGCATACAATGGTCTGGCATAATCAAACCCCCGATTGGGTGTTTGAAGGTCCTTCTGGCGGTGCAGCCAGCAAAGAAATGGTTCTCTTGCGTATGCAGGAGCATATCCATACGGTAGTCGGTCGTTATAAGGGCAGGGTAAATGCGTGGGATGTCGTCAATGAAGCGATAGAAGATAAGGCGGACCTGGTCATGCGTAGTACCAAATGGTTGGAAATTCTGGGTGAGGATTATATCCGCCATGCCTTCGAGGCAGCACATGAAGCCGATCCGAATGCGCTTCTATTCTATAATGACTACAACGAGACAGAGCCAGTTAAACGGGATAAGATCTATAATCTCGTCCGTTCATTGAAGGAGAAGGGGGTTCCAATCCACGGAATCGGCATGCAGGGACATTGGAATATCTATGGTCCTTCCTTGGATGAAATACGGCAAGCGATCGAGCTTTACGCATCCCTCGATCTGGAGCTTCACATCACCGAGTTAGATCTCTCCATGTTTCAATTTGAGGACAGGCGGACCGATCTGTTGGTACCCACTGAGCAGATGGTGGAGCTTCAGGAGCAGCGATACGAGGATATCTTCAGGCTATTTAAAGAATATCGAGAAGTCATTACGTCGGTAACGTTCTGGGGAGCGGCTGACAACTATACCTGGTTGGACGACTTCCCTGTTCGAGGCAGAAAGAATTGGCCGTTTCTATTCGATGGAGATCTCCGGCCTAAGCAGGCATTTTGGCGTGTAATCAGGTAGGCAAATTGACCGCAAATGGTCAACCATAGCTTCGGTGGCAGGTCTCAAACCGTGGAAACGGTGCGAGCACTAGTTATTCTGCGCCATAATTGAGGGGGGATTATTCTTTATTATGAGTATGTGAAGCCAATTACCTAAGTTGTAGAATGAAGTTGGAATAAAATTGTAAGCGATTGCAGAAAGAGGAGGATGAGAATGCTTGTGAGAAAACAACTTCATGTATGGATGGCAATTGTGCTGCTGTTTGGGATAATCTCCCCCCAACTTCTAGTGCCCGTGATGGCATCGGCTGCCGGCAATACGGTCGTATTGTCCCAAAGTTTTGAAGACGACCAAACTGGCGGTTGGGTTAAGGTATCCTGGATGGGAGACGGTACCATTGCCGTGACGTCGGCAACGGCCTCCAATGGCTCCAAATCTTTGGCGATGACGAACCGTGCTGCAAGTAATAGCTCCCCGTTCCTGGATTTGACTTCGTACACACAAGCCGGCCATACGTACGATTTGTCATTGAAGCTTAAAGTCGGTGCAGGAACCGATAATTTTCATATCGCTTCCAATGTCGATGCCGCCTCGCTGACCAACAAATATCCTTGGCTGGTCGGAAATAAATCGGTTAACTCCACCGATTGGACCCCCTTTGAACTGAAGGGATACGAGCTGCCAGGCGATACGAAGGGGTTCAAAATATGGGTGGAGTCGGATTCAGCTTCCACCACTATGGAGGACCTCTATATTGATGAAGTGCAGCTAACGGATGTCACGCCGGCTGCACCGGTTGATTCGGGAACAGTTGACCAAACTGGGGTCCAATCCTCCTTTGAGGACGGGCAAGGAAATTGGGTGCGCAGAAACGGCTCCGGCAATATCGATATATCTACGGCAGACAATCACACCACAAGCGGCTCCAAGAGCTTGCTGACCACGGTATCAGAGCAATATGACGGGCCTTTACTCAACGTCCTTGGCAAGATGTCCAAGGGATACAAGTACAATTTGTCCACTTGGGTAAAAATGGCTCCGGGACAATCACCCACTGTATTGCGGCTCTCTGTACAGAGCGGCGATAGTACCTATACGAATGTTTCGTCAAACGTGACGGTAACCTCTGATCAATGGGTACAGTTGAGCGGTGCGTTTACCGTTGCTGCCACTCCGACCATATTGAATGCATATGTGGAAGTAGCCAACAAGTACGAAGATGCAAGATCCTTCTATATGGACGATTTCGATTTGTCCTATGTGGGTCAAGTATCAGGGCCGAAGCCGATTCAAACGGATATTGATCCTTTGAAGGACATCTATGCGGACAACTTCAAAGTTGGTGCTGCCGTAACAGGAGATCAGCTTACTTCCGATGTTCACACGCTTCTGGATTATCACTATAGTTCCCTCGTAGCTGAGAATGCCACAAAGCCGGGTTCTCTGGAACCGGCAGAAGGGCAATGGAACTGGACGGAAGCAGACAAGATTGCACAATATGCCAAGGATCACACTATGAATTTCCGGCTGCATACCCTTGCTTGGCATTCGCAGGCTGCGGAATGGATGTTTAAGGATGCGCAGGGCCAACCGCTTGCAGCTACACCTGAGAATAAACAGCTGGTGCTTGACCGTCTGACGACGTATATCCAAACCGTGGCGCGTCACTTCAGTGCTATAGCCGTGCCGATTGATGCCATCGATGTGGTCAACGAAGTTATTGACCCCGGGCAGCCAGACGGCATGCGGAAGAGCGAGTGGTATACGCTGACTGGCTTGGATTTCATCCGTACAGCCTTTAGGGTTGCTCGTCAAGAGTTGCCAAACGCAAAACTATATATCAACGATTACAGTACGCAAGATCCTGTCAAACGCGACTATTTGTTCAATTTGGTGACGAAGTTGAAAGGCGAGGGAGTTCCCATTGACGGCGTTGGCCACCAAACGCACATCAACGTAAGTGGTCCCTCTATCGATCAAATTTCCGAATCCATCCGGAAATTCGGCGAAGCCGGATTCGACAACCAGGTGACGGAGCTTGACGTTTCGGTTTATACCGACAGCAGCTCCACCAGCTATGATGAGTCCATTCTTGTGAAACAAGGCTACCGTTATAAGCAATTGTTCCAAGAGCTTGTTCGGCTGGACAATGAGGGCAAAAATGCTGCCTCGAACACGCAGGCATATAATCCTGACGGGTGGATCAGCAATGTTACGTTGTGGGGGATTGCAGACGACCATACTTGGCTCGATAACCAAGGTGCAACCCGTAAAGATGCTCCTTTCCCGTTCGATGCGCAGTACCAAGCCAAATATGCTTATTGGGGAATGATTGAAGCAGTAAAGACGTTGACGCCATCCCACCTACCAATAACCGCTCAGACAGCAAATACAGCGAGAGGTACACCGGCTAATGCTTCAGATCCGGTTTGGAACACGGTTCCTGCATTGAAAACGCAACAATTAGGTACCCTTCAAGCTGAAGTGAAAACCTTGTGGGATGAACAACATGTTTATACCCGCATAGCGGTCAAAGACATTACCAAAACCGCAACAGATAAAATAGAACTCTTCGTAGATGACAATGGCATTAAGAAATATACATTCGCACGAAATGATGCTCAAATTACGGAAGGAACCGACGGTTATGTGCTGCAAGCATCAATCCCGATGGCAGGAGCATTGGGCAAGCACTTGAAGTTTGACGTAAGAGCTACCGATACGGGGATTAATGACGGTACGGAGCATGGGAGCAACGGCGTCATCGTTTCCTGGAGTGATCCAAGGAACACTCAAGACAACGACGTACTTGGTTACGGGATCTTGACTTATATCGATGCCGTAAAAGCGGCAAGCGCTTCTTACGGAACTCCTGGCATCGATGGCGAAATGGACAGCAAGTGGGCGAATGCACCGGTTTACACGAGTGATGTGATGGTAGAGCAGCATAACAATGCAGTCACCAAAGCTCAATTGCGTGCCATGTGGGATGAGCATAACCTCTATGTCTATGCCGTTGTGTTAGACAGCAATTTGAGCGATGCCAATGCCAACGCTTGGGAGCAGGATTCGATGGAGATTTTCGTAGACCAGAACAACGGAAAAACGGACAGCTACCAAGGTGACGACGGCCAATACCGGATCAACTTCCAAAACGTAAAGACCGTCGGCGGCCACGCAACCCAAAATAACTATGCATCGGCCACCAAAATCATTGATGGAGGTTACGTTGTAGAAGCAGCTATAGCGCTGGATACGATTACTCCACAAGCAGGAACCGTGATCGGATTTGACTTCCAGGTTAACAATGATCAGGACGGAGGAAGCCGTGACAGCGTATTTTCATGGAACGACCCAACAGGTCAATCCTACCAGAACACTTCGAGATTCGGCATTCTGAAGCTTGAGCAAGTGCAGTCATCCGACCCGTCGACCTCGCAGACTTCCTCTGTCTCGCCTCCAGTACCGGAAGGGGCGGTTAAGGTGCAAACAGATACAGGAGGCAAGGTAGAGAATAATGGGGCGGCAGTTGACTTACCGGCAGGAGCAATAGGCAGTGACATATACGTGAGCATTAAAAAGTTGAGCGATACCTCACAGCTGAAGCCGGATCCAGATTTGAAGCTTGCTGGAGATGTGTACGAGTTTATCAAGGACGTAGCAGGGCCGTTCCAGAAACCAGTTACGATCACCCTTCCGTTCAACACCAGCTTGTTGGATGATAAGCATGAGCTGGCACTGTACTGGTACAACGAAGAAACCGGCAAATGGGTCAAACTGGACGATATTAAGATCGACCTAGTGAAAGGCACCGTTTCCGGCAGTGTGACGCACTTCACCAAGTTTGCAGTATTGGCGGCAGAAAAGTCCGCATCTGTCGAACTTCCGGCCTTGACCGATATTAAAGGACACTGGGCGGAAGCAGGTATCCAAGAACTTGTAAAAGCAGGAGTGATCGACGGCTACCAAGACGGCACATTCCAGCCTAATTCAGCCGTAACAAGATCCGAGTTCGTATCCATGATCGTCAGAGCTCTTCATCTGAACGCTGCAGGCGGAACCGATTTCGCTGATACTGCCAGTCATTGGGCGAAGGAAGCCATTGCAACCACTTCGGCGCTGGGAATCGTGGATGGCTATGAGGATGGAACCTTCGGTCCCGATGACAACATCACCCGGGAACAAATGGCTGTAATCCTTGCACGTGCCGCACAGTTGGCATCTGCCAGCAGCGGCTTGGACTATAAGGATAGTGGAGACGTCTCCGACTGGGCACAAGGGCCGCTAGCGGCTTTGACTGCTAAGGGTGTTCTTAACGGCTACGAAGACGGTACGCTGAAGCCGAAGGCTTTCAGCACCCGTGCAGAAGCGGCGGTTACCATTATTAGGATTTTGGAAGCTCAACACGTGCAATAACACCAGTAAAGAATAGTAGGAAGGCTGTCCGCACATGGATGATATGTGCGGCAGCTTTGTTTTGGTGCTTCCAGTGTAGGATGGGATTAACCGGAAAAGTTATATCTGAAGGGAAATTGAGGATCTATGAGAAGCAAGAACGTGACGGCAGTGCCTGCCGAATATTTTAAGTCAGTTAATGAAGAGCTTCAAGGTACGGTTCAAGAGGTTTCCTATAAGGTAAGCAACTATATTGATTTGACTCGACAGCTTGTAACAGATCGGAACATTGATAGCAGTGAAGCAGGAAGAGAAACCGTTGCGGGAGATGCCATATTGAAGAAATGCAACGTTTACTTGCCAGCTGCTTATGACCCAAACGACAATGCTGTCAGATACAATGTATTGTATTTGCTTCATGGCGTAGGCGGAGATCAATATGAGTGGTTAAACAGCAACGGTAAAGTTGACGGACGATTTATCATTTGCAATCTATTTGATAATCTCATTGCCAACTGTGATATCGATCCGTTGATCGTCGTATTTCCTAACGGAAGAAGCGCGCATGACTGGACAGACACCTCCTTCAATTCCGAAGGAACCAATATGCTGGGATTCTATTACTTTGATTATGAGCTGAGATACGATCTGATTCCATGTATAGAATCGAATTACAAAACCTTCGCAGATATAACAGACACCTCCCATGAGGGAATCATATATAACCGCACCCACAGAGCGATCGCTGGGCTTTCTATGGGGGGAATGCAAGCCCTGAATCTGATTCTTGGCGGTTACCGGCATGATTCGACGCGAATCACTCGCACGGAGAGTCCCTGGAACAACGAATTGGATAAGACTGTACTCGCGCCAGGTATGATAGATTTGTTCGCTTATGTCGGAGCTTTTTCAAACGCGCCTACGTCGAGTGGTGGCAAAACGCTTGGAGTCAGTCTTGCGTCTTGCGACCATGATCTTCATTTGCTATATACCACCTGTGGCGATGCGGACGGAGTAGCAATTGGTAGCTATATAAAATCTATAGATGAGCTTATACATCAATCGGGGAATCATCTTAATCATTTTTATCAAATTCTGATTAAGGATGGTTTTCATGATTTTCATGTTTGGAATAACGGTGCTTACAATTTTAGTAGATTGATATTTAGAAATTGTGATGATCATGGAAGGTCCCGTGTTGTGAGCAAAACACTTTAATATTTTTTGCGAGACTTGATAGCACCAAAATATACAGGATAGTTGTCCTTAATTAACAACTGCGTTCATTCCATTGGGTGAACGCGTATTTTATTTTATGGCAAACTCGTTACCCAATCGGCTCATCAAATAAGGAATTTGCATAAATGACTGAAAAATAGGAGTTTTCTATGGTATATCGATTTTTCATAAAACATATCGCCTTTTTACATTTACATTCCAGTTTGTCAAGCCTATGATTAATTTATCAAAATGTTTAACACAACTCATGTTTGAAAAGGGGTTATAATTTATGAAAAAAACAGATTTTATTGAAAACAAGTCACAAGCGTATGAGACTCGTCTAAATTGCCATGGTGGCACAGGTCCTTTTCAGTTAAAGGATATTATTCAAACGGTTGCATCGAGCGATAGGCAGTACATTAAATTCATTCATGATGATATAATCCCGCCTGGTTCTACCTTCGGCTATCACCAACATAACAGCGATGTTCCCATGGAAGAGTGGTATTACTGCATTTCTGGCCACGGAATCATGGAGCTTGATGGTAACCAATACGAGATGTCGGCCGGCGACATAAGCGTCTGCCGTGCAACCGGCAGTCACGGTCTTATTAATAATGGTCCAGAGGATTTAAGAATTATCGTGATATATGCTTCTGAAATAAAATAACGGGGGGATAAGCTTGAGTAACAGAAAACTTAAAGTAGGTGTTGTCGGATTAACTGTGGGAGCAAGTCATGTTAAGGACTACGCTAGCAGCGACACCGTTAAAGAAATTGTGTTGTGCGACGTTGATGAATCAAGACTGAAAGAGATAGGCGATAAATATAACATTTCAAAAAAATATACGGATTTCGATAAGATGCTGAAAGAGGAAAATTTGGATGCGATTAGCCTCGCAGTTCCTAATTTCTTGCATATGAGGCTTTCCATTCAGGCGATGGAAGCGGGCGTGAATGTGCTGTGTGAAAAGCCTATGGCGAGAAATGCGGCAGAGGGGAGAAATATGCTTGAAGCCGCTCAAAAGCACAACAAAAAGTTGATGATCAACTTCAATCAGCGTTTTCTACACGAATGCCAAACGTTAAAATCCGTGATCGACGAAGGCAAGCTCGGTGATATCTATTATGTGCGGACGCTGTGGCAACGAAGACGAGGGGTGCCATGGTGGTATCCGCTTGCATCTGGAAAAGAAGTATGCGGCGGTGGAGCTCTTATTGATCTTGGCGTCCATGTGCTTGACCGTGCTATGTGGTTTTGCGGGTATCCAGATCCGGAATGGGTACTAGGAAACACGTTTTGCAAGGTCTCCAAGGACGAGGCTGAACGCAAAGGCATTCAGAATTTCGAGCTTGAAGACATGGGGGTAGCTATGTTTCGTATGACCAACGGGGTTATGCTTGAATTGGAAGCATCCTGGGCCAGCAACCGAGAGAACGAGGTGATTACAACACGGATTTATGGCTCCAAGGGTGGTGCGGTCTTGCATAGAGCAGTTGGAGATGGGAATGCTGCAAGCAACAAAGTGTTTTTGGAAATCGGCGGAGAAGTCCAAGACATTCCTTTAGATGATAAGATTATTTCAAAAATGCCGAATGTTCGGCAAGCGTTTTTGGATGCCATTGTCAATGATGAAGAGGTACCTTGCACGCCTCAACAGGGACTTAAAATCACTCAAATGTTAGATATGGTTTACTTGAGCGCTGAAAATGGCACGCCAATCAAATTTGAATGATGGACTGAAAAAGCATTTCAATTACGAAATCTGCTTGGAGACATTCCTGTTTTTGACTGAAAAAAACGAGAAAAATTATAGATATCCGAAAAGCCGCAACTGCTCGCAATGTCCGTGATACTGAGAGTAGACATGCGTAACAGAGTTTTGGCAGTATCCAGTCTGCAGTGCTGCAGATAGGCGTAGGGCGTAACACCACGTTCCTGTTTAAAAATGCGAATAAAATGATCTGTCGTAAGAGAAAAGTTCTGGGCAAGTTCGCTCATATCATATTGCTGCTGCGGGTGTTGTTGAAACATACGGCATAGCTCATCAATTTTTATTGTATATGCTCCGGTTGATGTTGGCGTTATATGTTGATATTCCGTAATAAGTGCTTGTAGCCATACTTCCATTTGCGTTAAGTTATTTCTTTCTTCTGCTAAACGAAAGCGATTGAAGAGCTCAAGTACAAAGTGATATTGATCAAAATGACGATGCTCAGGCAAGTCACACAAGATATCCGGATTTTGCAATGTGAAATCTATGTAACGTACATCGAGACTGGTATGTTCACTTTGATAGGCGTTGACCTCGTTCTGATAATTGATAAAAAAAACATCACCTATGCTTAATTTGTAGCAGTTCTTGCCTAGCATGATTTGACCTTCTCCACCCCAAATACTCCACAAGGTAAACCCTGGATGACAACCGACGGGAACATGCCATTTCCATTCTGGAACGCAGTGTTTCCCGTTATGCATTGATAGGATATCCATATAATCACTCCGGTTAAAAGGTATCGATTTTTCATAAAATATTGTTTCATTTATATCCCGAATAGTCAAGTCAAATGCTGGGTTGGATTGTTACGCTGCAATGTCTCGTCATCCCATTCTTCTTCGGCTCAGCGTTCACCGCGTTAAACGCGGTTTTTTTGTTTTATTGCAGGGGAAGACACTAGTTATATAGAAGATTCTTACAATGTGAATGTTATTTCGAAAAGTTGGGATGATCATGAGAAGGACAAGTTACTTCGTAAAGCTGCTCTTCTTCAACATCGTATTGGTCATCATTGCCTATTATAAAACATCCGGTTTAATGAACGAGAAGATCGATAAAATAAATGCACAGCTTCTCCTTCAGACCCAGCTCCAGTTGGAAAATTCGTTTCAATCCGTTGAAAGCGCCATCATCCAGTTTACTTTGCTTCCGAGCTTTACAAGTATATTGAACGATAACCTTACGATGAACAGCTATGACAATTATGTAAAGGTTAAAAATATGGTAGGAGAGATTAGCTCTTTATATTCGCACTCCTCGATCATCAACAGTCTGGAAAAGCTGTCATGCTGGTTGAGCAGGAATATTGGGAAATTAATAATTTGGAGATCACAATTTAATGAAATTAAATTTTAGTTAATTAATTAAGTTGTTGACATGATTTTTTATAAATAATACAATTTATTATATAAAGCAGTCTTGAAATTTCGGAAAGAACCAATTAATTGGTACCACGAAACTGTCAAGATTGCTTTTTTACATATACTTTGCTAGACACACTATGATGTTAGGGGGAATTGGTAATGAATAGAAGGTCGAAGATCTTTATCGTTTATTCGCTTCTTTTCAGTCTTCTCATGGTTCCATTTATGCTTGTAGTTGGACCGACACAAACAGCTAGTGCAGCAGATGAGTATGATGGTTTGAGAAATAAATGGATGATTTATTTAACTGGTGGAAGCGCTATTAACACATCGGATCCGGAAATTGCGGTTAGAATCGTCCAAATCGATGCAGATGCAAACAGCGCATGGTTATCGATGGACAAAAGTGCGGGGCGTACATACCTTTGGAGCGATCTGGCTACTTGGAGCAAATCTGCGACGGTTACCTCCAGTTACTCGCGATTGAAGACGATGGCGCTGGCATATGCGACAACTGGCTCGACGCTGCAAGGCAATGCAACTTTGGCGGCAGATCTCATTAGTGGTATGGACTGGATGTATGCAAACAAATACAAAGAAACAAAAAGCGAATCAGATAACTGGTGGGATTGGGAAATTGGCACGCCGTTGATTTTGACTGATGTTATGGTGTTGGTCTATGACCAATTATCGGCGGCACAAATCGTGAACTACACGAAGGCGCTGGATAAATTCACGCCGGATCCGACATATCGGACGAATTCCCCTTCGCTCGTGGAAACCGGTGCCAATCGACTGGATAAGGCACTCATTGTCTCCTTGCGCGGCGTCATCAACAAGACGAGTACCAAGGTTGCTCAGGGAAGGGATGCCATCAGTCAGGCACTATTATATGTAACGGACGGAGACGGTTTCTATGAAGACGGATCGTTTATTCAGCACAGTAATGTCGCGTATACGGGAAGTTATGGCGCGGTACTGATTGGTGATATGGCGAAGCTCATGTACTTATTGGGCGGTTCGAGTTGGCAGGTGACCGACCCGAATATGGCAAACGTGATTCGCTGGGTGACTGAAGCATATCGGCCGTTCTTGTACAAAGGCGCGATGATGGATACGGTACGCGGTCGGGCGATCGCACGCGAATCGCAGCAGGATCATCAAGTGGGCCGGAGCATTATTGCTTCACTCGTGCTGTTGGCGGACGGCATGAATGTATCAGATGCGGCCACGATACGACAAATTGCCAAAGGTCAGATTGCTGCGGATACGACATACGCTAGCTATACGGATGGACTTTCCATTTTTAATATTAGCAAAATCAAGACGCTGATTGGCGATTCCTTCGTTGTCCCTGTTGGAGATATGATCCAGACGCATGTGTTTGGAGGCATGGATCGTGCTGTACATCTGCGTCCGACTTTCGGATTGGGGTTGGGGCTGTTCTCGACGCGGATTGCTGCATTTGAATATGGGACATCCGGTGAAAATAACAAGCCATGGTGGCAAGGCGCCGGTGCCGCATATTTATATAATACGGATCAAACCCAGTTTAATGGCTCTTATTGGCCGACGGTAAACGCGGTTCGTTTGCCGGGGACAACGACGGATGGATCTACGGGCACATTAAGCAGCTATAAGATCGGTACTTCGAATTGGGTTGGAGGATCGACGGCAGCAGGACCTTACGGGACGGTCGGTATGCAGTTCTCAATGTCGAGCAATACAGGCACCCCATTGACCGGCAAAAAGTCATGGTTTCTGTTCGGCGATACCTACATTGCGTTGGGTGCCGATATTACGAGCACTGGCGGAAAAACGGTGGAAACGATCGTTGAGAATCGCAAGCTGAACGCAGACGGTACGAACACGTTAACGGTGAATGGGACGGTGAAATCTTCGGCCATCGGCTGGTCGGAAACGATGACCGGCGTTCAGTGGGCGCATTTGGCGGGGAGCGTTCCAGGCTCCGAAATCGCCTATGTGTTTCCAGGGGGCGCGACAGTGAACGGGCTTCGTGAAACGCGTACTGGCTCATGGAATGATATTTATACGGGAACCAATGCTGCCACATTGTCCGCGAATTATGTGAGCTTGGCGCTAAATCATGGTGTCGATCCGACGCAAGCTTCTTATGCGTATGCGGTTCTGCCAGGTAAAACAGCAGCAGAAGCAGCCGCTTATGCAGCAAGTCCGGGCTATTCTATCCTGCAAAATACAGGAATTGTACAGGCGGTTAAGGACACAGGAGCAAATGCAGTTGGAGCGAACTTCTGGACAGACACGACTCAGACAGTTCAAGTAGATGGAAATAACTACCTCACCAGCAACAAAAAAGCTTCCGTAACCGTAACCGAGAACGGAAACGAGCTGCAAATCGGTATTTCTGATCCGACACAGGCGAATTCGGGTACGATTGACATTGAGATTTACAAGGCGACAACAGGTGCAACTTATCTGCAGTCGGGCGTGACGGTGACGCAATTTGCTCCGACGACGAAGCTGCAAGTGAAGACGGCGGGAGGTATCGGAAAAACGTTCCAAGCCAAGTTGAGTTTAGGTACACCATCTGTGCCAGCTGCTCCACAGTTAACGGAGATTACGAAAGGGGCGGGCTCCGCCACGCTCAAATGGAACGGGTATGCGGGAGCTGCTGGTTATCGAATTTACTATGGAACAACGTCAGGCAGCTATACGAATTCCGTAGATGTGTCAGGTGTTAGTGCAGGGGATAACAGCTATACGGTTACAGGTTTGACGAATGGGGCCACGTATTATTTCGTAATAAAGGCAGTTAACAGTACGGGAGAAAGTACATCATCGGGTGAAATGTCGGTACTGCTCGCTGATTTAGTTTCGCTGGACCCGATCGCGGATACGTACGTGCAGAATGGATCTTATGCAAGTACGAATTATGGTACAGCTACTGCACTTGTTGTCAAAAATGACGGGACTGGTTATAACCGCATATCCTTCTTGAAATTTGATGTATCTTCATTCTCTGGCATCATCAAATCGGCCAAAATCCGTCTTGTGCCAACCTCAATTGGCAAGAGCGGCATTACGCAGCAAGCAAATGTTGTCACTAACGATACATGGACGGAAACGGGATTGACCTCAAACAACCAACCGAGCGTAGGGAGCGTGGTAGCGAATTGGACTGCGCCTGCTGTTGGAACGCCGGTCGAGTTCGATGTGACGAGCGTAGTCTACGACGCCTTGTCGACAGACAAAGTGTTCTCTCTTCGCGTGATGGCACCAACAAATCAGGGTTCGACTGGTGATGTTTCTTACGCATCGAGAGAACATGCAACAGTGAGTTACCGTCCAGTACTCATCATTGAGAAGCAAACCTATAGCCTTGCTCCGACCGATGATGCTTATGTACGTAATGGTTCTTCTGCGAGCAGCAACTTCGGTACGGTGGATCAATTGGTGGTCAAAAATGATCCGAATTCCGGCTACTATCGGTATTCTTATGTCATGTTCGATCTGAGCGCGTTGCCGGCATCGGTGTCAAGCGCGAAGATTCGCTTAGTGCCAACAAGCTTTGGCGTAAGCAATACAACGGGTGTAGCCTACGAGGTAAGCAGCCATACGTGGACAGAGAGCGCACTAACTTGGAACAATAAGCCTACTGCCGGCAGTCTCATTGCTAGCTGGACC
This sequence comes from Paenibacillus sp. J22P169, assembly GCF_059691995.1. Lineage (NCBI taxonomy): Bacteria > Bacillati > Bacillota > Bacilli > Caryophanales > Paenibacillaceae > Paenibacillus > Paenibacillus sp. J22P169. The sequence goes on along the minus strand of NZ_JCAUAO010000001.1, from coordinate 2,329,678 downwards.
ATGCCAGCTGCGCTGACGCCTGTATGGATCGATGTGACTGCACAAGTGAACGCAGGTTTGGCTGGTGATCGTAAGGTCGCCATTCAGCTTGCTCAAACGACGAACTATGGCTCAACTGGTTGGGTGAATTATGCCTCTAAAGAGTATGCGGATGCCGCCCAAAGGCCGGTATTAATCATCGAATAGTGACCATCCATGACCGATCCTTGAAGTTGACAAGGGTCGGTATTTAAGTTTACAGACTTCGAAATTCTATGAAAAGGCGTCCGGAAACAAATGTTTTCGGGCGTCTTCTTTCGCTTTTTTTAGATATATTAAAATATAATTTCATTAATATTCAATATTTATTGACACTACATTTCAAAATTCGTATAATAAAATCACAACAAAGGGAATGTTGGTAAGAATAAAAACGAAACAACATAAAAAAACAATCAACAAACAAGAGGGTTGGTTTCAACTTCGTCCGTGAAACATGTTGCAGGGCATCTTAGTCAGTAACGAGGCGAGATGGAGCGGTCGGATGGAACATATAAATGAACAGAACTTAAGGAGGAAGCATTGCATGAAACACGAATCGCAACGTATCCGCACTAGCACATTGGGCAGAAAAATGGTGGTTTCAATCTCGGCTATTGTACTTGCTTTAAGTCTTGCTGCTTGTGGAGCAGGTTCTTCTAACAAAGAGGCTGCAGGGTCGAGTAAGCCAGTAAGTGGAACGACGGAAGTGAAAGTGCCGACGTTAAAAGATCTGACTCCTGAGGCTCAAAAGGAAGGGAAAGTCGCAAGTGTTGGGATGCCTGACTCTTGGGCGAACTGGAAAGACACATGGGGAGATTTGAAGACGAAACTTAATCTGGAACATGTCGACACGGACATCAGTAGTGCCGAACAAATTGCCAAATTCGACGCAGAGAAAAATAACCCAAGCGCGGATATCGGCGATGTGGGCATTGCTTTTGGACCGCTGGCAGTGGAAAAGGGTGTTACTCAACCTTATAAAACGGAATATTGGGACCAGATTCCGGATTGGGCAAAAGATAAAGATGGTAACTGGGTTGTAGGATATACTGGTTCAATCGCTTTTATCTGTAATAAATCGTTGGTTGCGAAATGTCCGAAGGGTTGGGCTGATATCGAAAATGGGGATTATCCAGTAACAATCGGCAACCCTGTTAAGGCGGCTCAGGCTCAACACGCAGTGTTGGCAGCAGCGTTCTATAAAGGTGGCGACGAGAAAAATATCCAGCCTGGCATTGATTATTTTAAAAACCTAGCGCAAAAAGGAAGACTTTCCAAAATGGATCTTACCTTGCCGAATATAGAGAAGGGTGAGATTAAAGTAGCTGTTGTTTGGGATTTTAACGGACTTGGTTACCGTGATAAAATGGGAGCCCTTAATAAGTACGATGTCAGCATCCCTCAAGAAGCCAGTGTTGTAAGCGGTTACGCGACAATCATTAACAAGTGGGCGCCGCATCCGAACGCTGCGAAATTGACTCGCGCTTATATTTTGAGCGATGAAGGTCAAATCAACTTGGCCAAAGGCTTCACTCGTCCTATCCGAGATAAAGTGAAATTGCCGGATGATGTAGCGGCGAAATTGATCCCGAACGACCAATATAAAAATGTTAAGGCAATCAAAGATCCTAAAGCATGGGAAAACACAGTGAAGGGACTTGGGGCTCTATGGCAAGAACAGGTCTTGGTAAACGCAAAATAATTGCAATCGCGCTTCTGCCGTTTGCAGTGTGGATTCTTGCCTTTCTTTGTTTGCCTACAGTGGGCATGTTGATATCCAGTTTTCATAAAGAAGGCGGCCAAGGGTTTACTCTTGGCCAGTATGTTAAAGCGTTTAGCAGTCCGCTATATACGAAGGCGCTGCTGGGCAGCCTTAAGATTTCGCTTATTTCCAGTTTGGTTGCAATTATTGTTGGGTTAGTTGCGGCATTTTCTTTCATGCGACTTTCGCAAAAAGGAAGAGATCGTATGTTGAATCTATCCAATATCATGAGTCATTTCGGCGGGGTTCCTCTAGCCTTTTCTTTTATGATTTTGTTTGGAACGAGCGGTATGTTTACCCTATTATATCAAAAGTTAGGTTTGACATGGCTTATGTTCGACCTGTATTCATGGGATGGTCTGATGATGGTCTATATTTACTTCCAGATACCTCTAGCCATTCTGATGATATATCCAGCATATTACGCAATCAAACAGGAATGGCGTGAAGCTGCTTCACTTCTTGGTACAAGTGCGTGGGGCTTCTGGCAACATATCGGTATTCCCGTCTTATTGCCTGGAATTGTCGGTACTTTCAGTATTTTGTTTGCCAACTCAATGGGAGCCTATGCAACCGCTTATGCGCTTGTTTCCAACAACATCAGCCTATTGCCAATTCAGATTGCAGGACTTGTGTCGGGCGATGTGTTCCCGCGTCATGAATTAGGCAGCGCATTGGCGATCATTTTGGCGATCTTGATGATATTGGCTATGTACTTAAATGAGAAGATGTTGAAAATTGCAAGGAGGGGGAACTAATGGAACGCACTGCAACCAAAAGAAACCTCGCTTCTTATTGGCATTACATCGTTATTGGTTTATTAGTCATCTATATGTTTGTACCGCTATTGGGAACATTTCTGTTCTCAATGAGTACGGAATGGCAAGCAACAATTTTGCCCAAAGGACTTACTTTAGAATGGTATCTGCAAATATTTTCGGATGAACGCTTTTTGCAGGCATTTTTACGCTCGATACTCGTTTCTGTTCTTTCAGTGGGGGTATCGCTCGTCGTTTTGATTCCTACTATATTCATAGTCGTTGTCTATTTTCCAGGGTTGGAGCGTTTGTTGCAAACGATCGTATTGCTGCCGTTCGCTATTCCAGGCGTCGTTCTTGCTGTTGGTCTGCTTAAACTATATTCGTCAGGGCCGGTACCAATCACGGGTACGATTTGGATATTAGTCGGTTCTTATTTTATTGGAATTTTACCTTATGTTTATCAAAGTATACGGAATTCCTTACGGGCTATCCATGTCGTAGAGCTTGTTGAAGCAGCAGTAATGCTTGGGGCAGGACTGATGCGAGCATTTTTTAGCGTAGTATTGCCGAATATTTTACCTGGTGTGATTGTGGCAGGTTTGATCTCGTTTTCCATCGCGTTCGGCGAATTCGTGCTTGCCAATATGCTCGTTGGCGGAAGCTATGAGACCCTTCCAATCTATTTGCAGAAGATGATGGGTGTGAACGGACATCTATCCAGTGCCGCGATTCTGACGTTTTTTACAATCGTGTTTATATTGTCTGCCATGGTATTGTGGATCGGTAACCGGAAGCCCAAATCGAAAGTGGTTGAAGTAGATAGAGAGGAGCAGCACACATGAGTTTTGTGGAAATTAGTAACGCTACGAAAACATTTAATAAAGTGAACGTTTTGAAAAATATTTCGTTATCGATTGAAGAAGGAGAGTTCATTACGTTGCTTGGTCCTAGCGGTTGCGGCAAAAGTACACTGCTCCGGGCGATTGCAGGATTGAATGATATTGATGAAGGAGCAATTAAAGTCGGAGGCAAAGACATTACACACCTACCGCCGAGGGATCGTGAAGTTGGAATGGTTTTCCAATCCTATGCGCTCTTCCCGAACATGACCGTTTATGACAACATTGCGTTTGGTCTGAAAATGGAAGGAATGAAGAAGTCGGAAATTACTCGACTTGTTGATGAAATGATCGAAACTATCGATCTTAAAGGAAAAGAAGACCGTTATCCGAGTCAATTGTCGGGAGGACAGCAGCAGCGCGTCGCACTTGCCCGTTCGCTTGTCAAGAAGCCTAAGATTCTTCTGCTGGACGAACCGTTGAGTGCGCTGGACGCGAAAATTCGGCGAACGCTGCGAAATGAAATTCGTCAAATTCAACGTAGATTCCGAATGACAACGATCTTTGTGACGCATGATCAGGAAGAGGCGTTAACCGTATCTGACCGTATTTTCGTAATGAACGGCGGAATCATTGAACAAGCAGGGACGACACACGACATCTATGTGACACCGCAAACTGAATTTGTCGCGCGATTCATAGGTAACTATAACGTATGGAGTCGAGATGACCTGAATCGGGCGAACTTCACTGAGCTTCCCGAACACGGAGAGTTATTCGCCGTTCGCCCCGAAACGATTGAGATTTATCCGGCGGCGCATCCGAAATCGGTGAGTGTAGACCAAGGTGATGTATGGATGTCGTGCATGGGCACGGTTATGCAATCGACTGTTCTTGGAAATGTCATCCGTTATGAATTGGATGCAGATGGCGTAAACATTACAGTAGATGTACTGCACGATTCAGTTACTCAGCGGATTGATTCTGGCATGCTTGCACGTATCTTCGTGGCAAAGCGCGAGTGCAAGCCGTTAAAGCGTTCTTCCTAAATTGAAACAACATTGCGTGGAGGGCTGCCGGAACTAATCGGATAGAGAGAGTTCCAATTAGCAGGCAAAAGAACCCTCAATTCCATTTTGCCGGTGGATGAAGGGTTCTTCTCATTATTGACTTAGACCTGAATAGAATAAAAAGAAAAAAAGAATAGGGTGGAGGGCTTTATTGTGGGTATTAAAGCGATTCTATTTGATTTAGACAATACATTGCTATGGGATGAACGCGGCATTAATGAGGCATTTGCTGCGACTTGTGCCCAAGCAATTGAGAGGTATCCAGATATAAATCCTACCGATTTGGAGGCGGCGGTAAGAAAACATGCTTTATCGTTATACGAATCGTTTGAGCAGTTCCCATTTGCCAAAATGATTGAAATTACGCACTTGGAAGCATTGTGGGCTCGGTTCGATGAAGGAGAGCTTCCGCAGTTCCGAGCGTTACAGGCATTTGCGCCTGGCTATCGCCGGGAATCATGGATACGCGGGTTACGTGAAGTAAGTATCGACGATGTGCAACTGGCCGAAGAGCTTGCTGACATATTTCCGATGGAGCGACGCGCAAGGCCTATTGTATATGAGGGGACGTTCCCTGTTCTTGATACGCTCAAAGGGACATATAAATTGCTGTTATTAACGAATGGAGCCCCTGATTTACAGAGGGAAAAAGTCGAGTCCATTCCCAATTTAGCCTCGTATTTTGATCACATTATTATCTCGGGTGATTTCGGCGCAGGGAAGCCAGCGGAATCCATCTTCCAGCACGCAATGTCATTACTTGAAATTTCACCAGAAGAGGGCATGATGGTTGGGGATAATCCCAACACGGATATTTTGGGCGCAAATCGTGTGGGCATGAGCAACATTTGGATTAATCATCAGGGGTCATCATTCTGCAATGTGGACAATGCGCCGACGTTTGAAGTCGGTAGTTTGCTTGAATTGCCGGATCTTCTTGAACGTATACAGTTAAATGTGACCAAACCAAGTAGCTGAAGAAGGGTTGCCTAAGCTCATGTCATTAACTTTCGAAGACCGCAAGAAAACGATCGTAGAGAATTTAAGAAAAGATGGAAAAGTCCAAGTGGATTGGCTATCCGAACATTTGAATGTTACACCTGAAACCATTCGCAGGGACTTGGATCGTTTGGAAAAGGAAGGGAAGCTCAAAAAGGTGTACGGTGGCGCTGTTTTGAGTACGGATAGCTGGGAGCCGCCATTCATCCAAAGAGCGCAAATTAATAACAAGGAAAAAACAGCTATTGGCAAACTGGCGGCTAGTCTTATAAAAGCAAACGAGACAATTATGGTCGATAATGGGACGACGACGATTGAAGTTATCTCTCATCTGCGCGAACGGACAGACGTAACGATTATTACGCACTCCATGCCGGTGTTGCAGCTTGCTACGGAAATGTTTAAAGGCAAAATTATTTTTGCCGGCGGTGAAATCAATGCCAGTCTGCAATCCGCTTCGGGCACATTGACGGAAAAGATACTGGATCATTTCAAAGTGCACAAGGCATTTATTTCCGTCGGCGGGATTTCACTTGTTGAAGGAATTACTGACTACGATATAAACGAAGCGAGCGTTTCTCGAAAAATGATAGAACGAGCTGACGAAGCGATCGTTTTGGCGGATCATATGAAAATGGGAAAAACGACGTTTGCGAAAGTATCTGCTATTCAGGACGTGGCGATGGTCATTACGGATAAAGACTGTCCACCAGAGTGGATCAATTATTTGAAAGAAAAGAGCATTGACGTATTGATAGCTGATTAAAATAAAGCGAAAGTTGGGGTGTGAAATCTATGGTCACCTTAAATCCCGAGGTCTGGCAAATCGATTATCTGGAATTAAGCATACGAATTGTTATTGCGGTTATTTTGGGCGGGATCGTCGGGTTCGAACGTGAGCTAGGCGATCACGCTGCCGGATTTCGCACGCATATTCTAGTATGTCTGGGCTCGGCTCTCATTTCGTTGTTGTCGATTTATGGTTTTGCTGAATTTGCTTACGAACCTAATGTAAGATTGGACCCTTCTCGCCTTGCTGCCCAAGTCGTAAGCGGCATCGGCTTTCTCGGGGCGGGCACGATCATGCGAACCGGCATCTCTGTGTCAGGTTTGACAACAGCAGCTTCTCTGTGGGTTGTCGCAGCCATTGGCCTTGCAGTCGGGGCTGGGTTTTATTATGGTGCGACATTAGCAACGGTTGCGATGCTAATCAGTTTATTTCTATTAAACAAAGTGGAAAAAAGATTCTTGAACTCAAGGAGTAAGATGACCCTATCCATTGAAGTTTGGGACGATAGTAGGAATGTAAGTCTGATCTTCGCGAAGGTTAAAGATATGGGGATTCAAATCCGTGAAACGCATATTGAAAATAGGGAAAAGACCTTCAATGACGGAATCAGGAGCACGGTGTACATAAAAATGATGGTGAAGGCGAAGACGAAACAGTTGGATCAAGCAGTGGCAACGCTCGCAGCATTGCCAAATGTCATTAGCATGGGTACAACAACAATGAGCGACGAAGATACGATCGATCATAAGAAATTAAATGAAATGAGTTTTATAGCGAAGAAGGGGAGCATATAGTTATGAAACACTCATTACGATTCCGTGAAGACAACACATTTACGATCGTTCAGTTTACGGACATCCACTGGAAAGATGGGGGAGATTCCGATTTAAGCTCCCGTCATTTGATGAAGCGTATTCTCGAGGCGGAACAACCGGATCTTGTCGTATTTACAGGGGATGTCGTCGGCGGTTACAACTGTGAGGATCCGATTACTGCATTTCATGAAGCCATCAAGACAGTTGAAGAGTGGCGCATTCCGTGGGCTGTCGTTTTCGGCAACCATGATACAGAGAAGCTGATAACAAGGCAGCAATTAATGGATGCGGTAACAGGTTATGAATTCGCTGTAGCCGAGCGAGGCCCTGAAGAGATAAGTGGTTATGGAAATTACGTGCTGCAGGTAGCGGATGCCGCCGGTCATTCAGCGGCAACGTTATATTTCATGGACTCCGGAAGCTTTTCCAGTCTTCCTCATGTGAAAGGCTATGATTGGATTCGTCGAGATCAAGTCGACTGGTATGTGCAACAATCCAAGGAGCTCACAACGAACAATGGAGGAACGCCAATTCCTGCGCTAGCCTTCTTCCATATTCCATTACCTGAGTATCGAGATGTTTGGGAGCGCGAGGTCTGCTACGGGAATAAGTTCGAGAACGTATGTTGTCCGCACATTAACACAGGTCTATTCGCAGCAATGGTTGAAATGGGCGATGTCATAGGCACATTTGTTGGACATGATCATACGAACGATTACTGGGGGACTTTGCACGGTATCCGTCTTTGTTATGGTCGGGCCACGGGGTACAACACCTATGGTCGGGAAGGATTCCCTCGCGGAGCGCGGGTTATCCGCCTGTCGGCAGGTGAACGTCAGTTTGAATCATGGCTCCGTCTGGATGATGGTTCGGTGATTAGGGAGCAGCTGGAACATAAGCCATCGCTATAAAATTAGGTTCTTGTCAGGAGAGGGATTTTCCATGCAAGAAGAAAAGAAGAGATTTATTCAGGAATTCGTACCGGGCAAGCAGGTTACACTTAGTCATCTCATTGCCAATCCAGATGCGGATTTGTTTCAAAAATTAGGCATTGTGGAGTCCGGAGCTATCGGCATCCTGACACTGACACCAAGTGAAACGGTCATCATCGCTGCTGATCTGGCAACCAAAGCTGCGAACGTCTCCATTGGGTTTCTTGATCGGTTTACTGGAAGCCTCGTATTGGTTGGAAGTGTTTCCGAAGTTGAAGTAGCGATGCAACAAATTAATGATTTTCTTTTTGCGCAACTAGGGTACACGGCTTCCCGCATTACTAAATCTTAAAGGAAGTGCTTGAAATGAACACCAATCATCGTGCCATGCTGATAGGATCTATTGGTGCAGGGAAATCTACGCTGACCGAAGCTTTGCTGGGTCGTAAGGCAGATGCGGTGAAAACTCAAGCGCTAGTCTTTAAGGATTGGCTTGTGGATACACCAGGTGAATACACGGAAAATCCTTTTTTTTATAAAAGTATCATGGCTACAGCTCTCGAAGTCACCCACGTCATTTTTGTACAAGATGCAACCAATCCGAGAAGTATTTTCCCTCCTGGATTTGCTACGGGATTTAACAAATTGCCAATTGGCGTTATAACCAAAGCCGATGCGGCTTTTGCTAAAGTGGATCGAGCAGTGAACCAGTTAAAACAGACGATGCCCCGAGGAGCTATCGTGATTTCCTCTTCTATTGTAGGACAGGGTATGCAGGAGATTAAAGAGCTGGTACAGTGCGCGACATTCGAGGACATGAAGGCATATTGCAGCCGAGCTTCCGTGCATCATCTGTTCTATCATGAATAACGTTACAGGTTCATTTATAGGTAGGTGGGAAGACTTGAAATCGTATCAGCAAGAAGCAGAAATCATGATAAGCGCAGGCATCGATATTGGCACCAGCACAACGAAACTTATCTTGAGCCGGTTTTCTCTGATGAATACAGCTGGTTCCAGCCAAGTACCGCGCATTGAAATTATCGACAAGCAGGTTTTTTATAAAAGTCCCATTTATCGAACTCCGTTGCGCTCTCCTACATGGATTGATATGGAAGCGGTTCATGCGCTAGTGCAACAAGAGTATGATCGTGCCGGTATTAGGTCGCAGGATATCAAAACAGGGGCTGTCATCATTACAGGTGAAACGGCTACCAAGCAGAATGCGGAGGAGATGCTTCATAGTATTTCCTCGCAAGCTGGGGAATTTCTAATTGCAACGGCTGGTCCAGATTTAGAAGGCATGATTGCGGCAAAAGGTTCAGGTGCTTATGAGCATTCGAAAGCATCGGGCAAGACGATTGCAAATATCGATATAGGCGGTGGAACGGCGAATATTGCCGTGTATCAGTCAGGAAATTTGAGGGGAACGTGTACGCTCCATATCGGCGGCAGATTAATTGAATTCGCTGAAAGCCGAATAAAAACGATATCGCCACCTGTTCAAAAGCTGCTAGCGCAACTTGGACTTTATCTTTCACTAGGAGATCCTGTTCAGTTGGACGGCATTCAGTGTGTTATCGATGATGTTGTCCAAGCGATGGTTCAAACCTTAGTACATACACTTAATGGAAAAGTTGAGGATGCGGATCAGGTGCTCCTTTTGGGTCATCCGCCGGATTGGGAGATGCCGATTGATGAAATTATGTTCTCGGGTGGCGTTAGTGAATGTATGTATCAGTTGGATAAAAATACCAGTCATGTGCCGCGTGTAAAATATGATGATATCGGCTTGCGACTGGTAGAAGCTATAAGGCAGAGTACGGAGTTGCATCATTGGAAGTGGATTCCTCCCGTCGAAACGGTTAGAGCGACGGTTCTTGGCGCAGGTATGCAAACAACGGAAATTAGCGGTACAACCATCCAAGTGGAAAGCTCTTGCTTACCCATCAAGAACCTTCCAATATTTCATCTGGCGTTGCGTAACAATCTCATTAATGGCCAGCATCAAATTGTACAGGCCACCGAACAGGCTCTTCGACTTTATGATCCACTGAGAGAAGGAATCAATTTTGCTTTCTATATCTCAGGTTTGTCTCATCTCCGATTTCGCGAGGTGCAGCAGCTGGCGGAGTGGTTGCTTGAAGCTTATTGCAGGCAGCCGAATCAATTAGCGCCATTGGTTGTAGTCACAGCCAACGATATCGCTAAGGTGCTAGGTCAAACCTTAAAAGCAAAGAATCCTACACGCAACATTATTTGTATCGATCAAGTGGCGGCTCTACATGGCGATTATCTGGATATCGGGAATCCCTTGCAAACGGAAGTTGTACCCGTGATTGTGAAGACGCTTGTTTTCCACTCTTAGCGAAAGGAGGCCGGTTAATGAAACTGAAAACGATGCTCATGGGTCAAGTCTACGCATTCAATAACTTGAAAGAACTGTTTGCAAAAGCAAACGAGGAAAAATCCGGCGATCGACTTGCCGGACTTGCCGCAGAAACGGTGCAGGAACGAATTGCAGCCAAACAAGTGCTGGGCGCTTTATTACTCAGTGACATTCGCGACAATCCCTTACTTCCCGCTGAAGAAGATGAAGTTTCCCGCATCATTGAGGAACAAGTCAACGAACCTATTTATAGGCGTATACAGAGGTGGACGGTATCCGAATTGCGAGAGTACATTCTGGATGATCGTACGACAGGCGAAGATTTAATGCGTATCAGCAGAGGGCTTACGAGTGAAATGATTGCGGCAGTTGCCAAATTGATGTCCAATCTCGATTTGATTCATAGTGCGAACAAAATCGAGGTGATTACCAAATGCAACATAGCCATCGGGCAAAAAGGGGTTTTGGCTTCTCGGCTTCAGCCCAATCATCCTACGGATGATGTGGAGGGAATGCTTGCCTCTTTAAAAGAAGGCTTATCGTATGGAATGGGCGATGCCGTTATTGGCATCAATCCGGTTGACGACTCCGTCGAGAGCGTGAAGCGGCTGTTGCATGCGACGCATAAATTCATTAACGAGTGGGAGATTCCTACGCAGAATTGTGTGCTGGCTCATGTTATTACACAAATGAAGGCAATTGAACAAGGCGCTCCTGCAGATATGATCTTTCAAAGTATCGCGGGAACCGAAGCTGCGAATCGTTCGTTCGGCATTACAGCCGCTTTATTGGATGAAGCGAATGATATGGCACGAACGCTGGGGACCGGGACAGGCCCGGAGCGGCTATATTTCGAGACGGGGCAAGGATCGGAACTATCAGCTGAAGCCCATCATGGCATCGATCAGTTGACGATGGAGTCGCGAAACTACGGATTCGCCCGGCGATATCATCCTTATATGCTAAACACGGTTGTCGGGTTTATCGGCCCCGAATATTTGTACGACAGTAAGCAAGTCATACGCGCTGGCCTTGAAGATCATTTTATGGGCAAGATGCATGGCATTTCGATGGGTGTGGATATTTGTTATACGAACCATATTAAAGCGGATCAAAATGATATGGAGGATTTAGGTGTTCTGCTCACAGCCGCAGGTGTCAACTTTATTATCGCCACTCCGATGGGAGACGACTGTATGCTCAACTACCAATCGATGAGTTATCACGATGTGGCTGCTTTGCGACAAACGATGAATCGGAAGCCTTCTCCGCTGTTTGAGGCTTGGCTGGAGAAGATGGGGATTATGGAGGCGGGCAAATTAAGCCGAAGAGCCGGAGATCCCACGATTTTTACACGTAAGATAAGGCTATAGCCCGAATTGCACGAGTTGTGGAGGAGGTGAATACATGATGAATGCGGAGCTCATTGACTCGATTACCAGAATGGTGCTGGACAAGATGAAGGATCGTTTGGATGTCGCTGCGTCTGACGCTGATGAGGAACATCCCCAACAAGCGGTCGATATGGTAAAGGTTTGGGATCATTTGCAGAGCGCAGTAGAGTCCAGTTCAGGGGTTTCTCCAAATCAGACCTCCTCGCCCCTTACACATCCCACTTCTGAATTACCGGAGGAGCCATATGGCATGGTGAGGATTTGGGAACACCGTGATGGATCTCTCCCATCTAAAGAACTAGCTCATGACTCTTCTTTCACGGATCAGCTGGATGAAATTTTGGAGGAATTACAGACACGTTTGGGTATAGATGACGCGCATGACATCGCTGCTCTGTCAGAACTTGCCCGTAAAACGCCTGCCAGAATTGGCGTCGGACGAGCCGGACTTCGGCCCAAAACGGAAGCGTGGCTAAAGTTTCGACTCGATCATGCCGCCGCCGTAGATGCCGTGTACGGGGAGGTATCGCCGGAACTGCTGGACATGCTTGGTTTATTCTCTGTTCAAACGCAGGTTTCGGATAAAGAAGAATACATCCGTCGCCCGGACCTAGGAAGGCGGTTATCTGCTGAGGCTATCCAAGTCATTTCCAAGCGCTGTGTTCATGAACCTAAAGTACAAATTATCGTTTCCGATGGACTCAGCTCGCAAGCAATTGAAAAAAATGGGGAGGATGTGCTGTTATCCCTTCAGCAATCGTTAACGAACCTTGGCCTCGACTATGGTACTTCGTTCTACATACAAAAAGGTCGGGTAGCTGTTATGGATGACGTCGGAGAGGTATTGCGACCGGAGGTTGTCGTGCTTATTATCGGGGAACGCCCAGGCTTGCTCAGTGCGGAATCCTTAAGCGCCTACTTGTGTTATAAGCCTAGAAAAGGAATGATTGAAGCCGACAGAATGGTCGTTTCCAACATTCATTCGGGAGGAATTCCTCCCGTTGAGGCGGGGGCTTACTTAGGCGATGTCGTGGCCAAAATTCTCAAATTTCAGGCGAGCGGTATTTCACTGGTTCAGAAGGAGGCGTCAGTCCGACATGCTGGAGCGGATTAAGGCTGAAATATTAGCTATTCGTATGATACCGAATGTGGATGAGTCGCTGGCTGCCCAGTTTACGTTGAAACCGGGCTATCGAAGCTTAGGTATTCTGACAACGACAATCGACGATATCGGCTACACGGCACTTGACGAAGCGACCAAGAGAGCAGAAGTAGAAGTCGTGTATGCACGTTCTTGTTATGCCGGCGCCAGCCATGCATCGGGTCCCTTATCTGGTGAATTCATCGGGATTATCGCTGGACCGAATCCGGACGAGGTATCAAGCGGGATCGAAGCTATTCAAAATACGATTCGATATGATGCGTTCTTTGAATCGTTAAATGAGAATGGTACGCATGCCTTGTATGCACACGTCGTAGCCAGAACGGGGAGCTATCTCTCTAAGTTGGCAGCCATTAACGAAGGTGAGCCTCTGGCTTATCTAATTGCTCCGCCTCTCGAAGCGATGTATGGACTCGACGCGGCTTTGAAGGCCGCTGATGTGCGGCTCGTGAAGTTTTTTGGCCCGCCATCGGAGACGAACTTCGGGGGCGGCTTGCTTACAGGCACTCAAGCGGCATGTTGTGCTGCAGCGGAAGCTTTTAGGGCGAGTATTATTGAGATCGCCAAGCAGCCTATCTCGTACTAATCTTATGCGATTGAAGCACGATCTCCAAAAGAAAGGAGTCATTGAAGGATGCAACTGGACAAAGATTTGCACGCCATTCAGGAAATGAGAGATGCCGTCAAGAAAGCGAAAGCAGCTCAACAGCGGTTCCAGACATTTTCGCAACAAGACGTAGATCGTATCGTGAAAGCCATGGCAGATGCCGCTTATGAAAAAGCATTTGAGTTGGCCTCTCTCGCCGTCGAGGAGACGGGTCTTGGTGTTATCGAGCATAAAATGATTAAGAATCAGGTAGCATCCCGAGATGTGTACGCGTCTATTCGCGATCTTAAGACCGTCGGCATCATCAACGAGTATCGAGATCAGAGAATCGTTGAGCTGGCTGCGCCCTTCGGAGTAATTGCAGGAATTGTTCCAACAACAAACCCAACCTCCACGGCCATTTTCAAAAGCTTAATTGCCTTAAAAGCTCGGAATGCCATTGTTTTTAGTCCCCATCCGTCAGCAGCCAAATGTACAGTTGAAGCAGCCAACATTTGTTTGCAAGCAGCCATAGCAGCGGGCGCACCGGAAGGAATTATCGGCTGGATCACGCAGCCAACGATGGATGCCACAGAAGGCCTAATGAAGCATAAGGATATTCATCTGATTTTGGCTACAGGCGGCAGTGCTTTGGTAAGAGCAGCCTATAGCTCGGGCAAACCAGCTTACGGCGTAGGACCTGGCAACGTGCCGGTATACATTGAGAAATCTGCTGAGATATCTAAAGCTGTACAACGAATTGTCGAAAGTAAAACGTTTGATCATGGAACGATTTGCGCCTCGGAACAAGCCGTTATTGTCGATCGGAATATCCGTGAAATGGTCGTTCGCGAATTTAAGAACCAGGGCGCGTATTTCTTGAATGCAGAAGAGAAGAAGAAACTGGAACCGATCATTTCCCCTGCTCCTGGCAAGCTCAATCCCAAAATTGTTGGCAGAAGCGCCATGGTGATTGCGGAGATGGCAGGTGTATCTGTTCCTTCAGAGACGCGGTTGTTGATCGCGGAAGAATCGAATATCGGGAAGGATATTCCTTTCTCCATCGAAAAGCTGGCTCCGGTGTTTGCATTCTACACGGTTGATGGCTGGGAGGATGCTGCGGAGATTTGCGAGCAACTATTGGATTTAGGCGGAAGAGGGCATACGTTAGCCCTTCACACGACCGACGATAAGATTGCTCGAGCCTTCGCATTACGAATGCCTGTCTCAAGGATTGTGGTGAATACCCCGTCTGCACTTGGTGCAGTTGGCGGAACGACAGGACTCAAGCCATCATTTACGCTAGGCTGCGGTTCGTTTGGAGGTAATATTACCTCCGATAACTTGACGGCTCATCATCTCATGAATGTGAAGCGTCTTGCCTACGGCATCAGACAGGTTGATGTCCCTAAGCAGGGAAGATCAGCTAAACCAGCCTATTCCAAGTCTGCGGGAGAGCGCGCGAGAGAAAGTCAGATAGCAGATTTGGTGAATCAAGTATTGGATAAGGTCGGCGCATCAGGGAATGTAGATAAGGCAACGGTTGTCAAATTAGTTCATCAAGTGATTTCCCAAATATAATCACATAAAACCTAGGAGGAATTTAACATGTCAAGAGAACTCACGGCATTAGGCATGATCGAAACAAAAGGGCTTGTAGCTTCGATTGAAGCGGCAGATGCAATGGTTAAAGCAGCAAATGTTCATATCGTCGGTAAGGTTCATGCAGGCGGAGGACTTGTTACGGTGCTTGTTCGCGGGGATGTCGGAGCTGTGAAAGCGGCTACGGATGCAGGGGCTGCCGCAGCACAACGTGTTGGTGAATTGCTATCTGTCCATGTTATTGCACGTCCACACAATGAACTGGAAAGCATACTGCCTAAATTTGAGCAAGAAAAATAAGAGCGAGTGTTCAATGTCGACTGGAAGATGAGGTGAATGAATCATGGATCAACAAATGGTACAGTCAATTGTAGAAGAAGTGGTGCTTCAACTCAATCAAGCTGGAAAAACAACACCTTCGATACCTATTGGGGTCTCAGCACGACATGTTCATGTATCCAAGGAACATCTTGAGGCATTATTTGGTTCTGGATATGAGTTGACGAAAAAGGCTAATTTATCGCAACCTGGTCAATTTGCTGCTAATGAGACGGTACTCATTGTCGGGCCGAAAGGAAGTATCGAAAAAGTTAGAATACTGGGACCTGTTCGAGGAGCAACTCAAGTTGAGGTGAGCATGACGGATGCAGTGAAGCTCGGGTCTAAGCCGCCCCTCCGAGAGTCAGGAGATATTAAGGGCTCATCGCCCATTACGATCGTGGGCCCCCATGGCAGCCTGTATCTGACAGAAGGATTAATTATTGCCCAGCGCCACATTCACATGACGCCTCAAGATGCGATTGTCTTCGGAGTTAAGAATGGCGAGGTCATTTCAGTCCAAATAAAAGGCAAAAGATCGATTATTTATGACGAGGTGCTGATTCGGGTTTCTGAGCGTTACAAACTTGACATGCACATCGATACCGATGAAGCGAATGCTGCGATGCTCGCTACGGGAGACACCGGAAATTTAATACAATCCTCCGATTATGTGGTTTGATCATGACACTATCTATGGATAAGAAGTTGATTGAGCAAATCGTCCGCGAAGTTATCGCAAGTCTGCAAACCAGGGGATCGGGACTAGTAGAACAGAAACCATGTCTGCTTCTTGTTCATGATGAAAGCCGCGAAAAAGCGGAAATCGATAAGATCGCTGCAGCATTACTGGCAAAATGGCAGGTTCGTACCCAATCATTTCGCTCACCTGATCTTGAATCTGCTGAGAAGGATATCCGTCATGCAGTTTTGATGGATATCGACCAGGATGTACTGATTCGGGGAGCACAAGGATTCACAGATTCAGCTCCAAGTAGTTTATTAGCAACTCTGTTGCGTAATGGAACACCAGTGACCATGGTTCCCGCCACATCTGTAGAGTGGGTCCTTCAATCTGTTGATTCGGATGAAGGGTTACCAGAACCAGCTAAACGTTATCGTGCACATATTCGAAAGCACAAAGATCAGCTTATTTCTTTTGGGGCAACGTTTGCTAAGCTATCCGAATTGGAACTGGAGAACGAGAAGGGGTTGCATGTCAATAAAAGAGTGCTGACAGAAAGTGATATAAGGGACATCCATGTTCCGTCGATTACTGTCTCGCGGCATACCCTGATTACCCCGTTAGCGCGTGATACTGCAAAGGATAAAGGAATTACAATCCTTATCAAAGAGCCCTGAGGCGGTGAACACATGCAAGTTGGCACAGTAATTGGAAATGTATGGGCAACGCGTAAAGAGGATGATCTCATAGGATTAAAGTTTCTGTTCGTTCAGCCGGAAGGACCAACTGGCTTGCCAATTGACGCTCCGCTGGTCGCCTTGGATCGAATTGGTGCAGGCATTGGAGATAAAGTTATGGTGACCAAAGGGAGTGCCGCCCGACTTGTCATCAAGGATAAAGAATTGCCGATTGATGCTGTCATTATTGGCATTGTAGATTCAATTGATGTAGAAAGCAGGTGATGGAATGTCAGAAGCATTAGGAATGATTGAGACAAGAGGGTTTATCGCTTCCGTGGAGGCTGCCGACGCCATGATCAAATCAGCCAATGTAAAGCTGGTTCGGCAGGAGAGTATCGATGCAGGACTAATGACGATACTTGTGTCAGGAGATGTTGGCGCCGTTCAAGCGGCTCTTGAAGCAGGGAAAGAAGCTGCGAAGCGAGTTGGCGTACTGGTTGCGGCACACATGATTGCCAGGCCGGACGATGAAGTCAATCAAATGCTGCAAAAAAGTGAATTGACCGCTCCAGCCAGTCAGCAACGTGCAGATGCTGCTAAAAATAATGCTGGGAGAAAACGTGCGGAAAATAAACTTAGCCCCGAAAGCGATCATAAAACGGAAGTTGAATAGGCTGTAGAGGTGAGTGAAATGGCGTTTAAACGCAAGAAAATTGCTGTGATTGGTGCCGGATTCACGGGTGCGACGGCGGCGCTGCTGCTGGCGCAAAAAGAGCTTGGCGACATCGTATTAGTGGATATTCCAAACTTGGAAAAGCCCACAAAAGGAAAAGCGTTGGACATGCTCGAAGCCGGGCCTGTGCAAGGTTTTAATGTCCATATTTCAGGCACATCCGATTACTCAGATATGCAAGATGCTGACATGGTGATCATTACCGCAGGCATTGCTCGTAAGCCAGGCATGAGCCGAGATGATCTTGTAAATACCAATGCAGCCATTATGCGGTCCGTATCCGAAAATGTAGCCAAGTATGCTCCGAACAGTTACATTCTCGTGTTAAGCAATCCGGTGGATGCCATGACTTACGTATGTTATAAAACGACCGGTTTTCCGAAAAATCGCGTCATAGGTCAATCAGGCGTGCTGGATACAGCTAGGTTTAATACGTTTGTTGCACAAGAATTGAACGTATCCATCGAAGACATTACAGGATTTGTACTTGGAGGTCACGGGGATGATATGGTACCGTTAGTTCGGTATGCTAGCGTTGGCGGCATTCCCGTACAAAAACTAATCCCTAAAGATCGCTTGGATGCTATTGTAGAACGAACCCGTAAAGGCGGCGGTGAAATCGTAAGCCTTCTTGGAAATGGCAGTGCCTATTATGCGCCAGCAGCCTCGCTAGTCCAAATGGCAGAGGCTATTCTTCTAGATAAGAAGCGAGTACTCCCTTCAGTCGCCTATTTGGAAGGGGAGTACGGATATCGAGACTTATATCTTGGCGTACCGACGATAATCGGCGGGGATGGTATTGAAAAGATATTGGAACTGCAACTAACCGAGCAGGAAAAAAACGATCTTACTAAATCAGCTGAATCCGTTCGTCAGGTGCTGGCCATTATGAATATGATTTGACGAAAAACCCAGACGGTTGTAATCAACCGAGCTGGTTTTTTTTGTTTTACTCTACCCATATCGTTCAATTAAACATGAAATTACATTTCAATAAAACATAAATTATATTGACATGACATTTCAGTGCTCATATAATAAAGTCACGGATCGGATTTCAATAAGGAGGTGACAGACGACATGCCGTACATCATCGGAATAGATGGGGGAGGTACTAAAACTGCTTGTACATTTCAAAAGGTTGGGACAGATGGCCAAGCGTTAACGACAGATCGAACCGTGACTCTTTTTGAAGGAGGTTCGAATCCATTATCAGTAGGGTTCGACACGATGAGCAGCAGACTCCGCAACCTTATCAGTCAAGGTCTTTCACATTATTGCATAGATCCTAAGGAAATCATCAGTATCTGTGCAGGCATAGCGGGATCTCGCAGGGAGGCAGAAAAGAACCGAATTTTTCAAGAATTGCGACATATTAGTAGATCGCTAAACCTTCAAGACGACGTTGTGTATGCGGTTACAACGGACTTGCATATAGCACTCAGGGGCGCAATGAAGAAAAAGGATTCAGAAGGCATCCTCGTCATATCGGGAACGGGATCTAATGCCATTGGTATGGCTCAAGGGGTGCTATTTACCAACGGTGGATGGGGGCATTTGCTTGGTGACGAAGGCAGCGGCTACAGCATTGGTCTTCAAGCCTTGAAAGCAGT
This sequence comes from Paenibacillus sp. J22P169, assembly GCF_059691995.1. Taxonomy (NCBI): domain Bacteria; kingdom Bacillati; phylum Bacillota; class Bacilli; order Caryophanales; family Paenibacillaceae; genus Paenibacillus; species Paenibacillus sp. J22P169. The sequence continues at coordinate 2,310,527 of NZ_JCAUAO010000001.1, read as the reverse complement.
CTGTTGTGTATTTGATCATCGTGAGAACTTGACCATGTTAACTGAGATGATCATGAAAAAGTTGAAACTTGCAAACGAGAAAGATCTTATTTCCTACATGTATCATCCCCCGCGATCCAAGGATGAAATTGCAGGTTTTGCCAGATTGGTTATTGAAGCGTCAAATGACGGCGATGAGGTAGCCATTCGGATTCTCGAAGAAGCAGCGGATGACCTTGCAGATCTGGTCAGCGGATTGTATCAGAAATCACACATGTTTGATGCGCAAACACCGATTTACGTAACTGGTTCCATCTTTGCTTACTCCAATGTCTTGAAATTCCGATTTAACGAACGTTTGCAGTCCAAACAAGTAGGGCAGCTTCATCCATCATGCGGCGATGCTTTGGACGGTGCTTTAACCATCGCCCGTGAAGCCATATATTCTCATACTAAAGATCAAGTGAGGGTGATACCAAATGACAATTGATTTATCCGCGCTTGTCACTGAGCAGCGCAACAAGAACAGTCTAAATCTCGATCGAATGTCGGTTCAAGAGATTCTGCAGACGATTAATTCTGAAGATAAGAAAATCGCAGAGGCAGTTGAAACCGTTCTGCCACAAGTGGAGATAGCAGTTAAGCATATTGTCAAAGCTTTTAAGCAGGGAGGCAGGCTCTTCTATGTAGGAGCGGGCACCAGCGGAAGGCTTGGCGTACTCGATGCAGCGGAATGTGTGCCTACGTACCGGACACCGCCAGAAATGATACAAGCCGTTATTGCGGGGGGACAGGATGCCATGACCCAAGCCGCAGAAGGGATCGAAGACAGCGAAGAACTGGCGATCGAGGAATTAAAAAGCAGAAATTTGACCCAACTTGACGTCGTCGTAGGCATTGCAGCAAGCGGTCGAACGCCATATCCGATCGGCGCATTGAAGTACGCCCGCGAAGTTGGTGCTTACACGATAGCACTATCTTGTAATCATAACGCGGTCATCAGCAAGTTAGCTGATTGCAAAATTGAGGTTGTCGTTGGACCAGAGGTCGTTTCTGGATCGACGAGGATGAAATCGGCTACCGCTCATAAAATGATTCTCACGATGATGAGTACAGCAACCATGGTTCAATTGGGTAAAATTTATGAGAACTTAATGGTAGACGTTCAGGCTTCAAACGAAAAACTGCTTGAACGCGCGAAACGAATGGTGATGGATATTACGGGTGCCTCATACAGCAAAGCTGAAGAAGTACTGGTTCAGACGAATTATGAAGTTAAGCCAGCCCTTGTCATGATTGAAGCGAATGTTTCACTTATTCAAGCCAAAGATGTCCTTGAGCAAACGGCAGGTCATGTAAGACATGCCATCGAACGTGCCAAAAACGGAAACTAAGTTGATAAAATGAAAAGGGGCTATGTATATGAGAAAACCAATTAAAGTTGTGCTAACTGCCGCAATGGCTGTCAGTATGCTGGCTGGTTGCAGCAACAATGGAAATCAAGCGACAAGTAAAGCTTCGGAACAGCCTTCCGCAGGTACTTCCACTACGGCACCAACGAAAGCTAAGCTTTCTGGCAAGTTGGAAGTTCAGTATTTCGTCGGCGGCTACGGCGACAAATGGTGGAAAAAAGCGATTAACGACTTCAAAGCGTCAAATCCTGGCGTAGAAGTCATTGAGCAAGCAGGACCGAATGTCAATACCGAAATGAAGACCCGCTGGATTTCCAATAACCCGCCTGATGTCGTATACATAGCCGGCGCTGGCTCCAGCGAAGCACAGATGGTGACAGACGGACAATTAATGGATCTGACCGAGTGGTCTAAAACAATAAAGCTGGAAGATGGTTCCCCCCTGTTGTCCAGCTTATTTGTAAAACCAAGTGTTTATGAAGGTAAAAACTACAGCCTACCTCTTGTTTTCGATGCATGGGGAACGTGGTACGATCGTAAGTTCTTGAAAGAAAACAATTTTAAAGTGCCTTACGATTTCACAACTTGGACAGATTCCATGAAAGAAATTAAAGCCAAAAGCGGTATAGCACCGCTTGTAACAGACGGCATGCACCCTTATCCGCTTAGAGGTCTATTCATGCCGGGTGCCGCATCTGAAGGCGGCGAAGCTTTGGTCGCTGATCTGGTCGACGCCAAGCCGGGCGTTTGGAAGAGCGAGCCTGTTCTGAAAGTGGCGAAGAAAATTGAGCAGATGCAAAAGGATGGTTTGATTGATCCTGGCTTTGCCGCACTCAACCATACACAATCCCAAATGAATTTCCTGCTTCATAAAAATGCGTTTATTCCAGTAGGTTTCTGGCTTCCGTTTGAAATGCAAAAAGATATTCCGCAAGGCTTTGATTTCGGATTCAGTCCGACACCGATCCAGGACGCAGGCAAGCCATTTGCTATCGTTCCTCAGCCGGCTCCGATCGCCATCGCCAAACAAGCGAAAAATCCAGAAAACGCGAAAGCGTTCGTGGACTTTGTATTTAAACGTAAACTTGCTGAGGCTTCATTGGAGCTGCAAGGCGCAATGATGAGTATCAAAGGTGTCGATGTGAATGCGAACCCGAACATCCAAGTATACTTAAAAGAAGTCAATGCGTTGGTGAATAATACGTCTAAAGTGACCTTCTATCCGCTGCCGCATCCGATGCATGCTGACTTGGAGAAACCGATTTTCAACGAGCTGGTTGCATTAATGTTAGGCAAAATTTCAGCGGAAGATTTCGTGAAACGCGCTGACAAGGCGGCTGCGGATTTCAAAGCAAACCATTAATTTCATTAGAGAGAGGAGGGCAGGTGCAGTACCTGTCTTCCTCCATAGTTTTCCTCCATATTCCGTAAGGGAAGTAAGGTGATCTGGGTGGTACAATCGAAGGCACAGCGAGCAAAGTTTCTCACGTTTTGCTTGCTTCCAACGTTCATCATGTTCGCAATCTTCAGTGTGTATCCGTTATTTAGCGGATTGTACTACTCGTTTTTCAAATGGTCTGGCTCAGGAAGCAATAAGACGTTTGTGGGTTTGAAAAACTATATTCGTTTATTTCACGATCCCGTTATCCCGAGCGCCATTTACCATGATTATTTTCTTGTGTTTTTTAAAGTGTTACTGATTATGCTGTTAGCCACGTTCTTTGCGGTCGTATTGACGCAGTTCCGCATCAGAGAGGCAGCGTTTTATAGAGTTATTTTCTTTTTCCCGAATATCATGTCAGTCGTTGTTATCGGTATTCTTTGGATGTTTATCTACAATCCCAATATGGGACTCATGAATTCGGGGCTTCGCGTGCTAGGTTTGGAAAGCTGGACGCGGCCTTGGTTAGGAGATATGACCTGGGCGCTGCCGAGCTTGGTGCTGCCTGCCGTTTGGGCAGGGATCGGTTTGTTTATGCTGATGATTATGGGCGGTATTAGTAATATTCCGACAAGTATTTATGAGGCTGCCGATGTGGATGGGGCATCACGCTGGAAGCAATTTTGGGAAATAACCGTTCCGCTTATTTGGGCGCAGCTCAAATCTTCGATGATCTATATTGTCATTACAACGCTAAATGGTTCGTTCGTCATTGTGCAAATCATGACCGAGGGTGGCCCGAGTAATTCGACACACGTTATGGGGTCTTACTTATATCAGCAGGCTTTTGTCAACTTTAACTTCGGCTATGCTGCTGCGATCGGAGTCATGATTTTGGTCTTTTCCTTAATTACCGTTCTACTTCTGCAATTGTTATTGAAACGCGAAAAAATTCAGTACTAGGAGAATTCAGATGAGATCATCTCTAAGACAACTTGCTGCTGGTTCAGCCATCCGTGTTCCCTTGATCCTTTGGTCTATTGCCGTTATTTTCCCCATCATATGGATGCTGATCAGCGCTTTGAAGTCTAATGCGGAAATTTTCGCATCGCCTTGGGGCATTCCCGACATATTAAATTTTGGGAACTTTACGAAAGCGTGGACAGAATTTCATATTGGTAGAAGCTTTTTCAACTCCGTGGTTGTGACTGGGCTTGGAACGCTGCTCAATTTGGCGCTGGCTGTTCCGACCGCCTATGCGATTGAACGAGTTCAATTTCGCGGAAGCAAACTGCTCCATAACGTCTATTTATCAGCGATGATGATTCCCATGGTCTTAGGCTGGATTCCGCTCTTCTTCATGCTGATGAAATTTCACATGTTGAATAACTTAATCGGTCTAGCCGTCGTCTATGCGGTTACCAAAGTGCCATTCAGCATCTTTATTCTGGCCAGCTTTATCGGCAGCATTCCGAAAGAACTCGAAGAATCAGCGACGATGGACGGGTTATCACCATATGGCGTCCTGTTCCGCATCGTTACGCCACTGGCGATGACTGGCATTATAACGGTGTCGATTATGAATGCGATCCAATTTTGGAACGAATACTTTATGGCTTTGATTTTTTTGCAGACACAGGATCATTACACAATTGGCGTAGCGATGGACTTTTTAAATAAAAAAGCACAGTATCAGAACTCTTGGGGTACCCTATTTGCAGGGCTATCCATTTCAATGATACCTGTTATGGTTCTATATGCTTTTTTCCAAAGACACATCGTTCGTGGTATGATTGAAGGAGCGGTTAAAGGTTAAACCATCGGAATGAATGGAGTGGGAAGCATGTCGGACAACCATCTTGCTAAGTCGCTCTCAGGGGGCTTAATTATGCTCCAAGAAATAGCAGAACAATTACCGCCGTCTGAGCGTAAAATTGCTCAATTTATTATTGAAAACCCCCACGAGGCTATCAGATGTACAGCGAATGAGTTAGGCGAATTGAGCTCTACGAGCGCATCAGCGGTCATTCGATTATGTAAATCCGTTGGGCTTAGCGGGTTCCAAGAATTAAAGCTAAGAGTAGCTGGCGATATTCGAAATTCAGGCGACATCCGAATGTCAGATATTGAACCGAATGAGCCCGAGGAATCTATTGTTCAAAAGGTCACGAGCAACAGTATTCGCGCCTTGCAGGAGACTGCTGAAATTATGAATTATGAGGAGCTTACTAATGCAGTGTCGGCTTTGCAGCAAGCGAAAAGCATCCATTTCTTCGGCGTCGGGGCTTCTGCTGTGATCGCTCAGGACGCGCAGCTGAAGTTCGTCCGTATTAACAGAGCGACGACTTTCCATACGGACTTCCATATTTCGGCTATGCTGGTTTCTAAGTCAACAAAGGATGATGTGGTTGTCGGCATATCTTTTTCAGGGGAAACCTACGAAGTCGGGAAAATGTTAGAGCTGGCCAAAGAGAAAGGCGCAACGACGATCAGCTTGACAAGCTATGGGTTATCTCCGATCAGTGAGATTGCAGATATTCATTTGTACGTATCCGCCAAACAGGAAGAAGTGTTCCGCAGCGCCGCAATGTCCTCACGGTTGGCACAGCTCCACCTCATTGATATTTTGTTTATGTGTGTATTAACGAGCCAGTATGATGAATCTGTCAAACAACTGGATGAAGTACGAATGGGTATTAATTTTGTGAAGCAGCATGCAAATTTAAAAAAACAGTGAGTTAGCATGATTAGATAGCCACCCTTTGAGGTGGTTTGTTTATTTTCCAAAAATTGGATGATAATGAATGGGTTTACCTTGCTTTTTGTTCACAACCTCAAGAGGTTGTGGACAAAATGCTTCCTACTCTTGTCCACTTCGATTTGTGGTGCAGAAAAATAAACACTAATCAAATAATTGTGATATTCTATCGAATTCTGAAACAAAAAAAACGGAGCGCCGCGGGTTTGCGGTCTCCGTTTTCTAATTAATTATGGAATATCAAACCCGTATGCCCCTTATGGTTGCTGGCATCTTGCACTTAAAAACTTTAATGTCACCCGCTCATAAAACAAGGGTGGAGTAAAAAGGAGTTGACGCATCTATTAAGATACGTCAACTCCTTTTTTTTACTTACGGTAATGTTCTTAGAAAGGAGTGTTAACTATTTTGTATTATAAATTCGGACAAAGCCTAAATGGTTGTTCTGGGCGAATCAAGTTTCGGACGAACCTTGTAACGAGGAGCCGCCGATTCTAGCGGCCTTTTGGCGTGCGCGGAACCGCCGGACCTTCATAAGATTGCCGCATACTTTATCATCGCAGAAACGTTTGGAACGGTTTCGGGTTTCGTCGTAGTAAACCACTTTGCAATCCGGATTGCCGCAGATACGCAAGCGGGAGGGATCGCTATCCGTGAGTAAGCGGCCAAAGGAAGCGGCTATTTCCGCTCTGATGCGGGACCAGCCTTCTTGTAAAGGAGTGGATTCCATTCTAAAATCCGAATCTGATTCTGCTATGTGCAGAATCATAGGTCCGCCTGAAAGCGCCCGGTTCAGCCCCTTGAGATTTGCAGGATCTGCGGAAGCTTGTACCGTAAGCTTTTGGACAATTTGAAGTATGTCCTTGCGCAGCTGTTTCAGCTCATTCAATTCTTTCGCGGACGGAACGCCCGGATAGGGAATGTTGTATAATTCCAGACATTGTTCCAACCATCCCGCTTTGTCCAGAAGATCTTCGGAATGACCGCTGCCTCTCCAATCGTGATAATCGCTTTTCAGAAAATCGTCCCATAACATTGCGTCGCAGCTCCCTTGTTTTCATGTGGAATGAATTGTCTTTATTGTAACACTCAAATCATTCTTTAGCTAGTGACTTGACGATCGGATTGCTTCATGATACAGTTGTGATCGTAACCTATTTAATTTAACTAGATGGTTACCGTTTTGCCTTTTCCAGTTTTATCTTTGTTAATTCTAAAATATGTAAAAAGGTGTTGAAAATGATGTTCCCCAATGTCAAACGCAAATGTACAGATACTGGAAAAATCCAGTGCTTTCTTGAAAATGCCCGAACTGGTTTTCTCGGCTTATCTTCAGAAAACGTCCCCTATGTCATTCCACTCAATTTCGTTTGGTTAAACGAAGCTGTCTATTTTCATGGGGCAGAAGAAGGAAGAAAAATCACTTACATTGACCATAACCCTCTAGCTTGCTTCACAGTCAGTGAGAATTACGGGACTATTACGAGTCCGATCCCTGCAGGAACAGATACCGCCTATATGAGTGTCATCATCGAAGGATCATTAGTTCGCGTAACAGATTTAAACGAGGCGACGGAAGCCATGCAGGTCATGCTGGATAAATATGTGCCAGGTTATTATGATCGACCGCTTGGGAGGAGTCATTTGGAACGATATGTTTCCTCTACAGGAAGTAAAACTGCCATCTATAAATTACCCGCAGTCTCCTTGTCGGCCAAAGAGAAAGAAGTAGCCGCGGAACGCTTATTTTATGAAGGCAAGACAGTTCAAAACGACCGGAAGTAATGAAAAAGGAGCTAAGCGGCTGAACTGCACCTCCAAATGTAGACTGTGTCTAACGTTTGGGGTTCAGTTCAGTGAGGCAGCTCCTTTTTGGTAAAACGATATCGGAATTAACTAGGGAGCAGATTAGAGTGACATCTGTTCCCTATTTTCATTTAAGTAAACATTCCTGTTAAAGTTGGCGATAAACAATCCTTGCAAATCATGCAACAGCTAGATGAGATTCCGTAGGTTGCAGTCCTATTATTTTATTAAAGTGTTAATAGGACTTCGCATTATGGTTAAAACTATACAGGATAAGGAAAAATCACAGTAAATTATTTGAAATGATATGTCCGTAGTGGAATGAATGGTTTAGCAAAAAAGGGAGTTATCGATAATGCTGAAAGTAAGGAATATCGTATGGAAGAATCCTTTTTCATTAAGATGGCTTTTCGGGCTGAAGCTCGTTTATGATTTAGTCTTGACAGGGTTGTTTTATTTTGAAAACTCAATTGCGATCTTTTGGAGACTCTTTTTTGTTGTATTTTCCTTGATGGTTTTTCTTTGCTTTAATCTATTTTATTCCAACATAAAAAGGCATTGGTTATTGCACCTCTTGGTCATCGATTTCTTAGTATCTGCTTCTTATGGCTATGTTTATTTCGACGGCAAATTTCCAAATCATTTGTTTAATGGAATTACGGCTTTAGCCATTTTCATGTTCGTGAAGAATACGCGTGTGCTTATTATTACTGCTATATTTTTACTAGCACTCTATTTGGTTACGATGGGCAGCATTGATTGGTATATACATCAACAATTTGATGAAACAAGCTATTTCATTTCCTCCTCATTCATAGTATTCGCATGTATTGTGAGCGTTTTGATTAATTTCCATCAAAGGGCACGTATGGAAACCATGCAACTGTATGAACAATTGATGAAATCACATGACCGGCTGAAGGTGTATGCACAACAGACGGAGGAGTGGGCAGCCACGAGGGAAAGAGTGAGAATTGCACGGGATATTCATGATACAGTTGGTCATAAACTGACGGCATTGTTGGTTCAAGTACAAGTAGCTCGCAAACTAGCTAAACTGGATTCTTTACGCAGCGAGCAAGCCATCTTGGAATGTGAGAACCTAGCTAGGTCTACTTTGCAAGAGGTGCGTTTTTCCGTAAGTGCCATACGAGACGAGTCTATATCTTCTACTACTTTAGATGATAACCTTAACAGCTTAGCAAAAGATTTTACTAAATATGCAAAGGTTCATACTATTATTAATGTCGAAGGTACACCCATTGCGCTTCAAGCCACTCTTCAATTAACGGCTTATCGGGTTGTACAGGAATCCCTTACCAATGCTCAGAAACATGGTCATGCTACCCATATTGTCATTTTGTTGACTTATGCCGAAACCGGATTCTCTCTGAGCATTAGTAATGATGGAGAGCTACCTACTGAGATAAAGCCGGGGTTTGGTTTGAGGAATTTGCAAGAAAGGGTGAAGGAGTGGAACGGAGAAGTGAATTATAGGTTGGATCGAAAGGCAGGCTTTACGGTTGAAGTTAAGTTCCCTTACTCTAAAACGGAAATGGAGCGACCAAATTGAAAATCCTGATTGTCGACGATCAGCGTTTGATGAGAGAGGGACTTGCTACCATTATCGGTTTGGAGCCGGGTATGGAAGTGGTTGGAACGGCCGAGGATGGGAGAGATGCCTTTGACAAAGTAAGCGAATGGCAACCAGACGTCGTGTTGATGGATATTCGAATGCCTGGAATGGATGGTGTGGATGGAACAGAATTGATCCTCAACAACTTCCCAGAGACAAAAATACTGATTCTGACTACTTTCGATGACGCGGAACTCATTATGAAAGTATTGGAAAAGGGTGTTCACGGATACTTACTGAAGGATATGTCGTCGGAGGCGATTATTAGTGGGATTCAATCGGTGTACTGTGGAGGGACTGTGCTTCAACACGATATCACGAAGATGCTTCTCAAAGAATACAAAAAAATGTCAGATAGGATTCCGGATCAGGCACACCCATTAAGTAAAGATGAGCCGGACGAGCTGAGACTAATGACAGAACGTGAGAAAGATGTGCTCGCATTATTGGGGAAAGGGCTCAATAATAAAGAAATTGCTGGTTTCCTGTATCTTACTGAAGGTACCGTGAAAAATCACGTTTCCAATCTGATAGCGAAGCTGGGTCTACGCGACAGGACACAAGCAGCCATATTTTCCGTTCGTTATCTTTTATAAGTAAGCGGCATGACTTTAGTCATGGAAGAATGAAATAAATCATGCCTTATTATCGAGCGTACGTCTTTTTTTTATTTGTAATTCATGACTTTTCACAGATATACGAACATTTTATCCTTGGTATAATAAAAGTTAGTACTACATTGCCTTGACGAGACCTACCGAAACCCAACATAGAATGAAAAAAACCGTTTTTATAAGCGGTTTATTTTTTTCTTGAAAAAGCATCAGACTACGCATAGCCAACGGACAAACAGGGAGGTGAAAGTATGGAATTAGAGGTAAAAGGAAGAGAAGGTATGAAAAAAGGCTGGTTTGAACTGGTCAAGTACAAGCATGACGATTGTTATTGTGGCGAATGCTCGAAATCGTGGGCAATTCATATATATACGTATGAAGGTGCAGAAGAAGAAGACTCAATACCCGATGCAACCTTGATTTTGAATACGACTAAAGAAGATGGCAACGGTTATTATTTGGTGGAGTTTTCGATTACATTTTTAGGCCGCGCCCTTATGTTTGATGAAGTAACTTCATTGGTCAAAAAATTAGATCAGATCAGTAGTGAAAATGATTCAGTTAGTTTGACTGAGCATTTAGTGGTCTGCAGCGAGTATTTTTATTGTGGAAAATACGTACAAAACTCAATGACCTAGTTCACTTAAACACAATTGCTCGGAAATCTTTCCGCAAATCATGGCAGCATCGGTCATTTTAATATAAAAATATCTATGTGTTAATGCAGCTCCTCTAAAAGTTGGAGCTGCATTTTTATTTTGAAAAATATACTCCTCTCATTCGCATCGCAATCTAGGGTGCCAAAACATAATGCCTAAGTTGTAAATGTAACGTTTGAAAAATATTTTAGTGGTTACTTGCAAATAGTGTAAGTTCGTGATAAATTATGTTTCGTAACTATTTAATGGCGATTAAGAGGTTACAAAACGCGTGGGCATATCAACTCCTCTTCGGGATAAGTAGCTCGTGTTATTTGATTATTAAGTGTTAGAGAATGGGATTCTCAATTCGCAATAGATAATAAGGAGGTATAAGGGAAAATGATTTTTAAAAATGGTGATTTATATGCTTTATCGATTGCTTTTTTAGTTATTACAGTTTATCTCTTGTACAGTTCGTTTCACAAAAAAGAAATAGTGAAGGAGCAAGCGGTTTTAACTACGGTTAATGAAAATTCGGGTATACCTTACGAAACTGCTATTTTTGCTGGTGGTTGTTTCTGGCATATGGAAGAGGTTTTCGAAAAGCTGGATGGTGTACTGCGTGTAGAGAGTGGTTATACAGGAGGACATAAGGAAAATCCGACCTATAAAGAAGTGGGTTCAAAAACTACAGGACATCTCGAAGTGGTGGAAGTACGTTATAACCCAAATCTGATTACGTATGATGACCTCCTTCAAGTTTTCTGGAGAAACATTGATCCTACCGATGCAGATGGTCAATTTGCTGATCGTGGGAATGATGTTCTATCTGCCATATTTTATACCAGCATTGAACAGAAGGAATTGGCTGAAGCATCCAGAGATGCATTAGTAGTATCAAAAAGGTTCGATCAACCGATTGCAACAAAAATTTCAGCAGCATCAATGTTTTATAAAGCCGAAGTGGAGCATCAAGATTATTACAAAAAAAGCCCAATCAGCTACAAAATAAGTGAGCACGTATCGGGTCGTGATAAATTTTTGAATAAAATTTGGGGCGAGGATCAAGAAGTGAAAATTACAGCAAAAACAGGTTTTGATAGAGATTTTAATAAGGAAGAAAAGCTTAAAAAGCTGACAAAGCGCCAATACAACGTAACTCAGAATGATATGGATGAGTCGCCATATAGTAACGAATATTGGGATAACAACGAAGAAGGCATTTACGTCGACATTGTTTCTGGTGAGCCATTGTTTAGTTCAATGGACAAATATGATGCTGGTACGGGCTGGCCTAGTTTCACGAAACCTTTGGAGCCAAATAATATTGTTATAAATCAAAAAACTAGTTTCTTTTCATCATCAACCCATGTGAGAAGTCGTTACGCGGATTCCTTCCTAGGCGACATGTTCAAAGACGGACCTGAACCAACGGGTTTACGATTCTGCGTGAACTCTGCAGCGATGGAATTCATTCCGAAAGCTGATCTTGAAAAAAGAGGATATGGAGCTTATGTTGCGCAATTCAGCAGTAAATAAGCTATATCTGCTCTATTATATGCTCATCAGAAAGGAGATAAGAATGAAAGCACTACCAAAGTTATTCAAACCATTATCACTCTTCATAGTAGTCAGTGGTTTATTATGGTTCAATCATACAGTTTTGCATCTTAGTCCTGAAAGCATAAGGAAGTGGATACTAACATTCGGAGAGGCTGCGCCATTTCTGTTCATATTCATTTACGCGATGCGTCCTTTGATTTTGTTTCCCGCGTCCGTGCTTTCATTGACAGGAGGATTGGCTTTCGGTCCGGTGTGGGGAACCTTGTATACGATCATTGGTGCAACAATAGGTGCGGTGTTGTCTTTTTGGTTAGCGCGATTTTTGGGTAATAAATTGGTTTCCACTAGGTCGAAGGAGAGGTGGGGCAAAATTGAAAAGCAACTGCAGCAAAAGGGATTTATCTATATTTTAATTTTGCGTTTGATTCCCATTTTCTCGTTTGATCTAATCAGTTACGGAGCAGGTGTGGCTAAGGTGAATTTTTATGCATTTTTATTCGGTACCCTTCTTGGAATCATTCCAGGAACGTTTGCTTATAGTTTTCTGGGTTCGAGTTTTCTGCAAGAAAAGAAATCATACCTAGTCATTGCTACGATTGTTTTCGTTCTTATGACACTGATCCCGCTTGTTCTCAAGTACAGAGTTGTAAAATCTAAAGCGGAGGAGCAAATACTTTGAACAGCTAGCTCCGAAGAGCTGGACAGCCCTATCCTTGTTCGAGGATAGGGCCGCGACGATTGTGGGAAGTCGATATTCATTGCGGAGCACTTAACCATTCCGAAGATCATTTTGATTTTCCAATATGAATCAGATCTACTTTTGCTTTTACATTAATATTCAAGTTTGAATAAATCATATTCCAGTTCATATTGTGCCATCTTTCATATGATAAATGATTGCGTACCACCTTCCCCATTCCGATAGGATCTGTTTGATCTTTTTGTAATTTGGTTAACAGTTTTTGTGAACTGGTTATTATATATTTTTCAACCTGTTTTTCCAATTCTCTTTGATACTTCTCTTGAGTTAGATCCATGGTGCCTGTGTATTCAAGGACGCTTCCTTTTATATCTAAAATGACTTCGACCGACATATTTCCTGTGTTCATTTTTTTATCATTTTTAGAATTAATACTATGTAACAAAAGCTGATAATTTTCTCCTGACTCTTCCGTATTCATATTAATCATTAAGTTGCCATTTTTGATGTCACCCATTAATAAATTAAAGATCTGTGTTTCACTTAAGGTTAGACGTGTAACATATTGATCTCCTTTAAAAATACCCAATCCTTTTAATTCAATGTTCTCGCCTTCAGATGAAAAAACGGGTAGTACTGGATCAATACCATCGTCATAATAATCTCTTAAAAAACGATATTTATTTGTAATGAAAGCTTTATTTTGTTTGCCCGCCTTATCCAAGAACGTGTAAAGAAACTCAGCATTATCTTCGACAGATGGTAACTTTTTTTTAAGTAAATTCGCTGCATTTCCCTCCACGATAGCAAATTTAACGCGAGTTCCGATTTCTGGATCTCTTGTAAATGACTTCACAACATTTATTAGACCTTTTTTCAACAGTTCCTCACCAAAGAGAATCGTACCCTGTCCACCAACTAGCTTTAAATTGGTTAAATTTTGAATTTTTAGGAAAGTATCATGAACGGATTTGCCATTAGCAGTAAGAGTCATTGTATCAACCAATCCTTCTTTAGTAACAGTGGGAAAAAGGACTGTTGTTCTAATTGGATTTACATCACTTTCCGACAAATCGTAAGCACCAGCTTCAAGTATTGCCAATTCTTCAATAATATTTCTTTCTACACAGCCTGTTAATAATAAACAGCATATTGCGATCAATACAATAATTTTATTTTGCATGATCTGTCTCCCTAGGCATCTTTTTTTTAAGAATTTGAATAGACAGGTTGCATAATACGAATAAAGGTAATGCCCAAGCAATTCCGATTGAATAATTACTCAACAAGTTCAACCATTTTTTAACATCCAACATTGAACTTGGAATCATTGCAAGTATAAAACCGATTGCAAGTATGATAATTATCCAAACATTGGGTTTTACACTTTTCACCATATTCCCAAAAATTTGCTGAGCTCCCCAATAATATATGATAGTTGTTGATAATACCTTGAAGGCATAAACACAAAAGCAAAGATTCTCGGCGCGTGAAATGAAAGAGACTTCTGTATATTCAAACAATGTCATAACGGGGTATAGATCATTTAATATTTGATCGAAGCTAAAAAAGCCAAAGCTTATACAGGTGATAAGTAAATAGATGGTAGTTGAGAGAATATTTCCAATAAAAAGTGCTTTCGTCCATTTTTTTTCAACAAAAGGGAAAAAAAGAATGGAAACCTCAATACCTAAGAAAGCTGAATAAACATGAAGAGTCCCCTTGAAAAAATCTGTATCTCCTTTAAAAATGAAAGGCGTGAAACGTGCAAATTCAAATTCTGGAATAAGATAAAAAAGCAAAACAATCATTGGAATAACGACGAAGAATAAAACCACAAGTGCTTTAGCAATATGGTAGATGCCACCTCTTAATAATTGAAAACTAAGAAGAGTAAAGAATATGACAAAAAATATGGCAGGTAATGATGGATAAAACATTATTTTCATGATGAAGATATATTCCCTCATAATCATGCTTGCCATTCCAATCCAAACACAAATGATAAACAAATAGATGGGTACCATTACCCACTTGGGAACTGTTGCCTCAATGATTTCAAAAATTGATCTTCCTTTACCTAACTTATAACTTATTACAATCATCGTAATATTGATATTAACGAGTACGAAAATGAAAATAATACTTAACCAGCCATTTGTTCCAAAATATTCGGCAGTTACTCGAGGTAATGTATACAAGACAAGCCCATTTTGGATGCTATAGAATAGTATAGACAGTAGAAGTGGATTGAGCCGTTCTTTCATATTGTCACCATTAATTCCTCTCATTTTCACCATCGTTTTGCATCAAAGAATGCGCCGGTTGCCCCTTTTTAATTTTATAAAAAGGCCCTCTCACAATGCTCTCCATCAAATTTTTGAAGAAGGTTGCAGAAACAGGCTTAACATAAGGTGATGATAAATTTGTTAACCCGGTTAAGTGGATGATAACTATTCCTAATGCGAAGAAAATGCCGATATTACCCAAAAATCCTGCCATTACAATAAATAGGAACCTAATGATTCTAACGGAAGAACTCATAATATAACTTGGTACTATGAATGAAGCTATGGCCGATACAGAAACAACAATGATTAAGATATTACTTGTAACCCCAGCTTCAACAGCTGCTTGGCCGATCACAATACCGCCTACTACGCCAATTGTTTGACCAATTTTTGTAGGCAGTCTCGCACCCGCTTCTCTTAAAAGTTCAATTACTATTTCTAAAAACATAGCTTCAACGAAAGGCGCAAAAGGCACTCTACTTCTAGACTGCATAAGGCTTTGTAGAAGGGATTGTGGAATCATTTCGTAATGAAACGTACATATAGAGACATAAAAAGCTGTTAGTACTAAGGTAATGAATAAAGCGAAGTATCGTAGAATCCTAACCGCTGTTCCTATAGTCCAACGCTGATTATAGTCATCTGGTGACTCGAAAAAATCAGAGAAACTGGAAGGCGTACAAAAAATGTTTGGACTATCTTCGACAAGTCCAATTATCTTTCCAGCATATAGTTTTGTCACAGCAATATCTGGCCTTTCCGTGGTATAAAATTGAGGGAATGGCGAGTTTTGATGATCATCTAACATTTGAACCAAAACATTGGAGTCAGTTATGGAATCAACTTTAATCGATTGAATCTTTTCTTTCAGATGATTCACAAAATCCATTTTTGCAATACCCTCAATATAGATGATTAGAACTTTTGTTCTTGAAATTTCCCCGACAGATAACGTAATCATTTTTAAGCGAGAACTTCTGACTCTTCTTCTTATCAACGATACATTCGTTTTTAATGCCTCATTAAAAGAGTCATGTGGCCCACTGATTACAGTTTCTGTTTCAGATTGTGAAATGGCACGTTCCTCGAATCCAGAGACATTTATTAAAAATGTATCCACCCCAGTGAACATAGTCACATTGCCGTCTAATATTCCTTGTATGATTTCCTCCTGATTATTTACTCGTTTAAAAAGTGATTGTTGAACAGATTTTCCGAAATCATTGAATGACATTTCTCTTAATGGTGAAAGTAATTCCCACTCTAATGTGTTGGAATCTACTAATGAATTTAAATATATAATGTGAATCGTATCTAGATGAAATGAACGGTGAACAAGGTCAAAACTATCCCCGAATTCTGCAAGTGTCTTTTCAATATTAGCTTCTTTCATTGTTTTTTCATTAGAAGTTTTTATAGTACTTTCTAACTCAAGCGTAGGATGTGGATTAGAAAAATCTATATCTGAATTCTTATGGATAATCTTTTTGATTTTCGTTCGAAAGTGCCGCATTTAAGTTCCTTCCTTTATAACCAACATTATCTATAATATGGATCATAAATCCTGATAATATGTATGTAGACACCTTGAAATAGGGTAGATACGTTATCATAGTAAAAAGATGCGATCATGCGAAAATGATCGCGTCTTTTTTAATTTTGAAATAGGGATAAGAATTGCAGTTTGGATGGAACTTAATAATAGGAAATTATATGAAGGAGCGTTTACATATGAACAGCAGATTCTGGTCTCGTTTTACATTGATTATGACCCTTTCCCTAGGTTTGACGGCTTTCGGCGTAAATGCCGAAGGGGTTGTGGGGAAGCTGCAAGCAGCCCCTAACGAAACACAAACGGACAAGACTGCCATTCGTCCGTTTCAAGTGCATATTCCTGACTATGAGCTTAACGAACTGCGCAGGCGGATCCTAGCGACAAAATGGCCGGATAAGGAAACCGTTCCGAATCAAACGCAAGGCACGCAGCTGGAAACGATGAAGAAACTCGCGAACTATTGGGCAACGGATTACGACTGGCGCAAGCTCGAGTCGAAGTTGAATGCCCTTCCGATGTTCGTCACCGAAATCGATGGAGAGGACATTCACTTCATTCACGTTCGTTCGAAGCATGAGGGGGCTTTGCCGATCATCATTACACACGGATGGCCCGGCTCATTCATCGAGCTGCTTAAGATTATCGATCCGCTTACCAATCCCACGGCCTATGGCGGGAAGGCATCAGACGCTTTCGATGTGGTCATTCCTTCGATACCCGGCTATGGGTTCTCGGGTAAGCCGATCACGACTGGTTGGGGGCCTGACCGCATCGCGCGTGCTTGGGCAGAGCTGATGAAACGCCTTGGATACACCAAATATGTGGCGCAAGGCGGCGACTGGGGGGCGATTGTCACCGATTTAATGGGTGTTCAGAAGCCAGAGGGACTGATCGGTATTCACTCCAACATGCCTGGCATAGTTCCGACCAGTCTCGATAAGGCGCTCATAGCCGGCTATGGTTGCCCTCCTGGTCTCTCGGCCGACGAGAAGCGCGCATGCGAGCAGTTGGAATACGTGTACAGGCAAAGCGCTTACGCCATGATGATGGGAACGCGCCCGCAGACGCTGACCGGACTTGCGGATTCGCCTGTCGGTTTGGCAGCATTTATACTTGACCATGACGCGAAGAGCCTGGACCTGATCTCCAAGGCCTTCAATGGACAACCCGGAGGCCTTTCGCGAGACGATGTCCTAGACAACATTACGCTCTATTGGTTGACGAACACAGCGATTTCTTCGGCTCGTCTCTACTGGGAGAACAAGTACCCCTTTTTCAGCGTTAAGGGCGTTACCATTCCGGCTGCAGTGAGCGTCTTTCCTGACGAGCTCTATGAAGCACCGAAGAGTTGGACAGAGCAGGCTTATCCCAACCTCTTCTATTACAACAAGGTCGACAAGGGCGGACACTTCGCTGCGTGGGAGCAGCCGGAGCTGTTCGTTAAAGAGCTTCGCAAGGCATTCAAGCCGCTGCGTTAAAGGGAATTATGTGGAAATCGCTCAGCAACTGAGTCAAATCTCTTGCAACAAAGGCTGAATCGACTGAAAGCCGAATCCGAACGAAGGATCGGCTTTTGGTATTTGGTGTGTTCCCGGATCTTCTAGAAAAGGATGGTCGGGCATAGAAAAACACCCCATAGCAGACTTCGGTTGAACCAGAATGGTTATCCGATATCTCGACTAAAGGGTGCTTTTAATAGCTTTTAATAAGAGGTGAAATCTGTTATTCTTGTGCGTTGGATTCGTCTTGTTTCTCTGCGATAAATCCATTGATGCTCTCTTTGCGGCGAGCATTTTTGGATTCGATGCTCTCTTTGTCTACAGCAGAAATTTCATCCGCATGTTCATCCAAGTATTCCTCAGCTTCGTTTAGATTGGTCATTGTATTATCGATGGCATTCTGAATACGGGCTGGGTTATCTTCGCGATTGTCTGGCTTAGCCATAGTAGTTCTCTCCCTTTGTTGTGATAGATTAACATCCTGTTATACGATTCCAAATGATCAATCAAATTATTCATTCAATCAAAAAAACGGCTACCAATCTCGTTAGCCACCGACTGAAGGCCAGACGACCTGAAACAGTAGAGCAGGGGATTATCCTCGGGTTTTAAACGTTAGTAACATATCCATGAATACATCCTTTCACACTTACAAATAATGTAACTAGTACGTGAAGGAGGACAAAAAATGAACATTCAACGCGCTCAAGAGATTGCAGTTTCACCAGCTATGGTTGATGTCACTTATAATGGGACGCCAATCTACATCCAGCATGTGGACGAAAAGAATGATACGGCCAGAATTTATCCTTTGGATCAACCGGAAAACGAGCAAAGCGTCCCTTTAAGCAGTTTAGTCGAGAGCTCCCAAATGTTAGATTTTGAAGATATTAAAATGATATGCCCATCACCTAAATAATTAGAAATATGTAAGAAAAAAGAAAGAGGATACCTTTGCGGTATCCTCTTTGCTAATGATATAACACCCTTTAAAATACGTTTTATCATGGAAGGAAAGGGGGTACTAAGAGATGAAAAAAAAGAAAAAGTTTTGGATATGGACGGCTATTGCAACGGTCACTATGATGTTTTTAACCGTAGTCTATTTCACCTGGATGAGTAGTCAGGTAATGGAGTCCTGGAAATCCTCCCACGGCAATCCAAGTGATTGCGCAATCGTTCTCGGCGCCGCAGTGTGGGATGGTAAGCCGAGCACATCTATGAAGGAAAGGCTCGATATCGCACTCCAAGTGTATCAAGAAAAGCTGGCAGATCACTTGATCCTTTCAGGAGGAGTGGGATCTGGAGATCAGCTTTCCGAGGCTCAAGTCATGAAAGCCTACTTAATGGAAAAAGGGATACCTGAAGCCGCGCTACTCCTGGAAGAACAATCCTATTCCACCATGGAGAATCTCCTCAATAGCAAGGTCATCATGCAGGACCACGGGTATGCGAGCGCCATATTGGTCACTCATGGCTTTCACGCATTAAGGGCCCGCCTAATGGCGGAGAGCATTGGTATCCAAACTAGCGTTGAACCCGTTCAAATTCGACCGATTGATCTAAGGTATTATGTGCTTCGGGAAGCCGTAGGCATCGCCGTTTTCGAGCTCAAACAACTTAAGCAAGTGATTTTATTAACATATATAACGAAAGAAATTCAGTCCTATAGTGATCCATAGCTGAAATGACATCAAACCAGCTGCTACCGCAGTTGGTCTATTTTATATTGTGGCTATTAAACGAAAGGGCAGTTTAGTTTAAAAAGCAATAGTGAAAGTGCTGTAGCTCATGTCTAGAGAGACATAAGAGTAAGGCAACTTAATTGGGAAAAAATCCACCCATACACCCTTAAATTACCAAGTATCATTCGAAATACTTGGTGTGTTTATACAACAAATAGGAGGAATGAAAAATGGATATAACCACTCCGTTTAATTACAATTTAAACTATGGAATTAGAGATAGTTTATTGAAACTAGAGGTAGACTGGGAAGATAAGATGAACAGGATAGTTAAGTTTGAACCTTTTCGTATTGATATACTAGAAAGCCTAATCAATAAACAGTTTATTAACCCACAAGATAGACAGAATAATTCACCAACTGTTAATGATATGCTTGAATTTATGAGAAAGTATCCTGCCGTGTTTGTGTATGGGTATGCAGTAACACCAAAACGTAGGGATTATAGAGTTTCAATAGAAGGTCTAGCGGTTAATCAAGAAGATGTAACTGAAGAATTAAAGAACGCCTTTTTGGAATTTTGCAAAAGTGCAACAGAGCTACATACTGAAGATGTGAATGGGTTGTTGAGTTGGTGGGATTAGTAACATAATTTAAATAAGCATTATTCTAGCTAGCATCTTCATACGAGGGTGCTTTTATTTGCCCTTCATAATCGCCAAAGGTCTGGGTCGTACACTAGGAAAAGAAGTATTAGACTGGTCTGGTCATTAAGCTAAACACTGGGACGGGCCTGATATTTTCAAGGGAAAAGTTTCATACTAATGCATATTAAAAGGAGCCTGGACAGCGAATATAGTTGTTATTCAGGTTGCAAACCACCCGAGGACATTATTGGGGTATTTATGCGCCAGGACGTTTGCACCGAATAGGAGATTGATGACATGGCTTTTGGAATATCCAGACATGAACTGAATGAATGGAAAAGCAAATGCTCACAGGGGGAAATTGCCTTTTTGACGCATTATTGGGTAGAACCTCGCTTTCCAGGAGTGAAGACGATCACTAAGGTGGGCTGCTGTGATCTGGAACGATTGAAGGAATGGTGCTTGGCGAATGGTTTAAATCCAGTTTACATACATCTTCGTGATGAATATCCACATTACGACCTAATAGGGAGCAAGCAGATTGAAATCTTAAAGAGAGAACATTTGACCGATCATCTGCTCAGATTCAAGCTTCGGTGAGATAAATAATCCTAATTATGTCAAAAATATCAAAAGGGCTGCCGCGAGGCAGCCCTTCATTCAAGTAACAGGCAGATTGTGAAAAAGTATATGGAAAGTTTAGAGTGATTTTTGATACCTAATTTTTGCAACTAATTAAAATAATAAACGTCTATATATGTAAATAAATGGAATGTGATGTTGTTGAATTGACAAAGTCAAAATATATACTTGTTATGGATTGTTGAGCATTTCACTTCTAATTTTAGGTGGATGCAAGTCGGAAACATCTAATAATCCGAGTGTCGAAAGCACTGCATCTTAGACACCAACCATTTTTTACACCAATCCCTAGTGCGGATGCAGAAAGTATAACAAAGAACGATGAGAATGCAGTTCATGATTTACTCGTGGTACATTTTAGGGCAATGGAAAATAAGTGCACTAGCACAAGTCTTAATAACAGTAAGCTGACTTATTGTGCCTGAATAGTAGGAGGTCAAAACATTATCCCTACTCCAAGTATTTTGAAAGGTGTAAGAAATATGATCCAATTGGACAGAACGAAATTTATCATTTTTGTATTAAGATCTAGTATTTTTGGCACAACTGTGGAGTTATTTATATTCCTATTACATCTTATCTTGTTTAAGAATTCAGTTACAAAGATAACCGATCAATTGGTAACCATTTTAAGCCTCATGCTTATCGGTATAGCCGTCTATGGTCTATTCAAATCCTTTGGACGGAGCACAGGTCTATTTTTGGGTTTCAATATTATATTGTTAGCTAATTTGTGGCTACTATTGGGAGCATTGACAGAGTGGGCGTATTTTATGGAACTGCTTCATATAAAATATCTTTTTTGATCTTGATCTTAGTTGTGGGATTACACTGCAATCCGGAACAATAGTTGAGGGTCAGGAGGTAATTGATGAAGAATATATCTATTCAAATCCTATTAAAGTTATTTGTACTCACCATCGCTATGAGTTTAATGTGTATTATTGTGATGGGTTGTAATGACGATCAAGAAAAAATCAACAGAACCCAGAATGATATATGGAAGCTAGCGACGGAGGGGAAAATTAGAGGAGTTGAAGTTCCACTTGGGACCACGAAAAACGAAGCTCTTAAGAAACTTCCTACTCCTTTAAGTGCTGGGCGATCTGAATTTGGGTATCGCCTAGAATATGAAGGGTACTCGTTGGAATTTGGTGTTTATGGTGAGAAGACCATTAAATTACTAAATGAACTTGATGAAAGTGCAAAAGTTCAGACGATATCAGCCAAACCAACTACCGTAGGATGGCAGGGGACGACTGATGATGTTCGGAAAGTGTTTGGAAAACCTGATCAAGAGTTTAACGATGAAGCATTTGGTCCTGCTTGGAATCAAATTTATAAGGTTAAGGAAAATTTATATCTAATATTTATTTCAGATACCAAAGATGGACCCATTATTAGAATTATACTTAAATAATGAAGATGAACAGCTATTGATAAGTTCAAAAACAACTTGAGAAGGCAGCCGGACCTAAGTGGATCGGTTGCCTTTTCTTAAGTAACGGGCAGAATAGATCGATGAGTTGACACGGAAAGTTGAATATACGTAACTATTAAAATATTTTTAAGTAGTTACTTGTAATCACTTTACGCTTGTGATATAGTACTATTCATAACCAGCTAATAACAACTAACTGGTTACTGAAGTGTGAGAGAATCGTATGAATCGAGTGGGAATTTTCTTCGATCTCTATAATAAAGTTCCAATTGTACAATAGAGTCGCTGACCTGTGAGTAACTCACCACCAAGACGAAGTGCTTGACGATATCACGCTTATCCCTGAGAGATCAAACAGGCCGCGCGGAGCTGGGTTGAGCGTAGATGATCACAAGCTAATCGATTTCTACGAGGTTAACTCGATCACATACAAACTCAAAAATCAAAGGAGACAAAAAAATGACACAAACAACTACAGAAAAAAATGCCATTCGTCCGTTTCATGTGAATGTTCCCGAAGAAGAGATTATCGAATTACGCAAGCGTATCAATGCGACAAGATGGCCTGAGAAAGAAACTGTTTCGGACCAATCGCAAGGCACGCAGCTCGCAACGGTTCAAGAACTTGCGCGTTACTGGGCAGATGAATACGACTGGCGCAAAGTCGAGTCAAGAATTAACTCCTACCCGCATTTCCTTACCGAGATCGATGGTCTGGACATTCACTTCATCCACGTTCGTTCGAAGCATGAGAACGCGATGCCGATTCTCATTGCGCACGGATGGCCGGGTTCGATTATCGAGCAATTGAAGCTGATCGAGCCGCTGACTAATCCGACGGAACACGGCGGAAGCGAGTCTGATGCCTTCCACGTCGTCATTCCATCGATGCCTGGTTACGGGTACTCAGGCAAGCCGACCACGAAGGGCTGGGGTCCTAAAAGCATCGCACGCGCTTATGGCGAACTAATGACTCGTCTCGGCTATGAGAAGTATGTAGCGCAGGGCGGCGACTGGGGTGCGGTCGTCGTTGACATGATGGGTGTTCAGGAACCTAAGGGATTGATCGCCCTTCACACCAATATGCCTGGCGTGATTCCGGCCGATGCTGATGCGGCGATTTGGTCCGGTAACCCGCTGCCATCCGGCCTCTCTGACGAAGAGAAGAAAACGTGCGAGCAAGTTACCGAAAATAAATTCTATTACGCCTTCATCATGGGAACGCGCCCGCAGACGCTGACCGGACTGGTAGATTCGCCTGTCGGTTTAGCAGCCTTTATGATTGACCACGACTGGAAGAGTCTTGCCCTGATCTCGAGAACTTTTGCCGGAGTCCAAGAAGGCCTATCGCGCGACGATATTCTAGACAACATCTCGCACTTCTGGTTTACGAACTCAGCGATTTCTGCGGCTCGTCTCTACGGGGAGAACGATCTCTCATTCTTTGGCGTCAAAGGCGTCAAACTCCCGGTTGCCGTTAGCGTCTACCCTGACGAGCTCTATGTAGCACCGAAGAGTTGGACAGAGAAAGCATATCCGAACCTTTTCCACTACAACAGACTTCCTAAGGGCGGACACTTCGCAGCTTGGGAGCAACCGGAGTTCATGACTTCTGAACTTCGTACGGCATTCAAGAAACTGCGCTAATTGGAACGATACAATGAAGGAGCTTGCCGTGAGGCAGCTCCTTTTTGATTGTTTGGTAACGCCAGACCACTAAAGAATACCCGAAAAAGCAACTGTCGTGCCATGTATGAAAGGTGTACATGACACACGATTTTAACCAAGAAAGGTGAAAAGAAATGGAACAAGAAGAAATTGAGCTTATGGAATTATGTCTAACCAAATTTATCAAAAAGTACCCAGGCATTACACCGGAAATGGAAGCTATGTTCTATTGGGCCTATACACGCGGCTTTATTGAAGCGAGGTGGAGTTACGATAACGAAAACGGGAGCAGTCTTAATCAAAAAGGGAGAGATACTTACAATGATATCCATGTTAAAAAGGTTTTTAATTGGAAGACCGTTGAAATCAACGGAATTAGGGGAGCAAAAAATTAATAAAACCAAAGCATTAGCCATACTGTCTTCAGATGCTCTATCTTCAGTTGCCTACGGTCCAGAGCAGATATTACTAGTTTTGATAACCATTAGTGCAGCAGCATTCTGGTATTCGATACCAATTGGAATTGGTGTTTTAATTCTGTTAACGGCTTTAATTCTTTCATATAAACAAATTATTTTTGCTTATCCTCACGGTGGAGGGGCTTATATAGTATCTAAGGAAAACCTGGGCATATACCCAGGATTAGTTGCTGGGGGCTCTTTATTAGTGGACTACATGTTAACTGTGGCAGTAAGTGTGTCTGCAGGTACAGACGCCATTACATCCGCTTTTCCCGGTTTGCATGCTTACAATGTAGGTATTGCTATTGTTTTTGTTCTATTTATTACAATCTTAAACTTAAGAGGAGTAACAGAATCGGCTTCAATATTAGCTTATCCGGTTTATTTATTCGTTTTAGCTTTATTCATTTTAATTGGTGTGGGTATTTACAAAATCTTAACGGGTCATGTTTCGCCTGATTTACATGCCCCAATCGGTACACCGATAGCAGGTATCAGTTTATTTCTACTCTTACGAGCGTTTGCTTCCGGAAGCTCAGCATTAACAGGTGTGGAAGCCATTTCGAACGCAATACCAAACTTTAAAGATCCTGCTCCTAAAAATGCTTCTAAAACGTTAGTTGCGATGGGGAGTTTACTCGCTTTGTTATTCGCAGGAATTGTGTACTTAGCTTACTATTACGGGGTAGCCCCTAGAGAAGAGGTAACCGTTGTTTCACTAATTGCTGAACAAACCTTTGGACGGAACTTTATGTATTTCTTTATTCAAGGTACGACGGCATTAATCTTAATTCTTGCCGCGAATACGGGCTATTCTGCTTTTCCACTGCTAGCAGTTAATCTTGCCAAAGATAATTTTATTCCAAGGATGTTCACGATTCGTGGTGATCGATTAGGATACTCCAATGGAATTATCTTTCTTGGCGTTTTTTCGATTATATTGATCATTGCATTTAAAGGGCAGACCGAGCATCTTATCCCTCTTTATGCTGTCGGGGTATTTATCCCATTTACTCTTTCCCAAACAGGTATGATGTTAAAATGGATTCGTGAAAAGCCTATAGGTTGGATTCCAAAACTTATCGTTAATTCCATTGGTGCGATCATTAGCTTTATAGTAACGTTAATGTTTTTCTTAACAAAGTTTTCACAGATATGGTCAGTCTTAGTTTTTTTGCCTATAATCATCTATCTCTTTCATCGAATAAGGAAGCATTATGAGGCAGTTGGCGACCAATTAAAAATTGCAAACCGTGTACCTACATTACCAATTGAGGGGAATGTCATCATTCTTCCTGTTGCTGGTATCACGCATGTGGTAGAGAATTCATTGAACTACGCAAAATCTCTTTCACCTCACCAGATTATTGCTGTTTATGTTCCATTTGAGCGCGAAGATGAAGCTATGTTTGAAGAAAAATGGAAGAAATGGAAACCTCATGTGCGACTAGTGACACTGCACTCCCCATATAGAAGTATCATTAATCCGCTTACTAAATTTATAGATACGATTCAGCACAAAGCAAGTGAATCAAACTATAAGGTCACGGTGATAATCCCTCAATTTATTCCTAAAAAAGGTTGGCACAATATCCTTCATAACCAATCAAGTTTACTAATACGTGCTCACCTACTATATCGGAGAAACGTTATTGTGACGACCGTACCGTATCATCTTACCGAATAGACGTAAGGTAAGACATCAAACATTCATCGAGACCCCGATTAATTATTGGGGTCTTCCTTGTTTGCGAACAAAATTGAACCGTTGTCTTGTGGGACTCAGGTTGCGGAAGTCCCGTGTAGCTTCGTTGCTTTTTGGCGTACGCGGAACCGTCTGACTTTCATTAAATTGCCGCAAGCTTTATCATCGCAAAACCGTTTGGAACGGTTCCGGGTTTCGTCGTAGTAAACTAATAGACAATCTGGATTGCCGCAAATACGTAATCGGGAGGGATCGCTCTCCGCGAGCAAGTGGCCGAAGGAAGCCGCCACTTCCGCTCCGATGCGGGGCCATCCTGTTCGTAACGGAGTGGATTCCAATCTAAAATCCGAACCAGAATCCGCGATGCGCAGAATCATTGATCCGACTAACAGCGCTCGGTTCAGCCATTCGAGATCGGTGGGGTCAGTGGACTTGTGCACCGTCAAATTTTGGACGATACGAAGTATGTGACCCCTCAACCGTTTCAAATCATCCAATTCTTGTACGGACGGAGCACCCGGATAAGGAAGATTGTGGGTTTCCAACCATTGTTCCAACCATCCTGGTTTGTCCAGCATGTCTTCGGAATGACCGCTGCCTCTCCAGTCGTGATAATCGCTTCTCAGAAAATTGTCCCATAACATCATTTTGTGACCCTCTTATTTTCATGTGGAATGTCTATATCTGTATTGTAACACTCAAATATAAAAATAGATAGTTACAATTAGAACGCATAAACATACGAAGCCTACGCTCCATAACCGTTTCAGATTATCCATTATGCATTGACTGTAACTTTTAAAAATTTCATAGATGGTTACTTGTGGAGATGTGTAAATCGTGATATAGTATTTTTGGTAACCTATAAAATAATTATAGATAATTACATTTGTTATTAGGGAGTAGTGGCTGCATCAAATGTATATTTACAGATTCACGAATAGGGGGAATTCGGATATGAAAAAAACAATCATTGTGATTCTTCTTATTCTGCTAGCAGTTGGGTCTTTCTATGAATCTATTTGTTATTTGATCAAATAAGAGTGCTGATAAGAAGAGACATTTGTTGAGGGGTAATTTTTAAAAACAAGTGAAGACATTGCTTATTGGATGTGATTGAAGCTACTACAAGTGGACGCATTCCCCTTTGTGACACTGATTCCGCTTGGTCTCAAGAAACGAGTGGTTAAATCATAATGAAGAGGAGCGTATGCTTTGAAAAGATATGATCTCATTGTCATCGGTGGTGGATCCGGTGGGCTAACCGTTGCGGCGGGTGCAGTTGGTTTCGGGGCAAAAGTAGCGTTGATTGAAAAAGAACCTGAACCGGGAGGAGACTGTCTGCATACAGGATGTGTGCCTTCCAAAGCGTTGATTGCCGCAGCAAGGGAGTTGTATACGGCTAAGAACGCTGCCGAAGCCTATGGCATGCAATTACAAGGCGAAGCAAACTACCTAGAAGCTTACCGTAGAGTCCAAACTGCTAAAGCAACAATTCAGCCTCATGACAGCTCGAAGCATTTTCGCAGCATGGGAGTGGATGTATTTCAGGGACACGGTCAATTCCGTGACAAACACCATGTCGAAATCGATGGTGGCGAAGTGCTTTATGGTAAACGCATTGTCATTGCAGTCGGTTCCAGAGCTGACATTCCGCCTATTGAAGGTTTGCAAGATGTAGACTTTCTGACCAATGAAAGTGTATTTGATATGAAATTCTTACCCGAAAGCCTTGTTGTCATTGGTGCTGGACCGGTCGGCTTGGAATTGTCTCAAGCTTTCGCTCGTCTGGGTGCCAAAGTGACTGTACTCGTGAGAGGATCGCAGATATTAAACAAAGAAGACTCGGATATTGTTCACGCCTTACACACAGAGCTGGCCAAAGAAATAACAATAATGTTAAAAACGAGCGTTAGCAAAGTTGAATCAATGCCTGATGGGAAAAAGCGGCTATTTATTGAAAGTGACGGGAAGAAGAAGCAATTGGAGACCAATGCCATTCTGATTGCGACCGGCAGAAAGCCTAACACCGATCGTCTTGGACTTCCTAACATCGGCATTCAAATGGACAATCATCACATCGAGGTTAAAAAAACATTGCAGACAAACATTCCCCACATTTACGCAGTTGGAGATGTGATCAAGCCGTTTCCTTTTACGCATGCTGCTGGCATGGAGGGGAAGATTGTCGTAGCTAACGCGGTGTTCGGTTTGAAACGAAAAGCAAGCTACGATAACGTTCCATGGGTTATCTACACGGATCCGGAAATTTTTCATTTGGGGATGACGGAGGAAGAAGCTCGGAGACACACTGGAGGTGATATTCGGGTTTACAAAGTGAATTTGGATCATGTGGATCGATTTATAACCGATCGGAATACGGAAGGTATCGTTAAGGTGATTACGGATCGGAAAGGAATAATCTTGGGAGCTCATGCTGCCGGGGATGGAGCAGGTGACTGGATGCAGCAAGCCGTTTTTGCAAAACGCTATGGACACAAGCTCCCCGATATTTCGCAAGTCGTGCATCCGTATCCTGCAAGGTCCGAGGCTTTATTAAAAACAGCTGATCAATATTGGCGATACAAGTTCTCTCAAGCTGGAATAGTAGGTCGCATAATAAAGACCTATTTAAGATGGTTTAGATTAAGTGGAGGAAAATAGATTGAAAAGTTTACGTTATTTTAAAATTATTTTATTAATATGCGTCTTTAGCTTGCTCGCTTCGGCTTGCTCAGGTAAAGATTCCAATGATAATGGAAAAGCTGCTGATGATACTCTTCTTTCAGGCAGTTGGGATCAAGTTTTGGCGGAAGCTAATGGACAAACAGTGAATTGGTATATGTGGGGCGGAAGCGATGCGATCAATGATTTTGTAGATCAGAAATATGGGACTGTATTGAAAGATCGGTATGGAATCATATTGCACCGTGTACCACTAGGTGATACTGCGGAAGCGGTTAATAAGGTGCTAAATGAAAAGCAGGCTGGTAAAAACAAAGATGGCAGTGTGGATATGATTTGGATAAACGGAGAAAACTTCGCTAGCCTGAAGCAAGCAGACGCTCTGTTTGGTCCTTTTGCAACCAAGCTTCCGAATGCCAAATACGTCGATTATCAGAGTCATGCTGTCGGGAAGGACTTTGGTTTGGATACGGATGGATACGAATCAGTCTGGGGGAGTGCGCAATTTCAATTTGTGTATGATGAAACTCGGATAAATCCAGACGATCTACCGCGCAACTATAGAGAATTAAAGTTGTGGGTGGAGAAACATCCAGGAAGATTTACTTACAATGCACCTCCTGACTTTACGGGAACGCGCTTTGTGAAGCAATTGTTCTACGAATTAAGCGGTGGGTATCTGTTATGGTCAAAACCTTTCGATCAACAAGAATTTAATGCTGAGGCATCGAAAGTTTGGAACTACTTGAATGAGTTAAAGCCGTCATTATGGCGAAATGGGGAAACCTACCCCAGAACGATCGCTGAATTAACGACACTTTTTAATAACAATGAAGTGGACTTTGCCTTCACACAGGATATCGGCGGTATTGCGACGGATATCGGCAAAGGGAAATTGCCTAATACGGCTCATCCTTATATCTTCGACACTGGCACAATTGGTGATTATCATTATGTCGGGATTCCATTTAATGCCGCACATAAAGCTGCTGCCTTGGTTGTCGCCGATCTAATACTTGATCCACAACTGCAATTTGAAAAAGCTAATCCGGCAAGGGGCTGGGGAGACGGCATTGGAATAGATCCTTCGAAATTAGAAGGAGAACACACAAAGCTTTATGAGGAGCTTAAGGCTAAAAGCGGCGATACAGCCGTACCGACAGACGAGCTTTTAAAGCATAAGCTTCCTGATTTACAGGCTGCATATACAACGGCATTAGAAGAAGGCTGGAAGAACCATGTTTTATTCCAAAAGTAAACCAATTAGACTGCTAATCTTAGGGGGCATGCTTTTTCCAGCCCTTCTATTTGTGGCAGGAACGTTCTTTGCTGGATTGTTCATTAGCTGTATCCAAAGCCTGGATTACTTCCCGATAATCGGGAAGACAACGGTGTCGCTGCATGTATACAGTAAGCTTTTTCATTCCCCCGTATTTTATCATTCACTCTTTTTTTCGTTAGGGATCTCCTTAGTTACGACGGCTGTTGCGGCTCTGATAGCCGTTACACTGGCATTTTGGATTCGTCGGTATACAAATCAAGGAGGAGGGCTTCATTTCTTGCTGCAGTTCAATCTGCCTGTCCCTCATGTTGTAGGGGCAATAGCGATATTGATACTCTTTGGGCAAAGTGGATTGATCTCGCGGTTAGCTTACTTGTTTGGGATGGTACAGCAGCCTTGGCATTTTCCTGTATTGGTTACCGATCAGTTTGGTGGAGGAATCGTGCTGGAATATGTGTGGAAAGAAGTTCCGTTTATTGCAGTGTCCGTGCTTAGTGTTCTAAAGTCTTGGGTTGTCCCCTATGAAAAGCAATTGAAACTTCTTGGAGCAAATGCATGGCAAAGATGGAGGTTCGTCACCTTTCCTTTCATGCTGCCTGCTTTGTTAGCTTCTTCGATTATCGTGTTTGCCTATACATTCGGATCGTTTGAAGTTCCTTACGTCTTAGGCTCTGTGAGCAAACCTACACTGCCGATCCTAGCCTATCAAGCTTATCTCAATCCTGATCTTACGTATCGGTCAGAAGCTATGGGAATTAATATCGTGATTACGATAATTAGCATGATTCTTATTATTTTATATATGAAATGGGGGGAAGGCTATGCGCAAAAACGACATCAATTACCGTAAAGGCTACGCCATATTGTATGCTTTTATGATCTTGTTGTTTTTTATCCCCTTTCTACCACTACTCGCATGGTCATTCTCACAACAATGGAGATTTCCTGATCTGCTTCCAACCGTTTCTCTACGCGCTTGGCATTATGTATTTTCCACGCATTCACAAGTGAGCGATGCGCTATTAAATAGCTTTGGATTGGCTGCTGCTACAAGTTTGCTGTCTCAAGTAGTGGCGTATCCAGCAGCTCGTGCATTGGGACTATATGTGAAAAGATGGAACAAAACGATTCGGTTAGTGCTAATATCGCCTATATTGATTCCCGGTATTTCCATTGCGTTAGGCGTACATGTCCTGTTTCTGCATTTGGGATTATCCGATCAATGGATTGGGGTGCTGCTGTCACACTTGATTCCGGCTATTCCATATTCCATTTACTTATTGTACGGATTTTATGCCGGATACGACATCGGATATGAAAAACAGCTTCGTTTGCTTGGGGCTAGCAGACTGCAATCGTTCTGGCTGGTTGAGTTGCCGCTGATGCGTTCCGTTTTGTCACTGAGTATCTTATTTAGTTTTTTGATTTCCTGGAGCCAATACTTGTTTTCAGTTTTCATTGGCGGTGGCAATCTGATCACACTTCCGATGCTGCTTTTCAGTACGTTATCTAGCGGTGACTACTCGCTCATGGGAGCGTTATGCATGATGTTTGTCCTACCGGCGCTCATAATCGTTATTCTAGGCTCCATAGGAGTAAAGAAGGATCTCTACGAAGGAAAGGAGGCGAATCGTGTTGACCCGATTGTCTGATCCATTTTTACAAGTGACCAATGTGACATACCAATACGATGATACGAAGTCATTTTCCCTGTCAAAGCAGTCTTTTACTCTAGAGAAGGGCAAATTGCTTGTCATACTCGGACCATCTGGCAGTGGGAAATCAACGTTACTTCAGCTTATAGCAGGCCTATTAAGACCCAACCAGGGAAGTATCATAATGGGTGGGGAACCGATTCACCATCTTTTACCCGAGAAAAGGGATTTGTCCATGATTTTCCAAAAACCTTATTTGCTTCCCTTTCTTTCAGTTGGAGAGAATGTGGAGATCGGACTTAAGATAAAAGGGGTTCCTATTCATGAGAGAAAAGTTAAATCGGAAGAAATGCTGCATAAAGTCGGTTTGACGGGATTTTATCATCGTCCACTTTCTTCCCTTTCTGGCGGACAAGAACAGCGTGTGGCATTAGCTAGATCGCTTGTCATCGAACCGCAGCTTATGCTCCTAGACGAACCTTTCAGTCAACTGGATCCGTTACTACGCAGACAAATGGGGCGCTGGCTTGGTGACATGAAGCGAAAATGGGATATTCCGATGATTATGGTCACACATGACAGGGAAGAAGCTATGACGCTTGGTGACCAGTTTTTGATCCTCCGGGATGGCGTGGAGCAGCAGGCGGGAACGCTGGAAAACATTTATTACGAGCCTGCCAACCGATGGATGGCAGACTTCATGGGAATAGATAATGTTTTATATGGAATCAAGAGGGGAACAAGTGTCTCAACCATTCTCGGTGATTTAGAGGTCCATCCGCATTGTGCGAAAGAGCCGGATCGGTTGGTTCGAATTGCTCTTCGATCAGAATGGCTCCAGTTGGATTCTACATCACCTATAAAGGGAACGATTGAGAGCAGCACTTTTCTCGGAGAATATACAGAAGTAAGGGCGCGCGTGAACGGTATATCTGTTGTAATCAAGGAACTTGGCTTTTCACATTATGAATTAGGGATTGAAATAGGTGTTCGATTGGTCGCCTCAAATGTCTGGTGTCTACCCAAGGAGGTAAGTAGCAGTGCTGGATTCTTATGCACGTCACACCGTACAGCCGGTAATTGATAGAGGAGCAAGAATCCTGCGATCTACTGGTTTATCAGCGAATTTGATCACATGGATCGCGATGTTGATAGGCGTAGGAAGTGGGGTTGTATTTACTCTTGGTTTTCCCATAACGTCTGTTGTGATTCTGTGGATATCCGGTTATCTTGATGCTGTGGACGGTACGCTTGCCAGAATGACGAAGCCCTCTAAATGGGGAAATATTTTGGATATCACGTTTGATCGGGTGGTGGAAAGTGCTTTAATTATTGCGATTTTACTCGTCCATCCCGATGCTTATTTACCGATTTCGCTCAACTTAGCAGCAATCCTAGTTAATATTACGACGTTTCTTGTAACAGGCAATGTCATCTCAAATTCAGGAGCAAAAGGATTTCACTATAACCCGGGGATCTTAGAGCGAACGGAAGCGTTTGTGTTTTTTTCTTTAATGATACTGTTTCCAAACGCGATCTGGGAGTTGTCGTGGCTATTTGTAATGCTTCTCATTTTCACAACAACAAAGCATCTACGCGATGTGTACGTGTGGCTCAGAAAAAGTAGTGTCGACTAACATATTTATCTGCGAACAGCTGGTTTTAGCGGCTTTTTTAGTGCTTTTTTGCGTTCGCGGAACCGTCGGACCTTCATTAGGTTGCCGCAAACTTTATCGTCACAGAACCGTTTGGAACGGTTCCGGGTTTCGTCGTAGTAAGCCACCCTGCAATCCGGATTATCGCAAAAGCGAAAGCGGGCAGGCTCTCCCTCCGCAAGTTTGCGGCTGAAGGAGGCGGCCACTTCCGCTCCTATGGGGGTCCAGCCCGTTTGTAAAGGGGTGGATTCCAAGTGATAACCCGAATCCGATTCCGTGATGCTTAGAATCATGGGTCCGCCGGATAGCGCTCGGTTCAGACCCGCGAGATCAGCGGAATTAGCGGATTGGAGCACTGTAAGCTTTTGGACGATTTGCAACATGTGTTCCCTCAACCGTCTCAGATCATCCAATTCTATCGCCGACGGAGCACCGGGAAAGGGAATGTTGTGGGTAGCCAACCATTGTTCCAACCATCCCGGTTTATCCAACAGGTCTTCTGATTCACCGCGGCCTCTCCAGTCGTGATAGTCGCTTTTCATAAAATCGTCCCATAACATCTCGCTGCAACTCCCTTGTATTCATTTGGAATGCAAAGATATTTTTACCAATCGGACTTCTACTTATGTACCCAGATTTCCTGAATTTCCGACACTAACGCAGATTGCTCAGCGATCATTTTCCTCAACTACTACGGAAATGAAATAAAGTCATACGAATTAGAATTCGTATGACTTTTTAATAATTTGTAAATTAGTCAGCGCCTTGCAATCGCTCGCGAGTATCCGTCTCTTTCCCTAATAAACGCTTGGTAAAAGTCTGTTTCCAGTTCATCGAAAGCTCATCGATTTCAAGCATTCGTTGCAGTCCTTCACAATTATTCTTATCAACATGCATGATGTGGTTTGCGAAGGCAATTGTAATAGACTTTGGGTGAGCCGATATCTGCTCCAACCTGTCGGTTAAGGCGACTTTGCCTTCCTTAAGAACACGGAAATAAAAACCTGAGTAACCGGACTCTTGTACTTTTAGCGGCATGCCAGGATTGTTGTATCGAACGGATAGTTTGAAGCAAGGTTGTCGTGGTTGACTAACTTGTAGGACGGTTTCTCCCAATGTAAATATATCTCCGATACAAACCTCAGTTTCCAGGAGACCACGAACCGTTAAGTTCTCTCCAAAAGCCCCATATTCCAATTTTGTCAGTAACTCTTTTTCCCAAAAGGGATAATGTTCATAAGGGTACACACAAACTGCTTTCTCTCGACCGCCATGATGAATTAGATCCGCTTGTCCATCACCTTCAAAATTCTCCCAAGATAAATATAAAGTTTCATCCACAGGCAATTTATAAATTCCTGTAGAAATTTCTTTGTTTTTATAGAAGACTGTCAGTGGCTTACTAATATTAAGTGAAATAAGTTCTCCGTTAATCATTTATGATCTCCTCACTCAAAATGCCACGTAATCAAACGCGGAAAGTGTTGCTCCGAAAAGAAGCGGCACTTTATAATCCTGCTTATTATTATACAAATTATCTGCTGGCGTCAAGACTTCGATTCATATTTTGATATGCCATTTCGTAACTCTTAAAAAAACATTAGAAGGTTACTTGCAATTCATTACTCTCCGTGATATATTACATCCGTAACGCATAAAACATTATTAGAAGGTTACTAAAATGGATTGGATATGTATGAATCGAGTGATGTTTTTTCTTCTTTAGTTATGAAACGTTCGCTTATTGTACGTATGGCGGCGGTGATCCAGACATGTCATTCACCATCAAAGACGAATTGTTTGATGGTGACAATAGAGGAATTAGAACAGACCGAGCTTTGCGATGCAGAACTCCGCGCGTTTCGTTCTGATCGCTGTGCTCACGACTCGGCCACTCACAAACTCAAAAATCCAAGACCAATCAAAAGGAGATTAAAAAAATGACACAAACAACTACAGACAAGAATGCTATTCGTCCGTTTCATGTGAATGTTCCCCAAGAGGAACTTACTGAATTGCGCAATCGTATCAATGCGACAAGATGGCCTGAGAAAGAAACGGTCTCTGATCAATCACAAGGCACGCAGCTTGCGACGGTGCAGGAACTTGCGCGTTATTGGGCGAACGAGTACGACTGGCGCAAGATCGAAGCGAAGATCAACGCTGTGCCGAATTTCCTTACTGAGATCGATGGTCTGGACATTCACTTCATTCACGTTCGTTCAAAGCATGAAAATGCGATGCCTATGCTTATTGCGCACGGATGGCCGGGCTCGATTATCGAGCAAATGAAGCTTATCGAACCGCTTACTAATCCTACAGAGCACGGCGGAAGTGCGGATGAAGCTTTCCATGTCATTATTCCATCGATGCCTGGATTTGGATTCTCGGGCAAGCCGACCGCGACTGGCTGGAATCCTGAACGCATCGCAAGCGCTTATGCTGAATTGATGACTCGACTTGGCTATACGAAGTATGTGGCGCAAGGCGGCGACTGGGGTTCGATTGTCGTTAACTTTATGGGCCTTCAGGAACCAAAAGGATTGATTGGAATTCACACCAACATGCCTGAAGTGATTCCACCTGAAGTTGATGCGGCTATCTGGTCCGGCAACCCGCTACCGTCCGGTCTCTCAGACGAAGAGTTAAAAGCGTGCGAGCAAGTTCGCGAAAATAAATTCTATTACGCCTTCTTGATGGGAACGCGTCCGCAGACTTTGACCGCTTTGGTGGATTCGCCAGTAGGATTGGCCTCCTTCATGATTGACCATGATTGGAGGAGCTTGGCTATGATCTCGAGATCTTTTGCCGGAGTCAATGAAGGCCTAACGCGCGACGACGTTCTCGACAACATCACACTCTTCTGGTTGACGAACACGGCGATTTCTGCAGCTCGTATCTACTGGGAGAACAGCGTTGCCGGAACTTCCTTCTTCGTCGTCAAAGGCGTCAAGCTCCCGGTTGCCGCTAGCGTATTCCCGGATGAGATGTATGAAGCACCGAGAAGCTGGACAGAGAAGGCATACCCGAATCTGATCCACTACAACAAACTTCCTAAGGGCGGACACTTCGCAGCTTGGGAACAGTCAGAGTTCATGATTTCAGAACTTCGCACGGCATTCAAGTCACTGCGCTAATCTGAATTAGTTGGAATAAACTCGCACGGGTGCTAGTTGGTACTCATAGGACCGGATAATCAAATGTCTTGTTGGCTGCATTCGGACTTAAAATACATTAACTAATACAATCGGGCTGTCTAGCTCGAAGACGAAACAAAAACCGAGGAAGCAATTAATTCCTCGGTTTTTGTTTGATATGAGTGCATGAAACTCTTATAACAAAGAAAGGTGAAAACAATGAAACGAGAAGAAATTGAACTCATGGAATTTAGTATTACTAAATTAATTAAACAGTATCCAGACACTACACCCCAAATGGAACCTAAGTTATATGTGGCGTATTCACGCGGCTATAATGACGGACATCGGGATCAGATTGCAAATTTTCGAAATAGGGTGACGTTTGCCGCACTAGAAGAAGTTGAACTTATGGACTCACGTTTAAGTACATTAGTGAAACAATACCCAGGCATAGCACCAGAAATGGAAGTCATGTTACATATGGCATATTCACGTGGCTTAAGTGACGCTTGGTGGAGTTACGATAGTAACAAACAAAGGGAGTCAGCACAATTGAATATAACTGAAGCTGAGTATGTATTTAATGAACTTGGATAAACGTGTAAAAGAGTGGAACAGAGAAGTGCATGTTAAGCTGGATCCGAAGACAATGTTTTTACTGTTTTTGCAATTTTATTTTCCTTACCCTATTACGGAAATGGAGCCATAAAATTGAAGTTTCGCAAAATGGAATAGTAAAGCAAAAAAGGAGCTGCAATGATGCTCCTTTTTTACTTTGTGATAAAAGAACATTGGTTTCTCAATGGTGCGATCTTTCTTGTAACCTATAAAATTAACTTAAATAGTTACTTGCATTCCATGAAAGTTCGTGATATATTTGTAACCCACATAACATAAATAGATTGTTACAAGAGTGAAGTGAATAGGAGCTGTATTGGATGTTAAAAAAGAAACTGATTGCTGAATTTATTGGTACTTATTTTTTAGTATTTGCGGGTACTGGAGCTGTAGTTATTAACGAGCTTACACAAAGTCTTACGCATGTAGGGATTGCAATTACATTTGGCTTGGTTGTTATGTCTCTTATTTATGCCTTCGGACATGTTTCGGGAGCCCATTTTAATCCTGCTGTTACCATTGGGTTTTTGGTAAGAGGAGGTATTTCCTTGAAAGAAAGTGTGCTTTACATTGTAACGCAAATTGTAGCGGGCATATCCGCGAGTGTCACTCTCTTACTCATGTTTGGTAACATTGCTCACTTAGGAGCAACGCTTCCTCTGTCTACTTGGCAGCAGACTTTTGCCTTAGAATTTATCTTGAGCTTCATCTTAATGATGGTGATATTAGGGTCCGCGGTTCATGGAAAAGCGGTTAAACCTTTTGCTGGAATGGCAATAGGTGGAACTGTTGGATTAGTGGTCATGGTTGCCGGTCCTATCAGTGGGGGATCTATGAACCCTGCCCGTTCCTTTGGTCCTGCGATTATATCAGGATCGACAGAATATCTTTGGATTTACATTGCAGCAACAGTTCTTGGGGCAGTGGCTGCATCAATTGTATATTTGCAAATTCACGAATAAGGGGACATTCGGTTATGAAAAAAGTAATTATTGTGATTCTTCTCATTCTGCTAGCGGCTGGATCTTTCTATGAAGTTACTTGTTTCTTGAACAACTAAGAATGCGGACGCATCATCCCACTAGATAAAACGGAGGCGAAGGAGAAAATGAAATTAAAGAAAAGTAAATCAGTTGTAACGATTGTCCTATTAATCTTTATTGTTTCTGCCATTTCCATTTATATGTCATATCAAAAGAAAGAAAAAGTGAAGGCGCAACAACTTATAACTACAATTAATGAAAATTTGGGTACGCCTTTCGAGACCGCAATTTTTGCTGGCGGTTGTTTCTGGCATATGGAAGAAGCTTTTGAAAAGCTTGATGGTGTTCTGCGTGTTGAAACTGGTTATACGGGAGGGCATACGGAGAATCCGACTTATGAAGAAGTAGGTTCAAAAACGACAGGACATCTCGAGTCGGTGGAAGTTCGCTATAACCCAAATCTAATAACGTATGATAACCTCCTTCAGGTTTTCTGGAGAAACATAGATCCTACAGATGCAGACGGTCAATTCGCTGATCGCGGCAATGATGTTCTATCTGGCATATTTTATAAAAATAATGAACAGAGAGAGTTAGCTGAAGCATCTAGAGATGCATTAGTAGCATCAAAAAGATTCGATAAGCCGATTGTAACTAAACTTGCAGCTGCATCGACGTTTTATAAAGCTGAGTTGGAACATCAGGATTTTTATATAAACAATCCAATCAACTACAAGATAACTGAGCGTGGATCTGGTCGTGATAAATTTTTAAATAAAATTTGGGGCGAGGATCGGGAAGTGAAGTTTCCTGCAAAAATAGGTTTTGATAGAGAATTTAATAAAGCGGAAAAACTGGAAATGTTGTCTAATCGCCAATACAGCGTAACGCAGGCGGGTATCGATGAGCCGCCATTTAATAATGAATATTGGGATAACAAAGCAGAAGGCATTTATGTTGATATTGTTTCTGGTGAGCCGTTGTTTAGCTCAAAGGATAAATATGATGCTGGCACGGGCTGGCCTAGTTTTACAAAGCCTTTGGAGCCAAACAATATTGTTCTAAAACGAAGTTCTGGTGTTTTTTTAACGACTATACATGTCAGAAGTCGTTATGCGGATTCATTTCTAGGTGATTTATTCAATGACGGCCCTCAACCAACGGGGCTGCGGTACTGTATGAACTCTGCTGCCATGGAGTTTATTCCAAAAGATGAACTTAACGCAAGAGGATATGGCTTCTATGCGGAGCAATTTAGTGAGAACAGTTAGTTTTAAACGATAACAAAAGAAAGCTGGAGGAGATATAAAATGAGAGATGAAATCGTATTGCGCGTGTGTGACAACGAGGTTCAAGAGGAGTTGACGTCGGTTTGTGAAAGCTCGAACAAGCCCTCTGATACTGCAATATTTGCTGGAGGCTGCTTCTGGCACATGCAAGATACTTTTCAGAAGCTTGACGGTGTCTCGCATGTGTATACTGGTTATACGGGTGGGCATGATGAAAATCCAACCTATAAGAAAGTTGTTTCGGAAACATCGGACCACATCGAAGCGGTCGAAGTTCATTATGATCCGAATGTGATTATATATGATGAGTTGCTCCAAATATTCTGGCGTAACGTTGATCCTACGGATGCACGCGGTCATTCCGCCATCTTTTACACGAACCATGAACAAAAAGAGATGGCAGAAGCATCCCGCAAAGAATTGGATTCAAGAGGACAGTTCCATGCTCCGGTTGTAACGAAGATTGATGCTGCATCAAGGTTTCACAAAGCAGAGGACGAACATCAAAACTATTACAAAAAAGTCCGATTATCCACAAAGAGCAAGTTGAGAGAGTTTTTCTCTAATAGCGGAGATATTTTAGAACATTATATGTGGGAGTGATCGTGAAATGAAAACGATGTTGGAAAAAACAATCGCATCCACTGCTATGGCAGCCGTGCTGCTGGCTCCCGTCTTACTTGGTGCCCCGGTTCAAGCCATGGACAATACATCTGGATACACCGTTATTAAAAATTTTCCCCTCTCCGTGAACAAAGGCGAATCATCCACATATTTGGAAGATGGTAATCTCATGGTGCCTGTTCGTGAAATAGCCCAAGGTCTCGGGTGGGATGTCACATGGAATGGGAATGCACAAGAAGTCAAGCTCGTCAAAGGAAATAATGTTATTCGGCTTGTTTTGAACAGCCCTCACGGAACGATAGGAGATTTTGAGCCGTTCTTGCTGAAGACACCTGTCGTTTTGAAAAACGAAGTTTCCTTCGCTCCTCTGAGGGTACTGGCAGCCAGAATGGGGGCGGTTACGTTGTGGGATTCCAAAACGAGCACGGCGTGTATCGCGATTCCAAATCAATCGCAACAAACCCACCTCACCTTCGATTTCAGCAAGGATAACGGAGGATGGAAAACTGGCGTGGCCGATCTCCCGGTCAACTATCAAGATCAGGATTATCAGATAAACGCTAAAGTGGATACGGTTAAGCTAAACGACGGCGCCGAGTTACACGGCATGATGCTAAGCGGAATGAACCGCAGTGACGACCTGTTCATGTTTATGTCCAAAAAGCTGGACGGTGCCGCCGGTTTGAAACCGAATACGGAATACGAAGTGAAATTACGTTTCGACATGGCTACCAACGAAGTTGAGAGCTCCGTTGGAATCGGTGGCGGTCCCGCCTCTGCGGTATTCGTGAAGGCCGGCGTTGTCGACCGCGAACCTTCCGTCTTAGAAGACAGTGCTTATGCGAATACGCCTTACTATCGCCTGAACCTCGACAAAGGTAACCAATCGACTGAGGGCAAAGACGTAGGCCTCCTAGGAAACATCGCCAAACCGGACGCTGAGAAAAGTGGATTTCAGCTGAAAAGCTTCGAACGTACGTACACTCTAAAAAGCAACGCTGACGGAGAATTATACATCATAATTGGTACGGATTCAGGATATGAAGGGTTGCAGACGCTCTATTTCACCAACATCGACTTGGAAATTGGTTCTAGGAGCTAACAATCTCCATCCAAACAGAAAAGAAGATCGTTCTACTACCATCCGAACGGGTTAGAACGATCTTTTTGCGTTCTTTTGAAAATCAACCTGAAATGAAAAAAACCATCTCCAATGAATGCGGATGGAGGGATTTTCGTGTGATTCAATTAACTTTAATATACCCGCTTGTACAAATTTATACAGTACTTTCCTGATTGACCAGCGTCTAATGTGACCACTAATCCAGTAGGATTGAGAACGGATCTACTTATCGTAGTAAGTGCAGGTACACTAAAGGTCAGATCAGTCATACCCAGAGAACAGTACGATGTGCCAATTTACGATCTATATAAATATTTCCGCAAATTTCGTCATTCACCAATTCAATTGTACCCTCGCAACAATCGAACCGATCAGCCAGATCAGCGAATGACTCTGATTCATCTTCTTTTGACATATAGATACCTCTGTTCAACTTGGAGTTTGACCTTTTAATGAACTACATTGTATGTTGTAAGAATTGTCCTTGTTTCAATTTTTCCATTTTATTGGAATATTTGAAGCCCAATGCAAAAGAACCTGCCCACAGATTCGTACCAGGGGAGGTTGTTTTAATTTCTTTTCATTTGTCTTGTCGGTTTTTTTCTCTAAATTGGCTTAGAGTGGTATGCTCGAATTTTTTGAAGGCGCGTAAAAACGTATGAATGTTATTATAGCCCACGGTAGCAAATATTTCGCTGATATGTCTTTCAGGAAATTGAATGCCCCAAAAAAGCTTACTATGTAATGGAAATAATGAGTTTTCATTCAATCAACTCACGTAGTGCCCTAGCAAATCTGGATATCCCCAATGCAATTTCCTCCTGCTTCGCCCTAGCGAATGTAAATCGGACGTATCCAGAATCGGAACCATACACACTCCCAGGTACCATTACGATTCCTTGCTTAATGCATGCTTCCAACAAAACACTGTCTGAGATATTCGGAATCAATTTGCACCAAAAATGAATACCTCCGACTGGCACCACATACTCGACTAGACCTGAAAGTTCCCTCTCTAACGATTCGATGAGTAAATCTCGTTTAAATTGAAGCTGCATACGCAAGCGCTCCAAATGAGGAGCAAAATAAGCAGATTGTAAAAATTGTCCCGCTACCTGCTGAGGAATGATGCTTAATCCAAAATCCATCTGCTGTCTAGCATCGGCTAGTCTGTCCACAATGGAACGAGGCGCTACCATCCATCCGATCCGTAGGCCAGAAGCGGCGATCTTGGAGAATGAGCCAATATACAGAACCGAACCCGTAGTATCCATGGATTTGAGCGGCAAAGGAGGGATGCCATCAAAGGAGGTTAAGCTATATGGATCATCTTCCACAACAGGTAGTCCCAATTCACTAATGATATCAAGAAGACGTTTGCGCCTTTCTTCACTTAGTAGGGCTCCCGTTGGGTTCTGGTAATTCGGATTCAAGAACACCATCTTAATACGATGTTTTTTGTACAAATTGCGAATATCATCTGGTTGTATGCCATGCTTATCGACTGGTAGACGGAACAAGCGAAGGCCAGCTGATTGAAACATGGGCAGCGAATAGCAGTAGGAAGGATCTTCAATTGCAACGGCATCACCTGGAGACAGAAGACATTGTGTAATTAAAAATAACGATTGCTGAGAGCCTGATGTGATAAGAATGGAGGATTCCGTTGTCCGGATTCCACGATAATTGTTTAGATAATCGACTAAAGCCTCTCTTAATGGAGTTGAACCTTGAGGGTTAACGTAACCCAAATAGGACGTGTATGCGTTTTTACTCATCAATGCAGCGATTTCATC
Organism: Paenibacillus sp. J22P169; assembly: GCF_059691995.1. Taxonomy (NCBI): domain Bacteria; kingdom Bacillati; phylum Bacillota; class Bacilli; order Caryophanales; family Paenibacillaceae; genus Paenibacillus; species Paenibacillus sp. J22P169. The sequence goes on along the minus strand of NZ_JCAUAO010000001.1, from coordinate 2,267,593 downwards.
TGTGGGAGCTAGATCAGCCGATAGTTCACCGCTCGCAAAATCGATCAATGATGGATGTTGAGCTAGCGCTTCGCGGATCCTCCGTAAAAAGGGCAGGTTAGGAAGAAAGCTTCCTCCTTCGGCAAACCGACTCCAGTTTGGCGTATGTTTCGGAGTGGCCCCCCATTTGGATGTACTTACCCGAGTTCCGCTACCAGTACGGCTTTCGATAATCCCCATAGATCGCAGTTCCGCGAATGCCGAAATAACCGTGCTGCGGTTCACATCAAATTGTTCTGCAAGTTTTCGTTCGGAGGGCAGCAAACTGCCCGGAGGAAACTCCCCATATGAAATTTTTTGCTCCAGATGGTCCGCAATTTGCTCGTATAGAGCTTTTTTACTAGAGCGATCAGGTTTCCACATCTTAAAATCCCCTTGAATATTAGATCAAACCAGACAAATTTTACATATATAATACCACTTATCTACGAATAATAACCGATGTTTTCGTCTTTATGATTTATCATTCTGTGAACATGGATTGCATCATTAGTGGATGGCATAAAAACTGATTAATTGGTTGGTTACATTCCTCCTCTTCAAATTTATGATTGTTATTAGTAGTACTCTTGGTGTTATTACTGTGGGAAGGAGATGGACCAATGACAGCTTTGATATCTTTTATTATGCTTTGTATCGCGTTTGTATCAAGTCCTTTGATTCTTGCTATAGGGGGGGCTCATCTCATCCGTGAAGATGAACGTGAAAATGACATAAGGCCGGAAATAATAAGATAAACGTAAAAAAGGAGAGAATAAGAATGAATAATTCACATAGAAACAACTACGAGCAGAAAATGGATGGACTTCTTCCATTAACAATTATATTTTTTCTTTCCATTTTTTCAGGGTTCTTTTACTTTCTAATAAACGAATTTTTATTGAAGTAAAGCTATTATTGAGAGTGCTTTATGAAATTATAAGTATAAGAAACTAAAGAACCTTAGTACAGTTACTTACTGAACTAAGGTTCTTTGTCCCAAATTATCTTATACCCTATTACATAACAAATTTGACAATATAAACGATCAAAGCTAACAGTCCTAAAGGGATGATAACAGCGTAATAAAGAGATAGATTAACGAATATGCTTTTTGTTTGGCGATCATATCCCGGATTACCTTCTTTATTTTTATTTGAGTGCCCGATTGCTATTGTTGCTACTCCACCGGTAATTAAAATAGCGGAAAATATAATATAGTAAAGATATAACGACATATATGTTCACTCCTTTAAGTTTTTCAGAACCATAGTATCAAAATCATAGTATCAGTTCATCCAAGTCATGTAACCATCCAATCAGCAATCGATATATCCATCCAATTAAGAAGAGAGGTCTGGTCTTCTTAGGTAATGGGAACAAGGGGAGAAACGAGAGCTACGCTTAGAATAAATGTGAGTCTAGATGAATATATTCGCTTGTTCAAATCAAGAAAATATTTGGAGGAGAAGGTAGGGAAACCCAAATGGAACATACTCTGCTTTGGCTCGTTCGCATCGGCAAAACGATAACTGGAAGCCGGCTTCGATCTTGAGAGGTTAAAAAAGAAAGCGTTTTTATTTCGGGATTCCATTATCACCAAAACAATTTATATATTGCGGGTATTTGTAATAAACAGCAAACCATACCACTTCGTTTAGAAGATAAATCTTTAAAATGACTTGATTTTGAAATTTCAGGAATGACCTCATCACTGAGAATGATCGGAAGTAATCACTCGATGTTTATTCCGATACTCGGATGGCGTGACATCGGTTATTTTCTTAAAAACTTTCGAAAAATGGTTCTGATAGTCAAAACCGACTGCGATGGCAATTTCATTGATCGACTTTTGAGAGTCAGTCAGTAGTCGTTTACTCTCGGCTATGCGAATTTCATTCAAATTATCGCTGAAAGACATCCCTGTTTCCAAATTGATCTTATTCGATATATAGGAAGGATGCTTTCCGAATTTATCCGCCACGTCTTTTAATGTGATTTTTTCGAAGAAATGTAAATTCATATAGTGAATGATATCTCTTACTAATGCCGAGTATTGTGGATTTGCAAATTGTTTGATGGCAGCCGTATAGTGTAAAATCATCTCTTTCATGAGTAGTACAATTTCTGCTCTTGTACCAAGGCTCTCCGCTCGTACGATAAATTTGTAGGCAATTGTTCTTGCATATTCATTTTCTACGCCGCTTGCCACCGTAATCTGGCAAACGATCGCGCATGTGGAAATAAAATGATTTTTGGCGGAACGTAGGATGTCGCCGCTCGCAAGTTCAAATCGGTTGACGCCTTCTTGAAAGCTAGACAAGGAGTCCAAGTGGCTCTGAACGATAGAGACGTCTCCGGTCTGCATTTTTTCTTTTAACCGCTCGTATTCCTCAAGTGTTATGTGCAAAGCTTCTTGTTCATAGTAGAGGTTGACAAGAGAAACCTCAGCGATTCCGAGGGGAGAAGGGGTATGCGTTATACTGTACGTTTTCGGCTGTGGAATACGTTGCTCTTCATTTTTGATGAACAACCAATAGAATAATCGGCCCAGATATTCGAGCTCTTTTCGATTTTTGGAGGGGATTAGCTTATCGTATTTGCTCTCTGGGGATGCGAGTCCAATCGGCCCTATAATGAGGATGAGCCTTTCGTTTTCAGTCAGAACCGATAGGGTATGAAACAAACACGAGTCAGGTGTCCAAAAAGAGAAGAATGGCTGATCAACTTCAGACAATTTCTCGATCATCTCTTTCATGATTAGCAGTGTCTTGGAAAGCAACTTTTGTCTTTCTGGGTGGATACAAGCAAACAGAAGCTGGCCATCGTTATCAGCTCCAATGACATCAATTCCGTGCAGATAATGAAAACATCGCGCTTTCTCCTCAATAGATCTCAAAGGAACCCTCCACAAACTTAACTATATATCTACAATATTAACAATCGTTCAATTTTTAAATCAACTTTTCAAATCATTCCAAAGAAAATAAATAATAGTTCTATTTCTATAATCTTAATATTTCATCAACTTCGAAATCTAATTGGAAGTATAATTCACAGCAATTGGGCTCTCAATGATCAAGAAAAACCGCTAACGTACATTATGGAAAAAAGAACTTCGGGGAGTGAAAATCATCATGAAACTTTATACTATCGAGTTTACTGTCAGGGGAATTGTACACGGTGTTACCGTGAGAGCTAGAAACAAGATCGAAGCGATCGCCGCTGGGTTCTCCAAGCTGCGCGGCTGGTGCGAAAAGGACGGGGTCAGTGAGATCAGGATCATGGAGGATAACGGAAATCCGGTAGCTACTGCAGAGGATTACAAATGCAATTACAATTAGACCAAAGCAAATCCGCGCAGGTACAAGTCAGGAAGCGAATCACGAATGAATTATGCAAAACGTTATTGAACGAGGAGCTAGGAGATGTTTCCCCCTTGCAAGCTATCCAGTCTCTCAATAAACTGGTGCATCTCGCAACAGAGGTTAACGCTCTGGATGCGATCCATGTACTAAACGGGCAGATCCAGCAGCTCCGCGATAAACTAGATAAAGATCCTGAACGCGGACGCCAATTAACGTAGAGGGGATTTCTAAGCGCCAGCCGTATGAAAAATTCGAAAACCATACTATAAGTAATTCTAGCGAATTATGGAACAATAAAAACGGAGCGCCGCGGGTTTGCGTGCTCCGTTTTCTAATTAATTATGAAATATCACACTTTTTTTTATCTTCTTTTTTGTTTTTTGAGGATAGTTTCTCAAAATTGTTGAGAAATTTATAATTATGAATTAACATACAGGAAGTAGTTCATCCAAGTGATAGAAAAGCACATGTGCACTTCATAAATAATGCACTCTTAGTTTGGAACGAAAATAAAGGGAAGTAACGGTGGTAGCCCTTCTCATGAAGGGCTTTTGTTTTGATGTGAACGCTCAGGAAGGTAGATCATCCTTTACAATTTTTTGTACCATAGTTTATGGTTTTTGCTAGTAAGGCTATTTCACTTCTTAGGAGTTGGCTAACGGATTATGATAAAGAAAGAAATTGCCCATATTCGCAAGCATTTTAAATTGGATAACGAAATGCTTAAAATTCACGAGATTTTAAACGTGTATATTATGAAGGAAACCAACGAGATCTACCATTATGAGCGCCAACCGTTCGCCTTAGTGGACAGGGAAAAGCAGGAACTATATATGCTCAATTTCAAGAAACTGCTGACCGGCGAATTAGATCAGAAGATGTATGAGTTAAAGTTTCAGGAGGAAGCGGAGCAGCCTACACAGGTGCTTCTGCATCAAGGTTTGGTGACCGGTAATTCAGAAGAATGGCAAGATCTGATGCTGTTGTTGGTGGAGAAAATGTTTGTGGATACCGTATACGAGCAGGATACAGTGATTACTTTCGTTCGCGGGCAATATTCACGGCCGACCAAGAGTAGGAACGAAGATGCCATGGAGAGCGAAAAGAACGAGATGTTCGCGAATCTATTCATTCTGTGCAGCATGAATTCTACGGAACAACAAAAGAAAACGCTCATGTTCGACTATGTGGAGAGGGAATATAAGTATAATGTCTTCGTAGATCCGATCATCAAATTGAACACGCCGGAGCAAGGTTTTTTCTACCCTAGCGTGACGGACAACTATTCCGACGTGAATCGCATTCTGTATTGTTCGGGGAGAGCGCATGAACCGAATTGGCAATTCATCGAGCAAGTCTTAAATGCCGAGAAGACCGTGACAGCGTTAGAAGAAAGAGCTATTTTCGAAGACATTGTGAAGGAAGTGGCGGGCGATCAGCTTGATGCCGCAACGATTGCTCATGTGTACGAGGAAATTCATCGTGTCATTGAGTCCAACGAGGAAGAAGAGCCTCCAAAGTTGGATTATAAAGATGTGGAACGTATGCTATCGACGAGTGGCGTAGAAAACGTGACGATGGAAAAGGTGGAACGAGCGTTCCAAAACGTCGTTGACGACAAAAACTATGAAATCAAAGCGAGCAGCGTCCTTCCGAAGTTCACATCGAAATCGATTAAGATTGATACGAAGGTAGCCACGATTACGGTCAGTCCGCAAGATTTAAAATACGTGAGACAGGTGAATTATCAAGGAAAACGATGTATCTTGATCGAGGTTGATGAAGACGTCGTGATCGAAGGATTTACGCTCAATACGGAGACGTTATAATTAATTCTGAAACAACTAAAACGGAGCGCCGCGGATTTGCGGGCTCCGTTTTTCTATTAAATATGGAATATCACACTGGCGTGGTGAATGTGACTTTCCCCCTGTATTATTGTACTTCGCTCGGGTTTTCCGATCTTCTTATTTCAAGTAAGCTAACTAATGTAAGCACATTCTTATCAAGTGCGGGTAGAGAGAGAGGAGGAGAGTTAGATGAAGTTGGTGACAGCCAGGGTCGCCGAAACTAGAGAGACACGGCATAGGAAGCAGCTAAAGCGGCTTTTGAAATACAAATTGTTATATATGTTGCTGCTTCCCGCAGTTGTATGGGTTTTCATTTTTGATTACCTCCCCCTTTACGGGATCAGCATTGCGTTTATGGATTATAACGTCATTCAAGGATTTTCAGGCAGCGAGTGGGTCGGACTGAAATATTTCCGATTACTTTTTGAATCCGAGATGTTCCGCAATGCTTTCATGAACACGCTGCTTATTAGTTTGTACAAAATGATCAGTGGCTTCCTTTGTCCCATCCTGTTAGCGCTTGCACTGAACGAAATCCAAGCTGCTTGGTTCAAGAAGACGCTTCAAACCGCGGTCTATTTGCCGAGGTTCGTGTCCTGGGTCGTATACGGAGGGATCATCACACTGCTGCTCTCGCCAGAAACTGGCGTCATAAACAAAATCATCGAGTTTTTCGGCGGAAAACCGGTTTATCTGCTTGTTGAACCCGCGTACTTCCGAACGATCCTCGTCGTCACAGATGCGATGAAGGAAATGGGCTGGGCCGCAATCATTTATATAGCAGCCATCGCTGGGCTCAATCCGGAGGTATACGAAGCAGCTATAATGGACGGAGCTACGCGGTTTAGGCGGATCATTCACATCACCTTACCGGGAATTACGGGGACCATCATTGTTATCTTCATCCTGAAAGTTGGATACATCATGAGCGCTGGACTGGATCAGGTCATCAACTTATATAATCCGATGGTATTTGAAATGGGAGACATCCTGGATACCTATATTTATCGGATAGGCATCGAACAGTTCAATCTCAGCCTTGCTGCAGCTGCTGACCTCATCAAGGGTGTCATTGGACTAGCGATGGTGCTGCTCGCCAACCAAATCGCCAAGCGGATCAATGATTCCGGCATTTTCTGATAAGGGGGAAACGAATCTATGAAACTCACGAGAGGCGAGACCGTCTTTGTCACCACCAACTATATCGTTCTCACGATATTAACAATAATGATTGTCATTCCATTTTGGTATGTCATTTCCGTATCCGTTACGCCTTATCATATTTTCAGCGAAAAGAATGGGTTGATTTTATTCCCTACCTCTTTCAGCTTTCAATACTATGAATATCTACTGAAAAAAGGCTCCCTGATCTATACCTCATACGGCAACACGTTCCGCAACACGGCGGGGGGCGTCGTGCTTGCTTTGTTTCTTACCGTTACGGCGGCTTACGCATTAGCGGAGAAGAAATTACCCGGCAGGCGGGTCATCATGATGTTCTTTGTCTTTACGATGCTGTTCAAGGGCGGGATGATCCCCACCTACATCACCATCAAGCAGTTAGGTTTGCTGAACACCAACTATGTTCTCATACTGGTTATGGCCTACAGCGCTTTTAATATGATCATCATGAAATCATTCTTTGAAGGTATCCCAGAAAGCTTGAGGGAATCGGCCTCTATGGACGGAGCATCCGAATTCAGGATCTTGTGGCAAATTGTGCTTCCCCTGTCTATGCCAGTTATTGCAACCATCGGTCTCCTTTACTTGGTTGTTTATTGGAACGATTTCTTTAATGCTATGCTATATGTGACCGACTGGCACAAAGCGCCCGTGCAGCTCGTTCTCCGAACCATTATCGCTAGTTCCAGTCTTCCGCCGGAGCTGCTTGAAGCAGCTGGTTCGTCTCCACCGCCTGCGATAGGCATCCAAATGGCCGCCATCGTAATCGTGGCCGTGCCGATGCTGATCATCTACCCGTTCATCCAAAAATATTTTGAGCAGGGTATGCTAATAGGTTCAGTAAAAGGCTAAGTCATTCGGGCATTTCCAACGATTTATCCCCATTAGGGTAAATATAGAAGACATACCAAGGAGGTCTATTATTCATGTCAAATCAAACCAGGAAATGGTCTTTTGGCTTACTTGCCGCTGTACTGGCTGGAACTGTAACCGTTGCGGGGTGCAGCAAAGATAATGGAACAGACAGTGCGTCATCTTCACCGTCAGGAGGTTCGGCAACGGCAGCCGTTTCGCCTATAGCTGAGGGGCCTTATGAACTCAAATGGTTAAAAGCACAAGACATTTCCAAACCTTATGACCCTTCGAAGGACGTCGTCAAACAAGCTATCGAGAAAAAGCTCAACATTAAAATCATTCCCGAAATGGTGGACGTCCAACAGTATAAGACCAAGCTCAACTTGAAAATGTCAAGTGGTGACATTCCCGATGTGGTGAGGATTGATTTTGCCGACGACTTCCAGAAGTATGCCCCTCAAGGAGCTTTTGTCGATCTTACTAATCTCATCAATGAGAAGGATACGCCTAATATTTGGAAGGAAGTGCCGAAGGAAATTTTTGAGCAGGCGAAGGTAAACGGCAAAATCTTCGGGATTCCTTACCAAGGAGGACCTGGTGCCGGGTACCGTTGGAATCTAGTCATGCGTAAGGATTACTTAGAGGGAATGGGTGTCAAGGTACCCAAAACGCTTGATGAATATTACAACCTGCTGAAAAAGGTCAAGGCGGAGAAACCAGATGTCATTCCACTTGGAGGGTATACGGCTCAAATCGGTCAGCAGAAATTTGCTAACAATTCCTTCGACAATATATTCGGCGCATTTAGTGTGACACCAGGCTATTTCACGGAAAAGGATGGCAAATTCAGCAATTACGATATTGATCCAAAAATGAGAGATGCCCTTCAGTTCCTGCAAAAAATGTACACGGAAGGTCTGATCGATAAGGAGTTCGCGACCATTAAGGAGGAGCAGCTGAGGGCGAAGCTATATAGTGGGAAATTGTTCTCATGGATGGGTTGGTGGTCGACGCCAAACGATTATGATACCCAAGTGGAAACGAATGAACTCAAGAAAAGCGGTAAACTGGCGACAGATGGGAAGCTTCCGAACCAGGTCGATCTACCATTTAAATATTTGACTTTAACTGACTCTCTCGTAGGTGCGGACGGAAAAGCGGTAGCTCCACAAGGAGCTCCTTTCAGCCAGATGAATGCCATCAGCGCCAAGACCAAAGATCCGAAGAAAGCCCTGGCAATTATCGAAAATTCCTTGTCTTTGGAAAATCAAATGCTAACCGTGTGGGGAATTGAGGGGGAAGACTACAAGCTCGAGAATGGCAAGATGAAGGTGACGACCAACGACATCGTAGATCCGACGACAATGCAGGACAAGAGTGGAAGTTTCCGCGGAGTGCAGAGCTATCTATTTGCTCCGGGACTAAATGGCTGGCCGCATTATCTGGATTCTCTACAGGCCCGGAACGCTCAGGCGCTTGATGTCGCGATTAATAATAAGTTCCAGATTACGGACGCTTCCAACTATTTGGATTCACCGACTAAAATCGCTAAGCTAGTGGAAATGAACACGATGCGTGACTCTGTCTTTACGCAAATCATTATGGGTGCCGATATCAAGAAGTTCGATGAGTTTGTGGACAAATGGAAGTCACAAGGCGGGACACAAATTTTGAAGGAGCTGGAAGAGTCCTTTAAGAAGAAATCGGGCAAATAGCTTGCAGGAGGATATTGCCTACTTGCAGAAATCTTAAGAGATAAGGAAGCCCCGCGGATGGCGATTGCCGGCGACGGGGCTTCTGCAGTAACGCCGATGAAAGAAGGGGGAATTTGATGCCTACACGTGAACGAAAGCGGAGCGGCCGTTCGGGGTTATTATCAAGGCTCAGTCTTCCGATTTTTGTGTTGATCGTCACCTTCATCGCTCTTTTTGCAACGGCGGCCAGTTACATTCTCATTCGGGTGCAGAACGACCATACCGTCAAAATGGCGGAACAGTCGATGAAATTTGTTTACAGAAATGTAGGGTACCAATTCAATACGATGAATAATGTAGCCGCGTTCATTTTATCCAATCAATCGATAGAAAATTTGCTGGAAAGCTCTTATCATGAGCCTTTCGAAGCGGTTAGCGACTTTTACACGCTGCAGACCAATTTACAGAATCTGTCCCTACTATCCCTATTAAACGATTTCGGTTCCCACAATGTCGCCCAGCAATCCTATGTTGTGTCCATCACATTGGAGCCGGGAAGTGGGCTTTACGAATTGGCTCCGGATCATTTCTACCCATCGACGGGAATCTATAAGAATGGGGACCTGCAGAATCAGGAATGGTTTCGCAGTCTAAGCAGCAGGGAACGACAGACCGTGTGGTGGGGGCAAAAGACAGACCGGTTACATGCGGGTATGATCTATTCGGCGAGGAAAAAGTCGAGTATCAAAGACGGCCGAAACATCGGTACGGTGATCGTCGCAGCGGATACGGGAAGCATTAAAGGCGTGTTCGACAATGCTCAGATTGAAAAGGGCTATCATTTGCTGCTGGATGAAAGCAATCGAGTTATCTACAGCGAGCGTTACGATTTCCTTGAAAATGTGGGAGATCTTCCATTTGTGCGTTCGTTAGCCGGCTCCAATGGATCGATCGTAACTAGGATCGACGGAGAAAACAACCGGGTGATGTTCGAGACATTGGAAAATGGTTGGAAGCTGTTGGCGGTAGTTCCTGAGAGCCATTTCAACAGGTACACCTTTGCCATATCGGCAATCGGCGCAGCCACCGCAGCAGTAGCCTTGTTGGTTGCGGGCTTCTGGCTCAGAAGAATTGTCGTGCGAGTCACCGTACCTATCACCAGGCTGGTTACCTCCATCCAGCGACAGGAAGTCGTTGAATTTAAAGAACCGCTTCCTTATCAAAATACAGGGATTTATGAAGTGGATGAGCTGAACCAGAAATTTACCTCCATGCTCGTCACCATTCATAGTCTGATCGAGAAATCCTTTGCTGAAGAGATGGAACGTCGAGAGCTTCAGCTTGAGCTATTGCATGCACAGATCAATCCTCACTTTTTATATAACACGTTAGATTTAATCAATTGCCGGGCGATTATGGCTGGGGATAAGGAAGCGAGCCAGATCGTTCGTTCCCTTGCTAATGTATTTCGTTACGGATTGAATCAAGGTCAAGCTTGGATTTCCTTGGAAGGGGAGGTTAAGCAGGTCGAATCCTATCTCGATATTCAAAAGATGATGATGGACGATTTGCACGTAGATATACGAGTGCCGGACCATCTTTTGTCCGTAAAAATTGTACACCTTACGTTGCAGCCGTTAGCAGAAAATGCCATCATTCACGGGTTTGCCGACCGTACGATCGGTTGCCGAATCGCAATTTCAGCCCGACTTGAGGGGATGACGCTTGTGCTGCGTGTTGAAGACAACGGACGAGGTTGCGAAGCGGATAAAATGAACCGCATGCTTCTGCAGCAGTCTGTGAGCGATCCAGTCGGTAAGTCGAACGGCGGTGGAGCCGGCTATGGCACAATGAATGTTCACCGGAGAATCCAGCTGCATTGCGGAGAGACGTTTGGTTTGCGTTATCTGGAGGCAATCGAAGGTACCTGTGTCGAGGTTGTTCTGCCCTTGTTGTCATGAGCAATCGGGATGAAGGACGGAGGAGTTACGAATGTTTAAGCTGCTTATTGCGGAAGATGTGAAAACCGTCCGTGAAACTTTGGTTCGCGCCATTCACTGGGAGGAAATTGGCATCACATTGCTGGGTGCGGTTGAGAATGGGGAAGAGGTGCTGGCTTGGTTGGATCGTGAGGAACCTGATCTGCTTTTGACCGATATCGGAATGCCCAAAATGAATGGATTGGAGTTAATTGAGACCCTAAAGGCTCGTAATTCGGACATACGCTGCATTATTTTATCCGGACTGAGTGAATTTGAGCATGCAAGGCAGGCGGTTAAACTTCAAGTGCTGGACTATGTCCTGAAACCGATCGATCCGGTTGAAATAGAAAAAGTTGTTTTGCGTGCGGTCGAAGTACTTCGCAAAGAAAGGGAAGAGCGTCAGAAGATGACCCTCGCTGAACATGTCGCTAAGGAAAAGCTTCCATATTTGTCGGAGAGGCTGCCTTCCGGGGAATGGCGTGGAAGCATGAAAAAGACCAAGCTGGTCGAACAGATAATTCAGTATCTGAAGGAAGAATTTACACGCAGGGAATTGACGCTAGCGGATGTGGCGGCTTCAGTCGGTCTTAGCGAAAAATATTTGAATTTGCTGTTTAAAGAAGTAACCGGCATGACGATCAATCATTGGATTATTCGGCACCGTATGGAGGAAGCTAGCCGGCTGCTGAAGGATCCCGCAATTAAAATCTACGAGATATGTGACCAGATCGGATATGCAGATCAGGACCACTTTCGCGAGAACTTCAAGAAGCAGTTCGGTTTGACACCGACCGAGTATCGCAACAAGTTTTTGTAGCGGGAGCTAATTGATGGGACTCCGATTTGGTTAGAGCCCCATTTTTCGCCACTCGCTTGGAGAACTGCCGATATGTTTCCGAAATACAGTTGTGAAGTGTTGGCTGGTCTTAAAACCTAGTTCAAATGCAATTTCCGTGATGGAGACGCTCGTTTGCAAAAGGGAGCAGGCACGTTCCATTCTTACGCGTTCCATATAAGCAGCAGGAGACTGTCCGAATATTTCGTGAAACACTTTATAGAAATGTGACTCGCTCATCTGAGATGCACGGGCCAGTTCTGCAACTGAATAACGATGATTAGGCGTTTGGGTCATTTGATTGACGGAACGGATCACTGCATCCTTGACTCCGGGCTCGATCGCCTTGGAGGAAGTAGGCTGCAGAAGTCCCATGATGATGTCTAGAACCTGATGGCGGGCAAAAAATGCCTTATCAGGGCCTTCTGTTTCTAATGTCGCCTTCAAGCGAGCGAATTGTTCATGCACGCGATGACCTGCGCGAAATACCCTTGGAAGTTGAAGTAAGCGAGAAACCGCGAACTCGCGATCTGTGCCTTCCAAGCGGAACCAGTTCGGCGTGCACTCTGGATCCTGTACAATCATCCACCAGATCCGACTAGGCTCCAAATGATTGAAGCGAGCTTTATGAAGCTCCCCTGGGCGGGTGTAAAACCATTGACCAGCGCTCATTGGATAAGGGATGCCGTCGATCTCCCACGTCGCACTTCCACTTTGCAAATAGACGAATTCATATCCGTGATGATGACAATGAAGGGGAATGGGATACGCTTCTGCATATTTTTGGTATCCAACGACGAGTAATTCCGGAACGAGTCGGATGGATGTCGCGCTTTCTAATTTCTCTAGAGTTTCATAATGCGGAGGGTAAATCCAGCGCATTGAACTAGACGAGTGATTATTAGTCATCCAATTCTTCCTTCCATTCGTTCGAATTGCTCCTATGTGTCTGATCCTATTTAATATGTTCTGGGAAGTCAAGTGTCAACCCATCTGGTACGCTTAGAATATTCAGATTCGAAGCAAAATACAGACTGATGAGGAGAGATCATATGGGGAACACCTCTCAACGGGACTATAGTATTCTAGGAGCAGAACGGCAAAAAGCGATCGAGAACGGGCTTGTTTCTGGGGAATGGTATCAATGTCCCGTTTCCCGAAAACGCATGAAGGAACTCATGACTCGCAAGAATGGTCCGGCAATTCGGGACACTTTGCTCTGGATCGCACTGACGATAGCCCTTGGCTATGTGGCTTATCTATCCTGGGGAACGTGGTGGGCAATACCCGCTTTCATCGTATATGGAGGCGTCTATACAGTACCCGCAGTCTCGAAATGGCATGAATCCAGCCATGGCACGATGTTTCGAACGGCGTGGATGAACGAAGCCTTGTATCAGTTCACCTCGTTTTTGATCTTGAATCAAGCGACGAACTATCGCTGGACCCATACCCGCCATCACACGGATACAATCGTCGTGGGCAGCGATCCGGAGATTATGGAACCGCGTCCTCCAAAGTTGCGCCGTGTGATTCGTTACCTTTTCCGGGAGACGTTTATTCATCATGTCGGGCCTTACCTATTCAAACATGCGATCGGACGTCTAAACGCCGTGGAGAAGGAACTGATCCCGGCTACCGAACACGGGAAATTGTTTTGGGAAGCACGCATATTTCTTCTTGTCTATGGCAGTATTATCGCCCTGTGCTTTTATACAGGAAGCATATTGCCATTAATGTTCGTAGGGCTGCCCGCGTTCTACGGCGCTCATCTGAACGGTTTACTGGTCTCAACGCAGCATATGGGTCTTTACGAAGACACACTCGATCACCGGCTTTGCACCCGGACGTTCTATTCGAACCGAATACTCCGGTTTCTGTACACGAATATGAATTATCACATGGAACACCATATGTTTCCGATGGTTCCGTATTATAACTTGCCTGCTTTGCATGAGGAGATCAAGGATGACTGTCCTGCAGCAGCCCCAAGTTTCACAGCCGCTGTCCGCGAGACGTGGGCGGCTATTTGGAAGGCGCGGAAAGACTATTCTCATGTTGTTCCCCGGTACCGTCAATTTGCTGAACGTCGGAAGGCGAATGATCGAAATCTTTCATCATTATCTCAGTCGGTATGATAAGCTTGATCGGAGGTGATCTCCATGACAGTTAAATCAGATTACAAAAAAATGAGCCGTATTTTAAATGAAAACGCAGTTGATTTACAAGGCGCAGAGCTAAGCTTTAGGGTTCAATATTGGGGGGCCATGCCTGAACACTTTGATAATCCTGAGCATCGGCATTCCTTTTTTGAAGTCTGTTATATATTGTCAGGCGTGGGGAGCTACTTGGAGTCAGGTGAAGAATATCCGCTCCGTCAAGGAACCTTATTATGCTCAAGACCTGGCAAATGGCATCAAATTAAAAGTGAAGACGGAATCGAGCTCTATTTTGTTGCCTTTGAAATCGATGGCTCACGGTCATCGGAAGAGAAAATAAACCAATATTCACAAATCATGAATCGGAATAAAATCGTTGTGCGGGAAGCTGACGATACGGTAGCCGCACAGACTTGGCGGATGTTGTTTACGCTGTGTGAGCAGGATCGTACCATGACGAAAGAAATGATTCGTAGTTTCGCTTATGCTTTGCTTGTGTCTTTTTGTAGTGAATTTGCAGAGACGGCTGAAAGTGATGACTTCCCAGAACATCAACAAATTTCTTCCTATTATTTACTGCAAGCGAAGCTTTTCATCGAGGACAATCTAACTGCTTCTTTGAGTCTTCATCAGTTGGCCAGCTATCTCAACATAACAGAGCGTCATTTGTCACGATTGTTTGCTACGAAGGTAGGACAAACCTTTTCGCATTATGTACAAGAGCGAAGAGTCCGGAAGTCAATGGAGCTTCTGCTTGAGACGGATTGGACGATTAGCCGGATTGCACAGGAGACGGGGTTTGAAACGGTTCACTATTACACAAGAGTGTTTACACGTAAAATTGGTGTTCCACCAGGTCAGTTTCGTAAGTCTCAATTGTCAGAAATTCCGTTTAACTAAATAATAATGTCCGTATAGTGCAAATGAATGTCCTCTAATTTCAAAGACACTGAAGCCCAAGAAGTTTATCATTAAGTAAGCGCTAACATGATAAAAAGGAGGGGAATCAGTGTCTAATCAATCTATTAAAAGAGATTATTCTCTTACAGGACCAGAAAATAAACGAGCACAGGAACGAGGATTAGCAACGGCTGAATGGTATGTGAGCCCGATTTCGCGAAAGCGTCTTAAGGAGCTCATGAAGCGTAAAGATGGTCCTGCAATTCGGGACACGATCATTATGTTCGCTTGGTTAATTGGTACGGGAATTCTTGCCTATTATTCCTGGGGCACTTGGTGGGCTATTCCTGCTTTTGCCTTATATGGGATCAGCTATGCGTCAACTGCCGACTCAAGATGGCATGAATGTGGACATGGTACAGCATTCAAGACACCTTGGATGAATGATGTCCTTTATCAGATTGCCTCTTTCATGGACTTAAGACCGCCAACCCCTTGGCGTTGGAGTCACGCTCGTCATCATACCGACACCTATATCGTCGGCCGTGATCCGGAAATAGCTATGACCAGACCACCTGTGTGGCGGATTCTTTTTGGAGAAATTATTCATATTTATGGCGGCTCGAGAGATCTCAAAAGCGTTATTATGCACTGCTTCGGGAAGCTGACTGACACAGAGAAGGACTATGTGCCGGAGTCTGAATTCAAAAAAGCGGTTTGGATCTCCCGTGTTTGGATGCTGATTTTCATCTGCCTTATTGTCTGGTGCTTTCTAGTAGGGAGTATTCTACCGCTCATGTTTGTCGGTCTTCCGACGTTCTATGGTCCAATTCTACTTATACTTGTGGGGATTACTCAGCATTTGGGCCTGCATGAAGATGTTCTGGATCATCGCCTGAACACGCGTACGATATATTTGAATCCATTCTTTAGATTCCTTTACTGGAACATGAATTATCACATAGAGCACCATATGTTTCCGATGGTTCCTTATCATGCCTTGCCTGAATTGCACAAAGAATTGATGTTTGATTACCCGGCACCAAGTCCAAATCTTTGGGCGGCGCTCAAAGAGGTCATTAACGCATTGATTAAACAGAAGAAAAACCCGCAATATGTGGTGGATCGCCCACTCCCTAGAACAGCTAACCCGTATTATTACGACACCCAAGTTGGGAAGACAGTGGCATCACAAGTGACTACCGAACCTCGATCAATGACTAATTAAATTTGAGAGGAAGATGAGAACATGGCAGGAAACAGAGCAGTTGTCTACAGTCAACCAGGTAGTGTTGAGGTACGTAATACGGATTATCCGGAGCTAGTTCTAAGAGACGGTCCCGGTGTTAATCCATTAAATATAGGAAGAAAATGCGAGCATGGTGTCATTCTCAAAGTTGTTACCACTAATATTTGCGGCAGCGATCAGCATATGGTTAGAGGTCGGACAACTGCTCCGTCAGGTCTCATCCTAGGACATGAAATAACGGGTGAAGTCATTGAAGTTGGACGCGATGTGGAATTTATAAAAAAGGGAGATTTGGTCTCCGTTCCTTTCAATATTGCGTGTGGACGTTGCCGCAGCTGTAAAGAACGAAATACGAATGTATGCTTAAACGTTAATCCGGACCGTCCTGGTTCTGCCTATGGTTATGTCGATATGGGGGGATGGGTCGGCGGACAATCGGAATACGTCATGGTTCCTTATGCGGACTTTCAATTACTGAAATTCCCAGATAAAGAGAAAGCCATGGAGAAAATTCTTGATCTAACAATGCTTTCTGATATTTTCCCAACGGGCTATCATGGTGCAGTCAGTGCAGGCGTTCGACCAGGTTCAACCGTATACGTCGCAGGCGCTGGCCCAGTAGGACTTGCTGCAGCACATTCCGCACAATTGCTTGGTGCAGCGGTTGTTATTGTAGGGGACTTAAATGCAGAGCGACTAGCTCAAGCCAAAAGCTTTGGCTGTGAAACCGTCAATCTGCGTGAAAATGCGGATTTGGCTGGACAAATTGATCAAATCTTAGGCATTCCAGAAGTTGATTCAGCTATTGACTGCGTAGGTTTCGAGGCGCATGGGCATGGTAAAGCTCATGGTGAAGCGCCAGCGACGGTGCTGAATTCGATCATGGAAGTGACTCGCGCAGGAGGCAGCTTGGGTATTCCTGGCCTTTATGTAACTGGCGATCCAGGTGCAGTGGATGAGGATTCCAAAATTGGTACATTGAAGATTCGTTTCGGTCTTGGTTGGGCGAAATCGCATACCTTTGTAACTGGGCAAACGCCTGTTATGAAATACAACAGAGAGCTGATGATGGCGATTATGAGTGGGAGAGCACAAATTGCAAAAGCAGTTAATGCCACGCTCATCTCGTTAGATGCTGCTCCGCAAGCGTATCAAGATTTTGATCGCGGTGTATCAAGAAAATTCGTCATAGATCCACATGGACTTGTTAAATAAATCTCATCTTACTTGGAGGCACGTATGCATAATATAGAGGGTTGGGTTGAAGCTTGTGAAGTCGATGATATTGAAGAAGAAGATGTTATTCGATTCGATTATCAAGATCGTACGTTTGCTATTTATCGATCAGACAAAAGTAAATATTATGCGACTGATGGATTCTGCACCCATGAGAAGTTCCATTTAGCTGATGGGCTTGTCATGGGAAGCACCATTGAATGTCCTAAGCATAATGGCCGGTTTGACTATACGACGGGTGAAGCGAAGCGTAAGCCGGTATGCGTCAATCTAAAAACATATCCGGTAAAGATTGAAGAAGACAAGGTCTTCATCAAGATCGACTGAGTAGAGAATGAATTATGGTTGATTTAAGAAATAGAAAATAAGATGACTACCTTGGGAGGAAAATGTAAATGGTGCAAATTGGAAGTGGTTCGCATGTTTATCAAGTTGAGGAGGGATGGGCAAAAGTCCCGGCATCAATTCAACTAGGCTATACCCATGGCATTGTTGTAGATTCCGAGGAGAATGTTTATATCTTTCACACCAGTGCTCCTAGTGTTTTGAAATTTGATCGACATGGCAATTATCTGTCTTCTTGGGGAGAAGAATTTGCTGGAGGTGCCCATGGTTTTTATTTGCATCAGGAAGGAGAAAGCGAAGTTTTATTTTTAACAGATACTGCGGGTCGAATGGTGAAGACGACACTGAATGGTGAAGTTTTAATGGTTCTTGGCACGCCTGATCTCCCTAGTATTTATGACTCCGAGAAAAAGTACGTACCTACTGACGTTGCTGTTGCGCCGAATGGCGATATTTACGTTGCAGACGGTTATGGACAGAGTTATATTCACCGTTACACAGCCACTGGCGAATACATCCAATCATGGGGCGGCACCGGCACTGAGCCAGGTAAAATGAAATGCCCACATGGTATATCTGTAGACCTGCGTGGTGATGAGCCGGAACTTTATGTTGCGGATCGCGGCAACAACCGGATTCAAGTATTTACGTTGGATGGCCAGCACAAAAGATTTATTGACGAGAATATGGATATGCCTTGCAATTTTTATTATTTTGGAAATGAACTATATTTCCCAGATTTGCACAGCCGCATCACGATCTTCGATCGTAATGACAAGCTGATTACTCATCTTGGAGAAGATCAACAGGCGTACAAACAGCCAGGATGGCCGAATTTGGAGGCCAGTTACTTCCGTACCAATAGGTTCAGTTCCCCACATGGTATTTGCGTAGATCCCAAAGGTAACGTCTATGTTGCTGAATGGACGGTGCACGGCAGAATTACGAAGCTGGTTCGTTGCTAGGGGAAGAATAAACAAACAGCAGCGGTTAACTCATTTGAGTTAACCGCTGCTGTTTGTTTAGATTAATCGATATTGACGGCGGAAGACCGTTGGAGCTACACCTTCCATCCTCTGAAATAATTTAGTAAAGGCGTGAACAGAGGAAAACCCGTAACGTTCAGCGATCACCGTTACGGTATCGTTCGTACTTAGCAGGTCGTTCCTGGCTTTGTATATGCGGCAGCGATTCCAATACCATTTGGGCGTATAGCCGGTATGCGTCCGGAAAAGCGTATGAAAGTGGCTTCTGCTGAGTCCAAGCTGCTCTGCCCATCCTTCCACGTCTTCGTATTCACCACCTGCCAGCCGTTCCATCGACGCGAGCAGCTTGGTGATACGTGGATCAGTGATATCGGATTGGCGCTTAGCCAGCCGATAGATTTGGTGAAGCAAGAGGTTGAAATGACCTGTGACGGCTAGCGAATTCGGATAATCTTCGTGATCGAGAACCGATAAATCGGGAGATACAGCCTCGAACTCATTCGTTACCGCCTCGAATAATCCTTTCCATACGCTGATTGAATCCACGACTAGCGAGTCAGGAATTCCACAGTCGAGTTGCTCATCCAACAAACGGATATCTGATTCTTCGGTAAGTTGACACAATAAATCATTGGGAGTCCTTATCCCCATCTTCGGTCGATAGGACCATTCGAAGAATACACAACGAAACGTAAGCGGACTGTCTGCATCCACCTCCCAAGTGTGGGATAGGCCAGGCTGGATAAAGAACAAAGTTCCTGGCTGTAACTGTAGATTCGGTCGGTCTTCGTAGATGATGCTGCCGCAGCCCGATTCGATGAGATAGATGGAGGGGACATAGCAGAACCGAGGACCATACCGATCGCCAGCGAGGAGTGGTACGCGGATTGAAAATCGTACAAAAGGACAAATAAATGTAGGATTCAATGTAATCACCAAGTTTTATTTTAATAATACCATACAAATGGATAAAGTGAGTATTTTCAGACAAAGACGGAGCTGCCAGCATTGTGTCATAATT
The DNA here is from genome assembly GCF_059691995.1 of Paenibacillus sp. J22P169. Classification (NCBI taxonomy): domain Bacteria; kingdom Bacillati; phylum Bacillota; class Bacilli; order Caryophanales; family Paenibacillaceae; genus Paenibacillus; species Paenibacillus sp. J22P169. The sequence goes on along the minus strand of NZ_JCAUAO010000001.1, from coordinate 2,247,913 downwards.
TTATTAAAGCGAGAGTGAATTCGCGACGAGAGGATGAGCTGAAAGTGCCAAATGCAAATGGAATCCCAACGCAAGATGACGTGAAATTTTTCAAGGAAAATGGTTACTGGGTGTCTCCGAAAATAATCGACGATGAAAGGCTTGCCAAACTGCGCGACAGAATGGAGAGAGTATACCGGGAGGAATTCGAGACCGGAACGCCTCCCGAAACCATCTGGAGCTATAAGAAAGGCCATCCTAAAACACTTCGCAAAACAGATATGGCGAGTTATGCCGACTTAACGATTCGCACACTCGCCAACGATCCAGTGATCGGCGAGATTGCCGCTGCTCTAACGGAAATGGACACGATCCGTTTCTGGGCTGATCAGCTACTGCTCAAACCGGAACAATCTGGAGGCCAAGGCTCTAATGTCGGCTGGCATCAGGATTATACGTACTGGCAATGTTTCCACAACCCAGAAACGCTCCTTACGGCATGGGTCGCCTACGATGATGTTGATGAAGAGAATGGCTGTATGCAGATGGTGCCAGGCAGCAACCATTGGGGACTTCTATCAGGCAGTGATTTTCATGAACAAAATTTAGATAAACTCAAGCTTGGGATAAACGTACCTGAAGGGCAAACTTTTCGGACTGTACCGATCATAATGAAAGCTGGACAAGTCAGCTTCCATCACAGCTTGACCATTCATGGAAGCGGACCTAACAGATCGGACCGTGTACGCCGTTCGTCGGCGATTCACTTAATGACCGGTGAAACGCGATTCCGAGACGATGAGAAATTCCGATACATCTCCATCAATCAATTCATTGCTGCAGGCGGAAAAGATGGCGATATTGCTCAAGGGGAGATGTACCCGGTCATATTTAAAAAAGACGTAACGGCATAATGCCGTCACGTCTTTTTTTGAATGATCTTTTACCATTATGCTGCGAATTAGGGCAACCAGGCTATTATTCGATTACCCGCCGGGCAAAATCTCCTTCTCACTATGTACCTTCACATTTTGTAATCTGTATTCAGTTAGCGAGACACCAAAGTACTTTTTAAAGCTGGTATAAAAGTAATTTGACTTTTCGATGCCACATCTTTCTAAAATATCATTAATTGGCATTTGTGTTTGTCCCAGTAAGTCCTTGATATTCTCCATGCGAACTGTCGTAATGAACTCGGCTACTGATTTACCGGTTGCATTCTTAAACAGCTTGCCAAGATATACGGATGAAATGGACAACGCTTCAGCGCAGCTAGTTAATGTAAGGTTTTTATCCGAATAGTTCGCATGGATCATGTCGATGACAGTGTCGACGATCATATTCTTTTTCTTATCTTTTGTACCATCCTTTAAAAGAATAATATCATCGAATAACGTGAAAAATGTTTTTTCGATTTCATCTAAGGTCTCAAACCCGGCTACTTTGTTGAAAAAATCAATCGAAATCGCATTGAATGTAGATTGCGAGCCTTCGACGATCCGATTTAGAGAATTGTAAATGGAGAAAAATAAATAGATCACAGATGTTAAAATCGTGTCATACGATGAATGCTCCATGGCTTTAATAATGTCATTATATGCTGCTTTTGCAGCTTCACTGTTCCCTAGCTTTAGGGAATCAATGAGCTGTTTTTCTTTAGAGGCGGGAAATTGGAAAGAGCTGTCGTCCAAGTCATTTAACATCTCTGAGGTAATAATACTATAATGGCCTAATTTAATACGATACATGGACAAGTTAAGTGTTTTTTCATATGCGTATTTGATTTGATCTGGCGATTCAATCACATATCCAAGCGTTCCAGTTAATGAAATGTTCAAATATTTCTCGACACAGAATTGGATTCTAGTCACGATATCATGGAAGATGTCCATGTACGAATCCGATTCCTCAGTAAGTTCTCCAATGTCAACCAATATGGTGAATTGATCGAATCCAGTCTCGATAACTTCATTTCTGTAATACTCGTTGGTTATTTCCTTGGCAATATTTGAAATCCCAATTTTATATAAGGAACGATCTTTTTCATTATGCTGGTCGACGAAATCTTTATAAAAGTCTATTTTTAACATAAACAAGAACAGATTGTTCTCAAGATTTAGATCGATTTGAAGTTCGTTTTCTTTGGCCAATATTTTTTCAAGAGGCAGATAGGTCTGGCCAATGACTAAATTTTTCAGAAAATCACTTTTAAGAAGGGGAGCTGTATTTCGTTTCATATTTTCCAACAGGATGGTTTTATCGATCATGCCATTGAAAGCAGTTGAGAGAAAGCTAACCTCATCGATGTTTTTCTCAGGTTTGCTATCTTGGCCCAGCTTTTGTTTGATCCCTTTCGTCAGCGTTTCAATAGGATGGTAAAGCCTCTTAGATGCCAGAAAGGCGAATAATAGTCCCAATACAAGAACGATTAGACAAAAGGCAAGTGTAATGAAACCATTCTTTTTGACACTCGAGAAAAATGTATCATAAGGCGTTAAGCTGATAAATTTCCATTTCAATTCATTTGAAGAAACATAGGAAACCACGTATTTTTTATTATGCAGCTTTTTAAAGAAGGTTCCTGATGGGGCTGCTGTTTGAAGAACATCACGAATATAGCTCTGATCTGAAATATTTTGCTTGAACATTGCAGGAGAGTAGTGGCTTACGATATCGCCTTTATCATCCAAGACGAAAATTTCATTCCCATCTTTGCCCATTTTGTTATCCAAGGATGAAATAGTCAATCTTAGCCAATCCGCGTCCACGTTCAATACGATCGCACTGTCGAAGTCGCCTTTGTTATTATTTGTATCGAACAAAAGATAGGTGTATACATTCATATCGCTTACTTTTGAACCATCTGTTACCGGGATTTTTCTTGGGATTGGATATAAACTTGGTGATTTGGTTGCTTGAGGACTTTTTAACATAGCAACGATTTCTTTATCAAAAAAATCATGGCTATCATAGAATGTGTTCGTCGTGAGGAAGGTATCGACTTTTTTATTGTATATATAGGTAGAGTAAATATAGCTGTTGGGGATCGTTAAATTATTCAATGTTTTCATAGCACCGCTGATCGTTAGAATATCCTGTTCGTTGCTGTATGCGAAAGACATAATGGAATTGTTAAGCATTAAGGATTGGCAAAACTTTTTCGCAATATTATCCATGTATACAGAACTGTAGCTGATATTAGATAAAATATTTCCCTTCATTTCTTTTACGGTCTCAATAGAAGAAGAAGTGTAGTTATAGTACAACAGCGAGGAAAGGATTATAATCAAGGCAGTGATACTCGCAACGAAAGAGATTAGTAATTTTTTGTACATATAACCACCTCAATCTAATGATGTACGATGCAAATCAATTTTATTATATCCCCCATAGAAACTCAATTTAAAAAGTGTTATTTTCCCATCTGAGTTCAATTTTTGGAGATTTGATCAATTATTGTAGACCGATTTTCACTGAATCTTCGGCTTATTACCTACCCATGGAGGTCAAACCTTGAACAAATCAAAGGAAATGAAACGTTCGCTTGTTTTGCTGAGTATTGGTATCTCTGTTGCACTCGCTGGATGCAGCTCTCAAATGACTGAATCTTCAACTTCTGCGCCTAGTGCGGCCGCTGTTCAATCAACTCAACCTACATCAGCCCCATTAGCATCAGTTGAACTAACGTATTATTTCCCAAACGGGCCACAGAAGGATTTGCAGTCAGTAGAAGATGCTGTTAATAAGCTCATCAAGCCAAAAATAAACGCCACAGTTCGCCTGAAACTGATTGATTGGGGTGCTTACGAAGAAAAAATGAAAGTCACCATGGCCTCTGGTGAACCCTATGATCTCGTATGGACAGGTGCGGGCTTTAACAATTACTTCAAAAATGTGGCGAATGGCGCTTATGCGCCGTTGGATGATTTGATTGCCAAATATCCTGACATGCAGAAAGGTATTCCGGATATGATCTGGAATGCTGTGAAGGTAAAAGGGAAAATTTATGGTGTGCCTGTCTTCCAACAGTCAACCGCAGGTTACGGCTATGTCATACAGAAAGCAGTAGCGGATAAGTACAAACTGGATTGGAAATCTGTCACCAAGTTATCAGATCTGACGCCATTCTTGGAAACCATTAAGAAGAACGAGCCCAATCTTAACGCATGGGAGTTTATGGATGCTTTCACGGTTGCCCCTCCAATGTTCGGCCTTGAGAGTTTAGGAGATGCGAAGACACCAGGAAGTCTTTACATGAAAGACGGAAATAAGGTCGTCAATCAGTATGAAACGCCAGAATTCAAAGCATATATCACAATGATGAGGGACTGGTACATCAAAGGATATTTGCGTAAAGACGCAGCAATTTTAAAGGATTCCTTGGCAGATCGTAAGGCGGGAAAGAACGCCCTTCAATTGGGCCAGATCGATATTGACTCCGTAGCCTTAGCAGCAGCAGGCATGGATGCACCAGGTAGAATGTCCGGCTTCAATCCGGATACACAGTCTTACGACTTCCAGTTTGTTAAGCCACTTCTTACAACTGATAAAGCTGCAGCGACAGTGACGGCAATTTCTGCCAATTCGCCAAACAAAGAAAGAGCCATGATGTTCCTCAATTTACTTAACACCGACAAAGAAATCTATAACACGCTTGTATGGGGCGTTGAAGGTAAGCATTACAAGAAAGTTTCTGATACCCGTATTGAAACGATTAAAGATGGCGGTTATCAAATCTTTGCTCCGTGGGAGTTCGGCAATATGTCGCTCTCCTATTTGTCAGAGGGTGATCCAAAAGGAAACGATCAGAAGTTTAAACAAATGTGGGTAGATCTCAATGAAAATGCAACACCTTCGAATGTGTTAGGTTTCGTATTTGACTTTACACCGGTTAAAGCAGAGAAGGCTAATGTTGACGCTGCCATCGATGAACTTTATTATGCGATCGCGAGTGGTTCTGTTGACCCTGAGAAGTACTTGCCACAATTCTTGGATAAGTTGAAAAAGGCAGGCTCCGATACAATTATTGCTGAGAAGCAAAAGCAATTGGATGCTTGGAAAGCGACAACTAAATAGGGTTGGTTAAAACCTAACCAGCTAAGTTCTCTAAGAGCATTCGCCTTGTATTTCGGTGAATGCTCTTTTTACATGAATCTTTTCCGTTTTAGTTCATTTTTCAGAGATTTGATTCATTTTTGTAGTCCTAATTTATTTAAAAATCGGTGTTATTCTGTTTTTTTTCTGTATTCCGATCGTTTCGTTTCGACTTATGATGGGGACATCAAATTCATAGCCGCCACGCAAAGGAGAATGCTTGTGGAATCGAAACCAACCATAAATAAGCGAGCGCCCGTCATACCGGTCGTAAGCGAACTAATTAAAAACAAAATTTTTTATCTCATGATGCTTCCCGGACTGCTTTACATCATTGTCATGTATTATCTACCGATGTTAGGGGTTGTCATTGCGTTTCAAGAATATAACCCCATTAAAGGGATCTTTAAGAGTAAATGGGTAGGCTTCACGAATTTTAAGTTTCTATTTCAATCCGATGCACTTTTTCAAATCACCTTCAATACGATCGCCTACAACCTAATCTTCATTGTACTCGGTATTGGTTTATCGCTCGTGATTGCGATTCTCATCAATGAAATAGGCAATCGTTATCTTGCGAGTGCTTACAAAAGCATTTTACTGCTTCCTTTTCTCTTGTCTTGGGTGGTAGCTGAATATTTACTTTTCACTTTCCTGAGTATGGACAAAGGCATTATCAATACATTACTGGCACAATTCGATGTCGAACCTGTCCAGTGGTATTCCGAGCCGTTCTACTGGTGGTTTATTTTACCGGCGAGCTATGTCTGGAAGAACGTTGGTTACTTCTCGGTTATTTTTGCAGCAGGAATTGCTGGGATTTCCTCTGAGTATTATGAGGCTGCGAAAATGGATGGGGCAAACAAATTTCAGCAAGCCATCAAAATTACGATTCCGATGCTAGCCCCGATCACGATTACTTTATTACTGCTGCAGGCGGGGAAAATTTTTTACGCCGCTTTTGGCGATTGGGGATTGTTTTATAACCTGCCGAAGGAGTCGGGTGTCTTGTTCAGTGCCACGAACGTCATCGATACTTACGTTTACAGATCTCTGAAAAGCATGAGCGATTTCGGCATGTCTTCCGCCGTTGGACTGTATCAAGCATGTGTTGGATTTATCCTAGTGCTTGTATCGAACTTTTTGATAAGACTTTATGATCGTGACAGTGCATTGTTCTAGGAGGATGACAAGATGATCAAACGACTTTCTTTTCCTAACTTTATTCTCAACGCTGTTTTTATGGTGTATTGCGTAATATGTCTGATACCTTTACTTATTGTACTTTCCGTATCTCTATCCGATGAGCAGACGATATTTCAATCTGGCTATCATGTAATTCCCTTGAAATTTAGTTTAAATGCTTATTCATACATTCTGAACGGGAATTCACCTATTTTGAGAGCTTACCTCGTTACCATTATCGTAACCTTTGTCGGCACTCTGCTGCACCTTATCATCTCGTCCTTGTTTGCGTATAGTCTTTCAAGAAAAGAAGTGAAGTATAGAAGCATTGTATCCTTCTTGGTCGTATTCTGCCTATTGTTCAGTGGAGGATTAGTGCCCTGGTATATTCTACTCTCGAAATACCTTCATCTGAAAGATACGATATTTGTGCTTTTCGTTCCTTACTTGGTTTCTTCGGTCAATGTGTTGATCATGAGAAATTTTTTTACATACACCATTCCGGAATCCATTATAGAATCCGCAAGAATTGATGGTTCAGGCGAGTTTCATACATTTATGAAGCTGGTTCTTCCCTTATCGACACCGGTGCTCGCAACCATAGGTCTTTTCACAGCAGTCTTTTTTTGGAACGATTGGTTTACTGCTGCTTTATTCATTGAGAACGGCAAGTTGTATACGCTGCAATTTCTTCTACAGTCTATCATGAACAACATCGCATTCCTCCAAGGAAATGCTTTGACTCAGAAAGCCGCAGCTGTACAACCGGACGAGACGGCTAGGATGGCAACCTGCGTGTTATCCGTGGGGCCAATTATTCTCGCTTACCCTTATTTGCAGAAATACTTCGTCAAAGGCCTTACATTAGGCGCAGTGAAATCTTAAATCGCGGTTTCACCGGGCATCAGCCCGTTAAACATATAAAAACAAATACGGAGGTCTATCCATGAAAAAAGCGATGAAAATGGCGAGTTCACTGGTTACGTTAAGTATTGGTTTCACTGTCGTACTAGCAGGTTGTAGTACTCCAAAGGCTGAGCCAACGCCTTCTGCAACTCCTGCCCCAAGCACGGCGGCAGCTCAAACTGCTCAACCTACAGCAACTCCATTAGCGCCGGTTGAACTTACGTATTACTTCCCGAATGGACCTCAGAAGGATTTGCAAACTGTAGAAGATGCCGTGAATAAACTCATCAAGCCAAAAATTAACGCAACGGTTAAACTGAAACTTATTGATTGGGGCGCTTACGAAGAAAAAATGAAAGTCACCATGGCTTCTGGTGAATCCTACGATCTCGTATGGACAGCGGCAGGCTTTAACAATTACTTTCAGAATGTCGCGAATGGCGCTTATGCACCGTTGGATGATTTGATTGCCAAATATCCAGACATGAAGAAAGGTATTCCCGATATGTTCTGGAATGCTGTGAAGGTAAAAGGGAAAATTTACGGTGTGCCAGTCTTCCAACAGTCAACCGCAGGATACGGCTACATCATCCAGAAAGCAGTAGCGGATAAGTACAATCTTAATTGGAAGTCTGTGACCAAGTTATCGGACCTGACGCCTTTCCTGGAAACAGTCAAGAAGAATGAGCCTAATCTGATACCTTGGGAGTTTACCGATGCTTTCACGACTGCCCCTCCGATGTTTGGCCTTGAGAGTTTAGGCGATGCGAAGACGCCAGGAGATCTATACCTAAAAGATGGCAGCAAGGTAGTTAATCAGTATGAAACGCCAGAATTCAAGGATTATCTTACGATGATGAGAGACTGGTACTCCAAAGGTTATTTGCGGAAAGACGCAGCGACCCTGAAAGATACGTCTGCAGATCGTAAGGCTGGAAAGAATGCCCTTCAATTAGGTCAGATCGATATTGACTCCGTGGCCTTTGCAGCAGCAGGAATGAATGCTACAGGTAGAATGTCCGGCTTCAATCCGGATACACAGTCTTACGACTTCCAGTTCGTGAAGCCGCTGCTTACTACCGACAAAGCTGCTGCGACCATGACGGCGATTTCCGCCAATTCACCAAACAAAGAAAGAGCCATGATGTTCCTCAATCTGTTGAACACGGACAAAGAAATTTACAACACACTTGTCTGGGGCGTTGAAGGTAAGCATTACAAGAAAGTTTCTGATACTCGCATAGAAACGATCAAAGAAGGCGGCTTCCAAATTTTTGCTCCATGGGAATTTGGCAACATGGCGCTCTCCTATTTGTCGGAAGGTGATCCCAAAGGAAATGATCAGAAGTTTACGCAAATGTGGGTTGATCTGAATAAAAACGCAACACCTTCCAATGCGCTGGGATTTGTTTTTGACTTTACGCCAGTGAAAGCTGAGAAGGCGAACACTGATGCAGTCATTGCGGAGCTTTATAACGCGCTTGCTTCCGGCTCGGTTGATCCTAGCAAGTATTTACCAACTTTCCTTGAGAAGCTCAAGAGTGCAGGCGGCGACAAAATTATTGCTGAGAAGCAAAAGCAATTGGATGCTTGGAAAGCGACAAACAAGTAATTGAAGCAAATTTGTTCTGAACGTTCGTAATTGGGGAACTTTTCATGTAATCCTACTTGTAGTGAATACATGAAAAGTCCCTTTACATTCAATGTTTCATCGCTTTTTATACAATAAGTGTTCAGTCTGCTGAGAGGGGGGATTTTTAGAAAATAGAAGATTATTCTCATTACACCTTGGAGTATCTGGTTTATCAATCCATCACCATCACCCAAGAACTTCGGAAAAAGTAATATAAAACTTCGAAAGTTAAAATGATAGGGAGTGTTTTGGACTATGCAAACCAAGTTAAGGCTTTTATCAATAATTCTAACCTTATGTTATTTCATAACAGTATCGCTTCCAACCTATGTTACGGCAGCGGTGGCACCAGGTACCCCTCCGGGAAATCTTGCATATCAAGCTACCGTAACGGGGTCTACTCATGACTCAACTGGTCAAAGCGCCGGTGTTTGGTGGGGAGGAGCTCCATTTTCACTCCAAAACATCACAAGCGGCACCTTAAATACCGATTTATGGGTTGCACCGGGTGCTAACAATTCACCACCTCCCGGCAATACTTCCGACGTATATCTGACCATCGATTTAGGAACTGCAAAAACAATGAATGTCATTAAAATTTGGAATTATTTTAGAAATCACCAAGCTGTAGGCTTAAGGACATATCATAATCAAATTGTTCAACTTTCGGCAGACGGCATCAATTGGGTTAACGTATTCAATCAGGATGGCAACGATGTCGCTCATCAGGATCCAACGGACTCGAACAAGACATTTGCAAACGGTACTCTTGTGAACGGTTCCATCACGGGAGTTTCGGCAGGAAATGATGCCGAATATCAGGAGGATACCAATGCCGGCGGTCATCTGATTAACTTTGCGCCGACAACTGCACGCTATATCAGATGGTGGAGTGGCGGTGAAACTGGCACAATCTCCAACAATAACATTCCCCAGATGGTTCAGCTACAAGCTTACTATATGAACACTGTTACCTATGATTATAATGACGGAGTTACCCCTTCATCTACTGTAAAAGTAAGCAACGGCACATTATTAACAAAGCCCAATGACCCTGTTTCCCAAACATCGGGTCAGGTGTTCGACGGATGGACAGTGGATGTTGCCGGCGGAACAGTGTGGGATTTCTCGCAACCTGCGACAGGCGACATGAAGCTTGTGGCTAATTGGAAAACCGTTCCGGTTTACACCGTTACATTTTCTTACAGCGAGAATGAGGAACCCATTACTGTGAATGTCACGAAAGGCAATACGGTAACCCCTCCTGGAGGTCTGACCAAAGATGGTATGATTTTGGCAGGATGGGAACTTAATGACGTGCCTTATGATTTTTCCATTCCGATTACAAATAATGCAACTATGGCAGCGATTTGGGTAACTGTGCCCACTCCAGATGCTTATGTAATTCCTGCAGGGTTGTTGAATATTGTGCTAAACAGCGCGGGTCAGATTACAAAACTGGTCAACACGCTTGACGGCACCGACTTTGTTACAACGGGTCCTGACAGCAAGTCGTCGTATCTGATGTCCCTGATTGTGAACTATACTCCGCAGTATCCAACAGCGGTACAATATACAAAAGAAAACGGGACTTTAAGCTTGGACTTTGCCTCTGTAAAGGGCAAGGCCACCGTACATATTGATGAAAAAGGCGGCTATACCAAATTTACACTGGAAGATTTGACATTACCGTCGGGATTTTCGGCGCAGGCTGTATTATGGGGTCCCATTAAGACTGGCATAACATCAGGTGGTCAGGTTGCAGGTGTTGCCTACAACAACAACTTTGGCATCGGTATTCATGACTTAAACAGTAAGACCGTCGGTGGTTGGCCGGTTGAATATAACAATTTAAGCTACCCATCGAATCTACCGAACATTAACGGATTCGCACATCCTCTCAATACTAGAGGTTTCAACAATGTCTCGGCCTCTTTCAGCACATGGGGCAGTGCGTTGCAGTCATACACATGGGATTATACGAAGCCAACCGAGCGAAAGGTTCAGTCATGGAACGCTGATTCACCAACGCGCACGATTCCTGTGCTTACTGGTGATTATGCAGGTGATGCGAGCATGATAGGCTCCTCTATTGCCTTGTACGGAACAAGGACTCCTAACATTTTAAACGTTTTATCCAACATAGAGGTCAATGAAGGCTTGCCGCACCCGACGATTAACGGCAAGTGGCAAAAGACCTCTCTGGAGACAGCGCAGGATTTCCTAGTGTTTACCGACAATATGTCCAATAATATTGTAAACGACTCCCAAATGGCTCGAGCCGCAGGTATTAATTACATCTACGGGCAATACGGTGCATCAGGTCCATGGGTTACAGATGGCGGATATCAGTTTAATGGCAACTTCGGCGGTTCTGATGCAGCGGCAAAACAGATGGTTGACACTGCTGCAAGCTACGGCATTAAGGTTGGCGTTCATACCTTATCGAACCAGATTTCCCCTAGTGACGCGACATATATCAGGCCCCTTGCTAATGCTGGACTTGCAAGCGCGGGCATTGGGCATCTGACAAGACCAATGTCGGCTACTGACACTATCGTATATATCGATAACGGCAAGGATTTCTCACCGGCAGCTGTCAACGCAGCAGGTTCAAACAGCGTTCTTATCGACAATGAAATGATTACTTTTGGCGCCTGCACGCAAGTAAGTGATAACGAATGGCAATTGACAGGCGTTACGCGCGGTTATCGTTCTACTATGGTAAGTGCTCATGATATTGGAGATGATGCTAATCTGCTTTGGTACTATTATGTAGGATATCTTGCGGATATGGCATTGAATACGCAGATGACCGGCCGTATGGCAGACATATTTAATACCGTAGGTGTCCATGCCATGTCTTATGATGCCTTAGAGGCAACCAAAATGACAACTTACGGTCCTCTTAATTTCAGCAAATTTCCTATCGCAGTTTATAATCGTATTCATGCTGGAAACAAAGATGGATTCATAACAGAGCATAGTGATATGGGCTCAAATTTATGGAATGTGGCGTCCAGAATCAGCTGGGGAGAATCCAATACAAATGTCAACCAAATTAACAATTATTTAGAGTTCTACGGTCAAAACTTTTTCCCTGAAATGCTTGGCTGGACATACCAAAGCGGAGGTCATGGAGCTGGTACCGAGCCTACCCTACTTATGAACCTTGCTATGAAGGGCGGTTGGAATGCTGGAACTGGTTGGTATGTTGATAAAAACACATTTGTAAATAAACCTTACATGGCAAATGATATCAAGCTTTGGAACAATGCGATAAATCATGGCGCGTTTGTTGTAGGCGGCCAATTCACGTCTGCGGTGCAGGCAGAGATGAGAAAAGCATGGTCTAACGGAAAGATCTGGAGGCTGACTGAGGTTGTACCGGATAAGCAATGGACCATGCAACAGGTTACCAAAGACACTAACTTTACACCAATCGGAAGCCCCATAACCCTGAATGCAACAAACAATATTAATGTTGTGCAACCTGCAAACGGTTATATCGCGACCAACACAAGTCTCAATTACTCAAGAGCGCACAGCAGTGACACTGTAACAGTTTACACCCAGGCAAATTCAGGCTTTCAGCTTGATGAAAATACTTTGAAAGTTACAGGTGCGGATAACACCGTATATTCGGTATCCGCAAATGGTGACGGCACTTACACATTCCATATGCCGTCACAGGACATCACCATAACGGCACAATTTAACAGGGCTGATACCGCTCCACCAGTTACCTCTGCAACAGTAACAGGAATTACTGGAGCAGACGATTGGTATACGTCGGACGTATCAGTTTCGCTCCAGGCATCGGATGACAAATCTAACGTAGCTTCGACCGAGTATGCGCTTACTGTTGTGCAAAGTACTTACGGTACGCAACCGACAAACGGTTTCGTTCCATATACCTCGCCGATTGTACTTGGCAACGGAATTTATGAAGTGAAATATCGCTCGACGGATCAAGCGGGGAATATAGAAGACGTCAAATCCATTCGCGTTAAGACTGATAATACAGCACCAGTGTTTAGCGTCCACCTAGATAAAACGTCAATTTGGCCGGCAAATCATAAAATGGTTACGATCAACGCCACACTGAATTCTAGCGATGCTGCCTCGGGCGTTGAATCCGTGGTGTTATCGTCCATTACGAGCAATCAACCGAGTAGCGATCCAAGCGACATTCAGGCCAATTTCGGTACAGACGCTACTTCCTTTAGCTTACGGGCGGAGAAGTCGCGCATCTATACCATCACGTACACGGCAACTGATAAAGCGGGCAACAAAACTGTTACTTCCCTAACCGTCACAGTGCCGCATGATCAATCCGGTAAAAATTAAGAGGTAGCTCAATTGAATGCGGTAATTATAGCATGGACTAAGTAAAAAAAAATATTTAAGCAAGTGGCCATGAAAAGCAAAAATGCTTTTTATGGCCTCTCTTTTGAGCAAGCAAAAATTGGAAGATTTATGTCAGCTTAATACAGTTGATTTATCTTAAAGGAGAGAATATCTGATGGCAACGATAACTGCGGTATTAATTGGAGCGGGACAAAGAGGCGCCGATGCATACGCTTCTTATGCACTCGACTATCCGAATGAAGTGAAATTTATAGCGATCGCGGAGATTGACCCTATAAGAAGGAAACGTTTTCAACAGGCTCACAATATCGATGATGCCAACGTATTCGAAAGCTGGGAGCGGCTGCTTGAAGGGCCGAAACTAGCTGATGCCGTTTTAATTTGCACCCAGGACCAAATGCATTTTGAGCCGTCGATTCGAGCTTTGGAGAAAGGGTATCATGTGTTACTCGAGAAGCCGATGTCACCAAGCCCAATTGAATGTGTTCAAATGGGGGAATACGCCGAAACATATAAACGAGTATTTTCCATCTGCCATGTGCTTAGGTATACCGAGTTCTATAAGAAGTTAAAGCAGTTGCTCGTTGATGGAGCGATAGGCAGACTTATTTCCATCCAACATACGGAAAATGTGGAGCACCGCCATCAAGCGCACAGTTTTGTAAGAGGAAACTGGCGAAACTCCGAAACTTCCAGTCCTATGATTTTAGCTAAGAGCTGTCATGATATGGATATTTTGTCATGGCTAGTGGATGCCGATTGCACAAAGGTGTCGTCATTTGGCTCGTTGACGCATTTTCGCGGCGAAAGCGCGCCGGAAGGTGCGCCTATGTACTGTTTGGATGGTTGCCCAGTACAGAACGAATGTCCTTATTATGCTCCTAAAATGTACTTGGAAAGAGAGGACTGGGTAGGTTCTGTGCTGCGAAAAGTTGTCAGTAATGATGACAGTACAGAAGGAGTCCTTCAAGCTTTGAAAAATGGGCCTTACGGCAGATGTGTATATCACTGCGATAACAATGTGGTCGATCATCAGGTTGTCAATCTGGAGTTCGCGAACGAGGTTACCGTCGCCTTTACGATGTGCGCCTTCACCAAAGAAGGAGGCAGATCGATGAAGCTGATGGGAACACGAGGTCAGATCAGAGCCGATATGGAGAAAAACGTCATCGAAGTAAGCAATTTTATTACAGGTGGGACCGAAATAATTGAGATAGACGCTCCCGTGGAAGGACATGGCGGTGGCGACCACGGCATCATGAGAGACTTCATTCGACTAGTGAGCCAAGATGGGAATGAAGTTGGACTTACAGGCGCGCGGACTTCTGTGCAGAGTCATTTGATGGCGTTTGCCGCCGAGAAGTCGCGCTTGGAGAGTAAGGTTATTCGCATCGGCGATTATTTCAAGGAGTTAAAAGAAAGCATTCATAATTAAAGTCAGGAGTGTATATCAATCTACCTATAAGAGGTGATTTGTGTGAAAGATCTGAAAGGGAAAGTAGCACTCGTAACCGGATCAACGAGCGGCATCGGCAAAGCAGCGGTGATTGAATTGGCATCCCATGGTGCCAAAGTGACTGTTCATGGGATGAACGAAGAACGCGGAAAACAAGTGTTGGATGAGATCCACTCGCGTGGAGGCGATGCCATTTTTGTACAGATGGATTTGTCTTCTCCGGAAGCACCAAGGCAGATAATTGAACAAACGACGCAGCACTGGGGGGCATTGGACATTCTTGTCAACAATGCGGCACTCATCTGCAACAAACCGATGGAAAAAATCGAACACGCAGACTGGGATTCGCTGTTTGCGGTGAATGTGAAGACACCGTTTTTTCTTGTTCAGGAAGCGCTCCCATGGCTTAAAGGAAGCAGCAGCGGCGTCGTTATCAATGTCAGCTCGATCAACCGGCTTGTGAATAGCCGTAATAATTTGGTTTACGACGCGATGAAAGCTGCTTTAAACCATATGACTCGCGGCCTTTCGCTCGATTTGCGCGAGTCAGGCATTCGGGTGAATGCGGTTATGCCAGGTGGCACAGCAACGCCGCTGTTAAACAAATGGTTCGATATGACGAACCACTCGCTGGAAGAAGCGGAATATCTATTAAAGACTGCGCCCAACATTACTACCCCGGAACAAATCGCGCATGTGATCGTCTTTTTGGCCAGCAGCCAATCGGCTTGGATCAATGGAGCGGAAATTCCGTTGGACGGCGGTTATTTCATCGGTTGAAAGAAGGCGGACGTATGATGTTTTCCAAAAAGAGCCTGGCAGTCGGTGTCGATATCGGTGGAACCCATATCAAGATGGGATTAATTAATAAGCAGGGAGATGTCATTGACCAATATTCCGTGAATTTGCACCGAGACGAAAAGAGGATAGCAAATATAACATTAATTACCCAAGAAGTTGAGAGGTTTATTGAAAGACTGAATGTCAGGAATCAACTTGCGGGCGTAGGTGTCTCATGTCCGGGTATTCTGGATACAAACTTCGGTATCGTAAAATTTGCAGTTAATCTGGGCTGGAGCGATATTCCGCTGGTCGAGATCATGCAGCATCAGCTGAAACTACCTGTTAAGCTGGAATGCGATGCAACGGCAGGCGCAATAGGTGAATGGCGATATGGTGCGGGAATCAATCGATCCTCTTTTCTATATATTTGTTTAGGTACCGGAGTTGGCGCAAGTTTAGTGGTTGATAAGCATATCTATCATGGGGATTGTGGACCTGCTATCAATATTGGACATACAAGCGTTATTCCAGACGGTAAACCTTGTATATGCGGAAATAGAGGCTGCCTGGAGACCTACGTTTCGGCTACTGCGATTTTCGATCGAGTTCGGATAGAACTTGGATCAGTAAATTCAATCTTGTCAACGTGGGTACAGTCGCGAACCTTGAACTCCTTGCTTGTTTATGAAGCTGCTCTGGAAGGTGATCATTATGCCAGGGAAGTATTTCGGGATGCAGGGGAACTTCTCGGTGTAAGCTTGGTCAATTGTCTACATCTATTCGGTGTCGGGACTATCATTATCGGCGGCGGGTTCAGTCAGGCTGGGGATTTGCTGTTGGAATCTACAAGAAACACAGTGAGAGAACGGTTCCTAAGTAACGATGTAAATATTTTGCAATCCTCTCTCCCGACAGCCGCGGGCATCTTAGGGGCAGCGGCGCACATTTTTCAATAACTAGGATAGAAGGTGAATGTGTATGCTGCTCGATCAGTACATCAGAAACATTCAAGAACAAATCTCCAACATTCAAACGACACAAAAAAATGCCCTAATTGAAGTTTCATCCAAGATTGCGGATTCGATAGAAAAGGGTGGCATTATGCACGTTTTTGGAAGCGGCCACTCTCATATGATTGCTGAAGAAGTGTTTCATCGCGCTGGCGGACTTGCATGCGTGAATGCGATGCTTGAGCCATCGTTGATGGAAATTAATGTAGGACGGGCTTCGCTGTTGGAGAGGTTGCCTGGCTATGCGGAAGTTTTGCTAACTGGTTATGATTTGCGACCGGGTGAAGTGATTGTGATCGTCTCCAATTCCGGCATTAACGCCGTTCCGATCGAGGTTGCGCTGGAGAGCAAAAAGCGGGGCTTGTTCATCGTTGTGCTAACCAATATGGATCATTCCTTGAAGACGGCTTCTCGTCATCCGAGCGGGAAAAAGCTGTACGAAGCAGGCGATATCGTCTTGGATACTTGTGGGGTACACGGTGATGCCACCTTGTCTTATGACGACAGCTTGCATAAAATAGGGCCGACTTCAACGATTGGCGGCATTGTCATGATTCAAGCTTTAACGGTGGCGGTAGTAGATGAATTGACGCAGAGAGGAACGGTTCCTCCGGTTTTGGTTAGTGCCAATCGGGACGGAGGAGACGGACATAACAGAGAATTAATTGATCGATATAAGCAACGGGTTAGGTATTTATAAGGATAACTAAGATTCAGCGCTTTTTCCTATTGCAGGGGTGTCACGCCATTAAGTTTCTTGAAAGCTTGGCAGAAATAAGAGGAATTGTGCATTCCCACCTCAATGCTGATCTGCTCCTAGTGTATCACGCCTTTTTCAAATATGACAAGATAACAACAATTTCATGCAAGTCAGTACAACTTTGAACGAATCGGATTTTATATAGTGAGGTCATAGAAAGTGTAGTAAAAGTTTAAATACGTCACTTTAATTGCTTTTAGTAACCATGTCTTCTCGTGTAACACAAATTATCCTACTTATCTTTAAATTGACACCCTATGCATGTTTAACCCAGTTCCGTAGTATTAAAATATCAGAAAATTGTGAAGGAGTGATCATGATGGAGTATACCACTTTTGGCAAAACAGGAATGCGAGTTTCGAAGCTAGGGCTTGGGGGCGCTCCGCTTGGCGGGGATTACGGTCCGGTAACAGACGAACAAGTAACAGAAGTGATTGATCGAGCCTTGGAACTCGGGATCAACTTTATCGATACAGCACCGTTATATGGTAGAGGTGAAAGCGAACGGCGGATTGGGTTGGCACTCAAAGGAAAAAGGGACCAAGTAGTCCTTGCTACCAAAGCTGTTATGCGCGGTGTGCCGTATACGTATGAAAATACGATTCTTTCCGTAGAAGAAAGTCTTAAGCGTCTTGGCACAGATTATGTGGATCTCATTCAAATGCACGAGCTTTCAGAACTGAACTCGGAGATGGGGATGAATGAAACCATTCCTGCCTTTCTTAAACTCAAGGAACAAGGGAAGGTGCGAGCAATTGGAGTCAATGCTTTCAATCCGTCGCTGTTGCTACCATTTATTCGAACTGGGAAGATTGATTCAATCCAAACGTTCTGCCGCTATATGCTCATCGACTATTCAGCAATGGATGAGCTTTTACCGACTGCAAAGGAATATGGTGTATCCGTTATTAACGGAAGCGTCCTTGGCATGGGGCTTCTTGCTGAAGCACCAGCACCATTTATGAAGCAAGATTCTCCGATGTTTGAAAAAGCGCAGCGTCGTATACAACAAGTAGCATTCCTGCGGAAGACCGAGCCTAAGGGATTAATCGAGCCTGCTATGCGATTCAGTCTTTCAAGTCCGCATATTACTGTAACGCTAACGGGAACGACTTCGATGCGCTCACTGGCACTCAATGCCAGCTATTGTGATGGGGTTGGCTTACCGCAACATGAGTTGGATCGGCTGCTCTCTTTATTTCCAGGTCAGCCATTATCTTGGTAAAGGGGTTAATGAAGGATGACGAACGCACCATGGCTTGACGAAATATGGCATAAAATCATCGGTAAAGTAGATCGTATGAACGTGTCTATCGGCGCTGATTTCCCTTATATTTCTTATAATGGGGAGTACAATCGTGAAGATGCGGATTGGTGGACGAATGGGTTTTGGCCAGGCTTACTCTGGCTGGTTTATCGAGAGTCAAAGGAAGATCAGTTCAAAGATACAGCAGATCAGATTGAAGCCTTAATGGACCCCGTACTGGCAGACTTTTATCCGCTGCACCATGATGTAGGGTTTATGTGGAGTCTTTCCTCCGTCGCACAGTACAAGCTGCTTGGCAGTGAACAGTCGAAGAGACGTGCAATGACAGCAGCCAGCCATCTGGTCGGGCGTTTCAATGTGAAAGGGCAGTTCATTCGGGCATGGAATCAACCGGAGCGTACTGGTTGGGCGATTATTGACTGCATGATGAACCTGCCGCTGCTCTATTGGGCAAGTGAAGAGACGGGGGACCCGCGTTTCCGTCATGTAGCTCGTCTTCATGCGGATACAACAATGCGTGAATTTCTTCGTCCTGACGGGTCTACACACCATATTGTGTGTTTCGATCCCGAAACGGGTGAAAGACAAGAAGCGCTCGGCGGGCAAGGATATGCACCAGATTCAGCTTGGTCACGTGGCACGGCGTGGGCCTTATACGGTATGGCACTTAGCGCTCGTTATACGGGTGAACAACGTTATCTAGATGCAGCCAAACGCGCAGCGCATTTCTTCCTAGCGAATGTACCAGAGGATGGGTTACCGCCATGGGATTTCCGAGCGCCATGGGAAGTAGACATGGCGATGGACTCTAGTGCCGCAGCTTGTGCAGCCAGCGGGATGTTGGAATTGAGTTTATTAGTACCTAAGAGTGAGTCTGAGCTGTATCGCAAAGCAGCAGAGAAGTTGATTTTTAAACTAAATGAACGCTGTGCCACTTGGGATGATTTGAATGAGGAAGCCATTCTTCGCATGGGCACGGCCAATCGCCCTAAGAAAACCCATGTCAATGTACCGATGATCTACGGTGATTTTTTCTTTGCAGAAGCGGTCTGCAAGCTGCGCGGCGTACACGACACATTCTGGTAGGAGGAAAGATCCATGTCACAGAAGAATAGCTCCAATGCCACTACGGGGACGATACATGCGCGTGATGCGTGGACCCCACCAACTTGGGCACTCATGGAACGGAAATTAATCGATACCTTAAATGAGGCAGCGGTTGAATATGTAAGACGCTATACGCGGGAGGACGGAACCATTGTTTGGCGAGAAGATTGGCCAGGGATGGACGGATCCGATGATCCATATGAAGCGTTTATGAATTTATCTTTGCTGTACACGCTAGGCGGGAACGAAGAAATTTTGCGGTTATCCCGTCTAATGTGGGATGTCATTACGTGGCAATGGACGGAATATGGTCAAATTCATAATGAATTCGACGCTTATTACGATTGGATGCATCATGGCGAAGGCTATTTATATTTTTATTTCCTAGGCTTATCTGACCCGCATCTTCTGAAGAATCGTCAGAGAGCGGTTAAGTTTGCCGAGCTCTATATGGGCAGAAACCCTGAAGCCCCTAACTTTGATGCGGAGCGTAAGCTAATGCGTTCGCCAATTACGGGCAGTAAGGGACCACGGTTCGAGATGACAGAAGAAGACTGGGTCACGCACCGCGGTGTACTCGACAATTATTTAGCTCCATTCGAGGATATTCCAGGTGTGGACTTCGCAAGCGGGAAGTGCAAGTGGTCAGATGATGACATTTACCGCCAGATTATTAGCCGTATGAATGAACGTAAAGCGAAAGGTGACGTCCCGCTTAATTTGAACTCAACTGGACTCATGACCAACGCCTTTATGTATACAGGTGATGAATCCTATCGCCAGTGGGTCTTGGATTATTTGGCAGCGTGGGAAGAGCGCACAGTGCGTAACGGTGGGTTGATTCCGGACAACGTCGGACTAAGCGATACGATTGGTGAGTACAATGATGGCAAATGGTGGGGCGGGTACTACGGCTACCGTTGGCCGCATGGTTTCATGTCCATTATCGAGCCTCTAACCAATGCCGGGATGAATGCTGTGCTTTTGACTGGTGACCGCAGTAAATTAGATTTGGCACGTTCGCAATTGGATCTTAACTGGGAACTAGGTAAGGAAATCAATGGGAAATGGCATGTTCCGAATAAGCACTTTGATTCTGGGTGGACGGACTACCGTATCCAAGTGCCAACCTATCCGATTTATTTATGGACGATTTCGATGGCGGAGGAAGACGCAGCACGTGTAGACCGGATTCCCTACGAGGATCATTTCCGCAATATTGATATGCCTACCATTTCGGGGAGAAATCCAATAACACGTAAGGAAACGAAACATTATATTGCTAACACAGTGCCTTGGTATTTATATATGAGAGGGCAATTTCCAGATTATCCTGAGCAGATATTAAAGCAAAATCTAGAGCTGATCTCCATTCAGTTAGAAAAGCTTCGTTCACCTGATGGCGATCCAACAAGCTGGGACTGGGATCATCCTTACAGCATTCATCAATGGCAGGAATATTCGCCGGTTTACTTTGAAGGGTTGCTTCAAATGATGCTTGGCGCTCCGATGCACATCTCTCATGGTGGCTTGCAGCATGCCAGAGTACGTTATTTCGATGCCAAACAGAAACGTTGTGGTCTACCTGAGGATATCGGTGCTTTGGTTGAAGCGCTAGGCGACGAGTTTGTCACGCTAACATTAGTGAACTTATCTTCATTCGAGGAACGTGAAGTGATTGTCCAAGCAGGCAGCTTCGGAGAGCACCAGTTCACCTATATGGAGAGCTATAATCAAAGCAGTGATAAAGTGGACGAGGGTGCCATTGACGGGAAATGGATGCCAGTCTGCCTGGCTCCAGGAGCTGGCATCCAATTGAAGCTGCACATGAAACGTTACGTGAATCAGCCTACTTATGCAACACCGTGGAGTTCTGAAGAAGCCAATGCTACGGAGAAGCTGATCCGTGGTCGTAACCAAGAATAAGGAGTGTTTGTCTACCATGTCATCTAAAAGCAAGGCATCTACCGGTAACGATGTCTACCTCGATACTCATGTCCATTTCTGGCAGTTAGAGCGTGGGGATTATCATTGGCTTAAGCCGAGCAATCCAACGCTCTACCAGAATTACTTGCCAGCGGATCTAGCTAATGCTGTCGACGCTGCTGACCATGCTGATGCCTTGCGAGGATTCATCGCAGTACAGGCTGCACCTACAATAGCAGAAACGGAATTTCTGCTTGAGCTGGCAGGCGAGAATGAGGAAATTCTGGGTGTCGTAGGATGGCTCGATCCACTTGCTGACAACTTTGTCTCTGAATATATTCGGTTACGGAAGCATCCGCTATTTGTGGGGATTCGACTAGACCGAACTATGTTTGAACCCGGCAAAGATCAGGTGTCAGAACGTTTGCTAGCGCATCTACGCGTCTTGGAAGAGGATGGTTTTCCGATCGACCTTTTAATCGCTCCAGAACAGATGCCGACCGTGCTTAAATACCTCAATAGCGTGCCAAAGCTAAAGGCTGTTATTAATCATTTAGGCGGTCCGCCTATTCGCACTGGTGAAATAGAGAGCTGGTCAGCTAATATCACGGCGTTGTCCGCGTTCGCTCATGTGTATTGCAAATGGTCAGGTATGATTACGCCTGCAGACGGTATGCACCCAGAGCGAGTGGCGCCTTATGTACGTCACACGGCAGAACAATTCGGTCCTGAGCGTATCCTGTTTGGCAGCGACTGGCCGGTAGCTTTAATGGCAGGTACGTATGAAGAGGTTGTACAATTATTCGAACAGCTGCTGCCGGATCATTGGAGCGACCAAGAGCGTGCGAATGTGCGAATGCACAATGCGAAGGCTTTTTATTTGGGCATGTAGGAGAGTGAAGCGGCATGCAAAGAGTATTGTTCTATTCACAGACACGTAGAGGTACGGCTAACCAGTTCAAGCAAATCGTGAAGGAAGATGCAGCTGCACTGCGTGATAAGTGGGGGGCTGCAGGTCTAGAGCAAGTAGCTGTGTTCGCTTGCGAATTATATGTTTGCGTCTACGCTGAGGCAGTAAGCAGTCACAGCGCTTCACTTTGGGATTGGCCCGTTTCTTTTGAACGCTATCTGGAGAAGTGGCCAAAAGAGCCCGAAATAAATGTTAGTACGAATGAGACACTGCATCGATTGACAATTCCTATGATCGACGTGTTTCATGATGGTTTACCGGACGAAGCTTGGCGAGGCAGTCAATCGATTGATGAGCGAGTAGGTTCGATAGCGCGATTAAAACCAGAGATGGTGCCGAGCTATGTCTATTACCATTACCAGAAGCAAGAAGAGTCCCCGAACAGTTTTAATCAGACGTATATGATTGGTATGCATAACAGGCTGATATTCTCCTATCATGAGTTACCTAGCAGGATTAGTCCGATCACACGTCAAGGCTTGCTGACCACGAAGCAATCTCCGACGAATTGGCATGAGGTGATGTATCCTCATTTTGACCTATGGGAAGAAGCGATAGAGGGGCAGCAGATTTGGCGTAAAATGGAGCGATTGATGTAAAAAAGCCGGTTAGAAGTTAAGCGACTCCTAACCGGCTGTTCTTATAAAAAGTTATCGAAGACTCTATCGAAAAGAAGGAAACTAAAATGAACGACATACCGATATTTAGAGCGCCGATTTCCAGAGGTGGCGTCCAAGTTCATCAACGCAGCCATTGGTGGAACCACGTCAACCTATGGGGCGTTTCGCTCGAAGGAGCATGTGTTTGATCATGCTGCTACCGACCTTCTTTTTGTCGAGTTTGCTGTTAATGATGCAGGTAACCGAACCGAGTCTATCCGGGCGATGGAAGGCATCGCTCGTCAAGCTAAGCGAATGAATCCGCATATAGATATTTATCAAGCGTTGCGGATGTTCCTCTCCTAGGGGTGTGGAATTAAAAACAGCCGGTTTGGAGTCAATCGACTCTGAACCGGCTGTTCGAACGTAAAGCTTACATGATGTCTTGGCTGTCATTTTTTTCAGGAAACACGATAAACACGGCTAATCCTCTGTGTAGATTTGGCGTAACGAACACCCCGTAAGCATCACCGAACAGTAATTTAATCCGTTGATTTAAGTTTTTAAGACCAATATGCTTTTCTTCTAAATTAACACCACTAGCCAGTTTTTGCTGAAGACTATTGAGTTGATCTTCCGGCATTCCTTTCCCATTATCGGAAACGGTGATGACAATCCCGTCCGACGTGCGCAGTCCTGTAATAATAATCTGTCCTGGCAGACGTGTAGGAATAATACCGTGCTGAAACGCATTTTCCAATAGCGGTTGAATGGAAATCTTCAAAATTTGGCAAGAAAGTAGAGTTTTCTGGACCTGCCAGATAACGTCAAATTTATTCGGATATCTGGCTTGCATAATGTCAACATACTGCTTAGCATGCTGGATTTCATCGCGAATATCGGTCAATGGATGGTCGGTATCCAGACTACGACGTAAGAGATCCGAAAGTGCTGTTACCATAGTGGAAACTTGGTTGTGACCTTTGGTCAAATCGATGGCTAGGTATTTAATCGTTTCCAAGGTGTTGTATAAGAAGTGCGGTGTCGTTTGGTTTTGCAAGGCAATCGTCTGAGCCTTTCGTAAGGAATGCATACGGAGCTGAAGCTCTTGTTCGAGACCCTTTTTCGCATCTAAGGTTCGAAAGATCGAACTGGTGATGGTTCGTACTTCGTTCCATTTACTTTTCTCGCTGGAGTCCATGAGAGGCTCAAACTTTTCCTGATCATCAATCATCGACATGATCTGGTTCACAGGTGAGAATGTTTTAATGGAGATTAATAAGGAAACAACCAAGACGATGATACCGCCGATGACAAAAAACACATACAAAAAGGTGCGCAGGCCTTTCATTTTTTGTTCGTAATTTTTGAGAGGTAACAACGAGATATAAGTTAAATTTTTATATTCAGTAGGTAGCACAGAAACAATATATTTCTGTTTGTGAATGGTTTTTATCACGGTGTTTGGGACTTTGACATTAGTAATGATATCCGCATTTTTCAGTAGATCGATATCAAAGATATTGGACATAAATTCATTGCGATTATTGCTGTAAACTACAAGATCTCCACTCAAGATGTACGTGTTTTCAAACTGCTCGCCTGTTTGAAATAAATAATTACGTAGTTCTTCGATATCAATATTCGCGGTAACAGCCCCAATTCTAGTCTCATACGAATAGGCAGGCAGAGTAAAGGAAATGAAGTATGGATAAATATCGTTCCGTTTACGTAGATCCAAATAAGAGCGGTTGCTGTCCATTTTCTGATAGACGGATTTATACCAGGTTTTATCATCAAAATCGGCTAAAGTAGAGTCAAATCGATTGGAAAGCATGTACGAATTTCTCTCCGAATACACGTACAGGGAATCCATGTATTTGATGGAACGTGTAAACATCGAAATCTTATCATGGATCGTCTTCATTTTTGAATTGAGATTAGTATTGTCCGCAGGAGATAGCATGAAGGAGTTGACATCATCCTGATAAGTCAATTCCAGCGAAACACGCTCCATTTGTTTGAAAATGGTCTCGATACTGTCCTTTACGCGGTACAGTGCATTCATGTTCACACCGCTTATTTCCGTCTCAATCGCTTTATTCATTTGTACATACGTAACGACGCTTAAACCAGTGAAAGGAACAATAACTAGGATGAAAATCAAAATTAAACTCTTGATAAAGAGACTTTGAAACTTATACATTCGGACAGCTTGAAGTAGATTACGGTTTGTTTTCATTAACAGCACCTTCTGAACGCAAGCTTTGCCCACGAACATAATCCTTAGGACTGACACCCGTTGTTTGTTTGAACAGGCGAGCAAAGTATTTGCTATTGAGATACCCAACTTTTTCGGTAATTTCATGAATTTTATATTGACGAGATTCCAGTAGTTCAATTGCTTTTTGAATGCGTAATTGTGTTAAATAGTCGATATAATTGATGCCTAAGGCTAGCTTGAAAATCCGACTAAAGTAAATATGATTTAAGAAAACGTGATTAGCCACTTCTTCGAGCGACAAATCCCTATGAAAATTCTGCAGGATATACTTCTGCGCTGCTTCGACGATCAACTTGGCATTCGTTTCTTTCGGATTCACATTAAGCACCATGAGATCACGGATGAACTGCTTGGCCCATTTGCGTATGCTCTCCAGATCGCCTATTTCAATCACAATATGGTAATTATGAGCAGTCTCGTGAGGTATTTTGCCAACTAACCCCCGATCTGCATAATAGCGAAACACCATAGCGAACAGATCCATAATCAAACGATGAACAAACGAGATTGGCAAATCTCGAAATTCGTCTAATAAGCGGTCAAGCAAACTCATGGTTTCCTCCGCTTGGCTGTCTGTAATATTCGCCATGAATAACTTGTATTTCTCCGTCAGAATCTCATACTCGATCGGCTCAAGTCGATCTTTACCTTGTGTTTGTGAATAAACCAATTTCAAAGGAACACTAAATTGTGCGAATTCAATCAGATCATGGAATGTGGCCGTCACACGATAACGAATCTCGATGTCAAAATTGTTGCGAATACGAGCAATAATTTCATTCAGTTCTACTTCGAGTTCTTTTCCAAGATCATCTTGGCTTGTTATTTTGTTCGGAAAGGCAATTAACTGCAGCCCATGATAATCGTTGAAAACTGCTTTATATAAGAAGTTCGAATTCTCAGCAAGAAAAATACTCTTTAAGGAATAGGTTAGTTTTTCTCTTTTCATGGCCAGTTTTTCTGGTTCACATAGCTCTAATTCGATTAAAGCACAGGGGCAATTGGCAGGATCGAGGGCAAGGGATAATAATTGAATTCTTTTATGAAGCTCATTCGGATTCCGTAAAGCTCCCATGACTAAATCCGTATAAAATTGCTCCTTTAAAAGAGGAAGAAGCTCATCAAAGCGAACAGACTGCTGTTGTTGCTGGATATGAGTGCTCTTCTGATGATCGAGCTTTTGCTTCAGGCTCTGAAAAACCACCATAATTTCATCGTACTTCGTCGGCTTTAGCAAATAATTCTCCACATTATAAGCAATGGCTTGTTGCGCATATTCGAAATCCTTGTATCCGCTGATGATAATGACATGAGTCTGCGGGTAGTTCTCATAAATATGCTTAGCTAACTGGATACCGTTAATCTCTGCCATTCGAATATCGGATAACACAATGTCAACTTCATGGGTTTTTAAATATTCAATTGTTTCTTTACCATCCTCGAAATCAGCCGCGATCTGAAACCCAAGTGATTCCCAGTCTAGGAAATATCTCAAGCCTCTGCGTACAATTTCTTCGTCATCAACTAGAACAAGCTTGTACATAGTACGCCATCCTCTCGCTGTATTCATTCCTTAAAGCACACCTCATTATAGCTCAAAGGCAGCTCGATATTGGAGTGTTTCAATGTATATTCACTGGATTGGTTGAAATAAGTAACCTTACTTGCTTTAAGTAACTTCATCCTTGCGATTTGCGCAACTTCGAATCCGTTTCTTTAATTTGGCTCCCTATTCAATTATACCCCTATTTCGTAGAATTAAATTAAGCAAAGGGGGAGCGCAAAATGAGAGAGACAGTCATACAAAACCTATCGGATGATACAAAAAGCAAGGTAATCGCTAAGCCACTAAAAAGTAATTCATTTAAAAGACTAGTTAGAGAGAATATAGCCTTATTTGTTCTAACATTGCCAGCGATTCTATATTACCTGATTTTCCACTATACACCGATGTTCGGAATCATACTTGCCTTTAAAGATTATAAGTATAGCGAAGGTATATTTGGGAGCTCATGGATTGGGTTCAAAAATTTTGAATATTTCTTCACATCGATGGATGCATGGCGAATTACAAGAAATACAGTTAGTTATGCAGGTGTATTTATCATCTTGGGTAATATGGCGGCGGTTACTGTTGCACTCTTGCTGTTCGAGGTTCGTGGGAAATTGGCTTTGAAATTCTATCAAACATCCATGATTATGCCGAAATTTTTATCTTGGGTTTTAGTCGGATATATGACGTACGCGTTATTTAATCCTACATTGGGTTATTTCAACCAATTGATCCAATTCTTAGGATTTGAGTCCATTGACGTCTACTCTAATTCCAAGTATTGGCCTTATATTATCGTGACTGTGGAAGTTTGGAAAACGGTTGGATTAAGCTCCATTATTTATTACGCGGCCTTGATGAGTGTTGATCCAGAATTGTTTGAAGCTGCCAAAATTGACGGGGCTGGGCGAATGAGACAAATATTCGCAATTTCGCTTCCTTCACTTGCGCCTGTATTAACGATTATCATCATTCTGGCGATTGGTAATCTGTTCAGAGGAGATTTCGGATTGTTCTACCAAATTCCAAGGGATATCGGCGTGTTGTATCCAACAACAGATGTTATTGACACTTATGTGTACCGTGGATTGCGTGCAGGGGACTTCGGCATTTCAGCTGCTGTAGGATTGTTCCAGGCTGTAGTCGGACTTATTCTAATCGTTATTAGTAATACGATTGTTAAGAAAATAAATCCTGATAATTCTTTGTTCTAATTTGTTAATAAAAGTGTAAGAAGGAGGCGGCCCAGAATGTCTAGATCATTCTCTGCTAATTTAGGCAATAAGTTAATTCATGTGTTCTTAATTCTATTTAGTTTAGCGTTCATCATTCCATTTATTCTTGTTATCGCCGTCTCATTCTCCAATGAGGAATCATTATTAGAATACGGATACAAGTTAATCCCGATAGACTTTGATCTGACGGCTTATAAACTCATATTCGGAAAGCCGGATCAAATATTGTATGCCTATCTAACAACGTCTGTTCAGGCAGTAGGCGGCATGATTTGTGGATTGATCGTCATGTCCACTTGCGCTTATGCCTTATCTCGAAGAAACTTTAAGCTTCGTAAACCGATTGTTATGTTTATCTTCTTCACATTGCTATTCGGTGGAGGATTAATTCCAAGCTATATTCTCATTACGCAGTATCTACATCTCAATAATACGATCTTTGTGTATATTCTTCCGACGCTAGCTAATGCTTTCTATATCATTATTTTGCGCACATTCTTCCAAGGATTGCCTGATGCTTTGGTTGAATCAGCCAAAATTGATGGTGCTAGCGAATTTCGAGTCTATTGGCAAATTATTCTTCCGCTGTCTAAACCAGCTCTTGCAACCATCGGATTGTTCGTGCTGCTTGACAAATGGAATGATTGGTTTACATCTTTGATTTATATTCGTAATGAGCATCTTTACACCTTGCAATTTCTATTGCAACGAATCTTGATGGAAGTTGAGTTCCTCAAAAATGCCATGACCTATAACATGGAGTTGGACAATGTAAATCTGTATAAACTTCCGTCTGAATCCCTCAGATTTGCTATGGCGATCGTGGCGGCAGGACCACTACTTATGGTGTTTCCGTTCTTCCAAAAATATTTCTCTAAAGGACTTACAGTTGGTGCAGTAAAAGGATAATTGCCTGTTTATACCAGCTCTGGAATGATTGATGTATATTACAGAGCTGTATAATATAATATTTGTGTAGATTGAAAGGGGAAAAAACAAAAATGAAATCGTTTAACACAGTATTTAGCAAGACGATTCTTCTAAGTATGACGACGGCTTTAATTATAACTGGGTGCAGCAAATCACCTGCTAGCACACCAGCGGCTTCTACAAATGCAACACCAACTGCTGTAGCAACAGCAGCTGCTGCAAAGCCGGTTACACTGAAGTTTGTAACAATGGGGCCTGGTAAGCAAGCAGATTCACAAGAGGTTTATGAAGAGTTTAACAAAAAATTGGCAACGTTACTTCCAAATACGAAGGTAGAATTCATTCCACTCACTCAGGCAGAATATGCTGAGAAATGGAAGCTTATGGCTGCAGCATCCGAGGAGATTGACATTGCTTGGACAGGATTTGTATTGGATTATCCAGCTGAAGTCAACAAAGGTTCTTACATCGAATTGGATGCATTAGTTGATAAATATGCACCGGAAATTAAGAAAGAAATTCCAGCTTGGGTATTAGACCGTGCTCGTGTGAATGGTAAATTGTATGCGATTCCAAACTATCAGCAAGCGGTAGATAACCGTCCAACGATGCGCGTACCGAAAGAGTTTATTGATAAAGGGTACATTGATCCGAAGGCAGCACAAGAAACTTTCTATAAAACGGGCCCTACTTCCAAGGAATCTTTGGCTGTCATCGAAAGTTACTTAGAGAAATTGAAGCAGAACAATCAATTACGCAAAGGGTTTAGCCCGACTGTACTTACGGGTATGCAGCATCACAATATCATTACACCATCTTTCAAATTAGTAGGTGATTTGAAAGACCCGAAAAGCTTAAAGGTTATCAATTTGTATGACACACCTCAAGAAGTACAATATATCAAAACAATGACGGATTGGTTTGCCAAAGGTTACATTCGTAAAGATATGTTGAGCTTACAAAATCAACGTCAAGATGAAGGTAAACCAGATGGAAACATTGCTTGGTTCCATACGATGGTTGGAAGTATTGAAGATGTTTCGAAAACAGATTCAACAAGATATGGTTTCCCAATTCAACTAATTCCTATGGAAGAGAAGTATACCATCTCCAACTTGTCAGATTCCACAAACTTTGCTATTACAAGAACATCCAAAAACCCAGATCGCGCTATGCAACTTCTTAATTTGCTAGATACGGCTAAGGGTAAAGATCTTTATAACCTTCTTGTATGGGGGATTGAAGGAAAGCATTACAAGAAAACTGGGGACAATAAAATTGAAACCATTGGTTACACAGGCCAAGGAACAGCAGATGCTAAATATGGAACATTTGCTTATGCAATGGGTAATACAGCAAATAGTTTCGAAACACAAGCTAACCCGGCTAATTTCATTAAGATCTGGCAAGATGCGAATGCCAGCGCAACCGTTTCACCATTACTTGGTTATAAACCTAATCTTGATCCAATTAAAACAGAGCTTGCACAAATTGCAGCAGTTGTTAAAGAATATATTGGTGCTGGTAGTGCACTAGTCCTAGAATCAGGTGCAGTTGCTGACTCCGACAAGAAATATGCAGAATTCATTGAAAAAATGAAAAAAGCAGGTTCAGACAAAGTTGTAGCTGAACTACAAAAACAAGTTGATGAGTTCTTGAAAACTAAAAAATAAGTTGTAGTAAATGGATGTAAAGAAAAGAGTCATTGTAATTATTGCAATGACTCTCTTTCACTTATACGAAAAATATGAAAAACTGGGTGCACATTAAATGACAGCGCTTACAACCACCCGAATTTAATGATATTTGGAGGTATAGTTGATGCATAAAGGAATAGCAAAAAAAACGCGCAAAGTAATTGCCCTACTGTTAGCGATTCTAATGATTTGCGCACCAATTCTTTCAATGCCGGAAACAACATTAGCAGCAGGTGTGACAAGCTACTACGTTGATGATACAAATGGAAACGACGCTAACGATGGTTCTTTAGCAGCACCTTATAAAACCATCCAAAAAGCCGCTACTGTAGCAACTAGCGGTGACACAGTCGAGATTAGGGCTGGTGTTTACCGTGAGACTGTTACCCCTGCAAGTGACAATGTAACATATAAGAACTACAACGGTGAAAAAGTTATCATGTCTGGAGGCGACTTGGTGACAGGATGGGCACCATCAGCAACTGGTGCTAACATTTATGAGGCACCTATGTCTTGGGATTTTGACAATGGTAATGGCAATATTGTCTTTTATACGGATGCAGCGGGGAATCCCGTATCCATGAGCCAAGCCAGATGGCCATACATCAAGGATAGTGAGATGTTTAACAAGACAAAGTATGCAAAATTTACTACTGATCCTACAGGGCCTGTCGGAACAGCTGATGGTCTCTATATGACGTATTCTAACAAAGCTGTCACTGGCGGCTTACCTGTTACAACAACAGATGCTTGGAAAGGTGCGTTGATTGTTGCATCTGTAGCTAATGGTTTTACCGTCTATACGGGTGAAGTTACGGGCAGCAGCACTTCGTTGAGTTTTAAATGGCCTTATACCTCCGGTTATTTCCCAAAATCTGCGAGTCCAGGCTTTGGTTTTTATCTCACCAACTCCCTTACCGCACTGAAGAGGATTGCAGCAACTCCAACAGCCAATACAGCAGCGTGGTATAAGGACGTTGCCGCTGGAAAACTGTATATGGTATTAACGGATGCCTCCAATGTTGTGGTGGATCCAAGCAGCGGTGCCGTTGAGGCAAAGCATAGGGCGTTTGTGTTTAACTTAGATGGTCGTTCTGGTACTACCATCCAGGGTATTGACGTACGTGCTGCAGGAATCAACTTTGCAAACTCCCATGACAACATATTTAAAGGCGGAGTTATTGAAAAAGTGGACTCCTACAACAGGCTTTTTGATACGAGTGTAATAACCGATGGCCTGGTTTCTGGTTTTACATTGGATGGCTACAACAACACTGTACGTGACAGTGAAATCAAGGATATGTTTGGCTCTGGAATCATTATGAAAGGCCATGACAACAAGGTAATTAACAATCACATCCACGATGTTGACCGTTATGGCGTGTATGCTGACGGTGTCACCATCTATGGGTACAATCAGCTGGTGAGCCACAACTCCATCCACGATGTAGGCCGAAGTGGTATTGGCGGTAAGTTCAGCAACTCTGTCATCCAGTACAATGACATCTACAACGGCATGAAGATTTCCTACGACGGCGGACTCCTTTATGTTGTGAACCACGACTTTGGTGCTTCAGAAGTTCACCACAATACGGTACATGATACGCCAAATGGTGAAGGTATTTATTTTGACAACGTGACAAATAATGCGGTGATTTATAATAACATCGTTTGGAAGACTAGCGTAGGGTTCCTGATTAACACACCTAGCGAGCGTATGATCGTGTTGAACAATACGGCATACGATAATGCCACGGCTTATAGTAGCTGGGGTGACCCCAACGATACAATCGGCAATTATGGAACTGTGATTATGGGCAATATCTTCACTGGTACATTCAACTCACAAGCGGCAGGCGGAGCTGTTGAGAAACTCAATGTCGTTGGTACTGTTGCCAATCTTGGTTCTAATTTTGTAGATGCAACAAACCGCAATTTTGCGTTGGTCAATACAGACAGCTATCGTAGTGTTGAGATCCCTGGTGTTACAGACGGGCATACTTCATCTTACGCGGTAGCTGGTGCAGTCCAACCGGGCGTGACATGGAAAGCGGGACATGACTTTGCCAATGCTGCCAATATTAATCCAACTTTCCAGATACACAATATTCCTTATAAACAGTTGGTGAAGAATGGCGGTTTTGTTGACGATTTGGCTGAATGGACCTCAATAGGAAGTCCGGAAGTTATTAAGCATAACGCATGGGATTACAGAGCCGGAAATGGTGGATTGATAAAAGATGGTTACACCGGTGTTGTTTTGGAAAATGGCGAAAAGATTTCCCAAACGATAACTGTGAAACCCAACACTAGTTACAATGCAAGTGTTTGGGGCAAGGTAATGGGACAACGCGTGTTTGCTGGTGACAGAGATACGTCAGTCAGTACGCCCATTAATCCCCTTTTATACCGTGCAACCGACGCTTACTTGATCACTGGAGCAGACACTACCCTGAAATTCAAAGATGTGGAGTTTGCACCGGGCGTGGATAAAGTGTATTTTGGTACATCGTCTGTTTCCACTACCGGTAAGATCGAGATGTATATTGGCGATCCGGCCGCAGGCGGTACATTGATTGCCACAGACCCATTTAGCGATGACGCATCATCAGGCGGATGGAAATATAAAACTGCAATCGCACTTAATAACCTACCTGCACCTGGGACATATGATGTTTATTTGAAATTTACAAACACCAATACAGCGACTCCACGAAATAGCTATTTTAGTGACTTTGTACTTTTTGACTCTACACCCAATCCTAGTACAGACTACATTGAGCTCGGAGTCGACGGGTTCAGCGGTGGTTCAGTGAAAAAAGAGTACTCCTCCATGATCTATGGTCCCGCTGGCGCAGGAGCTAGGCCTATCAATGTCACCTTTACGACAGGACCTAACGACACCAGTGTTACCATCTATGCCACTCAAAAAGGTACCGGCGGCAAATTAAGAGGTTATGTGGATGAGTTTGGTTTGGCAGAAGAAGTGCCTTATTCCGGGTTGAAGGGAACTAAGAGTAGCAGCACCGTTAGTTTGAACTGGCAATATGTGCTGGGAGCGGTAGGCTACGATGTACTGCGTTCGACTGTCGCAGGCGGGCCTTACACGACAGCGGTATGCAGCTCAGTAACGAACTACGCTTGCACGGATACAACGACGATGCAAGGATTGACATATTATTATGTCTTGAAATCTCTCGATTCAAACGGCACCGTAATCTCAACTTCGGATGAATACTCGGTCTCCATAGAGTATGTGACATCGGGTGATACGAATCAATCGATGTATTCGTTAGACAGTTTTGAAACCGGCCTCAACAACTGGGCTGTGGTTTCGGGTAAAGGCACGCCAACGCTAAGCTCCGCTCAAAGTCATTCTGGCTCTTGGAGCTATATTATTAATGAAGACATGGATGCGATTCAGCAAACCTTTGCTTCTCTACAGAACAAAGTCGTATCTGTGTGGTTCTACGATACGCTTGCAGCACCAAGCTTGCAGCAGAATTTAGCCTGGGTCGACAATGGTACTAACGTCAGAGGAATCGGGGTTGATAAGAATAGTTCAGCAACGAAATACATGTATCGTATAGACGGTACTAATACGGCTACAAACATTCTACGAACGGTTGGCTGGCATCAATTTACATTTGATTATACCTCCGGAACAAAGTTGGATATGTATATCGATGGAACCCTTGTCGCCACGCCGACGGGAGTTACTGGCTTTAAGCGAGTGTTACTTGGCGATCAATGGTCGAGCGCCGGGTCTGCCGTGCAAGCAGCCTATTACGATGACGTGAGAATTGATACGACACTGCCAGTTTACTCGATCAATTTAATTGGGGAGAATACGATCACTGCGTTGAATGGCACATTACAGTTGCAGGCTTCTTTACTACCTGCGGCTGCAAGCAGCAATTTAACTTGGAGCGTTTATGATGCCGATGGTGTTACGGCGACAGATAATGCAACGATTGATTTGAATGGACTACTTAAGGCTAAAAAAGACGGGACAGTTATCGTGGTTGCAACAGCTAATGACAACAGCGGTGTTAAAGTTTCCAAAACGATTACGATTAGCGGACAAATACCGGTTGCATCGATCTCCGTATCAGGTGCAGGTGGTGCTAATGCAATCGCCGTTGAGAATGGCACACTGCAAATGCAGGCTTCAGTTCTGCCGACTAATGCTGCAAATAAAAATGTAACATGGAGTATCTTCGAGGAAGACGGTGTTACTTCGACGAATAAGGCAACAATTGATGATAACGGGGTGCTTACGGGAGTAAAAGAAGGAATTGTCAAAGTAGTAGCGATAGCTGTTGACGGCAGCGGTGTACAAGGTTCCAGTTCTGTAATCATTGATTATACACCGGCTGTAACGACAGACAATGCCCCTACCGGATGGGTCAAGGGAGATATTGACGTAACTTTGAACGCTGTTGATATCGTCTCAGGGGTAGCGGCAACTTACTTTACGGTAGACGGTGGCGCCCAACAAAGCGGAAATGTGATTTCGTTCAACACAGATGGAGTGCATACGCTTGTATATTGGAGTGTGGATCATGCAGGCAACGTTGAAGAAGCCCATACGGTAACCGTAAGCATCGACAAGACGGCTCCGAACATTACGATATCAGGTTCAAATTCTACAACTGTTTACTTGGGTTCGACTTACACAGACGCTGGGGCGACAGCTACTGACACAGTGGATGGCGATGTAACGAGCTCAATTGAAACAACTGGAACAGTTGATACATCCAAAGAGGGTACTTATTCAATTATGTATAGTGTCCATGACCATGTTGGAAACACAGCAATCGCTACGAGAACGGTCCAAGTAATAAACGTCTATAAGTTTAGTGGGATTTTAAAACCGATAAACGTGGATGGTTCAAGTGTTTTCAAAAAAGGAAGCACAGTCCCAGTGAAATTCCAACTAACGGACGCTTTAAATCAATACGTTTCCAATTTAAGTGCTTCAATAAAAATCACTTACTTGTCAGCTGATGTAGATGGAACAGAAATTGAAGATGTGATTTCGACTGATGCTTCGACAGGAACGCTTTTCCGTTATGATAGTACAGCTAAACAATATATCTTTAATTTGAGCACCAAAAATCTGGAGGCTGGGAAATATCTAGTTGAAGTTGTATTGCCTTCAACCTATACACTTGTTTCAACAACGCCTCTAAAAGTTACAATCAGTTTGAGAACTAAATAGGATGATTGGCGAAGGGCACTCTCTCAAGGAGTGCCCTTTCCTTTTGTTCATGATGGACGCAGATGTTTACTTATTTAAGTTTAATAAAGTAACTTTAATTGCTTTTCGTATCTATTCTCATTCGCGACAACAATATAATAGCTTTATCTTTAAATTGGCTCCCTATTCATCCGTATCCCGGTTTCGTAAAATAAAAGTATAGAACAATCAAAGTAAGGAGTCATTGCAACACATAGCAATGGCTCAATTTTAATATGTAGGAGTGGATCATAAATATGCTTCAGCAATTAACCTTTCGTCAACTAAAGAATGCTTTAGAGGAAACGCAACACTTACCGCGTACGCTCTATTCAGAAGCAACCCATGCTGAGAATTGGCGTCGCATCCGGGAAGATGTGAACTACTCCGATTTCTGGCTTTCCTTAGAAAAGAGAGCAGAGCAATTAATTGAAAATCCCGTTAGAGCCCCGCTATTCACGGAGTTCACGCTGTTTGGCGATACGGGAGACAGAGAGATATATCAGAAAGTCTTTGAACAGCTGTATTCTGGTGTCCATGTCTTCAGCATGCTTGCGACGACAGAAGATAAGCCAAAATGGAAGTCAGGACTTGAGAATGCGATTTGGAACGTATGCAACGAATACACGTGGGTAATACCTGCACATGTGGGACTTTACGTGAATGAATATCCGAACGGCATCTGGGACCAACCTGTTCCACCCCGTGAAACAGTAGACCTTCTAGCAGGAATGACGGCATTTACGTTGGCGGAAACGGTTCATTTGCTGAAAGATCGCTTGCATCCCTGGGTTGTTCATCGTGTGAAAGAGGAAATTGAAAAGCGAATATTTAACGTGTACTTCAATGACCCGACACCTCAAAACTGGGAATTGAAAACAAATAATTGGCCGGCAGTTTGCTCCTCAAGTATAGGGGCGACGGCTATTTACATGATCGAAGATAGTGAGAAGCTAGCTGGCATGCTTTGGCGAGTGATTGGAGTCCTGCGTAATTACTTCTCTGGTTTTGATGAGCAGGGTGCGACACCAGAAGGGCCCGCCTATTGGCAATATGGGTTTTCACATTTTGTTTATTTTGCCGAATTGTTAAAGGAACGAACGCATGGGCGGATTTCCCTTCTCAGCGATGAGAAGGTGGCGGCGATTTCACAGTTTCCGCAATTCTGTATGCTATCGGGGGGGAAGGTCGTTAATTTCTCCGATTCTGCCGACGAAGTCACCCTGAATCCAGGGCTTATCCAGCGGTTACAACACTATGTACCAACGCTGCAGCTTCCTAAGGACGCATACCGAATGAAACCTGTTCCAGGCAATTGGTTAGATGTAACGAGAGGGATGCTGTGGTCACTAGACTCGGAAATTGAACACGCCGCAGAAGATGGAGAGAGACTTCAAGAACAGATTTTCACCGGAAATCAATGGGTCATCTCGAAAGTAAGGGGATCACATGGCGGGATTACAGCATTTGCCGCTAAAGGTGGACATAATGAGGAGCCACACAATCATAATGATCTGGGGCACTTTATTTTACATGTGAATGGTCAAAATGTGCTGGCTGATTTAGGGCTTGGACGCTATACCAGACAGTATTTTCAACCAAAGATTAGATACGAGATGATTAACGCAGGTTCTCATGGGCATTCCGTACCAATCATAGACGGCTGCCGACAAGGATTTGGAAAATCATACAGGTCGGAGATCTTACACAAGCAAATCACAGAAGACGGTCTCGAAGTAACTCTTGATTTGACCCAAGCTTATGATTGTGTTGCAATGGAAAGCCTCACGCGTGAATTTGTTTGGAAACGTCCATTAAATGAGAACCCTCAATTGGTGATCAAGGATCGCGTCGTTTTGAATAAAACATCGGTTACGTTTCATGAGGTATTTATAAGTTCTGTTGAGCCCCAAGAGACAGATACAGGACGGTTACAAATGAATTCGGTGGTACTGATCTACGATCCAAACCAGTGGAAACTTGAAATCGAGCATCTCTTGGTAGACTCTCACTATAAATCGGGAATGCCATTTTACAGGATTATATTGGATCGCAAGCAAGTGGAAAAGGAAATGACGGCCCAGTTTCAATTTGAAATCAGAGAAATCTAACTATGTCTTGGGGGTGCAGCATGTTTACCGCAGATGAAATGGATTATTTAGAAAGTTTAAAGGGATCAAGTCCGATTCAACCTCACATTGATAAGTTTCAACAAGCAAGTAAGCACGATAATTTTGAAGTAACCGGATTATCTCGTGACATCTATCTGGATTTTGCCGAAGCGCGTATACGGCAATTTCTTCCGTTTCAAAGTGAAAACGGAGGGATCTTGGATCCTAGTGATGGGAAAGAGCATGAATTTGCTACCGCTTCTTTTGCCAAAGCTGGGGCGATTCTACTTGCGAATGAACGGTGTAAGGATGTACAAGATCTGATTTTACTGGCGATGGATTGGGCTTGTATCTGTTTAGGCGAGAATAGAGTTCCGGACGACCACGCTGATTTCACGACATACATGTTAGTTCGGGCCTATCAATTGCTGTCACCGAGGGTTGATACGAAGAGGAGCGAAGCTTGGGAAATGAATTTGTCCAACGTTGAGCCTGAGTCCTTTTATTGTCAAACGGTTCGGAATTTTCCAGATATTCGCACCATCCGCAACTGGGCTACTTATGCCATGCATGGAGAAATGATGAGGCATAGAGAAGGGTTTACGAACTCTACGGCTTTCATCGATAAGTATTTGAAGCCACAAATGACGCGTTTCACACGGGAAGGGCTCTATCGCGACCCGAATCTCCCAGCTGCCTATGATTTGGCGGCACGTCAACAGCTTAGTGGGTTACTTGATGCCGGATATAACGGGGAATGGAAGGAATTCCTGGAGTTACAGCTGCGCAAAGGTGCCCAAACGATGATGTTTATGCAATCTACAACTGGAGGGACGAGCTCTGGAGGCAGGAGTAACCAAATCATTTGGAATGATTTGACCTTTGCTAATCTCTGTGAACGTGAGGCAGCGCGGTATGCGAAGGTAGGAGATCTCGCATGGGCTGGCTGCTTCAAGCGCGCTGCACGGAAAGCTTTGCAATCGATTATGCGCTGGATCGAAGATCCCGTAGAATTTCGGTTGTTAAAGAATCGGTTCGATAGCGATCTTCGAAATGGTTGGGAATTTTACGCCTATTATTCCACGTACAGCTTATATGCAGCTCAAATCGCAGCTTCATGCTTCGAAAGTGCTGACGAAAGCATACGGGAGAAGGCAACGCCTGCGGATTTAGGCGGATATGTTGTACCGATCGAGTCTTTTCAGCGGATCTATGCAACAACAGGACCTCAGCAAGGCAGTTATCATCTCGTCATGGATACGGCTGCACAAATGGGGCATGATGCAACTGGTTGGGTTCGCTTGCACAAAGCAGATTTCCCAGAAGAATCGGCACTGTCGATGGGGATACCCGGGCTCAGCGGCAATGTTCACTTGAATTATTTTGTGGCTAAGCAAATCATCCCGCGTCCGCATACACCAGCAGCTATCGGACTGACTTGGAGGGACGGGCACGGCGTCTGGCACAGATTAGCAGGCTTTGGCAGAAGAAAGCACGAAGCTTTTGCATCTTTGGATAAGGATGGTGTGCCAACCATTCCTGAGAAGATGCATTGGCAAGCCAATCTGGCAAATGTTCAGGCAGATCCTGATGTGTTGTCCTTCCAAATCCAGTATGCTTCAACGGGACTCCAGCTCTTAAACGATATGGATTTGCGTACTCCTGATGAAGATCTACATCCAGCGTATAAGCGATCCATTGCTGATATGCTGCCAAGACCTGGTGTCGAGGGGATAGCAGGGATCACGGAAACTTATCGGATTGCTTTCGAAGGTGTCACAACCGAATGGTCCGTTGAAGCAGCAGAAGACATGCCGTTATCCGCTGTTGGCGTCACGGTTCCAGTGCTCGTATCCAACGGAACGGATGAGAGTGTCATTTGCGTGGAAGGGAATAAGCTGGTTGTCTCCTATGCCAATTCGCGTTATATCATCCAGCCTGAAGGTGAATCTGACGATGTAGAGCTGGAGCTTCTACCAGGCTTGATGCCGAATCGCAATGGCAACTATCGTCTCGCACAATGGATTCGTAAAGATGTGAAGAAAACAATTGCCCTTCATTTCGCATTAGAGAAAGACTTTACCCCTTCGGAACGTTCCGATATGCGCTAGGTGAGGAGCCCGTCATTTTCTTGAATAATCTCGAGAAGTAATAAGGATCCGTGATCCCAATGGTTGCAGCAACTTCTTTGATCGTCAATCCTGTTAAACTAAGCAATTGGGCGGCCTTCTGAATTTTGAGACGCAAGAAGTACTCAATCGGAGGGAATCCGGTCTCTTCATTAAATAGCAAAATTAGATGCTGTTTCGACAAGCCCGTGTGCTTGGCCAATTCAGGGAGCTTAATCGAATCCTCCAGACGATCACTCATGTAGCGGATGGCGAGTTCGAGATATTGCTCTCTTTTTTTGTCCTTGGCGGTACCTCCAGCGCTGATACCTATGCCGCTTATCAACTGTCGAATTGACTGTGATACATGCGTGTGGATGGGCAACGAATAGGTTTTGTCCGATAGCAAGGCAAAACACTTATCAAAAACATCCTTAAATTCGCTAATGGCTCCAACTGGTAAATGGAGCGGTCCCGCATCCATGCCATACATTCGAATAAAAGAAGTGACATGGTCGCCTCGTAGATGAAACCAGTAAATACTCCATGGGGCATATAAGGAGGCTCCATAGCGATGCGGCGTTTTGGCAGGAATAACGGCTAGATGGTTTTGGGTCAAAGCGATTGTCCTTTGCTGATCCAACTCGATCCAACCTTCCCCGTCTGAGCAAAAGATGAAGATGTGGGAGTCGCTGCCTTCGGGTCGTTCTCGATAATGATGCTGTGCTTGGGGGAAAAATCCAATGTCGCTTATGAATAAATCGCGTGTCAGCTCTGATCGGCATAGCTCTGTCTGCATGTAATCGGGGAGCACAAATAATTTCTCTTCTTTAAATCCTTCAGGTTTTCTAGTGGTATCCAATTCCCATCGCTTCCTTCCTATAAATAAGAATATAATCCATTACATTAAGCATTTTGTCAATTGGCGATTGGCTTCTGTCAAGGTAAAGTAGAGACAATAAGATAAAGGAGTGATCGTGTTGAGTCAGAAAGTTCGCATTTGGGAAGAAAAGTCGTCAATACCGACTTATGGCATCGGAGAGCCAGATCGCAATCCAATGTTCCTAGAGAAACGTGTCTATCAAGGAAGCTCGGGTAAGGTGTATCCGCATCCGGTTATCGATAAAATTGAAGATGAGAAGAAACCACAATCCTATAGTATGGTGATTCTGGAAAACGAATATGTTCGCATCGAGATCATGCCTGAGCTTGGCGGACGTATTTACCGTGCCCTAGATAAAACGAATGATTACGATTTCGTTTATTACAATCGTGTGATTAAACCAGCACTAGTTGGTCTAGCTGGTCCATGGATCTCAGGCGGTATTGAGTTCAACTGGCCGCAGCATCACCGTCCAAATACGTATGGTCCGGTTGAATACAAGTTAACCGAAAATGAAGATGGCAGCGCAACAGTTTGGGTCAGCGAAATTGACCGTATGTATGGAACGAAAGTTACAGCTGGTTTCACCCTGTATCCGGGCAAAGCCTATCTGGAAATATCGGCGCAGTTGTACAATCGAACACCGGAACCACAGACATTCCTATGGTGGGCAAACCCAGCGGTAGCGGTTAATGAAAATACGCAATCCGTATTTCCTCCCGATGTAACAGCGGTCTTCGACCACGGTAAACGCGATGTATCTAGATTTCCAATCGCGACAGGAACGTATTACAAAATGGACTACTCCGCAGGCGTTGATATTTCACGCTATAAAAATATTCCGGTACCCACATCCTATATGGCTTATAAATCCGATTATAACTTCGTCGGCGGTTATGATCATGGTGTTCAAGCGGGATTGCTTCACGTCGCGAATCACCACGTTTCTCCAGGCAAGAAACAATGGACGTGGGGGAATGGCGAGTTTGGTCAAGCATGGGATCGTAACCTAACCGATGAAGATGGCCCCTATATCGAGCTGATGACAGGTGTTTACACAGACAATCAACCGGATTTCACGTGGCTGCAGCCGTATGAAGAGAAATCCTTCAAACAATATTTCATGCCTTACAAAAATATCGGTGTCGTGAAAAATGCATCTATCGATGCAGCCGTCAACTTAGAAGTTGATGAGAAGTCGCGTGAAGCTATCGTGCTTGCGTATGCGACATCTGTTTTCGAAGGTGCTGTCGTAGAGTTGAAAGGCCGCAGCCGCACGTACTTGAAAGAAATCGTCAAGATATCTCCGACGCAAACATTCAAGTCTGTGATTACATTGGATGATAACGATCAACCACACGACCTGAAGCTGACTGTCCGTGATGCACACGGTACCTTACTCATTGGCTATCAGCCTGCGAAGCCGTCCATCGAGCAGGTTCCGGATGCAGCTAAGCCACTGCAAGCCCCAGAAGAGTTGAAAACGAATGAGCAGCTATATTTGGCAGGGTTGCATCTGGAACAGTATCGTCATGCAACGTTCGAACCTGAAGATTACTATCTGGAAGGTTTGAAGCGCGACCCAAGCGATAGCCGCATCAATGTAGCATACGGAACACAATTGTTGCGCCGCGGATTGTTTGCCGAGGCAGAAGGTCATTTCCGGACGGCAGTGAAGACACTCACTTGGAGGAATCCAAACCCTTATGACAGTGAAGCTCTCTATCAGTTAGGTGTTTCGCTTAAGCTTCAAGGACGTTTGGAAGAAGCCTTTGACGCGCTATATAAATCGACGTGGTCTGCAGCTTGGCAGGACGCTGGCTTCTTCACGCTTGCACAGATTGCTTGTGAGAAGGGGGTTTACGGAGAAGCGTTGGAGTTGGTTGAGCGTTCCCTCATTCGCAATTCCCGCAATTACAAAGCACGTCACCTGAAAGCCGCGCTTCTTCGCAAGCTGGGACAAACACAGGAAGCCTTAGTCTACTCGCAGGAGACACTTGCATTAGATATCGCTGATTTCGGTTCAGCCAATGAACGATACCTTACACTAACTAGCCAAGGTGACCAAGCGCTTGCAAGTGAAGTGAAATCTGAGCTTGTGCGACTTATGCGCGAAGACGCACATAATTATCTGAACCTAGCATCTGATTATGCGAATAGCGGCTTGTACGAGGAAGCGATTGACGTGCTTAATCGTATCGTCCAAGATCACGTTATTTCAGAAGTGTACCCGATGGTTCATTACACACTTAACTATCTGCAAGAGAAAAGAGGGAATGCGGAGCAGGCACAGCTTCATAGGAAAGCTGGTAATTCGGCAACATCAGATTACTGTTTCCCGAATAGCCTATTCGATCTGCAAGTACTGACGAGTGTCATTACGGCAGATTCTAATGATGATAAAGCACATTATTACCTGGGAAATTGGTTTTACGATAAAAGAAGACATGAGGATGCAATCACGCATTGGGAAGCGTCACGTTCTATAAAGGAAGATTTCCCGACTGTAAATCGGAATCTATCACTTGCTTATTTCAACAAGCGAGGGGATTCAGCATTAGCACTTATTGCTATGGAGAAAGCTTTTGAATGCAATTATGAAGACGCTCGCGTATTTTATGAACTGGATCAATTGTACAAAAAGCTTGGCTACTCGGCAGAGACTCGCTGCAGCAAGCTAGAGGAACATCAAGCTTTAGTCAACAAACGCGACGATCTTTACGTCGAGTACGTTACCCTTTTGAATGCGCAGGGTTATCACGAAAAAGCTGTTCAAGCTCTAAAGGTACGAAATTTCCATCCTTGGGAAGGCGGCGAGGGCAAAGTAACTGGGCAGCATGTTTTTGCCCATATCGAACTGGCTAAGCAAGCTTTGGCCGAGA
Source organism: Paenibacillus sp. J22P169 (assembly GCF_059691995.1). Lineage (NCBI taxonomy): Bacteria > Bacillati > Bacillota > Bacilli > Caryophanales > Paenibacillaceae > Paenibacillus > Paenibacillus sp. J22P169. Next base: position 2,203,943 of record NZ_JCAUAO010000001.1, on the reverse strand, counting down.
AACGGTTCAAAGAGGCAGTTACCTTATTGCGGCATGCACTTGTTTATCCAGACAATTTAGGAGAAGGCAAGCTGTCGGGTGCCCAAGAGAATAACATCTATTACTACCTCGGCCTCGCACATGGAGGTTTAAATGAGGCTGAGCTTGCACAAGAATGTTTCACCATTGCATCCCAAGGATTAGAGGAACCGGCAAGTGCGATGTATTACAACGACCAACCGCCTGATATGATTTTCTATCAAGGGATGGCTTGGCTTGCGTTGGGCAATGAAAAGGAAGCGAAGCGTCGCTTCAATAAGTTGGTGGATTACGCAGAGAAGCATCTATTCGACGATGTGAAATTCGACTATTTCGCGGTTTCGTTGCCAGACTTCTTGGTATTCGAGGATAATTTGAACGTTCGGAATGAAGTCCACTGCCGCTATATGATGGGACTTGGGCATCTCGGACTAGGTAATTTGGAACTGGCGAGAGAGCAGTTTAATAAAGCGCTTAGTCAGGAAGCGAATCATACTGGCGCTCGAATTCATCGGGGCATGTGTTTCTAATGGAAAAGCATAAGGCTATAATCGCAGCAGGAAACTACAAAGGCATCAAATCCTTAACGATTGAAAGTGAGCAGATTCGGATTGAAATGATACCGCAACTCGGTGGTAAACTGGTTTCGATTGTTTATAAGCCTACAGGGAAGGAGTGGATGCTGGACTCTGGTCCTCGTTCTTTGCGACAGCCGAAATACGGCTCCACCTTCACGGATTGGGATATGAGCGGTTGGGATGAATGTTTTCCTACGATTACGGCATGTGCAGCGGAAATGGATAACTATGTTCATTTACCTGATCATGGTGAACTTTGGGCGCTGCCATGGGAGTACGTGATCGAAGGTAACGAAGTTATTTGTTCCGTTCGGAGCCCAAAGGCTCCCTATCGGTTCATGAGACGAATCTCATTCCCATCTGCGGATCGGGTGCGGCTTGATTACCATGTTTACAATTATAGTGATCAACCAATTCCCTTTTTGTGGGTGCCGCATCCCCAATTTAGTGTCACGGAACCGACGCGTGTTCTTCTTCCAGCATCCATGAAGGAGATGCTCTGCGTGTACGAAGGTAACACGTTGAAGAATGGCGAATCCTACGCATGGGAAGACGTGTCGCGGCTTTCCCCAGAAGTTACTCGGGATGGTCGAAAGTTTTATTGCGAAAGCAAGGTGCCAGAGGGCTGGTCAGGGTTATATGGCGAAGAAAGCGGTAACTTCTTGATCATGTCTGTCCCACCAGATAAGGTTCCATTCCTAGGAGTGTGGATAGACGAAGGGATGTTTAACGATCGAGTTACTTGTGCCTTAGAGCCTAGCATCGGCTATTATGATTCACTTGAAATGGCAGTCGCAAATGGGACTGCACAACGGATTCTAGCAAATGCATCTTTTGAATGGCATTTGGAGCTTTCAATTGGCCAAGGAGATTGGCGTAATGCTACGCTAGCCTTCTAAGATCTTCAACTGATAGCCCCTGTACTTGTTATGTGCACTTGAACATTCGTCTTTAACTTCACATCCTTGTATTTGTTCTTCCAGTCGATGTTTTTCCAACGCTCAGGGTACTTTACTCTGAGCTTTCTTCCTATTCCAAGCGCATCGCAATTCGCTTCTAGCAATTGCTTTGCGACGCCCGCTGCTTGTTTGTTTAGTACTGCAGACAATTCTTGATTTAGCTGCTCTCTATCGATTTTTTGGCCCAAACTGCTTGGGGAGCTACTAAGCGCACCATAGAGGTCAATCTTAACAGTGCTTTCGATTTCTTGCGTATTTGGATCAACAGAAACTTCGAAGGCTCTCTTTAATTTCCTTACTTCAAAAACAATCAAAGTAGTCTCTGACTTGCTAGACTTGTTCGGTGCAGAACTCTGCCCAATTGGAATATCCAAGAAGGCATGTTTGTACAGCTTGTCTTTTAGAAGCAATAGGATGATACTTTCCTCACGGGACAAAGTCACACCAGTGAATTTGTCACCATCAAATAATCCGCTACTGTCAACGACTAAAGCTTTATTATTAATACTACGAATCATGGGAACAACCGTATCTTCACCTGGATCCGTGATTTGACTCCATATCGAATAGTTCGTTTGCTCAGGAACAACCGTCGTACGCACTGCGCCATCAATCAATTGTTTAATGCCAAAAGCAACAGGACCCTTTTCTATTTGTTTAAATGAGAGTATGTCAGAGGCTCTTCCCTTACTTATGATAAAATACGATTTCAGATACCCTTTAGGATTCCGATAAAAAAATTCTAAAGTTGACATTAACCCTCCTTTCGCCAGATCTTCACCGATGATAACCACATGGTTCTTGCTTGCTTCAATGGTACCGGGAAGCATACTATCTAATGTGTGACCAAGATTGGAAACGGAATCCCCCGTTGCTTGCATGAGTTCATCCTTCACATCGAATTGTCCGCCACCTTTACTCTCCAAAATAACGGCTCTTATCGTTCCGAGGATTTGATTATCTTTCGCTTTATCAAGGCTTACGCCATTTATCATCTTTTTACTCGTTAAATATTGAATGTCCCAGCAGCCTGTGAGGAGCATAGCTAGAAATCCTAAGCAAACCGTAAGAACAAGTTTTTTTCTCATGTTGACCCGACCTTTTTCATGTTTTTCCGCAAGAAGGACATCATCCATAACAGCAGTGGAATCACGACAATCATAATCAGGTAGCCATATTCTAACCACTTACTGAAGACATCATAATTTTCCAATGTGGAAAGAAAGGACGCTAATAGAAAGATAAGCCCCCCACTGAACAAAATCATCCATCGATAAGAGGATTGATTTGTAGTTAGACTTTTGCCAGCTATGCATAGATAAGACACAATGGTGGCGGTCATTGGAATAATCCAAATCGTCAAGAAGATCAGATCCAAGCGGTCAAACAATTGATAAGTTAACCCTTTGAAAATAAACAAAACGGGTTCATTCACTTGTGCTAACGCGGTAGGACTAAATCCAATCAGGCAAAGGAATACAAAGTACGTGTAGAATAACGTAACAAAGCCATTTGCTAAGGAGATCACACGGAGCAACCCTTTGGGGCTATTTTGGACATGGGCAGAGAAATAGAGGATCACCTCAAAACCTAGCATTGAAAAAAAGGTGCTTTCACTTCCCTTGAAGATTTGCCCAACACCGGATTGACCCACTGGCAAAATGTTAGTAAATTGCATGTCGTTCGAAAAGTTTAAAAAACTGATCAAGAGCAGCAGGGCAAAAAGTACGGAACATAATAAGAAAAATCTACCAATGACGCGCAAATTTTCAATGGCTAGATAGACACCGGTCCCTATGATGAGCAAAAGGAGTACCCAGCTAGGCGTAAGCGCGAGCATCCACGTATTCACTAATTTCACATAGAGTGTACATGCATAACCCGCAATAACGATGAAAAAAGCATAGTAGATTAAATTTAGAGCTTTACCAACATAAGCTCCAAACACTCGAACCGTCAATTCACTTAAGGTCTGATTGGGAAATTTTTTGAGCAGCTGCCAATATACGAAAAGCAATAACTGAATGACAACCCCGGCCACAAGCACGGAGATCCAAGCATCCCCTTTCGCTGAACCTTGGATTTTCGAAGGTAAAGATAATAGCCCTATGCCAATTTGCGTCTTGATGATCAGAAAAAACAAGTGAGTTCTACTTATCGTAGGTTTCAAGGACGCTTCCACCTCACGAAGAAGGAGTGTTTGGTGTTGCCAGGTTGTTTATTGTTCCTCCATGTAGGGAGTCTTAGAAAAATATCTTTTAGACTCTGCTTACCCGTAAAAGGACCAAAAGGTTCGAAATAAGCGACCCCTAATGTCTCTAACTTGCACAGATGTATAAAGATGATCATCATCATGATGGCAATCCCGAAAAAGCCAAACATTGATGCGGCAAGCATGGTCGGAAACCCTAGAATCCTCAAACTGGTTCCAAGCTCATTAATCGGAGTTGCAAAAGAGGCAATTGCCGTCAATCCGATAACAACAATCATGGTATGAGAAACCAAATGTGCTTCCACAACGGCCGTGCCTATGACTAATCCCCCGACAATACCAATCGTTTGGGCGATGGGTGAGGGCAGTCGTATCGAAGCTTCTTTCAGCAATTCAAGTATAATTTGCATGGTGATTGCTTCCAAGATTGGCGGTAATGGAACGTAGGTTAATGAAACCTTAACGGAATATAGGATGCCAATCGGTAGTACTTCGGAATTATACGAGACGGTAGCGATATAGATCGCAGGTAAAGATATGGCCAAAATAAAGCTAATTAATCGAATCCAACGAAAAAACGTCCCTGTGATCCATCTGTTGTTGTAATCATCGGGGGATTGATAAAATGAAAAAAAAGTGATGGGAAGTACCAAAACGCTGGGATTACCGTCAACGAGAATATTAATTTTCCCTTCCATTAAATAAGAAACAGCACGATCCGGCCTTTCGGTCTGAAGGGATTGAGGAAAAGGCGAAAACGGGTGCTCCTCGATCATCTCGTCGATATTTCCTGCGGAATATAAATAATCCAGATCAATTGACCGAATTCTTTTCTCGCATTCTTGGGTAATGGTTGGATCAACTATGTTATCCATATAGATCATAGCTACTTTCGTATTCGTGACACGGCCTATTGTAAAGTACTTGACCTTCAATTTTGGACTTTTGATCCGATTGCGGAGCAAATAAATGTTTGTGCTTAAGCTCTCTATAAAGCCTTCGTGTGAACCCTGAATGACTTGTTCAGCTTTGGGTTCTTGGATATTACGGACATGTGATTGTGCGACTAGCATCATGAGCGCGATAGGATCATTCTCCATGACCATTATGCAAGAGCCATTAAGTAGATACTTCCCAATTTGAAGAACATCATTGGAATGCTTGACATCGATTGAAGTTACGATTTGCTCCACAACACCAGAATTAGATTCCAACAACGGCTGAATAACGCTAGATTGAAGCACTTCGGCTTGTACAAGCGACTCTATATATACCAATGCGCAAGGTTGATTGTTAAATTCGAGGTTATGCGTCTTTAGATCTTCTGTATAGGATAAATGTTCGTGGATCTGTGCGATTAGAAACTCGAGATCTCCAGGCTCTAGCTCGAGGGTAGAGGTTTGTGATTCCATGAGCGCTTGGTAATTAATTTTATTGAGTTTCATGTCATCATCACCTCGCTGCTAATAAGTCATTACCTATTATTAACAAATCCCCCCGTAATTATTTTGCAATATTTGGGGGAGGGGACAATGAATGCAAGAAATAAGCAGACTTCTGATGAATACTTAGTTGTCTGCTTAATTTTACGAAGGCGCTAGAAATCAGCTAGGTAAGCAGCTTACTCTCCAGCCTTTCAGCGACTGCGGAGGCCGACTCCAGTCCAGCCCAATACAAACCCATCTCAGCTTCTATCTCCTCAAGCATTGTCCAATCCGTAAATAGCTCATGTTGAAAATAGCTGTTTTCGATCGAATCGTTCACGATGTTAAGAGATTCAAGCGTATCCTTATCCCAAAGTTTTTCGTTGACTGACTTCAGAACAGATAAGAACTGTGAGGTCCTACTGATCGTTTCCTGTACGTCGGTGTCGCAAGCGATTTGAAGAAATTGGACGGCTAGATCCAAGTCGCTGCATGCGGCTGGCACCATAAAAGCATTGGCTAATAGCAGTGTAGCTTTCAGATCGCCAAAGGGGAGAGCTGCCACCTGCGGCTCAAAGCCTAGATTTTCGTTTCTCCAGCCTGCTAGCTCGATCGATGTAGTAAGAACCATGCCTGCTTTCTCATGGATAAATGCTTCTGAGCTCGAATGATATTTCGAGGATAACGTAGCGATCCGCAAGCGATAAAGGAGATCGTGGATAAAGGTTAACGTCTTCATAAGAGGTTCTTTGTGTGTCGTGCTTTTGAAATCAACACCGTTCTGCAAGGCGAATACAGGCCAGCGACTGGAAGATGAATGAAGGGAGATCCCATATTGATCTACAATACCATCGCCATCTGTATCGACTGAAAGCTTCTGTGCAGCATGGATGAAATCGTCCTTGGTCCAATTCGGATCCGGTCGCGGTACGTTATATTTATCGAATAAATTCGGGTTATACGCCAGATAAACGGTGGAAAAAGTAACCGGTGCAGCGATCACGGCATCTTCACGGCGAAAGGTAGTTACCATTCTAGGATACATCGATGGAAGACATCCTTTTAGCGGCTCCCGCAAATCAACAAAGGTCTCAGCTTGATCCCTCTCCATAAATTGTCGGTCGGTCACAAAGATGAGGTCTGGCTGCAGCCCCATTTCACTGCTCGTCCTTATGTTCGCCCAAAAATCATCAGAAGGTAAGCTCAGCAGTTTGACATCAACGTTCGAGTGTTGCTCTTGAAATCTATCAATAATCAACTGCATGGCGTTATCGGCAAAATGGGAAGGAGAGGTTGCAACGATGCGCAGTGTTTTACGCTGTGTCACCGGGATGACGAGATCAGGAGAAACAATCGTGCCTTGTCCTGCCTTTTTGACAATCAAGTTCTCTTTCAGTAATTCTTCTAATGACTTTCGGACTGAAGTTCTGCTCATCTGATAGTGTTTGCACAATTCATTCTCAGACATAAGATATTGACCCGGCCTCATATAACCGGAAAATATTTGTTCGCGTAAAATGTTAGCCAGTTGGGAATACCGGAAATTGCTTTCTCGTCTCATCTTGTATCATTCTTTCATTCATATTTGGTTGTTCAATTATAGCGTAAAAAGAAATTACATTTTCACTAGTATTTTAATTGATATTCAATTACGATACAAGTATGATACATGTTATTTATTTGATCTGTGATGCGGAGGAGAGGGAATGAATAGTTCACTATTAAAGAACGCATATGGCGAACCCTATTTAGTTTTCGATGTGGAAGATGTTACTGAATTTCTTTCTCCAGAGGAATTTTGGAGCAAACTGCCTGATCTCCAGCTGCATCCATCCAATCACAACATATGGACGATCCCATTGTTTCGCTCGTTTTTTTGGGGTTTAACGGAAATGGAAGAGAAGCTTGTGACGTTCCAAGTGGCAAATGACACGGTTAAAAGGGATGCTGAAACACCAGTCGTCTCCAATGTCATAGGAAAGACTGTTCACGAACGCTTGGTCATTGATAAAGCTATGCCATTTAAACCTTTCATGACTGGTCATGATAAACAAACCCTCACCTATAGCAACCGTTACTATCCGAGACGCATGCATGATTATATTTTGCAGGAATATTTGCCGGCTTACGTATTAACCGAGGATCAACAGTTTTGGAACCGTGCTGAAGAACTTCTCGCCTTTCTTCGATTTACGCGCTGGAAAGAAGACGGAACGAACGATTTTGTGGAGCAGTTCTATCCAGAGGAGTTCCACCCACGTCCCGGATGGGCTGGAGGGTGGGATTATGTGTTCGATTGGGAATGGTTAGACGGATACGGCTATAACTGGCATCTTCACGAGCCTGATCACCATGTATGCGCAGCCATCGCCTCCCTCCACATCCATATGTATGAGCGAACTGGGATACAGCATTATTTGGAAGACGCAAGATCTTTTGTTATGAACCAAATTCCTCGTTACGGGTTTCATAAAGGGGTTTGGAATGGCCGCGTTTATTATTGGACGGAGTATAATCCTACGGGTAGTTCGGAAGGAAATCCGGTCGTAGACGCCACCGATAACGTAGTTGCATTAGTTGCTATGGCTGTTGCAAAAACCGGCTTCTACGAATCTGATCCCCTTATGAAGGCCCGATTGTTGGAATATGCTCGCGGTTTGTTATGGTATATGATCCGGGAGTGGGAGACGGACGGCAGATGGTTTTATGATGGGGCAGAAAATCCGATGAACGAGCGGAAATACCAATCCCATGATATCGTCTGTATCGTATGTTCCATGATTGCGCTGGTGTATCTTTACAAAGCAGGCGCGGATATCGCTCCGTTCGTGAGCAGTCTGTCTGATATGGAGGCCAAATATGCCGTCATGTCTGGCGTTTTTCAGCGCAAAGCATATTTGAAAATGGCTAAAGTTTACGACGGTTCGCCTGCACCGGGAAGTCAGCTGATGTTCAGCACCTTTTTCCATGTAACTGGCCCTTCTTTGCAGAATGTTCGATTTAGGGATAACCTCGCAGCCGGTCTTTCCGTGCAGGAGCAATTCCCTATACGGGTAAGCCGATTGTTACCTCCGGATGAGCATACTTCCGATTGGAGGTCCGCCCCTGAAACGGACCGAACGATCCTGATCACGCGGAAGCAGCTGGTTGAAGGCATCGAATTGCCATTTGAGTTGCACAACGGTGAAACCTATCGGATTAGCTATTGGGCGAATTGCGAGGAGAATTTTGACCGATATGAGGCAGAGAATCCAGATAGCGAATTGGCATGCTGGCTTCATGTCAAAGGTGAATCCGTAATTGTCCGAGCAACAACAGGAAGCTTTGGCGATCGTCCCCATAGTTATGCGCTTCCCTTTTCTATACAATCGCAGTTGAATAGCTCTAATTTCCTTTCTTTCGGAGCGAGGCTGCTGTTTCCATTTCCAGAAGATACAGCGGCAAAAGTGATAGAGAGTCCGTGGCCGGAGCCGGAAATCTACGTGAAAGAAGAAATGAAGAAGACGGAATCTTCCATATATTTGTACCCGGTTCAATGCTTGTTCCCTTGGGATACAGGGGGGCTGCCGTTTGATCCGGAGCAGCATATCGGGGAAGGTCGGGTTTGTAAGGCTTCAGAGGTGGGACAATATGTCGAAATGGCATTCCACTGGCCTGACGACACACGTAACGTTGAACTGTTTGCGGATTATTCCATGGGACGGGATAGGGGAATTGTTCAAGCGTATCTTGACGGTACCACCATTGGCGATCGGGTAAACCAGTATTGTGATACGGAGAACGCTATACCTGTCATACGAATTTTCTTAGGCCAGACATCGCTGAGTAAAGGCGAACATTCGCTTACTTTTAAGATAGTCGGCAAAGACACGGCTTCATCAGGTTATGGCATTGGGCTGCATCATGCGATTCGTATTGAGCTAGTTACATGAGGGAAAGACGGTGGATGTGTTGAAACGGGCAGACGGATTGCTCTTATTTTGTGTAACCCTTTGGGGAAGCAATTTTGTATTTGCTTCCATGCTTTCAAAGGAGTTTTCTCCTTTGTTGCTGGCCGCGTTACGATTGACATTATCCATCATCGTTTTACTGATTTACGGACTGGTTACGAGAAAATTAGTCCGGGTTAACATGAAGGACTGGAAACAATTATTGCCTCTCGGGATCACAGCCATACTTATCCATCATGGTACCTTCTTTATTGGCTTAAAAGAAACGGACGCGACTACCGCTGCATTAATAATCGCGTTGGTCCCCATTACTACCGCTATTCTAGCGGCTTATTTTCTGAAAGAGGCCATTACCATGCGAATAGCTGCAGGCTCTGTTTTAGCGTTAATCGGTGTCTATTTGGTCATTGCCTTTGGAAGAGATATTCATTTGAACATGGGCATAGGTTTGATTTTCATTTCGATGTTTGCATTTAGCGTTTCTATTATCCAGACAAGGAAAATAGCCGAAAAGATGGATCCTTTTATAATAACGGTTTATAGCACCTTAGTCGGCACCAGCATGCTTTTACCTGTCGTTATTGTTTACGAACCTGTCTTGCATGTTAGTTGGCATTTATGGGCATGGGGATTACTCTTGATCTCAGCGGTTGTCATACAGGCGATATGTTCGCTGATTTGGGCTTACCAAGTTAAGGTCGTTGGGGCAAGCCGAGCTGCCAACTATATTAATTTAGAACCGTTCATCGCTATGCTTGTTGGATTTATTTTATTGGGAACTAGAGTTAGCCTCGCACAAATTATCGGTTCCGTCATCCTCGTTATCGGAGTATCTTTGGTTACCTCGAATAAAATACGTATAAAGTATAAACAGGAGAGGAATCTACTATCGTGAAAGTTCAAATACCCTAACGAAGTCAGTCGAGAAGCAGTTGGTACAGGAAATTCCTGGATCAGCTGCTTTTTACTATGACGACGTCGCAATATAACTGTTGTCAAAAACTATACAGTTATGTTATGGTGTAACAAAAAAGAGATAAGAGTTCCGGATAAGGAATGAAGATTAGGAGAACCTCATACGATGACCAACACGAACAAACAGCATGCCGTTCGACTAGCGCTGCTGCTCGGTTTATTTTCGACACTCGGCCCTTTTACCATCGATATGTATTTACCGGCCTTTCCTCAGATTGTGGAACAATTCGGTACGACAGCTTCCCTCGTCCAGCTCAGCTTGACCGCCTGCTTACTCGGACTGGGAGTCGGCCAAGTGGTCATGGGTTCGCTCAGCGATGTCTACGGAAGACGCAAGCCGCTGCTCATTTCCATGGCGCTATATGTTGCTGCATCCATAGCTTGTGCGATCGCGCCAAGTATATGGCTGCTGATCTTTGCTCGGCTCGTGCAGGGATTTGTTGCGTCGGCGGGTATTGTTATTTCCCGTGCAATCGCACGCGATATGTTTAGCGGTCACGAGCTTACCAAATTTTTCTCGCTGCTCTTGCTAGTCGGAAATTTGGGCCCACTTGTGGCGCCAGTGACGGGAAGCGGTGTTCTAGCGCTCACGAGCTGGATCGGCGTCTTTGTTGCTTTAGCACTGCTGGGAACCTTCCTCCTTGCTATGACAAAATGGAGGCTCAAAGAAACGCTGCCTGTGGAGCGTCGCAGTCCTAGCAATTTTGCTCAGCAATTGCGGAATTATGGATCGCTTTTGCGCGATCGCTCCTTTACGGGCTATATGCTCGCGCAGGGGGTCATGATCGCAGGGGTGTTCGCGTACGTTTCGGGTACACCTTTTATTTATCAAAATATTTACGGGGTTTCACCTACGGTATTTGCATTGTTGTTCGGCTCGAACGGCATCACCTTGATCATTGGCTCGCAGTTGGTCGGTCGAATGGCTCACCGTGTATCGGAGCAGACCTTCCTGCTGTTCGGTTTATTCCTTGCTGGCGCAGCCAGCATCGCCGTCTTACTGGTGGCTATATTCCACGGGCCGCTGTACGCACTCGTGATTCCGCTCGTTTTCTTTGTAGCGGCCATCGGTATTACGTCCACGGCAGCTTTCCCTCTTGCGATGGAGAGCCAGGGGCATATGGCGGGAAGTGCGGCTGCGCTGATGGGTGTCATTCCCTTTTTGCTCGGTGCGGTTGTTTCTCCATTAGTCGGCATTGCCGGTGAAGACACGGCTGTTCCGCTCGGTGCCATCATTTTAACCACTAGCGCCGCGGCGATGCTGTCTTACTTCCTTTTAGTGAAAAAAGGGTCAAAAGAGGCGGCTTGAGGAAAAGAAAGTGAGAGTTTTTTAAAAAACTGTCTCAAATTAATAAATGATAATATACATTAGTTATAGTCTTGCCCAACCACAGAATCTGATGGTTGGGCTTTTTTGCATATAATTAGCTCCTTTGTTTTAGCCTCCGTTGTCTCTCAGGAAAGCGGCACGTAGGAAGGAGTTAGTCGGAAAAACCGACTTACTCGGGCAGGAAAGCACCCCGCAGGAGGGAGTTAGTCGGAAAAACCGACTAATTCAGGCAGGTAAGCGGCCTGCTGCTTCTCAAACGTTTGAGAGTGACTCACATTTCTATAATATTTACTTTTGAGATAACCTACTCTCGTTATTTAAGTATGATGACGTAAATTATTCACGGAACAATCCGACAGGCAGCTTTCCTTCCCAAGAAGAAGGTACATCAAGTCCGAGCGCATGCGCAACGACAGTTGCAGTATCAGCAATGGCCACGTTAGCAAGTGTGGTTCCGGACTCAACTCCTGGACCTGCACAGCCCCAGAAGATTGTTTTGTCTAGTGGATGATCACTCCCGTGCCCGAATGCATCTTCACCGCCTCCACCATGGTCTGTAACTACGATAATCAAACTATCTTCCATAAGTCCGGCTTCTGCTAGCGCATCCAGGATAACTCCTGTATGACGATCAGCTTCTTCGATGATGAGGTGCTGCTCCGGTGTATTGTAGCCATGCTTATGGCCTGCGGCATCGGGTAGATCCAATTGGACGTAAAGCAGCTTGAAGTCAGGATTGTCTTTGATATATGCAGCAATTGCTAGTACAAGTTGATCATCCCGCATGGAAACCTTATGGACACCGATGGCTGCCTCGATGATGCCAGAATTAATGGGTTCCCAAGCACTATAAGCAGCTAATTTGGCATTAGGAAAGGCTTCCCTAGCAACTCGGAAAATGGAAGGATATAAGGAATCACTTGGAAATTCCTCAGCTCCAGCTTTAGCATTATGAAGTCCATGTTTGGATGGATCAACCCCGTGGAGCAGCGTCCCCCAACACTCTGCACTGATTGTTGGCGATGCTGTTTGCGCATCAAGTGTATGAGCTCCCGCCTTGAACAAATGGTCTAAATTCGGTGTATGAGCGTCACGGATAAATGTCCCAGCTCCATCCCAGCCAATGATAATTACACGATTACATCTGTTCATAAGTCTTCCTGCCTCTCTAAGCAAAATAGGTATTTGTGAATTTATCATAATGCATTTCAAAACTGAAGACAATCACAAAACAACACAATACAAATAAAAACAAATGAATTTCACATGAATCAACACACATACCGGGTTCTTGTCTTTTCATTTTCCAAATGCTGCATCCTGACTAACGGTTGTTAGCGCTTTATTTGTTTTGTATACTAGGCAATACTAGAATAAATAACAACAAAGCGAGGCTGAATCATGACAGGATGGAAGAAATTTGGATTACCACCGAAACCGCATTCGTTAAAATATCGGCTCATCATAATTCTGTTTATTAGCTCGCTTGCGCCATTAATTCTGATTGGAAGCATTTCTTATTTCTCTATGTATGCCATTTTGCAAAATAAGGCGGAGGGCGGTGCCCAGAGTAATTTGCATCAAGTCAGGATTATGTTGGAAGATACCATAGGCCAGTTGAACCATACTTCGCAGCAGCTCGCCTTTGACGGTCGAGTGGGCAAAAGCCTTGAAACCTATTTGTCAGCTGATATCTATGAGAAGAAAAGATTGAACGACGAGATCAGAAGTGAGTTAGGATTGATTCATTTTACGAACCCTACGCTGGGATTGATGTTTTACTATTTTGAGAATGACAATCAGGCATTATTTGAGAATTTTAGTGTGAATGACAATTATGATCTGAAGAATCTTCCTGTTCTCATTAAATTCGATAAACTTACGTATATGGGACCACATCTTTCTTTAAATCCAATTGATGGCAATCAAGTGCTATCGATTCTGCGTAAAGTGGAGCTGCCGGATCGTGATGATGTGTATGTCTATATTGAAACGAATTTTAAATTGGCTGAAAGCATCCTCAAAGACAATGATCAATTCGGCGGCAACTTGGTGCATCTGATCCTCGATAATTACGGCAAAATTGTCTATAGCGAGAATTCGGCTGATTTCCCAGTGGGGATGGTGTATGCCGCAGACGATTCGAATAAGGACATTACTGGTAAATATCGTATGTTCGAGGAAGCGAGTAACCAAACATGGAAAGTCATGTCTGCAGTTCCCAATTCGGTCTATAACCTCGAAGTATATAGATGGATGAAACAGTTTGTGTTTTTTGCCATTTTAACGTTAATCGCGAGTTTCTTTATTGCCTGGCTGATTTGGCGAACGGTGTATCGGCCGCTTAACCTGCTCAGTACGGATATTCGTAATGTAAAAAGTAATAATGAGGTCTTTCCTAGAAGGCAATCGCAGATTTCGGAGTTTTCTATGATCTACAGAGAGTTCGCCGAAATGAGAAGTCGCATTTTTGAACTTATTAGTGAGGTTGAGCAGAAGGAACAGAGTAAAGCCTTTCTTGAGGTAGAGAAATTAATGACCCAAATCAATCCTCATTTTATACATAATACGCTGGATACGATTCGATGGCTGGCTCGTGCCAATGGACAGAAGGATATTGATCGGTTGGTATCTACGTTAAATAAAGTGCTCTATTATAATCTCGGTAAAGGTGGACCTGCACGAATTAAAGATGAGATTGAGGCTCTGAAAAATTATGTCGAGTTGCAAGGGATCCGCTACAATTTTCATTTTGATGTGAAGATCCATGCGGATTCTGAAGCACTTGAATTGGCAGTTCCTCGGTTTATTCTTCAGCCGCTAGTAGAGAATGCGTTATATCATGGCTTGGGTGACAATGGTGTGATTGAAGTGAGCGTAATTGAAGATGGCCTATCACATGTCATTATTGAAGTGAAGGATAATGGCGACGGCATGACAGAGGAAGATATCACTCAATTGATGAGCGAAAATACATTAGAGAAAAAGAAGGTAGGCATGGGCATTGGGCTGCAATATGTGTATCGCATGGTAAAATTTCAATTTGGCCCAGCAGCAAGTTTTCGTATTGAAAGCACAATCGGTGCAGGGACGACGATCGTTCTTCGTCTTCCGATAGGAGGAGTGGTCTGATGATAAAAGTTATGGTTGTTGACGATGATCACTTGGTACGAAAAGGTTTCATTACAATGATGCCTTGGCGTGAGCATAATTTAGAAGTCGTAGGCGAAGCTGGGAATGGTAAAAAAGCATTGGAGTTTCTTGAGAACAATCAAGTTGACTTGCTCATCACCGATTTAGCGATGCCTGTGATGTCAGGCATTGATTTAATGAGGTCTGTAAAGGAGAAGTACAAGGATATCAGCATGGTCGTTTTGACGTTTCATCAGGATTTCGAACTTATCCAGGAAGCACTTCGTTTGGGGGCGTTGGATTACATTACGAAGGTCGAGCTTGAACATGAGCACATGGATGAGGTTCTAAGACGAATTGTGAAGAAGATGGAAGAGCAAAATGTGCGATCTAGGGATACACAAGTTCAGCATCTTCATTTGACGACGCTTGCGGATGAAGACGAGGGACCTTACTCACCAGAAGTGAATGCATGTGTATGGAAAGCCGTCGATATTATTCAATCGGAGTTCCAACATGACCTTTTATTGCCGGATATTGCGAAAAGGGTGAATATGAGCCGCAGCTATTTCAGCCGTTGTTTTCGGGATGTTGCTGGGAAAACGTTCAACGATTTTATCCGTGAAGTACGGGTGAATCACGCGAAAGCCATGCTTACACAGACCAACAAATCCATTGGGTGGATCGCCACACAGGCTGGGTATCCCAATGAAAAATATTTTAGCAAGGTGTTTCGGGAGTTAACAGGGATGCTGCCTGGAGAGTTCCGCAAGAGCCAGTCATAACTAGGAGGATTGGTCACAAATCGTCTCCTAAAAAGTGCACTTTCGTCTACTAGACGTTCAAAGTTGCCGAATACGAGACGATTTGCTCCTAAACATAAGACAGAAATGGACCCGGATGCCTTTCATTTTCTTTAAGATGTAAGTGTAGGGTAATTAAAGAGGAGGGGCATTATGAAGAATAAAAAAGCTCTAATTTCCATGATGGCAATCGCTGTTCTGATGACAGCATGTTCTACCAACAACGCAGGGACTAGTAAGGATGGCGGACAATCGACGGCGGATTCCAACGTGAAAGTGGATCCTTTTAAGATGCCAAGTCCGATTGAAGTTACTACGTTTAAGAGTTTAAGCCCTGGGGCTAAGCTGCCGGCTGGTGATACGGTAGAGAGCAACCAGTACATGAAATATATTTCACAAAAAACGAATATTAACTTTAAAATTCTCTGGTATGCCGCTCCTCAGGACCATGAGCAAAAAATGAAACTGGCGATCGCGAGCAACGACTTACCTGACGTTATGCTGGTGAATGAGCAAATCTTCCTAGCATTAGCTGAGGCGGGCCAAATTGAGGATATGACCAAAGTATATGAGAAATATGCGTCACCGTTGGCAAAAGAATTGTATGGTTCAACGAATAATAAAGCGCTTGAGAAAGCGACCTATAAGGGTAAATTAATGGGTATTCCGAATATTAGCGTACAAGCGGATGCTGCAAGTATGGTGTGGGTACGCAAGGATTGGATGGATAAATTGGGGCTGCAACCGCCGAAATCGGTTGACGATGTAACCGCGATTGCCAAAGCTTTCGTTGAGAAAGATCCAGACGGAAATGGTAAAGCGGATACAATGGGAATTGCTGGGTTTGAGAAATCGCTAGCTGTTAATGGGAAAGCGCAACGTGGAGATTTCAAAGGTATATTCCAAGCGTTTGGCGCGTATCCATCCGGTGGCGTTGAGGGTGTTTCCAACTGGATTAAAGATAGCTCAGGCAAGGTTGTCTATGCTTCGATCACACCAGAAACGAAACAAGCACTTAGTAAGCTGCGTGATATGTATGCTGCTGGCGCGATTGATAAGGAATTTGCGCTGCGTAAAGATCCGAACGAGAATATCGTATCTGGTAAGTCAGGTGTTTTCTTCGGGCCATGGTGGTCCGGCGGTTTGGCAGCTGACACGATGAAGCTCAATCCAAAGGCTGATTTCGTACCCTATTTGATCCCTGATGCGAAAGGCACAGTGAATACAATGATGGTGCCTGTGAGTACACAGTTTATCGTTGTGAAGAAAGGCATGAAAAACCCTGAAGCCGCAATGGTCTACGCGAACACGTTTATCAATGCGCAGCGTAAAGTAGACCCAGATGCTTTGAAACTTGATTTCTCAGTAAGTGCAGAACACTGGCCAATTGGGAATGCGACCTTCGATTTTGCAGATGCGGTTGAACGAAAGTCGGATATGTTGAAAAAGGCTATGGGTGGGCAAACCAAGCCAGAAGAGCTGAGTCCAGAAATGAAAGAAATGTTTGATAAAGCAACGCGCGATAAAGCGAATCCTAAAGCGGATTTGAAAGACTGGTCTGGCTATTATGGCTACACAGCTCCAGCAGATTTGTTGAAACAAAACATGAATAAAGTGTATAGCGAATTTACAGCTAACACCAAAACGATGGAAAGAAAGTGGGCTAATCTGCAAAAGCTGGAGAAAGAAACGTTCTTCGGTATTGTAATGGGTGAGAAGCCGCTGGAAGCCTTTGATAAGTTCGTAACCGATTGGAAAGCACAAGGCGGCGACGAAATTACGAAAGAAGTAACAGATGAACTGAGTAAATCCAAAAAATAAACGTGTAATGACCAAGAGCGCACCGCCTAACCGATTGGTGGTGCGCTTTTTGTACAATCATGATTGGAACAGAGGTGTATCGCTGATGAATATTAGATCTTTTTACAAGCACTACCATTTGATGCTCTTGCCGGGAATTGTGCTGCTCATTATTTTCCAACTTATTCCAATGTTTGGAATCGCCATTGCGTTTCAAAACTTTAAGATCGGATTGGGCATCTGGGACTCCCCTTGGATTGGGCTCGAAAATTTCACGTACATGTTTGAGCTGGAAGACAGCAAAACAATCTTCTTTAATACCGTATTTATTGCGGTCTGTAAAATTATTGCTCACTTAATCGTTCCACTCACATTTGCGATATTGCTTAATGAAATTCGATTTCATATTTTCAAGAGATGGGTACAGACGGTTGTCTATCTTCCTCATTTTATTTCTTGGGTCATCTTAGCAGGTGTCGTGATGGATATGTTGTCTTTGGACGGCATCATCAACAGTGCGTTGAAAATGTTTGGTTTCGAACCGATCATGTTTTTGGCAAAAAACAGCTGGTTTCCTACCATTGTGGTTAGCTCTGATATTTGGAAGGAATTTGGATTCGCTGCCATCATTTATTTAGCTGCTCTAGCTGGCATCAATCCTTCGCTTTACGAAGCGGCTGAAATGGATGGCGCTAATCGATTGAAACAGTTATGGTATGTCACTTTGCCAAGTTTGATTCCTACCGTCGTATTGTTGGCTACGTTAAGCATTGGTAATATTCTGAACGCAGGATTTGATCAAATTTTCAACTTGTATAATCCACTTGTTTACAAATCAGGCGATATTATTGATACGTACGTATATCGGGTTGGACTCGTGCAGGCGCAATATGGCTTAGCTACTGCCGTCGGCCTATTGAAATCGATGATCGGATTCATTCTCATTATCATCTCTTACAAGATAGCTTACAAATACGCTAATTACAGAATTTTCTAAAGAAGCAGGTGAATACTTATGGTACGAAATAAAACAATATCCGCTCAGGTAGCCGAAGCCATTCTCATCTTAGTTATGCTTCTCATCTCGTTCATGTCGCTTGCGCCTGTTGTACACGTATTCTCTGTCTCGTTTAGCGATAACGCAGCAGCGGCAGGCGGCCTCGTTAAGTTTTGGCCTGTTGGCTTTACTTTGGAATCTTATCGTAAAATTTTGGAAGAGCCGCACTTTTTCAATGCCTTTCTGGTCTCTGTCAAACGGGTGTTGCTCGGCGGTGGCATTAATTTCATATTGACTGTCATGATGGCCTACCCTTTATCAAGAAGCAACAAGGAATTCCCGCATCGGACTGTGTATATGTGGTTTATGTTATTCACGATGCTATTTACAGGTGGCATTATCCCATTATATTTAACAATTAAGTCCTTAGGGATGTTCAATACAATCTGGGCGCTTGTGCTGCCAGGTGCAGTCCCCGTGTTTAACGTTATTTTGTTAATGAACTTCTTTAGAAACTTGCCGAAGGAGCTCAGCGAAGCGGGTTACATGGATGGAGCAGGCCCATGGTATATGATGATTCGAGTCTATCTGCCGCTTTCATTGCCCGCTATGGCAACTGTTACGTTATTCAGTATTGTTGGTCATTGGAATGCTTTCTTTGACGGAATGATCTTTATGCGCAGCGCGGAATATTATCCGCTGCAAACGTATATTCAGCAGCTAGTTGTTAGTCAGAACGCGATGTTGGAGCTTGATTCCTCCAAATTGGAATTATTAATGAAGGTTTCAGATAAAACACTCAATGCGGCCAAGATCGTCGTATCTATGGTGCCGATTCTGATTATTTATCCATTCCTGCAAAAGTACTTTATCCATGGAATCATGCTAGGATCTGTCAAAGAATAACTACAAAAGAGGTGCAATGAGATGACATGGAAGGTCATGACTTTCAACTTACGATATAACGAGCCGAAGGATGGGGACAATGCGTGGCCTTATCGCGTTAAGCGTGTTTCTCAAACCATCCAAGAACACGATCCCCTTCTTTTCGGCACACAAGAAGGCTATTATGACATGCTGAAGGAGCTTCATGAAGAGCTGCCGGCCTACAATTGGATTGGCACAGGTCGGTTTGGGGAGCATGAGGATGAGCATAATGCTATTTTCTATAAAAATGATCAAGTTGAAGTTCTGGAAGAGGGACATTTCTGGCTATCCGATACACCAGAAGTTGTCGCAACGAAATGCTGGGACAGCATGTTCCCAAGAATGTGTACTTGGATTCGATTCAAAGACAAGAACAGCAATAAAGCATTTGTTGTCTACAATACGCATCTGGATCACCGCAGCCAAGAAGCAAGAGAAAACGGTGTGAAGGTGATTTGGGATTACATCGCCACGCATCAGTCTATCCAACCATTGCCGGTTATTCTGATGGGAGACATGAATAGTCATCCGAGCAATCCTACTATCCGTTATTTAAGCGGGGAGTCTAGGGAAGAAGGACCAAAAGGTTGGTTGAAAGACGCTTATTCACTTCTAGAAGGACCTATAGGTCGAACTGCGCATGATTTCAATGGTGGTGCAGATGAAGAACCCATTGACTATATATTCGTATCACCTGAAGTAGAACTGTTGGAAACGATCGTCGATAGAAGGCAAATTGAGGGGGGCTACCCTTCTGATCATTACCCTATTATTGCATCTTTGCGCCTATCCTAATGCGGCGCCAATCAAGGAGATAAGCGATGAAACCTGAAGATAGAAACCGTTCAGTTATGACAATTACGCGCCAAATTGCTCATTCAGAGCAAAGCGCTTATATCGAAGTACCTTTTGAAATGCCTGAGCACGTTGAGGAGTTACTGGTATCGTATACGATTGAATCGCACGGTGCGCAGAGAGCAGTCATCGACCTGGGTCTGAGGGATGCAGGGAGAGTGAGAGGGTGGAGTGGAGGCGCGCGCAAACAGTTTCAAGTTGGTCTAGAAAAGGCTACGCCTGGCTATTTGTCAGGCGACTTAACGCCAGGCAACTGGGCGGTATTGCATAACGCCTACAAGGTACCGAGCGAAGGTTGTTCGGTTCACGTTACCATCGAATTTCTGTTTAAAACGCCTCGATGGCTTAAGGGTGATCTGCACACACACAGCGTGAATAGTGATGGTACGTTTACACTTGAGGAAAACGCAGCAATTATGGAGGAACTCGGCTGCGATTTCATCGCCATGACCGATCACAATACGGTTAGCCAGAACCTGACTTATCCACGAAATACGAATGTGCTTATGATACCTGGCATGGAGTTTACTACGAACTTCGGACATAGCAATTTTCTAGGTGTCCCTGATCCCATCCTTGATTTCCGAGTGAAAGGGCAGGAAGATGTCGAGGTTAAGATGGCCGAAGCTCGCGCAAATGGCGCCAAAATCGTCATCAATCATCCTCACTGTGAATTTTGTCCGTGGGAATGGGATTTCAATGTCGATCATGATTGGGTAGAAGTGTGGAATGGGCCATTTGCAGATCGGAATGCGAGAGCACTGCAATGGTGGCATGATCAACTCGTCTTGGGTAGAAGACTGGTTGCCGTTGGAGGCAGTGATACACATCGCCCGGATCCCTATGTGAAGCATGCCATGCCATGTACATGGGTATACGCTTCTGAGAAATCGGTGGATGGCATTTTGAGTGCGATCGACTTGGGTCATGTTTGCATTTCATATGCGCCTGAAGGACCTTACTTACAGCTGAATTGCGGTGCCTATATGGTTGGAGACATTGTTCCAGCTGGGGATTCAAACGGCGTAGTTTCTTTCCAAGCCGAGGATCTGAAAATCGGGGATACGGTGAAATTAA
Organism: Paenibacillus sp. J22P169; assembly: GCF_059691995.1. Taxonomy (NCBI): domain Bacteria; kingdom Bacillati; phylum Bacillota; class Bacilli; order Caryophanales; family Paenibacillaceae; genus Paenibacillus; species Paenibacillus sp. J22P169. Next base: position 2,182,906 of record NZ_JCAUAO010000001.1, on the reverse strand, counting down.
TTAGTAATCGGGGCTTGGAGAAGGAAGTTGAAGTATCGGCAGACGGCGTTCTTGCAATTCAAATCGACGCGCAGGGCACAACATTTGTACGTGCGGAAGTTTGGCGGCATTTCCAAGAGGTCGACATGACGTTAATGGCTGCGTTAACGAACCCTATTTATTTTGATAAATAAGGAATACAGAGACAATTAGACAGATCATGTCGGGTAAAGGAGTTCAGACGATGGCGCAAAAGCTTGAGAAAATTTACGTTGTGTTTAAAACTCATTTCGATATCGGTTTTACGGGCTGGGTGTCTGATGTTGTACAGCGATATCGGACAGAAATGTTAAAAGATGTGATTGATATTTGTGAAAAGACGGCTCCGAATGCGGAGCACGAAAAATATGTGTGGACGATGTCGGCCTGGCCGCTCGAGCAATCGTTGGATGGAAGTAGGGCGGAGGACCGTGAGAAGGCGCTCGCGTTTTTGGAGAACCGTCAATTGATCTGGCACATGCTACCTTATACGACACATACGGAGTTTTGCGGGTTGGAGGAATGGATTCGCGGGATGTATGTGTCTCGCAATTTGTCAGAGCAATATGGCTATAAACCTAGGGATGCCAAAATGACAGATGTTCCTGGCCACACATGGTCCGTACCATCCTTACTAGCTAAGGCTGGTGTGAAAATTTTGCATCTGGGCTGTAACCCGGCATCCACACCGCCAGATGTGCCTCCCGTCTTTTTCTGGGAAGGACCAGATGGCGAACGGTTGTTAACGTTTTATTCGAAGGGTTCCTATGGAACAGGAATTCTTCCCCCAGAGGAATGGGAACATCCTGTCTGGCTAGCGATGATTCAAACGAGCGATAATCATGGTCCACACGACCCTTCTTATATTCAAGAAATGAAGCAATCGATCGCAGAGAGCGGTCTTAATGCCGAACTACACATCGGCAGTTTGACAGACTTTGCAGAAGATTTCCTCGCGCGAAATCCCGATCTGCCTGTGATTCGTGGCGATATGGCGGATTCTTGGATTCACGGTGTCGGCACGGCGCCACGTGAAGTTTCTCGTGTGAGGGAGCTGCGAAGCAAGATTACAGCTGCAGAAAGCGCGCTGGCAGTAGCGAAGCTGAGTGGGGACGCAACATTCGATGCTACCCTTGCGAAGAAGCAAATTGATTTGAGCTATGAATACGCCCTTCACTTCGGTGAACATACGTGGGGGATGGACTGCAAAACGTTCCTGTTCCCAAGACGATATGAGAAAAAAGAGTTTCTGCAGGATAAGGAAAGCGATCGCTACAAACAGATGGAGCATTCCTGGCAGGAGCAACGCGACTATTTGAACACGGCGGAAGCAGCCCTTGAAACAGCGATTCAGCTTGTTAGCGAAAAAGGAAAACCAGCTGCCTATCGAGTCTATAATGATCTCGGTTGGAAACGGGATGCACGTGTGTTATTGCCGAAGGATCAGCTGCCAGAGGCTCACGAAACGCTGATCGATTGTGAATCAGGAGAGCCTGTGAAGCTGCATACGGATGACAAAGGTACGTGGGCTGACGTGACAGGGCTGCCAGCTCTTGGCTATAAGACATTAGCCATTACAGCAAGTTCCAAAGAAGTGGCTGCAGCTTCAGTTGCGACTACGCAGTCCGAGGAGTCAGCTGTCGATAGCCCATTGCGCGGTTATATGACAGAAGAGGAAGCGATTATCGAAAATCCGTATCTGCTCGTTAAGATTTCCAGAAAAACAGGATGGATTCAAAGTATCTGGGATAAACGTTTGCAGAAGGAATTCGTCGATAAGGAAGCGGAATTCGGTTTCGCTCAATATGCGTATGATGTATACGCCAGCAGTGAGATTACGGCTTTTATCAAGAAATATGCTTACCGTTTCTACGACTGGGGAATCCATGATTTCGGGAAAACCGGGTACCCGGAGCAACAAAAAAGGGTGTCCTTTACGACAGCAGCGCCTGAGTTGAACCTTGTCCAAGAAGACAATTCCATGCGAATTGAATGTCTAACGTTTGGGGATCGTGAATCTCTTAACGAATATGGGAATGCTGGCAAGATCAGTTGGTCGGTCAGCTTGCATGCAGATTCCCCTTATCTGGATATCGAGCTGCAATTGAAGGATAAGGAAGAGACACCAAAGGCCGAATCAGGCAGCTTCGTCTTCCCTCTCCAATTGAATCAAGCCCAGTATCGGATTAATAAGATGGGAACCGTCATCGATCCGATTCGTGATCTTGTGCCATCTTCGAGCACGCTGCTTAACTGCTGCGAATACTTTGTCGATGTGACGGATGGCAAGGGTGAAGTCGGAATGAGTATCGTTCCGCTGGACTCACCACTATTCTATATTGGAAAGAATGGCATGTGGGATTTTGAACATCAATATAAACCCGAGAAGCCGGAGCTTCACTTCAATTTGTTTAACAATATGTGGGGAACGAATTTCCCGCAGTGGACCGGAGGAGATTTACGCTATCGTTACCGGCTCATCCCTCACGCTGGCAGCTGGTCTGATGCCGAAGTTTGGAAACAAGCGGAAGAGACGTTAAGCTCAGCTGTCGCAGTCACCGTTGCTGAAAGCAACGTGTCGGCAGAGCCGCAGGTGATGGATGTACTGCCAGAAGGTTTGGTGGGTGCTGCGGTAACTTGCTTCAAACCTGCTGAGAATGGAGATGGATGTGTGCTGAGATTACGTGACTGGACGGGGACCACGAGAGAGCTTGTCATCACTCTTCCAGCATCGATCTCTCATGTGTTCCAGACCGATTTGTTGGAATATACGCAGTGTGAGCTTTCATTTACAGAAGCAGGCAACGAAAGAGGAGTTAAGCAAGTCATCCTACCTTCCAAGCCTTTTGAGGTGCATACGCTTCGCATTTGTTAGGACGTTTAGGAGGTTATCGAAGTGAAGGTTCAATACGGCATTTCCGCCATTAATTGGGTTAATGAAGACATCAAAGAATATGGAAATCACTATACGGCTGAGCAAGTGCTGACCGAAATGGCGAGTCTCGGATTCGAAGGTACGGAGTTTTGCCGCAAATTCCCACGTGATGTCGACGCGCTCAAACAGCTATTAGCAAGTAAAGAGATGGTTCTCACCTCACAGTGGAGATCGGTTCACTTTAGTGATCCTGCTCGACATGAGGAGGAGATGGAAGCGTTTCGTGCGCATGCAGACTTCCTGAAAGCTATGGGCTGCAAGCACGTCGTGACATGCGAATCTAGCAATAAGACGGAGGATCTTGCTAATAACAAGATCCATATCACTCCCTTAACGGATGCGCAGTGGGGATATATGGTAGAAGGGTTACATAAAGCTGGCCAGTATTGCAAAGACAATGGCATGAAGCTTGTGTACCATTTCCACGGTGAAACCGTCGTTGAAACCAACGAAGAAATTGCTCGCTTAATGGAAATGACGGATCCCACATTGGTTCATTTGTTGTACGATACCGGTCACGCTTACTATGGTGGCTGCGATCCGCTGTATATTTTGCAAACGTACTATGATCGGATCGCTTACATCCATTTAAAAGACGTACGTGAGGCTGTGTTGGAACAGCATCTCAAGGATGGCTATCGTTTCCGCGAAGGTGTGCGAAGAGGCGTGTTTACAGTGCCTGGGGATGGTTGTATTGACTTTAAAACTATTTTTGAAGCGTTGAAGAAACGCAATTACGAAGGCTGGATCATTGTTGAAGCTGAACAAAATCCAGAGATTGCGAACCCTTTGTATTACGCCGAAAAAGCAAGGGACTATTTGAAATCACTAACCGAATAACTTGGCCTACCTTGCCCCTGGCGCTTCATGCATCCAGGGGCACTGTTTCACATAAGTGAAATCAAGATTCGAATCGAATGAAGGAGTATATACAAATGAAACAATTATCCCTACCAGGATTTTCGTCAGCAGTTTCTCAAATGATTCTGGGTTCAGATTATTTTCAGCCTTCGATACAACAGCAAGTCGACAACCTGCTCGATGCTTATGTTGAGGTTGGCGGGAATGTGGTGGATACTGCGCATGGCTATCGAGCTGGTGAAAGCGAGAAATCCATCGGTCTTTGGATGCAAGCGAGAGGTAATCGCGACCGGATGCATATCCTGACGAAGGGGGCGCATCATGATGAGAATGGACCTCGAGTGAATGCCGAAGCGATTACAAGTGACCTAACTGATAGTTTACAAAGGTTACAAACCGATTATATCGATTTCTATGCTCTGCATCGTGACGATCCTGAAGTAGCTGTGGAACCTATCATTGATATCTTGAATGAACATATTCAGGGCGGGAAAATCCGTGCAATCGGTGCATCCAATTGGACGCATCAGCGAATCCAGTTAGCTAATGACTATGCTGCGCGAAACGGACTGATGGGCTTTACTTTTAGCAGCACGAATTTAAGTTTAGCCAAACCGAATATGCCGCGATGGCCAGGTTGCGTCTCAGCCGATGAAGCAACTTGCGCATGGCATCAGCTGACCAACACGCCGTTATTTTCTTGGTCATCGTTGGCTGCCGGCTTCTTGACGGGGCGTTTCACCCCAGACAATCGCGATAACGAAGAGATGGTTCGTGTCTATTACAATGAGTCCAATTGGCAACGACTGGATCGAGCCAAACAATTGGCGGAAGACAAAGGGGTAACTTTGGCCCAAATTTCATTAGCTTATGTAACGAATCAACCATTCCCTACTTGTGCGATAGTTGCTGCCCATTCCTTAGAGGAACTGTATGCAAATCGAGCAGCCGTAGATATTGTATTGTCCGAGCAAGAAGTAAATTGGCTCGAAAATGGTCATAGGTAAGGGAGAGGGAGATTCGCTCCCACAACCAGCCGAGAAAAACAGTAGGAAGGGGAACCATATTGTGAATACACTATTTTCTGCTGAAGGGGTTGTAACGCCAAGCTGCTCGAAAAGCCACATCACCTACACCTTGCATCTCCATGCTCCCGTAGATGAATTGGTTGTGGATTTTGCCTATGAGCCTAAGACGTTGGAAGATGAGATGAAAGCCAAAGCTTTGATCGATGAAGGTCTTCGAAGCTATATGCTGCCGGAACATGTAGAAGCAAGTCAGCATAATTGGAGAGCTTACTTGCCTTTACAGAATTTACTAACCCTTTCCATCGATGATGAAAATGGCTTTCGCGGTGCTGGGCACCGGCACGACCCCGTCCAAACGCTTAAGATTGCTAGAGAAGAAGCCTCTCCAGGGTTAATACCAGGACAGCTTCCACGGGGGCAATTCCGAGTGACGATAAGTCTTCATTGCGTTGTATCTGAGCAAGTCCGTTACAGATTGCGAATTGAAGAAGGGGGACAAAGTGAATGAGACACTGGCTACCCTATGAGCTTCATACGCATACCTATCATAGTGATGGAAAACAGTCGCTTCTTGAATTAGCAGAGGCCGCAAAGACACTTGGATTTGCCGGCTTCGCTTTAACCGACCACAATACGATGACAGGGCTCTCTGAACGAGTTCAAGTTCAGGAGCACATTGGCATTGACATTATTCAAGGGTTGGAATGGACGACGTTTTTTGGTCATATGGTTACGCTGGGCATTTGTGACTATGTAGATTGGCGGCAGTTAAGTCCCTTTCATATTTCCCGGGGAATTGAAGGTGTTCATTGCCAAGGCGGTGTCGTAGGCATTGCTCATCCCTTCCGTGTCGGAAGCCCCATGTGCACCGGTTGTTTTTGGGAGTTTGAAATTTCCGATTGGGGTCAGGTTGACTACATCGAGGTTTGGTCAGGCTTATTCCCTTCGATTCAAAAGAATAACATTCGGGCATTTGCCCTATGGACCGATTTACTGAATCGCGGGATTAGGATCTCCGCTACAAGCGGAAGGGATTGGCATGTCAAAGATCCTGTGAAAGAACCCGTGTGTGCTACGTATCTGCAATTGGACTCGGATGAAGGGGCGGAACTGGGTGTCATAAACGCCCTGCGCAGCGGGGAGATCGCTGTCTCTATGGGACCACTTCCCCTTCTAACCATCCGTGAATTGGGAGGAGATACGATTGCAGGAATCGGAGGCTCGGTAAGTAGAGAAGCGAACTCATCCATCCGTTTAGAGGTCGTGATCGGAGTCAATTTTACTGCGCGGAAGGGCCAATGGGAGCTAATGGACACTTCAATGACGTTGCGATTGAACAGCAACAAAGGTGAAATCGCGGTGTGTGAACTGTCGGAAACAGATCAGGAAAAAGTGCTATCGCTTGACTTGGATGGCGTTAGCTGGATGAGAGCTGAAATGTTCGGGACGTTCCATCATGTCCATACCATGATTGGGTTTACAAACCCGATTTATTTCAATGATTGAGGGAGGAAGGGAAGATTATGGCGGATATTCATAGTGTTTGGCATATTTCTCATCTAGATCTATTGATTCGGATGTTGGTTGCTACAGTACTGGGTGGATTAATTGGTTTAGAGCGGGAATGGAGTAACCATGCTGCCGGGTTTCGAACACATATTTTGGTTTGTTTAGGTTCTACTACGATCATGCTTCTATCCATTTATGGGTTTTCGGAATTCGTCAATGAACCCAATGTGCGTGCTGATCCAGCAAGGCTAGCAGCACAAGTCATAAGCGGTATTGGCTTTCTTGGAGCGGGAGCCATTTTACGGAATGGTTCCGTAGTCAGCGGACTCACCACTGCTGCCTCTGTGTGGGTTGTTGCTGCAGTTGGGCTATGTGTTGGAGCAGGATTTTTCTTCGTAGCTGTGTTGTGCACCTTCTTAGCTTTAGTTAGTTTGCTATTATTGAACAAATGGGAGAAACACTTGCTCAGAAACCGCCGTGTCCATGAGATTACCGTTAAGGTGCTGGATCATCCAGGTGTACTCGGGAAGATCGCATCCGCGTTAGGGGATCAAGGCATTCAAATCATGAAGATGAAAATGATCCCTGATGTTGAGATGACAGGAAATAGCCTCGAGAAGCCTACGATGCAGCTCTGTTTCACGATGAAGGCACCGGAGAAAGGAAAGCTCCTTGCCGCGCTGGATGAAATTCATCGATCCGAATACGTACTGTCAGCTGATTCTCCATGGTTGGATGGACTTCAAATGAAACCAGTGATAAAAACGGTGAGTATGCAGTAACATACTAGTTATTAATTTTTAAACACAACAACAACAGAGGGCCGTGAGTTAACGGGCTCTGTTTTTTTGTTGTCAGCCACTGATGTACATCTAATAACGAACATGGTAAAATAATACACAATAAATCATAAATTTAAATTGGATGTAAATTGGTGCGAGGGAGGAAGATCATCGTGGTTAAGGGACGTAAGTCATTTAGAGAGCGATTAAATGAGATGGTAGGCACACTTCGCAAAGAAATTATTCAGGGTACTCTGCAATCTGGTGATTTTTTGCCCAGTGAAATAGATTTGTCTAGAAAGTTCGATTTGAGCAATCTTTCTGTTCGTAAAGGGCTGCAAACCCTGGTGGAGGAAGGGTATATCACGAAAATACCTTCTGTCGGCAATCAGGTCATCGAACAGTTTAAACAGCAAAAATGCCATATCCGATTTGCTTATCCAGCTGACTTGGAAGAGTCGGTTCAAATCTCCACACTGCTTGATCAATTTGAGGCGCGATATCCCCATATAGAAATTGGGCGAATTGCTGAAAGCGGCGGCGACTACACATCCTTTCTGCGCTCAGGATTGCAGGAGGGGCAAGTCGATGTTGCGCTATTGAGCGATTCTGTCTTCTACAGCTTAACCGCGGAACAAGATGCAGCAGCTTATTTTGCACCTACTCCCCCACTAGAAGGTCAATATCGTATGTTAGCACAAAGCTTTAGCCAAGATGAACACTTGTATGCTTCGCCGTTTTCATTTTCACCGCTTGTGCTTTGCTATAATAAATCCCACTTTCGAGAGATGTCGCTTGCTATGCCAGATTCAAGTTGGACGTGGTCCGATCTTGCGGAGCACGCGAAGCTTCTGACGCAGCCGAATACGAAATATGGCTTCTATTTCTATACAAGATCGCGCAACCGCTGGCCTTTATTTCTGATGCAAAATGGCGTTGAAGCGCCTCGTGGCAATGAAGGATCCATTCCACAGTGTGTTGACCAAATCAAAGATGGACTTAACGAATATCGACGTGTCTTGGATGGTCCGATGTTGTTTCCGCATTTCTTAGCTAATGCACCTTTGCCGCTAACACCAGAAGCCTTATTCGCGCAAGGAAAGCTTTCCATGATTATTACATCGTACTTTCATCTCAATCGATTGCTGAACCTGCAAGGTATAGACTTTGATATCGCACCAATCCCACGTGGGAAAGAAGCAAAGACACTGCTGATTACGCTCGGAATAGCGATTTCGAATCGTTCGCAGAATAAAGATGAGGCCGCGCTGCTTGCACAATTTTTCACATCGTATGAATCTCAAATCGGATTAAGGCTGCGTACAACAAGCATTCCTGCCCTTCGCAGCGCAGCAGAATTAGAGGGGGCTGATATGGCCTTCAGCCGATATACGATGTATCGGGATATTGTGCCTACGTATACCTCGCTCAAAGAGATGGGGCTGTCATCGGAGAAGCTGGATAAGATCATGGAGGCTGCACAGCTCAATTGGTCCATGTTGGAAGATGAGACAACGTTAAATCAGCGATTGACGGACATTCTTACATCAAAACGTGATTAGCAGTTTATATCCAATTTATTTTGTTGTTGACAATGCAGATGAAGTCCTGTAATTTATATAATAACAACAAGAATATAAATTACATGTAAATCGGAAAGGGGGATTACATGAGACGTCCGATGTCGAGCCGACTCTTCGACTGGATGAATGTTTGGCTGCTGGTTGTGATCTCGGTGACGATGTTATTTCCGTTTGTCTACATCTTCTCGGTTTCATTCACGACACTGGAACAATATTTGCACAGTGAGGTGCTGCTCTTTCCACGTGTATGGGTAGCGGATGCATATCGCTATATATTAGGTTCCAGTACCTTTGTTCATGCCATGTGGATCACGATTCTCGTAACCATTATTGGAACAGCAGTCAATTTATTATTTACCTGCACATTTGCCTATGCGTTAACAAGAAACATTTATGGGCAAAAGGTGATGCTGTTGCTTATCCTTATCACTTTATTGTTCTCAGCGGGTATTATTCCAACGTATCTTGTCGTGAAGGCAACAGGACTTTTAGACTCGATATGGGCGTTAATTTTGCCAGTCGCAATCGCCCCGTTTAATCTCATTGTGGTGCGTCAGTTTTTTCTCAACATTCCGAATGAGTTGAATGAAGCGGCCGTCATCGATGGGGCAAATGATCTGACGATCTTCCGCAAAATCGTATTACCTCTTTCTAAGCCAGCTTTAGCCGCATTTTGCTTATTCTACGCAGTCACCCATTGGAACAACTACTTCACAGGCATCCTCTACATAAACAATCCTTTTTATTGGCCAATTCAGGTTATCTTACGTCAACTTGTTGTACAAAGCGATTCCAAAGCGTTAACGGGAATGGATCTCGCGATGGTTGAGAACCCGCCACCGCCCGAGACGATTCAAATGGCGGCGATTTTGGTTGCTACGCTGCCGATCCTGCTCGTTTATCCGTTTCTACAAAAGCATTTTGCAAAAGGCGTTATGCTCGGTTCCGTCAAGGGCTAGCTTCATATCGTCTATTTAAGAAAGGGAAAGTATACACGCTTGTTAACTAAAAAGGGGACGTGACCAATGAATCGTAAAAAGTTATTTGTCGTGTTAATGGCTTCAAGTGTTTCGCTTGCGGCAACTGCCTGTTCCTCCAACTCAACGCCCACCGCCACATCATCACCGACAGCTGCCACACCAACAACCAACAGTCCAGCGGCTACGCAGGAAGCGGCCAAAAAAATTACCATTACAACGATGAAGTCCATTAATGGCGATGTCCCGCCGCAAAATGGCAAAGCTGTTCAAAAAATTAACGAGAAATTTAACGTTGATTACCAAGCAGCCTTAGTGCCTGGCGGATCCTACACAGAGAAATTAAATGTCACCTTAGCATCTGGCAGTCTTCCTGATGCAACCTTGCTGCCTTCGGCTGAATTAACAGATAAATACAGTAAATTTGCCAAGCAAGGCGCATTTCTAGCACTAGACGACTACATTAAAAGCTATCCGTCCTTGAAACTTATTCCTGACTACGTCTGGGATCAGTTCCGAGTGAATGGCAAAGTATACGCGATTCCAGGCTATAATCCGAAATTTGGTTTCACGGTAGTCGTACGCAAAGATTGGCTGGACAGCTTAGGATTAAAAGCTCCAACTTCCTACGAAGAGCTTAAGCAAGTTGCGCTAGCTTTTACCAAGAATGACCCGGATAAGAATGGTAAAAACGATACCTATGGGCTCGCAATTGGGAAGGACATTAACTGGCCGATTCCGATGGGGGCGTATTGGGATCCTGATGCTTGGTACCATAAAGACGATAAGAACCGCTTTATTCCGGGAATCGTATCAAATGCCCGCAAGGAAATGATTCAGTGGTTTGCAGACCTTTATAAGGAAGGTGCGATGACCAAGGACTTCATTACGCTTGATTGGGCAGCGACGAATAAAGAGTTTTATTCGGGCAAAGCAGGCATTTTCATTGGTAGTCCACGCGGGATGTCGGAGCAATATATGGACGGTCTGTTGAAGATTGAACCGAAAGCACAGTTCCTTCCACTAGATGCCTTTACAGCACCCGATGGATCGAAAGGTTTTACCGCAAGCCGTGGCTTCGCAAATATGACAGTTATTTCAGCACAAGCTGGCAAAGAGCCAGATAAGGTTAAACGTATCCTAAGCATGTTGGACTTCTCCCGTAACTTTTATCCGAATGACCAAAAGAATGATAAAAATAAAGATTTTGATTTCCTAAGCGGTGGACTTGGTGAGGGTTATGATCTTGCCGATGGTATTGGGGTTGTGAAGCCAGCATCGATCACGCAAGGGCTTGTGCCAGCCACGTATCTGCTTGATGGTGTCATGGTTCCGTCGAAGGATACCGATGTAGACTATCCAGCTATGTATAAACTTCCACAGCTGAAAGAATTGACATCGGCGATTTCCAAATCGTATACGCAACTAAAATTCTACCAAAGCCCGAATTACGCGGTCATTTCACCAACAGAAATTTCGAAAGGCGCGGAATTGAAAAAATATTTACTAGATGAGCAATCCAAAATGATTGCTGGCGTCCGTCCCGTTGCAGACTGGAGCAAATTAGTTGAAGAATGGAAAACAAAAGGCGGCGAAGCCATGATTACCGAAATGAATGCGGGTATTAAAATTAAGGACGCAAAAGAAGCATGGCAGTAAGTTAAGTCCAGTGTCGCACATTCATACATCAACTTTTTTGGGGGGGCTAGCCGTGTACACATTTCTGGGTCGTCCTTGTAGAAATTTTAATATTTTGGCTAAGACCGTCATGATTGATCCGTTGGACGGGAGGGAAAAGCTGGTTCTCTCCAACTTTGTGGCTGGGGGAACTGGATCTCTTATTCTCGTCGATACCGAAAGTCACGCCTATGAGGTCATTCCATTGCCAGGCGATGAAGGCGCTTGGGGGCTTGTGAATTGGTTCGATCAAAAACTGATCGTGGGAACCTGCCCGAATCACGCATATCTCCATTGTCTTGATCTGATAACGCGAGAGTGGGCGCCCCCGCTCTCCGATCCAGATGAGAAATATTTCTGGGATCTGACACTAGGCTCAGATGGGAATGTATATGGCGGGAGTTGGCCGGGATGCCGCTTGCTGCGATATGATCCGCTAACCCATGTCTTGCATAATCTGGGCAGGGTGTCAGATAATCCTGAAAATCATTACAGCCGTCCCGTCTATGGCGGTCTTCCAGGCACAATCTTCGTAGGCGGTGGTTTCAGCGAGTCATTCCTGAAGGCGTACGATATGCAAAAGGGTGAGTTTCAATCCATCGATGCACCTGGATTTACGGTCCGGGAAGCAAACAGTACATTCATCTGTTTAGAAAAAGGAACGGAACGGATGTGGTACGACGCTGCCACCTTCCAGCGCATACCTGATCTGGACCCAGCGTGTCTGAGTATCGATTCGATTATGCTGCCCAATGGCCAATCATGCTCGGTCATAGCTCTGGCGAATGGGCGGTATGCTGGCGTTCGCGGTCAGGATTATTTTATCCTTGAGCGGCTTTCAGATGTTCCTATTTTACAAAGAATACCTTCCGATCCAACACCTACCCGTATATTCACGCTAATGACGGACGCTAAGGATCAGGTATGGGGATCCAGCGGATTCGGCCAAACGATCTTCCGGTATAATCCTGTGCAGGATGAAGCTTGGAATTCAGCCACTGTCTGCAATGCAGGTGGAGAGGTATACGGGATGGTAGCTGTAGGTGAGCAATTGTATTTATCCGCCTATGTCGGCGGAGATCATATTATTTATGATCCCGAGCAACCATGGGATCAAATGAATAATCGCAACCCTCGAATGTTAACGGCTGCATCGCCAGCCTACATCAGACCGGAGGGACGCAGTGTGCTAGGTCCGGATGACGGCATCTGGACAGGATGGTCCGCCCAATATGGGCAATACGGCGGTGCGTTGAGCCGGATTGATCCAGACACGGATGAAGTACACATTTGGCCTGAACCACTGAGCAATGGTCAGCAAATTTGTGGACTTGCGGCAGATGAACGTTATGTGTACATGAAGACGAATGGCGGTGCGAGCGGACTTCCTTCTCGTGAATTAGCTTGTGGTTTCGGTGTCTGGAAGCCAGGTGTTGGACTTGTGCATAAAATTGCTTTCACGGAAGAAGAGCAAATGGGTCATGCGATTGCAGCTGGAAAGTTGTATGTGTTTATTCAAGCCGGGTCATCCATTCATCTCTTTGATCCGAACACGATGGATATTGTCCAACGTATTCCTACAGCGGAGCCTTGCAGCTGGCTACTGCAAGGGGATGAGGGGACCATTCTAGCCTTTATCGGGAATGAAGCTGTATGGTTCGAGGAACGCACGACAGAGATTATAAGAAAAGAGCAGCTGCCAGGTACAGTAAGGGCGGCTGCCCGAGCTTCGAACGGCGACATTTATTTTGCAGTGGGAGATACGTTGTATAACTTCAGGAACACGAACACGATAGGGAGGGACACCTCAGTTGACTCAATCAGTACGCAGAAGACTGTATAAAGACCGGTATCTCTTCCTGCTTGCTTTGCCCGGCATCTTGTATTTTATCATCTATAAGTACTTACCTATGGCAGGGATCGTGATCGCTTTTCAGGAGTATAGTCCCTTCTTAGGTTTTATGAAAAGTCCTTGGGTAGGCTGCGATCAATTTCGTGCCTTATTTGCTGAGAGCGAATTGACGAAAGTGATGTGGAATACGTTAGTGCTGTCTGTGATGCAGATCGCCTTCGCCTTTCCCGCGCCCATTTTGCTAGCATTGATGTTAAATGAACTTCGCAATGAATTGTTTAAGCGATTTGTACAAACGGTTGTTTACTTGCCGCACTTTTTATCTTGGGTTTTTGTTGTGGGTATCTTCATTATTTTCCTGCGTGGCGAAGGGCTCATTAATAATTTCATGGAAGTTTATTTCCATCGAACGGAGCCGATCGGCTTTCTTTCGAACCCTCATTTCTTCCGGCCACTGATTGTGCTGCAAGTCATTTGGAAAGAGGTCGGATGGGGGACGATTCTATTTCTTGCGGCGCTAGCCGGTATTAATCCTGACCTCTATGAAGCGTCGACGATGGACGGTGCGAATCGCTGGCGCAAAATTTGGCATGTCACCTTGCCAGGTATTCGCAGTACGATTGTCATTTTATTAATCATACGATTAGGCCATGTGATGGATAGCGGATTTGAGCAGCTGTTCTTGATGCGGAGTGCGTACAACAAAGAAATTGCTGAAGTGCTGGATACGTATGTATATTACAAAGGAATTGACCAATCGAATTATAGCTTTGCAACAGCTGTAGGCTTATTTAAAGGAGTAATCGGCTGTATTCTCGTACTCGGTGCAAATCGTATTGCCAAAAAGTACGGCGAACAGGGGATTTATTAGGAGGGAAAACATAGATGAACATGGTGAGGCTAGGTATCCTCAAGGATGATTCTGCTGCCCAGCGCAGACTAAGCTATGGACTCAACTGCTATGGCAGCTATATCGCAGAGATCCTGTCCCATGCAGGGATTCCCTACGAATGGGTGCAAGTAACGACGACAAAGTCGCTTGCATCGTATGATATCCTCATTGAAACGCATCTGGATGAAGAGATTCAACCTGGCGATGAGGAATTATGGGATTATGTCACAGGTGGAGGGCGTTTGATCTCCTTCGGCGGGCTGAATAAATGGGCTAAACGATTAGGCTGTTTGCGAACTCCCTACTTGCAATCAGGTTATGCAAATGGGGGCTTGCCGAAAGAGCTAGAGGCTGCGGATGAGCTGCTGCGCTTTGTAGGTGCGAATCCTTGGACGATCGTAGACGCGGATTCGCTGTTAGAGGCGAGTGGCTCGATCAAGTCCTATTCACCTGATGGGAAAGAGGCAGGCTATCTGTATCTTAAGTTCGCTATCGGGCAAGGCACAATTGAACGCTGGGGTGTCGACATTCCTAAGACGGTTGTTAGCCTTCAGCAAGGTGAGGAACCTGTTCTTGGTGATGGAGTGCCTGCTGGAGATGGAACGGGCAATGTGGATGAGGGCATTTTGAAAGCGGATGATGGTTGTACACTTGACTGGGAATTTGATCGCCAATCAACGGAAACGGGCGGTAAGTATTTCGCCAAGCCGTATGGGGATCTATGGCGAGAAGCGGTTATCTCGCGGTTGATTGGTTCAGCACTTGCGCTTGGCAAAACGTTACCCTTTGTTGATGTATGGCCAGATGGTATCGATCACGTGTTAACCATTTCCCATGATAGTGATGGCAATCTCGATTCCCAAGCAACTGCAGCCTTGGAGTTGTTAAGGGAATTAGGTTTGCGCTCCACGTGGTGTATGTTGGAACCGGGGTATTCCGACGAGGTATATCGTCAAATTAAAGAGGATGGGCATGAACTCGCTTTCCATTATAATGCGCTAGATTCACAACGAAGCGAGCACGCATTGGAGGGGAAGACGTGGAGTGAGACTGAATTTGCCAGGCAGCTGCAGCAGTTGAAGCGAACAGCGAAACTTACGTCCGTTGTTACCAATAAAAATCACTATACGCGGTTCGAAGGTTGGGGCGAGCTGTTTGAATGGTGTGAAAAGCATGGGATTGAAATGGACCAGACACGCGGGCCGAGCAAACCTGGTAATGTTGGCTTTGCATTTGGCACCTGTCATCCGTATTTTCCAATAGCGTGGAGTTCGGATCAGAATCGCTTCTACAATGTATTAGAGCTGGGCTTCCTTACACAGGATATGGATTTGAAAGGCTGGGCGGACAGCTCGATCATAACGCCATTTCTAGATGAAGTAGCCAGGGTACGCGGGGTAGCACACTTCCTCGTCCACCAACTGCACATTGAAGCGCAGCCACTCGTTCGTGAATCGTTTCGTAAGGTAGTGAGGGAAGCACTTCAGCGTGGATTTGTTTCGATGACAAGTGAGGAGATAAATGCTTGGGAACGTAAGAGACGTACAACGGTCATTCAGGGGTTTGGTGCTGATGGGGAGCTTATCGTAGAAAGTGCAATGCCTGAGATGGTCATTTGTGTGCCGGTTACGTTCACGAGCTCGGATGCAACAAGCGGTTCAATTGTTAAAAGATATGGTCACGACTGCTACAAAAAAGTGAGCGTCGGTATGGTAAGTGTTTAAAAAGGAGGATTCCAATACGATGGAAACATTTATGACCCATGTACAAAGCATTCTATCCTCCGTCATGCTGACCCAGACTGATGCCATGAAGCGTGCTTCAGAGGTGTTGGCGAATACGTTGGTATCCAGCCGGCACATCTTTGTTTTCGGTACGGGGCATTCTCATATGTTAGCGGAGGAAGCCTTCTATCGTGCTGGTGGACTCAAGGATATCATTCCAATTTTGGAAACCGGCCTGATGCTGCACGAAGGTGGGATCAAAAGCACGAAGCTGGAAAGGCTGGAAGGCTATGCTTCTGTTCTATTAGATACCTACAAGGTCGCTCAGGGTGATGTGCTCATCCTAGCGTCCAACTCGGGTATCAACGCGGTCCCTGTGGAAATGGCGCTTGGTGCGAAAGAGCGAGGGGCAACTGTCGTATTAATTACCAATTTAAAGCAATCCATGCAGGAGTTACCAAGACATTCCAGTCAATTACGTTGCTATGAAATAGCCGATATTGTCATCGATAACTGTGGCGTCGTAGGTGATGCTTCCGTCTATGTGGAAGAGATGCAGCAGTACATTGGGCCTACGTCCACAATTATCGGCGCTTTTATCATTAATGCCGTCATCGTTCAGACGGTAACGAATTGTTTGGCGCAAGGCTTTGTCCCTCCGGTCTATGTCAGTGCGAACATCGCAAAAGGTGATGCGCACAACGAGCAGTTAACGCACAAGCCTCCTTCAGGAGGGAGTGACGTGAGTTGAAAACCTTTGTGGCCGGTATTGATGGCGGGGGCTCCAAGACAGAAGCATTACTCGTAGAAGTAACAACGGGTGAATCGCAACGATTTATAGGCGGTGGCATGAATGCGTTGACGGATGACAGCGCTGTTTCTAAGGCTAATCTGCAAGAAATCATGAAGATGATGTCACATTGGCTTGCAAGTAATCAGGGGTGTCTCAAGCATATATGCCTCGGATCCGCTTCAATGCTTAGAGAAGAGGAGCCGGATTGGGCAGTGGACCTGATAGCAGGCTTCTTTCCTCAGGCGCAGATTCAAGGGGTTGCGGATGGACGAATCGCTTTGATAGGTGCATTGGATGGTTCACCGGGGGTAATTGTGGTAGCGGGTACGGGGTCAGTGGCCTATTCGTTGGATGAGGCAGGGACCCTTAGACGTTGTGGGGGCTTTGGTCCAATCTTCGGTGATGAAGGAAGCGGGTATGCGATTGGCCGAGATGCGCTGCAGGCGATCGCCATGGATTTGGATGGCAGAGGGAAGTCAACCTTGTTGACGGAGCGGCTCCAGCAGCGGTTATCTTTTCAGAACGAAACGACGTTGATTGAAAAAGTATATGGCGAGATGTCCAGAAAGCAGATTGCTGCTCTAGCCCTAGAAGTCGGGAGGTGTGCGCAGGAGAATGATCAAGTTGCGCAACGTATTATTGATCATGCGGCCAACCAATTGGCTGCCCATTATCTTCGGCTAATTGAACAGTGCCACTGGTCAGTGCCCCCTCAATTATCCTATGCGGGTGGTGTTTTTCAGATGGGAGGCAGCATACTACGGCCGCTTGAAAGCTACCTTGGCTCGTGGGCAGAACACTTGATGCCACCGAAAAATACACCTGTACATGGGGCTGTTATGCTTGCGAAGAAAGCGCTAGGAGATGTGGGATGAAAATAGGGTTCGCCAAAATAGATATTTCGCCATCGCTCCCAGTCACGCTCGGGGGCTATGAACATCGGCAACGCCAAGCTGACGGATTGCATACCAAGCTATATACGCGTTGCATGACAGGAGAATCGGAAGGTACGCGCTTCGCAATTATAAGCTTGGATTTGCTTGGTGTTGATCATGCACTTCGTGAGGCTGTATGCCGGATAGCGGCTGAGCGCTTCGGTATGTCCCCTAGTCAACTTAGTTTAATCGCCACGCATACGCACTCCGCGATCGATGGGATTCCTGATGTGCTGCACAAAGGATTATGGACGGGAGATGCGGCACACGTTCCAACTGTCTATAGGCAAAGCCTAGTATCCTTCATTGCACTTAGTCTGGAGCAGGCGCTGGCGAATATGCGTGAAGCAGCGATGCAATGGTCAGTATCTACTTGCAGCGACATCGCTTCCAATCGTCGGGATTTCTCAGCGGAGGCTGATCCCGAGGTTTATTGGTTAATGGTGTATGATCCTCATTCGAAGGAAACATTGGGTGGGCTTCTCCATTTTACTTGCCATCCAACAGTCATCGGTCCTGAAGGATCGGTCATCTCAGCTGATTATCCAGGCGTGGCGATGGATGCTTTAGAGCGCTTATATAAGGATAGCATCTTCTTGTTTGCAAACGGCGCTGCTGGAGATATCTCCACAAGATTTACGAGAAAAGGATCAGATTCGGAAGAAGCGGACCGTATGGGGAATCGTCTGGTTAGCAGCTTGCAAACCAGCAAGCCAATTCCATCCACGTCTCGGTATATCTTTTTGAAAGAGGAAAATCTCCCGTTGCAAGACCAACGGACAGGGGAATTGCTGCTCGGCTATCAGCAGTGGATTGAACTAGGCGGGATACGGCTTTGGTTCATTCCTGGTGAGGCCTTTTCCAGCTATGCAAAGGTATCGAAGCAACACAATCAGTTAGTCGTCGGCTATGCCAATGGGTATATCGGTTATATACCGGATGAACAGGCATGGGAAATGGCAGGGTATGAAGTTGAGGTATGCCGAATATCCAGGGACGCTTGCAAGCACTTTCTTCAATATGCAGTGGAATAGAGTAGATGCTTTAAAGTGACAGGAGGGATAAAGTGGATAGACTCGCGATTGATGGCGGCTCCCCAACGAAGATAACCCCATTTGGAACAGGACGCAGATTCGGACTCGAAGAAGCGGAAGAGCTGCTGAGCGCATTGGAACAGAACACATTGTTTTATCATCACGGTACGAAAGTGAAGCAGTTTCTTGGTGATTTTGGCCGTTTATATGGTGTCGAGCATCTAGTTGCGACATCTTCAGGTACAGCTGCCATTCATGTTGCCCTTGGCGCAGCAGGGATTTCAGTCGGTGATGAGGTGATTACGAGTCCGATTACCGATCAAGGAACACTGATTGGCATTTTGTATCAAAATGCGATCCCCGTTTTCGCTGATGTAGATCTCCGCACTTACAATTTGGATCCTATGTCTGTGGAAGCGATGATTACTCCGCGTACCAAAGCGATTGTAGCCGTTCACCTTGCCGGTAATCCGTGTGAAATGACGGCATTAATCGAGCTGGCGAAGCGCCATAACTTAGTTCTAATTGAAGATTGCGCACAAAGCTATATGTCACGTTACCAAGGTCATTTAACAGGGACGCTCGGGGATTATGGCTGCTTTAGTACCAATGATTACAAACATATCTCCACGGGAGATGGGGGTATGGTATGTGTCAATTCGGGTGATGAGCGCGATTACTTCCGGGCGCATGCCTTTGCCGATAAGAACTATCAACGACTGGGCAACGGAGTGACTCGCGATCTCCAATATCTAGCGCCGAACTACCGGATGACAGAGCTTCAAGGTGCTGTCGGGATCGCGCAGGTAAAGAAATTACCGTGGATTTGTGAACGCCGAACAGCAGCTGGGGATCGCCTTACTGCCGGCATCGCCGATGTGCAAGGTTTGTATACACCTACGATCGCAGAGGGAAATGAATCTTCGTATTGGTTCTACATGTTTCGGATGGATTCGGAAGCTTTCACTTGTACACGTAATGAATTTAGTGCTGCTTTACAAGCCGAAGGTATTCCAAACTCGGCCGGATATATCCCGGATGTTGTGTATATGCAGCCGCTCTTCACAGCCAAACAAGCTTACTTGAGAAGCTCGTTTCCGTTCGATCTAACGAAGAGGGAGTATTACAGAGGGTTGTGTCCTCGCGCTGAGACGGTTCTACAAACGGCAATTCGCCTGCCGATCAGTGAATTTTACACCCCTGAGGATATCGAGGATATGATTCGAGCGATTCGGAAAGTGGCGGCTTTTTATTTGAAAAAATGAGACGGAATGCCTGCTTGAAAGGGGGGATGCCACTGTTCGTTATCCACATCACCAAGATGAGCCTGTCATGTATCAGGTTTGGCATGGTTATGATTTCACTTACCAAAGGGAGGTAATGAAGGATGAAACGAAAGGTAAGCGCAGCCGTTGTTTTGCTCTTTTTCTTATCATTTGCAAGCATGGTATTCTCGGTTTCTGCAGCCGATATACTGATTTCGAACTACAGCTTTGAAAGTGGAACATCAAGCTGGACACAAGCATATGGCACGACAGGGATGTCAGCAAGCTCAGAGCAAGCCTATACAGGTACGCAAAGCGCCAAAATTGTCGATACCAGTACGACGTCTAATCTTGGACTTGAGAGCGTGAAGTTGGATGCAACAGCGGGGACGACTTACCTGGCTTATGCGAAAGTGTTTGTCGTCAGCGGCAGCGTTGACCTGTATCTACGATTTTGGAATAGCAGCGGTACCGTCATTGGGAATGGCATCGCAAATGTATCTGCACCTACGAATCAATGGACAACTGCGCAGGTGAAATATACGGCTCCAGCCAATACGGCGAAGGTTTCCGTACTGTTGTACTCGGGCATTGCTACCTTGTCGACAGCCTACTGGGATGATGTCTTGATAACGAAAGAGTTTACGTCGCTGGGTAATCAAGTGGTACATACGTCCACACTTGGCACGACGTTCGGAATGAACACGAGCCAAGACAAGATATATACCGTTGGATCAGGTTCAGCTGGAAGTGACGCGATGATGTCGATCATCGACGCGGACACGAATGCGGTTGTTGCCAATTATCCGCTGCCAGGTGCATTGGGAGCTTGGGGGGCGACAACAGCAACGGATGGCAAAATTTACTTCGGCGGTTACTCGAATGGTCACGTCTATCGCTATTCACCAGGCGCTACGTCGGTAACAGATCTTGGTTTATCCTATACTGGCGGTGAGAATATCTACGCGGTAACAGCAGGGACTAATGGCAAAATATATGGCGGCGGCTTTGGGGATGCCGGATTTTTTAAATATGAGCCGAACATCGGGTATTCCATGATTAATACGAAGCCCATTTGGCCAAATGAAGAATATGTGCGAAGTTTAGCCTATGATGCTGCTTCCAACGTCACCTATATCGGCACTGGAACGAATGGCTCCTTAGTTCGATTTGACAACACGACAGGGGCTAAAACGGACATTTTGCCCGCTGCCTATACAGGTGAAACATTTGTCTATGAGTTGAATTTTACAGGTGGCAAGCTATTCGCAGGAATGCGACCAAGTGGAACCGTGTTGGTCTTGAACATTGATGCCAGTGGGAACGCGACCTTAGATGCGACACTGCCCGCACTGCCGTCTCCTGCATCCAATGGAAAAGTGTACTACGTGTCGGGTGGTCAATTGTATGCTTATGACATTGTCGCGAAGACATCCACCAATCTTGGTGTTCAGGCAGATTTGGGCGCCAATAAATACGGCTGGGTACAGCTTGCTGATCAGACGAACTTTCCAGGAAATTCGCTTGTCGTGTATGGGTCAAAAGATGGTCGCATGAGCTTGTTTAAGTATAATCTTCAAACTGGCAATACCAGTACTGCTTACGTGAGCGGAATGCCGGAGCTTACGACGATCATTAATCAAATCGGTGGCGGTTCCGATGGTAAAATCTTCTCGGGTGGGTATTTGGATGGCGGTATTGGCAGATATACACCGATGCGCGGGGATGCCAATGAAGGTTACCCTGACGAAAACTACGCAGCACCGTTCCAAACGTACAGCTTCTTAGCGTTAAATGGTTATACGTACTTTGCCTCTTATGGAAGTGCGAAGTTATGGAAGTTCGACCCAGCACTTAGCTGGTCGAGTACGAATCCAACCCTTTTATTTGATCAAAAGAGCGATGGCATGGATCGACCGGTTGAGATGATAAGTGGCGGCGGCAAAATATTTATGGGCAGTGTAGCCGAGTATGGCAGTTTGAAGGGTGGATTGACCATCTACGACCCTGCTACCAACACACGTACCCTAAAAAAAGACATCGTCACGGACCAAAGTGTTACTGCACTGGCCTATTATAATGGCAAAGTCTACGGAGGGACTTCCATTAAAGGGGGCAATGGTCTGGCGCCAACGCAAACCCAGGCGAAGCTTTTCGTCTATGATGTTGCGACCGCAACCAAAAGCGGAGAATACACACTTCCAGTTTCCGGATTGACAGGAATCACGGGGATGAATACGGTGGATGGTAAAATATGGGGTATGGCGGAAGGGTACTTATTTATCTTTAATCCTACGACGAATACGTTTGATTACTTTCAACAAAAGTTCTCAGATGTGGATTACAATAGCCAGGGTACTTGGGTAGATGCCACATTGCTCACCGTTTCGAAGGATCCGAATTACGTCTATGGCACCATCAATGGCACTTATTTGTTCAAGATTAACCGTTCCACGAAGGCTGTGACCACGATCAGCAGCAGTGGCGCTTATTACTTAGCCGCAGATGAGTATGAGAATTTGTACTATGTGCTGCCTGGTGGTCATACGGAATTAGTTCGATATGCTTATTAATGAGAAGATGGAGTAAGGAGAAGACCGAGTATGAAGGGGAGTTGCTTCGGCAATCTCCTCTTTTTTTGTCCTTTGGGTAATTGAAACTTACCCCATATTTAATTGGACTTGATGATGTGCGCATGATGGTTGCAAGTAGGGAAGGTGTAGAAGTAGAAGTAGTGTGGTCAATTAAGTAGCTAGTTTTTCAAATAAATGTAAAATGTACAGCTAATATTACTGATTATCCTTGGATTTAGTGCTTAGATGGAAAAAGTACAGCTAATTTGAGTAAGATTGGCGGTTTGGTGGATTTTAGCAGAAATTAACTGTAGGAAATCCATCTAATGCTCCCGGTTGAAGAGAATCCACAAATTTAACTACTTAAAATCCATCTAATTTGTTTGGGGTGGCGGAGAAAGGTTTGGCTGGATTAGAGCTATCTGATCTCAGAGGAGCTTGCAGTATAGTTGGCTTTTTATTCACTATAAGTACTGGAATATTTTCCATTTTATTGTATAAATTTCATCAGTTCTACAAACAATTGAGTACAATAGGAATTTGGTTTGATGAACAGGAGGGTTCACTTTGTTAGATTGGGTCGAAATTATGTTGCGTACATTATTATCCGTGGTTGTACTTTTCCTTATGACTAAGCTGTTGGGTAAAAGACAAGTTACGCAGCTTTCCTTCTTCGAATACATAACAGGCATTTCCATTGGCAACCTTGCAGCCTACATCTCGTTGGATACGGATTCGGTCTGGTATCTAGGTTTGGTCTCCATAGGTGTATGGGTAGCATGTACATTGGGGATTGAATATTTACAGTTAAAAAGCAAGAAAGCGCGGGATTTCATCGATAGTAAAGGAACTGTGCTGATTAAAGAGGGAAAAGTGTTGGAGGATAATTTAAAGAAGGAACGTCTCACCACGGATGAACTCATGGAGCAATTGCGTAAAAGATCGGTATTTCGAGTAGCCGATGTTGAATTTGCAATTATGGAACCAAGCGGAGAAGTGAATGTGCTCTTAACGCGAGATAATCTACCGCTAACAGCAAAGCATTTGGGCATCAATGTAGCACCCGAGAAGGAGCCTCAAGCGGTGATTATGGACGGTGAAATCATGGATGAACCCTTAGCTACCATCGGTTTGAGTCGGGCATGGTTGAAAACGGAATTAGATAAAATAGGTGTGACGATTGAAAATGTATTTCTAGGTCAAGTGGATTCGTACGGCCAATTGTTTGTAGATTTGTATGATGACAAGATTAATGTACCTGTGCCTCAGGAAAAAGCAACGCTATTTGCAACGTTAAAACAATGCGAGGGCGATTTGATGACGTATGGACTGACCACAAATAATAAAAAGGCCAAAGAGATGTACGAGCAATGCTCGAAGCAGATGGAGGAAATCATTGCCCAATTGAAGCCGATCCTTAAGCATTGATGCGAATTGTTCATCTGGACATGCGGCAATAACTAGGCTTTAAGCCATCTTGACAGCTTGCGAACCAGCGTGTGAAAATGAGATTAGGTAAGATTAGGCAAAAACATAATAACGATAAAGTGAGTGATCGCGATGATGGATCGGCTGGAGCTTGATACCGGACAATCGCATACTACCCTCTTTTTTAAAAAGGGACCGTATGGAAGTTAATAACTTCCGTACGGTCCCTTTCTTTTGGTAAAGCGAGAAAGGAAAGGAGTCTGTGTTGATATGGCGATGGTATACAAACAGCAGGAAAGCAGCTTAGAAGCGACTCCGGTTTTATTAGACGGGGAGCAATTGATACCTGAGTTAGTAGCGGCGGTTGTTTATGACAATGTGCCGGTCAAGCTAGATGAACAGGCACTCAAGCGTGTGATCGCGTGCCGCAAAATGGTGGAGGAACTGGTCGCTGCTGGCAAAGTGGTCTACGGGGTCACGACAGGGTTCGGAAAATTCAGCGACATGACGATTTCACCACAAGACGCTGTCCAGCTTCAGGTTAACCTGATCCGCAGCCATGCCTGCGCTGTCGGCAGACCGCTGCCGGAACCGACGGTACGTGCATTGATGGTGCTGCGCGCAAACGCACTAGCCAAAGGTCATTCCGGCATCCGCCCGGAAACGCTGCAACTATTGATCGACTGCATCAATTGTGGCGTACATCCGGTCGTGCCGGAACAAGGCTCGCTTGGCGCAAGCGGAGACTTGGCTCCGCTGTCTCATTTGGCTCTGGTGCTGATGGGCGAGGGTGAGGCGATGTACCAAGGTGAACGCCTGTCAGGAGAGAAAGCGCTCGCAAATGCAGGGCTTAAACCGATTAGCTTGCAGGCGAAAGAGGGGCTGGCACTGATTAACGGCACGCAGATTATGACGTCCATCGGAACGCTGGCGCTTATAAAATCACAACGACTTGCGAAAATCGCCGATGTGATCGCGTCACTGACGGTTGAATGCTTGCGCGGCATTCCGGATGCTTTTGCGGAAGAGGTGCATCAGGTGCGCCCTTATCCAGAACAAATCGGCGTAGCGAAGAACCTGTGTAAGCTGCTGAAAGGCAGCAAATTGACAACACGCCAAGGCGAGCTTCGGGTACAGGACGCTTACTCACTGCGCTGTCTGCCACAAGTACATGGTGCGACACGTCAAGTTCTTGCCTATGTGCAGGATAAAATTGCCATTGAAATTAACTCAGCAACCGACAATCCGTTGTTATTCGTGGATAAAGGTCTTGTCATCTCAGGCGGTAACTTCCATGGGCAGCCAATCGCGTTCGCTATGGATTTTCTGAAAATCGGCATGAGCGAGCTGGCGAACATTTCGGAACGTCGTACCGAACGGCTGGTAAATCCAGCGCTATCCGGGGGACTGCCTGCTTTTTTGAGCCATAATCCAGGGGTTGGTTCTGGCATGATGATCACGCAATATGTAAGTGCATCTATCGTTTCGGAAAATAAAGTGCTCGCTCATCCATCAAGCGTGGACTCCATACCGTCTTCGGCGAATCAAGAGGATCATGTGTCTATGGGAACAACAGCAGCTCGCCATGCAGCGCAGGTCATCGACAACGTGTCCAAGGTGCTAGCGATCGAGTTGATTTGTGCAGCTGAAGCTGCCGAATTTGTAGGATCTGAGGGTCTCGCTCCAGCGACTCGGGTTCTCTACGACAAGCTGCGGGCGCTCGTTCCCCCAGTTGTGGAGGACCGTTCTACATCCCGTGATATTGAAAACGTGGCTACTGCTTTGCTGGAGGGCGAGTGGCTGCAAGCGGTTGAGGCTGTAGCAGGAACGCTATTTTGACTAAATAGAGAAATTTAGAAGGAGATCACTTATGACGAATTCTAATCCTCAAAAACGAGAAATTCGTGCCCCTCGCGGTACAGATCTGTCTTGTAAAGGCTGGGTACAGGAAGCTGCCATGCGCATGCTGATGAACAATCTTGACCCGGAAGTCGCAGAACGACCGGAAGATCTCGTCGTCTACGGTGGTATCGGTAAAGCGGCTCGCAACTGGCCTTCATTCGATGCCATCGTCCGCGAATTGCAGCGTCTGGAAAGTAATGAAACGCTGTTGATCCAATCCGGCAAGCCGGTCGGCGTTTTCAAAACTCACGAACGTGCACCGCGTGTGCTTCTTTCTAACTCTGTTCTCGTGCCCAAATGGGCGAATTGGGAGCATTTTCGTGAGCTGGAGCAAAAGGGACTGATGATGTACGGGCAAATGACGGCGGGCAGCTGGATTTACATCGGGACGCAAGGCATTCTACAAGGTACGTATGAAACCTTTGCCGAAGCGGCCCGCCAACATACAGGCGGTTCACTCAAAGGTACTTTGACGTTGACCGCTGGCCTAGGCGGCATGGGGGGCGCACAGCCGTTAGCTGTCACCATGAATGAGGGTGTCGTCATTGCAGTTGAGGTTGACCGAACTCGCATTGAGCGCCGTATCCAAACGCGTTACTGTGATGTCCTGGCGGAAACGCTGGATGAAGCACTGCTGCTTGCTGGTAAAGCTATGGAAGAGAACAAGGCGCTAGCCATCGGCCTGCTGGGCAACGCAGCGGAAATATACCCTGAATTCGTGCAACGTGGCATCAAGCCGCATTTCGTTACGGACCAAACGTCGGCTCATGACCCGCTGATCGGCTATATCCCGGTTGGCTTTACGTTGGCCGAAGCTGCCGAACTGCGCGAGAAGGACCCTGAGCAATACGTGAAGCTTTCAAAAAGCAGCATAGCGACTCATGTGCAAGCGATGCTCGACCTTCAGCAGCTAGGCTCCGTCGTATTCGATTATGGCAACAATATTCGTCAAGTCGCCTTCGACCAAGGCGTCACAAACGCTTTCGATTTCCAAGGTTTCGTTCCAGCGTATATCCGTCCGCTTTTTTGCGAAGGCAAAGGACCTTTCCGCTGGGTAGCGCTATCCGGCGATCCGGAAGACATTCGCAAAACAGACGAACTTGTGATGAAGCTGTTCCCGGAGAATGATCACCTGCGTCGCTGGATTACGATGGCGAGTGAGCGTGTCGCATTTCAAGGTCTCCCAGCGCGTATTTGCTGGCTCGGCTATGGGGAGCGTGAAAAATTCGGTCTCGCATTGAACGAAATGGTGAGAAATGGCGAATTGAAAGCACCGATTGTCATCGGTCGCGATCATTTAGATTGTGGCTCTGTTGCTTCGCCAAACCGTGAAACGGAAGCGATGAAAGACGGTTCCGATGCCGTTGGCGACTGGGCGATCTTGAATGCGCTGATCAACACGTCAGCAGGCGCTTCTTGGGTTTCTATCCATCATGGCGGTGGCGTAGGCATGGGCTACTCGCTGCACGCAGGGATGGTTGTAGTTGCGGATGGGACGGATGCGGCAGATGAGCGACTCCGCAGTGTGCTGACTTCTGATCCTGGCATGGGGGTTATCCGCCATGTGGATGCGGGCTATGACGAAGCGATTGAAACAGCGGAAAAGCACGGCATTCGCATCCCCATGCGTGAGCAGGGACAGTGAAGGAGGAATGAAGAGATGGAACGGATTGATTTGCTCGTTACGGGGATTGGCCGTTTGGTCACACCTCCGGGGAATGTGCCGCGTCGTGGGCAACAAATGAAAGAAGTCCAAGTGATCACGGATGCTGCGGTTGCCATCCGCGGGGGAAGAATCGTCTCATTTGGCCCAGCCCAAGAAGTTATGGATCTCCTGGCAGACGTCGCAATCACAAAAACAATAGATGTTGGCGGATGTATGGTGACGCCGGGGATAATCGATCCGCACACCCATCTCGTTCACGGCGGTTCCCGTGAGCATGAGCTTGCGCTGAAGCGGTCCGGCGTCTCCTATTTGGACATTTTGGCGCAGGGCGGTGGCATTCTGAGCACGGTGCAAAATACTCGGGCCGCCAGTGAGCAGGACCTATCTGATAAGGCGCGTCGAAGCCTGAACGAGATGCTGTTGAATGGTGTCACGACAGTTGAGGCGAAAAGCGGATACGGTCTCTCCTTGGAGGACGAAATGAAGCAATTGCGTGTGGCGAAACGTTTGAACGATACGCACCCGCTCGATATTGTCTCTACGTTTATGGGGGCACATGCGGTGCCGCTAGAATATAAAGGGCGTGCTGAGGAATTTGTGGATCTCATCGTCCATGAGATGCTTCCCAAGGTGACAGAAGAGGGGCTTGCGGAATTTTGCGACGTTTTTTGTGAGCATGGTGTTTTTTCCATTGAACAGTCAAGACGCATTCTGCTGAAAGGTAGGCAGTGTGGTTTGCTTCCGAAAATCCATGCAGACGAAATAGAACCACTTGGCGGAGCGGAGCTGGCGGGCGAAATCGGTGCGATTTCCGCTGAACATTTGCTGGCTGCGACCGATAAAGGCTTGGCTGCAATGGCCCGACACGGCGTGATTCCAGTGCTCTTGCCGGGCACTTCGTTCAACCTCGGCCTGACCAAACATGCGCGTGCACGCGACATGATCGATGCCTTTGAATTGCCGGTGGCTCTTGCCACGGACTATAACCCGGGCTCTTGTCCGACGGAATCGATCCAGCTCGTCATGATGCTGGCGTCTCTGAACTTGAAGATGACGCCGGAGGAGATTCTGACCGCATGCACAATCAATGCGGCGAACGCGCTGGGACGAGGGCATGATATCGGTTCGGTCGCGGTGGGGAAGCGTGCGGATTTAACGATATTCGATGCGCCGAATCTCGCTTATCTGCCGTATCATTTCGGTATTAACCATACGTTTGGTGTTATCAAAAACGGAAACGTGATCGTATGGAACCGTACCATCGTGACGAGTGAAGCAAGTAAAGAGGGGGCTGCGCTGTGAGCCACGAGATCCCATTTCTCAAACCGCCGGATCAAGCTGCGTTTAGAGATCATATGGAAACCAAGGTTGCTCATTGGATTCGCCAGTGGGACGGTCAAGAGCAACTGCTTGCAGGGATCATCGGCATCCCGTTGTCTAAGCCTTCGATCTCGCATTCAGGCGCTTCGACAACACCGGCGGCGGTTCGTGCGGCATTCAAATCGTTTACTACATACTCTATGGAGTATGGTGTTGACCTGCAAGAGCTAGCTATTCGTGACCTCGGCGATATCCAAATGCATGTGACAGATATAGCAGAATGTCATCGCCGCATTGAGGAAAGTCTGCGCGCGCTGTACAGAGAACAGCCGAGCTTGATCCCGATCATCTTTGGCGGTGATCATTCGACGAGCTGCCCGTCAATCAAAGCGTTCGTTGACCGTCATCCTGGTCAAAAAGTGGGTATCCTTCATTTTGATGCCCATCATGATGTCCGTAATTTTGAGGACGGTGGCGTCACCAACGGTACGCCGTTCCGCGGCATCCTCGAATCAGGTGTGGTTCAGGGACATCACATCGTACAAATCGGTATTCGAGGCTTCATGAATTCGAAGCCGTACCATGACTACGTGAAGAGTAAAGGCGTTCATATATTTACGTCGCGTGATATACGGCGGATGGGGATGGATACAGTGCTCGATCAGGCGCTTCAGCTAGCGGGGAATGGCACGGATGTGCTGTATGTGAGTTTCGACGTGGACGTTATCGATCAGGCCTATGCGCCGGGATGCCCTGCGATCGGTACCGGCGGGATGAATCCGTGGGATGCGTTGGATGCCCTCTACCGTCTCGGTTCGCTGCCGCAGGTGCAAGGGCTGGACTTCGTGTGCATTGATCCGACCATCGATGTGCGTAACGTGACCTCGCGTCTCGCGGTACAGTTCATGCTCAGCTTCTTGGCAGGGCTCGCTGCGCGCTCGAAATAATCGAATACGAAACGCCGCTAGCTCCTTTTCGTTGGAGTTGGCGGCGTTTTTTGTGGTTAGCGAATTTGACTCAAATGCTCTGTGACAGTGCCATGCACCTCTTCGTCCCCTCAAAGTACTAGGAATTAGCTCCTAAGTTTTGCTTCACTTTGTGGGGTGCAGTAAAGCCTGAAGAATTTGATCACGGTTACAATATATCCAAACAAAATTTATTATATAATAATAGAAGAAAGAAATGGTTTCTATGAAAAAGAAATTATACGTACCGATGCTTGCTATAGTTGTGAAAGCGTTTACGGAAAAAGATCCGGAATGCAATGGAATGAAAGATGCTCTTGCTGCGATTAAAAATATGGTAGTTGCAGGCGTGGTGGATCCAGAACTCATAGCTACTTCACAAGGGCAGGCTACAGAAAGGTGATCAAAGGACAAGCGGGTATCTTTTACACAGCAAGACCTATCAGCGAATACTCAAAATGACAGAGAAGAAGGGGTAGATCATAAATCATGAGTGGAGACAACAATAAACTAGAAATTCATGGCGATGTATTGGTTGCCGGAGGCGGCATTTCTGGTGTAGTAGCTGCATTGGCGGCTGCACGCAATGGTGCAAAAGTGATTCTATGTCAGGATCGGTCTGTGCTGGGAGGCAATGCCTCCTCAGAGATTCGGATGCACATCGTCGGGGCGGCTCACTCCAAGCGGGGAACGGTATTAGAGACAGAAGCCAGAGAGGGCGGCATCCTTGAAGAAATCCTACTTGAATGTGCCGTACGCAATCCACAGCGAAGCGCATCTATGCTAGATCTCCTTTTATATGAAAAGTGCAGAGCGGAATCGAATCTAACGTTGATGCTGAATACGGTGATTATTGGCGTGAGAATGGATGGCGACCGGATCATCTCAGCGCTGGCAACAAGGGAAAGCACGGAGCACGGCTTCGAAATATTTGCGGATATCTTCATGGATTGTACGGGAGATGGTCGCCTCGGGAAAGAAGCGGGAGCCTTATTTACGACAGGCAGGGAATCTTCGCAGCAATATGGGGAGTCATTCGCAGGGGAGGAATCGGATACGTATCGTCTCGGTTCTTCGCTTTTGTTCACGGCTCGAAATATGGGCAAACCGATGAAATTTATTCCCCCTGTGTGGGCGAAGCACTATTCAGAGGAGGATTTGAAATACCGTAGTCATACCTCGTGGGAATATGGGTATTGGTGGGTGGAGTTTGGCGGATTATTGGATACAATCACCGATAATGAAATGATTCGCGATGAGCTGCTTGCCATCATGATGGGTGTCTGGGATCACATCAAAAATAGCGGATACCATCCGGAATCGGAGAACTGGGCGCTTGATTGGTTCGGCTTCGTCCCAGGCAAGCGTGAATCGCGTCGATTTATCGGCAAACACATGCTGACGCAGGGGGATCTTGAGCATTCGGTCCATTTCGAGGATGTCGTCGCGTATGGAGGCTGGCCGATGGATACACATCCGCCACAGGGGATAGAGGCCAAAGATATTGATCCCTGCCATCAACCGCATACCAATCATGTATATGGCATTCCGTTAAGAGCATTGATTAGTGACAATGTAGCGAATCTGATGTTTGCTGGACGCAATATATCCGCTACGCATATCGCCTTCTCAAGCACTAGGGTCATGGCAACCTGTGGTGTGATGGGGCAAGGTGCTGGTACATTTGCAGCTCTAGCGATAAAAGAAGGCCTTCCGCTAAATTTGGCTTATCAAAAGCAAGAATTAATTCGGAAAACACAACAGCAGCTTATTAAACAGGATGCATTCCTTCCTGGTATTCCTACAGTTGACAATCTGGCAAGTCAGGCTGTTGTTCGAGCTTCATCTGAGCAACCAGAGGGGCAAGCTTCGAATATTATAGACGGATATACCCGTTCCATGCATGGAACGAACGGCGTCAGATTGGATTTGGTCCTTCCAGGTACGCATAGATGGATGTCACTTCCGGAAGACCGAGAGCCTTGGATTGAGCTGGAATGGGATGCACCTATATCCATTAATGAAATAACAATCGTGCTGGACACAGGCATGCACCGTAGACTGACATTGACCCACGAGGATAATTTGCACAAAAAGAACGAATGGGGACCGCAGTCGGAAACCTTGAAGGATTTCCGTGTGATTGCTTATTTGGCGAATCCTCTCGAAGATTCTCACCAAGTGATGGACATAAAGGAGAACTACCAACGACAGGTCGCAAGCTTTGTTCAATTGGAACAAGTTAAGAAACTCCGCGTAGAGGTTCTAAGCACCAATGGTTTGGATCATGCGCGAATATTTGAAATTCGATGTTATTGAAGTTAATTAAATGTTTTCTTCATGAGGAGGACGGCCGCATTGGATGAAAGGGATACGAGAGGCAATGATTACTTGAATTCCGATGCCGACCTCATGAACTATAACCGCAATGCAAGCTGGGTCAAACTATGTGTAGAATGGCTGAGTATTATGTTCAGAGAATAGCATACAAGCGAAATCATCTCGCCGCACAACACGCTAACTCTATGTAGCATGCTAATCTGACATTGTTATTTTTAAAGGAATAGTAAATAGTCCCTCCATTTCTTGAATATGAGTTGGCGATGTGTGACAATGGTAGAGGCAACTCAGGAGCACGTATTAAGCGATGCAGTGTTGAAGGAGGATTTATTTTATGATCAAAACGATGAAGCTTGGAACTAGTACATTAGAAGTTCCAGTTATTGCAGTAGGCTGCATGAGAATTAACTCGCTGGACAAGATCGAGGCTGAACGCTTCGTACAAGGGGCGCTGGATATCGGAGCTAATTTCTTCGATCATGCGGATATATACGGTGGTGGTACTTGTGAGGAAATTTTCGCCGATGCCATCCATATGAGCGATGATGTACGAGAGAAGATCATTTTGCAATCCAAATGCGGTATTCGGAAAGGGATGTTCGACTTTTCCAAAGAACATATTTTGGAATCCGTGGATGGCATATTGAAAAGGCTCAAAACGGATTATTTAGATATTCTGCTTTTGCATCGTCCAGATGCTTTAGTAGAGCCAGATGAAGTTGCTGAAGCATTTGACCTCTTAGAAAGCACGGGGAAAGTCAGACATTTCGGTGTTTCCAATCAGACTCCGCTACAAATTCAACTATTGAAGAAATCGGTTAAGCAGCCGCTTGTAGCGAATCAATTGCAATTAAGCATTACCAACGCTACGATGATTTCGAATGGTATGAATGTGAATATGCTGAATGATTCCGCAGTGGACCGTGACGGTGGTATTCTTGATTTCTGCCGATTGAACGATATCACCATTCAGCCTTGGTCGCCTTTCCAGTATGGATTCTTCGAAGGCGTATTTCTCGGAAACGAGAAGTTCCCGGAGCTGAATCAGAAGATTGATGAGATCGCGGCGAAATATGAGGTGTCCAATACGACGATCGCGATTGCATGGATTCTACGCCATCCGGCGCGTATGCAGCCGGTTACGGGGACTATGAATGTCAATCGCTTAATCGATTGCGCGAAAGCTGGAGACATTCAGTTGACTCGTCAAGAATGGTATGAGATTTATCGTGCCGCAGGAAACGTGCTTCCATAGTGAAATAGTATACGATTGCAAAAAAAGACCATCATTGTCCCTCTGGGAAATGATGGTTTTTTTTGTTATTTCGCTTGATTTGAAACCGTATCAAGCAATGTTCCCACATAGGCATCAATACTGAACCATCGCGTATCAATGGTAACAGAGACTTTATTCTCTACCATTTCAATAGCTTCTCTAGGATGCAGCAGATCATATCTGGGGCTATACATTTCGGTGAACGGAGGCAGATCAGCTCGTCCCTTAGGTGCGATTGGCGTAGCGCCTAGCAGTTGAGCTTCATAGAGAGCCAAGGTGAGACTACCACCGATCGTGACGGACACGGCAGCTGTTGCCTTTGATAATAGTTGATAATACTCAGCATGCGGCAGCCTTCCGACTTCAATGCCTAATTCTCTCCACATGGCCACAGGATAGTGGGAGAGCGGTGTTACGGGCGAAGCCACAACGACTCTGTAGCCTAAATCCATAAATTCAAACGCCAATCGGACAGAAAGATAAGGTTGATAGAATTCATTCATTCGACCTGGGAATACAATCAGCTTTTCCCGTTCATCTGAAGATTTGATTCCGTTCAAGGTGGCATTCACATAGTCGTGGTCGTAAGGAAAGCCTGCCGCGATAACTTCAACTTGAGATGCTGGAGGCAGACATCGTTGCCCCCAAGGCACCATGCTGGGATTTGTATAGAAAATGGCTTTCAAGGAAGGATGATGAAAGATCCATAATGACTCCAAGTCTAAGACATTCGTGAAAGGATTCCAGACATCATGCTCTTGAATATAAAGCTGTTCAGGTACAGGGTCTGCTTCTTTGATCAGATCAAATAGCGTGAAGCGAGTAATCAAAACGGGATGCTTGGGATCCTCCGGCAGCTTATTGGAAAAGGTATACGGGACTCCCGAGGAATCAAGCCCTTTTTTTAAACCACTGAGATAATTGGGATACCACGCTGTTTGATCATTTTCGTCTACTAGCACATGTAACATGATAAGATGGCCTCCATAGGGACTATGTATTGAATCTATAAGCAAAATATATCATATTTTAATAAGGATATCATTTATATCATTGTCTGCTAACTTATGTGTTATGGTAAGTTAAGATCGTGAATATTATCAGGACGGTGTAGAAATTATGGCTGCAAATAACGAAATGATTTTCTTAGAGTCCGGTAAGGTTCGTGATGGTATTCCCCATGAAAGAGAAGTCATCTATGTGGGGCGTAATGGTCAGAAGGTAGAACGGATTCGAGTGCAAATAGAGGATACAATGACTAGTTTTATTTATAAGCCCCTAACGAATTATCCGAATAAGGGAAAAGAGTTATGGGTTCAAGAGAATATAAGCTTTCGAATTCCAGAGGTGCATATCCCCCGAATTATGTGTAGCTCACATACTCTGGAGCCGGAAAACGATTGGATGGTCTTTGAAGATCTTGGTGAGCTGGAACATAGCTTCAGTGCGGACATCATGATGAAAACGTCGGAGCTCATGCCCTTTTGGCATCGTTTGCCTACATCACTTTTACCTCTTGATTATGAAGGTCATTCACCAAGAATGAAAGAAATACAACGTTTTATCCACTCAAAGGATGTACAACTGAAGCAATTATTCATTAAACATGGATTTCTAGCTGACCATATTACCTACTTTTATGAGGATATTCTTTTACAGGATCACCTTGAGGATGAATCTGTCATTTCACATGGTGACTTGTATCCGTTAAACATAGCGGAAGTGAATAACCAACTTTTCATTTTCGACTGGGAATATATACATTTGAATAGTGTATTCTGGGATCTATACTCCCTGATGGACATTACAAGTCCGCAATATAGCCGTTTGGTCATTCAGCAAGTACCACGCGTAGACATTCTTGCCAGATACATAGCTGTTCGCACGACACTACAAATTCCCACAAAGGCGAGCTTCATTAGTGATTATCATAAATATAGTGCTTTGTATTCCATGTGGTTGCTGCTGTTAATTGAAGAAGACATCGCGCAAGAAAGGTTTGAAGAATCAGCTCTATTACGGCAATACAACGAAACACTTGAAATATTCAGAATCGTTCTAGATTATCTGCTAAGCAAAAATAGACATTTTTTTTAAAAAAACTGCAAAATTCGACAATATTGCTTTATAATGAAGTTACAAATGCCTGTTGAGGGAGATCGTAAGCAATGTTTTCATCTCTAGAGAAGTTCCCATTAAAAACGATATTAATTTTTTTGATTGCTATATTAAGTATGAATTTGACTTATTTCCAACATTCGAAGATTCTTCTGAACAATCAGCAAAAAGAGAAAATAAACCTTGTGACCTCTACGATTTCAACAGAGTTAGATAAGCAGAGCGAAGTAGAAGCAACCTTTGATGAAATGCTTGGTCATGATCTCAGGACAGCTTCGATCGCTATTCAGAAATCGTTGAACCCAGACTTTCACCAAGTGACGAACGATGAGCTAGTCGAATTGGCAAAGCAATTAAATTTAGATGGGATTACATTATTTGAGAGACGGGATGATGACTTTATTGGGGTTAGATCCTCGGATCCCAAAGAAATCAATGCAAGCTCGAAAACGTGGGGAATCGTGTATTCAGCACATTTACAGTTAACGGATCGTAAAAGTGTAGATGTAGGCACGGGTTTAACCCTCGACAATTATTGGAGCGGTCCTATTGATACGGCCTCGACGGATGTAGCCAACATCAGAAAATGGGGAGAATATTATGATGGCACCACCAATTATATTATTAATCCGTATCTGAATGTTTCAAGCAGTCTGGAGCATTATCGCGAAAAGGTAGGCGTGGATGTAAGCATCGACGAGCTGCTTGAAAGTAACAAAGGAAATTTAATGGAAATTGGCGTCATAAATCCAGAGAAGATTTTCGATAAAACTCCTACGCCTAATAATAGAGCGAACTGGTATTCTGAGCGGCTCGTATTGAACGGTTCTTATGTATATAGAGATCATGCAGAAGAGAGTAAACTCAGAGAAGCGTTACAAAAAAATAGCACGGTGTTTTACAATGTTATGATTAATGGAACGAACATTCTAAAAAGCTTTACACCCATTGAAACCTCTAATCTGAAGTATAAGCGGGATGACTTGCCCAAAGTGGTCATGGTTGCAACCGATTACAGTCAGATTGAGAAGACTTTGCAACAACAGTTCCGTGATGTGTTCATCTTCATGAGCATTGTAACGCTGCTGGTTTGTGCCGTTATCATCATCCTTTTCTCGGCTACACGAAAGAAGAATGAAGGAGCCGTTAAGACCGTTCAAGACGTCTATCTGGATAACATTAATTCCATTGTTCAGTCAATTAAGGAACAGCGTCATGATATCATTAATCATATTACGACCATCTCATGGATGATTAAATTAAAGAAATATGAAAGCCTGCAAGAATATATTGATCCCTTAATCCAAGATGCCAAAATGATGGATTACAAAATTAAAGCTGTTGAAATTAATATTCCTGCATTAAGCGGAATTATCCAAGCAAAGCTTGCTCAATCTGAAGTTCATAACATTGACATGCAAGTTGATTTTAAAAATATGGAAAATTTGCGACTCACGACGATCAAAACGACGGATTTAGTTCGCATCTTAAGTAATTTAATCGATAATGCGTTTGACGCGGCGATCGAGCTTCCTATCACAGAAAGAAAAGTTACTGTTGAAGGCCAAGTTCAAGCTAACCAGCTTATTATTCGGGTGCAGAACTCCTGTAATCCAGTTAGTCCAGATATCCACACCAAAATATTTGAATCTGGGTTTTCGACCAAAACAGGAAAGAACAATAAAGGCTTAGGGCTACACATCATCAAACAGTTAATTGAACGGTATAAAGGAAGTATTGATTTTACAACACAAGAGGCTGGCGTTACGTTTTCCATTCTCATTCCATTAAAACATGAAAAATAAAAATTTGAATGTATAAGATTTCCTTACACTCCACATCCTAAGCTTACACCACGAGAAGGAGTGATTTATGAATGGCTAACAACAACACATTGCTAGTTCCACAGGCCAAAGCCGCTTTAAATCAATTGAAGTATGAAGTTGCTCAAGAGTTAGGGATTGCACTGCAACCGAATGGTTATAATGGAAATCTCCTTACACGCGACGCAGGTTCAATCGGTGGTACGATCACGAAAAGATTAGTACAAATTGCTGAACAACAACTGCAAGGCTTCAAACGCTAGACGCTTGCTTATCAGCACAAGGATTACAAAGACTGCAATCACTCATGCAACTCGGGTGAATGCAGTCTTTTTACTTTACAAATCAAATGGATTAGGGAATTATGGTACTTGAGACTATTTCAAAGTGAGGAACCAACTATGATTTTACCAGGGATTGTATCGGTCACATTTCGTGAAAAAACCGCAGATGACATACTCCTACTAAGCAGCATTTGTGGGTTGAAAGCAATTGAATGGTCGGAGCATGCACATGTGCATCCTGGGGATACAGAGGGAGCAGATCTGCTTTACAGAAAGACGATCGCCTCTGGCATGCAGGTAGCGGCTTATGGTTCTTATTTTCGGTTGCTGGAGAACGAGCATCCTGAGCAAGTTTTTCGAGAGAGCCTGATTTCTGCGAAGGCCTTACATGCTCCCGTCATTCGTATATGGGCAGGAACCCAGTCATCTGCAGCAGCTAGCGCTGAATACCGCGCACGGCTTGCTGAGGAAGCTAAGCGAATTGCTGAAATGGCAGCAACGGAAGGGATCAAGGTTGCGCTGGAGTGCCATAGGGGGACCTTAACGGACACTAGTGAATCGTCATTGCGACTCTTAGAGGAGGCAGAGCATTCGAATCTATACAGTTTGTGGCAGCCAACTCCTGAGCTTTCCATGAAAGAACGGTGTGAGGGACTACAGGCATTAGCGACAAGTAAGAAGCTGTTAAACATTCACGCTTATTATTGGCAAGGAGACATTCGCAGACCCTTCTCTGAGGGAATTCATGAGTGGTCACAGTATTTGGCACAGATTGATATCCGTGAAGAGCGTTACATCCTAATGGAGTTTGTTATGGATAGCACATCTGAGCAATTGGAAGCGGATGCCGCCGAATTAATGCAATTATTAGATGATTTATATAAGGGCCAATCATTTGAAAACGGAGCAGCGCGATAAGCGAGCTCCGTTTTTTATATTCTTCACATACATCCTTAACATTTAGGAGTGTAGTTAACTAACAATTATAGGCTAAAGTGAGTGTATAGAACGTAGTCAACACCCGGTTACATACAACTGAATAGGGGAGAAAAGCATGACACAAAACCTGCAAAATTTATTATTGGATAGTGTAAGGGTTTCGATCGGGAACGTGATTCCAAAGTCGTTGGATCAAGCAGAAGTAAGCACAAGCAATGAACCGCTGAGCAAGGATGAAATTGGTGTCTCCATCAATTTTACGAACAGTGAGTATTGTATGATCCTAGACGGGCAGCGTGTCGTGTTTAGCCGAATGAGTGAGGCGATCTTTGGGATGTATATGGAAGGTGAAATGCTGGATAGCTGTGTTAGTGAAATTGCGAATATTATTGCAGGTGGAACCACGACGATCCTAGGTGAACAAGGTGTTTCACTGGATATCACGCCGCCGTCTTTGCTGGAGGATAATTTTCATATTAACGATCAGTCTAACAAGCTAATGTTGCCCATTTCCATTGAGACGGTTGGGGATATCCGAGTGGTTTTACTGAAAGAGCATTGATCAGAGGAGTGATTGGGAATGGCTAAAATTTTAATCGTAGATGATGCAGCTTTCATGCGAATGATGCTGAAGGATATTCTGACAAAAGGTGGACATGATGTTGTGGGCGAAGCGGAGAATGGATTAGTCGCCATACAAAAGTATCAAGAGCTGAAACCGGATATCGTGACCATGGATATTACAATGCCTGAGATGGAAGGCGTAGAAGCCGTCAAGGAAATTAAGAAAAAAGACGCGAACGCTAGAATTGTTATGTGTTCAGCCATGGGGCAGCAGGGCATGGTCGTACAGGCGATTCAGGCTGGGGCCAAAGATTTCATTGTAAAACCATTTCAAGGTGATCGTGTTTTGGACGCGATTCGCCGAGCGATGTAAACCTATTTAACCCATGTAACCAATGTAACCAATGTAACCCATCTAACCCATGTAAACCATATGAGAAACGTTCATCCGTTGCTATTTTGCAAGCGGGATGAGCGTTTTCTTTTTTTTAAGCTATTCTACAAACTCTCAGCAAAAGGCTAGGTCAGGTAAATGATGATGTCGACGAAAGGGTTAACATATTTTTTGATTATTACTTGTAAATGTTCAAACTTTCCTTGCGAACTTACCGTCTTATTCATATCTGATTAAGAGTTATGTTAACAGCAGGAGGATGCATCATATGGGAAATAAGTCGGAAAGTAAGCTGACGGTGAGCGGTGTCAGCGATAGTAGGCGATACATGCCAGGATTAGACGGGCTGCGAGCGCTGTCGGTGCTGGTTGTTATTGTCTATCATTTGAATAGCTCATGGCTTCCAGGAGGTTTGTTGGGCGTAGGGGTATTCTTCACATTATCCGGCTATCTAATTACCGACCAGTTGCTGATGCAATGGCAAACAACAAGGCGGATTGATTTGAAGGATTTTTGGATGAAAAGGATGCGTAGACTCATGCCGGCTATGATCTTCATGCTTGTGATCGTTGGCTTGTGGCTGTTCATCATAGATCGCTCAAGATTAATGCCATTAGGGGATGATTTCGTATCGGTATTACTCTATTTCAATAACTGGTGGCTTATCTTCCATCAAGTATCCTACTTCGAGAGCTTCGGTCCGCCGTCTCCGATTGGTCATCTATGGTCGTTGGCGATCGAAGAGCAGTTTTACTTCCTTTGGCCATTAGTATTAGCACTTATATTGCGGATTGCGAACCGCCGAGG
The DNA here is from genome assembly GCF_059691995.1 of Paenibacillus sp. J22P169. NCBI lineage: Bacteria > Bacillati > Bacillota > Bacilli > Caryophanales > Paenibacillaceae > Paenibacillus > Paenibacillus sp. J22P169. The sequence continues at coordinate 2,142,642 of NZ_JCAUAO010000001.1, read as the reverse complement.
ATATCTCATTTTGTTTACGTTGTTAGGTGCGGTGGCATCTACACTTGTCATGGCGTATGTGTATCAACCGGGTGTAGATCCTAGTCGCGTTTACTATGGGACGGATACTCGGGCCTTTGCGCTGCTCATTGGCGGAGCACTAGCGATTGTTTGTCCTAGTCGCATGTTAACCAAACGCGCGGCGAGCGGCAGATCGAGCTTGATGTTGGATTGGATCGGTGGAGCTGGACTCTTCGGTATCCTGATCATGATGTGGAAAACCGATGCCTACAATGCTTCTCTTTATTACGGTGGATTAGCGCTATTTTCAGTGTTGTCCGCGATCGTCATCGTGGCCATTGTTCATCCAGCTACAATCCTGGGTAAAGTCATGGGATGTAAGCCGTTACGTTGGATCGGCAAACGGTCATACAGTCTGTATATTTGGCATTTTCCAGTCATTATTCTTACTAGCTCAGCAATGGATACTGGGGAAGTAAGTATGGCCAAAATTATCATGCAGGTTGTCTTGAGTGTTCTTCTGGCCGCATTTTCTTATTCCTATATCGAGGAACCCTTTCGTCGGGGAACATTGCAACCCACCATTTGGAAAATTGACTTCTGGTCACCATCTCGTTTCCGGTATATGCTAGTGATCACCATTTTGCCGATTCAATTATTCGCCATTTCTTGTTCGAATAACTTGTCTGCTCAGAAATCGGTAGACAGCCAGTCTATAGCCATTGAGGGGGTAACGACAGACAATTCGTTAGCAGTAACGGGAACGGGAATGGCAACAGGAGCGGCAACAGTAACGGCAACGACTGCAAAAACGGCAATAGGAACGGAAACACCAATATCAACACCACCAACAACACCAGTAGCAGGAACGGCAACACCAATAGCGACAGCAACATCAACAGCAACAGCAACAGCAACAGCAACAGCAACAGCAACAGCAACAGCAACAACAGTAGAAGAAACACCAACACCAATAGCGGCAGCATCAATTACGTCACCGGAGTCGTTAGGACAGCAAAATACTGCAACGGCAGTCGAACCTCCAGTCAAACCCGTGGATGAAGAAGATACGCGTATAACCGCTATTGGTGATTCCGTTATTTTGGATGCAACACCATTCCTTGATAAAATACTTCCAGGCATCATAGTAGATGGCAAAGTGGGCAGACAGATGTCCCAAGCGCAGTCGACGCTCAATGAACTAAAGTCCAAAGGGATGCTCGGTGATCGAGTGATTATTGAGCTTGGTACGAACGGTGCGTTCAATCCGAACCAATTGCGTGACTTGCTCACTTCGCTAGGGGAAATGAAGCAGATTATTCTTGTGAACACGCGTGTGCCTCGAGATTGGCAAGATACTGTGAATACCACGCTGAAAAAAGTAGCTGCAGAATTTCCAGTAGCGACAATCGTGGATTGGTACTCTGCTAGCAAAGGAAAGGAAGCGTACTTCGTGAATGATGGCGTACATTTAACTGAAGTTGGTGCGCAGTATTATGCAACCCTCATTAGTAAAGCGATTCATATGGATAGTAAGTGAATAGGAATCTGATATGAATGAAAATCAGCACAAATAATGTATACGTTTAGGAAGAGGGGGTGAGCGAAGCTTGCCTCTTTTTGGCGGGCAGTAAGTCGAAAAAATCGACTTACTGCCCGCCAAAGGAGCCGTCGGCCCTAGTAAGTCGAAAAAATCGACTTACTCCCCCGCCAGAGAAGCCATCGGCCCCGATTAAGTCGAAAAAATCGACTTACTGCCCCGCCGTAGGATCCATCGGCCCCGATTAAGTCGAAAAAATCGACTTACTGGCCGCCGTAGGATCCATCGGCCCCGATTAAGTCGAAAAAATCGACTTACTGCACGCCGTAGGATCCATCGGCCCCGCTTAAGTCGAAAAAATCGACTTACTGCCCGTCAGAGTAGCCATACGACCCTAGTAAGTCGAAAAAATCGACTTACTGCCCCGCCGTAGGAGCCATCGGCCCTAGTAAGTCGAAAAAATCGACTTACTGCCCGCTGGAGAAGCGATCTGCCCCAATTAAGTCGAAAAAATCGACTTACTGCCCACCAGAGGAGGAGCCATCCGCCCCGCTTAAGTCGAAAAATCGACTTACTCCCTCGCTAGAGGAGCAATTATTTCTAAGAAACATTAGCGAACTATTAGCAAAGAACATGTTTAGCTAAAACCTGAAATAGAAGTTTCACAACAATTAATCGATAAGATAGGATAAATAGAAGTTTTCAAACTTTACTAAGGAATTGCGAGGGATCTACAACGATGAATCTAATCCACTACTATCGCGAGCAATTTCTCGAATTAATATCACAATTCGAGCCTAATTGGGAGGAGGAGCCATTCTATAAGTTTGGTTTTCGATGGAACGCTATGACAGCTAATTTGTATAAAGAGTTCTTTCAGATAAGCCAAATTCAAGGTGAACCCATGTACTTAATGTACGCGATTGAACTCCCCGAGAAATACAAAAACACGAATGTTACTGAGGTAGTCAAGAATGTATCCTCATCTTATGAGCTTTCAATGTATTTCTTCTCGGATAAGATTCTCTTAACTTCCTGCGTCTCCATTGAGAATTTGCAACAGACATCCTTAGGCTTTTTAAACCAAGCACGCGGGGAAATCATCGATCTTGTGTTCTCGGCTATTCAATTAAGAGAGATGTAATCAACAATTAAGGAAACGATATCCTTATAAATAGAAATGTAGCGCTGCGGATCCCAGATCCGCGGTGTTATTGTTTTGGAGTCATAGCTAGATTTAGCAGGAGTGAAGATTTCTTCATCGAAGATAATATCAAAGCACGCTCTGCAATTGGAGAGTTAAGCATTGCAAACGAGCGACTTGTTCTCTATGCTGATATCAACTCCTCGGGAACCATTTCGAGTAGGAAACATTGAGTAGTTTATGTTTAGGAAGGAGGATGGCATCATGCCGCTTTTATATAAAAAAAATGGGGTTACCGTGTATCAAAGCCGAATCTATCAGATGAATTCCACGGTTGTCGAGACACCTGATCTCATTTTGGTCACGGATCCGGGATACCTGACTGATGAAGTACTGGAAATTCGGACGTATGTAGATGATATTCGCGGTAGTAGACCCGTTTATGTGCTATATACCCACTCGGATTATGATCATATCGCTGGTTACGGTGCTTTTGCCGAAGAGATTACGCTAGCAGGTGAAGCTTTCGACACGACTACCGATAAAGAGTTAGCCGTCATGGAAGTGAAGAAATATGATGATGAGTTCTATATCAACAGAGGGTATGATGCACGATATCCGAAGTTGAATATTGTCTGCCAAGTGGAAGAAGCGCTTCGAATCGGGGAAACAACGCTGACCTTCTTCAAAGCAAGAGGGCATAACCCGGATGGCATACTGACACTCATTGAGCCACTTGGTATACTGATTGCTGGCGATTATCTGTCCGATATTGAATTTCCTTTTATCTATGACAGCTTTGGCGAATATAGACAGACGCTCTCAACATTTGAAAGTCTGGTCAATAAGGATGTTGTTAACGTGCTGATTCCGGGTCATGGATCCGTCACGGAAGACAAGCGAGAGATGGTCAAGCGTATTCGGGACTCAGAGAAGTATTTGGATATTGTCAAACAAGAGGCTGCGGATGGTCATAGCGAACAGTTCGAGCAGTTTCTTATTGACCAAGGATACGGATACAGAACGTGTATGGATCGGAGACATCTTGATAATTTGAAAGTATTTAGAAACGAATGAGCAAGTTAGCAACGACGGCTGAGGCTGATCTTTAAGATCAGTCTATTTTCCATTTAATTCCTTATAAAATAAAGAAAACCTCCATGTCCAAATCGTTTGGTGCTTCAAGCGGTACAATCACGATTGAAGCCAGAGTTAAGCGGAGGGAAACAACGTCGGCGATTTGGGATTTTTTGTGCGAAGTGAAGCGGAATGATTGGAATAGTGAAAGAGAATCGTTCATTTGCCTACTGGCTTTGAGCGGAAAATCGATCTTATAATATGGCATATCGAAATTCAGAGGAGGTCAGACATGTTACTTTATAAAAAAAGATTGAAATGGTCGTCCTTGTTCCTTGCGATTGTTCTTGTATTTGGAAGTATAAGTACGCTTCTTCCTGTATCACGCGTTCAGGCATCTCTAGGTACGGGGAGCATCTATTACGTAGATGCGACAGGAGGGGATGACTCTCATACAGGTAAGAGTGAAGGCTCAGCATGGCAAACGTTAGAAAAAGTAAACGCTACCACTTTTCAACCTGGGGATCAGATTTTACTTAAGTCTGGTGAAGTTTGGGAAGGTCAGTTATGGCCCAAAGGCTCAGGGAGTCCAGGCATGCCGATTATTATTGATCAATATGGCAGCGGGAGTAAGCCTGTCATTCAAGGGAAAGGCTTAGTAGAAGATGCGGTACGTTTATTTAATCAGGAGTATTGGGAAATTCATCACTTAGATGTATCCAATGCTAAGCCAGCAACAGCAACGGCAGGTGAGAACCTGGGGGACTATCGGGGCATTCATATTTCAGGCGATAATAGTACAACATTGGATTATTTCCGTATCGTGGCTGTCGATGTTCATGATGTAACGGGGCAAATCAACTGGATTAGCGGCACACAGCCTGTTCCACCGCAGCCCGGCATTCGTTTTAAGACAGGCTGGGACGGCTCCAAAAAAACAGGAGGCATCGTATTCGACACGACTGTGCCGAATATATTTAGTCCCCCTAGTCAAGCGACTGTTATTAATGATGTGGTCGTGGAACAGTCTACAATTACGAATACTTCATTTGCGGGTATTACATTTAAGCAGTACACAGGGGATGGGAAAGACGCGGACGGGAATACCATCGCAGTATCGACGGGATGGGGCGAACGTGCCAATGGGACCGATCCGAAATTCACACCGCATACCAATATTATTATTAGAGACAATTATATAACGCAAAAAGATACGGCGTATGGCTGTAATGCTATGTATTTGACGGATATAAGAGGCGGTCTTGTTGAAAATAATGTCGTCTATAAGGCTGGAACATCAGGCATTGAAATGTACTATGCAGATGATATCGTCGTGCAGCACAATGAGGTTTATGAGACCACGCAAAAAGCGGGCGGAGCCGATTCTAATGGGATTGATCCTGATAAAGGAACTACGAAGATTGTCATTCAATATAACTATATTCATGATAATGGGGATGGCATTCTAATATGCCAATTTGTATTCGGCGATACCGTGATTCGTAATAATGTGATTAAAAGCAACACCAGATATCCCATTTATCTGCATTCGGACAAGAAGGCGATAGCTGAGGTATATAACAACACCATTTATAATGATAAAAGTAATTATTTGATATATGGCTATGGCACATCTTTAGACGCAACCTACAACATTCGCAATAATAATCTGTACACGACACGTGCAGGTGCGACGATCACTACAAGTGGAACAACTTTCTATGAGAATAACAATTATTTTGGTACCGGGTTGATGATTCCTACTGGTGATACCAAGGCCTTACAAGTAGATCCCAAATTTGTTAGCACGGTGAGCGGTCCTTCTGGAACGATCGAAACAGGACCAAGATTAGATTCAGCGCTGGGTTTTCGTTCAAAGTCAGGTTCAGCCATGATCAATGCCGGAGTTGCGATGTTTAATAACGGCTCGAAAGACTATGCGGGTAAAACGCTTTATAACGGGCTTCCGGATATCGGAGCATTCGAATATTACACAGAACCAGACAGCACAACAGAATCGGTGAACGGAAAAGTGAAGGATGGCTCAGGCAAAGCGGTTGCTGGAGCGAAGGTATCTATGGTTGTCAATAGTGTGAGTTATACGGCAATCAGTGATGCGAAAGGCTCTTTCGTGATCGCGGATGTACCTTTAGCTGCGGGGATTGAGCTTAAAGCTGAAAAAACGGGTTATGTGACGACGACCTCGACAATTGCTATTCAACCACCCAATATGACTACGTTGGATATTGTCATTACTTCCACAAGTCCTTATGGCAGTCTACGCGGAAGCATTTTGGATGAGAAGATGTCCGCACTTGAGGGAGTTTCCGCCAAAGTTATGTATGAAGGTGTGGAGCTCGTTAGCGGAACAACCGATAGTACGGGTACTTTGCAATTAGATCAGGTACCAATCGGCGACAATTACACAATTATGCTCTCGAAAGCAGGCTATTATACTGTTTCCAAAGGTAATGTCACCATTACACCGGAGAGTCTCACGGATATTGGCAAAGTCCTGCTGTCGAGCAAACAACCGCAAGTGCTATACAATCATACCTTTAATGGACTGTCGACAGGAGCATTGAGTTCGGGAAATAATTTAACAATCAGCACTGCTGGCGGAAGTGTTGAGGTCGCTGAGGTTCCTAGTGCTACAGATAAAAGTGTTCTCTTAACGAGAAGCAGCAACTCTGGAAGCACGAGTCTTTCTCAAACTTTTGCTACACCACTAACGGGGATTGTCACCATTGAAGCCGATTTGAAAAGAAAAGATACATATGTCAGTGGGAATAACTGGATTAGCTTACCCTATGTGTATGGCAGTACGAATCTAACGAACCCTGGAATTAGCTTTGCTTTCGATAAAGGCACAATGAAGGGATATAAAGGTACAACGTCAACTGATTTTATGAAGTATGTCGTAGGCCAATGGTATAACATGCGTATGGTAATCGACATGGCTGCTCAAAATTTCGATTTATACATGGATGGTCAAAAGATAGTAGACCATGCCGCATACCGAATCGCCATGGCGGATATTAAGAAAATCGATTTTTATGCGAATAGCTCCAATTATGGCAGTGTTTATGTCGATAATATCCGAGTTACGCAAGGGATTGGTTATTCTAAGACAGATACAACACTTGCAGATTTATCAAGTGATGCCGGGACATTAACACGTCTGGATGGTACACATTACGCGATGCAAGTGCCGAGTAATGTGGAGCATGTGAATCTGACACCTGTAGCTAGCAGTCCTAATGTAAAATCAATTCTTGTAAACGGCGTACCTGTGGTAAGTGGTAATAGCTCTGATTCCATTACTTTAACTGGAGATGACACGGACATTCCAGTTGTTGTAACAGCAGAAGATAATTTGACAACGGCCACATATACGGTTTCGATTCACCGGATTTCTGCTCAAGTCGATGCGTCCTTACATGGATTACTTATGAATGGCGGGGCAATCATACCTGATTTTGCTTCAGACATTACGCAATATCAAGTCAATGTCCCTTATGCCATCCATGACGTCACACTTGTGCCGACAGCTGGCAACAGCCAAGCAGATATCACAATCAATGGGAAAACGGTGTTAAGTGGTACAACTTCAGAAGCGATTCCATTAATTGAAGGGCAAAATATAATTATTGTTTATGTAGTTTCACCTGATGGAACTGCAAATGAAACGTATGAGATTACCGTCCACAGGGCAAATAGTCCCTATGGTCAAATCGCAGGAACGGTCATTGATCAAAGTAACCATGTCATTTATGGTGCTACTGTAACTCTCACTAAACTTGGCGAGTCGAGAACTACGATTACGGATGCAACTGGTGAATTTACCTTCGCTGACGTGGCACCCGATACAGAATTTACAATCACAGCACAAAAAGCAGGCTATGACGAAGCGACGATCGACAATGTCACTGTGACGGTTGGACAGACGACGTTGGTTAACCCGTTGTCCTTGCAAGCACACGGAGCAATTGCATCTTTAACAGGCGCCGCAGAAGCGGCTCCGGGACAATCCATGCAATCTACGTTTCAAATTAACAATGTTTCGAGCAGTGTGTACTCGGCTGTGTATTCGCTTGACCTCGTCGTCGACTTCGATTCGACAAGGCTGCAGTGGATTTCCACACTTCCAAGTTCACCTCAATTGCAAATTATCCAGGGTGATCAAACAGATGAGGGATCACTTAAGATAAAAGTGATGATGACGGATGTCAATCAATCTATCCTGCCAGATACGGATCTATTTGTTGTAAATTGGAAGGTTAAAGACACAGCTCCTTCAGGTGAAACAGTAGTCGGATTAACGAAATCAGATTTAACGAATGGTCGGGGAGATCAGTTTCAAGCGACGGCTTCAGAGCATGCGTTTGTAATCAAACGAGAAGTGATTGTAGATCCAGATCCAACTCCAGATCCTGATCTTGATCCTGTGGCGAAGCCAGACACGAGACAGAATACAACAAAGGACCCGTCCCAACTTATGCTAGAGACGAACGACCAAGGAACCGCTATGGTAACAAAGGCTATCTTAGAGAGCGCCATTCATTCAACACAAGATGGTCCAAATGGCAAGAAAGTGATCGTTGTTAACTTGAAAACCAACTCGTCCTTAGAACAATTTGGCCTGCTGCTCCCAGCAGATCTGTTGAAGGCGAATGAGCATGCATTTGAACTTAAGCTTGAGTCGGAGTTGGGCATTATTATGATCTCAGATCAAATGCTGAAAGGTCTCGACAATCTAGGTGACATGGTGGAAATTCGATTGAAAAAGGCTAACGTGATCGACAATCATCCTGTTTACGACGTGCAGCTGCTTGCGAATGGAGAGCCGATTGCATGGCATAATCCAGAAGCACCAGTCACGATTCGGATTCCTTATTCACCTTCTCAAGAAGAACAGCAGAATCCGGATCACATCGTAGTTTATTATGTCGATCCACAAGGTCTGATGATTCCTGTACCTAATGGGCATTATGATGTACAGACAGGTCAAGTCATCTTTACAACCAAACATTTTAGTCAATATGCGATAATGTTTAAGAATCCGACTTTCACTGATCTAGCTTCTGTGGAATGGGCACGCGGCTCGATTGAAACACTCGCAGCCAAGGGAGTTATTGAAGGCAGAAATGCACTTGAGTTCGACCCGCAAAGCAGCATTACACGAGCAGATTTCATTGTTCTATTGATGCGTGCATTGGAGCTTCCATCGCGTACAACGGAAGCCTTCACGGATGTTGCTACCAATGATTATTATTACAACGCGCTCACCAATGCCAAAGCATATGGTCTTACAACAGGTACAGGTAATAACCGTTTTGAACCGAATAAACAGATCACTCGTGAAGATACGATGGTGCTGACTGCAAGAGCGCTTCAAGTACTTAAGCAGATTCCTAGCAGTCCAAGTTCGACAGAGGAAAAACTAGACTATAAAGATGCTTCCGACATTTCCGGCTATGCCATAGGCAGTATCGCTGCACTTACCGCCACAGGCTTTGTCCAAGGTGATGAAACAGGCATTCATCCGAAACAGAACCTTTCCCGTGCACAAGCGGCCGTTCTGATTCATCGTATTGTAGTGAACAATTAGTCGTATAAAGGCAAGACCCAGAGTGACATTGCTCTGGGTCTTGCCTTTATTTTACTGTGAAATAGTGAAAGAACTTCATTCAATGCGCAATGTATCTTACATTTGAGGCGATTTATAATAAATCTATAAGATATCAAGCGAATCACGTAGCGCTTTGAACAGGAGTGGAATGACTGATGGAAAGCACCGTGCTGCAAACAGACAGTTTGCTTGCAAAACCGAAGAAAAAGAAAATTCCGTTTCTGAGCCGATGGGAATCTCCCGTTGCTGGTTACCTTTTTTTATCCCCATGGCTGATTGGCTTTTTCCTATTAACACTGGGGCCAATCCTGATGTCCTTGTATTACTCATTTACGGATTATTCCTTGCTGGATGTACCGCATTGGCTCGGCGCACAGAACTACAAGCATATCGTGATGGAGGATGATACCTTTCGGGAGTCCATCAAAGTGACGATGCTGTTCGTCGTATTCTCTGTACCACTGAAGCTCGTTACTGCACTTCTGGTAGCGATGCTGCTGAATAAGAAGATCAGAGGGATTTCCTTTTATCGGACGATGATCTACTTCCCTTCTCTGATCGGGACGAGTATCGCAGTATCGATTCTATGGAAAAACATTTTCAGCAAAGATGGTTTCATTAATCAAGCCTTAGCGCTAGTCGGCATTCAAGGCAAGTCCTGGATTGCTGACCCAGATACTGCTTTGGGGACAATCGTTCTGCTAGTTGCGTGGCAATTCGGATCGGCAATGATTATTTTCCTTGCTGGACTCAAGCAAATTCCAACGGATTTGTATGAAGCATCCTCGGTAGATGGCGCTAGCAAGGTACGGCAATTCTTCACAATTACACTGCCGATGCTGTCACCGATCATTTTGTTCAACTTTGTGCAATCCACGATTAATTCCTTCCAGATGTTTACGCAGGCGTTTATCATCACCAATGGGGGACCTGTTAATTCAACCTATGTATACGTCATGTACTTGTATGAACGAGCTTTCTCGAAGTTTCAAATGGGCTATGCTTCAGCGCTAGCTTGGATTCTACTGGTCATAATTGCAGTGGTAACGGCGCTTATATTCGCTACCTCCAAATACTGGGTTTATTATGAGACGCAAGGAGGGAAGGGGAAATGACAGCAAGACGCCAAGGCTTTACCCATCTTGTATTACTAATTTCAAGCATCATCATGATGTATCCCGTTTTCTGGTGGCTAGGAGCTTCGCTCAAAACGAATGATGAAATGCGCTCGCCGAATTTATTTCCCGAAACATTCCGATGGGCTAATTACACCGAAGGCTGGGTATCGGTTCCTAACTATGACTTCAGTGTATTTTATATCAATAACTTTCAGTTAATTATTGGCGTATTGTTCACTAGTATCGTATCTTGTTCACTAGTTGCTTTTGCTTTCGCCCGGCTTGATTTCCCGCTTCGGAAGCTGTGGTTCGGCATTCTGCTTGTGACCTTAATGCTGCCGACACAAGTAACGATCGTACCTCAGTATGTGTTATTCAGTAAATTTGATTGGATTAATACGTATTTACCGTTCTATGTCCCTCATTTGCTCGCAGGCGGTGTGGGAGGTCCATTTTTCATCTATTTGCTTGTTCAATTTATTCGTTCCATACCGAAAGAACTGGATGAGTCTGCGAAAATAGATGGGTGCTCGTGGTTCGGTATTTACTGGCGAATTATTATCCCTTTGACCAAACCAGCGCTAGTTACCGTTGCCATCTATTGCTTTCTCTGGAATTGGGATGATTTCTTCGGTCAATTGTTGTACATCAACTCCGTTGATAAATATACCGTTAACTTAGCTTTGAAGCTGTTCATTGATTCAGCGGGAACGGTGCCGTGGGGGCAAATGTTAGCCATGTCCTTAGTATCTGTAATGCCTGCCGTTATCATTTTCTTTATAGCCCAAAAGCATTTCGTAGAAGGTATTGCTTCAGGTGCTTTAAAAGGATAAGCTAAGGAATGACTAGGAAAGCTGCTGCATTTGCCGCGGCTTTCTTTGCATAAGAGCTTAGTTTGAATCATACGGAGGGCAGACACATGCTGCAAAATCCTTTCAAAACGTACCGCATTATCGCGGTTTATTTCTTCAGCTCTGCTGTCATTATTGCCATGTTAATCGGCATTGTTATTGCCGTCAGTTACTCGGGGACTTCGAGCGAAATCGCTTCCAATACTTCCTTTTATCAGCAACGATTGCTGAATGAATTGAGCAAAAAGATGAGCACAAGCTTAATTGGCATTGAGCAGACCTCGGGAACCTCTGCCAAAAACGTCGATCTCCTTTATGGTCGATTGCGAGATAAGGACGCTTACGAACGCCTTCAAGTAGAGACGGACCTTCAAAGTCAATTGAACTATCTTGTCTTCGGAACACCGATTCTGCAATCGATCCATGTGTATTCGGATTACCCATTTACATCTGATACCCAAGGTCCTGTTACATTCTTCCGGATGTCGCAATTAGATAAGGAATCGTGGTATCCGAGTATTTTGGAAACGGATAGCGCTTGGCTTGGAGAGCACAAAATCATGTCCAATGGACGTGAAGAATCGGTTATAAGCTTCGCCCGCAAGGTCATCAATAATAGCAACCAGTATTACAGCTTGATGGTTTTTAATATTAAAGTATCGAGCATTCGGCATCTGATTTCATCGGAAGACGATACGACCAACATGGCCTTACTCGATGCAGCAGGAAGATTAATTACGCATTCTGGCAACAGCAGCAAATTGCAGCAAGCGACACTCACCTTGAAGGGGGAATTGGATAAGCCGAGCGGTTCCTTACGTGTTGAGGATGATTTCTTCGTTTGGGCAAAATCACCGGATTCCCAGTGGACACTCTTTGAGGCAAGCTCTTGGAGTGAAATGACCAAAGGAAGTAAAAGCATGGCGAAGCTTTTCCTCCTTCTTGGGGCTACCTCGATAGTGCTCGTGCTGCTGCTTACCTTATTCCTATCCCGTAGATTCATGAGGCCGATGAATCAATTGATTCGAGCCATGGGGCAGTATTCACCTGGGGAAGATCAAGGATTGCCAACCGATTATAAGAATGAGTTTGGTAAATTATTTCATGGGTATCGCAAGCTAACACAACGTATAGAGGACCTCTATGAATCACTGCGGGAGCAACATGTGCAGCAGCGGGCAGCAGAGCTCAAATCGTTGCAAATGATGATCAATCCTCATTTTCTATACAATACGCTTGATCAGATTAACTGGACGGCGATTGAAGCGGGACAGAATAAGATCAGCTCTATGCTCGCGCAAGTAGCGAGTATGTTTCGCTTAGCTCTTTCGAATACCAATAGTCTTGTGGCTGTGACGGAGGAAGTAGCTCATATTGAGCATTATTTGAAATTTCAGCAGGTGCGTTGGGAAGATAAAATGTCGTACCTAATCAAAGTGGATGAGAGCTGTAAGAACTCACTGATGCCGAAAATTTTTCTGCAGCCATTTGTAGAAAATGCATTTATGCATGGCTTTCATGGAGCTGCCGAGGCTGAGATTGGTATAGACATACATCGGGATGAGAACAACTTATATGTAACGATTACAGATAATGGCAAAGGGCTCAGTGATAATTGGCAGAACAAGCCTAGAAAGCGTGGAGGCTATGGACTTCGGAATGTGAAGGAAAGACTCGATGCTTTATTCGGAAATCAGTATAGCTTACAACTGAGCAACCGGGAACAAGGCGGGGTTCAAGTTGACATTCGATTCCCACTATCAGACCAATAACCATATTCACAACATAAGGGAGTAAATGAGCATGTGGAAAATAGCCATAGTGGATGACGATTTTCAGGTTTTGCGAGGTTTACGACATATCATTCCGTGGGCCGAGATGGATGCTGAATTCGCGGGAGAGGCGATTGACGGAGAAAGTGGACTAGAGTTAATCCGTGAAGTGGAGCCCGATATCGTCATAACGGATTTATATATGCCTGGCATTAGCGGTATTGAAATGATCGAGAAACTGCGAGGAGAAGGCTTTCAGGGCAGATTTATTATACATAGCGGTTATACGGATTTTGAATATGCTAGGCAAGCGATTCGACTCGATGTCGACGATTATTTGAATAAACCAATAACGATCGAACAGATTCGCGAAGTCTTGTTTCGGACGATTGGACAATTAGAAGATTTCTATCTGGAAAAAATGGAGAAAAAGCGGCTTGTTCGTTTTGTTCAAAACTATGAGAAGCAAATGGCAGATGAGCAGCTTGCAGCTCTGCTTAATGGTACCCTTCAGCCTAATGCGGCTGAACTGAAGCTGCCCAATATGGAAACGTACTGGACAGACTATGATCAGCAAGTCGTTGTGCTGGAATTGGTGAAAACAGACCGAATCACCGATATTTCGGTGGCGGATTGGCATTTATTTCGATTCGCCATGTCGAATATAACGAAGGAGCTAACGCAGCAGGAATGGCCGGAATCAGAGTTTACTTGGCTATTCGGGCCGTATTCAGCGCTCGTTTTGCATATTCCTCGCAGCGAAACAGATGTGAAATCTCTTGAAAGATCAGCACGCTTCATGGAGACATTAACAAGCAGCATGCTGCGGTATTTGGGCTTAACGGTGAAAGCCGCAGTAGGTGAACGCATAGGTAATTGGGAAGACTTGAAAAAGTCAGCAGACGTTGCTTTCGAATCGCTGCAAGCATTTGAACAAGGTCAAGGTGCGGTGGATCTGGTTCGTTACCTGTCCCAGTCTTTGCAGGAAAGCAGTGAGGAAGAGCTATGGTCGCATATTCAACGATTCATTAATCGGCAAGAGGCGTCGGCGAAAGGCGGAGACCCAAAGCTATTCTATCGAGTCTTAGCCACAGAAATTTGGACACTGCTGCAATATGCAGCTCAACAAGCTGATATGGCGATTGTGCAAACGGATGAGAACGAGCTGGTCACGACGACGGATACGATTATTCATCGTGCGGATGTGGAGAGCTTCCTGCAAGCGAAGGTGAAGAGCATTGGATTGAAGCGACAGCCAAGCATTAACCAGAAGCATAAAGGGGCAGTCGATTTCATGCTCGGCTATATTCATGAGCATTATGCGAAAGACATTACAATGGATGAGCTGGCGGGGCAGTTATTTATCTCGAAAAATTATTTGAATCAATTATTCAAAAAGGTGACAGGGGAAACCTTTATGAACTATGTCATACGTGTCAGACTTGAGAAAGCGAAGGCACTTCTCTTAGAAGGGAATTTGTTGATTTATGAAGTCTCTGAACAGGTTGGATATCAAAATGTGCCATATTTCAGTACTCTTTTCAAGAAATATTGCGGAATTAACCCGAGTGATTTGCTAAAAAAGTAGATTTTCTCCCCACTTGTTTCAAAAACTGAAAGAAATCAGTTCGATCCTCTCCTATACCGTTAGGGCTTTCAGCGATACGATAAGTGTGTGAGATCGACATATGCGAGAGGGGTAATTATACAATGAAGAAAAAATTAATGACTGCTGCACTATCACTTGTTGTCATGGCTTCCGTATCAGCTTGTGGTTCCAAAACAGAGGAAGCAGCTCCTGCGAAAGCATCGGTTCAGCCGACAACGGCAGCGGCTGCAACACCAAAGGCAGAACCTGCTACGCCTGTTAAACTTCGTATTGCTTGGTGGGGTGCTCAAGAACGTCATGATGCGACGCAGAAGGCACTTACTCAGTATACAGCACTACATCCGAATATTACTTTTGAAAGCGAATTCTCTGGTTGGGACGGCTACTACGATAAGCTAGGGGTACAATTCGCTGCGAAAAATGCGCCAGATATTATCCAAATGGATGCAGCCTACTTGAATGAGTATGTAGCTCGTAACTTGGTTGCTGATCTAGCGAGCATTAATGTAGCAGATATGGACAAAGCACTTGTCGAGTCAGGCAAAGTTAATGGCAAGCTCTTCGCAATGCCGCTGGGAACTGCAGCACTTGGTATGGCTTACGATAAAACTGTAATCGAAAAGCTTGGCTTAAAGGCACCTGCTTGGGATTGGTCTTGGGATGATTACTATAAATTCGGTCAAGATGCCAAAGCAAAGCTAGGGAAAGATAAATACGTATTCGTTGATCAAAGCTCAGATTTAGTTGACTATACAGCTTATCAGCTCAGTCAAGGCAAAGGCCAGTCCTTTACGGATAACAAGCTTTCCATCGATAAGGATACATGGATTACATACATGAATAAGCAATCTGAAATGCGTAAAGCGGGCATCGTTACACCTGCTGATATTACCGTCACAGACAAAGAACTTGATCCGAAAATGGATAGTGTGGTAAATGGGACAGCGCTTGCTCGTCACATTTTCTCCAACCAAGTGGGCGCAATCAGTGGTCTTAAACCAGACGCCTTTGGATTTACAACACTTCCTAAAGCAGCACAAACGGGTGGTTGGTTGAAACCAGGTATGTTCTGGAGTGTGAACGCGGGCTCCAAACAACAAGATGAAGCGAAGAAATTCGTTGAATGGTTCATTAACGACCAAGAAGCTGGGAAAACATTGGCGTTAACTCGTGGTATTCCAGGAAATGCGAAAATCGTAACGACACTTGCTCCTAATTTCAGCGCGACTGACAAAACATCCGTTGATTTTATTAACAAAGTGGGTCCGGCAGCACAGAAATTCGTAGCTGAACCGCAAGGCTGGGGTAACTTCAAGAAAGATTACAAAACGATCGTAGAGAAAGTCATGTTCGACAAAGCAACAGCTGATCAAGCCTATGAGGAATTGATGAAGAAAGCCAAAGAATATGATGCAGCAGTAAAAAAATAAGATAAATCAATGGATCATGGCGTTGTCGCTTCTTAGGACGCGCCATGATTTTTTCCTTCGATAGGGGTGTAGACATGAGCTTAAATATTAATAATAAATCTACGTTGCGACTGGAGGGGCGGATTTCGATTTGCCCGCCAGATCAAGCGGCCTCGCCTGTTCGTCATGCCTTGGATATGCTGAAGAGAGATGTCATGCATGTGCTTGGCTCGGAGCCAATGCTTGTAAACGAACCAGATGATGCAAAGCTTGTTATTCGTTATGCGTCGGAAAGTGATGGATGTGCAGCACATCCGGAAGCATTCGCACTTCGTTTTATGCACGATGGGGATAAAACGCAGTTACATGTCGTTGCGAACGATGATTTAGGGCTCGTTTACGGCATTCTGCATGTGAGTGAGACGGTTTTAGGTATTCATCCGTTTTGGTACTGGATGGATCAGTCCATACAGAAATGTACTTCGATTGATGTGCATGGTGAACCGTATGACTCACCAGTTGCTAAGGTTAGATTTAGAGGTTGGTTCGTCAATGATGAGGTATGTCTCATCGGATGGAAGGAAGCTTACCCGCCTTCGCGTGAAGTGTGGTTGCCAGTTTTTGAAGCATTGCTTCGCTGTGGTGGAAATATGGTCATTCCGGGAACGGATCTACCGAAGACAGGCATTCATTTGGAGCTTGCGGCAGAGATGGGCCTTTGGATCACACATCACCATGCAGAGCCATTAGGCGCAGAAATGTTCCTAAGAGCCTATACAGGCAGATCGGCCAGCTATAAGGATGCCCCTGAATTATTTGAAAAGCTTTGGTTGGAAGCCATTGAGAAGCAAAAGGACCAAAACATCCTGTGGGTGCTCTCTTTCAGAGGGCAGGGTGATAAGCCTTTTTGGGAGAATGATCCATCCTTTGATACGCCAACAAAGCGTGGGGAAATGATATCCCGTGTGATTTATCGGCAATATGAGACGATTAAGCAAGCCGTGGATCATCCTGTCTACTGTGTAGCTTTATATGGAGAAATTGCGGAGTTATACAAGGGTGGTTATATTGATTTACCTCAAGATGTGATTAAAATCTGGGCCGATAATGGCTATGGCAAAATGGTGTCGCGCCGACACGGTAATTTGAATCTGCGGATGCCGGCGCTGCCTTCTGCGGAAGATGGAGGAAAGCATGGCATCTATTACCATGTGACCTTCCATGATCTGCAAGCGTCGAATCATTTGACGATGTTTCAAAGCTCCGCAGACTTTGTGAAGCAAGAAGTGGAGAGCGCTTTTGAAGCGGGATGCACCGATTATCTCCTGTTGAATTGCGGGAATATCCGCCAGCATGTGTATATGCTAGATATCGTTCGCGAGCTGTGGCTTCAAGGGACAATGGTGACAGAGACTCACTTGCATGCGTTTGTTCATCGCTATTACACAAGTTATCAGGATGAAATTGCCGAAATATATCGCACCTATACAGAAGCTGCAATAGCTTATGGGCCTCATGCAGATGATTTGGCTGGAGATGAGTTTTATCATCATCCGGCGAGGAGACTAATTGGTCATTGGCTGCAAGGGCGATCGGGAGAAGCGGATCAAGGTTTAATGTGGGCGACAGGTAAAGTGAGTTTCGCTGAGCAGATGCAGTGGTTTGAGCAGCGAGGTAAAGAGGGGCATGCTTCTTGGTCTATGTGGGTTCAGAAGTGTGATGATCTACTCAGCAAGCTGGATGGAGATGACAAGCAGCGGGTTGTTGACCACTTGTGGCTGCCAGGCGTTATTCACCAGACGGGTTCGGAAGGATTGCTATGGCTCTGCCGTTCTTATGCTGCTGCGCGCAATGAGCAGTATGCGCAAGCATTCGTATTTGCCTCTCAATCGATGTGGTGCTATAACCAAGGCTTACAAGCACTTCGCTTGGCTGAGCACAGCAAGTGGGCTCACTTCTACCGAGCCGATTGGCTGACCAATATCGCAAGTACCGTTCAAAATGTGGATACACTGCGACGATTCTTACGGATGCAAGGAGATAGTCCTGATTTTTTCCATTGGTACAAACAATACCTCATGCCAGAAACAGAGAAGTATATATACTTGGAAAACACACATCGGAATCCGCTTTCGGACGATGAGCTTGCTATACAATTGCAGCACTATTTTAGTAAGCAAGGGTAGCGTAGTTTGAACCATCCTCTAATCCGACGTATAATAACAGGAGCTCTAGATAAAGGATGATGGTAGTCATGAATGACAATAATGGAAGAGTCTATATCCGTTTCCTGGATGTAGGTGACACAGATGATTTGCTGAATCTCATGCAGCGTAACCGTCAATTATTTGAGGGAGTATGTCCTAAGCGCAATGAATCTTTTTATACAAGTGAAGTGCAAGAGAAGAGCATTGAAAACGGTATCAAACAAAGAGAAGAAGATAAACGATACGCTTTCGGCATTTTTCTAAATGAAACGCAACAACTCATTGGTGATATTTCGCTTTTTGACGTGCAACGTGGACCGCATCAGAAGTGCATTCTCGGCTATAGTATGGACCAGGCGCATAATGGAAAAGGGTATATGACAGAAGCGATTCACCTTGTCATGAAATTTGCTTTTGAGGAAGCAGGCCTACTGCGGGTAGAAGCAGGTGTCATGCCGCGAAATGTGGGGTCGATGCGCGTTTTGGAAAAGGCCGGCTTCCAGCAAGAAGGACTGGCTCGCAAATTATTGGAAATTAATGGCGTGCGTGAGGATCACGTGTTGTTCGCTATGCTGGCTGAAGACTTTATACATGCTTAAAATCATTCTTATTGAACTATAAAGCGGTAGCTCTAGACTTTACTCTTAGGGGGATCACTTATCATGCAGCTACTACAGTTAAGCGATATTCATTTTCGGGACCCGTATATCTTAGTTGATCAGACGAACGGCAAATATTATTTGTACGGTTCTACTGGGCAAAATGTGTGGGAAGGTCCAGCAATCGGATTTGATGTCTATGTGAGTGAGGACTTAGCAGGATGGGAAGGACCATTTCAAGCTTTTCGTCCATCGCCTGATTTTTGGTCAAATAAACACTATTGGGCTCCTGAGGTCTATGCACGTGATGGTCGCTATTATATGCTGGCCAGCTTTAAAGCGGAAAACCGGTGCAGGGCAACTTGCTTGCTGAGTGCCGATTCGCCGCTTGGGCCGTTTGAACCCGCTGGTGATACGCTAACGCCCCGGGATTGGGAATGCTTGGACGGCACGCTGTACGAAGATGAATTGGGGAATCCATGGATGATCTTCTGCCGGGAATGGCTGGAAGTGAAGGACGGAGAGATGTACGCAGTTCAGCTGCAGGCGGATCTTCAGAGAACCGTATCCGAGCCGATCCTCTTATTCCGAGCCTCTGAGGCGCCCTGGTCGGTTGGTTTTGGCGAGGATAAAAGCAACTATGTCACGGATGGTCCTTTTCTTCACCGATTGCCGAATGGCGAACTTGTCATGCTCTGGTCTACGACTGGGGTAAATGGGTACACAATGGGCTTAGCCCGTTCGGCTACGGGTAAGATTACTGGACCTTGGATACAAGATGCGGAACCGCTGAATATTCGAGATGGTGGCCATGGCATGTTATTTCACAAGCTTGACGGAACACTGCAATTGACCATTCATCAGCCGAATAAGCACCCGTTGGAGCGCCCAGTTATATTGCCCATCCAGGTGAGCAGTGGGATGCTTCAAATCGCTGAACAGGCTGAGTAAAGCAGCAGGTTGTATAATTAAATGGAAAATATCCAGTTATTCCAACGAATTTTGCTTATAAATCCATTTTAACTGGAAAAACTCCATCTAATTTTCAGGATTCGGCTGCTTTTGCATAGAGTTCTTATATTTAACTGTATATTTTCCAGTTATTCCTTCGTGTGATGAAAACATGGTGAAATTAGCTGTATTGTTTCCATTTAATCTAGATGATCACTTAAAGTTTTACAATATGATTGCCGTAGATCCCCGATCTACGGTTTTTTTATATGCCCACTGAACAAAATTGCTAATTTTAGCTATTGGCAATGCAAGAAAACATAGGATTAATTTTGTACGATGAAAGGGAAGTAATCCATGGATATTGAGGAGGCAGACGCGATGTCACAAGTTACGAACTTTCAATTAACAGAGGAAATGATCAATCAGTTTTATCGAGAGGGGTATTTCTACGCGCCAGGTTTCATAACAGCGGAAACCGTTGATGCGATTAACATTGAGAATACCGTGTTCGCGAATACGATGGGCAACGGGCAATGGAAAAGTAATGCGATTATAGATATCGCCAAAGAAAGAGATACCTATCCCGAAACTACTAGCTTTCTGACGAATCAGGATGTTGTTCGCGTTTTTGAACGTATTTTGGGAGATGACGTCAAGCTCTGGATGGGGATGTATGCTGTCGTGGATCCGCAGGGGAAGGGGCTCGAATGGCATCAGGATAACCAATATACACATATTCTTGGTCACATGCTGAATGGTTTTATTGCACTTGATCATATCTCGCAGGAAAATGCAGGACTTTGGCTCGCTCCTGGTTCCCATCTGCTGGGTCGGCAACCGAATCTGAATACAGAAGAGGGGCATAGGCGAGCAGCAGAGCCGGCTAATGGAACACCTTGCAACCCGATGGCACCAGGGGATGCGGTATTTTTCCATCGCGAAACGCTTCACCATAGTAAAATGAACCATACCGATAAGCCAAGACGTGCCTATGCTTTCCAAGTAGGAGCGGCGAACTGCCGTTATGCGAAGACGGGCAAGCTGCTGGAAGATCGCGTACAGCTGTCAGGATATCAATTCTAGGCTGTAAGAGTGCGGCAAGGGTTTAACGCTTGCGGTATTCTCTTGGAGTTAAGTGGTGGAACGCTTTGAACACTTTATTAAAATAGCTAGCTGACCCAAAGCCGCAAGTTAAGGCGATATCCGTAATGGATTTGGATGTGGCGTGAAGCATATGCCCGGCATACTGAAGACGTAACCGAATGATAAATTCATTGGGGGTTAGGCCCGTCACTTCCCTGAATTTTGTATAGAACCACGTTTTCTTTAGGTGTGAATGTTCAATTACAATGTCCATATCCAAGTCCTCTGACCAATGCGCCATGAGATATTCGATCGCCTGGATAATACCGTTTGTTGAGGAATCATCTTGTAGTTGATCGCGGTTGTGCGTCATGTAGAATCTATGCATGTGAACAAGCATTTGGATCATCAATGTTTGCTGTTGAAGCTCCCAGCCAGGGAGTGCTTGCTTCGCTTCCTCGAGGGCTTCAATGGCCAATCTTTTCACCGCTTGTGCGTAGTCCGTATCAGCAGGAATGAGTGGAGAGGTATTCGTCATGTAAAAAGGTGTAAGCAAGCTTGAACCTCGAGGCATGAGCCCAACGAATGAAGGAGAGAAGAGCAGCATGATCCAGCGACTGGGCTGCCCCTCTTCTTGGGTTAGATTCCAATGCGGTTCAAAGGGACGCAGCAGGAAGATATCCCCAGGGCCAGCATAATAGCAGGCATCTCCAATCTTGTATTTCATCCCCTGATCCAGCGCTATGCTGACCTCAAGTGCATCGTGCATATGTAAATCATGGTCGGTAAATTGGGCGAATTTCTCTTGGATGATGTACCCGGAAGTTATAGGCATACTCTCAAACTGCATCTTAGTTTCACCTCTTATGTTCTATGACTTAGTATATCTTTTTTTCAAATTGAAGTCTTATACAAATTCTTTCATGAAAAGAATCATAATTTCAAATATGAAAGCGCTAGTTCGCAAGCATCCCCCATGAAGTTTTACAGCTTCCTTGGGTGGTGCTTTTCGTTGTGGACTTAAGCTGGAACACATGCCAGCATCAGCCCTTCAACCTAAAAACTAACCAAATGATTATCATCTAAGCTAAAGATTACTACTGGTTAAAGAGACCTATTTTTAGAATGAAAAGTTAATTTATGTAAAAATGATTATTGCCGAACCTGGTAATCACTGGATATAGTCGGATAGTGACTTCGATACAAGCTAGTTCCTCTTTGAAGCCGGGAGAAAAATGAGGAGGTGTCTAGGAGTAACGGCTTAGCCTCACTTTAACGTGTCATTATGAAACAAATGTTAACGTGTTCATTAAGCATGAAATTACTTGAAGGAGGAAATTCAATAATGAAAAAGCTTAAACCTGCGCATACGCTTACAGCACTTGTATCATCCACACTGATCGCTGGTGTCATGCTCATTCCTTCCGTCTTCGCAGCCAATTTGTTTAGCGACAATTTCGATGATAGGAATGCAAGCGGCTGGTCCACGCAGAATGGCACATGGACAGTGGTTCAAGATAATGGCTCCTATGTATATCGGCAAACCAGCTCAAGTGAAGGACGCGCATCAGCAGGGATTGCTTCTTGGACGGATTACGCTGTTGAATCCAAGGTCAAAATTGATAACTGGAATGGGTCAAACCGAGCGTATGTAGCGGGGCGTTATCAAGATGGAAACAACTTCTATGCGGCATCTTTGTATAACAGCAATGGAGGTAAGCTTGAAATTCGTAAAAAAGTAAGCGGTTCCACAACGACGCTGGCAACTTTGGATTATCCGCTTGCAGTAGGAACTTGGTATACCGTCAAGCTAGAACTATCGGGTACGACAATTCGGATGTATGTGAATGGTACCTTACAGCTTACTGCAACAGATTCAAGCCTAAGCTCGGGTGGCATTGGTTTAGTTGGCTATAAAGCGGCGGCAAGCTTTGATGATATCCTTGTTTCGGATAGTGCTGGTTCGACAACGACCCCAGCACCGACGCAATCGCCGTCACCTTCACCATCAGCCTCACCGTCCCCTTCGCCTTCACCATCCGTTCCACCAAGTCCGTCACCTTCACCTACGCCTCCTCCAACTGCAGGTGCTGTCTATGTGGATCCGAATGGCTCAGATAGCAACCCAGGGACATTGACAAGCCCAACGACGCTGAGTTCAGCGCTGACGAAGGTTGCTCCTGGCGGGGTCATTTATTTGCGAGGCGGAACGTATAGCTACAACAATCAAATTACGATTGATCGTACGAATAACGGTACTGCAAGTGCGAGCAAACAAATCATGCCTTATGGATCAGAGAAGCCTGTCCTGGATTTCTCATCACAGACTTACAATTTAGCAGATGTATCTCTGAATGCAAGAGGATTACAAGTAAATGGCAGTTACTGGACGATTAAAGGGCTCGAGATTAAGGGTGCCGCTGATAATGGTGTATATGTAGCAGGCAATAACAATCGTTTGGAAAATTTGGACGTCCACGACAATCGGGATACAGGCGTTCAGCTTGGTCGATATGCATCAACGGCAACTCGCAGTGAGTGGCCTGCGAACAATAACATTGTAAATGTGTACTCACATGACAATTTCGATCCCGATAATGGGGAAGACGCGGATGGATTCGCTGCTAAGCTGACCACAGGACCTGGCAATGTGTTTGATGGATGCATTTCGTCTTACAACACAGATGATGGCTGGGATTTGTATACCAAATCAGACACGGGACCGATTGATCCCATCACGATTAAGAACAGCGTAGCGCATCATAACGGCCAAACTTCATCGGGGAACTCGACAAGCAGCAGCGATGGGAACGGTTATAAATTAGGTGGGGAAAAAATAGCAGTTAACCATATTGTGATCAATTCCGTCGCCTATCTCAATAAAAAACACGGTTTTACGTTTAACAGTAACCCTGGTTCAATCACCCTCACCAACAACACGTCATTTAGCAATGGTGAAGGCAATTTCACGTTCGATTTAGGCACGCATACGTTCACGAATAACTTGTCTTACAAAGGTACTTCAAGTGATAAAACGAGTGGAACTGATGTAGCTAGCTCGAATGTTTGGTGGAAAAGCGGGAATAGTACCAATGCTGCAGGCCTCTTAGCGAGTGATGCAGATTTCGTAAGTCTAACTCCAACACTCACACGGAATGCCGACGGTTCTCCAAATTTAGGCAACTTCTTGAAACTTGCCACAGGCAGTGACTTGCTAGGCGCGGGTACACCGAGCGGAACGAATATTGGTCGTAATTAACTGCTGAAACTCCGAGCCGCGTTCAAATCGCTACGCTAATGGCCAATTAGGTAGAATCAATCCAAGTGAGATCCTCAGCATTGTTGCTGCGGGTCTCATTTTTTATTACTAAAAAGGAGTAACCAGATTTTTCTTCTTTGTAAAAGTGAGCAATTCTTGGAAAATAAGCTATAATATCACTTAACATAATTTGTAACTTTCAAAGGAAAAATAAATAGTTACTTGAAATCTGTGATAGTTCGTGGTAAAGTATGATTTGTAACTATCTAAATATGTATAATAGGTTACAAAAGAGAAGGAGAGATCATATGAATCAAGTGAAAACTTTGCTTCATGGATGTGATTGCAGCTTCGACAAGAGGACCGTAAACCTGTCTCTGGTGGAGGAGTGGCTTAAGGCATGTATACTCCCTCGGTTGGACTGGCATCCATAGAGCTTTTGAGACGTTCGGATGATCAATGTTATCGACGTTATATAGTAAGTGAGGGGATTCTCTCCCCAATAGATTCCATGGAGGTGTTGCGGGACATGAATTTCAAAAAACTTAAATTAATGATTATTGTGTCTCTTCTTATAATTTTAGTGGTTGGATCTTTGAATGAAATTAATTGTTTTTTGAATTACTAAAAGTATTCGAGGGAATCTGGAATTGAATTTTAAAAACCGTAAAATAGTTCTGTTATCTATTGTTCTATTCGTCTTCATTGTTTATCCCTTGTATAGTTCAATTTGGGATAACAAAGAAGAAGGCATTTACCTTGATAGTGCTTCAATAATGGAGGGGTTTTAAAATGAGAGATGAATTCGTAATGCGTATATTTAACAAACACGTTAATCAATTGATAAATGTACTTAATCAATGTCCACCGGAAAAACGCAGAGTCATTCCAGAAGGATTTAAAAATAACATCCATTGGCATCTGGGGCATGTTCTTTACATTACACATTTCGATGTACTTGGTCTTTCCGAACAACCTATTGCCCTTCCGGAAAGCTATAAAACCTTTTTCGCTTATGGTTCGAAACCTACGAAATGGAAAGAAGAACCCCCTGAGTGGGAGATATTGATGGCCAAGCTGATAGAACTCCGCAAATATATCAACGAGACGTTGAAAGATAGACTGGATGAGCCCGTGAAAGAGAACTCCTTGCAAGCCCGAGACATCGGAGAGCTCATCTACTCGACTTCGTTGCATATGTTCTATCACCAAGGAATTATTTACGGCATGATTAAATCACTGAAATCGAAAGTTGCCGAGGTTCAAGATGTTGTGACGACGGTTAATGAAAACTCAACTAGTTCTTCCGATACTGCAATTTTTGCTGGCGGCTGCTTCTGGCATATGGAAGATACTTTCCAGAAGCTTGACGGCGTCTCTAGTGTGTATTCCGGCTATACGGGTGGAGATAGAAAAAATCCGACCTATAAGGAAGTTGTTTCTAATACTACGGACCATCTCGAATCAGTCGAAGTTCATTATAATCCGAATGTGATTACGTATGATGAGCTGCTCCAAGTTTTCTGGCGAAACGTTAATCCAACAAATGCGGGCAGTCATTCAGCCATCTTTTTCACAAGTTCTGAACAAAAAGAGTTGGCAGAGGCATCCCGAAAGCAATTGGAAACATCCAAAGAGTTCCATAAACCGGTAGTAACGAAGATCGCTGCTGCAAAAACGTTTTACAAAGCCGAGGACGAACATCAGGACTATTACGAAAAAGTCCGCTCAACGAAAAGGTACAGGATGAGTGAGTTCTCCTCCGGTCGCGGTTTTAATTTTGAACACAATATGGGAGAGTGATTGAGAGATGAAAAATAGCACAGATCAAGGCTATAATGGAGATTTTAACAAAGAAGAAAAATTGAAGACGCTGACTGAACTCCAGTATAACGTAACTCAGCATGGCATTGACGAGAAGCCGTTTGGTAACGAATACTGGGATAACGAAGATGAGGGGATTTACGTAGATATCGTTTCGGGTGAGCCGTTGTTTAGCTCGAAGGACAAATTCGATGCTTGTACAGGGTGGCCTAGTTTTACAAAGCCACTGGAATCAAACAGCGTTGTGCTTAAACGCAAAGATTTTTTGGGGACCGAAGTTAGAAGCCAGAATGCGGATTCCTTCCTAGGCGACGTGTTCAAAGACGGACCTGGACCAACAGGTTTACGATTCTGCGTGAATTCGGCAGCTATGGAATTCATTCCGAAAGCGGATCTTGAAAAAAGAGGTTATGGGGCTTATGCCGCGCAATTTCGCAATGAATAAATGAATAAAGTCGACTTCGCATTCAATTATGAATGAAAAGTCGACTTTTTTTTATATAGCCAGTGTCTCCAAATATCATTCCATCATTCATTTGCATGCACTGCTGAACATAACTGACAGCATTCATGCCGTAGTAATTGGCGGCCGAGTCCGTTCGTGCACCACCATTCTGAGCTGGCTTGCAGTCTGTAGGCGGAACGATGATAACAGTATCGTGAAGCGGTGCCAACGCCTCACCCATCGTACACAGCAAGTACCCCACAGCATTCACAGACGATTGGCAACGGATGGGGGCATAGGTAGCTATTGATGGATCAAAGGAAAATAGATAGAAAAAAGGTTCAATCACTTCTTCTTTGGAAGTGATTGAACCCTTATCTATTCCGACGAAATTTATTAGGAAACTCTCATTGAGAGGCTATTTTCGCTTTTGCAATTATTGAGACAATAATCGTTTATAAGTGGAAAGTGTTGCGAAGTGCAATCCTTCATGGTACAGGTTATAACGGAGCGATTGCTCTGGAGTTACTCGAGCGAGTCCCGTGGACGTATTAATCGCGGCTACATTTTCGTTCAAGCGATCCATCGGATACTGCTTGCGAATTCTATCCAGCTGCTCTGTCAACAGGGTTTTCAGTTCTGGCAATGTTGGATTAGGAAGTGAAGCAGGGTACGTGTCGAGCGGCGACTTTCCGGAAACGAACCGATCCATAAACCCTTCTGGCAGATGAAGCGGCAGCTTCAGTTGCGATAGCGCCAAGTACTCCGTAACGAAATAGATGTGACCAAGGTGCCAGCGAATATTATTGCGAAAACCAGTGGGAATACGGTCTGCGAGCTCCTCAGTTAGACCTTCGAATGCTTTCAATGTTTCTGTTCTAATATTGATCAATTCTTCGAAAATAATTGTGTTCATCTGTATCGCTCCTCTATTTTTTATAATTTAAATGTTTCACTTTTTAATCCGTTACCAGTCGGTTCTTTGAACAAAGGAGTTACGGCCGGTCGTTCTGAACAGTTCTACCTTCGTAGAACATGCGATCCGGGATTTCTACTTTCTCTTTGGCCGTCAAATCGCCCGCGCTTAATTTAAAGATAGCGGTTTTACTCCCTAGCGGGGAAACGTACCGATCCAAATGAGTCCGCCCCAGCGGCTTATCGTAATAGCCTGGCACATATTTGTCCAGCATGACCTGCATGGCGGCCGTCGCTTCATCTAAATCGGTTACGCGTTCCAAGTTGCCTTCGATAATGACACTCATAAAGGCGGTATCCGTTTTAGCGGGTATCGGGCTCGTGATGGTTCCGTAATTTTCGCTGATGGTGAAGCAGGCTCGAGGGTTTTGCTCGATATAAGTGATTTTTCTTCCTTCTTCTGCACCATGAAAATAAATGGCGTTGTTCAGAAAAGAGAAATTGAGTGGAATGACATAAGGGACATCTTCTGAAGAAAGCCCGAGAAATCCAATCTGGGCTTGTTTAAGAAATTGCAGGATTTTATCGGCATCCGTCGAGCTGCGTTTCACATTGCGAAGTGGAAACATCGTATTCATCGCCTTTCAAATTGTGGGGATTGGAAATAAGAAAACGTTCTGGTTAGATGCTGTGAAATAGATGTTACGAATCAATTGATCGTATCCAAATATTCTCTGATTTGTGCAGGGGTCTTTGCAAATTTGCTGTGCAGATGAGCTAATTTTTCACCATTCTTAAATACCAGCAAGCTTGGAATGCCTTTGACGTCATATTTTTCGGTGAGCTCTTCGAATTGCTCGGAATCTACCGCATAGAATTGCTTATCCGAATGTTCGTTTATAATATCACCGATAAACCGGTCTAAATTTTTACAATCATGACACCAAGTTGCATCGAATTTCATAATCGTGTAGCCGTCACCGTTAATTTTCTCTTGAAATTGTTGTTGTGTTTGAATACGTTCCATGTTTATCAATCCCTTCCTTCTCCATATATTGTGATTTAATGGTTTTCGTTATGCTCCAAAAATTTCTCGGCATCAATAGCTGCCATTGCACCGCTACCCGCAGCCGTAATCGCCTGACGATATTTGTTGTCCTGGACATCTCCGCATGCAAACACGCCTGGTATGCTTGTTTCGGAAGTGCCTGGCTTAACCACTAAATAACCGACTTCATCAAGTTCCAATTGTCCATTTAAGAATTTCGTATTTGGGGTGTGACCGATTGTGATGAAAATGCCATCGGTTTCGATGATTTCTTCCTCACCCGTCGTATTATTACTTACTTTCAAGCCGTTTACTCCCTTGCTGCCTGCTACTACCTCAAGCGGCGTTTTGTTCAAGCTCCACGTAATTTTACTGTTGTTGCGAGCACGGTCCTGCATAATTTTAGAAGCTCTAAGCTCCTCGCGGCGATTGACAACACGTACCTCGGAAGCAAATTTCGTAAGGAAATGTGCTTCCTCCATGGCGGAGTCGCCACCGCCTACAACGATGATCTTTTTACCGCGGAAGAAGAAACCGTCGCAAGTGGCACAGGTGCTCACGCCACGCCCTATATTTTCTTTCTCGCCGGGAATACCCAGATATTTAGCCGAAGCACCGGTCGAAAGTACCAGTGTTTGAGTTATAAGTTCTTCTCCGCCTTCAAGCGTCAGTTTAAATGGACGATTGGATAAATCGACGTTGTTAATCCAGCCTGTACGAAATCTAGCACCAAAGCGCTCTGCTTGCTTCCGCATGTTAGCCATGAGTTCCGGTCCCATAATTCCTTCCGGGAACCCTGGAAAGTTTTCAACCTCTGTGGTGGTGGTTAGTTGCCCGCCTGGTTCGGGACCTTCAATGACAAGAGGTTCCAGATTGGCACGTGCCAAATAGATAGCGGCGGTTAATCCAGCAGGTCCTGTTCCAATTACAATTGCTTTATACATGAAGTGAATTCCTCCTCTATTTTGTAACTATTTATTTTTATTACGAAGGTTACTTGATGTACTATAGCATGAACTGTGATGGATGGCAAGTAACTAGGTAAATATTATTTTGGTTGTTACAAACGAGACGCCTTACATAAAAGAAGAGGAGTAGAGGCATAATGTTATATAAGGTTTTTATGAAAAGCGATTATCACGACACTCCGCCGATCTCGAGGGGCAGAACCGTACGCTGAGCAGAGGATGCCGCTTCCTTCGGCTGCATGCTCGCGGCTGGCGATCCCTCACGATTGCTTATTTACGACAACTAAATGAAGGTGCGGAGGTTCCGCGTATAAGGGTATCTTCCATTACCGATAACTAGTGTGCGAGCACTGTAATTGGATATGGAATAGGATATCCTTTTTATTTTGAATGCTGGCGATTTATAAAGATCGTTAATTAACGTTATATATCTGAAAATAATCGTGTAGAGATCTCTTTGATTTCATTCCTATAATGGACATGAATGTAATTACATTGTAGAAGGAGAGATTTTATGCGAGAAAGGATTACGAAATGGGTAGCTTTATTCCTGCTTTTGTTTTTGACGTTCCCTTCCAACACGGGGATTGGCCTTCAAACTGCTTATGCGGAAAGTCAAACCTATGAAGCAGAAGCCCAGGTTAATGTTTTAAGCGGTAACGCCTCAGTAACCGAATGCACCGTGTGCTCGGGAGGGAAGAAGGTAGGTGGTCTCTATCAAGGTAGCTCACTGCAAGTCAACGGCATTACCTTGAACGAAGCTGGAAGCTACAAGGTGTCGGTTTCTTACATATCCGGTGATCCTCGTGCGGTGAACATCCGTGTAAATGGAGGGAGTGCGCAAAACTTCGATTTTCCCAAAACGGCTGACTGGAGTACGGTTGGCACTTTTGAGGTCACGCTTCAACTGAATGCCGGTACGAATACGATCGTGTTTGACGATGGAAATTGGTATTCGCCGGACATTGACAAAATAGTAATCGCTTCCAAAGTAACTCAAAATCCAGGAGGAGGTGACGGAGGCGGAACTGAGCCGCCATTCGCACACAATTACGAGGCTGAGTCTGCTGTAAATATACTTACTGGCAAAGCGTCGGTGTCCAATTGCGGGAAGTGTTCAGGAGGTCAGAAAGTCGGTAATTTGTATCAAGGCAGCTCGCTGCAATTCAATCAAATCCAAGTGAATGCTCCTGGTATCTACTCGGTGAAACTGTACTATATCTCCGGTGATCCCCGATCTGTTCACGTCAGTGCGAATGGAGGAACGTCCGAGTTGTATGATCTGCCGAAGACGACGGATTGGAATACGATCGGCACGTTTGACGTTGATCTTAATTTAAAGGCGGGCAGCAACACGATCATCTTGTCTGACGGTGACGCTTACTCCCCTGATATCGATATGATCGCTGTTTCGCCTAAAATTGTTACCTATGAAGCAGAAGCTCCTGCTAATACACTAGCTGGCAAAGCAACCATTTCGAATTGCAGCAGTTGTTCCGAAGGCAAAAAAGTCGGCAATTTATATCAAGGCAGCGCCTTGCAATTTAATGGCGTTGAAGTGGGTTCAACGGGGAATTATCAAGTAACGGTTTCATATATTTCCGGTGATCCTCGTTCCGTACAAGTCAGTGCAAATGGTGGAGCTTCAGAGACGTATGATTTTCCGAAAACACCTGACTGGAATACAGTGAATACGTACGTTATTCCTTTAGCTTTAGTGGCTGGCAGCAACACGATCCAGTTTGCTGACGGCAACGGCTACTCCCCGGATTTGGATAAAATCGTCGTCGGTCCAAAGATTGAACCGAATCCTGGTGAAGATGATAACGTCGACAGCAACCTTGGCGCCCCCGGCGAGTCGAAACAGTACGGTTCCATCACTGTAACGCATTATACGTATGGCGCGACTTTTTCGAACGGTGAAACTACCGTTACGTATCATACGAATACCGGTCTGGCAGATTATTCATGGAAGGATGCCAAAATCGTAAAAGGCGTATACGGCAGCTTACAATTGGGGGAACTCGTTACCAGCAAGAGTTATACCCATCATACCTTATCGGATGCTGCGATCGTCCCGGTTCATGACGGTTTCGGTACAGGGCTTCGTTTTACCGTCATCAACGAATCGCCTGGTAAACCTACACTTCATCAAATCTATACTGTGTATGAAGGAAAGAGCTTCTTTCTGACACAGTTAAAAGCGGTAGACACTTCATCTATGACGACGAATAACATAGCTCCTGTCGTTGTGAACAATAGTGGCGGTGTGGATATTGGAAGCAATGGCGATAACAGAGCGCTATTTGTCCCATTTGATAACGATAATTGGATTCGGTATAAGGCACAATCGATCAACACTTCGAATACAGGTTATGAAGTAACAGCTATCTACGATAACGCGAATCGGAATGGTCTCGTGATCGGCTCTGTCACTCACGATACATGGAAGACGGGTATTACTTGGAACGGGTTTAATAATAAATTGAATAACCTCACGGTGTATGGGGGAGCTTCTTCCAACGTGACGCACGACGTAGAGCCTCACGGGAGCATATCTGGTACTGAAGTAACGTCACCAACCGTGTTCGTTGGCTTTTTTGCGGATTATCGTGCCGGTCTCGAAGAATACGGTCGTGCGAACGCCGTGTTTACTCCGCCATTAAGCTTCCATGGACCTGTTGCCCAAGAAGTTCCGGTAGGCTGGAACAGTTGGGGAGCCTACGGCAGCAATCTCACCTACCAAGATGTCATAGATACGTCGAATTACTTCAAGGAGCACCTTCAAAACCATTCTTTTAACAACAAAGATACACTCTACATTAACTTGGACTCCTATTGGGACAATTTAACGGATACTCAGTTGCAAAATGCGGTGACAATAATTCGTCAAAATGGTCAACAAGCCGGTATTTATTGGGCACCCTTTGTTTACTGGGGCAATAATATGAGTCAGACGGTTGAAGGGACGAACAATCAATATACGTACGGAGATATTGTATTGAAGGATAGCATGGGGAAGATCTTGCCTACTCTGGACGGTGCTTATGCGATTGATCCGACTCATCCGGGGACGAAGGCACGAATGGATTATTATTTGGGTAAATTTAAGGCTTTAGGTTTCACTTATATCAAATTGGATTTCTTAACGCACGGTTCTTTGGAAGGAAAGCACGCGGACCCAACTGTGACTACCGGTATTCAAGCTTATAATCAAGGGATGGCGTACGTAAATACTGTCATTGCCGGCAGCATGTTTATTAGCGAATCGATTGCGCCATTATTCCCAAGTCAATATGCACACAGCCGAAGAATCTCATGCGATGCATATGGCAAAATCAGCGAAACAGAATATGAACTGAATGCGCTCACCTATGGTTGGTGGCAGAATGGAACGATTTACTCGTACACCGACCCAGATCATATGGCATTATCGAGGGCAAGTTCCTTGGACGAAGCGCGCAGCAGAGTAAATTCTGCCGTTATTTCGGGCACGGTTTTCTTGAATTCTGATGATGTTCATAATGAGAGCGCTCAAGCCTACATGAACGAATTGTTGACGAACAAGGAAATCAACCGAGTTGCTTTACTAGGTAAAGCTTTCCAACCGGTCGAAGGGAATACCGGAGCAACTGCTGCCGATACTTTCGTACTGAATAACAATGGAACTTATTATGTGGCTGTCTTCAATTACAACGGTACTTCCTCTTCGGTGAAGTCCGTCGATCTGGCTCGTGCGGGATTGAATGGCAGCAGTAACTATCTACGAACTGATTTATGGACGGGAGCGGAGGATAAGGTGAGCGGCAAGCTAGACGTAACCCTGAAGCCTGCCGAGTCTAAACTGTTTAAGCTTCAGCTTGATTCTATTCCTCCTACGACAACCGTCGTCATTGGTGGGATCAGTGGTTCTGGAACCTTTACCAACAAAGACATCAAGTTGACATTCAACGCAGCAGACCAACCAGGAGGCACCGGCTTACTGTTGACGCAATATCAGCTGAACGGCGGAGATTGGATAACGGTTAACGGATCTGTAACGCTAACCGTGGAAGGCGTTTACAGCATTCAATATCGTTCGAAGGATCGATACGGTAATGTGGAGGAAGCTAAGCAAGTGACAGTAGGTATTGATCGCACAGCACCTGTTGTCCGAATAAGCGATCCATTAACAATCTGGCAAACGGATCCTTTGAGCCTGCCAGTTCAGATCACGGATGTGTTAAGCGGCATGAGCAATAGCACCGTCCAACTGGATAAGAATGTCATGGGCAATCCAATTCAAGCTGCCCCTGCATCCTTAGCCGTTGGAAACCATGTGATTGAGATCATAGGGACAGATCTGGCCGGCAATGTGACGGCGAATACGTATACGCTGCAGGTACAGATAGATACCAATCATTTCATGGATCTCATCAACATTGGTGTTGCGAATGGTTCAATCACAATTTCAGACAAAGGCAAGGAGTTGCTTGCCAAAGTGGAAGCGATTGTGCGCAGCCATAATAAAGAAGCGACTGTCCAGCAATTAAAAGCACTGCGAATCTTTGTGAAAGTTTTAACCGTCGGAAAGAAGATCACCAAAGAGTTTTCTAACATTCTCATTGCCGACATCGATTACTTCATCCATAATGCCAGTAAATAACCATATGGAAAAGGGGCTCTTGCAAGAGCCCCTTTGTTTCATATTTTCAATCATGCTTGAGAACTAATACCGTGCAGCGGAATACGAATTTGCGCCTTCGTTCCGATGCCGAACTTACTATAAAGCCTAACACCGTATTCGTCGCCGAACGCTAATTTGATCCGCTGGTCAACATTGGTAATCCCATATCCCGAGACGTTGTCGGTTTTATTCAGAGCACGTTCCAGCGTTTCAGTCCGCATGCCCATCCCGTCGTCAATCACTTCCAGATAAATATCGCGATCATCCTTGTACACTTTTATGATAATATTAATTCCCACTTCATCATCCCAAATGGCATGATTGATGGCATTTTCGACAAATGGCTGCAACCCTAGCTTGACCGTTTGATAAACAAGTACAGAATCGTCAATCACATAGTGGAGTCGAAGCAGTCCCTCGAACCTGCGCTGCTGGATGGCAATGTAATATTGAGTGAGTTTGATTTCTTCACTGATGGGCAATATCATTTTTCCTTTATTTAAGGAAATTCGGTAAAACTTGGCGAGGTGTGAGACCATTTCGTTAATTGTGTTATCTTTATGCTTAACGGCTAATGCAGAGATGGACGCCAATGTGTTATATAAAAAATGTGGATTGATTTGGGCTTGCAGCATTTTCATTTCGGCTTCTTTCTTCGAAATTTCTTTCTTGTAGACCTCATTGATCAATTCTTTCAGACGACCTATCATTTTTTGGAATGCAAATGATAACTGACCAATTTCGTCATGCCCCATAAAAGTCATGTTGACATTAAAATCTTCCCGTTCTACGCGCCGGATGACTTGAAGCAGGGATTCAATCCGTTTGGTGAAGAAGCGTGCGGTTATATAAATTAAAACAACGGAGATCGCTATACTGCTCAAAGCCATGATAAGAATTCGCTTGGAGGCGATTTGAGCGTTCGTGATAAAGCTCTTGTATGGGATCACGGAAATGGTCTTCCAGCCATTCTTGATCGTGTTGTAAACGACGAGTGATTTCTCACCATTGTACATACTATCGAAGCTTCCTGAGTTGTTCTCACCGAAATTAGTAGAGATCAATGTGCCGATATTTTGGTTAAGAAGCGCTTTATTGCGGTTAGATAAGATATTGCCGTTCTCGTTAACGATATAAATATCTTTTTGTTTATCTTCCTTTTCCATGAGCCGATAAATGTCGGCTTCGGCAATATCGAACGTAAGAATACCGTAAGGAAAGTTAATGCTGTTGTTATTTAGCAAGCGCGCCAGCTTGAATACAGATTCTGTGGAAGCTGTAGTTGCTGAAACGCTGTAAGTCACATTGCCGTGAGAGTGGGCGATAGACTCGTACCAATTGGTTTTTGTTGCCTCAGCATCAATTCGCTTAATATATACGCTATCCGCAGGAAATGTCGTATTGCTCGTATAGATGGATACCGCCCGAATGTCGGGATTTGTGGCCAGTACATTATTAATCACATTATTGAAATAAATGTATGAATCCAAGTATTCTGTACTGTTTTCGGTGTAATCTTTGATCAGCAGCAAACGAAGGGTACTATCCAAATAAATGGATGCTGATATTTTTGAATAAGAATCTAGCTTCGTTTCCAAGTTTGTGTTTATTTGATCTGTCGTTGCAATCATATTGCTGTAGATTTGATTCGTTAACTCCCGTGTGGTCGTGTCATAGGAATATTTCACGAAAAATAATAACGGCAAGATTGAAACGATGCAAAAGACAGTGAACGATTTGCGGTGCAAACTGAGATTAAGAAACGTTCTGGCTACAAACCGGAGTGGCAATGGCAATTGTCTTTGTATCATAAAAGTTTCTTCCTGTATTCATTAGGGGTCGTTCCTTTGAACTTCTGAAACACGGAGCAAAAATAAGAGACGTTTTCGTATCCAACAGATGAAGCAATCTCATGAATTTTTTTGGATTTATCTTTTAGCAATTCAGCGGCATGATGAATCCGTACACGTGTCAAATATTCCAATATCGTTTCTCCTGTTTTTTCCTTAAATAAGGTTCGTACGTAATTGGGTGACAGATACACTTGTTTAGCGATATCCTCGATGGTTAACTGTCTGCTGAAGCTGCGGTCGATAAGACTAACGATTTGATGAACGATATGGAGATTTTTGTCCTTGTCCTTGTCCTTCATAAGGGAGAGGATGGAATGGCAGACATCCAGGATGTGATCTTCGATTTCATTTATGGTTGAATAATTGGCTATACGCTTCCAATCGTCGACATACATGGAATTGACGGAGTCACCTCCGATTAAATTGGCAAAATGCTGCTCTATGGCCGTAATAAGGCGCAGCGAGCTTGAGCAAACCAGATCCCGGTCGACTTTCGAGGTGCGCATTTCTTCAAAGAAGTCTTGAATCACGGTGATACCTGTAGATTCCTGCAAGTGGGAAATGGCATGACAAAGTGATGCTATTGCCGGTTCAGGGTTCACCTCTTTGTACACCGGCTCAACAGCTTGATCGGCCTTGGTACACGATCCCAAGCCAAAATAAAATTTGCTTTCATTCGCTCGTTTGGCGCCTACGGATAATTCGTATAGACTATCTAAGCCCATACGAACGTCGGATACACCGATTGAAATGATGGCGTCGTTCCTGTCGTTTACATACCGAATCAGTTGCTCTGATGCATGGTAAAGCTCTAATGACGATATATCAAGCTTGTGACAGAGTAGTACGAATGTTCCTTCTTTGATTTGACAGAGAAAGGAATGGGGGATTTCCGCCTGCGCGAAATTGCGGATAAGTGTCACGAGCTCCACACCATAATTGCTAACAGGGTCAACCGTTATATATATAATTTGAAAAAGACCGCTCGATGGTAACTGGGAAGGCAGTAATAACAGTTTCTCGATCCATTGAGATCTAATCATGGGACTACTTTCTAGGAGCAGCTCCCTCAGATAGGATTCTTTTAGTACTTCCGAAGTTTGGGAGGAAATCCGGAATTCCTCGCACTTCTGTTTAACTCTCTCCATTAAATGCTGGAGCTCTCCGATGTCGAGAGGCTTCAACAAATAGCCGATCGCTTCCACGGATAGTGCTGCTTTAATATAGTGAAACTCATCGTGACCACTTAGGAAAGCGATCTGGACATTGCGATTGATCTGTTTGGCTCGTCTGCTGAATTCCAGTCCGTCCATAATTGGCATACGGACATCTGTTAATATGATATCAGGTCGAAGCTCTTCCATGCGTTGAAGCGCTTCTCTGCCGTTCTTCGCTGTCCCAGCGACACGAATGCCCATGTCTCCCCAACGAACGTAATCGGCTAGCATCTCGAGCTCTATTTTTTCATCGTCTACAAGTAATATGCTGTACATTGAAAGCGTCACCACCTTTCTGAACGCCTAATCTTACCAAATGTATTGTAAAACGTATAGCTCAAATAAACAATGACCTCGCAAAAGGATCGTTCTTTTGGAATATGTTTCTGAAGAAACTTGTATAGAATTTCCTTTTGCCCATTCCTATAATGAGAATATACAAAATGATTATGGTTGTGACTGAGCGGCACAAGCCGCCGCAGCCTGGAAAAGGCGGGTTATTCATATGGAAGCGCGACTTAAAAAGATGAAGGGGCAAAAATATTTATACCTAATGATCCTGCCTGCCTTCATCTCTACCATCTTATTTTCATATGGTCCAATGTTCGGCTTGTACATGGCGTTCATCAATTACTCGCCCGGCGGAGGTTCTTTTTTTCACCAGTTCTTTACGAGCAAGTTTGTTGGATTCGAGTGGTTTCGGTACTTCTTCACAAGCGGTGATTTTTATATCATCATGCGCAATACATTGGCTCAAAGCTTCTTATCACTGTTGGTTGGATTTCCTGCACCGATTCTGCTGGCCCTTATGATCAATGAGGTGAAGACCGGTGTATTCAGAAAATTGGTACAAACGGTATCGTATTTGCCTCACTTTATATCTTGGGTTATAGCTGCAAACATCATCATAACGCTGCTATCTTCGCAAGGTCTAATCAACAAGTTGTTGATGCTAATGAACATTACGGAACAACCGGTACAATTTTTCCAAAATGGCCATTATTTCTGGGGGATCATTGCCGTATCCAATATGTGGAAAGATATGGGATTTAACGCAATCATGTATTTGGCTGCAATATCCGCTATCAATCCCGAACAATATGAAGCAGCAAGAGTTGATGGTGCAAGCCGCATGCGCCAAATGTTTCATGTCACACTTCCGTCATTACGCCCCACGATCGTCATTCTGGCCATTTTGTCAATCGGAGGTATCTTGAACGCGGGGTTCGATCAGCAGTATTTGTTGCAAAACAACACCATATTGAAATATTCGGACGTTATCGATACTTATACGTACAGATACGGACTACAGAATGGCATGTTCTCTTATGGTGCTGCGGTTGGGTTGTTCAAATCGGTCATTGCCTTCATCTTGGTGGTCAGCGTCAACACGTTCTCCAAGCGAATGAATCAGCAATCTTTGTTCTAATAAGAAATAGATAGGAAAAGGTGAGTCTGAATGAGAACAAAATCGAGTGGCGATATCGTCTTCACCGGGTTCGTGTATGCGTTCCTCTTTCTGGTGTTTATTGCAACGTTCTACCCCTTCTGGAACATTTTAGTGCTGTCACTGAATAGTGCAGAGGATACGATCCGGGGCGGTGTTTATTTCTGGCCGAGGGTGTTTTCCTTAACAAGTTATGTGCAGATTTTAGGCGATCAGGAGATTATTAATGGGGTTAAAGTGACTCTAGCACGCACACTGATCGGCACACCTCTCGCTGTTCTGGTAATCAGTCTGCTTTCATACCCGCTCAGCAAGCGTGATTTGGTCGGTGGGAAGTTCATCACACTTTTCTTCATATTCACGATGTACTTTGGCGGTGGCTTAATCCCCTACTATATGATCCTAAAGAGTCTGCACCTGATTGATACCTTCTGGGTGTACATTGCGCCAGGTCTTATGAATGTATTTTTTATGATTCTAGTACGCACATTTATTCAGCAGCTTCCTGGGGAATTAGATGAATCTGCGAAAATGGACGGCGCGAACGATCTGCAAATTTTCGTTAAGATCGTATTGCCGTTGACGACTCCGGTGCTTGCTACGATCGGTTTGTTTACGGCGATCGGCCATTGGAATTCTTGGTTCGATTCTTATGTATTCACCTATAAGCCTGAACTTAAGACGCTGCAGGCTGTTCTCGTCAAAATTTTGAATCAATATCAGACATCCTCTATGGTGTCGGATGCGCAACAGATGGCGGATTCGGCGAAACGCCTCGCCGTATCGTCGGATTCGATCCGTATGGCTGCAACGATCGTGGCAACAGTGCCTATTGTCATCGTTTATCCGTTCTTGCAAAAGTATTTTGTCAAAGGGATGACTGTTGGAGCAGTTAAAGCCTAATCAAGCTTGCTCATTTTTGAAAGGCGGTGGTTAGGAGCCCAATCCACAGTGGATAGGACGATACCCTAGTAAGCTATGTAATCAGATATTTCCAATACAATTAGTCAAGGGGGATTTTATTCTATGTTCAAAACCAAGAAATCGTTCAATGTGCTGCTTTCAACGCTCCTTATGGGGTCCGTTATCGCCGGTTGCTCGACGAAGGAAAATACGGCCTCTACAAGCGATAAGCCAGCTGCTACTACCGATAACAAAGCAAACGATACGACACCAATTAAAATGACGTTCTTTGATAAAAATACGGGCGATGCTTTCACGAACGATGTTGCGAAGGAAATTACGAAACGGACGGGTGTTACGATCGAAATTCAGCAGCCAACGGGCAATCCTTCCGAAAAGCTGAATCTGATGCTCGCCAGCAGCGATTTGCCGGATCTTGTTTTAATGGATCGCGGAGATATCGTTAGTAAGTACATCGCCGCAGGGGCGATTATTCCGCTGGATGATCTAATCGCGAAATACGGTCCCAACGTGCAGAAAATGTATGGGGACACTTTGAAAAAGACACGGTTTACCGACGGGAAGAACTACTATCTTTCTAACTGGTACGGCCCAGAGAATGAGCCTGTATTCGGCATAAATATGCGCATGGATTGGCTTAAACAGATTGCTCCGGACAAAGCTGATGGCGGAAAGCCGTTCACGGCAGATGAATTCGAGACGCTGCTGAAGGATTTTAAGACAAAGCTTGGCAAAGTAGACGGCAAAGACGTATTCCCGATGAGCTTCAACGGTGAAAACATGGGCGCTGTGCTCGGAACGTTTAAAGGCATGTGGGGAATGAGAACGTACTTCGAAGAAAATGGAACCCTGAAGTATGATGTGAAAGACCCGAAATATAAGGAAATGCTAATGTACTTGAATAAACTGTACCGCCAAGGATTAATTGATCCGGAATGGCCCGTCAACAAGAAGCAAACGTGGGAGCAAAAGATTTCTAACGGACTCGTATTTGCATCGCCAGGCGCTTATTGGGATTTCGGTACGCCTAACGGTGTGCTTAAGAAAGCAGGCGGACCTGAAAGACAGCTCTATCCGTATAAACTTGTAGGACCTGGCGTTGACCCGGCAAAAACGACATTAGGACCTAAAAGTTCGCTCGGTTGGGATGCGATAGCGATCACAAAAACGAATAAAAACCCTGAAAGAACGATGAAACTTATTGATTTCTTAGCCAGCGAAGAAGGCCAATACCTTCTCATGTGGGGGATAGAGGGTGTGCACTGGGATAAGAAGGACGGCAAGCATACACCGCGTCCGGAAGTTCTTCAAGGCTTTAAAGATGATTGGGATAACTACGCGAAGAAAACAGGTATTCGCAAATGGACTTGGTTCGTGAAGAACGGTAAAGGCTCCGACGGTACGCCGTATGATTTGCCGGGACGTTACCAACGTAACGAGATCGACCAGATGGCACTGAAGAACTTGTCCGATACGGTGTGGGAAACAGCGGCTTATGATAATCTCGGCCCTGCCGGCGGCACCCCAGATGCGCTAGTCAGCCAGAAAATTTCAGATATTATGAGCCAGACAATTACGAAAGTAATCATCTCCAAGACCGAAACGGATGCAGCTGCATTGTTCGATAAAATGCTTGCCGATATGAAGGCAGCAGGTGACGAGAAGGTAGAGAAAATCATGAGCGACAACTACAAGAAACGTATGGATCTTTGGAAGTAAGAGAGGATGCAGACAGGAAGCCGATGCACTGTTCGGCTTCCTTCTTCATTCAATAGGCATGAAGGAGCGGATCATGATGATATCCAGTACGATTATCTTTCAAGAGTTGAACGGACAATTGGTTGTAGAAAATGGGTTGTGCCGAATAATCGTCGATTTGGCAAGCGGATTAACCGAATATGAATGGGATTCCGGGAGCCGCTTGAGCAGCGCTTACAGTGCAGCCCGGATCGACGGCCAATACTTTGCTTCGACCGAATATTCAGAGCACAAACTGGCCGTTAGCGGCACTCACATGATCCGTGATGATTTCGGCACAGGCTGCCGCTTCTCTGTGATTCATTCAGCTGAGTCGCTTCCGGTTATGACACAGACGTTCTGGCTCTATGAAAAAGTGCCATATTTTTTCGTTCAAGTCGAGCTGGAGGGTGAATCGGATGCTTTGGAGACGAACTATATTTCTCCATTGACGGTGAATCCAGCTACGGGGTCATCAGCGATTTCTTTGGATATGGAGGTAAAGGAACTACGTGCGTTGTTGGTGCCTTTCGATAACGACAAGTGGGTGCGTTACGAATCAGTCGCTATGCCGAATAAGCTGGAAAGCTACGAGGTAACGGCTATTTTTGAACCTGTATCGCGAAAAGGCTTAGTCGTTGGTTCGGTTACGCATGATACTTGGAAAACCGGTCTGAAAGTGGTCGGATGTGAAGGAGCGGCTATTCACCATCTGGAGGTTTATGGTGGAGCAGTAGGGGAGTACACACGCGATACCATTCCTCACGGTACGCTGATCGGTAAAACAGTTGCTTCACCGCGCATCTTTGTGGGCATGTATGAAGATTACAGAACCGGACTGGAGGAATACGGGAAGGCTAATGCTGTGATCGTGCCACCGCTTCAATGGGAACACGGTGTTCCGTTCGGATGGAATAGCTGGTCGGCGGCAGGGGGAGAACTCGACTACGAACTTTACACTCATACGTCGGACTTCTTAAAGAGCTTGCACGATGGCGGGTTTCATCATCAGGGGACTGTCTATATTAACTTCGATTCCTTCTGGACGAACTTATCGCAGGAGCAGCTCGAAGACGCCGTGCGTCACGTTCGTGACAATGGACAAAAACCCGGCATTTATTGGACACCTTTTGCTTTCTGGGGGAAAGATTTTGATCGGGTTGTGGAAGGCACCGATGGCAAGTATACGTATCGAGATCTTCTGCTGTGTGATGAACAGGGACAAATTTTACCCGAGTTGGACGGAGGACTTGCGATTGATTCTACCCACCCTGGCAATTTGATGCGGACGGAATGGCACCTTGAACGTTTTGTCAGGTGGGGCTTCGAGTACATTAAACTCGACTTCCTAGGACACGGTGCTTTGGAAGGCATGCACTTCGATAAAGAAGTACGTACAGGACTTCAAGCATACAACCTTGGCATGGCGTTGATCAAAACTAGGCTTGATCCCAAGGTTATTGGGCGTCCATTCTTTATAAATTTGTCCATTGCGCCGATGTTTCCACATCAATATGCGCATAGCAGGCGCATTTCATGCGATGCTTTTGGTACACTCGAAGATACGGCGTATATGTTGAATTCACTCACATATGGTTGGTGGATGAATGGGACCTTATTTCCGTTCAATGATCCTGACCATACCGTGCTATACAAGAGCTTTAACCAAGAACCTACAAGGGTACAAGAAGGTAGGAGTCGTCTAACTGCTTCCCTTATTGCAGGGACGGTTCTTCTCATGGGGGATGATTTCCGGAATGAGGATGCTAGAACTAGGGCAGAGGACTGGCTGAGCCGTCCGGAGCTGCTCAAAATTGCAAGGACAGGAAAAAGTTTTATTCCGGTTGAAGGAAATACAGACGCTGCTTCTGACAATGTGTTTTTCCAAATGGCAGATAAGGAATGTTTGATAGCCGTGTTTAACTTTAATAAAGATGAACCGGTTGAGAAACGTATATCGATTGAGCGCTTAGGTCTGCCCCAAAATGCGACGTATTGGCTGCATGATCTTTGGGAGGAAACTGCCCTTCAGTCAAAAGGCGATATAAGCGTTCGCTTGGAACCGGCAGAGTCGAAGATTTTTAAGTTGATTCTGTAGAGGGAAGAGCTGCATCGGCAGCAAAAAAATATACTGAAAGCCAGGCAAGGCTGTATCTCTCGTAGATGTTCTACAGAGAGATACAGTCTTTTTACGTAATTAAAGGTATTTTTCTAAAATGATTTGGTGGAAGGTCTTCGCTTTTTTGAGATTCAGTACTATAATTTCAATAAAGTTAGTTGGAAGTATTTTACTTTCGAAGGAGACACTCAGGCATGAGTTATCAGAACGTAAGTAATCCGCCATCTCTCCCATGGGACCTTGCTACCCTATATCAGGTGCCGATTCAAGTTTCCATGCCCGAAATGGAAGAGGCAAAGATCAAAGCCATCATGTATGAAGCGCTGCCATACCAAGGAAAGCAGACACGTGTATTTGCTTATTACGGGATTCCCGATGCACCAATGGGAGCCAAGATCCCAGGCGTAGTCCTCGTACATGGAGGTGGGGGGACAGCATTCAAAGAATGGGTAAAGCTGTGGAACGACCGGGGATACGC
This sequence comes from Paenibacillus sp. J22P169, assembly GCF_059691995.1. Taxonomy (NCBI): domain Bacteria; kingdom Bacillati; phylum Bacillota; class Bacilli; order Caryophanales; family Paenibacillaceae; genus Paenibacillus; species Paenibacillus sp. J22P169. The sequence goes on along the minus strand of NZ_JCAUAO010000001.1, from coordinate 2,098,747 downwards.
AGCCATCGCCATGGATCTGGAAGGACATATTCCTACATCTAAGGATGAGGAAGGTGTAAGGCCAGACCACGCATGGAGCGGACCTTCTCGGCAAGGCGAATTTGCCGATTATGAAAGCCCCGTGGAGGATCAGTGGATGTTTCACGCCGTTGCAAACGTGATCCTTGCGCATTCGATCCTGTGTTCCTTCGAAAGCGTAGCAACGGATCAAATCGGTTTGCATGGGATATCATGGGGAGGCATCGTGACAGGTATTGCTGCGGGGGTGGACGAACGCTTTTCATTCGCCATTCCAGTCTATGGGTGCGGTTATTTGTTCGAGTCGAGCAATAAGTATGGGCAGAGCTTTAAGCTGATGCCGCCTATTTATGCGGAGAAGATCAAACAATTGTGGGATCCTTCGGCGTACTTCGATCGAATTACGATTCCCATGCTATGGGTAAAATGAGAGCCATGATACGCATTTTCCGCTGCACTTGTTCAGCAAATCGTATCAAGCGTCGAGAAATGGCAGCCAAACTTCCAGCCTTAGCATTCTTTTCGGGCTCAGTCATTCGCATGCAGCAGGATGGAAACCGGCAGAGATATATGCTTTCGCAGATCACATAACAAAGGGTACGCCATCACTGCCTAAGATTATAAGGGAAGTAGTGAGTGGGGAACGGATAACCCTCCAATTCATGTCAGAGTTCCCTATCGTGAAGGCAGAACTGCGCTATGTAGGGCATATTTCCAACTGGTTTGAGATTGAATGGCAGACGAAGGAAGCACTTATTCATACGGATATCAATGAAATTACAGCATTACTTGAGGAAAATACGTCTGCATGTTTCATTCAAATCATAGATGAGCGCGGATATATCGTAAGTACACCCGTGCACATCTGTGCTTCCTAAGAAGTAAGGCCCCTCCCCCACAGCTACTTATTTTCAAAAATGACTAAAGGGAACTATGCTCCGCCTGCCTTATGGTAGGTGGGGCTTTTCTCAATTCGATAAAGGATGTGGAAGTTGTGCCAACTACAGATTACATGTTGTCTCATAAGCTTTCCGACTTAAGAATTTGGTTAAGAGCTTTACAAAATTAGAAGCGAAGATCGTGAACAAGAACCGTCTGGGGGGATGACCTTGGCGGTTCTTTGTGCAATATGCTTCTCACCATCATAAAAAAAGACATAGTGGTATAAGTATGGACAATGACAAAGGGGTACAAGGATAGTAATATCGAGTCGAAGGTCGATTATTCTCACTCCGTTTTTAGACGATCCAGGGGAATATACACTAACCATCCAGCCCAAGGCAATCTGCGGTTCTGTGTTGATGAACTTAAAAGAAATTACGCTTGAACGTATCTAGATCACGAATGAACAAGAAAAGGAGAGTGGCGCTATGCTTTACAATTTTATGCCTGCACCTATGAGTGGCGGCTTCCAAATGGCAGACTACTGGGTCTGGTGCGGATCCGCTGTTCAAGGCGAAGATGGCAGATTTCACTTGTTTGCCTCAAGATGGCCGAAGTCTCTTCCGATGCATCCGGGCTGGCTTGTCCAATCGGAAATTGTTCGTGCTGTTTCTGATCAGCCCGAAGGACCCTATACGTTTCAGGAGGTAGTTCTACCTGCGCGAGGAGCCGAATATTGGGATGGTCGCAGTACGCATAATCCGCATATCGTTAAGCATAAAGACAAGTATTTACTGTTTTATATGGGGTCAACACATCCCTTTCCTGATCCGATTGCGGGAGACGGATATGGTTTACAAGATCCGCGCTGTATCGTCGCACGAGCGAATAAGCGCATCGGATTAGCAGTATCGAACAGCATTCATGGACCATGGGAGAGACGTGATGTCCCTATTTTATCTACAAGGCCAGGGAGATTCGACAGCTTCTTAACATCCAATCCTGCACCTTGCGTAGAGGAAGACGGATCTGTGTTATTGATCTATAAAGCTAGACAATATGAAGGTCACCAGCATGGGAAAATGACGTTTGGCGTTGCACGTGCATCTCATTACGAGGGCCCTTACCAGGTGATGAGTGAAAATCCGCTATTCCCGCCTGACGTTCATTTGGAAGACCCTTTCGTTTGGCGAACAGAGGACGGGTATGAATTGATAGCCAAGGACATGGAGGGCAATCTGTCTGGTGAAAAGTATGGCGGCGTACACGCATCTTCGACGGATGGTTTGAGATGGAAAATTCATCCATCACTCGCCTATTCCCGAAACGTGCGGTGGGATGATGGGGTCACACGCACAATGGGAAATTTGGAGCGACCATTTTTATTATTTCAGGATGGCAAGCCAACGCATCTGTTCGCAGCTACCTCGGATGGTACCAAGGGCTTCCATGATGCCTCACAGACTTGGAATATGGTCATTCCGATAGCCCGTGAATGAATAACAACAGGATCAACATTGGGAGGATGAGGTGTTATGACTAGCATGGAAGCTGTAACCGGAGTAAATCTCGCACTAGCATGCGCAGTAACGTGCAGTTCAGAAAGTGCGAATGGCGCTGGCAGACAAGCGGTAGATGGGGCCGTGGATACCTATTGGCAGCCATTAGGCTCCGATCAGAAGGATGATAACCGCGTCTGGCTAACAGTTGATCTTGGCGCAAGTTATTCGTTCAATAAGGTCCAATTAAAATTGGCGTCTGGCTTCATTAGTGGTTACCGTGTTCTTTATTCTAATGACGGATTAGCTTGGCAGAAAGCTTTCAGTCGGGAGACGTCGATAGGCGGGATTCACACAATTGAAAAAGCTGTTTTTCCGAAGGTAACGGGACGATTTGTATCCTTGGATATGGACCTATTTGATCCAGAGCGTGATGTTCAGCTCATCGATTTCGGCATTTATGAACAGATATCTATTCCGTCTGGTCCCTTGTTGGAGCAACTCGTTTTCACTGTTGGAGGCAGGGATTACGGTCAGGACGATACGTTTACTGTACCAGTGAACAACGTGCTGCAATTGGCATTGAGAGGGATCCTGACAGACGGTTCGGAAGCCGATTTGACGAAAGCGAAAGTCACGCTACGCAGCAGCAACGATAATGTGATCTTAGTAGATGAACTCGGCAGCCTGACCAGTCATCAATCGGGCGTCGCCCAAATCCATGCGATCGTTCAATTAAACGGCGTGACCAAAGAGACTAGTTGCTTCGCAGATATTCACGATTCAATGGAGTGGTTGGTGGATCTCGAGTTGGATCATCCTTCCTTAGTCTTAGAGATTGGTCAGCCAGCCTTCTTGGATATGGACAGCCCATTCCCAGCTCTACATGTGCGACCGGCTGAAGCGATGAGTTTGCAAGTTACTTTAGTGAATGTATCTGCAGGTCAGCTGATGTGGACACATCCCATAGCGCAATTTGCATCGGGGGAGGCCTCGACATATACATTTCCAGGAGAAGTGAGGGAACCTGGTCAGTACCAGATAAACGTAGAGATCAAAGTAGAAGGTGGTCTCACTTACTATGATGCCTTCTATTTTACCGTCCAGAATCCTCTAATTACGATGGAAGGGCAGAGTCGAATCGCTCATGTAGGCGAGAATGGAAAACTGGTTTATGTGCCTGATTTCAAGGGGAATCAGATCATCGACTTTTCCAATTGCGGATATGGTGGAGGCGGTGTAGCGATCCCTGATATCGCACCTGTTATTTCACTTGAACCCGTGGAGGGAGATAATACGGCGCATATCCAAGAGGCTATAAACAGGGTAGCTGCATTACCGCAATCTTCGTCAGGCTTTCGTGGCACCGTTCTTTTGAAGAAGGGTGTCTATCCCATCGACGGTACATTGCAGATTCTGGCAAGCGGCATTGTTTTGCGTGGTGAAGGGGAAACTGAGGACGGGACTTTACTGTATGCCACAGGTACCAAGCAGCGAAATGTGATTGAGATCAAGGGAGAGTCCGCCCCTCGTCTATTACCAGATACGCAGACCTCCATTTGTGATCTGTATGTACCCTCAGGTGCACGTACGATCCATGTACAGGACGCTTCTAGTTATCGTGCAGGAGACACCGTCAAGGTGCTTCGCTATGGAAATGAACGTTGGATTCATGCGATTGGCATGGATGCGATTCGAATGAGGCCCGTTACAGGCGGAACTGTTCAATGGTCTCCGTTCCAGCTTGAGTTCGACAGAGTGATTACCCATGTTGATGGCAATTGCATCACACTGGATGCACCTATCGCGAATGCGATTGAAAGCCGCTGGGGAGGCGGTGCGCTTATGAAATACGAGGATGGAGGCCGTATCGAACAGATCGGTATCGAGTGTTTGAAGGTGGTTGTTTCGTATGATCCAAGTATCTGTGACACGAGAATCGATGGTAATGCGGGCAGTGTACACTACCTGGCTGACGAGCAGCATGCGATTAACTTCATTTATTTGGATCATGTCAAAAACGCCTGGATACGCAATATAATTGGCGTCCATTTCCAACATGCACTGGTGCAGGTTGGAAGCTCTGCGAAATGGATCACCATTCAGGATTGTGCAGCTTATGCCTTCATCAGCGTGATCACCGGAGGCCGTCGGTACCCGTTTCATCTCATGGGTGAATTAACGCTCGTCCAACGAGCGTACACGGAAACCGCAAGACATGCCTTTGCCGTTGATGCGCGCGTTGCAGGTCCCAATGTATTCCTCGATTGCGAGTCACAGAAGGATTACAACTCGAGTGAACCCCATCATCGGTGGTCTGTGGGCTGTCTCTATGACAATGTAAAGGGACGTATCCATATTCAGGACCGTGGATGGTTGGGGAGCGGCCATGGGTGGTCAGGGGCGAACTATGTGACTTGGAATACCTCGAATGAGTTGGTCTCCCAACAGCCTCCAACTGCTCAAAACTATGCGATCGGACATGTTGGAAAACTAGGCAAGTCACTTTTACCAAGTCCCTATGATCAGCGGCAGCGCAAAGAAGCATACTGGGAAAGCTTCGGGAGACATGTAACTCCACGCAGTCTTTATATACAACAGTTACTGGACCGTCTTGAACAGCCGATTCTCACCTAAGGAGTGCACGAGGCAATTCAAATTGATGATGAACCGCAACATCAAACAATGCCCGATGCCGTATGGGCAGTCCATGGCACTGATGCTTATGGTGGAAGCATGTAAATAAATTGTACGAATCTCCTGTGAGTGGTCCATGCAAGTGAGCATGGGCTTCTTTGCATGCGTTCACGACTAGATTTGAATAGCCAGTTTAGGTAATGAGGGTAACTAGTTTCGATTTTGAAGATGAATTTACGATAATGATGATGATTATTTTCCGTGATTTGTATTAAATTGGAGGAGAGTGCACGCACTCGACATCGATGAAAGGAGTTCAAAGATTAGCGAGAATTCATTGTTTCCAATGGCAATCAAAATTAAGGGAGGATGTATTTATGGGAAAAGGTAAAAAAGTAGGCATTGTTCTTCTATTAGTTAGTTTGTTTCTTGCCATGATTCCTTTTGCAGGTTATGCTGCGGACACGAAATTGTCAGTCGCGCCATCCGGGGTGACGGCGAGTGCGGATGATGGGAACGTGCCAGCAAATACGGTGGATGGAAGTTTAACGACACGTTGGTCTGCAAGCGGAGATGGGCAATGGATTAAATATGATTTGGGCTCTGTAAAAAAAGTATCTTACATTAAAATCGCGTTTATTAGTGGGGATACGAGAACTTCGAATTTCGATATTCAAACATCTACAGACAATATTACTTTTACGACGGTTCAGGCTAATGTGACGAGCAGCTTGAATACAAGCCTGCAGACTTTTGATTTTCCCGATGTAGACCCGGCCCGTTATGTGCGGATTGTGGGACATGGCAACTCTGTGAACTTATGGAATAGTTATACCGAGGTAGAAATTTACGGTGATACTTCTGTAAGCGCTTCCGTTGATGTGAAGTTCTCCATCGCTGGGGCATCCGTAACGGCTAGTGCCGATGATGGGAATGTGCCTGCTAACACAGTGGATGGAAGCTTAACGACTCGCTGGTCAGCTAGCGGCAACGGACAATGGATCAAGTATGATTTAAGCTCGAACGTCAGGGTTGCCTTTATTAAAATAGCCTTTGTAAGCGGGGATACGAGAACCTCCACTTTCGATATTCAAACGTCCACGGATAATGTGAATTTCACGACGGTTCAGGCCAATGTGACGAGCAGTTTGAATACAAACTTACAAACGTTCGACTTCCCAGATGTAGCGTCAGCCCGTTATGTGCGAATTGTTGGCCACGGCAACTCCAACAACTTATGGAACAGTTATACCGAGGTGGAGATTTATGGTGAAGCCCCTGTGATACCCGGTGTTTCGGTTTCCACTTCCGCACAGTTAGCATCTGCCTTAAGCAATGCAAGCGCAGGTACGACGATCGTGCTAGCCAATGGGACTTACTCACAAACGGGAGCTTTTATCTTAAGTAATAAAAATGGCACAGTGAGCAGCCCAATCACAATCAAGGCAGCTAATCCAGGTCAGGCGATCATTTCTGGCGGTGCTTCTCTCCAAATTCAAAATTCGTCCAATGTCGTTATCGAGGGACTGAAATTCACCAATTTAGGAAATACAGCACTTCTTTTAGATGGATCTAATAACATTCGTGTTACTCGAAATCGATTCGCTCTGCAAGCAACAGGAGGAACCCTCATCTGGCTGCAGGTTAGTGGTGTCAATAGTCATCATAATCGAATTGACCATAATGACTTTGGTCCGAAGAGCGACACGGATCCTCTGATTGCCTATCAAGGTGATGGTAACGGGAATATCTCTCAATATGATGTTATTGAATATAATTACTTTCATGATTTGGGTCCATGGGTTGCTAATGGCAAAGAAACGATACGTCTTGGCTTATCGGGCATCTCATTATCCAATGGATATAATACCATCCAGTACAATCTATTTGAGAACTGCGATGGTGAACCGGAAATCGTTTCTGTGAAAAGCAGTAACAATACCGTTCGATACAATACCTTCAAGACATCCAAAGGTGGACTCACCTCGAGACATGGACATAACAACTCCTTTTACGGAAACTATTTCCTAGGTGATGGTGTAGAATCAGAACAAGCAGGAATCCGCATTTATGGCAACGATCATAAGATCTACAACAATTACATGGAAAATCTAACAGCTAACGCTATTATTCTTGATAATGCTGATTATGATGGTGGTACGGGTGGTTATCCTTCCAATCCATCAGCGGATGACTTGAAAGAACAATGGAAAATATACCGAGCGCAAGTCGTCAACAATACGATTGTGAATAGCACGACGGGAATCATCGTTGGTTCTGGTAAACCCTTAGCTCCACAGGACAGCAGAGTGGCTAATAATATCGTAAGAAATTCCACGGGGACCCTCTATAATGAAGTTGGCACCACCAACACAGTATTTGAAGGGAACATGGGATACGGCAGCACAGTAAGTAATAATGGTTCGAGGACTACTGCTCAAATATGGGGAATCAATCCGTTATTCACAACGGTAAACGGTTTGCAAAAGTTATCTTCCACCAGTCCGGCAATAAACGCTGCGGTGGGAACCTACACGTATGTGACAGAGGATATGGATGGGGAAGTACGTTCCACTACTGACATTGGAGCAGATGAACGGTCAACAAGCACATCCTTTGGGAAACATCCGCTGGGAGCAACAGAGGTTGGACCTAATGCGCCATAAGTAACGAAACGTTCGATAACGATATGTCTAGAAAGCAAGAGCGCAACAGCTTGGCTGTGCGTTCTTGTTTTATTTTGTAATCGCTATCATTTTAATCGCACGAAGGAAGGATTATAGGTAAGAAGCGAGAATAGTATCCTTGTGTTTGCGTTACTTCCAAATTGTTATGATCGAAGGCACCTTTTATGAATGGGACTAACTCAGCATAATTAAAGTGTGAGAGGAAGAAGAGAACATGGCAGGAAACAAAGCAGTTGTCTACAGCAAACCAGGAAGTGTTGAGATTCGTGACACCGATTATCCAGAATTAGTGCTGAAGGATGGACCCGGCGTGAATCCATTGAATGTCGGCAGGAAATGTGAGCATGGGGTTATTCTGAAAGTAGTAACGACGAATATTTGTGGCAGCGATCAGCACATGGTAAGAGGTCGGACAACGGCTCCGTCAGGACTCATTTTAGGTCATGAAATTACGGGAGAAGTCATTGAAGTTGGGCGCGATGTGGAATTTATTAAAAAGGGAGATTTAGTTTCTGTGCCCTTTAATATTGCCTGTGGTCGTTGCCGTAGCTGCAGAGAGCGGAACACCAATGTTTGCTTAAATGTAAATCCAGATCGGCCAGGCTCCGCTTATGGGTATGTTGACATGGGAGGCTGGGTTGGCGGTCAATCGGAATATGTAATGGTACCATATGCAGACTTTCAGTTACTTAAATTCCCTGACAAAGAAAAAGCCATGGAGAAAATACTTGATTTGACGATGCTCTCGGATATCTTTCCAACGGGGTATCATGGCGCCGTTAGCGCGGGTGTTCGTCCAGGCTCGACGGTATATGTAGCTGGGGCAGGCCCAGTCGGTCTTGCAGCAGCCCATTCCGCACAGCTGCTTGGGGCAGCGGTTGTCATTGTTGGGGATCTGAATGCTGAGCGCCTAGCTCAAGCGAAAAGCTTTGGCTGCGAAACGGTTAATCTGCGAGAGAATGCTGATTTAGCAGGACAAATCGATCAGATTCTAGGCTCCCCAGAAGTGGATTCTGCCATCGACTGCGTAGGCTTTGAAGCACATGGTCATGGCAAAGCGCATGGCGAAGCGCCCGCAACGGTGCTCAATTCCATCATGGAAGTGACACGCGCCGGAGGCAGCTTGGGGATTCCCGGACTCTATGTAACTGGGGACCCAGGTGCAGTGGATGAAGACTCTAAAATCGGCACATTGAAAATCCGTTTCGGACTGGGCTGGGCGAAATCGCATACGTTCGTAACCGGACAAACACCTGTTATGAAGTACAACAGAGACCTGATGATGGCGATTCTTAGCGGCAGAGCACAAATTGCCAAAGCGGTCAATGCGACACTTATTTCCTTGGCAGAAGCGCCGCAAGCTTATCAAGAATTCGATCGTGGTGTTTCTCGAAAATTCGTTATTGATCCGCATGGACTTGTAAAATAAGTTTTCTATTTTGGGGCTGTCCTTTTTGGGCAGCCTCTTTGCATGCGAACTATTTCACACTTTCATTGTCATTTGTATATGGCCCTGAATACCATGTTATAGATGCCTAAGCCTACGGGATATAAGAAGAAAGGATATGATCGTTAACATATGAAAAGGACATATAAGGTCAATGAAATCGCACGTAAACTTAGAAAAACGCAAGGAACGATAGTGGAATGGTCGAAGCTATTTGCTGATTTTCTTCCAACCATCGCTGTAGGGGGAACATTAAGATACTCAGAAGAGACTGTTGATGTATTTCGAATGATTTCAAAGATGAAGGATGCCAATCGATCACATAAGTTTATTATCGAAAATTTACAGGAAATATACCGGAAAGAGGAAATTCGAACGTCTAATGCTGAAGAGAACCTTGCAGCTCCTTCTCCTGCAATCGTTCCTGAATTGAAAGCACCTCAGACTGACAACAAATCTAACCCCCTTTTAAGCGATGAAATCTTGGAATTACGTAACTTGGTACAGTTTCTAGCGCAAAAAATAGAAGCACATAAAACACCAAGGCAGACAAACGAACAAGTTGATGAGAATCAAATGGTTGGAATATCTTCAATCTCAAGTGGTAGACAAGTAGGACCAACTAAAAATTACGTTAACGTTCTATTTGATCAGCTAACAAGTGAAGTTGAAGAACTTCGAAATATTGTACTTACATTTATGGAAAAAATGATCGAAGTTGCCAAGGATGCTCATCAAGATGAGCGGATTACCAACATGACAGAATCCTTACATCTTCAATTTAATGGAATATCCCAAGAAGTTGCAGAACTGCGTAATATTATCAAGATTTTTACGTACAAAGTAACTGAGGTAATTGAACAAGATGACAGCAACGAAGTTGCCGCTAACGTTGATGTACTCAACATACAATTTAAGAGTGTTTCTGATCAAGTTAATGAACTTCAGCATGTGCTCTATACCGTTCAGCCTAAGCTGATAGAAACGCTGGGGCACGATCTCAAAGCTGATTTGGTTGCAGGGACAAAGAAGCTGCAGGAGCAGCAACATGAAAGCTACACGAAGTTAGAAGATGAGCTACAAGAACTCAATACCGTTCAGCTCAAGATGACAGAAGCTTTGGAGCAAAGTCTCAGAGGAGAAATGCTTACATCTACCAATGAGTTGCAGAAGCAACTTCAAGAAAGTGTTTCGACGTTGGAACAAGAACTCCAAGAGCTCCAATCCGATCAACCAAAGAGGATAGAAGCTCTGGAGCAAAATCTCAAAGGAGAAATGCTTGCATCGACCAATGAACTCCAGAAGCACCTTCATGAAAGTATCTCGATGTTGGAACAAGAACTCGAAGAGTTCCATACCGTTCAGCCAAAGGTGATAGAAGCTCTGGAGCAAAATCTCAGAGGAGAAATGCTTACATCTACCAATGAGTTGCAGAAGCAACTTCAAGAAAGTGTTTCGACGTTGGAACAAGAACTCCAAGAGCTCCAATCCGTTCAACCAAAGAGGATAGAAGCTCTGGAGCAAAATCTCAGAGGAGAAATGCTTGCATCGACGAATGAGTTAAAGAATCAACTTGATGAAAGTGTCTCGACGTTGGAACAAGAGCTCCAAGAGTTCTATACGGTTCAACACAAGTTGAGAGAAGCTCTGGAGCAAAATCTCAGAGGATCAATGCTTGCATCGACCAATGAGTTACAGAAACAACTTGATGAAAGTGTCTCGACGTTGGAACAAGAACTTCAAGAGTTCTATACGGTTCAACCTAAGATAACAGAAGCTCTGGAGCAAAATCTCAGAGGTGAAATGCAGGCAGCAACAAGTGAGTTAAAGAATCAACTTCAAGAAAGTGTCTCGACGTTGGAACAAGAACTCCAGGAGCTCAATACGATTCAGCCCAAGTTGACAGAGGCTCTGGAGCAAAATCTCAGGGGTGAAATGCAGGCAGCAACAAGTGAGTTGAAGAATCAACTTCAGGAAAGTATCACGAAGATAGAGCAAGAACTCCAGACCATTCAACCCAAGATCACTGAAGTTTTGGAGCAAAATCTCTCTAATGAAATGCATGCAGTGACATATGAATTGCGAAAGCAACATAAGGAAAGTATCACAGAATTAGAGCAAGAAATGCGGAATAATTACGCGATCAATAATCAGAAATTAAATGATCTTATACAACAGGCAGTTAATAATCAAGTTGTTACAAATGAAGAATTACTAGACAATCGATTTGACAATATAACGATACAGTTGTCATCCCAACAACGCTTGCTTGATAAGCTTGCCAAATTTTTGGGTATCTGAGTCAGGAAGGCACAAGAAAACGCCACACGATTAGCGTGGCGTTTTTTCTCATGCTGGGCCTAGCAGAGTGCAATGATAAGTGATGATTGTGACGCCATGTTGAGCGGATATGCCATGCGGATTTCATCGTCGTATATTTCAAACGCTACGATATCCTCGTCATGTCGAATATGTTGAATCAATAACAACTGCTCCATACGAAGCTTCAATCTGCTCAGCTCCAGCCTTCCGCCTAGCACCTGTATCTGAATCTGCTCAGCTGTTTGCTCATATGTCCCCCAGCCCATATCCAGCGACCACACGGTACGGAACCTACCATCAACCAGTTGAGCGGGGCGGAAGCCAATCATCCCATGGACCATGTTATATTCAAAGCCGCTAAAAGCCTGAACCAAGGAGTAGCTAGCCATTGATCTTGCATAGTTGCTGCCGCACTCGATCTCATTCCATGGATTACGTTTCTCGCCGTCATACCGATCTCGAATAGCGGCTACGATGGAAACCCCTTCCTCGATGAATCCCTCTTGTATCATATGTGAGGCGGCTTGATATTCGAATCCTGTCATCGTTTCCGAGTTGTAAGTCAACGGAATGGCCGGCTTGCTAACGCTTTTCGGCCATGTACAGATGACAAGCCCACCCTCGTCATTGAGTGCATACAGCCGCCAAGTATTCGCTTCCTGCCGCATGCTTGCTTTGAAATTGTGCTGGTATAAGGATTTCAATGCGGTTCGTGTCTGCTCTTTATCGAAAATCTCACCTAATCCGCACAGATTGGCATGCCATTGGGCGATGACCTGATCGATTGCGCAGCCTTCTGCGATTTGATATTTCATCTCGCCAAGTTCCTTATTCCAATAGCTTTTCACGGTATCTTCACCAAATGGATCAAGAATCGTTTTATCTGTTAAATCAATTTGCTGTACATAATAAGAACCGTTAAACAAGTGCTCGTCAACCCATGCTTTCCCGGTTTCAAAGATTTGCATATAGGTATCAGCGGTGTTCTCTTCGCTTAGAAATGAAGCCATTTCTGCTCCTGCCTTTAGGGCAGCCAAATAAAATCCGCTTAGCCAGGAGTTGGCTCCATATAGTTCCATGTCCAAGGTGTGGTGCTGGCGCCCAGTTAGAACACCTTTCTTCTCAGGATCCCATTTGTCTTCGTTGGTATCAGCCCAGGCATACTCGATCGATTGTTTAACAGCTGGCCAAATCGAGCGCAACCACGCGGTATCTCCTGATATTTTCCATTCGCGATACGCTTTTAGAACACCGCCGAATTGGCCGTCCGCACAAGCGCGGTAGTTATTTCTTTCTCGTCCGAGTGGCAGCATCAATCGAAAGGACATGCGACCATCCTCGCGTTGATTATACGTGAAGTCGAGATCGCGCATGCTGCGCTCCAAGGAAGGGAACAGAAATGGCAATGCATAGGCGTAGTTCCACACATGGGTGCAGGAGCCTTCACAACAGCCGGTATCGGCGATGGATCCTTCAAACCCATAGAAGGAACCATCCGTCAGGCGTAGACTTGTCGCTGTTTTGATAACGGATAGATTAGATGAAACGGCGTCAAGCACAACCGCTGGCATAGTGGATGAGAATAAAGCTTCCTTAAAAGCCATGGTGTCCCCAAACAGACGATCCCAATGCTCGAAAGCATATAGTGCGGTTGACTGAGAATCTTGGAACAACGTTGCATAGTAATTTGTCCAACTATTAGGACCGGATGCGTTAGGGTTCCAATAATTGGTTACAAGTGGAAAATGCCACGAGATCGTAAATCGGATCTTTTGCTTCTGACCAGGCAACAATTCAATATGCCCGGCTAACGATGCCGTGTCCTTCCGATGCGGAGGGCTCTCATCCTCAGGATACTGTCTATTTGTCAAAGGCCCAGGTTGATTGAAATCATGCCAGAACATTTCCAAATTATCGCACCAATTACCTCGGTACCAGAAATCTTGATAACTGACATTCACAGCATCCGTAGCGATCGTGATATCCCCAAATTGGGGATCATCATGTTTATACTGATTTGAGCCTAGCTTAATCATATGTATTTCGCGGTCATGCTCGCCAGGGCTATTTCTGTAAGCGTGTACGACTTTCTCGGTTGGCATCGGATTGCTGGCCGAAAGACATAACGTATAGGAAAGAAGGCTATCAGTTGTGTTTTCAAGCTCCCACTCGAAGAAGGCGGCAGGTAGGCTTGAATCATCCGCTTGGAGCGGAATAAAGGGATTAAAGGCTACTAATCGAACATTTCCAGGGAAAGCCGGCTCTGCGAATGTCATTTCTGCCAAAGGGAATTCCCCTTTAAACGTTACTTCTTGAAAATGAGGCATTCCAGCCATCGTCTGGCTCTCTGGACCAAATCCATATCCGCTGTGCAAGGGACCACCGCGGATAAATTCCCCCACATAGGGAGCTTGCATATCGCCTTGAAGCACACGGGCATCGACAACAACGCCGTCGCGCTCTGCTTTAATCGCAAAGTGGCTAAAACCGTTAAAACTCTTCTTGTTGGGGCGATTGAAAATTTCCCAATCGACGAGTCGACCGTTGCCTGCAAGACCAATGCTTCCACTGCCAATTCCCCCTAATGGAAAACTAATTTCTCTTGTTTTATGGCCTTTATACACGTTTTTCATGGCTTCAACCTCGCTTCTGGAAATGGTATACTAGAACCCAAATAGTATCTTTAGTATAAGGGAACGACTCAGCGATTCCTTTGTAAATTACAAGTATTTGTAGTGTGAAAAACGACTGAATTGAGATCTTGGAAGAGAGGATTCAGATGATTCTAGAGGATTATGCAATAGCCCCCTATATTCGTATTGCTGATTATGCAATCCGCCCGCCTTTTTTCCTAGGTGAACGCAATTTGTTGGATTACATCATCTTTTATGTGCAAGAAGGCCAGTTCGAGATCCAGATCAATGGACATAAACATGCCTTGAAGGAGGGCGATCTATGCCTTCTTCAACCTGGCGATCTGCATACCATCAAAGGACTCAACAATACCATTAACCCATATATCCATCTCGATTTCTTTTATAATTCATATCGAGAAGAAAGCTTCGTAACCCGCCCTGGACAATTGGACATGTCCCCGTACAGGGCTTACACACAGCCCAGATTGCATGAATGTGCGGATATTCGAATCCCTTTTAAGATAGAGACTACCCAACCAAATAAAATGCGAGATCTCGTCTTGAAAATGATCGAATGCTGGCAATTACAAACCTATTTAGGCGTCATGGAAGCCAATCAACTAGCTCATGAGTGGATCACGCTCGTATTCAAACAGTACATGAAGCCGCAATCTCCACAACGAACGCATCAGCCTTTTCTAAACTGGATCACCTCATACTTCGCTTTTCACATTTCTGAACCTATAACAGTCGCGGATATGGCTCAAAGAGCTGGTTTATCATCATCCCGATTTAACGTGCTTTTTAAGCAGCATTTTCAGATGACACCCTATCAATACTTGATGAAATTGCGAATGGAACATGCATTGGAGCTACTAAAGGAAGAAGTTTCGATTCAAAAAGTAAGCGAGTATTGTGGATTTACTGATGTACATCACTTTTCGAAAGCATTTAAAGCAGCAACCGGCGTGACGCCTGGCGTGCATCGGAGGAGAGGCGGTTTGTAAGCAGCTCCCTTACACCGGCTCGCACTTTGTGTTATCATCGAATAACAAAGTCTGCATGTGGAGTCTGCGAGGTATGAACATGGATCGAAAATACTGGGTCCCCGCACTGGAACGAGCACAAGACGTGCTCCAGCTAGTTGCAGCGCAACCCTCGAAGTTGAAATTAATGGATTTGAGCGCAGCGACGGGGATTAATAAAAGCACGATGTTTTCCCTTTTACATACGATGGAGACCTTGAATTGGGTGATCAAAGAAAAAGGGGACACCTATGCGTTAGGCTCCTTCTTCGGTGTGATTGGCAACGCTTATTTCGCGGGCATGTCTCTGGTGAAGCTATTTGAGGAGAAGGCAAGCCGTTCCGTGGAGCGACTTGGTGAAACCGTTCAGTTAGCCCGCTTGGAGAAAGGCGAGCTCGTGTATTTGGCCAAGAAAGAGGGAGCAACACAAGTCCGTCTCATCTCTGAGCCTGGCATGCGTTTACCCGCGTACGCGACGGCTATGGGCAAGGTTCTGCTTGCTGCTTTGGAAGAAAAGCAGGTGCTCGCCTTCTTTGAGGAAGGCAGCTACCAAGCCTTTACGCCGAACACAGTTCGAAGCGGAGCGGAGCTGCTGGAACAGCTCCGCATCGCAAGAGAATACGGCTACGCGGTCGATCAAGAAGAAGTTGTCCTCGGCTTTTGCTGCTTGGCCATGCCGATTCTTGATCGTAACGATGAGCCGATTGCGGCAGTTAGCTGCTCCATGCCTGTTCATCAATGGTCGCTGAAACACGCGCTGGCGATGGAAGAGATGAAGCTGCTGGCACACGCATTGTCAGCCGTTTTCTAGAATTGCCAAAACCATCTGTCTATCCGGAATTCGGATAAACAGATGGTTTTTTTGTGCATTGACGAGATAGAAAGCGGATGCTAAACTAAATCTATACTTTTAAATACAAAACTAAGTTTATTATAATAAACTACGAGGTGAAACCAAATGAGATTGCTGAACAAGGTAATCATGATTACAGGTGCTGGATCAGGAATTGGGAAGAGCACAGCGCTGCTTTTTGGACAAGAAGGGGCGCATGTCATTGTAAATGATTTGGATGCGATCAAGGGTGAGGAAACGGCTTCCGAAATTCAAGCTAATGGTGGGAAAGCGCTCTTCCTGCAGGCAGACGTAACTGATCCTGAATCCGTTAAGACGATGGTAGACCGGGCAATCGAAGTCTGTGGACGGATTGATGTGCTTTTTAATAATGCCGGTATTAGCGGTGTTGGCGCCCTTCATGAACTTGAGCCTGAGCAATGGGATCGGGTCATTCGAGTGAACATTCGCGGCGTGTTTCTGCCATCCAAATATGTTATCCCTCACATGATGGAGAAGCGCAGCGGGTCTATTATCAACATGTCCTCCTGTATTGCGGAGATTGGGTTAGCCAGACGCGCATCGTATGCTGCGACGAAAGGAGCAGTACTGGCGTTGACCAAATCGATGCAAGTCGATTATGCTCCCTACCAAATTCGTGTGAATGCTCTCCTGCCGGGCACGATTTTAACACCTTTTGTTGAGAATTATTTAAAAACCTCTTATGATGATCCTGAGGCTGCGATTGCCTCTCTGAAAAGTAGACAGCTTAGCGATGAGCTTGGAACACCTGAGGATGTTGCGCAAGCCGCGTTATTCCTAGCTTCGGATGAATCCAAATTCATGATGGGCTCGCCGTTATATATTGATGGCGGTGCTGTGTTTGGTAAAAACGCGTAAATAAGTACTATTGAAATCAATGAATGGAAGAGAAAGGATGTTTCCTAATGAAGCTCGTCACAATTAATCAATCCGGTAGTCTTCATCTTGGTGTGAAACTGGAGCAATATGTATTGGATATTAACGAGGCTCTGAAAGCGTTTCCTGAAGAGGGGCTTCCAACTGACATCATGTCCGTTATTGGCAACGCTACAACGGTGATCCCTCAGCTTGAACGATATATAGCAAGAATTGTGGAGGATGTTAGAGAGGGAATCCCATACCTTTTGGATGAATCCCAAGTTAATTATGGACCCTGTGTGACACAGCCTGGCAAAATCATCTGCGTTGGCTTAAATTATCGCAAGCATGCCGAAGAGACGAATGCCGCAATCCCGCAATATCCGATCTTATTCAATAAATTCAATAATACGATTGCATCGCAAGGCGACGACATCCCACTTCCGAATCGCGTTACAAGTCAAGTTGATTATGAAGCTGAGCTGGTTATCGTGATCGGCAAGCAAGCTAAATATGTTTCCAAAGAGAATGCCTTGAGCCATGTGTTTGGTTATTGCAATGTGAACGATTTGTCTGCACGTGATTTGCAAATGCGTACCCAACAATGGTTGTTAGGGAAATCCTGCGATGAATTTAGTCCGCTTGGACCTTATTTGGTAACGGCTGATGAAGTAGGTGATCCGAATCAGTTGAAAATAACGTGCACGGTGAATGGTGAGACGAGACAAAATTCACATACATCGGATATGATTTTCCACTGCGATGAAATCGTCAGCTATATTTCCCAGCACATGACGCTGTCGCCTGGTGATATTATTTTGACAGGAACTCCTGAAGGTGTTGTTCTCGGTAAGCCTGTAGATCAACGCGTATATTTGAAGCATGGTGATGTCGTTACGATTGAGATAGAGAAATTAGGTGCCTTGACCAACCGCATGGTAGATGAGCTAGTATAGCAAATTTCCTGCTTATATATGAAAAGAAGTTCGATTAGTTCGTAAAGGAGGCAGCCTGCGGGTTGTCTCTTTTGGTTTATGGATGTTTCGCTACTCCCTCATCTGCATACTTCCCTGTGTACTTACCTGCTTCGCATAATGCCTCGGCAGAACTCCTGCTTTCTTCTTAAACATACGCAA
The DNA here is from genome assembly GCF_059691995.1 of Paenibacillus sp. J22P169. Taxonomy (NCBI): domain Bacteria; kingdom Bacillati; phylum Bacillota; class Bacilli; order Caryophanales; family Paenibacillaceae; genus Paenibacillus; species Paenibacillus sp. J22P169. Next base: position 2,080,726 of record NZ_JCAUAO010000001.1, on the reverse strand, counting down.
AAAGCCCGTATAATCGTTAAAGCCAGAGCCCAAGCAAGCTTCGGTCACGTTGGCCCCGTCCTTTAGCAGCTTTTTGGCAAGCGCGATGCGTTTGTACACGATATATTCGTGGATTGTACTGCCGGTATGCTTTTTAAATAGGCGACTGAGGTGGTATCGGCTGATATAGAACTGCTTTTCTAACGTCTCTAGGGAGAGATCTTCGGCTAGATGCTGATTCAAATAGGCAAGAATGGGGGTCAAGCGAACGGGTAAGCCCACACCAAGCTCCATCTCTTTGTTCGTCTCAAAACACCTCTGCACAAGTGAAATGATTTCTAAGAGATAACCAAGCTTAACGAGGGCATTGCCAGCGAAGGGATGCTTGTTTGTGTGGTCATATTTGTGAAATAAATCAACCAAGGAAGACGTTTCCTGTTCGGTGAGTGTGATTTTATTATTTTCGCCAAGTGGGCGGTCATAGAAGCAATGTAAGGGACGAATCGTTTCCGTTTGGAATTGTGCCAGCAGTGCAGGATTAAATTCGATTGTAACGCGCTCGTACATGGCATCGGTCGTCAGGGCAGGCTTGTGAATTTCGTGTTCATTGGTAATGATCAAATCACCGTACTGTAGGGGATACACCGTTTTCTCTACAAAGTAATTCACATCTCCCCGGATGAGGAAGAAAATCTCGCAACCCTTATGCAAATGGAAATGAACATTAAAAGGTGGTTTCCTAGTGGCATGCTGGAAATACACATGTTGATCGAATTGTGTCAAATAGTCCGAAATCATCAGCGTTCCCTCTTTCACTGAGCAAGATTATCCATATCTGAGGCAATTTCTTCAAGGAAGTAGTAATTAGAATGATATAGGATGAAAGTGAGATATTCAATATAGGGGAGGAACATGCATGAGTAAATCGACTATCAAATTTGGACTTGTTGGGATTGGCAACATTGGCCGTACGCATCTGAAATACTTGGATGATATGGACAATGTGGCATTGGTTGCGGTCTGTGATGTGGACCAAGAGAAGGCTGACCAGTATGCTGACACCTACGGGGCGAAAGCGTACTATAACGCCAGTGAGATGTTAGCGCATTCAGGTATCGATGTCGTAATCATCGCCGTTCCGCATTATGACCATCCTGTGATTGCCGTCGAAGCTTTCGAACGTGGCATTCATGTCATGTGTGAGAAGCCGATCGCTGTGCATGTGAACGATGCGAATCGTATGATTGAGGCCTACGAAGCGGCAAAGCTGACGTATCCGAACCTGCAATTCGCGATTATGTTCCAAGAGAGAACGCTGCCGTTCTATGCGAAGCTGAAGGAAATTGTAGCAAGCGGCGAGCTCGGTCAGTTGACACGTGCTACATGGATACATACGAAGTGGTTCCGCTCCCAGACGTATTACAACAGCGGTGGGTGGCGCGCGACTTGGGCCGGCGAAGGCGGCGGCATTCTGACGAATCAGTGTCCGCACACACTAGACATGTATCAATGGTTGTTTGGCTTGCCTTCGTTGATTTCGGGGCATGCCCATATTGGCAAGTACCATGATATCGAGGTTGAGGATGAGGTAACAGCTTATTTTGAACATACGAACGGGATGATTGGCCATTTAATAGTAACAACAGCTGAGCTGCCAGGAACGAATCGTCTGGAAATCGTGGGAGATCACGGGAAACTGCTGCTTGAAAATGGTAAGCTGCTCCACTACAAATACCCGCAATCGATGCTTACTTTCACCAAAGAGACGGAGCAGCAATTCGCAACATGGGAGCTTGAACCAACGGAGGTTCCCGTCGACACCTCAGTTCCGAGTGGGCATGCCATTGTAACAAGACGGTTGGTGGATCGGTTGATCGGCTTAGAAGTGGACTTAATTGCTGAGGGACCGGAAGGTTTGGGCGCGTTGACGCTAGCCAATGGCATCATGTTATCTTCCTTCGAGAAGCGTCCGGTTTCTGTACCATTGGATGGCGATGCGTTCATGGCCCATTTGAATGAAAAGATTCGCACATCCAGCTTTGTGAAAAAAGTGAATCAAGTACCCGAATCGGCCGTGGATATGTCGGCATCCTTCGGAACTACGAAATAAGAGGAGGAATCGCGATGTCAAAAGTAAAGTTAACGTGTTTCGCGGATGAAATCTCGCATGATTTGGAAGAACAGCTTGATGTTCTTACGCAGGAGGGGCTTGCTTATCTCGAGCTTCGCAATGTATGGGGGAAAAATGTACTGGACTTAAACGAAGAGGAGTTACAGTCGATTCGCAAAACACTGGATGAGCGAGGATTTGCAGTCTCTTCCATCGCATCACCAATAGGCAAATATCCCGTGGCAGCAGATTTTGCACCTCAGTTGGCCGCCATGCAGCGTGCGATTCATGCCGCACAAACATTAGGTACACCCTATATTCGAGTCTTTTCGTATTATCCACCGGAGAATACTGATTTAGATGCGTGCAGGGACGAAGTACTGAGCAGAATGAAACAGCTCACTGAGCTCGCTGAACAGGCTAATGTAATTATCCTATTAGAAAATGACAATAATCTGTATGGGTCGAAGGATGACCGTGTTCTGGATATTTTGCAGCATTGTGACTCCAATGCGCTTCGTATGGCGTTCGATCCCGGTAACTTTGTCATGAACAAAGTTAAACCTGTGGATGAAGCTTATCCGAAATTGCAGCCATACATGGCCTATATCCATGTCAAAGATGCAACGAAGGAGCCGCATCAATTCGTTCCTGCAGGTGCAGGGGCAGGCCAGCTCGCTGCTCTAATGCTCCAATTACGTGAGCATCGTTTTACGGGATTTCTTTCCGTTGAACCTCATTTGCATCATTATTTGCCTCATGCAAGTAATCCCAAACGCGTGGTAACAGCGATTCGTGCTTTGAAGGACCTGCTCACGCGAGCAGAGATGGCATGGGAATAATATATCACTCCTATTTTTCGTAGGGTCGAGCAGTCATTGCTCGGCTCTTCTTTTTTTATCAACATGACATAAGTCCTATTAGTTAGATTCTTCCGTACGATATCGACGAGGAGAGAGCCCAGTAGCTTTCTTGAAAAGGGAACAGAACTGAGTATCGTTGGAGAAACCACAGTCATTTGAAACGACAGATATGGGGAGATCCGTTTGCTTCAACAGCCGTTTGGCTAACTCAAAGCGCTTGGACATCACGTATTGCATAGGGGAAAGACCATACTTTTCTTTAAATAGATGACGGAAGCGATCGTAGCTGTAGCCAACCAATTCGGCTAATAGATCAACACTAATTTTCTGACTTACGTTCTCATCGATGTAGTTTTTTGCGTAATAAACCTTATCGATGGAAGGTTCAGGGGAGGTGAATTCATCATAGCGGAGGAGTTCAATAACTAACTCGCCAACAAGATGATTCAATTTTGCTGAGTAGAAGGAGCGTTTATTCTGCATCTCAATAAGCATTCTTTGCAACAATGCAAGAATAGTTCCGTCTGTTTGGTCGAGATATAAGCCTTCCCGGAGGGCATATTTGCCAAGCTCCACTTGAAATCCGATAAACAAAACTTCACAGTCAGCTGCATGCTTCTCATCATGCAAGGTATGAGGTTTGATCAAGGTGAAAGTGTCACCTTGAAAGGAGTAGGTGTATTCTCCGATACGAGTTGCCCCATTACCTTGTAAATAATAAACCAATTCATAGCATTGATGCCTATGAGGGGTGATCGTCTCATGCTGTCGCCTTGTCGTTCGAAATAGAAAATCCAAATGTCCGTTCATGGCAGATTGTCCTTCCACTTACAAGTTAGCATGATAGCCGAATCGTATAAAAAATAAGCCGATCCATGATAAAAATATAGCACGAATTTATGTAGAATAGCAGTATATTCAAGCGCGTTGCTCAATTTGAGAAGCCAAATCATGATATAAAAAGTGAGGAGTTGTCGTATGCAATACCCCTTAATAACGGAAGAACAACGTATCCAACGACTGAGGCCAAAGTCTGGTAAGCTGCGGATGGTTCTGGATACGGATACTTTTAATGAAATTGATGATCAGTTTGCTGTCGTTTATGCCTTGCAATCGCCAGAGCGGCTTCAGATAGAAGCCTTCTATGCCGCGCCCTTCTTCAATGATCTGTCGACAGGACCGAAGGACGGCATGGAGAAGAGTTATGAAGAGCTTCACAAGATCCTAGCTCTGATGGAGCGGACGAACATTCCCATATATAAAGGGTCAGTGGCGTACTTGCCGGGTCCTGAAACACCAGTGGAAAGTGAGGCAGCGCGTAATCTGGTAGAACGAGCGATGGCATCCTCGCCGGAAGATCCCTTATATGTTGTTGCCATTGGTGCGATCACCAACGTGGCATCCGCCATTCTTATGGAACCTCGCATCATTGAGAACATAGTAGTCGTTTGGCTAGGGGGCCATGCGCTCCACTGGCAGCATACGCGCGAATTTAATCTAGTGCAAGATATCCATGCGGCACGAGTTATTTTGAATAGCGGAGTCCCACTCGTGTTAATTCCATGCATGGGAGTTGCCTCACATTTGACAACAACGCTATCAGAGTTGAAAGATTTTGTTGAGGAATCAGGCGTTATTGGTAAGTATTTATACGAGACGTTCGAACAAGTTCATCATGATCACTATGCCTACTCCCGTGTGATATGGGATATTTCAACGATCGCTTATCTTGTTAACGAAACAAGCACACCGAGTGTACTTTTATCAAGCCCGATTGTGTCCGACGAGGCAAGATGGAGCCAAGATCAATCACGACATCTCATACGCTATGTTCATCATATTGATCGAGATCTTGTATTCCGAGATTTCTTCCTCAAACTTCGCCATTCAAGCTAGTTATCGACACAACTAAAATAGAAGTGGAAAGGATGATACTTGTGGCAGGTTGGTCGCAATTGCGAGGTTTGGTCAAAGGTGAAGTGAATCAAAGACGAGAAGAAGGGTGCCATGTCCAAGAAATTCAAGAGGAGCTTCAAGCATCACCTGAGCTAACAGAAACTCAATTAATGGACGTTTATCAAAGGCTGATGGCATTAGAGCCAAGTCCGGATTTCCCATATCAAGAGCCGAATAGCTTAGCGGAAATCAGAGAGCTTCGACCAGAAGGTCCTAGGAAATTGAACCACGCGTTTACGGAAAAACAATGGAAGGACAAGTTTCATGGTGCATGGTTAGGGCGCTGTGCAGGTTGCGCCTTAGGACTTCCCTTCGAAAACCCGACGTTTATGTCAGGGGACGAATCGCACACAGGCTGGCAATACATTGAGAAGTGGTTCAAAGGGGCTGACGCCTGGCCGATCAACACGTATGCACCGTATCATTCGGAGGCAGAAAAAACAGACAATATTCATATATATCCCTTCCATAAGCCAGCCACGAGGGAGCATATATCTTTCATGCTAACGGATGACGATATTCGGTACACTGTATTGGGGCTCATGGTGTTAGAGGAATTCGGGCTTGAATTTGATACGTGGGACATTGGAAAGCTATGGCACCGAATATTGCCCTATCAATCTGTATGTACAGCAGAGACGCAGGCATATTTGAATTTTGCCCAAGTGACCCATCATTATCATGCTGAGAAGCCGGTAGATTGGTAAGAGAAGCTAGCTTGGGTTCGCATGCACCTGAATCCGTTCCGCGAGTGGATCGGTGCTCAAATTCGGGCCGATGGGTTAGCTTATGGCGCAGCGGGGAACCCTGAGTTGGCTGCTGAGCTTGCTTGGAGAGACGCCTCTTTCTCTCATGTGAAAAATGGGATCTATGGTGAGATGTTCGTGGCAGCGATGATCTCAGCAGCATTTGTCGAAGATGATATCGAGAAAGTGATTCAAATAGGGCTAAGTGAAATTCCCCGCACTTCTCGATTAGCCAAGGATATTACCCTTGCAATTGAGATTGCCAAGTCTACTTCGGACCAATTAACGTTAGTTGAACGCATTTGGAACACGTTTAATCATTATCACCCCGTACACACGAATAATAATGCAGCTTTAGTTGTAGCTGCGCTCCTTCATGGCAAAGGGGATTTTACTAAAGCCATGACAACGGCTGTCCTTGGAGGCTGGGATACAGACTGCAATGGTGCAACAGTTGGCTCGATTATGGGCGCTTTGTTGGGTAAAGAAGCAATTCCTAGCCACTGGTTCGAACCGTTAAACGACACCTTGTATGCACAACTACCGGGTTTCCACCCGATCTCGATACATGCGTGTAGTGTACGCAGCTATGAAGTGTTTAGGAAATTGAATCTCTAATGGACTTAAAGACACAATAAGGATTTGTCTTTTATTCGAGAACAGGCGTATACTTGATCATAATGATGAAGTAAGGAGCCGCCATGCATGGATAGTCCGAATCGAATTGCCATTGGTATATTAGGGCCTGAGGCTCTGGTGAATAAAGTGTTAAGCGTTATTGCGACGTCCTTTCCATCCTTCCAGCCTATTTCGCGCGCCTGTTCAGCAGAAACGGCGTCGGAGATTGCCGAGCAGCTTCTCTTGGAGGTTGAAGTGCTTCTTGTAACAGGACCAACTCTCTACCGACGAGTAAAGGAACATATCGTTACCCACTTGCCTGTACATATGATCCCTCTAACGGACACGGGGCTATTTAGTGCCTTATATCGTTTGCGCAGCAAGCCGGAGCTCCATTCGGCGGATGCGATTTTTAGTATCGATTCCTTTACGTCCTCCACCTTAGGCAGGCATGTTAAGGAGATTGGTGAAACACCTTCCAGCTTCTTGATCTATGATGGTGTGCCTTATCCGCAAGTGGAGACGATGATGCAATTCCACGTAGAGGCTTTCCACAGGGGAGCAACCAAGGCAGCAATGACAACCGATATTGAGGTCGCTGATGCGCTGAACAAGAAGGGGATTCCCTGCGAATGGATTACCCCGACCGATCAGAACATTACGGTAGCCTTGGAGCGTGCGCTCCTTTCAACAGAAACTCGGCGAAGTAAAGAAGCGCAAATCCTAGTGGGCATGATTAATGTGGATGATTTCGGTAAAAAGCTGCAACAGCAGAGCACTGAGCATGATATCCAGCGCTTCAAGCTTGAAGTCCACAGGAAACTGATTGACTATGTCGAGTCGTTGGATGGCTATTTAACGCATCTCGGCGCTGATGAGTATTTGTTTTTTACAACAAGGGGGATATTCGAACGCGAGACGGTGGGGTATAAGTCGGTACCACTCGCACGGGAAGTTTGGAAATCACTTGGTCTTTCGCTAAGTATGGGAATCGGCTTTGGTCGCAGTGCGAATGAAGCGGGTACACATGCCCGACTTGCCCTGCGCAGATGCAAAGAAGCAGGCGGGAACACGTGCTTCATTGTTCGTGAAGACAAAACACTCATAGGGCCGCTAGAAATGGCCGATCCGCTCAGTCGGGATTTGTCCGTGACAGATCCGGAGCTGCTTAAGAGCGCTGAAGATGCCGGGATGACTTCCACGTATTTGAGTCGTCTTATGGCGACAGTCGCGCGAACGAGCAAGCTAGACTACGAAGTGCATGAGTTAGCGAGTATCCTTGGGGTAACCGTTAGAAGCACGCATCGTCTGCTGCTGCAATGGATGGATCATGATTTGATATCGAGTGTTGGTTATGTGAAGGTGCCCAAAGGAAGACCTAAGCAAACGTTCCGACTTCGATTTCTGGAGAAATTGGCCGCTAATCCGAGTGGCGTATAAATAGGATACAAATAACCGCGCTAGCGTTGGCTACTGTTGCCATTCTGGGGCGGTATTTTCTTTCTATTTAAAGACGATATAAAGATTTGTCTTTTATGTTCGAGAGTCCGTATACTACAGTCAGGAAGCTTAATTAAAGATCATGATGTGAGGAGATTGCGAGAATGAGAACACTAGAAGATTTGGATAAGGTCATGTCGACACCTTCCACAGACTTAATACAGTTTATGCGGGAATTGGAAGGGGATATTATGCTGCTAGGTGTCGGGGGTAAGATGGGACCGAGCTTAGCCAAGTTAGCGATGAACGCGATTCGAGCAGCAGGTGTTGATAAAAAGGTGTATGGGGTTTCTCGATTCTCAGAAAGCGGCTTGCAGGAAGAGCTTCAATCCTTCGGCGTAGAAACGATTGCATGTGACCTTTTGAATGACGAAGCTTTACAGGCATTGCCAGATGTGCCCAATGTTATTTATATGGCAGGCACTAAGTTCGGTACAACGGGGAAAGAACATTTCACTTGGGTGATGAATGCGTACTTACCAGGAAGAGTAGCCGAGAAATATCGCAACTCCCGGATCGTCGTCTTCTCAACAGGCAATGTGTACCCATTCACACCGGTGTCGTATGGCGGGGCTCATGAAGCCATTAGTCCAGCTCCGATCGGGGAGTACGGTCAGTCCTGTCTTGGCCGCGAGCGGATGTTTGAACATTATAGTCACAAGAACGGAACACCGGTTTTGATCTATCGTTTGAATTATGCCATTGACTTACGCTATGGCGTTCTGTTGGAAATTGCGAAATCGTTGAAGGAAGGACGCGCGATAGATCTTTCCATGGGTCACTTCAATTGTATTTGGCAGGGTGATGCAAATGATATTGCGATCCGTTCCCTATCGGCTACGCATAGTCCAGCCAATTTCTTGAACGTGACGGGACCAGAGACCGTATCTGTTAAATATGCAGCGGAGCAATTAGGCAAGCGCCTTGGCATCGAGCCCATCTTCAAAGGACAAGAGTCGGAAACAGCGTTGCTTAGTAATGCGGCGAAGAGTATGCAGCTGTTTGGATACCCGCGTGTTTCACTTCTCCAGATGTTTGACTGGGTAGCAGAGTGGATAGAGCATGGGGGCAGTATGATCAATAAACCTACTCATTTTCAAGAGCGAGAGGGGAAATTCTAACAATGACAGTACGTCGGGAATTAAGTAATGAGCAGCGAATTGCACTTCATGATGGACTCGTCATTCCTGCACATCCCCTTGCATTAACCGCAGATCGGTTGCTGGATGAGCAAAGTCAACGCGCATTGACGCGCTATTATATGGCTGCGGGTTCTGGGGGGATTGCCGTAGGTGTGCACTCCACACAGTTTGAAATCCGCGATCCGAAATACAATTTGTACGAGAAAGTGCTTCGTATGGCTGCTGAAGAAGTGGACCGCGCAGGACTGGACAGACCCTTTATCAAGGTGGCTGGCATTTGTGGTCCTACCGATCAAGCAAAGCATGAAACAGATACCGCGATCTCACTAGGCTATGATGCTGCCTTATTATCTATGGGGGGCTTGAGCGGCTGGACAGAGTCACAAATATTGGAACGTACAGCACGCATTGCCGAGAAAATGCCTGTCATCGGCTTCTATCTGCAGCCATCCGTTGGCGGCAAGGTGTACAGCTTCGATTTTTGGAAGCAATTTGCGAATATTCCAGGGATTATCGCAATCAAAATGGCCCCATTCAACCGCTATCAAACGATTGATGTGGTGCGTGCTGTCTGCTATTCGGAGCGCCGCGATGAAATAGCTCTATATACAGGGAATGATGATAATATCATTAATGATCTTCTAACTGTTTACAAATTCCAAGTCGAGGGTAAGAACATAGAGAAAAGAATTGTTGGCGGTTTACTTGGACATTGGGCCGTCTGGACGCAAAAAGCGGTGGAGCTGTTAGACGAGATAAAAGGAATAAGAATGAACCCTAGTCTTGCTTCCGAATGGCTTACACGTAATATCGAAGTGACCGAAGCGAACGCAGCGTTCTTCGATCCCGCCAATGGCTTCGCAGGTTGTATTCCTGGTATTCATGAAGTACTTCGTCGACAAGGATTGTTGAAGGGGACATGGTGTTTGAATCCACATGAAGAATTGTCACCAGGCCAATCGGAAGAAATCGACCGCATGTACAAAGATTATCCTCATTTGAATGATGATGCCTTTGTGAAGACGAATCTCTCGAATTGGTTGTCCTAATTAGGAAATGATAGCCCGCCAAAGAAGTTTCTGATACATTGATAGTATGAAATTGACTTATTTTGGAGGGATTCCTATGCGCCGCATTCGATTTGATCGGTTTCCACAAGGTGTCACCAAAGCTTTAACGCTAAGTTACGATGATGGGAAGGTACATGATCGCAGGCTCGTGCGTATATTGAATGAATACGGGATTAAAGGAACGTTTCATTTGAACAGTGGATTTTTGGGGAAAGAAGGGTATATTGAAGCATCTGAAGTGGCCTCGTTATTCGAAGGACATGAGGTATCTGCTCATACCATTGATCATCCCTTTCTAGAGCAATCGCCAATGGACCAAATCGTGCGAGAAATTTCGCATGATCGCGAAGCATTGGAATCCTTAGTTGGCTATCCTGTGCGCGGAATGAGCTATCCTTTCGGAACATATTCAGAGCGCGTGATCCAGGCACTTCCTACGCTAGGCATGGAATATGCGCGGACGGTTTCTAGCCACGGCGGCTTTCAAATGCCGCAAGATTTTTTGCGGTGGCATCCAACCTGTCATCATAAAAACATGCTCGAGCAGGCCGATGCATTCGTACAGCTAGAGCAGAGACATTCTCGGGTGTCGTTGTTGTATGTATGGGGACATAGTTATGAGTTTGAGAATGATAACAACTGGGAGCTGCTTGAGCAATTCGGTGAAAAAGTAAAAGGCAGATCCGACATTTGGTTTGCAACCAATGCTGAAATTGTGGCGTACATGCAAGCGGTTGAACGTCTTCGCTTCTCTGCTAATTGCCAGATGATCCATAATCCTTCGGCGATCCCAGTCTGGTTAAGTGTTGAAGGAGAACAGGTAGTAGTTCAAGCAGGTCAATTGATCAACATCTAGTATTTATTTGTGAAATTTCGTGATTTCGAATAGTTTGCTAATAGTTTCTTAACAATCATCAATTATGATAAAGGTAACAAAACATGTGAGTTATCCACAGTAGGAAGTTCTAAATCGGGGGGATCAATATGGGTCAACGATATGAGTTGGAAGAGAAGATTGAAGCAGTACGCAATGAGCTGAATCTTGCTAGTCAAACATACGGCCTATTGTCTGAAACGGTATTGAAACTTTCTATCGAGCTGGATGAACTGTTGAATACCTATTATCATTACCTTTTTATACGGACCATTGCGTAATAAAGAAACCGAGTCCACACTTATGGGTGTGAATCTCGGTTTTTTTATGTTTTTAAGCCAAGGCTCGCAGATATTCTTTGTTCACGCGATCCGAATGACATGGTATAATTTGTGAGGAATTTATGGATAGGCAAGAAGAAGGCTTGGTAAATCAAAGGAGGGTTCGTTCGAATGGCAGTATGGTTGGAGCAAGGAGATATCGTTCTATTTCAAGGAGATAGTATTACGGATGCTGGACGCATTCGTGACAATGGCAATGATTTAGGCAGAGGCTATGCACTTATGACAGCTGCTCAGTTTTCAGCGAAATATCCGGAGAAACAGGTTACATTCTTAAACCGCGGGGTGTCTGGTAATCGTGTTCCTGATTTGCAGGAACGGTGGCAGCAAGACTGTTTGGATTTGAAACCAAATCTGGTTTCGATTTATATTGGCATTAATGATACGTGGCGCAGATTTGACCGGAATGATGGGACCTCAACGGAGAAATTCAAAGAGGGATATCGTCAGGTACTAGACCAAACGGCGAGCATGGGAGCGAAGCTGCTTCTCATCGAGCCATTTGTTCTACCTGTGCCTGAAGATCGCAAGCTATGGAGAGAAGATTTGGACCCTAAGATTACGGCTGTTCGTGAATTAGCTAGAGAATTCGGCGCGCGTTTACTATGTTTAGATGGTTTATTTGCCCAAGCTTCTACACAAGCTGATAGCGCTTTCTGGGCACCGGATGGCGTGCACCCATCACCAGCTGGCCATGCCTTAATTGCAAATGCCTGGTTGAAGGCCGTTGGGGCAGCAGAGTAAGGAATTGGATATCGTCAGGAAATGAAATGAAAGCTTCCGCACCTTGCGAGAAGCTTTTCTTAATTTTGATGTAAATTAGTCATTATTTGACGTAGAGTGGTCAATATTTTGGCTAGTTTATGAGTATAAGGTAGGTTTATAGTAAAACGTAAAGTGTGTACGTAGGGAGGATTATCTATGAATAGTCGATTATTATTAGAAGCATTGTTAGAAGCTGAAGCTGATCACGGTAGCTTGTTTCATGAAGCCTTGCAGGTGGTCAATGCACCTATGATCCAAACGGAGAGCCCCCTGCTCACTTCGGTTTATAACGAGATCACACCATTGGTACACGAATTTGAAAGCAAACCGATCGCGGCATTACCCTTCAAAGAGTGGGATTTATTTCGTTCAAAGGGATTGCGAATGGAGTTCGAAACGCTCTATTTTGATCGCCGTCGGCGCTTAGCAGCTTTGGTCGTGGCCGCTTTGAAAGATGGGATTGAGCCTTATCTGTCGGCGTTGGAAGATACCATTTGGGCGATTTGCGATGAATATACGTGGTGTTTGCCAGCACATTTAATGAATCATGATCCTGCAGTTGAGGGAGAAGAATTCAAACATATTGATTTATTTGCTTCAGAAACAGCTCATGCGCTAAGTGAGACTTGCCATATATTCCGAGCTCAGCTTAATGGTTTGGTAGTCAGAAGAGTGCAACGTGAGATAATGGCGCGAGTGCTCGAGCCGTATATGACCCTCAAGAGAGCCTATTGGTGGGAAACATGCGAGATTAACTGGTCCGCGGTTTGTGCGGGGAATATTGGTATGGCTGCGATTTACCTGATACCTGATTCGAAAGCACTGATGCCGATTATTGGACGCGTTCTCGCGTCGATGGATTGCTTCCTTGAAGGGTTTTCAGAAGAAGGCGCTTGTTTGGAAGGATTAGGCTACTGGTACTACGGGTTTGGCTATTACGTGTATTTCAGCGAGTTGTTGAAGCAGCGTACGGGAGGCAAAGTGGATATCCTCCAATCGGATGCCAAGGCACGCAAAGTCGCTCAGTTCCCACAGCGATGTTTCTTGCAAGGCAACCATATTGCCAATTTCTCCGACTGTGCTAGGAAGAATGGCATTCAAATTGGTATTTTCAGCCGGTTATGTGAGCAGTTTGCGGAGATTCGGATTCCAACGTTAGATAATCAGCCACTTGCCGTTGATCATTGCGGACGCTTCGCAAGTGCCGTGCGTAATGTTGTGTGGTTGAATGAACCGCTGCTTCGCGAACGTGAGGAGATGCCGCTGCAGACAGACTTCCTGTCAGAAGCACAATGGATGGTGAGCCGAGCAAAGGTAGGGAAGCAATTCGTCAGTTTTGCTGCCAAAGGCGGTCATAACGATGAGCCCCATAATCATAATGACATTGGACATTTCATATGGATCGTAGATGGGGTCAGATGGTTCGAAGATTTGGGAGCGGGTTTATACACTAAGCAGTATTTCGGTGATGAGCGATATTCTATTCTGTGTAACAGCTCAGCAGGTCACAGCGTTCCGATCATTAACGGCAACTACCAGCAGGCGGGCATCGCACATCGTGCGGAGGTACTCGCTGCTGATCTCACAGCTGCTAGTGACAGGTTCACGTTGGATCTGACTAAGGCGTATGTTGAGCCTACACTTGAGAGGCTCGAGCGAAGTTTCGACTTTGATAAACAGCAAGGCAAGTTGACCCTTTCGGATTCTTTCGAATTCCGTGAATCTGGCGCAGCGGTAACGGAACGCTTCATTACACAGCATAAGCCAGTCATCGTACAGGATGGCGAGATTCGGGTGGGTGCTGCGTCTATGGCCAATGACCAACCTCAGCAGCTGATACGATATGATGCGAAACAGTTGAAAGCATCGATTCATACTGTGGAGCATCAGAATCATGAGGGTGGTACGGAGATTGTTTACTTGATTGATCTAGCTGCAGCTGAGGTGGGAGATCAAGTGAGGATTGTAGTGACGTTGGAATTAGGGTGAAAATAACTTAAAACCTCCGCTTTTTTCTGGTATCCGCTGCACGTGCAGAGATGATCGGAAATGAGCTGGAGGTTTTTCTTTACTACGCATTCAACCATAGTCCGAACTGTTGGCGATATTGTATAGGGGTTAAGCCTGTTTTGATCTTGAACATTCGAGAGAAATAGTTCGCATTCTCCACGCCAAGCTCATATGAAATTTGCGAGACAGGCTTCACACTAGTTGCAAGGAGCTTCTTGGCTTGTTCAATTTTGATGCTATGAACGAAATGGAGCGGTGCTTGTCCTGTTTGTTTGATAAACAATTTGCGCAAATGGGAGTCACTAAGCTGTACCAGCTCCGCCAGTTCCTTAATTTCCGGCATTCGCTGCGGATGCGCATGTAGAAAATGGATGATGGTATGGATCCGTTTGTCCAGGTGCGAGTAACTGGAGCTGGGCTCAGCCACGCCTCGCGTATGCAGCAGCGAATACAAGATACGGAGCAATGAAGCCTGCTGCAGCAAATGAATATAAGGAGTCGCATCCCGTTCAGAGGCAAGCATCTCGTGAATAACGGGTTCAACCAAGTTTGCGCTATCCTCATATAAAAGCGGCAAATTCAAAAGCTGCACCCAGCTTCGATTGCTGACTAATGAGATTTCGGCATCAAAGTTAATGCTGGTTAACAACAGTTCATCAGAAATGGCGTGAAAGCTGATCAAGCTTTGGGCAGGCAGAATGATGATGTGACCCTCTTTACAACGCAAGTCCGTATGATCAATCTCAAGTTGGAAGCTTCCCTTATGCACATACCACATCACACAGTGTCGGAGTGTGCGCCCTTTGGCCTGCCAGTGATAATCAAGCTGATATTGTGTAATATGCAGAAATCGGATCTCTAACGCTTCAATCATCATCTGAAAAGAATTCAATGCGTATCCCTCCGCACCCGTGTCTCGTCTGTTCTTATTATTCTATCATGTTCGCAGCGACTAGACGAGGTGAGGAGGAGTGGCCCATTTTAAGCCTGCGGCACGACGCCTTTAATATCTTCATTTCGTTTCAACCGATCTTCACCGTTCACTAGGAAGGTGCGGATGCGCGAGGTATCGCCGCCCCATTCGTCGATTTTGAACTTGACCTCTGGGGTCGTATATCGTACCGAGAAGGCTACGCGAGGAATATTTGACTTATTATTTTCAGAGCCATGGAAGGTAGCTTCATTGAAAAAAGCAATCTGACCAGGCGACATCTCTAAGTCGATGGCTAAGGATTCGTCAACCGACTCTGCTGGCAGGCCTTGCTCGAATGCACTTTGGTCGGTCCCAGTTGCAACATGCGTGACGAACGATTTGTGCGTTCCTGGAATCACGCGGAGGCAACCGTTCTCACGAATCGACCATCCCAAGCTCACCCAAGCTGTCGCATTGATCGCAGGTTCCATGGGCCAATAATTGATATCCTGGTGCCAAGGAATGAATTTATCATTATTAGGTTCTTTGTACCAGAAATGCATGGCCCATAACACTAAGTCATCTCCTAGAATCTGTTTCATCGCGTTAACGATGCTCGGGTGCGTAGCGAGCGTATAAGCCCAATGATGACGCTGATGCCAGGCGGACAGGTTCATTTTGGTGGGACCCGGCTCAAATTTATTTTGTTCGATCACCTCGAAGAATCGATTATAGTACATATCGGATTCTTCCAATGTTAGTCCTTGCATAGGTCCGCTATAGCCTTCGTTGGCATACTGGGTGAGTGAGAATGGATCGCCTTTTGTTATCATACATGTAACCTCCCATGTGAGTTAGCTCTAATTTCTTGCATAATGTAATTGTAAATCTCACAGCCCTTCAGAGTAAGGAAGTAAAACGATTATGAATAGCACAAAACGATTGTTTTAATTGGCATAGGACCATCTAGGAAGGAAATGAGTAGGACCGTGTTGAATTGATAGTACAAACGGCCCAGCTAGGGCTTACAGCTTAGGTTATTCGGATAAAGGGGTTCTACGGATGACAATTCCTGCAACGACAACAATGGATTTGAATTTACTGCAAATGATGCTGGATGATATTGAAGACTCTATTTACATTATGAAGGTATCTGGTGCGGAGATTATGTATTTCTACGTTAACCAAGCCGCAACGAAATTTAGTGGGATCACGATGGATCGAATGGGGACATCTTTTTTTGAGTCCAATTCGAGTCAAATGGCGGACTACTTATATAAAAAATATGCCCGGGTTCTCGAGGAACGCCGCACGATACGGTACGAGGATGGCGTTAAATTACCCAATGGGACGATAAGCGGCGAGAGCATTTTAACGCCTATTTTGGACGAGAATGGGAATGTAAGCTTTATTTTTTCAGTGACTCGGGATATTACAGAGCGAAAACAGCATGAGAATATTTTGTACAGCTATGCGTACCAAGATGATCTTTCTAATCTGTTTAATCGCAGATATTTATTAGAGCATGTCGTAGAGCCATCAACGATCTATTTATTGGATTTGGACAATTTCAAAAATATTAATGATACGTTTGGCCATCAGGCGGGAGATTCCGTGCTTGTAGAAGTGGCATGCCGCCTTATTGAAGTATTTGGAGATAGTCGTTATTCGCTTGTTCGCTTAGGGGGAGACGAATTCGTGGTCGTAGATTCCATGCTATCGCTACGTGTCGAAGAGACGGCAGAGCAGCTGAGTCAGCTGTTTCATGATCCTTTCAAAGTAGATGAACATGCGGTGAAAGTGAATGTGAGTATCGGAATTGCAGAGCGAAAGCACGAAGAAACGATTCAAGATTTGCTAAAGCAAGCAGATATCGCTCTATACACAGCCAAAGGAGCAGGTCGAAAGCGTTATCATTTGTTTGAAGCCTCATCTCGATATAATCATGTGGAAAATTTCATTCATGAACTAGCCCTCTCGCAAGCTATTGAAAAGAATGAGCTGCATTTGCAGTACCAGCTGATTTATAATCCGGCTTCCGGGCGAGCTGTTGGTGCTGAAGCACTCCTGAGATGGAGCAGCGAGAATGGTGGACATATGCAGCCCAATGATTTCATCCCCATTGCGGAGGAAACAGGTCTCATCGTACCCATCGGCTATTGGGTTATCCGTCAAGCTTGCAAGGATTGGCATCAACTGAAGGAGATCTACGGTCCTCTATTCAAAATATCGGTCAACATCTCGCGTATTCAATTAAATGAGGAGAGCTTTGCCCAAGAGGTATTGCAAATTTTGAAAGAGGAGGGTGTGGAACCACCCGCCATGGAATTAGAAATTACCGAAAGCACGACCCTTCACTCGCTGCAAGAAGTGCAGCTCATCTTGAGTAAGCTGCGGATGGCTGGGTTTACGATTGCTTTGGATGATTTCGGAACGGGCTATTCGTCGTTAAGCATGTTAACGCTTCTGCCGATTGATAAGCTGAAGATCGACCGCATTTTCATCGCGGATGGGAATGTCCCGCTGATCGCGGCTATACTAGCTATGGCCAAAGCACTGAATTTACAGGTTGTCGCAGAAGGCATTGAAACGAGTGTTCATTTCCACATGCTCGCGGACATGCAGTGCTGGGGCATACAAGGCTACTTTATTAATAAACCCACACATTATACGGAATTGCCAAGGGATTTGGTTCTGGCAAATCAGCAATCAGTTATGAGAGAATAGTTTTGCACAAAAAAGTTTAGTAGTCATGTGCCGTTATACGCCTAGTTGCGTATAACGGCATTTTTGTATTTTTGAGGACTCTGAGTCTTGTCAATTTTTGCTTCTATCACCGCGTATGTTAAAATAACATCGGTTAATTAAGCGTTGGAGGTTGCACATGAGAGCATTAATTTTTGAACAATTCGGTGGTCCCGAAGTACTCATATATAAGGAGATTCCAGACCCCGTTCTGGAAGCGGATCAGCTTCTAATCAGGACAAAAGCGATAGGTCTGAATTTTGCTGACGTCTACCGGCGCAAAGGTAACTATCATTTGGCTGGGAAGCCGCCCTACATACTTGGGTACGAAGGCGCGGGGATAGTCGAGCAGGTGCCTGGGCATATCAAGCATATTCAAATTGGGGATCGCATCGCATTTGCCGACGTTCCCTTTGCGAATGCGGAGCTAGTCGCCGTTCCTGTAGACCGCGCGATTCCGCTGCCTGCGGACATCTCCTTTGAACATGCGGCTGGACTTCTGCTGCAAGGCATGACCGCGCATTACTTAGTGAACGATAGCTATCGTGTTCAAGCGGGAGATGAAGTGCTCATCCATGCCGCGGCAGGCGGTGTGGGACAGCTTTTGATCCAATTGTGCAAAAGGAAAGATGCAAGGGTAATCGGACTCACCTCATCCGAAGGCAAGAAACAAGTTGCCCTAGACGCGGGTGCAGATGAAGTCCTCCTCTATTCTTCGGACTGGGTTTATGGGGTAAAGCAATGGTCAACTGAGAAAAGCGGTGTTCAAGTTGTCTACGATTCAGTAGGCTCAACCTTAATGGATAGCTTTGCCGCGGTTCGAACCAAGGGGACTGTCGTGTTCTATGGCATGGCAGGAGGAGATCCAGCGCCTGTGGATCCGAGGATGTTGATGGATACTTCCAAAACCTTAACGGGCGGCGACCTCTGGAATCACGTGACTAGCTTAGACAATCGCATGAAGCGAGCCAATGATTTGTTCGATGCGCTTCGAGACGGAAGCTTGAGAATGGATACACTGACAACGTTCTCCTTGAAGAATGGCGCAGAAGCACACAAATTACTCGAGAGTAGACAGTCTACTGGCAAGATTTTACTCATCCCTTGAGACAGAAGCGGTAATTCTTAGAGAAGTTCTAGGGTTACCGCTTTATTTTCAACAATAATTTTGAACATATAGTCCATGCAGCTGCTTATTCTAGATATTCTCGCTATGCCCAAAGCATGTTAACTTTAAAGAGTAGATATTTAAAGGAGGCTTGAATGTGCAATGAGCATAAACAAATTGAGAATTGGTGTTATTGGTGCAGGTTCAATTTCAGATTTGCACTTTGCGTCATATACGAAATCAGAGGATGCTGTTATCGTTGCTGTCTGCGACCTTAATCGTGAACGTGCAGCCGCGAAAGCGGAGAAATATGACATTGCTCATATTTATACAGACTATAAAGAGCTTTTGGCAAACCCGGAGATTGATGCGGTTAGTATTTGTACATGGAACAATACGCACGCAGAGATCAGTATTGCTGCTCTTCATGCTGGCAAGCATGTATTGGTAGAAAAGCCGCTATGCAAAACTGTGGAAGAAGCGCAACGCATTCAAGATGCGGTTCGTGAAACAGGGAAGATTCTTCAAGTTGGATTTGTGCGAAGATATGATACGAATGCACAGCTTGTGAAGCATTTTATAGATAATGGTCAATTGGGTGAGATTTATTATGCGAAAGCATCGTGTCTCCGTCGATTAGGGAATCCTGGCGGGTGGTTCTCGGATGTTGAACGTTCAGGTGGCGGTCCGCTGATTGATATTGGTGTACATGTGATTGATGTGTGTTGGTACTTGATGGGCAGACCGAAGCCGGTTGCTGTGAGCGGACATACGTACAACAAGCTAGGAAATCGGAAGAATGTGAAGAACTTATCCTTTTATAAAGCAGCTGATTATGATGCGGAACGCAATACCGTTGAGGATTTGGCGAATGTTTTGATCCGTTTTGAGAATGGGGCTTCCCTCATGGTGGATGTGAGTTTCACGCTTCATGCTAAGAAGGATGAAATCGCTGTCAAGCTATATGGTGATAAAGGCGGCGTTGAACTTGAGCCTGAGATTGTGTTTGTAACGGAGATCTTGGATACGATTACGAATGTGACACCTCAAATCAATAACAAGTCGATTGACATCAGCAGCGCTTTCCAAAATGAAATCAATCATTTCGTTTCTTGCTGTCAAACAGGCCAAACTCCGATTAGTCCGGTGGAAGATGGTCTTGAAATGATGAAAATTCTTTGCGGCATATATGAATCAGCTG
The DNA here is from genome assembly GCF_059691995.1 of Paenibacillus sp. J22P169. Taxonomy (NCBI): domain Bacteria; kingdom Bacillati; phylum Bacillota; class Bacilli; order Caryophanales; family Paenibacillaceae; genus Paenibacillus; species Paenibacillus sp. J22P169. Next base: position 2,060,785 of record NZ_JCAUAO010000001.1, on the reverse strand, counting down.
CGAAGGGGCAAGAAATCAGATTATAGTCCGACGTATCGGAACTAAGGAGGAGCACGTATGAAGCTCGGGGTAAGCACATATAGCTTGTATCAGGCGTTAAGGTCTGGCGAGATGTCGATCATGGATGTTATCGATTGGATTGCGGATCAGGGAGGTGAACATGTCGAGATTGTGCCGTTGGGGTATGACTTACCGGGTAACTTTGCGCTTGCGGATGCGATTCGTGAGAAAGCTCAGGCCCGAGGTATAGCTATTTCCAATTACGCCATTGGCGCTAATTTCCTAACAGAGACTGAGGAGCAGTATCTACAGGAAATTGAGCGAGTGAAGGGCGAGGTCGATCTTGCTGCCAGATTGGGCGTTACCAAAATGCGGCACGATGTTGCTCGAAGTGAGGATCTCTCGATTCGAAATTTCAACGCCAACCTGGATCGGTTAGCTGAAGCGTGCCGTCAGATTGCTGACTATGCGAACCAGTTTGGAATTGTTACCAGCGTTGAGAATCACGGATTCTTTGTGCAGCATAGTGAACGTGTTCAAGCCCTGATTCATGCCGTTGATCGTGAAAATTTCAGGACAACATTGGATGTTGGTAATTTTGTGTGCGTAGACGAGGATTCCGTTGCTGCTGTGACGAATAATCTTCCTTATGCTTCTATAGTCCATGTGAAGGATTTCTACATACGTCCTTCCAATCAGAATCCAGGAGAAGGCTGGTTCAAATCATCCTATGGTACCTTTTTGCGGGGAGCGATTGTAGGACAAGGGGATTTGAATATGCGTGAGATTCTACGTGTGGTCAAAAGCTCGGGATATGATGGTTACATTTCTTTGGAATTTGAAGGGATGGAAGAGTGCAAGAAGGGCACATCTATTGGATTGCAGAATATCCGAAGATTGTGGGATGAAATTAACTAGCATTAAGTTAGCGATAAGGAGTTGTTCAACAAAATGATAATCAATCCAATCGGTATTATGGTAGATAGCCTGCGTCTTGGACTGCGGGAAGGATTAAAGAAGTCGAAAGAACTAGGTGCGGATGGCGTCCAAATTTATGCAGTTTCCGGTGAGATGGACCCAGCGAACTTAACGCCGGCGGCGCGTAAAGAGTTGCGTGACTACATCGCATCATTGGATCTTCAAATTTCAGCGCTTTGCGGCGACTTAGGTGGACATGGCTTTCAAGATCAGACCGTGAATGCAGCAAAAATTGAAAAATCCAAGCGTATTCTAGACCTTGCTGTTGAACTGGGTTCGTCGGTTGTGACGACGCATATTGGCGTTGTGCCAGAGGATCGGAACGATCCGATTTATCAGACGATGCTGCAAGCTTGTGAAGAGCTTGGTGTCTATGCGAGCAGTTTAGGCGCTTATTTTGCAGTGGAAACAGGGCCTGAAACGTCGGCGCATCTGAAAAGTTTCCTCGATAACCTATCCACCAAAGGTGTCTCGGTTAACTTTGACCCAGCGAATATGGTGATGGTGACTGGGGATGATCCTGTTCAAGGGGTCTACACCCTGAAGGATTACATCGTTCACACGCATGTAAAAGATGGCATTCGACTTCGTCAAGCAGATCCGCGTGAGGTATATGGTTCACTTGGCTATAAGCCGATGACCCACGAGAACATCGCTGAAGCAGCAACATCCGGAGATACGTACCGTGAGCTAGCGCTAGGTGAAGGTCATGTTGATTTCGACCGATACTTTAAGGCGCTGCAAGAGATTGGCTACAAGGGTTATCTAACGATCGAACGTGAAGTAGGCGAGCAGCCTGAGAAAGATATTGCCAGCGCAATTGCTTTTATTCAAAAGTATAAATAAAGGATAACCCTCGCCAATGGCGAGGGTTTCTTTGCTGCTCCCAAATAGAACGCGGTCGCTCATCCTATTGGAACTTTAATAGATTTTTTTCTCATACCTAGACCAAGTGCGAATTGCAGCATACGCTGTAATGTCAGCATGTCTGCCGACAGAGCAAAGATTCTGTAACAAATATTTACAAATTGGGCTTCTTAATGTGCCAGAATGAGAGTAAAATAGAGGACAAGAGGAGGATTGATTTATGATGAGTACACTGAAGAGTTTCACGGATTCGGAACAGCAGATTTCGTTGGAGTTGAGAGATGATCATTTAACAGTGCTTCGTTTCTACGGTGAAACATCCATTTACCCTTTCAAAAATATTTCACTTGCCTCTGAACCGATTCCTGAGTACCCCCTTAATCGCGTCGCCTTAACTGTTATTGATTTCCACACAGGTGTAACCGATTTCAAATTTTCGTCGAATCTGCGAGACTTTGAGATTTTCGTCCAAAAGCTTCTGGAAGTGCATAGCGAATTCATACCTAATCATAAAATCTCATAAGTATATGTATCAAAAACCGCCGCGGCGGTTTTTTTGTGTTTGAGGTGGAAGTTACTATCAATCTGTGCTAGGAAGGGGGATTTTAAGAAGCTAAGTCTAGTAAGCAATTTGAGTATGCTGGAATATGAAAAGATTAGGCAGTGACTAGGGGACATCTTTCTCGTTTTCTGTATCATCACTATTATTTTCAAGAACACTTCTATTTCGATAAACTGTATCAGCTACATCGACTACATCGGCAACTCAGCAACATCAGCAACATCAACTACATCAGCTACATCAACTACATCAACATCAGCACATCAGCAACATCAGCTACATCAACTACATCAACATCAGCTACATCAGCACATCAGCAACATCAACTGCCTCAACAACATCAACAACCTCAACTACATCGACTACATCGGTTACCTCAACTACCTCAACTACCTCAACTACATCAGATACATTAACTACATTAATCCCAGCAGCTACATCGCTACATCGACTTCAATTAATGCCTGCCAAGCAAATTTGGGCTAATTTTCTGCTCCAGAGCAACTATGCTTAGCTACCCTATGCTAAGAATATCGAACCCTCCGACAAAATAACTGGAAAACATACATCTAATTTCACGCGGATCGTCGATTGAATTCGAATAACTGTAAAAAGTACAGTTAATTTCAAGCTTTTGCGTCAAAGAGGAAAGAATCCCCAGAAATAGCTGTACTATTTCCATCTAATTTCCAAAATGAGTTGAAATAGGCGAAAATAGATGGAGTTTTTCCAGTTATTTGGTGTAGCTGCAGGCTGAATACCCACTATCGCTTAGTCCTATGCTTCCAACCAATCAGCTAGCCACCAACCTGGCTACTCAGCCACCATTCAGCCAATCAGCTAGCCACCAACCTGCCTACTCAGCCACCATTCAGCCAATCAGCTAGCCACCAACCTGGCTACTCAGCCACCATTCAGCCAATCAGCTACCCGCCAACCTGCCTACTCAGCCACCATTCAGCCAATCAGCTACCCACCAACCTGCCTACTCAGCCACCATTCAGCCAATCAGCTACCCGCCAACCTGCTACTCAGCCACCATTCAGCAAATCACCTACCCACCAACCTGTCTACTCAGCCACCATTCAGCCAATCACCTATCCACCTACCTGCCCACTCAACCACCAAGCCAACCACCATCCCAACCATTATTGGCACGTTTATTTTAAATACGGATGTCGAAATACATCCGGCGTCTGGCCAACGGCTTTGCGGAAGGTCGAAATGAAATGCGAAGCATCGAGAAACCCCGTAGCCTCTGCGATGTGTTTAACGGTAAGATCAGGCTGCGCGATCAGCATTTCTTTGGACTTCTGTAGGCGCAGCTGAAGCAGATATTGGTAGGGAGAGAGTCCGAAAGCACGACGAAATAACGTATTCACATGCTGCGGAGAGACGCCGAGCTGAGTCGCCATCCAGCTTAGTCCAACGTGGGCAGCGGCGAAGCTTTGTTCGAGCTCGAGCAGCAGCGGCAGAAGCCGCTCATGACTTTGCGAGAAGGAGGCACTCTTGTTCAGGATGCCGTGCTTCTTAAGCAACGTCAGGAATTGATAGATTTCCAGGGAGCCGTTGGTACCGGTGAAGTCGTGACTATCGCGATATTTATGATAGTAATACTCATGAATACTAGCGAGCGGCGTATCAGGTCCCCAGCTAATTTGCGTGGAGAGAGGGATTTCCAAGGCATGTACGATAGATGCAGCAAGCGCGCCGTCAAACGTTAAATACCAGGTTGACCACGGAGTTTCAGGTACGTGATAAGCATGAGGGACACCGCCGGCGAGGAGCATACCTTGCCTTTCACCAAGTCTAACGGGACCGCTGTCCAGAATGATTTCGCCACTGCCGGAGATCGTTTGCAGCCAATGAAAGCACGGATATCCTTCTTCGCGTTCATAATACTGCTGCTCTCGCTCATATCCGATCGTTTCGAGGATAAGGGGGAGCTTGCGGTCGGTTTCGGTAATGACGAAAAACTTTCTATAATCAATTGCCATGAATGACTCAGCTCTTTCATTTTTTAATATGTGATGCGTAGTTTCTTATATTTTAAAAGAAATAGTTGTCTTGTACAATAAGGGAAGCAGGTTGATTCATAATCCAATAACCTAAAGTGAGGCATAACATCTATGGCGAATAAATTTGTATACACAGCACCTGAAAACGGTTACCCCGAGTGGAATAATAATCCGGAGATCTTCCAATTGAATCGATTAGAGGCTCATGCCACCTTAATGCCTTATCATACAGAAGCAGAAGCTTTGGCAGGAGTTCGGGAATCTTCGCAATTTTATCAAAACTTAAATGGCACATGGAAATTTCACTTTGCGGAAAATGCGGAGGGACGTCCACAGAATTTCTACAAGACTGACTTCGAAACAAACAATTGGGCGGATATTCCCGTGCCATCGCACTGGCAGCTGCAGGGCTTTGACTTCCCGCAGTACACGAATATCATTTATCCATGGGTAGGTCACGAGGATCTCAAGCCTCCATTTGCCCCAGTAAAATATAACCCTGTCGGCTCTTATGTGCGCAGCTTTTCGATCCCTGAAGGTTGGAACGGTCAGCCCGTCTACCTAAGCTTTCAAGGTGTGGAATCGGCCTTCTATGTGTGGGTGAATGGTGATCTGGTTGGCTTTAGCCAGGATTCGTTTACACCAGCGGAATTTGATATTACGCCTTATTTGATCGATGGCGAGAATAAGCTTGCGGTGGAAGTGTATCGTTGGAGCGATGCTAGCTGGTTAGAAGATCAGGATTTCTGGCGTTTAAGCGGGATTTTCCGTGACGTATATGTGTACACAACGCCAACAGCGCATATCGCTGATTTCAAAGTAAATACGAATCTAGATTCAGCTTACCAGGATGCAGAGCTGCATATTCAAGCTACAATCACCAACTATGATCTGCTGAGCCAAGGCGTGCATCATGTTGAAGCGATGTTATACGATGGTGAGCAGCAAGCTCTGTGGGAGGAATCGCTTCGAGTTGGCATTCAAACGAGCAGTACGGCTAAACAAGCGGTGGAATTCTCTGCTCACATCGATCGTCCAGCCAAATGGAGTGCAGAAAGTCCATCCTTGTATACGCTCGTTCTTCGTTTATGGAATGAAGAAGGTACACTTTTAGAGACGGAGAGCTGTAAAGTAGGCTTCCGCAAGTTTGAAATCGAAGACGGTTTGATGAAAATTAACGGCGAAGTCATCAAATTCAAAGGTGTGAACCGCCATGAATTTGACCGTGATCGCGGACGTTCCGTTGAAGAGGAAAGCATGCTTTCTGATATTTTGCTCATGAAACAATACAATATTAACTCTGTGCGGACTTCCCATTATCCGAATCATCCGCGCTGGTATGAACTTTGTGACGAGTATGGCTTGTATGTGATTGATGAAACGAATCTGGAAACGCACGGTTCTTGGACCTATAAGCAGGAAGAGTTGGGTGAATCGGTGCCAGGGAGCCGACCAGAATGGACGGGAGCGGTGCTGGATCGTGCGAATTCGATGCTGCAAAGAGATAAGAACCATCCTTCCATCGTAATTTGGTCGTTAGGCAATGAGTCCTCAGGCGGGGACAATTTCTTGAAAATGCATGATTTCTTCCGTGAAGCTGATCCTTCCCGTGTCGTTCATTACGAAGGCGTCTTCCACTGGCGTGCCTCTGATCGTGCATCGGATATGGAAAGTCATATGTATTCGAAAATTGAGACCATCGAAGAATACGCGAACAACAAGCCGAAAAAGCCGTTTATTCTTTGTGAATACAGCCATGCGATGGGGAACTCCTGCGGTAATTTGTTTAAGTACTGGGATTTGTTCGACAAATATCCAGTCTTGCAGGGCGGATTCATTTGGGATTGGATTGATCAATCCATTCGTACGACGACGCCAGATGGCATCACGTATCAAGCCTATGGCGGCGATTTTGGGGATACGCCAAATGATGGCAACTTCTGTGGCAATGGCTTGATCTTCGCAGATCGCTCGGTTTCACCGAAGCTGCACGAAGTGAAGAAATGCTATCAGAATGTGAAGTTCGAGGCAGTGGATGCGGCGAAAGGTCACATCAAAGTGACAAACCAATTCTTGTTCACGAACTTGAATGAATTTGATTGGACATGGACAATTGCACGTAATGGTGTTGCGGCGGTTAACGGTGTGGTAAGTGAATCTTACTCAGTTGCACCTGGCGAAACAACGACGGTAGAGCTTGCACTGAGTACATTTGAAAGTCTTTTCCCGAACGATGAATTCGTATTAACGCTGAGCTTAGTCTTGAAGACCGATACAATCTGGGGAGCTAAAGGTCACGAAATCGCTTGGGAGCAATTTATCCTGCCATCCACTCATCCAACTGCTCTTTCACGCAATTGGGAAGCGGAGAAAGAATCCGCCGCGGCACTCTCTACGGAGACTGCAGTGAACGTATTGACCTTAGCAGATAGCATTACGCTTCAAGGTGAGAATTTTGCTCTACGAGTTGACGCTGCGACAGGGGATATAACCTCCTACTTGTACGAAGGCGTGGAGCTGTTCCAAACGGGACCGGTACCGAACTTCTGGCGTGCCTATACGGATAATGACCGAGGCAACCAGCACCACATTCGTTGTGCACCGTGGCAGGGAGCAGGAAGTGGACGCAAGCTCCTTTCCTTGCAAGCGAAATCACTGGATGCTGGACGCGCTGAGGTTCGTGTACGCTTTGAGCTAGCGACACAGCCTGCTTCCAAAGTGCAGCTCGTCTATACCGTTTCTACCAGTGGCGAAGTCGAGGTTAGCATGCAATTAACGCCTGGCGACAAGCTGCCAGAGATCCCAGAAGTAGGCGTCATGTTCGAATTGGACGCCGCCTTCGAGAACCTAACGTGGTATGGCCGCGGGCCGCACGAAAACCACTGGGATCGTAATGTAGGTGCCAAACTTGCGCTGCATAGCGGCACGGTTGAAGAGCAATTCGTTCCCTATTTGCGTCCGCAGGAATGTGGCAATAAGACCGATGTTCGTTGGGCGACCCTCACGAATGCAGCTGGTCGTGGACTCCGCATTGCAGGTTTGCCAACGGTTGAGCTTAATGCGCTGCCGTACTCACCTTCGGAGCTGGAAGCGCATGATCACCCATATAAGCTGCCTGTAAGTGATAAAGTTGTTGTGCGTGTGAACTACAAGCAGATGGGCGTTGGCGGCGACGATAGCTGGGGAGCAAGAACACATCCCGAGTTTACGTTATTCGCAAACCGTACGTACACATATGCCTTCACCTTCAAAGGTATGTAATTAGACATATAAAGCCGTTCCATGGGTGGCTTCACCCGTAGAACGGCTTTTTGCTTTTAATCCTTTAATGCCCAGTCGCGCCCTCAAATTCCTTTGTAGGATCAAGTTGTTCTTTACTCATGGCAAAGGCGAATACAAGCGCTAATGCTGCAGGGACAATAGTCCAAGCGAATGTGAGCACGATAGATGAGGATAAGGCACTCGTGATTTTGTCCAGCACAGGGGCGGGAATCTCAAGTCTTTTGGCAGGATCTAGTAAGGTATGCGAATCGCCGGCAGGCATATTGACGGGCGATTGCCCGCCAGCGGAGAATGCTTCTGTCATTTTTCTGGTAAATGCGTGGCTCTGGATAATCCCAAAAACCGTAATCCCAAGCGTCATGCCTAGGGAACGGAGGAAATTCAAGGTCGATGTGGCTGAGCCGCGTTGCCGAGCATCGAATAAGTAAATAGCAGCATTACTGAGGACGGAGAAGGAAGCGCCAATCCCAAGACCGATTACAATCATATAAAGGGTCACGAGCCACCGCGGTGAATCACCTGATAGCGTCGTTAGCAATAGGGTACCCACAACGAGCAATGCGATTGTCGGAATCATGATGGAACGGAAGCTGTATTTGGTCATCAAGAACCCACCGCCTGTTGCCGTTACCACAGTACCAAGCATCATTGGCAACAGTACTAAGCCTGAGTTCGTAGCCGTACCGCCTAATACACCCTGGATAAAAATTGGAATATACACCGATGCCGTAATGAAGGCCGCACCACTAAAGATCGCGACCGCATTACTTGTCGCATACAAGCGATTCTTAAACATCGCGAACGAAATAATCGGCTCGGCGGCTCGACGTTCGATGAAGATAAATGTAATCGTCAACACAGCGAATAGTGCGAATAAACCAAGGATAAAAGCGGAATCCCATGCATATTGTTTGCCGCCTAATTCAAGTGCAAACATAAGCGATACGATGGCAGAGACAAGTAATATGGCTCCCCACCAATCAATTCGTTGCTTAGAGTGCTCGACAGATTCTTTATAGAAGAAGGCAATGAAGATGAAAGCGAGCAGTCCAAGGGGAAGGTTGATATAAAAGACCCATTTCCAACTAATATAATCGGTAATATAGGCGCCTAGCAGCGGCCCAAAAATGCTCGACATGCCGAATACGGCCCCGAACAAGCCGCCAAGTTTACCTCGAGATTCCAGAGGGACGGCATCGAACATAATCGTGAAAGCGATAGGTACGAGTGCACCGCCGCCAAAGCCTTGAACTGCCCGATAAATACTAAGCTCGACAATCGAGTCTGCCGTACCGCAAAGAATGGAGCCTAGCATGAACACGAGGAGCCCAAATACGAAGAACTTCTTACGGCCATACATATCGGATAGTTTCCCGAAGATCGGCATTCCTGCCATCTCAGCAACCATGTAAGCGGAGGTCACCCATACGAATTTATCCAATCCGCCTAGTTCTCCGACAATGGTCCCCAGAGCCGTTGCCACAATGGTATTATCCATAGAAGCCATAAGAATACCTAGTAGAAGCCCTGCAAGGACAATACCTAATCCTTTATTCTTCTCTGGTGTGGACATAACGTTTCGTTTCCTCACTTTCTTCTACCTGAATTGGTTTCAATTACCTATTTAATATGTACGCAACACGTGCAACTTGATATCAGCCTTAGGATGTATTTTCTAAATACGATGAAAGGTTGTGCCTGAAAAGCGATCCCAGTTTGACCAGAAGGAGAGAGGGTGATAAGTTTAAAAGGTGATTCAAAGAACAACTAGGTATCGGGAGAAAGGTGGACATCCATATGACAAATCATTCAGCACAACCCATCATAGGACTCATTGGAACAGGCGTTATGGGGAAAAGCATGGCAGGACATTTTATTGGGGCAGGATATGAGGTTCATGTTTATACACGTACGAAAGCGAAAGCGCAGGAGCTTGTAGAAAAAGGTGCGATTTGGCAGGAGACGCCTGGGGCATTAGCACAGAAGTGTCAGGTTATTATGACCATGGTTGGTTTTCCGAGCGATGTTGAAGACATATATTTTGGGCAAAATGGGATTCTCGCTATGGCACAGCCAGGCAGCTTTCTGATCGATTTGACGACTTCGAGCCCGTCTTTGGCAAAACGGATTTATGAGGAAGCGTTGACTCGTCAGTTATTCGCTTTGGATGCTCCTGTTTCTGGCGGAGATATCGGTGCTAGAGAAGCTCGATTGTCCATCATGGTCGGTGGCGCTCGCGAAGTATTCGAGCAGATGCTGCCTATTTTCCAAAAAATCGGCACGAATATCGTCCATCAGGGTGAAGCGGGCGCAGGGCAACACACCAAGATGTGTAACCAAATTGCCATTGCAAGTAATATGATGGGTGTAGTTGAAGCGCTGGTCTATGCCAAGAAAGCGGGGCTCAATCCGACAACTGTACTGCAAAGCATTGAAACAGGTGCCGCGGGCAGCTGGTCTTTAAGCAATTTGGGGCCACGGATGATTGCTGATAATTTTGCACCAGGCTTCTATGTGAAACATTTTATCAAGGATATGAAGATTGCGTTGCAATCAGCGGAAGAAATGAACGTGGAGCTTCCAGGCCTTTCACTCGCCAAATCCCTCTATGAGCAATTAGCTGCAATGGGCGAAGAGGATAGTGGTACCCAAGCGTTGTATAAATTAATTAATAAGTAAACTTACACGCAGCGACTTGGAGGCTGACCTATGAAAATCGTCATCGCACCAGATTCATTTAAAGGAAGCCTTAGCTCAGAACGGGCAGCCGAGGCAATTAGAGACGGGATTCTGCGAGCTAAGCCCGAAGCAGAAACCGTCCTCATTCCGATCGCGGATGGGGGAGAAGGCACGGTGGATAGTCTTGTTCGAGCAACACATGGCGAGAAGATTTCTATCCAAGTACGAGGGCCGCTGCAAGAGGAAGTGACGGCCATGTATGGAGTCCTCGGAGATGGCGTCACGTGCGTGATAGAGATGGCGTCAGCTTCCGGCCTTATGCTAGTTCCAGCAGAACAACGAAACCCGATGCTAACGACAACATTTGGTACGGGTCAACTGATTCTACATGCGCTCGATCAAGGATATCGATCTTTTATCCTTTCGCTTGGCGGCAGTGCAACCAACGATGGAGGATGCGGGATGCTCCAAGCGTTGGGTTTACGGCTCCTAGATGCGGAAGAGCGGGAGATTGGCGCAGGAGGGCAAGCGCTGTCTCTCATTACACACATTGATGCCGTCAAGTGGGACGAGCGTATTGCTGAATCCCGGTTTATCATTGCTTCGGATGTCACGAATCCATTTATCGGTCCGCAAGGGGCATCCCCTGTATTCGGACCGCAGAAAGGTGCGACACCGGATATGGTTGAAGCGCTCGATGAAGCGCTCACCCATTGGGCAGATTTGATGGAAGCGCATACGGGGATTGCTGTGCATCATCGTCCTGGGGCAGGCGCCGCAGGAGGACTTGGCGGTGCATTTCAGGCTTTCTTCCCCTCGAGCACGACGAAGCGAGGGATCGACGTCGTGATGGAGATAACGAAGTTGAATGAGCATCTGCAGCATGCACAGCTCGTATTCACTGGCGAAGGGCAGACGGATGCGCAGACGGCCTCAGGCAAAGCGCCAATGGGGATTGCGCAGGCTGCAGCGAAGTTTGGCGTACCCGTTATCGTCTTATCGGGATCCGTAGGGCAAGGGATTGAGAAGCTATATGAATCTGGGATGACAAGTATTCACAGCATCGTAAATGGTCCGATGACCCTTCAGGAGGCGATGGGCCGCACTTCTGAGCTTTTAGCGCAGAAGGCGGAGCAAGTGATGCGTACGTTTATAGCTGGAAGTAAGAAGGAGGAATAGATCTTGTCAACGAATAAACAAGGAGTACGTTAAACGCACGAAAGAGGTATACCTACAGGCTCCTAGTCATAAATAAGGTTATTATGATGTAAAAAGGAGTAAGCTCATGACATTGGAAGCCCAATTCTATGTAGCGACAACTGGGAATGATGATCACGATGGGAGTAAAGATGCCCCGTTTTTAACCATAACAAAAGCGCAGATGACAGTTCGGGACAGCATCCAAAACGGGATGAGTCACGATGTCATCGTGTTTTTGTACGGCGGCACCTATTATTTAGAAGAAACATGGCAATTCGATGAGAGAGATTCCGGGAGAAATGGTTACCGTGTAACCTATCGCAATGTGCCTGGTGAAGTTGTAAGCATTGTGGGTGGAAAGGCGGTTACGAACTGGGAACCCTATAGCGCAGACATGTGGCGGGCGTGGCTGGGGACTGGAAGGAGCTTCCATACGCTGTATGCGGATGGGGAACGAATTGCCAAAGCACGGTTTCCGGCAACGGGTTACTATCAAGTAGAGGGGGAACCAGAGGCAAGTTATACGGAAGGAATTCACTACCGCGAAGGTGATATTCCGCATGGAAGTGACCTCTCTCAAGCGCAGGTATTCGTATGGCCTGGGAAGGGAGAGTGGAATTGGTTTTCAGAGCTGAGAGCCCTGAAATCCCATGATGCGGAAGCCAGATATGTACGATTCCAGCAGCCTTCCATCTGGGATATCGGTGTAGGCTCGCGTTATTTTATCCAAGGCTCGCTCGATTTTCTTCAAGTACCAGGTCAATTTCACTTGGATGAGAAGGAAGGATGGCTCTATTACAAACCGAAAATAGGGACACCGTTACAACAAGAGATGATTGTACCAACGGTAACAAGGCTGATTGAATTGAGAGGCAACGATCAAGATGAGCCTATTCAGCATCTTCATTTGCAAGGACTCCACTTCTCTTGCACAGACTTCTGGTCGAATTATCAAATGATTCAGGAAGACGAGGGCTTAAGTAATGTGGAGCGGGATGAGCATCGTGAAGGAATGGTCTATATGCAGTACGCGGCGGATATCGAAGTCTCACATTGTCAGATCGTGAACTCAGGCAGCTGCGGCATATTCTTGGATCAACATACGAGGAACATCGGATTTAACGGTAATCGCATCGAGCATGTAGGATATATGGGTATATGTGCCTCAGGATTTTCACCGCTCCAAGGGGAATTCACTTCAGCGGCTGCCTCCTACACGAATAAAGAGCATCGGATAACAAATAACGTGATTCGGTATGGTGGTGAGCTGATTGGGCATGGCTGCGGGATATTGCTCTATCAAAGCGGACATAACGAAATCGCCCATAATCTAATTTCGCATATGCCGCGATATGGCATATCGTTGAAAGGCTTACGTCACAAAGTCATGCCAGCAACTATTTATGGGATAACGGTGACTTGGGAGAATCACTGGGACTTCCTGCATACGCGGAATAATGAGATCGCCTATAACGATATTTCGAATGTGATGATGGACAGCCAGGATGGCGGTTTGATTGAATCTTGGGGTGTAGGGACACAGAATACGATTCGTGGGAACCGCTTACATCATAGTGGGATTCATTTTTCATTTGGTTTCGGCATTTATTTGGATGATGCTTCGGACTACTTTACCGTAACCCAGAATGTGTTGACGCACCTGTATAGTACAGGGGAAGGAAAGCTTTGGATGCTTATTTTTTCCAAAGGCATTGGCAACCTTATTCAAGGAAATTTACTCGTATCGAATCCCGATGCGATAGCTGCTATTGGCACACAAGAAATGGCGGGCGAAGACAATAAGGATGTCAGCGTGAAGGGGAACATCATATATAATTCCGGCTACCTCTATTATTTCGTCAATTGGCGCGATGATAAATTTGCCGAAGCAGATCGGAATCTCTATTGGCAGGATCAGGCTAAAGGCGTCTGTCAGGTTGCTGGTATGCTCCCCTTACCATCTTCGGGTGCTGACTTGCTAAAACGTCAAGTCTATGACTGGCAAGCGTGGCGCTCCTTACTTGGAGGTAAGTTTGACGCGCACACAACGATTGCAGATCCTAGGTTCATACTGTCACCGGAGGGAAGGATTCGACTCCAACAGGATTCACCTGCCTATGAACTTGGTTGGGTTGACATTGATGATACCCAGATAGGACCACAGTAATATCGCCATAATGTGAGGGGGCTTGGTATTCTTGAAAGGTTTCGGATTCTATAAATCCAAGAAATATTTGCAGCGTGTACTAAGTTCAATCATGTTATCGATGGTTATTGTGCTATTAGCATCCTCATTCGCCAATACATATTTGCTGGAGAAGTCGGTAAAAAGGATTCAGGAGGATTCGAATCTGAAAATCCTCACGCAAATGCAATACAATTTCTCCTACATGAATGAAATCATCACACATTTATCGTACTTCGTTTTTAAGGATAACTTGCTCATACCATTGATGTTTGATGAAACCTTGCCCAAGATGGACTTAATTCGCAGCTACCAACGCATGTCCAGTATCATGGACAGTTCATCGTTCTTACATTCCATGGTCGTCTATAATCATACGCAAAATGAGATTTACGGGACCACGAGCGATTTTCTTTTAGACGGCGGCGTTACCAAAAAGAAAATTTCAGATTGGCTGCTAGACCCCTCCCAGAAGCATGAAACCTCCCGGCTCATCCCCGTGAGCCTTGAACACGAGGATGGACAGATCGATGCGTTCGCTTTTGTTGTAACGGACTCCTTAAAACCTTTCTCACGCGGTGAATCAGCCATTGTACTCTATATCAAATCCGATTGGGTCTTCGACAGCTTAAAGAAAATGAACGATACGGGAAGCCGATCCCAAGGTGATATTCTAATGGCGGATCAGGAAGGACGCTTATACTCCTCGCGTTTTATTGATGAATACGCGCGTACAACGACGCAAGACACCATACACAGCTACATCATGAATCATAAGCTAGCAACGAACGAACCTTCTGGATTCGTCATAGGGGACGTAGACGGTAAGAAAAGCATGATTACCTATATGGCAGATCCAATCCCGAATTGGACGATTCTCTATGTACAGTCGTATGACAAACTGATGGCGGAAGTCACACAGACTCGTGTGAAATCATTGCTGGTTTCTGGCGTTCTACTCCTGATCGCTATTGGTATATCGGTCTGGTTGTCTTATAAATTGTATCACCCGATCGAAGATATGCTGCACCGAATTCGCTTCCAGCACCCGCGCGATGGACACGCAAGGCGAAACGAAGGTGATGAGTTGCATGCCATGAGTGAGAATTATTTGGAGTTGTCCCATGCATTGCAGGAAATCAGCTCTGAGCACATCGTCAATAAATATTACATTCGTAAATTTATGACAGACGGCCAGATGTTTTCGCATCACGATATGATTAGTCTGATTGAAAAGCATCGATTGAACATTGCCTATCCCTCCGAAATCCTTGTTTGCGTGCTCCGCTTGGATCGTTTCCAATCGTATGCAAGTAACACGGCCCTTTCCTTGAAGAAAATGCATAGCTTTGCCATCACGAATATTGCGCAGGAAATGATGTCCAAGACCTATCCATGTGAAGCCGTGGAGGTATGGGGAGATCATGTCATCCTCATCGTATCGCGGAATGACAAGGCGACGACAAGCGAAATGGATAGGATTGTTCATATCCTTGGGGACATCCAGCATACGATTGAGACGTATTACGATTTGAGTCTATCGTGTGGGCTCAGTGATCCGATTTTACAGCTTACTCAGCTGTCCTCTGGGTATACCCAAGCCTTGCAGAATAGCTTGTATACGGTCATTTTCGGCTACAGGTCCATCATTACGAGTGAAATGGTGAAGGAAAACAATGCAAATAAGCGTGTATCCATCCCAGAAGCCATTGAGCGTAAATTATCGGAGAGCTTGAAGAAGGGGTTAATGACAGAAGCGGGTATCGAATTGGAGAAAGCCTTCTCCCTTTTTGCCACCTTTCATTATCATGATATTCATCGCGCCGTAACGAATTTAGCCTGGGTGATCAAATATACAGTCGTTGAAATTATGGAAAATCGAGTTACGAAGATGAGCTTCAACGTCGATTATATTCATCACATCCCGCAGGAGAAAGAGACGCTAGAGGAGATGTATGTCGCGCTTCTGGCTTTATGTGCACAAATTTGCGATGGCCAGAAACCGTCCAATGTGGAACGGAATGACATGATTCTGGAAACGGTCAAAGAACTCATTCATCAGAAGTATGCGGATATCAACCTCAGCCAACAAACTATCGCTGCAACAGTCAAGCTGTCATCTGCTTATCTGGGGAAATTATTTAAGGATAGTTACCAGCAAACGCTTACCGAGTATATCAACGATATTCGACTCAAGCATGCGCAACAGCTACTTGAGAATGGGGATCATTCAGTCTTAGATATTATGGAAAAATGCGGATATGCGAATCCGAGTTATTTTTTTCGATTATTCAAAGCCAAATTCGGCAGTACACCGAAAGAATACCGCATGAAGAAATCCATTTCATAAGAGGGGAAATGTGTACATCTCGCCGCCACTTCTTCCACCAATTGGTGCATGGAAGGGCGGTTTTGTACTTTTCGTTGGTAAAAAAGAGAGTAATTCGAACATTGTACATAGGCATTGTACATGAATTCGGAAATCTTACGCTATGTAAACGCTTTATCCTGTGGCAAGATACGAATATGGAGGAGGAGCACAATGATGAAATCACGTCCAATCAAAAAACGATGGCTCATTCAGGAGTTCAAACACCTGCGGAAGAATCGAGAGCTGCTGTTGCTTGCGATACCAGGCATTTTGTTCGAACTGGTCATAAAGTATTTACCTATGATCGGACTCATCTTGGCCTTCAAGTATTTCAGGTATGATCAAGGGATTCTGGGGAGCAAATGGGTAGGCTTCAAAAATTTCGAATTTATATTTAAGTCACAAGATGCCTTTCGAATCATCCGAAACACCCTCTTGTACAACATGACGTATATCGTACTCGGCACACTGGCAGCGCTAATTTTATCCATTTTGTTATATGAGGTAAGCGGGCGCATGGTAAAAGTGTATCAAACCACATTATTTCTACCGTATTTTATTTCACTTGTCTTAGTCGGTTACATTACGTACGCCTTCTTGGAACATAAAAGCGGGTACCTCAATAGCTTTCTGACAACCATCGGGCTTTCTCCGCACAAATGGTACTTAGAAACAACGCCATGGCTATTTATTTTGCCTGTGGTGGCGCTTTGGAAAAGTGTTGGCTTCTCGACCTTAATCTACTATGCGGGAATCGTCGGAATCAATACGGAATATTATGAGGCGGCCAAATTAGATGGCGCTTCGCGCGTTCAGATGATCTTTAGAATCACACTGCCCCTCATGAAGCCGTTAATTATCATTGTGTTTATTTTAGGCTTAGGCAACATTTTCCGGGGCGATTTCGGGTTGCATTATTTTGTGCCGAACAATGTAGGAGCCAATATGGCGACAACAGATGTCATTGATACGTATGTGTACCGTGCCCTTTCGAAGCTTGGCGATATCAATTCAGGGGCGGCTGTAGGTTTTCTGCAATCGGTCGTAGGATTAATTACCATTGTGTCAGCTAATGCAGCGGTTCGCCGAATCGATAAAGATAACGCACTATTTTAATGGGGGAGGGCCTAGGAGTCTTATGGAGCTTGCACTAGCAAAACCAGTAAAACCGGCATCGATATGGTATATCCATGTATTCTTTACGCTCATCTGTCTGTTGATGATCATCCCCTTTGTGCTCGTTATTGCGGTGTCGCTGACTTCGGAGAACAGCTTAATTCAATTCGGTTATCGTTTCATTCCGAAAGAGATCAGCTTGGAAGCGTACCGAATCGTCTTGAAATCACCGGAAATTTGGCTGAAATCATATGGGGTTACGATTATCATTACGATTGCTGGAACCGTGCTTTCATTGTTACTAACCACATTGACGGCATACCCGATGTCGCGACGCGACTTTCGCTATCATCGACCGCTTACGTTCTATATTTTCTTCACGTTGTTGTTCAATGGAGGCACCATTCCGTTCTATATCCTAATGACACAGTACCTCCATCTGAAAAATTCCATTCTTGCACTTCTCATTCCGCTGCTTATGAATCCGTTCAATATTATCATTATGAAAAGCTATCTCGATAAAATTTCGATGGAAATTATCGAATCGGCCAAGATTGACGGTTCTAGCGAGCTTCGCATTTTCTATCGCATTATTTTACCGCTATCTACACCGGCGTTAGCGACACTTGGCTTATTCATTTCTTTTGCCTATTGGAATGATTGGTTTAATGCTTTGTTGTTCATTGATGATAACAAATATGTACCGCTTCAGTTGTTGCTTGTACGTATTTTATCGCAAATTGAATTTCTAGCGAATTCGCCTCTGGCCGAGGCTGCAAGTAAATTACAGTTCGCGAACTTCCCGACATTATCTGTTAGGATGGCCATGGCTTTGGTCGCGGGCGGCCCGATGATGATCATGTTTCCTTTTTTCCAGAAGTACTTTGTGAAAGGGATTACGGTAGGCTCATTAAAAAGCTGAGAGGAGGTGAGGGTTGCGTTTGTAAGGTTTTTTTGATGGATCTGATGATACTAGGGGTTATTAATATGGAGGTGTGAAGGTTGAAAAAAGGAAAAAAAATGTACCTGAGCAGTGTAGCCATGATACTTCTGAGTATGACTGTGTTGGCTGGATGCAAGACCGACACGGCAAGTGAAACGACATCACCGGCGGCAACAACACCTGCAGCATCGACAAGCGCGACTCCCGCCACACCTGCACCAAGCACGCTGCCTGAAGTTAAATTGACATTCTATTATCCAAGTAATCCACCAGGAAAAGATCAGGCTCTCGTAAATGAGGAAATCAACAAATATGTGAAGAGTAAAATCAATGCTACGGTAGACTTGAAGCCTCTTTCCTTTGATGAGTATGATCCGAAATTGAATACAATCATGGCTTCCGGTGAAGCTTTCGATGTGGCATGGGGCTCGAAATATTGGCTTCTTAGCTATCAGCCGAACATCGATAAAGGTGCTCTCTTGGAGCTAACGGATGCGATGATCAGCAAATATGCGCCTCAAGCGCGGAAGAACATTCCAGATAAATTCTGGCCAGACATGAAAGCGACCGATGGCAAAGTCTATGGCTTCCCTGTTTATCAAATTGCTGCCAAGACGAAAAGTCTCGTCATTCAAAAACAATTCGTTGATAAATATAAATTGGATGTTAGTTCGATTAAGACATATAAAGATATCGAGCCTTTCTTGAAAACAATCAAGGATAACGAAAAGGATGTTATTCCTTTCGGGATGGCACAGAATTCATGGGGCCTCTATACGGATCCTAACTTGGTTGCCGCAGATGGTCTTGCGGTTGCTTACAAAAAGGATGACAAGACGTACGCATCCATCACGAAAATTCAGCAGCTGCAGAACAAGAAGGACTTCTTCACGACGATGCACAAATGGTCACTAGCTGGCTATATCAACGAGGATGCACCGCTGTTGAAAAACATTACAGATCTCAAGAAAAAAGGGAAAGTGGCTGTCAGTCTTGAGTTTACAACGAAACCAGGCGGCGAAGTGGATGAAATGGCTAACAATGGCAACAATGCTGTCGTGTATGTACCGATTTCAGATTCTTACTTTACAGGTGTTGCGAGCGCCATGCAGGTTATTTCCAAAACGTCCAAAAATCCAGAACGCGCTCTCATGTTTATCAACCTTCTGAACACGGATAAAGTGTTATACAATCTGATTTCGAATGGTGTGGAAGGCAAGCACTATACGAAGAAGGATGACAAATATATTGAACCGATCAAGGATTCCGGCTATGCGCCGAATGTAGATTGGGTGTTCGGTAATCAATTTAATGCCTTCTTGAAAGGTGCACAAACGCCAGATGTATGGGACAAAACGATTAAATTGAACGAAAGCGCCATGGTCCCTGCCTCCTACGGCTTTGATGTGAATCGAGACACCATCAAATCTGAGGTTGCCAATGTAACTGCTGTCGATAACGAGTTCCAAGTTGCACTTGAAACAGGCGCCGTAGATCCTGCGGATCAACTGCAGAAATATATCGACAAGCTGAAAGCGGCTGGTCAAGATAAAATTGATGCGGAAACGACGAAGCAATGGCAAGCTTTCTTGAAAGCCAAAGGCTTATAGGAAGCGCAGAGAAAGAAGCCGTCCCTTGGGGTCATTTGACCTTATGGGACGGCTTTTGCTGTCGCGTCATCATATTAGGCCAAGCTCTCGAATATAGATGAGTAAACGAGGTGACCAAGTCAGCTACCTTTTCAAAGTAAAAGGATGGCTGTTTTTATTTTCAAGCATATACTAATCATACAAAAAAGCAGAAATGAAAGAGGTGATCTTGGTGGGAACACGGCTCTTATCGGAACAGCTTGTGAAAACGCGCTTTCCCCATATAAGGTACATCCGAATTCACACTTCAGATAAATATAAGGCGACGATTTATGCATGGACGGAGGATTTGCAACTAACGAAGCAGGATGCGCTCAATGTGGAAAAGTATGCAAACGCTTACTTGTACCCGTACGTCGTATTTCAAGTAAAGGCGTATTGTGCGGTTCGCTCAGATAAAGTGCCATTACTGGAAGAAGTGCCTGTCGATATTGTTCAAACGGCACTACGCTCGAACTTAAATCAATATGGCATTCTAGCCGCGATTAATCGGCAATTTCCTTATGGTCGTTTACGCTTTAAGCATTATGATGTCATCAATAGTATTATCCATTTTGATTTTGATGCGCTTAAGCGAATGGAAGAGCATGAGAAAGGAAGCATGCTGCTCTATTTGCGAGAGATGATTCCCCTCGGCTGTTTTTGTGAGGTTCGTTTTCTGGATGAGGATGTATAGACTCAACGAATCATACCGTAGTCGCGGATACCGCTATCAACCTTTTACTTGGATGTCCAACGTCGGATAGACGGTATCCCAATTTTTTATTGTTCCAAGCCTCGTCTAACGAAAAGTAGAAAATAATAAAGGTTGATGGAGCCGTGTAAACGTAAACTTATTGTTCCCTAAATATTGGACAAGCCCATTCGTGTCATTAATTGAAAGGATCTTCCATATGTAACAGAGTGACATCCTATATAAATGCTTGCCAATACCATGTTTTAGCATGTATCTTTTTCCAGAGGGCTATTCGAGTCTGTGGACGCAGTCCCATCTAAGAAATTCATCACGTCAACTAAAGGAGCTACGCATGCCATGCTGAAACGATCTCCGTACCTATTATTAATTCTCGCAACCTGCATTTGGGGAGGGAACTTTGTTGCAGGTAAGGCGCTCGTCTTACATATTCCTCCCATCACATTGGCAGCAGGTCGCTGGGGTATTGCTTTCTTATGTTTACTACCCTTTTTTGGCCAAACAGCCTGGCGACTTAAACATGAATTTCTAGCTAATTGGAAAATGGTGCTGTTCCTCTCCTTGACAGGTGTAGCGGGATTTAACTCACTAACGTATGTCGCTGTCCAATACACGGGCTCTATCAATGCGTCATTAATGAATTCAGCGACACCTATTTTCGTTGTCCTTATCACCTGGGCTGTTATGAGAGAAAGACTTGCTTGGTGGGCGCTGCCGGGAATTGGTGTGTCCATCCTAGGTGTGTGCTGGATCATAAGTCAGGGGGATTTATCTGCACTTCTCCGGTTATCTGTGAATAAAGGGGACTGGTTCATGCTGATTGCCGTCTTATGCTGGGCGTTATATTCGGTGGGTATGAAAAAGATGGCAGGAAGATTCCCTGCAAGTCCCTTTTTGCTGGTTCAAGTAACTGTTGCGCTTGTCGTGTTGATTCCAAGTTCGTCCATCGAGTGGATCATCATGGCACCTCACGTTTCATGGAGTCCCGCTTTGGTGAGCGGGTTATTGTATGTAGGAATCTTTGCGTCCATCGTCGCTTTTCTGAGCTGGAATAAAGCGATAGAGCTTGTCGGTCCTCAGCGTTGTGCAGGCTTTCTTAACTTCATCCCTTTGTTTAGCGCGATATTTGCAACCACCTTTACCGGTGAGTCCTTGCAGCTATATCATCTGTTAGGAGCCTTCTCAATTGTATTGGGCGTGTACATGACGAATTTGGCTATGAAGAAGCAAGTTCGCCTCTTTCTTTCGAAATAAATCAAACTGATCTCGAAGTGTGCTAAAAATAGGGTGAATGTCCCAGATTATAAGCATATACTTGGAAATGGATTACGAATATTGATTGGATTTCTCCTCCACTTTCGTTCAAAATAGAATTAAGTGCAGGGGAGGTTGATCATCATGCAAAAGAACATCTTAAGCAAGCTCATCCGCATATTTTGGACATTTTTACGCATTAGTCCGCTCACATTTGGTGGTGGCTATGCGATGCTTCCTGCCATTCACCGAGAGGTTGTTGTATCGAAACATTGGATGTCAGATTCAGAAATGTCGGAGCTTTTAGCCATTTCCGGTGCAGCCCCAGGTGGGGTTGGTGTCAACGTTTCTGCTTTGGTCGGTTACCGTCTAGCAGGAATTGCTGGAGCAATTGCGGCCGTTATCGGGATTACGCTTCCGACCTTTCTGATCGTTCTCATACTTAGCATGCTGTATGCTTGGCTTGAGCATTACCCCAAAATGCAAGCCATCATGGAAGGCATCCATGCAGCAATTATCGGTCTCATTGCAGCTGCGGCTTACAAAATGGCACAATCCTCAATCTTCGATCGACTAACCCTCCTCACAGCGATTGGAACCGTTATTATCATGATTCTTGTTCCTGTATCACCACTTGTGTTGATTGCGCTCGGAGTTGTGGTCGGAGTTATCGCAACGTATTTCAAGCTAAAATGGGGCAAGAAAAAGCCTACTTCTCATATTGCACCAACAGGAACTACAAGCACAGACAACAAGACTGCCGAATTTTATATGGCGGATGGCATATAGGAAAGAGGTGCTTCGTAGATGCTGCTCCATATATTTCTCACTTTTCTCAAAATAGGACTTATATCCTTTGGCGGCGGCTATGCCATGATTCCCGTTATTCAACTTGAGGTAGAGCGTCATCAATGGATGACAGTAGACGAATTTCATCATGTGATTTCGCTGGCAGGCACTAGCCCGGGACCGATTGCCACGAATAGTGCCACATTAATCGGCTATGAGACAGCGGGTATCCCGGGAGCAATCGTGGCAACACTTGGCATGGTGCTGCCCTCTCTAGTATTAATCATCATCGTGGCAGCCTTCTTATTCCGATGGCACTCGCATACTTGGTTTAAATCGTCGTTTTATGGTCTAAAACCAGTTGTGACAGGCCTCATTTTTTATGCGGCGCTGCATTTTGGCCTTGCATCCTTCGGAACGGTGCACACGGGAGTCACATGGAAGCAGGTCGCAACGCTTCTCATTGCAGGCGGCGCTTTTATCGCAATTGTCAAATATAAGCTGCATCCATTTGTTGTTATCATTGGCGCAGGCATTTTGGGGATCGTTTTTTTATTGTAAAAATCTGCCCGTTTAGGCAGTTCCTGGGACGCCGTCAGAGCGATTAGGTCGATTTTATCGACTTAGAAGACTGGAAAGTGGAGTTTTGCCGCGTGTAAGTCGATTTTATCGACTTAGAGGACGCGAAAGTGGAGACGAGCCGCGTGTAAGTCGATTTTATCGACTTAGAAGACTGGAAAGTGGAGACGAGCCGCGTGTAAGTCGATTTTATCGACTTAGAGGACTGGAAAGCTGGAGTCTGGCCGCAGCTAAGTCGATTTTATCGACATAGAGGACTGGAAAGCCGAGTCTTGCCGAGTGTAAGTCGATTTTATCGACTTAGAGGATGCGAAAGCCGAGTCTGGCCGCGTGTAAGTCGATTTTATCGACATAGAGGACGTCAAAGTGGAGTCTGGGCGCAGCTAAGTCGATTTCGTCGACTTAGCTGACTCCAATGCACCGTCGCACACAGGTTAGTCGATTTAAAGCCTTACTGGCCTCTTTAACTCCAACTCCTTGCCACCCACATCTAAGAGATGGGTGGCAAGGAGTTTTTTCTATTTTTCCGCTTATTTAGGTGATAAATATTTCTTTTATAGGCAATAAACAACTTTATATTTCGCATAAATGTTATATAATGTACAATATATAACAAATAGAACACACTATATAACGGGAATACACGGCATTAGGAGGGAAACATCATCGAGCTTACAGCACGCCAGTTAGAAATTATTGATCTTGTCGGCAAATATGCGCCAATTGCGGGGGAACGCATTGCGGAGCTGCTCGGCATTAGCCGCCCAACCATTCGATCGGATTTAGCCGTATTAGTCATGTTACGGCATATCGATGCCAAGCCCAAAGTAGGTTATTTCCTCGGAACAGCAGCACTCGATGTACACACACCATTCAAGTTGATCGAGTCTATGAAAGTGAAGGACGTGATGGGTATTCCTGTCGTACTTCGGGAGACGGTCACTGTCAGCGATGCTGTCGTTACACTTTTTCTCGAAAATGTAGGGAGTCTGATGATTGTCAATCAAGAAGGAGCCCTAGCGGGCGTTGTTTCGCGTAAGGATTTGCTTAAAGTTACGCTAGGACATGCAACGGCAACGTCCATGCCTGTTTCGCTAGTGATGACCAGACAACCAAACATTATTACGGTAAAGCCAGAAGATAGTGTGCTTGAGGCCGCACGGAAGATGATTCATCATGAGGTTGACACCTTGCCCGTCGTCAAGGCAGTTGAGGGTCGGGAAGGGCTGGAAGTGGTTGGCCGAATTACGAAAACAACGATGACCAAATTGCTGCTGGATGTAGCGCTGGGTACGTAAATCAGGGGGAATTTACATGGGAGAGAAGCTGCATACCATTTTCGTATGTTCGGATTCGGTAGGAGAAACAGCAAATACGGTTGTACAAGCAACGATTCGGCAGTTCAATGCAAGTCAGGTTAGTGTGAAGAGGCATGGTTCTATCCGAACAGAAGATGAAGTGCGAGCGATCGTCGAAGAAGCTTCACGACTAAAAGGATTTATCGCCTACACACTCGTGCTGCCAGAGCTGAGAGAAATGATGCGGCAGGAAGCCATTCGATTGAACGTGAATGCGATCGATATTATGGGTCCGATGATGCAAGCCTTTATTGATACGTTTAAGGATTCACCTAAACGCAAAGTGGGGCTGCTCTATCAGCTTGACGAACAGTATTATCAACGGGTTGAAGCGGTTGAGTTTACCGTCAATAGTGATGATGGCAAGGATCCCAGCACGATGAAGCAAGCGCATATTATACTGCTCGGACCGTCACGAACATCGAAAACACCACTTAGCATCTATTTGGCACATAAAGGCTATAAGGTATCCAATTATCCCCTTGTACCAGAGGTTAAACCACCAAGCATTTTATTTGAGCTAGATCCGAAGAAGTTGGTTGGACTCACCATGAGTCCTGATAAATTGATTGGCATTCGTACCGAAAGACTGAAGGCAGTAGGTCTCCCTTTTGGGGCTAAATATGCGACGAAAGAGCGCGTAGAGGAAGAATTAGCTTTTGCCATGAGATTGTATCGTGAGTTGGGTTGTTCGGTAATTGATGTGAGTGAGAAAGCGATTGAAGAAACAGCAGGCTTAATCTTGGCGGAAAGATCATAGCGCATCATATTACGAATAAAACCAAATTCGAGAGGATGGATCGCTCATGCATAGAGACTTGTCGTTGGAAATCGTACGGGTAACGGAGGCCGCAGCCATTGCATCGGCTAGCTGGACGGGTAAAGGGAATAAAATCGATGCGGATGGAGCTGCGACCGCTGCGATGCGTGAATACTTTCGTGCCGTTCCTTTTCGTGGGACAGTTGTCATCGGGGAAGGGGAAATGGACGAGGCTCCGATGCTTTATATCGGTGAAGAGGTAGGCAGTGGAACAGGGCCTGAATATGATGTCGCAGTTGATCCCTTAGAGGGAACAGATATTGTTGCAAGCGGTCGGAATAATGCACTGTCGGTTGTCGCAATTGCTGAGAAAGGCAATCTCCTCCATGCCCCGGATATGTATATGGCGAAGCTGGCTGTAGGGCCGCGTTTGGCTGGCAAGCTGAGTCTGGATGATCCGCTAGAGGTGACCATACAGAAAGCCGCGAGCTTGCTGCAAAAGGAGCTCAGCGAGCTTACCGTCTCCATTCTGGATCGCAATCGGCATGCCGAACACATTATGATCCTGCGCAAGCTCGGGGTCAAAATTTATTTGCTCAGCGATGGTGATGTGGCAGGTGCAATGGCTGTCGCTTTCCCAGAAACTGGCATAGACTTGCATGTAGGTTCAGGTGGTGCTCCTGAGGGGGTACTTGCCGCTGCTGCCTTGCGGTGCATGGGAGGCGAGTTGCAGGGCCGTCTGCTGCCAGAGAATGAGGAGGAACGCCTTCGTTGTCTAGAAATGGGAATTTCCGATCCATCGAAAGTATTAGGTATGCGTGATCTTGTGGGAGATTCCGATATCATTTTCGCAGCAACAGGGGTCACATCCGGCGATTTCTTAAACGGTGTCAAATACGGCTGGGGTGGACGTGCGCATACCCATTCAGTTGTCATGAGAGCTCAAACACAGACCGTACGGTTTATCCAATGTGTTCATCAGATGCATAACGAGCAACGCGGAAGCGCCTAATTTCTAGGCACTTCGAATTTAGAATGCTATTCATGTGCCAAGTTCCCCTCCGCATATACTTGTTTTGAGAAGATGCGAAAAGAGGGATAACGATGAGCTTGTCTTCAATTGATTTTCTTTCCGTCGTCCGCAGCTGTATACCTGAGGAGGCCGAGATTGTCGTACTGCAGCAGGAGGGAAATCCCGCGGCGATTCTTTATGCCGATGTGGATGGTGATGGATTTCCAGAAATCACAGCCCTGTATAGATATCTAGATAGTCAATATTTGTTCTCCTTGAAAGAGTACTCTGGCAATTGGTTCCCGATCGGGTCGGCATCTACTGGCAGGGAGCAGGCAGTCAAGGATTTTGCAGCAGCTCCTGTTTCACGCCAAGAGGGCTGGGACGTCATTATTGGCTGGGAGCGTACAAGTGAGCAAATTGCAGATTTGGACATTATTCAATGGACGCAATCCGGATTTCAACGTGTCATTCCTCCTGGCACGACATATTCGCATTTGGAAATTGAAGATATGCCAACACGAAACGGCCCGGATGGATTATGTGAAATTGCGCTATGGACGCAGGAACAAGGCAAAGCGTATCGCGTAGAAACCTATCGTTGGGAACCTCACCGGTTGGTACCGACTAGTGATGTGCATGCGTACTATTTTCAAAAGGTTGCTCGCTACTACGAGGATTTAACGCGGCAGCAACCGGAAGATCAGCTTTATAGGAGCTGCTTGGAGGATGCCAAGAAGCGAGCAGGCGGAAGCTGAATATGTGAAGTTGGTGCCAGGAGAAATATTCTCCTGGTTTTTTTGTCGTCTTTTCTGAGTAGGCTTGTCCGAAAATTAGACTAAAAATAAGCGTTTTCGTGTGCTACATTAAAGAAAGTTGTCTAGATATCATATAGTTGCATGCAAGGAAAAAACCTACTGGAGGTCTTCACATGTCACGTAAGTATCGAATTGGAATTATTGGTTGCGGTGGAATTGCGAATGGCAAGCATTTACCTAGTTTGAAGAAGCTAGCTAATGTTGAATTAGTTGCATTTTGTGATATTGTTCAAGAGCGCGCAGCAACAGCAGCAGAGAAATATGGCATTGAAGGCGCAATTGTTTGCGAAGATTATAAAGAAGTATTACAAGATGCTACTATTGACATTGTACATGTGTTAACACCGAATATTTCGCACGCAGAAATTTCGATTGCTGCACTTGAGGCAGGCAAGCATGTTATGTGTGAGAAGCCGATGGCGAAGACAGCCGAAGACGCGAAACGCATGGTTGAAACTGCGAAACGTACAGGCAAAAAGCTGACTATTGGATATAACAACCGTTTCCGCGCGGATAGCCAGCATTTGAAAAAAGTATGTGCAGACGGTGAGTTGGGGAACATCTATTTTGCTAAAGCGCATGCGATTCGTCGTCGTGCTGTACCTACATGGGGTGTTTTCCTTGATGAAGAGAAGCAAGGTGGAGGACCATTAATCGATATTGGTACGCATGCGTTAGATTTGACACTTTGGATGATGGACAACTATAAGCCGAAGGTTGTATTAGGTACGTCCTATCATGAATTGTCCCAAAAAGAAAACGCAGCCAACGCATGGGGCCCATGGGATCCAAGCAAGTTTACCGTAGAGGATTCCGCTTTCGGGATGATCGTGATGGAGGATGGCGCGACAATTATCCTTGAATCCAGCTGGGCGTTAAATACCCTTGAAGTAGACGAAGCGAAGTGTTCGTTAAGCGGTACAGAGGGTGGAGCGGACATGAAAGGCGGACTTCGCATCAATGGTGAGAAGCATAGCCGTCTGTTCACAACAGAAGTGGAGTTGAAAACAGGTGGTGTTGCTTTCTACGACGGGGCTAGCGAAAGTGCGGCAGATGTGGAAATGCGTTCATGGATCAATGCCATTGATCAAGACATTGAACCTGTCGTGACGCCAGAACAAGCGTATGTGGTATCGCAAATTCTTGAAGCCATTTATGAGTCTGCTCGCACGGGCAAGGCTGTTTACTTAAACCAATAGAAATCTAGACGGAAAACCATTAGGATGATTGATCCTGATGGTTTTTTGTCTTTGTTGGAATTTCAAATTAGATTTGAAAAACAGCGTTGAGATGGCGTATGCTTATTCCTATATTGGAATTATTCTGTTATATAGGGAAAGGAAGCGAAAGATATGCAACTGGGCTTACAAAATAAAGTCGCTTTAATCACAGGAGGCAGCAAAGGGATAGGTCTTGCAACGGCTATTTCGCTATCTCGTGAGGGGGCGAAGGTAGCTATACTTGCTCGCAATAAAGAGCAGCTTCAGGAAGCCGCTATCCAAATTGCCAACTTAACCGAGGGTGAAGTGCTCACGATTCAGGCGGATGTGACGTCGGAAGCCGATTGTCAGCGCGCAATTGAAGAGACGGTACAACGTTTCGGTGGTTTACATATTCTTGTGAACAATGCCGGTACAGCTGCTGCAGCACCATTTGAGCAGGTTAGCTCGGATGTGTGGCGCCAGGATCTGGAATTGAAACTATTCGGAGCGATTCATTGCTCGCAATTTGCGATTCCGCATATGAAAGAAGCTGGCGGCGGTTCCATCGTGAATATTACGACGTCCGCAGCCAAGACACCTCCCGCTTCATCGCTTCCAACTTCCGTTAGCAGAGCTGCTGGATTAGCTTTAACCAATGCGATGAGCAAGGATCTGGGTTCAGCACAGATTCGTGTCAACACCGTGTGTATTGGAACAATTCGCAGTGACCAAATCGAGAAGGCATGGAAAAGACTTGCACCGGACCTGACTTGGGAGGAATTCGCTAGCGATCCGCGACACGATATTCCACTAGGGCGTATTGGTAATGCAGAGGAAGCGGCCAATGTGATCACCTTTTTAGCATCAGATGCTGCTTCTTATGTGACGGGGACGTCCGTGAATATTGATGGTGGAAAAAGCGCAGCACTATAGCTGATAAAAGACAACAAAGCCTATGTCTCTCCAGTAACGGAAAGCCATAGGCTTTGTTCTTCTTCTATGTTTCTTAGGGCATGGGCTTGATTTACGCTCTACGCTTCTTTCTTAGATACCAGACTATCTCAGAGATAGCGTCCCGGATTGAAGTGTTTGGATGAAAAGCAAATGTCATTGTCATAAGCAAGAAACCTCCCTAACCCTGAAAGAATGTCATGCATGAATAGTATTACGTAACAAATGTAACGATGGTTCTATTTTTTTTTGGTGGGCAAAGCCTAATTTTTGAAGCTTAAAATTTATAGGAGTTGGACGACCAATCTCGATATTTTCTCTTGACAGGTTAAACGTTTCAATTTAAGCTGAAAGTGAGTGTTAAACGTTTAACTCGCTCGTGCAACTGGAGCAGGTATTGAGCAACCTATAACAAGTGATACGGAGTGATTCTAACATGTGGAAACAAGCTATTGAAGATGCTTTGCAGAAAACGAAAGTGAATATTGAGCGTTTCGGGGATCAGTTCCCTCATGTCAGTGAGAACGATATTTATCATTTGAATCCGAATACCGATTGGACCGATGGCTTCTGGTCAGGCATCTTGTGGCTTAGCTATCAGTACAGTGGGGACAAAGTGTTCCAAGAAGCCGCACAGCGAACGGTTGCGAGCTTTAAAGAAAGACTTGAGAATCATGTTGGACTAGATCATCATGATATTGGCTTCCTTTATTCCTTATCTTCGAAGGCGCAATGGATTCTTGAGAAGGATGAGAACGCGAAGCAACTTACTTTGCAAGCTGCTGATGTACTTATGAAGCGTTGGAGACCGAAAGGCCAATATATTCAAGCTTGGGGTCCTGAGGGTGATGCGCACAACGGCGGACGAATCATTATCGATTGTTTGTTGAACTTGCCATTACTGTACTGGGCATATGAACAAACAGGAGATACGAAATATAAAGATGTAGCTGTCATTCATGCGGATTTGTCACGCCGCTACTTGGTACGCGGTGATGATTCATCGTATCACACGTTCTATTTCGATCAAGAAACGGGTGAACCGCTGCGTGGCGGAACTCATCAAGGTTATCAAGATGGATCAACGTGGACGAGAGGACAAGCGTGGGGGATTTACGGCTTTGCGCTTTCGTATCACTATACGAAAAACCCGCTATACTTAGAGACAGCCAAACGCTTAGCGCGTTATTTCTTCGAGCGCTTGCCTGAAGATGACGTTGTGTATTGGGATTTCAATGCGCCAGTAAATGCTGAAACGAAGCGGGATAGTTCTGCTTCCGCGATTGCTTCTGCGGGTGCTTTGGAGATCTTGGAGCACTTAGCAGCTGATGATCCAGATCGGGCTTATTTGGAAAATGGCGTGCAACGTTCAATGGCAGGACTAGTGAAATCTTATGCTACAATCGGTAAACCGGATGCACAAGGATTCCTTGAGCGCGGATCTTACAGTGTTCGCGGCGGCGCAGCACCGGATGATTATGTGATCTGGGGAGACTACTACTATTTAGAGGCTCTGCTTCGTCTAGAAAAAGGATTTAAGGGGTATTGGTATGAGTAATTCACACACAGCCGTGGCCACAGATCGCGCATATTGGGTTCAGACGATGCTCCGCATCGCTGAGCCTGTCCTTCGGGCGCTTGCAGCTAAACAACTTCGTGCCACCATGCCAGTGGAATGTAAAAAAGAAGAGCAACGCGCGTTCACGCATCTCGAAGCATTCGGTCGGACGCTCGTCGGGATGGCGCCTTGGTTAGAGACACCAGCGTCAGATGCCGATGAAGAACAACATCGTCTGGCGTATGGCAAGCTGGCACGAGAAGCCATGGATGCGGCTACGGATCCGGAGTCTCCGGATTTCTTGAACTTCGCGAATGGCATGCAGCCCATCGTGGATACTGCGTTTCTGGCGCATGCGATATTGCGTGCACCGAATACGCTATGGCACAGCTTGGATGCTCATGTTAAGGTGAATCTCGCAGCGGCGATGAAAACCTCACGGACGCGTAAGCCAGGCTTCAATAACTGGCTGCTCTTCGCAGCAATGACAGAAACCGCACTTGGTGTAATGGGCGAGGACTGGGATCATATGCGTGTTGACTTTGCTCTGAAGCAGCATGAACAGTGGTATCTAGGAGACGGCATGTATGGTGATGGTGTTGACTATCATGCGGATTATTACAACAGCTTCGTCATTCAGCCGATGATGGTGGATATCATTGAGCATGTGCATGGGTATTATGCGGACTGGGCCAAAATGCGTGAGAACATCCTGAAGCGAGCACAGCGTTATGCGGCCGTTCAGGAGCGCATGATTTCACCGGAAGGTACGTTCCCAGCGATTGGCCGCTCGTTAGCCTACCGTTTCGGCGCATTTCAAGCGCTTGCTCAGACGGCACTGCGTCGGGAGCTTCCTGTAGAGGTTTCACCAGCTCAAGTACGTGGCGCCTTGACGGCTGTCATTCGTAGATTAATTGAAGCACCAGGCACCTTCGATGAAAACGGCTGGTTGCGGATTGGACTTTGCGGTCATCAGCCAGAGCTAGGCGAGCCTTACATTTCAACTGGAAGCTTATACTTATGCTCTGCAGTCTTTCTACCACTTGGGTTGGCGGCGGATGATGAGTTCTGGCAAGGTGCGGAAGCGCTGTGGACCTCCCAACAGGTATGGTCAGGTCAGAAGGTTGCCATAGATAAAGCATTATATTAGTAGTGGAGATTACTTCATTTCGAAGCACGTACACGTCCCGATGGGATGGGTACGTGCTTTTTCTCAATGATTGATTGAAGAACCGTTCTATGTCTATGCAAATCGGGAGATTGCCTCATTGTTTGATGTACAGGCGACCCATACAATAAGAATTATGAAACTGGGGGTCATCTTCCCTACGACCTGTAAACCAAGGAGAGATCTTAATGGGCTTATTGGATGGATTGTATCGATTTCAAGACTGCAAAACGCTTCGGGTTTCAAGCTATGACCGAACGGGAGGAAATGACGATTATATTAAGATTAAGCCTGGGGAGACGGCGGTGCTCGCCGATCTTCCAAATACGGGGATCATCAAACATATTTGGATCACTATCAATGCGAAGGATCCCATGTACAATCGCAACCTGATTTTGCGCATGTACTGGGACGGCGAATCGGAGCCAAGCGTACAAAGCCCGATCGGAGATTTCTTCGGACAGGGTTGGGGCGAGAATTATCCATTTGTCTCCCTTCCGATGGCTGCGGCTCCAAGAGGCGGAAAAGGTCTGAATTGCTACTTCCCCATGCCGTTCGCACAAGGCGCGAAAATTACACTTGAGAACGACTCGGAGTTTGAGGTTCCCTCTTTTTATTTTTACATCGATTATGAGGAGCACGCTTCCATTCCAGATGATGCAGGACGCTTCCACGCTTGGTGGAATCGGGAAATAACCGAACCGTCCTGTGAGCAAGAGAACGAGTGGGGACTTATGGGGGAACCGCCGAAAAATCAAACGGATGAAGGCAATTATTTGTTTGCTGAAATTGAAGGACGGGGACATTTTGTCGGTGTTAATTACTATGTCGATAGTCCAGGTCCTATGTGGTACGGAGAGGGCGACGACATGTTTATGGTGGATGGTGAACCTTGGCCGGGATCGCTGCATGGCACCGGCACGGAGGATTTCTTCAATTCCTCTTGGTGCCCGAACGAGTTGTATGCCCATCCTTACTTCGGTTACGCCCGAATACCGGATAAGCTCGGATTTATGGGACGTACTCATTGTTACCGCTTCTTGTTGGAGGATGCCATTCATTTTCGCAAATCGCTCCGATCTAGTATTGAGCATGGGCATGCCAACGTACTGACATTAGATATCGCCAGTGTGGCCTATTGGTACCAAAGTGAGCCGCACAAGG
This sequence comes from Paenibacillus sp. J22P169, assembly GCF_059691995.1. Lineage (NCBI taxonomy): Bacteria > Bacillati > Bacillota > Bacilli > Caryophanales > Paenibacillaceae > Paenibacillus > Paenibacillus sp. J22P169. Next base: position 2,027,628 of record NZ_JCAUAO010000001.1, on the reverse strand, counting down.
CATTTCCAGCGATTCCGCAGAGATCACTGCGTCAAAACATGCCGGTAATTACGGCGAGCGACGTTCACCGTTGGCGGGATGCATGGAGAAAGTCCAAAGGTTCTGGCAAGCTTTGGGGGAATGAGCTGGAGTGAGTAAGGCCAACTCGTATTAATAATCTCCCTGGTCTGTATGGCATGACACGCTAATGCGGTTATGTATAACTAGTATCACGATGAGGAGGTAAGTATGAGGAGACTTAGCAGTTTATGGATGTGCATAATGTTGACCCTAACGATAGTTCCCACGGGTATCCATGCCATGGAAAACGAACCGCTTCAAAGCCTTGCGGGGACGGAAGGGATGCAAATCGTTCGGCCTGTTTTGGCAGGTGCAGCGGCAGGAAGCCAATTTTTCCCGCTGGAAAGGGCCTTTGACGGCCAGCCGGACCTGGATGAGAATTCCGGCCTTCCTGTTGGGGGTGTAGGAGCTGCGGATGCCCCCGCTTATAGCGGAGGCAGGGTCGGTTACATGGACTTCGGAGCGGATTGGAGCAAGGTTAGGATCTCGTCGACATGGACCAAATACAGAGCGTCCAGCTCTGGCGATCAGTCCCCCTACGCGGAACTCTGGTGGGACAATGATATCAACACGGTGATTGACAGCGTTTACACGGAAAACCGTCTCAACTTCAATAGTGCAAAAGGCCTTTCAACGGGTTCCACAACACCATGGATTATGGACAGCGATGTCGGCGGCAACCCGGTTACGCCAAAGGCTCGTTATTTACTACTCCGTGGACCTGCCACGATGACCAATAGGGCCAGTGAATACGCGATGATTGGTTGGATCGATGCCAACGGCAACGGAGTTCAGGAGGCGCCGTTCCGCGCTGTATCCGGAATAACCGTATCGGGAGCAGGCGGGGCAACCAGCATGTTGACGAACACTGTACTGCAAATGTCGGCTGTCGTGCAGCCTTATACCGCAACCGACAAATCCTATGTATGGTCCGTCCAGAATGGAACCGGAAGTGCAATGATTGATGCGAGCGGACTTCTTACTGCAGGATCAGAAGGTACGGTGACGGTCAAGGCAATGGCGTTAGATGGATCAGGCGTGACAGGAACGAAAGAGATCGTTATTTCCAAGTACAGCCAGCTGATCTTGCCCGATCAAGGAAACAGCAACATTTATTACAAGGACTTGCAGGCCACTTTCAAAAATGTGAATTGGCAAACTCTTGAACGTCTGTACATTCCTGCGGGGAACTATCAATATATCAAATTGGGTAACCTTCCCAAACGCAGCGCCGATAATCCACTGATTATTACCAACTATGGCGGTAAAGTAGCGGTTAGCGGCACCCACACCTATACCTTGTCCATCGAAGGCGGTGCACACTGGATTTTGACTGGGGAATATAACGATGAATTAAAAACTGGAGATGTCCACTACCAGGGGCATAAGGACGGCAATTATGCCAACTCCGCTGGCAAATACGGCATAGAAGTCGGCCGCAACACGTCCAATGGGATTGGCATAGGCAACGGAGCTACAAACTTTGAGCTTTCGTACATGGAGGTTGCTCATGCCGGTTTTGCAGGGCTGTTAATTAAGACAGACGGTGTACCGACAGCCACCATGGACGGTGTCAAAATCCATGATATGTACGTCCATGATTCGGAGTCGGAAGGGATGTATATTGGCAATACCAGCAGCGATCTCAGCAAGCAGCATATTTTCACCAATCTGGAGATCTATAACAATAGGGTCCTGCGGTCAGGAACGGAAGGCATCCAGTTGTCTAATATGGGGGATGGCATCAAAGTTCATAACAATGTGGTCGTGATGAGCTCTCTCGATTGGAAAGATCCATTCCAGCTCTGGCAGGACGGTGTCTTTCAGTATAGTCAACGCATTGGAAGCGCAGAAATCTCTGACAATGTGTTTATCGGCGGCGCCAGCAACCTTTTCACGCTAAGATTATCGGCAGCACCTGGGGAGCTACTTGATCCGACGGATGAAGTTGTGTTCCGCAACAATTACTTCTCCCATGGACGGGATATTCTTGCCTATGTCCATAATACGTCTTCCAACTATGCGTCGAAATTCCGGTTCGAGAACAATATCGTCCAGCAATTCAATTACCAGTACGATGAATTACCTGGCGAACAAGTAAATGCGAACAAACTGCTCTATGTTCAAGACAATACAAACAATTCGATGATCTTCCATAACAATACCCGTGATGGCGGGCAAGTATTCATTGATGCAATCGGAGGAAACAACGGAACGACAAGCAATATATCTGCAACAGCCAACAGCACATTATCCGATGCAGCGACTATCTTATTCAGAGATGTGACGTTCCCTGCCGATTTTGACTGGAGCAAGGTGGAGAGATGGGACGATTATTCCGATTTGTATAAAGAACCGATCTATTTCAATTATGGTGATTATGTGTATTATTTCCCAACCGGTGAATTGTACGAATGTATTGAGCCGGGAACCCACACGGGCAAAAACCCAACGACGAATCCTTCTACCTGGAGGCTCTTGACACCGATGAAGGAAGACTTTAGACTCGACCCAGCATCTCCGTATCAGGGCATAGGTCTGTTAGACGGAGGAACGGGGACTTCTGATACCACGCCTCCATTCATCGAATCATCGGAGCAACTGTCGTTTCTGCAGAATGAACCGGTTGTGGTGGACATTACGGCTAACGATAACGGAGGTAGCGGTTTGCACTCGCTTGAAGTAACGTTCAATGGGGAGCCTGCGGGAACCACTATCGCTTTAAATGCTTATGAGATGGGTGTCGGAACGTATCCGATCGTCGTTACGGCTGTAGATCGAGCCGGAAACCAAACTGTGGCGGAATTCGAGCTTGTCATTCGAATGGATGCCAATCATTTGGATGAACTTGTGGAGTACGGAAGTGCTAACGAATGGATTAGCAATAACGGTATCCGCAACAGCTTGATGTCTCACGTGAAAAATATTCAGCGCGATCAAGGCAATGCCAAGAAATTCGAAAACAGCATCAAATCCATGCATAATGCCGTAAGTGCGCAAAAAGGCAAACATATCGACGAAGCGTTCGCAGACGTCATTCTTGCGGATTTGGCGTTTCTTGGGAATACAATAGGCAACTGAACCGTCACGTATACACATCTTAGCTCCTCACCTGCATGAAAACCAGACTCGAAACGTTTGGCATAGTCCGCTAATGCGGTTATGTATAAATTTCTATGAGGAGGTAAGTAGTGGATGAAAAGAATATTCACTAGTACGTTGATCGGCATCATGATGTTGCTTGCTTTTGTGCTTGTTGGAAGCGCTGCAATGGCAAGCGGAGAGCTGCAGATTATAAAACCTTCTGCTGCCGGTGCGGCGACGGGAAGTACATTTTTTCCGATAGAGAATGCTTTTGACAGTCCGGATGCTGCACTTGATGTTGCCGGAGTGCCGGTAGGCGGTCCGGGAACGAACAATGCGCCTGCCTACTCCACAAGCCGGGTTGGTTATGTGGATCTCGGCCCGAATTGGGCGAATGTAAGAATCACTTCAACTTGGACCAAATACAGAGCATCAAGTATTGGCGATATGACCCCTTATACCGAAATATGGTGGGACAATGATATCGACGTGACGAATGACAGTGGGCTAACCGAAACTCGCTTTAACTTCAACAGTGCACAGGATCTTCCCAATACAGGCACTACAACACCTTGGATTCGGGACAATGATGTCAGCAGCAGCCCAGTTCAGCCATTGGGACGGTATATGATGCTACGCTCTCCGATCAACATGACAAACAGAGCGAGTGAATATGCCATAGTTGGATATCTTTTTGAAGAGTCGATCAAAGTCATTACTCCTCCTTTGGCTGGGCAGGCGAGTGGAAGCTTGTTTTTCCCAATGGACAACGCATTTGATGGCCAGCCGAGTATCGATCCATTAACCGGGGATCCTACGGGAGGCGTAACAGCCGATGATGCACCGTCTTATACCGATAGGGTTGGCTATATTGACTTTGGAGCGGACTGGAGCAAGGCAAGAATAACTTCAACATGGACGAAATATAGAGCATCTAGCACAGGAAACCAGACCCCCTATGCATCACTATGGTGGGATGATGACATTGACACTACAAATGACAATGGTTTCGCGGAAACTCGGATCAACTTCAACAGTGCGCAAAACCTTTCGACAGGATCAACCACGCCATGGATAAAGGATAAGGATGTCAGCAGCAACCCTGTGGTACCAAAAGCCAGATACTTGTTAGCCCGCAGTCCTCTTACGATGACCAATAGGGCCAATGAATACGCAATCGTCGGGTGGATCGACGAGAATGGAAACGGGATTCAGGACTCGCTAAATCATCCTGTTAGTGGAATAAGTGTAACGGGAGCAAGTGGAGCAACCAGTATATTAACGGGCAGTACGCTGCAGATGTCAGCTGCTGTTCAGCCTTTTAACGCTACAAATAAAAATGTTACCTGGTCAGTTGTGAATGGAACTGGAAACGCTGCCATTAATGCGAGCGGCTTACTCACAGCGGTATCGGACGGGAATGTAACGGTAAAGGCAACCGCACAGGATGGGTCAGGTGTATTCGGATCTCTCGAGATTGCTATTTCACAATACAGTCAATTCATTTTGCCTGTTCAAGGGGCTACCTCTATCTACTACATTGATTTGCAAGCTTCTTTCCCGAATGTTAACTGGCAGACACTTGAACGGCTTTACATCCCAGCCGGGAATTATCAATACATTAAACTGGGGAATTTACCGCAAAGGACGGCCAGCAATCCTCTGATTATTACAAACTATGGCGGACAGGTAAAAGTCAGCGGCACCTATTCGTATACCTTGTCCATCGAAGGTGGTAAACATTGGATTTTAACTGGAAAATATGACAGTGTGCTCAAAACAGGTCATGTCAATTTCCAAGGGCATCAGAATGGAAATTACTTAACTTCCGCAGGCAAATATGGCATTGAAGTGGGTCGCAACGATTCCAATGGCATCAGTGTAAGTAAGAACGCCACAAATTTCGAGATTGCGCATATGGAAGTTGCCCATGCCGGATTCGCGGGCCTATTGATTAAAACAGACGGTGTTCCGACGGCGACCATGGATGGCGTAAGAATCCATGATATGTACATCCACGATTCGGAGTCGGAAGGGATGTACATCGGTAATACCAGCAGCGATATCAGCAAGCAGCATATCTTCACTAATTTGGAGATCTATAATAATCGGGTCTTAAGGTCGGGTACGGAAGGTATACAGCTGACTAATATGGGAGATGGTGTCAAGGTCTATAATAACGTTGTCGTCATGAACGCACTAGATTGGAAAGATCCGTTCCAGCAATGGCAGGACGGTACCTTCCAGTATGGTCAAAGAACCGGCAGCGCTGAGATCTACAACAACGTATTTATCGGTACAGCCAGCACCCTCTTTACTTTAAGATTTTCTGCGGCTCCCGGAGAGACGCCGGATCCCACGGATGAAGTGGTGATGCATGACAATTACTTCTCCCATAGCAGGGATATTCTTGCTTATATCCATGATACGCCTTCCAATTATGCAACGAAATTCAAGTTTGAAAACAATGTAATACGGCAAATCAATTTCCACTATGATGAAATTCCTGGCGGACATGTGAACTCGAACAAAATGTTCTACGTATCGGACAATACGCACAATCCGATGGTTTTCACAAATAATACCCGGGATGGCGGGCAGGTATTCATTGACACCATCGCTGGAAACAACGGAGCAGTAGGCAATATTACCGCAACGGGCAATACGACTACAGCAAGCTTGGCTCCGATTAAATTCAAAGATGTGACGCCGTTCACTTCCACCTTTGATTGGAGCTTAGTAGAAAGATGGGACGACTACTCGGATTTATACGCTGTCCCGATCTATTTTAATTATGGTGATTATGTGTATGACTTCCCGACAGGTAATTTGTACAAAAATATAGAAGCGGGAACCCATACGGGTAAGAATCCTACGACGAACCCTAATACATGGAGTCTTCTGGCACCGATGAAAGAGGATTTCAGGCTGGATTCGACATCGCCTTATCAGGGGATGGGCCTTTTGCCATAATGAATCGGGAACATACTCCCATGATGTAAGTTCAAGCCGTTCTGCGAAAGCGGGACGGCTTGATTTGTGTGAGAATCATGCTATCCCTATGTAATTCGGAAGATCTCCTCATTGTTGGATACAAGCATCGGCCATAGAATGAAGATAAGTTGGATGAGGAGGAAGATAGCTTATGTATTTCGGCGCATGTTATTATCCGGAGCATTGGCCGGAGGAACGCTGGGAAACAGATGCCCGGCTTATGATGGAAGCACACTTTAACGTGGTCCGCATGGCCGAGTTTGCATGGTCGAGGCTGGAGCCCTCGGAGGGAGAATTCGATTTCTCCTGGTTAGACCGGGTTATGAGGATCTTTGAGCAAAATGGAATAAAAACGATACTGGGGACTCCGACTGCTGGTCCGCCGAAGTGGCTGATGGATAAGAATCCCGGCATTTACCAACAGGATATGTACGGACGGGCACGAGGTTTTGGAGCTAGACGGCACTACTGCTTTAACAACCTGGATTTTCGGATGAATACAGAGCGAATCGTAACTCAGATGGCTCGTCATTACGGAACGAATGCCAACGTAATTGGATGGCAGATCGACAATGAATTCGGGATGATTGATACAGCCCGGTGTTATTGCAGCAGTTGTCGCGAAGCCTTTATTGGATGGCTGCAGCGGAAGTACGCCTCTATCGAAGTGGTCAATGAAGCGTGGGGAACGGTTTTCTCCAGTCAAACTTATCGCACATGGGATGAACTGCATCTGCCTGCTTATGCCGTGCATCAGCATCACAACCCGGGCCTTGCCCTGGATTACCGCAGGTTCTCCTCCGACTCGGTACACGAATATCAGCTGTTTCAGGTAAATATTCTCAGACGTAACACCTCGGGACAGCTTATTACACACAATGCGATGGGTAAGTATAACCAAGTGGATTTCTATGACATGTCCAAGGAGCTGGATCTGATTTCCCTGGACGTGTACCCGAATATGAAATCGGAACCGAAGGAACGACCTGCTTATGCGGCAGAGCAGCATGATATGACCCGAGGCTTCAAAGGCGGTCGAAACTATTGGGTACTGGAGCACCAAAGCGGAGCTCCAGGTGCTGTTGAGATGGCTCCGACTCCGATACCGGGAGAGCTGCGAAGATGGACGTTCCAATCTGTCGCCCGGGGTGCGGATGCGATCGTCTATTTCCGTTGGAGGACGCTGCCCTATTCCATCGAGGAGCTTTGGCATGGCATCCTGCAGCACCATGGTGAGCCCGGACGTAAATATGAGGAAGTGAAGCAGGTAGGGCTGGAGCTGAAGAAGCTGGCTCCGCTCCTGTCCGGAACATCGCCTCAGGCGAAAGTAGGACTCATTCGCTGCTACAACAACGAGTGGGCGTTCGAGCTTCAACCGCATATGAAAGGGTACGAATACATCAAGCATTTTGAAATGTATTATGCCTACTTTTACAATCGGGGAATTCCCGTTGATATTGTATCTCCGGAAGCGGACTTCACCGGCTACGAGGTGCTCGTTGCTCCTAGCCTGATGATGGCCAAAGAAGAGACAGTACATGCTCTGTATCGATTCGTGGAGGACGGCGGTTATTTCATAACGGATATCCGCACCGGAGCGAAGGAGTGGAATAATCAGATCACGCAGAAGCGGCTTCCGGGACTGTTTCGCGATCTGCTGGGGATTGGGATTGAGGACTACGGTATTATCGAGGGAGAACCTGCTGTGGGAATCCGTAACCTGCACAACGGTAAGATAAGTGCAGCTACGATGTGGTACGAAGTGATCGATTTACTTCCGGTAGAGTCAGCGGCCGAACCGATGGCGGTATATACTGGCAATTACTATCGGGGGACTCCGGCCGTTACCCGCAGAGCTTACGGTAATGGCTGTGGGGTATATATCGGTACTGTTCCTGATAAGGAAGGATTATATGGCATCTTGGATCAGATCGTCGGTGAAGCAGGCATTACGCCGATCTTGTTCGGATTGCCGGAAGGTGTTGAAGCTATTGCCAGAGTTGGTTCCGACGATAGTTTACGTAAATTGCTCTTTGTCATCAACCATACGGAAGATGATGTAACCGTTCATCTTGATACCACGTATACGGATGCGTTGACGGACAGAATCGTTAATGGAGCGATCGTATTGAACTCGCAGGATGTGCGGGTCCTGTATTGAAAGCCAAGACGATTCCTATGCTTTTCGGTTGATCCCCTTATTGTTTAGTGAAAACGCTTCATTTACAATTTAAGTATAGAGACATCAAGGTACATCTTAGAAAGAAGGAGGCTGACTTCATGAGTACTGCACCGTCAAGTGCGAAGGATGCGGCGCTGCAGGATAAGCACACGCGACTTGCCGGAATCCCAACATTTCGTTATATGAGGCGTTTTTGGCCGTTCTACGCTATGTTGGCGCCAGGTATTTTATACTTTTTAGTATTCAAGTATGTTCCTTTATTGGGAAGCATTATAGCGTTTCAAGAGTACAACTTGTACGGCGGCTTTTTGCAAAGCGATTGGGTAGGCTTCAAATGGTTTCGGCAGTTTTTTGAGTTTGTACACTTCCGACGGCTGTTATGGAACACGTTGGCCATAAGCTTTTATCAACTGATCTTTGCGTTTCCTGCTCCGATTATACTCGCCATTCTACTGAATGAGATCCGCAACATGGCGATGCGTCGGACAATACAGACCATTGTCTATCTTCCTCATTTTCTGTCGTGGATCATTATTGCGGGCTTCGGTTACATGCTCCTGTCTCCCCAGATCGGACTTATTAACCACATGATCAAGGCCTTCGGTTACGAGCCAATCTTTTTCCTGCAAGAGCCGAGTTGGTTCCGTACCATTGTTGTCAGCTCTGGCATGTGGAAGGAGGCGGGGTGGAGTGCAATTGTTTTCCTCGCGGCTATTACAGGTATCAATCCTTCCTTGTACGAAGCTGCTCGAATCGATGGAGCAGGTCGATGGAGGCAGCTCCTGCATATAACGATTCCCGGTATGATGCCGGCAATTATGCTGCTTCTACTTCTGAAAATCGGCCATACCCTCGATCTGGGCGTCGAGCAAATTTATGTCTTCCTAAATCCCATTACGTATGAGGTTGGAGACATTATCGATACGTACGCTTATCGGGAAGGCATTCTCAAAGGTGAATACAGCATGACCACGGCGATTGGATTGTTTAAGTCGATTGTCGGGTTCGGACTATTGATCATTGCTAACCGGATCAGCCGAAGCACGACCGGCGAGCGGCTATTTTAAGAGAGGAGGAACAAGAGATGCACTATCGTCTCACATTCGGAGAAAAAGTCTTCGATACGCTTAACTACATCGTGCTGCTAATCGCGTGCGCTGCCGTTATGCTTCCCTTCCTCTATATCATCGCAAGCTCGCTTAGTTCGCCGGAGGCGCTGATCCGGGGGGAAGTTACTTTTTGGCCAAAAGGTTTAAATGTAAATAATTACAGAGTCGTGATGGAAAATAAAGTGTTTTGGAGATCCTTTGGCATCACCCTATTCATCGTAGTTGTCGGAACAGCGGTCAACATGTTCATGACAGTTGTAACCGCATATCCGTTAGCTAAGCAGGGGCTTAAAGGGAAAAATTTCATTCTGATGCTGATTGTCTTCACGATGATCTTCCAGGCACCAATGATTCCGACATACTTAATTGTAAAAAACCTTCACTTGCTGAACACGGTATGGGCTTTAATCATTCCAGGCGCGATTTCGGCCTTCAATATGTTCATATGCCTGACCTTCTTCCGGTCGCTGCCTGAGGAAATGTTCGAGGCTGCCCGTGTGGATGGCATGAAGGAGTTCTCCATTTTGTGGAAAATTGCAGTTCCTCTATCAACGCCTATCATGGTGACGCTAATTCTCTTTTATGCCGTCAGTCATTGGAACAATTACTTTTCCGCTTTGCTGTACATCAATGATTTCAAACAGAGGCCGCTGCAGTTGTATCTTTACAATTTGATTGCACAGTTTAACATGAACGAGGAATTGGCTTCCCTCGTTGAATCCAACGTCGTCCTTTCACCGCAAGGTCTCCAGATGGCAACAATTCTAGTCGCGACAGTTCCGATCCTTATGGTTTATCCCTTCATCCAGAAGCACTTTATCAAGGGCGCACTCATCGGTTCGATCAAAGAGTAACATGCTTTGATATATAAACAAGATCTGAGAGGAAGGTTTATATGAGAAAAGGGTTAAAGCAAACAGCATTTATTTTGTCCGCTTTCTCGCTATTAGCCGCAGGCTGCGGAACCGGGGAAGAAGGCGCAGTCAGCACTCCTGAAGCAACCAAATCTGCAGAGGCAACGCAAGCAGCCACCTCAACACCGGCGGCACCTGTCAAAATCCGGATGTTTGCTTCCGATCAGTCACTTCCTCCATTGGATGCGAGCGATCCCAACATTGTCTTCATGGAGAAGAAAACGAACACAGATGTGGATTTGGTATCACTACCCCATTCGCAGTATGAAGATCAGCTTAAGCTAAAATTCGCATCCGGCGATTTCCCAGATGTCTATCAATCCTGGTCTGGCCCTGAAGCCGACCTGATTGCCGCAGGCAAGGTTCTAGAACTGAATGATCTGATCGATAAATTTGGTCCAAACTTGAAGAAAAATATTCCCCAAGCCGCATGGGATGCTGTATCTGTGAACGGCAAAATTCTTGCCATTCCGCAGCCTTCCAGTAATTCGAATTCAACGCTGTACGTGCGTCAAGACTGGTTGGATAAGCTAGGATTGCAGGCTCCCAAAACTTCCGATGAACTGATGACTGTGCTGAAGGCATTCCGGGATAAAGACCCGAACGGAAACGGCAAGAAGGATGAAATCCCATTCTCCATGCGGGAGAAATTCACCTGGGGCGACAATATCTTCGGCATGTGGGGCGTCAACAACTCCTATACGGAAGTTTATTACAACAACGAGGTAATCATCCAGAATATTCATCCCAATATGAAGCAATCGCTTGGATTTATCAAATCGATGGTGGATGAAAAAGTGATGGATTCTGAGTTCCTGACCAATTCCAGGACGGTCTGGGAACAGAAAATCAAATCGGGGTTGGTCGGCATGTGGTCGCACACCCAACAACTGGCATGGCAATGGCAAGCTGATCTAGACAAAACGATTCCGAACGATAAACCAAATGTCGTCGCCATTCCGACTCCTCGGGGTACAGGTTATGATGGTCCTCTTGGCACCCGCTGGAGCCCGGTTGCCAAAACGTACATCATCATGAAGAGTACCAAAAACCCTGAGGCGGTCATCAAGTATTTTGATTGGCTGATGAGCGAAGAAGGACAGATGTTCACCGATTTGGGCCAAGAAGGGGATTCTTATAAAAAGGAAAACGGCAAGATCGTAGTTGACACTGCGAAGATGGAGAAAAATAAAGCATTTAACGTGATCTTCAAGATTCATGGTACGAACCCTGCGGTAGAGGAAGCCAAGCTGAGCAATCCTGCTGCTTTCGCCAAGTTGAAGGCCGCATGGGCTGTTGGCGATAAAGAAGGCTTCAAAAATGAGGCTGTAGGTATGCCCGCTGCCAAGAACACCTATAACATTGATACAATGTTCCTTGAAGAAGGCAGTAAAATTGTACTTGGCAAAGCACCTGTTGAACACTTTGACGAATTCGTTAAAACCTGGCGTAAGCAAGGCGGCGATCAGATGGTCAAGGAGCGTACAGACTGGTACAATAAAAATAGGAAAAAATAGGTCATTGGGTTTGGAAAGCAACCCTCGACCGGGTTTCCCGGGAGAGGGTTGTTCTTCTTCACTTATATGGGGGTGTAGATGCAGAAGTGTGGAAGAAAATACATGCATCCTTAAAATGGAAGCTGGTTAGCCTGCTCATCGTTATCATTGTGTCAATGGTGTCGATGATCGGGTTTTTCAGCTATTACGACACGTCCCGAACCATACGGCAGGACGTTTCTCATTTCAGCGAGCAGATTTTGCGCCAAGCGAATCTCAATCTGAACCGGCAGTATATGGAATATGAGCGTGGTCTCCTGGTTCTTGGAACAAGCAATGAGTTCACGGAGTGGCTTAAAGTTGATCCGGAGGACCGCTTCGAGCTCATTTCCGGCTTTCATTCTTTGGAGCGTAATTATTTGAGGTCTTTTCTTGTGCGCCAGCCAGAGATCATGTCCATATCCATGTTATCGGATAAAGGCGGCGAATTTAATTATGCGCTCACTTCAGGGTTATCCAAGGATTATTCGATGGCGAACGAGCCGTGGTTGAGTGAAGTTGGCCGGTTGGAGAAGGTCCATCACCGCGTCGTTCAAAGTACCGCATATGTAAATTATAATAATAATCCTGAGCAAGTACTTCTCTTATCGATGGCCGGACAATTTGGCGAGCCTGAAGCCAAAGGGTTCTTGAAGATGGATATCTCGCTGGAACCGGTGCAAGCCATTCTCAATCAGATGCAGCTTGGGGATAAAGGCATCGGACTCATTGCCAAGCCGGATGGAACCATCTTGGTTCACCAGAATCAATCGAAAGTGGGAAGCGTTCTGGAACCCGATATTACCGAACAATTGACTGCAAAAAGCGGCACTTACCTTCGAAAAGAAACGGAGCAGTTGATTGTATTCGATACGATCCCTTACACCGGTTGGAAAACGGTCGCCATATTATCCAATCAAGATATCACGTCCAGCATCAACAGGGTTCGAAACGTCACGATCGGGATTGCATCGACGGGTATTATTCTTGCCATCACCCTGGTCACTTTGGTTGCTGCTTCGATCACTAGCCGTTTGTCCAAGCTCAGGTCACATATGAAGCGGGCTCAGTATGGGAACTTTAGGGATCGGATACATATTGAAGGCACCGATGAAGTATCGGATTTAAGCCATTCCTTTAATCGGATGTTGAATGAGCTCGAAGCATCGATCCTACAGCTGACAGAGACGAGGCTGATGCAGCAACGAGCTGCCTTCTCTGCGATGCAATCCCAGATTCGTTCTCATTTTTTATATAATTCACTAGAATCTATTAATTCCATGGCCCATTTAGCCGGACATACCGATATCGAGCGTACATCCATCTCCTTATCCCGCATGCTAAGATACACATCCAACTACCAGGACATGCTTGTGAAGTTAGAGGATGAGATTGCCCATGTCAGTCACTATATGAACATCAGCCGAATCCGTTTTGGTGAAGAGGTCAGCTACCAGATTCATATACCGGATGACTGCCGAGAGGTACTCTGTTTAAAAGTCATTCTTCAACCTATTGCGGAGAATGCCATAAAACATGGCATTGAAACGACCGGTGAGCTGACACGATTGGAGGTATCAGCGCATCGGGACGGAGACTTTGTCTCTATCATTTTTGAAGATAATGGGAAAGGTTACGACGAAGAGCGACTGGAAGCATTCCGTGCCCGACTGCTCATGGTGACGCCATCGCAAGAAGAATACGCCTCGCTCACGAATGTCGGTCTCTTAAACGTTCATTTCCGTTTGCTAGCCTTCTACCAGATGAATGGTGTAGGTGTCGAAATTGATAAAGGCAGCCGTCTTGGAGGAGTAAAGGTCACAGTAAGGATTCCCTATAGATTGAACAACCAAAAGGAGCGATAGCCTAAATGTTTCGTGTACTTATCGCAGATGACGAGCACCTTATCCGATCGAGTTTGACCAGCAAAATCGAGCAATTCAGCGAGGAAACGGTTGTTTCTGGCTTGGCAGCCAACGGTGTGAAGGCTCTGGAATGGCTGGAGGAACATTATGCGGATATATGTGTGACAGATGTCAAAATGCCCCTTATGGGCGGACTGGATCTGATTGCGAAGGTCAACGAGAGATATCCGTGGATGATTTCTGTGGTCGTTTCAAGCTATGATGAATTTGAATTTGCCAAAACAAGCATGCAGCTCGGAGCTATCGATTATATTATCAAGCCTGTGGACCAGGAGCAGCTGAATGGAGCTCTTGCCCGTGCAACCGGTGAGGTGGCCTCGCAGCGACGAGCGGAAGCGGCTATGCTGTTGATGCGATCGATTCCTCATCATCAAGACATGCTGCAGCGATGGGTGCTGCATATCCAGACCGTTCAACTCGAGGCACTTCCGCTCCTAGTCGTGGATACATTGGATATGTTGGAGAGTCTGACAGGTGACCGATTCTATCTGTTAAATCCTCTTTCCATGGCATGGTTGGAAATGATTGTGGAAGAGCTCAAGAAAGAAAAGGTAAAGATTGAGCTTCATGAGGGCAAGGATTTGGGTCTCTGGGAGAAGACGATTCTGCAGGATAAAGTGCGCAGCTATTTTCGGTTGTGCGCTGTGCGCCGTTTGGAGGAAGGCGCACAGCGGATTTTTGCAGTCACGCAAGCAATTAAGGACCAACCGTCCCGCAGAGCTATAGAAGAAGTAAAATCATTCATAAACGACCATTACGCGGATAAGCTGAACCTGCAGGAAATTGCGGATCGGGTAGCGATCAGCAGGAATCATTTCGCTCATTTATTCAAGCAGGAAACGGGTACGACAGTCTGGAGTTATCTGATTCAAATCCGGATGGGGAAAGCGAGAGAATTACTGCTAGCCACCGATAAGAGAGTTTATGAGATTGCACACGATGTCGGGTATGACAACAGCGTTCACTTTTCCCAAGTATTTAAGGAACAGTTCGGTTTAACTCCCGCCGAATTCAAAAAACGGATGGAAAGATAAGACAGATGATTTCCCGACGATTCTGATATATATCGTTCCATGCCCTCATTGTGATGCGGAATCGATTTTTCTACAATGAGTCTAAAGCGTTCTAATCACTTAGCTCTTGGGAGGGGAAGTATGGGTCATTTCTATAAAGTAGAGCAAAATAACGGAAATTGGGCGTTTATCTCGCCGCAAAACAAACCCTTTTATTCCATCGGTGTAAATGGCGTGCATAATCAGATCGTGGATCAAGCTCATTGGCTGAAGACGGATCTGGTACAAAAATACGGCGGGAATCGAGAATGGTTCCCCAATTGGGCCATGGATAAGCTGAACCAGGTCCGTCAGTTCGGCTTCAATACGCTTGGCGCTTGGCATGAACCCTATTACTGGGGGAACGGTTTACCGAAAACAGTTGAAATCCGCATGTCCAGATTTGCGCCGAAGGTCAATACGGATTGGGGGACAGGCTTCCCTGATGTATTCGATCCCAAATTCCATGCTTCTGTGGAACGCGCATGCCTTGATTGCTTTATGAGCGGCCGTGGCGAAGCGCTAATGAACGATCCGGGTGTTATTGGTTATTATACCGATAATGAAATACACTGGTGGGGACATGGCGGCAAATGGGGCAACAATGACCCGGGCAACGGTTCTAACGATACTAGCCTAGTTGACGACTATTTGGAACAGCCGGCAAGCGGGTACGGTAAGATGGCCTGGATCGAAATGCTGAGGGAATGCCACAGTTCAATTGAGGGATTGAATGAGACTTGGGGAGCCGAATATACGGATTTTGAAGATTTGGCGCATATTGCGGTTTACCGGGCGGATCATCCGGAAGCGCTGGAAGCGGATAAAATGGCTTTCCTTCGTATGATTGCAGAGGTTTATTACAAAACGACTTCGGCTGCGCTCAAGCGATATGATCCAAACCGGCTTAACCTGGGGGACAGGATGGTTGGAACGAGCACACCGGAGATTGTTTTTGATGTGATGAAAGACTATGCAGATGTGATTACGCTGAACTTTTACAGTTTCGACCTGCCCGAACGGTGGATGAGTCACATTCACGAAAGAACTGGCTTGCCGTTTATGATTACGGAATTCAGCTTCTGCGCGGGTAGGGAAGCAGGATTTCTGATTAATACGAACGGAGCCCGTAATGTCCTTGTTAGGAACCAGTCCCGCAGGGGAGAAACCTATCGCAGCTTTGTGGAAGAAGCAGCCCGCATGCCCTTTGTTGTGGGAACGCATTGGTTTGCCATGTACGACTATGGGAATCCGCAAGGCTTGATTGGGAATTATGGGCTGCTGGATCTTGCTGACGAGCCGTATGGAGAGTTCGCGGAATTGGTCCGTCAAGCGAACGAAGGTGTGCTTCGTATCAGAAATTCGCAGGAAGCGTGAATATTGTACGCGTGAAGCGCACGCCGCTAGCTCAATTTTGTCGGAGCTGGCGGCATTTTCATTTTTATATTCATTTTGGAAGGCTTTGGAACCCATCTGATTTTCGTGTACACTTAGATTGAAGCTTAATGAACGCAAATCATTATCATATCCACAAATACTCTTGGACAAAGATTGTGGATAACTTTTAGAAATGCGTAGATCGAGATGAGAGAAGTGACTTTACGTGAATCAGCACTACCAATTATCCATTGAAGAGGTATTGAAACGCCCTTCCTTTCAACATGCCTACATCGCGGCTGGCAAAATGGGCTTAGGCCGCTTAGTTCGTTGGGTTCACATTATCGAGGTGATACAGTTTGAACAGCTGCTCCAAGGCGGGGAGATGATTCTCACCACAGGTGCGGCCTTCAAAAACGATACCGACTCGTTCATGACCTATCTAGACCAATTAATCCATAGAAATGTAACCTGTCTCTGTATCGAGATGGGACACTATATAAGTTCAGTTCCACAAGCTTGGTTGGATGCGGCCGAGGCTCACGATTTCCCGCTCATTATTTTCCCAGAAGCCGTGCGGTTTATTGATATCACACAGGATATTCATGCTCATATTATTAATCAACATCATAAGGCTCTTCAGGATTTGGAAAAAATATCGCGTGAATTCCATCGGATGACCCTATCTTCACAAGGTGTTGCGCATGTACTAGCTTTATTGCAAAGCAGTACCAAAGGTCAAGTCATTTATGCGCCTGTGGATGCACAGCCGAAGTTCACTCCGCCACTTGGGAAGCGGGAGTCAGCGCAGTGGTTGGCTTTTCTCGCGAGAAGAAAATTAGAAAGCGGAAATGAAGGTCTAAGCGTTGGACCGTACTATGAAGAGGTCGAAGGGCACACGGTCATTGCTCAGCCTGTTGGAGCTATGGGCAAAACATGGGCTCACATCCTGCTCGTTCTGGATCGTAAGCCGCAGGAGTATGAGTATTTGATTCTGGATTCGGCATCGCTTTCCATCGCGCAGGATTTGCTGCGCAAACGTTATATTGAAGAGAGAAAATTGTATTCGCAAACGCTATGGGTCGATGATTTGCTTCATATGCGCATACATGATGAGGAACAGATTAAGGTGCTGATCGGTGCTGAATTTAAGCGGCTGAACGCACTGACCTATCGGGTTATTTTGATCGAATTTGAACAGGAGCACGAAGAAGGGGTGGCCGCGGAAGATGCTGGTATCGAATCTGCGGGGCTGCACTTGTCGCTTGCGGCACGATCCATTTTTGAGGGGCAGCTATTTCATCCTTTAATCACGTTGAAACACAACAGACTTGTCGTTGTCGCGTTCGATAAGGCTCCCCAGAAGGCAGCTAAAGAGCGCTTGCAGCATGTGTTTGAGTCGATTCAGGGGATGAAGGATAACGAGGGGATCCAGTTGAAGATCGGGATTGGCCAGCCCAATCAAAGCTTCCTGCAAGCGCATCGCAGCTATCAGCAAGCGCTGCAAGCATTATCCTTAACGGTCACACTGCAGCAGAAAAACGTGATGTTTTATGATGAACTGGGCGTATTTGAGCTGTTATTTCATATAGCAGACAAGGGGATTCTGGAGTCATTCATTCGCTCCTATCTCGGTCCGATTTTGGAACATGACAGCCAGAAAGGCAGTGAGCTGCTGCGAACCCTGAAAGTATACCTCGACCACGATGGCTCGAAGCAAATCGCTGCGCAGCAGCTTTTTATCGTGCGGCAATCCCTCTATTATCGATTGGACAAAATTGAAGAGCTGCTGGGCGCTGATTATATGCATCCTGAGAAAAGATTGGCGCTGCAAGTAGCGATCCGGGCCTACCAGCTGCTCCATCCCGAGAAGAAATTGTGAAAAGAACCGTGGTCAATTTTTGACAAAATGTCTAATGGAACTTAACCAATTCTCTCTTATACTTGGAGACAAGTAGAGAGCGATCCTTTCGTTAGGGGGTCCTCAAGAGAGGTTGATGGGGCATGATTATTGGCGTTCCTAAGGAAATTAAAAATAATGAGTTTCGCGTTGGCATGACACCGAGCTCGGTGCTATCATACAAAAAAGCTGGACACGATGTAAGAATCGAAACTTTAGCTGGACACAGTATTGGTTTCACCGATGAGGATTATACGGCAGCAGGAGCAACGATTGTTGCAACCGCAGCGGAAGTATGGTCGGCAGATATGGTAGTCAAAGTGAAAGAACCGCTCCCCGAGGAGTACGGCTATTTTCATGAAGGTTTGATTTTGTACACGTACCTGCATCTTGCTCCTGAGCCAGAACTAACACATGCGTTGGTTAACAAAAAAGTAACAGCCATCGCTTATGAAACGATTCAGCTGGACAATGGAAGTTTGCCGCTGCTAACCCCGATGAGTGAAGTGGCTGGACGGATGTCTGTTCAGATCGGTGCGCACTTTCTAGAGAAAGCGCATGGCGGCAAAGGTATTCTACTGGGCGGCGTCCCAGGCGTTGAACCAGGGAAAGTAGCTGTTATTGGTGGCGGAATTGTCGGTGCCAATGCAGCAAAAATGGCCATCGGGCTCGGTGCTGATGTAACAATTATTGACCTGAATGCGGACCGGCTTCGTCAATTAGATGATCAATTTCAGGGACGTGTGAAAACGATCATGTCAAATCCGTATAACATCGCAGAAGTTGTGCGTAATGCGGATCTGGTTATCGGTGCGGTATTGATTCCAGGTGCTCGCGCACCTCGTCTCGTGACGGAGGACATGGTGAAAACGATGAGTCCAGGCAGCGTAATCATTGACGTTGCGATCGATCAGGGTGGATCGATCGAGACGATTGACCGCATTACTACGCA
This sequence comes from Paenibacillus sp. J22P169, assembly GCF_059691995.1. Lineage (NCBI taxonomy): Bacteria > Bacillati > Bacillota > Bacilli > Caryophanales > Paenibacillaceae > Paenibacillus > Paenibacillus sp. J22P169. The sequence goes on along the minus strand of NZ_JCAUAO010000001.1, from coordinate 2,008,544 downwards.
TGATCAACCAACCTATGTGAAGCACGGTGTCATCCATTATGCCGTTGCGAACATGCCTGGAGCCGTGGCTCGCACCTCCACATTGGCGTTGACGAATGTCACAACGACTTACGGTCTGCAAATCGCCAACAAAGGCTTCGAGCGTGCAGCCCTCGACAACAAAGCTATTGCCAAGGGAATTAATGTGGCACAAGGACATGTCACGTATCAAGCTGTTGCGGAAGCACACGGATATACGTACACTGATGTTTATTCATTGCTACAGTAGAAATAAGATGAGAGGCCTCCACAAGATTGTGGAGGTTCTTTTTTTGGGGTAAGTAAAGTGCCGCTAGGAGTGAGTTGTATGGAGAAGGGAAATCGGGATTGTGGAAAGGCGGTGGAAAGGGTAGAAATTTAGCTAGTAGAGTGCTTTAGGCATATAGATGGATTTCCTACAGTTAATTCTTGGGGATTTCCGTTCAAACCGCGATTAATTGGATTTCCTACAGTTATTTTTTGGGTAATTGGCTGATAGGAGTATTCTGGTGAGAATTAACTACCTTTTTTACATCTAAATCGACTATTCAGGGTGATTTCGTCGAAATAGATGTACATTTTCCAGTTAAGTCCCCCCCCATCACCCAAACATTCGGTCCTATTAATCCCCACCCCGGCAACTTCACATTGACGCTACATTTATTAGCATATAAAATTGGAAAAGTGAAACGTTTCAATGCTAGGTTCTCACATAATTTTTGCTATGAAGAATTAAGCCTTATAAGCTTTTCAATAGGAGATGACAATTTGACGACGATACAGCAACGACAAGTGGAAATCATTGCCAACATTGCAGCCGCTGCGTACATACAGCCAGTCTTGAGCAATGGCTTTCTTTTCGAAGGGGACGTGCGTGATAACTTCTATTATGCATCCTATCTATTCGCCGCTTCCGTAGATGCATCGATCCCTTTCGAGGGTGATCGCCAAGAAGCGAAGGACAAAGCGGAACGCGTTTTCCTACACTTACTCGAGATCCAAGATCAGGATCCAGCTAGTAGCACCTACGGTCATTGGCCGCTTAATCTAAGACCAACGCCTCAAGAGGCGTCCAAGAATACATTGCCTGTCGAGCTCATGGGGAGCTTGATGGTTTATTTTGCTCAGCGTTATCAAGAACAATTGAGTGATGGCCTTCGCGTGGCTTTTGATAAGACAATTCGCCATATATATGATTGCAATTTTTATCGGAAACCGATCACAAATTATGGACATCACGAAGCTAAATATACTGCAGCCAAGCTCATTTTGGGACAACGCTACGAGGATGCCGATTTACTCAAAGATGGATACGAAAGCTTGCTTATGACGCTCGAACGTGTAACTTCCAAAGGGATGACGGAGTACGGTGGATTGCCATGGTTCTGGCATTGGGTGCAGGCTTTCACATGTGCATGGCAGTTGATCCAAGATGAAGAAATTCGAAGTGAGCTGGCTCGGATGTTGGACTACTTATGGAACGAACGTGCGATGTACTACTTAGGAGGCGCATGGGCAGGCCCACACGCGCGGATTTGGCCGCACGATATGCCCAAAGATATGAATGTGCTTCACGATTACGTACAATTCGGGGATTTCAAGCTGCCGGATCACATGCCAAGAACTGAATATGCTGGTTTCCTTGTGTATGAAGCACCAGCGCATTGCCTTCAAACAGCCCTGCAGCGGTCATCAGTGCCTGTGGAAATTAAACGACAAATTCCAAAACAAATCCATCAAGCGGAGCATGAAAATGATCATCTCCACAGTTATGTATACTTCACAGAGAATTTTGCAATGGGCGGCATGTGGGAGCGAATTCGTGAGTTCGATAACGAACAGCACCGCTGGGACGTTGCTTTCCCGCTCGATCACGTACAAGGTGTGAATCATGCTTATTTTTTCCATCCAGATTTGGAGCAGCCAGAAGGAGATTTGCGACATCAAAGCGAATACACAGAAGTGCTTTTTCATAAGAATGTGATTGTGGCTTCTTATTCCATACCAGAGAACCAGCCTGGTTATATCAAAGGGTGTTTGCCGTTAGGTGAGTGGGTTGAGTCACCAAATGGCCTTTTTGGACGGGTAGGTAACGCCTTAATGGCTGTCTTCATCCAGCAAGCCTATAAGCGCGAGATACTGGAGGATCGCTGCTTTGTAACTAGCCGGGGGAGAACGAATGCAGTCGTCGTCGAATGCATCGAACTGGCAGAAGCGGAGTCACACGGAATTCGCGATGTTCACCATTTTGCAGAAATAATGATAAGCAAGCAACCCAATTATGGTGAAAATAACGCAATCACATATACGTCCTTGATGAATCAAACATTGTTAGTAAGCGGCGATCCAACGAAGGAAATCAGTAGACTTATCAATGGTGAAGCCATAGATTTCAATTCCTATACGGTCGCTTAAATTCATAGAAAAGAGGATGTACACATGCCAGCAATTGATTATCCACTAGAGAAGCTTCTCACGTATGAAGGGCGTAATCCAAGACCCGAAGACTTTGATGCATACTGGGAGCGTGCAATCGCTGAAATGAAAGCGGTAGATCCCCAAATTGAACTTCGCCCAAGTGAATTTCAAGTTCCGTATGCGGACTGCTTTGATCTGTATTTCACTGGTGTGAAGGGAGCTCGTATTTACGCGAAATACATACGTCCGAAGAACGTGACGGAGCCTCATCCAGCTATTGTTCAGTTTCATGGATATTCCGGTAGTTCAGGGGATTGGAATGATAAGCTTTCATACGCAGCGCTTGGCTATTCGTTCTTCTCTATGGATTGCCGTGGTCAAGGCGGGTTCTCTGAGGATGTAGGCGGAACCAAAGGGACTACATTACGAGGCCACATTGTTCGTGGTTTGGATGATCATCCGGATCAGCTCTTATTCCGTGATATTTTCTTGGATACCGCACAGCTTGCGGGGATTGCAATGAGTATGCCTGAGGTTGACGCTACACGTGTAGGTGCGATGGGAGGCTCACAAGGCGGTGCGTTGACGATTGCTTGTGCAGCGTTAGAACCACGCATTAAGAAACTGGCACCAGTCTACCCATTCCTCAGTGATTATAAGCGCGTATGGGAGATGGATTTGGCGAAGGATGCGTATCAAGAGTTGAAGGATTTCTTCCGTCGTCATGACCCACAGCACAAACGTGAGGAAGAATACTTCACGAAATTAGGCTACATCGATATTCAAAATTTAGCGAATCGTATTCAAGGTGATGTGATGATGGCCGTAGGTCTCATGGACACTGTATGCCCGCCGTCTACCCAATTTGCAGCGTACAATAAAATCACAGCAAATAAAAAGTTGGAAATATTCCCTGATTTTGCACACGAGGGGTTACCAGGCTTCAATGATTTGACTTTCCAGTTCATGATGGATCTTTAACAAATAAAAAAACCACTCCCATTCAATTAGATGCGAGTGGTTTTTTGCGCTCAGCTTGCTGCTGGCGATATTGACTCGGTGTGACACCGATCATTTTTTTGAAAAGCTGATTGAAGAATTTCATATCCTGATAGCCAACAAGTGCAGCAATATCACTGATTTTATCGGAAGACTCGCGCAAATACTGACAACAGGCTTCCAATCGGGCGTGCTGCACATACGTTGTGAAGGTCATCCCTGTTAGCTTTTTCAACTGTCGTTGGAGCTGGCGTTCACTCAAGGAAAGCTTGGTGGCCGCCTCGACAAGCGTGATGGGGCTGCTGCAATTCATACGTATATACGCCAATAAATTCTCGATGCTTTTCATACTGGTTTGAGGAACCTGCGGAAGCTGTTCCAGCGTCGCACGATGCATAAACACGAGCAACTGCTCAACGCAGGCTTGCATAACGGTAATAAAGCCGACGCGGCGAGCATTATATTCGAAAAGTAATCGCTCAAACAAAGGTTGGAATTCACCGTTTTGTTCATGAAAGGAGAGGAATTCCACCTCACCATTCGGTTCAGCCGCTTTTTGAAAAAAAAGTGGGATTTCTTGCTCGCCCATCATCGCAGCATGCTGAAGCAATTGGTTCATCCATGCCTGCGTAAAAATACAGTTATACACAATGAGCGGTTTTTTTTGATTCGTCGAGGAAGGTCGGAACACATGGGATATGCCAACCGGCAGGAAAAAGAGATCTCCTTTGGTCACTTGCATACTGACATTGTCAATATAGTGGGAGCCGCTACCTTCAGCTACATAGCTAATTTCGATGAAATCATGTGTATGCTGCTGCAAATCAAAGGATTCGTGAACACGATTCACATAAAGTGGCAGCTCAGGAACGAAATAGAGATGGCCCGGCGATTCCATAATGCTTCGCTTGATCGTCATCTTATTTCACTTTGAAATGAACAACAGCACTATACAGCATTTTACCTGCATTCGGGTCGAATACAATGTGATGCTGGATGGCATAAACATCAAGCATTAGCGCCTTGTTATTATCAATTTGGTCATTAATTTTCTTTTCGAGTGTTTTCAAGTCATAGGCTTGAAAAAATTCAATTTTATTTTCAATTCGATCTAAAATAAAGTCCATGATCCTGCGCCTCCTTCGGTTCTATGTAAATTTATGACGACTTCTCTTATTATAACGTCAATATTTGATATAGGAAGTGCAACTGAATAGGCGTATACTGTGAATTGCATAGGATCGGACGTTTATAATACAATGTAAAGCCTTACAAGCCAGTCAAAAAAGGTATGGGAAGTGATGTCGTTTGAAACCTACACGGTTATTGGTTGATTTCTTACTAAAGAAATGGCCGTTGTATGTCATTGCCGCACTCTCTATTACGGTAGGGAATATTGTTTACTCGTACTACCCCAAGTTACTTGGGATGTTTACGGATCAGCTGCAAAAGGGTGGACTCAGCAAAAGCTTAATTGCCAAGTATAGTCTAGAGCTGCTCGTCATCGGGGTTACCTTCGGTGTTTTGTGCGCGATTGGGCAATACATGATCATGCGGAACGGGCGACGCTTCGAATTCGAAACGAGAAATCGTTTGTTTGATCATTTCACCCAATTGGGAGCAACGTTTTATTCGAAGAATGGCGTTGGCAAGCTGCTGAGTTATGTAATGAATGATGTCACGGTTATTCGAGAATCGATCTCGATGGGCATCAACCAAGTTGTAAACTCTGTCATTTTAATCGCTGCCGCAATTTTTTCGATGCTATTCAGTTCCATTCCGTTGTATGTCATCCTGATCTGTATCGTGCCTTTATTACTCATTCCTATTTTATCTGTCAAATTTCAACCCATTATTAAGGAGCGGTCCTTAGCGGTTCAGGAAGCTTTAGGATCCATGACGGAGTCGGCAGAAGAGCAATTCGGCGGTATTCGGGTAGCTAAGAAATTCGCAGTAGAACCGATTATGATCGGCCGATTTAGTGAAACCGTTGATCGCATTCGAGACAATCAGTTACGATTAGTGCGGCTTTCCTCGCTATTTGAAGCTATAATTCCGTTTCTGGGTGCGGTATCGCTCATTGTTGCGATTGCTTTCGGGGGCTATTTGACGATTCATGGCAGGATTACGATCGGGAATTTCGTTGAATTAACGCTGTACATTCGGATGATGGTCAATCCCTTACAGCAAATTGGACGTGTGATTAATGCGCTGCAGCGCTCACGAGCTTCCTTGGAGCGGGTGAATGAACTGCTGACGATGGAATCGGAAATCAAACAGAAGGAGCTTGCCCAGCCTACCCATCTCGAGCAGGAAGAAATTCGCATCGAACATTTATCCTTCTCTTATCCAGATGATGAGGATGAAGTGCTGCACGATATCTCACTGAAGATTGAACCAGGCAAATCGATTGGTATTATTGGCAAAACGGGCAGCGGGAAGTCCACCTTGATGAAAATCATGCTGCGTATCTATGATCCGCCGGAAGGGACCGTATGGATTGGCGATAGCGATATCCGTGACGTGACGCTTGAAAGCTTGCGGAATCAAATCGCTTATGTGCCGCAGGAGGGATTTCTGTTCAGCACTTCGATTAGGGATAATATTGCCTTCTTCAAAAGGGAATCCTCGATCGAACAAGTGGAGCATGCTGCCAATAAGGCGCAAATTTTGTCTAGTATCGTGTCGTTTCCAGAAAAATTTGAGACGAAGCTCGGTGAACGTGGGGTCACCTTATCAGGTGGTCAACGCCAACGAACCAGCTTAGCAAGAGGGATTATTAAGGATTCACCTTTGATGATTCTAGATGACAGCGTCAGTGCGGTAGATTCAGTGACAGAGAAGCATATTATCGATGCGATCAGGCAGGAGCGATCGAATAAGACGACCATCTGGATTGCGCATCGTATCTCGGCACTGAAACACACCGATGAAATCATCGTGCTGCATGAAGGAAGAATTGTGCAACGTGGCACGCATGATCAACTACTTGCGCAAGAGGGCTTGTATGCGGAGCTGTATGCCATACAGGAAGGGGGCAACGAAGATGTTCAAGCAGACGAAACCTCCACTAGAGCCTAAACAAACGCAAGCATCTTTTCGCGCGTTAGCCAAGTACGCCAAACCGCATAAGCTTACATTTGCTATTGTTATTGTGTGTGCGCTGCTAGGTATCGCGGCAGACTTATTTCAGCCTTACTTGGTCAAAATTGCGATTGATGATAATTTGATGATCGGTAAAAATGACTTCAGTGCCCTGATCATGATCTGTGTGATGTACGGGGTGTTATCAATCTCAAGCATGTTCTTCAGCTACTTACAAAATAATTTACTGCAATTCGCAGGTCAAAGCATTGTAGCTAAAATCCGCAAGGATCTCTTTCAACATATTTTCAAGCAATCCATGTCATATTATGATAAAACGCCAAGCGGCAGCCTCATCACCCATGTTTCTAGCGATACGGAAACCTTGAACCAGTTCTTCACGCAAGTGCTCCTAAGTTTAGTACGTGATAGTATGACATTGATTTTCATCGTCGTTCTTATGTATCATTTGGATCCGACGCTGACGCTGTACAGTATGATTGTGATTCCGATCATCATACTCATCGCGGTGGGCTTCCGCCAATATATGCGCAAAACCTATCAGCTATCGCGTTCGAAGCTGTCTCAAATGGTTGCTTTCACGGCTGAGAATTTATCAGGCATGCACCTGATTCAAGCCTTCCATCAAGAGAAAGAGCAAATGAGTCGCTTTACGGATAAGAACACGGGCTATTTCCGAGCGAACCTGAGAGAGGTTCGAACGAATGTGTTATTCAACCGCTCCTTTGACATCTTAGGAAATTTATCGATCGCCTTTATTACTTGGATTGGCGGTATTGCCGTCTTCGACAAAGCGGTTGAATTTGGCGTGCTCTACGCCTTCATTACGTATATTAGGCAATTCTTTCAGCCGATCAATAATATTACGCAGCAATGGAATACCTTACAATCCACGCAAGTGTCCATGACTCGGATATGGAACATTTTCGCGGCTCAGCCTGAAGTGAAAGACAAAGAGGCTTCGGAGCTGATCACGCTGGTAGACGTAAAAGGTGATATCCATTTTGATCATGTACGCTTCGGTTATCAGAAAGACACAGCTGTCATCGAAGATCTTCAGTTACATATCGCACCTGGCGAGATGATTGGTATTGTTGGTACTACGGGTGCAGGCAAAAGCTCGCTGATAAGCCTGCTTTGCCGCTTCTATGATGTCCAAGGCGGCAGCATCCGGATTGATGGTGTGGATATTCGAGACATTTCACAGACGGATCTCCATCGGACGATTGGCTTGGTACAACAAGAGCCTTATTTGTATGCAGGGAGCATTTTGGAAAATGTAAGAATGTTCGATCCTACGATTTCACCAGAGACGGTGATGGATGCCTGTAAATTGGTCGGTGCGGATGCACTGATTTCTCGGATGAAGGATGGGTATGAGACACGGATTTCAGAGCGAGGCAGCGGTTTGTCGGCCGGGGAACGACAATTGATTTCTTTTGCCCGCATCATCGTATTCCAGCCTAAAGTTCTTATCTTAGATGAGGCTACAGCTAACCTGGATTCACAAACCGAGCAGCTCATTCAAACAGCACTGAACATTGTTGCCGAAGGAAGAACGACGATTGTCATTGCACATCGCATCTCAACAATTATGCATGCCGACCGTATTATCGTGATGAGTCACGGGGAAATTGTTGAAGAAGGTACACATGCCGAGCTGCTTGCTTTTCAGGGCTTTTATGAGCAATTGGTTCAGCATTCACAAGGAACGCAAACTGAGGGGAATGAAAAGGAAGGTCGCATTTCATCCATAGGCTAATGATCAGGTACTAGGAATAGATAGTACTTCTCAAATCAGTGATCTCCTGTACAATTAGAAGCATGGTAAGAGAGGAGATGAACAGCATGAAATCCAACAAAGTCATGATCCAGCTAGGATATGTATTGGGGGCTAGTGCTCTTTTAACTGCTATCGGTTATTTCTTCGCTTCGAACTGGGAGAAGTTAAACCGATTAGAGAAATTTATTCCGATATTTGTGCTTATTTTGGGGTTCTATGGATTATCCGTTTGGCTTTCTCGCCATGTGGGAAGAGAGTTTTTAAGTAAATTAAGCCTGTTTGCCAGTTGTATTTCCTTCGGTGTTGGGGTGGGATTGATCGGTCAAACCTACAATTCGCATGCAGACAGCTACAGCTTGTTTCTCGTGTGGTTTCTGCCAGCCGTGCTGTATGCGATCTTAACAAGGTGGCAGCCTTACTATGTTTTAAGTTATATTCTTGGCCATCTTGCTTATGGGTTGTTCTTCTTTCCCAAATGGGGAAGTTATGCTGAAGCAGAAGGAACTACACTTGCCATTTGGTTAGGTTTAGCCATCGTGAACGGCACCTTGTTCGTCTTGTTTGAGAAGGGCCGCTTACATTCCCCATTTCTCAAATGGGTGACCTTTCAAGCGACACTATGTATATTCATTATCATGTCAGTGTCCCATACGTTCGAGAATTATGGCATTTGGATGAACCTGCCACTCATTGCGATGCTGGCAGCAGCCGTCATGTATGCGCATAAGACACAGAATAAAGTATATCTGTTGTTCGCAGGGCTTTGGATTTCAGCCGCGATCACCACGAAGTACGTCGAATTGATTATTGAGTACCATAATGAACTGTTTTTTATTGTAAGCTTGCTTTTTGTAATTGTGTTTATCGGCGCGAATGTGATGTTTATGAACTATGTGCGAGCCTGGAAGCCTGCCTCTAAGAAAATAGAAACAGAAGTAGAAGCTGCTCCAGCCTCCAAAGGCGATGGTGACTTCAGTAAGTGGGTCGTACGCGTGCTTACGATTTCAGTCATTATCATCGGCTCACTGCTAGGTTGCTTTACATTGATTGGTCTCGTAACTGTTGTTCTAGGGTTTGATGATCCGGCCAATATTCTGATTGGATACGGGTTAGTAGCTGTCATTGGGATGCTAGCTGCGAGAAAATTCAATATACTAGCCCGCTTTACGATTTTGATAAGTGGACTTATGTTGGGGACTGGCGCAGCTGTAGGTACAGGGCAATCCTCGATGCTGCTCATTTTTCTAGCCTTAACACTTGTGGCATTTGCCTATCTTCATGGCTTAGTTACACGGATCCTGTTTTTCTTGGCATCAATCATCATCGTGGCCTTTGTCTTGTTTGATTGGATCAACAGCGGGGTTGCTGTGCTCAGTATACTTTCCGGCTTGCTCTTCCTGCTGTTTGCTGGCGGCCAGCTGATCCGTCAATCTACGTATCGAGAGCCAGTCTTGTACAGCAGCTTTCCGGCTTTCTTGCTAGCACTATTCGCGTTAACCTTCCTGACAGAATCGGGTTGGTACTACGTCACGAATGTTCTGTTCTTCTTGCTAGTTCTAGCGGCGATCCTGATTAGCCGGCAGCTTCAGGTTCGATGGATATATGCCTGGTCGATGGGCTTCTGGATAGCCTTCCTTGTGTACAAATATTACGATTTGGCTTGGAAGCTGCTGCATAAATCCATTAGCTTCGCGATTATTGGCATTCTGATTTTAGGGATCACGGTGTGGCTTGAAAAGAGACAGAAGCTCGAACAAGAAGAGATATCGCCTCCTAGTCCTGTATATGGAGCGAATCGTTGGATTATCGCTTTATTAGTATTATTGCAAGTAGCCGCAATGTCTTTGCAAATTGGTAAAAGTGAATATCTGCTCAGTCATGGCAAGCTGATCAAGCTGCAGCTGGAACCGTTGGACCCTCGTTCATTAATTCAAGGTGACTATGTGCGCCTGCGTTATACGATCTCAGAGCCTGAGATTTATCAAATTCCGGAAAAAATGACTTTCAAAGGGAAAATAACCGTTGTCCTTGCTCCAAGTGGAACCTCGAATGTGTATGAGTTCCGCAGGGAGTATATGCCAGGCGAACAACTTGCACCTGAGGAAGTCCGCTTGAATGGTGAAAGAGAGGGATACGAAGGGATTGTGTACGGTATCGAGAATTTCTTTATCCCTGAGGGAACAGGAAGAGCGTATGAACAGAATGCTAAGTTTGCTGAAGTAAAAGTATCCGCAAGCGGGGATGCGATCTTAGTACGTTTAACAGAGAAATAAATCAGCATTTATAGAAAGAATGAGGTAACGAACATCATGTGGCTTTTATTTTCCGTCCTCGCGGCCCTATGCTTTGGGCTGCGAGGAATTCTTTATCATTGGTCAAGTCAGCAATCGTTGAATCGAAATGTATTACTTTGCGGCACGTTTGCGATGGGTGCGGTTGTTAGTCTCGTGTGTGCTCTGATCTGGCAGTCGGAGTGGGAAGTATCAGCACTAATCGGGATTCAAATGGGCTTGTTCTCCTTCGGTGCCAACGCCAGCATGTTCAAGGGCTTTGCAGTCGGCAAGGCTTCGTTGGTTGCAATTTTGACAGGGTTACCATCGGTTGTTGTCGTACTATTTGCTTATGTCCTATGGGGTGAACGGCTGAACTTCCTTCAGTTGTTTGCCTTTGTTGTTATTGTTATCGGTATTTTATTCGTCAGATACTCCAATGATATTACGCTAAAAAACTTACAAGGTGCGGGTTGGGGCGTCGTAGCACTATTCTTATTTGCTTTTAATGACTTGTCCAGTAAATGGACAACCCTCGTACACGCTTCGCTATTTCCGACCTTGTTCTATATGTTTGCGACGGGCACAATTTGCTTCGGCATCTGGTGGTTGCGAGATAGAAAGAACGCCGCGCAGCCATCAGCAGGAAGTACTTGGACAGAACAAAAGACGTTCTTATTTGGTATGGCAGTTGGCATTACCAATGTCATGGGAATGATACTCATCATTCATGGTTTTGCAAATGGGATAACAGGTCTGGTTTCAGCGGTAGTTGCCCTGAATGTACTGATCGTATTATTGTATACGCGATTTATTTTGAGGGACAAATTCTCGAAACTCGAACAATCAGGCTTAGCAATTGCTATGGTAGGCATACTCATGATGAAGTTAGTTGCTTCTTAAAATCGCATTTCGCCATGTAAATTACAACATATACTTTCTGATCTGGCGTAAATGCGTTACAATAGGAATATTCGTGCCATTAACAATGATTCAGGAGGCTATAACGACAATGACAGACAAAGATATCGAAACACAAGCACCCGAAGAGAACGAACATGATCCAGAACGTGATCAGGCCCAAGTCATTATTACATGGTTCCAACATATTCAAGAAATTGTGAAAGAACAATTCCCCGAGTATGAAGTTGATGGGCAAATTGGCAATAACCCGACATATGGTCCGATGTTTGCTTTTACACTCAAAAAAGATGAGAAGTCCACAGCATGCGGATTTTTCTTAAATGAAATTATGCGTAATTTCCAAACGAACCCTAATGCAGGACTGTGGTTATCCTCTTTCTTCGTAGATTTGTTGAGAAGCGACGAGAGTCACGTTCTTCCGAATCCGCCTCAATCTGAAGATGAAGCCAAAGAACTGTTGGACAAGCATATTGTTCCTTATTGTGCGGCAGCAGTTCGCGAGGAGTTCCCAGAACAGAAGATTTACGTAGATCTTGAGCTGCATGAGGAGCATGGCCCAGTTCTTGAGGCTGGCTTCGTAGCAGTTGAAGAAGGCAATAATACGTGTGCACTACCTTTGCAATATTTAATGACGTTATATTTACTGAATCGTGACCCTGCAGAGCCGCTGATTCAAGCGATGTACCGGTTATATGAGGAAAATAATTTAGGGCAATAATTAGTCGAACATACGACAGCCAGGAGGGATTCCTCCTGGCTGTTTTTATGTTCTATTCAATGCTGTAACGGTGAAAAACATGCTATAAGTTCCGATAGACCATAAAGTCCTCATAGGTCTGGATGATAGGAATAGCCGCACTCGCTCCCAGCTTTGCATATTTCATTGCATGCGAAGTGTTGAAGAGCACCACGGAATCGGTTGGACGAAGCCAGCCTTTGTCACAAAGGACAAGCATGGCTGCCCATGTGGCTGCGCCTTCAGGGGAAGAGGAAATGCCTTCCGAACCTAATCTGTGTGTGGCATCGCTAATTTGCTCTTTGGAAACCGCGATGGCGGTTCCTCCACTTTGTTCAACGATCGACAGAAGTAGTTCCAAATCCGGAGGATTAGGTACTCGCATCCCAGTCGGATTGGGGATCGTTCTGCTGACAGCAGGCGAAGAGTCATCCATTTCTAGCTTTGGCGTCAGCGCCAACCTTTTTTGTACACCATTGACAATGGGCTGGCAGCCTTCCTCCTGCACACAGACGAATCTAGGCATATCTCCACTAATGAAGCCGAGCGCCTTCAATTCCAAGAAAGATTTCCACATGCCAATAATGCCCGAACCGCCGCCTGTGGGATAGATGATCACATCGGGGAATGTCCATCCCAACTGCTCGGCGAGCTCGAGCCCCATTGTTTTCTTGCCTTCGACACGGCCCGGCTCTTTCAAAGTACCGACATTTACCCATCCTTGCTCCTTGCGGCCTGACTCGATAATCGCGGCGGCATCATGAATAAAGCCGTCCACCAACACAGCTGTCGCCCCGTACAAAGGGCACTCATCAACAATGAGTGAGGGACAGTCCATAGGGATAAAAACAAATGCTTGAATGCCGGCTCTTCCTGCATACGCGGCTAACGCGCTCGCAGCATTCCCGTTGGAGGGAACGGCAGCTTTCGTTGCCCCAGCTTCTTTCAGTAAAGACACCGCAACAGAAAATCCGCGTGATTTAAAGCTGCCAGTTGGATTTTGTTCCTCTCTTTTGATCCACAGGCGTTTGAGTGACAGCTTGCTCTCCCAGTTTGGCATACGCAGCAGAGGTGTCCAGCCTTCACCTAAGGAGATGATATTTGCCTGATCCTGTATGGGAAGCAGTTCGCGATATCTCCACATGGAAGGATAACGGTGTTGTAGGGAAGCTTTCGTAAAAGTCTGCGCAACGTGCTCGAGATCATAGTCAACCAATAATGTGCCGCCGCATACGCATTTCATGTCTTGATAGCGGAAGGGCAGCCTTGCAGAACATCGTGAGCAATGCAGCTCCCATTGTTTCATTTCTGGGCCTCCTCAGCGTCTCTGGCAGGAGCAGTCATGGTTGTTTCCTGCGCGCATGAAATGATTTGATTTTGTGGAAGGCAGCTTTATTAGGCAGCTTCAAGAATAACTCGAGCATGGGGGCGAAGTTCACTTCGATAATCCAAACATGCCCTTGCTTATCAAAGGCCATATCAATGCCCATCGTTTTGACCCAGCGATAGGAAGGACCTAGCTGATCAGCTGATCGTAGAGCAACGGCATGCAGCTCAGCAAGGAGCACAGAAGTCTGCATGTTCTTAAGCTCAGAACCACGTATAGCACTCTCTACAGTAACAACACGGCCTCCGCTTCTATTAATATTGGTTATAATGTAGCCTTTACCAGCAACTTTAGCCAACATGCCTGTCACTTGCCACTCCGCTTTAGCATGTCTCTGAACCATCACTCTGAGATCAAAGGGACGGCCATTCTTGGTGGCAAGGTTGATACGTTGTTGGACGATGTAGTTTTTGTTGGCTTTCTTTTTAATAAATGCATTGATTTCTTCTAGATCCGTATACGTTCGGTGTTTAGCTCCATCTTGGACCTCATAGGAAGAGTTACCGACAGTTTTAACCCGAATGACGCCATTCCCGCCATAGCTGCCAGTTGGTTTTAGGATGACTTGACCATATTTGGTCAGCATTCGCCAGAAACTGCTCACACTCAACCAAGCCGTTTCAGGCAGGAATGCTTGAAGTTTTTTTGACTTGCGAAGTAGTTTATATTTCGTCCATTTACTTGTTGATAGATTACTCATACGCTTTCTCTTCTTGCCTTTGAATGACTAGATCATGTTCCTCTGCTTGAAGGAGCTGGTTATGTTCATCAACGAAAACAACCTGCGGCTTAAGTGTGCGAATTTCCTCTTCGTTCATAAGCCCCATACTGAGAATAATTACGAGGTCTCCTGGGGCAAACAGGTGGGCAGGGGGACCATTTAAACCGATTTTGCCGCAGCCTTCTGGTGCGGGGATCGCATAAGTTTTCCATCGTGTTGCATTACGCAAACTGGTGACTTGAACCATTTCATAGGGATAAATATTGGCTTTGCGCATCAGTAATCCGTCAATGGTAATGCTGCCTACATAATCCAAATCGGCTTCCGTTACGGTCGCACGATGTATCTTCCCTTTACACATTAGTCGCTGCATGTGCAGTAGCGCTCCTTTATGATCACATGTTGTTCTTCACAGCGTATGAGAGAGACAAGTATCACGATGTAGGCACGAACCTATTTCTACAGAAAAATGGGCATCACATGTGGGGTCGTACACGGGTTATTTCCTGGGAAATCGCAGAGTTCGACAGCAGGTGGCGTATAAAAAAAACAGAGCCTTGGGCTCTGCTTGAGAAGTTATATTAATTTAAGGCCGCTAATTAATACCAAGCTGGCAATAATCGTACGAAGTACGTTAGTAGGAGCTTTCGTAGCGAGCATACTTCCGATAAGTACGCCAGGGATCGAACCGATGAGTAGATTAAAGACGAGAGTATAATTCACATTCCCCATGCTAGCATGTAGAATTCCTGCTGTTGAGGCGAGTAGAAAGGCATGTGCGATATCCGTTCCAACAAGCTGTGCAGGAGCCATTCGGAAAAAGTAGAGCATAGCAATCGCGTATAAAGAGCCTGAGCCAATAGACGTAAGACCAACAATGAAGCCAAGAACGGCACCAATCGTAATTGTCAGCCAGCGCTTCTCTTCTAGAGATTTCAGCTGCCAACGATTTTCTTTCAGACGGTGTCCGAAGAATACCTTGAACATCGTTGCGAATGCTACAAGTATTAATACATAGCCAAGCGCATGCTTAATAATCACTTCTTGATTGTCAAAGAAAGAATCGAATAATTTCAGGAACAAGACAGCGAGTACAACACCAGGAATACTGCCAAGGGCAAGCATTTTCACCAGTTTAAAGTCAATTGTTTTCTGCCGCCAATGCTGGATGGTTCCGAACAACTTCGTAATCGAATTATAAAGAAGGTCTGTTCCTACTGCAATGGAAGGATGAATACCAATTAAAATTAATATGGGAGTCAGCAAGGAAGCGCCGCCAACACCTGTCATTCCGACCAGAAAGCCAACAATTACACCCATTAGAATAATACTTAAAGTCATGTTGTCATGTCCTCTTTTCATTACCCACTAAACACATTGGATTAATTTTAGTCCCGTAAATAGTATTTGTAAAGATAAATTTTCCAAGCTCGGACCTTATCCCGACTAAATCGCTTGCTATTCTTCAAATCTGGAATCAGGTACAATGGATAGATGTGTCAAAGTCAGTTTTGGGAGGATTAATCATGCGTAATCGAACTACCGTGATGGTCAGTATCGTGCTGGCCATGTTAGTCGCGTCTATGGATACGACAATTGCCAATACAACGATGCCAATCATTGTGAATGACATTGGTGGAAATAGCCTATATGCTTGGGCGTTTACCTCCTATATGGTGCTTTCGACCGTGCTAGCTCCATTGGCAGGAAGATTATCGGATTTATTCGGGCGCAAGCGCATTTATGCAACGGGCATTCTATTATTTCTTGGGGGCTCAGTGCTCTGCGGTTTAGCAGACAGCATGGTGCAGCTCATTATTTTCAGAGCGATACAAGGGATTGGTGCAGGGGTGATGATGCCATTTCCATCCATTATTGCCGGAGATATTTACCCAGTGGAGCAACGGGGGAAAGTTCAAGCCTTTTTCACGGGCATGTGGGGGTTATCCGCAATCTTAGCACCTACATTAGGTACGTTTTTTGTAACTTATTTGAGCTGGCGTTGGATTTTCTTCGTGAATGTCCCGATTTGTCTCATTGCGTTACTAGCCTTGCTGCCATACAAAGAAGTCTATCAACCGAAGAAAGCCGTGATTGACTATTGGGGTGCACTCTTGTTTGCCGCAGGGATTTCGTCCTTATTACTCATTACGGTGGTCGAATCCTATACCTATCTGTACGGTGCCGTTGGTGTTCTCCTGCTTGTCATATTCTTTTTCTATGAAAAAAGGCATGCAGCCCCGATTGTTCCAATGACCTTGATGCGAAATCGGCCCGTGGCCTTCATGATTGGCGGCTCATTTCTCAGCTGTGCGGCGCTTTTCGGGACGTCCAGTTTTATTCCTTTGTTTTTGCAGAATCAAGGACACTCCCTCTTCATCAGCGGTATTGCATTGCTTAGCACATCCATCGGGTGGATGGCCGTTGCCGTCCCTAGTGGGAAATGGGTGATACGCTTCGGCTATAAGCCGTTGCTGCTGACGGGGAACGCTTTACTTGTTGTAACGGCGGTATTGCTTTTCTTTATTGATGAAGGAACCTCATTCTGGTACGTATTCAGTGCCCTTACAATGTTAGGTCTTTCGTTTGGACTGTTGTTTACGGTATCAACGATTGGTGCTCAGCAGTTAGTGGAGGCCCATCAGAAGGGGATATCAACCTCACTCCAGCTATTCGCGCGGAATATCGGTACAGCGGTCAGTGTCACGGTGATGGGCTCCATTGTAACGAAATCGGATGTCTTCTACACCGGGATTCATGGCATGTTTATTTATGGTCTAGTAGCAAGCATAGTTGCATTTGCAGTGCCTTTGGCGATTCGTGCAATTCCCAAAGAACAACAAATGACTTCTTAATTTTTTAAAAAAGAGTGGGCTCTGATAGCCTCACAAGCACAAGTTGACAGCATGCCCAAGTTAGTAGATTATGGGTAGATATACGACTAAAGAAAGAAGTGAATGCACGTGTTATTGAATGTGAAGTCTCGTCTTCATGAGGGTGAAATCCAAGAACTGTTGAGCTATAGCCTGTTTCCGGACGAGGATAGCTTACAGTTGGCTCTCAGCAAGTATGAAAAAGATGAAAACACATGGTTGTTCGCCTATGAATCGGAAGGCATCCTTGTTGGGATCATCGGATTTGAGTTAAATGAGAAGCAGGAAATGACACTCCATCATCTAGCGGTAGAACCTGAGAGTAGAGGCGTAGGCTTCGGTAGAGGTATGCTGCTTGAAATTATTGAGGATATGCAACCTACCCGAATCACGGTGGAGACGGACGAAGACGCTGTTCAATTTTACCGTAATGTAGGTTTCGTGATTCGCAGTTTGGGGGAGAAATATCCCGGTGTGGAGCGATTCCAATGTACATATGAGGTTGAAATCGACGAGGAAGAATAAAAAAAATCCCGAATGACTGCATCCAAGCAGCATCCGGGATTTTTTTTGGATATAAGAAAGATAAGTACTTTACACGCGTGATTTCACCGTTCTTGCATATTCGGAGGGACTCATTAAGGTTGCTTTCTTAAAAGCCTTGGAGAAATAGTGAACTGAGCTGAAGCCCAATTTCCTGGAAATCTCAGTGAAATTATACGTTTCTTCGCGTATCAGGATCTTGGCCTGATCTATTTTCAATTTGGCAAAGTACTCCATTAGTGTATAGTTCGTATGTTTTTTGAAAAGGTCCTTGAGCTGCGTTTTGCCAACACAGAACACTTGGCTGATTTCGTTTAAAGTAAGATGAGTATCGATATGCTCCTCCATGTAGCTCATTACCTTGCTCGTCAAATCATGGACAGACTTCTCCTTGGCAACCGTAGAAAGAGGCGTATCGGCTTCCGTTGGAGCTGATTTCCGAAGTAAACGTAGCAAGAGGATTTCCAAATAGCTTTGGATCATTTGTTCACTCCCAACAGGCGCGTCCTGTCTGCGCACAAGGGGATGAACGAATGGGAATTCGAAGGCTTGTTGTCCTTCGCGCACGATCTGGGCGAGTAAATTACGTTCCTCATCTTCTAGATGCAGCACCTTATGCTCAAAAAATTGCATAGCTTTCGAATGACAGTCGAACGTCATGACGATCAAATTGGGAGCTTTTCCTTTGGTCGCGTAAAAGCTATGAAACTCATTGGGTTTATGAAAGATGATGGACCCCTGTTTAAGTAAATAGCGATTATCATCCGCGTGTACTTCCACTTCGCCGCGATCGACATAAAGAAATTCCCAGAAGTCATGCTTCTCGCCATCGAACACAAAATCCTTTCCATACTCGAAGTAGTGCATGGTTATGACTTTATGGATAACGATACTCATCTTCAAATGCGTCCGCTGATACTCGGTAGTGTTCGTTTTGCTTATCGTCATGGGTGTCACTCCTGATATTTCGATGCTAGGCGTATACCTCTATCATATCACAGCCGAAATAACAAAAAAATCGGCTTTCAAGACAAAGAAAAGGTGGAGACCATCTTTTATAATCAAGGTATCGCAAAGTTCGAGGGGGAGCTAGCATGAAGATAGGTGTAATTGGGTATGGACTTAGAATTGAGAGTGTGATTAAGGAAGTTTTGAAGGCAGATGCGGACTGCCGAATTACAGCGGTTGTTGATATTCGTAAAGATCATATTAAAGATCAGCTTCTTAAAAGAGGTTGGGACTACATCAATTATTATGATACGCCAGAAGAAATGCTTGCTACAGAGCAGCTAGACGGGGTTATGATTGGCACTCGCTGTAATTTACACACAACAATGGGGTTGAAGGTGTTACAACATAATTTACCTCTCTATATCGAAAAGCCGGTGGCTACAAACTACGAAGATCTTCTTCGTTTAAAACAAGGATACGAGGCATCCCAATCGCCTGTCGTGGTTTCCTTTCCATTACGAGTAACCTCCATCGTGGAGCTGGTTAAGGAAATCATTCAATCGGGTAAAATCGGCACGGTTGAACATGTTCAAGCGATTAATAACGTGCCGTATGGGCGTGTCTATTTCCAAAGCTGGTACCGCAATGAGGAAGAAACCGGGGGGCTTTTCCTACAAAAAGCGACGCATGACTTCGACTATATCCAAGCCGTGCTAGGGCAGAGGCCGATAGCTGTCTGCGCAATGACATCCAAGCAAATATTCAAGGGAAATAAATCCGCTGGACTCAAATGTGTGGATTGTGAAGATAATCGCACCTGCTTAGAGAGTACCGTTGGTACTGCAGAAAAGCTAGATCCAACTTGGCAATATTGCTGTTATGCCAAAGACACAGGAAACGAAGATTCAGGAAGTGCGCTGTTCCGTTATGAAAGCGGAATGCATATGTCGTACTCGCAAAACTTCTTCATCCGCAAAGGTGCGGCTGCACGTGGTGCGCGATTTATGGGGTATAAGGGAACCGTTGATTTTGATTTCTACACAGGTCAAGTTAAGGTGCACATGCATCATACAGCCCGCGTAGAAACGTATGAACTTGCATCTGGAAGCAATCATTTCGGCGGTGATGAGAAGCTGGCACACAATTTTACGCAAATCATGAAGAAGACTGCAAGCTCCATCTCGACACTAGACGATGGTTTGATGAGTGCTCTCATGTGTATGAAAGCGCAGGAGTCTGCTCAGACGGGGACTTTCCAAGATTTAAAATGGGAATAAGGAACCCGTTCGAACTTCAATAATCGGAGGCATGTAAACATATGGAGAAAAAGGTGACTTTTCATACTAAAAGCTTGAGTTCGTTATCCAAAGTTTTTGCAGATGAAGCTCCACATGAACCAGCCTATACGCAGGCATCGGCTCTTAAAGGAGAGAGCTTCGCATTCCAAATTGCCTACACCTCAGATCAACTATTGAAAAACATTGGCGTAGAAGTCTCTTCAACACTAGGGCTTCCGTTTACAATTCGTGCTGTAGGCCTGGTGCCTTCTGAAATGCCCTGTTACGCTAATCATGATTCACATGTTCTGCGGACGACACCTGGCCTGTATCCGGACCCGCTGTACCCGCTTGAAGCGAATCGTGTAACGGCGCTTCCTGGTCAATGGAGAGCCATTTGGATTCATGTTGATTTAGATGCGTCTATACTTGCTGGAACATATCGTGTACATGTAGGCTTTACATCCTCAGAAGGTGAGAAGCTAGGTGAGGAAGTGTTGGAGCTTAACGTACATGCCGCAACCCTGCCGAAGCAGAAGCTGATCCATACGGAATGGTTTCACGCAGACTGCCTTGCTACTTACTACAAAGTCCCAGTATTTAGTGAAGAACATTGGAAGATCATGGGCCAGTTCATTGAAACTGCCGTCAAGCATGGTATCAATATGATTCTGACCCCAATCTTTACACCTCCGTTGGATACCGTAATCGGTGGTGAACGACCGTCCGTTCAGCTAATAGGTGTTGAAGTCGTTGAAGGAAGTATCGATGGTAAAACGACTTATTCCTTTGAATATTCAAAGCTCGAGCGTTGGGTAGCCATTTGTCAGAGCAAAGGGGTTGAGTATTTCGAATTTTCACATCTCTTCACCCAATGGGGGGCCAAACATACGCCCAAAGTTATAGCGACCATGAACGGCGTAGAACAACGCATCTTCGGTTGGGAGACAGATGCCTCAGGCGAAGCGTATGCCCATTTTCTAGGGCAGTTTCTACCTGACCTCGATCTCGTTATCCGTAGACTTGGTATTGCTTCCTGCAGCTTTTTCCATGTGTCAGATGAGCCTACACAGACGAATTTGGAAAGTTACAAGAAAGCGAGTGATCTCGTTCAGAAGCTGCTTCCACCCGATTATCCAATTATTGATGCACTTACGGAGATTTCCTTCTATGAGCAAGGCATTGTTCAGAAACCAATTCCATCGAACGATCATATTGAGCCATTCCTAGAAGCAGAGGTTCCTGATTTATGGACATATTACTGCTGCGCACAGTTTAAAGAGGTGTCTAACCGCTTCTTTAACATGCCGTCTGCCCGCAACCGGATCATCGGGCTGCAATTGTATAAGTTCGGTATTCAAGGATTCCTGCACTGGGGATACAACTTCTATTACTCCCAGTATGCGATGAAAGAGTTGAATCCTTTTCAAGTGACGGATGCCATGCATGCGTTTCCCTCAGGTGATAGCTTCCTCGTTTATCCAGGTGAATCGGGACCTATCGAGTCGATTCGGTTGGAAGTTTTTCATGAAGCGCTGCAGGATTTGAGAGCATTACAATTGCTCGAAACGATGATCGGTAAGGAGCGTACAGTTGCCTTAATTGAAGAAGGTTTGTCAGAGCCGCTCACGTTCTCCGTCTATCCGCGCAGTACGGCATGGATGCTCGAAGTACGGGAGCGAATTAATCAGGCGATTGCGGTAAGTAGTTAAATAGGTTTGGTATTTGAAAGACTGTCCACAAGGCTGAAAAAGCCAATGGGCAGTCTTTTTAATAGGAGTCAGTTCTTGTTAATCAACATCAACCCAAGCCAACTCAACTAACTTAACCCACAGCCAACACAACTACTTAGTTAACACAACCAGCACAATTAACATAACCAGCACAGCCGACACAGCCGACATAGGCAACACAGCCAGCATAGGCAACACAGGCAACACAGCGAACACAGCCAACCCCGCCAACTTATCCGACCCCAGCCAACTCATCCACCAAACCCATCCAAGGGATCCCATTTTCTGTCGTATCTACAATAAAGAGTTGAACCATTTATCAAGAGCACTCTTTATTTTAGAAATTTGAAGATGATTGATTGGTAGCAGCCATTATTCTTGTAGATATCACAGAAAATGACTTCTTGTGAATAGTCACTCGAACAGAGGACATGCCCTTTACAACGAGTTCCCCATTATAGAGATAACATCCTTCATGCAATGAGCATGTATCTTCTTTTTTTCAATGCTTTAGTCAAGTTCCTTACCTTCGCGCATATACTGTGTTAGATTCTTATCTTTATGCTTGTTCGAAAGTTCGCAGAATGCCCTGAAAGCGATTACGTATCGACATTTACGTGACAAAATTCACAATGATGACAGGCTCTCACAGGCAAGTTGTCAAAAGATGCAAGCCAGTTCCCGCAGAAATAGGAGGGTGCAGAGATGCTGCATATTGTCGTTTGTATTAAACAAGTTCCGGATTCTAGAGAAATTCGCATTGATCCCAAAAATAATACGCTCATTCGTCAAGGTGTTCCCAGCATTGTGAATTTCTATGATATGCATGGCTTGGAAGAGGCGCTGCGTATTAAAGACGAACAAGGTGCGCGCATTACGGTTGTTACTATGGGGCCGCCACCTGCTGAAAAAGGGCTTAAGGAATGTATCTCACTAGGCGCGGATGATGCGGTATTGGTGACAGATCGTGGTTTTGCTGGAGCGGACACGCTGGCTACCTCGTACGTCGTCGCACGAACCATTCGTAAAATTGCGGAAACGTGGGGACCGGTTGATATCGTTTTTTGCGGAAAACAGACGTTAGATGGCGATACAGGACAAGTTGGTCCAGGCGTAGCTTGTCGCTTGGATTTGGAACAGCTTACCTATGTTAACAAAGTCGTTAAAGTGGATGAAGAAAATCGGAAAGTACGTGTTCATCGATTGTTGGAGGATGGCATTGAAGTCGTTGAGACAAGCATGCCGGTACTAATCACTGCGCTGAAAGAGCTGAATAAAGTGAGACGTGCTTCACTGCCAGGCATGATTCGAGCGGCTAGGTATAAGCCTACCGTATGGACGACGGCTGATTTTCCAGATCTGGAGAGGGCTAAAATTGGACTTAAAGGCTCACCGACAATTGTTGCCAAAACCTGGGTACCCGAAATTAAAGCGGTAAAAACACAAATGATCACATTTGATAGTCCAGAAACTGGCGCAGCTCAGCTTGCCGATCAGCTGTTGACGAAGGATATGCAGGCCTTGTTGGACTGGGCTTGATCGATAGGAACGGAGGATGACACGATGGCAAAGGAAACTGAACAAATAGATCCGACGATGCCGGACTGGTCGGCATATCGTGGGGTGTTGATCGTTGTTGAGCAGCGTGAGGGCATCGCGAAAAAGGTGTCCTGGCAGCTGCTAGGTGAAGGCAAGAAGCTGGCAGCCAAGCTGGAAGCGCCGCTAATGGCCCTCGTCATCGGCGAGAATGTTGCCAATCTCGCCGATGAAGCCGTGGCTTACGGCGCGGACCGTGTTTACCTCTGTGAAGCCGCAGAGCTTCGCGATTACAGGACCCGGCCGTACAGCCGGGTCTGCTTGAAGCTGATCGAGGATGCGAAGCCCGAGATCGTGCTGTTCGGCGCGACAGCGACGGGCCGTGACCTGGCAGGTGCGATTGCCACGCACCTGCCGACGGGGCTGACGGCCGACACGACGCAGCTCGACGTGGAGCCGCCGCCGTCGCGGCTGCTGCTGGCCAGCCGGCCGGCTTTCTCTGAGAAGATGATGGCCACCATCCTCTGCAAGCAGTACCGGCCGCAGATGGCAACAGCGCGCGCCGGCGTGTTTCAGGCGCTGCCGAAGGACGCGGCGCGCCAAGGCGAAATCATCCGCATCGAGGCAACGATGCGTGAAGAAGAGATTGACGCGCAGGTGCTCGACTTCCTACGCGAGACAGGCAAGCTGAATCTCGAGGACTGCGAGATTATCGTAGCAGGAGGCCGCGGACTAGGCGGGCCTGATGCCTTCAAGCTGCTCGCCGAGCTTGCGGATGCACTCGGCGGTGTCGTAGGCGCATCTCGCGCTGCCGTTGATGCGGGCTGGATCAGCCACGAGCACCAGGTGGGGCAGACGGGCGCCACGGTGCGGCCGAAGCTCTACTTCGCCATCGGTATCTCTGGTGCTGTTCAGCACACGGTAGGTATGAGTCATGCCGATATCGTTGTCGCGATCAACAAAGATGAGAAGGCGCCAATTTTCCAATTTGCCCATTATGGCCTTGTTGGCGATTTGTTCAAAATCGTCCCTGCCATAACGGAGGAATTCAGGAAACGCCGCACACTTTTTGGCATTCATCCCCCATCGGTTGATGCCTCGATATCCACTACGCAGACGCAGTCAGAGGCGAACGAAGCCCGAGAGAGGAGTGAAGCAAAATGAACGAAAAATTCGATGCTATCGTCGTTGGCGGAGGACCAGCCGGAGCTGCTGCAGCCTTAACCATGGCACGAGCGGGTCTATCTGTGGTGCTGCTCGAGAGGGGCGAGTTTCCTGGCGCCAAAAACATTTTTGGAGGCGTCCTCTATCGTAAGCAGATCGAGGAGCTTGTTCCTGAGTTTTGGAAAGAGAAGAATTTCCCGATGGAGCGTTACATTGTTGAGCAACGGATCTGGATGATGGGCAAAGAGTCGATGGTCACATTCGGCCACCGCAATGAGGCATATAAGGAGCCCTATAACTGCTTTACAGGCCTGCGGGTCAAATTCGATCAATGGTTTGCTGAAAAAGCTGTAGCGGCGGGCGCGATTCCGATATACGAAACCGTTGCGCTGGACGTCATTCGTGAAGGTAATAAAGTGGTAGGCGTGCGAACCGATCGAGATGACGGCGATTTGTATGCGGACGTTGTCGTCATTGCAGACGGTGTGAACTCATTGCTAGGCAAAGCTATGGGCATTCATAAAGAATGGATGCCAGATGAGGTATCTTTGGCGGTTAAAGAGGTCATTGCACTGCCCCGGGAGAAAATTGAGGACCGCTTTGGACTTGAGGGTGATGAAGGTGTCACCATCGAATTTATGGGTGAAACCTCGCTCGGCATGGCGGGAATGGGCTTCTTATACACGAATAAGGAAACGATCTCGTTAGGGGTCGGTGTGATGGTGAACCATTTGCGGGATAAAAAGGTGAAGCCCTACGCCGTTCTTGATGCTGTCAAACAGCATCCGATGATTCGTAAGCTGATTCAGGGCGGAGAGACCAAAGAATATTCCGGTCACCTGATTCCTGAGGGTGGTTTTCACTCCATTCCTACCTTATCTGGTGATGGCTGGTGTGTCTGCGGCGATGCCGCGCAGTTGATTAACTTTGTCCATCGGGAGGGGACGAATCTCGCTATGACCTCAGGGCGATTGGCTGGAGAAGCCATTATCGAAGCGAAGGCGCGTGGGGATTTTACAGCTCCTACGATGCATCTCTACGATAATAAAATCCGAGAATCTTTTGTCCACAAAGATCTACAGAAGTACAAAGGGATGCACCAATTTTTAAAAGAGCAGGATCCTGAACTGTTATTTGATAGGCTGCCTCGTGCGGTCAATGAAGCTGCTTATAACATGTTTCTCGTGGATGGGATTACGAAAGCCGAGAAGCAAAAAATGGCCATGAAGCTCATCAAAAATGCCGCTGGCGGTACAGTAAACTTGATGAAGCTGGGCTACAAGGGATGGAGGGCGATGAACGGATGAGCCAAAGTGATATTTCAGATAAACTGTTTACCATTCGTTACAAATGCGATGATAAATCCCACCTCGTGATCAAAGACAAACAAACATGTTTGAATTGTGTGACCAAGGATTGCAATTATTTCTGTCCTTCCGATGTCTATGAGTGGGAAAAGAAGCTCAAAATTACGACTGTTGCATTTGAAAATTGTATTGAATGCGGAACTTGCCGCATTGCGTGTCCTTCGTACAATATTGATTGGGTGTACCCGAAGGGCGGACATGGCATGACGTATAAATACGGCTAAGCCCGCCGTACGGTAATGGAACCTTGACTACTTTAGTCAAGGTTCTATTTTTTGTGGAAAAACGACATTTCTCCATATGTAGGTGTAGATTCTCCATAGTTTTGTTTCTCTTAGGATACGATAATAGACGATAGGAGGGATTTATAATGACCATTTCATTTGAACCAGCACAAGGTGTATTTCATTTAAGCAATAAGCATATGAGCTATGTGATCCAACTAATTAACGATTCCTATCCAGCCCATGTTTACTGGGGCCGCCCTATTCGATCTGGTCAACTCGGGACCATTATTCAATATACGGAACGTGCTTCTTTTAGTCCGAATCCAGTTAAGGAAAATAGAAAGATCTCCTTCGATACTCTTCCACAAGAGTATCCTGCTTATGGGACAAGCGATTTCCGCGAACCTGCCTATCAAGTGGCGCTTCCTAATGGGTCAACGATTACTGAGCTTGTCTATGACAAGCATCGCATCGTGCAAGGAAAGCCTGCATTAGAGGGCTTACCTTCAACCTATGTAGAAGCAGATCATGAAGCAGAAACGCTAGAAATTGAGCTTGTTGACAAAGTAGCTGGCTTACGAGCAATTCTGTCCTATACGATTTTTGCCAATCATGCAGCTATCACTCGTTCTGTCCGATTTGTTAATGAGAGTACAGCTGATCTCAAGCTGCTGCGTGCGTTAAGTATGAGCGTGGACTATTCCAGAGCCGATTGGGATCTACTGCAGCTCTCAGGAAGTTGGGCGCGTGAGCGTCATATCGAAAGAAGAGCCTTGGCTCCTGGTAAATTGACAGTCGAAAGCCGCCGCGGTGCTAGCAGTCATCAGCATAACCCGTTCGTTGCTTTACTTTCGAAGGATGCTAATGAAGACTATGGCGATGTGTATGGTATTAATCTTGTATATAGCGGTAACTTTGCGGCTTTCGCGGAAGTTGATCCTTTTGCAACGGCGCGTGTCTCTATAGGAATCAATCCTTTTGATTTTAGCTGGCTGCTAGAGCCAGGACAACAGTTCCAAACACCTGAGGCCGTTATGGTGTACTCCAGTCAGGGGATTGGGGAGATGTCCAGAGCCTACCATCGCCTATATCGTACGCGGCTTTGCCGCGGTGAGTTCCGGGATCGAGTACGACCAGTCCTGGTGAACAACTGGGAAGCGACGTATTTCGATTTTAACGCGGATAAAATAGAGAGCATCGCTCGTGCGGGGAAAGAGCTTGGTATTGAGCTTTTCGTACTGGATGACGGTTGGTTTGGCAAAAGAAATGACGACACAACTTCACTTGGTGACTGGGTTGTAGATAAGGCGAAGCTCCCAGGTGGACTTGAGGATTTGGTAGAGAGAGTTAATAAGCTTGGACTTGAATTTGGACTATGGTTTGAGCCTGAAATGGTATCACCTGAGAGTGATTTGTACAGAAAACACCCAGATTGGTGTCTGCATGTGCCCGATCGTCGACGTACCGAAGGTCGTGGGCAGCTGATTCTTGATTTTTCGCGTGAAGATGTATGTGATGGTGTGATGTCCATGCTGCGCAACATATTAAGCAGTGCTCCGATCACTTACGTCAAATGGGATATGAATCGGAATATGACCGAAATTGGCTCTGCCGCTCTGCCGCCTGAACGTCAAAGAGAGACGGCACATCGGTATATGCTAGGCCTATATCGCGTAATGGACGCCATCACAGCCGAATATCCGCATATCTTGTTTGAAAGCTGTTCGGGTGGCGGCGGGCGTTTTGATCCAGGTATTCTGCATTACATGCCACAAACCTGGACGAGCGATAATACTGATGCCGTTTGCCGTTTGAAAATTCAATATGGGACTAGCATCGTGTACCCAGTTAGTTCCATGGGCTCGCACGTATCTGCGGTGCCTAATCACCAAGTTCATCGCATGACGTCCTTGGAAACCCGGGGTCATGTGGCCATGTCTGGTAACTTCGGGTATGAGCTTGATCTGACGAAGTTCACGGATGAAGAGAAGGAACTCGTCAAACGTCAAGTTGCCGACTACAAACAAATCCGACCGCTTGTCCAATTTGGCGATATGTATCGCCTCTTGAGCCCGTTCGAGGGGAACGACACCGCGTGGATGATTGTCTCCGAGGACAAGACGCAAGCAATGGTCGTCTTCGTCCGTGTGCTTGCAGAGCCTTATGCGCCGCTGAAGACTTTGCGGCTCAAAGGACTCAACCCTGACTTCGATTATCAGATCGAAGGCTCGGAAGGCCTATTTCCCGGCGATCATTTATTATACGCCGGTCTACCTGTCGCTGGTCTCCATGGCGACTTTCAGAGCAAAATCTGGCTGCTGGACGCTAAGCAGCAATAGACAAGAGTCAGTAAAGTATCCCTCATTTCCCGTTCTGGGAAATGGGGTTTTTCTATGCGAAATGAGTGTCTTCCGGAGACACACTACGGCGATATTCATTTTCTGTCGTATCTACAACAATGTACATTCACGTAACTTAGTCTGGTTGGGGAGAGAGTAGAGAGTAAAGAGTAGAGCGTGTGTGTAGAGAGAGTAGTGAGTAGAGTATAGAGATTAGCGTTAGTTTAGTATGTAGAGAGAACAGAGAGTGTAGAGTGTATGAAGATTGAAGAGAGATGTGTGATAAGTGAAGCGTAAAGGTAGTCGTGGAAGTTGAAGTGTTCTTGTAGATATCACAGAAAATTGTCTCAGTGAAATAGGGAGGGTGGCAAGAACTTGATTTCACATAACATTCAGTGGAAGTAGATTCTATTTTTGGGGATTTTGCGATATGATAGAGAAATTCAAACCAAATTTATACATGGGAAGGGAGACGCTTCAATCATGCTGCAGAGACCGAGTCATGACGAATATTCATCCTATTATACGGGGTATATTGGGTTGGTACCCGATGGTGATTATGTTTCCATTTTGAATAGTCAAGAAAAGGCACTTGTATCACTATTTTCACAATTAACTGAAGAACAGGCCTTATCTCGCTATGCCACCGGGAAATGGAGTTTGAAAGAGGTTCTGGGTCATATCACAGATACGGAACGCATCATGAGCTATAGACTATTGCGCATTGCCCGCGGGGATACAACGGATTTACCCGGCTTTGATCAGGATATTTTCATTGATAATAATACTTTTGATGAGGTAGCCTTATCGGATTTGTTGAAGGAATTCCAAGCTGTACGACAGGCTACGTTGGCGCTCTTACCTACGATCTCTGAACAAGCTTGGGCTCGTCGTGGAACAGCTAATTCGTACGTTATTTCTGCCCGTGCACTCGCATATGTCGTTGCTGGGCATGTTCAGCATCATCTTAACATCGTAGAGCAGAAGTACTTGTAAAAACAGAAAAAGCCTGAAATCCGCAATCAGTGGATTTCAGGCTTTTCGATTAATAAAGTGAAAGTGCCAGCGAGTCACGTTCATTCAACGAATGAAGGATCGCTTCGCACCCGACAATCTCGATGCTAATGATTGAATCCAGACATTTCTTGAGTGTTGCTCTACCTTTGGTTACTTTGGCCTCAAGTGCTGACTTCAGTAAATTGAATTTCTTTTTATTTTTCTCATCGGAGTATACGGGCACAGGTTTGTTATGAATCGTTATAAACATTTTCATGAGTTCCACCATCCTAAGAATTGGATATAGTACTAGCATATCGGATTATTATTAATAGAACCTTAAAATAGTTTTACAATTTTAAGACAAATAAGAGATTGCTATGTATTTTCGTATATAGATAATACGATTTAGCGGCTGAAAATGTTTCATACTATGGAAAGGAATATTGAATATTGTGTGAATTTAATCAATTAATCTGCATTAGGTGTGCTGCATATTTTGTCGATAAGCTTTGGGGGAAGTCCCGAAGCGTTGCTTAAAAGCACGATGAAAGTACGGGTAGGAACCAAAGCCGCAGCTCAGCGCGATTTGTTCTAAGGACATGGAACTATCATGCATGCGTTCAACCGCGCTTGATAAGCGCACTTCCGTCGCGTATTGGATCATCGTTTTACCAAAATATTCTTTGAACAAATGAACAGCTCGGGAGATACTAAGTCCTACGTGGTCTGCAACATCTTCAATTTTGAATGCAGCTGTGGCATGTGCCTCAATAAATCGTTTCATGCGAGTACCTGTAAAAGGACGACCTTGCACTGTTTCTGTAGCTGCACGCTCGAGATAAAGGCATAGGGCTTGGAGTAAATAACCACTTAACTCGGGATTCTCATCTTCCATCCTGCGCTTTTCCAGACTTAATTGCCGCCAGAGGGATATTAATCTGGGGTCGATGTCTATGCGCATACAGGTTGGTTTGTTGTTGCGTTTCCACCAAGCATCAATCCAGTCACCTTTACAAAATAAGTAATAGTCTCCGCTGGCGATTTTACCGTCATTCGCAGACGCAGTTAGTTGATTGCCGATACGCAGTTCGTAGGGATCACCTGGTTTAAATAGGAGCAAGTGGCCGGCTTCTATTGTGATCATCTGACCGTCGACAAGCGCTTCGCTTGTTCCTTCTGTTTGTAATCGAAAAAGATAAGATTGGAGTCCGGATTTGGTACTCACAAAAAACGGGTCCATGTGAAAAGAATACCCACAAGTTAATAGTTCAGCTTTCATATATATTCGCCTTTCGTAGCCAAATAAGAGATGTTTTAATTATATCGTGAATGGTCATAATAGGCTAATCTCGCTTATACTAAGTCCATGGTTATTATTATCGATTTCACTATGAGAAAAGAGGAGAACAAATGGGACGTTTAGGAATTGGTCTTCAATTGTACACATTGAGAGATGATATGGCACGTGATATGGAAGGTACACTTCGCCATGTTGCGAAGTTAGGATATGAAGGCGTTGAGTTTGCTGGCTATTATGATATGCCTGCAGATCAACTTAAGAGCCTGCTTGATGAACTTGGATTGAAAGCTTTCGGAAGCCATATCAGCTTGCAAAGATTCCGTGATAATTTTCAAGGTGAGATCGATTATTTGAAAACAATCGGCGCTACATATGCAATCTGCCCTTATGTTGGTGCAGAAGAGCGTGAGTCTGTAGATCAATGGAAAGCACTAATTGCAGAATGTCAGGCACTTGCTGTTGAGACACAAAAACAAGGCTTGCAGTTCCTTTATCACAACCACGATTTCGAATTCCATTATAAAGTGGATGAAGAGTTCGTTTTCGACGCTATGTATGCGAATAATGATGCAATTAAAGTTGAAATGGACGTTTGTTGGGTTCAATTTGCAGGTCAAGACCCACTTGCTTACATTGCCAAATATGCAGGACGTCTGCCTTTAGTACATTTCAAAGATTTCACAAAAGACGCTGAAGGTAAACTTGTTACTTTGGAGTTGGGCTTAGGCGATGTACCATTAGATAAAGTCATCGTTGCTGCTGAACAAGCAGGTGTTGAGTGGCTAGTCGTAGAGCAAGATCACTGCCAGAAAGCACCTTTAACTAGTATCGAAAACAGCTTTAACTGGGTAAAAGAGCATTACTTAAACGTTCATAACTAATTATTCTTATAAGTAGAGGGAGTATTAATCCGATGAGTAAAATTAAAGTAGCCGTCATTGGCTGTGGTTCCATCTCCAAGCATAGACATATCCCAGAATACGCATCAAATTCGAATGTTGAGATTGTTGCATTTGTAGATCCGATCATCGAAAGAGCGGAGCACTACGCACAGTTGCATGGCGGTAAAGCATATAGCAACTATGTTGACATGTTGAAAGCAGAAAAAGTTGATGCAGTTAGCGTATGTACACCGAACTACCTTCACGCTGAAATCTCCATCGCCGCGGCTAATGCTGGCGCGCACGTACTTGTTGAGAAGCCAATGGCTACATCAGCTGCAGAATCCGAGGCTATGATTGAAGCTGCGAAGAAAAATGGCGTTTTCTTGATGGTTGGCCACAACCAACGCTTAATGCCTCCGCACGTGAAAGCCAAAGAAATTTTGGAAACCGGTAAACTTGGGAAAGTTCTTACATTCCGTACTTCGTTCGGTCATCCAGGTCCTGAGGGGTGGAGTGTTGATGGTCGTGAGAGCTGGTTCTTCCGTAAGGAAGAAGCACTTATGGGCGCGATGGGCGATCTTGGCGTTCACAAGTCCGACTTGATCCGTTGGTTGCTTGATGACGAAGTGGCTCAAGTAGCAGCTTTCGTTGGTACGCTTCACAAAGAAGGTACAGACATTGATGACAACGCAACTTGTTTGCTTCGTATGAAGAGCGGTGCAACAGGCTCTCTAGTAGCGAGTTGGACTTACTACAAAGGCCAAGATAACTCCACGGTTCTATGGTGTGAGAATGGCGTTATCAAAATCGATACAGATCCGAATGATCAAGTGATCGTTGAGCTTCGTAATGGTACGGTTGAGCGTTACAAAGTGGGTCAAGTAGCAACGAATGAGAAACAAACATCCAGCGGCGTTATCGACGAGTTCGTTACTAGCATTGTAAACAAACAAGCACCTCGCATTTCAGGCGAAGAGGGCTACCAAGCGTTGAAAGTGATTCTAGCTGCGTTCGAATCTGAAGCAACTGGCAAAATCATTAATCTGTAATTTAGATGATTGTATAGGAAAGGCTCATCCCTGGAGGGGTGAGCTTTTTCCCTTTTTTTTGATAGCCAGAAGGCGGGCGTAGAAAAGCCCCAAATCCTCAAGATGAGAATAAGGGGCTATCTGAATATGATTTAACGTCCGCCGATATCAATGGATACGGAGTTTGACTTGCCTACAATGGTTTCTTTGGAGTCCTTCACGTTCACTTGGATGTCCCAAAGACCTGTTTTGAGTAGAGCTCCTTCAACCAAGGCTGTAGCGGTATGCTCATCTTTCCACGTCGTAGGTATTGCTTTCCCATTTAAGGCAACATATCCGAGTGGTGGAAGATTATTTCCCGTTACCGTAAGTGTAATGGATGTACGACCTGAAATATCTTGCGAGTCTGCTTCTACTTTATCTAAGCTAATGGGCCCGAAACCGAGCATGTATTTAGGATCAATGATCGGTGTCAAATAATTTTTGTAAGCATGTCGGTCTCCGAAAAGAATATCATATTGCAAGGTTTCGTAATCTTTCAGATCCTCTTCCTTAATGTTCATTTCAGCAAAATGATCTTTAGGAGGAATGACAGGATACTTTTTAGCTAATTCAGTCAAGAAGTTCGTATAGTAATTGCCTTGCTGCTTGGATAAGCCAATTAAATAAGGTCCCAAGAAGGATGGGCTAATATTCAAGTTGTCTTTGTGCTCTGTGTCGAAATTATTCCACACAACAAGCGGTACACTGTACATTTTTTTCAAGAAATCAGGGTCATCCTTGCCGCTAATATACTTCGTGTCAATATACGTAGCATAATCATCACCAAGGGCTGGGAGATGATCTCCCCAGAAGGCAATAATCGTAGGCTCGCCTTTTTTCTCATAGTATTCTACTAATTCCTTCAACATATTATCAGACCCATTAATACCTTGGGCAAGCGTTTCAAGCATCCCAACAGAAGAAGCAGAGAAGTTGCCTGTTACGTTAAAGGTGTTTTTCGGGAATTTGCCAGGGTAGAAATGGAAATGATTTTCCATCGTGTTCGCAAACACGAAATCAGAGCCTGAACTTTGCTCAGTTGCGTGAATAATGTTAGCAGCAACCTCACTATCCGCGATATAAGGACCGGAATACGTCGGTTTAAAATACTCTATCGGAATATATTTGGAAAAGCCGAAGTCTTGATAGATTTTATTACTGTTGAAGTACCAATTATAAAAAGGACTAATAGCTGTTGAAGTGTAGCCTTGGCGCGCATAAATACTCGCTAATGAATCGACTTCATTTGAAATATATTGATTATAGGCAATGGAGCCTTGCGGCAAGAAACGCATGGAGTTGCCTGTAAGTACTTCGAATTCCACATTGGCTGTTCCACCGCCATATTGAGGTGAAAGCATGCTTCCGCTCGTTCCAGACTTCTGCAGTTTATGGAAGAAAGGAATCGGATCTTTGTCGAACTTTACACCAGGAATAATTGTTGGATCCCAGAAAGCTTCACTTAAAATAACAATGACATTCGGCTTAATTGGTTTTGTACCATCACCAGCTTTTACGGGCGGCTGGGGTGATGCATTTACAATGGCTTCAACCGCTTTATCATCATAGCCTTCACGGCTATCCGAGAACATAGCTCTAGTGTTAAGAACAGTTGCAAGCGCATAACCGTTTGTTTTGGTATTCTGCACTTGATTCCAGACAGCAGCTTCGATGCCGAACCACTTCTGAACAGGCAGCGGCAGATCTGTATAGACAGCCAAAAACATAACTAAACCAACACCAGCAAGAATTCCTCGTTCTTTTAAGGCTACTTTTTTAATAAACATGGTTGTACGGTAGAGGATGAAGTAACTGCCAACAAGGAACAGGAGAATGACAGATAGTACGTTAAATGTCAAAATGTTGGATAAATATTTCACCATATCAGAGGCTTCGCCCGCTACAACTAAGTCCCAAGGCGTTAGAGGCACGCCTAAAATTTTGAGCTTTACGCCGCTAATGAGCGCCAGGATAATGAGAAACCCCGAAATCACCCAATACGCGATTCGCGTCCGCCCGATGATTGCAACGAATAACAATAGAAGACTTACCACAATCCATTCATTGAAAAGCAGCTCGAGAATGTGTCGATAACTCCATGTCATCATTTCAATATAATTCCCGCGGCTCAAAATCTCCATGATCAGCACAGGAATTACTGCAAGTAATAAAAGGGGCAGCCTCGGCCGAATAACCAATAACAAACGTTCAATGTGTTGTTTCATAGATTCTCCTGTACAAATATAAGTTAAAAGTCCTTGAACACCTGATATTATACCATGCATTTCGACATTATTCGATGGTATCTCTATGAAAATTAGATAGATTGCAGGAAAATGGTGGTTATTTCAAGAATACTTATAAAGAGTAGACAAGGTAGGAGGGGACTCAATTATGGCTAAAGAACAAATGCAGCTAAAGAGAGAAGCAGCTATGCAGCTTCAACATCGTAAAATGACAAAAAGTGCGTTTTTTCGTCGAGGATTGTTCTTATTTATTGGTGCCATTTTAATGTCAGTTGGGTTAGAAATATTCTTAGTGCCTAATCGAATTATTGATGGGGGCATTACGGGGATTTCGATCATTTTATCTTATTTAACGCAAGGGCCGATCGGCGTGTTCTTGTTCTTATTAAATATTCCTTTCTTATTCATCGGTTATAAATTGATTGGTAAAACGTTTGCATTATCTACGCTTTTCGCTATTCTAGTTATGTCGACAGGCACGGCTTTGCTGCATCCAGTAAAGGAGCTTACCAACGATCCGTTGTTAGCCGCGGTATTCGGTGGAATTATTCTTGGCATTGGTGTAGGGATGGTTATCCGTTTCGGGGGATCATTGGATGGAACAGAAATCGTTGCGATTCTAGTTTCGAAAAAGATTCCTTTCTCGGTCGGCGAGATCGTGATGTTTTTCAACTTATTCATTCTTGGTAGTGCTGGGTTTGTCTACACGTGGGACCGCGCTATGTACTCGTTAATTGCGTATTTCATTGCTTATAAAATGATTGATGTTACGATCGAAGGCTTCGATGAGTCGAAGTCCGTATGGATCATAAGCGACAACTTTAGAGAAATCGGAGAAGCGATTCTGGATCGCTTGGGTCGCGGCGTTACTTACTTAGAAGGAGAAGGTGGCTTCTCCGGAGATAATAAAAAGGTCATCTTCTGCGTGATTACGCGGTTAGAAGAAGCTAAACTGAAATCCATTGTGGATGGACTTGATCCTAAAGCCTTTCTTGCGGTTGGCAATATCCATGATGTCAAAGGCGGAAGATTCAAGAAGCGAGATATCCACTAGTCGGATTTCTCCTTCTCCACTTCCTTTTCGTTATCTTTATGAGAAGGTCCGCGCTCGAACAAACCTAGATTTCTTAGTTGCTGAGCGGCATCCTTGCTGCTCGGACTCCCCAGCTTTTTCAAAATATGACCCACATGAATTTTCACCGTTCGCAATGAAATGAAGAACCGATTGGCAATTTCCGTCTGTGTATGTCCTTGGTCGATCATATCAAGGACTTGAAGCTCAGTTGGGGTGATGAGATCACGCACTTCTTTAATCTTGAACTGCTGCTCCAGCCGCTTCAGTCTGCGGAATTCCTCACGCATCTGTTCAGCTACTGCTGCATTAATTGTGGATTGGCGTGCATGAGCTGCCCGAATAATGCCTGGGAGCTCCTCAAAACGCGATTTTATTTGATAGTCGATTGCTCCAGCTTGGAAGGAACGGAAGATAAAATCTTTCTCTTCCATCGAGGTCAGCATGATAACCTTAGCTCCCCAAGATAGAAAAGCTTGCTCCGCCAGTCCTATGCCAGCAGGTTCATTTTGCAGCATAATATCCATGAGTACGACATCAGCAGAAGGTGATTGACGAAATAATGCTTGCGCTTCCTCTGCAGTAGACCCGCTCTCCACGACAGTTATATCTCCCTGCCGATTCAAATAATCGGTGAGACCGCGCAGCCAATCAAGATCATCTTCAACAATCAGTATGCGAATCGCTTCCATTCCGAATCTTCCTCCCCTCAAATTCTCTACCGCTGTCCCGGAAACGTGAGATAGACACTTGTGCCTTTACCAGGTTCGCTGTTAATTTCCAAGCTTCCTCCGTGTTTTTTCATGACGCTGTAGCAATAAGCTAGCCCCAGCCCAAAGTTATTCCGATTGCTGCTTTTGGTGGTGTAGAACGGTTCTACAGCTTGTTTGAGCACGGTTTTCTCCATCCCGATCCCCGTATCCTTGATTTCGAGAACGATATTTTTTTTATTTGTAAAAGCTTTAATAGATAGTTCTCCGCCGGTATTCATCGCTTCTATCGCATTCATTAGAATATTCGTTAGGGTTTCTGCAACTTGAATCTGATCAAGCCGAAGTTCAAGGCCATCAGGCAGTTCTAGCTGGACTTGAATCGCCTCCAAATAACCTTCGAGGGGTTCCATGACATCTTCAACCAATTGACGTACATTCACTTGTGAAAGGCGTAGAGGAAGCTCTTGCGTTTGTTCATGTACACGACTAATCATATCTTGAATGTGCCTAGATGCGTTCATAACGACATGGATATCTTGTGTGAGTTCTGTTTGCCCAGTGTCCATAGCGTGCTGCTTCATTTTCTCTAAAAACAAACGCATTTTCCCCACATCATTTTTGATCGCATGATTAAGAATGGCTGTACCGGACGTAATGGCGCGGAGGGTAGAATCCAGTTTACGGCGCTCAATGAGCAGTCGAATACCAAGAAATCCGTATTTGAAAAATGTAAATACAAAGAATGGCACGACAAAGGCCAAAATCCACACGTGATAAATCCACAAGCGATAGAAACCGAAGCTAGGCATGACATAGTTGAGAATGCCAACACAAAGTATAGGCGGGAGTAGTGCAAGGCACGTGAACAAATGTGTCCGCTTCATCGCTGGGAGATGCTCTTTTTTGAGGACAATCAGCAAAGAACCAATTAGGATATAGGGGAACGCCCAAGTTGCGACGATACGGAAATTGATTGGCATTTCTTCGGTATAACCAGGTAATAAGATCAAACAAATAAGTGGTGGTACAAGCAAGCCTAGAGGTAACCATGTGCGTAAGAGAGGCTTTTGCCATGTTGAATGATAGGCTAGAGCAAGTATTGCGAAAGAATAAGGTAATCCATAATAGGAGAGCAATGAGCTGAAA
Organism: Paenibacillus sp. J22P169; assembly: GCF_059691995.1. Taxonomy (NCBI): domain Bacteria; kingdom Bacillati; phylum Bacillota; class Bacilli; order Caryophanales; family Paenibacillaceae; genus Paenibacillus; species Paenibacillus sp. J22P169. The sequence continues at coordinate 1,970,743 of NZ_JCAUAO010000001.1, read as the reverse complement.
CTCATAACACGATAAAAGAAGGCGCTTAGCGACGGATTTGGCGCTGTTTCTTGGAAATAAGGGATGACATCTGCTGATATGACGGCAGCCAAGGCACCTGACCCGCCAGTAAAAGCAACTGCGCTCATCCATCGCATTGTACGTGAACTGGGGTCGACAATCAGCAAACCTGATGCGATGAACCAAAGTGCAAAAAGGACAAAAAGCATGTGTTCCTCCGTCAAAGTGTCATTTTGATAGTCCTATTGTGGCATGGCGTAATCGTTTGCACAAGAGTTTCCTTTCTAAGAAATGGGAGGTTTTGCGTAGTTTTTCACGAATAGATTCTTAATGAGAGGAGTGATTAGATATCGAATTGAAGAAGAGAAAGTCGTTCCCCATCCTTCAGATTGTGGGGAAGGTACTATTAACACTAATTTTCATCATTGTCATTACTGTCATCCTATCTATAGCAGTTGCCATTATGGCAGTGAGGCTAAATCCTGATCTCATTGCAAGTATGGAGGCGGTCACTAGCAATCCCTTTTTTATAAAAGGGTCACTATGGGCACAAATTGCAGGATTTATTAGCGGGGTTTATCTAGCTTTCTATATCTTCGAGAGGAAAAAAGGATGGTCGTTAGGACTGCATACCATGCAATTTGGCCGTCGTTTAGGTGAAGGCTTCGGTTGGGGAGCTGCCCTGATCACCATTAGCAGTTTAGGGATATGGTTGTTCGGTGGCATTCACATCGTTAACATGGATTGGAGCTTGTCGAAGGGGTTCGCAATTGGAGGGAGTTTTCTTCTGTTTATTGGCGTGGCGCTCAACGAAGAACTTTTTGCACGAGGTTATTTACAAGGCATTGTGAAACATCGATATGGTCCAAAGATTGCAGTTGGGGTATCAACGATTGTATTCGCTTTGCTGCATAGCTTCAATCCAGGGATGTGGAGTACACCATTTCCTTTTATCAATATCCTTTTGGCTGGACTTCTGATGGGCTTGTGTCGTGAGTATTCCGGGAGTTTGTGGATGCCTTTAGGGCTGCACTTGGCTTGGAATTTCATGCAAGGATGTATATTTGGTTTTGACGTTTCAGGCATTCCCATGACATCTCTCATTACGACAGAAACGAGAGGTGCTTTGGTGATATCGGGTGGCGCTTTTGGGGCAGAGGGAAGTCTAATTACGAGTGTTATTCTTGTACTTGGCATCGTAATGATTTATAACTATTATCAAACCCGAAATCGTTTTAACGAAACACCGCAAATCAGTAATCATCATAAAAATCATTAAGGGGGATTTAACGTTGAGTCAGTATGAACTTATACATAGTGAATGGGAAGGGGAGTCGACGCTAAGACTCGTCGACCATCAAGCAGAAGCCGTGGCTGAAATTATTCCGGCTGTCGGCTTGCACCTGTTCCGCTTCGACGTGCGGAACCACAGCTACATCGCGAAGCCCGACGACTTGTCGGAGCTTCGCGTCAATTCCTCGCGCTACGGCGTGCCCATTCTGTTCCCGCCGGGGCGCGTCAAACAAGCGGCGTTCACCTTCGGTGGCCGCGAATACCGGCTCCCGGCGAATCGGGAGCCTGATCACGCCCACGGCCAGCTGCGCGAGCGGCCGTGGAAGGTCGTTGCCAGCGGCGCGGACGCGGCTGGCGGGGCTTATGTCTCCGCGGAGTTTGACATCGCGGAGACGCCGGACATGCTGGCGTATTTCCCACACGCCGCATGCTTCCGCTTCACGTACCGTCTGAAGGACGGTACGCTGTCGCTCAGCGGTGAAATAGCCAACCGCGGCGGCGATACGATGCCGCTGTCACTTGGCTTTCACCCGTACTTCGCGTTCGCGGAAGGCGAAGCGGACCGCGTGTGTGTAACGATTCCCGCGGTGGCAGAATGGCCGCTTACCGCGGGTGGGTTTGCGGCAGGTGAACCCGTGCCGACAGCGCTCACAGCGGGCTTGCAGAAAGGCGAGACGGTGTCATCGCTGCCTAGGTATCCTGGCGGCTCACAGATGCTTAGCATTGCGCCTGGGACGCAAGTATGCGAGATAGCCTATGAGGCACGGGGAACGAAGCTTGTCTTTGAAATGGGAGATAAATTCCCGATTCACGTACTTTTCACAGCGCCATGGACAAACGCAGTTTCACTTGAACCTTACACAAGCATTATGAACGTGTTCAATGAATCTTTCCCAACTGAAATGTCAGGTGCTCAAGGGCTAGAGCCAGGAGCTACCTTTACTTTCAATTGGGCCATTCACATTCAAAAGATCTAAGTCACCAAGGCTCATACCCAAACCCAGTGGACGAATAGCCTTGATAAGCATGCTGATGCAGCTGCACAATAAGCCCTTCCATTTGAGCTGATTTAACCAGAGCGCCTCTTCTGCTCGTGTTATAAAGATTTTGATCCACAACACCTTGCAAGAAGTGAATATGTGTACCATTTGCCAATGCAATTGGTGGCCCTGTAATGCCATAGAATGCATGATAATGTCCATACTTAATGCCTGAAATACCTTGGTATTGATGAACATGTTGGTCATACGACGTACCGTTCACATTGAAGGTATATAGGCGCAAAAGATGATGGTGCCCCAAGTCTTCCGATGTAACCGTCGTGAAGAAATGAACATGAGCAGGCGGAATGATCATCACTGCACAAAAGCCCCCTAAGAGTAGGATATGCTTCATCCTATTCATAGGGGGCTTTTGTCATGACGATGGGAGTGGATAAAGGTTGGATTGACCGATCTTCATCTTTTTATCATCATACACGCGTATTTCAACTTGATGGGGCTTGTTTGGATCTAGAGCAGGATTGGTTGATAGATCTACATAAAGCGTATCCTTGCCATCAAAATTTGATTTCATTTCCGTCCCATCAATATAAACATTGCAAGAGGAAAAGAAGGGAGAACCAGTTACCAGAATTTTATTCTCAGCCTTAGTGACCTTCGAAATCACGGGATCACCGTACCCAAGTGTGTAACTAGGTTGTACGATCGTATCTTTGTAGCCCTTAGCTTCATAGCCATATCGGCCACCAAAGAGATTATCATACTGCAGCTTCGCATAGCCTTCGAGATCACTCGCCTGAATGTTATAGGTCGACCACATTTCTTGCGGTGGAATGACAGGTATTTTCTTCGATATCTCATATAAATAATCTGTATAATAACTTCCCTTTACACCTGCCAAATGCAACAGCATCGGCCCTAAAAAAGAAGGGCTTGAAGTCAAATTCAGCTTCTCTTGTTCAGCTGGAACGAAGTTATTCCAGATCACAAATGGCGTATAATGCGTCTTCGTATACAGATCAGGGTCATTAGGAAGCACATACTTGGCATCGCGGTATACTTTATAATCTTCCTCAAAGAAAGGGAAGTGGTCTCCAAAAAATAAGATAATCGTCGGCTCTGACTTTTTTGAATAATAATCGACCAGAGATTGCAGTGCCTGATCTGTTGCTGTGATACCTTGTGCATAAGTTTCTAGGATACTTTTCGATTCAGCCGAAATATCACCGGTAACCTGAATCGTATTCTTGCTAAACTTTCCAGGTGGATAAGGATGATGATTTTCCATCGTATTGGCAAAAACGAAATCAGGCCCGGCACTTTTTTCGGTTTCCTCAATAATTTTGTTTACAACGGCATGATCTGCATAGTTTGGTCCTGAGAAATCATTGGGGAAATATTCACTCGAAATAAATCGCGAAAAACCGAAATGCTTATACACTTTTCTGCTATCAAAGAAATAGCTAAAAAAAGGATTAATCGCTGTCGCCGTATATCCTTGTCTAGTCGTAATGCTCGCCAAGGAATCTACACCATGATTCATATATTCGATATATGGAATGATCTTATCGGGTGATTTACCGAAAAAACGCATCGAATTCCCCGACAACACCTCAAACTCAACATTAGCTGTACTTCCACCGAATTGCGGAGATAACATCTTCCCGTTAGTAAATTTTTTCTGCAGCTCATGCAAATGAGGAATAGGATCGCGGCTGAATGTTACATTTTTCATCGTCGTTGGATCGAAAAATGACTCTCCCAACATAACAATAATATTCGGCTTTTTCTCACTCGCAGCTGGTTTATCCGGGATCTGGTCCAGAAGGGCATTGATTGCTTTTTTACTATAACCATCAGGCTTCTCGACCTTCAGAAAGTTAAGCATTTGTACCGATGAATACAAATATCCATTCTCGTCATAAGTAATCGTTTGGTCCCAAGGTACTGTGTACATCCCATATAGTTTTGTGAAAGATATAGGTTTATCCATATACAAACTAGTCGCCATTACAAGTGCGATTACACCGTATACACAGCGTTCGATCCAGTTAAACCGAATAGTATGCTTACGCAAAAAGAAATGAAACAGACAGCCCACAACCAAGATAAATAGCAACATATAGCCAATAATACGATTATTTAAATAACCGCTCAAAAACTTCTTATACTCCATAAGTTGATTATTAAAATAAAGATCCCATGGATAATAAGGCGAACCAATCGCCTTTAATTTACTGCCGCTAATCGCGCCCATAGGTATTAACACGGCAGACAGGAGCCAGAACGAAAGCCGAGTTCTACCCGTTACAGCAATTAGAAACAAATACAAAGCACCGACAACAAAATAAGCAAGCACCACTGCAAAAGGATAAGTCGTGAACCAATGATGCAGCTCTTTGTAGGTGCCCCTTTCCAAATATTCAACCATATACATCAAAATAAAAGGAAGAATTACAATCATAATGCGAGTAGGCACCTGCTTGAGCGCCTTGAGTAAAGTAGTCATTCGTAAAACTCCTCATATCAGCTTATAAAAACCCGACTCTCCATGTGGAGATGCCGGGTGATATTGAACCTTAGATCATGCTTCGTCCGTACCCTCTGCACTAATTTGCTCTAAAGCCTGTAGAAACGTAGCCGCTGGTTGAGCTCCTGTTAAAGCATATTTACGGTTAATGACGAAGAAGGGGACACCAGTAACGCCAGCTTGACTGGCAAAAGCAAGGTCATCCTCAACCTGTTCCAAGCCTTCCTTGGCGTTTAATCGGATGCGTGTTTGCTGCGGATCCATGCCCAGCCGATCTGCAGCTTCAAGCAGGAATTCCACATCACCAATATCTTTTCCATCTTCAAAATAAGCTTTGAATAAATCATCAACAAGTTGCTTTTTGACTTCTTCAGGTGCAATTGCAATAAGCTGATGCGCTTTTAACGTGTTCGGCATTTTAGTTACTCGAGAAAAATCAAAATGTAAACCGGATGCTTGTCCAGCCTGAGTTACTTGTTGAAGCATCCCTTGCAGCTTACCTTCATCCGCACGAAATTTCTTGCGCATAAGTGTCTCAAAATGCTCCCCCTCGATAGGAGTCGAAGGATCAAGTTGATAGGCGCGATAGTGAATCTCAACAGGTTCAGCAGTAAAATCTTGTAGGGCATCCGTTAAATTTTTCTTCCCGATGCGGCACCAGGGACACACTAAATCTTGAAATATCTCAATTCTCATCTCGAATAAACTCCTTCAATCCTAAATAATAGCATAAAATGTCCAAAATCCTCGATCCATCTCCACTCAACATTATAACCTAAACCTGATCATTGTCACTATGAGCTGCCCTATGAGCTGCCTTAAACCCGAACCCCGCCAGCGAAAAGCAACCCAACCCAATACAATGCAACCCATCACAGTCCAATGACTAACCTCAAGGCAGACCAATACCCGAACCCGAACCCGAACCCACTAAGCCGACATTACCGAAGGCGCAGCTCATCTCCTCAAACTTATTGATCCCAACCCATTGCATTGCTTAGAGCAGTCCAACTGACCCAATCCAAACACCCCTAACCTGGCACCACAAGTCCTGATTTAAGTTGAATTACCATAAAATTCCACCTGGCTATTCGCTTCTTCGAAATCTAATTTTCTGTGATATCTACAAGTCATACGCGAGAGAAACTCTAACCCCTTAGCAGAGTCCAGTTCAATTATTCATAGATGTATCCCCGCGGAAGTGATGAGCACGTCCAAAATTAAAATTGTCATACGAACATCTTGAAGTATTTGTTGGGCGGGTCGAGCAATTTTACTTCTTATTTAATGACTTGTATGTGTCACAGTTTTTGTTGTCTAAGGAATAACAGCATCCTTGAAATAAATGTATAAATGTGAAAATATAACCATAAAATTATTTACATGAGAACGTTTGTTTGATATAATAATATTAAATATAGAACATAAGTTCTTATTTGGGGTGTGGAGATGAATTTTGAATCTATCGCTTGTGAATCGTCAGCTTGCCATACTGAAGAGGCGTGCGAAGAATTTCTCATGAAATTGCGTTGGTCAAATGGATTTCATTGCCCTCGATGTGATCACCATGAAGCTTTTCAAATTCAAACGCGCAGATTATTAGAGTGTAAAGAGTGCAGAATGCAAATTTCGATTACGGCAGGCACGATCATGCATAAATCTAAATTACCCTTACTTACTTGGTTCAGAGCAATTCAGACGTTATTTGAGCTTGGGTCCGAAATTACGGCATATGGTCTATCAGCGATGTTACAAATTAACTATAGGAGTGCTAAGCTGCTGATTCGAAAAATTTGTTATGCCTTCAAAGTTGAAGAAAGTCGTTTAATGGCTTTTCGCAAATTAAAGGCTGCTCGTACTAAAGCAGTAAAAGAGGTTTCTTTACCAAACGTTAAAGCTAACATAGGGGATCAGTTTGAGTTCATACCTTACATAGCTTCTAAAGTAACTGAACTAAATAAGAAGTTACTGATGAAATCCTTGGTGTCGATTCACTTATATACAAGTTTTTTGAAGTGTTTTCAGTTATGAAGGTGGAGTGAAGCGTTGGATTTGACGGGATTCCTATTTTCATGCAAGATGGTTAGTGAAGGTAACTATTCTACTAAGGAAATAGGAGATTACAGATGAAACGGGTACTTCTAGCACCCATCCATTTTTATCGTAAGTTTATTTCGCCACTCAAGCCACCTACATGTCGATTTTATCCCACGTGCTCGCAATATGCGCTAGAGGCAATCGAAGTTCATGGGCCTATGAAAGGTTCTTGGTTATCCGCGAAACGAATCTGCAAATGCCATCCATTTCACCCTGGTGGCGTGGACCATGTCCCAGCAAAGAGGAAAAATTAATTTAGAGGATTCTGTCCGCTTGACATGCGGCTATTTTTTTCGATATATTGTGCTTAAAGATGCTAAATATTGTTGATTTCGATGAACGGATAAGTACAATCAGATGCCTATGAACAGAGAGCCGGGTCAGGTGCAAGCCGGTATAGGAGCATGTTTGGAATATGGTCCCGGAGAATAGACCTTCGAGCTTCTCAGCACAAGTGTGTATAGCAGCAGTGCTTACACCTAGAATGCGGAGAGTAAGCTGGTCTCGTGTCCCAGCGTTAATGGGCAAGTCGTAATAGACTTACTGAGCCCCGAGCTTGTGAAAGGCGGGGGAACCTGGGTGGTACCGCGTGAGTTCAACTCTCGTCCCAAGATGGATGAGGGTTTTTTGTGTTTTCTACTATCCGATATTGGAGGAACGAATAATGTCAGAACAATCAAAAACGTTTTACATTACCACGCCGATTTATTACCCGAGTGATAAACTGCATATTGGCCATGCCTATTCGACAGTTGCTGGTGACGCAATGGCTCGATACAAAAGATTACAAGGTTATGATGTTAGGTATTTAACAGGTACAGATGAACATGGACAGAAAATTGAACGAAAAGCACAAGAAAAAGGTACAACACCGCAAGCGTTTGTAGATAATATCGTGTCCGGCATTAAAGAGCTGTGGGCGAAGCTTGATATTTCCTATGATGATTTTATTCGTACGACGGAGGATCGTCATAAGGATGCAGTTGCGAAGATTTTTCAACGGTTACTTGATCAGGGGGATATTTATTTAGGTGAATATGAAGGTTGGTATTGTATTCCGGATGAATCTTTTTTCCTTGAGAGTAAGTTAGTTGATGGAAAATGTCCGGATTGCGGGCGTCCTGTAGAGAAGATGAAGGAGCAAACGTATTTCTTCCGGATGAGCAAGTATGCGGATAGACTCGTCCAGTATTATGAGGAAAACCCTGATTTCATTCAGCCTGAATCACGGAAGAATGAAATGCTAAATAACTTCATTAAGCCCGGCTTAGAGGATTTGGCTGTATCAAGAACAACCTTTGACTGGGGAATCAAGGTTCCTGGTGATCCTAAACATGTTATCTATGTTTGGATTGATGCACTTTCCAATTATATAACTGCACTTGGCTATGGGTCGGATGATGAATCAATCTTTAAGACGTATTGGCCGGCAGATGTTCACTTAATGAGTAAAGAAATTGTTCGATTCCATACGATTTATTGGCCAATTATGTTGATGGCCTTAGATTTACCACTTCCGAAAAAGGTGTTTGCACACGGATGGTTGCTGATGAAGGATGGCAAAATGTCCAAATCCAAAGGCAATGTTGTGGATCCTGTAACACTTATTGACCGTTATGGACTGGATGCTCTTCGTTATTACCTAATGAGAGAAGTTCCGTTTGGAGCTGACGGAACATTTACACCAGAAAGCTTTGTCGAACGTGTGAATCATGATCTTGCTAATGATTTAGGTAATTTGTTGAACCGTACAATCGTGATGATTGACAAGTATTTTGCCGGTAAAATCCCGTCTTATATTCCTGGCGCTACTGAGTTTGATGAAACTCTATTAGAAACGGTACGTACGACTGTAGCGAAGTATGAGGAATCGATGGAGAAAATGGAGTTTTCCATTGCGCTTTCCGCGGTGTGGCAGTTGATTAGCCGCACGAATAAATATATCGACGAGACGCAACCTTGGTCGATGGTGAAAGATGAAGCCAAACGCGAGACACTTGGCTCAGTCATGTATGTGCTGGCTGAATCCCAGCGCATCTCGTCCGTACTTCTTCGTCCTTTCTTGACGAAGACGCCAGAACTGATTTGGGCGCAGCTAGGCTTAGCTGCTGAAGATCTGCCACGCTTGACTGCGTGGGAGAGTGTGCAGACCTTCGGGCATCTCCCTGCCGGCACTACGGTGCAAAAGGGAGAGCCTATGTTCCCGAGACTCGACGTAGCGGCAGAAGTCGCCTATATCGTCGAGGCGATGGGCGGCGGTGCTTCTGTAAGCACCGATGAGCCTAAAGCGCCAGCAGCTGCCGCGGCTGCTGCTAGTGAAGCTGTGCCCGCGCCGGAGCCTAAAGAAGAAATCGGCATTGACGATTTCGCGAAGGTTGAGCAGCGCGTTGCACAAGTGATTTCGGCGGAGCCTGTGAAAGGCGCCGACAAGCTTCTCAAGCTGCAGCTCGATCTGGGCTATGAGCAGCGCCAAGTCGTTTCGGGCATCGCGAAGTTCTACTCGCCCGATGATCTTGTTGGACGCAAGGTGATTTGCGTCACGAACTTGAAGCCCGCCAAGCTGCGCGGCGAGCTGTCGCAGGGGATGATTCTCGCCGCTTCACACGGCGATCAACTCACGCTAGCGACCGTTCCGGATTCGATGCCGAACGGTGCGATCGTGAAATAATAGCCTTGAACACGAAAGACCCTTTTCCTGAATTTCAGGGACGGGGTCTTTTGAGTTTGAGGGTATTTTTAAAAACTAAGGGCAAGCTATAGGAAACTAACCACGGAGTGAATAAGATGCTTATACGACGTATAGGAAAAGGGATAACTTTAGCGATATTGATCATCACTTTGACAGCTTGTTCGTTGTTCGGTGGAGGCGAGAAGAAGAAGGAAGAGAAGAAAAAAGAAGCTGAAGCTAAAAATGAAAGTGTGATTGATCAAGAACTGAAAAAGCAATATCAGATGTACAATGAAGTGATCAAATATCAAAAAGAGCAGGATGCTAAACTCATTAAGGAATCGGAAGAGCGTTATAAAAAGCTAAAAGAAGAGTCAGACAAACCAACAAAAGGGAGCAGCGAGGAAAAGCAGAAAGCGAATGAAGCTAAGAAGGAAGAAGGCTCTGACGAATCGGGCTCAGGTGATTCTGGGGATTCCGAAGACTCGAGTGGCTCCAGTGATTCTGGAGGTTCTGATGAAGAATAAGCCTCGAAGTAGTGGAGTAAAACCATAGAGAATTAGAAATGGCCATGCTGTGAACAATGCAGCTGGCTTTTTTGACTTTCCTCGCTAGATATATTGACTTCAATAAATCCACCTCGTATAATCAAAACGTTAATAAAAAAAATTACGATTTAGAGTGGGTGTTATAATCATGACGAAACATGCCAAGCGTTTTATCTACATAGGAATATTGATGATCGTTGCTTTTTGCATCGCGGGCTGTAGCAGCTCGAAAGCGGGATTAGTAGAGGGTAAAGTGAACGTGGTAACTAGTTTCTATCCCTTATATGATTTCACGAAGCAAATTGGCGGCGATTATGTGAATGTGATTAATCTTGTCCCAGCAGGTGTCGAACCGCATGATTGGTCTCCCAAAAGCAGAGATATCAAAAATATGTCTGGGGCACAAATCTTTGTCTATCAAGGTGCAGGCTTTGAAGGATGGGTCAAAGATTTTCTTGGAAGCCTCTCAAGCCAAGCGACTGTTCGCGTCGTAGAAGCAAGTCAAGGTGCGAATTTGATCACAACGGATGAAAATAAAAAAGAATTTGATCCTCATGCTTGGTTAAGCCCGTTAAATGCACAGAAAATGGCTAATAATATTAAAACAGCTTTAATTGAGGCGGATCCAGCGCATAAGGATGCGTATGAGCAAAACTATCAGACCTATAACGCTAAATTATCGGAACTAGACACAAGATACAAAAAGGAACTTGCTCAAACGGCAAAAAAAGAAATTGCTGTATCTCATCATGCATTTGCATATCTATGTAGAGACTATGGCTTGACTCAAATGTCGATTATGGGTTTATCACCAGATGCAGAGCCAACCGCACAGGATTTAAAGCAAATTAATTCCTATATTAGAGACCACCAGCTCAAGTATATTTTTTTCGAGGAGCTCGTATCGGATAAGTTGGCAAAGACGTTAGCCAAAGATGCGAAAGTAGATACGTTAGTACTTAATCCGCTTGAGGGTCTTACCAATGATCAACTTGAGGCAGGGGAAGATTATATCTCGATTATGGACAAAAATTTGAAAAACCTAGTCCTCGCATTACAATAAAAGGAGTAGGACCATTCTTCGGTAGTCAGGAGTAACCAGATGGAGATTAGTAAAAACATGTTATGCCATCAGAAGATCGTTTCAATTGATCAAATTTCATTTTCATACGAAAATAAGACTGTGATCAATAATCTTCAGTTTGATGTGTCTGAGCGCGATTTTGTTGGCGTGATTGGTTCCAACGGCGCGGGTAAAACAACACTTCTGAAAATGCTAGTTGGCCTATTGAAACCAACAAGTGGCGAAATTCGATTATTTGACCGACCCTTGAATCAATTTAAGGATTGGGAACGGATCGGCTATGTCCCACAAAAGAACGCCTTTAATCCGTTATTCCCAGCAACAGTACGGGAAGTCGTGCTTTCTGGCATGTATACCAAAAAGAACGTTTATCGCCGATTATCCAAAGCTGATCAGCAAAAAGCAGAAGACGCAATGTTAGCCATGCGCATTGAGGATTTAGCCAATCGGCGTATTGGCCAGCTCTCAGGTGGTCAACAGCAGCGTGCATTCTTAGCTCGTGCGATTGTAAACAATCCAGAGTTGCTCATTCTAGATGAGCCTACGGTAGGTATTGATGCCGAGACGCAGATTGGTTTCTTTCGAATGATTAAGCATATGCATCAGCATCATCATATGACCTTCATTATGGTATCTCATGATATGGACATGATACAGTCTTATCTAGGAACAGAGCCTCAGCAAGTAAGCGGAGGCATCAAGTTTTATGTGAAGCATACCCATGATCCCGAGGATTGCCGTGAGACCAATTTAACGCATTCACTCGGCCAGATTCGAGAGATGATCGGAGTTCAGTAAGGAGCGGACAATTTGGACATATTTACAGAGTACTTTTTTCAACGTGCATTAATAGGTGGATTATTGATCGGGCTTACAGCGCCATTAATGGGCGTTTTTCTTGTTCTAAGGCGGTTATCTATGATCGGGGACACGCTAGCTCATGTTTCGATCGCTGGTGTAGCTCTTGGCTTCTTGATTAATGTATACCCTTTAGGGGTTGGGCTTGTATTTGCCCTGCTTGCTTCATTTGCTATTGAGCGGCTACGCAAGGCGTATAAAACCTACGCAGAGCTTTCCATAGCCATTATTATGTCAGGCGGCGTAGCATTGGCAACGCTACTTTTTACCTTGGGCAAAGGCTTTAATATGAATGTAATGAGTTACTTATTCGGCAGTATATATACGCTTGATTCCACGGATTTATGGGTGGTTTTAGTTGTGTGTGTGCTGGTTATCGGTGTTATTGCTTTTCATTTTAAAGAGTTTTTCTTGATGTTTTTTGATGAGGATGCAGCGAGTGTAAGTGGACTTCCATTGAAATTTTATAATATGATGATTACGATGCTGACGGCACTTGTCATTTCAGTTGCTATTAAAATAGTAGGTGCCTTATTAGTTTCTTCGTTGTTAACAATACCAGTCGCCTGCAGCTTGTTAATTGCGCGTAGTTTCAAACATTCCGTTTTCTTAGCGATATTATTCTCGGAAATTGCCGTAATCGTTGGTCTAGTTGTAGCCGGGATTTGGGATCTAGCACCAGGAGGGACGGTTGTACTGAGCCTCATCGCTATTTTAATAGGGATTATTTTAAAAAGAGGACTGAGGATATAAACCATGGATTCAGTTAATATTTGGATCGCCCTCTGGGCGGGAATAGCTTCTTTCATTTCACCTTGTTGTCTGCCTTTATATCCGTCGTTCTTATCCTACATAACAGGTATTTCTGTTAGTGAACTTAAGTCAGGGCGAACAACTGTACAAGTTAGGCGTCAAACCATGCTCCACACGTTAAGTTTTATCGTTGGCTTCTCCATCATTTTTTACGCTTTAGGATTAACAGCAGGTTTTGTCGGCAGCTTCTTTATCGACTATCGCGACTTGCTCCGTCAAATCGCCGCACTATTAATATTTGTTATGGGACTTTTTTTACTCGGGATATTTCAACCGCAATGGCTTATGAAAGAGCGCAAACTATCGATTAAATTCCGTCCAGCCGGTTACATTGGCTCAGTCTTTGTAGGCATGGGCTTTGCCGCCGGTTGGTCACCATGCGTAGGCCCAATTCTGTCGGCTATTCTTGCTTTAGCTGCAACAGAACCGGGAACGTGGTTTCAACTAACGACCTCTTATTCGCTTGGATTTGCGATCCCTTTTTTCGTTCTTTCCTTTTTTATCGGTTCAACCAAATGGATTCTACGCTATTCCAACCTGCTTATGAAAATTGGCGGAGGCTTGATGATCGTCATCGCCATTCTTCTTTATACGGGTAAAATGACACAAATTACCCTTTGGTTGAACTCCATTACACCAGATTTCTTGAAATTTTAAGGCTCATGTAAAATATTCAATTTTCGCTTGAGGGAATTTTTCGAAAATATGTTCCGTAATAAATTCCCTCAACGCGGTAGCTTGTTCATCTTTATAAACGTATTTGCCTTTCCCATATTTGCCCCATTTGTATTTTCGCTTCTCTTCATCCATTTCCAGCTTCGTTTTGGGATACCGTTTCTCAATAATATTTTTTGCCGTTTTGGTGAAGCGATGCTGAATCATCTCGAACGTCAGATCGTGGGTGGCTTCTGTTGGAAGTGTGTTGTAGAGCTTCTCAAGTAAGGTTGCATAACCTTCTTCCCAGCCTTCATGCCAAATAATAGGCGCAATGATGAAACCAAGCGGATACCCAGCCTTGGCTACTTTGGCTGCCGCTTCAATGCGCTCATGGAATCGAGACGTACCCGGTTCAAAGTTCTTGATCACGTAATCCGCATTCACGCTAAAGCGAAAACGTGTATGCTTATTATGTTTGGCATCTAGTAATGGTTCAACGTGATGATACTTGGTGACAAATCGCAGACGGCCATGTTCTTGTTCACCCATGAATTCAATCAATTGTTTAAGTGAGCCTGAAATATGCTCAAGCCCTACAGGATCCGAGGTACACGCGGCTTCAAAACGTGTAATCTCAGGATCTCGTTCCTCTATATATCGTTTGGCTGCTCCGAGAATATCGTCGATGTTCACATAGACACGAATGTAAGGCTTGGCCCCCATCGTTGTTTGCAAATAGCAATAATGACAGTGTCCCATGCAGCCTGTTGCGATAGGGATTGCATATTCGGCGGAAGGCTTGGACGTCTCGAATTTTAATGTTTTTCGTATACCGACGACTAAGGTTCGCTTGGCAATCCGATATTTATCTAATTCGGTTTCACCAGGCAAATCGCGGATTTGATTGTGTGATGTCGTCATATGAATCTCAAGGCCTTCTCTTTGAGCCCATTCATAAATCTGCTGTCCTTTGGGATAATTCATGGCATCTGGTTCAAAATAAACAAGCTCTGGCACGAAAATCGTCGTGCTAGGTTGCGGTCTCGTAAGTAACTCAGTAGACATGAAGGCCTCCTTCACAATGCTGGTTGATAAACTATTATTTTAGTGTGCCAAAGGGAAGTCCTAAGGAAACATGGGAGATTTGACCGCATCTGGGTAGATGGATTATGATAGGAAAGCAGTATGGGTTGAGAAAACCTTTATGTGGAATGAAATACGCACAGCAGGGGGAAATATAGCAATGGCTACGCCAAGTATGGAAGATTATTTGGAGAGAATATACAAGCTTATCGATGAGAAAGGTTACGCTCGTGTTTCCGACATTGCTGAAGGGCTTGAAGTGCACCCCTCCTCCGTGACTAAAATGATTCAAAAATTAGATAAAGATAATTATTTAATCTATGAAAAATATCGCGGTCTCATCCTTACGCCCAAAGGGAAAAAAATGGGCAAGCGTTTAATGGATCGACATGAACTTTTGGAAAATTTTCTTACGACAATTGGTGTCCATGAGGACAATATATATAAGGATGTCGAAGGTATTGAGCACCACTTGAGCTGGGATTCAATTACTTGCATTGAAACCTTATTGGAGTACTTCCGAAGAGATCCTAGTCGAGCAGATGAACTTATGAATGTTCGTAAAGAATTAGAGGCAGAGAATTAGGCAGAGTCCGTTTACGGGCTCTGTCTTTTTTTATGGGTATAGAAACAAACTGCTCCTGCATACATACCTAAGAAGCCTATGAATGAGAGCTATGGGAGGATGCAGGGGATGAAGATTAATGGTGTGTTTGAAGGTGGTGGAGTCAAAGGGATTGCTTTGGCCGGTAGCATTAGCGCAGCCAATGAGCAAGGATATACCTTCCATGAAGTCGCAGGTACAAGCTCTGGTGCGATTGTGGCTGCTCTGTTAGCTGCAGGATACACAGGGGAAGAGATGAGGGAGTTGATCCTTAGAGCTCCTTTCAAATCGTTTATGCAGCGCTCTCCGATCTTCAATACGAAGATCATTGGCCCTGCGGCACGCTTGTTGCTCAAAAAAGGATTATATTCCGGTGAAGCCTTGGAGCATTGGGTCAATCAACAACTAGCAGCTAAAGGTATTCGCACGTTTGGTGATCTCAAGCCCAATCAGCTCCGTATTATCGCTTCAGATATTACACAGGGCAAGCTATTGGTGCTGCCTAATGATATTGCCCAATATGGCATCGAACCCGGGAAGTTCTCGGTTGCCAAAGCTGTGAGAATGAGCACGAGCATTCCTTATTTCTTCGATCCAGTCCGAATTCGGCGAAATATAAAAAGCTCTGCGAAGGCTAAGCCTTTCACAGAGCAATTTAATTATATCGTGGATGGCGGCTTGTTAAGCAACTTCCCATTGTGGGTGTTCGATAAAGAAATGCCTCGCACGAAGTTGGTGCCCGTCATAGGCTTCCAGCTCGTTGGGAAGAGTGATACGCCTACGCATACCATCCGAGGACCAATTACGATGCTAGAAGCACTTTTCAGTACA
This sequence comes from Paenibacillus sp. J22P169, assembly GCF_059691995.1. Taxonomy (NCBI): domain Bacteria; kingdom Bacillati; phylum Bacillota; class Bacilli; order Caryophanales; family Paenibacillaceae; genus Paenibacillus; species Paenibacillus sp. J22P169. The sequence continues at coordinate 1,954,676 of NZ_JCAUAO010000001.1, read as the reverse complement.
ATGCTAAGTGCGCATGATGAACGCTACATTGAGCAAAAGAATCGCTTCCGAACCGTTAAAATTCCTACGTTAGGTGTGGGTAATACACAGTTCACCATTTCCAAGGAGTTAAGCATGTCATTATATGAGTCAGGTTATCTGGCTGCCAAAGCGTATTTCAAGGGCTGGTCAGCCAGCACATATGAAGAAAACTATGAGAAATATGTGATGAGACCACCGCATAAATCCTTGAATTAGTGATACTTAGGAAAGTCATCCTTATCAGCATCTTTGGTGCCATTGATTACGCGAAATTTCGCGTTCTTCGTTTTGCCTTTTTCAGCTCCACGAGGAATGGAAGGTTTCTTCCAGCGGGAAGGTGGGAATTTATACAGTAGAAATATCGCCCCAAGCACAAGAATAGGAATGAATAATACACGCAGACTAACGAGCAAGCCTATGGCAATCAAAATTCCTATGGCAATCTCAATCGGGGAAAACTTTCTTCTCATGCCCGTCCCTCCATAATTCGTTTTTCCGCTTCTAGCATGCGGTTAAATGATGCAATGGACACCTCAACTTGACTGTCTTCAGGTTCTTTGGTTGTAAGCAGTTGAAGCCAAAGGCCCGGATAACCTAGATAACGAAGAACAGGTACTTCACGAAGGGAATTCGTAAAACGCAATACTTCATAAGAAACACCGATAACCAATGGTAACAAAATTAAACGCTGCACAATACGCTCGACCATTCCGTCATAGTGAAGGAATGAGTAGATGACAACACCGATTAAAACAGTAAATACAATAAAGCTGCTGCCACAACGGTAGTGAAGGGTGTTGAATTTTTGGACATTGCTTACTGTTAATTCCATACCAGCTTCATAAGCGCTGATGACTTTATGTTCTGCGCCATGATATTGAAACAATCTCCGAATCATAGGTGTAAGGGAGATGAAGTAAATATACCCCACCAACAAAATAATTTTGATTACACCTTCTATAAGATTATGAAGAATTTGATTGCTAAATACATTTTGAAACAAAAACTGTTCAATAATAGCTGGAACTAAGGTGAAAATGAATTTCCCGAATAGAAATGAAAGGACACCAACGACAGCAACGCCTAAAAACATCGAAATGTTAGAGAAGATGCCTGTTTTCTCTTCCTTTTTCACTGTGTTATCATCGCCTTCTTGCTCAGCGAACGATTCGGCGGAGAAATTCAAGTGCTGTGCACCTTTGGCGCTCGATTCGATAATCCCAACAATTCCTCTAACAAAAGGAATTTTCTTAAGTGCTTGAACCCATGGAATCACTTTCTTGGGTACTTCCAAAAAATCAAGGGAACCGTCCTTTTTGCGCACAGCAGTTACATGCACATTTCTTCCTGCGAACATGACGCCCTCGATGACGGCTTGTCCTCCGTATATACTGTTTTGTTCTGCCACAAGATTCACCTTCTCATCTTTCTCGAATTCAGTTACTCACTTTCTTATTGTAACGGATTCAGGTGTTGAATGCTACCGATAGCGACAGAACATACTATGATTGCCAATGAAAAGACAAGCCGTATCGGTAGAGAAAGGAAGATCGCAGATGAGCAGTGCGCATGCCGCGGAGAAAAAGCATACAAATCGCTGGGTATTTGTATTATATATCGGTTTTTTTGCTGGGCTAATTTGGGGTGCTCTCAAAATTGTCGAAAATTTTTTCAAGTTTACAACCATAGGAATTGGTTTTCTGGTTGAACCTTTTTTCAAACATGATTTCTTCAATACTTGGATGGGATTGTTTATAGGGTGGTTGGCGTTTGCGCTATTCTCGATATTTGCAGCCTTCATCTACATGGTAACCTTGTGGAAATTACGCAGTCCTTTTTGGGGGATAGGTTATGGAGCATTGTGGTGGGCGATCATTTACCTAATCGTAGGACCAATTACAGGGATGGTATATTGGATAACGGAGCTAGAGCTAAATACGATCATAAGTGAAGTTTGTTTATTCCTTGTATGGGGGATGTTCATAGGGTATTCCATTGCTATTGAATATACAAGCAGCAGAACAACAGAGGCTATACACAAGACATGAAAGTTATGGTAAAATATCAAAGGTTAATTAGCAGCAACTTGCTAGTAGCCAATGAAGATTGTTGCGGGAGGATTTCCAATTGAAAAGGGTTCTTGTTTTGAATGGTCCGAATTTGAATATGCTTGGCATACGTGAACCTGGCGTATATGGAACCGTAACACTTTCCTCGATCATCGAAAGTTTGCATGAGCTGGGAACAGAGCTTTCGCTTCAATTGGAGAGCTTCCAATCTAACCATGAAGGTGAGATTATTGATAAAATTCATGAAGCGTACGGTACGAAGGACGGCATCCTGATTAATCCTGGTGCTTTCACCCATTACAGCTATGCGATTCGTGATGCCTTATCTACGGTACAACTGCCAACGGTAGAGGTTCATATTTCGAATATTCATAAACGTGAAGAATTTCGTCATCATTCGGTCATCGCACCTGTTGTGATTGGTCAAATTTGTGGATTTGGCGCTGACAGCTATGCGCTTGGTTTACGAGCTTTACTGCCCCATCTGTAAGCATATGCTTACGAAGAACGTTTTGCTAAGCAAAACTTTAAGAAGGAATGGTGATTTGGATGCAGGAGAAACGTATTGAACGTCTTCGCGAGGTTATGCAACAGCAGGATTTACCGGCACTACTCATCACGAACGCATATAACCGTACATATGTATCTGGTTTCACTGGTTCTTCTGGCTATGTACTTATTACGTTAGACCGTGCCATTTTATTAACTGATTTCCGTTATATGACGCAAGCGCCGCAGCAAGCCAAATTGTTTGAAGTGGTTGAACATAAAGCAAAGGCGATCGAGACTGTAACAGAACTCTTGAAGCAGCAAGGGATCAATAAGCTTGGTTTCGAACAAAGCGACGTTTCTTATGGTGATTTCTTAAACTATCAACAAGGTCTTCCAGGCATCGAATTCGTGCCAACTTCACGTCTTGTTGAATTGATTCGCATGGTGAAGGACGAGGCTGAACTGCAAGTGATGCAGGAAGCGGCTGATTTGGCCGATCAAACCTTCTCACATATCCTTAACTTCATTAAACCAGGTGTTAAAGAGTTAGATATCGCATTAGAGATTGAAGTGTTCATTCGCAAAAATGGAGGGACCTCGACGTCTTTCGAGACGATCGTGGCTTCTGGCGAGCGTTCAGCATTGCCTCACGGTAAAGCAAGTGATCGCATTCTCCAATTAAACGAATTTGTCAAATTGGATTTTGGAGCGTATTATAAAGGTTATTGCTCTGACATCACAAGAACGGTTATGCTAGGAAAGCCGACTGACAAGCATAAAGAAATTTATGATATTGTCTTGGAAGCACAACTGCATTGTTTGGCGAACCTCAAACCGGGGATTACAGGCAGAGAAGGCGATGCTTTCGCTCGCGATGTGATCGTGAAGCGCGGCTATGGCGATTATTTCGGTCACGGGACCGGACATGGGTTGGGGATGGAGGTTCACGAATCTCCTCGTGTGTCGAAAACCGAAGATACGATTTTAGCACCTGGTATGGTTGTTACCGTTGAGCCTGGTATTTATCTCCCTGATTTTGGTGGAGTTCGAATTGAGGATGACGTTGTAATTACTGAGACAGGCATTAAAATACTTACACATTCTACCAAAGATTTTCTTATCATTGACTAGCGGAGGGATTCACAAGTGATATCAGTAAACGATTTTAAAACAGGTCTTACAATTGAAGTTGAGCATGATATTTTTACAGTTCTAGATTTCCAACACGTAAAACCAGGTAAAGGCGCTGCATTCGTGCGCTCCAAGCTGAAAAACCTACGTAACGGAAATACGGTTGAGCGTACTTTCCGTGCTGGTGAGAACGTTGGGCGTGCCCACATCGAAAACCGTGAAATGCAATACTTGTACGCAGCTGGCGACGAGTACACGTTCATGGATACGGAGACTTACGATCAAATTTCCCTTGCCCACGAACAATTGAAATGGGAATTGAACTTCCTTAAAGAAAACATGAACATCAAGATCATGAGCTATCAAGGTGAAATTCTAGGGATTAATCTTCCGAAGAGCGTTGACTTGAAAGTTATCGAAACGGATGCAAGCGTCAAAGGAAACACAGCACAAGGTGCTTTGAAAAATGCGAAAGTGGAAACAGGTCTTAATGTAATGGTGCCGCTTTTCATCAACGAAGGCGATGTTCTTTCCGTTGATACAGATGATGGAAAATACCTTTCACGCGCAAGCAACTAATCAGCAAGCCTTTCGGACTCATCGGAGCTCGAAAGGCTTTTTTTCATTTCTTGCCACAGCCCGCTAAATGTATGCTATAATATTGAATTGTTATGCACTAGTATGCGTTAGGAGTGGGTCAGCTTTGTCTCTTATAGTGATGAAATTTGGCGGTAGCTCTGTCGGTGATGCGGAGCGAATGAAGCGAGTTGCAAAAAGAATCGTAGAGCGTAAACAAGCTGGACACAGCTGTGTTGTTGTCGTTTCTGCGATGGGAGATACAACGGATGATTTAATCGACTTGTCCAAGCAAATTTACGATGGAGCCCCTCCGGCTCGTGAAATGGATATGTTGTTGACAACAGGCGAGCAAGTTTCCGTAGCACTGTTATCGATGGCCATACATAATCTTGGTGAACAAGCGGTTTCGTACACTGGGTGGCAAAGTGGCATTTATACAGAGCCCGTACATGGTAAAGCGAGAATAACAGATATTCAACCGCATCGTGTTCTGAATGCGATTGAACAAGGGAATGTCGTCATCGTTGCCGGTTTCCAAGGGATGACCGAAGCTGGCGAGATTACTACACTGGGCCGCGGCGGCTCAGATACAACAGCTGTTGCTCTTGCTGCAGCGATCAAAGCAGATCTTTGTGAAATTTATACGGATGTTGATGGCATTTATTCAACGGATCCTCGTATTGTGAAAGTAGCTAGAAAGCTTGCTGAAATTTCCTATGATGAGATGTTGGAGCTTGCCAACCTTGGCGCTGCAGTCCTTCATCCTCGCGCAGTCGAGTATGCGAAAAATTACAACGTGACCCTCGTGGTACGTTCAAGCTTTAATTACAATGAAGGCACCAATGTGAAGGAGGAAGCAGTGATGGAGCAAGGAATCGTCGTTCGTGGCATCGCTTATGACAAAAATGTAGCAAGAATTAGTATTCTGGGTGTTCCTGAAAAGCCTGGTCAGCTTGCGAAGGTTTTCCTAGCACTTGCTGAAGTGCAAATTGACGTTGACATCATCGTTCAAAGCGGTGTGATTAACGGATCTGCTGACTTCTCTTTCACAACGAACCTGGCGGATCGCGAGAAAGCTCTTGATGTTCTTGAGCAACTTCGTGCTGAAGTTGGCTACCGTGAAGTGACTTCCGAAGTTGATTTAGTGAAAGTATCCATTGTTGGTGCAGGAATGGTGAGTTCACCAGGTGTTGCAGCAACCATGTTCAAAGTCATTTCCGATCTAGGGATTACCATCTCATTGGTAAGTACCTCCGAAATCAAAATGTCATGCGTAATTGACAATTCGAATTTATCAGAAGTGATTCGTGCGCTTCACACAGCGTATGGTCTAGACACTGCGGAGCAAGCCTTCGTTGGTGGTCCAGAAGATCGCAGATAACTTGGAAATCTTAATGGTTTCTTAATGGAGTTTGTCCGCAATAAAATAAGCAAGCTTCAGTAAAAATGCCGTTATTCCGGCAGCCATTAGTGGACCTACTGGAATACCGCGCATAAATACGATACCAAATATAGATCCAATGACAAGACCCACAATTAATTGTGGGTCTACTTTTAGTAATTCCAACCCTTTTCCGTTCATATAGGTGGCGATCGCGCCTCCGAGCAGGGCAACGATTCCTGGCAATGTTGTAAAGACAGAAAGAATATCTTTCATCGAAATACGATCACTTGCAAAAGGAATCAATACACCGATTGTCAGGAATAGCAAGCCAAGCTCCAACCCTTTGCGCTCCATGGTTGGGAAATAGCGCTGGAGACCAATTAGTTTAACCGCAAGTAAAAGACAAGCCGCCGTTGTAATAATCGGAGTGCGGCCTATAAGTCCTACGATAATAAGAATTAACAATAACAAATCACCGTTCATGAACAAAACCCCTCGTCATCATTCTCGTCAATTTAGTTTATGAAGGGGGCTTGTATTTAGAACGCAGGTGAAGTCTATCTATCGTTGGAAGGGAACCATCTGATCATGCTCCAGAATGGGAACGCAATCCGTAAAATTGGTTTTGCTGCAAAGTTCGACATCCGCAAGGAAGCCGGACTTTTTCATTTTTTTACCATTACTGCAGGCGAGCAAGGTCTCGAATAATCGGTCCTTGGCTTCGAGATAGCAGCCGCGCATCGCCAAGCCAAAGTCATTCGCCATCATTTGATTCTCACCATGTAAGGTCGCGATTTCATCTAATATGAGGCCGGCACAGAGACCGTCCTCTAGGGAGAATACATCCTGCGTACCCGCACAGACGATCACCGTGTCCCTTTTGAGGTCGATTGCTGCCGCTGCAGTGGCTTTTGCATTCATAAGGGCTCCTGCGAGCACACGGTCGGCTTTAATCGCTTTTTGAATCCCTCTTGTGCCATTAGTGGTCGTCAAAATGACACGTTTGCCTTGTACGGCTTCGCGTGTATACTCAAGTGGCGAATTGCCAAAATCAAACCCTGGGATCTTTTTGCAATAGCGTTCACCGCCGAGCAGATCTCCCTCTCGAGCTAATTCCTTTGCTTTCATAACTGTATCAACAGGGACTACGCCCTTGCTGCCATTCATCAATGCGGTGATGATTGTGCTTGTCGCACGTAAAACATCAACGACAATGACGGTTTTATGGAGAAACTCGTCACTTCTTGCTTCGCCGATGTTGGCGATCACCTCGATATGCATGTGCTAATCCTTTCTGGAAATATAGAATTTATAGATTTCACCTAATATATCGGCTATATTTTTAGATAAACGCATTTGTCCTAAAAAGGACAATGTCGCCGTTTATTTCATACCTAAGGACAACGTGTCTGAACGCAGCCCTCTCCTCAAAGCTTCTAACGCAATGACTTCGTCTGGCGATATATTGCCTAAGTGAATATCGGGACCAAGGGAGTTAATCAGATGCACCTGCTGCGTTTTTAGAGGCGCTTCCCACAAGAGCTGATCTCCTGAAATGGACGCAAGTACGCTATGCAGTTCCTCATCTTTACATTTCCCGTTTCCATCGAAAATACCAACCCCCATGCCCGATTCACGTGCTTCAATCGTGACTAGGGAAGCACCTAATTCCGAATCGATGATAACAGTCTCAATTAATTCTGCTAACTCAATGGAAGAGCCCCATCCTTTTTTTCCATACTCCGTAACGACTTCCAATCCTTCATCTAAACCTCTGGTAATCAGCTCATTTCGCTGTCTACGATCCATTTGAATGGTACCGTCCGATATTTCAACGCAATTAAAGCCGAGAGCAAGTATCATATCAAAAAAAGAATCTACCGCATGCTGGCGCACAGCCACTTCCAGAAAAGTACCTCCCGGGTAAATGAGAATGTTATTCTCTTTGGCCAGGTTTATTTTGCTTCGCAAAACGGCTAGTGGGTAGAGCGGTGATGTGCCGAATCCAAGTTTGATCATATCCATATGTGCACTCGAGGTGTGGAGTAAATCCTGAAAGGCCAGCATGCCGAGCCCTTTATCCATCACCATTGTTTTCCCCAACGTTCTTGGTTTCGGTTGCCTTTGTCCTGTAGGGTCGGCAAGAACGGGGTTCCATTTTAATTGAGAGGTCACTTCCATCGGTATTTCTCCTCACTGTCCTTCGAAGGATCAATTATGTGTACAGCATATGCATGAGCACAAATGGAGGTGCCCAGCATGCCTAAAATGAGACGAGCTCGCATAAAGTAGGGAAAAGCGTATGCTTTCGAAGCGAGTTTTGAGGCAGCAATTCCGCTTCGCTTGCTGGGGCTACTCAAAACTTTTAGGAGGTGAGTCTATTCATGAACAAGATCGTACTTACGATGGCTTCCTTGCGGATGATGTCGGGGAGTATCGAAATAATTGCAGCCATTCTCATGCTTCGGCTGGCTACGATTGAGAAAGCGCTGTTGGTGAATTCAGCTCTAGCACTAGTAGGTCCTCTAGTACTATTAACTACGACAACGATTGGATTAGTAGGCATAGCCGAAAAACTATCATATGGGAAGATGTTATGGATCATAGCTGGTGTCAGTTGTTTGTTTATTGGGATTATTAAAAAGTAAGTAATCGGTCATATTTCTTTCTAGTAAGCATAGAAATGAATATAGAAGACTGGACAACTTGGAGGGCTGTCTCCCGATGCTAGCGAGTATTTCACACTTGTTGCCTCAGAACATCCGATTGATGCTTAGCGAACTCCCGCCGAACGTACAAGCTAGCGTAGAAGAAATCAGGGTGAGAGAGTCGCGTCCCCTTGAAATCAGCTGGGCCGACCGTTATGCCTTCATAAGTGAACGTGGGCAAATGATCACACAGGAAGCTTTGGCCTACAAGCCGACGAGGCAAGATTGTCTAACACTGCTCGAGATCCTAACGAATCATTCGCTGTACACTTTTGAAGAAGAATTGCGAAGAGGATATATCACCGTTTCAGGCGGTCATCGAGTTGGACTTGCTGGCCGAACGATTCTCGACCAAGGTCAAGTGAAGCAAATTCGTGATGTGAGTTCCTTTAACATTCGGATCGCGCGCGAAATTCGAGGTGTCGGTCAGGAGATTTTACCGTTTCTGATTGATCAGAGCCTGGGAAACATTCATCATACCCTAATCATCTCGCCGCCGCAGCAAGGAAAGACCACATTAATTCGTGATCTGGCTAGACTCATCAGTTGTGGTGAATGGGGGGCTAGGAACAGCTCACTATCAGGTAAAAAAGTAGGAATCGTAGACGAACGCTCCGAGCTGGCTGCTTGTGTCAAAGGGGTACCGAGATTTGATCTAGGTCCACGCACAGATGTGTTAGATGGTTGTCCGAAGGCAGAAGGCATGATGATGATGATTCGATCCTTATCACCCGAGGTCCTCATCGTGGATGAGATTGGTCGAGCAGAGGATGCTGATGCGATTCATGAGGCTCTGCACACAGGGATTCGTGTTCTTGCAACCGCCCATGGTGCAAGCTTTGAGGATGTCCGTAGACGCCCCGTACTTCGCCAGTTGATAGAGGAAGGCGTGTTTATGAAATATGTGATCCTCCAGCGGAGAAAAGGTGGTCCTGCTTCCTTTCGGATCCTGGATCAACAAGGTAAGGCAATGGGGGATGGATGACGAACGCAAAGGACGATGAAGATGCTGAAATTTGTTGGAGGAGTTCTGATCTTTAGTGCAGCTTCCATGTATGGCTTTCTCCAGGCTGCTCACTATGTAAGACGACCAAAGCAAATTCGCGGACTTATAGGTGCGCTAGGCCGAATGGAAACGGAAATTGCCTATGCGCTTACGCCGCTTCCTGAAGCATTTGCTTCCTTAAGCAAGCAAGTGGCTGATCCGCTTTCTACCTTATTTCGTTTAATGTCAGAACGGTTGTTGGGAAGTAATGGCGAGTCGACGAAAGATTTGTGGCAAATGACAGTTAAGGAAGTCTGGGCGAGAACCTCCATGCGGCAAGCTGAACAAGATGTGATTCTCCAACTGGGACCCGTGCTGGGACTTTCAGATCGAAGTGACCAAATCAAGCACTTACGACTTGCGATAAGCCAACTTCAATCGGAAGAGACGGATGCCAGAGATGAGCAGCAGCGCTACGAGAAAATGTGGAAAAGCCTAGGTGTCCTAATCGGAGCGCTAGTCGTGATTTTAATGTATTAGTGGGGGTCATTTATCCGTGCATGACAAGTTCCTTGAAGGCGGAGTGAGGTGCCAGGAATGAATGTAGATGTGAATGCCATTTTCCAAATCGCCGGCATCGGAATCATTATCGCTATGATCCATTCGGTGTTGAAGCAAATGGGAAAAGAGGATATGGCACACTGGGTCACGGTCATTGGCTTCGTGGTCGTGCTTTTTATGGTCGTTAGTATGCTGGATAACTTGTTTAAAGAAATTAAAACTATTTTCCTATTCCAATGAGGTGGTCTGATGGAAATCATCCAAATCGTAGGACTAGGACTCATCGTTACGATTTTGACGCTCATTATCAAGGAACAGAAGCCGATGTTCGCCTTTTTATTAGCCGCTTTTACCGGCATTGTGATTTTCTTATTCTTAATAGGCAAAATATCGTCGGTCATCCAAGTACTTGAGGATTTGGCTGTGAAGTCAAACGTGAACCTCGTTTTCCTCAAAACGATACTGAAAATTATAGGCGTCGCTTATATCGCCGAATTTGGCGCACAGATCGTTCGAGACGCTGGTCAAGATTCCATAGCCTCCAAAATTGAGCTATCAGGTAAAGTGCTCATCATGGTCATGGCCATTCCGATCATTACAGTCATCATCGAGACTGTGGTTAAACTGCTCCCTGCTTAGAAGATTCACCTAAGGAGTGACACGCAATGCACCTACTTTATTCGCACCAGAAGCTGAACAACCGGTGGATCTTATTATTTATTTTAACGATGGGCCTCTGGCTCGGCTTGTCAGGCTCGTTAACAGCTGAATCGCCAACGGATGTCATTATCCAAGAGCAAGCGAACCGCCTGAATACGGAGCCGGTCGAGCAATATTGGGATAAGCTGATGAAGGAATATGGAGGATATTTCCCAGAAAGCAAGCCGCCTACCTTCATGGAACTTCTCCTTGGGACCAAGGGCATTAGTATGAAGAGTATCTTTAAAGGGCTTCTGAGCTATGTGTTTCACGAAATTATCATCAACGGTAAATTACTAGCCTCGATTGTTGTTTTGACCGTATTTAGCATGATTCTTGAAACACTGCAAAGCTCTTTTGAGAGAAATACGGTAAGCAAGTTAGGCTACACGATCACCTATATGGTGCTGATCATCATTGCCATTAACAGCTTCAGTGTTGCAATCGGATATGCGAAGACAGCCATCTCATCCATGATTCAATTCATGATCGCCATTATGCCCTTGTTACTAACCTTATTAGCTTCTATGGGAAATGTCACTTCGGTGGCCATCCTTCATCCGCTGATCGTGTTCATGATTCATTCAGTGGGGACAGCGATTTATGTGTTTGTTTTCCCGCTCTTGTTTTTCTCAGCTGTGCTGCACATCGTAAGCTCACTCAGCGATAAGTTTAAGGTCACACAGTTAGCTAATCTGCTGCGCACCGTCAGTTTAAGCATGCTAGGTGTATTCGTAACGGTCTTCCTTGGGGTCATTTCCATTCAAGGGACTGCAGGGGCTGTAAGAGATGGCGTAGCGATTCGAACAGCGAAATACATTACAGGAAATTTCGTGCCGGTCGTAGGGCGGCTGTTCTCGGATGCAACTGAAACGGTGATAGGGGCATCCTTACTGGTCAAAAATGCGATAGGACTTGTAGGTGTCGTCATCCTCGTTCTCCTATGTGCCTTTCCAGCAATCAAAATCTTAACCCTAGCTTTCATCTACAACTTATCAGCGGCGCTTATGCAGCCGTTAGGTGATAGCCCGATCATAGCTTGTCTACAGACCATTGGTAAAAGCTTGATTTATGTGTTTGCTGCGTTAGCGGCAGTAAGCTTAATGTTTTTTCTTGCCCTGACCATCATGATCACGATTAGCAATGTCTCCGTCATGATGAGGTGAAAGGAGCTAGGCGATGGATTGGTTAGCAGGATGGCTGAAAACCGTCATTATGGTCATTATGCTCGCGACGTTTGTTGATCTTCTGCTCCCAAGCAATACGATGCAGCGGTATGTGAAGACGGTTTTGAGTCTTTTTATTCTATTGACGCTGCTTACCCCTGTGCTTCAGCTGTTCCAGAAGGATTGGAATATGGATCAGCTGCTTAGCCAAGCGGAGAAAGAGCAGAATGAGAAAACAATGCTGGCTGGAGGCTTTGGAAATCAATCACAAATGAAGTCACTAGAAGCTATTACAAAGGATGCTAATAAGATGCAAGATGCCGAAAAGAAGAAGACGCAACAATTGGTTCAAACGCAATTAGCAGCATTGATCAAAGAAGACACACAGAAACAAACGGAATGGCCAATCGAGGAGGTACAAGTGCAAGTGCAGGTAGACAATAACGGGAAACCCAGCATTTCAAGTGTGAGGGTAACCCTTGATGATATAGAAGCGAAGAAACAACCGGTAACCGCAGGTAAGAGCATTGCTGCCATGGAGCCTGTCAAACCCGTAGATCCTATCAAAATCGGATCTACCGCGACAGTGCAAGATCGTATGGCAAGTACACACGGCGATACGCAGTCAACCCCGATAGCGACGCCAAGTGAGCAAGAAAAGGATCGACTCAAGCAAGGGATTTCACGCAATTGGTTAGTTGATCCTGCCAAAATCGAGATCGCAGCAGCACAAAGCAAAGGATGGATGGCGAGGTGAATCGATGGGAACATTGCTGCAATGGATGGAGCACAAATTCGGCGGCGGACCAGGTGGACCTAAACGTAAAAATACGTTGCTTTGGGTCATCATGGTAGGGCTTTTAGGAGCTGCGCTAATGATCATCAACGCATTTATAAATGTTAAAGATCTGGATCCCATCAACACAGGCAGGGCGTCTCCGCCACCACAGAGTCAAGAAACTTTTGCAGGGAGCTCATCAAAGGAAAACGCAAGCTTTCATGATTACGAACAAGCTTATGGAGACCAACTGAAACGCATCCTGCAACAAATTGTTGGTGTCGGTGAGGTGGAAGTACTCGTTACCATTGAATCTACGGAGGAAATGACCGTTGACAAAAATTATAACGATAATCAGACCATGACGACAGAACGCGACAATGGTGGGGCAACACGCAACATATCCCAGGTAACGCGAAGCGGTGAAGTCGTTATTTATCAAGTATCAGGTGACCAGAAACCGCTTGTGCTCAAATACATCAAACCCAAAATTAGAGGTGTCATCGTTGTTGCGAAAGGCGCAGAGAATCTCACGGTGAAGAAGATGATTATGGAAGCCGTTGAGCGAGGAATGGACGTTCAAGCGAGTAAAATTTCGATTTTACCACGCAAAACAGGGGAATAAAAATCAGGAAATTATCCAACTATTCTAAGGAGGAATAAACAATGAATGCGAAAAGACAAACAATTTGGCTCGTTTCTATGCTCAGCTTGATGGTGGTGCTCTCCGCGTATTATCTGTTCACTGAGGATGTCAACAAGCTGGATCTGGCATCTACGGATGCGATTACAAATTCTCAAGAAGTGAAAATTGATATGACGCAAGTGGATCCAATTACAGGTGCGAAAACAGATGTGAAAGCAACAACAGGAACAAGCGCACAATCCGACACGAAAGCGACAACGCCGCAAACGTCAACAAAAACAGATGCTAAAGCGACAACGACACAAGATAGCTCCAAAACAACGACAAAAGACGCGACCAAAACAACGACAACAACTTCCAAAACAGATGATCAAGTGTTGAAACAAGTGGAAGAGCAAGCCAAAACAACATCTGCCAACGACTATTTCACGAATGAACAAATGAAACAAAATAATTACTTCAGCAAAGTTTCCACGGAGCTGATGACGATTATGTTGGATGGTAAGAAATCTCCTGAAGCGGTAGCAAAAGCAACAAACGACTTGTCAGTATTGTCAGATTTGCAAGATAAAATTGAAAATCTGCAAGATCTGCTCATTCAAGATTTCCCACAAGCGGTCATTAATCAAGATGGCAACAAGTGGAAAGTAACGGTTCAAGCCGATAAATTAGAAAAAAGCCAAGGCGTCTCCATCGTGGATATGGTCGTGAAAGAGCTGGGAGCAACACCAGAAAATATCAAGATCCAATACGTACGTCCGTAGGGATTCTAGCAAAGTTTTCTTTTCTCAAATTGCCAGTGGAAAGGGTCCGGATAAACTGGACTCTTTCCATTTCGTGCGTTTATGGGTATAATACATACGTTGCGGCTATGAAAACGCATTTTTAATAAATATAAGAGCGTATTGTTTCACAAAATACGATGCTTATATTTCTGGATAAACGCACTCGTCCTAAGAAGGATGGCGTAGTCGTTTATTGTGGGATTCACCAACGCCTAAAGGAGTGACTTGAATGTTTAAATTGAGTGAAATCAAAGAGTTAATTAAACTCGTCGATCAATCCTCTTTACAAGAACTTGAAATTGAAAATGAAGGTGCACGCCTTTCTATTCGTAAGCCGAATAAAGCGGAGCCTCTGTATGTATCCGCGCCAGTTCAACACACATATGCACCGATTGGTCAACCTAACTATGCTAACCCGGCGCCGGCAGCTGCTGCTCTTGAAGCACCAGTACATGCTAGCGGACAAGCCAAGCAAGAGGATTCATCTTTACATAAGATTGTATCTCCGATGGTAGGGACTTTCTATCAATCTGCTTCTCCGGGATCACCGCCATTCGTAAGCGTAGGCTCTAAAGTAACGGATAAGAGTGTTGTATGTATCGTGGAAGCTATGAAATTAATGAACGAAATAGAAGCTGAAGTGAAAGGCGAGATCGTTGAAATTCTCGTTGAGAACGGACAGCTAGTTGAGTACGGACAACCATTATTTTTGGTTAGACCGGAGTAATTGCGTTTGTAAGCTTATGCTGACAACGCAAGCTTTTCTGACGAAGAGCTCTTAGGAGGGCAAATCATGAAATTCAATAAAATTCTAATTGCGAACCGCGGCGAAATTGCGGTTCGTATTATCCGAGCATGCCGCGAACTTGGCATCTATACGGTAGCTGTGTACTCGGAAGCAGATCGAGATGCGCTACACGTTCGATTAGCGGATGAAGCCTACTGTATTGGGCCTACAGCATCCAAAGATAGCTATTTGAACTTCACCAACTTGATGAGCGTAGCAACGTTAACGGAATGCGATGCCATTCATCCGGGATATGGCTTCCTAGCAGAAAATGCTGACTTCGCGGAAATTTGCGAGAGCTGCAATATCACTTTCATTGGACCTTCGCCAGATGCGATTTCTCGAATGGGTGATAAGGCGGTTGCCAAGCAAACGATGAAGGAAGCGAGAGTTCCGATTATTCCGGGCTCCGATGGCTTAGTTGAGGATATTGATGATGCCGTGGTGATTGCGCGCGATATCGGCTATCCGATTATTATCAAAGCGACAGCTGGCGGCGGCGGCAAGGGAATTCGTATTGCTGAGAACGAAGAAACGCTTGTTCAGCAAATCACGGCCGCTCAACAAGAAGCGCAGAATGCATTCGGAAATGCGGGCATTTACTTGGAGAAGTATTTAACCGGCATGAAGCATGTTGAGATCCAAATCATTGCTGATAAACATGGCAATGTCGTTCACTTAGGCGAGCGTGATTGCTCTGTACAGCGTCGTAGACAAAAGCTTGTTGAAGAAGCACCTTGTCCGATACTAACAGAGGAAACTCGTAAAGCAATGGGGCAAGCGGCAGTTCGTGCAGCGAAAGCCGTTAATTATTCCGGAGCGGGAACGTTGGAATTCTTGTTAGGTCCAGATGGTAATTTCTACTTTATGGAAATGAACACACGGATCCAAGTGGAACACCCAGTAACCGAAATGATTACAGGTATCGATATTATTCAAGAAATGATTCGTGTGGCTGAAGGAAATCCGTTGTCATTCAGACAAGAGGACGTCCGCATCAATGGATGGGCAATCGAATGCCGCGTCAATGCGGAAGATCCGAATCGGAACTTCATGCCATCCCCTGGACAAGTGAAATTTTATTTGCCGCCAGGTGGATTCGGTGTTCGTGTGGATAGTGCGGTGTACCCAGGATATACGATTCCGCCACACTATGATTCCATGATCGCGAAGCTTATCGTTTGGGGGAGTACACGTGAAGAAGCCATTAACCGCATGAAAAGAGCTCTCAATGAGTTCGCGGTAGACGGTGTAAACACGACGATTCCTTTTCATTTGAAGCTGCTTGAGCATAAGAAATTTATCAAGGGTGACCATGATATTAAGTTCTTAGAAGAGCACGACGTTAACGATCCAGAATCGTAGACAATCATTTGTCATATTTTTACCGAAATGTTATACTAATAAATTAAGATGGCTTATCCCATTTATTTCAAAGCCAGTATACTGGCCCACACTTTTTATCCTTATACAAGTAAGTCTGCTCCACAATCACATGTTTAGGCTTTCGATGCCAGTTTTGCTGGCGCAAAACTTTTAGGAGGTGCCACAATGAGCACAATCGCTCCGGATTACGTCAAGACAGACATGGGCAGCATCCAGATTGCCCCCGAGGTTATCGAAATCATTGCCGGATTGGCAACGGTGGAAGTGCAAGGTGTAGCGGGGATGAGTGGCGGATTAGCTGGCGGCATTGCTGAATTACTTGGACGCAAGAATTTGTCCAAAGGCGTAAAGGTAGAGGTCGGACAACGTGAAGCTGCCATTGACGTCTCCATCATTATCGAGTATGGAAATCGTATTCCTGAAGTTGCGAGTGATATTCAGAACAATGTGAAGATGGCCATTGAATCAATGACAGGTCTTAATGTTGTTGAAGTTAACGTTCATATTCATGATGTTCACTTTAAGCAGGCGGATAAACCGGTTGACGAAGAACCAGCGGCTACCCATCGTGTGAAATAGGCGGTAAAGCTGAGCCATATGGATCAATTGAAACCCCCTACAGGTTGCAGGGGGTTTCCTCTAACTTAGGAAGGGGACAAGCGTAGTGGGTAAAATTGTGGACAGGCTCTTACTACTTTTCTATAGCCTGATTATTTTCGTCGCATCGATCTTTGTATTGTTCACAGCATCTAGCTGGATCCCACTTGATCAAGCAAGTCAAACGCTTAACCATTTTTATTACGAGAAGAGCTATGCTTATCCGGGCATTATCATCAGTTTGATTATGCTGCTGATTTCAGTTCGTTTTCTGATCGTAACGCTTCGCCGCGGACGTTCGCAGGCGCCATCGATTGATCAACGCACTGATTTTGGGGATATTCGCATTTCCATCGAGACGGTTGAGAATCTCTCGCTGAAAGCAGCGGGTCGCACGAAAGGTGCCAAGGATCTGCGCGCACGTGTTAGAGTGAATCAATCCGGGTTAGAAATAACTATTAGAACCATTGTAGATGGGGAAAGCTCGATTCCGGAACTGACTGAAGACATGCAAGGTACAGTGAAAAGTTACATAGAAGATATTACCGGTATTCCTGTAGCTTCCGTAACCGTATTCGTAGCGAACATCGTGCAATCTGCCCCAACGTTTAAAAGCCGAGTCGAATAGAGGTGAATCCACATATGTGGAATGAACTATGGGAATTCCATAGGGGCAAAGTAATCGGAGTGACAGCGGGTATATTCTTCGGTTTTATATATTTATTTTTTGGTTTTTGGGATATGTTGATCTTTGGATTTATCGTTCTTGTTGGTTTTTATGTTGGAAATAAGCTGGATCGCAAGGAAAGTTTCGTCATGCTGGAAGACATTTGGCGCTATCTCACACAAAAATGGAGAATGTTTCGCTAAAATCCCTGGTTCAACCATGGATTTTTTTGTTTGGATTGGCTCTATTTTGACGTATACTAGGAGAAAGAGTTTTTAGGAGAAGGTCGTTTTGCTGGAGCAAAACGCTTAGGAGGAACAGAATGAAACGCAGAATTGCACGTGAAATTGCTATACAAAGCTTATACCAAATCCAAATGAATGAGGCTACTCCTCAGGAGGCTGTTCAAATCGCGATTCATGAAGCTGAACATGATAATGAATCGCAGTTGGATTTCTCCGGAGATAAGATAGATCCAGTCTACATTATTGAGCTTGTTGAGGGCACTTATAAGAACAAAGTAAGCATCGACGAGTTGTTGGAGGAGTACCTGAAGGGATGGGCTATGGACAGGCTGTCTCGGATTGACCGGGAAGTACTGCGCCTTGGTGCATATGAAATGCTGTATCGAGATGATGTTCCACCTAAGGTTGTTGTCAATGAAGCGATTGATTTGGCCAAGCATTACGGCACGGATGAGTCTGGGAAATTCGTTAACGGTGTACTCGGGAAGATGCTCAAAGAAATTGATGAGCTGAAAGAAAAAGTTCTACGTACCCAGTAAGTTAATCAATGTGAGTAACATTTTACTTTTCATATAGGAATGGCTTAAATGGCTAAGGGGGAAATAACATGTCAGCACAAGTAATTAATGGGAAAGAACTCGTGAGCTCCATTCGTGAGGAGATCAGATCTGACGCAGCGGAGCTTACAGCGCAGGGAAACCAACCAGGTCTTGTCGTTGTTATTGTTGGTGAAGATGCAGCCTCACAAGTATATGTTAGAAACAAAGCGAAGGCTTGCGATGATGTAGGCATCTATTCCGAAGTACACCGCCTACCTGAGCAGACGACGCAAGCGGAATTAATTGCACTCATCCATGGTTTTAACAACAATAATCGAATTAACGGCATTCTTGTGCAATCACCATTGCCAAAGCATATCAATGAAGAAGCGGTTGTTGATGAAATTGATCCAGCGAAGGATGTAGATTGCTTCCATCCGATTAATGTGGGTAACCTCATGATTGGTAAAGACGGTATGAAGCCTTGTACGCCGCATGGTGTCATTGAAATCCTCAAGCGTACTGGCGTGGAAATCGCAGGTAAGCATGCTGTTGTTGTAGGCAGAAGCAATATCGTAGGTAAGCCGATGGCTATGTTGTTGTTGCGTGAGCATGCAACGGTATCTGTCGTACATTCCCGCACGCCTAACATGGAAGAGATCACTAAACAAGCGGATATTCTTGTTGTAGCAGTAGGTAAAGCACATTTGATTAAAGCGAATCATGTGAAACCAGGTGCAGTTGTTATCGATGTGGGGATGAATCGTCCTGCAGACGGTAAGTTAACTGGTGATGTCGATTTTGAAGCCGTGAAAGAGATTGCTAGTGCCATTACGCCTGTACCAGGCTGTGTGGGTCCGATGACGATTACAATGCTGCTTCGCAATACAGTTGATGCGGCTAGCCGTGCAGCTAAAGCGAATGTGAGCGTATAGTCAGCTTATGGCGAGAAACGAGACCAAGATTTTATCGGTTAAGGACTTAAACCGCTACATCAAGTTATTGCTGGAAGGAGACTCACGTCTTCAGGATGTGTGGGTACGTGGTGAAATTTCTAATTTCACACATCATTCTAGTGGTCATATGTATTTCACACTGAAGGATGCGGATGGCCGGCTGAAAAGCATTATGTTTGCTTCGCATAACCAGAAGCTAGGATTTATCCCGAAAGAGGGCACGAAAGTGATTGCTCGCGGGAATATTTCTGTCTATGAGCGGGACGGTGCTTATCAATTTTATGTGACTGCGATGCAGCCTGATGGTATCGGCAGCTTGTATTTGGCCTTCGAGCAGCTGAAGAAGAAGCTCGAAGGGGAAGGGCTGTTCGCGCCAGAACGCAAGAAACCGATTCCTCGGTTTCCGCGTGCCATTGGCGTGATCACATCTCCGACGGGGGCCGCCATTCGTGATGTCATCATCACGCTGCAACGGCGATTCCCGTCGATCCCGATCTTGCTGTACCCTGTCCTCGTACAGGGTACACAGGCGGCGCCTTCGATCGTCAAAGCGATCGAAGCCATGAACCGCCTCGGTGAAGCCGACGTGCTCATCGTGGGCCGCGGCGGCGGCTCACTGGAAGAGCTGTGGGCCTTCAACGAGGAGATCGTTGCGCGGGCTATCAGCGCTTCCGCGATTCCGATCATCTCGGCCGTCGGCCACGAGACGGACTTCACGATCGCCGACTTCGTCGCCGATCTTAGAGCGCCGACGCCTACGGCGGCGGCAGAGCTCGCGGTGCCGCACCACCTCGAACTGAAGCAGCAGCTATCGCAGCAAGCACAGCGCCTGCATTACGGGCTGCTGCAGCAGCTGCGCCGCAAGCAGGAACGGCTCGAGCGCGCGAAGCGCTCGCCGTTCCTGACGAACCCTCGCAGGCAGCTGCTCATGCAGCCTGCGGAGCGACTCGACCGGCTGGCGGAGCAGCTCGGTTACCGCATGCGTCAGCGCCTAACGGAGTTGGCGCAACGTCGCTTAAGGCTGGAGCGGCGCTTGTCCAGCTTCAACCCGACCGAGCAGGCCGTGATGGCGAGACAGCGTTTGGATGTATCCAAACGCCAGATGCTCACGGCCATGCAGACCCTCCTGCGCTCGAAGAAGCAGGAGTGGCAGTCCAGCGTCCGTCATCTGGATGCACTCAGCCCGCTGAAGGTCATGCAGCGGGGCTACAGCCTTGCCTATGATGAACAAGAAAAGCAGCTTGTTCGATCGATTAGCCAAGTGAACATTGGTGATCGTTTATCCATACGTCTTAAAGACGGTAAAATACAATGTCAAGTTTCGGGGATGGAGGCGAACATTGATGTCAACAAGTGAAACAGAAGTAAGCTTTGAAGTGGCAATTGAGCAGCTAGAGCGTATCGTAAGTCAGCTGGAAAGCGGCGATGTACCTTTAGAGAAAGCGATTGAACTGTATCAAGAAGGCGTAAGACTCTCCCATTTATGCGGCGTTAAGCTGGAGCAAGTGGAGAAGAAAATTGAGATGCTGGTTGAAGGGGAAGCTGGGGTAACAAGGAAGCCTTTCCAGCCTGTCTTGGACGATAAGGGGAATTAGTTTGAATAACACGACGTCTAGTATTCACACATATATCGCTTCCCATGCTGAATTGGTCGAAGCCGCATTACGTCAATCATTGCCTGCTGCATGGGAGGTGCCTGCTTCTTTACGTGAGTCTATGGACTACTCCTTGATGGCAGGCGGCAAACGACTGCGTCCTATTATGGTTCTAGCTGCGTCTGAGGCACTTGGTGGCTCTCTTGAGGCTGCCATGCCTGTTGCGCTAGCCATCGAATGCGTTCATACCTATTCGTTAGTCCACGATGATCTGCCAGCAATGGACAATGATGATTATCGGAGAGGCAAGTTAACGAATCATAAAGTATATGGCGAGGCAATGGCGATTCTAGCCGGTGACGCGCTGCTCACGCACGCCTTCTTCTGCGTTGCGCAATCGCACAAAAGGTTTGGTGTTCCTGCTGAACGTGTGCTCGCGATTACAGAAGAGCTTGCTGTATTGGCTGGTGCTCGTGGAATGGTTGGCGGGCAAGCAGCTGATATGCTGGGTGAGCAGGGGTTAACGAAGCTGGAAGAGCTTACTTATATTCATACGCACAAGACGAGCGATCTTATTGTCTTCTCCTTGCGAGCGGGCGGACATATTGCAGGTGCGACAGAAGCGCAGTTAGAGGCACTTAGTGAATTTGGTCATGCCTTAGGACTTGCTTTCCAGATTCAAGATGATATTTTGGATATTATCGGCGATGAAGCGAAGCTAGGTAAGCCTGTGAAGAGCGATGAGAAGCAGCAGAAGGTAACGTTCCCTTATTTTATCGGCATGGAAGCTTCAGAGCAGAAGGTGAAAGAACTGACGAACCAAGCAAAAGAGGCATTGATTCGATCCAATATTCCGAACCCAGAGCGGTTACTGCAGATCGCAGACTACCTTATGAAACGGGATCATTAAGCATTAGTTAACATAGAGCATGGCATACCGAGAGGTAGTTTTACACGAAATACCCAATTATATGATATAATGGTGAAATCTTAGTATTTTCACATTGAAAGTGAGGAAACAAGCGTGCTGCTCGAACAAATCAATCGGCCTGCAGATTTGAAGCGGTTATCCTTGACGGAGCTTGAAGAATTGGCAGGAGAAATCCGTCAATTTCTTATTGAAAAGCTTTCCGTTACAGGTGGACATCTGGCCCCGAACTTAGGCGTGGTTGAACTCACAATTGCTTTACACACCATGTTTCACAGCCCGTATGATAAACTGATTTTTGATGTGGGTCACCAGGCGTACGTGCACAAAATTTTGACTGGACGCAAAGACAAGTTCGATACTTTACGCAAGTATAAAGGGCTCTGCGGTTTTATTAAGCGTTCCGAGAGCGAACATGATGTCTGGGAAGCAGGACATAGCAGTACTTCACTGTCTGCTGCCATGGGTATGGCAATGGCACGTGATCTTAAAGGCGAGCATAATAAGGTTGTTGCCATCATAGGTGATGGTGCGCTAACAGGCGGCATGGCGCTGGAAGCCATGAATCATATTGGTCATGAGAAAAAGAATATTACCGTCATTCTGAATGACAATGAAATGTCGATTGCGCCCAACGTAGGGGCTCTTCATAATTATTTAAGCAAAATTCGTTCGGATCGTCATTATCTGAAAGCTAAAGAAGAAGTCGAATATTTACTGAAGAAAATTCCTGCCATCGGCGGAACGCTGGCCAAAACAGCGGAGAAGCTGAAGGATAGTCTTAAATATTTTGTATTGAATGGTGTTTGGTTTGAAGAATTAGGCTTTACTTATATCGGTCCTGTGGATGGACATAACTTGCAAGTCCTGATGGATACGCTGAAACAGGCGGAGAAGGTTGCAGGTCCTGTGCTCATTCATATCGTTACGACAAAAGGGAAAGGCTACAAGCCTGCTGAGAACGATTCCCATACTTGGCATGGCTTAGGGCCCTACAAAATGGAGTCAGGTCAAGTACTTAAGTCTTCTGGACCGCCTATGTATACACAGGTATTCGGAGACACGTTAATTGAGCTTGGTGAGAAAGACTCCCGTGTGGTTGCCGTTACGCCTGCAATGCCAGGTGGATCTGGTCTGTTGAAATTTGCCAAGCAATTCCCGAATCGAATGATCGATGTTGGTATTGCGGAACAGCATGCGGCCACGTTATGTGCAGGCTTAGCGAGTGAAGGCTTGAAGCCAGTATTCGCCGTATATTCAACGTTCTTGCAGCGTGCGTATGATCAAGTTGTTCACGATATTTGCCGCCCTAAGTTAAATGTAACCTTTGCGATCGACCGTTCAGGTTTTGTTGGCCCGGATGGCGAAACACATCAAGGGGTTTATGATATTTCATTTTTACGTACAATTCCTAACATGGTCTTAATGATGCCCAAAGATGAGAAGGAATTGCGCGATATGATGCAAACGGCGCTTGAATATAATGATGGTCCGATTGCTTATCGTTATCCGCGTATTAACGGCACTGGCGCCAGTATTGATGAGGCTCCTAAGGCTATTCCGCTTGGCACATGGGAAACTGTTCGTGAAGGTGATTATGCAGCAGTCCTCGCAGTTGGACCTATGGTTCAGGTTGCTGAAGAGGCAGCAGCCCTTCTGGCACAAGAGGGCATCCAGCTTCGCGTCGTTAACGCGCGATTTATCAAGCCGTTGGATGAAACTTATTTGCTACAGTTAGCGAATGAATCCATGCCTGTGATCACGATGGAAGAAGGATCAATTCAAGGTGGCTTCGGAAGTGCCGTATTAGAGTTTTATGCGGAGAAGCGTGTAGTAGGTTTACAAGTAGAGTTGATGGGGATTCAAGATTACTTCGTTGAGCATGGCAGTGTGCCAGAGCAGCGCGAAGAGGTTGGATTAACAGCTCATCATCTTATTACAGAAGTTAAGAAACTAGTACCTCGTAAGGTCCTGCGGGCTAAGGTCTAGTAAACGATTGGAATAGGAGCAACACAACATATATGTCATCGGATAAAGAACGATTAGACTTATTGCTACTGGAGCAAGGCTATTTTGAAAGCAGAGAAAAGGCAAAGGCCGCCATTATGGCAGGCCTTGTTTTTGCGGATGAAGAGCCAGTTGATAAAGCTGGAATGAAAATTAGTCGTAAAGCCGTGCTCAAAGTAAAGGGAGCCTTGCATCCTTACGTGAGTCGTGGTGGATTAAAGCTTGAAAAGGCGTTAAAGCAATTCGAAATCGACTTACAAGGTGCAGTTATGCTTGACATTGGCGCCTCTACGGGAGGATTTACGGATTGTGCCTTGCAAAATGGTGCTGCTTCCGTCTACGCTGTCGATGTTGGCTACAATCAATTAGATTGGTCGCTGCGCAATGATGAACGTGTTCATGTCATGGAAAGAACGAATTTCCGTTACACGAAATTGGAGGACTTGAACGGTCCAAGACCAACCTTTGCCAGTATCGATGTTTCGTTCATTTCGCTGCGGATTATTTTGCCGCCTCTTAAGGAAATTTTAGGGGATCAAGGGCATGTAGTCGCGCTAATTAAGCCGCAATTCGAAGCAGGAAGAGAGAAAGTTGGCAAGTCGGGTGTTGTGCGAGACACCAATGTACATATTGACGTTTTGACAACGGTCCTGTCATTTGCAGAGGAGCTCGGCTTTCGGTTGAAGGGTCTGACCTACTCGCCAATAACCGGTGGGGAAGGGAACATTGAATTCCTTGCTTACTGGTCGAGTAACGAGGGTGAAGAGTCGCTTGCTGCACCTGCTTCAATTAAAGCCCTTATTGCGGAGACGGTGCAAGGGTCTCAGAAATTACATGGAAAATAAACTCATCTTTGAGAACGCCTTTTGCGGCCCTGAGATGGGTTTTTTCACTTAACAGAAAGGATTTTCCTGCCGGATTCGCGAATACTATGGCGAGGTGAAGGACATGGAACAAGGCGATGTTAGAGTCATTTTGTTAATCCTGATCGTTGTTGTTTGTATAGTCATTTGGCGATTTCAAAAGTGGCTGGGAGGTTCAAGTCGAGGAAGAGATCGAATTCCAAGGCAGTCCAATATTCCTCAGGACGATGTTGTCGAGCTGCTGGAAGCGGCTGGATTCGATGTTCTTGCAGGCAAGACCAAAATCCCTATCACCATGACCATTGCCGATAGAGATCAGCTGGAAAGCCGCTTGTTTATCGATTATTTTGTGCAAAAGGAAGATCATATGTATCTTGTGAAAGTGGCCAAAGATCGTAAACCACTTGAGATGACAGGGAGCGCTGTTCGTGACATGCTGCTGCCCTACACCCTCATTTATCCTGAGGCACAGGGTATCCTTTACGTTGATATGAGCGTTAGCAAAATCAAAAAAATCACTTTTCACATAGAGGTGTAAGGATGAAGGGTCAAAGGCATGTAAAAATTAGAGAAATTATTACAAATCATGAGATTGAAACACAAGATGAATTGGTTGAATCGCTGCGCGCGGCTGGATTTCATGTGACACAAGCGACTGTTTCGAGAGACATCAAAGAACTCCATCTCATCAAAGTTCCACTAGATGATGGGAGATACAAGTATTCGATGCCGGCGGATCAGCGGTTTAATCCTATGCAGCGGCTTCGTCGCGCATTAAGTGACCATTTTGTTAGCATCGATTATACAGATAATCTGGTTGTCATGAAATGCTTGCCAGGAACTGCAAATACGATTTGCGCTTTGATTGACAATTTGGAGTGGCATGGAGTAATGGGCACGATCTGTGGAGACGATACGATTCTTGTCATCTGCCGCGGGAAAGAGAATAGTGTAACTTTTGTAAATGAAGTCATGTCCTTATTATCATAAAATCAGGAGGCGTTCATGCTTACAGAGCTTTCAATTCGTAATTTAGCTGTTATTGAACATGTACATATTCGGTTTAAGGCAGGTTTTCACGTCTTAACAGGGGAAACCGGCGCTGGGAAATCGATCATCATAGATGCGTTAACACTCATTGTCGGCGGTAGAGGTTCATCTGAATTGGTTCGTTATGGCGCAGATAAAGCGGAAATTGAAGCGATGTTCGATTTGCCTGCTTCACATCCGGTTTGGCATACGCTTACAGAGTTCGGTATTGAGGCAAATGCTTCCGAGCATCTGATCATTCGTCGAGAGATTACGGCTACTGGTAAAAGCTCAAGTCGAATTAACGGTCAGCTGGTGAATATGACGATGCTGCGCAAGACAGGCGAGTGGCTCGTTAATATTCATGGTCAACATGAGCATCAGTCGCTTCTACATGTGGACGAGCATATTCATTCACTAGATTTGTTTGGTGATGCTGAGATTGAACTAGCGAAGTCGACCTATCAAGCCAGCTATGACCAGTATATGAAGCTGCAAAAGGAATTGAATGATCTACAGGAGACGAGTAAACAGGCGCTGCAAATGTTAGACCTGTATCGATTCCAGATTGATGAGATTTCGTCAGCCAAACTGAAATTGGGCGAAGATGAGACCTTAGCTGAGGAGAAGCGCAAGTTAGCTAATGCAGAGAAGCTGTATCAAAGCTCATCGGAGGCTTATGATTTCCTATATGCGACGAATCGAGGACTCGATGCTGCTGGCAAAGCCGTCTCTCGCCTTCAGGATATCGTGCAGCTAGATCCGACGAATTTGAGCCCTATTCTAGAACAAGCACAATCGGCCTTTTACCAATTAGAAGATGCAGCCTACCAGATCAGAGATTATCGCGACGGCATCGAATTCAATTCATCCCGACTTGATTTTATTGAACAAAGATTAGATACTATCACGTCTCTTCGGCGAAAATATGGAGAGAATATTAAAGAGATTCTTGCCTATTTAGAAAAGATCAAAAATGAAGTCGATACGATTGAAAATAAAGATGAAATTATACGTAAATTAGAAGAAAAACTTGCACTTGCTGAGAAGCAAGTTGGTGTTCATGCTTTGGACTTATCAAACCTTCGTAAGGGTATTGCGAGTGATCTCTCAGCTCAAATTGAACATGAATTGCGTGATCTTCAAATGGAACGCACACAGTTTCGTGTGCAGATCGCACATATTATCGACGATCGCGGCGTAGAGGTTGATGGAAATAAGGTTCGCTTTTCCAGACAAGGGATTGATCAAGTTGAATTTCTAATGGCACCTAACCCAGGAGAACCGCTGCGTGGATTGAGTAAAATTGCTTCAGGCGGAGAGCTCTCCCGTATTATGCTCGCAATGAAAGCTATTTTTGCGCGGATTGATCAAATTCCTGTTCTCGTCTTCGATGAGGTTGATACGGGAGTTAGTGGACGCGCGGCGCAAGCCATAGCTGAGAAAATGTCCGTACTTTCGCAGAGTTGCCAAGTATTCTCCATTACGCATTTGCCTCAGGTTGCTAGTTTTGCTGATGTTCATTTCTATATTCGCAAAGAAGTGGATCACGAGCGAACATTTACGCGTGTTCAAGATATGCCAGATTCTGGCCGAATTGAGGAGCTTGCGAGGATGCTTGGTGGCGTAGAAGTGACAGAAACAACGCTGCATCATGCGGGAGAAATGCTTACCATGGCAAAAAATAAGAAAGCAAGGGTATGAAAGTATAGATAGTCATCATTTACAGTTATAAAAGAAGGGGACTGGGGTTAACTTATAGGTACGCATTTGACGAGTTGATTCGTCAGGGCTCAAGGAATCTTGAAGGAGCGTGTTGATAGTGCAATCCAACAAAAGAAAAAGATTGTTCGGACTCTTGCTCGTCTTCTTCGTTTGCTTGGTCAGTGTGTCCCCGCCTTTTCAGAGCTTTGCCTCCTTTCCCCAAGAACTACGTTTGTTTAGTGGACAAGGGAAGCAGCTTCAGTTAACGATGCCGGTCAGTGCCCAGGTAACGGTCAAGGATACGGATATTGTGAAGGTAAACGGCAACGCCAAGCACTCATTTCAAGTTA
Source organism: Paenibacillus sp. J22P169 (assembly GCF_059691995.1). Classification (NCBI taxonomy): domain Bacteria; kingdom Bacillati; phylum Bacillota; class Bacilli; order Caryophanales; family Paenibacillaceae; genus Paenibacillus; species Paenibacillus sp. J22P169. The sequence goes on along the minus strand of NZ_JCAUAO010000001.1, from coordinate 1,927,019 downwards.
ATTTGAACGAACCCATTTCTCTGCAATCCGATCATTCCGGACAAACGGAAATGAAGCTCAAGCTCTTTGGAGCCATTCCAATCAAGACTGTCAAAGTGAATGTCGTACCTGATTTAAAAGTGATACCAGGAGGCCAGACGATCGGTGTGAAGATAAAGTCTGCCGGTATTCTGGTAGTCGGTCACCATCTCGTGACTGTTGCCTCCGAACAAAAAGTTTCACCCGGGGAAGAAGCGAAAATTCAAGTTGGCGATTTAATTACCAAAATCAATGGCAAGGATTCTAGAGATGTAAGTAAGGTCGCAGAACTGGTGGCCAAATCAGGCGAAAGCAAGAATCCTCTTGTTCTGCAAATCTTACGAAATAATCAAGAACTTGTTGTAAAGCTGCAGCCAGTATATGACGTTGTAGATAAGTCTTATCGCTTGGGGCTGTACATTCGCGATTCCGCGGCCGGTGTAGGAACATTAACCTTCTATGCACCAGATCAAGGCGTCTACGGGGCTCTTGGACATGTCATAACGGATATGGATACCCAGACACCCATTATTGTAGGCGATGGTGACATTGTCTATTCGAATGTAACTTCGATTTCCAAAAGTCATAACGGAGATCCAGGTGAGAAGCATGCCACGCTTTACAAGGACAGCAAAGTGATTGGGAATATTGAACGTAACACGGCTTTCGGGATCTTCGGGAAAATGTATGGTGCACCGGATCATAGTTTAGACAAAGAGGCGATTCCCGTAGCTTTTGCAGAAGAAGTGAAGGAAGGGCCAGCACAAATCTATACAGTACTTGAAGGTCAGAAGGTAGAAAAGTTTGATATCCAAGTGGTTCACGTGTCCAAACAAGACGTACCGGGTACGAAAGGTATGGTTATCAAAATCACGGATCCTCGTTTATTAGATAAAACAGGTGGCATTGTGCAGGGGATGAGCGGAAGTCCAATTATCCAGAATGGTAAATTAATTGGAGCGGTCACGCATGTGTTCGTAAATGATCCGACGAGCGGCTATGGATGCTTCATTGAGTGGATGCTGCAGGACTCTGGGATTATCCTTCGTCCAACATCTGGAAACACAAAAGAACTAAAGGTGAGTTAATAGCCTTTAGTTCTTTATTTCTTTTTAACCTGATGCGACAGTCAAATAGCGAGTTTAGTGACTTCGTGTCGAAAAATGTTGGAATCAGAAGATAAATATTATATTATATAAGAAACTCAAACAAAAGAAAAGAAAAATAATATTCGACAGAAGGATTTTAAAAAGAGCTGTCGAATAGCTTTACATAAGAGAGAAATACCCAACTTGTTTTAGTAGCTAAAGGAGGAAATTCAGTTGCAAAAAATTCAGGTATTACTTGCAGACGATAACCGAGAATTCACCCATTTATTGTCAGAGTTCATTGGTGAGCAAGAGGATATGGAAATTATGGGCGTTGCGTACAATGGTAACGAGGTCCTTCGTTTTCTGGAGCAACAACGTGAGTTACCCGATGTTCTCATTTTAGATATTATAATGCCTCATCTTGATGGACTAGGTGTTCTGGAAAAAATGCGAGAAATGAATCTTCCTTCACAGCCCAAAATCATCATGCTTACGGCTTTCGGTCAAGAAAATATTACGCAAAAAGCTGTGCAGCTAGGTGCTTCCTATTACATATTGAAACCATTTGATATGGAAACCCTTACGAATCGAATTCGTCAGCTTGCTGGCAATTCGACAGCGACAACTACAACATCAACGTCGCGTGCGAATGTTGTACACATGCCGAAAGGCAAAAATTTGGATGCCAATATTACAAGTATCATTCATGAAATCGGTGTACCTGCACATATTAAGGGCTATCAATATTTACGTGAAGCCATTACGATGGTTTACAATAATATTGAAATCTTAGGTGCAATCACGAAAACGCTCTATCCAGCTATCGCTGAAAAATACAAAACAACGCCGAGCCGCGTCGAACGCGCCATCCGTCACGCGATTGAAGTCGCATGGACGCGCGGCAACATCGACAGCATCTCCTTCATTTTTGGATACACGATTAATATCTCGAAATCTAAGCCTACGAACAGCGAATTCATCGCGATGGTAGCTGACAAGCTCAGAATTGAGCATAAGGTTTCCTGAGACAGTTAGAATCAATGTAAAATATATCTGATAAGGGACGCTCAACTCAGAGCGTTCTTTTTTCATTTTCATCAGCTGCATGGATCGCACTGAAAGCAGAAAGACTACCTAGACGGTCTAGGTAGTCCCCCTGTATTTGTTTTAGATTACCAAACAAAAGCGCTAGTGATAATAACCAATAAGATGAAAAGTACCAAAACAGCTGCAGCAGAAGTACCATACCCAGTTCCACAACTCATTCGAATCAACCTCCAATGGATATTTGGTTTGTGTTTCGAGATAGCTTATGACTATTTTTGCGGAATGTTTGGGCGAAACGACTGATTGTGCTAATGTCCCTGTCCGCTGAAATAATTTTGGAGCAGGAGAGGCGCCTTCATGAAAACTTGGAACCATTGGATAAGTTGTTACGTTATTACATCGTAGCTTATTCTTTCTTGGATGAGATTGTGTAAGCAGAATTAGAGATCGTATGGAGGCAACGAGGATGTTACTAACGTTAGGTATTGTTGTGGTTTTGGTTGGCGTCTATTTTGTTTTTATGAATGTATACCCAATATTCGGTCGAAAGCCTTCGAAGGATGAGATGAAGAAATATGCCAAATCTCCTCAGTTTGCACAAGATAAGTTCGAAAATCCAGTCCCAGCGATGATGAATATGGGCTTCTCAACAACACTTGGGATCTTGCGCGATATGATCAAGGGTAGTCCTCATCGACGTCCGGCGTCCCCATTACCGATGGAAAAGCCTCGATTGACGGGGAATAGTGATACAAGCGTTACCTGGTTTGGTCACTCGGCTAGTTTGCTGACAATCGATGGGAAAACCTTGCTGCTTGATCCGATGTTTGGTAGAACACCTTCGCCTTTTCCTTGGTTGGGGAAGAACAGATACAGCGGCGGAATCCCATTTGAAATTGGAGAACTCCCGCGAATCGATGCTGTGATTCTATCTCATGATCATTATGATCATTTGGATTATGGTTCAATTATGAAAATAAAGCACAAAGTGAATCGGTTTATTGTGCCGCTTGGCGTTGGCGCTCATTTAATCCGTTGGGGAGTTCCAGCAGACAAGATTGAGGAGCATGATTGGTGGGAAGAGTTGACGTTCGAAGGACTGGAGCTCGCGTGCACCCCTGCCAACCATTTCTCGGGGCGCAGTGTGAATGATCGCGGTGCGACCTTATGGTGCTCTTGGGTGATCAAAGGGAAGCAGTCCAACGTCTTCTTCAGCGGCGACAGCGGATATACGCCTCATTTTAAGCAAATCGGTGATAAATATGGACCCTTTGACCTCACCTTAATGGAATGTGGTCAATATGATGAGCGTTGGGCGGATATCCACTTGATGCCGGAAGAAACTGTGCAAGCACATTTGGATGTGAGAGGGAAGGTTATGATACCGATTCACTGGGGGGCCTTCACATTAGCTCTCCATGCTTGGAATGATCCTGTGGCTCGTGCATCGAAGGCGGCTCAGGCGAAAGGTGTTAAGATGGTGACACCACCTATTGGACAAACCATTACGTTGCGGGGATCTGATGTAATGAACTACCCAAGAGCGGATTGGTGGGTTCGGGTTTAGTTCTTTTAGTTCGAGCTGAATTGGCTACTAGGGTTTCCACATGGTATTATGAATGGATGAGGTTAATAGTCAGAAGTGAGCAGGAGAGAAGAAGAGTCTATGTCGGAACAAAAGAGTGTACGTAAATTTCATTTTCTGGCGGTTGTGCTGGGAATAGCTATTGATAATATCGGGACGATGTTATCGTCAGGTTTGATTGGCAGTTTGTATTTTGCAAACCTTCCTACGTCGGATCAAGATGTAAATGCTATTTATTCGAATGCGGGTCTTTTACTCTTATTTCTGGTGGTTGGCTTGTTTTGGACGTTCTTGGGCAGTTATTTCACCGCCAAGGTAGCCAAACGTGCAGAACTATTCAATGCAGCGATTATTGGGGTCATCGGAGCCGGCATTGGATTTGATTCGATATTAACGCAGGATATAATCCCGCTATGGTATGAGTTGATTGGATTAGTTGCCATCGTACCTGTGTCGCTCTTAGGTGGGTATCTGGCGCTGAAGAGAAAGAAGACTTCACAGTCTTGAGTAACTGCTAAGAATGATAGAAATTGTGTCCCACTGAAACGATGAGGGTGAATGGTGGTTAGGAGGTGGCGGTATGCCGAAGTACGCGAATGAAAGTGAGGAAGCGACGGCATTTCTACGAAAGCAAACAGGCAGTAGTCAATTGGTATGTTATACGTATATTGATGCTGATCATAGTTTGGACAGCTTTTTCATTGTTAAGACCAGCAATAAGGTCATACATGTATCCTTTGCGGAGATTACGTATGACCCGAGAAATTACCAGAGCTTACTAGAGGGGCTCTATCGTGTTATTTATGAATAACGTGCGCCTGTACAATAAGAAACCCCCTCAGCCATAGGCTAAGGGGGTTTCTCTTGTTTCTCAAATTACTTAATGAACGTTAAAGCTTGATCGGCAATAGAGTGCTTGTAACGATCAAGACAATTACACAAGTAATCTTTGCGGCAAATTGGGCAAGGCTCTTTCATCAAACGGTTCAAGTCTGTTACACGACCGATTCCAGTTTCAGCGTCTCTTTCAAAGAATAGACGACATTTGTTGCGGTCTTTCAAGGAAACAACGACTTCGAAAAGACCATTCTTTTTATTATCACTTACTATTGTTGCATCAACTACCTGCGGATCGTAGGCCATATGTATTTCCTCCTAAGAGTTTGCTTAGCATCTCACATACTACTTCGCAAATTCATAAATTAGCATGCTTTCACTTTGTTAGCTCGGTTGCATTAGTATATTATATAAATAAAAAAGATTTTATTCAATAGGAGGTCATCTAGACACATGATCATGGACTATTGTGAACAGGAAATATCTGAGGGGAAGACGTATTTACACATCGGCCTGCAGTTTGAAGATGAGCCTGATTCGTTATATGTAGCGGAGTTGGAAGTAGATGAACAAGGGGTTGTTAGGAGTTGGCAGTTATTTTTTAATGGGTTTGATTGCAAATATTCGTTCCGGCCGTCGGAAAAGGAAGAAATGATTCATTTTGCTGATCAGCAGGGGATTACGATTCGAGAGGGCGTAGAAACATAAAAGGAATTATCGCCATGTGAATGGTTCAAATTCCTTGATTTGTGTTTATTATGTTGTTTGTTTTGTAGTTCTATACGTGTAGGTGTGGTCTTCGTGACAGGATTCGTTCCGAACCAATGTAGGCGATTCATGGCAGGATCTAGTTTCCCTTCGCGCAAAGAGCGTTGGCGAAGCTTTTGTGCTTGTGATCGAGACATCGTGTTTCCTCTTTTCTATTTTAGTGTGAGTGTCTACTTCTATTTTGTCTACTTCTATTCTAACAGACGATGAGGAAGAGGCAATGGAAAGTTTAGTTGATAATGAAAAAGGGTGGATCGACATGCGCATACAAATCCAATTAGCGATAGATGGCGAAACGAAGAAAACGGATGTGCTAGAAATTGCAGAGCACAAGCTGGGAGAAATGACAGACGACGAAATTGAACAAGCGATTGAAGTGAAAATTCGCACATGGGTAGACCGGATGGTCCAGGTTGAGTGGGAAGTGATTGAATAGTTTATGCATTACCTTTACATCCAAGTCATAAAAACGGCTCCGAAGGGATAGACCCTACGGAGCATTAGTACCTTGCCTATGTATGTTTAGTGAACAATGGTGCTAACTCCAGTCTTCTGTAAAGCATGTTCCCAACTTGGGTAGTAATACAGGGCGTTTTTCATAAGATCAGGATGCAGCTTCTTCACATTTTTTTTGGCTAGCGATTCCCCTGTGCTGTGAAGCTGCACAATTTGGCCTAACACTTCATCTGCGCTCATGTTTAGCTCCATAGATGTTCCTCTCCTTTCTTTAAGAATATAAACAATGCTTGCCATTCACAGCATAAAATATACATAGAATTTTGTGGGATCGGGCAAATTAGGTAGGCCATGAGACGACGTTAGGAAAGCAAGGTGTCTAACCATGAATTGGTCATCATTATCTTTATTTACCGCGAAGCCTAATCTAATCTGCAAAGGGAAAATAGCTAAGATATCAGGTACATATGAAACATTTCAACAGCTGCCGAGTGGTCGTATTGTTGTACTAACACAAGGTGACATCGATGAAGAACAGGCACAAGAACTAACGGATCGAAGAGTGAAGGCTGTCGTTCATTGTGGTCATGCCATGAGCGGTGTATTCCCGACGCAAGGTCCACTTTTGCTATTACAGCAGCACATTCCAATTATTGAAGTGGACGCGATCCATGCTGAACTCTTTCTGCATGAAGCAGAAATGATGATTTATCAAGATACGATCCATGTGAGCGGACAATCGGTGCCCTGCAGCCAATTTACACGAGAAGACTGGCTGCTGGCACAACGGGCTGCCAATGAGCAGGCCGCGGAACGATGGGAGCCTTTTATTGAACACACCTTAGCTTATGCCATGCGAGAAAAGCAGGCTGTTAAAGAGTCTTTACCCAACTTGCCGCTGCGCACACAATTCGCAGGAAGACACATCCTGGTAGTATCTGCTGGGAAGGGGTATAAGAAGGATTTGCAAGCAGCTAGCGGATTTATAACCGCGTTTAAGCCGATTATACTAGGGGTTGGCGCAGGGGCGGACGTACTGTTAGCAAATGGCTATAAGCCTGACGTCGTCGTAGGTGATGTGGATCAAATTTCGAACCGCGTTTGGCATTGTGGAGCAGAAATTATTATCCATACGTACCCGAGTGATCAAGGCTTCATTGATGAAATTTCATCTGAAAGTTTCAACGAACAGCATGTCTTGCCATGTATAGGTAACAGCGAAGATGCTGCTTTATTGTTAGCCTATGAAAAGGGTGGGGAATGGCTTGTTACGGTCGGCGTACAAGCGCATATGAGTGATTTTCTAGCTAGAGGCAGTGAAGATATGGGAAGTGCCCTTCTCGTTCGAATGAAGGTTGGTGCTCGCCTCGTAGATATTAAAAGCTTACAAGCGTTAACACGTCATCCAATGCTTTGGCGGAAAGAAGCGGTTTATACCATCGTCCTATCTTGTGTCTTTATTGGTTTAAGCCTGTTCCAGCTGCATTGGATACTCAAGCGTGCGAGTCATGTCGTGTGGAAGCTTGTTGGGGCAGAATAACGCTATTCGAAAGAAAAAAGACCGGACGCAGTGTCCGGTCTATTTGTTGCGTTTAGGTTTGAATCTTGGGGCGAGATAGTTCCGCTTACGATCTCTGAAGAAGGTCCATCCACCAATAAAGGCAACACCGATCAGAAATAAAATGAGGCCCAGGAAGAATTTCCCCCATAACATGCCGCTATTAGTAGCCGTATCGAACTGTGCGAAAAAGGCATCTTTCATTGCGAGAAAGCCATAAGTAGCGGTTATTCCGGGAATAACGAGAAGTAGAATGGCAATAAAACGATAAAAGGGTGCTTTCATATAAACTCCTTACTTAATTTGAAACATGTTTTTTCTAACATCATACTCCGAAACGGCTAACGTGTCTAATTCACAAATAAGACTATGACTTCGATCCCAAAAAAGGGTAATATAATAGAGACGCACGTATACATATAACAAGTAATTGTTTCATAGGAGGCTTACATACATGACTGAACATAGATATGATGTTGTGGTATTAGGTGGCGGAATCGGCGGCTATACGGCTGCAATTAGAGCTGCACAGCTAGGTAAAACGGTGGCTATTGTTGAACGTGACAAAATGGGCGGTACCTGCTTGCATCAAGGCTGCATCCCAAGTAAAGCATTGCTGCGCAGTGCGGAAGTATATGCCGCGATGAAGCATAGTGAGGACTATGGGATTACGGCACAATCGATCACGTTGAATTTTGATCAGGTTTTAGGCCGGAAGCAGCGGATCGTCGATCAATTGCATCAAGGGCTTCAGTTTCTCATGAAAAAGAATAAGATTACGATTCACCATGGGAACGGGCGAATAATCGGGCCTTCCATTTTCTCGCCGCGCAGCGGCGCTGTTTCTGTTGAGAAAGAAGATGGCGATATCGAAACTCTCCTTTCGAGCAATCTCATCATTGCAACGGGGTCTAGACCGCGCAGCTTGCCTGGTTTAGAAATCGACGGAACCACGATCATCACAAGTGAAGATGCTTTAAAGATGGAGAGTCTGCCGAAGTCCATTATTATTGTTGGCGGTGGCGTAATCGGCGTTGAGTGGGCTTCGATGTTGCATGACTTTGGCGTAGAGGTAACGATTGTAGAAGTCGATAAGCGTCTAGTTAACTTGGAAGATGAGGATGTTTCCAAAGAGCTGGAACGTTTGTTTAAGAAACGTGGCATTAAGCTAGAAACAGGTACGAAGCTGCTGCCAGAGTCAGTGAAGGTGACAGACGGCATGGTTACCATGCAAGTGGACAAGCAAGGTGAGGTACACGAGCTATCCGCAGAACGAGTTCTAGTTTCGGTTGGCCGTGTAGCGAATATTGAAGCGATGGGACTTGAAAATACGGATATCAAAATTGATAAAGGTGTCATTCGCGTCAATCGCTTTATGCAAACAACGGAATCCCATATTTATGCGGTAGGTGATGTCATTGGCGGGTTGATGCTCGCGCATATGGCAGGTCATGAAGGGATTGTGGCGGCGGAGCATATCGCTGGTCATCAGCCAGATGAGCTGCAGACGCATCTTGTATCCAAATGCACGTATACAAGACCTGAGATTGCCAGTGTTGGTTGGACCCAGCAGCAGGCAATTGACCATGGTCGCCAAGTGAAAGTTGGCAAATTTAGTTTCAAAGGAATAGGGAAAGCTCTAGTTTATGGGGTTTCCGATGGCTTCGTGAAGGTAATTGCAGATAAAGACACGAATGATATTCTTGGGGTTCACATGATTGGCCCTCAAGTAACGAACAGTATCACAGAGGCTGCGCTAGCCCAGGTGTTGAATGCAACGCCGTGGGAGGTAGGACAAACCATTCATCCGCATCCGACACTTTCAGAGGCATTGGGTGAAGCGATGCTTGCTGTGGATGGCATTGCAATTAGCGGATAAAAATTGTAATCATAAACGTTTGCGTTTATAATATGCTTATAGAGTCAAGTACTAGGACCAGGTAATAAGTTTTAGTAGCTATTTAATCTCACTAAGGAGGCAAACTCCATGTCCATTGGTCAGCTATATAAGCACAGAAGTTTAGGATTATCCGATGAAGAAGCCGTACGTATGTATGAGGTCATGAGCCTTGCAACTAAATTTGATGAGCGTGCCTTCATGCTGCAACGCGCAGGTAAAATTCCATTTCACGTTTCTGGTACAGGACAATATGCCGGACAAGTTGGTATGGCGTTCGCGATGCAGGCTCAGAAGGACTATTTCTTACCATACTACCGCGATTATGCATTCGTTTTATCCGTTGGTATGACTGTGAAGGATCTAATGCTCGCTGTCTTCTGTAAAGCAGAAGATGTAAATAGCGGCGGCAGACAAATGGCAGGTCATTTCGGTGATCGGAAAAATCATATCGTAACGGGATCCTCTCCAGTTACTACGCAAGTTCCTCATGCAACTGGGTTTGCTTTGGCGGCGAAAATGAAAAAACAAGATTTCGTTACGTTCGTATCCTTTGGTGAAGGTTCCAGCAATCAAGGGGATTTCCATGAAGGCTGTAATTTCGCGGGTGTACATAAGCTGCCAGTTATTTTTGTTTGTGAAAATAATCAGTATGCGATTTCTGTACCACTCCATAAACAGGTGGCAGGCAAAATCGCTGACCGCGCGATTGGATATGGCTTCCCAGGTATTCAAGTTGATGGCAATGATGTCTTGGAGATGTACCGCGTGATGAAAGAAGCAAGAGAAAGAGCCGTTCGCGGAGAAGGTCCTACCTTGATCGAGATGATGGTCTATCGCATTATGCCTCATTCCACCTCGGATGATGACATGTTGTACCGTACAAAAGAAGAGGTAGACGAGAATCGCCAGAAGGATGGCATTTTGAAATTTAAAGAGTATCTCATCGAATGCGAGATATGGAGTGAAGAACAAGACCGAGAGCTTCAAGAGCGTCAAAAGCAAGAAGTCAATGAAGCAACGAAGTATGCTGATCTTGCCCCTTATCCGAAGCCGGAAGATACGCTTCTTCATGTTTATGCGGAAGGAGATGGCAACTAAGATGGCAGTTATTACATATTTGGAAGCAATCCGTTCTGCGATGCAAGAGGAAATGCAGCAGGATGAGAACGTATTCGTCCTCGGGGAGGACGTAGGGAAAGGCGGAGTTCTCAACACGACTAAGGGTCTTCGCGCTATATTTGGCGAGGAGCGCGTAATGGATACGCCCCTGGCGGAATCAGCAATTGTTGGCGTAGCCATCGGCGCGGCGATGTACGGCATGAAGCCGATCGCTGAGATCCAATTTGCCGATTTTATTTTCCCGGCAACGAATCAAATCCTGAGCGAAGCTGCGAAAATTCGCTACCGCTCAAACAATGACTGGAGCTGCCCGATTGTCATTCGTGCGCCATATGGCGCCACTGGAGCGGGTGCGTTGTACCACTCACAATGTCCGGAATCCGTCTTCTTTGGCACGCCAGGTCTCAAAATTGTAGCGCCTTCGAATCCGTACGATGCTAAAGGCTTATTAAAAGCAGCGATTCGTGATGGCGACCCTGTCCTTTATTTTGAACATAAAAAATGCTATCTAGCGTTATCGGCAGATGTGCCTGATGAGGACTATATAGTTCCGATTGGGAAAGCGGATGTGAAGCGTCAAGGTACGGATATTACCGTCATCGCCTACGGCATGGTTGTCAATTATGTGCTTCAAGCCGCTGAGGAATTGGCGAAGGAAGGCATTTCAGCACATGTGCTTGATTTGCGTACCTTACAGCCGCTTGATCGCGAGGCGATTCTAGAAGCTGCTAGAAAAACAGGCAAAGTACTCATTACCCATGAGGACAACAAGACAGGCGGCGTCGGTGCGGAAGTATCCGCCATCATCGCGGAAGAGATGCTATTCGAGCTAGATGCGCCTATCGCAAGACTGTGCGGTCCAGATGTTCCTGCAGTAGGCAGCAATCCACCGATGGAGAAGTTTTTCCTGTTGAACGCTGATAAGCTGAAGGAAGCCATGCGACAGCTAGCTTTATTCTAGATCGTTGTTCTTATCTGTTGATCTTTCCCGAACTTAGGAGGTACTTGTATGAACCAAACCGGCCGCCTCACCGAGGTGACTGTTCCGCATTTGGCGGAAAGTCTCGTTTCGGCTACTATCGGCAAATGGCTGAAAAAGCCAGGCGATTATATTGAACAATATGACGTTCTATGTGAGCTATTCACAGAGAAAGTAAATACAGAAATGCCTAGCCCCATTGAGGGTAAGCTGATCAAAATCATTGTGGGCGATGGTGAAACGGCAGCAGTAGGCGAAGCGATCTGTGTTATTGAAGAGCCAGCTGACTCTTCGGCGGCCGCTTCAGCCACAACAGCAGCTGTCTCCGATGCGGCAGTCGTGTCCGAAGACGCGGATCAAAGCATGCGTGGCCGCTTCTCCCCAGCGGTCCACAGACTTGCCCAAGATAACCGTGTTGATTTGTCACGTGTAGCAGGGACAGGCCTTGGTGGACGCATTACCCGCAAGGATGTAGAGACCTTCATCGCATCAGGTGGAGCTAACGCGGCGCCTGCCGCTGTTCAAGCAATACCTGCAGCAACAGCCGTTGCAGCAGTCGCTGCAGAAGAGCCAGTGAGCCAGCCTGTGCGCAGCTCGGGTATCCATTTGTCAGCGAGTCCACAAACACCGTTGATCGAAGCAGAAGGCCACAACCTGGATGCACGGAATGAGCACTTCATTGATGTAACGCCAATGCGTAATGCGATTGCAACGAAAATGCGCCAAAGCGTTACAGAAATTCCGCATGCTTGGACGATGATTGAAGTTGATGTGACGAATCTGGTTGTCCTGCGTAACAAGGTGAAGGATGAGTTCATGCGCCGCGAGGGCATCAACTTGACTTACCTCGCGTTCATGCTGAAAGCTGTCGTCAACGCGATCAAAGATTATCCGATCATTAACTCCGTGTGGGCTGTAGATAAAATTATCGTGAAACGTGATATTAATATTTCGTTGTCCGTCGGGACGGAAGATTCCGTTATGACGCCAGTCATTAAGAAAGCTGATCAAAAAAATATCGCAGGTCTAGCAAGGGAAATTGATGAGTTGACGAAGAAGACACGTGCGGGGAAACTTTCGCTGAATGATATGGTCGGAGGTACATTTACTGTTAATAATACAGGCTCCTTCGGTTCGATTCTCTCGTATCCAATCATTAACTACCCGCAAGCAGCGATTGTGACCTTCGAATCGATCGTGAAGAAGCCTGTCGTAATTCAAGATATGATAGCGGTGCGTTCCATGGTTAACCTTTGCTTATCGCTCGATCACCGGATTCTGGATGGTGTGATCTGTGGAAGGTTCCTACAAAGAGTGAAAGAAAATCTAGAAAGCTACAACGCGGATACTAAAATTTACTAATGGTTTAAGACGTGAAAAACAATCCGGCTGTAAACAATATACTGGATAACAGCATAACGATGAGCATAATGTAAATAACGACTTTAAACCATTTCTTATTTTGTAGCACGGGGATTCACTCCTTTATCGTCCAAGCTTGTACCGTTTTATTGTAACTCAAAGTGTGTATCGGAGGAAAGTACATGATTCAACAAGATCGTTTAATCCAAGAGTTCATTTCCCTAGTTCAGGTGGATAGTGAAACGCGATTTGAGCAAGACATTTGTGTGGTTCTTAAAGAAAAATTCAGCCAGCTTGGCTTGAAGGTTGTCGAGGATGAGTCGATGGCCAAGAGCGGACACGGTGCAGGTAACCTAATCTGCACATTGGAAGCGACCGACAGTAACTCGGCGATTCCTACTATTTTCTTCACATCACACATGGATACGGTTGCTCCGGGCAATGGCATCAAGCCGCAAATTGGTGAAGATGGCTATATTCGCTCTGATGGAACAACGATCCTTGGCAGTGATGATAAAGCAGGAATTGCTGCTATGCTCGAAGGGATTCGCGTTCTGAAAGAACAAAACATCCCTCATGGCCGTATTCAGTTCGTCATTACCGCAGGTGAAGAAAGCGGTTTGAAAGGTGCTCGTGCAATGGAGCGTAGCAGCATGGAGGCCGAATATGGCTTCGCGCTTGATTCCAATGGGAACCTTGGCGCGATTGCAACGGCAGCACCTGGACGTGCGGAAATTGAAATCATTTTCCATGGTAAATCCGCGCATGCGGGTGTGAATCCGGAAGATGGCATCTCTGCTATTCAAGTAGCTAGCAAAGCCGTTTCACGTATGTCACTCGGCAGAATCGATAATGAAACGACTGCGAACATTGGCAGCTTTTCAGGCGTAGGTCCGCTAAACGTCGTATGCGATAAAGTGAAGATGGAAGCAGAAGCACGCAGTATTGTTCAGCACAAGCTTGAAGCGCAGATTGAAGCGATGAAGCAAGCCTGTGAATCCGCCGCTGCGGAAGCGGGCACTACCTGTGAGTTCCATGCCGATATCGTCTACGCATCCTATATGCACGATGATTCAGCGCCGATTGTCCAATTGACGTCTCGCGCGATGAGCACGATTGGTCTAACTGCGAATACGTTCCACTCCGGTGGTGGCAGTGACGCGAATATTTTCAACGGGATGGGAATTCCTACTGTGAATTTGGCCGTTGGTTATTTAGAGATTCATACGGTCAAAGAACGTATCGCGATCAGTGATCTCGTCAAAACCGCAGAACTCGTCGTTGCGTTAGTGAAAGAAGCAGCCAAGGTGTAAACCTTGGTACAATAAAAAACCGATTCGTCCGCCTGATGGCGCGGCTAATCGGTTTTCGTTTTATATAAGCAATGTCGAATAGTCGGTTAAATGGCTGCCACGGGGAACGGAAATATGCGAGTTGAATGCACCTGTACATTAGATTTTGAAAGGGTATGTATACCTGCCAGATAATCAGCTAATGTCATTTTAGGATCGCCTTGCTGAAGCATTTGTTGTAGTTGATGTTTGACCTCCCAGGCTTTGCCCACAAGTCGAATTTGCTTATCACTCACATAGCTCTTCATATCGGAGACCCTCTTTTCAGGAAAATATTTGATATAATGAACGATATGCTGAAAGTGGACAAGTTAGACCAATATACGAGGATGAGGTGCTCAAATGACAGAACATAAGAAGTTTGAAGAAGTGACGACGAGTAGTGAAATGATTTTCAAAGGCAAAATGATTTCCTTGCAAGTGGATCAGGTTAGATTGCCTAACGGAGGAACAGCTTCTCGCGAGATTGTGAAGCATCCAGGTGCTGTCGCGGTTATTCCGCTCTTAGGTGATAAAATGATCGTCGTTGAGCAGTACCGTAAGCCGTTAGAGAAGAGTCAGGTGGAAATCCCGGCAGGCAAGCTCGACAGTGGGGAGGAACCGTTAAAAGCGGCCTTACGTGAGCTTGAGGAAGAGACGGGGTATCGGACAGATAACATTCGTTTGATTAGTTCATTTTATACGTCACCTGGGTTTGCTGACGAAATTATCCACTTATACATTGCCGAGAATTTAGTGAAGGGTACAGCGAATCCGGATGAGGATGAATTCTTGGATTGTGAAGCATTAACTTTGGAGCAAGCTCAGCAGTATATGCGAGAAGGCCGCATCAGTGACGCCAAGACGATCATGGCTATTTATGCATGGCAGCTATATAAGTTAACTGGGCAGATCTAGATGTTGAAGGATTACTACGTTGATCTTCATATTCACATTGGTCGAACGGAGAAGGGCCAAGCTGTCAAAATTAGCGCAGCCAACAATCTCACATTTTTCAATATTGCTCATGAGGCTGCGAACCGAAAAGGGATGGAGATGATCTCCATCATCGATACCCATTCTCCTTCCGTCCAAGAGGAGATAATGATGTATTTGGATCAGGGAGAGATGGTGGAGCTTGAAGGCGGGGGGATTCGCTATCGGGATACGTCCATCATCCTAGGAAGCGAAATTGAAGTGAGGGACCCCGGGATGGGTCCAGCGCATGTATTGGCCTATATGCCGACCCTGCAAGTTATGCAGGAGTTTACGACATGGATGCGCCGGCATATGAAAAATGTGGAGCTGAGTTCTCAGCGCATCTACGTGCCTGCGCGTGCGCTTCAGGAAGAGGTGCTAGGCAGGGGAGGCATTCTCATCCCTGCGCACATCTTCACGCCGCACAAGAGCGTCTACGGCAGCGCTGTAAGCTGCATGAACGATTTGCTTGATGTGAAGCAGATACCAGCTGTTGAACTCGGTTTAAGCGCGGATTCAGACATGGCTGGATACATCTCGGAACTGGATGACTTCACTTACCTGACGAATTCAGACGCACATTCTTTAGCCAAAATAGGTCGCGAATACAATCAAATGCGGCTTGAAGCTCCGACCTTCGAGGAATTAGTCAAAGCACTTCAGCGTCAGGAAGGGCGAGGTGTCACGGCCAACTACGGTTTGAATTCACGCTTAGGCAAATATCACCGTACGTATTGCAGCGTGTGTGAAGCCGTGCTGGACGAAGGGGAAACGGCTGTCGAGCGTTGTGTGAATTGCGGCAGTCCCAAAATAGTTCGTGGTGTGATGGATCGGATCATGGCAATTGCTGATCGAGAGAGCTCCTATCAACCCAACCATCGTCCACCGTACCATTTCCAAGTGCCATTAGAGTACCTTCCTGGATTAGGGCCTAAGAAGCTGGAGCAGCTGCTAAGCCGGTTTGGTACGGAGATGCAGGTCTTGCATCGTGCGACGCCTGAAGAGCTGGAGACCGTCGTTGGTGAAGATATTGCTTCCTATATCGTAAAAGCACGGGAAGGGACATTAACACTTGAAGTCGGAGGCGGCGGAAAGTACGGCAAAGTGAAAAATCATTCATAGTTTCTTCATTTCACTCATAAGCTTGTCTTTGTAGAGGTTGTACAAGGAGGGAGTGGCGAGTGTGAATAGGAACTTAACGATGAAACAATATATGAAGGATAATTTGCCGTTATTTATATTCGTCTCTGTGCTCTTTGTCATTGGCGTTGTTTTTGGCGCGGTCATGGTAAATGCGCTTTCCTTGGAACAAAGGACCGAAATGACCCGTCATTTAGGCAGTTTTTTTCATGAAATTAACGAAGGTATTGAAATTGACAGCCAGCAATCGTTCAGTCAAGCATTTGGTATGCATATGAAATGGATTTTATTGATTTGGCTATTTGGTTTGTCAATTATTGGTTTACCACTGATCTTAGTACTGGATTTTCTAAAAGGTGTATTGATCGGCTTCACGGTTGGTTACTTGGTTGGTCAGATGTCGTGGAAAGGGATGTTATTTGCGCTAGTGGCCGTCGTTCCACAAAATTTAATCGTGATTCCAGCTATCTTATTTTGCAGTGTGGCCGCGATGTCATTCTCCCTCTATATGATTAAGCATAGAATCATGAGTAGGAATGGTAACATTTACCAACCTTTCATGAGATATACAACGATCACCTTAGCGATGGGAGGCTGCCTATTAGCAGCTGCATTATTAGAAGGATACTTCTCTCAATACATGATGAAATGGGTAACCCCAATGCTGGTGGGGGTTTATGGGTAATGAAATGAATTGTGATTGTGTTTGACTTTGTCAGTAAGCTCCCCCTATAATAAAAAGAGTGGCTAAAAATGGGCTAGGATGCCCACCTTTCTGAGGGGGAGGCATATGGAAACAAGGATCGAGAAAATTAAGCAACAACTGCAATCTCAGGGGTACAAGCTTACGCCTCAACGGGAAGCGACTGTTCGCGTTTTGTTGGAGAATGAACAAGATCATCTTAGTGCAGAAGACGTGTTTATGCTTGTGAAGGATAAGGCGCCAGAGATCGGTCTAGCAACTGTGTACCGTACTTTGGAGCTTCTGAGTGAGCTGCATGTCTTGGAGAAAATGAATTTTGGCGACGGTGTGGCCCGTTACGATTTGCGTGACGATAACTCACGTCATCATCACCATCATTTGATTTGCGTGCAATGCGGAGCCGTAGATGAAATAATGGAAGACTGGCTCGGACCTTTTGAAGAACGGTTAGAAGATGAATTTCATTTTCAAGTCCTAGATCATCGACTTGATTTTCAAGGTATATGCTATCGCTGTACCGAACGAGGGAAACCGGTCGCATTGGAGAAATCCCACTAACAGCATCCGTAAGGAAGCTGTTCAACTTATGAAAATGCCTGTATGCCGTCAATTGCATACAGGCATTTTTGTGTTTGGATCATATCATAATTAGTAGATAGGTAATTACTTTCCGTCACATAATTGGCAAGGGAGTCAGGGTACATTATAGACGTATGAACAGAAGGAAGAAGGTGGCGAGTGTGTTGAAACCATGCCTAGTCGTTGGAGTTCCTAAAGAAATCAAGAACAATGAAAATCGTGTCGCCTTGACGCCAGGCGGTGCAGGGATGATGCAAATGTCCGGTCATCGCGTGTTAGTAGAAACGGGTGCTGGCATCGGCAGTGGATTTTCGGATGAGGATTATAAACAAGAAGGTGCGACGATTGTTGCGCAGGCAGCGGATGTGTGGGCTCAAAGCGATATGATCATGAAAGTGAAAGAGCCTCTGCCTGCCGAGTATGGCTATTTCAAAGAAGGTCAGATGCTTTTCACGTATTTGCATTTAGCTGCGGCTGGCGATCTGACAGCTCAGTTATTAGAGAAGAAAGTAACAGGCATAGCTTACGAGACCATTCAGCTGCCGAATGGGTCACTGCCATTGCTGACTCCAATGAGTGAAGTAGCCGGACGGATGTCTGTGCAAATAGGCGCTCATTATCTCGAGAAGTTTTATGGTGGCCGCGGGATTCTACTTGGCGGTGTTCCCGGTGTTCCACCGGCAGATGTCATTATTCTAGGCGGCGGGATTGTAGGCACGAACGCAGCCAAAATGGCGCTAGGGCTTGGTGCTAATGTGGTTATCATTGAGCGAAGCGCGGATCGTATGCGAGCGTTGGATGACATATTCGGAGGTCATCTCCGTACGTTGATGTCCAATCCGTATAATATTGCGAGCGCGGTGCAGAAGGCGGATCTGCTCATTGGCGCGGTTCTCATTCCAGGAGCGAGAGCACCGCGATTAGTGACGTCAGCGATGGTGCAGAGCATGAAACCAGGAGCCGTCATCGTAGATGTTGCCGTCGATCAAGGCGGATCCATCGAAACGATTGATCGCGTGACGACCCATAGTGATCCGACTTATGAGAAGTTCGGTGTGCTTCATTATGCAGTAGCTAATATGCCAGGCGCTGTACCACGAACCTCAACGCTCGCTTTGACGAATGTGACGTTGCCCTATGCCTTGGAGTTGGCTAATAAAGGCTTCACACAAGCCTTGGCGGAGAATTACACCTTGCAGCTAGGTGTGAACACGTACAAAGGCAGTGTCACCCATCCAGCGGTAGCTGAAGCGCTTGGCATGCCTTACACCAAATTGATCGACTTGTCATAATCATAGGCCGAGCCTCATATTCTGTACCTAAGAACGGGATAGAACATGGGGGACGGGCTATGATTTTTTCCTATCGAAAATTAATTGTTCGCTTACAGTATATTTTGGTTTTTGTAGCGTTGACGGTCATTTTATATCAAGTATTGCTTGCCATATCCGGTTGGATTCAGCCTGTGAACAAGTATAAAGCGCCAACGGGAAAATCTGTTAAGGTATTTGGACAAAGCGAGCATGTTTCGTTTGATTCGAATTCGATGAGTGAACGATTGCGTTTGTTCTATTGGTACGGTGAGTAAAGCGAAAAATAAAGGAATTTCTCCTATCCTCGTGGAATGCTATACGTTGGAAGTTAATAAGCAGATATAGCAGGTAAACGAGGGAGAGACTGACATAATGACGAGTGAGCTACAATCCTTCATCCGATTTCTGACGACTGAACGAGGGCTTTCACGAAATACACTCGAATCCTACGAAAGAGATCTCCTTCAATTTGTTACTTATCTCGAGGCGCAAGGTGTTACAAACTGGCGAGATACAGGAAAAATGCAAATTGCAGGTTATTTATCACAGTTAAAAACGCTCGGACGAGCTTCCGCTACCCTATCACGAATTCGCGTATCCTTACGCTCCTTTTTTCAATATATGGTGAAAGAACGACTCCTTGATTCGGATCCTTCGGTATTCGTCGAGGTACCTAAGCTGGAAAAAAGGCTTCCCAAAATACTAAGCATACATGAGGTTGAAAAGCTGCTTGAGGCGCCTCAGTCTGAGCAAGTGAATGGTGCAAGGGATAAAGCTATGCTTGAATTACTTTACGCTACGGGGATTCGTGTATCAGAACTTGTCTCATTGAATGTGGCCGATGTGAATTTAGAGATGGGCTTCATTCGATGTATCGGCAAAGCTGAAAAGGAGAGAATGATCCCTTTAAGCGGTATTGCCATCCGGATATTGGAGACGTATATAACGCAATATCGGTTCAAACTGTTAAAAAGATCGGCAGATGAAGATGCCCTCTTTATTGGCCATTTGGGTACTCGGATGACGAGGCAGGGGTTTTGGAAGATTATGAAGCGGTATGCGCTGGAAACCGAGATTACAAATGAAATTACACCGCATACGCTAAGACATTCCTTCGCTGCTCATTTAATCGAAAATGGCGCTGATCTGCGATCCGTTCAGGAAATGCTAGGACATTCCGATATTTCATCAACACAGCTATATGTTCAGGTGACGAAGCTCAAAATGAAGGATGTTTATAATCGAGCTCACCCTAGGGCTCATTTATAATCACTTGACGGAGACACAGCGGCAATTCCAAATGGAATGGCTGCTGTTTTGCATTCACGGGATGGAAGTGGGATAATGAAGGGTGGATATCATTAACATTAAGGATTGATTTGGAGGGACATCGGTGCGCTTTGAACGAATTAGTTTAATCGTATTGGATAGTGTAGGCATCGGAGAATTACCGGATGCTGAACAGTTTGGCGACCTTGGAGCACACACACTTGGTCATATAGCGGATAAAGTTAGCGGCTTTGCGCTGCCCCATTTGCAGCAAATGGGATTAGGTAATATTGCAGATATTCAGGGTATTCCCCCTGTCTCATCACCAGAAGGTTATTATGGCAAAATGGCAGAGGTGTCTGTTGGCAAGGATACGATGACGGGGCATTGGGAGTTGATGGGGCTTCGGATATCTACACCATTTAAGGTGTTTCCTGACGGTTTCCCAGAAGCCTTGATCTCGCAATTTGAGCAAGAGACAGGCCGGAAGGTCATCGGGAATAAACCAGCTTCGGGTACTGAGATCTTAGACGAGCTTGGCGAGGAGCAGATGAAGACAGGCGCATGGATTGTCTATACATCTGCCGATAGTGTGTTCCAATTGGCTGCACATGAAGAGATCATTCCGTTAGAAGAGTTATATCGCGCTTGCGAAATCGCTAGAAGATTAACTATGCAGGATGAGTTTGCAGTGGGACGCGTGATAGCTCGACCTTATCTGGGTACCCCAGGAGCATTTAAGCGTACTCCGAATCGACATGATTATGCGGTCAAGCCTCCCGCGCCTACCGTGATGAATCAACTGAAGGATGCGGGATGGGATGTCATTGCGATTGGCAAAATTAATGATATCTTTGACGGCGAAGGGGTGACGAAAGCGACCTCCACGAAAAGCAATCTGGATGGCATTCAGCAGACGATAGACGTGCTGGGAACATCGTTTAAAGGACTTGCTTTCACAAACCTGGTTGATTTCGATTCCCTGTACGGTCATCGTCGTGATCCAGAAGGTTATGGACGAGCTTTGGAGGAATTTGACGCTTATGTGCCGCAACTGAAGGCGGGACTAGGTCCCAATGACCTGCTTATATTAACAGCGGATCATGGGAATGACCCTGTTCATGCGGGGACAGATCATACTCGCGAGTATGTCCCGGTCTTGCTGTATAGCCCGAGCTTCCAATCGCCAGTTTCCTTGGGGATTCGGGGAACATTCGCTGATTTGGGCGCAACGATCGCTGAGAACTTCGGCGTAGAACCAACCAAGCATGGTGAGAGCTTCCTGCACCTTTTGAAATAAGTAATTCTTAATTTTATTGAGGAGGCATGATTACATGTCAGGTACATCGATGATGCAAGATATTCAAGAAGCAGCAGCATTTATTAAAAAAGAAACGAATATTACACCACAAATTGGTCTTATTCTCGGTTCAGGTCTGGGTGTCCTTGCGGATTTGATTGAGCAGCCCATCGTAATTGACTACTCCCGTATTCCACATTTCCCGGTCTCTACCGTTGAAGGACATGCAGGTGAGCTAGTTGTAGGATCCATTAAAGGGAAGCAAGTTCTTATGATGAAAGGACGTTTTCATGCGTATGAAGGCTACGGGGCTGAAACGGTTTCGTTCCCAGTACGTGTAATGAAAGAGCTTGGCGTAGAGACACTGATTGTTACCAATGCTGCAGGCGGGATTAATGAATCTTACCAAGTTGGCGATCTTATGGTCATCAGCGATCATTTGAATATGACATTCCGCAATCCGTTGATTGGACCAAATGATTCAGCGCTAGGCGTTCGTTTCCCTGATATGTCGGAGGCATACAGCAAGCGCCTGCGCAAGCTAGCGCACGATGTTGCAGCTACACAAGATTTTAAACTGCAAGAAGGTGTATACGTGGGTCTACTCGGACCTAACTATGAAACGCCTGCTGAAATTCGCATGTTCCGCACCCTAGGCGGAGACTCCGTAGGGATGTCAACCGTTCCAGAGGTTATCGTCGCTCGTCACGCGGGCATTGAGGTACTTGGCTTCTCTTGCATTTCCAATATGGCTTCGGGCATTCTAGATCAACCGCTATCCCATGCAGAAGTGATGGAGACGACTGAGAAGGTTAAACCGAAGTTTTTGAAGCTAGTCCTAGGCATCATCGAGGCGCTCTAAGCAGAAAAGGAGATTATCATGACATTGTCTTACATACAAAAAATTAACGAAGCAGCAAGCTTCATACAATCGCGTTTAGGCGGTGTTGCACCATCCATCGGACTTGTTCTAGGTTCCGGTCTTGGCGACATGGCGAATCAAGTTGAGCAGCCCATAGCTATTGACTATAGTGAAGTTCCACATTTCCCTGTATCGACCGTTGAGGGCCATGAAGGCCGTTTTGTTGTTGGTACACTGGAAGGCAAACAAGTTATCGTTATGCAAGGCCGTTTTCATTATTATGAAGGCTACGATATGAAAAAAGTTGTGTTCCCTGTATACGTTATGAAAGCGATCGGGGTACAGACGGTTGTGATGACGAACGCGGCGGGTGGGATGAATCGTTCATTCCAAGCCGGGGATTTGATGTTGATTAGTGATCATATTAATATGACGGGGGACAATCCGCTTATAGGGCCGAATCATTCGGAGCTTGGTGTGCGTTTTCCTGATATGTCAGAAGCGTATAATCGCGAATATCGCAGCCTAGCTCGTGAGTTGGCATCTTCCGTAGTTGGAGAGGACGGCGTTCCACTCAAGCTGCAAGAAGGTGTATATGCAGGAATTACAGGTCCTACTTACTGCACACCCGCAGAATTGACGATGCTGGCACGTATTGGTGGTGACGCGATTGGCATGTCTACAGTAGGTGAAGTTATTGCAGCGCGCCATGCTGGGCTTAAGGTACTCGGTATTTCATGTATTACGGATATGGCCATTGGCGAAGAACTTGAACCCTTGACGCATGAACAGGTTGTGGCTGTTGCGAATCGAACGAAGCCAAAATTTATTGCTTTGGTGAAAGCATTTGTTCGCGAGGTTCATTTGCGATAAATTGGATCGGGAAAATGAGCCCTCTTTTATGATTTCACGCGCCCTAAGACCTATCCTTTGTGCGGGACACATGGTAGAATATAGTTAATTAGAACTATATTCAAGGCAATCTATCTATGAGAGATTACCTACTCCATACAAGGATGTGTTGGCGCATGTCAATCCCTGGGCTCATGGTGGCCAATTGCCCGCGTTGCGGGAAAGTATTTCAGAGAAATTTACGCAATCAGTGCACGGCATGCAGCACGAACATTCATGATCTATTGAACAATTGCATCGATTTTCTTATTAGGAATGCTCGTTCTACGAATGATCAGGTTTGCGATGCGACAGGTGTATCCAATCTACAATTACAAGTATGGATGAAAGAAGGAAAGCTGCAGCTTTCCGATTATCCAAATTTGAATTACCAATGTGCGTCATGTGCAGAGCCCATTCGTCAACACAAGTTATGTGTGGCATGCGGTACCCGGATCAGTCGCGATATCAGACAGCTCAATGAGAGCGGAGCGGCTCGTACCATGAAGCAACCGGAATTGAAACAACAGGGAGCTACGCGTGGCTTTCAAATTGGTGATCGATGGAATCGCGTGTAAATTACACGGGAATGGGTAATAGTAAGTGGGAGATCAGTTCACAAATTCGTCACGGAATAGTCAAAGTTTTGCCACGTACTAGATATGGGATTATTCTCTGATGTTAGGTAGAATAGATGAAGTGAACACATGATGAGGGGGATATGCATGCAAAAGTGGATTTTCTTTGTACTATTTATACTTGCGGGCGCATTGGGGCTGGGAGTCCTCTTTCAAGATATTTCTGATCGCCAAGAGGCACAGGAAGCCGAGGCTGCCGCTGGTAAAATGCAACAGCTGAAATTAGTTGCTTCAAACTGGCAGTTTGATACGCCAGAGTACACGATCAAAAAAGGTGAGCCTACGAAAGTATCTTTATCTTTAAAAGAAGGCGTACATGCGGTTGAAATTGTTGGATTGGACATTAAACTCGACAAAGAAAACCCTTCGAAGGAAATTACTTTCGATAAACCAGGTACATATGAAATCGATTGTGTTCTTCCTTGCGGCGAAGGACATGCGAAAATGAAATCCAAACTAATTGTACAATAATCTTCATAGATGACAGTTAAGAGGGGGCTTATTAGCTCCCTTTTTTCCATTTTCCTTTTTGTTGATGTATGATGCTTATTAAAGGAGGTATTCTCATGAGAATGGTTGATTTAATACATAAAAAGCGTGTCGGTGATGCGCTAACCAATCAAGAAATTACGTTTATTATTAATGAATATACGGCTGGGAATGTCCCCGATTATCAAATGTCTGCCTTCTTAATGGCGACTTTCTTAAACGGCATGACGGATGAAGAAACTTCCTACCTTACGTTAGCGATGGCGGGATCCGGTGAAATGATTGATCTGTCTGCAATTGCCGGTGTGAAAGTCGATAAACATTCAACTGGTGGCGTGGGTGATAAAGTAAGCCTCATCGTAGGTCCAGTTGTCGCTTCTCTTGGCATCCCTGTGGCTAAAATGTCAGGAAGAGGTTTGGGACATACAGGCGGTACGTTAGATAAGCTGGAGTCGATTCCAGGCTTTCAAATTGAATTATCGAAAGAAGCGTTTATCGAAGCGGTTAACACGAATAAAATTGCGATTGTCGGTCAGAGTGGTAATTTGGCTCCTGCAGATAAGAAAATTTATGCTTTGCGGGATGTAACGGCAACGGTCGATTCAATACCATTGATAGCCAGCTCCATCATGAGTAAGAAAATTGCCTCTGGCGCTGAAGCGATTGTTTTGGATGTGAAAATCGGCTCCGGCGCTTTCATGAAAACAGTCGAGGATGCGCGGGTGCTTGCACGAACGATGGTGGATATCGGAACCCGCTTGAATCGAAAAACAATTGCGATGATTACCGATATGGATCAGCCGCTTGGCCGCGAAATCGGAAATGCGAATGAAATTCGAGAATCCATCGAAGTACTGCGCGGAACAGGAGACAAGGATCTAACGGAAGTTGCGATTTCTGTTGCTGCTTATATGGCAGTCCTTGGCAAGGTGTTCACCTCCTTTGAGGAGGCAGAGAAAGCTGTACGTGACATCATCTCCAAGGGGAAGGCGTTAGACACGCTCAAGCGCTTTATTGCCAGCCAAGGCGGCGACTCGCGTGTTGTTGATCAGCCTGAACTGTTGCCAACGGCAGCATATCAAATCGAGGTTAACGCACAGCAGGCTGGCTTCATTAACGAGATTCAAGCTGAAAATATCGGAATTGCGGCTATGCTGTTAGGCGCGGGACGGGCGAAGAAGGAAGACTTGATCGATTATGCAGTTGGACTCACGTTGAATAAGAAAATTGGGGATGCAGTTCAAGTGGGGGAATCCATTTGTACCATCCATGCAAATCGACTAGATGTGGTTGAGGTTGAAGCTATGATTATTGATGCTTATAAGATTACCTCAACGCAGCCAGCACTGAAGCAATTGATTTACGATGTAATCGAATAGTAAACGTTGCGAGAAGAGCACTTTCCCAAGGGAAGGTGCTTTTTTGTTATGGGTTATTTTCACCCTCATGGAATAATTTACAGGGATTTCGTCAACACTGATTAGCAGTCATTCATGCTGCAAAATGCCAAACTTTCACTTCATACATCTCAGGAGGGGTACAATTGCTATGCGAAAAAAAGGGCTAATCAGTTTCATTTGTTTACAACTAGGTGTGATGCTGGTCCTGCCAGCGATTTATGCGGCGGAAACTAAGGTACAGCCAGTTGATTTAACACCGAATGCGCTATCTGCTGTTCTTATGGATGCGGATACCGGTACGGTGATCGCGGAGAAAAATAAGGACGCGAAGCTTCCACCAGCGAGTATCACGAAAATTATGACGATGCTGTTGATTATGGAAGCAATCGACAAGGGCACCATCAAAATGGATGAAAAAGTCAGTGTTAGTGAATATGCAGCTTCAATGGGCGGCTCGCAAATTTTCTTAGAGCCTGGTGAACAAATGTCTGTTCAGGAAATGCTGAAGGGGATCGCAATGGCTTCTGGCAATGATGCTTCTGTAGCCATGGCTGAGAAAATAGCCGGCTCAGAAGAAAATTTTGTTGCCATGATGAATGAGCGTGCAGGTCAGCTTGGCATGAAGAATACGCATTTCTCTAACTGTAATGGACTTCCAGTTGCTAATCACTACACAACG
Source organism: Paenibacillus sp. J22P169 (assembly GCF_059691995.1). NCBI lineage: Bacteria > Bacillati > Bacillota > Bacilli > Caryophanales > Paenibacillaceae > Paenibacillus > Paenibacillus sp. J22P169. The sequence goes on along the minus strand of NZ_JCAUAO010000001.1, from coordinate 1,900,727 downwards.
GCAAATGATATCGCCATAATGTCGAGAGAGCTGCTTAAGCACGAAGGGATTACGAATTTTACGGGTGCATACCAAGATTATTTAAGAAAAGACTCACCTAAGCCATTCTGGCTTGTGAATACCAATAAGCTAGTACGCTTCTATAGTGGCGCTGATGGTTTGAAAACAGGCTATACCAGCGAAGCTAAGTTCTGTTTGTCTGCAACAGCGAAAAGGGACAATTTACGGGTCGTGGCTGTCGTACTAGGTGAACCTAATACCAAAACGCGGAACGCAGAAGTAACGAAGCTGTTTGATTATGCGTTTGCGCAATACACGAATTACCCTTTATTCAAAACTGGCGATAGTTTGGGTAATTTTACGATAAATAAAGGGCAAGTCTCGACAGTTCCATTAGTTGCGAAGCAAAACTATAGCATCTTAATGAAAAAAGGGACAGACACGGCGAATATCCGACATGAATTGCAGCTTGACCCTAGCTTGAGAGCTCCTGTAAGCCAAGGCCAACCGATTGGTAAAATTATGGTTTACAACGGGGATACTGTCTTAGCGGAGTACCCATTAGAGTCACCTCAAGCCGTTGATAAAGCCTCATGGTGGAAGCTGTTTAAGCGGACAACCTCGCAGTTATTCACCACGGATTAGCTAATTAGCCGATTATTTTGCCTACTTTTAGCGGTTTTCTTCTAGTTTTGTCGGGTGGCAGGAAATACCAGAAGCCTTGTAGAAACTAGTGTTCATGACCTGAAGGGAGTGAACATATTGGGCCTGCAAATCGAGTTTGAGCAAGGTAGAAGAGCGCTGATTGTTAGATTGAAAGGCGAGTTGGATCATCATGCAGCGGATAGTGTGAAGGCGAGGATGGAGGATGCGATTGCTAAGGAGCAAACGCACCACGTGATTCTTAGTTTGAAAGATCTCTCCTTCATGGATAGCTCAGGGCTTGGCGTCATTCTTGGTCGTTACAAGCAAATCACGAGCAAAGGCGGCAAAATGGTCGTCTGTGACGTATCACCGGCCGTTTATCGTTTGTTCGAGCTTTCGGGTATGTTTAAGATCGTATCGATTCAAGAGAATGAGCGTAATGCGATGTCCAGTTTGGAGGTTGCATTATGAGTGAAAGAAACTTCATGACGTTGCAATTTGCCAGCCGTTCAGAGAATGAAGCCTTTGCGCGAGTAGCTGTGGCCGCATTCGTGTCACAATTAGATCCAACTTTAGATGAATTGACGGATATCAAAACGGTTGTGTCAGAAGCCGTAACGAATTCGATTATACATGGTTATAACAATAAAACGGATGGTGTCATTACCATTTCAGCTGAAATTGATGATGACACGATTCGGTTAATGATTGAAGATAAGGGCGAAGGTATTGCTGATCTAGAGCAAGCGAAGGAGCCCCTGTACACATCTAAACCAGAACTCGAACGTTCTGGAATGGGGTTTACAATTATGGAAAATTTCATGGACGAAGTGGAAGTTGTGACGGCCGTCGGAATCGGAACGAAAATAAACATGTTGAAGCGAATTGAATCTAAAAAAGCTTTATACAATTAGGGGTAGGATCTATGGATGTTGATCTGAAGCATGCTTCTCATAGTTATTTAGACGATTCGGAAGTCAAACGGTTAATCGCCCTCAGCCAATCCGGAGATGGACTCGCTAGAGAAACACTTGTCAGCTGCAATATCCGTTTGGTGTGGTCCGTGGTTCAGCGCTTTTTGAACCGTGGTTACGAAGCCGAAGACTTGTTCCAGATCGGATGCATTGGACTTCTTAAGTCCGTGGATAAATTCGATCTTTCGTATGATGTAAAGTTCTCAACCTACGCAGTACCGATGATAATTGGAGAAATCCAACGGTTCCTGCGGGATGATGGGACGTTGAAGGTAAGCCGCTCTCTCAAGGAGCTTGCGAACAAAATTCGCAAGACGAAGGATGAGCTCTCAAAGCGCTTGGGCAGACTGCCGACCATTAAAGAAGTTGCCGAGGAGCTTATGATTACGCCGGAGGAGGTCGTATTCGCGCAAGAAGCGAATAAACCGCTCTCGTCGATTCATGAGACCGTGTTTGAGAATGATGGAGACCCCATTACGCTCATGGACCAAATTTCGGATGAATCCGGGGAGAAATGGTTCGAGAAGCTAGCCTTGAATGAGGCGATTGGGACGCTTTCTGAGCGAGAACGACTTATTGTCTATCTCCGTTATTTCCGTGATCAGACGCAATCGGAGGTCGCGAGCAGACTAGGCATATCGCAAGTGCAGGTATCGCGTTTGGAGAAAAAGATTTTGCAATCGATTAAAGATCAGATTGCTCAATAACCGCTCCAATAAAACCAAATTGGGAATGAATAAACCGTGCTCCTATGGGAGGACGGTTTTTCAGTGTATAAATTGATAGCCGCTAATTTCCCAAGAGCATCTCGAGGGCGATGAGCGGCTTGTTTATACTTCGTACACCAAACTCTTACCTACCGAACGGAATAACGGTCAACGGTATAAAATCTTACGCAGTAAATCCCGCATAAACCTACGAGGGAATAGACGATACGACTTAACCCTGAAGATTCACGGTGTGAATCCCCTCCCAGTAAGGAAGAAACTAAATCCCATTCGAAAAGCCCAACTAGAAGCCAATTCAGCGCACCGATGATGACGAGTGTTAGCGCGAATTTTGCCATGTTATCACCTTCTTTTTATGGAATAAGTAATCGTATTCCCTATTTAACATGCCTTGCCAAAACCGAGTTTATGCATGGAGAATTTACCAAATCTCGAATTGATTACGCGAAGGAAAGATTTTGCATACTATTTCTATACATGGACGACTGTAGGCAGAATTGTCATTGTTAAGCTCTGAGAGGGGTGAACCATGGTCCAGGTAGTTAACAAATATTTGTACATTCGACTGCGCCGCAAAGCGCGTATACGCAAAGGTCAAATCGTGAGACTGCACCATATTGCACAGCTATTTGTGGAGCCTGAATATGAACAAGCCCTGAACGAATTGGTCATACATCAACCTCAGCAAGAGGATGGAAATCGGGTGCTCATCGATATGCTTTTGATCATTCGTAAAGTGAAGAAACGGTTTCCCGAGCTCCAGGTTGAACATTTTGGAGAACCTCATGTGCTGTTAGAAATATATACCGACAATAAAAAAGCAAATCCACTTCTCATCGGGATTGTGTGGCTGCTTTTATTTATTGGTTCAGGGCTGGCTATTATGAATTTCCACGCAGATGTCTCGATGCTAGACGTTCATCAGCGTATTTATGAGTTAATGACGGGGAAAAAGGTGGAACATCCGCTGATTTTGCAAATTCCTTATTCGCTTGGTATCGGCGTAGGGATGGTACTCTTCTTTAATCACTTGTTTAAAAAGAAATTTAATGAAGAGCCGAGTCCATTAGAAGTTGAAATGTTTATGTATCAAGAAAACATTAATCATTATGTGATAACTGAAGAGTATTCGAAAATCCATGATGAAGGTGAAACGAAGTGATTACGCTGCTTGGGGAGGCTTTCCTAGCCGCTTTTATCGGGCTAGCTGGGGGGATAACGGTTGGCAGTGGTATGGTTGCTTTTTTAGTTGTGCTGGATATTATTCCTAGACTAGCACAAATCACTCGGTCATTTTCCAAAATCCGCGCGTATGAAGCAGCAGTTGTACTAGGTTCATTGGTGTTTACTTGGGTGGATTTCAGTGATTTGCATATGCATTTATTTCCGATGGGAGCTGCGTTGGTTGGTTTATTTGCAGGGTGTTTCGTAGGCTTACTTGCCGCAGCATTGACTGAAATCGTCAATGTACTGCCGATATTGGCTAAACGAGTAGGGATGGATTCCTATCGGATCATGTTATTAATGGCCATGATTTTCGGTAAAGTTGTTGGCTCCTTATTTGAATGGTTATTTTATTAACGGGCAGAGGAAGGTGGCGCACCAATGAAATTTATAGTTAAAAATGGTCAACACAGTGACCACGAGAACTTGCAAGAATTACAGGACGACGAGAAACAAGGTAATGAAGAAGGGAATCAAGAAGAAAAGCTAGCTGTCGATGAGGAAGGGAATTTATCGGCCTATAATCCGATTACAAATATGACACCGGAAGAGAAGGCACTGAAGATTGAAGAAGATATTCCTAAGAATCTTCATGATGTGCAGCGTGTTTTGGAAGAGCGGGTCGGCTTGAATCGAAGTTTTGATCTTGTGATGAGAGAGATGGTGTTTGGCTCTAAACGCGTTGGCATCTTTTACTGCAACGGGTTCGCCAAAGATACGGTGTTGACGGACATTATCACTCGTCTGACCTATGCAGATAGTGAGGCAGTGGCCCATCATACCTTGGAAACTTTTATTGAAAAACTGATTCCACATATTCAAGTGAAGCATTATACGAAAATGTCTGAGATTGTTGGACAAGTGTTAATGGGTGGGACTGCCTTCTTTATCGAGGGAGTCACTACGGCCATTGCCGTTGATGCGAAAAGCTTTCCTGTCCGCTCCATTGCTGAACCGGATTTGGAACGTGTCGTTCGAGGCTCACGCGATGGTTTCGTCGAAACGCTCCTCGTGAATGTTACGCTCGTCAGACGCCGCATTCGTGATGAGCGTTTTAAACTAGAAATCATGCAGATCGGAAAGCGAACGAAGACAGATGTCTGTATCGGATATATTAATGACATTGCGGATGCGAATCTCGTCCAAACGATTAAAGACAAAATGAAACAAGTAGAGATTGATGGTCTGCCATTAGGGGAGAAACAATTAGAGGAAATGATCGTAAATAAGGGATGGAATCCATATCCCATGGTGCGCTATTCAGAGCGGCCAGACGTGGTCTCTGCACATCTACTTGAAGGTCATGTCTGTATATTTGTGGATACCTCTCCAAGCGTCATGATTTTGCCGACGACCTTTTTTCATCATGTACAGCATGCTGAGGAATATCGGAATACACCGTTTATCGGCACGTATTTAAGGTGGGTTCGCTTTGCTGGGATTATGATGTCCATCTTCTTGCTTCCACTCTGGTATCTGATGGTGATGGAGCCTTCCTTAAAGCCAGCGGGCTTAGAATTCCTTGGACCACAGAAGGAAGGGACCTTACCGCTCCTGCTGCAATTCTTGATTGCAGATATTGGGATTGACCTCATGCGAATGGCCGCGGTGCATACCCCGTCACCGCTTGCAACCGCGATGGGTTTGGTGGCGGCGATACTAGTTGGAGACATTGCGGTAAAGACAGGACTCTTCATCAATGAAGTCATCCTCTATCTAGCTCTGGCTTCCATCGGGATGTTCGCTACACCTAGTTATGAATTAGGGTTAGCGAATCGAATCGTGAGGCTAGCCTTATTAATAACGGTGTCTATTTTTGGAGTTCCCGGCTTTGTAATTGGCTCCACCTTATGGCTCATCCTATTGGCCATGAAGAAGTCCTATGACGCCCCCTATATGTGGCCGTTTATCCCATTTAATGCCAAGAGCTTTTTCTCTATCTTACTGCGCCGTCCAGTACTCGCTAGCAAAACAAGACTTAGCATTACCAAGCCAATTGATGGTACCCGTCAACCTAAATCATAACGCACTAAATGGGCTGGAATTATCCAGCCCATTTTTGTTTGTTCTAGGCGCATGTATTGTCAAATACGCGTTCACTATGGTACTTTTATTAGTATGTATGCGACCTCTTTAGCGGAATTTGGCATAGGGAAGGTTCAAGTAGAGAGGGGAAAATATAGCTATGTATTTACATGGTACCAGTAGAATAAATGACCAAGGCCATCTCGAAATCGGCGGTGTCGATACGACGAAGTTGGTTGCCGAATTCGGCACGCCTCTCTATGTATTTGATGAGACACTTGTGCGTCAGCGTTGTCGTGAGTTCGTCGAAGCTTTTGGGGCTTCTGGGCTGAAGTTTCAAGTAGCCTATGCAAGTAAAGCGTTTTGCGTAATGGCTATGTGCCGCATTGTGGAAGAAGAAGGTATGTCGTTGGACGTTGTATCCGATGGCGAGCTATATACAGCGCTTCAAGCGGGTTTCCCTGCTGAACGTATTCACTTCCACGGCAATAACAAAACCATCTCTGAGATGGAAATGGCAATTGATGCCAAAATTGGCTGTTTCGTTGTGGATAACTTTATCGAGCTGCAGATGTTAAATGCGATTGCGGCGGAGAAACGCCAAAAGGTGAAAATTTTATTGCGGATTACGCCAGGTGTCGAGGCGCATACGCATGAATATATTTCAACAGGTCAAACAGATTCCAAATTCGGTTTCGATTTGGGGAACGGCTCCGCATTCCGCGCGATTGAGGAGGCTTCTCAGCTTTCTAATCTAGACCTATTGGGCATTCATTCGCATATTGGCTCGCAGATTTTCGAAGTTGAAGGCTTCCGTATTGCAGCCGAGAAGATGGCTGAATTCGCCATTCACGTACGCACAGAATTAGATGTCACTTTCAAAGTAATTAACCTGGGCGGCGGCTTTGGGATTCGATATGTTAGTGAAGATACACCACTTCCCGTTGCTGTGTACGTCAAAGCGATTACGGATGCAATCAAAACGAACTTCGGCAGCAACGGTTACCCACTTCCTGAGATTTGGGTTGAGCCTGGCCGCAGTATCGTTGGCGACGCAGGGACGACGCTTTACACGGTCGGTACAACGAAGGATATTCCCGGTGTACGTAAGTATGTGGCTGTAGATGGGGGCATGACTGACAACCCGCGTCCAGCACTGTACGATGCTGTATATGAAGCGGGACTCGCTAATCGCGCTGCAGAGCAGCCAGCTGAGGTAGTTTCGATTGCCGGCAAATGCTGTGAAAGCGGCGATATGTTGATCTGGGATGTGAATCTGCCGAAGGTAGCAGCTGGTGATATTTTGGCTGTATCGAGTACAGGAGCTTACAACTATTCGATGGCTAGCAACTATAACCGCATTCGCAGACCTGGTGTTGTTTTCGTCAAAGATGGTCAGAGCGACCTTGTCGTGAAACGCGAATCTTTTGATCAAATCGTTGGCAATGACGTGATTCCGGCGAGAATGAAACAAGTAAGCAAGACGATATAATTGCATCATGAAATGAGCAGGAGGCCCCTTCGTTACGGAGGGTTCCTTCTTCTGTTTGTGTAATGCAGTCATTCATAGTAGAATAAGATATTATTTCCTAAAGGAGTGAACCACATAATGGCAAAACAAGCAAAAATTCAACTAGCAGGTGGCGGAGAGGTAATCATCGATCTTTTTGAGAAAGATGCACCGAACACTGTCGCTAACTTTGAAAAACTAGCAAACTCTGGTTTCTACAACGGACTAGTATTTCACCGTGTTATTCCAGGATTCGTAGCACAAGGTGGTTGCCCAACTGGAACAGGAACTGGTGGCCCTGGCTACCAAATCAACTGTGAAATCAACCCGAACAAACATGAGCGTGGCTCCCTAGCTATGGCACATGCTGGTCGTAATACTGGTGGAAGCCAGTTCTACATCGCTTACCAACCACAACCGCATTTGGATGGTGGACACACAGTGTTCGGTAAAGTATCCAAAGGTATGGAGCTTGTTGATGCGTTCAAAGGCAAAGACAAAATGGAAAAAGTCGAAGTTGTAGAAGTATAATTTCAAACGTAATTACAAGCATACGAAACTGCTCAGACTAAGGTCTGGGCAGTTTTTTGTATGTAGTATTTGTGTGAAATTAGAGGGGGAAAGTAGCGCGGAAGGAGGGAAATAATTTATCTAGTCCTGTTTTTCCTGTGAATAAATGGATTTTCTGCAGTTAATTTCAGGCATTTTAAATGAAATGAGCTTCAGCGGCAGAAATAACTACATATTTTCCATTTAAATCAAATTTTGAGGATTATCCCCCAGGATTAACTGTAGATTTTACAGTTATTTGTGATTCCAGAACCGCCAACTCTTAACTCCTCCACCACCAGCAATTCTGATCCAATTGAATCAGATGTTATTTAGGATCACGATGAGTTGTTGAATGGGCAATGTAATCTTTGGAATTAGCGTATAATGCCTAAACAAACGATCAGAACCTATCACTAAGTGGATACGTCAAATTGAAAAAGGGGTTCGTGTGAAAGGTGATGTGCAGTTGAAAAAGCATTGGATAACGTATATAAGCACAGGTGTAATGCTTGTTTTGCTCTGTGTATTGGCTCGACCAGCAGGAAAAGAGTTGAGGCTGCCTGTTCAAAATTCACAAAAAGTGGCCTTGATGTCCGATGAACTACGAGTCAATTCAGCTACAGAAGCGGATAGGACGCCTTTGATCGAGCAGCTTAAGTGGGAGCTTAACCAGTTACATGAACCTATTCGTGACATGACGAAGTGGTTACAGACGTTGGTCGTCCCTTACGATACTGAGAAAGAACCGTTAAATGTCATTCAGACAGATCTGGATCAGGATGGGGTTTCGAATGAATGGGTTGTTGTGCTGTATGAGGATAGGCTAGATGAACAAACTGGCGTGGTGCAGGAACGAAAGTCATATGGGGTTATCATTGATTTTATGGAAGGCAAGTTCACCTTGCAAAGTTTGGAATTTTCATCTGTCAATAACGGCCGAACAAAGATCATGACCATTATGGACCTTACAGGTGATAGCAAACCCGAAGTAGTATGGGTGTCAACAAATAGCGGAGCACATACCACTTTTTCCACGTATACCGTGTCTGCATGGTTGGATAGGAAACTTGAAACATATAGGGGGTCAGCAGTAATAGCTAGTGTATCCAAAGCGGAAATTAGGGATAAAAAGCTGCTGCTTTCTGGAGGACTAATCGGTTCAGTTGGCGCGGGGCCATGGCAGAAGGAATTTACTGAGGCGTATTCAATTAGTGGTAATGAGCTCAAGCGGACTCAAAGAGTCTATACACAGTCGCCTACACCTTATCACCGACTAATAAGCGGGTTGTGGGCTGAATCGTACGGTTACATCGAACAGGCGTTGCGTGATTATACGGAAGCTGCTGAGATGCAAGCTGTTTCCTACAAGGAATACGCTTTTATTTTTGAACGCGAGTGGGTAGAGGGTGGCATAAAGACCGGTCAAGAAGCGGAGTTCGATCGGATGATCAAACGTTTTGCACAGCTGAGGAAGGAACTGCTGACAGAGGTATCACAAGGCGTTGATCCGGCAAATGCATGCGTTGAAGTAAAGAAGAAGGCTGGTTTTGACGCGGCTTGGTTGCCTTACCTGAATGCGCCTGCTGGTTATGCGAATCCACATTGGGAAGAAGGAACGATTTGTTCGGATGTTGCAGTTTTAGAACAATGAATAACATAAACGTAATCATATACAGAGGTTCCGGTCCACTTGGGATTTAAGGCAATTTCTAAATTTATCTAATTACTTTCGTGAATTATTCGGAGTTACACCTCTAGATTAACGGAAAGCTAAGAAATAATCGGGAGTTAGAATAGGAAGTAAAACCAATAATTCCGATAATTTTTATCAGAAAAAATGAAAAAGACCTTGCAATTTTCATGCGTGAGTGATAAATTTTTGTTTAATAAAGAAATTAGTAGCTAAGGTTTAGTTACTACTTCTTTTATAGTATGCAAAACCTTCGGGGCGTGGTGAAATTCCACACCGGCGGTGATTCGCACACATGTATATGGTTGCGATCAGTCCGTGACCCGTTGTGAAGCTAGCGGTACCTGACAACAGCTTCGCTACGGTTGACCTGGTGTAACTCCGGGACCGACAGTATAGTCTGGATGGGAGAAGGAAAATGCGAATGCCAAATTCGCTAGCATGCTTGTTCATTTTTTCACATTAACAAAAATTCGGCAGGTCTGTCTGTAAAGACTTCCTAGTCGGTATTGTTTGATTTGATCAAAAATGCAACAGGCGTATTAGCTGGTGTTTATTCGTGTTATCTAAACAATCTCTGGCCCCCATCCGAAAGCGGAAGGGGCTTTTTTGCATTAGATTCAAGCACTGGATTAAGAAGGTGGTGATCATCCATGCAGCTGTTGAACGACGAAGCCTATATGCGACTTGCTTTACAGATGGCAGAGAGCGCGCTCGGACAAACTGGGATTAATCCTGTTGTGGGGTGTGTGCTTGTCAAAGAGGGCCGTATTGTTGGCATGGGCGCACATCTGAAGCGCGGACATGGCCATGCGGAGGTGCTGGCGTTGCAAATGGCAGGCGAGGAAGCTAAGGGAAGCACTGCTTATGTGACCCTAGAGCCTTGCAGTCATTATGGCAAGACACCGCCATGCAGCGATCGCCTCATCGAAGCCGGTGTAGCGCGTGTCGTTGTCGCTGTCACAGATCCGAATCCATTAGTAGCCGGCACAGGAATAGCTAAACTTCGTGCGCATGGTTTGGAAGTCAGCGTCGGCTTGCTAGGCGAAGAGTCAGCTAAGCTGAACGAGGCCTTCAACAAATTCATTGTTACCCGCATGCCATTCGTGACAATGAAGACAGCGAGCACGCTGGATGGCCGCATCGCATCCAAAACCGGTGACAGCAAGTGGATTACGTCCGAAGCGTCGCGTGCCTTCGTCCATACCCTGCGCCACCGGCATCAGGGCATCCTCGTCGGCGTGCAGACCGTCATCGCCGACGACCCGCAGCTGAGCACGCGAGGCGACGTACCGGCTGTGCAGCCGGTACGCATCATCGCGGACTCGCAGCTGCGAGTCCCGCTCGGCGCCCGCGTGCTCACCGAGCAGGATCGTCAGCCGACGATCCTGCTCGCGAGCGCACAGGCGCCCGCGGAGCGGCGTGCCGCGCTGGAAGCGCGCGGCATCACGGTCCTCACCTGCGGGGACGGCCCGCAGGTGGACCTGACGCTCGCCATGCAGCAGCTGGGCGAGCGCGAGATCGGCTCCATCCTCCTAGAGGGTGGAGGCCGGTTGAACGGCGCCATGTTGGAGCGGCGCCTGATTGATAAGCTGGTGCTGATGTTTGCGCCGAAAATTATCGGCGGGGGCTTAGCAGCACCTGTGAACATCCACTTCGAGGGCTACGCGAAGATGGACGACGCCATAACGCTCGACCGACTGCGTGTCGAGCAATTCGGGCCGGATGTTTGTATAACCGGCTATCCGATCTATAAGAGCTAGAGAATGGAGGAGTGGCATGTTTACCGGCATTGTTGAAGAAATCGGCCACATGCGCCGCATTCATAGTGGAGGGCAAGCCATGGTACTAACCATTGGCGCCAAAAAAATATTGGAAGATGTCCATTTGGGGGACAGTATTGCTGTGAATGGCGTCTGTCTCACGGTCATCTCCTATGATAGTGATTCTTTCTCCGTTGACGTGATGCCTGAAACGTATCGGAAGACGAATCTTCGCAACCTTCAATCTGGCACACGTGTGAACTTGGAACGGGCAATGGCTGCGAATGGTCGATTTGGCGGGCACATCGTGCAGGGCCATGTGGATGCCACAGCAACGATTATTTCTAGAACACCTGAAGAGAATGCTGTTGTATACCGATTTGAGCCTGAAAACCCGCATATTTTCCGTTACATTATCCCTGGTGGTTCCATCACGATTGATGGTATTAGTCTAACGGTTGTAGATGTCACAGAACACGATGTTTCCGTTTCGATTATCCCGCATACCCTTGCGCAAACCGTTCTCCATGACAAAAAAGCCGGAGACACCGTCAACATTGAGTGTGATGTTCTTGGCAAATATATGGAGCGATTGCTCAAATTTGGTCCTTCGGAATCTTCCGATCGCGTTAAGAAAAGCACGCTCACCGCAAGCTTTTTAGCAGATAACGGCTTTATGTAGTAGTTAGGAGAGGTGTATATGACACAAGACATTCGATTCAATACGATTGAAGAAGCGTTAGAGGATCTGAAATTAGGTAAAGTCATTATTGTCGTGGACGATGAAGATCGTGAGAATGAAGGCGATTTTATCGCCCTTGCAGATAAAACTACACCTGAAGTCATTAACTTTATGATCAAGGAGGGCCGTGGGCTCGTATGCGCACCGATTACGGAGGAACGGGCGAGAGAGCTTGATTTGCCTCCCATGGTGGCGCGCAACACGGATTATCATGGCACAGCTTTCACGGTTTCTGTTGATCATATAGATACAAGTACAGGGATTTCTGCCCATGAGCGTTCCAGAACGATTCAAGGTTTAATCGATCCGTCGACGAAGCCGCAGGATTTCCGCAGACCAGGTCACATTTTTCCTTTGATCGCCAAAAAAGGTGGAGTTCTCCGTAGAGCCGGCCATACAGAAGCAACCATCGATTTAGCGATTCTTTGTGACTCGTATCCGGCAGGCGTTATTTGTGAAGTCATTAAAGAAGATGGCACAATGGCCCGAGTTCCTGATTTAATAGAGATTGCCGCGAAGCATGAGCTCAGCATTATTACCATTCAAGATTTAATCCAGTATCGGAATCAGCAAGAAAAATTGGTAAAGCGAGAAGTCGAAGTGGATCTGCCAACGGATTTCGGTACGTTCAAGGCGATCGCATACACGAATCAATTGGATAACAAAGAACATGTAGCCTTAGTTAAAGGTACGATAGACCCTTCCAAGCCTACCTTGGTGCGTGTCCATTCGGAGTGTTTGACAGGAGATGTGTTCCATTCCCATCGTTGCGATTGCGGCCCACAGCTGGATGCAGCACTAAAACAGATTGATGAAGAAGGCAATGGTGTATTATTATATATGCGACAGGAAGGTCGCGGCATCGGGTTAATCAATAAATTGAAGGCTTATGTCCTTCAAGAGCAGGGATTAGACACGGTAGAAGCGAATATTAAGCTTGGATTTGCTGCAGATCTTCGTGATTATGGCATTGGCGCTCAAATATTGAAAGATCTAGGTATCACGAAGCTTCGGCTATTAACGAATAATCCGCGCAAAATCAAAGGCTTAGAAGGTTACGGCCTCGAAGTGGATGAGCGCGTTCCAATTCAAATGGAAAGTAAGAAAGATAACCTGAATTATTTGCAAACGAAGAAACAAAAGCTAGGCCATATGCTGAATTTTAAAGACGTCGGCAAGGGCATTTAATTGACTATCACATTCCAATAATCCAATATGCTTCAACAGAAAAGGAGATTCTTACCATGGCAACGATTTATGAAGGACATTTAATTTCGCAAAATTTAAAATATGGGATTGTCGTAGGACGGTTCAACGAGTTCATTACTTCCAAGCTGCTTGGCGGCGCACAAGACGCGCTTAAACGTCACGGTGTGGACGAAAATGAAATTGACATCGCTTGGGTTCCAGGCGCTTTCGAGCTTCCCCTAATCGCTCAAAAGATGGCGGAAAGCGGTAAGTACGATGCTGTGATTACCCTTGGTGCCGTGATCCGTGGATCAACGCCGCATTTTGATTATGTGTGCAGCGAAGTGGCGAAAGGTGTGTCCGCGATTAACTTGAAAACTGGCGTACCGACGATTTTCGGTGTATTAACAACGGATTCCATTGAGCAAGCAGTTGAACGAGCAGGCACGAAAGCAGGCAACAAAGGCTGGGAAGCTGCCGTAACTGCGATTGAAATGGCGAATTTGACAAAGCAATTCACTTCCTAATGCTGGCTTATTACCATTTGGAAACCTTGCTGCCTCGGCTGTTTGCGTTCCTAATCGCTATGACCCTGCATGATACAGCGCATGCTGGGGTTGCTTGGTGGTTAGGAGATCGAACAGCCCGAGATAGTAAGAGATTATCGCTCAACCCCTTGGCACATTTAGATGTCTTGGGGCTGGCGATGATTATTTTCGGACCCTACGGATGGTCTAAGAAAATCCCGGTTGATCCTGCGCTTTTTCCTAAACATAAAAGGCTATCGCATACCCTTGTTTACTTGGCGGGACCTGTGACGAATCTTTTACTTGTTCTGTTTTTTTGGTGGTTATATTTCTTCTTACCTTCGCTTCTCGGCACTGCAGCTGAATCGATGGTTATAGAGCAGTGGCGAGTGTATTTACAATACTGTGTGATTGTTAACTTAATGATTGGACTCATTCATTTGCTTCCTCTTTATCCGCTGGATGGCTGGCACATTTGGAGAGGATTGGTTTCGGCTCCGACACAGCGCTGGATGGCAAGACAAAAGATTAAGGCACTTATTCTTGTAATCGTTTTAATGGTTACCCCAATTGGTCAATTGGCGCTCAGTCGCATTTATCCATATGCTGTACAGGTAATCATGCATCTTTATTCACTATGACAAGGGGAAGAACGACATGAAGGTTACATATAAGTTGGAAGCATTTGAAGGTCCCCTTGATCTATTGCTGCATCTGATTGATAAAAATGAACTCGACATTTACAATATTCCGATCAAAGAAATTACAGATCAATACCTTGGGTATGTACAAGCGATGCAGGAGCTGGAGTTAGATATTACGAGTGAGTTTCTAGTTATGGCTGCCACTCTGCTCTCCATCAAAAGCAAAATGCTCTTACCTAAGCCGCCTGTCATTGAATTTGACGAATATTTTGATGATATGGATGATTCGTTAGACCCGCGCGCCGAGCTCGTTGCAAAGCTGATTGAATATCGGAAATATAAATCGATTGCTGATATGCTTCGTGACAAAGAAGTGGAGCGCAGCCTCGTTTACACGCGTGAACCGGAGGATTTAACACCGTATCTGCCGGAGCTTCAAGAGAATCCGGTGGAAGGGTTGGATGTCGCTGATTTACTGATTGCTTTTCAACGTACACTGCGTAAGCTCGCAAACCGTAACGTAGTTGCACGGATTAGGCGGGATGAGATCTCAGTGAAGGATCGAATCCGTGAGGTTGTTGAATTGCTCAAAATAAAAGGTGGTAAGCTGTTATTCTCCAAGCTATTCGATTATGAGATGACGCGGGAAGAAATCGTTGTAACCTTTCTAGCCATCCTTGAGTTGATGAAAATGAAGAAAATTATGTGCTACCAAAATCAGCTTTTTGAGGATATCGTCATTCAAGCCAAAGAGGAGGTAACCGACCTTGACACTCAACTTCCAACAGATGAAATCGATTATTGAAGGACTTCTCTTCGCCTCTGGTGATGAAGGTCTAGATCTCAAGCAACTTGCTGAAGTGATGGAGCTAGATTCCTATGTGATTAAAGATTTGCTGAAAGATATGCGAACGGATTTCAAACGAAAAGGACGCGGCGTCCAAATTGTAGAAGTTGCGGGAGCCTACCAGTTGACTACGTTGGCTGAGCACGCTCCTTATTTTGAGCGGCTTGCTTATACGCCATCGCGTTCTTCGCTCTCGCAAGCTGCCTTAGAGACGTTGTCTATCGTTGCTTATAAGCAGCCTATTACACGAGTCGAGATCGAAGAAATCCGCGGCGTAAAGTGTGATCGCGCACTCGCCACATTAACAGGTAAGGATTTGATTACAGAGGTTGGGCGTGCGGATGCCGTGGGAAGACCGATCTTATACGGAACATCCAAACAATTCTTAGAATACTTCGGTCTAAACTCGATTCAAGAATTGCCTGACTCAGCAAACTTTCAAGGTAATTTTGATTTGGAGGAAGAAACACGTATGCTATTCGATCGCTTAGGCGGAGACCAGAAACAATTGACACTGGACGATGTGACTGACGAGCATTCAGAATAGTTGAGGCTAAAGCTTATCCAAACATGCATTTCATTTCCTTTTAGAGGTCATACTAACTCCACCTGCGAGAAGACTTATTCTTGCAGGTGGAGTTTTTTTAATAAATGCAGCCGTTTATTTTGACTGAGGAGGCGTAAGTGTTGCTGTGGGTTGGAGTGGCCGTCTTGGTTGTCATCCTTGCAAGTATCGTTGTGCTGTGCAGCTATATGCGCGGTGAGTTTTATTTCTCCCGAGTGAAAGATAATGATACGCTTTCTGTGGAGATGCGGGGGTTGTTCGGGCTTGTGCGATATCGTTATGTTATCCCTATCATTCAATTCAAAGGCTTCACCCAAGGGATTTTAATTAAGTCAGAAAAAGTGACACAACATAACGCCAAACTGAAAGATGAGACGAGAGATCACATTACCAAAGATAAAGTCATCGCCTTTTACAAGGAAGCCAAAGATATCCTTGTACATACGCTGAATTTATATGGCTGGATGAAGCAAACGTTGGCAAAAGTGGAGTGCACGGAGCTGAAGTGGATAACACGTGTAGGGCTAGGTGATGCGCCTGAAACGGCGATTACGACGGGCGCTGTATGGGCGATTAAGTCATCGCTGCTCGGGTTCACGATCCGATATGTGAAGCTGATTGCTAAGCCGCGTGTGGATGTCATACCGCAGTATAACGAGAAGCAATTTGCAACGGAGTTTCGTTTTGCTGGTCGTATACGAGTATGGTTTGCGGTTATTGCAGGTATACGGTTATTGTATCGAGCAGCCAAAATCAAAGGGGGTATTCGAAGCTGGATCCAGTTCGCGCTGAAAGCGAGAGCTAGATTTAAACCTGCATCGTGAGTTTTACATAACCCCATGCCAGTAGGGGCACTCTAGAACTGAACCATGTTTGTTCTTTTGAGTTCTTTGTTGCTGAGCATTCGATGCCAGATCGTATGGCGAAAAACGCTAAGGAGGAATATGAAGATGTCCGAACACCCGATTCAAGGCCTCATGAAAGTCGCCATGGAAAATATAAAAGAAATGGTCGACGTAAACACAATTGTCGGTGATCCGGTCGAAACGCCTGACGGAAGTGTCATTATGCCGATCTCCAAAGTCGGATTTGGTTTCGCTGCAGGCGGTAGTGAGTTTGTGACAGACTCCGAAATCGAAATCGAAGGCGGTTCAATGAACCGTGGCGATGCGCTCAATGCCAAAGTGGCATTACCCTTCGGAGGCGGTAGTGGTGGTGGGGTATCGATTACGCCAATTGCTTTCCTAGTCGTGGGTAAGAATGGCGTTAAGGTCGTACCGTTAGATAACCAAACGCATATTCTGGAGCGTCTAATCGATTCTGCGCCGCAGGTTGTAGACAAGATTCAGAGTATGATCAAGGGCATGTCGGCGAAGACTCCGGCTCCTGTTTCAACCAATGTCACCAATGTTGAGAATCAGAATTTTATTGTGTAGCATCTGGTCATCATGAGCTGTCCTTTGTGGACAGCTTTTTTCTGTGGAATGCAATGCTCAATCCGGAGTAACTCTCACGACTGTTTTAGCAGACGTAGGACGCCAGTTAATTAGTTTAATAAGTTGGTCCTGCATATAGGAAGGTGAATATGTAAAGTCACTTTCAATCCAATGGAAAATAAGGCCAAGTAAGGCATGTATGGAATAAATGCTTAGAAGCTCTTGATCTATTTCGTTATCCCGATCTGGATAGATTAATTCTTCTTGTGTGATTTTTTTTAATGCACTAAACATTTTCTCTTTCAGTTTGGGAAGTACTTCACTTTTCATTAAAACGGTGTAAATCGAAGAATTCTGGTAAAAGTGCTCGAATATCATGACAGATTTTGCTGGCAATTCATTAATGCGGAACACTTCAACATGCGCATAAGGGGCGCGGAAAGATTGGAGTAATTGCTGGGTTAAATTGTCAATGACTTCATCAAGCAACTCTTCTTTGCTTTCATAGTTCGCATAAAAAGTGCCGCGATTATAGTTCGCGGATTCAACAATTTCAGTAATTGAAATGGAAGAGAATGGTTTTTGTGCCATTAGCGAAAGCAAGGCTTCCCGTAAAGCTAATTTACTTCTAACGACTCGGCGATCCGTTTTTTTTGTGTTTTCCAACATTGCGATTCATTCCTTCTTGGCTTTAATGAACAAAACGAATGATTTTGTTCGTTAGCTAACAAACGAGTGTTTTTTACTGATTGTATCACTCCTGATACTCTATTATACTCCAAGTGAAAGAAGTTCTATATGCACAATTCAGTGGTTTTATTCGCACAAAAAATACATGACATTTGGAGGAATTACACATGAAGCTTTCTGGAAAAGTGGCTATCGTTACAGGTGCAGCGTCAGGTATGGGTAAAGCAATCGCAGAATTGTTTGCCACAGAAGGAGCTCAAGTTGTCGTTTCCGATCTACGGGTAGAAGCGGCTCAAGCCGTTGTAACTGCGATTGAAGAAAAGGGTGGTTCAGCTATCGCCGTAGCAGCCAACGTCGCGAAAGAAGAAGATGTACAAGCTTTAATAGATACGGCTGTGAAGGTATACGGAACCGTGGATATTTTGATAAATAATGCTGGAATTATGGACAATTTTGTTCCCGCTGGAGATTTAACGGACGAGCTTTGGGAGCGCGTATTTGCAATTAACACTACCGGTGTAATGAGAACGACACGTAAAGTTCTTCCGATTTTTACAGAAAGAAAAAGTGGTGTTATCGTAAACATTGCTTCTGCAGGCGGATTAAATGGATCCAGAGCAGGTGCAGCGTATACGGCATCTAAACATGCTGTAGTTGGATTTACGAAAAACGTTGGGTTTCAATATGCGAATCTCGGCATCCGTTGTAATGCAATCGCACCAGGTGGTGTGAGCACGAACATTGGGACGACGATTACGGCGCCAAATCCTTTTGGCATGGAAAGAGCAATGGTTGGAATGGGATTGAATCCTCGTGCTGGTGAGCCGGAGGAAATTGCCAAAGTTGCTCTGTTCTTGGCTTCCGAAGATGCAAGCTTTGTTAACGGAACAGTGGTTACAGCAGATGCGGGCTGGACGGCTTACTAAAAATAAATGATTTACAATGTTTAGTCTGTTGATTCATTCAACAGGCTTTTTTTGTGTCGTCGCAAGTGTCTCTTCACTAGAAGCTCCTTCGAATTCTCGGACATATCCCTCGTCCAACCGCATATACTTGTACAAAGTTTCATCTGTTAATTCGAACTAGAAAGTGTACAAGTTCGCTCGTGTAGGAGGATAACCAAAACGATGAAAACCAAACACCAGTTCATCTTCGTTTGCTGTGCCTTGATTGGATTGTTAATTGCGCCATGGTCCTATGTAGACGCCGCGCCGCCTAGCATTCATACCAATGCTGTGGGGGCTTCGCTAGTTGATGTGGAGTCAGGACGCGTCCTTTATAGTGAAAAAGGGGACACGCCTATGCGAATAGCCAGCTTGACTAAAATTATGACCGCCATCATTGCCATTGAGCAAGGTGATCTGGGGAGTATGGTCAAAGTCAGCAAGAACGCCTTCGGCAAAGAAGGGTCATCGATATATTTGAAGCTTGGGGAAGAAATGAGACTTCATGACATGCTTTATGGACTCATGATGCGTTCCGGCAATGACGCGGCTACTGCGATTGCAGAGCATATTGGTGGAAGCGTCGATGGCTTTGTCTACTTGATGAATGAGAAAGCGAAAATGCTAGGGATGGATCATTCCCATTTCACGAATCCATCAGGGCTCGATGAAGGTGAAGGTCATCGTTCTAGTCCGAACGATATGGCCAAGTTGACGGCTTATGCGCTCAAAAATAGTGTTTTCGCAGACATTGTGTCCACGAAGTTGAAAAAAGTGCCTAACCCTAATGAATCGTGGGATTATTCTTGGCTGAACAAAAACAAGATGCTCTCCATGTTTGAAGGGGCAGACGGCGTGAAAACGGGGTATACGAAGCTGGCCAAGCGCTGCTTAGTATCTTCGGCAACACGAGACGGACAGCAGCTTGTCGTCGTCACATTGAATGACGGTGATGACTGGGCGGACCACGCGAAACTGCTTCAATATGGCTTTAACAATTTCCCGCTGCAAACGTTGGTGAAGAAAGGGGATGCGATCGAAGGAACCCCCTGGGTGGCAAGCCGAACATTCAAGTATCCTCTCGCAGAAGGTGAATACGCTAGCTTAACCCACAAGGTCACTTTGGTAGATCCGATGACCACCGAATATCGACTAGCAGAACGTGGAGCGCTACAGATCTCATTAAAGAACAAGCTGATACAGACGATTCCAATTTATGATAAGTCCAATCCGCTGCTGCAAGTTCCGGAGAAAGCGACGTTTTCTTTTCAACCCAGCAGTCCTTATCAAGATACATGGCTTACTAAGTATGGCTATATCTGCAGAATGCTTGTGCAGGAGCTATTTAATCTATCAGGCTCCCAATGGGCGGATTAATTGGTGGAATGTGTGTCGAGCAAAAGTTGCGTAGTAAGGAGTGCTAACCTATGGTGAATTGGATCTGGCTATTTTTTATCGTTGTTGGTTTCCTCGTCGCGGCGATTAATGGAGATATAGAATCTGTGACACAAGCTGCATTTGATGGGGCAAAGAACGGGGTTACGGTCTGCTTTGGATTAATAAGTGTATTGGTATTCTGGATGGGCATGATGCGAATTGCGGAAGACGCGGGTGTGTTACACAAACTGGCTAGATTGCTTCAGCCTGTTGTACGCTTTCTTTTCCCAAGTGTTCCTAAGAATCACCCAGCTCTTGGTTACATTATGTCGAACATGAGCGCGAATATCCTAGGCTTAGGCAACGCAGCTACCCCGATGGGTATTAAAGCGATGCAGGAGCTTCAAAAGCTCAATCCCAAGAAGGATGAGGCAAGTACAGCGATGTCTACACTGCTTGCCCTTAATACGTCGAGTATCACCTTAATCCCAACAACACTTATTGCAATACGAATGAATTTCAATTCCATGAATCCAGCAGAAATCGTAGGCACAACACTCATTGCGACGATCATCTCAACAACAGTGGCAATATTCGTGGATCGATGGTATCGCAGATCGCGCTCACCTATCCCTCCGCTGAAAGGATGAACCGGCATGTACGCACTCGTTTCGCTCATTTCGGCATGGGCTATCCCGATTATGATTGTTTTCATTCCACTCTACGCAGCTTATCGTAAAGTTCCCGTCTATGAATCGTTTGTAGAGGGGGCCAAGGATGGCTT
Organism: Paenibacillus sp. J22P169; assembly: GCF_059691995.1. NCBI lineage: Bacteria > Bacillati > Bacillota > Bacilli > Caryophanales > Paenibacillaceae > Paenibacillus > Paenibacillus sp. J22P169. The sequence continues at coordinate 1,879,872 of NZ_JCAUAO010000001.1, read as the reverse complement.
CGATACGGCGATCAAAATTATTCCTCACCTCGTCGGGATGATGGTGGCGATCTCTGTGTTTCGCGCATCCGGTGCGATGGACATGCTGATCGGCTGGATGCGGCCTTTTTTCGAAAGCATTGGTGTGCCAACAGAGGTACTACCGTTAGCCATCTTGCGGCCAATTACCGGAGCGGGCTCGTTGGCTTTTACGACAGACTTGATTGAGCAATTTGGGCCTGATTCAATGATCGGGCGAATTGCCTCAACGGTACAAGGGAGCACGGATACGACGCTATATGTGATTACGGTATATTTTGGCGCTATTGGTATTCGAAAAGCGGGCTATGCGCTTAAAGTAGGTTTAATTTCGGACGCTGTCGGCTTCATAGCTTCGTTAGTAATTTGTTATTTGGTGTTTTCATAACAGGGTTTAAGACTTCTTAGTCATCATTCTGTCACCTTCTGTCAGTTATTGTGGGCTGCCGCTTGAGATTTGCGGTTAAGTCCGTTATCATTAGCTTGAGGTGAAAGCGGATAATGGAAAGACTGCAAAAGGTATTAGCCGAAGCTGGGATCGCATCCCGCCGGAAATGTGAAGAAATCATTACAGCGGGACGCGTGCAAGTGAACGGTGAAGTCGTCACGACGCTGGGTGTGAAAGTGAATACAGCCGAAGATGAAATTAGGGTCGATGGACGTGCGATAGGTCAACAGAAGAAGATCTATGTCATTTTAAATAAGCCCAAAGGTGTTATTACGAGTGCAACGGATCCAGAAGGACGTAAAGTCGTTACTGATTTCTTGCCAGGGATCAGAGAGCGCGTATATCCGGTCGGTCGACTGGATTATGATACGGAAGGCTTGCTCATATTAACGAATGACGGTGAGTTTGCACACCTATTAACACATCCTAAGCATCATGTACCGAAGACGTACCAAGCGACTGTAAAAGGGGTGCCGCACGGCACGTTATTAGATAAGCTCAAAATGGGCATACAGTTAGAAGATGGTATGACGGCTCCTGCAGAAGTTGAGTATGCGGATGTGAACATGGAGAAGAATGAGTCCATCATTCAGATCACAATTTATGAAGGAAGAAACCGCCAAGTTAGACGTATGTTCGAGGCGATTTCATTCCCGGTTATCAAATTAAAGCGGATTAAATTTGGTCCCATCTTCTTAACAGGCCTGCCAAGAGCGAAGTATCGCCACTTGACGCCCAAAGAGGTTGAAGAGCTTAGGAACGAAGCTCTAAGGACACATAACGTTCAAAAAGGCCAATAAGAATTGGCCTTCTTTTCGTTATAATAAGGGTATAATTCGATATGCCAAAACTAACATTGTCGACAAAGCGAAGGTGATTAACAGTGGGTCGTAATAAGAAGTGGGTACAGATTGGGATCTTTGCAATCGTGCTCATTATTGGTGTGTTTACGATTATTACAAATTTGTCTGCTTCAGCAAGCAAGAAATACCCGCAGCAAGGGGAGAAAGCGACAAACTTTTCCTTGGTGGGGTTAGATGGTCAAACACATGAGCTTTCCGACTACAAAGGGAAGGTTGTGTTAGTGAATTTCTGGGGTACGTTTTGTCCACCATGTAAAGAAGAAATGCCTGATCTCCAGAAGCAATATGATAAGTGGAAGAGTCAAGGTGTCGTCTTTTTAGAGGTGAATGTGGACAAGAATAAAGTAACCGTTCAGGGCTTCATGGAGCAATACAATCTTAATATGCCAGTGCTGCTGGATGCCAATGAAGTAGTGCGTAAGCTATATGGCGTTATGGACTATCCAACAACCTTTTTCATAGGGGCAGACGGCAAAATAGTTGTGAAAAAAATTGGCCAAATGGAAGAGTCTTATATTGATGAGACCTTGTCTAGTTTGGTGAAAAAATCGTAATTCGGTTATCTTTATTCGCACGCATGCTCAACGTTTTTAGGAGGTCATCATGTTCTACAATACCAAATGCGATTGCGGGCATCAGAACCCCACAGGGACCACGCTGTGTGAGTCATGTGGCAATCCGCTGATCGATATCGATGGCAGAGACATTTTGGAAATGCGTTATGATGGCATGGCTCGTCGCTCTCAGAAATCGAATCCCTCTCTACTCGATAAAGTCTGGAATTTCTTCTCCTCGGTCAAAATAGCCGTATGGATCATTTTTATTACAACACTGGCTTCGGCTGTAGGTACGATATTTCCACAAGAGAATACATTTCTGGACATGGATCCGTCTCAATACTACACCGAAAACTATGGAAAACTAGGAAGTATCTATCATGCGCTTGGTCTTTCTCATACTTTCAGCTCGTGGTGGTTCATCACTTTACTATTCATGATCGGAACTTCACTTGTCATTTGCAGTCTGGATCGTGTTCTGCCGCTATATCGAGCGTTATCCAAGCAGCAAATACGCAAGCACATCAATTTTTTGACTAGACAAAATGTTACACTCGTAACGGACTTGCCAGCTGGTACGGATGAGATTGCTTGGACGAACAAGTTAGGCACACTTTTACGCAAAAAAAATTACCGTGTACATACAGATGGTTCAGCACTTCTTGCTGAGAAATATCGTTTTAGCCGCTGGGGTCCCTATATTAATCATATCGGACTCATTATCTTCCTAATCGGAGTGCTAATGCGGGGAATTCCAGGTTGGCATATGGATCAATATATGGGTATTCTTGAAGGCGAAACCAAGCCAATCCCACATACGTCGTATTACATCAAAAATGAGAAATTCACACTTACGCTGTATGATGAGCAAGATCTGCCTGCGAGCATCAAAGACAAAGGTCAGATCGTTCCTAAGACGTATGAAACGCAAGCTACTTTGTATCATTGTACCGCGAATTGCAATGATGGGGCAGAGGCGCCAGTACTGGAAGAAGTCCATAAAGCCAACATCATTGTGAATCATCCACTGGATTACAAGGGTCTGCAAGCCTATCAGTTTGATTATAAAGCAACACCATTATTGATCTCCGTGAAGCCCACGCTGAGCAATCCAACTACAGGTGAAACCTATGGCAGCTTTGATCTACCTATGAATAATCCGAAGGATTCCTATCAGGTAGGACCTTATAAGCTTACCTTGAAGGGCTTTTTCCCTGAGTTCGGCTTAGAGAAGGGGCAACCGATCTCGAAGTCGAATGAGCCGAAAGCACCAGCGTTTATTTTTAGCATTACGGGTCCAGGGTTAGCTGATAAAGGAGAACCTTATCTGTATTTCCCAAGACAAATTGATAAGGAAACATTCTCGCAAGATACGATTAACGGTGCGATAAGCCAGAAGTTGAAAATTGCAGTCGGCTCTATGGAAGGTGTTCAGTTTGCCAATTACACGACATACCTGAATATCCGCGTAGATAAAGCAATGCCGTATATATGGGTTGGCTCCGCGATCTTTATGATCGGTGTCATCATGGGCTTCTATTGGCAGCACCGACGTATTTGGATTCGAATTGATGAGGGGAAACTTACGCTCGGCGGTCACACGAACAAGAACTGGTTCGGTCTTCGTAATGAAGTTGCCGCAGCATTAAATAAGAATGATTTGGACGTATCACCGAAAACATTAGCAAATGGAGGAAACCAGGGGTGAATGTAAACTCTGTCAGCAGCACCTTTCTACTCATCGCTTTTTTTGTATATTTGCTCGCATTCTTCCTGTTTGTCCTATCAATTACCGGTAAGAGATGGAGCAATCGAAAGCCCGAAGATCACACGAGACAATGGGGCTTCGTCGCTTTTATAACATCTGTAATTGGTTTTGCTTGTCATGTGACGTTCTTCTTCACGAGATGGGCAGAAGGGGATCATATCCCAACATCCAACATGTATGAATTTATGACCTTTTTAGGGATGATGATCATGTGTGCCTTCTTGATTGTATATCTCATTTATCGGACACCTGTATTAGGCGTCTTTGCCTTACCGATTGGTTTTATCATTATTGCTTATGCTTCTGTTTTCCCAAGTGAAGTACAGCCATTGATTCCTGCTTTGCAAAGCTACTGGCTCAAAATTCACGTGACAACTGCTGCAACCGGAGAAGCCTTCTTTGCAGTTGGTTTTGCCGGCGGCTTGATGTATCTGCTGCGCGCAGTAGACTATAAAGGGACGACGAAGACCGATAAAAAGGAACAAAGAGGTGTTGAGCTAACCTTATTCTTTATCCTCATGCTTGTGGCATTTATTGCGTCGATTTTCACATTCAATGGTTCAGGTTACAAAGCTGTCTTCTCCAAAGATGTTATTACTACTAACGCTCAGGGTGTGCAGGAAACGAACCAGACAATGGAAACCTATGTATTGCCTCCTATTGTACAACCGTATGATACGAAAGTAGTCGAGATGAAGTCCTTCTTAGGTATGTCTGAGCCATTATTCACGGCACCATCCTGGATGGAAGGGGCAAGTGCAGGACGTAAATTGAACACGGTGATTTGGTCTATTCTTGGTGGTTTAATCCTTTATGGGCTAGCGCGACTGGTCGCGCGTAAACCGTTAGGAGCAGCGATTGGCCCGATTGTAAAAGGCATGGATGCGGAAGATCTGGATGAAATCAGTTATCGCGCTATTGCAATTGGATATCCGATCTTTACACTGGGCGCACTCATCTTCGCGATGATTTGGGCACAGGAAGCATGGGGCCGTTTCTGGGGATGGGATCCGAAGGAAGTATGGGCATTGATCACTTGGTTATTCTATGCCGTTTTCCTACATCTTCGTCTTTCTAAAGGCTGGCAAGGTAAGAAATCCGCTTGGTTAACTGTCATTGGATTTATCGTAGTTATGTTTACATTAGTAGGTGTGAACTTAGTGATAGCTGGACTGCATTCCTATGCAGGTGTTTAAAATAAAGTACGTACATTAATAGAGGATGTGACGCTCGATGGAATTGAAGCCTAGTATACTCGTTGTTGATGATGAAGAACGTATTCGCCGATTGCTCCGCATGTATTTAGAAAAAGAAGGTTATCTGATTGAAGAAGCGGAAGATGGTGAATCCGCCTTGCGGATGGCCACCGAAACCGATTTTGATCTGATCTTGCTTGACGTGATGCTGCCTGGTATCGATGGTATCGAAGTCTGTGCACGTCTTCGTCAAGTGAAGTCCACACCAGTCATTATGTTGACTGCGAAGGGCGAAGAGACGAATCGTGTGAGTGGATTTGAAGTGGGAGCGGATGATTATGTCGTCAAACCGTTCTCGCCTCGTGAAGTGATTTATCGTGTTAAAGCGATCCTTCGTCGCTCTTCTGCGACTGCATATTTATCCAAAGATGCAAGCTCCAGCAATAATATTGTGTTCCCGAACTTGATTATCGAGCATGATGCGCATCGTGTGACAGCTGGTGGTCAGGAAGTCGCTTTAACACCGAAAGAGTACGAATTGCTGCATTACTTGGCTGTTTCTCCGGATAAGGTTTTCTCTCGTGAAGAGCTTCTGAAGGATGTTTGGAACTACGAATTTTTTGGTGACTTACGTACCGTAGATACACATGTTAAGAGACTTCGTGAAAAATTAAACAAAGTATCCCCGGATGCTGCAGCGATGATTACGACCGTATGGGGTGTAGGCTACAAGCTAGAGGTGCCTAAATAAGTGTTTATTTTCAGAAGTGTCGTAGGTAAGCTTTGGTTAACAATTATAGGCCTAGTTGGGGTTGTCTTGCTCATACTGGGCTTTTTCCTTGTCAATTATATGGAAAATTATTTCTCACAAGCAACAGATCAGACCAAACACATGAAGACGATGGCTGTCAAACTTTCAGAAGAAGCCTCTCAGCACATGTATAATGAACAGTTCTATGTATTAACGAATGAGCTGCTTAGTTTTCAGGATTCGCGGATGCTGGTGATTTCTAAGGAATTGAAAGAAATGGTTATACCAACAACCCGCGGTAGTGATTTAGTTAACTTCCACGTCTCGGATTTCTACAAGCCTGAAGAGCTTAAACCAGTCTTTGAGGGCCAAACGATCGATAAACAAGTGAATAAAGCAGGCATAGGCCGTTTTGAATCGGGGACTGAATATCTCGTTGTCGCGGTGCCGCTGTTCAATATGGAGGGCGCGATCGTTGGTGCAACATTGCTTTATCAATCCCTGCAATCTCTAGAAGCAACACAAACGTATATGTTAAGATTGTTTGTTTATGTTTCGATTGTAGGTTTTCTCATGACGACCTTTTTTGCTTTCTTCTTGTTCTCGAAAATCACAAGACCGCTGCAGCAATTGAAAAAAGCGGCTGATTTCATCACACTAGGGGAATATGGCACACGCGTGCCGATTCTATCCAAGGATGAGATTGGTGAACTAGCAAAAACGTTTAATCATATGGGCGAGAAGATGCAGGAGAGCATACATGCTCTCAGTCAAGAGAAAGAGCACTTATCGAGCATTCTGCGGAGTATGACGGATGCGGTTATTACCTTGGATGTGAATGGTTCCGTCATGCTCAGTAATCCGCAAGGTGAGAAGATCATTCAAGAATGGGGTGCCATTGAGTGGTCGGAAGATGAGGGGAAGCCGAGAAGATTCCTTCAACCAGATACATCGCTTGGCGATTGGGGACTCATGAGTTTTAGCAACCCTTCCTCTGCCAGTCCGATACCGGTGCCGTTGATTCCACTCTTTGAAGCCGTTGTCGATGAGTCGGCAGAAGCCGCCACGAAGCTTCATGTGCAGAATGGTGTCTGGTCAGTTGCCATGACGCCACTTTACTCTCGAGATCAGGTGCGCGGCGCTGTGGCCGTTCTCCGTGATGTCACGGAAGAAGAACGTCTCGATAAGCTGCGCAAGGATTTCGTGGCGAACGTCTCGCACGAGCTGCGTACGCCGATCTCGATGCTGCAGGGCTACAGTGAAGCCCTGCTGGACGATATTCCCTCCACGCCGGAGGAACGCGTGGAGCTGGTGCAGGTCATTCACGACGAGTCGCTCCGCATGGGGCGTCTCGTTCGTGACCTGCTCGATCTGGCGCGGATGGAGGCCGGCCATCTCGAGCTTTCCTTCAGGGAGGTCGAGATCGACTCCCTGGTGCGTCGGATGCACCGCAAATTCGCGGTGCTGGCCAAAGAGCGCGGCATCGCGCTAAGCGTGACGCTGCCGGAAGAGTCGCTCATCCTGCAGCGTGCGGATGAGGATCGCTTGGAGCAGGTGCTGACGAACCTGCTCGACAACGCGTTCCGGCATACGCCTGCAGGGGCGCGTATCGCTTTGAAAGCGGAGGCGTGCCTCTCGAAGGATCGGCCTGCGATCCGTATTGAGATCGTCGACGAGGGGCAGGGCATCCCTGCCGAAGATCTGCCGTTCATCTTTGAACGCTTCTACAAGGCGGACAAAGCGCGTACGCGTGGATCCTCAGGGGGGACTGGACTTGGTCTCGCGATCGTCAAGAACATCATTGATTCCCATCAGGGTACTGTAACTGTTCAAAGTACATGGGGGCAAGGCAGCACATTTACGATCTGCTTACCTTGTGAACACAAATAAACGGAAAATTGTGTGAATTTCGACACATGGAAAAAGGCGAATGCTGAGTAGACACTCGGCATTCGCCTTTATTTGTAGAATATTCAGATAAAATCTTGTTGTTCGTGAAACATTTTGTGCTTATTACAGCGTAAGTGCACGAACATTTACAATTTCGTCTTGGTTGGTAAGCTCAGCCAATACCTCGGAAGGAGCTGTTTTATCAATCGTCAGTACCATGATGGCGGAACCGCCAATTACTTTACGACCAACTTGCATAGTCGCAATATTGACTTGATTGCTTCCAAGAAGTGTTCCAACGCGTCCGATAATACCTGGTTTATCGTTGTGGGAAATTAACAACAAGTTACCCTCAGCTGCGAAGTCAACTGGATATTGATCGATACGCACGATGCGCTCGCCAAAGCCAGCAAGTAATGTTCCAGCAAGCGTTTTTTCCTCTTGTTTCGTTTTAACTGTCACCGTTACAAGGTTTGTGAAGCTATTCGAAGCATTGGATGTTTGTACGACGATGTTAACACCGCGTGATTTAGCCAGGTGCATAGCATTAATGATGTTGATGGATTCCAATTGATTTTGGAAAATGCCTTTTACAATATAGCGTGTTAATGGGCTTGTATCTACATCCATTAAGTCACCTGCATAGTTAACTACGATTTCAGATACTGCACCTTGAGCGATTTGTCCAAGGACAGAACCGATTTTTTCACCAAGGCTGAAGTAAGGTTGTAGTTTGTTTAATACATCTGCAGGTACTGGAGGCATGTTTACTGCATTCTTAAATGGTTCATTACGAAGAATATGAAGAACTTCCTCGGATACGTCGATTGCTACGTTTTCTTGTGCTTCGATCGTCGATGCACCAAGATGAGGCGTTACAATCACTTTCGGATTTGTTAAGAAAGGGTGATCCTTTGCTGGTGGCTCTACTTCGAATACGTCGAAAGCAGCTCCTGCAACGATGCCTTGATCAATTGCTTCTACTAATGCAAGCTCATCGATAATTCCGCCGCGAGCACAGTTGATGATACGAATACCTGGTTTCATTAATTCAAATTGTGGTTTCGCGATTAAGTGACGCGTTTCCGGTGTAAGTGGCGTATGAACCGTAATGAAATCAGCTTGTGCAGCGATTTCGTTAACTGAACCAAGCTTAACACCCATTTTCTCAGCGCGCTCTTCTGTCAAGAACGGATCATAGCCGATAACTTCCATGCCAAATACTTTCGCGCGTTTCGCCACTTCGCTGCCGATACGTCCCATTCCGAGAATACCTAACGTTTTGTTGCGAAGCTCAACGCCGATGAATTTACGATCCCACTCGCCGCCAACTGTTTTCTTGTACGCTTGTGGAATCATACGAGCTGTTGCCATCATCATAGCAAACGTAAGCTCGCAAGTTGCGATTGTATTCCCATCAGGTGCGTTGATAACGATAATTCCGCGTTTAGTCGCAGCTTCCAAATCGATATTATCAACACCAACACCTGCGCGGCCAATCACTTTAAGCTTTGTGCCGGCATTCATGATTTTTTCTGTTACTTTTGTTTGGCTTCGAACTAAGAGGGCATCGTACTCACCGATAATTGCAATGAGTTCGTCTTCGGATAGACCAGATTGCTTAACCACTTCAACATCAGCTGCATCATAAAGCATTTGAATTCCCATGTCACTAATTGGATCGGATACTAGAACTTTGTACATAATTCGGTTCCTCCTTAGATTTAAACATAAAAAAACTCCCAGCCCTCGGACACAGACAGTTAGCCTGTAGCCAAAGGGACGAGAGATTGCTTTCGTGGTACCACCCTAGTTCGCTGCCCATTCGCATGGGTAGCCTCATTTGGTCTTGCGACCTGGAACTGTAACGTGTCCCTAACCCGATTGCATCTACTTACGTTCAATGCAATAACTCTGGAGTGCTCCGCAACATGTTCGCTACCGATTCTCACCAACCATCGGTTCTCTGAAAGCTACTTTATTTGCTTGGCTCCGTCAACGCTGTACTGTGATATAGAATTTTTACTAGATTACCATGCGTTCGAAATCGTGTCAATACATGTCGAACGATTTTCCGCCTAAACGACTTTAATGTTCGGATTGACAACTATTTAGAAGCTTTTTGTCTATTTTATAGCAAGAATGTTCAGAATGCAATGATATTTTGCTTATATTTGAGGCCTATTTTCAGGTGTGGTACAGTGAATGTAGGATCTCAAGTATTGTAAGTAGGAGCGTGTTCATAAATGGAAATCGATCGTATTTATCCGCAAATTTTTCTTCAAGCTGTTGAACAGCAAACTCTCGGAGATAGCGTCATCATCGATGTGAGAGAACCACATGAATGGGATTACTATCATATGGAAGAAGCGAAACTCATTCCGATGCAGCAAATACCGCTTCGTATGGGCGAGCTGCCAGATGATAAAGACATTTATATCGTTTGTGCACATGGGATGCGCAGTATGCGTGTAGCTGAATATTTGAAAGAGAATGGTTTTGATCGTGTCATCAATGTGGACGGGGGAATGGCGGCAATAGCCATGTTCCGCGGCTTCCAATACGACTAATAGAAAAAGCTGAGGATGCGGTTTTATTGACCGCACTCTCAGCTTTTTTAATTTACATCCGAAAAGAAGGGTAATTGCGGTAACATTTCATTGGAGTACCACTTGGATTTACCTTTGACAAAGTCGCCGGTGCGAACAGCATTGGTACTTAGTAACAGTTCCATGGTTTGATTCACATCGTTTACATTTAGTTTCTTAGCCTGTCCTGAAGCGATGAATTCATCAATTCTTATCGTTAAATCCTGCGGATAAAAAGGCGAGAACGCTTTGTTTTTTAGCAATTTAGCGGTGATATATACGTTCTTCACGTTGAGATTCATCGCGCGCCACTGATCGAGATTGGCCGTATTGTTGGGATCGAAATATTCAATGTCCGGATCCAAAGTGCCGTTCCATACAAGGATAGAGTCAAAATAGTTTTTTTGAGCAGTTAAGGCTTGTGTTTTGGCTTCAAGGAAATAAGCATCCTTCTGGATAGCGTCAAGCAGCTGTGAATGGCTTTGTGCATTGGCTTTCGATTGATAATTACTTAATGTATCTGCGAAAAGCTTTAAGCTCTTTAAATAACCTTGATGAGATTGAACGAGCAGTGGAGAAGACGCAGGCATGTTTTTACTTTGCAGTGTATTGTATTTGTCTGCAGCTATTTTACCAAGCTCTTTCAGGACAGCGGAAGCGTCCACGGCGGCATTATCCATCTCAATTTGACTCAACAATTCAAACCATTTATTCTGAAATTCCCTAAAGGGTAAAAAGATGGTATGGTAATATGACACTAGCACTTGTTGGTCATAAGCGCCAACTTCAGGGACTGCGGCTTGATCAGTGTGCAATATTTTATCATATTTTAAATCTGCTTTCGTTTGGCCTAGTCGCAAGCCATAGAAAAAAGCGCCAAGGATACAGACCAGCATAAAGATAAACATGAGGGCAAATAAATAATCAGTGCGGGTAAGACGCTTCTCCATAAATCTAGCTCCTTGTTGTCTCTAATATTTGTTTTAGTATAGGTCAATCAGCATTAAAAAGGAATAATATAAGGAAATGAGGTACTTCCTTTGAAAAAATTCGATTTCAAGAACCTTCGTATTGGGAAAGTTGACATTAGTGAGCTGAATGACAAAACATTATTACTAAATCTTTACTTCACACAGCTGCTTACACTTATTATCGGAATTATCATCTTGATATTTCAGAGCAATTCAAAGATTCTTTCGGCCTTGTCCTTTCACGGTGGGTGGAAAGTCGTCATTTGGGGAAGTTTATTTGCTGTAGTTGTTCTTGGAGTGGACCTGCTTATATCGCGATGGGTCCCCAAGGAAGTGTCGGATGATGGCGGCATTAACCAGATGATTTTTGGAAATAGGGCCCTTTGGCATATTGCACTTATCTCATTTATCGTTGCTGTCTGTGAAGAAGTCCTATTCCGTGGTGCGATTCAACATGCTTGGGGGCCTTACTGGACTAGTATTTTGTTCGCTGCGATTCATGTTCGCTATCTTCAACATTGGCTGATGACAGGAATGGTTTTCTGTATTAGCTATGGCTTAGGTTGGATTTACCTTCATACGGGAAGCCTATGGACACCTATAATTGCTCACTTTATGATTGATATGGTGATGGGATGCATACTTCGGTTTAGCAAGGAGGAAGATCAAGGTTCATGAGTGTTGGAGAAAGAGTAGCTTCGCGGTCGAACCCAGGAGTGGAGGAGAAGCAGGAGGATGATACCTATTTACCGCCGCGTAGAGCCGTACATCCCTCAGAGCAAGGTAAATGGACGAATCTTTTTTATATGACGCTGCTATGGTTATTTATCGCGTTGGTGGTGAGTTTAACTGTGTGGGGGATTAAGTACTCTTCGTTATGAGACAATAAAATGAGCCATACGCACGCACGAAACATTCGTGACTGCGGTATGGCTCTTATTTTTATCTCATCTCTAGCTCAATGGCATTCGGATCAACAAAGGAGTAGCCTTTTTCCTCTAACTTCGTGAGCAGGGTGTCGAGGGCGCTAACCGTCCAAGGAAGTTCATGCATGAGAATGTTACTGCCATTATGAAGCTGCTGCAACACATTCTCAATGACTTTATTCGAATCATTGTTTTTATTCGTCATATCCCAATCCAGAGAACCATTGGACCATGTCATATAGAGCATTTTGTTGTTTTTAACTTTCGTTTTCAAATAATCGTTGCCCGAACCAAAAGGTGGGCGGAAAAACTGTGGGGACTGCCCCGTAATTTCTTTCACGATTTGTTGGACATCATCTACTTGTTTATCAATCTTCTCATTCGGCATGTCTTTCAGATTGTCATGATCCCAAGCGTGATTTCCTATGATATTTCCACTGTCGTGAACGAGCTTTACGAGCTCGGGCTTTTGCTTAATGCGATAACCGTTCATGAAGAAGATAGCTTTCGCCTTATGCTTGTTCAGAATATCAATCAGAGATTGATTCATCGCTTGTTCTTTCGGGCCGTCGTCAAAGGTTAATAGGACGACTTTCTTGTTGCCATTCGGGTCGTTCGGTACAATATCATAATTTTTGTTCATATGATATGTCTTCTGTACGACTTCTTGTACGGGTGCAATTGGTGTTGGTGAAGGTGTCGGCGTAGGTGCCGCGGTTGGTGTTGGATTTGAAGTTGGACTGGGGCTTGCTGTTACTTGTGTTGTTGGAGCCAAGCTCGATGACGCCGCTGGAGTTGTTTCCGTTTGATTCGAACTGCAGGCAGCTAATAAAAGCATGACTGACAGGAGCAATGTACTTGCCTTCTTTATCATCATTTCTATTCTCCTCAGATCCTTACATGATAGTCAACACTTATAGTACCACAATTAGTTACACATTTCGCAGATGTCAATTCTCCTATGTTTTCCTTTTTGTTTAGCGTATGTCGACTTCTAAACTCGCACAACCTAGGAAGGAATCATACTACTTATCATGGAGGGAGATCCAATGAAATTAGGAACGTTTATGCTCGGTGGTATTGCAGGGGCGGCTGCTGTCATTTATCTCAATCGTAAAAGTAAATCGATGCTCTTCTCGGCTTTTAGCTCTTCCAGTCAGTCGATGGGGAATGTCGTAGATAAGGCGAAAGAAACGTTCGCTAACAAATCTTTTGGAGAATCTGTAGCTCGAAATTTCTCCTCGACAGGTACGAATGGCTTGAATCAAGTGGAAAAAATCGTGAAAGAAGACCCACATTTGAAGGCAACAGTCAGTGAAATTTTGCAAGATAATAAAATAAGCAACGCCACAATTCAATAAATATAAGCTCGCAGCGCAGTCTGGCATACCCACGGGGCCGGCTGTGCTTTTTCTTTTTATACATAACTTGCGCGTGCAATTGCGAGGATTTAGTGTTAACATGATAGGTGAAAACAATAGATGGATGCCTGTCCATTTATTGATTAATGGTTCACCTTTTTATTTTTCTAACATATTCTGATTGAAATAAGGTGACCATGCTTTCGATGCAAGCTTTCCTAGTGGAGAGCTCAAAGGAGGATCCTATCATGAAAATAGAACGCTTAAGTCAGGATAAGATACGGATTTTCCTAACATTCGATGACTTAACTGAACGTGGAATTCAAAAAGACGACATGTGGAGAGAAATTCCAAAAGTGCACGAGTTGTTTAGTGAAATGATGGATCAAGCATATTCGGAGCTCGGATTTGACCCGTCCGGTCCGCTTGCTGTTGAGGTATTCGCACTCCCAGCGCAAGGAATGGTTGTTATTGTGACCAGAGGTAAGCTTGATTTGTATGCAAGTTCTGATGCATATGACGATCACGAAGCTGAAGAAGTGTACGAAATGGAAGTTACGCTTGAGCAAAGCGATTTAATCTCCTATGCTTTCCGTGATTTTGAAGATCTGCTGCGTGTATCCAAAGTAATTAATCCCCTTCTGATGGAAGGCGGTACCCTGTATTCGTACAAAGGGAAATATATTTTACAGCTTGAACCCGTAGATCTTGAAGAGACGAAGTATCAAGCGTTAATCGCTGTCCTATCTGAGTTCGGTGAAGCTTCTTCTGTAACTGTAGCCGTGCTTGAAGAGTATGGGAAGACGATTATTGCAGATGATGCTGTTAAAGTGCTCTGCCGCCATTTCAAATAAGTAGGACTCACGTCCTCATGCAAGAATGAAACAAGCATCTCCAAAAACAACCGTTTTTGAGGATGCTTGTTTTGTTTTCCATAATACGCATCTAGGGTGTAAAGTGTTACACGTAGATAAGTCAAACAAGAACGACTATAATAGAGGTATGTATTTCAAAAAGAGAGGGGAGCTGGAACATGCATATCGTGCCTATTTTACTGGCAGCCATAGCCCCAGGTCTCTCATTGCTCGCCTACTTTTATCTGAAGGATCGATACGAAACAGAACCTATTCATTTAGTGATTCGGATGTTTCTCTTCGGTGTACTCCTTGTGTATCCTACGATGGTTCTGCAGAACGCATTTATCCAGGAGTTCGGCAATGGCACCATTATGACTTCCTTTTTTCTCTCAGGAGGCATTGAAGAGTTTCTGAAGTGGCTATTATTGTATCACTTGATTTTTCGACATGAAGCGTTCGACGAGCCCTATGACGGGATTGTGTATGCGGTGGCTGTAAGTCTCGGCTTCGCAACCTTGGAGAATATCATATACGCATTTTTACATGCGTCATCTTTCTCAGCTTTAATGCTTCGCGCGCTATTGCCTGTATCGGGACACGCATTATTTGGCGTTATGATGGGGTATTACATGGGGAAAGCGAAGTTCGTTCCTCACAAGCAAACAAGGTATCTATGGATATCGTTGCTGCTTCCAATTGTCTGGCACGGCGCATTCGATTATATTTTGCTCATTTTCAAAACAGGCTGGATATGGATTATGATCCCGCTAATGACTTTTCTATGGTTACGGTCGATATGGCGAGTAGATCGTGCGAATGCACACTCTCCCTTACGCGTTGTGACAGTCGATGAGAAGATTAAAATGGGATGAATTGGGTCATAATGACTGTATAAATGGTGAGCTCCATTACATGGAATGGGGATAGACCGGGAGGGTATACATGTCATTAACGACGCGCGTGAAAGTGAAGATCCGATGTCGATTATGTGGTGAGAAGTTCGTGTTGCGAGGCAAGAAGGAAAAAGACAAAATTGAAACTGGATTTCGTCAATGTATATGCAGTAATGAGCACGATTTTGAAATAGAGACCGAAAGCTAGCAAGAGGCCATTCTTTTGAATAGGCCTTTTTTTGCATATACCTCTTATTAAACGCCTCTGTCCATGAAGGACTTCGGGGGGCGTTTATTTTGTGTCAATCTTGTATAAACCTGCCTCCTCGCGTAAAAACTAAGCGCAAGATTGGGTATGAAAGGAGCAGTTCTGTGTATAAAAGATTAAGTATTGTCATGTTTCCATTTCTATTGCTGGCTTTAATCGGAGCTTCTGTTTGGGGGTATTTAGAGCACCAAGAGAAAAATACGATTTTAATTAAAGCAGAGAATCAGTACCAACGGGCGTTTCACGATCTGTCCTTTCACATGGATAAGCTACATACAGAGCTAGGTAATACATTAGCCGTGAACGAAACTTCAGAGCCATCCTATCGAAAAGGGTTGGTGAATGTTTGGCGTTTAACAAGCCAAGCGCAAAGCGATATCACCCAATTGCCCCTAATGCTGCTGCCTTTTAATAAAACAGAAGATTTTCTAGCGAATATGGCTAATTTCTCCTATCGCATGTCGGTACGTGATATGACGAAGCAGCCCTTAACAGAAGCAGAAATGAAGACTTTGAACACACTTTACGCACATTCTGCAGATATTACGAAAGAAATTCGCGGTGTACAAGATAAAGTAATTGCAAATAATTTAAGATGGATGGATGTGGAGACCGCTCTTGCATCTGAGAACGAAATGCACGACAATGCGATTATCGATGGCTTTAAGATTGTGGATAAACAAGTAGGTGGATATGACGAGTTGAATTGGGGGACAGGCAACCTGTCGGTATTCTCCAAAAATGATGTCAAAATGCTAACAGGCAATGAGATGACAGCAGAACAAATTAAAAAGAAGGCTGTTGATTTCCTTGGAATTAAGGATTCAAACGGCATTAAAGTCGTCGAGAACGGCGGAAATGCACCTGAATTTCAAAGTTATAGTGTCATTGTTCCGACTGGTGATGCTTCCAAAACGGATACACAAATGGATTTTACCAAAAAAGGCGGTCATCTGATTTATTTCATGAAGTCGCGTGATGTGCCATCATCGAAGTTTAATCTTCGTCAAGCAAGAGATATAGCGGATGAATTTTTGGATCAGCATGAATATAAGGATTTAAGTGCAATTAGTTATGATCAGTACCAGAATACGGCAACCATTCTCTTTGCTAAGAAAGAAAACAATGTCACTATCTATCCTGAACAAGTAACGGTCAAAGTTGCCTTGGACACGCTTGAAGTAACGGGGCTTCAGGCTACTAATTATATATATTCTCAAAAAAAGCGTACGATTGGTCAACCAAAAATCACAGTCGACCAAGCACGTAAGCAGCTGAGCTCTAAGATGAAGGTGACGGGCGAATCTCTCGCGATCATTAAGAATGATCTGGACGAAGAGGTGTTATGTCATGAATTTATCGGTACGATGAATAACAATATCTATCGTATTTATATCAATGCGGATGTTGGCATGGAAGAGAAAATTGAGACGATTCGACAAGATCAAGCGGAAGCAGCAAAAGGAAAATCTTAGTAAGTAAGAAGCAGGATGGCATCCTGCTTCTTTTTTTTCTATCTAATTGGTGATGGCATGGTATAATTAATGCATATTACTTCGCGGAGGTGCGGAAATTGCTTCCTAAGGTCAACCAGATATTACATATGCAAATGAACAGTATTGACGAAGATGAGTCCAAAATCGAATATAAGTCGAGAATTGCGGATGTGACAGAAAGCGCGATCATTATTGAAATCCCGCTTAATGAGAAAACAGGACGTTTGAAGAAGATGTATCAGGGGGATGAAATAAGCGCTCATTTCCTTGGACAAGGCGGTGTAAAGCACTATTTCACTACGGAGGTTGTAGGTTTCACTGAGGATGTAATCCGCTTAATTGAACTGCGACTCCCAGAACTAAGTGCGATAACTCAAATTCAACGAAGAAATTTCCTGCGAGTTTTGGCTGAATTAGAAATCGCCGTAAAGCTGAACGACCAGATCCAATTTATTGGGTTAACCGATGACGTTGGCGGCGGTGGAATCTCATTTATTTGCGATGGTCATATCCCGATCGGCTTAAATGCCATCATTTCATGTTGGGTGCTTGCACCTTTCAAGAATGGTACGATCGAGCATATTCCGTTTACGGGTGAAGTTGTACGCGTTAAGGCAACCGAGACAGGCAAGCAGCTTGTCATGATCAGATTCGCAGAGATTGCGGATAGGGAAAGGCAGAAGCTGATCCGCTTTTGTTTCGAAAGACAAATGGATTTTCGTAAACGCTAAGGATTGAGACATGATGGCTACGGGTATACTGCTATGCATATTGGATGCTAGCAGGAGTGTGATCTCATGTCGAAGGAGCAAGAATCTGAATCGTATGAGCAATTATTTATTCGGTTCTCTGCGAAAGTGGAGAAGGTCATTATCAGAGCTGTGATTTTTGTTGTTATTCTGCTAGTTTGTGTACAAGCCTTGCTGCAAAATGCGTACATTCGCAAGCATTTCACACGTGTTGAGCCTCTGGAAGGACAGCCGTATATTGTGCCAGAACATCCAATGAAAGAACGCTCCTAGGCGCATGAAATCAGCATACGAATGAACCCGAGTTTTGCATATGACCATGTTGTGTGGTATAATTTCTATTAATTAGCAGGCAAGTGCCTGCTTTTTTGTACGTAAGGTACTGTGAAGTATTGTTAGGAGGAACAGCAGCTTGGATAAGTTCAATATTGCCATAGATGGTCCTGCTGGAGCCGGTAAAAGCACCATTGCACGGCTAGTTGCTGGTGCACTAGGTTTTATTTACGTGGATACAGGAGCCATGTATCGAGCAGTAACATGGAAAGTACAGCAAGAAGGGCTGCTACCTGAGCAAGAAACAGAAGTGGCTGCGCTCTCCAATCGCATGAAGATTGAGCTCATTCCTGGAGATGAAGGACAACAAGTATTCGTAGATGGTGTTGATGTGACGAAAGCTATCCGTTCAGCGGATGTAACGACACATGTTTCGCAAATTGCCAGCTATGGTGCTGTACGTCATTTGTTAGTCGCTTTGCAGAAGCAAATGACAGTTTCCAAAGGCGTAGTCATGGACGGCCGTGACATTGGTACGCATGTCATGCCAGATGCAGAAATTAAGGTTTTCTTAACTGCGAGTGTGAAGGAACGTGCTGAGCGCCGATTCAAGGAATTAGAAAACAGTGGTACGAATACACTGACTCTTTCCGAGTTGGAGCAGGATATCGCACGTCGCGATCAATTCGATGAAGCGAGGGAAATTTCACCACTGCGTAGGGCGCATGATGCCGTGTTGATGGACAGTACGTCAATGACGATTGAAGAAGTTGTGGACGAAATCCTTGGACTTTGCAAGGACAAAGTCGGAGGTGGCAAATAAAGATGCTATATCGCATCGGAAGAGCCTTATTTCGATTTATTTTTACCGTATTTTTCCGAATGCGTGCGATTGGAATGGAGAATGTTCCAACACAAGGCGCAGTTGTTTTGTGTGGTAATCATACAAGCTTCTTGGACCCTCCCTTCTTAGGTACTCCTTTGCGGCGCAAGGTTCATTTCATGGCCAAGGCGGAGTTGTTTGATATCCCAGTTCTTGGGACAATCATCTCGAAAGTAGGGGCATTCCCTGTTAAACGCGGCGGCGTTAGCAGAGAGTCGATCCGACTTGCTGTACAGTTGTTGCGTGACGGCAATATGCTTGGCGTTTTTCCAGAAGGATCTAGAAGTAATGCTGGAGGAATGGGAAAAAAAGGTGCAGCTAGTCTTGCATTGAAATCGGGTGCAGCTGTTGTTCCAGTAGCTATTGTAGGTACCTACTCACTTTTCCGTCGTATGACGATTGTTTATGGGGCGCCACTTGATTTGACGGCTTATGCAGGAGCAAGCTCAGAAGATTTGGAGCTGGCAACAGAAGCGATCATGAAAGAAATACGCCGACTACATACGGTTACTAGTAAAGCCTAGTCTGAAATGTATGGAATCGAAAGCTTGGAATTATACTAACCATAAAGTGATTTGAACTTATTATTGTGTTTGAAACAGAGTAGGAGCTTGCCTGCTGCTTTGTGACTTATAAATTATTTTTGTTGGTTGTAAATAGAGGAGGCTAATCTCATGTCAGATGAAGTAAAAGTTGAAGATCAATCACAGGAAGCTCAAGAAACGGCCGTTTCACAAGCAGAAGCAGAGCATGCGCTTAACAATGTTGCTGTGCTAAAGAAAGGCGCTACAGTTAAAGGCAAAATCGTAAAAGTAGACGCTGATCAAGCTTTCGTGGATATCGGTTACAAATACGATGGTGTCATCCCAGTTCGTGAGCTTTCATCCGTAAGCTTGAATGATGCTGCGCAAGCGGTTGAGCTTGGTCAAGAAGTTGAATTGAAGATCGTTTCCATTAACGATGCGAAAGAAACATTGGTATTGTCCAAACGTGTTGTTGACAACGAAAAAGCTTGGGAAACGCTGCAAGGGCAACTTGAAAGCAAAGAAATTATCGAAGCTGCTGTTGCTGAAGTTGTTAAAGGCGGACTAGTTGTGGATATTGGCGTACGTGGTTTCGTACCTGCATCCATGGTTGAACGTCAATTTGTTGAAGATTTCTCCTCCTACAAAGGTCGCACATTGCGTCTTCGTGTGAAAGAAATCGATCGCGAGAAAAACAAAGTCATCTTATCTCAAAAAGATATCTTGGATGAAGAGTTCGAAGCGAACAAAAAGAAAATCATCGAAGGACTTCAAGTTGGTCAAGTACTAGATGGTACAGTACAACGCTTGACACAATTCGGTGCATTCATTGATATCGGTGGTATCGACGGACTTGTTCATATTTCCGAGCTTGCTTGGCATCATGTAGAACAAGCTTCTGATGTTGTTAAAGAAGGAGACAAAGTTAAGGTACAAATCCTTAAATTGGATCCATCCAACGACAAAATCAGCTTAAGCATCAAAGCTACACAAGATGGCCCTTGGTCAAATGTTGAGCGTGATTTCAAAGCTGGTGATATCGTAACAGGTACGGTTAAACGTCTTGCAGCTTTCGGCGCATTCGTTGAAGTGGCTCCAGGTGTAGAGGGTCTAGTACACATTTCCCAAATCGCACACCGTCACATCGGTACGCCTCATGAAGTTTTGAAAGAAGGCCAAGAAGTACAAGTGAAAATCTTGGAAATCAACCTTGCTGAGAAACGCGTTAGCTTGAGCATTAAAGATACAGAAGATGCTCCTGAAGCACCTGCTGGTGCAGCGGCTCCGTCATCAGTTGGTAAGCCAGATAGAGAAAGACAACCACGCGGCGATCGTGATCGCGGTAACAGTGCTAGTCACCAAAAAGAAATTGCTGGCAACGAAAACGTATCCCTAAGCAATCAAGGTTTGTCCATGACACTTGGTGAGCGTTTTGGAGATAAGCTAGCAAAGTTCAAAAAATAAATAGATCCAACTTCTAGGAGGTAAAGAAATGCGCATCTCACGCAAAATGGAGCATGTCCATTACGCGCTGGAGCTTGGTCAAACTCGTCAGCAAGGGCTGGCGGATATCAAGCTTGTGCATAACTGTCTTCCTGAGACTTCGACGGATCATATTGCTTTAACAACAACAATCGGCGATCTCATTATGAGTTCGCCGATTTTAATTAATGCAATGACCGGCGGCGCTCATGAGACAGAGAGCATTAATCGCGAACTGGCCATACTCGCCCGGGAGAAAGGCTTGCCTATGGCAGTTGGCTCCCAGATGTCAGCACTTAAAAATAGCGAAGTGGCATCCAGCTATCAAGTCGTGCGGCGCGAGAATCCAAATGGAATTATTTTCGCTAATTTGGGCAGTGAGGCCACAACTGATCAAGCATTACGTGCTGTCGATATGATTGAAGCGAATGCGCTTCAAATTCATTTGAATGTTATGCAGGAGCTGATTATGCCTGAAGGTGATCGCAGCTTCGTAGGTATGCTAGGGCGCATCGAGAATATGGTTCGTCATGTTTCTGTTCCAGTTATTGTGAAAGAAGTCGGCTTTGGCATATCACGCGATAACGCGAAACAGCTGCAGGATATTGGTGTGCAAATTATCGATGTCGGAGGTTCAGGCGGAACGAATTTTGCTGCAATAGAAAATGCAAGACGACCAGCTGCATTGTCATGGCTTAATGATTGGGGAACACCGACAAGTATGTCGTTATTAGAGGTCTTATCTGTATATCAATGGGGTTCTGTCATTGCATCAGGCGGTATTACGAATGCATTGGAAGCCGCTAAGGCGCTTACATTAGGTGCTTCGGCAGTAGGCATGGCAGGGGCATTTCTTAAGGTATTGCGTGTAGATGGTGTTGATGCCCTTCATGCTTATGCAGAAGAGCTGCACCAAGGACTCATCTTAATCATGACGGCATTAGGCGCAAAATCCATTCAAGACTTAACGCAATGCCCAGTAGTGATAGTTGGAGACACCGCTGAATGGTGTCGTACGAGAGGCATTGACTTAACTTCATACGCAGAGCGAAGAAATCCGAGTAAATAATCAAAATATTGCCATACTAAGGATCAGGCAGATCTCCCTTATTTGTTTATTTGAGGGGGAGCCTGAAGATCCGCAAGAAGCCAATCGATGGGTAAGAAGTCATCGAAGGCTACGCAGGCTAGGGTGGTTTGATTATGAATGCCGGTTATCTGTCGCTTATTCTCCTTTGCATCACGTTGATCTTGCTCGCAAGCGGCTGGAAGGAGCTGTACATCCGAAGTATATCGCATAAGGGCATGCTTCTTTTTTTTGCCTCTTGGCTTATAGGGACGAGAGTAACCATAACGATACAACATGTACATATTCAACTCGTCTATGTCGTCGTGCTAACGATTTCATTCAGTATTCTTTATGTCACACAAGGTTTTATACATAAGCTGCATCTGCTATCCATCGGTCTTCTAATTGGCTCACTCCACTTTCTGTTCCAACAGCTTCTCGAGATGGACCCTATACTCATTATACGTAACTCAGTGTGGCAGACGGCTCTGTTACTAGCCATTGTTGCCGTAGTTGTTCAACGCAATGCCTGGGAACAGATTGCAGCAATTTCGATCGGTTATCTGATAGGGGATATGTATCAAGCTGGTATCCATGAAGTGGATGGTTTTCATCGACTCGGTACGGCCACTTTTCAAGATCAATGGTGGCTTTCCATCTTCACAGCGAGAACAATGACGATCATGCTGCAAGCAGCGTATAGTGGCTGTCGAACCGTGGTGAGAAATTGGATAGGTCGAAAGGGGAACAGATGAGTTTCATGGATATGGAATGGTTTCATACACATCGGTATACGATCGGGATTGTCGTAGGTGTTATTTTTGGCATTGTGTCCCGGATCAATATGTTGCGTACGGATTACAGGCAATATCCCACCTATCCACACGGGAAAATCATCCATGTCTCACTCGGGGTAATTGCTGCTGGGCTTGGGGCAGTGGCCATACCGGCACTACTTGAGAAAAATTATACAGCTGTTACATTTTTATCGCTCGCTGCTCAACAATTTAGAGACGTACGCAATATGGAAAGACAAAGCTTGACCAAAGTGGATGAATTAGAATTAGTACCAAGAGGCGCTGCCTATATTGAAGGGATTGCGATGGTTTTCGAAGGTCGTAATTATTTGGTCATCATGACGGCATTTTTGGCCTCGTTATTTAGCATTCTATTTGCTTGGTATTGGGGAGTTATTGCAGGTATTCTTTCGATTTTACTTGCAAACTTTTTCAAATCCGGCAGTAACTTAGGGGATATCGCTGATATTGAGCAGGTTGACATTCGGATGGAAGGGCCTGATGTTTATGTGGGTTCCATCTATATGATGAATGTTGGGCTTGTCGACAATCGTGAAAAAATAATGAAATATGGGCAAGGTTTTTTCATTAAACCCAAAAATCGCAACGCACGTGTAACGATTTCACATTTAGGGCAACGACAAGCGATTATGTATGACATGTCTACTTTATTCGGTGTTTATCGTGATGAGGGAGAGCCATCCTTGCGGCCTATGGCTAAACTGGATTTAGACTCGGGGACGATCGGTCTACTTCTTCTTTTACAGGAGAATGATAAGGAGAAAACGGTCACAGCTCTTCATCGTGTGCCTGTTCTTGAAAGTGCTGTTCGCATGCCTTCTGAAGCTGGTGTGAATAAAAGAGGGAGGGGTAATCCCTAATGTCGCAAATCCTCGCAATCGTAACATTAACGAAAGAACGTATTGCTGGCGGTGCTCCGATCTTTGTTGTTGATGGGGAAGATGAGCTGCAGCGAACTGCATTTTCATTGGAGAAAATGTTAGATGCGAACGCACACGACTTGAAAAATGGTACGATGATTTTGGTGAAACATTCCTAAAACCGCTTTGGAAATGAGCTCGTGGAGTGAAGTCTCAAAAGAGATTAGCAAAAGCACGTCTTTTTTGTTATGATGTAAGTTGCGTAATTTTCCATGTCTGATCATGGAATTCGAAGGAGTGATATAAATTGGCTAGACCCGTACTTGCAATTGTAGGCCGACCTAATGTCGGAAAGTCCACCATTTTTAATCGAATCGTAGGCGATCGTATGGCGATCGTAGAAGATAAACCAGGTGTCACACGGGATCGTTTATATGGTGTTGGTGAGTGGCTGAATACATCGTTCAGTGTTATTGATACAGGCGGTATTGAAATTGATGGCGAAGACGCTATCATGAAATCTGTACGTGTACAAGCTGAGCTTGCCATCGAAGAAGCGGATGTCATCGTCTTCATGGTCGACGCGAAGGCAGGCGTAACTCCGTCGGATGAAGAAGTCGCACAGTTATTGTTCCGTTCCAAGAAGCCAGTCGTTTTGGCTGTGAATAAGGTAGATAATTTGGCACGTCAAGATGATATTTATGAATTCTATTCTCTTGGTTTCGGTGACCCTGTTGGAATTTCCGGCTCACACGGTATTGGGATTGGCGATCTTCTTGAGGTCGTATGTAACTTATTCCCTGATAAATCAGAGGATGAGTACGGCGAAGAAGTTGTGAAATTTGCATTGATTGGCCGTCCGAACGTAGGGAAATCATCAATGACGAATGCGATTCTTGGGGAAGAGCGAGTTATCGTGAGCGACGTAGCAGGTACAACTCGTGACGCCATTGATACGCCATTTGAACGTGATGGACAGAAGTTCGTTATCATTGACACCGCGGGTATGCGTAAGCGTGGCAAGGTATACGAGAACACAGAGAAATACAGTGTTATGCGTGCTATGAAAGCCATTGAGCGAGCAGATGTGGTGTTGGTTGTTATCGATGGGCAAGAAGGCATCATTGATCAAGATAAGCACATCGCTGGATATGCGCACGAAGCAGGAAAAGCGATTGTCATTGTCGTAAATAAATGGGACATCGTAGAGAAAGATGATAAGACGATGCAACATTTCACGACGACAATTCGTGATCATTTCTTGTTCTTGAGCTATGCACCGATTGTATTTGTATCAGCCAAAACAACACAGCGTCTTCATAAATTGCTGCCAGTTATCGTTCAAGTGGCTGAAAATCATGCATTACGCGTACAAACTCATCTACTTAATGATGTTGTCTCGGATGCTGTTGCCTACAATCCGCCTCCAACGGACAAAGGGAAACGTCTGCGAATTAACTATGTGACACAAGTGGCTGTTAAGCCGCCAGTCTTCGTTCTTTTCGTGAATGAGCCCGAGCTTATGCATTTCTCGTACGAACGTTATTTGGATAACAAAATCCGTGCTGCTTTTGGCTTTGAAGGAACGCCGATTCGCATCTTGAGCCGTAGAAAAACTTCGGACAAAGAATAGGAGATGTTGTACATTGCTTTCGATAATAACAATTGTAGTGGGCTATTTACTAGGATCCATAAGCTTTAGTTATTTATTCGGAAAATGGTTTAAGGGAATTGATATCCGCAAGCATGGCAGCGGGAACGCAGGGGCAACGAATACACTCCGCGTATTGGGGAAGGGGCCCGCAATCCTCGTCTTGCTGCTGGACGCCTTGAAAGGCGTCGTTGCTGTCTTGCTGGGGGTTTGGGCTGCCCCTGGACCTGATGATATCTGGATTAGCGTTTTGTGTGGTTTAGCAGCCATTGTAGGGCATAATTGGCCTGTGTTCTTTGGCTTTCGAGGTGGCAAAGGGATTGCGACCACCATTGGGGTCATGGCTACACTTTGTTTGGTCCCTACATTGATCGCTGGCTTAACCGCAATCGTCATCATAGCTATCACACGATTTGTATCGCTCGGCTCCCTTATTCTTACAGCACTCTTACCTTTTCTAATTTGGGGGATGGACCGACCGTTGCCAGTTTTGTGGATCAGCATTTTGCTTTGTGCATTTGCTTTTTTACGCCATCGGACGAACATTGTGAAGCTTATTCAAGGAAAAGAAAACAAGCTGGGCCAGAAAAGAGCCTAACGCAAAACAACTACACGTAGGAGGGGAAACCGTGACACAAAAAGTATCGGTCCTTGTAGCTGGAAGTTGGGGGACGGCACTCGCCTCGGTATTGGCGGATAATGGGAAAGAAGTACTTATATGGTCTCGCAACGAAGAACAAGTGGTGGAAATTAATGAAAAGCACACCAATAGTCGTTTTCTCAAGGATATCTCGCTTTCGCCATCGATCATAGCAACTAATTCTTTGCAAGATGCCGTGCAGGATGCAGATGCGATCATCATGGTTGTGCCATCTTCAGGCATGCGCGAGGTGGCTTCGCGCATGCGTCCATTTTTGAAGAAAGAGACGCTGATCATTCACGCGACGAAGGGCTTTGAAACAGGAACACTGAAGCGTATGACGGAGGTGCTTGCGGACGAGCTGCCAGAGATGGATCCGAAGCGATTTGTCGTCCTTTCTGGACCCAGTCATGCGGAAGAAGTCATATGCAAAATGCCGACAACCGTAGTTGTCGCTGCTCAGGATCTACAAGCTGCTGAGGCTGCTCAGGACCTGCTCATTACGCGATACTTCCGAGTGTATACGAATCCGGATGTAACTGGTGTTGAGGTAGGTGGAGCGCTGAAGAATATTATTGGACTTGGTGCAGGGCTAACGGATGGTTTGGATTTTGGGGATAATGCGAAAGCGGCACTCGTTACAAGAGGACTCGCGGAGATCACCCGATTAGGTACAGCAATGGGGGCGAACCCTCTTACCTTTGCTGGCTTAGCTGGAATTGGTGATTTGATTGCAACATGTACAAGTAGACATAGTCGAAATTGGCGGGCAGGCAATAAATTGGCTAAAGGTATTCCACTAGATGATGTACTCAAAGAGATGGGAATGGTTGTAGAAGGCGTCAAAACGACGAAAGCAGCTTATGATCTTGCGAGTCGATATGACGTCACCATGCCAATTACAAATGAATTACATAATGTTTTATTCGAAGGGAAATCTCCACAGCTTGCAGCCCGTGATCTAATGGGACGTGTACGTACGCACGAAATGGAAGAATTACCGCTGTCACGATGAGAAATACTTCTATCGAAGTCCTTCGAGGATGTGTGACCGCGTTTTAGAGGTTGTTTTTATCGCCAATTAGCAAGACGTTTTCGGGAACCGAAAGCTTATACTTTCTAATGTGGTAAACAAAAGGTTGGAGATAGCCTACACCAGATCTTCTCCGCATTCATACTATACCCTATCAGGAGTTCTCAATAGCTTAGGGTACAGGAGGCGGCACAATTGGCGAATAAAGATATGTCGAAGGACGTATTAAGTGTAGTCAAGAAGAAGACGGGCAAATCCGTTACATCTAAAGATATCGAAAAAATTGCAAGCGGCGTGAAACCTTCTACAATGCAGAACGAAGCACAACTACGAGCACTCATTAAACAGGTTTCTGGTTTAGTGAATATCAAGGTATCCGAAGAAACCGTTAATGATATCGTTCAAGCTGTAAAAAGCAGTAAACTTGACACCAATAATATGCAGCAATTAATGAGCATGATGATGGGTAAGAAATAAGAAGCATAAAGGGGACCTCATCCCCTTTATGCTTTTTCCCTTTTCTGTGCTATACTTACATGTGTTTCATTTTACGATTTTTACATAAGGAGTTTAGAATATGTCACCTTTAGACAAAATGTGGGCCTCATTTGTAGCCATGGGATTGATGGTTGTTGCTTCCTTTTTAATTTCATATGCACGTACAAGAACATCAGGATTGTGGCGCGGTGTGTTATCGTTTGTCGCCTTTTTAATGTTTATCCCCATCTTACTATTTATGTTGTCTTCTTTGTTTTAACCGACCGGAGGGGAGATCATCATGTTAGAATTGAAAACTCGCAAAACCCAGGTTAAACTAACGCCGGAAACTGGATTAACCATTCTGGACCATGCCTTGAAGGCAGATGTGGAGTGGGGGTTCTCATGCACGCGAGGAACTTGCGCAAGATGCCGCTGCTATATTGCAGAAGGCCGTGAGCTGCTTTCTGAGGCATCAGAAGCGGAAGAAGATCGTCTAGAGCCAGAAGAGCTCGAACAGGGCTACCGTCTGGCCTGTCAATGCGTAGTGAAGCAAGAAGGAACCATTTCGGTTACGCATAAGCCTTATTTCTAAAAATTACTGCCTGAAAGGTGTGGGCATGATGAAACTGCTGGAGCCACTACTCCCGTCGATTTCGACTATTCATACTCGGTTACAGCAAGATCACAGCATTCAATGGTTGATTGGCGGAAGCTGTGGTTTACTCATGCACAACGTCGATATAGGAAGAACTCCCAGAGATTTGGACATTTATATAGATCTGAAGGATGTTCATACGGTACATAAGCTGCTAGAACCATATGCGATAGATCGTCCGGAATTGAGCGAAACACCCATATATGCATCTATACTGAGTCATTATTGCATCGATGGTCATGCCGTTGAAGTTGTTGGTGATTTTAAAGTGAAAGCTCTTGGTTCCTTGTATCAAGTCGAAGTCAACTACTTACATGACAACTATGATTGCTCTGCTTCTGTTGAGGCATCGAAGGTGCCGCTGATGCCGCTAGCACATGAGTTTCTCTTCAATGTCCTGCGTAACCGGCCTGATCGCTATGAATCGATTCTCAAGACGATGCAAGATCAACCTGACAAACATATGAAGGCTTTGACTGAATTAATGAACCGAAATCAGTGGGGGCATGAATTTCTTACAAAGATGAACGAAATGCTAGATTGGAACCGATAATCAGATAGACGGTCCTTTAAGAAGGTGACGATTATGAGTGTATATGAAGTTCATTTTTGGCCAGATAACAAAAAAATAAAAGTTAGAGCGGGCACAACTTTGTTGGATGCTGGCAATAGGGCGAAAGTCCATATCCGTACACGTTGTGGTGCGAAGGCCGCCTGTTTAATGTGTAAAGTTAAGGTCATCGATCAAAGCGGTCTTGCTCCGCTGAATACGAATGAACGCTTGAAGCTGGGGTCCCTTGTTGATGAGGGGGTTCGTCTTGCCTGTCAAGCGCGTGTAACAGGTACCGTGGAGGTTAACATTCCAGAGGATCCTTTAAAGGCAGCAATTCGTGCTCAACTTGCTCGACAAGCAGAGGATAATGACATATTTTAGACCAGATAGGATGGTTGAGTTGTGAACGTAAAACGAAGACGAACCCAAGGTGGAAGCTTGCTTCTAGCGCTTATCTTGGTTATTTTGCTTACAGGCTGTGCGTACCCGCAAGAACTAAGAAAAGAGAATCAAATCAATCCGGCTGAATTTATTACCGTCGTCCAACAAGCGGTAGATACCTTTCACGAGAAATCAGGCGTGCTTCCCATTAAAAATAGCGATATGTCAACGCCGCTCTATGAGAAATATGTGATCGATTTTCCTAAATTGAAAAAAATGAATCTACTGAGTACGGTGCCTGCTAATGCTTTCGAAAGCGGTGGTGTATTCATCTATGTTCTCGTTGATGCAGAAACGAAGCCAGTGGTGAAGCTGATGGACTTATCCGCCTATCAAAGTGTCGAGGATGTTCAGAAGAAAGTGAATGATTACATTGCGAAGCATGGGGGGAACATGCCGCAGGGGATATCGCAGAATGACGCATTTGCATATGTAGATTTCAAGCTGCTAGGGATGAAGGAACCCGATATCAAGTCTGTCTATAATCTGAAAAATGCAATAACGTACATTTTAAACAAACAAACGGGGGAAGTTTCCATTGATTATGCGATGGATATCAACACGTTTATTCAGAATAACGCTTTAGGCAATTCGTTGAAGCCAGATCAGGATTTGAGGCAGATTCTCGTAGAGAAATCCTATTTTGTACCGATTCGCAGTGTTTCTTATGCTTGGCAACAGAATCAGCCTATGCCGCAAAAGTAGTCATACATTAAACCTCTTCCATGACTGGAGGAGGTTTTTTTGTCTTTATAGAATAAGCGCAACCGACTCATCATATATTCTTTCGAAAGCCGTATGTGCTTCATAAAATATGAGCGAAAAAAAGTTGGGACGCATCTATCATATTTCTATCGAAAGTACATATATTTTTACTAGTCCAAATGAATGTACGAGTAGTCAATTGTTACCGTCACTAGAGTCAGTTGACGACCAAACTGTAGGAGGGATTCTCTTGGAGAAAGTGGATATCTTTAAGGACATTGCAGAACGAACGGGAGGGGACATTTACCTGGGGGTTGTCGGCGCAGTCCGGACAGGGAAATCAACCTTTATCAAACGTTTTGTGGAATCTGTAGTGCTGCCGAACATTCAAAGCGAAGCGGATAGGATCCGGGCTACCGATGAACTCCCGCAGAGCGCTGCTGGCCGCACGATTATGACAACGGAGCCGAAATTCGTACCGAATACGGCGGTTCAAATTTCTGTGGCCGAGGGGCTGAACGTAAATGTTCGCCTAGTTGATTGTGTTGGATATGCAGTCGATGGCGCCAAAGGCTATGAAGACGAGAACGGACCTCGGATGATCAATACGCCATGGTTCGATGAGCCGATTCCTTTTCAAGAAGCGGCTGAAATTGGAACCCGGAAAGTCATTCAAGAGCATTCGACATTAGGTGTCGTGGTTACAACAGATGGCACGATTTCGGATATCCCGCGGTCATCCTATGTATTGGCTGAGGAAAGAGTGATTAATGAGCTCAAAGAAGTCGGGAAACCGTTCATTGTGATTATTAATTCGCAGAAGCCAAACAGTGAGCCTGCACTTGAGCTTCGCAGTGAGCTGCAAAGCCGCTATGATGTTCCTGTTGTGACAATGAGTGTAGCTAGCGCTGGAGAAGAAGAAATGGTCTCCGTGCTTCGTGAAGTCCTGTATGAGTTCCCAGTTCATGAAGTGAATGTGAACTTGCCTAGCTGGGTAATGGTTCTGGATGAGAATCATTGGCTGCGCACACAATTCGAAGCATCCGTTCGCGATACGGTACAGGATATTAGACGCTTACGTGATGTCGATCGTGTTGTCAGTCAATTTGCTGAATATGAGTTTATCGACAAGGCTGCATTGGCAGGTCTGAATATGGGGCAGGGTGTAGCTGAAATTGATCTCTTTGCACCTGATGAACTCTATGATCGAATTCTCGTCGAGGTCGTTGGTGTTGAAATTCGCGGGAAGGATCATCTCCTCCAACTCATGCAGGATTTCACACATGCGAAGAGGGAATATGATCAATTCGCTGAGGCCCTTGAAATGGTCAAAACAACCGGCTACGGGATAGCGCCTCCAACGTTAGCGGAGATGGCGCTGGATGAGCCTGAGTTAATCCGTCAAGGCTCCAGATTCGGCGTACGTTTAAGAGCTACGGCGCCATCCATTCATATGATTCGCGTAGATGTTGAATCCGAATTCTCACCGATTATCGGAACTGAGAAACAAAGTGAAGAACTTGTCCGCTATCTGATGCAGGATTTCGAGGATAATCCGCTGAAGATTTGGGAGTCCGATATCTTCGGAAGATCGTTGCATTCAATTGTTCGTGAAGGCATTCAAGGCAAGCTTGCCCAAATGCCAGACAATGCGAGATATAAACTGCAGGAAACACTTGGACGTATTATCAACGAAGGTTCAGGTGGCTTGATCGCCATTATATTGTAGGAAAATGTGGACAAAAAACACTCGAAAGAGTGTTTTTTGTCGTTTCTTAGCGGAAAGACCCACATAAAATGGAAATAGATACTTGAAATTGCTCCCTGAGTGTATTACTATGAATTTATTCGTCTGCTTTCAAAGTTCATTTTGCTTAGAAAATCAACGATTTTTCAGTGGTTTATGTATAATTTCTGGGAAAACGGTGAAAACAGGAAGTAACGGAAGTGAGAAATCTTGGGGGGAGGTGAATGGCATGAATAAATCTGAATTGATCAACAAAGTTGCGGAAACCTCTGAGCTATCCAAGAAAGACGCAACGAAAGCAGTAGATGCTGTTTTTGATGCAATTTCTGAAGCATTGCAAGGTGGAGACAAAGTGCAATTGGTTGGATTTGGTAACTTCGAAGTTCGTGAACGTTCTGCTCGTAAAGGACGTAATCCACAGACTGGTGGAGAAATTGATATCCCAGCAAGCAAAATCCCAGCTTTCAAACCTGGTAAAGCACTTAAAGATGGCATTCAATAATTTGTATTTATACATAGGATTGAACGTTACATAATTATAAAGCCGTGTCCGCTAATTGCGGGTAGCGGCTTTATTTGTTTTACCTGAAAATGCCTTTACAATTTGAAATTCTCCTACTATAATTACAAAAGTGAATGCGTTATTCTTGGCTGTAAACGTAACGGGGTATGGCGCAGCCTGGTAGCGCGCACCCTTGGGGTGGGTGAGGTCGCACGTTCGAATCGTGTTACTCCGATTATGAAGAAGACATCGGTGTTCGATGTCTTTTTCTATTGCCAAGAAAGCGGGAGCATTAATATTAACTGTTGATTAGATTTCTAGAATTTCTTGGATTACGTAGGGGGTACCGGGTTGAATAAGTTGAAGTTGAATGAGCTTGTGAAGTCACAGGATTGGACGATGTTCGGTATTATTGCTTCCATTTACTTGATCTGGCGGATTGGTACAGTTGGTAACTGGAGTACTGAATGTTGGATATTGCTATGCATCTGCTTATTAGGTGTGCGGAAGGATCAGATTGACGTAGATTGGAAACGCTTCTTTTTGATAGGAATTCCTCTTTTGGGTATTTTTTATTATTTTTATGGGACAGGCAACGGATTTTGGTGGAAAATTGCGAACTGGATGTTTGAAAATAATCGGCACCCCTGGCGCTGGGATAGCTATATGAATGCCATTCCGCTGAATACAGGTGGATGGGCAAGGTGGATTTCTACTCCATTTCTAGATAGAGCGATGGTGTGGGTGTATAACTATGGCTTCGTACTTTCGCTATGGATTTGTATTGTTCGAAGCTTCTGGACCCGCAGTGTTAAAAAAATGTTGTCCTATGCGCTGTCTGGGCATATGCTGCAATTTCCGCTCATTTTACCTTTCTATAATCTGATCCTGCTTCATGAAGTGTGGTATGTAAATAAACAACCAGATTTACTGCATCGCGTATTCGCTGATGAAAATTCCCTATTAGTGGCAGTCATGAATTGCTTCCCTAGTATGCACACCTCCATTTCTTTTGCGATGCTGCTTCTGGCGCTCCGAGAGAAGGATCGAATTTTCAAATACATGATGGTCACGTATTGCTCTGCGATTATTTTCTCGACGTTATATTTGCAAATCCATTGGGTGATTGATGTATTCGCGGGAATGTTATTCGCATATGGAACAGTGAAACTAACGGATCTCATCATCCGTCTCGGTTCCACACATGCTTTGCCAGCAAAATTCAAACAATTTTACCGAAAACGCGCTAAATCAGCTTCTGCTGAAATATCCGTCTAGGACATGTTGACTTCCGGTTACTATTTTTGGCATCATTAGATACAGGGATGAAGGATAGGGAAGAACGGAGGATGAATATGGAACAATCGAATAAATCGAATCAGTCCAATCAGTCGAACGCGAACTCGAACGGTAATGAGTACTTCGTGATTAAAGCCAAAGACAATGGAGTTCATGTGATTGGATTAACACGTGGACAAGACACACGTTTTCATCATACAGAGAAGCTAGACAAAGGTGAAGTTATGATAGCTCAGTTTACTGAGCATACCTCCGCGGTAAAAGTGAGAGGTAAGGCATTGATTATGACTAAGTTTGGAACGATCGATACAGAAGAATAAGAGATTATTGCTAAAAGCAGGCATAGCCTGCTTTTTTTATTTGTACAATGGTGTATAGGACTTGTCATTTGAGATAACCTGGCGGTTATTTGGCTCCTGCATATGCTTAGGAGGTGTTGAATGTGAAATGGTCTATGCGCATTGTGATCACGCTAGGTATTTCCGTTGTTGCTGCGATTAGTCTATCCATGCTGCCGAAGATAGATCAATCTTCAGGCTTAGGTTCCGCTTACACCTGGTCCAATAATCGAGGTGGTCAGTTGACTGATAATAACCTGGCAGATCTTCTAGTTCAAATTCCGCTTCAGCTACGTATTCGGAAAGTGGAACTTAGTACAACGCGATTGTCACTCGATTTGAGCTTGCCCAAAAATGCGGATTCCATTGCTGTCTACCGAGATTTGTATACGATCGCACAGACGATGCTTGTAAAAACTAAGAATGTAGATCAAGTTTGGGT
Organism: Paenibacillus sp. J22P169; assembly: GCF_059691995.1. Lineage (NCBI taxonomy): Bacteria > Bacillati > Bacillota > Bacilli > Caryophanales > Paenibacillaceae > Paenibacillus > Paenibacillus sp. J22P169. The sequence goes on along the minus strand of NZ_JCAUAO010000001.1, from coordinate 1,845,877 downwards.
ACGGATCATAGATTATTCCGGGGCGGCAGATACAACCTCAACACAGCTCGTCTTGGCCATGGTAGCTCAGCGAGAATATGGCAAGGATATGGAGAAGAAGCCATCCGAGCTAAGTTTAATTCAATTGGAGCAGGAGCTGCAGAACCGCTTTCGCATCACGTATACTTCTAGATGGCAGCAAAAGTATCCCCTATAATTTATTGTGCTTCTATTAACGTGTTATGCTATAATAATTTGGATTGAGACATCGAGGTTCATAAAATGAGATTTGGCATACGGTTACGGAGGCTTTTGCATGAATTCTTATCGGATCCCTGAGATCGCTAAGCAGTACACGGAGTATGATATGATCCAAATTCACACAGACTTGCCCGATTTTCCTGAGTTGCGCACACGTCTGTTGTTTGCATTCTTGAATGAAGATAACAAAATAAGTTCATTAAGTGAATTGTTTACCTTAGCTACAGCACTAGTACAACTTGGACTCGATACTCATGATCTTGTGACGGCATCCAATGAAGTCAAGGAGAAAAAGGCATCCAGGTCAAGGCAACTTAAAGTGCTGGCCGGGGACTACTTTAGTGCCAGATTTTATCATCTCCTAGCTAAAACGGGGCAGATTGATATGATTAAGCAGCTTTCGAGTGCGATCTGTGAAGTCAATCGGCTTAAGATGAGCAGCTATATGAAAATGAAACAGCTGAAACTGACGGCAGAAGATTACATTCACCATATGGTGGAAATCAAATCTCAGCTGTTTTTGTCTTTTTCAGAAGTCATGTCCGAAGCGTACAAACAAGCATGGCCTGAAATTCTGAGAGGCTTTGTGAGATGTGAACTGTTATTCAATGAAATTTTCCTGATGGAGTCGATTTCGAAGTTCAAAGGCAGCTGGGGATATTGGCATATTAACCAGAATGGCACCAAAGAAGAGCGTAAGCAGCTGCAAGGCGAAGAAGTCGATACAACGAAGGTTCGTACACTTTTGCATAAGTACAGCATCTCTTCGCAATTGTATCAATTGCTTAACATCCAAACCAAGCAATTGCAGGACTATATTAAGAAGCTTGATTCGGACATGCTACAAAGTGAACTCTTTCACATGGGAGAGCCCTTTTTACGATTTGCTGGGGAGCATCCCAAAGTTTTAGAAGAAATTTAAGGGGATTAAGGGGACCTGGGTAATGAGTTTAAGCAAAACTAATAACGAAAATAAAAAAGCAAAGAGCAAAGAAGAGTTTGTCCATGGTGTCTTTGAAAGTATCGCACCTAAATATGATTTGATGAATAATATTATTAGTTTTAATCGGCATAAAGCTTGGCGTAAATTTGCAATGAAGAAGATGAATGTACAGCCGGGGGATACAGCAATCGATTTATGTTGTGGAACGTGTGACTGGACGATTAGTCTTGCGCAAGCGAGTGGTACTGGGAAAATGGTTGGATTGGATTTCAGCCAGAATATGCTGGATTATGGGGCGGAGAAAGTAAAACAATTGCGCTTAGATCAGCAGATCGAGCTTATACAAGGAAATGCGATGAGTCTTCCGTTTGACGACAATTCTTTTGACTTTGCCACAATCGGGTTTGCCCTGCGTAATGTTCCCGATCTTGAACAAGTCATTAGAGAAATGCAACGCGTCGTTAAGCCCGGAGGGCTAGTTGTGTCTTTAGAGCTATCTAAACCAACGTGGCAGCCGTTTAAGTCTTTATATTATATCTATTTCCGTCATATCATGCCTTTCCTTGGTAAATTGATTGTGAAAAAATATGAGCAATACAAATGGTTGCCGGAATCCTTAATTACATTTCCAGATCATAAGCAGCTAGCGGCGATTTTCGCGAAGAATGGTTTAGATCACGTACAAGCCCATCCACTTTTTGGCGGTGTGGCAGCATTACATGTAGGGACTAAAGGTAAAACGAAATCAGGAGTGTAACAGCATATGTTTACTAAATTGAAGATTTTTCTTGAAATGATTAAGTTCGAACACAGCGTGTTTGCATTACCATTTGCTTTCATGGGGGCTATTCTTGGTTCCGTCGTCTTGCAAGGACATTTACCGAGCTGGTCACAGATCGGTTGGATCACATTAGCTATGGTGGGGGCAAGAACCGCCGCGATGGCTTTGAATCGTGTTATTGATCAAGCGATTGATAAACGAAATCCGCGAACGGTGAATCGAGCCATTCCTGCAGGGCTTATCTCAATACCACAAGTAATTATCTATATCATCATCTCTTTTGTGGTTCTTTTTTGGGCAACCTATCATCTAAGCACGTTGTCGATGAAGCTGCTGCCTATAGCTGTGTTTTTTCTTGTGATTTATTCGTATACCAAAAGATTCACATGGACATGCCATTTCGTTCTAGGCTTGACGCTGGGGCTTGCTCCACTAGGTGGATGGATTGCTGTTACAGGTCAATTTACATGGTCATCCATCATCTTTTTCCTAACTGTTGCGTGTTGGAGCGCTGGATTTGATCTTATTTATGCTTGCCAGGATGCAGATTTTGATCGCAAAGAAGGGTTGCACTCCCTGCCAAGTCGTTTTGGCATTAAAGCAGCACTACTAACAGCACGAGTACTGCATATTTTAACCGCAATCGGTTTAGTTTCCTTATTTTTTATCACGCATCTGAGTTGGCTATATCTGGTGGGGCTAGTTATCGCCTATATACTGCTGTTTAAAGAGCATAGACTTGTTACACCGCAGGATTTATCCAAATTAAACACAGCTTTCTTTACGATGAATGGTGTTTTAAGTTTAGTCATGTTCACTTTCACATTACTTGATGTCCTAGTGAGTCAACACTCATGAGCAGCGGAAACTGGGTTATTGGTATTACTGGTGCGAGTGGAGCTATTTATGGCGTACGGTTATGTGAAGTGTTGTTGGATCTCGGTTTAGATGTGCATCTTATTATTACGGACGCTGGATGGCGTGTACTGCAGGACGAATTGGACTGGAGCGTAACGAAACGTCAAGATGTACTCGAAAAGCAATTCGGGGGACGAGCAGGCTCGTTTGAATATCATCCCGTAGCGAATATTGGTGCGACGGTTGCTAGCGGTTCATTTCGAACCAAGGGGATGGTTGTGATTCCATGCTCAATGGGAACGTTATCGGGCATCGCGCATGGCTCATCCGATAACTTACTTGAGCGTACCGCGGATGTCATGCTGAAAGAAGGAAGAAAATTAATTTTGGTGCCAAGGGAAACACCTTTGCATGCTATACATCTAGAAAATATGCTTACCCTAACAAGAATGGGGGTGCGAATGATACCGGCTATGCCAGCCTTCTATAATCGTCCGCGCTCAATCGATGAGATGGTTGATTTTTTGGTAGGTAAAGTAATGGATAGTATGGAGATTGAACATTCCTTGTACCGTAGATGGGGAGATATTGATGAGCAACCTAGACCCTAAAATTCGCATAGGTCGAATTAATTATACAAATGTATGGCCGATCTATTATTATTTCCCAGAGCTGATGAATAGTTCTGACGTCGATATTATTGAGCAAGTACCTACATCACTCAATCAAGCAATGGCTGAAGGCCGTATAGATATGGGTCCCATTTCTTCCTTTTCTTATGGTCAATATTTCGAGGATTATATGCTCTTCCCTGATCTTTCAGTTAGCTCTTATGGCGAAGTCAATTCGATCCTGCTATTCCATGACAAACCACTGCGAGAAATCGTAAATGGAAAGATTATCCTTCCCACGACGTCAGCAACTTCTGTGAATTTGCTGAAAATTATTTTAGAAAAGTTTTACAACGGCAAACCGACGTACGAATATGCAAAGCCAAGCTTAGATCAAATGATGGAGGGAGCAGATGCTGCACTCCTCATTGGGGATGATGCCATTAAGGAAAGCTGGCGGAATCAAAAGTATATGATTACTGATCTCGGTCAAGAGTGGGCTAAATGGACGGGGAAATGGATGTCATTCGCCGTCTGGGCAATTCGAAAGGATACAATTCGTAAATATCCAGAGCTTGTTGCGTCCATTTATGAAGCATTTAAAGCAAGTAAAGAAAAAGCCCATCACGAACCGAAGTACATGATTGAAGAGGCACAAGCTACCGTTGGCGGCACCTCTGACTATTGGCATCATTATTTTCATACATTGTGTTATGATTTCGCGGCTGAGCAGTGGGAAGGACTTAATTCGTATTATCAATATTGTTACGAGCTAGGATTCTTACCGAAACCAGTTCATATTGGGATATGGGAAGATAATAAAGTGGCACGGGTGACCGAATGAAAAACTTGTTGGATATTTATTCTAGAAAAAGAAGAGATATTTCAGCGATCGAGAAAGAGCTGGAAGAGAGTGTGAATAACGATCATTCTTTACTAAGGGAAACCTCGATCCATCTACTCAAAGCTGGAGGTAAACGGATTAGACCCGTTTTCGTTCTTCTTTCAGGTGAATTTGGCAATTATCAACTTCAAACAATGAAAAACGTAGCAGTCCCATTGGAACTTATCCACATGGCCTCGCTTGTGCATGATGACGTCATTGATGATGCCAACACGCGGCGTGGTCAATTGACGGTACGTTCCAAATGGGACAATCGCATTGCTATGTTTACAGGTGATTATATTTTTGCAAGAGCTTTAGGTGTTATCACCCAGATCCCGAATCCCAAAGTTCATCAGATTATGTCCAAAGCCATAGTGGAAATGTCCATTGGCGAAATGGAACAAATACGATTTTTCTTTCATTCCGAACAAACAATTCGTGATTATTTACTGCGAATTCGCCGCAAAACTGCATTGTTAATAGCAATTTCATGTCAATTAGGTGCGATGGCATCAGGGGCTCCGGATTGGGTGAGCACTAAATTGTATAATTTTGGCTATAATGTAGGTATGGCCTTCCAAATTAGAGATGATATTCTGGATTTAATCGGAACTGAAAAGCAAATTGGGAAACCTCCTGGGAGTGATGTCAAGCAGGGGAATATCACCTTGCCAGTGCTTCTGACCCTCCAAGACCCATCTTTAAAGCCAATGATATTGACAGAACTGGATCGAATACATAAACTGGATGGACAAACGGATGTGAGTCGATTTCTAGAAATGATTCGTGGCAGTGCTGGCATTAAGGAAGCTGATCGACTTTCCCAGGTTTATATTGATAAAGCGATTTCGTCATTAGACACACTGCCAGATATCCAAGCGAAAAAGGATCTCATCGAAATCGCTCATTTTATCGGGAATCGATCATATTAAGGAAAACGTGAAGTGGACGCTTACGGAGTCAGTTTTCTGACGAAAACTAAGTGGAGCTTACGAAGTTAGTTTTCTAACGAAAACTTAGGAGGTATTCTTTCAATGGAAAAAACATTTCTAATGGTAAAACCAGATGGCGTGCAGCGGGGACTTGTCGGCGAAATTGTAAAACGGTTTGAACAGAAAGGTTTCCAATTGATTGGCAGCAAGCTGACGGTCATTTCCCGAGAGCAAGCGGAGATACACTACGCAGAGCATAAAGGAAAAGATTTTTTCGAAAGACTTGTGAATTTCATTACTTCAGGACCTGTCTTTGCAATGGTATGGCATGGTGATCAAGTTATCGCTTTGTCCCGAACTATGATTGGTAAAACAAATTCACTAGAAGCCGCACCTGGAACCATCCGTGGAGATTACGCTGTACATACGAATCTCAATCTGATTCATGGGTCTGATTCACCCGAAAGTGCTGAACGTGAAATTAATAACTTCTTTCAGCCGAGCGAAATTTTCGCGTATTCTAAAAACATACAAGAATGGATCTAATCACGTAAAGAATCTGGTATCTGAATGAGATACAGGTTCTTTTTTGTTGTTTTATGAAGGAATTTGGTAAATCCCCACAGAATGTATCAGGGTAGATACTGAACAAGGTGGGTGGACAGCATGGAAGATCAAGATTTTTTGTTATTTATAAAAAAAATAAAAGAACATACGTCCATTGATCTTGCGCTGTATAAGGAAGCGCAAATGAAGAGACGATTAACTACCTTGCGGATGAAGCGGGGTTACAATACGTTTATTTCTTTTTTTGATGCCATGATGAAAAACAAAGAACTATTCTATGAGTTTTTGGATCGGATGACGATCAATGTTTCTGAGTTTTGGCGCAATCCAAATCGCTGGGAGCTTGTGGAGCAGAAATTTATTCCAGAAATGCTGAAACGTAATCGCAGGCTGAAAATTTGGAGTGCTGCTTGTTCGACAGGTGAAGAGCCGTATACATTAGCCATGATCTTAGCTGAGCAAGGGGCGCTTGGTGAGACGACCTTGCACGCAACGGATATTGACGATGGCGCGATAGAGAAAGCTCGTAAAGGCATGTATTTGGATCGCTCCGTGCGTGATGTGCCGTCTACTTATGTGAAGAAATATTTTAAGCAAGATGGTGTGATGTATCATATTTCAGATGAACTCAAAAAGAATGTGAAATTTCAGAAGCAAAATTTGCTTGTAGATACGTTTGACACCGGTTACGATCTAATCGTTTGCCGCAATGTCATTATTTATTTCACAGAAGAAGCGAAGCATATACTCTACCAGAAATTTGCCAAAGCCCTTAAACCTGGGGGTTTGTTATTCGTCGGGTCAACCGAGCAAATTTTCTCCCCGGGACAATATGAACTAGAGGCGGCAGAAACGTTCTTTTATCGTAAAAAAGGTGTATAAGAACTTCCTTATCTTCCAATACTAAGATGTAGCAATGCAAAGTGAATGAAACGTCGCGCTTTGAACAATGCATACACGCTTAGGGGGCTATCATGGACAAACGCAAGGTGATTACCGCTTATCGCAGGGGAATGATTTCCATTCAAGAATGTGCTCAAATTTTAGGAGTCGATTCCTCACAAATTACGGGTCTTATGAATGATCCTCAGCTTTGTGAGCCTCCGAGGGTTGTCCAGAAGCAGCCAATGCACGGGTAATACTAGCTCCTGTCTAGTTAATGACACGCTTACGCAGAAGGGATTGTCCCTGACCTGTGAAGCGTGTTTTTGCATTTGTGTTGTTGCCAAACCTGAATACCTATACTATAATGACAACAGATAATCGCGCGTCAAAGCGCTAAAGTGCTTGCTGCTGCAGCATTTTCATCGTAGCACACGAAGTAAGTATGCTCGGTTTTTCCATACTAATATGTTCATATACGGAGTTCGATGTTCTTCGTAAAATTCTTAGGGGGTAACGGATTGTGAGATATTTAACAGCTGGTGAAACGCATGGACCGCAGCTCACTGCGATTATTGAAGGGTTCCCAAGTAATGTAACCCTTAACTTTGAAGACTTGAACCATCAATTACATAGACGTCAAAAGGGCTATGGTCGTGGTCGTCGGATGCAAATTGAAAAGGATACAGCTACCATTGCAGGTGGTGTGCGTCACGGTAAAACAACAGGAGCGCCAATCGCTTTAGTTGTTGTGAACAATGACTGGAAGCACTGGACTTCGGTTATGGGCATCGAACCCGTTGAAGAAGATAACGAAGGCAAGCGTCGTGTAAACCGTCCTCGTCCTGGACACGCGGATTTAAACGGCGGCCTTAAATATAATCAAAAAGATTTGCGTAACATTTTGGAAAGATCCAGTGCTCGTGAGACAACGATGCGTGTAGCAACGGGTGCAGTAGCACGTCAATTGTTAGCTGAGTTTGGAATCAAAGTGGCTGGACAAGTTATCCGCATTGGGGACGTTGAAGTGGAGCGTCAAGAGCTTCCTGTTGACGAACTCATTCGGATTACAGAAGAATCTCCAGTACGTGTAGTTGATAAAGAAGCAGAAGCGAAAATGATCGCTGCAATCGATGCTGCCAAAGAAGATGGCGATACATTGGGTGGCATTGTTGAAGTTATTATTGAGGGTGTTCCTGTTGGTCTTGGCAGCCATGTACAATGGGATCGCAAATTGGATGGTAAAATTGCCCAAGCAGTGCTTTCCATTCAAGCTTTCAAGGGTGTTGAGTTCGGTATTGGTTTTGAAGCAGCGGAGCGCAGAGGTTCTAATGTACATGATGAAATCTTGTATACACAAGAAACAGGCTTTAGACGCAGAACGAATCGTGCAGGTGGATTTGAAGGTGGAATGACAACAGGTGAGCAAATCATCGTTCGTGGTGTCATGAAGCCAATCTCGACGTTGTACAAGCCGTTGCAAAGCGTAGATATTGATACCAAAGAAGTATTCACAGCGCAAGTAGAGCGTTCCGACACTTGTGCAGTGCCAGCAGCAGGCGTGATCATGGAGAACGTGATTGCTTGGGAAGTGGCGAATGCTTTCTTAGATAAATTCGGCGGAGATTCCATCGAAGAAATTCGTACGAACTTAACGAATTTCCTCAAGCAAGTGGAGAACTACTAAGATGAGAGAACTTACCGTAGAGCTTGGAGAGCGGTCTTATCCCATTTATATTGGCCAAGGCATTCTTACCAATATCTCGGCACTGTTCGATCGCGCGAGGCTTAGCCGCAAGTCGCCGCTGCTCATCGTCACCGACGAATCGGTGGCGGCATTGCACTTGGAGCGCGTCCTGACGCTGCTCCGTGATGGCGGCTTCGCCGCGACGGCCTGCGTCGTGCCCGCAGGCGAAACATCCAAATCCCTCGCGCAGCTCGAGGGAATCGTCACCGCCGCCCTCCAGGCGGGCCTTGATCGCAATTCTGCGATCATAGCCCTCGGAGGAGGCGTGGTCGGCGATCTCGCCGGCTTCGCCGCGGCGAGCTTCATGCGTGGGATCCGCTTCGTGCAGATCCCAACGACGATCCTTGCCCACGACAGCTCGGTCGGCGGCAAGGTAGCGGTCAATCACCCGATGGCGAAGAACATTATCGGGGCGTTTCACCAGCCGGAGTTGGTCCTGTTCGACATCGACCTGCTGCTAACTTTGCCTGAGCGCGAAGTGAAAGCAGGCCTGTCAGAGGTGATCAAGCATGGCTTGATCTGGGATGAAGCTTTTACACAGTGGTGCGATGAAAACGCAGACAAGCTGTTAGCTTTAGATCCAGAAGCGTTAAGTTATGCGCTTTATATAGGTTGTCAGGTTAAAGCGATCGTCGTATCGCAGGATGAGCGCGAGAATGATCTCCGTGCGATTCTGAACCTGGGTCACACGATTGGTCATGCTTTAGAAGCCGTAGCTGGCTACGGCGAGCTGCTGCATGGTGAGGCCATTGCTATTGGGATGGTTGGCGCCGCGAAGCTTGCTCAGCAGTTTGGTTACAGCGAGGACATTCATACGGTGACCAAAGGACTGTTTGTGAAATATGGTCTGCCCGTAACCATTCCATCGCATTTGGATACAGATCGCATTATGAGTGCCATGATGCATGATAAGAAGTTCAAAGAAGGTACGATGGTGTATATCATTCCTACCGAAATTGGTAAAGTCGAGATCCGCAAGGATGTAACGGCACAGCAAGTCAGAGAGATTGTTGACCTTCTAAAAGGGGAGAAATAACCGATGTACTTAAGGGGAATTCGTGGCGCGACAACAGTTCAACAGAATGATGCAGAAGAAATTCTTACTGCAACGAGTGAGCTTCTTCAAGCAATTGTAGAAGCGAATGATTTCCGTCCAGAAGATATCGGATCGGTTTTCATCACAGTAACCGAAGATATTACAGCAACATTTCCTGCAAGGGCGATTCGTACCTTAGTTGGGTGGGAACTTGTTCCTTTGATGTGTTCGTTAGAAGTGCCGGTTGAGAATGCATTGCCCAAATGTATTCGTTTGATGGTGCAGGTCAACACGACCAAAACCCAAGCGGAGATTAACCATGTTTATTTGAAAGAAGCGAAAGCGCTTCGACCTGATATTGTTAAATTGACAAATGAAGCTACCCGGTAGTATAGTGAATTTAGATGAGTTTAGGTTAGTAGAGCAGAGTTTAGTCGAGTAGAGCAGAGCCGAGTTGAGATGAGAAAAAGTAAAGTAGCAGCTATATGACACATGGATCGTTCCCAGAGGGGATCGTCTATTTACTCATACCCAGCAGCCCTCATTTTCTTTTTTTCACATTCATCCTGATCGTCTACTGAAACTAAAGTCAACCTCTACCCCTGGTAGAGGTTTTTTTGTATTCGAATAGAGTTTTGAGCGCCGCTAAGGCGAGTAGCTCACAAGCTGAGAGGGGATGTTTCCATGTATACACCTGAATTGCAAGAAGTCATTCGTTTGTCCAAAGATTATAATCTTATCCCAGTGGTGCGTCATTTACTAGCTGATACCGAGACGCCAATACGTGTATTCCAACATTTATATCAAGAGCCTCGTGCTTTTCTATTAGAAAGCGTAGAAGGGGGAGTGAAATGGGCCCGCTATTCCTTTTTAGGCAGCGATCCTTTCTTAATGATCACGGCTAAGCATGGAAAAACAACGGTCGAAACGGGGTCCGAGAAAAAAATCACGGATGAGAAACCGATCGAAGTGTTGAAGGCTTATCTTCGTTCCTACTCCAGCCCTCAGCTTGCGGACCTTCCTCGCTTTACGGGTGGTGCTGTTGGATTCTTCGGATATGATTTATTGCAATACTATGAGAAACTACCGGCTCATCAGATTGATGACTTACAAATGAATGATATTCAATTCATGTTTTGCGATCAGGTCATCGTGTTTGATCATTTCAAACAGCAGATCAAAGTGATTGCAAACCTACATGTTCCCCAATTCGCTACGGATGCGGATATCGCGAAAGCTTATCAAGCAACCTGTGAGAAAATCGATGCCACGATTGAGAAAATTAAACGGCCTCTAGGGTCCGAGACGATGACGCACAATCCGATCGTGTCAGAACCAGATTTGGGTGAAATTCGCTCGAATATTACGAAAGAAAAATACATCGCCAATGTGAACAAAGCGAAGGAATACATTCGTGCCGGCGATATCTTCCAAGTTGTGCTCTCGCAACGTTTTGAAATGGAAACAACCGTTTCTCCCTTACAGGTGTACCGTGTGCTTCGTACAATGAATCCTTCGCCATATATGTATGTGTTGAAAATGGATGATGAAGTTATCGTGGGTACGTCTCCTGAGCTGTTAGTACGTGTTGAGGAAGAAAAAGTAGAAACGCGGCCGATTGCTGGAACTAGACCTAGAGGGAAAACACCAGAGGAAGACCATGCGCTAGAGCTAGAATTGCTTGCCGATGAGAAAGAACGTGCTGAGCATTTGATGCTGGTTGATCTTGGACGTAATGATATCGGGCGTGTTTCGGAATTCGGAACTGTCAAATGTGATACCTTTATGGACATTGAACGTTACTCGCACGTGATGCATATCGTTTCGAATGTGTCCGGTAAAATTGCCAAAGATAAAGATTTCTTTGATGCCTTCCTTTCCTGTATGCCTGCAGGCACGGTGTCTGGAGCACCGAAGCTGAGAGCGATGGGAATTATTGCTGAACTCGAGCCAGAATCTCGCGGTTCTTACGCTGGTGCCATTGGTTATCTTGGATTTTCCGGGAATTTGGACACTTGTATTACGATTCGGACGATTGTATTCAAAAATGGTAAGGCCTATGTGCAAGCAGGAGCAGGAATCGTTTGGGATTCTGTACCTGAGAGTGAGTATCAAGAAACGGTGAACAAAGCGACGGCTTTGCTGAAATCAATTCGTATGGCAGAAGCCATGTTCAGTCCTGAGCCAAGACCTGTTAGCGATATTAACAAAGATTATTTTGTTAACTCTTAGAAGGAAGGGGCATGGATGAACATGAGTGGAACAATTACAATACAGCAAGCTCTTAAAAAGGTGATCAGTGGCAGTAACCTGTCTCGGGAGGAAGCTCGCAGTGTGATGTCTGAAATTATGGATGGAGCAGCTTCACAAGCTCAGATTGGCAGTTTATTGACTGCTCTTTGTATCAAAGGTGAAACGTTTGAAGAGATTACCGGCTTCGCGGAAACGATGCGCAGTAAGGCGCTTCAAATGGATGTGCTGCAAGGTGATTTGCTTGATACCTGTGGAACGGGCGGAGATGGCGCGGAGACTTTCAACATCTCGACGACTGCAGCTATTGTAGCAGCAGCTGGTGGCATTCGAGTTGCCAAGCATGGGAACAGAGCAATGTCGAGTAAAAGCGGCAGTGCTGATGTTTTGGAAGCCTTAGGTGTGAAGATTACGCTAAGTGGTGAACAAGCGGCGAAGTGCTTAGAGCGTACGGGGATTTGCTTTATGTTTGCACAAGCGTATCATCAATCCATGAAGCATGTAGCAGCTCCTCGTCGGGAGCTAGGTTTTAGAACAGTTTTTAATCTCCTGGGGCCGTTAACGAATCCTGCGGGTGCGGATCGTCAAGTGCTTGGCGTTTATGATAGATCAAAAACCGAGCTTATCGCTCAATCGCTTCAAGCACTGGGCTTGAAACGTGCGCTTGTCGTAGCTAGTGATGACGGATTGGATGAATTCAGTATTTCGGCGCCGACGAAGGTGACCGAATTGAAGAATGATACGATCCAAACCTATACGGTTACACCAGATGATTTGGGCTTGCGAGCGCATAGCATCAAGGATGTAGCGGGTGGAGATGCCCAATTGAACGCTGAAATCATTCGTCATATTTTTGCAGGTGAAAAAGGACCTTATCGCGATATTGTGCTTGCGAATGCAGCAGCTTGCTTCTATGTAACTGGTAATGTAGGTACGCTTCAACAAGGCGTTAAACTTGCAGCTGATGTGCTTGATTCCGGACGTGCGGAGCAGAAATTGAATGATTTAATCCAATATACAGGAGAACTATGCCATGTTTCTTGATAAAATTGTAGCTACGAAGCGTGTAGAAGTGGAAGCAATGAGTCATTTTTCAATCGCAGAGGCTGAGAAGTTGATCTCTCAGCTTCCGCCTTGCTTAGGTTTTGAGAAGGCATTGACGACGCGGAAGAACCGCACGATGGGGCTTATTGCCGAGGTTAAGAAAGCTTCTCCTTCCAAAGGATTAATTCGCGAGGATTTCGAACCTGTCAGCTTGGCTCAGTCGTATGAACGTGCTGGCGCTGATTGCATTTCGGTTTTGACGGATGTGTCCTACTTTCAAGGGAGTAATGACTATCTGCAAGCCGTGCGCAAAGCAGTGAACGTACCGTTGCTGCGCAAAGATTTTACCATTGACTCGAAACAAATCTATGAAGCGAGATTACTTGGAGCAGATGCCATCCTTCTGATTGCTGCGATTTTGACAACGGAGCAAATGAAGCAATATTTGACATTAGCCAAGGACCTTGGTTTGGATGCACTCGTTGAGGTACACGATCGTGAAGAACTGGAGCGTGCGCTCGAACTGGATACCCAACTCATTGGTGTAAACAACCGGAATTTGAAAACCTTCGTAACCGATTTAGGAACAACTGAAGAATTAATAAGCTATATGCCAAAAGGTAAAACAGTCGTAAGCGAAAGTGGCATTTCTACCGTTGGCGATATGGCTTATGTCGAGAAGGTAGGCGCACAAGCTGTACTGATCGGCGAGCATTTCATGCGTCAACCCGTTGTGGAGCAAGCGGTCCAAGAGTTGATGGGCGAACTGCTCAAAAAGGCGTAGAAACAGGGAAGAAAGAGGCGGATTTTATGACGGTGGGCACGATTCCAACGGTAAAAATTTGTGGACTTCAAGACGTTGAAGTGTTAAAATCAATCGTACATTTGCCGATAGCTCATATCGGCATTGTTTTTGCACCGAGCAAGCGACAGCTCACCCCGGAGAAAGCTGCCGAGTTGATCACTTATTTGAAAGCTGAAGAAGCAAGTGGACTGACAGTACCGCGTACAGTTGGCGTTTTTGTTAATCCAACGCAAGAGCAGTTGATCCATATATTAGCCGTAGCTCCATTAGACATCGTTCAACTTCATGGTCAAGAAACACCTGCTTTCTGCGGGTGGGTTCGTGAACAATTCGGGGTAAGCGTATTTAAATCCGTTTCTATCTCGAAAACAGAGGATCGAATTCCCTCATCTGCCGAAGTAGCTGCTCAACTAAATCCTTATATCGGGACTGTAGATGCCATTCTATTAGATACATTTGACCCTATATACGGAGGCGGTTCCGGAACAACATTTGCCTGGGATTGTATTCCTGTTTATCAAGATTGGGCTCGTTCTGCTGGTGTACAATTGCTAGTGGCTGGCGGACTTCGACATGATAATGTAGATCAATTAGTGCTTGCCTATGCTCCAGACGGCGTTGATGTATCGAGCAGCGTGGAGACAGATGGCGTGAAAGATATTGCGAAAATAACCGCGTTTGTGGAAAGGGTGACCCGTAAGTGACACAAGTACCTGATCAGCATGGTAGATTTGGCAAGTTCGGTGGCCGTTATGTGCCCGAGACATTGATGAATGCCTTACATGAGCTTGAAGAAGCTTATGCGCGATATAAAGATGATCCTGAATTTATTGCTGAGGTTCGTTATTTGCAAAAGCAATACTCTGGACGACCTACGCCATTATACTACGCAGAACGTCTGACTGAGCTTCTTGGCGGAGCGAAAATTTATTTGAAACGTGAAGATTTAAACCATACAGGCGCACACAAAATTAATAACACCATCGGACAAGCGGTTCTCGCGAAGCGAATGGGCAAGAAGAAAATAATCGCAGAAACTGGAGCAGGTCAACATGGTGTTGCTTCTGCAACTGTCGCGGCATTAATGGGCTTTGAATGTAAAGTGTTTATGGGTGAAGAAGATACGAAGCGTCAGCAATTGAATGTATTCCGTATGAAATTGTTAGGCTCGGAAGTTATTCCTGTGACTTCAGGAACTCGTACGTTGAAAGATGCCTGCAACGAAACACTACGTTACTGGGTTAGCAACGTACAAGACACCTATTATATTCTTGGCTCGGTTACAGGACCACATCCTTATCCGATGATGGTTCGTGATTTCCAACGTGTGATCGGGGATGAGTCCCGTGAGCAAATTTTGGAAACAGAAGGTAGATTGCCGGATGCGGTTGTTGCTTGTGTCGGCGGAGGCAGTAATGCGATGGGGATTTTCTACCCATTCGTACAAGACGCATCGGTGAAATTGATTGGTGTGGAAGCTGCTGGACGCGGCGTTAACACAGAGGAGCACGCAGCAACCATGACCAAGGGAACACCGGGCGTATTCCAAGGTTCACTCAGCTACTTGCTTCAGGATGAATATGGTCAAGTATTACCGGCGCATTCCATCTCAGCAGGTTTGGACTATCCGGGCATTGGTCCAGAGCATGCGTATCTGAAAGACTCAGAGCGTGCTTCCTATTATCCAATCACGGATCAGGAAGCGCTGGATGCACTTCAATTGCTGAGCCGCACTGAAGGTATCATTCCGGCCTTAGAGAGTGCACATGCGATTGCTCATACGCTGAAATTAGCACCTACGATGTCGAAGGATCAGATCATTATCGTGAACTTGTCTGGACGCGGCGATAAAGATGTGGAATCCATTATTAGTTATCTTGGCGAGGGGGTATAAGCGATGAACCGTATTGACAGTCGTTTTGCAGAACTCAAAGCGCGCGGTGAAACCGCAATGATTCCCTTTCTAACGATTGGTGATCCGTCGATAGAGGCTTCCTTAGAGCTTATTCTAGAAATGGAACGCGCAGGCGCGGATTTAATCGAGCTTGGTGTACCTTATTCGGATCCGCTCGCAGATGGGCCAGTCATTCAGCGCTCCTCCGAGCGCGCCTTAAAACGTAAGATTTCCATTTTTGATGTGATCGATGTTGCTAAACAGGCAAGAGCGCGAGGATCAAAGCTGCCATTCATCCTTTTTACTTACTATAATCCGGTTCTCCAGATTGGTCTGGAGCGCATTTTCAAGGTAATGCAGGAGAATGAAATCAGTGGTATTATCATACCGGATCTTCCACTGGAAGAAGATAGTGAGACTAGAGGAATTGCTGAGAAATACGGCGTTCATTTGATTCCATTAGTTGCGCCAACATCGAATGAACGAGTACAACGTATCGCATCGGGGGCACGCGGCTTCGTATATTGTGTATCTTCGCTTGGGGTAACAGGTGAGCGTGCTGAGTTTTTTGGCGGTATTGAGGATTTCCTTACAACCGTTCGCGAAGCTGCTTCAGTGCCCATTGTTGTGGGCTTCGGCATATCGTCGCGTGAGCAAGTTGAACGCTTTGAGAAGCTCTGTGATGGCGTAGTAGTGGGAAGCGCTATTGTTCGTACAATTGAAAATGCTTTGCCGCATTTCGAAATAGACGCTGCACATCCGGAAGGTCTCAAGCAAATTGGCAACTTTGTAGGTCAGTTAAAACGGTCTAACAACTAATTGATGAGGTGACTACATGAAACCGAAACAAACCATTATACATTTACCAGTCTACCAACCAGGTAAGCCGATCGAGGAAGTCAAGCGTGAGCTTGGATTAACCGAAGTCATTAAGCTTGCTTCAAATGAGAACCCATTCGGGTCATCTCCGCACGTAAAGGCAGCGATTGAAGCCGAAATAGCTAATATTAGCCTTTATCCAGATGGGGGCGCTGTACAGCTAACGGAGGCAGTAGCAGCTTCATTAGGCGTTGAGACGAATCAACTTATTTTTGGCGCAGGCTCCGATGAAGTCATTCTCATGTTAGCACGTGCTTTTCTAGTGCCTGGGGATGAGTCCGTAATGGCTTCACACACATTCCCTCAATACAAACACAATTGTGAAATCGAAGGTGCGATTTCCATCGAAGTTCCATTGAAAGATGGCACGCATGATTTGGATGCAATGGCCGCTGCTATTACTGATCGCACGAAAATCGTTTGGATCTGTAATCCGAATAACCCAACGGGAACGATGAACACAGATGCTGAAATAAAAGCTTTCTTAGCAAAAGTTCCTGCACACACGATTGTTGTACTTGATGAAGCTTATTGTGAGTACAACACAACGGGTGAGTTCCCAGATAGTATTGAGCTAATTGCTCAATACAAGAATGTTATTTCTCTGAGAACATTCTCCAAAATCTATGGACTAGCTTCCCTTCGTATTGGTTACGGTATTGGACATCCGGAAGTCATTCGTTCAATTAACCAAGTACGTGAGCCATTCAACACGACACGTTTCGCACAAGCCGCTGCGCTAGCTGCGATCCAAGATCAAGATTTCATCGCAAGCTGTCGTGAAGCGAATTCAGCTGGATTGAACTACTTAGAAGAACAGTTCAAACAACTTGGGCTGCAATCATTCCCTGCACACGGTAACTTTATTATGGTGGACGTAGCTCGTCCAGCAGCAGACGTATTTAATGGCTTACTGCGCCGAGGATTGATCGTTCGTGGCGGACATATGCTAGGGTTCCCGACTTCGCTGCGAGTCACAATTGGCTCTAGCGAGCAAAATGCTAAATTTATTGCGGCTCTAAAGGAAGTTCTATCAGAGATTCCTGTTCAAGCCTAATTCAGAGGATAAAGGTTGATTCCTGTCATGACGAAAATAGCAATATTCGGAGTAGGGCTGATCGGTGGATCACTTGCCTTATGCTTCAAAGGAAAACCAGACTATACCGTTGTCGGTCATTCACCCAATCCTAATTCTGTAGAAAAGCTACTGAAACGGAATGTTGTTGATCATGCAACAACGGATATGGCTGAAGCAGTTGATGGGGCTGATTATATATTTCTCTGTGTACCTGTTGGTAATCTGGAGGAATATGTTCAGAAGCTGATGAAGCTGCCCCTCAAACAAGGCTGTATCATCACGGATGTGGGGAGCACGAAGGCTTCGATCACTGAAAGCGCAGCAGCCCACTTGATGGAAGGCTACTTCTTTATTGGTGGTCACCCGATGGCAGGTTCTGAGCGGCATGGGGTGGAAGCAGCATCTTCACACTTGTATGAAAATGCGTTTTACGTGTTGACACCAGCGAAAGGGACGCCACAGATTGAAGTGGATCGTCTTTCTAGTCTGCTTAGTCTAACTAAGGCTCAAATCGTGCAGGTTGACGCTCGCGAACATGATGACATTGTTGGTGCTATTAGTCATTTGCCGCATATCATTGCTGTGGCACTCGTCAATCAAGTTAGAGGATATAACGAGAGCAATCCCTTGTATCAAAACTTGGCAGCTGGAGGCTTCCGCGATATCACGCGGATTGCCTCAAGTGAGCCGACGATTTGGCGAGATATTCTTGTCAATAATCGTGTCGTTCTGCTTAAATTGCTTAAGGATTGGAATGAGGAGATTTCTCGATTCGTTCAACTTATCGAGCAGAGCGATGGTGAAGGAATTGCAGAGCAGTTTCGTATTGCAGGTGAATTCCGAAGTAAATTACCGGAACGTCGAAAAGGTGTACTGACATCCTTATTTGATATTTACGTGGATGTTCCTGACCATCCTGGTATTATTGGTTCCATTACTTCTCTGTTAGGGAATGCTCGAATCAATTTGAGCAATATTCAAATCATTGAAAGTCGCGAAGATGTGCCTGGCATTCTTCGATTATCGTTCCGTAACCAAGAGGATGCGGATCGAGCTTCTGAGCTGTTAGGTAAAGAATACGCGGTTCATGTGTAATAATGAAGCTTACTAAAGCTATAATTTGGGCTTCCTTCGCATTGGTTTCTGCCAATGTGAAGGAGGTCCTTTTCTTTTCTTTTATTTTTGTGTAAACGGATTCACAGGTCTAAAGCCTCATGCTATAATGGGTCTTATTATTCATATATATATTTTCTATTGTTATGGGGCGGTTGAAGTGAAATATCGAATGCTGATAGTTAGCATGTTGGCTGTTATGATTGTCATACTTAACTTTTCACCAATTTTAGTAAGTGCCAAAGATGTGTATTATTCCAATGAGGTAGCGGTGCTCGTTTATCATCACATTGACGAGATTGAACAGAGTTCAGTCACAATTACGCCGAGGTTGTTTGAGCGGCAACTCGTGTCGTTACAGAGGAAAGGCTTTCAATTCATCACCTTAGACCAATTTAAGGATTTCAAGAGCAAAGGAAAGGCAATACCAGATAATGCGTTGCTCGTCACGTTTGATGATGGCTATGAAAGCTTCTACACCTACGCTTATCCCATATTGCAAAAGCTACATATCCCAGCAGTGAATTTCGTCATCACGAAAGATTTAGATGATCCAACAAGGCCTAAATTAGTGTCTCTTTCCAAAGATGAAATTAGACAGATGCGCAGCGAGAACCCCGACATTGAATTTCAAGGGCACACGGATGAGCTGCATATGATGAAAGATGGAAAGCCAATGCTTTCTAACAAGGTTCTTCAAAATGGGAAACTTGAAACCGACGTTGAGTTTAAGACCAGGGTAATACAAGACACCCGCAATTGTATAGCGAAGCTCAAGGCTTTAAATGCTGCAAAGGATGTAGATGCTTATGCTTATCCATATGGCAGCTACGATGATACGACGATTTCCTACTTGCAAGAAGCGGGTATTCGATATGCTTTTACAACGAAAGCAGGGATTGCTTCTGAATGGACAGATGCGATGCAAATACCGCGAATAAATGGAGGCAGCCCTTTTGTTCGACCGCATTCCATCAGCAATTTGATTAAACAAGCGAAGAGAGAGCAATCGCAATTTGCTAGCGCGAAATGATCGTTGGTAAACGTTTTCAAAAAAGTGTTGACAGAATGAAACCGTATACATATAATAAAAGTACAGTATGGTTTCTCTCCACTCCTATCCGATAATCGCACCATAAGTGCAACCGCCGATTCGGCGGTTTTTTTTTTGTCTTTTTCGCTGTTGACATACATAAGTAATGAATGCAGGAGTACGTAGATAGTCACGCGGCACTAGAAATATGAACTTTATCCAACAATTTGTCGAATCTAGCAGGAATCTCGTGCTGGATCGAGAATATGTAATAGGCTAATTGTTTGTCTATTTTGGTATTCACATATTTTTTACAAATGTAACGCAACTTTTCACTCCAACCTAAGTAAAACAAGTATGAACAGTTGGAGTGGTACCCGGAATCGCGAGGAGGGTCGCCACGTAATGACCGATTCCCAATTGATCAGAGAAATCAAGGATGGAAATGTTCAGCTGTATAACGAGCTTATGCGTCGTTACGAGCGTAAAATCCTTGCATTTATTTATCACATGCTGAAGAGCACACAAATGGAAGCTATTGCGGAAGATTTGTGTAATGAAACTTTTTATAAAGCTTATCGCAGTTTGCATTCTTTCCGTGAGATTGAGGCATCTTTTTCTACGTGGTTATATACGATTGCCCGTAATACCGTATTGAGTGAACTGCGCAAAAATAAAAGTGTCCAAGTGTCATTGGAGCAAAGCGGTCTAACACCCCATGCTTCTTTTGATGCAATGCCAGAGCAGGCTATGTTGAGAAATGAGAAGGTGTCCATGGTTCGCGATGCGATCAATAGCTTGCCCGAAAAGCAAAGATCAGCTTTGATTTTACGTGAATATGATCAGATGGATTATCAAGAAATTGCCAACATTTTAGGTCAAACCGTCAGCTCGGTGAAATCGCTTCTATTTAGAGCGAGAGCATCAGTCAAGTTGCACTTGGATCCTTATTTCAGTGAACCGATATTCGAAGAATCGAAGGGATGACAAGCGATGAAGTGTAGTGAGATCCAGGAATTATTTGGCGTCTACTGGGATTTACCGAATGATGACCTGCGTCGTACAGCAGTGGATAAGCATTTAGAGACATGTGACTCCTGTAAAGAGGAATTTCAAATATGGGAAGAAAGCATGATTCTTATCCGAACTGCAGCAACAGAAGAAGAGCTTACGGACTTTGAGCCTATCGTTTCCACGAAAGTGATGAGCCGTATTTACGAGGATGAATCATGGCGGATTCCTGTTTCGGAACGTATGTATTCGATTTCCTATAAATTAAGACGTAATTTGACAGCTGTGATCGCGTTTTGTCTTGCTCTTTTTGTGTTTAGCTTTTTATTTGCGATCGTATACGATGGTTCCCCGCAGTCGACAATGGCTTCCGCGGACAATTCACTTTATGATCTAGAAGCGCCTCAAGCACTCAAATCAAGTGGGACTGAATCGTTGAATGGACATAAGCTGGGAGATGCAGTGGCCAGTCTGAATCCAAGCTTTATGGAACCATTACGCTTTCATGTTGGACCCATTCACTCGTATCCGCATTACTTATTAGTCGTATCGCTTCTTGGCTTGATTTCAACGATAATTATCATGAATTGGTTATCACGAACGAAAACATAGTGCTCCTTTTGGAGCATTTTGCATTTCTATCGCTGGAGGTAAGGAAATGACAACAATTGGATTCATACGCCATGGAAGCACGGAATGGAATCAGCTTGGTAAGCTGCAGGGGCAGCTGGATACAGATCTAACGGATGAAGGCAGAGAGCAAGCTCGGTTGCTTGGGCTGCGTTTAGCACATGAACAATGGGATGGCATTATCAGCAGTGATCTTAAACGAGCTAGTGAAACCGCACAGATCATCTCAGCTTTGTCTGGCATTCCATTTCTACGCACAGATAAGCGCTTGCGAGAGCGCAAGTATGGGCTTGTCGAAGGGACTACAGTGTCAGAACGCGAAGAGCGCTGGGGAGCCGATTGGAAGCTTCAGGATCTAGGTCAGGAGTCGGATAGCGAGCTATGGGCTAGATGGTTGGCGCTAGAGACGGAGATTTTGAACGATTACCCGAATAAGAAAGTGCTGCTCATCTCGCATGGTGGCTTCATTGTCCAGGTGCTGCGCGTTTTGAAGCTGAATCAAGAGGAATTTCTGCAAAATACCTCATTGACGCTGCTGTTGCGTCAGACAGATCAATGGGAGCTTCAGTTGTATAATTGTTTAATCCATTTGCAAACGACCTCGGAAACGAGCGTATAAAAGTAAACATGACTCGAAAAGAGTCATGTTTTTTTGTTTTACACGGAATATTTTCGGGAAAAAATCCCATAATGGTTACTAGAAACATCGGAGTAGAAAGCTCCGCCAGATGGGAGATGTAGGATGGAAATGAACCTAGCGGATATGCTCAGCTATGCCGATATCCATGATTTAGGCCGAATTGCACATACCTACGAGTGTGAGTGCAATGGTCATTCAAAGAATGAGTTGATTCAATCAATCCTGAGCACGGCCATGCGCAAAGATATATTCGAAAAACACATTCAAAGTCTTAGTTTGGAGAACATTCGATTCCTCAACTCCTTACTCTCCGATCCTCGCAATGCGTTCAGTATGGAGGAGCTTATCGCTAGAGTTCAACAGTCGCGATTTCAAAAGGAAGAGTCGTCGGATGGTTGGAATCCACGGGATATGATCCTTAAATTCAAGAAACTCGGTTGGTTGTTTAACGGGTACTCGCAGCAAACGAAATATCTCTTTCATGTTCCATCGGATTTAAAGCGAAGATTTAGGGATGTGCTGGCGAATCAATTCAAGCAAGCTTTGGTGAAAACAGAAGAGCCCACGGTCTATCGCGATGAGCAAGCACTTCTAGCCCACGACATATTTCATTTCTTAACCGCAGTAGCTCAGCAAGAAATGCCTTTAACAGCAGAAGGCTTTATGTACAAAAGACAGCTTGGGCAGATCCTCAGTATCTTATCCGTTCAAGAGGGTATGGTGCCCAAGGGGACATGGCGATTCGGCTATGGACGTATGTTTAAGGAATACCCGAATCGATTTTCACTTATCTACGACTATTGCTATTACCACCAATTCATCAGTGAACATGACCTCGTACTTCGAATAACAGAAGCAGGTAAGGCTCGTTTACTAGAGGGGAAGAAAGAAACGATAGCAGATGTGTACACGTTCTGGCTAAGACTTTACAAAACCCCAATTCCGAATATTCAAAGCATCTCAGTATGGTTGGATCGTCTGTGTGATCAATGGGTGACGATGGCTTCAATCGTTGATTTGTTTAGCCAATTGGTTAAACCATTTTACTATGATAGTTCAGAATCCATTGTTGAGCAGCGAATCGTACAAATGATGATGCACATGGGCTTGATCCGAATTGGTGAAGATCACACCTATGGTACGGTTATACAAGTTACCAAGCTTGGCTCCAGAGTTATTAGAGGAATTAGTATTGCAGAAGACGATAAAGTGGTGCTTATCTGAACTAGGTATTAACACATTCACATTCAAACGGGCTTTTGAATGAAGCGTTGAATTAGCGAGTGAATATGATGTGATAGGAGCATAACAACGGGTTGGCGTACACCAAAATGCAGACACATATTTTTGCGAAAATGAAGCTCCTGACAAACCGCGGACAACATTTGGAGGTAGGTCTCATGGGAAAAATGAATGTATCTAACGATGCGCTGCTGGCACTTTTCGCGGAAATGATTTGGGATAATGCCTTGCGCAAATATAGAGAAGAAAATCTTTATAAGGAGATTGATAGCGCCTTGGCTAAAGGGGATCAGACATCTTTTCTGGCGCTAACATCTGAACTAAGGATTTTACAATCACTAGGGTAACCATTAGCTGCGCATGAGCAAGTAAACTTGAAGACATGTGGATTCCAATCCCATGTCTTTTTGTCTGTGGTATTCGATACAGAAGGGACGAAAGAATACTTGATTGACAGTCAAGAGATGACGGATTAAAGTACAAGTTGAGCTTGCGCTACATAGCGAGTGTTGTTTTGGTAAATGATAGGGAGGCGCTATACCTTGAAGTTTAATGAGATTGCTTCACAAGAATGGACGGAATTGAAACCCTACTTGGATACGTGTCTTCTACCTGTGACCGGATTGACAGGATATGAAGATCCGATGCAAGTGACCACAGCGTTGGAGCAGCTCCGAGATGTCATGGAAATCATCGAGATTCCTTTCAAAGGCAGAGTCGTCACTTATCCAGCTCTTCATTACATAGCAGATACGGGAACAAATAAGCAAGTGAATGACATTGTACATCAATTGAAGAAATCCGGTTTTCGTTACATAATCGTACTCACCTTGCATACGGGAGCAATCGGTTGGAAGTCAGATGAAACTGATTTGTTGATTGTTGTCGATCAAGAGCAATGGGCGCATCAATCAGAAGCAATCAAATCAGGTATTTCCAAACAAGTACAGCAACTATGGTACCCAGTTGAGTAACTTTGGTCTTGTCGTGTATTAATGGAAAAAAAATGTGCAAGATAAGGGTAGTAATGGATGAATGAGGCTTTCAAAAAGTTGTGACAATTTCGTTAAAATTTGTCCAAAAGCGAAGATTTCAATCCAATAAAAGGAGTTATGAATTCTTGACGACCTAGTAGACGTAGGCTATTATTAGAAATGTCCTAGTTATGTAGTGTAATGTCGAACGACACGTGATAGAGGTAGCTGATGTCCGAGAGGGTTCGGACTTCGGCCAATGTAGGAGGGTAGACCTGAGAATGAGTGATCATAACAATCACAATGAAGAACAGCATGGGAAGAAACCCGGGACCAAACGCGAAATGTCTCGTCGACAATTTCTTTCTTATACCCTTGGTGGCGCTGGTGGATTCATGGGGGCCGGCATTATCATACCGATGATTCGGTTTGCCGTTGATCCTGTCCTTCAGCCTAAAGCAGCATCGGACTGGGTTAAAGTTGTCGAAGAAAGTAAAATTACGAATGTTCCACAAGCGTTTACGTTCCAAGTCCATCAGGTAGATGGCTGGTACGAAAGTGATGCTGAGCTGGTAGCATGGATCTCCAAAGACAGTAAAGGTGCTCTATTTGCGTTAAACCCGACATGTAAGCATCTTGGTTGTACGGTTAACTGGAACGATAACCCTGCTTACAAAGATCAGTATTTCTGTCCATGTCACGGTGCTCACTATACGCAAGACGGCAAGAACCTTGCTGTAGCACCTAAACCGCTAGACGAATACACAACAAAAGTAGAGAATGGTTTCGTGTATGTTGGACAACTGCATGCTAACACTAGAGTATAAGGGGGCGTCACGATCAGATGTTTAAAAACGTATACAACTGGATTGACGAACGTCTTGATATTACGCCTATGTGGAGGGATGTAGCGGATCACGAGGTGCCAGAACACGTTAACCCTGCTCATCATTTTTCCGCATTCGTCTATTGTTTTGGCGGATTGACGTTTTTCATCACAGTAATTCAAATTTTGTCAGGTATGTTCCTTACAATGTATTACACGCCTGATATTATCAATGCGTATGCAAGTGTTGATTACCTACAACATAAAGTAGCTTTCGGTGTTATCGTCAGAGGTATGCACCACTGGGGAGCTAGTTTAGTTATCGTAATGATGTTCTTACATACCCTGCGCGTGTTCTTCACAGGATCTTACAAAGCTCCACGTGAAATGAACTGGGTAGTAGGCATGCTCATTTTCTTCGTTATGTTAGGTCTTGGTTTTACGGGATACCTGCTTCCATGGGATAACAAAGCTTACTTTGCAACACAAGTAGGTATGAAAATTGCAGCATCGGTACCATTCGCTGGTCCGTACATCGAAACATTGCTGCAAGGCGGAAGCATTGTTGGTGCACAAACACTAACACGGTTCTTTGCTATTCATGTGTTCTTCCTGCCTGGCGTTCTGCTCGCTTTGCTTGCCGGACACTTCTTCATGATTCGCAAACAAGGTATTTCCGGACCGCTATAATTTAGGGAGGGGCGAATAGCGTGGCGCATGGTCATAAGTCTGATGAAAAAATCGTTTACGTAGGGGATTCCCGCGTAATTAAGAAAACGCAAGAACAACGACTCATTCCTAGAGATTACTCTGCTTACCCAGGTAAATCAGAAGCCTTCATTCCAAACTTCTTGTTGAAGGAATGGATGGTTGGTGTCGTTGTCTTGGTCGGTATGCTAGTTCTAGTTATGTCCGACCCAGCTCCGTTAGGTTATCCTGCGGATCCGAAGAACACAGCATTTATTCCGATGCCTGACTGGTATTTCTTGTTCATGTATCAATTGCTGAAATACCCTTACACATCGGGTGATTATGTTGTTCTTGGAGCGGTTGTAGTACCAGGTTTACTATTCGGCGGTTTATTGCTGGCTCCATTCTTGGATACAGGTAAAGAACGTCGCTTCTACAGAAGACCAATTGCTTCAAGCCTAATGATTTTATCTTTGATCGCTTGTACATACCTAACGTACACATCTTGGTCTCACTATCAAGTTGAGCTTAAAGAGAAAAATATCATTCCAGAGCACATCAAGCGTGAAGAAGAAATGCACGCAAACAAAGGTGGCTCAGCTGGTGAAGGCGCGAAGAAAGAAACGAAAAAAGCAGCAGCAATTGTTGCTGCGGATGATCCAGGAGCTGCGATTTATGCGAAAGCTACTTGCTTAGCATGTCATGGCGCACAGTTAAAAGGAATGCCAGCTTCTGGTGTACCTGCTTTGTTAGGTGTAGGCGATGGACACACGAAGGAAGACATTATGGGCATTATCAAAAATGGTAAAGGCAACATGCCTGCCATGTATAAGCCTAACATTGATAAAGGCTTAACAGATGCCGATATTGATAAATTAGCTGAATGGTTATCCAAACAAAAAACGCAATAAAAATGGAACCTGGTCGCGAAAGTGATCAGGTTTTTTTTGAAAAAATATAAAGGTCTACGTTTTAATTTTGATTTTTTAAGGAGGAGCCTACATGTCTGTTTCCTACTTATGGAGCAGAGACTTCTTACTTAGTAAGAAAATGCTATGGGTGCTATTCATCAGCAATTTGCTAGGCACCGTTTATGGCTATGAATGGTACTGGATACAGATGGTAGATACCATTGCAGAGAGTCCAGTATGGTATGTATTATTTGTACCGGATAGTCCGACAGCAAGTTTGTTTTTTACTTTATCTGTTGGTTACTTGATCTTGGATCAATCACGAGCGAAACCATCGACGAAGCTATCTAAGGCAATACGCGGCTTTATTGAAGCTTTCGGTCTTATTACTTCATTTAAGTATGGGATATGGGCGGTTACGATGATCTGGGCAGGAGCCTGGCAGGGAGCAGCGGTCGGATGGGATGGATGGATGTTAACAGCCTCACATTTGGCAATGGCTGTGGAAGCGCTGTTATTTGTGCGCTGGTTCTCTTTTCGCTTGCCTGCCATTGTCATCGTGGGAATCTGGACCTTCTGGAATGATTTCATGGATTATGAGAGAGGTGTCTTTCCAAGGTTACAGAGAGAGCTTCATCCTTATTTGAGTATAATTCAATTCTTCACAATTTGCTTAAGTATCATTGGAATTTGGATTGCGATTACCAGTTTAATGGTAAGGGAGAAAAGAATCCTGAAAGCAAACGTATAATGGTCTAAAGTGGGACGAACCTCCATATGATGATGGTGAAGGAGGGGATGTCCCATGTTTTTCGAGAGAACGATGAGAGGGATAGCGGTGACTTTCTTACTCGGCGTTGTTCTATGTTTACTTGCGGCTTGCGGAGCAAGCCAGCGTACAGTCGGACAAGCTAGTAAACCAATAGACCCAGCTCAAGTTGAGCGGATTTCGTTTTTAAATCAAATTGCTGAGGAAATGTACACATTAACGATGTCTGGACAAATTCCAGAGGCAAGGAATAAGTTAATTCAACTATCCGATCAAATTCCGAAGATTTCATTTGAAGGAATTACGTCCGTTGAGGGCTTAAATGCTTTGACAGAAACCGTCACTGGGGCAAAACGGGTATATAATGCAGCCAACTATTCGCCGGCAGAAGGGCAAATAGCCGTCGCTAAGATTCGTCTTGCTACTGATGCACTTTCCCATAAGAACCAGCCGATGTGGCTGCAATATTATAAGGTGCTGCAAAATGATAGTCAGTTGCTGAGCCAACAGGTGAAAGCGAATAAACAACAGGAAGCCATCGAGGAATTCGGTAAGCTATCACAGCATATTGCCATTATTCATCCTTCACTCATCATAAGCCGCGATGCTTCATCGGTTGAGAAGTTAGATTCTATTATCGTTTTCCTTCGAACTAATGTGAACGCGAAACCAATGCCAATTAAACAGACAGAAGGCGGTATTGTGAATCTGAATCAAGTGTTGGATGAGCTATTTATGAAACATAAAGATGCTCTGGCATACGTGCCCCTTACGGATCCGAATCAGCCTATCATTTGGTCGCTCAGTATGGGAGTCATTATTGTAGGTGTGTTATCCTATGTTGGTTGGCGCATGTACCAATCGGGACGACATATCGTTCCTGTCAAGCAAGCAAAGGAAAGTGAAAATAGATAATTACAAAAAAGTGGGTTAAGTAAGCTCAGTATGAGCTGCTTAACCCACTTTTTTACTTCGAGTGGTCATGGTCCTAATGCGTTTTAAATCCCTCACCAATAACTTCATGGACATCTCCAACAATAATGAAGGCACGTGGATCTACGGCGTGTATTAACTCTCGCAGCTGCCTGGTTTCATGACGGTAAACCACACAATAGACTACTTCCTTCGTGTTACCTGAATAGGCACCTCGCGCTGGGAAGAGCGTTACTCCACGATCTAACACCTGGGTAATGGATGCTGCTAAGTCACTCGGCTGATCTGTGATAATCGTAAATGCTTTCGCTGCATAAGCACCTTCTGAGATGTAATCAATAATCCGAGAAGTGACAAAAACGGCTACAAGGGAGTAGAGAACTTTTTCTTTTGGTAGATATAAGAATGAAGAGCCAATCACAACGACATCGATGATAAGGATGACTTGTCCGACACTCCAACCTCTTTTTTTATGACCAATCCGAGCCAAAATATCAGAACCACCCGTCGTACCGCCGAAACGGAACACAAGCCCGAGACCTGTTCCTAGCGTAATCCCTGCATAAAGTGTTGCTAGGAAATAATCCTGAGTGGTGTGAAAAGGGACTAACCAACCCATATGGATCAACCATTCCATCACCCAGAGAAAGAATGAAAGACAAATAACGCCGAAGATCGTATACAGCATGGGACCTTTGCCGAAATTTCGCCATCCTAGGTAAAATAAAGGGATATTAAATAGGAGCGTGGAGATGGATGGAGGGACATTTAGCACATATTTGAGCAACAGGGAGATCCCCGTTAACCCGCCTTCCATCAGTTCATTGGATATGACAAAATAATGTAATCCAAACGCATAAATAGCGGTTCCTATCAGAATTCCCAGCACATTGAGAAATTGATCAGCGAACCTTTCTTTGAAAATCATGTGAATTCCTCCATGCCTAATATACTTTCTGGTCTAACAAAAAATTTGTCAACTTTTCTCGTTTAGTTTAACATAAGGAGGATAACCTTTGTGAAGATGATGGAAAGAAGGATGCCAATGTCAGAACGTTCACTAAAAGACCTGCAACAAGAGGTTGATACTTATATTTCCCAGTTCAAAGAAGGATATTTCAGTCCTCTTTCTATGCTGGCAAGAATGTCGGAAGAAGTAGGCGAATTAGCCCGTGAGGTGAATCATTCTTACGGTGAAAAACCGAAAAAGAGTACAGAAGCGGACAATTCAATCGAGTTGGAGCTAGGTGATATTTTGTTCATCACGATCTGCTTTGCTAATTCACTTGGCATTGATTTGACCGAAGCGCATGACAAAATCATGCACAAGTTCAATACGCGCGATGCAGGGCGTTGGACTAAAATTAACACCGAAACGAATTGACCTTCATAAACTAAACCATCCCCACTAATCGGGAATACCGCTTATGGCAAAGGAGGATGGGCAGATGAATGGAGAAAATCAAATACAGAAAGCATACGAATCCATACTTGGGCATGATTTTGAAAAGGCCATTGAATGGTTTGAAAAAGCAATAGCTGAAGAACCAAACAATGCTGCCTATCACCACAAACTATCCATAACGTTCGCGAGGAGCAACAAACTCATCAAAGCGGTGGAACATGCGTCAAGAGCTATTGAATTAGACCCGACGAATGAGGCGTTTCGCTTTCACTTGCAAGTGTTAAATGCACGTGAGCTGGTTGAACAAGCCAGAAGGCAACTTGCTAATCAGTCGGCGCATGCGGAACGTGCTATTTTCCTGCTAAAAGAAGCGATTGTGCTTGATCCGCTAGCGATTGAAGCGTATCTTATTCTAGGAGAAGCCTTCGCCCTGCGAAAGGACTATACACGAGCTTATCAAACTGTCATGGAAGCAGTTCGGTTAGAGCCGCATCACGAGCTCGCCAAACAACATGCAGCGATGTACCAACTCAAGATGAAAACTGAGCTGGGCCCGAAACAAAGATAAAGGAGATCATTACAATATGGAGCGTAGAATACGAGTAGCAGTTATCGGTGCAAGTGGAAGAATGGGGCGGGAGGTCGTGAAGACCGTACTGCGTGAATCCGATATGGAGTTAGTTGCAGGGGTTAGCCGTACCTCCGGCCCAATTGATCTAGGGAAAATGGTTGGGCTGGATGAATGCGGAGTCTTGATGGGGAACGATATCGAGAAGGTGCTCATCGAATCGAAACCAGATGTTTTAGTTGATTTTACAGGACCGCAAACAGCGGTTTCACATACGAACCTTGCGATTCGCTTAGGAATTCGCCCTGTGATGGGGACGACGGGATTCACACCGCAGGCTATCGCTGATTTGGACATGCTATGCCGAGACAACAATATTGGCGGATTAATTGCACCGAATTTCTCTATTGGGGCTATTCTCATGATGAGATTTGCTGCACAGGCCTCCAAATACTTCCCGCATCTTGAAATTATCGAATACCATGGTGATCAGAAACTGGATGCACCTTCCGGCACAGCCGTGAAAACCGCAGAGCTTATTTCAGAAGTGCGTGAAGAAATTAAGCAAGGTAATCCGAAAGAAGAAGAAACAATTGAAGGTTCACGTGGTGGGTATTACAATGGATTCAGAATACATAGTGTACGTTTACCAGGTGTATTTGCCCAACAGGAAGTGATTATGGCTGAGCAGGGTCAAGCGCTTAAAATTCGACATGACTCTTACGATCGTGCTGCCTACATGCCAGGTGTAGCGATTGCAGTTCGTAAAGTTATGACCTATACAGGAATGATTTATGGATTTGAGCATTTTATAGATTAGAGACCCCTAGGAGAGTGGAAGTCAGATGTTAAGCATCGCACTTATTGCCCATGATCGAAAAAAAGATGAGATGGTGAATTTCGTTACTGCCTATGAGCATGTTTTCGAGGGTCACAAACTATATGCAACTGGCACGACAGGCACGCGAATCATGGCAAATACGAATTTAAATATTCATCGATTTATGTCAGGACCACTTGGTGGAGATCAGCAGATTGGTGCGTTGGTTGCAGAAAATGAAATGGATTTGATCATTTTCTTGCGTGATCCATTGATGGCTCAACCACATGAGCCTGATATTATCGCATTGCTTCGTTTGTGTGATGTGCAGGGGATTCCGTGTGCGACAAACATTGCGACAGCAGAGCTGCTAGTAAGAGCGTTGGACCGCGGAGATTTTGCGTGGAGAGAACTCGTACATAAATATAAGCCAGGTATTGAGTAATATGAGTGAACAATTGGATATTCTCATATTTGGTGCCCATGCAGATGATGCTGAGATTGGGATGGGTGCAACGATTGCTAAGCATACGCAACGTGGACTTCGAGTTGGCCTTTGTGAACTGACCTATGCCGAAATGTCTTCGAATGGTACGGTTGAAATTAGGCTCGAAGAAGCAGCAGAAGCTGCGAAAATACTAGGCGTAACAGCCCGTACGAATCTTGGATTACCAGATCGCGGTTTGTTCGTAACTGCATCCAACATTGAACGCATTACACAAGAAATCAGAAAGTTTCGTCCAAGAATCGTGTTCGCGCCGTATTGGCAAGATCGTCATCCCGATCATATTGCGTGTTCCATGCTAGTTCAGGAAGCTGTTTTTAATGCGAAACTTCGCAAATATTTACCTGATACAGAAGCTGTGAACGTGGAACAACTATTGTTCTATTTTATTAATGATGTTTACGAAGCAAATGCAATTGTAGATGTCACAGATACATACGATAAAAAAATGGCCGCATTGCATGCGTACCAGTCACAATTTGTGACGGGTTCGAACACGGTTGCGACGCCACTCAATCAAGGTTATGTCGAACGCGTTGAAGCTCGTGATCGACTCATGGGTCAAAGACGTCAATTCACGTACGCGGAAGGGTTCGTTTCCAAACTCCCCTTGGTGATAGAACATTTTGATTGATCGGAAAGAGGTGTGAGAGATGAAAGACAAGTTAAAGATTGGTATTACCTGTTATCCAACTTTGGGTGGATCAGGGGTTGTTGCGACTGAATTAGGCAAATTGTTAGCTGAAAAAGGGCATGAAGTTCACTTTATTACACATAGCATGCCGTTTCGTTTAGGCAAATTTCATAAAAATATTTATTATCATGAAGTGGAAGTTAGTCAATATTACGTCTTCCGCTATCCGCCCTATGATCTTTCACTTGCGAGTAAATTAGCTCAAGTTGCGAAAATGGAGGAGCTTGATTTATTGCATGTGCATTATGCGATCCCACATGCCGTGTGTGCATTGCTCGCCAAGCAAATGGTTGGTACGAATCTCAAGGTTGTTACGACGCTGCACGGAACAGATATTACGGTATTAGGACAAGATCAATCGATATCGGATCTCATTCGTTATGCCATTAATGAAAGTGATGCCGTAACAGCTGTATCCAAAGATCTGATCAAAGAAACACGAGAATTGCTAGCCATTGATCGTGATATTGATCTGACTTATAACTTTGTAGATAAACGGGTTTACTACCCGCGAGATATATCGAAGCTAAGAGGCGAATTCGCACGACCGGATGAGAAAATTCTTATCCATATTTCCAATTTCAGACCGGTGAAACGCGTGCAGGATGTTGTGGATATTTTCGCCAAAGTTAGTAAGGAAGTACCGTCTCGTCTATTATTTGTTGGGGAAGGGCCGGATCTTTCGAAAATGATTTCGAAGGTGAAGGAGCTCGGGCTCTCGGATAAAGTTACGTTCTGCGGTAAACAGGATGATGTGGCTCAAGTTATTTCTCTTGCAGACGTCATGCTGCTTCCTTCGGAGAAAGAAAGCTTCGGACTTGTCGCACTAGAAGCAATGGCATGTGGTGTGCCAACCATTGGATCCAATGCTGGTGGTATTCCTGAGCTGATTACCCATGGTGAAACTGGATTTTTGGCTGAAGTCGGAGATACGGCTCAAATGGCTGCATACGCGATTAATCTGCTGAAAAATCAAGTGATGTACGAACAAATGGCGCAAAACTGTTTGAATCGCGCGCGGTATACGTTTTGCAACGATATTACGACGGTTCAATATGAAGAAATTTATTATCGCGTGCTAGGGAGAGAACTCCCTGAATCACATCGCATTTCAGCATCTTCTTGTCAGTAATGCTGCTAACCAGATAGGAGAATTAACTTGGTTGTAAGTAAGGGAATGAATGATCCAGGTGCTTCGGAGGTATTGTCGACGCTAGTGGAGGCTGGATTTGAGGCCTATTTGGTCGGTGGCTGTGTGAGAGACGCTGTTCTTGGACGGCCAATCAAAGATATTGATATCGCCACTTCTGCACTGCCAGAGCAGGTTATTCAGATATTCCAGCGTACAGTGCCAACGGGTCTTCAGCATGGAACCGTTACAGTGCTAATCGCGCAGGGAACCTATGAGGTAACCACCTTTCGTAAAGAGGCAGCCTACGAAGGCTTTCGGCGACCGGCCTCTGTCGCATTTATTTCAGATTTAACCGAGGATTTGCAACGAAGGGATTTCACGATGAACGCGATGGCACTGGATCGGGCTGGCGTTCTGCAGGATCCTTTTGGCGGCCAGGCGGATCTGGCCGCGGGTGTCCTCCGCTGCGTCGGTGCACCGGAGGAACGATTCGGCGAAGATGCGCTGCGCATGCTTCGCTGTATTCGTTTCGCCTCGAGCTACGGTCTAGAGATCGAGGAGAGCACTTGGCAAGCGCTGCTGGCGAAGGCGCCTTTGCTGCGCCACATCGCGATGGAGCGCGTGCGCAGCGAGCTGCAGCGCATGGTTGAGGGCCCAGCCCCTGCAAGGGCTGTGCGATTACTGCTGGCGAGCGGCCTCCTGGCCTACCTCAAAAAGCAGCTGCTGCTGCCTTTTGAGGCTTGGCTCGCCTGGGACGACGCGCTGGACGCTGTCAGCGCGCTGGAGGAGCAGCATGACCGCTGGGCCATGCTGCTGATGCTCCTGGAGGTGCCAGCGGACATTGTCCGCGCTGCGCTCCAGGAGCTGACCTTCTCCCGCGCCGACAGCGCTGCGGTCGCGGGCGTACTTGCCCTGCGCGACGATGTCGCCGCGCAGGCCGGGGTGGATGACCCGGCTCCGCTGGAGCGGGTCTGGAAGCTTTGCGCGGTGCGCCGCGGCGAAGCCGCAGCCCGCGCGTTCCTGCGGCTGCTGCGCGAGCTGCCGCAGGTGGTAGGGAAGCGCGGCGAATTGGCGCGCTTCTTGGATGCCACTGCGCCGGAGCTGCTGCGGCTCGGGGAGGCTTGGCTGAAGGAGGTTCCCTGCTTCAGCCTGAAGGAACTTGCCATATCCGGCCAGGATGTGGAGGCGGCACTTGAGAAGCAGCCGGGCCCATGGATGGGCGTGCTGCTGCAGGATCTGCTTGAGCGTGCCGCGCTCGGGGAAATCCCGAATGAGCGCGAGGCACTTATTCATGCCGCGCAGGCTGCGAAGTAGCAGCGCTGTGCGGTTTTTCTTTTCTACACTTGATGTAACGTTTTTACTAAATAGCTGGAAAAACTACATCTATTTCTTTACATTTTCGTAATGAAACGAAATTAACTGGAAAAACTCCAGTTAAAATTTCCGGATATGGCGAAAATGAACGTAAAGGGTTGAAATTAACGACATAAAATCCAGTTATACTGATAAATATCGGTGTTTCCTTCAAATTAGCTGTATAAAATACAGTTAATCTGCAGTCGACTCACACGGTGCGAGGTTGGTGTCTGCAGTCGACTCGCGTTGACGCGAGTGTTGGTGTCTGCAGTCGACTCGCGTTGACGCGAGTGTTGGTGTCTGCAGTCGACTCGCGTGGTGCGAGTGTTGGTGTCTGCAGTCGACTCGCGTGGTGCGAGTGTTGGTGTCTGCAGTCGACTCGCGCGGTGCGAGTGTTGGTGTCTGCAGTCGACTCGCGTGGTGCGAGTGTTGGTGTCTGCAGTCGACTCGCGCGGTGCGAGGTTGGTGTCTGCAGTCGACTCGCGTTGACGCGAGTGTTGGTGTCTGCAGTCGACTCGCATGGTGCGAGTGTTAGTGTCTGCAGTCGACTCGCATGGCGCGAGTGTTGCTGTCTGCAGTTGTTTCCACTAAAAGTGAGTGCTGTTCCATCTAGACCACTATGAGATTGCGAGTGAAATCGTATGAATGAACGAATTTTAGAGCTTTTTGAGCAAGCAACGGAAACGTATGTATCTGGGGCGGAAATCAGTCGACGGCTGGGTGTGAGCCGAACGGCAATTTGGAAGCACATTGAGGAACTTCGTGCGAAGGGCTATGAGTTCGAAGCAGCCTCACGCAAAGGGTACCGTCTGATTAGTAAGCCAGCGAAGTGGCAGGTCAGCGAGTTAATGAGCGGGATGAAAACGAAGGTGCTTGGCCAAAAAGTACATATTTATGATGAGGTCGACTCGACCCAAACGATTGCGCATAAGCTAGTCGCTTCAGGAGCGCCTGAGGGCACGATTGTGCTTGCGGAAAGGCAGACGGCAGGGAGAGGCCGAATGGGGCGCAGCTGGTATTCTCCTTCGGGTAAGGGGATCTGGATGAGTCTCATTTTGACTCCGCGTATTCCTGTCTACTTCATGCCTCAGCTAACCCTGCTTAGTGCCGTTGCACTTTGTCGTGCCATTCAGAAAGTATGCCAAGTTGAGATTGGCATTAAATGGCCCAATGATCTTCTGATTCATGGGAAGAAGGTTAGCGGGATTTTGCTGGAAAGCAGTGGCGAAGATGAGCGCCTGAAGTATGTTATTGCAGGCATTGGCATCAGTGTGAATTTGTCTGTAGAGGATTATCCGGAAGAACTACGGTCGATCGCAACTTCTTTAGCGATTGAATCCGGCAGAGAGGTTTCACGCGAGAGCTTGGTACAAGCTTTTCTTTTGGAATTTGAGGACATGTATGCTCTTTATTTGGAGAAGGGCTTTGCCCCAATTCGTTTACTTTGGGAGGCTTTAAGTGTCACTCTGAAGAGACCGATACGGACATCAACGCCAACAGGTTTTATTGAGGGTATCGCAGATTCCTTGGATGATACAGGGGCTTTGACGGTTATTTCCCCCAATGGCGAGCGGATAAAAATTTACTCCGGTGACATTGAGCTTAAGTAGTGGGAGATATAGGGTATCCTCCAGGAGCAAGCTTTGGTATAATAGAAGCATAAGGCGGTATCCTTATAGGAACTGCACTTGTAAGTTGATCATGTAGTTGATCTAGGATAACCTATGAAACAAGATGTTGGATTCTGCTCTGAGCCTTACAGGACCGAGACAGAGGGATCATTGATTCTTTCTGCATGCGTTCCTTTTAGCTCTTAGCTAAAAGGTTTTTTATTTTATATGAGGAAGCTGGGATGATTGTGGAACAACGTAAGGCGCTAACGACAGCAAGAATGAGAAAAATGAAGCAAGACGGCGTACCGATTACGATGGTAACGGCCTACGACTATCCCTCAGCACGGTTGTCAGAAGAAGCGGGTATTGATGTCATTCTAGTAGGAGACTCACTTGGGAATGTCGTGCTAGGCTATGACTCCACGTTACCTGTTACCTTGGATGACATGGTATATCACTCTCGTGCTGCTGTGCGCGGTGCCGCGAATACGTTTGTCGTCGCCGATATGCCATTCTTAACGTACCACGGCAGCATAGACGCTACCTTGCAAGGTGTCGGACGATTAATGCGTGAAGGCGGAGCTAAGGCGGTTAAATTGGAAGGCGGCGCAGAAATAGCAGCTACTGTCAAAGCGATTACAGATGCTGGTGTGCCTGTTGTTGGCCATTTGGGACTAACCCCGCAGTCGGTTCACCAATTGGGTGGCTTCCGTGTCCAAGGGCGCAGCTCAGAGCAAGCGAAGAAGCTTCTGAGTGATGCCAAGGCGATTGAGGAGGCTGGAGCCTTTGCGGTTGTTCTGGAGCTTGTGACCGATGAATTGGCCGCTTGGATCACGAAACAGCTGTCGATCCCTACGATTGGCATAGGGTCTGGTGTACATTGTGACGGGCAAGTCCTTGTGTACCATGATTTGCTACAGTATGGTTCTGACAGTGCTCCCAGAAAGTTTGTTAAAGCCTATGCAAATATAGGGGAAACTATCCGTGCGGGTATTGGTGAATATGTGAAAGAAGTGAAGGCGCGGACGTTCCCGGCGCAGGAAAATACATTTCATATGGACAACGATGTTGTTCAATATCTATACGGCGATAAGGAGTGATTGGTCATGGAAGCGGTCCACACAATGGAAGTGGTTCAGACAATTGCCGATTTAAGAGCCCGAATTAAGGCATATCGTCGCAAGAACGATCAATCGGTTGGTTTTGTGCCAACGATGGGCTTTTTACATGAGGGTCACGCTAGCTTGCTGAACAAGGCACGTTCTCAAAGTGGTTTAGTTGTGTTAAGTATTTTTGTGAATCCGTTGCAGTTTGGTCCTGGCGAAGACTTCGAACGTTATCCGCGCAATGCGGAACAAGATCTGGCGGTAGCTGAGGCGGCCGGTGTGGATATTGTCTTCATGCCATCTGTTGCGGAGATGTACCCAACACCGACACGTACCACCGTCAGTGTTTCGGATGTTACGACGAGACTATGCGGAGCTTCACGGCCAGGTCATTTTGATGGTGTAGCTACGGTTGTAAGTAAGCTGTTTCATATGGTTCAGCCGGATCAAGCCTTTTTTGGCTTGAAGGATGCCCAACAAGTTGCTGTCATTGAGCAGATGGTTCTGGATTTGAATATACCCGTTGAAATCGTGCCTTGCCCAACCTTGCGTGAAAAGGACGGCTTGGCGATGAGCTCACGCAATGTGTATCTATCAGCAGAGGAGCGTCAGCAGGCGCTGGTATTGTCACAGTCCTTACAACAAGCGAAGGAATTTATTCTAAGCAATTCAACAGCCTCATTTACGTCACAAGAGCTAGAAACCTTAGTCCGTAATCATATTCTAACGGCGCCCTTAGCCGTTATCGACTATGTTGAAGTCCTGTCTTACCCAACTTTAGAGCCATTTGAACATAGCCATTCTATTTCTACTCTTATTATTGCTTTGGCTGTTAAATTTGGGAAAACACGTTTAATAGATAATCTTATTCTACAAGTCAGGAAGTGACGTCTTATGTTTCGCACAATGATGAAAGCGAAGATTCACCGCGCCACAGTTACAGAGGCGAATTTAAACTATATCGGAAGTATCACAATAGACGAAGATTTAATTGATCTTGTGGATATGCTGCCAAATGAGAAAGTGCAAATCGTGAATAACAACAATGGTGCACGCCTTGAAACGTACATTATTCCAGGGCCGCGCGGCACGGGTGTCGTTTGTTTGAATGGCGCTGCAGCGAGGCTGGTCCAAACGGGGGATACCATTATTATCGTTTCATATGCCATGATGAGTGACGAAGAGGCGAAGAAGCATCATCCTACGATTGCAATTATGGGAGCGAACAACACGGTTGCCCAACTGCTCAAGGAAGAAGAGCATTCAACCGTTCTATAAGATATTAGGCAGAACCACTTGCATGCATGAAATCGTCTTAGTTTACAAAGAATGAGGGTAAGCTTTCGAAGCAAAGGTGGGGATGCCAAATGTTTAAGCATTTATTTTCCACAATGAATGAGGTTTTGGAAGAAATCCAAAAGGAATATCCGAACAGCGATGTGGAGAAAAAGGCAGAGCTTGACGAACAACTGCAAGTGTTGAAGACGATGAGTGATGAATTCATTGAGGCGTGGCTGCTATTTGAGGAGAAGCTGGGAAAGTTTTATGGGGCGGTACCGATCAGTACCAAAACCTTACATGATGAGCTGATGGAGCTTGATGTGTCTGGAAAGCAAACCGAAGAATTCATGCGTGGGCAAGGGTACTATAAGCTGTACATGTATGATCAAGCGATCAAAGAATTCGAGGTGCTGATCCAAAGACAGCCGGATTTTTTGCTAGCAAGGGTGTATTTAGCGATGGGGCATTTGCGAAAAGGGGAGTTTGGGGATGCCTATCAGCACTTCAAATTCCTGCTTCCACTGACGGAAAATTCAAAGATGAAAGCTATATCTTATAACGCAATGGGCTGTATTCAAGTGCAGAATCAGAACTTAGAGAAGGCTTTCGAATATTTTCAAAAAGCCTATCATACCGACCCCTCTTGTATGGAGCCACTAATCAATCTTGATGAGTCCTAACCCGAAACGGTAAAACAAGGTATTCCCTTTTCCTAATCAGATTTGGTATGCTAGGAGAAGTGTAGGACGAAGGGATTGAAGATAGACGTTATGAAATTTGCAGTTTTGGATTTTGAAACGACAGGAAGTCAGCCTGGGGACGAAATTATACAGGTTGGACTCGTCATCATAGATCAATTTGAAATTACGGACAGGTATACTTCTCTGGTAAATCCAGGGATTAGTATACCTTCTTCGATTACAACCTTAACAGGCATTACGAATGAGATGGTTGCAGATGCACCTTCACTCGATCAGGTCATGTCTGACATGTTTCCCTTGCTGTTTGATTGTGTGTTAGTTGCGCATCAAGCAGCATTTGACTTGTCATTCTTACAACGAGGACTAACAAGAACGGGATATCCTCCTTTCTCAGGACGAGTCCTCGATACGATGGATATGCTGCGTATTTTATTTCCTTCGATCTCGAGTCTTCAGCTTAGTATGGTGGCTGCCTTGTTCGGCATTGACCATGAAAGGCCACATCAAGCCGACAGTGATGCGGAAGTGACGGCTTTGATTTGGATTCATTGCTTGGATCGTTTATTAGGTTTGCCTTTACTAACCGTACAAAGGCTTACCCAAATTTTCGAAAACGGTAACACTGATTTAGGCTGGTTCTTAGAAGAGATTTGTTTATATAAAGAGTCAGTGACAAGTGTCGATATGGATACGAATCGTTACTTCCGTCAGTTTACATTGAATGTGACGGACTGGGGCGAGGATGAGGAACTGCGATCGGAGTACGAAGTGACAGAAGCGTTAGGCGCTTCCTTTCAAGTGTTTCAGCAGGGGTTGAAAGCCGCGTTGCAGCAACGATTTGAGGTCTACGAAGATCGTGAATCCCAGGATCAAATGATTCTCGAAGTGGAGAAATCCCTCGAAGCAGATCAACATTTGATGATCGAAGCGGGAACGGGCACAGGCAAATCACTGGGATACTTGATTCCGTCTATTTATTACGGTTTGAAATATGAGAAGAAAGTGGTCGTTTCCACACACACGATTAATTTACAGGAGCAGCTGCGCGAGCGGGATATTCCTCTGTTGAAAGAAATTTTTCCGGTGCCATTTAAAGCGGCTGTTCTTAAGGGTAGAAGTCATTACCTGTGCCTACGTAAATTTGAAACAAAGCTGACAACGCGGGATTATGAGAATGGCAGGGAAGACCCGATCACCGCTGCACAAATGGTGGTTTGGTTAAGTGAGACGGAGCATGGGGACGAAGAAGAACTGCATTTTGGGAATAAAGGCGCTCAATTCTGGTATTCGGTTGCGAGTGATACGGACTCCTGTTTAAATCGGATGTGCCCTTGGTATAAGAAGTGCTTCTATCACCGCGCTCGTAATGATGCCAACACGGCTGATGTGATCATCACGAACCATTCCCTCCTCTTTACAGATATGAAGGCTGAGAACCGCCTTCTACCGTCCTACAAGCACCTTGTGATTGATGAGGCGCATCACTTTGAAGAAGTGGCGAGTAAACACTTGGGTATTGAGCTGCATGCTTCAGCGTTTTATCATTCTTTATTGTGGCTGTATAAGGATAATCGCAGTGGTCAGCTTCCGATGCTTCGCTTCCGATTACAGAAATCAGATGAGGCTGGGGAGAGGGCAGCGGCTTGGAGCCAAACAATTGATGGATTGTTTCCGAAAATCATATCGATTAAAGAGGATTGGGAACGATTAAGCGAAGCCCTTTACGAGTTGGTCTCATCACGAAGCGATCCCTCGCAATCGGAAACTTCGCAATATGTTCTGCGCTTGAAACCTGAAACGCTGCCTGCGAATTGGCGTGAGCTGATGATCATGGAGGATAATATTTATCTGAATGCGAATGATCTTTTGCGAACGTTGGATAAATTGTTGAATGAGTTGAAGGAACAACAAGATGGTCTTGGGGTTCAAGGATTGGTTACTGATCTGAACGGCACAGTGAAAGAACTGTATGCGCATCGTGATGCCCTGCATTTCTTTATGAAAATGGCTGATGATGGGTATGTGTACTGGATCGAAGCGGGTACCTATGCGAAAGCCAAATCCGTCCAGCTCAACTCAGTTCCAACTGATGTGAGTGGCCTGCTGCAACAGCATTTCTTTGAAACGAAGGATAGTATCATCTTGACGTCTGCAACGCTTTCGGTGAATAAATCGTTCCAGTACTCGGCAGAGCAATTAGGATTAGCCATTCCGGCGGATGAAGAATCGGGCAAGTTGAAAACTGTTCAATTGCCATCTCCTTTTAACTATCGGGAGCAAGCGCTAGTTGTGATTCCGCGTGATTTCCCAACGATTAAGGGAGCGGGCGATCCTGTTTTCATTGATGCTTTGATCAAATCGCTGAGTGATGTGGCACAGGTGACCAAGGGCCGTATGCTAGTGCTCTGTACATCGAATAGGATGTTGAAGCTCGTACACGCAGGCATGAAAGAGAAGCTCAGTCCATATGGCATCACAGTGCTTGGACAGGGTGTTGACAGCGGTAATCGGAGCAAGCTGACCCGGATGTTCCAGGATAACAAAATGTGCGTCCTGCTAGGCACTAGCTCGTTCTGGGAAGGTGTGGATATCCCCGGTGATGCGCTTAGTTGTCTGGCGATCATCCGACTACCCTTCCAGCCGCCAAATCATCCACTTGTGGAGGCGAAGTGTGAGAATATCAAGAAACGGAATGAAAATCCGTTCATGAAATTTTCCGTACCACAGGCTGTAATTCGATTCAAGCAGGGATTTGGGCGTCTTGTTCGGAGAGCATCAGACAAAGGGATCGTTATTATCTATGATACACGTGTTATTGAAACGTATTATGGCAAGCATTTCCTCTATTCGTTGCCTGGTCCGAAGATCGAGCACATGACATGCGAACAAATGTTACCGAGGATCGAGCAGTGGATGGGGGGAGCCTAATTCGTGAAAACACAAAAAATTTCAGAAGCCGTAGTCCGTAGATTACCGATTTATTTGCGATATCTGAATGAATTACAAATGAACAATGTATCCACCGTGTCTTCTCAGGATTTAGGTCAGAAGCTGGATCTGAATCCAGCTCAAATTCGTAAGGATCTGGCTTATTTTGGCGAGTTTGGCAAAAAAGGAATCGGTTATGACATCAATTATCTCATTGAGAAGATTCGGCAGATACTTAAATTGGATCGACATATTCAGGTTGCACTCGTAGGAGCCGGCAATTTGGGGAGAGCCCTTTGCAATTATAATACGTACTTACGAAATGATATGAAAATTGTAGCTCTATTCGATGCGATGCCTTCCAAAACAGGTGAGGTTATTAATAACTTGGTCGTGCTGCCGATGGACAAAATGAAAACGGTCTTGTCTGACCTAGGCGTGAGGATCGGCATTATCACGGTACCTGCGAATGAAGCGCAAAATGTGGCCAATGAATTCGTTGCATGCGGAATTGAAGCTATATTAAATTTTGCCCCTGTCATCATAAAAGTACCACCAGATGTCCGCGTGCATTATGCGGATTTTACGACAGAGCTTCAGAGCTTGGCCTATTATCTCGATTAGCATGAAAAAGGCACGACCCGCGCATCTTCAGCGGGTCGTGCCTTTGATTGTTTATTACATGATTAAACGGAATATCGCGAAGTACAGCGTGTAAGCAAGAATCATCGAGATTGGAATGGTAATAACCCAAGTGATTAACATGCGACCTACAGTACCCCATTGTACCTCATGGAAACGCATGACACTGCCTGTTCCGATAATCGCAGAAGAAATGACATGAGTTGTTGATAATGGTTTACCTATGAAGGTTGAGATTTGAATGACAATCGATGACGTTAAGTCTGAGGCGAAGCCATTGATCGGCTCGATTTTTACAATTTTACCTGAGACCGTTTTAATGATGCGCCATCCACCGATAGATGTTCCAAGGCCCATCGCGAGTGCTGCGGCGATTTTGACCCAGATTGGAACGTTCAAGTCATCCTGCACACCTGCAGCAACGAGACCAAATACGATAATCCCCATCGCTTTTTGCGCATCGTTCCCACCATGTGAGTACGAAAGTAATCCGGCAGAAATGATTTGCAATGTCCGAAATCCGCGATTTAGCTTGGATCTGGATGTATTACCTGACCAGAGCACGATATTTTTGATCAACACCATAATCAGATAACCTAGTATGAAAGCGATAATCGGCGATAAAATCAAAATGATTATAATTTGTGTAAAACCACTCCAGTTAACGCCATTGAAGCCTGCTCCAGCAATAACAGCACCAGCT
Source organism: Paenibacillus sp. J22P169 (assembly GCF_059691995.1). NCBI lineage: Bacteria > Bacillati > Bacillota > Bacilli > Caryophanales > Paenibacillaceae > Paenibacillus > Paenibacillus sp. J22P169. The sequence goes on along the minus strand of NZ_JCAUAO010000001.1, from coordinate 1,802,218 downwards.
AAGGCACCAAGCAACGTGTGGGAGGATGAAGATGGAATGGACAAATACCAGGTCAGCAAGTTCCAGATGATTGCCGCGAGTAAGGCAGCGATAACAATTTCAACACCATTCTCGATCTTAGCTGGATTGGCAATACTTCCGCCTACCGTTTTGGCTACCTCAGAGGATACCATGGCGCCAACAAAATTGAGTGAAGCTGCCATGAAAATAGCTACCCGCGGGCTTAATGCTCGCGTAGATATCGAAGTTGCAATCGCATTAGCTGTATCGTGAAAACCGTTGATGAAATCGAATAGCAGTGCTAGTACAACGATAATGATCAAATAAGTTAACATGAATTCCTCCTAGCGTTTTCCAATTGGAAAACTTTCTTCGTACACTAAGACGTTTTGTCTTAAGAATAACGAAGTACTACACTGTCTAGAATGTTAGCGACATCTTCACAAGCATCAGTTGTTTCTTCAAGGCGCTCATAAATTTCTTTGAGTTTAAAATCTTCGTACACATCTTTGCGTGTGATGAAAATTTGGCGAATCCCTTCACGCATCAAGCGATCTCCATCATTTTCTAGCTTATTTATAGCTACGGTATGTTCCGGAATTTGCATATATTTTTTCTTTGCCAATAGCTTGAAGGCATCTAACATATGTTGACAAGAGTCAACAATCACGCCTGAGAAATCCTTCATATAGGCATCTGTATGAGAAACATTCAAATAGTCGAAACGAGCAATTGTTGCTTCAATCCCGTCTGTAACATCATCCACTTTGGAAGCAAGAACCATAATATCTTCCCGATCGATCGGGGTGATAAATACTTTGTTCAGACCTCTGAAGATGTCATGGGTAATCGAGTCACCTGCATGTTCCAGATCATGAATCGCTTTGACATATTCAATTGGGGGTTTTTCACCCATCATCGCTGTGCGAAACAGTTGAGCTGTTTCCAGAGCGTTCTCTGCAGCACGAATGAGAAGTTGTAAGAAATCGACTTCGTTCTTTCTGGTGAATAACGTTGTCATAGAATCCTCCTAATTTTTACTATATGTACAAGTTTTTAAACGAATTTGTTAATCGAAAAAGACCAAATTGTAGAAAAAACTCACAAGGTTTAAAGTATCATACTCATTAGGACTAAAGCAACGAAAATTCCGTGACAATTTACAATTTCTCAACATACTTGGAACAGTGCTGAGCTTCCTTGATTTTACAAGCCTGAAGATGTAAAGTTTATTGAGTAGTAGCTATTTATAGAATGAGCATAGAGAGGATTTTTTACTATGAAAAAAACATTAATTTCGAACGGTATTTTTATTTCTAATAAGGAAGACAAAACATCCATTAAGGGCTGCATGGTGATCGAAGGCAGTCAGATTACATATATTGGGGCAGAAGTTCCTGAACCACTAGAAAACTATGATGAAGTAATTGACGGGACTAATAAACTGTATATGCCTGGACTTGTGAATACACATGGACATGCTGCGATGTCATTGCTCCGCGGATATGGGGATGATCTTGCCCTGCAAGTGTGGTTAGAGGAAAAAATGTGGCCGATGGAAGGGAAATTCACTTCGCAGGATGTAAAATGGGGAACAAGGTTGTCGATCCTTGAAATGATCAAGGGCGGCACAACGACATTTGTGGATATGTACGACCATATGAATGAAGTTGCTTTAGCTGTAGAGGACTCCGGTATGCGCGGTGTATTGACCCGAGGAGTAATCGGACTATGCCCTCCTGATGTACAAACGTCTAAGCTCATTGAAGCGACGGAGTTCGCGAAGAATTGGCATGGTAAAGCAAATGGTAGAATTACAACGATGATGTCACCGCATGCGCCATATACGTGTCCACCAGATTATATCGAGCGCATTGTTCAAGTCGCACATGATCTGAATCTGCCAATCCATACGCATATGTCGGAAACACGACGTGAAGTCGAAGGCAATGTAGAGCAATATGGGGCAAGACCGGTAGCTCACTTGGAAAAACTAGGTGTTTTTACACGCCCAACACTTGTTGCGCATGGTGTTCATTTGAATGATGAAGAAATTGCAATTCTACACAAATATGATGTACGTGTGTCCCATAACCCAGGCAGCAACCTGAAGCTTGCGAGCGGAGTAGCACGAGTGCCTGATTTGTTGCGTGCCGGAGTCAAGGTATCTTTAGGTACGGATGGTGCGGCTTCCAACAACAATTTGGATATGTTTGAAGAAATGCGTCTGGCTGCGCTAATTCATAAAGGCGTGTCTGGTGATCCTTTGGCTGTTCCTGCGAAGGAAGCCTTATTGCTTGGTACTCGTATGGGAGCAGAATCCATTTGGCTGGATAAGGTGGGACTGCTTGAACCAGGTATGAAGGCGGATTTCATCGCGTTGGATATTGATCAACCTCATTTCTTACCTAAGACCGATTTCGTTTCTCACATCGTTTACTCGGCTTGTGCGAAAGATGTTGTAGATGTATGTGTAGATGGGAACTGGATTGTACGTAAAGGTGAATGCCTAACGCTAGATGAAGAGAAAATTAAACGTGAATTTGAGCAATGCTTCGATAAACTCATCGGTTAGTTTGTTTCGGAGTAAGTGAATGTGGGGAGGTGCGCGGCGTACATGAATGCGAAGCGAACGATTACACTTGGCGTTTTTATTGTACTAACGCTAGGTGTTGTGCTTAGCCGATTCTACCTCAATGTACAGAATAAACACTGGGATGAGAAACGTGTAGCTGTGGAGAAAGCTTATGAGGGCAGTATGATGACGAAAGCCTCGAAAGTTGATTTTTTTTACGGTGATGAGGCCTATCAGATTGTATACGGGGAAAATAAACTAGGGCAGCGTTTAATTGCTTGGGTGTCGGATCAAGAAGTTCATACGGAAATAACGGAGGAATCTTTCACCGATGAGCAAGCCCGCGCCGCTGTATTGAAAAAGGCGCCAAGCAGTGAAATTGAACGTGTTTTGCCAGGTAAATTAGGAAATGACTATGTCTGGGAAGTATTTTATAAGACAAAGGATGATAGAGGTACTAGGTATTTCTATGATTATTATGCCTTCAAAGATGGTACTTATCTGGATACATATCGACTCAGCCTTCAATAAGAAGGTTGAGTTTTTTTGTTTCTAGGTATGTGTTTGGTTGTGTTTCCACTGTTTACATAAGGTCAGATGTATATGACAGTGATATACTAATCGTATAGCTTTTGAGGCATACAAATAAATCATTACAGAAAGGTGGACGCCAATCTATGAAGATGAAGCTGCGCGTTTTACCTGTGATCTTGAGCGTGATTATTTCGGCCGGTGTACTTTTTGGTGGTTGGTTCGCCTATACAAGCTTTGCGATGGAAAATCCATTATCAAATATCATTAGTACGACGCCGGGTGTTACGAATTCAACGATGAAGCTTTCTTCCAATCAAGTAGATATTGAGTTGACCCTGAAGCCTGACGCTAATTTGCGGCAAGTTGTTGAATTAATTAAAGAAGAAGGCGCATCGATCATTGGGAAGCGCTCTGTAAATATATCGATTAAGAATCAATCCTCTGAGAAGCTGGATCAGTGGTGGTCCAAAGCGTTATTTGAAGTAGCGCAAGCGATGGAAACGAAGCATTACGCTGATATTCCAACAACCTTACAGAAGTATGCTGATGGTGTGCCTACGATGAAAGTTGATAGCGAAATGGATGAACATAACGTATATATTCGCTTAACAGATGGTAATGCGACAAAATTTATCATGCTGCCAAGAATCTCCCAGATCGGAGTGTGGCCGAATGAGTAAAATATATAAAGAAATAGGGATTGGATTTATTCCCGTTTTGCTTGTGTTTTTAGCATTTCAAGGTGTTAACGTGCTGCCTATCATATTCGTCAGTGTTCTTGGTGTTTCGTTATTCTATATGATGAAAACCCGCGGTGGCATCGGGGCTGCTGCAGGCGGCGGAGATCGTAAAAGTAAGAATCGAACTCCGTCTTTTTTGACATTCGATGAGATCGGTGGACAAGATCGTGCGAAGAAAGAATTGATGGAAGCCCTTGATTTCTTGATTAAGCATGAGGAAATTAAGAAATTAGGTATTCGTCCACTGAAAGGATTGCTGCTGACAGGGCCTCCAGGTACAGGGAAAACTTTAATGGCGAAGGCAGCTGCACATTATACCAATTCCGTCTATATGGCAGCATCAGGTAGTGAATTTGTTGAGATGTATGTGGGTGTCGGTGCAAGCCGGGTTCGAGACTTATTTAAAGAGGCCAGAACGCGTGCTGTAAAAGAAGGCAAGGATAATGCGATTATTTTTATTGATGAAATTGATGTTATCGGTGGTAAACGTGATGGTGGTCAACAGCGTGAGTATGATCAAACCTTAAATCAATTGTTGACGGAGATGGATGGGATTCATACGAATGATGCGCCGCGCATCCTTATTATTGCTGCTACGAACCGGAAGGAAATGCTCGATAGCGCTTTGCTGCGTCCAGGACGTTTCGACCGTCATATTGAGGTAGACCTGCCGGATAAAAAGGGTCGGCTAGCTATTCTTCATATTCATGCCAAAAACAAGCCCTTGGCTGAAGGGGTTACCTTGGATCAAACAGCCGATCAAACCTTTGGATTCTCAGGTGCACAGCTAGAAGGTGTACTGAATGAAGCAGCTATTTATGCGATGCGTGAAGATAAACCAGCGATCGAGCTGCCTCATTTGGCTTCGGCGATTGATAAAGTCATGATGGGTGAACGCACAGATAAAGAAACAGCGAATGAGGAGAAAGAACGTGTGGCGTATCATGAATTAGGCCATGCTATTATTGCCGAGCTAGTCCGTCCAGGATCCGTTTCACAGGTTACCGTTAGTCCACGGGGAAAAGCATTAGGGTATGTGCGTCATAATCCCCCGCAGGATCATTATTTGTATACTAAGGATTATATCGAAGATCAAATCATGATTGCTCTTGGTGGCGCTGCGGCGGAAGAAATGATTTACGGCGGTCGCAGTACCGGTTCACGAAACGATTTCGAACAGTCCCTCTCCATGGTTCGTAACATGATGGACGCCGGACTTACCAGCCTAGGTATTATTGATCGTGAGATGGTGACGAAGGAACAACTCATGAAAGAAAATGCTGCCATTCTGGATGCTTTAATGTTGAGAACGAAGCAAATGTTAGATGAACAACGAGGTATTTTCGAGCATGCTTTTGCGATTTTGATGAAAGAAGAAGTACTCTCTGGGGATACATTTCGTACGTTATTTGACGCCTCGGTATCTCAAAGTGCATAATAATGACCGTTGGCCAATTAGGCCAGCGGTTCTTGTCTTTACCAAGAGTAGTAATTATACATATACTTAGAGTGAAACCTAATCGAGATCGATTGAACTTGCAGCACTGCGATTTGGAAGTTGCGAGGAAGAAGGAGAACTAGGCTATGATGTTCAGAACAATTGGTGTAATTGGCGGAGGAACGATGGGACAAGGCATTTCCGAAATGCTGGCAGCCCGAGGCCTAGACGTCATGCTTGCCGAAAAAACAACTGAAAAGCTTGACCGTGCGTTCGAGCAAATTACGGTTAGCTTAGATAAGCAAATTGAGCGATGGGCATTGACAGAAGCGGAGAAAAAATCTATTCTCTCGAAAATAAAGAGAGCAGATTCGATACAAGACATGGCCATATGTGACCTTGTCATTGAAACGATTTCAGAAGATTTGAATGCGAAAAAGCATATCTTTTTCCAGCTTAATCAAATATGCTCGCCGCATATTATTCTAGCAACGAATACATCTACGTTAAGTGTAACGGAGATTGCAGCGATAACGACGCATCCAGAGCGGGTAATTGGTTTACATTTTCTGCATCCGGTTGCCAAGGTCAATCTGGTTGAAATCGTTAGAGCCATGAAAACATCTGATGAAACCTATAACCATGTTCGACGGTTTGTTGACGATTTACTCTCCAAAAAGAGTATTAAGGTAAATGAATCACCTGGGTATATTACGACGAGATTGATTTGTACACTCATCAATGAGGCATTGCACACATTATCTGAAGGTGTTGCTTCTGCGGAAGATATCGATCAAGCGATGCGCATCGGCTATGATTTCAAGCATGGTCCATTGGAGATGTGTGACCGTTTCGGACTCGATGCTGTGTTAGCTGCGCTAGAAGGGATGTTCCGCGAATACGGGGATATCAAATATCGGCCATCATATTTGCTGAAGCAAATGGTTCGTGCTGGGCATCTTGGGGCAAAGACAGGAGAAGGCTTCTTCCGTTATGACAAGGATGGTGATCGACTATGAATATTCTTGTGATCAATGCGGGCAGCTCATCGGTGAAATATCAACTATACAACATGGATGATGCTTCGGTGCTGGCCAAAGGGAGAGTAGAGCGCATCGGAATGGATACCGCGATCCTGATGCACGAGCCTGCAGATAAACCCGAATTTCATAAGGTAGATGAAATTCTTGAGCATACGACGGCAATCCGCAAGGTGCTAGATGTGCTAGTTCATCCGGAACATGGCGTCCTGACGGCCATCTCACAGATCGATGCCGTTGGCCACCGTGTCGTCCACGGCGGCGAATCGTTCAAGAGTTCTGTCCTCGTCACGGACGAGGTAAAGAAGGAGATTCGGCGACTCTTCGATTTGGCGCCGCTGCACAACCCGGCGCATATGCTGGGCATTGCTGCGGTGGATGCGAACATGCCTGGCGTGCCGCAAGCCGTCGTCTTCGACACCGCCTTCCATCAGTCGATGCCGGCGAAGGCATATCTGTATCCGGTGCCGATGGCCCTCTACCGGAAGCACAAGGTGCGCCGCTACGGTTTCCACGGTACGTCGCACAAGTACGTCAGCGAGCGTGCCGCAGCCTTCTTAGGACGCCCGCTGACGCAGCTGAAGCTCATTACCTGTCACATTGGTAATGGGGCTTCCTGCGCCGCTGTATGGGGCGGCCAGTCAGTTGACACGAGCATGGGGATGACCCCGCTCGAAGGTCTAATGATGGGCACTCGCAGCGGCGATCTGGATCCGGCCATCGTGCCCTTCGTGATGGGCAAGGAGGATTTGACGATCGGCGAGGTCAGCTCCATGCTGAATAAGCATAGCGGCCTTCAGGCGATCTCAGGAATCTCGAGCGACATGCGGGAGATCGTGGAAGCTATGGAAGCGGGCGATAAGAACGCTACGTTGTCTTTTGAGATGTATGCGTATCGGCTGCGCAAATACATCGGGGCTTACGCCGCGGCGATGAATGGCGTTGATGCGATTGTCTTTACGGCGGGCGTAGGCGAGAATTCCGCGCCGCTGCGCAAAGCGGTATGCGAGGGGCTGAGCTTCCTAGGGGTTGATTTTGAGGAGGAAGCGAACTTACAAGGAAGAGGCGTGGAGAAGCGAATTACAAAGACGGGTTCACGGGTTGAAGTACTTGTGATTCCTACGAATGAGGAATGGGTCATCGCCCAGGATACGTATAGTCTCGTACAATCGCAGTCCCATTGATTCTTTCGTGGAAATAGTGAAATAGTGTACAATAGAGGAGATCTTCAGTGATCTTAGTTCTAAGGAGGAAGGGTATTCAAATGAAAAGTACAATAAGTGAAGTTAAACATCATGTCGGCGAGTCAGTCACCATCGGCTGTTGGCTAAACAAGAAACGCTCCAGCGGTAAAATTCAATTTTTGCAGCTTCGAGACGGTTCGGGATATATACAAGGTGTTGTTGTGAAAAGTGAAGTGAGTGAAGAGGCGTGGGAAGCGGCTTCTAAGTTAACCCAAGAGAGCTCATTGTACATAACGGGAAAAGTGAAAGAAGACACCCGCAGTAAAGGCGGTTTTGAATTAGATGTAACGGGTGTTGAAATTATTCAAGTTACCGAAGAGTATCCGATTACACCGAAAGAGCATGGCGTAGATTTCCTAATGGACAATCGTCATCTGTGGATTCGGAGCCCGCGTCAGCGTGCGGTACTTGTGATTCGCGCAGAAATTATCAAAGCGGTTCAAGCGTTCTTCAATGACAGAGGGTTTCATTTGGTGGATCCACCCATTTTGACACCATCCTCTTGCGAAGGTACGACCAACTTGTTCCATACGAAATATTTCGATGAAGATGCTTTCTTGACGCAGAGTGGACAGCTTTACATGGAAGCAGCTGCTATGGCTTTAGGCCGCGTATACTCCTTCGGTCCTACCTTCCGTGCGGAAAAATCGAAGACACGCAGACATCTTATTGAGTTCTGGATGATTGAGCCGGAGATGGCATTCGTGGATCACGCGGAAAACCTTGAAGTGCAGGAGCAATTCGTTTCACATATCGTGCAAACAGTTCTGCAGAACTGCCAAGCGGAGCTTGAAACTTTGGAGCGTGATACATCCAAGTTGGAAAAGATTAAAGGCAGCTTCCCACGTATTACGTACGATGAGGCCGTTGATTACTTGCAAAAGAACGGACATGAATTCGCGTGGGGAGAAGATTTCGGTGCTCCGCATGAGACAGCGATCGCTGCGCAATATGAAACGCCCGTATTTATCACGCATTGGCCGACGGAAATCAAGGCGTTCTACATGAAACCAGATCCAAGTCGTCCGGAAGTCGTGCTTTGTGCTGATATGATCGCGCCAGAAGGCTATGGCGAAATTATCGGGGGAAGTCAACGGATCGATGACCCTGAATTGATGGAGCAGCGCTTCAAGGAGCATGAGCTATCTCAAGAGGCGTACCAGTGGTACTTGGATCTACGCAAATATGGGACTGTACCGCATTCCGGCTTCGGTTTAGGCTTAGAGCGTACAGTTGCTTGGATTTGCGGCTTGGATCATGTGCGTGAAACCATTCCATTCCCACGTCTGTTATACCGTCTATACCCTTAAGTAGTGGCATTGTCCATGGGGAGAAAGGGGATCGACGAATGAGTACTCAAACGAATACACAGATGAAGGTCGAAGCGATCCTGATGAATAGCTTTATGGAGGGGAGCGTCGCGGTACCGAGTCTTTTGCTCAAGCATTATCGCGCACTGCTTTTGAGTGAAGTGGATGTCATGACACTCATCCATTTCATTTCTTTTGTTGAGAAGGAGAGGAATAACTTCCCAACGTTAGATGAAATTCAGGAGCGGATGTCTGCTTCACCTGATGTCGTAATCGCTAGTGTGCAGAAGCTGATTCGAGAGCAGTATATCGCGATCGATGAGGAAACACATGAAACAACAGGTTTTCGAAGTGAGCAGTACAACCTGACGCCGATGTATAAGAAATTAGCAAAACACGTGGCAGAACAGCAGCTTAAAGAATTAGCGGAGTTAGCGGCACAGACGGCTGCTCCTTCTGATGAACGTGTGAAGAACATTTATACAACGATCGAAAATGAATTCGCTAGACCTTTGACGCCAATGGAGCTGGAAACAATCAGCAATTGGTTAGACAAAGACATGTACAAAGAAGAGCTTATCATGACGGCTCTGAAAGAAGCGGTGTTTGCTGGTAAAGTCCATTTCCGATATATTGATCGGATTTTACTGGATTGGAGCCGCAATCGCGTTTCGACGGTGGATCAGGCTAAAGAATATTCGCAGCGTTTTCGACAGTCGCGATAAGAAAAACGCCCATTTTTCTCTCCGGAAGGGAGAGGGAATGGGCGTTTTTTTTGATTGCACCGAGTTAGCTGGAGAAACCAGAAATAAATCGACTGAAAGCGGTTCTGAGGCAGCCGTAAGTCGAAAAAATCGACTTACAGGCCCGCGAAAGCGGTCTGATGCAGCTGTAAGTCGAAAAAATCGACTTACACGTCCGCGAAAGCGGCCTGAGGCAGCTGTAAGTCGAAAAAATCGACTTACACGCTCGCGAAAGCGGTCTGAGGCCGCCGTAAGTCGAAAAAATCGACTTACACACCGCGAAAGCGGCGGCCTGATGCAGCCGTAAGTCGAAAAAATCGACTTACGCGCAAGAATCACGCTTACTTGTTCATTACATGCAAGCGATATACATACTCGAATAAGAATTCGAACGCCTCAAGATGACGCTTCGCTTCAAAAGCATTCGCGCCCCAAGCGTAGATCCCGTGCTTACGCAGCACGATGCCTGGGATACGGGGGACAATCGCGCCTTCGACTAGCTCAGCAATACGTGGGATTTCGGCATAGTTTGGCAGAATCGGAATCTCGATCTGTGCTTCTTCATCCCAAATGTTGAACGCTTTAATCAATTCAACGCCGTCCACAGGAATGCTGCCACGTTCGCCAAAAAGCTCAGAAGCTAAGTTATTGTAGATGGTATGCACGTGGAAAATGGCGCCAGCGCCTGTTAAGCGGTAAATTTCACTATGAATCAAGGTTTCCGCAGATGGCTTAAGGCTAGTAGCTTCCGTCGGCAAGCCTTTTTCATTAACGAGAAGGAAATCCTCGGGAGTTTGGATGGATTTATCTCTACCGCTTGACGTGATAGCGAAGGTGAACGCATCAGGCTCAAAGCCGCCAACTCGAACAGATAAGTTACCGCTTGTCGCAGGAAACCATCCGCGCGCTGCTAGATTAGCCTTGATGTCACGCAATTCAGCGAAGGCACGCTGTTTTTCTTCTAGTAAAATACTCATTTGACGGGTTCAGCCTCCAATTGCTTAATGATATCGAAGAACGTTTCGAAGGGATGGTACGCATAGCCGAGTTGATCACAACGCTCGATGAGATGTGATCTGGCAAAAATCGTATCCACTAGCTTAGCGCCTTCAAAATCGGTGATACTGTCTCCGATAATAATCCGCTCATATTTCTGGGGATCGTAGGATCGAATGATACTTGTTTTGCACATGCCGCAATCGGTCTGGCAATGAGCATCACACGGATTTGGCCATAGAATCTCGATCGTTTCTCCTTCGAAAGAGCTGGCGTTGCAATAAATATGATTTTCCGGAATCTCGAATTGACGAAGTAGTGGGTAAATAAAGAAATCAATGCCTCCGCTTGTGATCAAAAGGGTGATCCCTTGCTCCTTGCAATAGGAGACAAACTCTTCGAAGCCATCACGGATTCTAGCATTGTTGATCGCATAATCCACAATCTCAGACTTACGTGAGGTCGGCAGCAGATCGAACATCGCCCCTACACCTTCACGAATGGAAATTTGCTGCGTCACGATTTGCTCGACGATGCCTTCCCAGCCTTCGGGATTAAAATGCTTCATAATCGCTACGATGTTATCGTTAACGGTGATTGTACCGTCAAAGTCACAAAAGACAATACGTTCCTTGCTCATTCTCTAATCCCCCATGTGTCAATAGCTGATTGTAGCTCTGGATGTGTTAGGGCGTACTCGCGTAATGTTTTGCCTTGCAGCGTTGCATCGATCGCTTGGCGGAAAGCTTGTCCACCTGCGATGGTTCCCATCGGATGACCGTGGATACCACCACCGGCGTTCACGATGACATCCTGTCCGAAATCACGCAAAATGAGCGGAACAAGACCAGGATGAATACCTGCGGACGGAACAGGGAAGCTTGGTGCCAATTTCAATGCAGCGTCAGACGGAGCCTGATAGGTGTAATCTTTACGTAAATCTTGCGTTAACAGCGCATGCTTAATAGCCAAATTCTCTTCCTTCGGCATCACAACGGAGCCATATGGGGAAGGGAATAGCACCAAATCAGCACCAGCCAGACGCATAAGCTTGCCTAGAAGGACAGAAGGCGAAATACCGTAATGCGGCGACGGATACGTAGCTCCAGCCAATGCAGGATGTGCCATAATCGGAATGTTAATTTCCGGATCTGCACTTAATTCATGCAGGACATCAAAGCCGTAAGCCAACACATTGAAAAGCAAAGCATTTGCTCCAGCTGCAATGGCTTTCTTGGCTTGTGCTGCAAGTTTGGAAGTTGACCCTGTCAAATTAACCGCATAAAGCAGCTTTTGCCCAGTCTCCTTCGTCGCTTGCTCAGCAGCTTCTAGACAAATCGCAATACGTTTCTCCATAGGTGTTAATGGATTTTCGAATAAGATCTCGTCGTCCTTAATTAGATCAACGCCCCCAGCGGCTTGCAAGTAAAACTGCTCGCGAAGTGCGGGCAACTCGTACCCTACAACGGATTTGAAGATGCTCATAAGCAGCGGACGGTCATGTACGCCAAGTAGATCTCGAACACCTTGCATCCCAAATTTCGGGCCAGGGAACCCAGCTAGGAAATCGGAAGAAAATGCAAGGTCGATCAGCTTGATTTTGCCATCCATAGACAGCTTGCCGAACACAGTCACTAACAGAGCGGGGATATCTCGACTATAGTTCACATCCGGATAGGCGATCGTGATATCCGCAAATCTGTTAGTAGAGGGTTCACCAGCAGCAGGTTCGTGCACTTCAACGGAAACGACCTTGCCCAAATGCTTCTCCATGGAAGCCTTCTGAGCTTCAGGTAATTCCGTCCAACTGCCAACGGTAAGACCGACTGCGATGCCAGTAGCTTTTTTATGAAAATCGGCTTTCTCATCGAAACTCCGATAGGTTGCTAAACAATAGGAACTCATGACGAATTTTCACCTGCTTTAACTAGAATTCAAACTAAATGATAAACTCAAAAGTGGATTAGACCGATTTGCCTACAGGACTGGTCGTAGCAATTTGCTCGCCCATCTCCTTCGCACGCGCAGCGGAAGAAAATACAGCTTGTGCAATGGCTTCGCTAAATTGAAAACGATCCAATGCTTCAATTGATTTTTGCGTAGCTCCATTAGGTGAAGTCACTTTACGGCGTAATTCAGCTGGATCTTCCTTCGTATGCTGCACCATATGAGCCGCGCCAAGAAACGTTTGTAGCGTCAATTGCTTCGCATCCTCTTCGGATAGACCGCCATCGATACCTGCTTTAATCATCGCTTCCATAAAGTAATATACATAGGCAGGGCCACTTCCTGACACACCAGTCAGAATTTCCAACTTATCTTCGTCCACAATCGTGACGGTTCCGACAGCTTCAAACATTTGGATGGCGAACTGCTTGAATGTATCATTAACCTTAGAGGAGAAGCTCATTCCTGTTGCGCCTAATCCGATAGTTGAAGAGGTGTTAGGCATAGTACGTACGATGGGCATGTTGGTTTGTAACAGCTTTTCAGCTTTATCAATGGAAAGGCCGGCAATGACGGAAATGAGCAACTGCTTCTCATTCAACATAGGCCCAAGCTCAGCAAAGGCAGTTTCGACATCTTTAGGCTTCATGCAAAGTACAACAACGTCAGCTTCACGAATGAAGACTTCTTTCGTTTCGGGATCCGAAGTTGCCTCCAGTCCGTATTCTGAGCGAAGATAAGCCAATCTGTCTTGATTGGAACGATTCATCATATAGACGTGTTTCGGATTGGCTACTTCTGTCTGAATAAGTCCGCGGGCGATGGCTTCCGCCATAGAACCTGCGCCTACAAAGGCTATTTTCGCTTGTGATAACATCGTGGACATCGGGCATTCCTCCTTAGGATATACGGCTTATTCGCGTATTTGTCCGCTTCCGTAGACGCGGTATTTGGTTGAAGTTAGCGCAGGCAGCCCCATAGGACCACGAGCATGAAGCTTCTGTGTGGAGATGCCGATCTCGGCTCCGAATCCAAACTCAAAGCCATCTGTAAAGCGCGTCGAAGCATTATGATAGACAGCTGCAGCATCCACTTCTTGTAGGAATTTCTCTGCATTGGCAGCATCTTCCGTTACGATACACTCTGAGTGCATCGTGCCATAGTTACGAATGTGGGACAACGCCTCATCAAGATCTTTGACAACTTTGATAGATAAAATATAATCCCCGTATTCCGTACCCCAATCGGCTTGTTCAGCAACAAGCATACTTGGAACTAAGCTTCTTGCACGCTCGTCGCCTCGCAGCTCAACATGTACACCTTGGAACGCTTCGGCAATGGCTGCTAAATGTTTCTCAGCAATAGCTTCGTGTACAAGCAAGGTCTCCATACTATTACATACAGAAGGACGTTGCGCTTTGGCATTAATGCCGATACGTACAGCCATATCGAGCTGTGCACTTTGATCTATAAAAGTATGACATACCCCTGCACCTGTTTCAATGACTGGAACAGACGCGTTATTGACAACATTTTGAATAAGTGAGTGTCCGCCACGTGGAATTAGTACGTCAATGAGGCCGTTAAGCTTCAGCATTTCATCGACGGAGCTGCGATCAGCGCTCAGGATTAATTGCAACGCATCAGCAGGCAGGGCAGAACGTTCCAAGGCAGTATGCAGAACCTCTACAATTTTCTCATTGGAAAATAGGGCTGATGATCCGCCACGGAGCACAACGGCGTTGCCGGTTTTGAGACATAAGCCTGCGGCATCCACCGTTACGTTCGGTCTTGCTTCATAAATAATACCGATAACGCCTAAAGGCACACGGATTTTGCGAATCCGCAGACCATTCGGGCGGTCAAAGGACTCTAGCGTATCCCCGATCGGATCAGGCAGCTCTGCGATTTGACGAAGGCCTTCCGCCATAGCCGCAATGCGCGTTTCGTTCAGAGCCAGACGATCAAGCAGGGAAGCGTTGGTACCTAGCTCTTTGCCACGCTGCAAATCCTTGCTATTGGCTTCAATTATCGCTTGTTGCTCCGTAATTAGGGCATCTGCCATAAGCAGTAAGGCTGCATTCTTTTGCTCGGTTGTGAGATTGCCCATTGCTTGGGCGGCTTGTTTGGCAAGCTTGGATTTGTTAATAACTTCACTCATGGGAGAACCTCCTAGTTGAAAAAGGATTGGCAATGCGTTAACAATGGATCGACACTCAGCTCATAAGCAGTGCCGTTACGGCGTTCTTTACATTCGACGATTCGTTCGCCAGCTTTCTTACCTACGGTAATGCGTAATGGGAAGCCGAGTAAATCGGCATCATTGAATTTCACGCCAGGGCGTTCCTCACGATCATCCCAAAGGACAGAGTAGCCTGCGCGAGTTAAGGTTTGATACAGCTCTTCGGATAATCTCAATTGCGCTTCATCTTTCATTTGAACGGTCAACAGATGAATCGCAAATGGGGCAATAGCGTTAGGCCAAATAATTCCTTGCTCATCCTGATGCTGCTCAATGACGGCAGCCAACACGCGTGATACGCCGATCCCATAGCAGCCCATGATCATCGGCTCGGAGAGTCCATTCTCATCGGTGAAGGAAGCGCCGAGGGATTCGCTATATTTGGTGCCGAGCTTAAATACGTGACCGACTTCAATCCCTTTGGCAAAAGCAAGCTCATGTCCGCAGTGGATACAGCTTTCACCTTGGCCGACGTTGCGAACTTCCGCATAGGTGAGATCAATCAAATCTCGTTGAACGTCCACATTAGTAAGATGATAATCCGCTTCATTGGCTCCAACAACCGCGTTCTTTAAACCTTGAATCGATGTATCAGCAATCAATCTGACGGTTGAAAGACCAATCGGCCCAATAAATCCGGCTATTGAACCAAGCGTAGTGATTTCGGCTTCGGACAGCAGGGTAATGTCTTGAACACCAAAAACATGCTTCAGCTTGATTTCATTGATTTCGAGATCACCTCTAATAAGAACAATAGCGGGCGATCCATCTGCTTGTAAGGCAACTGATTTAATAATTTGCTGTGGTTCTATGTGCAGGAATTGGCTTAATTGTTTAATGCTCGTTACACCAGGTGTATGCACTTTCGTTGGTTGTGCATTTGGCATGTCGGTAGATGATGCTCCTGCGTTAGTAATGATCCCAGTCGCCTTCTCCAAATTTGCCGCATACTGACAGGAAGGACAATGTACAATCGTATCCTCGCCAACATCCGCCAAAGCCATGAATTCATGCGTATCCGTACCGCCAATCGCGCCGGAATCCGCTTCAACAGCTCGGAATTGTAGACCGCAACGTGTAAAAATGTTGACATAAGCGTCAAACATCGCTTGATAGCTGGCATCGAGACCACTTGCGGAGCGATCGAAGGAGTAGGCATCCTTCATCAAGAACTCACGACCACGCAGCAGGCCAAATCGTGGTCTACGTTCATCGCGATATTTGGTTTGGATTTGATATAACGTAACAGGGAGTTTCTTATAAGAATGAATTTCATCCTTAACAAGTGTCGTAATAACTTCCTCATGCGTGGCACCTAGGGCGAACTCGCGACCATTGCGGTCTTCAAGCCGCATCAATTCGGGACCATAAACATCCCAGCGTCCAGAGGCTTTCCATAATTCGGCAGGATGGAGAGCAGGCATGAGCATCTCTTGCGCACCTGCGCGGTCCATCTCTTCCCGCACGATCGTTTGAATATGTTGAAGGGCCTTAAGACCCAATGGTAAATAGGAATAAATACCGCTGGATAACTGGCGAATGAGTCCTGCTCGCAGCATGAGTCGGTGACTAGCTGCTTCGGCATCTCCCGGTACATCTCGTAATGTTGGGTTTAGCAATCGTTGTTGTCTCATGAGTAAGGGAGATCCTCGCTTTCTATATCTAAGGTTAGGTCAAAGGCACCCATTCATCACGGTGAATGACTTCAATGCGTGACACTTCGACACGTTTCTGGACTTCATCCGTGGATAAGCCTGCCGCGGCTTGCACTTGCCAAGCCGCATAATTGACAACGCCGCGGCCCAGCAGCGCGCCTTCACTGCATATCACCTCGACGACGTCGCCGGGGTGGAAGTCGCCAACTGCTGCCGTGATGCCAGCGGGGAGCAGGCTCTTTCCGCCGTTGATCAGGGCTGCCTTGGCCCCCTGATCAACGATGATTTGCCCTTGGGGCAGCGAGTGGAAGCCGACCCACTGCTTCTTGACCGGCAGATTGTTCAGCGCCGTGTCAAAGTACGTGCCCTTGCCGTTGCCGTTCACGGCAAGGTTCAGATC
Organism: Paenibacillus sp. J22P169; assembly: GCF_059691995.1. Lineage (NCBI taxonomy): Bacteria > Bacillati > Bacillota > Bacilli > Caryophanales > Paenibacillaceae > Paenibacillus > Paenibacillus sp. J22P169. The sequence goes on along the minus strand of NZ_JCAUAO010000001.1, from coordinate 1,785,354 downwards.
ATCGGGCTCGAGTACGCGCCCGATGAAGACTGGCACGCCCCCGCGCATAGCGATGCGGGCGGCCTCGACCTTGGAGCGCATACCGCCGGTGCCGACCGCGCTCCCAGAGCCTCCAGCGAAGCTGAACAGCTCATCGCTGATGGCATCTACGCGATCGATACGCTGTGCGTTCGCGTTCTTACGAGGATCGTCCGTGTACAGGCCGTCCATATCCGTAATGATGATCAATTTGTTCGCTTTGACCAAATTGCCTACCAACGCCGACAACGTATCATTGTCGCCGAATTTCAATTCATCCACCGAGACGGTGTCATTCTCGTTAATAATCGGTACGACGCCGCGCTGCAGGAGCTCGTCAATCGTCATCATCGCGTTCTGCACGCGCTTGCGGTTGGAGAAGTCGTACCTCGTTAGCAGGATTTGCGCCACGCTCACGCCGTGGGACGCAAACGCTTCATGGTACGCCTGCATTAAGAGCGCTTGGCCGACGGCTGCGGCAGCCTGCTTCTCGTGCAGCACCTTGGGCCGTGTGCGGTAGCCAAGGGATGTGAAGCCTGCGGCCACTGCGCCTGAGGTCACTAGCAGCACTTGGCTGCCGCTGCGCTGCAATTGCGCAAGTTCTGACGCAAAGAAACGTATTTTATCCGGATTCAGGCCGCCCGTATCGGAAGTTAATGAGGAGCTGCCAATTTTGACGACGATTCGCTGAGTCATATTCATCCCATCCTTCGGTTTCCTACTATGTAGATACAAAAAAAAGACTCCCGTCCTCAAACATAAGGACGAAAGTCTGTTGCTTCCGCGGTACCACCTTAGATTAGCGCATGTCAAATACAAAGCGCTCAACTCTAGAATCCCTGTATAACAGTAGGGCACTGTTCAACTCATCGTTGACGGTTCAGGGGCGGGTTCGGATTCGGTTCACGGCAAGCTCTCTCAGTCGGTGGAGCTTACTCCCTGGTTACGTGCGGCACGATTCGTACTATTCCCATCATAACGTTGCTGTTTGGAATTTTAATTCTATCTAGAATAGCATGGTACGCAAGACTTTGTAAAGAACTAAAAGCCTTGATTCCTATTCATTTCTCACATTTGGACTACCCATCTGGTCTACCCAAAAAGATTCAACTTCCCGATTCGCTGCACGGCTTCTTCTAAGCGCTCTTCTGAAGATAGAAGCCCAAGTCTGACATAGCCTTCACCGTGTGTGCCGAAGCCCACACCTGGTGCCACGACAACTTTCGCTTCCTCTAAAAGGAGATCAGCAAGACTCTGGGACGAATGGCCCTTCGGTACTGGCAGCCAAGAGAAGAACGAGCCTTGCGATGGCTTTGCGTTCCAGCCAATGCTGGCAAGAGCTGAGTAGAGCGCATTGCGACGGCTTTCATACACATCACGCAGTTCAGTTACGCAGTCTTGAGAGGCAGTTAATGCGGTAGCCGCCGCCACTTGAATGCCTCCGAACAAGGAGCAATAATAGTGATCCTGCATCAAGTTAATGAGGCGAATGACTTCTTTGTTGCCAAGGGCAAAGCCGACACGCCAGCCTGCCATGTTGTACGTTTTGGACAAGGTATAGAACTCAATGCCTACTTCCTTGGCACCCGGGGTTTGTAAGAAAGAGATTGGCTTCTGACCATCAAAGCCAATGGCCCCATAGGCGAAATCACTGGCTACAACGACACCATTTTTCTCCGCGAAAGCAACTGTTTCTTCATAGAAAGAAGCGGGAGCGGTAGCACCGGTCGGGTTGTTCGGATAATTAATGAACATCAGCTTGGCGCGATCCAAGTCGGACTGTTTCAGCTGAGCATAATCAGGCAGGAAGTTGTTTTCTTCCCGCAGCGGCATGAATGCCATCTCTGCACCTGCCAGCGCAACGCCCGACCAATAATCAGGGTAGCCGGGATCAGGAACTAGGCAGACATCGCCTGGATTCAATAAACATTGGGCGATTTCAATCAGACCTGTTTTACCACCGAACAGAATGGCAACTTCGGTATCCGGATCGAGATCAACGTTATGATCTTCCTTATAACGCTGCGCGATCGCTTGCTTCAAGAACGGAAAACCGCTAAATGGCGGATATTTGTGATACAAAGGATTAGCCGATGCTTCTTGTATGGATGTCACAATATGTGGAGGGGTAGGGCGGTCAGGATTCCCTTGGCCCAAATTAATGACGTCATGGCCAGCGGCAATTTGGGCGTTCGCTTTACCTACGAGCGTTGCAAAAAATTGTGTAGGGAGCCCCTTCATTCTTTCAGCAGGTTGTATGGCAAAGCGAGAAGTTGTTGAAGATACGTTTGTCACGGTTTAATTCACACTCCGGAGGTCGGGATTTTAAACTATACCCTAAATGTAACATGATTAATCTTTTTTTCATAGTCGATGAAGATAATCGATTGTACTTCATTTTGCCATTGTCATATGATGGAGGCAACGAGATACGAAGGAGATGAATGCAGATGACAGATCATGCCCAAATCGCAGATGTTTTTCTACAGGAATCGATACGTGCTTTTCAAAGTATGAAGAAGTTAGGGGATAAAGCTTTTGCCCAAACGGATGAGTCATTCTTTTATCAGACTTTAGATGAAGAGTCGAATTCGTTAGAGGTACTTATCAAACACATGCATGGGAATATGTTGTCCCGTTGGACCGATTTCTTAACCACAGATGGGGAAAAAGAGAACCGTGATCGCGATGGCGAGTTTGAAGGGGATAGTCTTTCCCGAGATGCATTGCTTGCCTTATGGGAAGAAGGTTGGCAAGTGCTGTTTGCAACGCTACGCTCGCTGACACCAGAGGATGTGCTTGCACAGGTGCGTATTCGAGGAGAAAGTCATACCGTATTACAGGCTATTCAGCGCCAAGTTTCGCACTATGGTTATCATGTTGGGCAAATTGTTCTGTTGTGTAAGCATTGGGCTTCTCAGGATTGGCAAACGCTAAGCATCGCTAGAGGTCAGTCTAAGCTTTTTAAACCAACGGTGTAGGTGAGTCCGATTTGGATGCCAAGTGTATGTTGAGTTAAGCTCACTTTTCGACTAGTATGTACACATACAGCATTTTTTTGGACTGGAAGGAGTTTTTCAACATGTCTTCACAATTACTTAATGTTGCTCTCATTCAAATGGATATTACAATTGGGAATCCAGATGCGAACTTTGCTCATTTAGAGAAGCTTCTTTTGGAAGCGGTTGAAGCATCACAGAAGCCCGATGTCCTTATTTTTCCCGAAATGTGGAACACAGGCTATGCTTTAACTGAAATTCATGAGCTGGCAGATAGCAATGGTGAGAGAACGAAAGCGTTCTTGAGCAGTTTTGCTCGTACACATCACGTGAATATTATTGGTGGATCGATTGCGGATAAAAAAGAAAATCGTGTGCTCAATACCATCTATGCGTGGGATCGTGAAGGCAACGAGATCGCGGAATATTCCAAAATTCATCTGTTCCGACTCATGGATGAAGAGAAATTTTTGCACAGCGGGGAGCAACTTGGATTATTTGAGCTTGAGGGTGTACCTGCTGGGGCGATGATTTGTTATGATATTCGTTTTCCTGAGCTTTCTCGCAAACTGGCATTAGACGGCGCGCGAATTCTATTCGTTCCAGCGGAATGGCCGCATCCAAGGCTGCACCATTGGCGTACCCTTCTCATGGCTCGTGCGATTGAGAATCAAATGTACGTGGTTTCCTGCAATCGTGTAGGGACGAGCGGTACTACGCATTTCTTCGGACACTCGATGGTCATCGACCCATGGGGTGAGGTGCTCGTTGAAGGTGACGAGAGTGAAGCGATTCTCCGAGCGACGATTGATTTAGAAGAAGTTGTGCGAGTACGGGGCAAAATACCCGTTTTTGAAGATCGCAGGCCCCATTTATATTAGGGAAGTTGATTTTTGCAGCGATATTTTGTAAACTAAAACCAATTGAATGATCAATTGTGGCTGTGAAGGATGAATAGTACTTGAACTACTTCATATTCAGCGAGTTGGGGAATGGTGTAAGCCCAGCATGAAGCTCAAGGAAAAGGCTATCCGGAGCCAATACGATAAAGGGGATGCATGCTCTTCGAGGTGTATCAACTAGGGTGGAACCGCGGGTGCTGAAGCTCTCGTCCCTAGGCATTATTTGATGCCTTTGGATGTTGAGCTTTTTTGATGTCTGCTCAGATCCGGAAGGTCATCATTGGGTGATGGCCCACTAACTAGAAGCTTAAGGAGCGATTGAACAATGAGTGTAACAATGGAGCAAGTTGTCGCATTAGCGAAGCACAGAGGATTTGTTTTTCCTGGTTCAGAAATTTATGGCGGTTTGGCAAATACGTGGGATTATGGTCCACTAGGTGTTGAATTGAAGAACAACATTAAACGTGCATGGTGGAAAAAATTCATTCAAGAATCCCCGTATAACGTAGGGTTAGACGCAGCAATCTTGATGAATCCGCAAGCATGGGTGGCATCTGGTCACGTAGGAAACTTCAACGATCCAATGATCGATTGCAAAAGCTGTAAAGCACGTCATCGTGCGGATAAATTGATCGAAAACAAGCTGGCTGAGAAAGATATCGAAATCATCGTCGATGGGATGACATTTGATGACATGATGAAGCTGATCGTGGAGCATAACATCGTATGTCCAGATTGCGGAAGCAAAGACTTCACAGATATCCGTCAGTTCAACTTGATGTTCAAAACGTTCCAAGGTGTAACAGAAGCAAGCTCAAACGTTGTTTATCTACGTCCAGAAACAGCGCAAGGGATCTTCGTAAACTTCAAAAACGCGCAGCGTACAATGCGTAAAAAGCTGCCATTTGGTATCGGTCAAATCGGTAAAAGCTTCCGTAATGAAATCACGCCAGGTAACTTTACGTTCCGTACCCGTGAATTCGAACAAATGGAGCTTGAATTCTTCTGTAAGCCAGGTGAAGATTTGAAATGGTTCGAGTACTGGAGAAGCTTCTGCCATAACTGGTTGCTTTCCCTTGGTGCGAAAGCTGATAATCTGCGTCTTCGTGATCACAATGACGACGAGTTGTCCCACTACAGTAATGCAACAACGGATATCGAATACAAATTCCCGTTTGGCTGGGGCGAGCTTTGGGGTATCGCGGATCGTACGGACTACGATTTGAAGCAGCACATGGCGCATTCCGGTGAAGATTTCAACTATATCGATCAAGAAACGAATGAGCGTTATGTGCCTTATTGTATCGAGCCTTCCCTTGGTGCAGACCGTGTAACGTTGGCGCTTCTGATTGATGCGTTCGAAGAACAAAAGCTTGATGGTGACGACAGCCGTACGGTTCTTCACTTCCACCCCGCATTGGCACCAATGAAAGCAGCGATTTTCCCACTTTCCAAGAAACTAAGTGAAGGAGCGCAGGCTGTTTTCGCAGATCTGGCGAAGCATTTCATGGTGGACTATGATGACACAGGTTCGATTGGTAAAAGATACCGTCGTCACGATGAGATTGGCACGCCATTCTGTATCACATACGATTTCGAATCCGAGACTGATGGTCAAGTAACGGTTCGTGATCGTGATACCATGGAACAAACGCGCATGCCGATTTCCGAATTGAAAGCATTTATCGAGAACTCCCTACAATTCTAATTGGGATTAGATAGGCATAGAAAACCCCTTGTAAGCACGTCATATGACGTAAGCTTGCAAGGGGTTTTTCGTTAGATGACATAATCTAAGACTTCGCTATAGGGTAAGTATCGTTGAACTTCACGTAACGGCGGCGTATACACATGAAGGGAAATGGCCGGTTCATGAAATGGATTGCTTAACTGGTGGATTTGCTCGGCTGGTGCTACGAAATACTCGCCAGCTTGTATGAAATCATCCTTCTGAGCAATCGGGTACCCTTCCGTGTCTAAAGCAAAGGATGAATTAACTAAGGAACCTGAGACAAGATAAGCCGCGCCAATGGACAAGCCATGGTTATGGATGGCTGTTGAGCGGGAAGCGGGAATGTGAATGACTATGACTTCCAGTTCGGGTGAGCTAAACACCACATTTCTACCATAAGGTAGTTGATTAGGCTCGGTTTTGAAATCTGGAACGAAGCTTAGGTGTCTCTCTATCGATTGAAGTGCCTCTTTCAATTGTTCCAGTGTTGGTGCATGCAACTTACAGAATGTCTGTTCAATTGCTCTGATGAGCGTCATTGGCATCTCGCCTCCTAGGCATTCTTATCTCTTTATCAATATTAATTGGGGGACGGATAAGTTTTTTTTATATAATATGCCTCGGCGTTTCAAAAGGTTAGGGTTAAATGTAAGAAATTAGCGTGGAAATCAGTCCGGAGACGGGGATTTATTCCTACTCTAGCGGTATGGCTTGCGTATATCGATTCTGACACAATAGGAGATAAGGAAATCGACGGAGAGTGAGAGGATGAAATAAGATGATGCAACTGGTGAATGAGCAAGACCAGAAAGAAATCCTTACCATATTCACAGCATTAAGCAAAGCATGGAATGACCATGATGGCCAGGCATTTGGGGCATGCTTTACAGAAGATGCAGACTATGTGACGTTTAATGGGCAGCATTTGAAGGGGCGACAAGCGATAGGAGATATTCATCAAGAGCTGTTTGATGGTATTTTGCGTGGATCAAGCATGGTTGAAGGTGGTTCTCTACAAATTCGATTCGTGACACCAGAAATGGCTATTGCACATGCCGTAGGGGCGATTAAGCTGCGTTGGCAGAAGAAGGCGCCTAAAAATCGAGATTCCATCAATACGAACGTTGTGGTGAAGGAAAAAGGCGAATGGAAAATTGCAGCCTTTCATAATTGCCGTATCCAACAACCTAATTTTATTCAAAAATGGTTCATGAACCATTCCAAATCGAAAGTTACATCTAAAGAAGGTTGATTTAAAGGTACAGCAATCACCAATCGACCACACATCGTAACTTCCACTGCAGTGTCCCTGTTACTAAATGGACCATACCATGTCGTGTTTTCGTCAGATTGAATGGCTTTAATTACTAATAAATCATTAGTCTGAAAGTATTTGTAAATTTTCATGTTAGTATAACTGTCATAATTATATTCGTTGTGTACTTAGATGAGACGATTTTCTTAGAGTGTTGCCCTAGATGCTAAAAAGGGGACACTTTTTTCGTATATATCCTACGAATGGCACATGCCTGAAATCCTTATTCATGGAGTTAAATTTGCAAACGCTGTCTTTATGTAGTGCAAGTATACTATCTTCTTAGAATTACTACCTTTGCACTATTTCAAGCATTCGTTTTGAGCCTTATAGTTAGTGACACATGCGCGAAAAATACATAATTTTGTAAAGGTAGTGAAAACAGAAACGGCGATATACGACAATTAATTCAATTCTACTCACAGCATGGATGCTATTTCATTACTAGGTTACATAGGGGAAAGGCAGTGGAATTGATGAAAGGATTAGCTGAAGAGACGCAAATGCATGAATTCACAGAGAGAGTCGGCATCTCACAAGCGGAGATAGCTAAGCTACACGAGAAATCATTTCTTAATGGCGTTCAGAGAGATTCGACGCGCGTGAGGTTTCGCGTGCAAGGCAAGATGATGGAACGGCTATTAGCTAAAAACCAAGTACTCATGGACGTCATCCTTCGGCAAGCACATCTGAAGACGAACACCTTCTACTTTCCAAATTTATTGATGGTAACGGATAATCATGGGGTCATATTAACAATTAATGGGGACGAACGATCCATCCTGCAAGCCGCGAATTTAAACAATATCGGCATTGGCTCTTCGTTATCACTGTCTAGTGCGGGGACTAATGCGGTGTCGGCAGCTATTGACCTTCAGCGTCCGGTTTGGATTAGTGGTGAGGATCATTATCTGGATACGATGCACAACTGGGTGACGATGTGTGTTCCGATACAAACAGCAGATAATCAAATCATAGGGTACTTAGTTTTGACAGCCTTTCAGTACATATCGGCACCTTTCATGTATCCATGCATCAAATCCATTGCTCTTCTGCTTGAATATGAGTTAAGAAAGACGGAGCTGCAGAGTAAAACTTGGTTCGTTGAGGAAATGCTGGAAGAACGATTGAAGGCCTTCAAACTGACGCTTCGTGAGAAGGAAGTCGCGACGTATTGGCTGCTGGATTACGATTACAAGCAAATTGGCAAGGTCTTGGGAATTAGCGAAAATACTGTGCGCGTCTATGTTACGAAGATCAATCGCAAGCTGAAAGTTAATTCCAAAGCATCTTTAATTCTAAGTGTGCTTGGCGCAATTTAATCTTTTTTGTAAGTAGGTATACATATGCACTACATAAGGATTTATGAGAACGTTGTTACTTACATAAGCTATATATTAATTTTGACGTATTAAGCTGAGAAATGGTTCAATTTGTAGAAAAAAGCTTCTATCTCACACGATGTAAGTGGGATAGGGGCTTTTTTTGTATGCTCTTCGATCTGAGTTCTTGTATGCAGCTGAGAAATCGGCGTGAAAAGACGGGAAGTAGCCCGTGTTAACTTGAGTTTTCAATGAGGAGTCAGTCTATATAGTCCCTAATAGCTTAGAAATGGCGACAATTAAAATCGTTGAAGCGTGAAATACTTGTTGCGGGACATACGTGGAAGACCCATTTTTCAAGGAAATTGCTGAAAAAGCACGATCAATTAGATACATATGCAAGTGTTATATATAAGTATCGTAAATTACAACGCCAAGAGGCGTTTCGAAAGAACTATATGAAACCGCTTCCTAAGAAGGACTTCTGGTGTGAAATCCCGACTTCAGTATCCTGTCGATACCGTTAACTAGCATGAAATCCCTATAAAATGGCCCAATAACGCCTAGCGTGGCTTAAGAATTATAGTTCATGCATTAGGTCATTTGAATTAATAAATATGTATGATTTGCTCTAAAGAAATTACCGTCTATATTTGAGGCATCCCACCGAAACGGGAGGGAAAATGTCGAGCTTTGAGGGACGGTAGGCTATGAGACAAAGAAGAAAGGCCTTGATCCTGCAGCCTATTAAATGGATTCTTCTTCTAGGCGTCGTCGGTTCTGGAAGTGTATATGGATTATCGGCGGCAGGATTCATCGAGTGGAATTCAGAGCACAAATTAGAAAGCTTAATGTTCTGGAAGACCACGGACAACGCTTCAACAAAAGGCATTGCATTAGCTGCTGGGGCGGAAAAAGAAAGCGCGAAGCCATCGGTTAAACCGACGGCATCGGTAAATTCAACGTCCTCAGCGTCGCCGACAGCTACACCTGCAGGTACACTAGCTGCAGCGGCAACTCCAGCAACATCATCAGCATCATCAACGGATAAGCCTTCTACGACAGGTTTACAGGTGATATCGCAAGCGCAAAGTATTGTGGCTGTGAATGCGAATGTGAAAGCATGGCTAGAGCAGGCTGGATTGATCAAACTTGAGCCAGGGAAGCTATTTTCCTTTCAAGCCTGGTTGACCGAGGCAAGCAAAGGCAAGGTACCTGAGAAGAAAGCAGATGAGTTATCGCATGTAGCCTCTTTATTGTATGAAGCTGCACTGCGTGCCGGAATGCAAGTCGGTGAACGTTATGCGCATCAGGACAATCCGACATATACAGCTGCTGGATTTGATGTTGATTTTCAGGGTGAACAGAAAGATTTAACTTTCTATAATTCGTTAGGTGTTCCGATTACAGTAGGCGTGATTTACAACGGTGAAACGCCTGTCGTGACGATTAATGGGAAGCCGAAAGCGGATTGGAAAGCTCCTAAAATTTCGGTTACTAAAGAAGTATTCGCACCGGAAAGCATTTTTGTGACCGATTTTACGCTGGCAGGTCAAGGTGATGCTAAACGCAGTGAAGGTCTATCAGGACTTCTGGTCAAGGTGTTCACGGATGAGAAGAGTGATGGCAAGAACGAGCTGATATATAAAGATTTTTATTCACCACATCCCATTGTCATTGCAAAGGCGCCAACGGCCGAAGAAATAAAATCACCGTAAATCACTAAGTTAGGTTGCACAGATCCGTCACGTACTCTATCAACAGAAGGGAGGACCCCCCAATGCGCATAGGTGAACTATTTGTCATGAACGGACTCATCACAGAGGATCAGCTCGAACAAGGGTTGAAGCAGCAAGTGCACACTCGGAAGAAAATCGGTGAGATTCTCATTGATAAAGGGTTGATCACAGAAAGACAGCTGGTTGAAGTGCTGGAGTTTCAGTTAGGGTTTCCAGTCGTCAACATGTTTGAGACGCAGTTGGATATGCAAACTGTGCAGCTAATTCCAGAAACGCTTGCTCGTAAGCACTGTGTCATTCCAATTGAACGTAAGAATGGCAAAATTAAAGTGGCGATGGTTGATCCGTTAAACTATGGTGCCATTGAAGAAATTCGAATGGCGACGAACATGAGTGTGCAGCCTGTCATAGCCATTCGTTCCGAAGTCGAGCAAGCGATCACCAAAAATTATGGTATGAAAGAATCTGTCGATGAGCTGATGGTCGACTTAGATAAAATTGAGATCAAAGATGAAGAAACAGAAGCGAATGATCAAGGCTCTCCGATTGTCAAACTGGTCAATCAAATCATTCAATCCGCTGTGCAGCAGAGGGCGTCCGATATTCATGTTGATCCACAAGAGAAACAGCTGATCGTGAAGTACCGGATTGATGGTGTTCTTCGAACGGAGAAAGCGCTGCCGAAGCATATGCAAGGTGTGTTGACGGCGAGATTGAAGATCATTGCGAAGTTGAACATTGCCGAAAGAAGACTACCTCAGGATGGTCGTATTCAGATGCAAGTGGATAACCGCAGGATAGATATCCGGGTTTCGACATTGCCAACGGTTCATGGGGAAAGTATCGTTCTGCGGATCTTAGATCAATCTGCAGGAGTTAAGAAAATTGCCGATTTGGGACTTAGTGAAGCGAATTTGGTGAAATTCGACAAAATGATCCAGAAGCCGAATGGGATTATGTTGATCTCGGGACCTACAGGAAGCGGGAAAACGTCGACCTTATATTCAGCCCTCGGACAATTAAATAGTGATGATGTCAAAATCATTACAGTTGAAGATCCAGTCGAGTATCGCATGAATGGTGTTACGCAAGTGCAAGTAAACTCGCAGATTGGTCTAACCTTTGCTTCTGGTTTGCGATCCATCCTTCGACAAGATCCGAACATTGTTATGGTCGGGGAGGTCCGGGATGCGGAAACAGCAGAAATTGCGGTGCGTGCTTCACTCACTGGTCACTTGGTATTAAGCACGATCCATACGAACAGTGCGGTAAGTACGATCAGCCGTCTTGTGGATATGGGCATTGATTCCTACCTCATCGCTTCTTCATTATCCTGTATCGTTGCCCAGCGTTTAGTACGACGCGTATGTAAGGAATGTGCCGCACAGGTACCGGCTCGTGAGGATGAAATGAAGCTGCTGGAAACGCATGGTCTCTTACATGGCAATGAGCAGCAGTTGGCAGGTACGGGGACAGGTGTTGTAGTTCCTCTGACTTCCCCAAGGGCAACAGATAAGCCAGTGATGGTTACAAGGGGAAAGGGCTGCGGAACCTGCAATAAAACTGGCTATAGAGGTCGAATAGCCGTACATGAATTGCTCGTTGTCGATGAACCGCTTCGCAGCCTGATTGTACAGAATCGCCCGGTTAGTGAGTTAGAGCAACACCTGGTTAAGCATGGTTTTAAAAATATGCTCTATGATGGGTTGCTTAAGATTCGCCAAGGTCATACCACGATTGAAGAAGTGTTAAAAGCCGTGGCAGACGAATAGCAGCTGATCTGAAATAGGCTAGGAATGAGGTGAACAAATAACTTGGCGAACTTTACGTATGAAGCCGTCAATGAAAGCGGCAAGAAGCTGAAAGGGATGGTGAAAGCCCAGAACAAGCAGCTGGCGATTACGGAATTGCGAGGACGCGGGATTACCATTCGCAGCATCCAAGAGCAGCGGAAGACGGCGATGGATCTGGAGATCCACATAGGACGCGCGGTCAAGCTCGAGGACTTCGTAATCTTCTGTCGACAATTTGCTACTTTGATCCGAGCTGGTATTCAAATCGATCAAGCGGTTTCGATTCTGGAAGATCAAACAACCTCCAAATATTTGAAAACCGCTTTAGGCGACATTTCAGAGCAAATACGTAATGGGCACCCTTTATCTAAAGGTATGGGTGAGCATCCGAAGGTATTTCCTGACATGTTCGTCAATATGATGGCTTCGGGTGAAACAGGCGGTAATTTAGACGAAGTTTTGGAACGAATGGCAGAACACTATGAGAAGGAGCATAAAACGATTCAAAAGGTCAAATCAGCAATGACGTATCCAATCGTTGTTCTGGTGATCGCTATCGTCGTCGTCATTTTCCTTCTGCTGAAAATCGTCCCAACCTTCGCATCCATGTTTCTGGATCAGGGCTCCGAATTGCCTTTGATAACGCGATTTGTAATGAGTTCCAGTGATGCCATTGTGAATTATTGGTGGATGTTTTTGGCTGGACTTATTGGATTGATTGTCTTATACCGTAGCTTTACATCGAGTGAAGAGGGGAAGTATTGGGTCGATACGATTAAATTTAAAATCCCAGTATTTGGTATTATTCTCAAGAAGGCAGCAGTAGCACGAATGACACGTACGATGTCCTCACTATTTGTCAGTGCGGTGCCTGTCCTTCAGGCACTGGACGTTACTGCAAAGGTGGTTGGCAATCGCGTCATTGCCAAGGTGCTGGTAGAAGCGAAAGATAGCTTGCAGCAAGGTAAGATGCTTTCCGAGCCTATTCAGAAAAGCGGCATTTTCCCAAAAATGGTCGTTCAAATGCTGATGATTGGAGAGGAAACCGGGCAAGTCGATAACATGCTTGCGAAAATCGCAGATTTTTTTGAAGCCGATGTAGATCAAAGTGTAGATCGATTGAAGGCGGTAATTGAACCTCTGATGCTGCTGTTTATATCCAGCATAGTCGGTGTGATTGTAGCAGCCATCATGAGTCCGATGTTCAAAATGTACGACAATTTCTTAGGCTAAATTCAAATTAGCTTGAAGGGAGGTGATAGACAAACATGTCGGCGGCTTTACTAGCAGTACAACATAATGTAACACCAGATTGGCAAGAGCACGTACATAACCAAAATAAACCTAGAGGTGGGAATGAAATGAACGCATTGGTAATGGAAAACAAACAAATTGAAGGATTTAAAGCTCCTAAAATGTCTTTCAGAGATGCAATGAAAAATGAAAAAGGTTTGACGCTAATCGAGTTGCTAGCTGTAATCGTTATTATTGCTATTATTGCTGCAATCGCAATTCCTTCAATCTCCACAATTATTGAAAAATCTAAACAAAGCGCTCATCGTTCTAATGCTCATATGCTAGTAGACGCTGCAAGACTCTACATTTCTGGTGAAGGTGTCAATGTTAGCACAACTGCACCAACGGTTATTAACATGGAGAAGATGAAATCTTTAGGTTATTTACAGTCCGTCCCACAAGATCCATCCAATAAAGGAGAAACTTATGACGCTGGTACTTTCACTGCTCCAAGTACAGGTGGAATTGATGGCTCTTCAGTAGAAATTACAAATAAGGATGGCGTATTTAGTTATAAAGTAACTTTAGTAGGTACACAAACAGCGGCTGTGCCTTATATGGACGCTCTGGCAGAAGAGAAAATTGACACTGAACCACTAGAATTACCTTAATACCCCAACCACAAGCGCGCCGCCTCAGGCGGCGCGCCCATTTATAGTCATGCATAACCGAGAGGAGTTTCCGCAATGTTCGCAAAGAAAACGAGCAAGTACACATACGGCATGCAAATTTCGGATACAGAAGCGAAGTTGGTTGAAATTATGAACGTGAATGGACAGGTTACCCTGACACAGCGTCATTCCATTGCGCTGGATAGAGGCAGTATTAAACACGGAAAATTCGTGGACGAAGACTCGGTCATTGCGCGCATCTCAACCTTAGTGAAGCAAATAGGGTTACAAGGTGCTCATATCAATGTGACAGTACCGCTATCTAATGTGGTACTGCGTAAATCAGTCTTTTCGGCCTTAAAAGATAAAGCATTACGTAATATGATCGACGTCGAATTGCATGGCGGACAACAATTGCCGTTCAAAAATCCTGTTTTTGATTTTGTTCGCTTAGGCGCACCAAAAGATGAAGCGGCTGCTTCTGTGGAGGGTGCTACGAAGTCATCCAAAGCCTCTGCACAAGAGGAAGTGCTTATTTTTGCAACACCAGGAGAAGTGGTTGAGAGCTATGCGCACGTTGTGAAGCAGTCAGGGTTAGTACCTGTGTCCGTAGATTTGGCGCCGCTAGCTTTACACCGTATGTTGGTACGTCATACACGGTTAACCGGCACCGCGATGAAGGATCGATTCATGCTGTTGCATGTCGAGCCAGATCATGCGGATGTCAGCATATTCGTGGACGGCATACCTGTATTTTTCCGCTCCATTCAAATTAATACAAGTTTCTTCCTAGATACAGGTACGGATCAGCTTGCGGCTTATGCGCGTAATCTATCTATGGAGCTTGGTCGCGTCTTGAATTATTTCCAATATACCGTTTCCACGGATCAAAAGCATGTCGAGCTTGTATATCTCGTAGGCGATCATGAATGGATTACAGCACTCCCTGAGCATCTAGAAAGTGCTTTCACAGGTGAGATTACCTCGTTTCCATTGCCAGCCATTCTCAAAGATGAAGATACAACATGTCAAGCTTACGCGGTTCCAGTTGGACTGGCGATGAAAGGGGCTTAAGGACGATGAGTGCAGGCGTACAGAAGCTACAGTCCATCGAAATTAACTTGCTGCAAATGCGGCACGAAGAACAAGCAGGTACAAGTCCACTTCTCCGATATGTCTTCTTGACTGCTGTCGTACTGGTTGTTGGCGGTATGGGATGGATGTACACGAGCGCGAAGTCAGACATTAAGAAGACGAATACGGCATTAGAACAAGTCAATCTTCAAATTAAGGAAGGTCAATCGAAGCTTGCCAATTCCCCATCTGCTGGAGCTGTTGCCGATTACATTGCGATACCGAAGCAACTCATCGCGAGTAAGCCTTTAGTGACTGATGTATTAGATAAGCTATCAGCATTAATGCCGCTTAACTCAAATCTAACGGCTCTCTCATTTGGAGATAGCAACAAACTTAAGGTGACGGGGAATTTTGCTTCTAGTGAAGATGTCATCACGTTCATGCAGGCGACGAAAACTTCAAGCTCGTTTACATTAATTTCTACAAGCGGGATGAATAAAGTGGCTTCAGCGCCAGAGGATAAAAATTCACCGGCGGTTACGATCCCACCACTGCCTGTCATTCAAGCATCATTCGAGCTACAGTACAAGGCTGATGCCAACAAGAAAGGTTGATCTAACGAATGAGCATGCTGAGTAGCACTAGAAATCAAATCATCGTGGGCTTCATCCTAGCGTTGGCACTCGTGATGGTGTATATCAACTTCCTACAACCTCTTCAAAGTGAAAAGGCGACCAAAGCGCATCTTTTGATCCAGAAAAAACAAGAGTTGGACGCCTTGAATAAACGGGCATCTGGGGGGAGCGCAGTAGGTGCTGCCGAGCAAGTAAGTCTATCGAAAACGCGCAGCCGTGTTCCTGAAGTGCCTGATGTCGAAGGACTCATTCGTGATGTTCGTATGTTGGAGGTTATCACGAAAATGTCATTAGCCAGCTATAATTTCGAAATTGGCAAGGTGGCAGACCCACCGACTAATGTTGCTGCAAGCTCGCCTCAGAGCAGTCCAGCGCCCGTGAAAGGCAGCACAACCGTCACACCGGCTGTTACACAATCGTTATCATTAGCCATACCAATTAAGCTCAACACAACGGCTAAAGGAGACTATCAGCAAATTCACCAGTTTCTGGAAGAATTGCAAACGACCAATCGCTTGATGCAAGTAGACAAGTTGACTTTTGCAGTGAAAGGTGGAGCGCCTGTTAAGTTGAATGCATTGAAACGTGAAATTACGGTTAATGTTTCCTTAGTTTCGTATTATGCACCTGGTTTACAGAAGTTTTTCAAAGAACCTCTTCCAGTTCCTTATAGTAAACCTGCTGGAAAGTCCAATCCAGTCTATTAATGAAAACCATGACCATATAGGGGGAAATACGATGAGTATGATATCACCAACTACGTCTGACATCTTATCACTAAAAGATCTGCTGCGTGTTTCTTACGAATCGAAGGCTTCTGACTTGCACATCAATGCAAGCACAGAACCACTTATGCGGCTACATGGGAAGTTGATGAAGGTGGTTGACTCTGTGCTTTCGCCTGAAGATACACATCGAATGGCGAAAGAAATTTTGACAAAAGAGCAATATGAAACCTTATCCAAAAAGGGGGAAGTTGATTTTTCGTTCGAGCTTCCGGGTCTTTCGCGTTATCGGGGCAATGTGTTCAAGCAAAAACGATGTATCAACATGGTGTTTCGTGTTTTATCGACGACAGTGCCTTCCCTTTTTAGCTTAAATTTGCCGGATTTGGTTCAGCAATTTGCACATAAGCATCAAGGCTTAGTGCTAGTAACAGGTCCTACAGGAAGCGGGAAGTCAACGACACTTGCTTCCATCATCGATTTTATCAATGAAACGCAAAAGAAACATATCATTACCCTAGAAGATCCGATTGAGTACATTCACCCAAGTAAGAATTGTCTAGTCGCACAGCGTGAGATTGGTATCGATACGTTAACGTTCTCCAATGGTTTGCGTGCTGCACTTCGTCAAGATCCAGACGTCATTCTTGTCGGTGAGATGCGGGACTTAGAAACCATTAAGACTGCTATTACAGCTGCAGAAACTGGTCACCTTGTCCTCGCGACACTACATACCCCAGATGCACCTCAAACCGTCGATCGGATTATCGATGTTTTTCCAACAGAGCAACAAAGACAAATTCGCGTACAGCTCGCATCCGTACTGATTAGTGTCTTATCCCAACGTCTCGTTCCGCGAATGGACGGACGAGGAAGAGCGATGGCGCTGGAAATATTAATTAATACCCCTGCGGTAGCCAACTTAATTCGGCAAGAAAAGATTTATCAAATTAAATCTGTCATTCAAACGAATCGACAAATCGGTATGCAAACGATGGTTTCCAGTCTGAAGCAGCTAGTCGACGAAGGCATCATTCATCGAGATGCGATCAAAGAATATGAAATGAGCATAGGAGAAGATTAAATGAAAAAAAATAAACATGCACTCGTTACTGCACTGCTTGTCTTATCTATCATGTCACCGTCTGCGGTTCTTGCAAGCGAAGCATCCGTTAACACGGCAGCAACAATCCAAGTAAGTAACCCATTCGCAGAAGTACAGGGACTTGATTATGAAGCGCGGAATCAGAAATACGAAACTATGAAGCTGGCACCTCCTACAGGTTGGCAGGTAGGGATGATTGTTTCTAAGGAACCTTTTGCTGTCGTTACTAACGTAAATGCATCAGGAGTAAATGTGAAAATATGGACAGGGGCAATCGCCCGCGACTACAATGATTTGCTCGTATTCTGGGATGAAATCGGTATCGATTCGTCAGGTAAACTTGATTTTCATGCCACTGACGTCGAAGAGTCGATACGTTCGTACTTTGAAAGCGCCTCCCAAGAGTTCTATCGTGTCAAAGCTTATGTAGGCAAGGTTCCATGGGCTAACATCCCTACGGACGCGGAAGTAGCTCAGAATGGAAGTGCGAAGGTCAGTTCAGATGGTTTAATAAACGTGTATGGTATAGCTTTTCAAGATCCTAATCGCGCGGTCGCACCGACACTCGGTTCAGTTAAGAAATCGGTTGATATTCCTGAGGCTGTACCCACGCTGCGAACATGGAAACAAACGAAAGTAAACTCAGTTCCTACTGACGCTGAAACCCATTGGGCGAAGGAAGATATTCTTGATCTCATGCAGAAATCGATTATTGATGGCTATGAAGATCATACGATTCGTCCGAATCGAACGCTTTCGAAGGCGGAGTTTGTAACGCTTGTTGTTAAAGCACTGGGAATTGAACCTGTTCAAACACCTGTTGTGGGGTACGAGGATATGGCGAAGCATTGGTCAACCGGGATGGTAGCTTCTGCACAAACAATGGGTTTACTTGATCTAAGACCTGTGGATCTGAATTTTTCACCGGATTTACCGATTACACGGATTGAAATGGTCGGGCTTGTTGATCGTATTTTACAGAAGTATGCGGTAAAAGGTGGAGCGGGCACTGGTGACTTCACGGATATCGGTAACTTAACAGATCTTAATAAAGAATCTCTACAACATGTTATACAAGCTGGAATCGTTGGCGGTTATGAAGATGGATCGTTTAGACCGCGAGGATCACTAACTCGTGCTGAAGCATTCAAGGTTATCTCGAGAATCATACATTTGGTGTAGAAAGGAGTTCAATCCATGCATTGGTATCAAAAAGTAAAAAAGAAAAGTGCAATCATGTTGGCAGGGATGCTGCTCACGAGCATGCTCCCTTCCATAGTAGGATCGAATACCGTTTATGGGACAGAGGTTGACAACGGTTGCTTAGCGATAAGCGGTGTAGGAAATGTTCCTGTTACGAACGTAGAGCGCAATCAAGTAGTCACAATTAATTACACGCTAGACCCGAGTGGTACACATACCGTAACTCAAACGCGCGCTGCAGTAGATATTGCCTTCGTCGCCGACGTTTCTGGCAGTATGGCCTACCATATGGACAAAGATGATAGCAGGACGCCTATTCGTCTTAATATTTTGAAAACTGCATCGACAACGTTAACGGATAAATTTAAAGCGGTGAACATGGGGGACCGCCTTGGACTCATTAAATTTAGCTCCGATGCGTCAAAAGTACTTGATTTATCAACGGATTATGCAAAAGTGCAGACCGAAATTAACAAATTAAGTTCTGGAGGCAGCACGAATATTGATGATGGACTCGCCAAAGCGAAGACGATGCTAACTCCGACAGGAACGAAGCCTGTAAAACAAATTATTTTGCTAACAGATGGTAAAGCAACGGTATGGACCGATGAAAACAACGGCAATAGGCTGATAACGAGTGATTCAGGTGCCAAAAACGCTGCAAAAGCAGATGCTGATGTCTTAGCAGGTCTTGGGATAAAAGTATTTACGATAGCTTTGGCTACGCCTGGTTCTGAAGAGATCGATTTGGACCTATTGAATTATATTGCTACCAAGACAGGTGGAAACGCTTATGAAGCAAGTTCTGCAAGCCAACTTTCCGAGATATTTGATAACATTGCTAATACAATCGAAGCGCCGGCTCAGCTCAAAAATGTACAGCTACGACAACCGATTCCAGCTGGCTTCATCTTGGCACCTGATGAGAATGATTCAAATGTAAAGTATGAAGCTGCAACACACGAAGTTGTGGTCAACATAGGTGATATTAATTTTCCTTTTAGCCCGAACCAAGACAAGATTGATCTAGCTATTAAATTGATTCCTGACACGGCGGCCGGAGACTATCCACTGCAAGATGCCAAAGTAACGTACAAAGATGCTTGTAACGCGAACCGACAGTTCAACATCAATTTCGATACACAGCTGTCCGTAAGTGTTCGTGTAGTTGATAAATATGGCAATGTGTATATCGGGAATAGTGCGGGAGAGTTACAACGTTTGCGTGCTAGTGATAAACAGAAACAATGGACGATTAAGAATAAGAATTCAGCAATTACGGATATTCACTTCATAGATCCAGATCATTCGATGGTTCGAATTAGTTACAAGGATGGAACGACCGAGGAAATTGATTTGAAGCCAACAGCGCCAGTATCGTATGAACTCATAGACGGGGCAGGGAAACTGATTACTGAAAATGGCTGGCATGCCGGACCAGGTAAACTTCGTTCTGTATCGGGTGCTAAATCACATCTTCCGAGTTCAACTATATATGCCAATGATGATTTCCAAGGGGCCTATATTGCGGGTTATGAAATTTCCGTTGATAACGGAAATTGGCAATCTCAAAATGCGAGCGGTGTCGTTATTCCTGATGGCAATAGCGTGAATTTCAAAACACGCGCCTTCACCAATGCGATCAGCGGAAGTGCAGCGATTCCAATTTCAGGGGCGGTAGCGACTGGGAATGTCTCCTTAGACAGCACAGGGCCCATGATTAGCTGGAGCAAAGATATCAAAAATCCAACCGACACTGAGGCCGACGGCATCATTTATATTACGGCAACCGATGATCTAAGTCCTGTGACTGGTGTGAAGGTCTGGTTCGATAATAAGTCACTTTCTATTTCATCAAGTTCACCTAAGATGACTAAGAATGGCAACACCTATGCGTTTAGATTAAGCGATGTAACAGGCATGGGTACGATCGAGCAACGCCAGGGCTGGCATCAAATTCATTTTGAAGCAACATCCATAGGCGGCACCACTTCAACTGCGCAAACGCCTGAATATTTCGTGGTTAATCCAGGTCCAACGGCTACGCTCAAGGGCATGAATTATAATGCTGGTGATATTTCAGATAAACCGGTAAGTGTGGCTGTGGTGGATGAGAAGTATCCTGTTACTGATCGTACTTTTGGTAGTCACGTAGAACACGGGTTCACATTGAAAGCCATGTATTACGCGATCAAGATCAAGGAGACCTCGGCAACACCGGCAACACCGGAGAAAAGTGAATGGAAGCCATTGGCATCGAAGCGCTTGACGGTTACAACCAAAACGAGCACGACTTCCGGAACATATTATGTCTTCCTAAAACTTGTTGACAGTTCCAATGTCGAAATCATTCAACAACCATTGGTGGTTCAATTCGATACTGAACAAAACAACAACTAGACTGGCGAAATCGGTGAAGTAGTGAGGAGGACTTACGGTGCGCCGCAATGAACGTTTGAAGCAAGCCCAACCTAACGAAGACGGTATGTCACTCGTGGAAATCTTAATTGCTGTGACGATTATGTCGATTATCAGCGTCACGCTGATGGGCTATTTCACTTCAGCTGTTGATAAATCGGCTCAAGAGAGCCGCAAAATTATTGGTGCCAACTTAGCTCGATTGAAAGCAGCTGAGCTGCGAGATTTCTTCAAATCAGGTTATGATAATACCATTGTTTCCCAGCTGACGAACAATCCTAAATTTTCAGGTGACTTATCAAGTAATGGATCTGAGCTGATGAAAGACAAATTGAACTCGACTGAGATTAATGGCACGACGTATCGCTATTTGGTTGAGTTAGATAAGAGCTATTCTCGCTGGGAGGCTGCCGATCCGTTTCGCAATGATTCGGACGACTATTTGGCTCAAATGTTCGTGACTGTGTATTGGTCGGGAGATGAGTCTCTTGAAGAGCCGTCAGCAAAATTATCAACGACACTCGATACGTATCTTATCAAAAGGTGGTAGCACCACATGCAGCGCAATGAGAAAGGGATGACCTTGATTGAGCTTTTGGCTGCCTTGCTGATCTTCGGCATGGTAGCCTCCATCCTGTACTCTTTTATGCTAATGGGCGTATCGATGTATAAACGAGTCACGATGGAAACCCAAATGCGAAATCAAGGAGACGGGTTATACAGTCAGATTATTTCGGAACTGAAAGAAGCGATTTACGTTCAGGACGAAGGGACGGATAAGAAGATCATTCGTTATGCAAAGAAAAACAATGATCCAAAGGTTTATATTGATCTCTTTGAAATGGAAGTAAAGGCGGATCCTATAGGCGGAGGGAAAATTGAAGTTAGACCAGCAGGAACCAATGTAGTTGTCAAAGAGTTCCAACTGGGAAGTAAATTTACAATCAGTGAGGGTAGCATAAGTGAAGCGAGTCAGTATCATGACCGCGTTCAAGTAACGCTCGAATATGCCAGAAGTAATGCGGTTCAGTATAAGTCGGCTGATAGCCCAAAGCTAGTTATTGATTCGCAAATCCCACTTTTCCGCAATGATTAAAAGTAACGGATTGGAGGAGGAATATTTTGAACTCCGTGAACGAAGACAACATTGGCCTCCAACCGAGGATGCATAATGAGGAGGGCTCGGCACTTGTCATCGCCTTACTAGCTGTTGTATTAATGACCATGATGGGCCTCATTCTGATGAGCGTACTGCGAGGTGGAGCGATACAAGCGGCGACTACAGAGTCCGGTATTCAAGCTGAAGCGATAGCGCAGAAAGGGTTGGATGATACACTCGCACAAATTCGCAGAGCGGTTGCCAATGGGGAAACCATAGGGGGAACTAACTACCGAAGTAGTGTGCGGAATGTACAGAATCAATTGTCACTGATACTTCCATTTATTGATAAAGATGTGGGCGTGGGTAAGAATCAGAAGGACGGTAATGGTGAAGTTATTACTGCCAAAAAAGGGAAGTATCAGGTCGATATTCTCTCGGCGGAGACAACCAGTAACCCAGAAGGATCGACTATCAAACCTCTGACCAATCCTGATTTTCCGTATGTACGTAAGTTTTGGATACGGTCGCGAGGAATCATAGAAGGCAAACCTGAGAAAATCGTGACCAAAGAGATGACGGTTTATGTGAGTACGATCAATCCCGTATTTCGTTATCCCGTCTCTTCAGGAGGGGATTTGATTCTGAATGGCACTCCTTCTATCGTCGGTGACATCTATGTTGCCAACCATTTACAGATAAGGGATGAAGCGCTGTTTTCAGGGACAACAAGTGGCACAGTCCGAAGTAAATTCGGCATACAGACGGGCCTGCCTGCCATTCGAGGATTCATTCGAGTGAATGGAGATGGCGATACGAACCCGCCTGGGAAGTATAATTTTGTTCATTCGGATGGTGTGAATGAGTTCCCGCCGTCAGTAACAAGTGACATTGTTCTCCCTTCCTATTTCGCTCCACAAAAGTTTCCGTTAGAAGATCCAACGCTGGATGCTGATGTGGAAGTTGATGTGGAAGGGTATGTAGTGAACAAAACGCAAATTGATTTGGAAGCTAAGTTA
The DNA here is from genome assembly GCF_059691995.1 of Paenibacillus sp. J22P169. Classification (NCBI taxonomy): domain Bacteria; kingdom Bacillati; phylum Bacillota; class Bacilli; order Caryophanales; family Paenibacillaceae; genus Paenibacillus; species Paenibacillus sp. J22P169. Next base: position 1,762,346 of record NZ_JCAUAO010000001.1, on the reverse strand, counting down.
GCCGCATTAGGAGGGTATAAAGCACCGGATCCTACGGACTTGCTAGAAACGACGCCACTGTTTGGAGATTTTGCAGAAAGTATTTTAAAAAATGATCAATGGCTTTCCGTACAAGGTAAGGTGGAAGGAAAGATCGGTGCAACGCCAGAGACGAAGGTGGATTTGTTCGTCAACAATGGGGTTTTCACCATGGAGAATAACGATTCGGAGCTTACATTAGCGAATGGCTCCCTCTATGTGAGGTCCTTGGATCCTAACTTAGTTGCTGCCGATCTAAGAGGAAAGATTTCGTTAAAATCAGGTGAATTTGTTGCTGTGGATGGCAATGTCACGATGAATAGCGGCTTTAATTTTCCGCGAGGTAGTATGTACATCAAAGGTGATTTGAGAATCATTGGAGAAATCACGCTTCACGGTACTGTATATGTAGATGGCAATGTGGAGTTGAACGAACTGACGTCCATTAACAAAGTAGTAGCAGGAGAGAGCGAAACGAATCCGTTAGTTCTCGTTGCTTCAGGTGAAATCGTGCTAGGTAATAACTCCAAAGCAGGAAGTAACAGTGTTGAGGATAAAGTACGCGCATTCTTTTATACGAAGAATGGCATTCGCTTATATGGCGTCATGTCAAAGCTGAATTTGACAGGCGGTATACACGGAGGCGTTCGTGGAGTTGAGCTCAATGCAGTTAGAGGCGACTTGGTTGCTGGTGGAAGCTCAATAAAGTCATATAAGGGGACGCCTAACTGGACAAATGTCCCTGAGCTACAATTCGATGAGAAGAAAGAGTCCCGGCTGCAGATTTTTTATGATGACGATCTTTATGATAATCCGCCAGAAGGTATCCCAACGACAGACCATTTCAACGTGTTCGTTAAAAATGTTAAATAACATCAAGTAACTACAGATTAACCATTCTGGAAGGAGGTACCTTCAATGTCATTCCAAATCCTAGTCGTTGACGATACGAAATTTATGCGGAAAATGTTGACTGATATTTTGAAGCAATACGGTCATGAGGTGGTCGGGGAAGCAGAGAATGGTAGACAGGCTGTACAGAAGTATGAGGAACTTCAGCCTGATATTGTTCTCATGGACATTACAATGCCCGAGATGGATGGAATTGAAGCGATGAAGGAAATTCGTAAACTCAATCCATCAGCAGTCGTTCTCATTTGTTCGGCTATGAGTCAGCAGGATCTCATCTCAGATGCCCTGAAGGCAGGGGCAAATGGGTATGTCATGAAACCTTTTAAACCTAATCGCGTGAATGAAATTGTTCGAAAATATGGTGTTCCCCGTGTCATAGGTCATTTAATCCCGCAAGATATGCAGCGCACGGAAGTCGTTGTCGCAGAAATCGAAGTTGTAGAGGCGATTGTAGAGAAAGAAGAGTTGGCATTGCAGGCTAACTTAGCCGAAGGTACAACCGTGCAAGCAGAGAGTTTGAAGGCTGTAGATCAAGCGTATTCTGAGCCGGAGGAGTTACTAGTTACGAAACAAGATGAGGAGATTTTGTATGAAGTTGCTGCAAGCTCTGAATCCAATCAGGAATTCGTAAGTAAGTTAGTTCACGAGGAAGAGCATATTCCTGAAGTCGTAGAGCTCCAACAAAGCAGTGTTGAGCCAGAGCCAGAACCAGAACAACCAGAACCTCAAATCAAGCATCAGGCGATGGAGGAAAGGAAGGTTACCGCAAAGCCGGCTCAGGTCGTCAATGCGCTGGAAGTTCTGCTCGCTTTTGCTGAAGTCGAGGAGTCTAAAGTTGTGATGGACTCAACTGATCCCATACAAATGGATGAGATCATGGCAAAATCACAGCTATCTGAAGAGGAGGATCGTCTCCTAGAGATGGAAAAGCTTGCGGCCGCGATGCAAGGTGATTTGGAGCAAGAATGGAAGCTGGAGCAAGAGGAAGAAGCAACCGTAATGGTACACGAAGAACCTTCATCAACGGAGAGTATCGTAGTCGCAGAGCAAGGTGATGAAGAGATTGTTGAAGACCCAGAATCAAGGTCCATTGAGCTTAGCATAGATGACCTCAATGAATTAACGATGGAGATGGAATCCTTAGACTCCGTCATTGAAGTGAGAGACCAAGTCGTAGAAGTTCCAGTATTCAAAGAGGAAGTTCCCGTAAGCCAACCTTCTAAGTCTCAAGAAGTGGCTGACGTGAATAAAATTGGCTTCAAAGCTGTGAATGGCGGAAAGATCATTAATTTATTCAGGGGGAATGGACCAATGAAAAATTTCACAAGCAGTGTTATGTGTAATTGGAGCGAGGATTTGAACGGCGAAATGTCGCAATACTTGGTTGTTTGTACAGAAGCGGAGAATAAAATTGAGATTGATATGACAACGGCAAGTGGGCAAAAGCAATCCATTACGGTTACCATAGAGAGCTTTAATCAATTAGCTGCCTGGTTACAGGTTCAATTGGGGACAGCACCCGTGAGCAATCGCGAATATGCAAAGAAAGCAGATTTCTAAAACGAGATTTATGAAGGTTAGACATCTAGAGGGGGATTAGTCGATGGGGTGGGAAGCATGGAGTTACACAATTCTATTGGTCATAGTGGGTGCTTTGTTCGGTTCATTCTTTAATGTCGTGGGGCTTCGGGTACCGAAAGGTGTATCCGTCGTTGTACCACGATCTAGCTGTGGAAGTTGTGGACGTCAGCTTAACGCGATCGATTTGATTCCGATCTTGGGATGGTTCATCCGAAGAGGGAAATGTCACACATGCGGATCATCCATATCCCCTGTGTATATCGTTGGAGAGTTGGCAGGAGGTGTCTTATTTGCCTCGCTTCCATCATTGGTCAGCACTGAAGAACTTTGGATTGCATACCCGCTTGTATCTGTGCTTCTCATCCTTACTGTGAGTGATTTGGCCTACATGCTGCTGCCCAATAAAATCATTTATCCAGCCATGCTTCTATTCACGGGTTTGCGATTGTTCGTGCACCCCCTGCCGATATGGCATTATGCATTGGGATTCGTGATTGGAGGGGGCGCACTGCTCCTTGTTTCACTTGCCGCAACTTGGATGGGGAAGCCAGCAATGGGTTTTGGGGATATTCGATTGATGGCTTTAGTAGGACTCGTCATGGGAATCAAGCTTGTGCTGTTATGCATTTTTCTGTCGGCGCTGCTCGGCAGCGTTATCGGTGTGGCTCTAATCGCCTCAGGCAAACTGGATCGGCGTTCACCCATCCCCTATGGTCCTTTCATCGCTGTCGCTGGTTTCATCTGTTTTTGCTTCGGAGACCCATTGATGACGTGGTACATGGACCTCATCCTTTGGCAGTAAAACTACATTTCGTAAAAGAGAGGTCGAATTCCTATGAACTGGTTTCTATCGCAATCGTTTCGTGCTAAGCTTCAACTCGGTTACTATACTGTTGTTGTCTTTTACACGATTATTATCCTAATTCTTATGTTAACGGCGGATGTATCAGTGATCTTTGCTCTATCTTCGTCACTTATTCTAATGGTATTCAGTTTTCCTTATGTGCGTTTCCTGGAAAAAGCATTAACAGAGCCTATCGATAATGTAACACGTGTTGCTATGAATATTGCTAAGGGCGACTTCACGCAAACCGTTGATGCTTCCTCGAAGGATGCGCTAGGTGATATGGGTAGATCGTTTAATGCGATGATCGTGAAATTGAAGGAGCTTCTGAATGAAACGGCCTCTATTTCGAAGCATGTAGCGGACTCAAGCCGTGATATTTACCACAAAAACGAAGGTATTAACACGATGATTGTAGAAGCTACAGGCTCCGTTACTTCACTTGCTGAGGGAGCTAATGAGATCTCATCTGGAGTATTTAAAAGCTTTTCCGTCGTAAAGGAAATCGAAACCAAAATTACGGATTACGTAGACTCCACACACGAAATGAATAATCGTTGCGGACAAACTCTTGAACTCGTGAAAAAAGGGATGCGTGCCGTTGAAAGTCAATCCGAGAGCGTATCTCACATTGTACTTGCAACTAGTAATGTATCGGGGACTATCGATGATCTAGTGAAGGAAGCCGCTGGTATTTCCTCCATCACACGTACAATTTCGGAAATTGCCGAACAGACCAATTTGCTGTCCTTAAATGCTTCCATTGAAGCAGCGCGTGCTGGCGAGCATGGAAGAGGGTTCTCTGTTGTAGCGCAAGAGGTGCGCAAACTAGCTGAAGAGTCATCGAAGTCGGCAAAAAGCGTATTCCATATGGTACATAACATTGAGAATAGTATTAAAATGGCTCAGAAGAATATTCAGATCAATGAGGAAATTGCTCGCAGGCAGACAGAGTCCATTGAAGCGACGGAAAAAATATTCGGTGAGATGGTTGAAAGTATTCAATTCATTACGCAACGGATGAGTGAATTTACGGGAGAAAGTCAGAAGATGTTGAATGCAGCACAGTTCATTACGGGCACAATGGAAAATATTTCAGCGATTACGCAGCAATCAGCCGCAGGCACTGAGCAGGTATCCACGTCCATGGTACAACAAACGCGTTCTGTTAAGGCTGTTGTAATTCAGTCTGAGCAAATGCTTCGCATGGTCACGCAATTGCAGCGTACGATTCAGATATTTAAGCTTTGAGAAAATGAAGCAGAGATCCAGTAAGCATGCAAGAGGAGAATACCCAAATAAATAACGGTAGAGACGCGGAACAAATTGTTGATGAGCAGTCGTTTGCCTACTTTTGCTGCGAGAAAGAAAAGGGAGAGGGGGAGAATAATTTTAATGCCGTAAAAAGCAAAATAGCTGTGCTCATACAAAAATGCCATAATCGGATTCGCTTCGCCAATTAATTGCAACCGAAGACCCATGTCCGTTAATCCGGCATCCATTAGGCTAGCGATACATAAGAAAATAATTAAATTTCTACTCAAAGGGACCACTCCTTTTGACTTAGTAGGTTATGCTAACGAATCGTTTGCATAACCTCTTTCATTGTGGAGATAAAAGCCTCCGCTGCTTTGGAAATATAGCGACCTTTGCGATAAGCAATCACAAGCTTACGGGTAGGTCTGCCTTCTAAGGAAACGTTAACAGGAGAAAGTTCATGTAAGCTTCTTTTCGAGATCAAGTAGGGTACGAAAGCGATCCCCATGCCAGCAGCAACGAGCGATTGCACGGTTTCCATATTACTCGATTCAAAAACAATATTCGGTGTGATGCCAGCTTCCTGGCACAGATCAAGGGTAAGCTTGCGGAAGCCTTGTCCTTTTTTTAAGGCGATGAACGCTTCCTTTTCTAGTTGTGAAATTCGTATAGGTTCCTTACTGGATGCTAAGGGATGCAGCGGCGGAACCGCTAGGATGATTTCTTCCTCTAACAAAGTCTCATACACGAGAGATTCTTCACGCAAAGGTAAGGATAGAAGAGAAATATCCGTTTGACCATTCACTGTTAAGGTCTCAAGGTTGGATGAAGTTTCTTCGACTAGCGATAATTCAATATCCGGATAAGCCGCTTGAAATACAGGTACTACGAAGGGTAAAATAGTTGATCCCGTAATTGGCATACTGCCGATTACAAGACGGCCTTTTTTCATTTGGGAAATATCTTCCATTTCCTTCTTGAGTCCTTCGATCATATCGAGTATTTTTTGTGACTTCTCGACGAAGAGGGATCCCGCATGGGTCAACTCAACAGAATTCGTGCTGCGTTGGAACAAAAGCACACCAAGCTCCTTCTCAAGCTTGGATAATTGCTGGCTTAAGGAAGGTTGGGCAATATGGAGCTTCTCAGCTGCACGTGAGAAATTGCGTTCTATAGCGATCTGGATTGCATATTGTAATTGACGTAATTCCATCCGAAGAAGTGTCTCCTTTTTCATGGCCTGAATGTTATCATATCAAGCTTTTTGGGCCGAAACAAGCTGGATATAGGAATAAATAACCATAAAGGGCAGTGAAGACTGGTTTCATCCAGTTTCATTGCCCTTTATGGTTATTTTTGGGTATTAATGGTTATCTGCGAACGGTGCTTCGATACATCAAGAATAATAAATACGGAGCGCCAATAATAGCAACTACGATTCCTGATGGAATCTCTTTGGGAATGAGAATTATTTTGCCGATGATATCAGCGCCTGTAAGGAGAATGGCGCCAAGTATGGCGGAAAGCACGACAGACTTTTGGTGATGTTGTCCCAAGAAGAGACGAACAGCATGTGGGGCAAGTAAACCAATGAAACTTACTGTACCGACAGCAGCTACAGCTATCGCGGCTACTACTACACCAATTGTCGCCGTGATCAGGCGAGTTTTCTGTAACTTAAGACCTAGTCCAACGGACACATGGTCACCAAAAGCCAATAGATCGACGCGTCGACCTAGCAGCCATGCACTTGGCATTAAGATAGCTGTGGTAATCAGCAGCTGGATGCATTCCTTCCATCCTCTAGAGTAGGTACTGCCAGCCAGCCAAGTAAGTGCAGGAGCAGCCCCTAATTTCGATTGAATGACAAGGAATTGGATGACAGCTGAGCCAAGTGCCGAAACGGCGATCCCTACGAGAATGAGTACGACGGGATTTAGTCCCTTTTTCCATGCGAGGGCATACACACTGCCTGCCGAGAGGAGTGCGCCGACGATGGCGCCAATTGGTACCCATGTGCCAGGTGCTGTGGGCCAAATGGTTAGAACCAGTAGGGCGCCCATGCCTGCACCAGAAGTAACGCCGACAACGGAAGGGTCCGCTAGCGGGTTGCGAACAGCTCCTTGCATCATAGAGCCGGCGATCGCTAAGGAGGCGCCAGCAAGCGCTGCGACGAGAATCCGAGGCAGACGCAGATTCAAAATAACATTGCGTGACATCTCTTCGCCATGCCCGGTTACTACGGCAATAACCTCGGATATTGGAATTCGTAGTGCTCCAGCAGCTAATCCGTAGAGTAACAAGAATATTAGCGCTGCAGTAGATACGATAACTAGTATTGGATAAGGAATTTTCGTGCCAACATAACCGACACTCATTGAGCTGCTTTCAGCTGATCCTTTCATTCTAGAGCCGCGTATCGCCAGCCAGATTAACCAAGGAGCGCCGAGCAAAGCTGTGACGGAACCCGCAGGAAGTTCTCCAAGTGTACTTCGAAACATTTTGGCAATCATATCTGCACTAAGTAAGACGACTGCCCCCCATAGTGCACTACCCGGTATCAAAAATCGATGACGCTGTAAACCTATCAAACGAACTAGATGAGGTGCGATGAGACCAATAAAACCAATGGGTCCTACCACGCTTACTGTAACGCCGGCAAGTAGAATGGCAGCTGCAAGGGCCACTAGCCGAACCACATTTACATTTTCACCTAACGAAATAGCTGTTTCTTCACTTAATGCGAGCATATCCAGCTTTTGACTGAATAGAAAGGCTACGATGAGTCCAATGCAGATCCACGGGAGCGCATATTGGACGCCTTGCCAATCGTTCTGCCCTAGCGCACCTGATCCCCACATGAATAAGCCATTCGTTTCATTCTCATACATGATTTGCAGACCGCTTGTGAACGCCGAGAGAACAAGCGTTACAATCATTCCGGCAAGCGCCATCCGTAGAGGGGAGCTTTTACGTCCGCCAGACATGAAATAGGCCATGACCGCTGCGCCACAAGCCCCTAATAACGCAAGAAGTAGTGCGTGGTCGGACTTCAGTGTCGGGAAAAAGACAGCCGCCAATACGATGATGAAATAGGCTCCCGCATTCAAGCCTAATGTTGAAGCAGAGGCGAGTGGGTTACGTGTAACTGTTTGGAGTAATGCACCAGCTACAGCTAGTGCAGCTCCGGCAAGCATGCCCATGACTGCGCGCGGCATGCGAAGCCCCCGCACCATGGAATGGTCGGGGGTATCTTGTGGAGATATCAAAGCTTGGATGACCGTGTGAACAGTTATGTTAGCTTCTCCTTGTGTTAAGTTAAGGAAAAGGAGGAGGCAGAGCGCAATCAGCCCGCCACCAAACACAAGGATTGATTTCCACTCGATATAAGCGAAAAGGGTGTTTTTCGATTTCATCGCAGGTTGGATCATTTCGTCAAGGCAGAAGCCGCAAGCTCAGCAAATACTTTAGCTGATAAAGGACCACCGAAAGTCCATGTGTTGCCTGGCAACTTGAATGTTTTGTTTTCTTTTACAAAGGCAAGACCTTTCCAAACAGCATTGTCTTTTAATTGTTTCTCAAATACGTTATCCGTGTCTTGAACAATGTAGAAGAAGTTCGCATTTTGAACAGCAGGTAACGCTTCTACAGAAGCTGTAGAGAATCCATAAAGCTCAAACTTACTGGACTTAAATACATTTTTCAAACCAATGCGTTGTAAAATTTGAACGACCATGGAGTTATCTGTAAACATGCGAAGATCCGCATTGTTTTGGTTGCTGAATGCTTGTGTTAAAGCAAACTCGGCGCCATCTTTTTTCGCAGTTGCTAATTTCGTTTTTGTATCCGCAAAAGCTTTGTCAAGATCAGCTAGGACTTTGTCGCCTTCAGCTTTCTTACCAGTTACATCTGCAATTGTCTTGAATGTTGTTAGCATTCCTTCATATTGATCGCCTTTTCCTTCAGCTGGATAGGATTCAAATACGATCGTTGGGGCGATTTTGGAAAGAGCCTCATAATTCTTACTCGAACGCAATGTGCTTGTAATAATAAGATCTGGCTTCAAGCCTGTAATCGTCTCTAAGTTAGGCTCTTGGCGAGTACCAACATCAACAACAGAAGCATCAAGTGCAGGCTTCACATTGACCCAAGTGTTGTAGCCTTTCGTATCAGCCTGACCAACAGGTTGAATTCCTAGAGCAAGAACATCCTCGGTATAAGCCCATTCTAATGTGACAATGCGTTTCGGTGTACCTTTGATTGTAGTTGTTCCTAATGGATGTGTAATTGTTTTCACTGCGTCTGCGGCAGGTGTTGCTGATGGTTGTGTAGTAGCAGCTGGGCTAGGTGACGTCGTAGAAGACGATGAGTTCGTTGTTCCGCAAGCTGCGGTGATGAAAAGTAACATGAGTGAAAGTATAAAAGTAACTGGTTTAATAAAGTTTCGCACAGTAATCCCCCTGAATGTATGTAATTAAGTTGAAGTATCGATGGCCAATTCGACTTCACTAGGAGAATGATAATCATTATCACTGGATATGTCAACAATTACTTCTTCATAGGAACAATCTATCAAGCTTATAGTTATTATATCTTGGAACTATGAGGCAATCCGTGCTAAAGTACTATATGAGGGTAAGACATTAGCAAACTAATGCGGATAATGACAAGAGGTGACTGGATATGAGTAAAAAGACAATGTTTGAGAAGATTTGGGATAATCACGTTATTAACCAGGAAGATGGCAAGCCTAGTGTTATTTATATTGATTTGCATCTAGTGCATGAAGTAACTTCACCGCAAGCTTTTGAAGGACTTCGTTTGTCCGGTCGTAAAGTTCGTCGTCCTGACTTAACTTTCGCAACAATGGATCACAACGTACCAACCAAAGATCGTTTCAATATTACGGATCCAATTTCGAAGCAACAAATCGATACACTTTCACAAAACTGCCGCGATTTCGGCGTTACACTTTTTGACCTAGACAGTCTTGATCAAGGTGTTGTCCACGTTATGGGTCCAGAGCTTGGTCTTACACACCCAGGTAAAACGATCGTATGCGGAGACAGCCATACTTCTACACACGGTGCTTTCGGCGCACTTGCATTCGGTATCGGAACAAGTGAAGTTGAGCACGTTATGGCGACACAAACCTTGCAACAATCCAGAGCGAAATCCCTAGAAGTTCGTATCAACGGCAACTTGAAGCCAGGAGTAACAGCAAAAGATTTAATCCTTGGCGTCATTGCGAAGTACGGAACGGATTTTGCAACAGGTTATGTAATTGAATATACGGGCGAAGCGATTCGTGGTCTTTCCATGGAAGAGCGTATGACCGTTTGTAATATGTCCATCGAAGGCGGCGCTCGTGCAGGTCTAATTGCTCCGGATGCGACAACATTTAACTACCTGCGTGGTCGTGAATATGTCCCTCAAGGTGCTGATTTCGAAGAAGCCGTTGCTGAATGGGCCAACCTTGTGACAGATGAAGGCGCTACGTATGATTGGGTATTGGAATTCGACGCAGATACGTTGATTCCGCAAGTAACCTGGGGTACGAGCCCTGGTATGGGAACAAGCGTTACTTCCTTGGTTCCAGATCCACAAAGCTTTGAAACAGAAAATGAACGTAAAGCTGCTGAAAAAGCGCTTGAATATATGGATTTAACACCAGGAACGCCGATGACGGATCTGAAAGTTGATTATGTCTTCATTGGTTCTTGTACAAATGGACGTATCGAAGATCTTCGTGCAGCAGCTAAGATTGCACAAGGTTATTCAGTAGATCCAAGTGTAACAGCAATCGTAGTTCCAGGTTCAGGTCGTGTTAAAATTCAAGCTGAGAAAGAAGGTTTGGACAAAATCTTCTCCGATGCTGGATTCGAATGGCGCGATGCAGGCTGTAGTATGTGTTTGGCGATGAACCCAGACGTACTTCAACCAGGACAACGTTGTGCATCCACATCCAACCGTAACTTCGAAGGTCGTCAAGGCCGCGGCGGACGTACACACCTTGTATCCCCAGCTATGGCTGTTGCTGCAGCAATCAAAGGTCATTTCTACGACGTTCGTGATTGGGAAATTAAAGAATACCAACAAGCATAATTTCGGCTATATAAAGCAATGCTTAAGATGCTAGTTTTGCTATAGCAAAACTTTAAGGAGAATGAGAACATGGAAGCTTTCAAACAACATACAGGTCTAGTAGGCCCTGTTGATCGTGTAAACGTAGATACAGATGCAATTATCCCTAAGCAATTTCTAAAACGTATTGAGCGTTCTGGTTTCGGACAATTCCTTTTCTTCGAGTGGAGATGGGACGAAGCAGGAAACGTGATCGAGAATTTCCCACTGAATCAAGAGCGTTATCAAGGAGCTTCCGTTCTAATTTCCAGAGCGAACTTCGGTTGCGGTTCATCCCGTGAGCACGCACCTTGGGCGATTCAAGATTTTGGATTCCGCGTTATCATCGCACCTTCTTATGCGGACATTTTCTACAATAACTGTTTCAAAAACAGCATTCTACCGATCAAGTTGTCGGAAGAACAAGTTGAAGATTTGTTCCAACGTACAGCGAAACATGAAGGTTACAAGCTGAATGTTGATCTTGAAAATAATAAATTGACTGATGAGTACGGTCTTGAAATCCAATTCGAATTGGATGAGCACCGTCGTCAATTCTTGCTGCAAGGCTTGGATGACATCGGTTTGACGCTTCAACATGAAGCGAAAATCACTGCGTATGAGCAAGCACACCAAAAGCGTTTAGCTTACAAATAAGCATGGACTAAAAGGCGTATCCCTTATAGGGGATACGCCTTTTTTTTGCTATAATTTGCATATTTTCTTGAGCAATCTTGCAACTTTTGGCAGTTTGTTACGTCTAATAGATTACTAGATTGTCGAAGAAAAGGAGGTTTCGCTGTCAGGTATAGGTTAATTTTGCTATAATAACAAGGAAGTTGATAGAATGATAGAGTTGGCTAAATAACTTCGTAGTGACATCCCCCAATTCCGACATTACATAGAGGTGAATAATGAAATTTCCTGCAATTTGTTTGTTTTTACTCGCTTGTCTGTTGCTGCTGCCAACAACTGCCCTCGGTGCTGAAGCTCCTAAGCCGATAAAGCTATTTATGAATGAGAAGCTGTTGGATGTCCAGGGGGCTCAGCCCCGTATTGTGAATGATAATACAATTGTTCCTGTAAGGATTATTGTTGAACAAATTGGTGCTCAAGTGAGCTGGGACGAGGCAACCAGTAAGGTAACCATTGTGAAAGACAAAATCAATATCCAACTCGTGATTAACAATGTAACTGCGCTTATTAATGGGAAGAAAGAGACCTTAGAAGTGGGTCCGAAGATTGAAAATGGCTCTACCATGCTTCCACTGCGATTCATAGGTGAAATATTAGGAATTGAGTTTAAATGGGATGGCCCTACATCGTCTGTTCATATGTTCAAAAAAGATGATTCCGATTCAAAGCCTGTAACGGGACCCATTGATGTAGTTGATCCGGGTGAAAACACCTCTAATCCAGAGACGAAGCCTCCAGGAACCAAGCCAACAACAGGAACTGGAAACGGAAACGGAAGTACGATACCAGACCCTTCAGTTCATGTGATCACGTCCATTACTTTGTCAGAAACAGACTTAACGGTCGTTGCAAAGGATGGAAGCTTAAGTCCGAAAGTGTTAACTTTATCGAATCCTTCACGTCTTGTGTTCGATTTCCCGAAGACCACGTTGGATGAGTCGCTACAGAAGATGTTAGTTAAAAATTCAGGAGAATTGCCGTCCAAGCAGCCTCTTGTGTCCAAAGTTCGGTTCTCTAATTATAATGATAATCCGGCTACTGTCAGAATTATTCTGGATTTGAACGGCCCGGCAGACTACCAAACGATAACCACAAAGTCACCTAATCAGTGGAAAGCTGCGATTGGTGAGAGGAAGTTAACCGTGGTCATCGATGCTGGTCATGGGGATAACGATCCGGGTGCACTTTCCATTACAGGTAAGCACGAGAAGGAATTTACACTTGCTACAGCGAAGAAGGTAAATGCGCTGTTAGCGAAAGATGACCGAATTCACGTTCTGATGACCCGTTCGGATGATACATTCATTCCATTAGATGATCGCGTTTCTTTTGCCAATGATATCTCAGCGGACCTATTCTTATCGATCCATGGGAATAGCGCCAAAGCAACAGTGTCAGGAACAGAAACCTACTATAACAGACCAGAAAGCTTAGATTTCGCCAGTGTTATTCATAAGTACGCCGTTCCAGCTACTGGATTTGCTGATCGTAAGGTTCGTCAGGCTGATTTCCGTGTTATCACCAAAACCAGCATGCCTGCAGTATTGCTTGAAGTTGGTTACTTGTCCAATAAAAATGACGAATCCGCTATGTACAAAGAAGCATTCCAGGACAAATTAGCTGCTTCTCTTGTTGCTGCCATCAAGGAGTATTTGAACCTTAAATAAGCTGCGAGAATATGAAGCGGGAAAAACTAGGCTAGCATGTCTAGGCATAACGCTAAGGAGTGAATAAGATGAACAAAACAAGTCGCCTAGTTCAAGGAGCGCTCCTTGTAAGTGCCATCACGTTGTCTATCACGGCCTGTGGCCAGAAAAGTCAATTATCAGGAGCCGCTACGTCGGCACCGCAAGCTACGGCTACACCAATTGCAACAATTTCTACACCAACAGCCACACCTAAGCCGACACCTGCACCACTTAAGCAACTCCAGGTAAAGGCCTATTACAGTGACCAAGATGAGATGAAGCTTGTTGAAAAGGTAGTAACTGTCAGTGTGGAGAAGGATTCTGACGCCTATGAGGCAGCATTGAAAGCACTACAGAAGAATGATGATCCGAAAGCGATCTCGTTATTTGATGACTTGAAATTCAAGAATGTGAAGTTCGATGCTGCCAAAGGTGAGATGAAGCTGGATATAGCATTCGGACCCAAAACGCAAATGGGTGCGCCTGGCGAAGAATTATTTGTCCAAGCATTAAAGAAAACAGTGTTCCAATTTCCAGAAGTAAAAACCTTGTATGTACTTAAAGACGGTAAGCAAGTAGACAGTCTAATGGGACATCTGGAGCTTCCTTACCCGATTAAACGACCTAACTAAATAGGAATTGTAGAGGAGTTACATCGAACATGAAAAATAAGAAATTGGCGAGTGCTATCGTAAGCTCTATGATCATCACAAGTCTAGCAGGTACGCCAGTCCTTGCAGCACCCGTGAATGCACCAACTTCAACAACAACATCTAACACGAATGTACGACTATCTTTTAATGATGTGAGCAGTGATTACTGGGGGATTCGCCACATTTCCAAGCTAGCCTTGGAAGGCGTTATTGAGGGCGTTGCGGATGGTATTTACTCACCGGAAACTTCAGTTTCCCAACAAGATGTATTGATTATGGCTACAAGAATGATGGGTTTGCAAGCTGATGCCGATAATTTGGCGTCTGAAACGGTATTTCCTGATTTCATGTTAGTTGATAAATATGCTCGTAGCTATGTGGCGCTAGCACTACAAAAGGGCTTGATTTCAACAGAGCAAGAAAAAGTAAGAACGCAAGGTACGAAGCTGGTCGGCAATTGGGGACAACAAAAAGCGACGAGAGAATGGGTAGCTGAAGTCGTTATTCGCGCTATCGGAAAAGCTTCGTTGGCAGAAAGCTTAGCTACGAAAGCAACTGCGTTTACAGATAACACGAAGATCAGCAGTAGTACGTTAGGATTTGTGAATGCAGCAGTAGCTTTAAAAATAGTCGATGGGTTTGAAGATGGATCTTTTCAACCAAAAGGTGCAGTAACACGTGCTCAAATGGCTGCCTTCTTAAGTCGTTCTCAACAGAATTTGACGAATTTGCCTGAACGCGCGAAGAAGGGCTATATGACGAGTCTAACAAGCGGCAGCATTGGTCTTATGGATAAAGACGGGAATACAAGTACATACAAGCTTTCACCCAATACCGTATTTTTCGGGAACCAAGATGATGTTGCTATTTCACCAAAAGAATTGCAAGAAACATACGAAATATCGATTGTTCAAGTAAATGGTACAGCGTATTATGTTGAGATTCTAAGTGATGAGCTGCACATGGACGTTCATGAAGGTCAATTGCTGAAGCTTAATCTGACATCGATGAAAGCGACGCTAGACGATTTTGAAAGCTACGATTTAGCGTCAGATGTTGCCGTAACAGATATCAATGGACGAGGGCTTAGCTTAGGTGAGATTGTAGCAGGAAGCACGATCCAAATACGTAAAAGCCAGCTTGTAGACAGCGACAAATATACGTCAATCGTTGTCAAACAAATTCCCGTGAACAAAACAGCGACCGGTGATATTCAAACGTTGAATAAAGATGCTATGCAATTAACGTTGGTCGAGTCTGCCTCTGGAGAGACAGAGACATTTGGTTTTTCAAGTAATTTGATTGCCACGCTGGCCGATAACACGTTAATTAATGTGGATGCGATTCATGCTGGTGATACGATAGAATATACCGTTAAGAATAGCGAAATTGTTAAGATTATTGTTAAAAAGCAAGCAGATGTTGGCACGAGTGTGGAAGGGACGTTCAAACAATTTACGGACGATCAATCTACGATTCTAATTAATAAAACATCGGGTAAAACGGTAGACGCCTATGAGTTAAGTAGTAACACGCGTGTTGTTATTAATGGTTTAGCCAATGCGAGTATTTATGATCTGGTTGCTGGGGATCAATTGAAGCTAGATGTACTGAACAATAAGGTGACAACGATTACGGTAACGAATCGTTCCATTGAGAATATTTATTTTGCGAAAATCATTGATTACAAGGACTCATCTAAAATTTTAACCGTTACAGATAACGCAGGAAACCCAAATGCCTATATATTAAATGATGGAATATCAATCATGTATGCTGGCAACAAACTGCCGTTTAGCTCATTTAGTAGTATTTTTACCCCAGGTAAATATGTCGATGTTCTTGTATCTAATAAAAAGGTTTTGAGCATTCAAATGTCTTCTCAATTGGATGGCGTGTTAACACAATTGAATTTAACGACTAACGTTGTAACATTGAAAACAGACAGTGGACAAAACTTGACATTTAAGCTGAATTTTACACCAATTGTTGAACTTGCCAATAAGCCAAACAGTACGCTTTCTGATTTGAAAATTGGAGATAAAATTAGTCTTCTTCTTAGCTTTGATCAGACGACAGTAACGAAAATTATCACAAGTAACACAAAGGTGTTTAAAACCCTTTTAACCAATACGAACCTAAAACAAGCTACGTTCTTGGATGACTCCAATACGAACGTTAATATTCCTTTAGATGGGGTTCCGCTCGTGAGAGCAGATGGCACTAGTGCTGCATTCGCTGACCTTGCTATTGACGACTATGTGAAATTGTCATTCAAAGGTCTTGCGATTACGAAGGCCGAGTTAGTAACACCGATTCGTGGTAAAGTAACAGCGGTGAACGCAGCAAGTTCAAGTTTGACGGTTCAAGATTTTACAGGTAAAAGTCAAGTTGTTAACGCTGGCAGCAATTACAGTGTGAAAATCAATGGCGGCATGGATTGGAGCTTCTCCTCGATTAAAGTAGGGGATCGTGTTCAATTAATGAAGGACGTCAATGACAAACTAATTATTCAAGTTGCTATCGCTTCTAAACGTGAATTTGATCAATATAGTCCTACGTTGAACCAAGTGAATGTCAAAGCTGCTGGCGCGGGCGAGCAAACTGCCTATAATCTGTTCCCAAGAGCTTACATGCACACTAGTTCCTCGATTGTGTTGCCATCCTCCTTCGTTACTGGAGATCAGTTGACTCTTTACATCCTCGACAATAAAGTTGTTGAGATTGAAAAGTAATTCGTTGAACAAAAATTAGCGTAAATCCGTCTGTATAAGAGAAGCAATTCTTCTCTAACAGGCGGTTTTTTTATGATTTTCAAAAAAAAATGTTTATTTTTTAGAAAATGTTCGCATTTTGACGCTTTCAAGGATTGATTCTGCCCTAACAATTCGCTAAACTGGAGAATATTACGACCCTAAGGAAGATCAGCTATGACACAGAAGTCAGTAAGACATATTCTGGATACCATCGGTGAACTATATCCGGATGCTCATTGTGAGTTGAACCACAGTAATCCATTTGAATTAACGATTGCTGTTTTGTTATCAGCTCAGTGTACGGATGAAACCGTGAATAAGGTTACCAAAGACTTGTTTGCGAAGTACAAACGTCCTGAAGACTATTTGGCTGTTCCGTTAGAGGAATTGGAGCAAGATATTCGGCGAATTGGACTATTTCGTAACAAGGCTAGTCATATTCATAAGCTGTGTCAGTTGCTACTGGACAAGTTCGGTGGTGAAATTCCTGAGAAGCATGAGCAATTGGTTGAATTGCCTGGCGTTGGGCGTAAGACGGCAAATGTCGTCGTATCGAACGCTTTCGGCGTACCGGCAATTGCGGTTGACACGCATGTAGAACGAGTCTCTAAGCGATTAGGACTTGTCGGCTGGGATGATTCCGTACTTGAAGTTGAAAAGAAGCTAATGAAAAAAGTACCTCGAGACGAATGGACGCAAACACATCATCGATTGATATTCTTTGGTCGATATCACTGTAAGGCACAGAACCCCAATTGCACGCTCTGTCCACTATTGGATAAATGCCGCGAGGGGAAGAAACGTATGAAACCACAGCCAACAAGGAAAACTATTACAAACAAATGAAATGCAGACAAAGGATGGGATTGAAATGAAATGCATCGCCGTATATACTAATAGCTTCGAATTGTTCTCCGATATTTATGAGCAAGTTATCAACACACCGTTAGCCGATAATGAGGAAAAAGTCATTGAAGGTGTAACTGTCAGTGAATCCGGTGAGGTTCCTCAGAATTACATAGACAAAATGAAAACAAAATCCGAGGTTGTTGTGATGAAAGTGAAGGATTCGGATATTACGATTCTTCAGCATCGTGACGTTTTTGAAATTTTCCTACCGGAAAAAGAAAAAATCGCCCTCACGTAAGTCCAGAATCTCCCTTTGGGAGATTTTTTTTCTGTAGAGCTGAGTGGGATAAAAAAGATCAATCATAGAGGAGCGGAATGAACGAATGACGCAATTGGTAGCTAGAAGCATCACGGTCATGCCGGATGCGCTTAAGAAGATGCAGCAGGTGCTTGGGCATGCGGGGGATCAAGATAATGCAGCGAAAATGGGGCAATTGCTGGACAAGCTTGATAGTGGACGGATGAATATTGCGTTCTGCGGACATTTCTCTGCAGGCAAATCAACACTGATTAATCAGCTATGTGCCCATGCTTTGTTACCGTCAAGTCCGATTCCAACGAGTGCTAATATTGTGAGTATTCGCAATGGCCAACCTGGTGCGCATGTGACGCATCGCAGCCATGAGGGTAAAGTCAATCCATTAGGGGAGACGACAACAATTCCGCTCAGTGAGCTCGAGGCTTACTGTGTGAATGGGACCGATATTGAAACAGTTGAAATCACATACCCAATTCCATTTCTAGGTGAAGATACAGCTTTGTTAGATACCCCGGGTATTGATTCCACGGATGATGCGCATCATCAATCGACTGAATCCGCTTTACATTTAGCTGATGTGGTCTTCTATGTCATGGATTACAACCATGTGCAGTCAGAAGTGAATTTAGCTTTTACGAAAAAAATGAAGGAGTGGGGAAAACCACTCTATCTAGTTGTTAATATGATTGATAAACATAAGGAGTGGGAGCTTCCTTTTGAACAGTATAAATCGGGAACGAAGCAAGCTTTCTTAAATTGGGGCATTGAGCCTGATGATTTGCTGTTCGTTACGATGAAGGAGCCAACTCATCCGCATAATGAGTACGCCAAGCTGCTATGGCTGCTGAGAGGTCTTATTGAGCGTGGAGATACTTTGCGCAGCTATAGTATTGATGCTTCTGCACGCTATCTGGCAGCTGAGCATAGCAAATGGTTGGCTGAGCAACACGAACCGCAGAAGGCGGAGTTACTGGAAACGATGAATGAAGAAGGCGATGTGGAGGAAGTTCAAAAGTTGGCTGCAGCCAAGCAAGATGAGCTAACCACATTAAAAAGCTTGCCTGAAACATTGACTACCTTGCTTCGTAAAGAAGTTGGGGCAATCATTGAGAACGCCAATATCACGCCTTCCCTAACTCGTGATTACGCACATGCCTATCTAGAGAGCCGTAAGCCAGGATTTAAGGTTGGATTCTTCTCTCGTGCAGCACAGACCGCTGCAGAGCAAGAGAAACGGCTGGCAGCGTTTCAGGGAGATTTGGCAGAGCAAGTGGAAGCCCAACTCGACTGGCACTTGCGAGATGCCCTCAAAAAGGCAGCGAGCGAGCAAGGTCAACATGATGCTGCGTTAATTGCTCAGATTGAGGCGTTGAAGGTTGAAGTGACTGGCGCGTTGATCGCGTCCCAGGTGAATACAGGAGCGACGTTTGGCGGCGAGTATACGCTGAACTATATGAAGCAGCTAGCTGGCGAGTTGAAGCTGCAGTACCGCAAACTGGCGTTTGCGGTGATAGACATCATCGCGGCCTCGGTCCGCGATGGCTCCCTTGCAGCCGCCGCTGCGCTAGCGGCTGAGCTGGAAGCCCTGAGCGGCCGGCTGAGCGCCTGCCGCGAGCTCGCTCGCCTCGAGGAAGCCGAGGCGGCGGCAGAGACCCAGCTGCTGCGCATGGCCAGCTGGGAAAGACCGTCTGCGCCGGCGCTGCCGGATGCGCAGCAGTACACGGCCCTGGAGGAGCCGGCAGCAGCCCCGCTGAGCGGGGCTAACCTGCACGTGACCTCTATGGATACGATCTTGCAAGCCGCCGCGGTAGTAACGGCGGCTGCGGGCTTGACAGCTGCTGATGATGCTGATGAAGCAGCTG
Organism: Paenibacillus sp. J22P169; assembly: GCF_059691995.1. Taxonomy (NCBI): domain Bacteria; kingdom Bacillati; phylum Bacillota; class Bacilli; order Caryophanales; family Paenibacillaceae; genus Paenibacillus; species Paenibacillus sp. J22P169. The sequence continues at coordinate 1,742,788 of NZ_JCAUAO010000001.1, read as the reverse complement.
CAGTGCCAACGCCGTCATCAGCGTTCACCACAGGTGAACACGGTAGGCGCATGGAGCGCAAGGCCGCCGACTTACTGGCGGCCTCAAGTCTCATCGACGGACTGCCGTCGATGAGGTCGCTCGCGCGCTCCATGCGCGAGAAAGCGGAACGTCTGCGGCAGCGGACGTTCACGATTGCGCTGTTCGGCGCGTTCAGCGCCGGCAAGTCATCATTCGCCAATGCGTTGATTGGCGAGCGAGTGTTGCCGGTGTCGCCAAACCCGACGACGGCGGCGATTAACAAGATCATGCCGCCGACGGAAGGCTGGCCGCATGGCACAGCCAAGGTCAAGATGAAGAAGGCAGATGCCATCCTTGAGGATGTGCTGTACTCTCTTCAAATCCTTGGTGTTGAGGCAACGGATATGACTTCCGCGCTGAAGCGGATTGGTCAGCTATCACCTGCTGATGTGACGGCCAAAGGAAAACCGCATTTCTCTTTCCTGAAAGCCGTAGAAAAAGGCTGGGAAGCAGCCTCAGGTCAATTGGGCACTGAACTCCGAATCACAAAGGATGAATTCTCCAGTTATGTAGCGGAAGAACACAAGTCCTGTTTTGTAGAATTTATTGAATTATATTATTCGAATCCTCTGACGGATCAAGGCATCATTTTCGTAGACACACCTGGAGCGGATTCAATTAATGCCCGCCATACTGGTGTTGCTTTTAACTATATTAAAAATGCAGATGCTATCCTATTCGTCACGTATTATAACCATGCTTTTTCACAGGCAGATCGCGAGTTTCTGCTTCAGCTAGGCCGCGTTAAGGATAGTTTTGAAATGGATAAAATGTTTTTCATCGTCAATGCAGCTGATTTGGCGGCAAGCTCTGAGGAGCTGGCAGGCGTCGTGAAGCACGTGGAAACGAATTTAGTGCAGCACGGCATTCGTCATCCACGGATTTATCCGATTTCCAGTTATTTGGCGGCAGAAGGCAAAATCAATGGCAACGATAGCTTAGTCGCTCAATCGGGCATTCAACCCTTTGAGCAGCAGTTTGTCCAGTTTACCTTGAATGAGCTCAGTGATGTAGCTATTCACTCGGCTAATTTGGAGCTGCATCGCGCCATCGGTACCATGCAGAAGTGGTTGGAGCGGGCACAATCCGGTGAGGAAGAGCGCAGGCTGCAGTTGATCATGCTGGATGAGTCGGAGCAGCAGGGCTTAGATTTGCTTGATGATACCCGGTATGACGCTGAACTGAAGGAATTGAAAAAAGAAATTCAAGAGCTAATGTACTACGTCAAACAACGCACGATGTATCGGTTCGGAGAACTATATAATTTTGCTTTCAATCCTTCAACATTCCGTGATGAGGCCAAAGATCCTAAAGCCGCACTGCAATTCGCTTGGAATGAGCTGTTGCGTATGATTGGGCATGATTTATCGCAAGAAGTATTGGCGACTACGCTTCGTGTAGAAAATCGCATGAATCTCATCAGTACCAAGCGGATGAATCGCTGGGGCGAGGAGCTGACTTTGCTTCTAGAAGGCTTTGAAAAGGCTGCTTATGAGTCCAATACGTTTGTGACGCCTGAGGTAACAACGAAGCTTGAAGCTTCGGAAGTGAGCTTGAAGCTGCTTCAGAGTTATTTCAAGAATGCGAAGCAATTCTTCGAGGGTGATGGTAAGAGCAAGCTGAAAGCCGAATTGGAGAATCGGATCAATGCGCCGGTTGTCGCGTTCATTGAAGGACAAACTAGTGAACTAGAACAAGCTTACGGCATCCAATTGGAAAATTGGTTAATTGCTCAGAAATCGATCATGGAGCAACAGGTCAAAGAGCATGCAGAAGGGCTACGCGATGCACTTCAAATGAAGATTGATTTGGATGAACTCATATCTAAACAGCATCAGTTGAAGGCATTTGTTTAGCTGTTAAACAAAAGGGTGACTAGGTTCTTTGGAACTTAGTTGCCCCTTTTTTTGGATTGTTCATGTAAAGGCTTTCATTGGCGGTTATCCCGATGATTTAAAAGAATAGGGGGGATTACTACACGTTTTTGTGAATTTATGCCTATTTAAGCGTTTAAATCCGAGTATCCTCGAATTGCTCACATATAGTGATGGTGTTAAGATTCATAAAGTGTTCACACTTACATGTGTTTCAAATCTATCCTTTTAAGGAGGGCCCAAAGTGGATGTATTCAGGCAACTGAAGCCATATTTTTGGCCAGAGAAAAAACTGTTTTTTGGAGCCATTGCATGTCTTGCAATCGCTACCGCGCTCGGCTTGGTGTACCCCAATTTGCTTCGGTATTTGATTGACGAAGTCATCACTCAGAAGCAATTTGACCTTGTGCCGCGGCTGGCACTCATCGTTGTTGTTGTCGTTTCTATGAAAGGGATGTTCCAGTTTCTACATGGTTTGTGCGGGGGTCGCTTAGGAAACCGTGTTGCATTCCACTTACGGAATGCGCTTTACCACAAGCTGCAATATTTATCTTTTCAGTACTACGATCAAGCTAGAACAGGAGATCTGATGTCCAGGTTGACAGCCGATCTGGAAGGGATTCGCCAATTTATTGGTTTTGGCTTCGCTCAGATGCTGAATGTGTTGTTGATGCTCGTTTTTGGTATGGCCATGATGTTCTCCATCAGTTGGAAGTTAGCCTTACTAACGATGATCACGATGCCTTTTCTGGCATTTACGGCAGTTCGCTTTGAAGGCAAAATTCACCCGGCTTTCCGGATGGTGCGTCAATCTCTAAGCACGATGACGACGGCTGTTCAAGAAAATATTACAGGTGTGCGGACGGTTAAATCTTTTGCTCGCGAACCCCATGAGGTTGCCAAGTTTGCAGCGCGCAATGAAGATTACAAGGCTATGAATATTGGATCGTCAGGGATTTGGGCGAAGTATTTTCCCATCATGGAGATTCTAGCGAACTTGAGTGTCGTTATTTTACTCGGGGCTGGCGGATACATGGTCATTGACGGGGCGATTTCACTAGGTGAATTGGTAGCCTGCTTTAGTCTCATTTGGTACATAATAGGGCCGATGTGGGGACTTGGTTTTCACATTAATAACTTTACGCAAACGAAAGCTTCTGGTGAAAAAATTCTAGAAGTTCTACATCAATACATGCATGTCAAAGATAACGAAAACGCTGCAGCCTTAACCAAGGTTGATGGGCATGTGCGATTCGATCATGTGACTTTCGCTTATCCTGAGAAACAACCGGCACTCTATGATTTCACCTTGGATGCGCCTCCAGGCTCCGTTATTGGGCTATTAGGAAGCACAGGCTCTGGGAAGACTACCGTGATTTCGCTGCTAATGAGAGCTTATAACGTGAAAGAAGGCAAGGTTATGCTGGATGGGAAGGATATTCGTTCCTTGCAGCTTGAAAGCTACCGCAGCCAAATTTCAACGGTTTTCCAAGAAACGTTTCTATTTTCTTCCACGATTCGAAATAATATCGCATACGGACGCAAAAATGTGACGATGGAAGAGATTATCCGGGCTGCTAAGCTAGCTAAAGCGCATGATTTCATCTCGGAGCTGCCTCAAGGCTATGACACCTTGGTTGGCGAACGTGGACTCGGACTTTCGGGGGGGCAGAAACAACGGATTGCGATCGCTAGAGCTTTGATTAAAGATCCGAAAATACTCGTGTTAGACGATGCGACAAGTGCGGTTGATATGGAGACCGAGCACGAGATTCAAGCAGGTTTTGGCGAAGTAATGGCGGGTCGTACAACTTTCATCATCGCTCACCGGATCTCTTCGTTGAAACATGCGGATGAAATCATTGTGCTAGATAAAGGGCGAATTATTCAAAGAGGAACGCATCAAGAGCTTTTACAGCAAGAAGGCTTATACCGTCAAACGTATGACATTCAGTATGCGGACGGTCCACAAAACCAAACTGCACAGAACCAAGCAGCTGTTGCCCGAGAAGAGGGGACTTCTGTAGAAACAGAAGTTTCCGAAGTAAATCCAATAACCCATTCCTCTACGCCAGAAAGAAGGTTGGCAAATTGAGTACTCCATCGAAGCAAGCTGAGGCAGCTTCACCCAATCCAGATTCTCAAACAGGACATCGCTTCGTTTATCAAGATGATGAACTGATCGAAAAGCCTTTTGACTGGGGCCAATTAAAACGCTTGTTTAGTTATATGAAGCCGTATCGTAAACAAATGCTGCCTATTATCATTGCTATGATGTTATTGGGTGCGATTACGAAATTGACAGTGCCACTTCTCATCAGTAAAGCGATTGACAATGCCATTATACCTAAAGATAAGAACCTGCTCTTTCTAATTGTTGGCATTATGCTGGGCGTTTATCTAATTCAATGGCTTGCCAATACATTCCGTATCAAATATACGAACATGATCGGGCAACGTGTCATATACGATCTGCGTCATGACCTTTTCAGTCATATTCAGAAGCTCTCATTCCGATTCTTCGATACAAGACCAGCGGGTTCTGTACTTGTTCGTGTGACAAACTATGTCAATTCATTGCAAGATTTATTTACGAATGGTGTCGTCAATTTATTGATCGACGTTGTACAACTGGTTGGTATCATCATTATTTTGTTATCGTTTAATTTCAAATTAGGTGCGTCGATCATTGTAACAGTTCCAATTATGTTTATCATATCGACGAAGCTTCGGACCAAAATCCGCCGCTCTTGGCAAGACGTGACAATGAAGCAATCCCGATTGAATGCCCATCTGAATGAGTGTATTCAAGGAATTAAAGTCACGCAGGCATACACGCAAGAAAAAGAGAACATTCAGTTTTTCTCGAAAATGAATATGACCAATCGGTTGTCTTGGAACCGTGCTTCCATGCTGAATCAATCCTTTGGTCCACTCATTGAAATTACAGGTGCGATTGGTTATTTTATTTTGTTCTGGTTAGGTGCACATTTGATTCAAACCGAAGAAATCAGCGTTGGTTTACTAGTTGCCTTTGCGACTTACATCGGGTATTTCTGGGAGCCGATTACACGCTTGGGGCAAATGTACTCGCAGCTTTTGATTGCGATGGCTTCAGCGGAGCGGATTTTTGAATTTATCGATGAGAAGCCGACGGTGGCTGAAATCGAAGGTGCGAAGGATTTGCCTACCGTACAAGGTAATGTGAAGTTCAAAGATCTTGTATTCGAGTATGAGCCTGGACGTCCAGCATTGAATCGGATTAATTTGGATGTAACGGCTGGACAATCTATCGCGCTGGTTGGTCATACCGGATCAGGTAAGAGTACGATCATGAATTTACTTTGTCGCTTTTATGACCCTAATGAAGGGCGTATTGAGATCGATGGTCAGAACATTCGTGAAGTCACGATCCAAAGTCTTCGCTCTCAAATTGGTGTCGTGCTCCAAGATACCTTTATTTTCTCGGGCTCGATTCGTGATAACATTCGTTTCGGTCGATTAGATGCAACCGATGATGAGATCGAGCAGGTTGCGAAAGCTGTTCATGCGCATGATTTTATTGCTCTGCTGCCTAATGGATACGACACAGAGGTGCAAGAACGCGGTAACGTCCTATCGATGGGGCAGCGCCAGTTGATTTCCTTCGCAAGAGCGCTTCTTGCTAATCCGCGTGTACTCATTCTGGATGAAGCAACAGCAAGTATCGACACAGATACGGAGTTGAAAATCCAAGAGGCACTTAAGACACTTCTGGCGGGTCGTACGTCCTTTATTGTTGCGCATCGTCTTTCAACGATTCGCAATGCAGACAAAATCGTCGTATTGGATCACGGGCGCATGATGGAGATCGGTAATCATGATGAGCTGATGAAGGAACAAAAAATTTACTATGGGTTGATTCAAGCTCAATATAAGTTTTTGCAGGATGCTGTGTAAGCATAAGGGAAGAGAGCTGCTTAACCACAAGAGTGTGGTTAGGCAGCTTTTATTTATGTTATGGAAATTCCAGATAGACATTGAGAATTGTTATCATTCACATTGATGAGCAGCTTGATATTGAGTAGGGGCGGGCTGCTTTTTTGCGCGGTAATCGACTAACTCGGGGGAGATAGAGGTGTCTAGCGGGGAGTTAGTCGATAAAATCGACTAACTCGAGGGAATCAGAGGTTTGCTACAGGGAGTTAGTCGATGAAACCGACTAACTCGAGGGATATAGACGTGTGCTGGATGGAGTTAGTCGACAAAATCGACTAGCTCAAGGGAATCAGACGTGTGCAGTATGGAGTTAGTCGAAAAAATCGACTAACTTGAGGGAATTAGAGGTGTTTAGCATGGAGTTAGTCGATGAAACCGACTAACTCCATATAACGAGAGGTGTGCTACATGGAGGCTGCTTATCACCACACACCCTCACAGATGCGACTAAAGATACAGTCGCATCTCATAAACTCGCCTAATCTCTACAATGTTTGCAAATTTTGACGAGAAGCTATACTCTTAAATTGGAAATATGCCAAATATTCGCAGGAGGGGACAGCAATGAAATCATCTCGCTTCATTTGGGGTGCCATTGGTTTAACCGCGTCAATTTCTACCATTGTTTTCGCTGTTGGCTTTGCTTACGCGGCGAATCAGATATGGTTTCCTAAGGCATCTGGAGATTTGCAACTTGCCACTCCAGCACCAACGAAACCATCCATCATCGAAAGTAACAATAAGCTGCAAATTGTCGCGTTAGGGGATTCGCTCACAGCAGGAACCGGCGATAATACAGGCAAAGGCTACGTCGGACGAGTCCGTGAAAAACTTGAAAAAGAAAGCGGTAAACCCGTCTTTGTGCTTAATAACCTCGCAATTCCTGGCTACAAAAGTGATCAACTTCTCACGGATTTAGCTCAGAAAAAAACACAAGATGCGCTTGCGCAAGCAGATATCATTTTGCTTACCATCGGGGGAAATGATATTTTTGCAGGAGGGGATGGGCTTTTCAAAGGAACTAACCAAACCGAATTTAATCCTGAGGCAGCAGAGAAGCGGGTAGACCCTGCACTCTCCAAAATGGAGAAGATCATCTCGACCATCAACAAAGCGAACCCGAAAGCAACGCTATTATATATCGGTTTATATCACCCTTTTCTAGATCTTGATCCGACAAGAGAAGGTTCCTTAACCGTACAGCGCTGGAATAATGGCGTGTTTAAGCTAACCAATCAATATCCACAGATGCTCATCGTTCCTACCTACGACCTATTTGAGCAAAATTTGATCAAATATTTATCATCTGCCGATCATTTTCATCCAAATGGGGATGGGTATGAACGAATTGCGGATCGGATTGTCCAAATTTTAAAATAGGGAGCGTATGGAAAATGGCTATAGCAGCAACGCCTAAGATCGTTCTATCCGTTAATAATCTAAAAAAAAGCATCAAAAACAAAGAGATTATCAAGGGTATTTCCTTTGATGTATACGCTGGTGAAATCTTTGGATTCCTTGGCCCCAATGGGTCAGGTAAAACAACGACAATTCGCATGCTCGTGGATTTAATCCGACCTACGGAAGGGACCATTCACATTTGCGGTTTTGATGTTCACAAAGAACATAACGAAGCCATGAGAAAAGTGGGCTGTATCGTTGAAAATCCTGAACTGTATTCCTATCTAACAGGCTGGGAAAATCTCGAGCATTTTGCCCGTATGTTGCCGGATGTGGATGAGAATCGGATAAGAGAAGTCGTAGAAATTGTTTCGATGGATGGGCGTATCCATGATAAAGTACGTACCTACTCGCTAGGGATGCGCCAACGTTTAGGGATTGCTCAGGCACTTCTAGGGCGACCAAGTCTGCTGATTTTGGACGAGCCCACGAACGGACTGGATCCTCAGGGAATTAAAGAAATGAGGGAGTTTATTCAACGATTAGCTGCGGATGGACTTAGCTTGTTCGTCTCCAGTCACTTACTTAGCGAACTTCAGCAAATGTGTCATCGTGTAGCCATTATTAGTCATGGCGAAGTAATTCAAGTTGGTGCAGTAGATGAGCTAATTGCTCAAGGTGGCAGGGTGGTATGGACCGTTTCTCCAGTTGATGAAGCAAAGCGCATACTTCAATCGTCAGATTTCGTGCTTTCTGCGATAGAAGTGGAGTCGGATAACCTTACCAACTTACCAACAACAGCGAAGCAGATTTCAACACAGATGGATCAAGAAAACATTCCAAAGCTAAGTCAACGCCTTATCCAAGAAGGAATTAGCCTATACGCGGTAGAAATCAAAAATCCAACACTCGAAGATCTGTTCTTGCGTTTGACTGAAGGGGAACGAATAGAGTAAAAGAGGGTGATTGAATTGACAGGACTATATGCTTTAGTTAAAAATGAAATGATCAAAATGATTAAGAAAAAGCGATTTTACGTCATTCTACTTATTCTTCTTGCTTTAATTCCCATGTTCACTTATGCTCAAATGCGAGTTGCTCAACATACACAGAAGCAATTTGGAACATCGGATTGGAAGGCGGATCAGCGGCAAAAAGTGACGGATTGGGAAAAACGTCTCAGTTCGGCACGAACACCAGATGAGTGGAAGCAGCAGCTTCGCGTTCAAATTCAAATTGCGAATTATTATCTGGAGCAAGACGTGAATCCAAGCTCCCCGAATGCGGTTACATTTACACGTGAATTTGTGAAAAATGCAGTAGGTTTATTTATTCCGTTGATTATTATGGTCATTTCAGCAGATATCGTATCATCCGAGCATTCTACGGGGACTATTAAATTATTGTTGACAAGACCGGTCAGGCGTTGGAAAATCCTATTGAGTAAATTAATTACCGTTGTCTTCTTTACTTCACTGACTGTTTTGTCGACCGGATTGATCTGTTACTTGATTTCAGGTGTTGTTTTCGGCTATAACGGTTGGAATATGCCGATCTTCACAGGCATTCAATTGACAGGCGCTGATGTCGATTTCAGTCGTGTAAGAGCCGTGGACCAATGGTTCTTCCTCTTGATGGAATTCGGTTTAGTATGGTTTACAGCCATTGTCGTAGCGATTATGTCGCTCATGCTTTCTGTACTAATTCGATCAACCGCAGCAGGTATGGGGGTCATGCTTGCCGTATTAATATCAGGAACCATTCTCTCGAACATGGTGTCCTCTTGGGAAACGGCTAAATATTTGTTTATGGTCAATTTGGACCTGACGAAGTATTTGACTGGAGGAATACCACCCATTCAAGGTATGGATTTAGGGTTTTCCCTTAGTGTTTTAAGTGTTTGGACCGTGGCAGCGTTAATCGTTTCATTTACGGTGTTTTCACGCAAAGATATTCTAAATTAGATTTATTAGAGATAAAGGAGGGCTCCAATGGCTGAGCAGCTAGAATTTGCGAAAGGGAAAGCCCCAACACCCGTGACGGATTACGAAGCAGATGATATTCAAGTCCTGGAAGGGCTTGTTGCCGTTCGTAAAAGACCAGGGATGTATATTGGCAGTACCAGTTCTTCAGGTCTTCATCATCTGATCTGGGAAATCGTAGATAATGCAGTCGATGAGCATCTGGCAAAGCATTGTTCCAAAATTAATGTCACGATACATAAAGATCAATCGGTTACCGTTCAGGATAATGGACGCGGTATCCCGACTGGTATGCATAAGACAGGTGTTCCTACGCCGCAAGTCGTATTTACCATCCTCCACGCGGGCGGTAAATTCGGCGGTTCAGGCTATAAGAAATCTGGAGGTTTGCATGGTGTTGGTGCTTCAGTAACTAACGCGCTTTCAGAGTGGCTGGAAGTTGAGATTAACCGAGATGGCAAAGTGCACAAGATGCGCTTTGAATACTGGGTGGATGATAAAGGGATCGAACACGTTGGTGAACCCGTCACGGGCCTTGAGGTTATCGGCAATACCAATCGTACAGGAACGAAAGTTACGTTTAAACCAGATAAACGCGTCTTCCAAGGCGGTACGACGATCAATTACGATACGCTAGCTGAGCGGTTGCAGGAAATTGCATTCCTCAATTCCGGACTTCAAGTAAACCTGAAGGACGAACGCACGGATAAAGTCGATTCGTTTCAGTACGAAGGCGGAGCGAGCCAGTTTGTTGCCTTCCTGAATGAAGAGAAGACCGTGCTGCATCCTGTGATTCATTTTGCCTCAGAGAAGGACGAAATTGAAGTTGAAGTTGCTCTGCAATACAATGATGGCTATACAGAGACGATCGCTTCGTTCGTGAACTCGATTCCTACCCGCGGCGGCGGAACACATGAGACGGGTTTCAAGACAGCATATACGCGAGTCATGAATGAATATGCCCGTAAAGGGGGCATTCTCAAGGAAAAGGATAAAAACCTCGACGGTACGGATCTCAGAGAAGGTATGATGGTCGTTATCAATATCAAAATGGGCGATGTCGAATTCGTAGGTCAAACCAAGGACCAATTGGGAAGTGCTATAGCACGTAGTGCTGTGGACGCCGTTGTTTCCGACAAAATGACGGTTTTCCTTGAAGAAAATCCACAAATCGCGCAAATGATGCTGAAGAAGGCTGTACAAGCATCGAGAGCGAGAGAAGCAGCGCGTAAAGCTCGTGAAGAAATTCGCAGCGGCAAGAAAGGAAAGAGCGAGAGCTCAAACCTGAATGGGAAGCTAACACCTGCACAGTCGAAGGATTTGCAACGGAATGAGTTGTTTATCGTAGAAGGTGATTCCGCTGGTGGTTCAGCGAAGCAAGGACGAGATTCGAAACATCAAGCGATTTTGCCACTCAAAGGTAAGCCAATGAATCCTGAGAAAGCTAAGCTGCTGGATATTTTGAAAAATGAAGAGTATAAGGCCATTATCGCTGCGATTGGCGCAGGTGTAGGCTCTGAGTTTGAAGCGGAAGAGACGAATTACGGCAAAATTATTCTGATGACCGATGCCGATACCGATGGCGCACATATTCAGGTATTGCTGTTAACCTTCTTCTACCGGTACATGAAGCCGTTGATTGATGCGGGCAAAGTGTATATTGCGCAACCTCCTCTGTATAAAGTGACGAGAAAAGGTAAAAATGGTGGTCATAAATACGCTTGGACGGATGATCAGCTGCAGAAGGTGGTCAAAGAACTCGGTAAAAATACAGAGCTTCAGCGCTATAAAGGACTTGGCGAGATGAATCCCGATCAGCTATGGGAAACGACAATGAATCCGGAAAGCCGGACGCTGCTTCAAGTTCAGATTGAAGATGCGGCCAAAGCAGAACGACGTGTGACAACATTGATGGGTGATAAAGTAGATCCACGTAAGAGATGGATTATCGAAAACGTTGATTTTACTGAATATGTTGAGTAGATGAAATAAACGGCTACGTCGTCCTCTAAGGACGAAAGCGTTTATCTATAAATATAGACGACTTATCATGTGAAACATATAAATTGTTATATTTCCAAAAAGAGTGGTGACGAGAAAGTGAGCATTATAGAAGAGTTTTTACCAGCCTTTCTAGAGGAAATCGTTGGCGATCGCTTCGGTCGGTATTCCAAATATATTATTCAGGATCGCGCAATCCCCGACGTTAGAGACGGCTTGAAGCCTGTTCAACGCCGTGTATTGTATGCGATGTATGACTCCGGCAACACACCAGATAAACCTTATCGGAAGTCAGCTAAGACCGTTGGGGATGTCATGGGTAACTATCATCCCCATGGTGATGCATCGATTTATGACGGTATGGTTCGTATGGCACAACCCTGGAAAATGGGACATACCCTCGTGGATGGTCACGGGAACTGGGGTTCCTTAGACGATGACCCACCAGCAGCAATGCGTTATACCGAAGCACGTTTATCAGAAATCGCGATGGAACTTCTTCGTGATATTGAAAAACGCACGGTGATGTTCAAGGATAACTTTGATAACTCAACCAAAGAACCGGTTGTATTGCCAGCACGTTATCCGAATTTGCTTGTAAACGGTGTAAGTGGGATCTCAGCAGGCTTTGCGACGGAAATTCCGCCTCATAATCTGCGTGAAATCATCGACGCTTGTACCGCTATGATCGATAAACCTGAGATTACGGTTGACGAATTAATGTCTATTGTTAAAGGTCCGGATTTCCCAACCTCAGGGATCATCATGGGCGAAGAAGGTATTCGTGAAGCTTATCGGACAGGTAAAGGCCGTATCTATATCCGTTCCAAAACCGCGATCGAAGAAATGCGCGGCGGCAGACAGCAAATTGTGATTACAGAAATCCCTTATCAAGTGGTTAAATCTCGGTTGGTCACTGCGATGGAGAATATCCGTCTGGAGAAAAAAATCGAGGGCATCGCTGAAGTGCGGGATGAAAGCGGTCGGAATGGGCTTCGTATCGTGATCGAGCTCAAGAAGGAAGCGGATGCACAAGGGATTTTGGCCTATTTGCTGAAGAAAACAGATCTGCAAGTTACGTATAACTTCAACATGGTTGCGATTGTGAACAAAGCACCGCGTCAGCTCGGTATCCGTGAGATTTTGGAAGCGTACATCGGGCATCAGAAAGAGGTTGTTACGTTCCGCTCGCAATACGAGTTGGAGAAAGCGGAAGATCGGGCACATGTCCTTGAAGGGCTTGTGAAAGCACTGAACATTTTGGATGAGGTCATTGCGACGATTAAAGCATCGAAAAATCGGCAGGACGCCCAAAATAATCTCGTTGAGAAGTTTCATTTTTCGGAACGACAAGCTGATGCCATCCTCGTCCTGCAATTATACCGTTTAACGAATTTGGAAATAACAACGCTGGAGAAGGAATTGAAGGATGTTGAGAAAACGATTGCGTACTTGCGCGGAATTCTCGGCAGCTTGAAGAAGCTTCTAGGCGTTATTAAAGATGAGATGGGCGAGATCCGCAAGAAATATGGTATTGAACGCCGATCCGAGATTCAAGGAGAAGTTGAAGAACTGAAAGTAAATCTTGAAGTTCTTGTAACGGCTGAAGATGTGCTTGTCACCTTGTCCAATGAAGGCTACTTGAAGCGTACCAGCAAACTATCCTTCACGCGCTCAGGTGGGGAGCTTGAGAATACAGGCATGAAAGAAGGCGATTACCTTCGTTTCTTGCTGGATGTAAACACGATCGAGAGCTTACTGATCTTCACGAAGAAGGGGCAATACTACTTATTGCCTGTCCATCAAGTTCCGGAGTACAAGTGGAAAGAGAACGGTACAGCGATTGTGAATGTCATCCCGATTGCAAAGGAAGATCGCATCGTGAATGTCATTCCAGTCAAGGGCTTTGAGGATCCGACGAAGTCACTCGTGTTCGTTACACGGAAAGGTCAAGTCAAACGTACAGAGCTTAAAGAGTATATGACGAACCGCTCCAACGCGATTGTTGCGTGTAAGCTTGGTGAACAAGATGAAGTGCTGCAAGTTCATCTGAGTGACAATACGAAGGAAATTCTTCTAGTCACGAAGCAGGGCATGAGTATCCGATTCCGTGAGGAAGAAGTAAACCCGATGGGCCGTGCGGCCGCGGGTGTGCGCGGCATCCAGCTCAAGGAAGACGATGAAGTCGTGTCCGCCGAGTGGATTTATGGGGATGAAGGGGAAGTACTGGTCATCTCGGACCTCGGGTATGCTAAGCGATCTCTCGTTGTGGATTATCCAATTCAAGGTCGCGGCGGGAAGGGGATCACTACCTTCGAATTCAAGGAAGGTAAGCGTGTCAGACCTAACGGATCTGCCTTAATCCGGACGTTCATTGTGAAAATGGATTACTTGATTACGGCTGTAATGAGTAATGGCGAGAAGCTGCGCTTCTCAACGGAAACTGCTCCATTAGAAGATCGCAAAGCGCAAGGCAAGTCGCTCATTCCAGTGACGAAAACAGAATCGATTGTTGAGATTTTACGTTTTCCTCAATCGTAACTAATTGTTGGGGGATCCAGTCTTTCAATCAGTGTAAAAGCTAACTCTAATAAGACCCACAGGGGCATCGGTTCATCTAATCGATCCAGCCACTGTGGGTCTTTCAGCATGCCGGCTTCCAGCGCTTTTTTGCCTAGCTCCACTTTCCAATCTTCCAATCCAATCACTCCTTGAAAGTAAGTTAACAGCCTTGCATGTCAAGTTTCTCCGAAAGTAAAGGGACTCGCTGTTGTCTACAAGGGTGCATGACACCTTCGATCAGTATATGTAGGCAATGGGCAACTTGTTAAAAGAAGTCGATTCGCTTGTCATTCTACACACGAGTAGACAAACTTTGTGAAGGCTCGACAACAGGTATCAGCAAACCTCAGCATGTCCACTGAATTTGCAATTTTTGTAAGAAAATATTAATGGCATTAATCTTTAAACTGGTGAAAAGGCGTGCTATACTTGCTGTAAATAGGTGAAAATGGAAGCGAGTTGATGAGGATGTATTCCGATGAATTCGGAAAGCTATGGCTAAAATTATCGAAGGAATTGAAAAATCAGATGGAGGTAGGATTAGCCCCTACGATTACGGAAGGACAGTTGAATGTACTTGAATTGCTCCTAGTCCATGAACGAATGAAGCCTTCGGATCTAATTGAATACTTATCCACGACACCCGCAGCCGTAACAACCTTATTAGACCGGATGGAGAAAGCGGAGTTAATTATTCGTGTACGTGATGAGAAGGATCGTCGGATCGTCTGGATTCATGTAACGGACAAAGGAAAAGCGGAAAGCGAGAGAGGTCGTGGAATCCGTGAACAACTATTGGATTCGTACCTGAATCGCGTTTCCGCTCATAATCAGAAATTGCTTATTTATTTATTGGGCAAGGTTGCGAACTAAACGGGGAGATCTCCCTCATCCCCTCATAGCTCGGGGATGGTAAATTCGTTCCAAGGCCGCTGCACCGGTGGCAGCGCCCGGAAATGCATCTGCTCTTTGAGCACAGGATGCTCAAACGCAAGTGCCGTCGCCCACAGCGCGAGCTGTTGGCCTGGTTTGTTCACAGCGCTCCCGTAGCGCTGGTCCCCGTACAGCGTGCAGCCAATGGCAGCCAGCTGCACGCGGATCTGATGCGGCCGCCCGGTGTGCAGCTTGATCTGGATCAAGCTGAGCCCGTCTTGGCTGCCGAGCAGCTTATAGTCCAGCACCGCCTCCTTGGCGTCCTGCTGGCCTGCCTTGACCACGCTGACGGTATTCGTCCGCGTATCCTTCCACAGCCAGTGGCGCAGCGTAGCGGCTGGCTGGGAGGGTTTACCGTGCACGACAGCGACGTACGTCTTGTCGAGCTTCCTTGTTCGTACCGCGTCCGAAAGTCGGGACGCGGCTTTTGACGTTTTGGCGAAGACCATCACGCCGCCAACGGGACGATCCAAGCGATGAACAAGCCCAAGATACACATTGCCGGGCTTGTTGTACCGCTCCTTGAGATCCGCCTTCAAGGCGTTCAGCAAGTCGAGATCACGAGACTCGTCTTCCTGCGTAGGCATGTTGACGGGCTTCTCAACCACGAGAATGTGGTTGTCTTCGAAGATAATCGGTATTTGCGATGCGTCGTAACCCTCTTGGAATCCTGCCACTGATTACGCCTCCCAGCGTCCTAGAATACCGCAAGGGAGCATAAGACCGGAATGGGTGATCGGAAGACCGATTTCACCGCTGGAGATCGTTCCGCCATGCTTGGCTTTCATCGCCATCGTCAAAATGTTCTGAAGCACAGTAGCCGAGATGCCTGTCGTATAGGAATTGATCAACAAGAACAACGGGTTGTCCGTCAAAATGGATTGGCAAGTCTGGATGAATGGGAAGAGGTCATCTTCCAATTTCCAGGTTTCACCGTTAGGTCCGCGTCCGTAGGAAGGTGGATCCATAATGATGGCATCGTACTTGCTGCCGCGGCGCTGTTCTCTCTGAACGAATTTGAAAACATCATCCGTAATGAATCGAACAGGTCGGGAACCCATTCCGCTTAGATGTAAATTCTCTTTCGCCCATTGGACAACCCCTTTAGAAGCATCCACATGGCACACCTCAGCGCCAGCGTGGGCACAAGCAAGAGTTGCACCGCCTGTATAAGCGAAGAGGTTAAGCACTTTAATAGGACGACCAGCACCCTTAATCTTGTCCATCATCCATTTCCAATTGACCGCTTGCTCAGGGAACAGACCCGTATGCTTAAAGCTAGTTGGCTTAATATAAAAGGTCAGTTTCTGATCGTAAGTGATCGTCCAGCGCTCTGGGAGCTCTGCGTTCTGCTGCCATTGGCCGCCACCGCTGGAACTGCGGTGATAATGAGCATCAGCTTGACGCCAAGCTGGTGTTTCTTTCTCTAGTGGCCAAATAATTTGCGGGTCGGGTCTGCGAAGTACAATCGTACCCCAGCGTTCAAGCTTTTCGCCGCCGCCAGTATCGAGTAATTCATAATCGACCCAATCTTTTGCATAAAACATGCTGTAATCCATCCTTCAACTTGTAGACTTGACTAAACATCCATTGTACACCATTTATTGACCTAAATCGATCTTTTCAATCAAACCAGGTAGTTCTTTTTCCGCAAATTGTTGATATTGCGCTTGTTCAAGGGAAGCACGCAAAGTCTCTTTCACGGCATCCAGTGGTTTTACGGAGCGGGATTCTACTTTAATCACATGATAGCCGTACTCAGTTTCAACAGGATCACCGATTGAACCAACGGTTTGTGAGATGGCTGCGTTTTTGAAACCTTCTACCCATTGGCTAACATCCGCATCAGCGTATAGCCCGCCATTATCCTTCGATCCTGGATCATCGGAGTATTGCTTAGCAAGCGCAGCGAAGTCTCCGCCAAATTTGAGCTTCGTTTGAACATCTTTGGCAAGCGTAAGTGCTTCTGCTTTGGTACGAATGGCTTTCCCTTCTGGGTCTGTAAGTCCGATCAAAATATGACGTACAGAAGCAATAGTAAAAGCATCTTTATTCGCAGCAAGTGTCGCATCATACTGCGCTTTCAACTGTGCGTCTGTAATACTAGATTTCACGAAGTTATTCGCAGTCATACTGCCAACGAGATAATATTGGATATCATTTTCAGTAGCATTCACCGTTTTCAAGTCCGCTTTAAATTTATCTTCACCAAATTGTTGCTTCCAAGCAGCTACTTGTGCACCAGCACTTGTCTTCGCAGCAGATTGATCTGCTTCTGATGAACGGCTGTACAGAATTCGATTGGTCACCAATTCCTTAAGTACACTTGTTTGGTAGTCCAGATTATCCTTGGAGGAAGCATGCGCACTATTGAACAAGGCTTTGAGATTAAAGAACGAATCGAACTCACGTTTCGTCACTGTCCCGCCTTTATATGTCGCAACCACTTGATTCGGATTCGTTCCGACCCAAATTGTACTTGTCTCGTCATCCCATGTGACTTTCTTGCCAAGGGAGTCGCTCATGAAGCGCAGTGGTACATAGGTTGTTCCTTCATAAATAAAACCTTTGGCATCAGTTGGCGTTTTTTCGACACCATCAAACATATACGTCAGATTACGGAAAGCGACTTCAATCTGAGTTCCTGCTGCAAAGGCTACTGTTCCACTTAAAACAGAACCAATAGTTAAACCAACGATAAGTCCTTTTACTTTATCTTTCATTATGTGTGATCCACCTTTCATTTCTTGTCATACCAATAATTCACCGAAGGTTGAGAGATTTCCTTTTTTTTATTCGGCTTGAATTGAAGGAATTCATTACCTGTTTGTTGTATTTGTAGAGGTAGCGAGGATTTGCAACACGCATCTTAGAGTAAGGACATGTCGAAATAGGGGGGGATAATGTGGGAGCAAATGTTGGTATACCCAGCTCCGAGGATTTGTTTCTGCTTCATGAAGGATCCCTTTTCCACAGTTATCGTATCTTAGGGGCACATGTTAGCAATGAAAAAGGGCATGAAGGTGTTCGATTCGCCGTATGGGCACCACATGCAAAAACCGTGTATGTACTTGGAGATTTCAATGATTGGCAATCCGGCGAGCATCACATGGAGAAGATCAGTTCGTTAGGCCTCTGGATGATCTTTATACCAGAAGCGCGTGAAGGTGACTATTACAAGTACGAAATTCATAGTCAGTCGGGACAGATTTTGCTAAAAGCTGATCCCTATGCCTTCCATTCTGAATTAAGGCCCGGCACAGCCTCGAGGGTTGCTGATTTGGGTGGTTATGACTGGCAGGATCAAGCCTGGCAGCAGCAGAAGAAAGAAGCACCAGCGTATAACAAGCCGCTTTCTATTTACGAGGTGCATCTAGGCACCTGGCGTAAAAAAGACCGCCTAAGCGAAGAGCAGTATACGTACGAACAATTAACGAGTGAATTAGTCGATTATGCGGTTGAAATGGGCTACACGCACATCGAAGTTATGCCGTTGGCGGAACATCCCTTTGATCGTTCTTGGGGGTACCAAGCAACGGGGTATTATTCCGTTACAAGTCGTCACGGATCACCGAAGGAGTTCATGCGATTCGTTGATCGCTGTCATCAAAAAGGCATCGGCGTTATTATGGACTGGGTACCCGGACATTTCTGCAAGGACAGTCATGGACTCCGCCAGTTTGATGGCAAGCCTCTGTATGAATATGAAGACCCTCGCAAAGCGGAAAAGCTCGAGTGGGGGACACTCACCTTCGATTTTGGCAGACCGGAGGTTCAGAGCTTCTTAATCTCAAATGCCGTATTTTGGATGGATATGTATCATATAGATGGCATACGTGTGGATGCAGTTGCTTCCATGCTGCATCTTAATTTCGGCAGATGGGATGAAGCTCCGATTCGAAATCAACATGGCGGTGACGAGAATCTAGAGGCAGTTGCGTTCATTCGCAAGCTGAATCAAGTCGTTTTCTCTTATTTCCCTGATGCGCTGATGATGGCAGAAGACTCAACCGATTGGCCGCTAGTGACAGCTCCTGTTCACGAAGGTGGACTTGGATTTAACTACAAGTGGAATATGGGCTGGATGAACGATATGCTGAAGTATATGAAGCTGGATCCCATCCACCGTAGAGCCAATCACAAGCTGATCACGTTCTCGTTCATGTATGCTTGGAGCGAAAATTATGTACTTCCACTATCTCATGATGAGGTTGTGCATGGTAAACGCTCACTCTTGCATAAGATGCCAGGAGACTATTGGCAGAAATTCGCCAATCTGCGGGTGTTATATGGCTATATGTCGGGGCATCCAGGGAAAAAGCTGCTCTTCATGGGAAGTGAATTCGGTCAATTCGACGAATGGAAGGATCTTGAAGAGCTGGATTGGTTTTTGTTAGATGGCTATGAGAAGCATGAGCAGATGCACCATTACGTGAAGTCGCTCAATCAGTTTTATTTGAAGGAACCAGCCCTATGGCAGCTGGATCATGATCCAGAAGGCTTTGCATGGATTAATCCCCATGACGAGAGCCAAAGTGTTGTCACCTATATGCGAAAAGGGAATGCGCCGGAGGATGAACTCATTCTTGTGTGTAATTTCACACCTGTTGTTCATCCGGATTATCGAATCGGCGTTCCAAAATTAGGTTTATACGAAGTTGTTTTTAATAGTGATGCGTCTGAATTTGGCGGTTCCGGTCAAGGGAATACGCTGCCGATTACAAGCAGAGCTAGTTCCATGCATGGTAGGCCGTATAGTTTATCTCTATGTATTCCGCCGCTTGCGGCTGTTTATATCAAGTGTGTGAGTGAATTCCAATCAGAGAATGATGAAGTTGAAGGGGGAAATCAAATATGCGCAGTAAAGAATGTGTTGCTATGCTCCTCGCTGGAGGAGAAGGGCGAAGATTAGGCGTACTGACGAACAATTTAGCTAAGCCAGCTGTACACTTTGGCGGCAAATATCGCATCATTGATTTTACTCTCAGCAATTGTACGAATTCAGGGATTGATACCGTAGGTGTACTTACGCAGTATCAGCCTCTCGTGCTTAATACGTACATCGGTATTGGAAGCTCTTGGGATCTTGACCGCAAATATGGTGGTGTTACGGTGCTGCCACCGTTCATGGAGCAAAAAGGCGGCGACTGGTACAAAGGGACTGCAAATGCGATTTATCGCAATATCGGCTTTATTGAGCAATATGATCCAGAATACGTCTTGGTCATCTCGGGTGACCATATTTATAAAATGGATTACGATCTCATGCTTTCCTATCACAAAGAGAAAAAAGCGGACGCTACGATCGCTGTTATCGAAGTGAAATGGGAAGAAACAAGCCGCTTCGGCATCATGAGCGTAAACGATAAGCAAGAGATCACGGAATTCGCTGAGAAGCCGAAGGAAGCCAACAGCAACCTTGCTTCGATGGGCATATACATTTTCAACTGGAAAGTCTTGAAATCCTATTTGATCGAGGATGAAGCCAACCCAGATTCCAGTAAAGATTTTGGAAAAGATATCATTCCAATGATGTTGAAAGATGAAGCAAGAATGCTTGCTTATCCGTTCGAAGGTTATTGGAAGGATGTCGGTACCATTGATAGTCTATGGGAAGCGAATATGGACCTGTTGGACGACAATAATGAGCTGAAATTAAATGATAAAGACTGGCGTGTGTATTCTCAGAATCCGTATCAACCTGCTCAATACGTAGCACCTACAGCGAATATTAAACGTTCTTTGGTTAATGAAGGCTGCGCGATTTTCGGAGATGTTGATCATTCTGTACTGTTCTTCGGTGTTCAGGTTGGTGAAGGAAGCCACATTAAGGATTCAGTCATTATGCCAAATGCCAAAATTGGTAACAACGTGACCATTATCAAAGCAATTATCGGTGAAAATACGGTTGTGGAAGACGGCGCAGTTGTGGATGGTAACGGAGAAATTGTACTTATTGGCGGTAACGAACGGGTAACAGGCTACGCTAATCAGAAGGGATGATGTCAGATGAAACACGTGATGGGAGTCATTAATTTAGTCAATGAACCGGATGATTTGGAGGAACTGACCTATTTCCGCTGCCCGGCATCTGTGCCGTTCGGCGGACGTTATCGGTTAATCGATTTTGCACTTTCCAATATGGTGAATTCTGGGATTGACAATGTAGCTGTATTCACACAACACAAATATCGTTCGCTGATGGATCATCTCGGATCTGGGAAAGAATGGGATTTGGATCGTAAGCGTGGAGGACTATTCGTCCTACCGTCTGTTCTTGATGAACCGACAGGGATTTCTCGCGGTGATTTGTATCAATTCTATAGCCATCGTGACTATTTCTACCGTGGTAAAGAAGAGTTCGTCATTATTTCCCGCAGTCACATGGTGTGCAATCTAGATCTGCGCGATGCCGTTCGTTACCATGAAGATATGCAGGCTGATATCACTGTAATTTATAAGCAGACGGATGAAGAGGTTCATGGTAAATTCCGACGCATGGCTGTGAAAGACACTGGCCAAGTCACATTGATGGAAGATCATACGGGCCGCTTGCGGACGAACAATATCTCCATGGAAATGTATATCATGAGCAAGGCGTTGCTCTTGGATATGGTGGAATCCTGTCTAGCGCAGGGTTATGATCATTTGGTACGCGATGGCATTATGAAAAATATTGATAAGCTAAGTGTATATGGCTATAAATTTGAAGGGCATCTGGGCATTGTGAACTCCATCCAAGGCTATTACAAGCACAGCATGCAGCTGCTGAACCCAGCGATTTGGCGTGAACTTTTCTTCCAGAAGAACCTTATTTATACCAAGGTTAAGGATGAGCCGCCTGCCAAGTATTGGGACTCCGCTTCCGCCAAGAACGCGCTTATCGCGAATGGCTGCCAAATCGAAGGAAAAGTGGAGAACAGTATCTTGTTCCGCGGCGTGAAAATCCGTAAAGGCGCTTATGTGAAAAACAGTATCATCTTGCAAAACTGCGAGATTGAGGAAAACGTAATTATCGAGAATGCGATTCTGGATAAGGATGTTTTCATTAGCCGCGGCCGCGTGTTAACGGGTGACAATAAGGCACCATTCATTGCAGCGAAAACCAAAGTCATCTAATTGTTGATCAGGAAGATAAGTTCTGGTTCCACCAAAGTTGGAGGAGTGGCAAGATGAGAATACTGTTCGCGGCTTCGGAGGCCGTGCCTTTTATAAAGACAGGTGGATTAGCGGATGTGATAGGCTCCTTACCTAAGGAGCTGACACATCAAGGTCTTGATGTGCGGGTCATTTTGCCCAAATACGGGGATATTCCTGCTAAATTTAGAGATAAAATGTCTCATGTTACAACATTCGAGGTGCAGTTAGGCTGGCGCAAGCAATATATCGGAATTGATAGGCTTGAACATGAAGGGGTCACCTTTTATTTCGTGGATAATGAATTTTATTACAAGCGTTCTGGCATCTATGGGTTTGGGGATGAAGCGGAGCGGTTTGGATTCTTCTGTCGAGGCGTAATTGAGGCGCTGCCTTATCTGGATTTTCAGCCGGATGTCATTCATTGTCATGATTGGCAAGCGGGCATGATTCCTGTTTTGTTGAAAGCTCATTATCAGCATTTGCCTTTCTTTAGCCAGATCAAAACCATGACGACTGTACATAACTTGAAGTATCAAGGTGTGTATGGCCAAGAGGTGTTCAAAGATTTGTTCGGCTTGTCAGATGACCATTTCTCTGGAACCGCACTAGAGCTTCATGGTGGCGCTAGCTTCCTAAAGGGTGGGCTATTGTACTCAGATCAAATCACAACGGTGAGTGAGACCTATGCAGAGGAAATTCAAACGCCGTATTACGGCGAATTTCTGGACAGCCTGCTTCGTCATCGTAAAGATCAGTTAACTGGCATCGTGAATGGGATTGATTACGACGTCTTCGATCCGATGACAGATAAGAATCTAGCTGTGAATTACCGAGATTCTTTGCCGAAGAAAGTGCAGAATAAACTTGCGCTTCAGGAGCGTCTAGGACTGCCTGTGGATGGTGACATCCCGATGATCGTGTTAGTGACTCGATTAGTGCAGCAGAAGGGCTTAGATCTCATTCAGCACGTGCTGCGCGAGATTCTAGCGCTCAACATTCAGCTTGTTGTTCTTGGAACTGGCGAGCCTGTTTACGAGCAAATGTTTCGAGATGCGGCATTGACACATCCCACCAAAGTGTCTGCGCATATTTACTTCGATGAGGCGTTAGCTCATCAGTTTTATGCGGCATCGGATCTCTTCTTGATGCCATCCCAATTCGAACCATGCGGCATCGGGCAATTGATTGCACTTCGCTATCGTTCTGTGCCGATCGTGCGAGAAACCGGCGGTCTGAAAGATACGGTGCAGCCGTATAATGAGTTTACCGGGGAAGGCACAGGCTTCTCCTTCACGCACTATAACGCTCATGATATGCTGCATATCATTAGGCGAGCGGTTTTCTTTTATAAGAATGATCGTGACAGTTGGATGAAGATTCAGCAGAATATGAAGAAATGCGATTATAGTTGGCGCAGATCTGCTCAGCAATATATCGCACTTTACAAAGAAATGATCTCGTAAGGATAAAGAGATGGGCCTCCTGATTCGAAAGAATGAGGGGGTCTTTTTCGTTATTTAGAAAATTCAGGTATAATAGGCGTTAGTAGATTTTTAGAGGTTGGAGTGGAGAGCTTGTGGGCGTGGATTGGATTTCACATGTTTTGACCGTACTGTTCGTCGTAAATATTTTGCTAGCTCTCACGGTGGTATTCTTAGAGCGTCGTAATGTGGCTGCCACCTGGTCTTGGTTAATGGTGCTATTGTTCATTCCTATTCTCGGTTTCCTTTTGTATGTAATGTTGGGTCAGAATTTGAGTCGCAGAAAGCTGTACAAATGGAATAAGCGCATGCAGGAACGCATGCAGTCAGTGATTGGCGAGCAACGGCAGCAGTTAACGGAGGGGACGTTTCCCTATATCGATCCCATGGTAGCCGAGTATCGCTATTTGATTTACTTGAATGTATCTACGAATGATTCATTTTTGTCGCAAGACAACGACGTACATATTTTCACAGACGGAGTCGAGAAGTTTAATGATTTGATTAGCCGACTTGAGGCGGCAAAGTATCATATTCATATGCAATATTATATTGTGAAAAACGATTCCTTAGGTCAGCGAATCATGGAAGTGCTAACGCGAAAAGCAGCGCAAGGTGTGACAGTACGCTTTTTATACGATGATATCGGTTCGCGTACGTTGAAGGATTCATTTTTCACGGATTTTCAACAGGCAGGTGGACAAAAAGCGGCGTTCTTTCCTTCGCGAATTCCTTTCCTGAATTATCGTGTCAATTATCGAAATCATCGCAAGCTTGTGATTATTGATGGTCAGATCGGCTACATTGGCGGATTTAATATCGGAAATGAATACCTTGGATTAAATCCAAAGTTTGGGTACTGGCGAGATACGCATCTTCGACTGACTGGAAGTGTCGTACGTGGGTTACAATCCCGATTTATTCTTGATTGGAACCTGGCATCGGCTGATTCGTTGGAGGTGGATGCAACTTATTTCCCTGCAATTTTGGACGATGCTGTTAAAGGGAAGGTCCCCATGCAAATCGTTGCAAGCGGTCCGAATGAGACTTGGCCGCACTTTGTGTACACGTTTCTTAAGCTGATTCATATGGCCAAAAGCCGTATCTTGCTGCAAACGCCTTATTTTATTCCCGAAGAAAGTATGCTGAATGCGCTGCGAATTGCTGCACTTTCGGGAATTGATGTGCGGATTATGATTCCGGAGAAGGCTGATCATTTATTCGTGCATTGGGCTTCGTTATATTATGTAGGTGAGCTGCTCCGCGCCGGTGTGAAATGTTATCTGTATGATTACGGCTTTCTGCATGCCAAAACGATTATCGTGGATGGTAAAGTAGCGTCTGTGGGTACAGCGAATTTCGATATTCGCAGCTTGCGTCTTAATTTTGAGACGAATGCGTTGATGTTCCATGAGGAGACGGCAACCAAGCTGGAGAATACCTTCTGGATGGATATGGAGGGGTGTATGGAGCTGACGTTGGAGGAGTATGAGAAACGCTCATTGCGCATCCGGTTTCTAGAGTCGATTTCGAAATTGATATCACCGATTTTATAAGCTAAAGCTAATCGAAAATGAAAGAAGGTCCATGCGATTTGCATGGGCCTTCTTTCATTTTGTTAATTCACGATCTTCACGGTTCCAAGTGTATAACGACCGTCACTTCTTCTGCCATCATTCGCGAAGTCCACTTCCGGTTTGCTTGTTTGTGGGTTGAGTATTGCAGCATTGATGTTGTAGTTGCCAGGTGGAAGGTTGGCTGGTATTGGCAATGTGGCGGATACTTCCCTTTCCCCGGGAAGCCATTCGCGGATATCCAAATTTGTTCGCATGCGGGCTACAATATCTCCTTGTTCATTCGATAGTGAGTATTCGAAGGGCCATGGAAAGTAAAAGGGTGCTACGCCCCGATTAATCATGCTAAGTTTTACATGCAGCGATCTTCCTGCCCGGATCTCCCTCTCATGGGACTCTTTGGCGATGACAAATCGATATCCTATGGTTTTCAGTAATCGATCAATATTTGGTTGAAGCGCACCGCCGAGAGGTTCTTGAGTAGGGGCATTGGGACCAAGCCAACTCACATGCGTCAGCTTTGATTGTACTAAGGTTTCCTCGATATGAGCGTCATTTAAATAATTTCCATCAGACGAAAACTCTCCACCGCTTGGCGCCGATTTCCAGAAATCCGGCATGGCTGGCTGATCATTTTGAGTAAGCCAAGACTTATAGCCTTGGGTATACCATTTGAGGAATTCGTCAATCGTTGCGTTGTGTGAACCGAAAGTATCATTAAATAAACCAAGACCATTGTTCAAAGCGATTTCATGAGGTCTTCTCATCAGCAATCGTTTTTGTTTGAAATACCGCAAATAATGCTCGACATATTGATCGGTAACATATTCTTTGGGAAATTCAATCGGCTGGTCTCCATCATTCATGGTATGCCACTCGCCCCAATGTCCTACACTGCCCAGTGCAATAAAGGCGATTTGAGGATCATTATTGTAGCGGTTACCCAATGTTCGAATCAGACGTTCGTGATTTTCGATTAGAACAAGATCATTATAGTCGGGACTAAATCCCTTCCCATAGTCCGTATCATACCAAACCCCTTTTTCGCTGATTTCTTTATATAACCAGTCAGGAATATCTTTATGGGTTGTATCACTCGGAGTATCGAGAATCACTCGGAGAATAAGAGATACGCCATTTGCTTTCCACAATGCAAAGTTGAATTTGTTCTCGATGGCTTCAAAGTCATACTTCCCCTTTTCAGGTTCCAGATCGGCCCATGTCAAATTGGCATAAGCAAGCCGAAAGGGCTGCTTCGATTCATTATATCTTGCATCTGTGACTAATCCCATATACGGGTTGTTCAGAACTTGATCCGTTTCTGCGGGGTAATAGGAAATTCGATTTACAACTTCAGTTGCCATAAGTCTCTTGTAGCCTAATTCGCCCATTATCCCCAAAATAAGAATAATAGCAATAAGTACATGAGGACGACGGAAATTCAAGAGATATACCTCCTTCATGACCTTTCTTTGAAATAATATCAGACAGGTTCTGCCGTTACAAGATAGTTATTAGCAGATTATGTGAATATCCATCGAAATATAGTTCAAAAGAACTAGATATAGGTAGAATTCTGCAACATTTTGCTATTAAATAGTGAAAAAATATGCTATAAGTACTATAATGAGGCTTTTTTATTGAACCGAAATACAGATAATTTGGAAATCATTAATACTCTATCCTGGAGGAACTCAGTATGAAGGTGTTAATTACAGGAGGATATGGATTTATTGGGTCTTTTGTCGCAGAACGCTTCTATAAAGAAGGTTATGAAGTTTATATCATAGATAATCTGTCTACTGGCAATAAGCAAAATGTGGACTTTAAACATAAGGGCTATGTATTATCAGTGGAGGATCGGAAATGCGAGGAGATTTTTCGCAGCAACCGCTTTGATACTGTCGTTCATCTCGCGGCTCAAGTGAGTGTGAAGACTTCGGTTGAAGACCCTCGATTGGATTCGAAGTCCAATGTCCTCGGTTTGTCCAACATGCTTTCATTATCTCAGAAGTATAATGTTCATAAATTTATTTTCGCTTCTTCTGCTGCCGTTTATGGAAACAATGAAGAAATCCCTCTAACTGAAACCGCGGTCTGTGATCCTATTTCTCCTTATGGAATTAATAAATGGATAGGTGAAACGTATTGTAGTAAATGGAAGGAATTGTTCGGTCTGGAAACGCTTTGTTTCCGTTTTTCAAACGTATACGGGCCACGCCAAGGCAGTGTCGGCGAAGGTGGTGTTATTTCCATATTTATGGAAAGAGTGATAAACGGAAAGGAACTCGCTGTTTATGGAGATGGCGGGCAGCAAAGGGACTTCATCTACGTGGAAGATGTGGCAGACGCTATTTATCGTTCGTCTTATTCCAACTTGTGCGGCGTCTATAATTTATCCACGAATACAGAAAATTCGATTAACGAACTGATTAGCGCTTTGCAAGGTTTGCATGGAACGGTGGCGCTCATACACTTAGACCAGCGTCAAGGGGATATATATCGTTCCAAGCTGGACAATAGACGTATAGCTAACGATTTAGACTGGGTGCCCAAGTATTCTTTTCAGCAGGGGCTTGCGAAGACGTACGATTGGTTCATTCAAACGCATAATTTGAAAGAACAGTTACGGGTCAAGAAAAAGCAGCAAAGTTCTCCTTCAAGACTGGGCAAAGTCATTCGTATGCTAGTACCTTATGCAGAGAATGCGCTGGCCTTTGGATTTACAGCATGGATCAGCCTGCTGCTAGAAGACAGCTTATCTGATTTTATCGATATCAAAATTATTTATATTATTTTGCTTGGTATCCTTTATGGCAATAGGCAATCTATGCTTGCTGTCGGATTGTCAACTACTCTTTATATTTTTGATCAACTCAGCATGGGCCGGGAATTACTTTCTCTATTTTACGAACCTGACTTCTTCTTTCATATTGCCATTTATTTGTTTATCGGATTAGTCGTCGGGTATGCCGTAGAACGGAAAAACACGATGTTTGAATCAAAGAAACAAGAGCTTTTAACGTTGTCAGAGAAACACGACTTCTTAACGGAGGTATATAAGGAGACTCGTCAAGTTAAAGAGGAGCTTCAGCAGCAAATTATGAACAACGGAGACAGCTTTGGCAAAATTCATTCCGTTATTAAAGAGCTGGAAAGTCTGGAGCCGGAAAAAATCTTTACTTCAACAGTTAGTGTCGTGGAATCCGTCATGAAATCGCAGACGGTTACGATCTATACGGTTAATAAATACGGCAGTTATCTTCGACTATTAGCTAGGTCGAGCGGCACGCAATTTGATGTAAGCAAGTCAATGAAGGTGGAGGAATTTCCTTATATCCAAAAGCTCCTTCATGAGAAGAAGCTTTTTGTTAACAAAGATTTAAAAGGGGGCATTCCTCTTCTTGCCGCTCCTGTCTACAATCATGGCAAAGTCGTTGCTGTCATTTCTGTTTATACAATGAAGTTCGATCATTTTACGTTGTATCATCAAAATCTTTTTAAGATTATGGTGGATCTAATATCTTCTTCCCTATCAAGAGCACTTTCGTATGTGGAAGCTACGGCCATTCAGAGATATATGGATGGAACACCGATATTAAAACCGGAGGTTTTTGCCGATATTTTAGCTAGTAAACAAATGGCTAATGCGAAGCATGGCGTCGAGTACGTGCTGCTTACGCCAATCGAATCATTTGAGGTTTCGGATATAACGCCACAGAAGGTTTCAAAATTCTTGCGGGAAACTGATTATTTGGGAATGAGCATGGACGGAAAGCTTCTCGTACTTCTCTCCAATTCCAGTCAGAAGGAAGCCGCTTTCGTCTTAAACCGTTTTGAGCAAAATGACATATTTATGCGAATGGTAGATGAGGAGTTTAGCTATGCTTGAGTGGGTACTACTTGTTTACATCGCACTGTGCATAGCATGCATCGGCTTCCGACATCGGCATGACAAGAACGAAGCCTGGGTTCGTATTGTGCTTGCTGTCGGATTCCCTGTAGTCGGATTTCTCCTTCCTGCCTTTCGCTCCAAGCGATGGCATAAACGTAATGATGCACGTCATGAACGAGCTAGGCAGGAGTTGTTCGCCGATATTCTTGTCGAAAAATCCAATCAACCTGATGTTGTAAGCAAATTGGAAACGGAAAAGGAAATGAATGTAGTCCCACTGGAGGAAGCACTGCTTGTCAACGATATATCCACGAGACGCCGGGTGATGATTGATTTGCTGAAACAGGATTCTTTGGACTATTTGGAAGTTCTTCAGATGGCTGTCAGCAACGAAGACACAGAAACTTCGCATTATGCAGTTAGCGCGATTATGGAAATGAAGCGCAAAATAACGCTAAATCTGCAAGAACTGGCTGTTAAGTTTGAGGAAAATAAGGGGGACGCTCATGTTCTGCTTTCTTACTCCGAGATATTAAAGTCCTATTTGCGTAGTGGTTTTCTTGATGAGCGTACAAGAATTAAATATAGTTACACTTACACGAACGTGTTGAAATTATTAATTGAACAATCCCCAGATTTAGCGGAAGCCTATGTCGACAAGATTAAAACTGAGCTTGATTTGGAAGAGTATGCGGAAGCGGAACAAACGGCGTTGCTGTATTTAAAACAATTTCCGTTGTATGAGGATGCCTACCTCAGTTTAATGAAAGTATACTTTACGATGCGTGCAATCGAGCACTTGAAGTCGACGCTGATACAATTAAAAAAATCTCCCATACGATTATCGAATCAGGCTTTAACTATCGTGAGGTTTTGGTCAGAGGAGCAGACGGATGAATAAAATCGGACTCAAACGTAACGTTTATATCATTCTTATTGGAATTTTGTTCCTGGCTATCGCTGTGCAAGTTACAAATTCTAAATACATTCTTCAGTTCAATCGCAACAGTACAGCTAACGGTAACTTGAAAGGGTTGAAAACGGCTATCGCGCAAGTGCAGCCCTCAGGCAAACCCTATTGCGTTGTATTCGATAGTACGGATGATTTCAGTGAGAAACTTAAGACCCAAACAGAGCGGGTGTTGGGCTATATGAAAAAGCCAGCAAAGTTGTTCGATGTCCGAGGCGGAGCATTCCAGGTAAGTGAATGCCAGGTTGTCGTATCGACAGTAGAGGACATGGGGTTGATCGGAAATCTCGAACAACTGATCCAATATATAGATAAAGGGGGATATGTATTTCAGGAGACGACTCCAACGAAGGGAGATGCATTTTATCGGCTTTATCGCAAGATGGGCATTGTGAATGCAGGTAATCTTCTTAATGCACAGGGCATTCATCTGACGTCTAATGTATTGATAGGTGAGGAGAATCTACGGATTAACGAGCATTTCATGATGAATTCAATCTTGGAGGTTGAACTTGACGAGAAGAGTAGGGTTTTGGCAAAAACCGCAGACGGCGCGCCTCTTCTATGGGATTATCAGTTCGGGCAGGGCAAGTTCATGGTATTTAACGGAACGATTCTACAAGAGAAGTTGAATCGGGGATTGATTGCCGGAGCCCTCAGTATGCTGGAGCCTGTGTTTATTTATCCGATTTTTAATTCAAAAATTGTCTATCTCGATGACTTTCCAGCACCGATTCCTACAGAAATATATCCTATCATTTATAATGAATATCACAAAACGACGCCCTCTTTCTATAAAGATATTTGGTGGCCGGATATGTTGGCGTTAGCGAAGAAGAGTGATGTCAAATATACAGCTGTTCTGATTGAATCCTACCAGGATAGAGTCAAGCCGCCTTTTGAATCTCCGACGGATAGAGATTTAAAGGGGCTCATCTCGTATGGACGAGAGGTACTAAAGAGTGGCGGAGAGATCGGACTGCATGGGTATAATCATCAATCCTTAACGACAAGTCAAGAAGTCGCAGATGAGTTCGAATACAAGCCATGGGGCAATATCGATGATATGGCGAAAGCTACCTCGGAAGCTGTAAATTTTGCTAAAGATGCTTTTCCCAGTTATGACATGGTTTCCTATGTCCCTCCGTCAAATGTGCTTAGTCCGGAAGGAAGAGAAGCAATCAAAAAGTACTGGCCGACACTTGCGGTCATCTCTTCGTTATATCCTGAGGACGATAAAAATATTGCTTATGTACAGGAGTACTCCATAGCGGATGACGGAATATTGGAAATGCCCCGTGTGACTTCCGATTATTCGGAGGATAACTACCAAAGGTGGATAACAGCTAATGCCATAACGGCACACGGGATATTCTCTCATTTTATCCACCCTGATGACTTGATTTCAGAGGATCGCAGCGGTGGCTTGACTTGGGAACAGATGTACAAAACTATTTCCGATAGGTTTGAACGCATCCATCAAGCTTACCCATGGCTAAGGGCGATGACGTCAGCAGAAGCTGCCTTTGATATGGAGCAA
This sequence comes from Paenibacillus sp. J22P169, assembly GCF_059691995.1. Classification (NCBI taxonomy): domain Bacteria; kingdom Bacillati; phylum Bacillota; class Bacilli; order Caryophanales; family Paenibacillaceae; genus Paenibacillus; species Paenibacillus sp. J22P169. Next base: position 1,711,397 of record NZ_JCAUAO010000001.1, on the reverse strand, counting down.
GAACTTGCGAGTCAGGTAGTTTTAAGTATGGAAGGGAATGTGATGCATGGCAAGATTACATCGTTCCATGACAGAGCTTTCTTTATCGCAAGGATGGAAAATAAAATAGGTAAGCTTCATGGATGCAAAGTAGAAAAAATCGATACCAATACATATTTAATCACAGTTACTAAAAATGAATTTGATATTGAATTGGGTGGATGAAGAATATGCGCATTTGTATCATCGCCGAAGGCTCCTATCCATACGTGACCGGAGGGGTTTCAAGTTGGATTCATTCTTTGATAACAAATATTCCGGAACACGAATTTGTCATATTTACCATCGGAGCCTTCGAAAAGCAGCGAGGGCAATTCAAATATAAGCTGCCCTCCAATGTAGTCGAGGTGAAAGAAATATTTCTTGATGCGTATATGCGCGAATCAGGTGAATGGGGTCATCGGTTTCGTTTGACAGACAGTCAGCAGGAGTCGTTTCAATCCTTGCTTGGTGGGAAAGGTCATGTGGAATGGGGAGAAATCTTTCATTTGCTGCGAACGAAGCAATTTCGTGTAGCGGCTGATTTTCTGATGAGCAAAGATTACTTTGATTTGTTGGTAGCCTTATGCAAAGAGCGGTATCCTCAAATTCCATTTACGGAAATGTTTTGGACAGTCCGTTCCATGGTGCTGCCGTTATTTTTGTCCATCCGTCATGAAATTCCCAAGGCAGACTTATATCACAGTGTCTCCACAGGCTATGCGGGAGTGATTGGTGCGTTGGCTAAATATCTTTACAATAAACCCTTCTTGGTAACGGAGCACGGGATCTACTCACGAGAGCGTGAAGAAGAAATTATTAAGGCTGGTTGGGTAAAAGGGTATTTTAAGGATCTATGGATCGAGTATTTCTACCGATTGTCCGAGTGTGCATATGGCAGCGCTGACGAGGTTATTACTTTGTTTAATCGAAATCGAGAAATTGAAATTGAGTTAGGCTGCAGCCCAGAGAAAATTAAAATTATCCCTAATGGGGTCAATCTTGCAGACTACGAAGAAGTGGTACAAGAGGCGCGTCCAGAGGATGCTATTGTTCGCATAGGCGCTATCGTGCGTGTGGTGCCGATCAAAGATATCAAAACGATGATTCAAAGCTTTGCGCTTGTGAAGCGGGAAGTGCCGTACGCGGAGTTATATATTATGGGACCTTCCGAAGAGGATGAAGAATATCTCATAGAGTGCCACCAACTGGTAGATACATTGCAAGTGGAAGATGTCATTTTTACAGGGGAAGTACGGATTAAAGAATATTTAGGTCGCATGGATATCTTAGTGCTCTCTAGTGTAAGTGAAGGCATGCCACTGGCGATTCTAGAAGGAATGGCAAGCGGCAAGCCATTTGTCGCCACGGATGTAGGAAGTTGTCGTGAACTGCTTCATGGCAGGGAAGACGATATTGGACCATGCGGCATGATCGTTCCCGTGATGCATTATGACCAGATGGCCACAGCGCTCATCAAGCTCTGCAAGAATAAAAAGCTGCGAGAAGAGATGGGGAGAAACGGATTGGAGCGGGCTGGGAAATATTATACGAGGAAGCAGTTTATTGAAGGGTATCAAAGTCTGTATAACTCGTATCAGGAGGTGCATACATGGCGGGGATAGGATTCGAGCTGAGGCGACTATTCGGTGGGCAGGGGCTATTAAACAGCTTTAGAGCTTATGCCTATTCATCGATGACGACGGTGGGGCCGATGATCCTGTGCATGAGTACGATTGTATTTATGCAGAGGTTCATGATAGCCGCAGATTCACCTTACTTGGAACGGCAGCTTTTTCTTGCGACAGTTGTATACTGTTTTATTTTCTCTGTGCTCATTACGGGTGGGTTATCCATGATCGTGACCAGGTTCATTTCGGATATGATTTATCTAAAAAAGTATGAACATCTCCTCTCTTCCTACTATGGTGCGATTGCTGTAGCCTTACCGATAGCTTCGCTCGTTGCTTGGTTATTTTTACGAAAAGTGACGGTAGGATTCGGGTATAAAGCTGCTGCCTATTTGTTCTTCACTGAATTAATTGTCATTTGGCTGCAATCCGTACATTTATCAGCATTGAAGGATTACAAAAGAATTGTTCGCAACTTCTGTTACGGTGTCGTCGTTGCTATAGCAGGCTCATGGCTGCTTCTGAAGTACACACCATATAAAAGTGCTGCTGCCGTACTTACCATGATGGATATCGGTTTCATGATTATTTTACTCTTGACCGCCTACCATTTTGAGCAGAAGTTCCCGAGGAAATCCAGTCTAGTTTATTTCGATTTTTTCAAATATTTCCGTAAATATCCGTCCTTATTTTTCATTGGTACTTTTTTTTACTCAGGTGTTTATGTACATAGCTTTGTCTACTGGTTCAGTCCCAACCAGGAACAAATCGGAGGGCGCTATCTGATTTCTCCGTTCTATGATCTACCCGTTTTTTACGCATACATAACGGTCGTACCTACACTTGTTACGTTTGTTGTCTCGGTGGAGACAACCTTTTATGATAAATTCCGAGGATACTACGATAAAATTTTGAATGGGGGAACGCTGCAGGAGATTACACGTGCCAAATGGGACATGCAGCGAACTTTGATGCAAGAGGTCAGTTTTATGATGGAGGTGCAGCTTCTGTTTACAGTCGTTTCTCTTGCTCTGGGCATTAAGCTGTTGCCAATGTTTGGTTTTTCAATTACACAGCTCTACACATTCAACATTCTCGTCCTAGGTTACTTTGTGTTCATCATGTCTTTTATTATTATGCTCATCATGCTGTATTTTGACGATCGGAGAGGTGTTCTTGCTGTCAGCAGTTTGTTTGTGGTATTGAATGCAGGATTCACATACTGGTCAATGAACGCGGAATATCACGGTCTAGGCATTTTTATAGCAGCCTTCGTCACACTTCTTTGTGCTTTAGCCCGTCTCATTATGTATGTAAGAAATATAGATTACTATACGTTTTGTGCTCAACCGATTACGGTTACTGTTCAAAAAAAGTTGCCATTCTGGCGACGCGTTAGAACCAAATTTATCATGACTACGATGTTGCTTACAGCAGCTGTGTTCCTTACAGCCTGTACCGATGAACAAGTGAAGGAATCTAACACTGTCGGGCAAGCTACACTTTCTGGTACGAGCCCGATCATTGCCAATGATAAGTTGGTAGAAGATAAGCGGATATACGAGCAGGATAAGGATACGTCAATTGATACGATTTACTTAACGATCCTACCCGATAAGCGCGGTAAAGAGAATCCGCTCACATGGTATGCGATGAATCGGATCAGTAGCCGGATGGATGAGGGCGATCTTAAGGTCATTGTACAGGAAGGTGCACCTGATGGGAGCGGTCCGAAGTCCGGCATGTTCGGTTACGCGAGCACAGAAAGTAACGGGAAAATCAGTTTGCGCGGGAACACCGCGCGCTATGCAGCACAGCGCTCCTATAAAATCCGCTTGGAGGATCAAGCCGGTTTGTGGCATGATCAGCGGACGCTTAACCTGAATAAACACATTTCTGATAATGCGAGAATCCGCAACAAATTAAGCTTTGATATTTTTGAGACGCTTCCCAACTTTACCAGCCTCAGGACGCAATTCGTACATTTGTACATTAAGGATTTGTCCGAAGGAAACGGGGAGGGAAAGGGTTTCGAGGATAATGGTTTGTTCACCCATATTGAGCAACCGAACGAAAAGTTTCTGAAAAGTCACTGGCTGGACCCGAACGGGCAACTTTACAAGGCTGAAATGTTCGAGTTTTTCCGCTATCCGGATGAGCTTAAGTCCATGTCCGACCCGATGTACAACAAATCGACTTTTGAAACCCGATTAGAAATAAATGGGTATGAGGATCATGACAAACTTCTGGCGATGCTCGATGATGTGAACAATATCTCAATGCCTATTGACGATGTAGTTGCCAAACATTTTGATTTAGACAATTACCTTACGTTTCTTGCTTCCAATATTTTGATGGACAATATGGATACGGACGCGCATAATTTCTACTTGTATTCCCCTTTGAATTCGAATAAATGGTACTTTCTTCCTTGGGACTATGATGGTGGTTGGGAGCTTCAACGCAGCTTGGGCAGTATTAGCCCTTACAATGATGGGATCAGCACGTATTGGGGAAGTATGCTTCACAACCGTTTTTTTCGCAGCGAAAAGAATGTCCAGTTGTTGAAGGATAAAATCGACGAGATCTATTTATCGATCAACAATGATACAGTTGCCAAACGTTTGCAGTCTTATCGGGGAGTTGTCGAACCTTTCATGAAAAAGGCGCCTGATATCAACTTTCTTCCAATTCAGCTTAATAAATTGGATGAGGAATTCAAGAAGATTGAGGGAGTTCCGCTTCGTTCAATTGAACGGTTTAAACAGGATGTAGAAAAGCCGAAGCCGTTTTATTTGTCCGATCTACTTCATGAGAATGGGAAGTACCGGTTAGAATGGGATCCATCGTTTGACTTGCAAGGGGACGATCTAACCTACGAATGGACATTGGCTAAAGATCCGGCGTTCACAGACGTTGTGGAACAACGGAAAAATTTGAAGGATACAAGTGTAGAATTAAATAACATAAAGCCTGGGGAATATTTCTGGAAGGTGACCGTTCAAGATGCGAAGGGGCATCAGCAAATCGCTTTTGATATATACGAAACAGATGACAAGCCCTACTACGGAGTCAAAGCGATTGAGGTGAAATAAACATGGAGTTTCTTGGGAAAAAACTGCGTCATGAGCTGAAATACTATATTCACCCGTATGAATACGTTACGCTGCGACAACGTCTTGCCGCCATGCTTCAATTGGACGGAAATTCCGATGACAAGGACGGATACGGTATTCGCAGCTTATATTTCGACGGTCCGCAGGATCATTCCCTTTATGATAAAGTGAATGGTATCTTCGGTCGGCAAAAATTCCGTATTCGTATTTATAATGGCAGCGACCGGACGATTAAGTTGGAACGAAAAAGCAAATATGGTGATTATGTGTGCAAAGAAGCTGCTCAGTTGAGTCGCGACGAATACGATCGGTTATTCAAGGGAGATTTCTCCTTCCTGTTAGAGCATAACCATCTGCTGTTAAAGGATTTCTACAAAGCGCTGCAGGGCGGGTACAAGCCGGCAGCCATTGTTGATTATATACGGGAGGCCTATGTGTATGAACTAGGTGATGTCCGTATCACATTCGATAAAATGTTGTCCTCAGGTATTAATTCACATGATTTGTTCGAACCCAATTTGGCTCTGACGGAAGCACTCGATTCAACCAAAACAATAATGGAGATCAAGTATAATGACTTTCTCCCAGAAGCGATTCGACTCATCGTCAGACCGGATTCACATAATCGTTCCAGTATTTCAAAGTATGTGATCTGCCGCGAGGTGGGCTATCGGCATTTTAGACCATAACTGTTCAAAGAGTAAGGGGAGACAAGATGGGAGATTCGCTCAATTTTCAAGATGTCGTCAAAAAAAGCATCCTTCATTTAGAAGCATTCCGTAATATTTCATATATCGATATACTCTTGGGACTTGCTGTCTCATTCGGAATCGGCATGTTCATTTACTATATTTATCGTAAAACATTTCGCGGCGTTGTTTATAGTTATAACTACAACGTTACTTTTGTACTGATGAGTATGATTACGACACTGATTATCATGACAATCAGCACAAACATTGTCCTATCACTTGGCATGGTCGGTGCGCTCAGCATTGTACGTTTCCGAACAGCGGTGAAAGATCCGCTGGATATCGTGTACATGTTCTGGGCGATTTCGGTGGGTATTGCGACTGGTGCAAAGCTTTACCCCGTCTCATTACTTGGTTCTCTTGCCATTGGGGCAGCTCTTTTATTTTTGTCTAGGCGTAAAATAAGAGAACAGCCCTACCTATTGATCATTCGTCATACGGACGATGCCATAGGTGAGCTGCGCATAAGGTTAAGACAAATGAACTATAGCGTGAAATCGAAAACGGTCCGCAAAAACTTCACAGAGCTGACCTTGGAGATGCGCCTTCGAGATGATAATACGGCTTTTGTAAATGAGTTTTCTCGCATCGAAGGCGTCCAGGATGTATCCCTTATCAATTATACAGGGGACTATGCTCAATAATGGTAACCATCTCTGGCATAAGCATCTTATTTGCTTATGATCTGAATGGTGCGAGTCGCATTCTCCCAAATGACGGTTGCTCCCAGCGCTTCTCCAACGAAGCGAAGGGGGACGAACGTACTTTCTTGATAAAGGATCGGTGCCGCATCAAGCTGAGTGTTCTTACCATTCAATTGAGCTATCTCGCTATTAAGCGTCAGCTTAACCGTCTGTTTTCCTTTCGTTGCGGTTACTGTCTGTGTCTCCGCATTCCAGTCAACTTTCGATTGCAAGGCTTCGAATATAGCGCGAAGCGGAACGAAGGTGAAGCCGTTCATAATTTGAGGTTCTTGTGTGAAAAAACGCTCTTTGCCATCGATGATGAGGCGAGGGGCGTTTGTTTTCTCTTGTATGGCAAAGATACCGAGATGAGGCGAAGAACACAAGGCATCACCTGCCGGCGAAGCTTTGCATGTTAGCTGGATGTCCTGATCTTGCAGAGTCAGCTTGTAGCGCAAATTCCCGTCATGGTCAAGTGAATACCAACCACCGCTGTTATCATGAAAATAGATATGGTCAGCTGCATCAAATTGAAGTGTACTTGGACGAAGCTGAATAGTGTCTGGAAAGGTATAGGTCCAACTAGCTTTCTGATCTTCGAGCAGGCTCAAACTGCTTTCCGTTACTTTCAACTTGGGTGAAATTGGCGTATTGACGGGCTCGGGGAGTTTAGCGCTGAGCTTGACTGGCAGCCGTTCACCGCTTGGAAGGACTGATTTCCACTGACCATTGGATTGATAATAGGCGGTGTTGTCGCCTGCAAAAAATAGTTGTTGAGGAGATGGCTCTTGCAATCTCCAAGCGATCTCAAATTGGTCAGCGCCATGAAAGATGGCATCGATAGGTTTCATATTTGGTGCCATTTGCGAATGAAATTGCACCACTTCGATATCTACACTTGGGGGGTCCGCAGGAGAATCAGCCCCAAGGAGGATAAAGACAGATAGGCATGTAATGATAGGAAATCGCCGCATATTCTCATCCTTTCGCTAGCGATCGTAGTCTGTTAGAAAGCAAGAAAACACTTCTCTCATCATAGCAAGCTTTCTAGTATAGTTAAATCATTTTTATAGGATTGCGCAGCAAAAAGCCGCTGGTGGGAACCAGCGGCTTTACTTTAAAGGATGAGAAAACCGGCAAATTAGAAACCTTCGCCACTGTCAAGATTAAACTGCCAGAGAATACCGAACTTGTCCTCAACTTGACCATACATTTTACTCCAATCAGTCGCTTGAAGCTCCATGCCGATTTTTCCGCCTTCTTTTAGCTTATGGAAAACATTTTGGATTTCTTCGGCGTTTGCACTAACGAAAGAAAGACTGATGTTGTTTCCTACAGTGTATGGCATACCAGGGAACACGTCGGAGAACATTAGCGTACTTCCGTTAATATCCAGACGCGTATGCATAACGCCATTTTTGGCTTCTTCAGGAAGCTTGTAATCAGGATGTTCTGGCATATCGCCAAATGTTATGATTTTTGGAGATGGCAGATTAAATGCTTCTGCATAGAAATTCACAACTTCGCGAGTGTTACCTTGGAAATTTAAATAAGCATTGATTGACATTACCATTCTCCTCTTAGTGTGAAATTGGACAATCCCCTATATTCTACCACTGGTCACTTTGAAAATCCACCAGCCCTACATGCTTAACAATAAGGTCTGGAGTTGATTTCGTCCTTCTGGCGTTAATGCGTGAAGGACCTGATCTGACGCTTGGCTCATCGCGGCGCGAGCTTTTGCAATCAAGGGAGGTGCTACTTCCGTTAACTGGAGGAAGGTTGCTCGACGGTCATCTGGATCCGTTGATCGGGTGAGAAGTGACTCTTGTTCAAGCGCATCAACGAATTGGGTGACAGTGCGTGCTTTGATGCCTAATTTGGACGCGAGATCTGACATCCGTATGCTTCCTTCTTCTTCAATCGCAATGAGTACCCGAACGCGTGGCCCCGTTAAATAAGCAGGGATCCCTAGCAGCGATAAGTGCTCCTCAAATTGTGTATGCAAACGATGGGTTGTACGTATTAAAAGTTGCAAGACGTCCCCTGCAGTTGGTGTGGATTGAGCACGGCTGGAATCCATTAAATCTGTCAGTTGATCTGGTGTATTGGATGGGGTTGGCTTAGGCTTCATAGTCCTCCTTGACAGTCGAGAAAGTGCTGAGTATACTCAGTATAAATCGAATTACTGAGTATACACATTAAATATATCATACATGAGCAGAAAAGAGGAGGGAACCCAAATGACTGAAAACAGTGATGTTAAAGTGGCCGCTAGACAAATGCAGGCTGTTCGTTATCATACCTTTGGTGAAGCCGAGGTTCTGCAAGTGGAGCAGATCCCCGTTCCGCAGCCACAAGCGGGAGAAGTACTTGTGCGCATTCATGCAGCTGGCGTTCTTCCTGTTGATTGGAAAATACGCAGGGGGTTGTTCCCGATGCCGATTCAATTTCCGCACATTCCGGGAACGGCTTTTTCAGGCATCGTAGAGGCTGTTGGAGAAGGGGTGTCCACTTGGCAGATTGGACAATCTGTTTTTGGGCGCAGTACGAAGGGAACTTACGCGGAGTATACGACAGCTTCTGAGGATGAGATTGCGCTTAAGCCAGCTTCGATTACTTACGAAGAAGCCGCATCGTTGTCCGGAGGAGCCACCACAGCGTGGCGTGCCATTGTCTCGGAAGGGCAAGTGAAGCCGAACGAGCGTGTACTGATTCACGGCGCCGCGGGAGGCGTTGGCTTGTTCGCAGTTCAATTCGCGAAATGGCGAGGAGCAGAGGTCATTGCAACAGCGGGGCCGGCGAATCGGGCCTATGTGGCCTCGTTAGGGGCAGACAAAGTAATTGATTATACGTCTGAACGTTTTGAAGAGATCGTGAACGATGTCGATTTCGTACTTGATACCGTAGGCGGAGAGACTCTGGCGCGTACATGGTCTGTCATGAAGCGAGGTGGACGATTGGCATCGATCGCAGGTCAACCGCCGATGGAGCAGGCGAAACAACATGGCATCACGTTGATTCGTCCAGGCATCGCTACGAAAGAGGATTTGGCTGCTATTGCTGAGCACATCGAAGAAGGGAAGCTTACCTTCCATATTGAACAATGCTTCGCCATGGGAGATGTTCGTCAAGCACATGAGAAGAGCCAGACTGGGCACGGACGCGGGCGGATTGTGCTTCGTATAATCGATTAAGAAGCATTGGCTGCAAGGAGAAACCTGTGTAGCATGGAGTTAGTCATTTCAGATACCACGGATGGACGACTGATTCCGTGCAATTGTCTGAGTTGGCCGAATTTGAGGCTGACCATGTGATTGTGAACGTCTGTAAGGATCCAACTTCGCAAGCGACTTGGGCAAATCAATCTAGTCATGTAGACTGGCGAGGTTTAAAGGCTGTGAAGAAAGGGCAGGTCCATCTGACACCTGGTTATGCGGGGTGGGAATCACCTTGGAATGAACATTTGGCTTTCAACCATGAACGATTTCTGCAACAATTTGCACAAATCATACATCCAGCAACGTAATCGTTGTTGGATTTTATTTTTGATTCTATTCGAATCCCTGAAATCATGATAGAATTACTGGAAATTGGAAGAGTCTGTGGGTGAATGTATGAAAAAATTGATTTTGATTGCGATCATTGCCAGTAGTTTTGTTACGCTGTCATTTTCTTTATACTATATGCTCAAGATTTATCAAAGCGATTTGAGTATGTCTAGTAGTGCAGGGGAACCCATGGTGCATGAGCATGAAGAACGCATCGTGATCATCTCACAAGAGCAGGGTAGCTTTATGATGAATGCCATTCAAAAAGGGGCACATGAGGCTGCTGAAGAACACCATATCAAAATCGATTTCTGGGGAGTCTACCGATCGAATTTGGAAGGATTAATTAAGCAGATTGATATTGCAATCGCTTCCAAGGCGAGTGGGATTGTCGTGGAAGGTGTGGATCATCCAGATTTTGATCTTATGGTGAAGAAAGCGACGGAGAAAGGGATTCCGATCATTACGATAAATTCCGACGCGCCAAGCAGTTTGCGCAAGTCGTATATTGGATCCGATCATTATCAAGAAGGGATTATTATGGGAGAGTACATCGCAACCCAACTGAATGGTAAAGGGGTAGTCGGTGTGATTAAGAACTTGTCATCGCCATCAACGGATGATCTCCGATTAAAAGGTCTGAACGAAGTATTTAAAAAATACGACGGTTTGAAGGTTGTTACTGCAGCGAATGATCCAGAAATGTCGCAACCGAAAATGCAAACGAACGATATTTTGAATCACTATCCAAATGTGACCGCTTTCATTGGTCTGTCGACAGAATCGGGAGAGAGTATCGTTCAAGCGGCGCATTCCCGCTCGCGAACCAAAGAATATCCGATTTTCCTATTCGATGACTCTCCGCAAACGGTGATGCTGATAAAGAATGGCCAGGTGAAAGCTGGGCTCTCACAGCATTATGAGGAAATGGGGATTTTGAGCGTCAATTTGATGAAACGTTGGTTAGATGCTACACAGCTGCCGCTCGAAAACAGCTACTTCACGCCAATCAGTGTGGTGACTTCATCTGGAGAAGAGGAGAAAGCCCTTGAAAACCATTCGAAGTAAAATGATGATGTTGTCGATCCTGATCTGGGTCATTATGGCGATTATTTGGCTCTCCATGAGCATTTATAATCAGCGAACAGTGGAGAAGTACAACGAGATTCTACAGCGTTACATGCAAATGAATCAAGCTTCGCAATTAAGCCAGCAATCCCTAACAACCTTGAATAAATACCGTATGGCTCCTACGTTGGAAAGCCTGAATCAATATGTAACGGATAACAGCAGCTTGTTGCGAACAAAATCCGAGATGAATTGGCTGCGAAATTCGAGTAACACGATGCTGCTCGACAATTTGCAGAACATGCTGGAAAGTCAATCGGAAGCGATGGATTTAGCTGTTCGTTTTCAGAAGGATAACGACGAAGAGAATGCGGCCAAGCAATTTGACGAGGCGTCCAACATTTCTAAATATATTTCAGAAACGACACTAACGTTAATAAGCGGTGAGCAGAACACGTATGATGCCTTTTACAGAAAAATTATTAAGCGTAGTGAAAATATAAAGAAAATGGGTCTCTGGACTTTGGCGCTGGTTTCCTTGCTGTTGCTGCTCTTTTCGTATCGATTTGTCGATAGTGTCACACAGCCCTTGTTGAAATTAACACTGTCAGCGCGTGAATTGTCTCGGGGGAATTTCAAAAATCCGATTGATTTGGGCAATAACGATGAAATGGCCTTCTTGGCCAAAACGTTGGACAGTATGAGACTGAAAATCGGTCATTTTATCGATGATATTCAGAGTAAGGCACAATTGGAATACGATCTTCATCGACATAAGCTTATGTTGAAGGAAAGTGAGTTGAAGAGTTTACAAAGTCAAATCAATCCTCATTTTCTTTTTAATACGTTAAATATGCTGTCTAAGGAGGCTTATTTGGCTGGTGCGGGTAAAACAAGCGAATTAATTAGCTCTGTCGCCGGTATGCTTAGATATAATCTCCGTAAGCTGGATAGCCGTGTGTCATTAAAGGATGAGCTCGAGGTGCTAGAGGAGTATTTAACGATTCAAAAGGCTCGCTTCGGCGATCGTTTGCGTGTCGTGCGCGAAATTGATGAGGAGGCACTGGGAATTGAGCTTCCTATTCTTATTTTGCAACCGCTTGCAGAGAATGCGTTTATTTATGCGATTGAACCGGCTGAAGAGGGTGGCACGTTAACCATTCGCGTAAAGCAGGAAGAGAAACACATCCTTGTTCAGGTACAGGATACAGGACAAGGCATGGATGAAGAGCAGTTAAATAGATTGTTGTCACATACTGAAAATTCCGTATATAAAGGCCATTCTACAGGGATAGGCATATGGAATGTGATTCATCGCTTACAGCTGTTTTATGGGGTTGAAGAGATCATAGAGATAGAATCCCATCTAGGAGCTGGCACTTGTATTACATTGAAGCTGCCGAGGGGGCAAGTGGTATGATTCGTTTGTTGATCGTGGATGATGAACCAATTGAGCGGGTTGCGCTGCAAAGAATTATAGAAGAGGGCTCTCCAGACGTGGAGGTCGTGGGACAGGCAGCGAATGGCAGGGAAGCCATTGAAGCCGCAGAGCGCTTACAACCAGATCTCATTACGATGGATATTAAAATGCCAGGCATTAATGGACTTCAAGCCATAGAGAAGATTAGGGAGACTAACAAAACGGTCAAGTTTATTGTAGTCACCGCGTTTGATACGTTTGAATTTGCCCAACAGGCGATTAAATTAGGCGTGTTTGACTACATGCTGAAACCAAGCCGAATCTCTGTTGTCCTGGAGACGATTGGCCGAGTAGCCAATGAGATCATAATGTTGCAGCGTGAGTTAGCGAGTAGAAACTTAGAGCAAGCACGGTTGCTTAAGATGACCCCACTGGTGGAAGCAGATATCGTAGAGCAGTTATTATTTGATTATGTGCAATCTGCTTCACTTATTGAAATGATCGACCTAGTCGGGCTACCTACGGGGCGAGACGGCTTCGTGATGACCTTGCAATTCTCGCTAGTATCTGAGGAAACTGCGCAAATGCGTGAATTGGATATGGTATATATGCAATTAAACGAGCAGCTTCCCGAGGTCTCAAATCCGATCTGGCTAGGGAAAATGTCAGGCAATCAAGTTCCTGTTATTGTATTTATGGACGGCGAATTCTCGTATCGGGCACAGGCCATTAACGTCGCTAAAAAATGGATCCAAGCATTGGATATGAAGAGCGGTTTTCGTCTTTTTATCGGAATTGGTGGCGTATGCAAGGACATACGGGATATGCGCAAATCCTATCATGAGGCTTTATTGGCTTCTATGGATGCGACGCTGCCAGCACGTTATTGTTTGTATGAGAATCTAACGCAGGAAGATATCCAGGCGATTGGTACCCGTACTCTTGAGATGGAGAAAACCGTGCTCGAAGAGATGAGACGCGGCAATTTAGAAGCAGCAGGAGATCAGATTGCTAGAATGATTGATGTTTTTGAAGGTATCGGGCAAGGCGTGGGAATGTCGCAGCAACGAATATTTGAAGTGTTAATCATTGTGACGCGAGTGTTGCAGGAAATGGGGATGGAGGTCAATACGCCTTATTTTCCCTATTCAACAACAAGCTATTTGCAACTAAAAGCGGAATCCCGATTGTTGATTCATAATTTAGTTCAGGTTGGAGAAGTTGTCGAGACAGATTTACTCCAAACGATGAAGCTGTATATCCAGAAGCATGCACATGAAGACTTGTCCTTGGAACGGATTGCTGCCACCGTGGATCGGAATCCGTTCTATGTTAGCAAGCTATTTAAGGAGCATTTTGGCATGAATTATATTGACTTTCTAACGGAATATCGGATTGAAATGGCCAAACAATTCATGCAGGAAACGGATAAAAGTCTCAAAGAAATCACCTTTGAAGTGGGTTATAATGATCCGAATTATTTCAGCCGAGTGTTTAAAAAATTAGTTGGGCATTCGCCGACGGATTATCGGAAAATGCTGATTCGACCGACGAACAAAAAGCACAGCTAAGACTATGCACTCGACGCGAGGTTATTACGACAACTTAAACTTAAAGGAGGGGTTTGCGCTGAAAAATGTCATAAAGAAGAGCGGAATGGTTGGCATAACCGCCATCATGGCCGTGGGGCTAACGGCTTGCTCGTTCATCGGAGCTAGTAGTCCACCAACGGATAAAGCTAGCCCGCAAATCGATAGTAAGCCAAGCCCCAATCGGATCGTCCAGACGGATCAGAAAGTGGTCGTTGGTCTATCGATCGATACGTTGCTGGAAGAACGATGGCAAAAGGATCGTGATCTGTTCAAAGCTGCCGTAGAGAAGCTCGGTGCTCTTATCGAGGTTCAAGCCGCTAACGGTGACGATGCTTTGCAGCTTGCTCAAGCTGAGAATTTGATATCCCGTGGTGTTGATGTCCTTGTTATTGTCCCGCACAACGCAGAAGTGTCGGCAGCGATCGTTGAGAAAGCACACAAGTCGGGCATCAAGGTCATCTCCTATGACCGATTAATCGTCAATTCGGATGTTGATTTATATATATCCTTCGATAATGAGAAAGCTGGCGAGTTACAGGCAAAGGCAATTGTTAAAAAGGCTCCAAAGGGGAACTATGTTCTCATTGAAGGTGCGGATACGGACAATAATGCGCATATGTTCAAAAAAGGTCAGATGAACATTCTGAAGCCGCTCGTCGAGAAGGGAGATATTAACATCGTTTTTGATCAAGCGACGAAAGAATGGAAGCCTGCGAATGCTTTGGCGAACATGGAGCGGGCTTTGCTAGCTAATCAGAATAAAGTGGATGCGGTTGTTGCCGCGAATGACGCCACAGCAGGCGGTGTTATCCAGGCGTTATCAGCACAGAAGATGGCAGGTCTTATTCCCGTGTCGGGACAAGACGCTGAGCTGGCAGCTGCGCAGCGAATCGTCGAAGGTACGCAAACAATGACCGTCTATAAGCCCATTAAGAAGCTTGCTGAAACCGCAGCTGAGCTTGCTGTGAAGATGGCGAAGGGTGAAAACGTCCATGCGGATAAAAAAGTAAACAATAAGAAAATTGACGTCCCGTCCATTTTGCTCGACCCCATTGCTGTTGATCAATCGAATATGGATGCCACGATTATTGCAGATGGCTTCCACCTGAGAGAAGACGTTTATAAAAATGTGAATCATGGGCAAATGACAAAATAGTATAGCAAGGTTAAAAAAAGTGCTAATATAAAGCGGTTACATTGGAAAATCCCGGTGATATACTCAGTTTGTAGTTGGCGCACAGCCAAAACAAATGAGAGGGGTATTACAAATGAAACGAAGTGTGAAAGCGATTTCTCTTATGTTAGTGGTTATGTTTCTAGCCGTGATGGTTGCAGCATGTGGGAACTCCAGTTCGAAAGTCAGTGTTGGGATTGTATTGCCTACCAAAGACGAGCCAAGATGGGTTCAAGATGAGCAACGCTTCAAAGACGCATTGAAAGGTTCGAAATATACAACTGAAATCTTATTCAGCCAAGGTTCCTCAGCGAAAGAAAAGGAAAACGTTGATGCTTTGATCGCAAAAGGAATCAAAGTATTGATCATTTGTCCACAAGACGGTGATGCTGCAGCTGCTGCAGTGGAATCCGCTAAAAAAGCCGGTATCCAAGTCATTTCCTATGATCGCTTGATTACAAAAACAGACGCTGTTAACTACTACGTAACTTTCGACAGTATTGCTGTAGGTAAAGCACAAGCGCAATACCTTGTTGATAAAGCGAAACCAGGTCAACCCCTGTATCTGTATGCAGGTGCTGCATCTGACAATAATGCTTTCTTGTTCTTCGAAGGTGCATGGCAAGTTCTTCAACCGAAAATTGCGGATGGCACATTCAAAATTGCTAACTCCAGTGAAGCTGTCGCTTTGAAAGGTACTGCTAAATTAACTCGTGAACAAATGAGTAAAATTATTGGTCAAGTGACGACGAACTGGGATGCAAACGAAGCGAAGAACAAAGCTCAAACACATTTGACAGCGGCTGCAGCAGACATGAAGGGCGATGTTGCCATTCTAGCTCCAAATGATGGAACAGCTCGCTCCATCGCGGATGTATTTGCTTCAGATAAAGCTGTAACGAAGTTCCTAGTTACGGGTCAAGACGCAGAGAAAGCTTCCATTCAATACGTGATCGACGGAAAACAATCCATGACCGTGTTCAAAGATGTTCGTACACTTGTTAAAGATGCGATGGGAATGGCTGTTGCAATCCTGGATGGCAAAACACCTGAAACTACAGGATCTTATAACAATGGCAAAATTGACGTCAAAGCAAAACAAACGAATGTTATCGTTGTTGATAAAGCGAACGTAAAATCAGCACTCGTTGATTCGGCCTACTACCAAGCATCCGATTTCAAAGGCTTGTAAGTGTAAGATCACATAGCTTGGACGGAATAGTGATAGATACGTCTATCACTATTCCTCTATTCCAAGAGTCGTTCGGCTAAGGAGCGCTTGATAATGAGTAAATATATATTAGAGATGAACAACATTTCCAAGGAATTCACGGGTGTGAAGGCACTTGCGAACGTTAATTTTAAAGTAAATACGGGCGAAATTCATTGCTTGGTAGGTGAAAATGGCGCAGGCAAATCGACCTTAATGAAGGTGCTTAGCGGTGTTTACCCTCATGGCACTTACACGGGAGATATTGTTTTTGAGGGCAAGGTTCAGCAATTCTCGAAAATCAGCGACAGTGTGAAGACGGGTATCGCTATTATTTATCAAGAGTTAGCGCTATTCCCGGACCTTACGGTGTATGAGAACATTTATGCAGGCAACGAAGTGAGAAAAGGTATGATGGTTGATTGGAATCAGACGATTCGTCAAGCCAAACAGATGCTTCAGAAAGTGAAGCTGGATGTGAACCCAGAAGTTCTCGTGAAGGATTTGGGCGTTGGGAAGCAACAGCTCGTTGAAATCGCCAAAGCGTTAAGCAAGGATGTGAAGCTGCTCATTCTCGATGAACCGACAGCTGCGCTCAATGAGAAAGAAAGCGAGAACTTGCTTGAGCTGCTGCGAGAGCTGAAAAAGCAAGGCATTACGAGCATTATGATTTCGCATAAGCTCAAAGAAGTGACGGCGATTGCCGATCATATCACTGTTTTACGAGATGGTAGAACGATTTGTACATTGGACGCTGCAAAAGGTGAGATTTCGGAAAGTGTCATCATCAAAAACATGGTAGGTCGTGAGATCGATGATATTTACCCGAAAAGAATGACGAAGTCGATCGGTACGAACATTCTCGAGATCCAAAACTGGACGGCGTATGATCCGCAGTTGGGTCGTGACGTTGTGAAAGATGTGAATTTGCATATTAAAAAGGGTGAAATTGTCGGTATTGCTGGTTTGATGGGTTCAGGTCGAACGGAGCTGGCGCAAAGTATTTTTGGCAATCCGAAAGCGTATAAGCTCCGCGGAGATCTTCTTATGGAAGGTGTTAAACAGACATTTCACCATCCAAAGGATGCCATCCAAGCAGGCATTGCGTATGTAACGGAGGATCGCAAAGGGGACGGACTATTCCTCATTCAAGATATTAAGCAAAACATTTCCGTTGCCAACTTGGATGAGATCTCTGAGAATGGCATCATCAACAATAACGAAGAAGTAAAGATTTCCAATCATTATAAGCAGTCAATGAACATTAAGGCGCCTTCCGTTGAACAAATTGTTGGTAATTTGAGCGGGGGAAATCAACAGAAAGTATCAATTGGCAAATGGTTATTTGTGAATCCGAAACTGCTCATTTTAGATGAACCTACACGCGGCATTGATGTCGGGGCCAAATACGAAATTTATACGATTATGAACAAGCTGATCAGCGGAGGAATGAGCATTATTATGATCTCGTCGGAGCTTAGTGAAGTCTTGGGGATGAGTGATCGTGTATATGTCATGGCTGAAGGTAAAATAAAAGGCGAGCTATCCATCGAGGATGCGGATCAAGAAATGATTATGAAGCTTGCGACGCAATAGGAGGAAGACCAGTGCAATTTTATAGTGAAGCCAAATCGCTAATCAAAGTGAATATTCGAGAATACGGGATGTATATTGCCCTATTCATCATCATGCTGACGTTCTCCATCATGACGGATGGATTGTTCATGTCATCACGAAATATAAGTAATCTGATTGATGCTACAGGCTATATAGCGGTTCTAGCCGTTGGGATGACACTTGTCATTGTAATCCGACATATTGATTTATCCGTTGGATTTGCCGCAGGTTTCCTAGGTGCTATTGCTGCCGTGCTCCTTTCACAAGCAGGAGTTCCCTTCTATATTACGATTCCAATTATTCTAGTACTCGGAATTATCGTTGGGTTATTTAATGGATTGTTGGTTGCACAATTCGGTATTCCGTCCTTTGTTGCCTCACTTGCAGGGATGCTAATTTTCAGAGGAGCGCTGCTGCGTGTAACCGAGAAAACGGGTACGATTATTATTAAAGATGAGAACTTCAATGCCATTGGGAACGGCTTTATCCCCGCCATTACGAAGGTAGGTGGATTGAATCTCCTCTCCTTGATTTTAGGCGCTGTCATGATCATTCTTTACATTTACAGTGAATTTTCAAAGCGAAATAACAAGCTGAAGTATAATTTCGAAGTGGTTTCTGCCAATATTTTCACCGTGAAAGTCATTTTCGTTTCGGCGATCATCGCGTATATTACATGGATTCTAGCCGGGTATAACGGCTTTTCCTGGACGGTCATCGTGGTCATGATTGTGGTTGCTGTGTATCACTTTTTGACAACCTCAACGGTGTTAGGCAGACATATTTATGCAGTTGGCAGCAATCCAGAGGCAGCAAATTTGAGCGGGATTAGTGTGAAAAAGATCACTTATATTGTTTTTGGATCAATGGGCATGCTATCCGCTCTATCTGGTATTCTCTTCACGGCACGATTGCAATCCGCAACGACGACAGCGGGAACATTATTCGAGCTTGATGCGATAGCAGCGGCCTATGTTGGTGGCGTTTCTGCAGCAGGCGGTGTTGGAAAGGTAACAGGTTCCATTATCGGAGCGATTGTTATGGCTTCCTTATCGAGTGGGATGAATCTCATGGGGATTGGCATTTCGTATCAATACATGATTCGTGGTGCGGTACTGGCCATTGCCGTTATTTTCGATGTCGTTACGAGGAAGAAGAGAGCTTAATGCATGGTGGCGGAGAGGAGGGACATGATATGGCTATTTACACGCCCAAAGGGCTCAAAATAAGTCTGGATGTTCCAACAAGCTTTGGTCTTATGGCAAGATTGTATCCGGAAATTAAACCGAAAAGCATTCTAAAAACCACAGAGTCTATTAGTGTAATGACCTCATCATTAGGTTTTGTCACAGGTAACGTGTGCTTTGCGCTGCAATTAAGCCCTTCGAATATTGCCATTTGTACATTGTTTGCAATGACCATTGGCATCCTCTTAACGAATAAGGGAATCGTATGGTTTCCATTCATTCAGCTTGGAGCGCTATTTTCCCGTATTTATGGTCTCTTCCTCCCCACGATGATTGCAGCTGCGATTGGACTCGTAACGACAGGATGGGCAGGAGTCGCTTCTTACCTGATATCTCGATTTGTAGCAGCAGGAATTGCTATAATTGTTGGTATGGGATTTGCGCAACACTCTGCTATCTATAAAGGAAGTGCAATTAGTACTGCGGAAAGAAATTTTTTCAATGCCTATCGCTATCACGCTTTTCAACTTGGCAAATCCATGAGTTTGGAGTTGTCCTTTCAAGAACTGGAGGAAGCCTACTGGCGAGAGACGTATAAGGATTACTTGCAAAATGATGATTCAAAAGAGATGCTGCGTTTACGCTCATAGGATCTAAAAGCAAGAAGCGATGTTCCGTAAATGGGGCTTCGCTTTTTTTGTTATAAATGGAAGCTAGCGCTATAATGAAGGCATTCAATGGAAAGCGGGGATTTTCTTGAACGAGAAAGATTGTATCATGCTGCAGTATTTGGCTGAAGAACAAAGTTTGACGAAGGCTGCAGAAAGGCTCTATATTACGCAACCTGCGCTAACCTACAGGATCCAACAGATGGAGAAAGAATACGGTGTTCCCATTATTGCTAAATCTAGCAAGGGGGCTCGTCTCACGCCAGAAGGAAACTATTTGGTGGATTTCGCGAGAAAGACGCTTCTAGATTTAAATAAATTGAAGGATTACATTACGGGAATGCGAAATGAGCTGAAAGGCACGCTTCGATTAGGTGTTGCCAGTTATTTTGGTCTGTACAAGCTCCCTCCCTTACTCAAAAAATTTAAGGACGATTACCCGGACATACAAATCCATGTCACATCCGCGTTAAGTCCTGAGATTCTGGATTTGCTTCATCAAGAAGCGATCCATGTGGGCATCATCCGGGGAGAATATCCCTGGTTTGATGCGAAGAGTCTTCTGCACGATGAGCATATTTACATCATTTCCAAAGAAGAAATAGATGTGGAGCGACTTCCGGAGTTGCCGCATATTCTCTATCATGAGCCAAGGAATCATGCGATGAGTCAGACGCATTCACCTTTCAGTGAAACGATTCAGGCGTGGTGGCATGAATGGTACGATTCGCCGCCCACAGTGACAATGCGAGTAGACACATACGAAACCTGCAAAGAAATGGTCAAGCAGGGACTTGGATACTCGATCGTGCCTGGTGTTTTTGTTTCACCACAAGATGAACTGCATTCAATTTCTTTGGTTCGAAAAAGTGGCGAGCCCATCAAGCGGAATACGTGGATGTTATACAGGGAAACCTCTTTAGACCTTGCGATCGTTGATCGTTATGTGCAATTTATGAAAAACCAGCATATGTGAGTTAAAAATCTTTTGATTACACCGCTTATTGGCGGTGTCTTTTTCATTTCATTGCGTAAAGCCATAAAATATTTTATGGGTTCCACACAAAAACTATTGATTGTACAACTCTGCAACAGGTCGATAAAATATTCATAAAGTTACATAAATATTCACTAATTCCTTTGAAATAGAAATAACAAACAACGATGAGAGAATGACTGGAGGAGAGTTATTTGAGTGAATTTTTAAGTCCTACGAAGAGATTAATCGAACAAGCCGTGGATAGCCGTGATGAACAATTACGTCGTATTGCGATGCATATCCATGCAAATCCGGAGCTCAGCTTCCATGAGCATCAAGCGCAAGGTTGGTTGACTGAGCCTTTAATTGAAGCGGGATTCACCGTTGAGCAAGGGATTGCCGGGCTTCCAACTTCATTCCGGGCAACGTGGGAAGGACAGGCAGGTGGACCTACGATCGCATTATTAGCCGAGTATGATGCACTTCCCGTCATCGGGCATGCCTGTGGTCATAATCTAATTGGCACGGCTGCCGTGGGAGCTGCGCTCGCCTTAAAGGATGCCTACCCGGAACTGCCTGGCAAAATCGTTGTGTTAGGAACGCCTGCTGAGGAAGAAGGCGGAGGCAAAATCATCATGTGTGAGGATGGTGTCTTTGATGACATCGACGCCGTTATGATGTGCCATCCGCAGAACAAAACGATGGTTTTAAGAGGTGCACTTGCTTGTGTTGATGCAACGTTTACGTTTCACGGTAAGCAAGCTCATGCTTCATCTGCGCCTGAGAGAGGCATAAGTGCGCTTGATGCGCTTATTAATGCCTTTGTAGCAATCAATTCGATACGGCAATTTGTGAAAGAGGATGTAAGGATTCACGGGATCATTACAAAAGGCGGGGATGCGCCTAATGTCGTTCCCGAGCTGTGCGAGGCGGTATTTATTCTGAGAGCTGCTACGGTAGAGGAACTTGCGGGTGTGCGAGAAAAGGTATACCGGGCCGTTCGATCAGCAGCTGAGGGTGTAGGCGCGACTGTTGAGATTGCAGAAGGTCTCATTTATGCGGAGCGGAACAATAATAAAGCGCTAGCTCAGCTTTTTCAACGTAATTTAGAGGAAATGGGCGTTGAAGTGTCTGAACCGCCTCTAAAAGGAGGAGTTGGCTCCTCCGACATTGGCAACGTCAGCCAAGTAACAGCAGCCATTCACCCTTATATCCGTCTTGGAGATGCAACAACACATACACCCGAATTTGCTGAATTGGCTGGTTCAGAAGCAGGCATGATTGAACTGAACCTAGCGGCGAAGGCACTTGCCATGACTGCTTATGAATTATGTGTCGATAAAGCAGCGTTTGAGCGCGTTCGCAGTGAATTTACACAGTGGAAAAGCAATAGAGATGGAGGCAATGGACATGGATAGCACAGTAAAAACGAATTCATCATCCAAAAAGGGCTTGCGCCATTATTTCAAAATGCCGCATACATTCGTCATTCTTATTATTCTGGTATTCGTAGCTGCTGCGTTAACCTATACCATACCTTCAGGGAAATTTGAACGCGTGAAAGACAGTGTGACCGGAAAGTCACTTCTTGTGCCTGGTTCTTATCATGAGGTAGCTTCAAACCCTGTTAGTTTCATTGAAATACCGAAAGCAATTGTACATGGGCTGGTTGCGTCCGCAGATGTCGTCTTCTTTATTTTCATCATCGGCGGAGCTTTTCAAATTATAACTTCTACTGGCACAATTGAAGCTGTCACGTCCAGAGTGGCAAAGACGTTTGCCAATAAAGGCAGATGGGTCATTCCAATCTTCCTGATGTTATTCTCCGTTGGTGGTTTTACGATGGGGATGTCTACGGAAGTGATGGTGTTTGTACCGATCGGGATTGCGATCGCACGGGCCCTTGGGTTTGATGCTCTGACAGGTACAGCTATGATTTCATTAGGTGCTTCTTGCGGCTTCACGGCAGGGATTCTGAATCCCTTTAATGTAGGATTGGCGCAAGCCATTGCGCAAGTACCGATGTTTTCAGGCGCATGGCTGCGGGTTATACTATTGGTTTGCTTAATTACAGTGACGAGCTTGTATTTGATTCGTTACGCAGGCAAAGTTAGAAAGGACCCATCGAAAGGGATTGTGTATGATCTTGAACAATCAGCGGCAGGTGAAAAAGTCGATTTATCTAAGTTGCCGACGATGCAACTTAAGCACTATTTGACCATTGCTGCGGTTATTATAGGGTTTGGCCTCGTCATTTGGGGAGTTTCCAAAAAAGGCTGGTGGATGGAGGAGCTGGGTGCGCTATTCTTGACAATGGGTATCGTTTCCGGGTTCTGCTCTGGCTACGGACCAAGCCGGATCGCCAGCGAGTTTGTCAAAGGGGCAAGTGCAATCACCTATGGCGCATTTATTATCGGGATTGCCAGAGGCATCATGGTCGTGCTTGAGCAAGGAAATGTCATCGACAGCATTGTGAGTGGGTTATCCATTCTCGTTGGAGATTTGCCTGCTTCCATTCAAGTGCTGGGTATGTACGCATTTCAAAACGTGATGAACGTGTTCATCACTTCAGGAACAGGAATGGCTGTCACCACCATGCCGATTATGTCCCCTTTATCCGATTTGCTTGGAATCACCAGACAAACTTCAGTTCTTGCTTTCCAATTAGGAGATGGCATTTCGAATATGATTCTCCCGACTTCATCTGCTTTAATGGGTAGTTTGGCTGTATCAGGGATATCGTATCAGAAATGGGTGCGTTTCTTCTGGCCACTCATGTGTATGTGGTTAATTATTGGAGCGGTATTTATTATTGTAGCTAATATCATCAACTATACGTAAAATGATAGAGAACAAGGTTGTGCTCGTTTAACGTGCGCAGCCTTTTTTTGAACCCAATTGTTCGAATAGGTCACTCTACTTAAGAGGAGAATATAAGGGGATTAATGGGAGGGGACCTATATGACAGAATCACTTATAGCGGATATCACCAAAGCCAAAGGTAGAAAATTTCTGTACCATTTCACACGAGTAAGTAATTTGCCGGCGATTGCACATTTCGATGCTTTATGGTCCAGTCATCACATCAATCCCAATTCCACAGGTGAGCGCCGATCAGAGGCTTGCAAAGTGAATATAGATACTTTTGAAATGACGATGAATGTACATCTTAGGATTCCAGACATGATGATTGACCCCTCTACGACGCAGGAACAATTTCGCGCAAGTCTAGATCGGCACGTATTTTTTTGGCCCACCCTTAGGGATTGTCAGAAAATGATGGATACCTATGCGCGTAGGGAACCTAAAGAGGGGTTTGCCGTGTTGAAATTCGATGCGAAGGCGTTATTATCCAAACATGTCATGTCGACAAAGTTATCCAAATATGACTCCGGCAGCTCGCCGCGATTCCCGGCGAACTGTTCGTATAAGAAAAGTGAGGCTATGTTTCTTCCTTTGCATGAGTTCAAGCGGACAATGAATAGTCTGGTTCCTACCAAACCTTCTGAAATAAAAGAGGTACTGATTGCAGACAAGGTTCAAGAAGTTACGAGCTGTTTGCTAGCGATCTATGTGAACAATAATCAATTTATTCCGGAGGAATGGCGTGTGCTAGTGCGGCCTTGGGAAGATTTGAGAGCATGATTATTGCATGATTTAAGGTGTAAATATGGATAGAAAGGCCACCTACATACCATCCTAAGATTAGCTGTTTATGGCATGACACATAGGGGGAACTTACTTGAAATTAACATCAGAGCAGATGATAACGCTGCATGGCTTTAATAATTTAACCAAATCGCTCAGTTTTAATATGTATGATATCTGTTTCACCAAAACGAGAGAAGAGCGCGAAGCCTACATAGCTTATATAGATAAGCAATATAATGCGGATCGTTTGACAGCATTATTAAAATCAGTTGCCGACATTATTGGGGCGCACGTCTTGAATATTGCTAAGCAGGATTATGTCCCACAAGGAGCTAGCGTAACGATGCTGGTGTCTGAAGGTCCTATCGAGCAGGAGCCAAATGAATCGTTCGAAGAATCGCCAGGTCCGCTGCCTGACGCGGTAGTTATGCATCTCAATACGAGTCATATCACGGTGCATACGTATCCCGAATATCACCCGGATGAAGGAATCAGTACGTTCCGCGCAGATATCGATGTCTCTACGTGTGGAGAAATTTCGCCGCTTAAGGCGTTAAATTTTCTTATCCACTCTTTCGATAACGATATTTTGACAATGGATTACAGGGTCCGTGGGTTCACGCGTGATATCAGCGGGCACAAGCTGTTCATCGATCATGAAATCAGCTCCATACAAAATTATATCCCCGAGGAAATTCAAGACTTATATCAGATGATTGATGTGAACGTGTATCAAGAAAATATTTTCCATACGAAATGCAAGCTACGTGAGTTTGATCTAAACAATTATTTATTTGGATACACGAAGGATACACTCAGTATGGAAGAGCAGCTGGAAATCGAGAAAAGCGTGAAGTGGGAAATGGATGAGATTTTTTATGGGAAAAATATGATATTTACTTGATGATTAAAGGGGTTGGATGCAGGTATGACTGCTCCAAACCCTTTTTTGCGTTTGAGGAGCGGTACTCATGATACAAAGTACTGAATAGAATTGGGGTTATTTTTTGAATCTCAATTGAAATTGATGTATTTTGTCCAGTTAATTGTTGGGGATTTCCTTATAAATTGAAAATAAATGGATTTTATCCAGTTATTTTCAATGTTTTTTGACTAAATGAGCATATGATGGATAAATAACTTCATTTTTTCCATCTATATTGAAATTTTGGGTACATTTCTCCAGATTAGCTGTACAATTTACAGATATTTTCCCATGCACAGGAATCCTAGTTAATCTCATCACCCTCTGCGAACTCTTTATCAAACCAATCCAGCACTCCCCCAAAATCAGCCATTCCAACCTCGCCACAAATTCTCGCGAAATTAATAAGTCGCTTAGGAACTATATTGCAAAAAACCGTTCAAATTTCTTATTAAACTAGTTCAACAAGTGAGGTGCTATGGATGTCCGGAACACATGCAAGGGGATCTTACTCTTCTTCCGTTGATCATGGGTTAACACAACGACAGTTTCAAGACTAGGCAGGATATAGATGCCTTGTCCTCCGAATCCATAGGCGTTGAAGTAGTCGAGTGTAGGTGATGTTGACCCGTTATCCATTGGATCAGGGTAGGTATCTGTCCACCAGTGCCAGGCATAGCTGCCGCGACGGGGTGCTTCTGCACGAATGGCAGGCTCAGTCGAACGATTGACAAGCGCTTGGGAAATAATCTGATGATTACCCCATTTTCCTTGCTGTACGTATAGTTGACCGAATTTGAGCATATCTAAAGGGCGAAGTGAAAGTCCGAAGCCGCCCGTATGAATACCTTGCGGGTCTTGTTCCCATGAATAGGACTCAATGCCAAGTGGTTCGAATAAATGTAACTCAGCAAAGCGAGCCACTGACATGCCTGTTACTTGGACGAGAATAGACGATAATAATTGCGAACCTCCTGAATTATAGGTCATTTTCGTACCAGGCAAATCGGATATGGATTGATCTAACACGAAATTTACCCAATGTGGTGTCCTCGTCATACGAGGAAAAGAATTCTGACCGCCAAATTCAGTCCAATTGATGCCAGAAGTCATCGTTAATAGATGAAGCAACGTGATTTCAGATTTCTGTGATTGATGATCGCTCGCTAGCTGTGGAAAAAATACAGAAGCAGGTGTAGATGGATCTGGTAATAACCCCTTATCCATGGCAATGCAACAAAGTGCAGATAGAATGCTTTTGGTGCAAGAATTGATTTTAGCTATGGTATCGGCGAATTGTGGTTCTCTGTATTGTTCAAATAGGAGTTGCCCCCGTTGACTTATTAGACAACTTACGAGATTGGCTGGTTCTAATGCTTCCGTTAAATTTGAAAAGTTCATGACATCCTTCTTATTTTTACGACATTATTCTTAATTAAGGGAGGATTTACCTTTTGATCGTCAAGTCTCATATGATAGACTTTAACTAAACGTATCCACATTTGTGTACGAAATTATCAGATCTAGTTGACGGATTCCACCTCGATGTAGCGTGTAGTCTTTTTAGCATTCTTAACTGGATTTATCCAAGACAAGCTTACTGGTAAGTATGGCATTTATACGAATCTGCAGGATACGGATCAAAAGGGTGCTGCATCTTTGGAACTTGCTTCGGTATCTCGGAAAAAAAGACAGCACTTGAAACGAACATGATTCAAATTGTCGAAAATGGCTACTTGTCGGATTCGTTTCCATTTTACCAAACACGCTAT
Source organism: Paenibacillus sp. J22P169 (assembly GCF_059691995.1). Classification (NCBI taxonomy): domain Bacteria; kingdom Bacillati; phylum Bacillota; class Bacilli; order Caryophanales; family Paenibacillaceae; genus Paenibacillus; species Paenibacillus sp. J22P169. The sequence continues at coordinate 1,684,383 of NZ_JCAUAO010000001.1, read as the reverse complement.
GATTTCACTACGAACAATTACTAATCTGATCACATAAAGGGAATAGAATACCCTACCCATAAAAAAGGTACAGTTCTCTCATACAGGGAGCTGTACCTTTTTTTTAGTTTGTTCCATTTTATTAAGTAAATTGAAATGATTAACAAAAGAGAAGAAAGCGAATACTACCTGAGATATGCTTTGAAACAATAGAAGCGGGACGGAGGATACGCATTGTCAATTGTGACGAGCCTGAAATATCATTTTGAACAAGACAAGCAATATATTTCGCGCCAACTATGGGTAGGCAGTGAACCTATTATCCTTCTAGGATTAAGGACGCTTATTAATTTCCCGAGATCTCTTACCATGGTGCGCGAACAGCTACATAAAGCAGATGGTTTAGATCACACCGCACAAGACAGGCTGAGAGGGCTTGGTCACGATGTATCCGACTGCACACTGGACGAGATCATCTCAGAAATATTAGATGGCATGCTCATTGCCATTCATGAGCCATCTGGCACTTATATTAGCATCATCCCAGTTGCACAACCGCTCAACCGTTCAGTAACTGTACCATTAACTGAAAATGTGGTTAGGGGGGCAAGCAGCGCTTTTAACGAAGATATTGAGATCAATGTCGGCCTGCTTCGGAAGCATATAAATTCAAGCGATTTGCAGATTGCGACGTATAGATTCGGGGAAGTATCCAAAAATTGCGTGGTATTGTCCTATTTGAATACGAAGATTGATCCTACACTTCTAAGTTCTATCATCAACGCGATCGAAACGAATTTGCATATGGATGTAAGCAATGTGCAAGAACTATCGAAAATGTTTGGGTTTTCAAACCTTACATTGGTAACCCGTTACAATACAACGGAACTGCCACAGAGTGCAGCACGAGCTTTGAAAAACGGTAAAGCAGTTCTTTTCATCGAACGTTTGCCTTTCGCTTTAGTACTGCCCAGTCTTGTTTCGGATTTGTTCGTGACAGCAGATGATGCCAATCATCCGCATGTGTTTGCTGCGGCCCTCAGCTTCATTCGTATTATAGGTGCGTTGATAACGCTTATTATCCCAGGTTTGTATGTGGCATTAGTTTCCGTGAATCCGGATGTGTTGAGGTTTGAACTGGCGCACTCAATCGCGAAGAGTAGAATAGATGTTCCTTACCCTGCGATCGTAGAGACCTTGTTGTTATTGTTTGTCTTGGAATTGACATTAGAAGCTATCGTCCGACTTCCTCCGAGTATAGGACCTACAATAACTATGGTAGGGGGGATCGTGCTAGGACAGGCCGTCGTATCGGCGAAATTAGTGAGCAGTTTACTCATCATTGTATTGGCTGCTACGACCATTTCAAGTGCGACCGTCGTCGGTTATCAAAATGCGCTCACGATACGATTGTTTAAATATGTCTTATTGATCCTTTCCGCAATCTTTGGTGTCCTTGGTCTTTTATTCGGGATCGTCATTATCTGCTCCTATTTGGCAGGCGTCAAATCACTTGGAGTTCCGTATTTGCAATTGAAAAATCCAGAAGGTGAATGACATGATTAGAAACGTACAAGTTGCAGTCATATACATCATAACCCATTTAGGGTTGATCTTCTTTATGTATCCGACGGATATCTTAGCGAGTACACGTGAAGCATATTGGATACCTGTAGGCTTAGGTTATTTAATCCATTTTACCGTCATATTTACTTATTTGAAGGGGCTTAGTTATTTTGGGAATCAGAATATCCTTCAAGTACTGATCAACAAAAATAAAGTAATTGTATGGTTAATGTTACTTCCTATTTTTCTATATCTTTCATTGGTGATAGTGATTACAGTTAGGGCGTATGCTGAAATTATTTCAATTGTTTTTCTAGCCGACACACCACTCTGGATTCTTATGTGTTTGTTGCTAGGGATTCCGGTATTTATGGTCGTCCATGGTGGAGTAAGAGCACTATTAAGAGCAGGGCTTTTATTAGCTGTCTTATTTCTCCCTCCCATGCTTTTTGTAATGGTGTCAACTTTTCAAAACATCGATCTGAATTATGCACTCCCACTGATCCCCAAGGATCGTTCCAGACTATTCGCATTTCTAACCAACTTTTCGTATTATCAAAGCTTGTTTGCATTCGCGGGAGGCTTTTTATTTCTGGGCTTTATTCCCTCCTATATCACGTATAAACCCAAAACTATTTATCTAAGCAGCTTTGTCCTCTTCATCTTCTTCCTTCTCTCGGTGTATATTCCTATCATGACATTAGGGGAAGAAACCGCTAGACAGCTTTCATTCCCCTTTATTTTCACGATTGATACGATAGAAATTAACTGGCTCATGTTTGATCGGATTACGATTTTTTTTCTACTAAGTCAAATCGCGTTTGTCCTTCTTTTTATCGCAATGACCCTATGGCAAATCGCATGCTTAATCCGGTGTCGTCTAAAAAAAATGAAAAATCAGTATCTAGTTGCTGCCATTGCAATTGTCGTGCTTATCATATGCTTGTTCATACCTGATTGGGTTCATGTTGAAACGCTGCTGCAGTGGAATTCATTTCTCCGATTGTATGTTTCAATAGTTGTTCCGACTGTCATTTTCATACTAGGGTATCGGCATCAAAAACAAGTCAAAGAGAGTTGAAGTGAAGAATATGCTGAAATGGATCGTTGCAACACTCTTACTTTTTATTCTCAGCGGCTGTTGGGACAACAAGGACATTAATCATCGCTCTTTACCGATCGCTATGGGGGTTTCTTTCGATCAAGGGAAATATACGGTGTTTCTCGACATTCCAAAAGTAAGTGAAACTGATGCGGTACAAGTCGTTTCGGATAGTGGTGACACGATCAACGAAATCATTGATCGAATTAGCATGAATATGGAGAGCGAAATTGATCTGCTCCATTTGAAAATTATTATTGTCGATAAAGAGTTTGCCAAACATGGTTTGAATGACGGTGTTGCAAGCCTAATTCGTTCGCGGCATGTCTCCCCAAAAACACTGTTCGTCATTTGTGATGAATCGCCAGATCGCTTTTTCCGAAAAATGGATAAAAATTCATATGATGGGACCCTGATTTATGACTTTTTTCAACGAAATAGTGGGTTGAGCCCTGAAATTGCTTATACGCAAACGTGGAAAATATTTAGGAGCATCCACTCTTTTACCAACGATGTGGTCATACCCATTATTAAATCAGGAAATTCAACGGTGATTGAAAGCACAGGCTCAGCCATCATGAAGAATGGTAAAATGGTGGGACGACTCAATAATGAAGAAACCTTACTTATCAATGTGTTTAATGGAAAGCAAACGCAGGGGAAAATCGAAGTGATGGGTAAGGGGACAGTTCAAATTGTAAGTAACCATCTGATCCATCGGAGTTCCTTCGTCAACAACCAACCTATGTTGAAAAGTAGGCTAAGCTTAAAAGTAATCTTATTGGATACGAAAGGGAATCCTTCATTAGATTCCATCAAATCAGATCTGAACAAGCTGGTTCTGGAACGATTCGAACATTTATTTGAAAAAATTAAGCTAGGCGGAGCAGATGTCCTGGGAGTAGGACAACATTTCCGGAATGAATTAACTCGCTCACAACTGGAAGTATGGCACACCGAGTATTTCACAAATTTGAAAATCGATTTGCAAGTTTCGACGTCGATTCGAAATACGGGCAATTTGAAAGCTACTTAAAATAGTGGGGGCCAACATGAAAAAGCTGTCTTAGAAAGGTTAGCGAACCTTTTGGGATGGCTTTTTTTGTTATTTGATTTGGAGGCTTGCAACCATTATAACTACGAAAAATGTAGAGAGCCTGAATGGGATTTTTCTTTCATTGGAGGTATGCTAGAATGAGTGGTATCTTAACTAAAATCATGAATACAAGGAGGTGGTGCCCCTATGACAACGAACAACAAACCCAATAGATTAGCCAAGGAGAAGTCGCCGTATTTGTTTCAGCATGCCTACAACCCGATCGACTGGTTCCCTTGGTCAGATGAGGCTTTTGATAAAGCGAAACGCGAAAACAAGCCTATCTTTTTATCTGTCGGGTATTCGTAGTTGGGTATATGTCGACTTGTCATTGTTGCCACGTCTCTAGAATATCCAGATAAAACAAGGGTTTTCATTACTATTTCCAAACTCGCTTCAATTTGAATAACTCTTGTAGATACCCCCACAATGATACGGGACTCATAAATATTTGGTAACCCAATACAAATATAATAAATCCTAGCTTATTCTTCCTTACCTTTAACTCCAATGAGCGAAATACATATTTTTGATACCTATACAACGTAAAATAACTAATAATGGTAACCGGAAGCACCAGTATGGTCAACGGTCCCACAATCCAAAACACTCCAAAGAAAGAAAGAATGAGTCCTGGCAGCCATATTAGCGCATAGGCTGCATCTATATAAGGCATAATTAGATTTATGCCGGTAAGGTACTTTGCATATATTTTAGGTTGTTCCCACGGTTTTACAGCCTTTAGTCCTTCAATCATACCTCTTGCCCAGCGGCTTCTCTGTCTAGCAAAATGAACAAAGCTCGTCGGGACTGATGTAAACGCAACAGCTAGAGGTTCAAAAAGTACACAATATCCATTCTTTAAAAAGAGCCATGTTAAAACAATATCTTCACCAATCGAGTCTGACCATCCACCCATCTGTCTTACCGTTTCTGTCCTATACATGCTGAATGCACCTTGAGCAACTAGGGTTTGCTGATACATACCCTGTAGTCGTTTTACCGAAGCAATAGCTAAAAAGTAGTCCCACTCTTGAATTTTTGCCCAAATGTTCTCGCGGCTGTTTCTGACTAGTACTGCACCCGCCACAGAACACACATCAGATGGAGCAGATAACATTCGACCCATAAGATACTTTAATGCTGACTTATGCATCAACGTATCGGCATCCAATGTAATTAAATATTCAGTCTCTACAAAGTTCAAGCCTGTATTTAGGGCGTGACTTTTTCCGGGCACACTCTCGTTTACCACTATCAACTGAATGTTATTTTCTAATGCTATTGTTTGGGCTACTTCTACAGTTTTGTCTGTTGAATTATTATTGGCTAAGATGACTTTTATTTCGCCTTCATAGTCTTGTCTTGCCACCTGAAGCAATGTATCCTTTATGCCTTTTTCTTCATTCCATGCAGCAATCAAAATTGTTAATGCCGTTTTTGGATTCTTTTCTTTGAATTTTGGTTGTTTGTCTAAAATCAAACTAACAACCATAAATGTGTTTAAATACCCCGGAATGTATGCTATGCCTGTAATAGCCAACAATGCCCCAGGCAGCGTAATAATTCCCCCCAAATCCACTATCCATCTTCGAGACAAATAAATAGAAAGCAACGCCCATAAGATTGCAAATATATGGCTAATGAAGAATTTATGAATGACCGGTACATATCTATCTGAGTTAATAGTTTTATATTTTGTTTTTTTCCATCTCATTCTTATTCACTTCCGTTCATAGAAGAACTTTAGTAGAACGCTATGTAACCTTACTATTTTTTTCATTACTTGTGTACCGACACATCTTGCCATTATTTTAAATGTGAACGGAGTTGATAATTACACCCGGCATCTCGTTGTGACCGAGAGGGTTTATTAATGGAAACTTGTTCCTCTTATGCTATGTAAGATAAATCGTATGATAATAAACAAGGAGGTGGTGCCCCTATGACAACGAACAACAAACCCAATAGATTAGCCAAGGAGAAGTCGCCGTATTTGTTGCAGCATGCCTACAACCCGATCGACTGGTTCCCTTGGTCAGATGAGGCTTTTGATAAAGCGAAACGCGAAAACAAGCCTATCTTTTTATCTATTGGGTATTCGTAGTTGGGTATATGTCGACTTGTCATTGGTGTCATGTCATGGCACACGAATCTTTCGAAGATCAAGTCATAGCCGATATGTTGAACAAAGATTTCATCTCTATTAAAGTAGACCGTGAAGAACGCCCCGATATCGATCATCTCTATTTGGCGGTATGTCAAGCGATGACGGGGCAGGGTGGATGGCCGTTGACCGTGTTCCTTACACCAGAGAAGAAGCCGTTCTTTGCAGGGACTTATTTTCCGCGGAGCCGTAAATTTAATCGAGCAGGGTTGGTTGAGATCATCGCACAGCTTGCAGGTAAGTGGAGAGAGGACCCTGAGCGAGTTCGCGAGCTTGGTGATCAAGTGATTACAGATACGACGAGCCGATTGCTAGAACATCAGATAGGCGGTGCAATCTCAGAGGACACACTCCATGAGGCTTTTCGCTTGTACGAAGCTAATTTTGATGCTGATAATGGTGGATTTGGTACATTTCCTAAATTTCCAACTTCTCATAACTTGTCATTCTTATTACGTTATTATAAGAAAACGGGGAATAAGCGAGCGCTTGAAATGGTTGAAAAAACGCTAGATGCTATGCACCGTGGGGGAATGTATGATCACATCGGCTTCGGTTTCGCGAGATATTCTGTGGATGCCGAGTGGTTAGTGCCGCATTTTGAGAAAATGTTGTATGATAACGCTCTATTGGTGATGACATATAGTGAAGCTTATCAAGTGACTGGAAAAGTTCAATATGCCGAGGTCGCAGAACAAATCATCACATATGTTCTTCGTGACATGACGGACAAAAGTGGCGCTTTCTATTCTGCAGAAGATGCCGATTCAGAAGGCAAGGAAGGCAAGTTCTACGTCTGGACAATGGACGAAGTTGAAGACGTATTGGGGATTGATGAGGGAGATCTCTTTAGCGAGATCTACGGTCTAACGGAGTCGGGGAATTTTGAGGGGGAAAATATCCCGAATCTACTCGACACGACACTGGCGTCTTGGGCGAGGCGAAAGCGAATCCCGCTGGATGAGCTTAAGCAGCGTTTGGAGGCTGCCCGCGTCAAGCTTTTCGCTCATCGCGAAAAGCGAATCCATCCGGGCAAGGATGATAAAATTCTGACCTCGTGGAACGGTCTGATGATCGCTGCGCTGTCCAAGGCTGCGCGCGCCTTGGACAAGCCTTCATTCGCGGACGCCGCTACGAAGGCCGCGGATTTCCTGCTTCGCGAGCTGCGCCGCGAAGATGGGCGCTTGCTCGCTCGCTATCGCGATGGCGAAGCGGCAATTCTGGGCTACGTGGACGACTACGCGTTCCTCGTTTGGGGCCTGATCGAGCTGTACGAGTCAACGTTCGAGCTGCGCTTTCTCCGTGAAGCGGTCCAGCTGAACGCAGAGATGCTTCGTCTCTTCGGCGACGAAGAGAAGGGCGGGCTCTTCTTCTACGGCAGCGATGCCGAGCAGCTGCTCACCCGCCCCAAAGAGATCTACGACGGCGCAATGCCGTCGGGGAACGGAGCAGCCGCGCTCAATATGCTGCGGCTGTCCAGGCTGACCTACGACGCGAAGCTATCTCAGGCTGCCGATGAGCAGCTCCAGGCATTCGCTGGAGCTGTCAGTAAGTACCCGCCGGGCCACGCGCTGACGCTGGCCGCGCTTGATTTCGCTTACGGCGAAGCCAGCGAAATCGTGATCGCCGGCGACCCGGCGAAACCCGAGACACAGCATATGCTGCGCACGGTGCAGCGGCAATACCTGCCGAATGCGCTGCTGATCCTTCACCCGCCGGGAGCGGCAGGCGAGGAGGTACGCCAGCTGATTCCGCTGGTGCAAGACAAGGTGCCGCTAGGCGGGCGAGCTACGGCATACGTATGCCAGAACTTTGCGTGCCAAGCACCAACACAAGCTAGTGAGGAGCTTATAAATCTCTCTTCATCCGAGAATATCACCTCACTCGAAAATCTCTCCTCGAATGACTGATAATAATTATCATTATTGGTTACAATAGATGTAGAAACATAAAAAGAGGCCCCAGAAGGCCTCTTCTCAAACTCACTTACCATTCTCGTTATCCATTGTCAGTTAAGCTTGTTTCGTGTGATCAATGTACTAAACCTTGGATTCAAATGTTTTACAATCGGTTTCTTCCGAATTGCGCGCTTGATCACTACCGTGGTGGCTCACGATCGAAATCGAGCTAGCTTTGCATTTGTTCTCATTGGCCCAGTATTTGCAGGAATTCACTTCACACATTACATCTTTTGCCATGTCCCTTTCACCTCCCCTACCTCATAGGGTGGGCGAAAGGGACCTCTTTTTATACATAGCGTTAAAAATACTTCTGGAAAGGAACTTTTCTCCGGGGAATTGTAGAGGAACACGGAGAGCAGGAGCTCGAATATACTTGAAGTATCGCATAAAGGAACTTCAAGGGGATGAACGTATGGCAACACCAGCCAAAAATGAGTTACAAACCTGTGTCAGGTGCAAGTACGTTGCGGTGAAAGAAGACAGGTACTGCATACGTTGCGGTGCGCCGCTCAAGAACAAATGTACGAAAGAGAAATCCCTCATGCACAAGGGGTGCTATAAGGTTAATAAGGCGGATGCCAAGTACTGCGCCGATTGCGGCACGGAAACGACTTTCAGCCAGTTGGGGCTCATCTAGATCAAGTCGGGACTTATCAATAAAAAACCTGAGACAAGGACGAAATCCTCAGCTCAGGTTTATTTGTCATATAACTTACTTCTTTTGCAAAACAGCCTGCCATAAATCAGCTGAATCATAGCCTAGACGCCAAGCAGCAACACCTGCGATGTCGTACTTTTTGGCGATGTCCATACGAGCCGTGACGGTCGCTTGATTTTCCAGCCAGAGCACGTAAGTGAAGCTATTCTCTTTGTACTCGACACGGTATTGTCCGAATTCGCTGTCCCACGTTTGGGTGGTCGATTTGGAAGCCATTAAAGCAGGAATGTCCTTCATGAGAACGGTGCGATTACCGACTAAGGCACCTTTGGCATCCAACTGCCATTCACGTACATAATACGGGATACCTAAAATGATTTTATCACGTGGAATACCGTACGACAGGAACTCTTGAATCCCGCCATCAGCCCAAGGGATACCTGCAACGGATCCAGGCGATGTGCTTCCTTTCCAATACTGATCGTAGGCCATGATGACCATGTAATCGACGATAGCGCCTAGCTTCTCGTGATCAAATGCGGAAAGATGATTCCATTTCACACTGCCGCGTGGCAGATCAATAGAGATAATTAATCCTTTGGCATGTGCAGCGGAGGTCAATTTTGCAACAAAAGCTGTGAATGCATTTCGATCCGAACCTGCTAAGCTTTCGAAATCCACATTGATTCCTGGAACCCCCAACTGTACGGAGCGATTGACCAAAGCTGTAATAAACTTGTCCTGAGCCGCGCTGTTTGTCAGAAATTGCGTAGTTAAGGTGGAGCTGAACTGATTGCTAACTAATGGATACACGGTATAGCCGTTTTTTTGCAGCCATTTGACAGTGTCAGCATTCGACGTATCCTTCAGATTGCCTGCGCTATCGGCCAACTCGAAATAAGAAGGAGAATCTACATCAAGACCAATTGTGTTAGCTACATGAGCTTTAATCGTCTCTGCGCCAGAGCTGCCGTTCCAACCCCATACTTGAAGCTTTTTGAAATTATCCCATAGTGTACGATGCTCCAAGGTTTGAATCGAAGCATTACTGTACTGTTTGCCATACGATAAGGCTTCCGGTAAAGTTTTGAACTCGCCAATCAGGTTGGAGCTTTGAAACACTTGATAAGACGCGTAGTTGTTCCAAATCTTACGACCTTCTCGGTAAATGGCGCTGTGTCCCCATAGCTTTGCATAATTGATGGCGTCGTCGATGGAAGTGAATTCCTGCAGCAAGGCGTCATTTTGAAATACTTTATAAATTTTAAGATTGCTGTAGACTGTTTTTTTGGTGTTGATATTGACGACCGTGGAGTTCCCCCAATTAAGCGCTTCGTGTATCGCATCTTCTAAAGAGGCAAATCCCCAATTAGGTGCTGAAAATGTTCCTTGATAGACGTTGTATACCACGCTGCCAGCGCTGTTTGCCGTTTTTTCGGCTTGCGGGATGTTATCCCACACCCACTGATTCGAGTTCAAATCGATAATATGAGCGCCACCCCATTTTTTGGCTTCGGAGATGGCGTCTGTCAGACTTGTAAACTTCCAAGAATCTAGTGAAATTTCATTTTGATAGAGTTGGTAACGGGCATAATTGTTCCACACCCAGCCTGTGGACTGCAAATCCCTTACACTTGCGTTCGTCCATTTCTTAGCTTCGGCGATGGCCTCATTCAGTGTGGCGAATTGCCATTCTGGCAGGGTAATATCTTGCTGATAGACCTGATAACGAGGGAGATTGCTCCAAACCCAAGTACGCGTGCCGATTTCTTCTACGTGACTGTTCGAAAACCACTTGGCATACGCTTCTGCTTGCGTATATGTTGCGAATTCCATGAGCACCTGATTGTACTGGTAGACGCGGTATTTCGTCGTTTTGTCTATACTGGATGGACCATTGCTTGCTGCGAGAACTGTTGAAGGCACAGTCAGTGTGAGAAGTAACGTGCCGCTAAGTAACCATTTTCCTATTTTCATTCATTCCGCCTCTTTCTAGTAAGCTACTATATTGGACGCAAGATAGGGTAGATTGGTTGCGCTTTCGATAGGGTGGAAGTTCATGGATAATGGCGTGAAGTTGGACGATGACCTGACTTTTTAGTAACATATGGAGAGAATGGTTTAACCGTGATGAACTTAAAGGTGAGGGGAATTCAAATGACGCAATATCCAGAGGCATACACCGATTATTTATGTTATTTTCACGGAGAGCGGGATTATTTCGAATGTCATGAAGTCATGGAAGAATACTGGAAGGAGCATCCCAAAGATCCTGCGAGATTAACGTATGTGGGACTTATTCAAATTGCTGTGGGGATGTACCACAGTCGTAGAGGTAATTACGCAGGCGCTGTGAAAATGCTGCAAAGTGCTGCGAATAACCTGCAGGCTGAGGATGTACGCACGTTGGGACTAGACGATGTGGAGTTGCAAGCAAGAATTGCGCAAGCATGGCAGGCGATCGGAAATGAGAATTATCAATTTGTAGATATGAATTTGCCTATTTCAGATCCTGAGCTGTTGGACTTGTGTTTGGAATTATGTGAGCACAAAGGGTGGAGCTGGCAAGCGCCAAGCCGGATGTCGGATGAGATGATCATTCATAAGCATACGCGAAGAGATCGGTCTGAAGTGATTGAAGAAAGAGCGAGACAACAAATCATTCGAAAGGAATTAGGTGGCATGGAATGAGTTCAGAAGGCAAAATTCTAGTCGTTGAAGATGAACCTAATATTTCTGAGGTTGTCAGGCTATATTTGGAGCACTCAAATTTTGAAGCGATTCAGTTGTTTCGCGGCGGAACCGTGCTTAAAACCATCATGAGTGAAAGACCAAGCTTGGTGCTGCTTGACATCATGCTTCCAGATATATCTGGCTATGAACTCTGTGAGCAAATTCGAAGAATGGATGCTCCTTATAATCACACGCCGATTATTTTCTTAACTGCGAAAGGCGAGTCCTTGGACAAGCTGAGAGGCTTTAATTTGGGGGTAGACGATTATTTAGTGAAACCGTTTGATCCGAATGAGCTCATTGCGCGTATTAAAGCTGTGCTCCGTAGGACTTTGCAAGTGCCTGCCGAAATGTCTGGGCCGCAAAGCTCTCCACGTAAATGGTTGGAAATGGGCAATATCATGATCGACTTGGAGCAATATCGCGTGACGGTTGGAGGCAATCGTATCGAATTAACCCCTAAGGAGATTGAACTTTTGTTTTTCTTAATGAGCAACCCCGGACGCGTATTTACACGTGAGGATTTGCTTGGGTATGTGTGGAATTTTGATTTTACGGGGGGCACACGCACCGTGGATGCGCATGTGAAAAACCTGCGGAAGAAGTTAGGTCAGCATGAGACCTGGAATATCCAGACCCTTTGGGGGATAGGGTATTCGTTTGAGGTTGTCCAGCATGCTTAAGCGTTGGGTGTTGGGGAAATACAATAGCTTATATATAAAAATTTTCCTCTCATTTCTCGCGACCTGTGTGCTTTTCTTTGTTGGCCTTTTCATTTTTTGGAATTACTATTTCACAGATCTCTTTTATAAGGATAAAATTGAGCTTCTTGAAAAAAGAAATACGGAAATTATCCGATTATTGGATTCGGTTCAGGATGGCACAATTTCTACCCGTGAGCTGAAATATACGGTTCGGATTCTGGCTAGAAGTATTAACGGACAAGTCTGGCTCGTAGATGAGAAAGGCAACATAGCCAACGGTTCATCGGATAGTGAAGGAAGAGCAATTCCGAAGCAGTTGGATACTTTGTTTATTGACGGCTTGCATGGCCATACAGGGCACAGCATGATCAGTCTGGAAACACCGGAAGGGAAGCGAAATTTATTCGCTTTTTACGCTCCCTATCAATTGAACGAACAGCCAATGGTTATTATTCTTCATTTCCCGGCAGGTGATATTCGTGAGGTCATATCTGCGGTGCGTCTGAACCTCTGGTTACCTTTGCTGTTTTCTCTCATCGCAGTTGGCTTTATCCTGTTCGTTGTTTCCCGTAAGCTCGCAGGGCCGCTGCAACAAATGAATCGTGCCGCGTTAGAGTTAGCACATGGGGATTTCAAGACACGTGTTCCCGTCAATTCGCAGGATGAAGTCGGACAGCTGGCTAGAAGCTTTAACTTTATGGTGGAGAAATTAGAGGAGTGGGAAGAGACGAGGCAAGAATTTCTAGCCAATGTCTCTCATGAGCTCAGATCCCCGTTGACAACGTTGCGTGGTTTCATCATTGCGATGAATGATCATATTATTCCACAAGAGAAATTCCCGCATTACTTAACCATTTGTGATCAAGAGGTGCAGCGTTTGCAACGTCTGGTAACGGATCTTCTGGACCTTGCTCAGATTCAAAATGGGGTGGATGTATTTCGGTTACGTCCCGTCAATATGATCGAATTAGTGGAGGATTCACTGGAGCTCTTGAAGCCTACGATTAAAGAGAAGCACATTTCGTTACATCTCATACTGCCCGAAGAGAATGAGGAAGAATGTTTCGTACAATTAGACCCGGATCGCTTTGCCCAAATCATCCATAATCTCATGTATAATTCGTTGAAATTCACCCCAGAAGGGGGAACGTTGACAGTAGCCTTAGAAGAGCATGAGAAAGAAGCCCATTTGTATATTCGAGATACGGGGACAGGAATGACGGATTCCGAATTATCTCGCATTTGGGATCGGTTCTATAAGGCTGATGAAGCTAGAACGTCCAAAGCGGACGGGATTTCGGGGACCGGTCTTGGACTCACGATTGTGAAGCATCTCGTCACGGGGATGAATGGCACGATTAGCGCGCGTTCCCGAATTGGCGAAGGTACGGAGTTCCGGATCGTGTTTCCGAGAAAAGTTTAGTTTGTTCACAAATTCGTCACAATTTTATCATACTTCATACACATTTTTCGCCTATCCTGTTGCTGATGGATAGGTTTTTTTGTGGAGGTGTATGTTGGTTGAGCAGCAGTGCACGCAATAGTTTGCTGTGTGTAATCCTCACGACCTTCTTGTTAGTCGGTTGTACCGGACAGCGTATTGGACAAGCTGGAACCTCTGTAACAGTGATCCCGTCAATGCCTGCTTCCGCCCAAGTCTCGCAAGAGCTCCCATTAGCTGAAGATGTACAGAATGTAACAGAACAGCGGCTAGTTATGCTATTCCAAGGGTTAATCGTGATGGATCGACAACCGTTATTAGCATTAACTGCAGAGCAATCTCGAGCCATTTTGCCCATTGTTCGCAAAAGCGAAGAAGAAGGAAGCATTGACGAATCCGAGCGCAAAGCAGTCATCCAAGTGTTAACAAAAGAGCAGAAAGCTTATCTGGATGAACAATCGAAACAATTGAAGCAGCGTATCGCAGAACGAATGAGAACTCATAAGGAAGCGTTAACGGCGGCGGAGAGGGAGCGATATGTAAACGCTTTCGAAAAGAGGAGGAAGACCGAGCAGCAGGTTGAAGCTGGTGTCTCAGAGCATGTTTACAGTGATACCTCATCTCTGGATTCACGTGGTTTGGGGAGGAGCGTAGAACAGCAATTAATCGAATTACTGGTTTCGAAGTCGTAAGGTTACGTACAAGCGTACAAATGCTAAGGGGGAAGTATCAGAATGAAATTTTTTCGCAGTAAATGGTTCATCGTGATTGTGGCAATCCTCGTTTGTGCTGGTGGTTCCTATGCGTATCTAACGAAAGGAAAGAAAACGAAATCAGCAGAAGCGAAAGAAGTTACGGTCGATGTGAAAAAAGGGAACATTCGCTCATCTGTTTCGGGAACAGCGCAATTTGAGCCGAAGGATACCCAAACGATTTCGTCTACAGAAAATGCTCTCATAAAATCGATTAACCTGACTCGTAATCAAACGGTTAAAGCGGGAGATGTTCTGATCGAGCTGACAAGCTCAAACTTGGAAAACGATCTTCAAGATGCCAAAACGACTTATGAGCAATTGGAGAAAGATTTGAAAACGAAGGAGCAACAAAGAGGAATAACTGGGGTTACTGCACCTATAAGCGGGAAATTAACGTACGCCAATATTGATGTTGGCGCAACGATTAATAAATCGACGAAAATCGCTACGATTGGCGATGCGAGTACGCTAACCGTTACCTTGCCATTTTTTGTGGAGGATGCTGCACAACTACATAAAGGCGATACCATAGACATAACGGTTGATGGCTTCATGATCACCAAAACAGGAACAATAGCTGCCATTTCCAAAGATCCGAAATCGGATGGTAAGGGCGGTAAGCTTGTCGATATTGATATTCAAATTAAGAATGACAATTCCATGGATGCAGGTTTGAATGCAATGGGATCTGCGACGATTGGCGGACGTGCGGTTGATTCGCAAGGGAAAGCAGCACTTCAGTACGTGCAGGTTGCTACAGTTCTTGCAGGAACGACGGGCAGTATCTCCACATTGCCTTTCAAAACAGGTGTAATTGTACACCAAGGTGATCTGCTTGCCTCCTTCCTGAATGATACCTTAGACGATGATATCACGACGGCGCAAGCTGCCCTTGAGCGTCAGAAGTTGAAGGTTGATGCGGCACAAGATCGCGTAACTGCCTTGAAAATTCTTGCTCCTTTCGATGGCGTATTCTCAACCGATTTCGTGAATAAAAAAGTAGATATTCTTAGCAACTTCCGACCGGGAACAAGAGTGCAAAGTGGTACTCAGTTTGGTACTGTAGCAAGTTTTGCCAAAATGCAGCTTCCCGTACAAGTGGATGAGCTAGATTTGCCAAATATTAAAGTAGGTATGAAAGCCGAAATTAAGGTTGACTCTTTCCCTGGACGCAATTTCCCGGCAGAAGTGACACAAGTTTCTACGGTAGGTACAACAACGAACGGAGTAACATTCTATGATGTTATCCTGGCCACAGAGAATAAAGATAATCTGTTGAAATATGGTATGACGGCAACCGGAGAAATTTTGATCCAGGATAAGAAAGATGTCCTTTATATCCCGCCAGAAGCGCTTCAACTGCAACGTGGTAAACGTGTTGTAACGGTGAAGAAAGCGGATGGAACCAATGAAGCAGAACATGAAGTGAAAATTGGTATTCGCTCCACAACGCAAATTGAGATCACGGAAGGTCTTAAAGAAGGCGATAAAGTCGTATTGCCTGCTGCTGTGAGAAGACAGCAAAATTTAAGTCAAGACGAGATTAATCGCTTAAGACAGCAATTCCAGCAAGGCGGCGGTGCCGGCGGAGCAGGCGGTTTTGGCGGTGGCGGTGCTGGTGGCTTCCAACAAGGTGGTGCAGGCGGAGCAGGCGGTGGTGGTAATGCCGGCGGCGGAGCTGCACAGCGTACCCAAGTTGGCGGTAATGCTGGTGGTGGCGGTAACAGATAATGCTGGCCGGAAAGGAGCTGTTGCGGGATGAATATCATTGAACTGAAAGATATAACGAAAACCTATAGGCGCGGTGAGGAAGATCTTCCCATTCTGCGTAACATATCGTTAACTGTTGCCGATGGTGATTTCGTTGCCATTATCGGCCCTAGTGGATCCGGCAAATCAACCCTGATGAATACGATCGGCTTATTGGATGTACCGACTTCAGGCAGCTACACATTGGATGGTGTCGTAACGGAGCGCATGAGTGATAATGAGCTGGCCGAGCTTAGAAATCAGAAGATCGGCTTTATATTCCAGCAATTCAATCTGCTTCCACGATTAACGGCAATGGAAAACGTAGAGCTTCCAATGATCTACGCAGGTATTTCTAAGAAAGAGCGCAAGGAACGGGCGAATGCGATGTTGAAAATGCTTGGCATGGGCGAACGTGGCCATCACCGGCCAAGCGAGCTGTCAGGCGGTCAGCAGCAGCGGGTAGCCATTGCGCGTGCACTGGCGATCTCGCCTTCACTGATTCTAGCGGATGAGCCGACGGGAGCTTTAGACTCACGAACAGGTGAGGAAGTGCTAGAGCTTATTCTTCAACTCAATGCACAAGGCAATACTATTGTACTTATTACGCATGATCATCATATCGCTGATAATGCGAAGCGTGTCGTTGCCCTTCGCGACGGAATCATTGTCAATGACTATCGAAATGACACGAAGAAGGCGCTGTTGCAGCAAGAGGTGAGCGTATGAAGGTAAGTGAACTGATCCGAATGTCGCTTCGGACGATCATTTCGAGTCCGCTGCGTACATTTCTGACCATGCTTGGCGTTATTATCGGTGTAAGCTCTGTCGTTACACTCGTTTCCATCGGGCAAGGAACTTCGGAAGCCATTGCGAAACAATACGAGAACATGGGGACGAATTTGCTCGTTGTTACGGCGACGGGGAACGGACGTGCGACGCAGTTGAGCTACGATGATCTAATGAATTTCGAGAATTTCCCGGAATTCAAATCCATCGCGCCGACGATGTCGAAGAATGGTTCCAATGTCAAATATGATCGAACGCAGGAAAAATATAATGTGCTCGGAACGAATGACCGCTATTTCGACATTATCAAAGCAAAAATTGATAAAGGTCGTAATTTGTCACCGACAGATCTTGAGTTTCGTTCAAATGTCGCTATTTTGGGCAGTGAAGTGACGAAAAAATTCTTTGGGACACTAGATCCAGTTGGCGAAAACATCAACATTGATGGTGTTGTGTTTAACGTCATTGGGACACTCAAAGAAAAGGGTTCTAATATTGGGGGAGCTTCTGTAGATAGCTCTGTCATCGTGCCATTAGAATCTGCTAGACGTCAATTCAAGCTGGGACAGATTCGTACAACGTATGTCGAAGCACCTACGAAAGACGATATTTATGCAGCTCAGGAGACCATGAAGCAGTACCTGACGTATAAGTTCAAAAGCGATACCGGCTTTGTATTAACGAATCAGGACGAGCTGCTGAAGGCACGGACTGAAGCAACCAACACACTTACGAATCAATTAGTGGCGGTTGCCTTGATTTCTTTGCTCGTTGGAGGAATTGGGATCATGAATATTATGCTAGTAACGGTAAGTGAGCGAACGCGTGAGATCGGGATTCGCAAATCGATTGGCGCTAAGCGTCGAAATATTTTGCTGCAATTCTTGGTGGAAGCAGTCGTGATCAGTGGAATGGGCGGTTTAATCGGCCTTCTCATCGGTATTGGTTTCTCGTATGCCTTACCTTATTTTAGCCCGAAGCAGTCAACCAGTCTTTCATTTGATGTAGGCCTTTATTCCTTCTTATTCTCTGTATTGGTCGGTGTGGTTTTCGGTTTATATCCGGCTAACAAAGCATCCAAACTGCGTCCGATTGACGCATTGCGTTCTGACTAAATATAACTACAAGGAGGACTCCCTGTGATCCAACAACGTAAGATGAAACGACTGCTCAGCCGTTCGGCTTTATTGCTAACCGCTGCAAGCTTCTTAACACTTCCTCTAGCAACCTCAGCTTTCGCTGGCAAGGAAGGAGTATTTCTCAGTGATTCCGTCTATTTTACTTTGGACAAAGTATCGTTAGCGGTGGGAGCCGAGGATGGTTCGCTTCGCTTCTCATTAGGCTTGAACAATCATAGTAACTCGATAGTCGATTTCAATAATTATGGTGTAAAAGTCATTGATGCGAATGGCATTACCTATACAGCCAAGCTTAATGAGAAGGTTGTTGCACGTGTGAAGGCAGGAGAGACGGGGACGTTTAAATTTACGTCAGAAATTCCGAACAATCTGACGCCTTCCGATTTGAAGGTTGATATTTTCCGATGGAATAATAACTCGACATCAGATATCGGTGCGCTTTCCGTCGAATCTGCGATGGTTGAAACAGGTCAAACGCTGGAACAGCAGGCAGTGATTAATTTAAAAGAGATTGACACTACGCTAGTTGAAGAAGTATTAGTTACCGCTAAACTAGGACAAAGCTACAAAGTTTATAAAGATGGCGTATGGATGGTGTACACAGATCTTACCCTGGCGAATGAAAGCAGTTCGAGCGTGAAGCTGCCAGAAGGACTTGAACTCAACTTCCAAGACAGCAAAGGGTTGACCTATGGTGCACAATTTGTTGGAAGCGTCGGGTCGTTGCTTCCTGAGCAGCCTGTGACAGTGAAATTACAAGCTGCCGTACCAGCTTTGCTGGATACGAATAAATTTTCCTTGCTGTTCTCGCCTAAAGGCAAAGTGAAAACAACGGTCCTCGGTACATTGAATGCAGCGAAAACCTTCTCTGTAGGTCGCATTGGCGACAAAGGGGCTTACCCGAATTTAGAAGCGAATGAGGATTTGAATGGTCTTGGTATTTCAACCTCATGGGCATCTGCCGTTCAACAATCGGATGGGCTGCATGTGCAAGCGAATGTGACCTTGACGAACGAAGGCGAAGGAATCATTACGATTCCTAACTTGACTGCTGAGTTCCAGGCCATACGTGGTAATGTAGGCGTGACTTCGAGTGATAACGCGGTACGTACCGCTTACTTATCGCCAAATGAGTCAACAACCTTCCATTTCCAAGGCGTTGTACCTGCTTCGCTAAGTGCAGAAGCGTTACAGTTGGTCGTGTTAGAGAAACAAAGTGCGGCGGTTTCGACAACAACACCAACAACTGGTACTGGTAATGCAGGTGGTACAGGTGGTGCAGGCAATACGGACAGTTCGAAACAAGTGACATCTCTGCCGGTTTCAATTACATCACTTGCTGGTGCTGGCGTTGCTGGTGAAGCCACATCCTATGCTGCAGCACAAGCTTATAAGATCGGTGATGCCTTTAAGCTAACATCCTCAAATAGCTTCGATTCTAACATGGATATGTCGCTAGTTGAATTTGGTATGAGTGTGAACTCAGACTTTGGTTACAAGACCGTCGTTGCGAAATATAAATTGACGAATAAAGGAACATCGACATTGGCTTTGCCGGATTTCCAAACCGACCTGACGAATGAAGATGGCTACACCTATGCAGGTGTTCGTCAAACCAATGTGGCGAAAAACATCGCACCAAACACAAGCTATGTTCTGAACTACTCTTACATGGTGCCTGATAATGAGGATGCAGATAAACTTGCGCTGAATCTGTATGATTCTACTCGTTTGGCGGTTGGTTCATTCAAAACGGAAGTGCAGCCTGTTCCAGCAACTGGACCTATTTCCGTGTATCCATTTACGATCAACTTTGACGATTATTCACTTAGCACTACGTATAGCAAAGACGGGTCTTATGGTTACCGCTTGCGGTTAGATCTGGATGTGGAGCGACAAGCACAAGTGATCACAGATGCGAATTTCTCCTCGCTGTTGTTTGAGGTAGTAGATACAGAAGGACGCCTGTTGAGCTCCAAAGCAATGACCTTCACAGGTCAGCAAAAAATTATGTCTGGCGTTCAGTTCCTCGAATTTACGAATGTGAGATCTGAGCAAATAACCTCAAATTCGGTGTTTAACATTTACGAAGTTATTGCCACTCCGAATGGGGAAGCCAAACGCTTGATCAGAACGATTACACCATAATCGGTTGAAATGAAAAAAGAGTAGGTCCAGTACGTAACTGGATCTACTCTTTTTAGTGTGTTACAACAACTCTGGTGATGGGGGATAGGCCGCATCTACAAGATCTAAGCGACCTGTTTCTGGGTCGATAATCAGGCCGTGTACGGGTAAATTTTTAGGTAATAATGGATGATTCCGAATAATATTCACGCTTTTCTCGATGCCCTCGCGCACATGCTCGAAACCAGTGAGCCAGCGTTTTAGATCAATGCCAGCATGTCCCAATGTTTCAATGACATCATCGGAGATGCCTCTACTTTTTGCGTTGGCAATGACTGTTTCCGAGTTAAGACCTGTCATGCCGCAATCATAGTGACCAATGACGAAAACTTCGTCAGCATCCAGCTGATAGACAGCGACAATAATACTGCGCATAAGACTACCGAAGGGGTGAGAGACGATGGCGCCGGCATTTTTAATAATTTTAGCATCCCCGTTATGAAGATTCATGGCCTTTGGAAGCAATTCAACCAACCGTGTATCCATACACGTGACGACAACCATTCGTTTGTCTGGAAATTTCGTCGTCAGAAACTCTTGATACTGCTTGGTTTCTACGAAATCTTTGTTGTAGCTTAAAATCTCATTGATTAAAGACATGGTATTCCCTCCAAGTAAGTTGATGCGCTGCATGTCTATGTTTGTGCAGCTTTATCGTTTATCGACTAAGCTCATACCCGCATTATAAATTTGATTATTACTCTTCAGTATATAGGATTTATTTGCTACATGGAAGTCGATTTTCATGTTCTCCTCGAAAAAGATCTCATCCTTCGCTTTATAAATCAACGGAAAAGTGTCCGTCACAGCTGAGACATCCTCGGCATTTGCCGTAGTAACCAACCACAGGGTAGGTACGCCATTCACGGAACAACCACAGCCCTCGGTATCAAAAACGAGCTTCAATAAGGTGTTATTTTGCTCCAAATATGGTGTTAAACGTTGTCTTGCTGTATCGGTAAATGTAACGTTCATAAGGTCATCTCCTCACATAGTTGCACAAAACAGCCTGACAAAATCAAGGCTTGTCCTAATTCTACCACACTTAGCTCGATATTTGATTCTGTCCCTCATTGGAAGTATGATAAATATTGAAACATTTGGGAGGAGATGAGCACATGAGTGTTGGTGTTGTTAATGCCAAGTTGGAATCGTTCAAAGCTTATGTTCGTAAAATGAAGCAGTACGAAGAGGCAATCTCATTGATTTATTGGGACATGCGGACGGGTGCTCCTAAAAAAGGAATTGAGACGCGTTCAGAAGTTGTCGGTGAGCTCTCCACCGAAGTATTTCGAATGTCCACATCAGATGAGATGGGCAGCTATGTCGATTTCTTCATGCAGCCAGCTGAGCTGGAGCAATTAGATCCTATTTCTCGCAAAATGGTGCAGGAATGCAAAAAAGAATACGATCGCAGTAAAAAAATACCTGCTGACAAATATCAATCCTATGTCGTATTAACTTCGCAAGCGGAATCCGCATGGGAAGGTGCGAAGCATAATTCGGATTGGGCGTCTTTTCAGCCGTTTTTGGAGAAAATCGTTGCGGCAACGCAGGAGTTTATTGAGCTGTGGGGTTATGAAGGGCATAAATATAACACATTGCTGGATATGTATGAGCCAGGGATGACAGTTGATAAGTTGGATGAAGTATTCGGTACTCTGAGGGAAAAAGCAGTTCCACTGCTTCAGAGGATTGCGGCTTCGGCGAATCAGCCGAATCGTGCATTCTTAGATCAACAATTTGATATCGGCAAGCAAAAGCAATTCTCGCTTTCCATTTTGAAACAAATGCAGTATGACTTTGAAGCAGGTCGCTTGGATGAAACTGTGCATCCTTTCGCTACGGCACTGAACCCGGGGGATGTGCGTATTACGACGCGCTATTTGCCTAATGATATCACCTCGGCACTGTTCGGAACGATTCATGAAGGCGGACATGCACTGTATGAGCAAAATATTTCTACAGACCTCGTAGGAACTAATCTCTGCTCGGGTACCTCCATGGGGATTCACGAGTCGCAGTCCCGCTTCTGGGAAAATGTCATCGGCCGCAGCAAACAGTTCTGGGATCGCTACTACAGCGAGCTTCAGACAACGTTTAGCGGGCAAATTGATGATGTCAGCGTAGAGGATTTCTACCGGGCGATTAACCATATTGAGCCATCCCTGATCCGAATTGAAGCCGATGAGCTTACGTACAACCTACATATCATGATTCGTTATGAACTCGAAAAAGGGTTATTCAACGGCACGATTGCCGTAGCGGATTTGCCTGCGGCGTGGAATGCCAAATACGAGGAGTATTTGGGTGTTACACCACCGAATGATGGAGAAGGAGTCCTTCAGGATGTGCATTGGTCCGGCGGTGCGTTCGGTTATTTCCCGTCGTATGCGCTTGGGAACATGTACGCGGCGCAATTCACGAACACGCTTCGCAAAGAGCTGCCGAACTTCGATAGCTTAATTGCTGAAGGCAACCTAGCGCCGATTAAAGAGTGGTTGACGGAGAAAGTGTACCAGCACGGTAAATTGCTGACACCGAACGAAATCATCCAGCAAGTCACTGGCGAGCCGCTAAATCCGGAGTACTTGGTAGCGTACTTGGAAGACAAGTATTCGGAAGTTTACGGTATTTAGCAGGTAATGAGCTGTAAATTGTGAGTGAAACAGCTTTTCACGACGATTTGTTTCGTTGTGAAAAGCTGTTTTTTCGTGTTGCTACTTGTCGGCCATCTCCCAAACTGTCATTCCCCCCGACGACAATGAATTGACTCGCAACTAATCAGCTACCCTTCGCACAAAATTACATGTCTCACACCCAATCCACAATCTCCCCCCTCATCAGTCCCGCCAACTAACAACTATCGCACCACCAACAGTTCCTCCCTCGATCAACTATATATCCCACCACCAACAGTTCCTCCTTCGATCAACCATATATCCCATGATTTACTTTCCCTCTCGCGATTAACTTCCCACCCGCCACGAAGCTTTCGCTAACCTCCGCATCAAAGTTGCAAATAGGCATCTTTTAGTAGCAACATTAGAACGTTTGAGCAAAATTGATGCAAATAGGCACTTATTTTCGTGATTTCATTCCTTTTGGAGATACATATAGACAAATAGTTGCACTTTCGCACTTATTTCTTATTTGCTCCTCGAAAAGCATCAAAAGGTTGCACATTTGCACTTTTGCCCGCAGAGAAGTCGCCATTTTCGCCGATTCGGTTCGCAAGTGGCTCGTACCCTAGCCCCGAACCAAAGTGTGTTTGCTCCTCGCACCATGCTCCGCTCAACTTACTTGTCTTTGTGCACGATCACAAACGAAACAGCTGCTACCGCATAAATCCCAAATTTTATCGACTCCATCTGCTTTTCTGTAAGAACCGTTAACCGACGTCTGGGCTCTTGCATACGATACATTACAATTCGAATCGGAGGGACGTCTTATGAACAATCGAAAAAGATGGGGATTCACACTATCCGTCGTTCTGCTCTTAAGCTTAATTGCTTCTGCGTGTGGAACCAAGACGGAAGAAACAACGAAAGTGCGTATTGGTGAGGTGACGCGTTCCTTGTTCTATGCGCCGCAATATGTCGCGTTATCGCAGGGGTTTTTCAAAGATGAAGGGCTCGATGTTGAACTGACAACAACACCAGGCGGAGACAAAACAATGACCGCACTGCTCTCGAATGCCATTGATGTCGCCCTTGTGGGTTCGGAAACATCCATTTATGTTTCTCAGCAAGGTTCGGATGATCCAGTGATCAACTTTGCGCAGCTTACCCAAACAGACGGAACTTTCCTGGTTGCTCGCAACAAAGTGGATAAGTTGGATTGGAATGCCCTCAAAGGGAAGGTATTCCTTGGTCAACGTAAAGGCGGAATGCCGCAAATGGCAGGCGAATTCACGTTGAAGAAGCACAACATCGACCCGCAAAAGGATTTGCAGCTAATCCAAAACATTGATTTTGCCAATATTGTTTCAGCCTATGCTTCAGGAACAGGGGAGTATGTACAGCTTTTCGAGCCACAAGCGTCGATCATTGAGAAAGAAGGCAAGGGGTATGTGCTTGCATCCTTCGGTGTAGAGAGCGGACATCTGCCGTATACCGTGTTCATGTCGAAGCAAAGCTTCATCAAAGCCAACCCAGCTACCATTCAGAAGTTCACGAATGCCATTCAACGGGCACAGCTGTGGGTTGCCGCGAAAAGCGTGGATGAGATTACAGAAGCGGTATTGCCTTATTTTAAAGATATCGATGTTGCAATTGTCAAAAATGTTGTGAAACGCTATAAAGATCAAGGCTCCTTCGCTACGGATGGCATTGTAGATGAACAAGAATGGAACAATTTGCTCGATGTCATGACATCAGCAGGAGAGCTGAAAGAGAAAGTGGCATGGAGCAAGCTCGTGAATAATTCCTTTGCGGAAAAAGCCAAAACTAACGTGAAGAAATAATATCAGTGGAAACAGGAGTCCCCTCAGGATGGAGACAAGAGGAGGTTAGGCACCATGGACACAGCTGTGCAGGTTGGAGATGTCACGCAGGTTTACGTTACAGAAGAACGGGCCACGCTTGCCCTTCAAGGAATTTCGTTCGACATTGCGAAAGGGGAGTTTGTCAGTTTGATTGGTCCTAGCGGTTGTGGCAAAACAACGCTCTTATCCATCATTGCGGGACTCCTTCCTCCGACCTCAGGCCAAGTCACAGTAGCAGGTCATCATGTGCAGGGGCCATCGGCTAAAGTAGGCTATATGCTACAGCAGGACTACTTATTTCCTTGGCGGACGATTGAGGCTAATGCGTGTATGGGTTTGGAAATCGCAGGCTCGCTGACGAAAGAGAAGAAGCAGGGGGCGCTTCACTTATTGGAGGAAATGGGTCTGCTTGGATTCAAAGATTATTATCCAAATCAGCTTTCAGGTGGTATGCGGCAACGCGTCGCGCTCGTCCGAACCTTGGCAACGGAACCGGAGTTGCTGCTATTAGATGAGCCTTTCTCGGCACTGGACTATCAGACGAAACTGCAGCTGGAAGATTTGGTTGTAGAGACGCTGCGTGCCAAGAAGAAAACAGCGATATTGGTCACCCATGATATATCAGAAGCGATTGCCATGAGTGACCGCATTATTGTGTTGGCTCCGAATCCAGGACGTATTCGGAGAACCTTCCTAATGCCAGACGCGGTTCGGGCTGCCGTACCTTTTGAAGCGAGAGAATTACCTGAATTTCATGTCCTATTTCGGCAAATTTGGCAAGAGTTTGGGGGTGTGCAGCATGAATAATCAAGATGAGCAGCGCATCCTAATTGACCAACCGAATGATAAATTAAAGCAAGACGTTCATCAGCGTTTTCTGAGAGCGAAGAAGAAAGAAACGAAGTGGGTCCGCATTTTTCAATTAGCTATCTTGCTCCTATTTTTATCCTTGTGGGAGCTTGCTTCACGGTTGAAATGGATCGATGTACTGCTTTTTAGCTACCCAACTAAGGTATTCCATCTGCTGTGGGAGAAGTTGCTTGACGGGAGCCTTCTTCCTCATGTGGTGGTAACAGTCGAAGAGACGATTATTGGATTTTTCTTGGGAACCATTTTCGGAACAGCTTTAGCTGTAGTCATTTGGTGGTCTCCTTTTCTGTCGCGCGTGCTGGATCCTTACATTGTGGTGCTGAATAGTATGCCGAAGGTAGCACTAGGGCCTTTATTTATTGTAGGCTTTGGGCCTGGCTTGCTTTCAATTATTGCAACAACACTTTCAATTACGGTTATTATTACGACCCTTGTTGTCTATGGCAGCTTCAAGGAAGTGGATCATAACTACATCAAGGTCGTGAAACTATTCGGTGGCAATCAGCGTAAAGTATTTCTCAAAGCCATTCTGCCATCTTCGTTTCCAACTATTGTTTCTACGCTGAAAGTCAATGTAGGCTTAGCTTGGATCGGCGTCATCGTCGGCGAATTTCTAGTGTCTCAGAAGGGGCTGGGATACTTAATCATATATGGCTTTCAAGTCTTTAACTTCACCTTAGTGATATCCACACTATTCGTTATTGCCTTAGTCGCTACGGTGATGTACCAGCTTGTAGCCAACCTAGAGAAGAAACTAACGAAGCATCGGTAATAGAGAGAGGCTTGCCACAACAATCTCAAAATGAAATAATGAGCCCATAGAATAACCTGTAAAGAGGTGAAGACACTATGGGCTTTCGTGTGCTCAAAACAGCTGTTGCCGTCATAATCGCGATGTATCTGGCGTATATATTAGGGGTTCATACGCCAGGGGCAGCGGGACTTCTTGCCATTCTGGGCATTGAAGTGACGAAGAAGAAAGGCATTCAGAGCGCCCTTCACCGAATAGCGGCTTCCATGCTTGCGCTTCTCATCGGTTCGGTCTTATTTAATTTACTCGGATTTCATATTTGGGTCGTTAGCTTATTTATTCTGATCGTGTTTCCAGTACTTGTTCGGCTGCGAATTACGGAGGGGGCTGTCACAGGAGCCGTCGTGATGCTGCATCTATTTGCGTATGAATCTGCGGATTGGCCAACCGTGCTCAACGAGCTGATTTTGTTGGTCATTGGATTAGGATCAGCAACCATCATCAATATTGCTTACATGCCGAAGGCAGACAGCTCACTTAACGCGCATAAACAAAAAGTTGAGGGATTATTTTCCGACATTTTTGTCAACATTGCCAAGCATCTTCGGGATAATACAGTGATTTGGGATGGCAAGGAACTGCTGGAGGTCAGTGAGGAAATTGATCGTGGAGCTAGCTTGGCAAAGCGTTCGATGGAAAATACCTTGCTGTTTGGCTGGGATCCTTATTGGCGTGTGTATTTCTACATGAGAGGTGAGCAGCTGGAATCGATACATCGGATGATTGATCTCGTCGCCGGCGTGTATCAGACCCTTCCACAAGGAGAGTTGGTTGCTGCGATCTTCGAAGATATTAGCCAATCTGTGAAGGAAGACTATTATACAGGGGAAGCAGAGAAAGAATTACAAGAGCTGAATGCCCGTTACAAGGGAATGCCTTTGCCTGAGAGTCGAGAAGAATTCGAAGTGAGATCAGCGATTTTACAGCTTAACAGAGAGTTAATGCACTATTTAGCTATAGCCAAAAAGCAAAAAAAACACCGCCCTGAAGCGGGTTGACTCTGACAGATATAAGTATTTTTGAATCTCAAAAATAATATAAAATAATTGTCACTCTAGACTACTGTCCTGCATACACTTGTAATGAATGATTGTATGGAGGAGGTTGAAAGGATGTCATTAGATAAAGATTTGCAATGCAGAGAGATCATTACAAAGGCTGTCTGCGGTAAAGGTCGCAAATTTTCTCATGTAAGTCATACCGTGACTCCGCCTTATTCTCCAACCAGTATTTTGGGCGCTTGGATTATTAATAACCAATTCGAGGCTGTCCATTCTGGAGAGGGCGTAGAGGTAGTTGGTACTTACGATATCAACATCTGGTATTCTTACGATCGTAACACCAAAACAGACGTAGCAAAAGAAACCGTATCGTATGTAGAAATCGTTGGACTAAGTTACTTGGACAAAAAACATAAGCCGACGACAGCCGAAGTATCAGCTGTCGCGACGCAGGAGCCGAATTGCGTTGAGGCCAGCATCTCTTCAAGTGGCAGCAGCGTCATCATTCGGGTGGAACGTGAGTTCCAGGTAGAGCTCGTTGCCGAAACGAAAGTCTGTGTAGTCGTTTGCACCAACGGCTGCAATGACTTCGACGACAAACATGTGGATTTCGATGACAGTGGCGATGGTGATTTTGAGGATCTGGACGCCGATCTGCTCGAGGATGAACTGGATTAAGGAATCTTATACGCCATTATATGCGGGCTAAAGAGGTTCGGCAGAGGGCATTTGCCCTCTTTTTTGTTGTATTCGCACATTTGGGCATTCGTGTATGCATGGCGTCAGAAGTAGTATGAGTGATACGAGGGGGTGTTACATTGGAAACCTTCTTACTGCACGCACAGGAGAAAGACGCACTTGAGCTGGCAGAACGCATCCGCATTCCGAGTGGGAGCAGGCTCCCCGAGAACTGGCAGGGGCGAATGATTATTCATTGGGGAACAGCGCATGATGAATACCCGCAGCAACCTGGGCTGCAGCCCATTAAAGCGATCATGCGAGCTCAGAATCGTAAGAAGCGGGAAGAACTGCTGCAGCTTCACGGAATGAAAACAATGACATCTCAAGCCCCCATAGCGCGGGGGAAAAGAGAACCAGAGACATTTACGCTTAAATATAAAGTGGCTGTCTTTCATCTCCAAACACTTCTCATTTATGAGAAAAAGGAGACGGTCCTGCTTTCGGAGAAGTCCTTACAAAAGCAGCGTCATTTGGGTGTGAATGCTGCCTACATAGAAGTGGGGCCTGGACAAATCAACTTCCATGGACGGAGGGCGAGTCGCGAGTCCGTTAAAGCGATCTACGCCCTTGGCTTAGACTATGGCCTCGTCACGATTGGGATCACACCAACCGGGCATACGCTCGTGCTGGATGTCGATCCCGTTCCGAAGCTTAATGGGAGACTGGCACAGCTCTTCGCACAAGCGATTGATCAGTATGATCAATCACTCGCGAAAGAGCTGGAACGTCAAGAGCGAGCGATGCTCGGCTGTGATCCTGAGTTCCTGCTCGTGAACCCGCAGGGCAAAGTCGTCTTCGCCGACCGCTTCCTAACCCGGGAAGGCGCTGTAGGCAGCGACGCCATCGTGCTGAGCGGGCATCGCGTGATTCTGCCACTAGCTGAGCTGCGCCCGCAGCCTAGCGTTGACCCGCTGCAGCTTGTAAAGAATGTGCGTGTGACCATGGGTCTTGCCGCACGGAAGATCACAGATCAAAGCCTAGCCTGGTGTTCAGGCGGCATGCCCGTGCGAGGCTACCCGCTAGGTGGTCACCTGCATTTTAGCCGTTGCTGGATGAATGGGCACTTGCTGCGGGCGCTGGATAATTATCTCGCATTACCGCTGATCCTGATTGAGGACGAATCGACGCGCGGTCGGCGTCCGCGGTATGGCTATCTAGGTGACTTCCGCAAGAAGTCTCATGGTGGTTTCGAGTACCGTACGCTGCCAAGCTGGTTGGCTTCTCCCGTTATCACCCGAGGTGTATTCGCACTTGCAGCATTGATCGTCAATAATTACTGGAGATTGCCGCGGAGGCCTCTTCAAGAACCCGATATCCAAGCTGCCTATTACAATGGTGATAAGCGCAGGCTTCAAGATGAGGTTGCGAAGCTGTGGAAAGACTTGGAGCAACTCAAGGGTTATGAGGTCTATGCTGGAATGCTCGAAGGACTTCGATTGCAGGTCACTTCCATGCAGCCATGGGGCGAAATGGCGGACATTCGGATCGCTTGGAAAATTGCACCCGGGGTGCGTAAAGAAGCTTTTGAGGAAGGAATCATGTTATAATAGATTATCTGTCGCATCATAGAGTGATAGATGAAATAGAAGATTGTTAGTTGTTGGATGTTATGAAAATGAGTGGCATGTGAAGGCTGTACACGAATCCCGTTATTCTGCTTGCTGGAGGTTATTTACCTGCTGCAAGCAGAATGATTTCTACTAAGCTGTGTATGGTTGAAAATAAGAATGATAGTTTCAAAGAGTTACCATTTACTATGGAATAGGTTGGGGGAACACAAGTTGGCTACATATACGCCGATGATTCAGCAGTACTTAGCCGTGAAGGCGCAGGTTCCAGATGCTTTCTTGTTTTTTCGTTTGGGCGATTTTTATGAGATGTTTTTTGAAGATGCGATTAATGCATCGCGTGAACTAGAAATTACGTTAACAGGCCGTGAAGGTGGCGGAGAAGAGAAAATACCGATGTGTGGCGTTCCACATCATGCAGCGGACAACTATATGTCCCGTTTAATTGAGAAGGGATTCAAAGTCGCGATCTGTGAGCAAGTGGAAGATCCCGCAGAGGCCAAAGGCGTTGTACGCCGAGAAATCGTGCGGATTGTTACGCCAGGAACAGTGATGGATAGTAAGCTCCTAGGCGAATCCGTTAACAATTACATCGTATCCTTGGTCAACCAAGCCAATGGTTACGCGTTTACAGCCTGTGATATTTCAACAGGTGAGCTCTATACGACACAACTTCCTGATTCTTGGGAGCTAGTGGTGGATGAGTTGAATGTGTATAATCCATCCGAAATTGTAACGAATCAAGCTTTGCTGACCACGATTCGAGAATCGGGTGCAGCATGGGGCCGTAACATGGTGCTGACGGAGTGGACCAAAGCGGATGAGACACTGCTTGATGAGCATTTCGCAGAAGATGCCGCGTTATCGAACTTATCCAGCATCAGCCGACAAGGCGTCGCTTCCTTGCTGGCCTATTTGAAAGAAACACAAAAAAGAGCGCTCACGCACGTGAAGCACATTCGCATCTATGAACCTGATCAATTTATGACGATGGACCCGTTTACTCGTCGCAACTTAGAGCTCGTTGAGACGGTTCGTGAACGCGCCAAAAAAGGTTCTTTATTGTGGTTATTGGACAAAACGGTAACCGCAATGGGTGCACGTATGCTGCGCCGCTGGATCGAGAAGCCGCTGATGAACGTGGCTCGTATCGAAGAAAGATTAGAAGCCGTCAATCTCCTCTACAATCAATTGATTGTCCGTGAAGACGTGAAACAAGCACTGAAGGAAGTCTATGATTTAGAGCGTTTGGTTGCCCGCATATCTTATGGGAATGCCAATGCTCGCGATATGATCGCACTGAAGCACTCCTTACAGCAAGTTCCGATGCTCCAGCAGCTCTGTGCTACATCTGGATCCGAAACGCTGCGGAAGCTCGTTGAAAATATGGACGTTTGTGATGATGTCATGTCCTGGATTGCCAATGCGATTGAGGACGAGCCTCCAGTTTCGATTCGTGACGGAGGAATGATTCGCGAAGGCTATCAGCCATACCTAGATCAACTTCGTGAGGCTAGCAAGAACGGCAAACAATGGATTGCCGAGCTGGAGCGTCAAGAACGCGAAGCGACGGGCATTAAGTCGCTCAAAATCGGCTATAACAAAGTGTTCGGTTACTTTATCGAGGTCACGAAGGCGAATATGTCCGCCCTGCAGGAAGGTCGCTACGAGCGTAAACAGACGCTTGCGAACGCAGAGCGTTATGTCACGCCGGAGCTCAAAGAGAAAGAAGCGCTCATTCTGGAAGCGCAGGATAAAATGATTGATCTGGAGTATGAGCTGTTCACGGAGCTGCGCGACCGGATCTCGAAGCATATCTCCAGATTGCAAAAGCTGGCGGAGGTGATTGCCACCGCCGATGTGTACCAATCGCTGGCGACGGTCAGTGCGGCGCATCACTTCCGCAAGCCGGAGATCGGCGAAGGCTTCGATCTTGAAATCGTAGACGGCCGACACCCTGTGGTGGAGGCTGTCATCCAGGACGGCTCGTTCATCGCGAACGGGACGAGCCTGCTCCAAGAGCAGGGCCGCATCCTGCTCATTACCGGGCCGAACATGGCCGGTAAGAGTACGTATATGCGGCAAGTGGCCGTAATCTGCCTCATGGCGCAGATCGGTTGTTTCGTGCCTGCCAGCTCCGCGCGTATTCCGGTCACAGACCGGATCTTCACGCGGATCGGCGCTGCCGATGATCTCATCGGAGGGCAGAGTACGTTCATGGTCGAGATGATGGACATCCAGGTCATGACGGAGAAGGCGACGAGTCGCAGCCTTGTCATCATTGATGAGCTGGGACGCGGTACCTCGACAGGTGAAGGCATGGCGATCGCTCAGGCCGTCATAGAATTCCTGCACGATCGTATCGGCTGTAAGACGCTTGTGTCGACGCATTTCCATGAGCTCGCCCATTTGGAAGAGAGCCTTGTGCATCTGCGCAATCACTGCATGGCCGTGAAAGAGAGCGGCAGGCAGGTGACCTTCCTGCGCAAGCTCATCCCTGGGGCAGCCAGCACGAGTTACGGCATCTACTGTGCCGAAATCGCCGGGCTGCCAGATGCAATCATTCAGCGCTCGTATGCGCTGCTGAATGGCTTTGAAGAGCGCGCGGCGGCAGCTGCGCCGCAGGCACAAGTGGCCACGGTTGAACCCGTGGCGGCCCCGATTCGGCAGCTGTCCCTCTTCGAGGAGGACAGTCCAGCGGAAGTTGCCGTCAAGAAGAAGCATGACGGCAAATCGCAACTGGTGCTTGACCAGTTGAAGGGGATTGACCTCATCAATATGACGCCGCTTCAGGCGCTTAATTTAGTATATGAATGGAAACAAAAGCTGCAATAATTCAAGCTTTTATATATGAATTTTTCACTAACAGACCTCACTTGAACGGAGACATGAAGATGCGCATAATACCCATGCGAAGTAAAGCTTTGAAGGTATCATTAGCCCTAGTGTCAGCTGTGACCCTAGCGATGCCAGTGAGTGCAATGGCACAAGAGGATGCACAGACGGCGCTGGTTCGTAAAACGATTGCCGAGAACCATGTAAGCGGAGTTACCTACGAAGCACTTGCCAATCAGAGCATTGAACAAATGATAGAGGGACTCAAAGACCCTTACACAACGCTCTTTACACCAGAGCAATATACAGATTTTTCGGATTATCTTGAAAATAGCTTTGTCGGTGTTGGCTGTGTGATTGGCCTAGATGATAAAGGCGTGTATGTGTCCAAAACAATTCCAGGCTCACCAGCGGAAGCTGGAGGTCTGAAAAAAGATGATTACATTCGCTTTGTGGACGGTATCCCCGCTTCAACGACATCTATTGAAGAGGTTCGCAGCAAAATCATCGGCGCAGTTGGGACGAAAGTAAAAGTTACTGTGCTGCGAGGCGAGCAAGAAATGACCTTTGAACTTACTCGCGCTGCAGTCAATTCACCAGAAGTATATAGCAGCAGCTTTGCAAATGGTGTTGGTTATTTACAGATATTAGACTTTTCCAGCGACGCAGATGAAGAGTTTGATCAACAAATTGCTGCACTGCAAGAGCATGGATTGAAATCATTGATTTTGGATGTTCGTGATAATCCCGGTGGTTATTTGGAAACTGCTCAACATATTGCGAAGCATTTTGTGAAGGATGGCGTCCTTATTCATACGAAAGACCGTAATAGCGTGGACGAGCCTGTTTTGATACAAGACGGAACACCTCTAGCGATCCCTGTTTATATTCTGGCCAATGAGAATAGCGCCAGCGCGTCTGAAGTACTGTCTGGGGCTCTGCAGGACTACAATGTTGCTAAAGTGATTGGTATGCAAACCTACGGTAAAGGCAGTGTGCAGCAGCTTTTTGATATCACGGATAAAAGCGTATTGAAGTTAACCGTGCAAGAATACTTGACGCCGAATAAACGAAAAGTTAACAAGGTCGGCATTACGCCGGACATCAAGGTAGATGGAGTTGCGGCTCAGCTTATTACTGCGTTGCATGAAACAGGTATCTCTGATGTCAATGTGACGTTTACCAAGCGTGGTGTCACGTATAATGGGGTTGATACGGGCTATGGCTTCGGCAGTTTCCGTGATAATGGGCATCTGTTTGCTTCTGCTCGAGGACTGGCGGCACTGATCGGGGCTAAGATTACTTGGAATGAAACCAAACGGACTGTTGATATTACCGATGATCAAGGAACTCATGCTTTTGCTATAGAAAAGGATAACCTAGTGATTGAAGATGGATTTAGCTATGTGAATGTCGATGTATTCCAAGATTATTTCCCGCAATTAAAGGTGAATGAGCAAGGGGATACAGTTTCAATTCAGGGTACAAAGGGGAAGTAATCGATGGGCAAAATTCAGCTCTTAAGCGAGCATATTGCGAACCAAATTGCAGCAGGTGAAGTGGTGGAGCGGCCTTCATCGGTCGTGAAAGAGCTGGTTGAAAACTCGGTTGATGCGGGGAGTACCCGTGTTGATGTCACGATTGAAGAAGGTGGCTTGGCCTTAATCCGGGTGTCTGATAATGGCTCAGGCATGGCGCTGGAGGACTGTGAATTAGCTTTTCAGCGGCATGCTACGAGTAAAATAGCAACAAGCAAGGATCTGTTTTCTATCCGCACGCTGGGCTTCCGAGGTGAGGCCTTGCCAAGTATCGCTTCTGTCTCCAGACTCGAGTGTGTGACTAGTGCGACTAGTGATGGACTAGGACGCAAAATCACGATCGAAGGCGGCACGATCCGCAGTGTGGAAGAAACAGCAGCGTCCCGTGGTACGGAAGTGACGGTGCGTGATTTATTTTATAACACACCGGCTCGATTGAAATATATGAAAACGATTCAGACGGAGCTCGGCCACATCTCTGATTATTTATATCGACTTTCTCTGGCGCACCCGGGGATCGCATTCACGTTAAAGCATAACGGAAACGTGTTGCTCCAAACGCTAGGCAACGGGGACCTGCTCCAAGTCATTGCCGGTATCTATGGAACGGCTATTGCCAAACAAATGCTTCCACTCCAAGTAGAAAGCTTGGATTATACGATTTCGGGCTTTGTCGCCAAGCCCGAAATGACTCGCGCGAATCGCGGCGGCATATCGACCATTGTCAATGGTCGGTATGTGCGCAACTTCGCATTGAATCAAGCGCTGCTGCAGGGATATCATACCCTGCTGCCGATCAACCGCTTCCCCGTTGCTGCGCTGCACATTGGGATGGATCCTGCCCTTGTGGATGTCAACGTGCATCCATCCAAGCTGGAAGTCCGCTTCAGTAAGGAAGCGGAGCTAACGGCTTTGATCGAAGCCGAAGTGAAGCGGCTGTTCGGCAGACAAGTGCTGATTCCTACGGGAGTCAAGGCGGCATCCGCGCCGAAAGGCGCTTACGTCCAGGAACAATTGGAGCTCACACGTACCGTGGAGCCTCCCAAAGAAACCCGGAGCTCATCGATGGATCTGGATGCGGAGT
The DNA here is from genome assembly GCF_059691995.1 of Paenibacillus sp. J22P169. Taxonomy (NCBI): domain Bacteria; kingdom Bacillati; phylum Bacillota; class Bacilli; order Caryophanales; family Paenibacillaceae; genus Paenibacillus; species Paenibacillus sp. J22P169. Next base: position 1,649,423 of record NZ_JCAUAO010000001.1, on the reverse strand, counting down.
TTTTTAAGGATCATAAGGAAACTGATTCTGAGGATAAGAATGGCTTCAAAGAATCAAGCCCTGTGATTAAACCTGACAACCAGTGGACGTCACCGCAGATCAAAGAAGCAGCACCAGCTTATCGGCAGCCAATGCCATCTACTTTGACGTCACCCTTGCAGCAACAGGCACCAGCCGTGTCAAATCCAAGCAGCAGTTCGCCAGCAAATGCAGGCGTTGCAACAAAACGATCGCAAGGCACCAATACGGGTTACACACCTGTAAGTGATGCTCCATTTCGAAATACCTCCATTCAACAGCAACGACGCACGAATGAGGCGTTTATGGATTTGATGCCTTCAAATGAGGATAGCGATGCACCTAAGCTTCCAACATTCCCAAGATTGGACCCGATTGGGCAAATGCATGGCACCTATTTGATTGCGCAGAATGAAACGGGCTTGTACCTCATTGATCAACATGCGGCACATGAGCGTATCAATTATGAATATTTTTATGAGCGTTTTGGCAATCCTGCTGAGGCGAGCCAAGAATTGCTCGTTCCGATTACTTTGGAATTTACCCCGTCTGAGGCGGGCGTCATTTCGGATAAGCTTGCCTTGTTTGAGCAAGTTGGAGTATACATGGAAGCCTTTGGCGGCAACACGTTTCTTGTACGTGCGCATCCACATTGGTTTCCGTCCGGGGAAGAGAAGGGCATTGTCGAGGAAATGTGCGAACTCATCATTTCGGACCGTAAAGCCTTAGATATTGCCAAGCTGCGCGAGAAGGCTGCGATCATGTGCTCCTGTAAGGCTTCAATTAAGGCTAATCAAGGTCTTAGCATGGTTGAGATGGAGACGTTAATTGATCGACTTGCCGGCTGCAGGAACCCGTACACATGCCCTCATGGGCGACCGATCGTAGTTAGCTTTACAACCTATGAGTTAGAAAAAATGTTTAAGCGAGTGATGTAACCCAGTGCTAGTGACAACTTCGTATAATCCGTCTGCCGAATTGGTAGCGGAGGCCGCACGTTTATCAGCTTTGTATGGCGGCCGAATTGTGCCTCGGAAGAAGTATTCTTTGGAACTTCTTAGGAGAAATTATAAGGATAGTTCCGTTCTGCTTGTGACAAGAGAAGAGATCAGGTACTATGAAGAAGACCACCCTGCAACTTTTTTCCATCCTAGCATGTCCCTTGTACGTGTCAAACGGATGCAGCGAGGCGAGCCTGACTTACTCATTGAGGCATCAGGAGCAGGTCCCGGAGACCGTATCGTAGATTGTACAGCGGGACTGGCGTCAGATGCGATCGTCTTCTCCTACGTCGTTGGGATGGAAGGACGAGTTACTGCTCTGGAAAGTGAAGAGATACCGGCAATGCTCATCCAAGAAGGCTTGGCACAGTATCAGTCGGAAATACCGGAGCTGAATACTGCAATGAGACGCATTGAGGTTAAGCGAACACACCATCTTCCTTATTTACAGCAGTTAGAGGCGCAGAGTGTGGATGTCGTGTATTTTGATCCCATGTTTCGCAGTCCGATTGAGGAATCGCATGCGATTTCCCCACTTCGGCATCGTGCGAACGATGAAGCTGTCAGTTTGGCTTCGATCGAAGAAGCAAGACGCGTTGCGCGCAAAAGTATTGTGCTTAAGGAAAACAGAGAAAGTTCGGAGTTTGCCCGACTCGGGTTCGAGCATGTGTTACGATCAACAACGAAAACAACGTATGGAGTGATTCGATTGTGTTAGCCCCATCAGCCAAGCCGAAATTACTCGTGCTACTTGGTCCCACCGCAGTCGGCAAGACCAAGCTCAGCTTGGAAATTGCGCAGCGCTTCAATTGTGAAATTATTTCTGGTGATTCGATGCAGGTTTATCGTGGCATGGACATCGGAACCGCCAAAGCGAGCGAGGCGGAGCAGCAGGTCGTACCGCATCATTTGATTGATATTCATGATCCTTCGTATTCGTTTTCTGCGGCCGAGTTTCAAGAGCGGGTAAAGGGATTAATCCATGACATCCATTCGCGAGGCAAGCTGCCTTTTATCGTAGGTGGCACAGGCTTATATATCGAATCGGTTTGCTACGATTATCAATTTACCGATGTCAGCATGGATGAGGAATTCCGGCAGGCGCAGGAAGAATTCGCGAATACCCACGGGGAAGAGGCCCTGCATGGCAAGCTGCGGGAAATCGATCCTGAAAGCGCCGACCGATTGCATGCGAACGACCGCAGGCGCGTTATTCGTGCACTTGAGATTTTCCATATCTCTGGTGAAACGATGACCGCTCATTTGGCCTCCCAGAAAAAAGAATCTCCTTACGAACTATGTATTATTGGGCTAACGATGGATCGGGCGCTGCTCTACCAGCGGATTGAAGAACGCATCGATGCGATGATTCAAGAGGGACTGGTCGAAGAGGTACAAGCGCTTCTAGCCGCTGGCACCCCAAAGACAGCCATTTCGATGCAAGCTCTTGGCTACAAAGAAATCGTTAGCTATCTGGAACATGAGCTCAGTTTCGAGGCGGCCGTGACCCTGCTTAAACGGGATACACGTCGATTTGCGAAACGTCAATTGTCTTGGTTTCGGCATATGAAGGACATTGATTGGGTTGATGTGACGGATACAGCAAATTTTTCTGCCCATTTCGAAATGATTAGTGATATACTAGCAGGAAAGTTTGTACATAAAATAGAATATAATTAACAAATATCACCATTAGAAAATAGCGCCGTTTAGGCGAAAGTTTCATTCCATTAAGGGGGACATACTGATGAACCGATCCATTAATATTCAGGACAATTTTCTAAATCAGCTGCGTAAAGAAAGCATTCCCGTTACCGTTTATCTAACGAATGGCTTTCAAATTAGAGGACTTATTCGTGCATTTGATAACTTCACCATCATCATTGACAGTGAAGGCCGTCAACAAATGGTGTACAAGCATGCCATCTCTACCTTCACACCACAGCGTGCTGTCTCGTTAATGGCGGCTGCAGAAGCAACGGAATAATCTGTATATCGCTTCAATTTGCAACTTTTTAATGGACTGAAACGTCTAACCGAATAGAAACTTTTGGGAGCAACCTTGTATAAAGGTTGTTCTTTTGTTGGAATTTAGGAGATTTTTCGTTGGACTTGATAAGTCGACTAAATTTTTGGATAAACCTACTTGACCTAAATGGTCGGTATAGTCGTTTATTTCAGTTCCATCTTCTATCTTCTATCTAGAGAGAAACGAAACGTAAGGGAGTTGGTGAATATGGATAAACCTACGAGAAATCCATCCACGCCGCAAACCAAGCCAAGGGAGTCCAAACAGAGCAATAATAAGGGCTCCAAGAAGAAGAAGCGGTTCAATGCACGTAAGCTCATTATGGGCTCCATCATTGCTGCGATTATCGCTGTTATCTGTGCAACAGGGATTTATATTATTGTCATCATGAGCGGCTTCAAAATCTTAGATGCCAATATTGATAAAATTGTTTCAACGACAGAGTCGACCCTTATTTATGCGCAAGAGGAAGGTAAGGATAAGGATGGGAAAGACAAACCTGCCACTGAAATATCGAAAATTTATCGCGGTGAAAATCGGGAAAGCGTCAATATCAAAGACGTTCCTGAGCGGCTGAAGCAGGCTTTTATCGCCACAGAGGATCGTCGCTTCAATGAGCATTCCGGTGTTGATTTACGGGCAATCGGTCGTGCGCTAGTAACGGATATCATCCATATGAGTGCAGTTGAGGGCGGAAGTACGATCACGCAGCAGCTGGCCAAAAACGTATTCCTAAGCTCAGAGAAGACCGCATTCCGAAAAGGTACGGAGATGTCGATCGCGTTTGCACTTGATGAGCGTTTTACGAAGGATGAGATTCTAGAAAAATATTTGAATCGTATTTTCTTCGGAAGTAACGCTTACGGGATTAAAGCAGCAGCCAAGGTCTACTTTGGCAAATCGAATTTGAACGATTTGGAAGTATGGGAAATGGCGACTCTTGCCGCTTTACCTAAAGCGCCTTCTCGCTACTCGCCATTAACACATCCTGATTTATCGAAAGAACGTCGAGCCGTTGTTCTAAGACTCATGACGGATCAGGGTTATATTACGGAGGCTGAGCGTGCCAAAGCCGTTGCTGTCGATTATGCGCCTCCTGCTTCTGCGAGTGCAGGTACCAAAGAATATGCTTCGTTCGTGGATTATGTCGTGAATGAAGCGGAAGACATGTACGGCATCGAAGAAGATGAGCTTTTGACCAAAGGTTACCGAATTTACACAACAATGAATATCAAAGCTCAGAAAACCATTGAGCAAACCTATGCGAATCCGAGTTTCTTCCAAAAAGATGCAGCAGATGGTCAGAAAATTCAGAGCTCCATGGTTATTTTGGATAATAAAACTGGTGGTATTATGGGATTAATTGGCGGCCGGGATTATAAAACCAAAGGGTTCAGTCGTGTGTATTCCAAAAGACAGCCAGGGTCGTCATTTAAACCGATTGCTGTTTACGCGCCTGCATTAGATAGCGGGAAATATACACCCTATTCTTTATTAGATGATACGCAAACTTCTTTCGGTTCGTATACACCACAAAACTATGATCGCCAGACACATGGGCAAGTGACGATGTTTGAAGCCGTTAAGAAATCCTACAATTTGGCGCCTGTGTGGTTATTAAGTAAAATGGGTGTTGGGACGGGAACTGCATTTGCTAATAAGCTAGGTACCACCTTAAATCCTCAGAAGGATCAGAATTTAGCTGTTGCGCTAGGCGGTCTCACTGACGGTGTATCGCCATTGCAAATGGCTAGAGCATATACAGCTTTTGCGAATCAAGGTGCGCAAAATAAAACACATGCGATTTTGCGCATTACAGACGCTCAAGGCAAAGAAGTTGCAGCATACAAGCCTGAGAAGAAACAAGTTATGCAGCCGAGCACTTCTTACTATATGACCCTGTTGCTTCAAGGAGTTGTAGAGACAGGCGGTACGGGTGTAAAAGCAAAATTTAACCGTCCAGTAGCCGGTAAAACGGGTTCAACGGGACTTGATATTAAGGGCATCGAACAGTACGATCGTGATGTGTGGTTCGTTGGTTATACGCCTGAATGGACTGCTGCCGTGTGGGAAGGCTTCGATAAAGTCGATTCCAAACATTATGTGACGGTTGGCAGCGGCAGCACAGCAGCTATTTTCAAAGAAGTTATGTCGAAATCGTTAGAAGGCAAGACGGTCACAAACTTCACTAAACCTGCAAATGTAGATGATTTGAAGGAACCGCCAAGTGGTATTGCGGATGTAACAGCCATTTATGTCCCTGAAACGAAACAAGTGAAAATAGCGTGGACGTCTTTAGGGGATAAAGTTAGTTATCAATTGTACCGTAAAGCCTCGACAGAGCCTGAGGCCAAGATGATTGTACAAACACCTAAATCTCAAATCGAAGACACGACGATTAACAGTGGGGAAACGTATCAATACTATGTAGTGCCGATGGAAACGGATTCGAATACATCAGGTGCGAAGTCTAACGTCGTTACGATCGAAATTCCGAAGGATGATTCGCTCCCTAATGGCGGTAGTCCATCCCCATCGCCATCGGTGTCTCCATCACCATCACCTGGTAATGGGAACAATCCTTCCCCTTCACCAAGTGGGAAGCCAGTTCCAACGGTATCACCTGGGGCGACAGTTAAACCGGGTACAGGAACGGAACCTAGCCCAACTCCGAGTCCATCTTTGAGTCCTAAGCCTAGCCCAACGCCGTCTCCGTCTCCGCCGAACAAGCCGGTTGACGATAAACCGAAGAGTGGCACTTAAATCGATTCACGAACATGTGCTGTAATGCCTCTTAGTGGCGTTGCAGCACATGCCTAACTGGGCCAAGCCCAGTCATAGTTTCCCTACAAACCTAAGAATGATGGAGGAATCGATTAATGAACTTAGCAATCAAATCACTAAAACCCAAAATGCTGCTCACCGCTTCATTGCTTACATTAACACTTATCGCTTCCGCATGCGGTAACAAACCAACGGAAACGACTGGCGGTACAGCAACGCCTAGTACAAGCACGACATCACCAGCCGCTGCTGCAACAGCAACTCCGGCGACTTCTGCAGCCAAACAGTGGAGCAAGGCTCCCGATATGATCATTGATACGAACAAAACGTATCAGGCTGAAGTAACAACGTCCAAAGGGACGTTCACTATTGATCTCTATGCCAAAGAAGCGCCAAAAACAGTAAACAACTTCGTCTTTTTGTCCAAAGAGGGCTTTTATAATAACGTGACTTTTCACCGTATCATCAAAACCTTCATGATTCAAACTGGAGATCCGCAAGGAACAGGCAGAGGTGGTCCTGGTTACAAATTTGCTGATGAGCTCAAGACAACTCATACCTACGAACCAGGTACCGTGGCGATGGCCAATTCAGGTCCGAATACGAATGGCAGTCAATTTTTCATCTGTTCGGGTGCGGATTGCGCATCCTTGAATAAGATGCCGAATTACTCTATTTTTGGAAAAGTAACTGCTGACGGTATGGCTACTATTGCGAAAATCGCGGAAACACCAGTGGAAAGAGATCCGAATGGCGGCGATTCTTCCCCAAGTAAACCAAAAGAAAAAGTTACGATTAACACCATTTTGATCAAAGAAAAATAAACTAACATAAAGAACGCTTTCATGCTGGATAGGAGTGGATCTCATGAAACAACCGTGCCTATTGTTCCATGGATTTACAGGTGGGCCTTATGAGGTTGAGCCGTTAGCTCGGCATTTACGAGAGCGTGGTCAGCTATGTGAGGTGCCGATCCTACCATGGAATGGAGAAACCCGTCATCAGCTTCACGCTTCGCGTTGGGAAGATTGGGTGCAGGCAGCCGAATGGCATGCGGCAAGAATGACAGAAACCTATGGCTCCTTTGATATGGTTGGATTTTCAATGGGAGGTCTTCTAGCTGCTTATTTATCGGTTCGCTACCCTGTACGTAAACTTATATTGTTAAACACAGCCGTCATCTATGTTAGCCCAGGCAGGTTGCTGAACGTCCTTCGTGATGAGTGGAAGTATCAACGGAAAATCAGTTTAATTAAGGGGAAATCAACACCACTCGTGGCGACCTGGCAATTTACGAGGCTTGTCCGACATCTGAAGCCGGAGCTGAGTCAAGTGAATAAACCGACACTTATCGCGCAATCGGAGAGAGATCAAGTGATCCATCCGCAAAGTGCACGATATATTTATAGCAAGCTGAGAGGGCAGAGGGAGCTTCACTGGCACGCCAAATCGGATCATTTGATCTGTTTGAGCGAGGATGCGCCGGCCTTATTTCGGCAAGTAAGTGCATTTTTGGATAAGGAGTAGGATGGATGACGGCAAAGCCTAGCATGAACAAGAAACAACGCGCCATCTCACCCGCGCCAACGAAGAGGAAGGCCAATACGGCTAATGGTAAAAAACCATCCAAGTTCTACCGCTTATTTGTAAGGGTATTTCAATTCACTTTAATAGCCTTTACATTGCTGGTGAGCTGGATTGTTTTTATTCAGTGGAAAGTACAGGTTGGCCCTCACCAGACCTTGCCTAAGCAAGTTGATGTAGGCATTGTACTAGGTGCTTCGCTGCGCAAGGATATTCCAAGTCCAGGTCTTCAAGAGCGGCTGGACCTTGCAGTAGAATTGTACAAGCAGGGACGTTTCAAGCAACTTATTGTTACCGGTGGATTGGATCATAATGGCTCTGTATTGACAGAAGCCGAGGGTATGCGAGATTATTTGGTGAAAAATGGACTGCCGAAGGGCAGCATATTCCTTGAGACCAAGGCGACGAGCACGTATGAGAATTTATTGTTCAGCAAGCAAATCATGGACGAGAAGTCGCTTGTGAGCTCAATTATTATCACCCATAAGTTTCATGGTTCTCGTTCCCTAGATATTGCTGAAACGATTGGCTATGTAGACCCGCTTATTTCTACGACCCAATCAGAGGTACTCTTCATGCCATATCATGATACACGAGAAACACTGGCATACACGAATTGGTACTTGACCAAATTGCAACTGAAACTCGGGTTAAAATAAAGAAAGCATGACAGTGAGGCGGGGGATCCGCTGACTGTCATGCTTTTTCTCATCTAGCCATTCACGATGGCGCCTCCGTTGATGTGTAGAATTTGACCAGCCATATAGGAAGAGTCCTCACTAGCTAAGAACACATAGCTTGGGGCCAATTCACTAGGCTGACCTGCTCGTTTCATTGGCGTCGTAGAGCCGAACACCTCGACTTCCTGAGCTGTGAACGTGGATGGGATAAGAGGTGTCCAAATTGGCCCGGGAGCAACCCCATTTACACGAATTCCCTTTGCGTTCAACTGAAGGGAGAGTGAGCGGGTGAAGGTGACAATGGCACCTTTCGTTGATGAATAATCAATTAATTGCTCGTGACCGTGATATGCGGTAATCGAGGCGGTGTTAATAATGGCACTGCCTGGCTTCAAATGAGGAAGCGCGGCTTGTGTCATATAGAAGTAAGAGAAAATATTCGTTCGAAACGTACGTTCCAGCTGAGCTGATGTAATGTCAGTAATGCTTTTCTGGGGATGCTGCTCGGCAGCATTATTCACCAAAATGTCGAGCTTGCCGAACTCTTTAATGACTTGCGCAATGAGCTGCTTGCAGAAGTTCTCATCACCAATATCTCCCGCGACATGTAAACATTTGCGGCCAGTTTGCTCAACATGCCGATGAGTTTCCTCTGCATCCTTATGTTCATTTAAGTAGACAATGACCACGTCGGCTCCCTCTTTGGCGTAAGCAACGGCAATGGCGCGTCCGATGCCGCTATCACCTCCGGTGATAATGGCGACTTTATCTTTGAGCTTAGCAGCAGGCTTATAACTTGCTTTCTCAAATTCGGGAAGTGGCTTCATCTCTGATTCGATGCCGGGTTGATGGTTCTGATGCTGCGGCGGGAATACAGGTTTTTCTTTCGTGGCAGTCATGTAATCGGCTCCTTTCATCCAACGAAATTCTTTGTTAGGATGATACAAGAGCACCCAAATCATACTTCACACGGTAATGATAGCCATATTTTGTTTGAAATCCAAGCTTCTCATATAAGGAGATCGCGGGCACGTTATCGGCGATAACTTGCAAATATTGCTGGGTCGCACCTTGCGTGATGCTCCATGCTGTCAAGGCATGCAGCATCGCGTACCCGAAGCCATTACCGCGGTGCTCTTCATCAACAATGACATTGACGAAGCCAGCCCAATTGCCCTCCACGATGGCTGTGCCAAGTGCGACGATCTGCCCCTGATGCTTCAGTGCAATGAAAGCTTTCGGAGAGGGCATGCGTTCACCTAATCCTTGATAGAAACTCCGACGTTCCTCTGGATATTTCTCTAGGATGAGGAACGCGTCCAGCCAGTCTTCTGTTATGGATGATGAAATATCTACGTCAAGCGATAAAGCAATGGGATAATGCTGATGTAGACGTGTAAGAGCTTGTGAAGTTACGTGTTGACTATCTGCTGTCATCATGACACAGGGGGTATCCAACTCGTAACCTTGTTCGTGTAACAAGCAATCCAAATGCTCGGGAGAGGCATGACTAATGTGGAAAATAGCAGGTAACCCGTGACTGTGGTAAAATTGTTCAACATGCGAAAGCCAATTTTCTTCATTAGGGTAAGAACCGATAGCAAAGACGCTGTTTGCCCGTTTGGTTACACCTTGTGAAACTCTTACGAGCCAATGATCAACCATGGTGTTGTCAGCTGCTGGCCAAGTATTCGCTGCTATACGATCCAGTAATTCGAAAAATTCGCGTTCTGTTTGCATGAATGGGTGCCTCCATCTTATAAAAAGTATTACATAAATATACATTTATATGTATAAAAATTCAATAATTTTGTGATGAAAATGTTGCGCACTTTGGTTTCATTTGATTGTATGGAGGTAGACGATGATGGAACTACGATTGCGATCGGCCACATTGGAGGACTACGAAGCTGTGAATACCATCATTCGCGAAGGTCAAGAAGAGCATGCGGAGGCTTTGCCAGATCGATTTGCCCGACTTGATCATGTCGTAGCGATGGGATGGTATAGAAGCTTTTCGGAGAAGATGGACAAAGAAATTATTGTGGCGGAGCTTGAGACTGAAGTGGTCGGGGTGGCTATGCTAGAGATGAAGATCAGTCCCAATTATGAAGCGCTAGTTCCACGCAAATATGCATACTTAAATGAACTTGCAGTAGCCTCCACACATCAACGGCAAGGCATTGGCAAGAAGCTCTATTATGCTGCTGTTCAATGGGCGCGAGAACGCGAAGCTGCATCACTCGAGTTAAATGTCTGGGAATTTAATGAGCGTGCGATGCGCTTCTATGCATCACTTGGGATGCAAACCTTAAACCGGACCCTAATGACAAATATAAATGAATAAAATAAAGGAGAATACCTATGCTTTTTATAGATAATGAAGGAATTACGGATCCAAGGATTAATTTGGCAATAGAAGAATTCGCCTTACGACAGCTGCCACCTGGAGAAAGCTATCTCCTTTTTTACATTAACGAACCATCGATCATTATCGGCAAAAATCAAAATACACTGGAAGAAATTAATCCTGAATATGTGAAAGTGAATAACTTGCACGTCGTTCGTCGTTTATCTGGCGGAGGCGCGGTATATCATGATCTGGGGAACTTAAATTTCAGCTTCATTACGCAAGATGACGGCAATTCTTTTCACAATTTTCAAAAGTTTACCGCCCCTGTTGTTGAAGCGCTGCATGCACTTGGCATTCAAGCGGAATTAACAGGCCGCAATGATATTCAAGTTGGTGAACGCAAAATTTCTGGAAATGCGCAATTTTCAACGAAGGGAAGAATGTTTAGTCATGGCACGCTTCTATTCGATTCGGAAATGGAGAATGTCGTTTCAGCACTTCGCGTTGATCCGGATAAAATTCAATCAAAAGGGATTAAATCCATACGCAGTCGGGTTGCGAATATCGTTGAATTTCTGAAAGAGCCCCTGACGATGGAGGAATTCCGTGTGAAGCTGCTTACTTCTATTTTCGGTGTGAATGAAGCGGATGTGCCAACCTACAAGCTCACAGAGGAAGATTGGACTCAGATTCATCAGATATCCGAAGAACGGTATCAGAACTGGGATTGGAATTATGGCAAATCACCCAAAAGTACGGTCCAGCATGCGAAAAGGATTGAAGGCATTGGTAGAATCGATGTTCGCCTTGCCATTGAAGAGGGTCATATTCAGCATGTAAAAATATTTGGTGATTTCTTCGGTGCACATGATGTCGCTGAGCTTGAAGAGAAGCTCGCTGGTACGCGATATGAGGAGAAAGCTGTACGTGAACGCTTGGCTGATGTGGAATTGCAACGCTACTTCGGCGCTTTGGATGAGGACACATTCGTGGCATTGCTTATGTTAGCATGAATTTAGCAGGAGCAAATAGCCGCTAAGCTCGTATAACTATGATGGCTACGGTCTAAAATGGCGTTTACAAGCGTAGGATGGTGGATACGAACTAATAAACCATCATCTAAACGAGGTGATCCTCATGAGTGGTAGAAGCTTGCCATCCAGACAAATCAACATCGTTCTACGGCAGCCGGAACCTGGCAGTCAGCGGCGTACAGTTGAGGGATTAGGCGGGCACTCAGGCGCTTCACCCCTTGCTGACGCCGAGCCCATGATCTCTGGTAAAAGGACGCCAATGGAAGGTCCGCTATCGGATATTTTCAAAGAGCTGAATCAACTCATAGGCTTAGAAAATGTCAAAGAGCTGGTGCATGAAATTTATGCGCTCCTCCAGATTTCCCAATTTCGCGCTGAAGCTGGACTTATGAGCAATGCTCATGTGTACCATATGATTTTCAAAGGCAGCCCTGGGACAGGGAAAACGACCGTTGCAAGACTGCTGGGACGGATGTTTCATGCGATGGGCGTGCTGAGTAAGGGGCATTTCATCGAGGTAGAGCGTGCAGACCTTGTGGGAGAATACATTGGGCACACCGCACTGAAAACACGTGAATTAATGAAGAAAGCGATGGGTGGCGTCCTATTTATTGATGAGGCGTATAGCTTGGCACGAGGTGGAGAAAAGGATTTTGGGAAGGAATCGATTGATGCGCTGGTAAAGGGAATGGAAGATAAGAAAAATGAGTTTATCCTTATTCTAGCCGGTTATAGCGAAGAGATGGAGCAATTCCTAGCTACAAATCCGGGGCTGCCATCTCGCTTTCCAATTCAAATTGAGTTCGAGGATTATCCCATTGATCAACTGATCCAAATTACAGAGCTGATGGCAAAGGAGCGGGAGTATGTTCTGCTGCCACAAACCCTTGCGAAGCTGAAACAGCATCTTTCTGAGGAGAAAGCGATGACCTGGCGTGCATTCAGCAATGCGAGGTATGTTAGAAACATTTTGGAGAAAGCGATGCGACATCAAGCCGTGCGATTGCTAAGTCAATATGTGAATGCACCATCCAAAATTGAACTGATGTCGATCCGCCCAGAAGATGTGAAATTTAAATGATCATGATTGAACCATTTAACTAAGAAGGTTAGATGGTTTTTTCTTGCGGTTTTATGGCAATACCAATTTATGGATCGGTTAATTAGGAGGAAGTCCGTTATAATCGAATTTTCCTGTGCATCAAATTGACTTTCCTAATCATTTCCTCCACAATGATGAAGGAATAGGCCAATTTGGCCTTATTTCAGTCATTTTAAGCATTTTGCGGGAAGTAAAGGAGACGACTATGAAAACAACTTCACATATGGTAGAAAAAGAAATCGATGACAGAGCGGTGCTCGTCAGTTTGATTACACAGAAGCAGAAGAAAAATGAGCTACTGGCTGAATATTCGTTGCAAGAGCTTGTGAAGCTGGCGGAAACTGCTGGTGTTCAGGTATTGGAAACGATGACACAGAACAAAGAAGCCAAGGACACCAAGTGGTTTATTGGGAAAGGGAAAGTCGAAGAATTAAAGCTGATGTTGGAGGAGCTTGGAGGGAATACAGCAATCTTTGATCAGGAGCTGTCGGGTGCACAGGTTCGTAATTTGGAAGCGGTGCTCGATGTGAAAATTATTGATCGTACGCAACTGATTTTGGATATCTTTGCTCAGCGCGCCAAGACTCGTGAAGGTATTATTCAGGTTGAATTAGCGCAGCTAAGCTACTTGTTACCAAGGCTTTCTGGTCAAGGCAAAAACCTGTCTCGTCTTGGAGGCGGGATTGGAACAAGAGGACCAGGGGAATCGAAGCTGGAAACCGATCGCCGGCATATCCGTGGGCGCATTGACGAACTGAAGGCGCAGCTGGAGGAAGTTGTTCGTCACCGCACACTGCATCGGGAACGTCGTAAGAAAAGCGGCGTATTCCAAGTCGCATTAGTTGGTTATACCAACGCAGGGAAGTCTACGTTATTGAAACAATTAACACAGGCGGATGTCTATATTGAGGATCAACTATTTGCAACCTTGGATCCGACTTCGCGCACGATGATATTGCCAAACGGCAAAGAGATCGTTTTGACGGATACAGTTGGTTTTATCCAAAATCTACCGCATGATCTTGTCGCTTCGTTCCGTGCTACGCTCGAAGAGGCGAATGAGGCGGATTTGATCTTGCATGTGGTGGACAGCTCAACCGATATGCGCAACGAGCAGATGCGTGTTGTTGGTGAAGTATTAGAACAGCTTGGAGCCCATCAGAAGGAACAAATAACGGTGTTCAATAAAATTGATCTGTGTTCACAAGCGGATCGCGAAATGCTCTCAGCGGAAGGCGAGTTCATGAAAGTGAGTGCCTATACGCCGGAGGATCTAGAACGTCTTCGTATTACGATCGAAGATAAGCTAATGGGCGATAGCAAGGAGTTCCGTATTCCAGCCAATAAAGGGGACGTCATTGCCCTCATGTATCGTATTGGTGAGGTGCTAGAGACGGATGTAGATGGGGAAGACATGATCTTCAAGGTCCGCGTGAACAAGGATGATTATGTGAAACAGGCTTATTTACTGGTTGATTACGATCAATCGTTAGTGAAGAAGTCAGAGCAGGATGAGAACGAGGGAGAGAACAACTAAGATGCGTTTCGGGGAAAAAGTCATAGCGAGAATGGAAAAAGCTGAGCAACGTGTAGAGAGGGCTTATCGGCAAATCGAGAAAACCATTGATCTTAATCAATGGAAGGTTATTGAAGCCTTCCAAAAACATAAAGTAAGCGATTATCATTTTGCTTCCTCAACAGGGTACGGGTATAATGATCGCGGCAGAGAAGTGCTGGATCTTGTCTATGCGGATGCCATGGGAGCAGAAGCAGCGCTTGTTCGCCCGCATTTCGTTTCGGGGACGCATACCATCGGAACGGCTTTGTTTGGTGTGCTGCGCCCTGGCGAACATCTCCTTTACATCACGGGTAAGCCCTATGATACGTTGCATAAGGTCATTGGCAAGCCTGGCGACGGCACGGGCTCGCTGCAAGACTTCGGCATCGGCTACAGTGAAGTCGCGCTTTTGGAGGATGGCTCGCCGGATTGGCCGGCAATCACGGCAGCCATTCAGCCGAACACGAAGGTGATCGGCATCCAACGTTCACGCGGCTACTCCTGGCGGCCGTCGTTCACAGTAGAGCAAATCGGCGAGATGGTCCGATTTGTGAAAGAGATCAACCCGGAGCTAATTGTCTTTGTAGACAATTGCTACGGCGAATTCACCGAGCCGCAGGAGCCGACGCAGGTTGGCGTCGATCTGATGGCCGGTTCGTTGATCAAGAACCCCGGCGGCGGCATCGCCCCTTCGGGCGGCTATATCGCCGGGCGACGCGACCTCGTGGAGCTCGCCGCGTACAGACTGACCGCCCCCGGTATTGGGGGCGAGGTCGGAGCCATGCTCGGCGCGACGCGAGCGATGTTTCAAGGGCTATTCCTTGCCCCGCATTTGGTGGGGCAAGCAGTCAAGGGCTCAGTCTTCGCGGCAGCGATATTCGAAGACCTTGGCTTTGTCAGCCATCCGCGCTGGGACGCGCAGCGGACGGACTTGATTCAAGCGATCCGCTTCACGTCGGCGGAGCATTTGATTACGTTTGTGCAGGGCATACAAAAGGCGTCTGCTGTCGATTCGCATGTCGTACCAGAGCCTTGGGACATGCCTGGATACGAGCATCCTGTCATTATGGCTGCGGGCACGTTCATTCAAGGAGGCAGCTTAGAGCTGTCTGCGGATGCCCCAATTCGTGAACCTTTTATCGCGTATATGCAAGGCGGCTTGACCTACTCACATTGCAAGTTAGGTGTACTAACGGCGATCCAACATATGGAAGATAAGGGATTACTGTGAAAAATTAAACTGTGAACAAACCTGACACTCCTTGACACGTTTTTGTTAGGAAGGTACAATAAGAGTGAGGTACTTACTGACCAGGAGTGATTAGCATGAGTGATGAGATACGTAGAAATATGGCGTTATTCCCTATCGGAATCGTCATGAAGCTGACTGATTTAACAGCAAGACAAATTCGATACTATGAGCAGCATGAACTGATCATCCCGGCACGTACAGCTGGTAATCAACGGCTCTATTCGTTTAATGACGTGGAACGTCTTCTTGAAATTAAAGATTTAATTGAAAAAGGTGTCAATATTGCGGGTATCAAGCAGGTTCTTATCCCTGTGGATAAGGATTCTGAGGATGCAACCATCCTTAACGAGCACACCGAAGTGAAACGGAAAGAATTAACCGACTCTCAATTGCACAAAATGCTGAAGCAGCAATTGATTGGCGGGGGGAAACGTCCAGATCAAGTTTCTTTGATTCAAGGACAGTTATCCAGATTTTACAAATAAAATCGTTTGTCCAATCGCTTAACATTTGAGAGGAGAATGCACACGTGAGTTATAACATTAACTATTCCAAAGAAGATATTCTTCGCATCGCCAAAGCAGAAAACGTTCGTTTCATCCGTTTGCAATTCACAGACTTGATGGGAAGTATAAAGAACGTAGAAATTCCTCTAAGCCAACTTGAGAAAGCGCTTGATAACAAAATGATGTTTGACGGATCTTCCATCGAAGGTTATGTGCGAATTGAAGAATCGGATATGTATTTATATCCTGATCTAGATACATGGGTTATTTTCCCATGGGTAACGGAAAGCAAAGTCGCTCGTTTAATCTGCGACATTTATATGCCAGATGGCACGCCATTCCCTGGGGATCCGCGCGCTATTTTGAAAAACGCGTTGAAGCAAGCAGAAGAAATGGGCTACTCAGCTATGAACGTTGGACCAGAACCGGAATTCTTCCTGTTCAAAACCGATGAAAAAGGTAACCCAACTACCGAGTTGAACGACCAAGGTGGTTACTTCGATTTGGCACCTATGGATCTTGGGGAAAACTGTCGTCGTGATATCGTACTTACATTGGAAGAGATGGGCTTTGAGATTGAAGCTTCTCACCATGAAGTAGCTCCAGGCCAACACGAAATCGACTTTAAATACGCAGATGCGATCAAAGCAGCTGATCAAATTCAAACATTTAAACTTGTTGTCAAAACAGTAGCTAGACAGCATGGCTTGCACGCAACGTTTATGCCGAAGCCGTTGTTCGGTATGAACGGATCGGGTATGCACTGTCACCAATCCTTGTTCAAGGGTGACACGAATGCGTTCTACGATGAAAGCGACAAATTAGGCTTGAGCACAGTGGCAAGACAATATATGGCGGGCGTACTTCGTCATGCGCGTTCTTTTGCAGCGATTACGAATCCAACCGTTAACTCTTATAAACGTCTAGTTCCTGGTTACGAAGCACCTTGCTATGTAGCTTGGTCTGCAAGTAACCGTAGCCCAATGATTCGGATCCCAGCTTCCCGTGGACTAAGTACACGTGTTGAAGTTCGTAACCCGGATCCAGCGGCAAATCCGTACCTTGCACTTGCTGTTATGCTTGCGGCTGGTTTGGATGGCATTAAGAACAAAATGCAACTTCCTCCGCCAACAGATCGCAACATCTATGTGATGACAGAAGAAGAGCGTGAAGCCGAAGGTATTCCTAGCTTACCTCTTAACTTGAAACAAGCACTAGACGAGTTGCTTCGTGATGATGTTGTTTGCGATACACTTGGGGAACATGCTCTAGCTCATTTCTATGAGTTGAAAGAAATTGAGTGGGACATGTACCGCACACAAGTTCACCAATGGGAAAGAGATCAGTATCTGTCTCTGTACTAGAATTAACGAAACCCTTGACGCTCTTGGCGTTGAGGGTTTTTCTCTTATGGAGCAGCCTATCATTGCCAATCCCTCATGGGGTACGGTATCATAGAGATGGGTTTTACTTGACAACTAGATACTACTTTAAGCTTATCAATCTCAATTATGTGAGTTGATGGGCTTTTTAACGCGAAGGAGACGAATTGAACTATGGACAATTTCAATAGTAATTTAGAAAAGTATGCAGAGTTAGTGATTCGAATTGGGGTCAATTTGAATAAAGGTCAGGATTTGTTGGTGGAAGCGCCAATTGAGACCCTTGACTTAACAAGGCTTATCGTGCAGAAGGCTTATGAAGCAGGTGCGAATTATGTGCACGTGCACTGGCAAGATGATGTCGTTACACGCAGTAAATTTGATCATGCGCAAGATGAGTCGATGGACTATTACCCAGAGTGGTACACGACGATGTTAGAACGTTTTGTGGAGAATGGCGGAGCGTTGTTGAACATTAAGGTGCCGAATCCGAATCTGTACGATGGTATTGATGCTAGTTTAATTTCGCGGGCATCGAAAGCGGCATCAACGGCGAGAGCAAAATATCAACACTATGTTAGAACGGGTGAGTTCAGCTGGTGTTTAATTAAAGCTCCTACAGAAGCTTGGGCGAATATGGTGTATGCGGATCTACCAGAAGAGCAACGAATTCCAGCGATGTGGGATGCTATTTTCACATTCAATCGTGTTTATGAAGAAGATCCCGTTGCGGCATGGCAGGCACATTTGGATACATTGAAGGCTACGCATAGCTTGTTGAATGAAAGAAGCTATAAAGCGCTGCGCTATAGAGCGACGGGAACGGATCTACGTGTTGAGTTGCCTGAAGGACATATTTGGCTGGGCGGGGATAATGAGAACGCTCGAGGCATCCGTTATGTAGCTAATATGCCGACAGAAGAAGTGTTTACCATTCCGAACCGAACAGGTGTTAGTGGTACGGTGGCGAGTACGATGCCGTTAAATATCAATGGGGCGTTGGTGGATCGGTTTTCATTTACGTTCGAAGCTGGAAAGGTTGTAGACTTCCAGGCAGAGGTGGGTTATGACCATTTGGCACGCCTATTGGATATGGATGAAGGTGCACGATATTTAGGAGAAGTAGCACTTGTGCCGTTTGATTCTCCGATTTCCAATATCAACCGTATTTTCTATAACACAGGCATTGACGAGAATGCTTCTTGCCATTTGGCATTAGGTAGTTGCTATCCGATCAATTTGAAGGAAGGTACTACGCTGTCCAATGCGGAATTGAAAGCTCGTGGAGGGAATAGCTCGTTGATACATGTGGATTTCATGATTGGGTCTGCGGAGCTTGAGATTGATGGGGAACTAGCCGATGGGACGATCGAGCCAATCTTTCGTGCGGGAAACTGGGTATTAGCGTTTTAAAGCTAAAAAGCAAGGAACTCAAGTGTTTGAACACTTTGAGTCCTTGCTTTTTTTGATGTTTCCGTGTTCTTACATATCCCGGAACAAGCCAATGACACGACCGAGAATTGTCACATTCTTCAATAGAATGGGTTGTAGGGCAGAGTTCTCCGGTTGAAGGCGAATATGATCCTTCTCCTTGTAGAAACGCTTAACAGTAGCTTCATCATCTTCCGTCATCGCGACGACGATATCACCGTTGTTCGCTGTTTGTTGTTGTTTAACAATGACATAATCGCCATTATGAATACCAGCTTCAATCATACTGTCACCCATAATGCTAAGCATGAACACATTGTTATCGCCAACCATGCTTGAAGGAAGTGGGAAATAGTCTTCGATATTCTCAGTAGCTGTAATCGGAACACCAGCTGTTACTTTACCAATGAGGGGAACACGAGCGACGGAGACTGCGAATTGGGATTCTGCACCATCAAGCCCTAGGATTTCGATTGCACGCGGTTTAGTAGGATCTCGACGAATCATGCCTTTTTTCTCAAGACGCTCCAAATGCCCATGTACAGTGGAACTGGATGCTAGTCCAACAGCTTCGCCGATTTCTCTAACGGAAGGCGGGTAGCCCTTATCTTTCACTTCGTTCTTAATGAATTCCATTATTGCTTGTTGACGCTGCGAAATTTTACTCATAAGATATCACTCCAATACTGGGAATCATTACCCAAAGTATAACATAGAACCCGAGTTCGTACAAACATAAGTTCGAGAAATGGTTGACTCAAACATGTGTTCGTGTTATTCTAATATCAGAACAAACGTTTGGGGGATGATTTTATGTATATGGCTTATTCGCAATCTAACGCAAGAACAACACTTCAAGGTACTGCTCAAGCATCCAAAGGGATGACGACTAAACGGGGTCATGCGAAACTACTACTTCGTTTCTTGCTGATAGCAGTAATACTTGGAACTGTATTTTCGTTCGGTGCGATCGTACAAGCCTATGCAGGTGATAGTACTGTTACAATGTCTACACCAACAGCATCCGTTCAACCATCGGCGCAAACTATCCAACACGAGAAGATTGTCATTCAAAGCGGTGATACACTATGGGAAATAGCAGATTCTCACAAAAAGCCTGGAGAGAACACACGTTCTTACATCGAGAAGTTGAAAGCATTTAATCATTTGTCGAGCAGTTCTTTGCAAGAGGGACAAGTTCTATTACTTCCTTAATGAGTACATTTCTAGCTACCTATATAGATGAATGTTCGAGCCATAGACACATTAGTGTCCATGGCTCTTTACGATGTATCCTTGACAATCACAATCTCTGATGGCAAAGTAGTACTCATATTGAAATTTTGACTGGGAGGATTACAATGAGTGACAGCATGGATAAAACGATTGAGCGTATCAATGAATTAGCTCGCAAAGCGAAGACAGTTGGCTTAACAGATGCAGAGCTGGATGAGCGCAACGAGTTGAGAAAGAAATATATTGATGCATTCAGAGGTAACCTGAAAGTCCAACTGGATTCCATTAAGTTTACTGACGAAGAGAATTAAGCCTACTCATAGATACTACATTCAAAGGGGAAATGAATGATGACGTTGAAAGCTGTGCTTTTTGATTTGGATGATACCCTGTTATGGGATGACCGAAGTGTAGAAGAAGCGTTTGCAGCAACCTGTGCAGCAGCGGCGAAGCAAGTTAACGTGAATCCGGAGGAATTAGAAGCATCTGTTCGTAAAGAAGCGAGAAGTTTATACGAATCCTTCGAGACGTTCCCATTTACCAAAATGATTGGGATTAACCCATTTGAAGGGCTATGGGCTAACTTCACACAAGGTGAGGACGAAAACTTCCGCAAATTAGAGAAGCTAGCACCTGGCTATCGCACAGAATCTTGGACTAGAGGGCTTGCAGCGCTTGGAATTGAAGATCGTGAGCTTGGGTACAAGCTAGGTGAATTATTTGCCGCTGAACGTCGCAGTCGTCCTTATGTATATGAAGAAACCTTCCGTGTGTTAGATGCCTTGAAAGGCAATTACAAACTTCTTCTATTAACAAACGGTTCACCAGATTTGCAAAAAGAGAAATTAGCAGGCGTTCCTGCCATTGCTCCTTACTTCGATCACATTGTTATTTCAGGTGAATTTGGACAAGGGAAGCCAGCTGCAGCAATTTTCAAATATGCACTGGGTCTGCTTGAGATTGATGCTGAGGAAGGGATCATGATAGGGGACAAGCTAACGACAGATATTTTGGGGTCGGGAAGCATTGGGATGCGTAACATTTGGATTAATCATCACGGGCTTCAAAGTGGCGAAGAAATCGTCCCTGCTTATGAAGTAACGCGTCTTCAAGAAATTTTACCGATTATTACGAACGGTTAGTACAATAGAAAGAAAGCCCAACAGCTATTCAAGACTTCGCGGTCTGATAGGCTGATGGGCTTTTTCATATGTGGCTATTAAGCTTTGATAAAGTCAGGATCATCGATGTTGTGAGCAATCCAACCATCTTTTTCGATGAAAAGGCGAACAGCTACGATCTCACGGTTTTCCATCAGAGTGAAGAAGTGATTCGTGTTCTCTGGAACGGAGATGACATCTCCTGGCTCAAGTTCAACATCGAAATAACCAAGTTCTTCGGATTTGATGATGAAAATCCCTTTACCAGAAACGATTGCACGAATCTCATCTTCAGTGTGCGTATGCACTTGTTCGAACTTCTTTAGAAGCTCTTCGATATTCGGAGTTACATCTGAAAGGGAAATGACATCCCAAATTTCATAACCGCGTCTAGCAGCTAGATCTTTGATTTCTGCTTCATAAGTGGAAATGATTTCTGCTTTCTCTTCATCGCTAAGGATGAATTTCTCGCGCAATGCGACAGGAAGCTTGTTTGCGTCCCAGTGCTCATACACAACTTGTTGGCTATCCAAGAAGGCTTTGACTTCTGTTTCGCCCTCGATACGTTCATTTGTATTGCGAATTCTAATTTGTGCCACGTTACATCCCTCTTTCTACAATAAATATATACATATTATAGTGGATATCAAGCTAACTGTCGATGGAAGGAAATAAGTATTTCCGATAAACCCCATTGGAATTTGTGATAATTCAAAATCTTTTCATAGAAGCCGTATTCTGTTACACTAAATCTTAACATAATTTGTCGTTTTTTTTTATTTAGGTTTAGGAAAAGTTGAAAGGGAGTCTTGCCATGAAGAAACCACCGATTCAAGAACAGCTTAAGAAGAAGATTATGATCCTAGATGGTGCCATGGGTACGATGATTCAGCAAGAGAATTTGACTGCTGAAGATTTTGGAAGTGATGATCTGGATGGATGTAATGAAATTCTATGTGTTACGCGTCCAGATGTGATTCAAAAAATTCATGAAGCTTATTTCGCCGCTGGCGCTGATATGATAGAAACGAATACGTTCGGAACGACGAGTGTCGTCTTGGCGGAGTATGACTTGCAGGATCGTCATCGGGAGTTAAATATCGCCGCTGCTAAATTAGCGATTGCTGCTGCTGAGAAATATTCAACACCAGAATGGCCGAGGTACGTTGTAGGTGCCATGGGCCCAACAACGAAAACCTTATCCGTAACAGGTGGCGTGACTTTCGAACAGCTGGAAGAAAGCTACTACCAGCAGGCACTTGCCCTTGTAGAAGCGGGCGTTGATGCCATGCTGCTTGAGACTTCCCAAGATACACTGAATGTAAAAGCGGGCAGTATTGGGATTCGCAGAGCATTTGAAACATTAGGCGTAGAGCTTCCCATTATGATATCTGGAACGATTGAGCCTATGGGCACAACGCTAGCCGGACAAAATATCGAATCCTTTTATATCTCACTTGAGCATTTGAAGCCGATCTCGATGGGCTTGAACTGTGCAACGGGACCAGAATTTATGAGAGATCACATCCGTACCCTATCCGGTATTGCGGATACAGCGATCAGCTGTTATCCGAATGCAGGCTTGCCGGATGAGAATGGGCACTACCATGAATCCCCAGAATCTTTGGCGAAGAAGATGGCTGGATTTGCAGAGCAAGGCTGGATCAATATTGCCGGAGGCTGCTGCGGAACGACGCCTGAGCACATTCGTGCCATGGCAGAAACGTTAGCGAATTTTAAGCCAAGATCGGAATATGGCTCCCATCCCCCTGCGATTTCAGGTATTGAGACTGTTTACATTGAGCCAGAGAACAGACCAATCATGGTTGGTGAACGGACGAATATTTCCGGTTCCAGAAAGTTTAAGCGCCTGATCAAAGAAGGGAAATTTGAAGAGGGCTCTGAAATTGCCCGTAATCAAGTGAAGAACGGCGCACATGTTATCGACATCAATCTACAGGACACGGATATTGACGAAGCCTACGCAGTAGAAGAATTCATGCAAGAAGTTGTGAAAAAGGTCAAAGTCCCATTGATGATTGACTCGACGTATGATCACATTATCGAGCTTGGACTCAAGTATTCACAAGGTAAAGCGATTATCAACTCGATTAACCTCGAAGATGGGGAGTCGAAGTTTGAAGGGATTTTACCTTTGATTCATCGCTACGGAGCATCGGTCGTTTGTATTCTGATTGATGAGCGTGGCCAGGCGGTATCGCGTCAAGCGAAAATCGAAGTGGCAACACGTTCGTATGAGCTTCTAACTGGAAAGTACGGCATGAATCCAGAGGATATCATTTTTGATCCGAATATGTTCCCTGTCGGCTCAGGAGATCCTCAGTATATTGGTTCCGCCGTGGAAACAATCGAAGGGATTAAGCTGATTAAAGAGAAGTATCCACTGGCTAAAACAATTCTCGGACTCAGTAACATCTCATTCGGTTTACCGGATGCGGGTCGTGAAGTTCTCAATTCTGTCTATTTATACCACTGTACGAAAGCTGGACTTGATTATGCCATCGTAAATACGGAAAAGCTAGAGCGGTATGCGTCGATTCCGGAGACTGAGCGTCAACTAGCAGAAGAACTCATTTATAATACGAATGATGAGACTTTGGCGAATTTTGTCGCCCATTTCCGTGAAAAAAAGGTCGAAAAGAAAGAGAAAATTTCAAATCTATCTCTGGAGGAGAGACTTGGCTCCTATGTTGTTGAAGGCACGAAGGAAGGCTTGATCCCAGATTTGGAGATTGCACTTCAAACCTATTCACCGCTAGAGGTCATCAATGGGCCGCTCATGAAGGGGATGGAGGAAGTTGGACGTCTTTTCAATGGTAATGAACTTATCGTTGCTGAGGTGCTTCAAAGCGCTGAGGTCATGAAAGCATCTGTTAACTATCTAGAGCCGTTCATGGAGAAATCGGAGACTGCAGTCAAGGGTAAAATTATTTTGGCAACGGTCAAAGGTGACGTACACGATATTGGTAAAAATCTCGTCGAAATCATCCTCTCCAATAATGGCTATAAGATTGTGAACCTTGGGATTAAGGTACCGCCAGAACAAATCATTGAAGCATACCGCAGAGAGCAAGCAGATGCGATCGGATTGTCAGGCTTACTTGTGAAATCAGCGCAACAAATGGTTATTACCGCGCAGGATTTACGCACAGCGGGCGTGGACGTGCCGATTCTCGTTGGAGGTGCTGCGCTCACGCGTAAATTCACCAAAACTCGGATTCAACCGGAGTATGAAGGTGTTGTTCTCTATGCGAAGGATGCAATGGATGGTCTGGATATTGCCAATCGTTTGAGTGATCCTGAGCAGCGCAAGCGGTTGATTCAAGAGCTTCGTGAAAGCCTGGAATCGGATGTTATGGATACAGGGAAAAAAGAAGAGAAAATGCCGCAGCTTACACGCGTGAGTTCATCGGCTGTCTCCAAAGATCTTCCCGTTCAGGTGCCTCAGGATACGGATCGTCATATCTTACGTGACTACCCGATCAGTCATTTGATGCCCTATGTGAACATGCAAATGCTGTTAGGTCATCACCTTGGTTTGAAGGGTAAAGTAGAGCAGCTATTGAGTGATAAGGATACCAAAGCGTTGCAATTGAAAGACACGGTGGACTCGATCCTCCATGCTGCACAGCATAATGGGATCATTAAGGCCCACGGTATGTATCGTTTCTTCCCAGCGCAGTCAAATGGGAATGATGTAATCGTTTATGATCCGTCAGATACTAGCAAGGTGCTCGAGACGTTTACATTCCCTCGTCAAGATAAAGAGCCGTATCTCTGCTTGGCCGATTATTTGAAATCTGTCGAAAGCGGAGAAATGGATTATGTAGGTTTCTTACTCGTGACAGCTGGTCATGATATTAATGAGTTGGCGAAGGAATGGCGTGATAAAGGGGATTATTTGAAATCCCATGCCTTGCAAGCCACAGCTCTGGAAGTAGCGGAAGGCTTTGCTGAACGTGTTCATCACATTATGCGTGATGTCATCGGTATTGCGGATAGGGTGGATATGACGATGCAAGAACGATTTGGGGCTAAATATATCGGACAACGCTTCTCATTCGGTTACCCAGCATGCCCTAATCTCGATGATCAAGCGAAGCTGTTTAATTTGCTGAAGCCAGAGGATATCGGCGTTGAGCTGACAGAGTCGTTCATGATGGAGCCGGAAGCTTCCGTATCCGCGATTGTATTTGCACATAAAGAAGCACGTTATTTTAACGTAGGATAAGCAGGAGAGAGCGAGGTAGCCAGCGCGAACGATCAGGTTCCGCGGCATCCTCGCTTTCGGTTTTACCGAAGTGATATTGAAACAGAATGGGGTTTGGCTTGTGGATTTGTATTTTCTAGGAACAGGGGCTGGGATGCCTTCCAAGCAGCGTAATGTAACCTCAATCGCCTTAAATTTATTGGATGAGCGGGGAACGTATTGGCTGGTTGATTGTGGGGAAGGTACGCAGCAGCAGATATTGAACTCTCCTGTGAAACTCGGGAGAACGGAGAAAATTTTCATCACCCATTTGCATGGCGATCACCTGTATGGGCTTCCCGGGTTATTGACTAGTCGCTCCTATTTGGGAGGAGATACGCCATTAACGCTGTATGGTCCACGTGGACTTAAGAAATTTGTTGATACGGCACTTGAGGTTAGCGGAGCTCACCTAACTTATACCCTTCAGCTTGTTGAGCTGGAAGATGAGGGCATTATTTTCGAAGACGAAAGCTTTCTGGTTGAAACAGCTCGTTTAGAGCACCGCATTGAATGTTTCGGTTTTCGAATCGTAGAGAAAGATCAACCTGGCAAGTTATTGAGTGAGAAACTCCAAGAGCTTGGCGTACCGGCAGGTCCAGTCTATGGTCAATTAAAGCAAGGCCTTTCCGTGCAGCTTGAGGATGGTCGGACCATCCATGGGCAAGATTTCTTAGGCTCTCCCGTTCCTGGTCGCGTAATCGTCATTCTAGGGGATACACGCTATTGTGAGGGAGCTAAAAGGTTAGCGCGCGGCGCTGATGTTCTTGTGCATGAAGCGACGTTCGCGATGGATAAGCAAGATCTTGCCTATGCCTTTGATCATGCGACCTCAACCGATGCAGCAAGAACCGCGCAGGAGGCTGGAGCAAATGCGCTGATTATGACGCATCTTAGTTCTCGCTATCAAGGAGAGAGCATCCAATTACTTCTCAATGAAGCGCAGCAAATTCACGCCAACAGTCACTTGGCGAAGGATTTCTGGTGCTTTGAAGTACCACGCAAAGTTTAAATTAAATAAGCTTCTTCCGGAGTTTACACCGGGAGAAGCTTATTTTTGTTGTCGAGCGTCAATTTTCTGCGTTAACCTCATACACTAAACAAAACCAATGGAAATCGAGGTGAAGGTATGGAAATTACACTCGGTGAAGTGCTGCTTTCTATCTTTATATCCTCGATCTTTTTCATTATGATTAAGGAAATCAGAAAATCGTACAAAGATTCAGAATAATTAGAGAATTAGCCTATAAGTCCTATACGCGATGCTGGGGCTTCTGATAAAATAATTGTAACCGCTTAATAATTGGAGGTGGACATGACGTATCCGGTTTACAGATGGACTGTATACCATATTTCCGTATTTATTTTTCTAAGTGTTTTATTTGGAATATTATGTATATCAAGGGATGCGTATGCCTCTGAAATACCGGTTTCTCAAGGTAAATCTGCTGTGGCATCAACAGTTACAGGAGCTACATATAGCGCTACTCAAGCAGTGGACGGATTCATCAATACGAAATGGGTAGCAAGCAATTCACAACTTCCACAATGGTTAACAGTAGATCTTGCACAAAATGTACATGTTTCACGGGTTGAAACGGTGTTTGAACATGTCAATAGTTCCTATGCGTACAAGATTGAATCCTCGATCGACGGCATCAATTGGAGCGTTTTTGCAGATCGTTCCACGAATGCAGCAATCAATTTTCCCTTTTATTCGGACAGTGGAGATGTTCTTGCAAGATTCGTCAGATTACAAGTATTGGGCGTTGGCTTGCCAGGAGATCAAGCCAGCGTGTTTGATTTTCGCGTGTATTCAACGGACGAGGATCTGACGCTTCTTTCACAAAATAAGACTACGGCTGCTTTTACTAGTTTTTCTGGCACTTGGGGCTCTGATAAGGCTGTGGATGGTCAATTGTTATCCAGTTGGGCACCAAGCAGTACTTCATTGCCGCAATGGCTTGTCGTGGATTTAGGTAGGCTAAGTAATGTACAGCGATTTGAGACGACGTATACAAATTCCCAAGATGTATATGGTTACAAAATTGATTTTTCAGTAGACGGCCTAATCTGGTATACCTTTACGGATCACACGGGAAATACGTATTTGGCTGACCCGCGATATGTGGATGAAGGGAATGTCACGGCACGATATTTTCGGTTAACGACAACACGTGTAGGTTCCGGAGGGTATGCAAGTGTCGCTGAGTTTCAAATCTACGGACCTGATGGCGGAGTGGGCGACACTCCTAATGCACAGACGTTAACTCGGGTGTATTTGGATGAAGAAGATTATCAGTTGCAGCCTGGTGAGACCCAATCCAGTTATTTGACAGGGGTCTATGCGAATGGGCATACGAGCAGTATTCAGTCTGGAGCCACCTATAGAATTGCAAATACGGCTGTGGCAACTGTCAATGCGAACGGAGTCATAACGGGGGTAGCCGCTGGCACAACAACTTTGACGGTTACCTACAACGGTCGGACGACTTCAGCCAACATTATGGTAGCTTCAACAGTGTTGAACTTGAATCGTATTGCATTGGATTCCTATTCGTATTCGATTCAAATTGGCGCAACACGGTCTCCTTATGTGATTGGATATAAGAATGATAGCAGCACACAAACGTTGACAAATGGTCTGACTTTCACAAGCTCAAATCCTGCAGTCGCAACTGTGAATTCAAGTGGCGTAGTCACAGGTATTTCATCGGGAGTTTCGACGATTACCGCTTATTATGGAAATTTCACAGCATCAGCGAGCGTCCATGTGACAGCAGCTGTTAGCCGGATTGAAGCAGATGAAAGCTCCATATTCTTGGAAGTAAGTGAGACACAATATCTCACCATTCATGCTTATGATTCGCAATATAATGCGACTGAAGTAACCTCGAATACAAGCTTCACAAGTTCCAATACATCTGTCGTCACGATTAGTAGCAGCGGCTATCTCACAGCTGTGAGTGCAGGGAGTGCAATCATCACCGCGACATATAGTGGCATTTCTACAACGGTTTACGTCACCGTAGCATTTAAAGACATCATAGCTCCAACATGGAACTATGGTTCCAATGTTATTGTATCACCAAGTTCGGCAACTTCTGTCACAATAACCTGGTCGGCAGCCATGGATAATGTTGGCGTCACATCTTATCGGATTTATATGGACTCTGAGTTGATAACTTCGGTGAGCGGAAGTGTGCTTACGACTCAATTATCAGGCTTAACTGCGGGTACAAACATGAGCATTAATGTGGAGGCAGGAGATTTAGCCAATAATTGGTCTACTTCTGGACCAAGTGTAAATTACACGTTAACAGGAGGTCCGAAGTTAACAGGTTCTTCGACGCTCCTTCTTACGAGTGAGCGGGTCCGTGAAACTGCTCCTGATGGCAGAATGCTCTCAAGAATCCGAGCTAATGATGCTGAACTGGGTGACGCAATCTCCGCACTAAATAATGGGACAGCTACATTATTATCAATGCAAATTCAAGATGATCATGATACGACCGTAGTCGAATTCTCATCCAGTTTGTTTAACGAATTGAATGAAATGGGGGTGAATGGTAGTCTCCATCTGGATATGAATACTATTCAGTTTACAATTCCGCTTCTTCTTTTCAAGAATCATGTAAGTAAAGCCGAAGGAGCGAATGGTTTATTCTCAGTGATCATCCGACATGAAGCAGGTCAACTTGCGGAAACGCTGAAGGAACAAGCAATCTCAGAACAAGCTACTTTGCTAGTAACCAATCCAATCGAATTCGACATTCAAGCAGGTGGCGTTACGATACCATCCTATGAAAACATGCACGTGGAGAGATCAATCTCGCTTCCTGGCGCCTCGTACACATCCAATGTGACTGCAGTCCGGTTAGATGTTGAATCTGGAAAGATTGCCTTCGTTCCTTCACTATTAATTGGTGTGGGTAATGTATGGAAGATGGTCATAAAAGACCAGTATGGAGGGTTATATACGATCCTCCAAAAAGATAAGCATTTTGAAGATATGGGGTCGCACTGGGCCAGAGTGGACGTAGAAAAACTTGCCTCCAAAAACATCATTACGGGGATTGATGAACGAAACTTCGCACCAGAGAAGGAAATTTCCCGAGCTGAATTTGCCACATTGCTCATTCGTGCCCTGGGTATGCGAGTAAATAATTCGGCTACTGGAGCCTTACAATTTCAGGATATCAACGAGACAGACTGGTACGCTCAAATGGTTAAAACAGCGGCTAGTGCAGGTTTAATCGAGGGATATGATGATGGGACCTTTCGACCTCTCCAGCAGGTGACACGTGAGCAGATGGCGGCGATGATCGATCGTACGGTTCAAATCACGGGTGACCAGCAAGAAAGCTATGCGCAAGATACGATTCTGAATCCATTTACGGACCAACATACCATCGACAACTGGGCAAGGAATGCGATGGCGTTTACCTTACAACGGGGATTGATTCAAGGTGTCACGGAAACACAGCTAAATCCAAATGCCTACGCCACAAGAGCACAAGCGGCAGTCATGCTGAAACGGTTGTTAATTTATTTGCAATTTATGAATGATGAATGAGTAAATGAATGAATCCGAAAAACACAATACGCCCTTGGGCGATTGTGTTTTTTTTCTCGTTTTCATGGTAAATGTCACCGTGATTACAAATTCTTTACAGTCAGTAAATCAACAGAAAA
Source organism: Paenibacillus sp. J22P169 (assembly GCF_059691995.1). NCBI lineage: Bacteria > Bacillati > Bacillota > Bacilli > Caryophanales > Paenibacillaceae > Paenibacillus > Paenibacillus sp. J22P169. The sequence continues at coordinate 1,619,348 of NZ_JCAUAO010000001.1, read as the reverse complement.
TAAAGCACTGTTAATATGAAATTGTAAACTCTTAGTTGAAAGGCGTGAGGAAGAATGAATGGAGTACCTCTATTAACGGCGCCACAACCTGCAAAGCTGATGGTGAAACTTGCAAATCGAGCAGAAGAAATTGAGCAAGCTATGCAACTACGATATCAGATCTTCGTGGAGGAAGAGAAAAATCTACGTTTAATGAATGAACAAAAGCTGGAAACGGATATTTATGATTCTTATTGTGATCACCTTATTGTCAAAGATCTTGAAACTGATCAAGTCATCGGTACTTATCGACTTCTTCCTGGTGACCGTGCAAGTGAGGGGATTGGATTTTACTCGGAAACAGAATTTGATTTAAGCGCCTTCTCGGATTTGAAAAAACAATCTTTGGAGCTGGGGCGCAGCTGCATTGCACCTGCTTATCGCGGTGGTAGAGCCATTCAAATGCTGTGGGAAGGGATTGCTGATTATATTAGCGGACGCAATTTCACGCATTTAATTGGGTGTGCAAGTGTTCACATTTCAAATATAGAGGAATTAAATGAGATTTGTATGATGCTTAGGCAAAAGCAGATGTTGACTGACCGATTTGGGATTAAGCCCTTGGATACACATCGGATTTCTGGGCTCGCGCAAATTGAACCCACGAATAATGAGAAAGAAATGTTTCGCAAACTGCCCCCTTTGATGAAAGGCTATCAATGGTTAGGGGCTGAAATTGGCGGAGAACCAGCATTTGACGAGCTGTTTGGATCGGTTGATTTTTTCATTATTTTACAAAAAGATAAGGTATCGCGTCGGTACAAACGTCATTTTCTACATGAAGCGTGAGATGAGGTGGGCTTGTCTTGTATGACTGGATAGCTAAGCTTACCTCAGAGAATGGAAATCGAATTCGATTGGGGAATATGCTCCCCATTCTCCCATTGTGGATGATGTCACTTCTGTGTAATGGAATAGCTGCATTGTGGTATATAGCCTCTCGTAACGGGGTTCTCAAGCGTGTAAAACATAATCTGATAGATGTCTTAGGGCCGATGTCGAAACGGAGGCTGAGTTCACTTACGAAGCAATATGTACGAAATGTTGTATTCTCGTTGTTTGAAATTTTATTCCAATCCAATCGATTGCATGAGCAAGAATTCGAATTACAGGGCGAGGAACATTTAAAGAACGCGCAGCAGCTAGCTAATGGGAAAGGTTTTATTATCTACACCCCTCATGTGGGCAACTTTTTTAACTATTATTGGTATTTCACTAAAAAGTTCGATTGTCTCACAGTAGCTACAGCTGGAAGTGCTGAATTAAAGCCCTTATATGCCAAATTTGCCGCTTTAGGGTGTAAAGGTTTGGATTACGATAGTGTTCCAGCACTGGAATTGTATCGTACCTTAAAAAGGCATATTCAATCTGGAGGCGTTGTTTTTCTTCTGGGAGATTTCTGGCGACCGTCATTCCCGTTGTCGAAGCTTTTTGGCAGGGTTACTCGGACTCCTGAAGGTACTGCTATGCTCGCGTTGGAGCAACAAGTTCCAATTGTACCTTTCTATGGGTTCCGTTCTCAAGGTTTTAAGCATCAGCTGGTGGTCGAAGAGCCTATTCTCTTACACATGCAAGACGCCATTTCAAATGGAGCAGCTAGAGCACAAGCTAATCTAGTGCTGAATAGCTTCATAGAGCGGGTTATTCGCGAACAGCCTGCTTCTTGGTTCTATTGGTTTAACGTTCATGAACGTTGGGAAAACGTGCAGCAACAATATAAGACATAAGGACGGGGGAATCGATAAATGGATACTGGAAGCCACTTATTGTTTGGGGTTAGCCTCGCTGGATTGGCTTGTTTAGAAACGGCGGTTACACAGCAGCCAGCATTGAGCCATGCTATTCTCGTCGGGACGTTAGTAGGTTCACATGCGCCAGATTTAGATACGTTTGCAAGACTACGTGGTTACGCTAGTTATGTCCGAATTCATCGGGGAGTAACACATTCTTTACCTGCACTGCTGATTTGGCCGCTTGTCATAAGTTTGCCTCTAGCGGCGGTTTTTGGTGTTTGGGAACACTTTATAAGCTTGTTCCTGTGGACGTTCTTAGCAGTTGTCTGCCATGTGGGACTTGATGTGCTAAATGTGTATGGTGTGCAATGTTTACGGCCTTTTACGAAAAAATGGGTGCATCTGGATACGCTTTGTCTCTATGATCCTTTGTTGTTTGTGATTCACTCTGGAGGTGCTCTCCTCTGGTTTGTAGTGTGGCATGGGAAATCTGGAAGTCATATCGGGGAGATGTATGCTCTTATTTTTGCTGCAACAATCATCTATATAGGAATTCAATCTTCACAACGCAACAATCTTATGAAACTTGTACGAAACGAGCTGAAGCTTCCTACAGGTAATTGCCATCTTGTGCCGAGTTTAAGCTGGTTTTATTGGCAGTTTGTCGTTGAAAGTGACACAAGCTTCTATCTGGGTGAACTTCGATATGGCCAAGTGCATGTGCTCGAGCAATATAGCAGGAAGAATTACAATCGGCAGGAATCACATCCGATCGTGAAAGCATCCATGTCGACAGATGGTGTTCGCGCATTTTTGCATTTTGCACAGCACATTTATGTGTGTTGGAAGGAGAAGAACGGCGGTTATGAGGTTCAGTGGCGCGATATGCGCTTCTGGCACCAACGTAAGCTAAAATTCGGTGTAGATGTTCAACTGGATCGGGATATGAAAGTGGTCAGTGATCGGATAGGCATGGACAAAAAAGCTTGGGACCCGCCATACGTTTAAGTGATTATTTTCGCTAAAGATGAAAAAGAACACTCCAGTCTACTTGTTGTTCAAAGCAGTGCTGAAGTGTTCTTATTATTTGTGAATAACGACAATTACTCGAATTGTCCTGCGTAAATAAGCTCTTTGATTTCACGTCTGCCAGATGGGACTTCGCGTTCTTGCAGATTTTCAGGAAGGGCTTGGGCAGGACCGCGATATCCGATGGCTACAACAGCATGTAGCTCGTAATCAGCCGGAATTTGGAGTAATTCACGGGCTTTATCGCGTTCGAATCCGCCCATTGCATGTGCAATAAGCCCTTGATTATTTGCTTCAAGCGCTAAATATCCCCAAGCAGTACCTGCATCGAAGGCATGACTAGGGTTATCTGTTCCTCTTGGCGTTTTGGTGTATGAGATGACGAGTGTAAGAACGGGAGCTTTCTCACACCATACCCGATTAGAAGGATTTATGAAAGTATGGAATTTAGCTAGCTGTTCGGGTGTACGGGCAACAATAAAGCGCCATGGCTGATTATTGCTTCCAGATGGTGCCCACCGTGCGGCTTCAAAAAGGCTTAATAATACGTCTTCTGATACTTCTTGATCCGAGAAGGAACGAGGGGACCAACGCTCAAGAAACTGAGGATTGATTTCATGATCCGGTTGGCGATGCGCTTCAATTTCATTTGGTAAGGATGCGGACATTAATGATTCCTCCTTTTATTGGTTTTCATCCTAATTTTACCTGATTTGCTTACAGTTTACGAATTCCTTTATTTTTCTTAGCATTGTATGTCGTTGGCGCAATTTGGCAAAGCTAGTTGTTATGAAAATGATGGACCAAGAAGAGGTGCGAGAAGCCGTGAATTTCACAAGTCATGATGTCATTATCATTGAAAGAGCCTTAAGAACTGCCATGAAACATGATAGAGAAGAGCACCATTCTAGAGACTATCAGGAAGTTTTGTTTAAAATGCAAGAGAGTGTAAACCAAGCGCTGTCAGTCACAGCTCAAATAACGAGTGATGATCATGATGGCATTCGATACGATTATGATGATTCAGCTGATTTAATGTAGACATACGAACGTATATTCTGTAAAATGGAAGAAACGAAATGGGTAAGGAGATTCGGTTTATGAATCCTTTAACAGGTAAGGTTTCTTCAATGATAGAGATGATTGACGGGCTGCGCAAATCGCCTGAAATCATGGAACAAGTCACCTATTGGCACACGATACCCCCACGAGATCCGAAGCTGGCTGATTTTCCAGAAGGATTGCATGAGGGTATTTGTGTTGCCCTTCAACATAAGAACATTGAGCAATTGTATACACACCAAGCGGAATCATTCCGCCAAGTGACTGCTGGCAATCACGTTGTTACAGTCACACCGACGGCATCCGGAAAGACACTCTGTTACAATCTTCCGGTTCTACAGAAGATTTTGGAGAACGATGCTTCACGAGCGCTCTATTTATTTCCTACAAAAGCGCTGGCACAAGATCAGGTAGCAGAACTGCAGGAAATGATTACATTTATGGACGTGGATATCAAAACACATACGTATGACGGTGATACACCGCCTACAGTCCGGCAAGCGATACGCAATGCGGGACATATTGTAGTTACCAATCCCGACATGCTCCATTCGGCTATCCTTCCGCATCACACCAAATGGGTGAAACTGTTCGAAAACTTGAACTATATCGTGATTGATGAAGTGCATTCATACCGAGGGGTTTTTGGTAGTCATGTTGCCAATGTCATTCGAAGATTGAAGCGTATTTGTCGCTTTTATGGTTCTAATCCGCAATTTATTTGTGCTTCGGCTACGATTGATAACCCGAAGGAGCATGCTGAACGTTTGATTGGTGAAACGGTGACATTGATTGATAATAATGGCGCACCGGCAGGGGAGAAGCATTTTGTATTCTATAACCCACCAGTAGTGAATCAACAATTAGGGATACGTAAAAGCTCAGTCTTAGAAACGCGCAAGCTTGCAGGTAAGCTGCTGCGAAGTGGGATTCAGACGATTGTCTTTGCTCGGAGCCGCGTTCGCGTGGAGATCTTGCTGACCTATCTGCAGGAGCTCGTGAGTCATGAGCTGGGCAGCAAGTCGATACGCGGCTACCGCGGCGGCTATCTCCCTAAGCTGCGCAGGGAGATCGAAAGAGGCTTACGCAGCGGGGAAATCCGCGGCGTTGTGAGCACAAATGCGCTGGAGCTGGGCATCGATATCGGCCAGCTGCAAGCGTGCGTGCTTAATGGCTATCCAGGCACGATAGCCAGCACTTGGCAGCAGTCCGGGCGTGCCGGACGGCGGCAGGAGACCTCGCTGACGATTCTCGTCGCGAGCAGCAATCCATTGGATCAGTACTTGATCCAGAATCCGCGGTATTTCTTTGAGCGCCCGCCTGAGCAGGCGCGCATTCATCCGGATAATCTGATCATCCTCGTGGATCATGTGAAGTGTGCAGCCTATGAGCTGCCATTCGAAGCGAATGAGAAGTTCGGTGAGGAGTCGCTCACGGATGTGTTAGAGTATTTAACAGAGGAGCAAGTGCTGCACCAAGTCAATGATCGCTGGTATTGGATGGAGCAATCATTCCCAGCACATAACATCTCCTTGCGTTCAGCAGCTCAAGAGAATTTTGTCATTATTGATATGACGAATGGCCATCGTGTCATAGGCGAGTGTGATCGGTTTAGTGCGCCCACTTTGATCCATGAAGAGGCTATATATATCCATGAAGGTATCCAATTCCAAGTGGAAAAGTTGGATTATGAAGAGAAGAAAGCATTCGTGCGACAGGTGAATGTGGATTACTTTACCGATGCCAGTATGGCCGTTCAGCTGAAAGTACTGCATGTGAATCGGGAGGGGCGGGTTGGCGGATTATTGCGTCAGCTCGGCGAGGTTACAGTGAATGCGCAGCCAACGATTTTCAAAAAAATCCGTCTGCGCACGCATGAAAATATCGGTTCTGGGCCGATCCGGCTGCCAGAAGAGGAGCTGCATACGAGCTCCTATTGGTTCACTTTCGACGAGGCGATGGCGGCAGGACGCTCTGCTAATGACATGCAGCATGCGCTGCTTGGCATTGCCAACGTCTTGGCGCATCTGGCGCCGCTGTATTTGATGTGCGACCCGATGGACATTCGGGTCGTTCCGCAAGTGAAGGCGGTGCATAGCAAGCTGCCGACGGTGTTTTTCTACGACCGCTATCCAGGCGGCGTAGGTCTTAGTGATCGGCTGTACGAGGTCCACGGACAGCTGATGGATCAGGCGCGCAGCCTGATTCAGAGTTGTGGCTGCATCAGCGGCTGCCCTGCCTGTGTCGGGCCGATCGAAGAGGTCGGCTTGCTGGGCAAGAAGCTCGCGCTGGAGCTGCTCGCAGAGCTAGATGGCGGTGCCCGATGAGCGGGCTCCGCGAAAGGCTCGGCCGCCTGCGGGGACCCGCGGCGGCTGGGGTAACACCGCCGCCCCCGCCGGAGGCAGGGGGCGAGTGGGCGCAGCTCGGCGCCCATATTGCGACGAGCCCCGCGGGCTCGTTCGTCATGCGGCGCCGCGAGTACGGCGCGGACAGCGTGCACGGCAAGTATCGGCTGCGTGAGCTCGCCGATGTTGCTGCGCAGCTGTCCTGCTTTCACGAGCGAGACGCCGTCGTCCGGCTCGAAGAGTTGCTCTTCTTCGATACCGAGACAACCGGACTCGGCGTCGGTGCTGGTAACGTGCCGTTCATGGTCGGCATCGGCTACTATACTGGCGAGCTGTTCACCGTTGAACAGCTCATGATTCGCAACCCAGCAGAGGAGCATGCGATGCTGGTGTACTTACAAGAACTGTTAGGACGATATACACATATCGTCTCCTATAACGGCCGTACGTTTGATTGGCCGATTCTCAAAAATCGTTTCGTTTTGAATCGTCTCACTTTGGATGACTCTGAGCTGCTGCAGCTTGATCTTCTATATCCGTCACGAAGTCTATGGCGCAACACGCTTCCCTCCTGCCGGTTGAGCAAAGTAGAGGAGAGCCGACTTGGCTTTGAACGAATTGATGATGTGCCGGGATCAATGGCGCCTGCCCTGTACTTCCAATATTTAGCGGAGAAGGACCCTGCGGTCCTTCAGGGTGTATTTATACACAATGAGCATGATATCGTGACATTGGCTGCTTTGACGATACATTTTGGCAAGCTGTTGCGCCCCGATGAGGATATTCTTTCCATACCAGATAATGACATCGTCTCACGCAACGTTCTTGATTTTGATTTTGACGTCGATCTCGATTCCAATCTCAATCTTGACCCCGAAGAACTCTTCCGGACGGGTCTATGGCTCGACAAGATGGCAAGGCCTGCCAAGGCGGAGCGATATTTGGAAGTTCTCTTCCACAAATTAATGACGAGTTGTACGGCTACTCCTCAGTCCGCTGAGCAAGAAACGACGCTGCTTCAATTGGCCGGTTATTATAAGAAAATTGGTCAATATTCCCGTGCAATCGAGCTCTGGAAACAGGCTATTTTGCTTAAGCCTGCAAGTATTTCCTTGCAGCTAGAGCCGTATTTGGAGCTTGCGATGTACTATGAGCATCGTGAGAAGGACTTGGGGCAAGCGGTTTTTTATGCAGAGGAAGCTTGGGCCAGACTCTGGAGGCGACGTGCGCTTCATCGGGGTGATCGCAAGATCAATGAAATTGAAGAAGCATGGGAAAAGCGAATTGCTCGTTTGAAGATGAAGATGCGAAAAAGAGAAACAAGTTTGAGTGTTCAAGGTGTTATTGGGACGAAAAGAAGTAAAAAAACACCTAAACCCGCTTACGTCAGCGAAGGCTTAATTTAAAGTTTTTTAGGTGCATTTCATCCAATTAACCTTTCATAACGTGTTTACGCAATCCGCCATTTGGTTATACAAGGTATAAAAATGGCAAGGAGCGATTCTCGTGCCTGAGCTTCCGGAAATGGAAACATATCGACAACAATTGTCGCGATTGATCATAGGTGTACCGATAACAGGCGTCGATGTGACACGTCCGAAATCTTTGAATATAGACCCCGAAGAAATGGCTGCAAAGCTGATCGGTAATCGGATAGTTCGGATCGAGCGCAGAGCGAAGCACTTGCTGTTTCATTTAGCATCTGGTGAAATTCTACTGTTGCACCTCATGCTGGGCGGATGGATGTTCTTTGGGACGCAAGAGGAGAAGCCGGATCGAACGATACAAGTGGAAATTCACTTAGGGGGTAAAAGCTTATCCTTTATCGGTTTGCGATTAGGTTATTTGCATCTTCATACATCAAAGGAAATCAATACAATCTTGCAAAAGCTAGGGCCAGAGCCACTCGAATTAAACATCGTGCAATTTCGTAACGTTCTGAAGCCAAAGAGGGGAAATCTCAAAGTAACCTTTGTCGATCAGACCTTTCTTTCAGGTATCGGGAATTGTTACTCGGATGAAATATGCTTTGAAGCGGGCCTCCTCCCTTTACGGAAAGTGCATTCACTTAGCGATATTGAGCAATCCCAGCTATTCCATGCTATGCAAACACTGCTTCGCGAAGCGATTCAAGTGGGTGGCTACATGGAGGAACCTTTATTCGTAGGTGATCGCTTAACCGGTCAATATAATCCGAGATGTCGTGTCTATGATCGCAAGGATGAGTCCTGTTTTCGATGTGGGAGTCTTATCGTGCTAACGGAGGTTTCAAGTCGTAAATGCTTCTATTGTGGCAATTGCCAAAAGTGAAAGGTCGGATGGAATATGTTTATTGGCGCTCATGTACGTACGCGAGGCGGCTATCTCAATGCAGCCAAGACGGCCCTTTCCATTGGTGCAAATGCTTTTCAATATTTTCCGATGAACCCTCGTAGTTTAGCTACGAAAGTTGTTAATCATAAAGATGCGAGCGCATGCGCGCAATTATGCAAGGAGCATGGTATTCTGTCGATCGGGCATGCACCTTATGCGCTAAATCCTGCTGCAGATGAACCTGAACGCGAAATCATGGTTAATTTATTGAAAAATGGTTTGGACATTACAAATGCCTGCGGTTCTGTTGGACTTGTGGTGCATTTTGGGAAATATACGGGAAAAGACCCGTTACAAGGCTACAAAAATATAATACAATGTTTGAATAGTGCTACGGATGGTTATACGGGAGCTTCTTTCATTTTGCTTGAAAATCAAGCGGGAGAAGGGGCTCAATTAGGTTTGACCATGGAAGAAATGGCGCAGGTTCGAAAGCTGTGTGATTCACCCGAGAAGATCGGCTTTTGCTTAGATACTTGTCATGCTTTTGCAAGCCGACTGTGGCAAGGCTCTGATTGGCTTGAGCTGGAATCGAAGGGAAATCAACTGGATTATCTGCCTCATTTGAAGGCTGTTCATCTGAATGATTCCGTATATCCGTTAGGATCACGCCGTGATCGGCATGCCAACATTGGCTCGGGCCATATTGGTATTGCGAATTTCCGAAGTCTATTAGAATCCCCCTTTTTACAGGACATTCCGATTGTTCTCGAAACAGGTACGGGGCCTGACGGCTCGCATCGGGAAGAGATTGCGCTCATAAATTCGTTGCTGGAAAGGAAATGTGAGGATGATTCATGTATACTTAGATGATTCGCGTCCTTGTCCCCGAGGATTTGTCTTAGCCAAAGATGCCAAAGAATGTATCACGTTGCTTCAGGAATGTGAGGTTGGTATCCTATCCCTGGATCATGATTTGGGTTGGCTGTCGAAGCAGACAGGCATGGATGTTGTCATTTGGTTGATTCAGCAGCGTAAATTTCCAAGCAAGATGTATATTCATACCTCCAGTCCTTCAGCATGCACACAGATGTACCAAATGCTTTATGCTGCCAAGCCGGAAAGCATGGAGCTTTATGCGCATCGGATGCCAGATGAAGTCTTGCTGGGGGTTGCACAAGGAACTTATCCTAGTAAACCGTAATGTGAAAGGAAACGAACTTATGATCCATTTATCTGGTATTCATTTTATACGTGGAGAACGCCATATTTTAAACGATGTGAATGTACATATCGAATCCGGTGAACACTGGGTATTGCTGGGCCGAAATGGCTCAGGTAAAACGACACTGCTTGAAATGATGAACGGCTACGAATTCCCTAGCCGTGGCACTGTAGATGTGCTTGGTAATCGGTACGGGCAATGTGACGTAAGGGAAGTCCGTAAGAAAATCGGCTATATTTCCCAATCGCTTTTTGAAAAATTGAGCTTGATTGATCCTGTACTTGAGGTTGTTGCAACAGGCGAATATGCTTATCTTCGATTTTATCAAGAGATTCCACAGGAAGTGAAAGACCGTGCACTCGACATGCTCACGCGAGTTCGTATTCCACATCTGGCCGACCAACCTTTGGGAAGTCTTTCACAAGGGGAGCGTAAAAAGGTCATGCTTGCGCGCTCATTAATGAGCAAGCCATCGATCCTCGTTATGGATGAACCTGCGGCTGGCTTGGATTTATTTGAGAGAGAGCGGTTCCTATCCGATGTCAATGAGCTCAGTCAACAAGACGTAACCGTAGTGTATGTCACCCATCACATTGAAGAAATCATGCCTTTATTTACGCATGTGGCTATAATTGAGCAAGGTGAATTAATTGCTTCAGGACGTAAAGAAGATGTATTGACCCCCGAGAATATTCATAAGGCATTTGGTATTCATGTGTCTTTGGACTGGTTCCAAGATCGCCCGTGGATCAAGGTTGTTGAAGACAAGTAAGCTTATTGCGGAATAAAAAATGAATGTAGATATTACTTAAAGGATGCGGCTATGACACAATTAACAACCTATATTGGAACCTCGAATCACGGGTTCGCACAATATGCGCAAGATGAGCTACGGAAGTTGTTTCCACTCACTAAATTTACGTTGTTGGTTCCAACGGAAGTGTTCTCTTTCCAGGTTCCTGATGATACGGAAGATGTCATCCCAACCTTGCTGGAGAATGAACCGATCTTTCTACGACATGTTCAACCTGTACATCAAGAATGGGAGCTTAGCCGCACGGATGCTGATATCGCGCATTTAACGGCTTGGCTTCGTGAGGCATTTGCTGCTGGCTTGTTTGGGTTCGGTGAGAAAATAACTACCCAAATTCGTAAAGAAGAGCGGGCAGATGTTCCATTTGCACCATTCGCCATTAAGGCTGCCATTGATGAGATTCTTGTTTCGGAATGTGGAGGCGAACCCGTTGTCCGTTACGCGGACCACATTATTTCGGTGTATATCAGCGCAAAAAAGCTATACATTGGTATATCCAAGCCACAGGAAAACTTATCAGACTGGTCAGGCGGTGCAATCCGCTTCATGAAAGAAGAGGATCAAATATCACGTGCCAAATTTAAGCTATTGGAAGCAGAGCAGCGTTTCGGAATTGATTTCAGTGTTGCGCGTAAAGCGATTGATATAGGGGCTGCACCTGGCGGATGGACATCGTTGCTGCTAGAACGCGGCTTGAAAGTTACAGCAATTGACCCCGCTGCGATGAATCCACGTCTGCTTGGCAATCCATTACTGACATTCCTGAAGAAAAATGCAAGTGACGTGAAGCTTCGTGATAGTGAATTTGATTTACTTGTTTGTGATATGAGCTGGGACCCTCGGCAGATGGGACGCCTTGTAGCAGATTTGCTTTTCTCGTTACAAAGTGGGGGGACGGCCATCATCACAGTGAAGCTCATGCATAAGAAACCGTTCCAAACAGTTCGCGATGTCCTGCGTATCTTCGAAGACTCACTCTTCCTATTGAAAGCGAAACAGCTGTTTCACAATCGGGAAGAACTAACGCTTTATCTACAAAAAATATAAAGTCCATCAAAAATAGCTAGATTTTCCAATAACCCTCCCTTATAATCAAGAGCATTATGACTTGAATTTAAGAGGAGGGTTATTACTTATTGTGAAGCAAAAACCACAGCCACAGTGGCAAGAGTCAATTGTTGGAGGGAGATACCGGCTCTTGAGTAAGCTAGGACAAGGGGGCATGAGTCAAGTATTTCTCGCAGAGGATTTGAAGCTCAAAGGGAAACGCTGGGCAGTGAAGGAGATCTTGAGCGCAGATTTGGATGAACCTTCCTTCATGGAGGAGGCAGAGATGCTGGCTAAGCTGCAGCACGCGCAACTCCCACAGCTCATTGATTTTTTTGTGACGGAAGATGGGAAAGGCTACCTAATTATGGATTATATCGAGGGGCCAACGCTGCAGGATTTATTCGAGAAGTGTCATCGAGAAATGCCGATTGCGCAAATTGTTCAAATTGCTTTTCAGTTGCTTGATATTTTCCACTATTTACATACGTTCCAGCCTCGGCCAATCATCTACCGCGATCTCAAACCTTCCAACGTTATGATTAACCAACACAATCAAGTTCGATTAATTGATTTCGGTGTGGCAAGACAATTTAAACAAGGACAATCATCCGATACGATGCAAATGGGGACGATTGGATTCGCTGCACCTGAACAATACTTGGGGCAACAAACGGATGCCCGAACTGATCTATTTACATTAGGTTCAATGATGTATTACTTATTGTCAGGTGGTCATTATGCGTACAGTCAAGCCAAGCCTTTGGAGCTGCGCAAAGAGGAGATCCCCGAGGTCTTACGAACTACGCTTCATGTTCTTCTTCAAGATCAGCCTCAACATCGTTGCCAAACCGCCTTGGAAGTGAAGCATCGACTACGTTCAATTTCTCCCGAAGCCAATCTACGTGTTACAGATACAGTCACTCCAAGTACATCACTCCCAAATATGACCGAGAAACTCATTGTGATTGGCGGATTATTCGCAGGTGTAGGAGCAACATTCACAGCAATAACACTAGCTAGAATCTTACATGCTCTCCAAATCCCCAACGCGCTTGTCGAGCATCCGACGATAGAACCTGATTTGTATATGTTGCTTTACGGTGATCAGAATGCACCGAACCCTTACATTTTTCCATCCGATCACATTCTAGACCCATCTTCCTCTTACTCAACAGCTTGGAACAACGGTTTTACCACTTGGGTCCCCATTCACCCTGATGGATATCAAGGCACATGGCAAGCATCCCATGCATTTAAGCTTCTACACATGATCAAAAAGCCGATCGTCCTATGGGACGTATCGACTCAGTGGGATCATCCTTCTGTTCAGGAGTTATGTTATAGTGCAGATGACATTATCGTCGTAGTGGATAGCTCGCCTGGGAAGTGTGATCGCCCTAGATCGCGGAAATGGATGGAGCAGTTCGAAGCCTATAGGCAGCGAGGTAAAATGGTGCATTATTTTGCCAATGAGGCGTTGCCTCCGCGTATTCAAAAAGAGTGGCAAGACTCACTCCCGGCTTTACCGCTATGTGTGATTCCCCAATTACCTAGAGCCGAAGTGATGCAAGCAGTTTGGAGAGGGAATTGCATTCAAGATCAACCGCAATACCGGAACGTTTGTTATGAAGCATTAAAACCATTCCTCAGCGAAATTCTCCCCAGTGAAAGACTTAGAAAACTCGCCCGATCACCCAAAGAATCGATATTTTCCCGTATTAATAAGCGCGGCTAGAGCTTTTATTTAACAGATAAATCGTCCATGCTAGTAAGGTAGCGAAGCATGACCATAATAAATAGGGAACCAGTAGCCAAGCGGCAAGTTTGGAATAAGGAATGGTTTCATTTATCAACATGAAAGTTGTAATCGCCACAAGCGTTGTATCAAAGAAAGCGAGGCGCAAATTTTTTAATTTGAATTCGAAATAGGTGAAGGCTTGGTTCGTAATGTAATTCAAAGTTAAAATCAAGACATACGAATTTGCCGCTTCTTGAAAGCCATCGGTTTTTGTGTAAACAATAGCGACTGATGCCGAAATGAAGGCATATAAGATTGCCCATGCGATACCAAAAAGCTTAGCAGGCGGGTTCCAGTTTGGTTTTTTCAGAGTGGCATAATAGGACAGATCGGCAGGGAATAACACGCCGGAAATCGAGAAAAGTGCATACGTAATTAAGAACACGAAGATAAACGTAAACACATGTAAACACCTCCTTATTGTGATAAAGCTTGTATTACTATATTACTCGCGTGGGAGAAGTTATAACCAAATCTAGCCAAAAGTATGATATGATGAGTCATATTTTGTAGGAGGAAACAAGGGGGAAACAGATATGGAGCAGCGCTATTCTAGAGAATCTAGATGTTTCAAAACATCGCGCATTTTTCCAACCGATGTAAACAATCATAATACACTTTTTGGCGGGAAATTGATGTCCTATATTGATGACATTGCTTCCATTGCGGCACATAAGCATTGTCGGAGATCGGTCGTGACGGCATCAACGGATTCAGTTGACTTTCTGTCACCGATCCACACGTCGGATTCCGTATGTTTAGAGTCATTCGTGACTTGGACAGGCAAAAGCTCGATGGAGGTTTTCGTAAAGGTAGTAACCGAGGATCTGAAATCAGGCGCTAGAAAAATTGCTGCGACTTCTTTCCTAACTTTTGTTGCCTTGGATGAAAATAAGGTGCCTGTGGAAGTACCGGATGTCATCCCGGAAACAGAAGAAGAAAAGAAGCTGCACGAATCTGCGCCGCATCGCGCTGAGATGAGACGTATTCGTCGAGTTGAGAGTAAGAAGCTAGCTAGCTTCTTCACGATGAAGTACCCTTGGGAATGAGGGGATTGATTTATTAGGTAAATGTGGTACAATTTGGGTAAGTGAAAATCTGACAAGCGGAAGCACCGCTGATTGTAGAGAATTATTCTCTATCGTCGGCGCGTGCTTTTTTGCTATTCCGAGATAGAAGGAGGGGCGGTATGAGATCAGAAACGTCAAAGCGCATAGCGATCGTATTAGCAGTTATGAGCTGTGTACTGATGGGCAGCGGTCTATATGCGAAGTTCGCTGACTAGTGAACAGTAAGAAGGAGGAGAAGCAGACAAATGAGTAAACTTCAACTTTATGTGCTTGATGACGACATGGTTTATGCCGAGCGATTAGCCATTTTCGTTCGTGCAACGGAGTTCGCGGAGCGTGTGCAAGTGAGGCTCTTCTCCCAAGTTGAGCTTCTGCGTCAGGTGTGCGAGGATCCAAACATCAAAGGGATCTTATTGTTATCTGAGGTTTATTATCCGCTATTTCAGCATCATCGAACATCGTTAATGAAGATGTTTTTGAGTCAACATATCGCAAACTCGGATTCGCCAGAATCCGTGCTCCCATTCTTATTCCGATTTCAACCCCTCCACCAGCTCATTACACGTATTCAAGCCATGTATGTAGAGGGCTTTCCAAGAGAACTTCATCCACCAAGTCTTAACCGAACACGTGTGATATCCATTTACAGCAGTAGTGGTAACAGTAGCAAATCAACAACAGCTGTACATATGGCGAAGCAACTTGCATTTCGTGGGGAACGAGTTCTATATCTGAGTTTGGAGACCATATGTGCAGCTTCACAGTGGCTTCAAGGGGGAGAATCGGGACGATTATCACAGCTCCTTTATTATTTGAAAGTCTCGCCTGATTCGTTAGGGCCCAAGCTGGCGCTCCTAAAATCTCATGATGCTACTCGTGGGTTTGATTATTTGACACCTCACGAGCAAATGAGAGAGATGCAAGAGATGAGTGGTGATGATGTGAAACAACTCTTTACGGCCATCGTCGACTTGTCAGCGTACGATACAGTCATCGTCGATCTCGAAGCATCTGTTCATCCGAGAATCGTCAAAAGCTTAGAACTTAGCGATGCGATCATTTGGCTCATCCGAGATGATTGGAATGATGCCTTCAAAACAAAATCGCTATTTAAGCAAATGAGCACGTATTCCCATATCCATTTTGTAATGTCGAACTATAGGGGCATTTCAACTAATTCTTTCGAATTTCTAGGTAAACATATATCGTTTAAACTTCCCTATATTCCTACATGGAAGGCGGTGGGTACGGCAGAGCAAGTATGGCAATCGGATATTTACTCTGAACAAGTGTATGCCATGCTGAAAGCGATCTTCAAGGTGAACGTAGAAACTCATCCGAAAGGAGCTGATAGTTACCTTGCATCAAGGGCTGTTTAACCAATTAAAGCAGGAGATTAAAGAGAGTATCGACCTTTCACATGATGTTAGCGACGAACAGTTAAGAGGGCATATTGAGGAAACGGTTTTTCGAGCTGCGAGGACACTTGGATGGACTTCGAGTGAAATGAAAGTCGGTGTCAAACGCATTTATGATAGCTTTCGAGGTCTAGATATTCTTCAACCGCTCATTGATGACCCAACGGTGACAGAGATTATGGTCAATGGTCACACCTGTATTTTCTTTGAACAAATGGGCTCGGTTGAGCGCTACCCCTATGAACTAGAAAGTGAAGAGAAGCTGGAGGATCTTATTCAAATGATTGTGTCCAAAGTGAATCGGATTGTCAATCAAGCCACGCCTATTGTCGATGCACGGTTGAAAGATGGCTCACGAGTAAATATTGTGCTTCCGCCAGCCTCACTTAGTGGACCAACCTTAACGATCCGTAAATTCCCTGCCAAGCCTATGGAGATGACCGATTTGATTCAAATGGGGAGTATTTCCGAAGAAGCGGCAGACATGCTGCGGATGATGGTGGAAGCGGGATTTAATTTATTCATAGGAGGCGGAACAGGGTCAGGAAAAACGACGTTTCTCAACGCGTTGAGTGCTTCGATTCCTGTCCATGAACGGGTAATTACCATTGAAGATTCAGCTGAGCTTCAGATCCAATCTGTACCTAACTTAGTACGAATGGAAACGAGAAATGCAAATACCGAAGGTAAAGGTGCGATTACGATGCGAGAATTGATTCGATCCTCTTTGCGGATGCGTCCCAATCGCATTATTGTTGGCGAGGTGCGAGGCGCCGAGGCGTTAGATATGCTTACCGCCATGAATACGGGACATGATGGTTCCTTAAGTACCGGTCATGCGAACACTTCAGAAGATATGCTGAGTAGGCTGGAGACGATGGTACTTAGTGCCGCACCGCTTCCCGTTGAAGTCATTCGCAAACAGATTGCCTCAGCTATTGATGTAATCATTCATATCTCCCGTATGCGAGATCGTTCAAGGAAGGTGACAGAGATCCATCAAGTGGTTGGTTTGAGGGGTGGGGAGGTCGAACTTCAGCCGCTTTTTCTCTTCGAAGAGAGCGGAGAGACTGCAGATGGTAAAATTCTTGGTGTACTCCGGTATACGGGGAAAGCACTTGTGAATATGCACAAGCTTCAAATGGCAGGAAAGCAGCTGCCGAATTGGTTTGTACGCAATCCAGTCGGGGAAGTAACGGTATGATGGTGTGGTTACTATTGCTTCTCATTGGCGGTGGAAGCTGGATGTTACTGCTTTATCTGGATCACCGCAAATCCCCTCCCAAGTTAAGTGGAATGTCCCCTGAACACAAGCTAGCTCCCATCCTTCCCATTGTTTCTTACATCGATTACAACCAGTATCAATTGTCCTCGAAAGAAAGATTAGCAGCTATTTTGATGCTAGCCTTACCGGCATTCCTGATTGGTTATATCTTCTATCAACAACTCTTCCTCGCAACTGCTTTAGCATCCGCGGGCTTTCTGTTTCCTCGCTTTCGACGGCAGCAATTAATCCAAAAACGCAAAAATATGCTGTATGTGCAATTTAAGCAAGCGCTCAGTTGTCTTTCTTCTTCCATGAATGTAGGAAAATCCATTGAGTCGGCATTCCGAGAGGCCTTGGAGGATTTGAAGCTGCTATATCCTGATCCTGCATGTCTGATTGTTGTTGAGTTCGGCATGATTTGCCGGAAAGTTGACAATGGTGAGCCGATTGAGGCGGCGCTTAAACATTTTGCAGATCGAAGTCATCTGGAGGACATTCAGAGTTTCACTGATGTGTTTCTGACCTGTAAGCGTACAGGAGGCAATTTAGTTGAGGTGATGAGACGAACAGCTACAGTCATTTCTGAAAAGCTGGAAATAAAGCAAGACATCTCGGTCATGATCGCGCAAAAGCGTTTTGAATCGAGAATACTTGTCATTGCCCCTATCCTAATTGTTGCTGTATTGGCAATTTCTTCGCCAGATTACATGGTTCCATTGTATAGAGGGAGCGGGATCCTTATCATGACCGTCAGTTTATTTTTACTAGGTGCCTGTTACGTACTCACTCAAAAAATAATGAATATTAAGGTGTAGCATGTGGATGTGGCTTCTAGGGTTGGTTTTAATAATCTTTTGTCTGACACTACAAGTGATTGGCGTTAGAAAATACAGGTCCCAGCTTCAACTACAAACGTACCCATTTCGGTTAAAAATGCTTTTTCCGTACAGCTGCTACTTGATTGACAAGCTCCAATTAATGGAGCGATTCCCCGGGTTCACCTCGAAAATACATCATAAATGTTTGACTCTGTTCGGGAGGAGTTTGTCATCACAAGTCAGTAAATGGTTTATGTCAGAACTGATTTCTGCTGGCACCCTGTGTCTAGTCATCGCAACATGTCTAGCAATTTTGGCTGGGGGAGATAGCACCTTACTGGCTTTTGGTGTTGTTGCTGCACTAGGTACACCAATGATGATGGTTCGAGATTTAGATACCAAGATTCGAAAAAAACAGCAACAGATGATCCTTGAGCTGCCTGAATTTTTGAGTACAATTGTGCTTTTAGTAAACGCTGGTGAAACCGTCAATCGTGCGTGGATACGGTGTGTACAGACCAAACCACACATGTCCAGTTCACCTCTATTCAAAGAGCTTATAGTAGCTGTACATGAACTTGAAATGAACATTTCCTTTACAAAAGTGCTGGAGGATTTCAGTAAACGATGTGCGTTACATGAAGTGTCTTTATTTACATCATCACTTGGTCTGAACTATAAAAGAGGCGGGAATGACTTTGTCGTCGCACTGCAATCACTTTCACTTGAGCTATGGCAGCGTAGGAAAAGTGTATCGAGATCATTAGGAGAAGAAGCATCTTCCAAATTAGTTTTTCCGATGGTGTTAATTTTTGTTGTGGTGATGGTTATCGTTGCCTCACCTGCATTGCTGATGATGAATCAATAAGAGAGGGATGTTGATATGAGAATGATAGCTAAGTGCTTAATATGTGTGTGGAAAGAGGAAGATGGACTGGGTACGTTAGAGATTTTATTAATTGTTGCTGTGCTCGTTGCAATTGCGATCATTTTTAGAAAGTGGATTGTATCATGGTTTCAGAAGCTGATCGGCGATGCGAACTCCGACCTCAAGGATAATAGCGCGGTTGTTCCTTGTGCGCCTAGCCCAACTACGAGCTGTGCGCCATAGTCGGATCCAGCGTTTCACTAGAGATGAACTGGGCACCTTCACTTTAGAGGCATCACTCGTTTTCCCTGCCATTCTAATGTGCACAGTGGCATTATTATTTGTTGGGATGTACGCCTATCAACATGTATACATGGCGCAATTAGCGCGATCAGCTGCAGAAAAGCTAGCTTTCACTTGGCATAACAGCCATAAAGATGTGACGACTGGCAGCTTTAATCCAGAGAATACGGACGGTTTGTACTGGCGCCTCACGCAGGATCATTTAAGTGATTTATTCGGCTTACTACAAGGGAGTGGAGGGGCAACAATTACACTCCCCGTCAAAAAGATAAATGGACTCGTGGAGAAAAAGCTGGCAAGAGCTGCTGCTTTGCTCCCTGCCGGAGTTACAGGTACAGCAACGTATACCAATTATCTACTAGATCATCAAGTCGAGGTGGCTGTGAACAAGTCCTTTCTCATGCCTAGTGTACTACGGCGATGGGGAAATACGACTCAAACAGTTGGGAAGGCTGTTGCCCATGTTGTTGATTCTGTAGAGCTGATCCGATCCACAGATCTGACTCGCACTTATATACCAACGCTAGTAGGAAGAATCTCTCCCGAGAAAGCGAAGGCAGCACTGATAGATCCTGTGAAGAGTAATTTGTCTGGTCCAGGCATCACAATTGAATCCGAACGTCAGGCGTCCTCTTACCTCCGATCATTAGTGGGAGGTACGGAGGTCGTACGGACGACGGTATCCGGTAAAAGCAGAAAAATTGATGCGCTTGATGCACGAGGTATTGGACATCAAGCCTTCTATAGTCTGACGGAAACTCAGCTTCGAACCGAGCAACTGCCGAAGGATGTTGAATTGCTCCAGCATGATCCATCTGTAAAAGGTATTGTTTGGCACTTCTTTAAGAAGGATTCCAGTGGCAAAGGGATGCCTTCGGACGCTTTTCGCAAAGAACTCGAACGTAAAGGAATCGTAGTCGTTATTCACAACTAGAAAGAGGGGAGCACTTGAAGAGATTATTTAATGCAGAAAACGGCGCGGTATCCGTGTATTTGATACTCATAATCGTGCCGATTTTCATATTTCAAGCTGTGCTTATCGATTTTTCCCGAATCAAAGTAGCGGAGAAAGAAACAGAATCTGCTATACAGGCTGCTACAAGATCCGTAATGTCCGCATTTGATGCCGATCTGCAGAAGAGAGGACTTTATGGCATGGGCCTCTCCCAGGAGGCTTCAGTGAAATTGTTTAGTGATGTATTTGCCAGAAACTTATCAGGCAGCGTCTCGACACGTACGTTTCACTTTATAGATACCCGAGTTGTAAACGAATCCATGCAAATTACTCCCGTTTATTCGCTTGCGAGTCATGTCATATTTAAGGGACAACTTATCGAAGATATGAAATTAAAAGCTCCGATTGAATATACCCTTGAAATCGCAGATAAATTTAAAAAAAGTAACATCAGTGCGCCTTTTCAGATGGGATCGCAATTTGCGAAAGAAGCGGCAGAGCTCGAGAAGATGATTGAACAGCGGGAATCCGCGCTAGACGATGCTTGGGAGAGTGCAGAAGAGCTATATGCCAAAACATCCTCCTTTCATAACTACTATTGGGCTAGAATTGCGAAATTAGATGATTTAGCAGGTCAAATCGGCATCCATACAGTTGATGAGGTTCGAGGTGAAATCAATCAAGTACATGAGGAAATGCAATCTCTTACGAATACCATAAGGAATATGGATCTTTCATTGGCTGGCTTGGTAGCAGCTGGTCCTGAGGCGGCATCCAGTATTCAAACACTGATTATTGCTAAAAGCACACTTGAGGAACAAGTCAGTACGCTTTCACAGAAGCTCCATGAGTTGGATGATTTGCTTCAACTAATCATGACCTACACGGCACTTGTAATCAGTACGAAGCTTGAGGTAGCCTCGAACGAAAGTGTGCTTAAGCAATTACAGCAGGGAATTGAACCTAAATTACGCTTATCGAAGCAGAAGAATGACGATATTCGTTCAATGCTAACAGGAATCTCTACTTCATCTAATAGCACTCAAGGAGTGAGTGAAGTTTTTCAACATGTTTCCCTTATTGGGGATGATTATTTTTATCACTATCAAACATCGATCGCACAGATCACCGCGTTATTTTCAGCATTCCAGGCATCTGTTGAAAGTGTCGTTCTGTATACTTCAGCGAATACAAGTGAGGTTAATCAAGCTAATAATGCGTATTGGGAAGTTGCAAATGATTTTTATCACGATCAAAAGGTGCTAGAGACTGCCAGAATGAGTAAAAACGAGGCATCCAACAGGAATAAGCAATCTCATAAGAATACCATCCAAGATATATTGGATCAGGCCAAACAAGCTATTGGTGGGTGTAGTCTAACGAATTCAACGACTGGAGATGACGCGCAATATAGCAAGCTCCAGGGCGAATCAGGCTTCTATCAGAAATATCGACAAGTGAATGCGCAAGATACAACAATAGGAAATGAAGTTTCTTATGAACTGGATAAAGCCGAGCCTGCTAGCTTAAGGGCATTGGACATGCTGGGAGCCATAAATCAAGCAACTGAGGTTCTGCGGGATGAGCTTTATGTGAATGAGTATGCTCTTACCAAGTTTAACTACCGAACCTACGGTCTAGAGAAAGATTTAAATGGACGACCAAAATTGTCTAATGAGCTCGTAGATCCTGGGTCTCACGTGTTAAGAAACCAAGAGGTTGAGTATCTGTTGTACGGCTTTTCCTCATGTGCTGCTAATATGTCGTCGGCCTATGCAGAAATGTTTTCATTACGATTAGCGATTCGTACCGTCGAAGGTTTATTAGATCCGAAGAAGGAACTTTTAAACATAGGTTCCCCATTACTCGTCCTATTAGCTGCGGCAGCCCAGGGTGCAGCGGAGGCATTAGTCGACATGAACGCGCTGGTGAATGGTGATGCAGTTGAACTTTCATCTAAACTTTCAACTTCTGTTCTCAAATTAACCTACAAAGACTATTTGCGGGTATTTCTCATGCTCCATAGCAATAATTCGAAGCTGATGTCTAGAATGCAAGCGCTTCTTGAATTAGAAACAGGCAAAGAGCTCATTCAACAAACATCCTATTTGCAAGCGAATGCGACTAGTGAAATACGACTATGGTTTATACCACAAGTGATGAAATTATTGGATGGGACAGGACTTTTAGGATGTAAAGTAGTTGGATCGCAATGTCAAATAAATCGAACAGCTGTAGTTTCGTATTGAGGAAGGAGACCTCGGATTGCTTCTAAAACTGCATAAGGAACAGGAAGGCGGCATCGTATTGGAGGCTTCGCTCGTGCTGCCATTGTTTCTAGCTTTTGTAATAGGTCTTGTACTTTTCATTCAAATAGCTAGTGTTGAAATGGCTTTGCAATCAGGTGTTTCCGAGGCGACGAAGTCCATTGCCGGTCAGTTATATCCCGTGCGAGTTCTAGTTCAAGAAGCTCAAATGAAATATGATCAAAGCCATGCCGCGGATATGCTGAATGCTGTTGTGGATCAAGTCCAATCGGCGCGAAGCCGTGTAACGAACTCGGAGGATTTTGCCAATACGTATGCGGCCTATATTCCTGATTTCCTAGTGGAACTCGTGCGTTGGGAGAAAGAGAAACGGGAGTTCTGGGAGGGCAAAGCTCAAGATGAAATGAATGGTCTCTATGAATCACAAGTGAAACCGCGAATGCTCATGATATTTACACCCGTTGTGTTTGCGTTTTGTGATGCAGCTATTGTGGACAAGAGCAACTTTAAAGTCACCTCGCTGACGCTGCCGAGTATGGATCAGGCGGGGGAGGCATTCATTGGATTCGAAGCACAATTGATCTATAAGCTGCCCCTTCCTTTTATAAGCCACACTATTGTATTGAAAAAAAGAGCCTATGAGCGAGCTTGGATAGGGGCTTGAACGCTTAAACGGATGAGAGGAGTATCATCATGATATGGCTTTATGGCCTATTTTTTATATTTATCACGATTGCCTTTGCTATTGATGTTCGTTATTCCAAGCTGCCAAATGAATTGACGATGTGTGGAACCTTATTCGGGATATTGTTCCACACGTTGTCGCAAGGTTGGGATGGTTTACTTTTTTCCATCATTGGTGCAGGTACAGGATTTCTAGTTCTACTTGTGTTGTATCTTCTAGGCGCTTTGGGAGCAGGAGATGTCAAGCTTTTTGCTGCTATCGGGGCCATGATGGGTGTTATTTTTGTTATACAAACAGTTATCTATGCAATATTATGTGCCGGTATAATTGGACTTTTCCTTGTGCTTATTCAGAAAAAAATGAGAGCTACTGGGCATAAGATAATTAGTTGGCTTATTTCTATTTTTGCTCACCAGAAACTCGAAACTTTATGGGAGCTTAAGCAACAGAAAAACATTAAATTCCCCTTTATGTACGCTGTGTTTCCGGCTGTGACTGTCACGTGTTATTATTCTCTGCTTTGAGATGAGGTGATTATCTGATGCAAGAAGTATTTGGGCTTCGGTATGAGTTTGTTTATCGTCATGGACATCAAATGGTGTTGTTCAAGGAAGAGGGGTTAGTAGCGAGTGAACTATCTACCTTGCAAGTACGCATGTTAGAAGCTAATGAAGTCCCAAAGCTGCTGCCGCTGGACATTCATGAAGTAGATTCCACGATTCAACTTCAATATAAATTGTCTTCGAAACGTATGTTATCGCATGTATTGAAGGTGGAGACGTTTTCGATCCATCAGCTTGCCAAGTTGATGTACGCCATCATATCTACACTCGATGAGTGCAAAAATTATATGTTGTGCGAAATGAATTTCGTTCTGAAAGATAATTTGATTTTCGTCGGACAGGACTACTCAGATGTTTACCTGACCTATGTTCCTATCGACATGCAGCATACTGATGGTGATATCTGTCCAGCAATCGGTTCGCTTCTCAGAAAGCTTATCATTCATGTCTGTGAGGAAGAACAAGAGCAACTGCAAGTCTGGATTTCCACGCATTTAGTTACAAATAGCATACTCGGGTATAAGGAAGCTTTGCTTACGTTAATGGACGAACCCTTTTTAATACGACCTGCTGTAAATGTAACTTCTGCGCAATCAGAATCTATTGAATTTTCAATAAAAGATACAGGATTGCCTAAAGCTCATTGGAAGCGGGAAGAAGAGATTCCTGTACCAATTACCATTCCCCAATTGGCTAATCTTGATCGAAAGGAAATGGATGGGCACAAAAGTCAATCCAATCTAGAATCACCTATTCGTGTATTCCCGCTAACCTTCACTCCCCTTGATCAGCGAGCAAGATGGGTGACAATAGCGCTTATAGTTGTCCTTGTAGCTTTTCTTTGGCAATCCTATTTGGCATCACCCTCAACAAGCTCACTGCAGCTACTGGCTGGAATCACCTTGTTGCTGGGAGATATGGGCTTTGTTCTGATTTGTTTTGGCCGTCCAGCGTTACACAGACTAGGCAATCAACTAAAGAAAGAAACTCCCAACGCAAACAGCAACCCAAGTACCGTTTCTGCTAATTTGCGTGAAGTACTACCTAGCGCGTCGGCTTCAATGGATATGGACCATTACTATCAAAATCTTCCGTTACATACCTCCCAATTACATCCTTCACAATCGAATGCCACGGTGTTCCTTGGGAAAACTTCAAAGCCTATACAACGAGGGCCGCGGTTGGAACATCAATTTGATGGTGGTAGTGAAATTGTTCCTATCAGCAGTGAAGTCTTTACAATTGGCCGAGGAGATTCAACTAGCAAGGTTGATTATTTGCTCGAAATCGCGGGTGTTTCTAGAATCCATGCGGAAATTGTCCAAACGAGCCTGGGATATCACCTTCGAGATGCAGGCTCTACCAACGGGACGTATTTGAATGATCAACCCTTGATCACGTATCAAGCCTATCCACTAAAAGATGGGGACATTCTGCGAATTATTCGCCAAGAAATGACTTTTCGACTTTAATACAAATAGTTCTACTTCCTGTCTGCCATGAGCAGTGGTATAATAAGAAGTCGCGAGAAAAATACGTGATTATCTTAGAACTAGACAGGGGTTTGGTTTTACAAAATGAGTCTTTTAACAATTGAAGATTTAAGCCATAGCTTTGGCGATCGGACATTATTTAAAAATGTATCTTTCCGCTTACTCGCTGGTGAACGCGTTGGTATCGTAGGAGCAAATGGCGTGGGGAAATCCACGTTGATGAATATATTAACAGGCAAGCTTTTGAAGGATACAGGAAAAGTAGAATGGACACCGAGAGTCCACTATGGATATTTGGACCAGCACTCCGTACTAGCCGCGGGTAGAACAATCCGTGATATTTTGCGTGATGCGTTCCTGCCTTTGTATGAAGAAGAAAAAAGAATGATGGCTATTACCGATAAAATGGGAGATGCCACGCCAGAAGAACTTGAGGTTTTACTAGAGGAAATGGGCGAAATTCAAGAGCGTTTGGAAATTGGTGATTTCTATCTGCTCGATGTTAAAATCGAAGAGATGGGTAATGGGCTTGGATTGAACGCAATTGGTTTAGATCGGGATGTTACATCGCTAAGTGGTGGACAAAGAACGAAAGTTCTTCTTGCTAAGCTGCTATTAGAAAAACCGACTGTCCTATTACTCGATGAGCCTACCAACTATTTGGATGTGGAACACATCGAGTGGTTGAAAATGTACTTGAAGGATTATCCATATGCGTTCATGTTAATTTCACATGATACGGAATTTATGAATGAAGTCGTAAATGTTGTCTATCATTTGGAATTTTCCAAATTGACGAGATACACAGCAAACTATGAGAAATTCCTTGACATGGCAGAAATGAACAAAGCGCAGCACATTGACGCCTACGAGAAGCAGCAGGAGTACATCAAGAAGCAAGAAGATTTCATTGCGCGCAACAAGGCACGAGCGTCAACTTCAACTCGTGCGAAGAGCCGGGAGAAGCAGTTGGATCGAATTGACCGCATTGAACGTCCGGAAACGGCGATGAAGCCTACATTCGTATTCAAAGAATCTCGTTCAAGTGGTAGAGTAGTATTTGAAGCGCAAGATTTGGAAATCGGCTATGATCGTGCCTTACTTCCAAAGATGAATGTGACGATTGAACGCGGTGAGAAAATTGCCATCGTTGGCTGCAATGGGGTCGGTAAATCCACACTATTGAAGACGATTCTTGGGAAAATCGAGCCTTTCAACGGTAAAACATATCGCGGTGATTATTTGAGTCCTGCATACTTTGAGCAAGAGGTCAAAGCGCCAAGCATGACACCGATTGATGATGTATGGAATTCCTTCTCTTCGATGACACAGAACGAAGTCAGAGGAGCGCTTGCCCGAGTTGGGCTTAAGAATGAGCACATCACCCGTGCGATGAGCATGCTGAGTGGTGGGGAGCAAGCGAAGGTTCGTTTGTGTAAGCTGCTCATGCAAGAAAGCAACTGGTTGTTATTCGATGAGCCTACGAACCATTTGGATGTCGTAGCCAAAGAAGAGCTCCAACGTGCTTTGAAAGAGTATAAGGGTACCGTACTTCTCGTCTGCCATGAGCCGGAATTCTATGAAGGTTGGGTAACACGTGTGTGGGATGTTGAAGAATGGTCTGCCAAGGTAACGAGTTAACCAAATAATCAAATCGGAGGAGATAACTATGTTAACGCATGTAGTGTTTTTTAAGCTCAAAGATCGCAGTCCTGAAGCCGTGGAAGTAACCAAAGCCGTTCTTACGAATATGGAAGGTAAAATCCCGGTATTACGACACATTGAGGTTGGGACAGACATTCTGCATTTAGAGCGTTCTTACGATATCGCACTCATTACGAAATTTGATTCACTAGACGATTTGAAGACTTACGATACTCACCCCGTGCACGAAGAAGTCAAAGCTCATATGAAAACAGTTCTTGATGGAACGTCCATCTGTGTTGATTTTGTAAGCTAACTCACGTTTGAAAAACATAGGAGAACAGTGTAGTATCCTTAGAAGAGGCTCGTTCTTGACGTTGTCAGGCACTAGCAAATGTTCTGAGGCTGCACTGTTTTTTGTGTGTTTAGCGCAATACATATTTACGTATGAAAAAAGGAGGAATCCGAGTTGAAGTCCAAATTAAATAGAGCTTATATGACGGAAGTTCTTGAAATGCTGCTGCGGACTCCTAGTCCAACAGGGTACACACATCACATTATGCAAAAAGTAGAGCTAGAAGTGAGTAAGCTTGGCTTTGAGCTTTCTTATACGAATAAAGGCTGTGGTATTGTTACCGTTCCTGGTGCGAGTTCAGATCGTGTAATTGGCATATCTGCACATGTGGATACGCTAGGTGCCATGGTTCGTTCTATTAAAGAGAACGGCACATTGAAAATTACTTCGCTTGGCGGATTTATGATGGGTGCAATCGAGAATGAATATGTACAAATTCACACACGTGATGAGCGTGTTTATGATGGTACGATTCTTACATCTAGACCATCCGTGCATGTGTACGAGGACGCGAGAGAGTACAAGCGCGATGAAGCGAATATGGAAGTTCGTATTGATGAGCTTGTTACCTCCAAGAAAGATGTGCAAGCACTTGGCATTCGCGTTGGTGACTACATTTCGTTCGATCCGCGTGTACAGGTGAAGGATAATGGATATGTGAAATCGCGTCATCTAGATGATAAAGCAAGTGTGGCTTCTTTGTTTGGTCTTCTCAAATTGATGAAAGAACAAGACATTCAGCCGTTTTACACGATCAAGCTATTCTTCTCCAATTATGAAGAGGTTGGTCATGGCTCTGCCTTTATTCCGGAAGATATTACAGACTTTATCGCAGTTGATATGGGTGCGCTTGGTGATGATTTGAGCGGCAGTGAGCGCGATGTTTCGATCTGTGCGAAGGATTCGTCAGGTCCTTACGACTATGCGATGACGTCGAAAATGATTGAGCATGCCGAGAAGCTGGAAATCGGCTATGCCGTGGACATTTATCCGCGCTACGGGTCTGATGCATCGGCGGCGCTCAGAGGCGGCCGCGACATTCGTGCAGCGCTAATAGGGCCTGGTGTTCATGCGTCACATAGCATGGAGCGTACGCATATGGATGCTGTAGTAAACACAGCAGCTCTTCTTGCCGCCTACATCATGGAGCCGGTGCAAGGATGAATATTCTAAGCGCAGTCGATATAACCAAAACCTACGGCGACAAGGTGCTCTTCGATGATATCTCGTTCACCCTGAACGAGAAACAGCGCATCGGCCTCATCGGCGTGAACGGCACAGGCAAGTCCACGCTGCTGAAGCTGCTAGCGGGTCTGGAAACCCCGGATCGCGGCAAGCTTGTGCACGCGAACCATTTCCGCGTGGAATACTTGCCGCAAAACCCGGAGTTCGATCCGAACTCCACGGTGCTTGAGCAAGTATTCCACGGCGATTCGCCGCTCATGAAGACGCTGCGCGACTATGAGCTGGCTCTGGCTGAGTTGGAGCTGGACGCATCCAATGAGAAGAAGCAAGCGCGACTATACAGCGCACAGTCGCGCATGGATGAGCAAGGTGCCTGGGAAGCCAGCACCTTAGCCAAAACCGTGCTGACGAAGCTCGGCATCAGCGAGTTCGACAAAGCCGTCGGCCTGCTGTCCGGCGGTCAGCGCAAACGCGTCGCGATGGCGCGCGTTCTCATTCAGCCCGCCGATCTGCTCATTCTAGATGAGCCGACGAACCATATTGATAACGAGACGGCCATCTGGCTCGAGGAATTCCTCAGCAAATGGCGCGGCGCCTTGCTGCTCGTTACCCATGACCGGTATTTCCTAGAGCGGGTCACCACCCGCATATTGGAGCTGGACCGGGGCAAGATCTACAGCTACGAGGGGAACTACGAGTGGTTCCTCGAGAAAAAGGCGGAGCGGATGGATTCCGAAGCCGCTAGTGAAGATAAGCGGCAGAATCTCCTCCGCCGCGAGCTGGCCTGGCTCCGTCGCGGCGCGAAGGCGCGCACGACGAAACAGAAGGCGCGTATCAACCGCGCCGAGGATCTTCGGGACCGCAAGGTGGACGGTCCCGCTGACAAGCTCGACATGGCGCTGGCGGGCAGCCGCCTTGGAAAAAAGGTGATGGAGCTGGACGACATCTCCAAGTCTTTCCCAGGCGGGAAGCAGCTGCTCAGCGGCTTCAGCTACATTGTGATGCCGAAGGACCGTCTCGGCATCATCGGACCGAACGGCAGCGGCAAGTCGACGCTGCTCAATATGCTAGCCGGGCGCATACAGCCCGACAGCGGAACGATTGAGACCGGTACAACGGTGAAATTGGCGTACTACACGCAAGAGAACGTCGAAATGGACGAAAAAATGCGTGTGATCGAATACATCAAAGAAGCCGCAGAGCAGATTCGCACGTCGGATGGTGAAACCATTTCGGCCGCACAGATGCTAGAGCGCTTCATGTTCTCCCCTAACCTGCAATGGTCGCCAATTGGCAAGCTTTCAGGTGGAGAACGTCGTAGACTTTATTTGTTACGCACCCTAATGGGGGAACCAAATGTTTTGCTGCTCGATGAGCCGACCAATGACTTGGACATCCAAACATTGACGATACTGGAAGATTATCTGGATCAATTCTCTGGGGCTGTTATTACGGTTTCTCATGATCGATACTTTTTGGATCGAACAGTGACGCATTTATTTGCATTCGACGGTAATGGCGGAATCGAACCCTTCATTGGTACGTATTCGGATTACTTGGAAGATAAGCGTGAGCAAGAAGAAGCTGAGCAAGCGAGGAAAGAAATCATTCGCCAAGCGAGCGCGAAGTCGACGAACAGCAGTCCTGCTGCAAACCCTTCAAACGCAGCCCCAGCAGCGAATCTCCCCAAGAAGCTTTCTTTTAAAGAACAGAAGGAATGGGACGAAATTGAGAACACGATTGCTACGTTAGAGGAGAAAGCGGATAGCTTGAAGAAGCAAATCGAAGCCTCTGGCAGCAACTTTGATCTCGCTCGCGATTTGTATGAGCAAGAACAACAAACCGCTGCAGAGCTCGAGGCTGCTATGGAAAGATGGACTTATTTATCAGAGTTAGTAGAACAAATAGAACAAAATAAGTTATGATAGTAGAGGTAGTTCAAAAAGTCGTCTTTTGATCACGAAGCAAGCCAAGAAGTCTAATCGACATCGAATCTTGCGTTCACCTTTGAAGTCCGGTGCTCATGTAGGTTTGCCTACATTCCGCTCCTCATTCTTCAGGTTCTCGCAACCTTCTCGGTGCTGAAAAACCGGCTTTTTGAACATTTATTATAAGAAAATACAATAAAGGTAGGTATATAGACCCCATGATTAATGTAAATAACGTGACGCTTCGTTACGGCAAGAGAGCCCTATTCGAAGACGCCAATATTAAATTCACACCAGGAAATTGCTACGGCTTGATCGGAGCGAACGGTGCAGGTAAATCCACTTTCCTTAAAATTCTTTCTGGGGAGATCGAGCCGAACACAGGTGAAGTCAGCATTACTCCAGGCGAGCGTATGGCTGTCCTTAAGCAGAACCATTACGAGTTTGATGAAATCGAAGTTTTGAAAACCGTGGTTATGGGTCACTCCCGCTTATATAAAATCATGGAAGAGAAGGATGCTTTGTATGCCAAAGCGGATTTCTCCGAAGAAGATGGCATGAGAGCGGCTGAGCTTGAAGGCGAATTCCAGGATCTTGACGGCTGGCAAGCAGAATCCGACGCAGCTGAGCTTCTAATCGGTCTTGGGATCCCAACATCCTTACATGATACGAAAATGAAGGATCTTGACGGTAACGAAAAAGTTCGCGTGCTCTTGGCACAAGCGCTATTCGGTAACCCGAACATTCTGTTACTCGATGAGCCTACCAACCATTTGAACTTGGAGTCGATTAAATGGCTAGAGCACTTCTTGTCCCGTTTCGAAGGCACTGTTATCGTTGTATCACATGACCGTCACTTCTTGAACCAAGTATGTACCCATATCGCCGATATCGACTTTGGTAAAATCCAAATGTACGTTGGTAACTACGACTGGTGGTACGAGTCCAGCCAACTAGCGCTTCGTTTGGCACGTGATGCAAACAAGAAAACCGAAGAGAAACGCAAAGAGTTGGAAGCCTTTATCGCGCGCTTTAGTGCGAATGCGTCCAAATCCAAGCAAGCGACTTCCCGTAAAAAGCAATTGGAGAAGCTTACGCTTGAAGATATTCGTCCATCCAGCCGTAAATATCCGTTCATTCACTTCAAAGGTGAGCGTGAAGCTGGTAAGCAATTGCTTGCAGTTGAAGGTATCTCCAAAACGATTGATGGTGTTAAAGTACTGAACAATGTGACATTTACCCTGAACAAAGGGGATAAAGTTGCTTTCGTAGGACCAGACGGGATTGCAAAAACGACGCTATTTAAAATTTTGATGGGCGAAATGGAAGCAGATAGTGGTACGTTCTCATGGGGGGTAACGACATCGCAGGCTTATTTCCCAAAAGACAGCCAAGACTACTTCAACTCCGAACTCACGCTAGTGGATTGGCTGCGCCAATACTCCAAAGATCCGGATGAGTCTTTCCTACGTGGATTCTTGGGACGCATGTTGTTCTCCGGTGAAGAAGCACTCAAAAAAGCGAATGTCCTTTCCGGGGGAGAAAAAGTGCGCTGTATGTTCTCCAAAATGATGTTGAGTGGAGCGAACGTGCTTATTCTTGATGAGCCAACGAACCACTTGGATTTGGAATCCATTACTGCGCTAAACAATGGCCTTGTTGATTCTGACTGCACGATGCTATTCGTCTCTCATGACCATCAGTTCATTCAAACGATTGCGAATCGCGTCATGGAGTTGACACCGAAAGGTATGATCGACAAAATGCTGACGTACGATGAGTACTTGGAAAGCGAAGATGTGAAGAAACAACGTGAAATTCAATACGCATAAATAAAAGTAAACAAGTGTAAAAGAAAAAAGCGCCCTGAAGTGTTTCTCTCAGGGCGCTTTTAGCTACACGGTGTGTTGTCTAGCTGCCGCCAGTACGACGGCGTTGATTATTTACTTTTTTGGTCATTTGGCTTTTCGCAGTTTGATTGCTATTTCCAGCTGCTTTCGGGTTAGCACGCGCTGCGGCTTGATCCGCTTGTTTCTGAGCTAGTTTGGCTTTGATCGCGTCGGCTAAGCTGACTTTTTTGACTCCTTGTGGCTCGACCTGGTCGGCCTGCCCAGCTTGAGGCTTGTCTGACATAAGAACACCTTCTTTACATGGTATATCCATAGTATAATCGAATCAAAGAAAAGATGAAAGAAGGTGTGTGGGGATGTTTGATCCAACGATCTATGACAATATCAAAGTTGTGCTCGAAGGAGCCGTCTACGATTTGGATTTGGAAGGTAAAATCATCATAACACGAAGAGAAGATTTGATTGACTTGTCCTCGATGTCTCGCACATTTGCAATAGAATTTGCTAGAAAATTAGGGCTGCCTAGTCAAGCAGAAATTTACTTGCATGTGCATTTGAGTGACTTGGCAGCTGAGATTCTAGAAAATCCTACGGCTAAGCCAGGATGTACACTATTAATAAAGCTTCACACGCATGTGGGCGACCCCGAATTAGATTGCCCAATGATTGAAGCACAATTGAACGCCATTTGGGAGCAACGTCCGCGTATTACGCAGCAAGTTTCGTATTTATATGGTGAACAGCCAGAGGAGTACCGCAATCTGATAACGTTATCCTTTGGTCGTAAAATTGATGAGAGCCACCTCGATGACTTTTCTGATTTAATCGACTATGCCTTCGAAAGCTTGGTATGGTTGGACGGAAGAGGGGCATTGTAAGCCATGCAAGAATTATCGCAGCAAGAATTGTTAATCAAAGTAAATCAAGATGAGGAAAAATCATTTGCGGTCTTTATGTACACACCGTTATGTGGTACATGCAAAGTAACAGAACGGATGCTGGATATTATTCTAGCGATGAAGCCTAGCTTGCCGCTTGTGAAATGCAATATAAATTTTCTGCCTCAAGTCAGTCAAGAATGGCAAATCGCTAGCGTCCCGTGTGTTGTCATTATTGAACCAGGGAAAGAGAAACAAATGATATATCGAATGCAATCTGTGGATGAGCTATATCGCAGGCTAATGCCATTAGTAGAACAAGAATAGGAGTTGAGTATACGATGAGTTTTCAAATCGGAGATCGCGTTATTGCAGAGTATAAAACAGGGGTTTATTTCGGTGAAGTTGTTGAGTTGAGCTCCAGCATGAAGGCGGCTGTGCGTATTCTTGCTGTTAAGGATCACCCAACACAAGGAGATTTACATAATCCGATGGATCCAAGTGTAGCTTTTTTTCATCAAAGAAGGGCATTATCCCATCAAGAGATTGCGTTAATGCCGATTGCAACGATTCGTCCTTATGCGGGTGAGGTGCCAGATTACCAAGTGTCTCTGAAGAGAGCGCTATTGGCTCAGATTGATAAGCTGTCGGACATGGAAGCGTGGGCCCGACGCTCTCTGCAGGAGCTTGATCAGCTGAATAAAGAATACTTTCCACCGTCCAATTAGGAAACTTCTAGGTACAACTTGGTGCCATCATTGTATTTAAAAATAGCTACATCACCAATGATCTCGATCATCGAGATCATTTTTAATTTTCTGCGAAATTCAAAATGAAGTTCATATTCCTTCAATTTACTTGAAAGAAGCTCCATCTGGGAACGTTTATGAGTAAAATTCATCACAGGGATCGATTTATTCTTGAATCGGATTGTGTTTGCTTGCATGTTCAAGTCCTCCTTTACACGATTACTTCTGCTTCCTCATGTCTTTAGGATACATTTCAAATGTTAAATATGTTCGCGTTCAACTATTAAAAAAGTTTTAGCAATTTATTATATGTGAATAATAGCGCTACAGGGCTAGTTCCGCTAAGATAAATTTTAAAGGGGCAGATTTGTTGTTGCGGGGAAGGTTAACCACATTTATAATAGACAAGATTGCATTCTAACAGGTTCTGGAGGGTCATAGAAATGACAGAAGCAAAACCAACACGTATAGGGATTATTGGAGCCGGAAACATCGGAAATGTTCATATGGGAACATTTAAAAACATAGCTGGGGCACAGCTTGCAGGGGTTACGGACGCTTATTTGCCGCTTGCTGAAACAAGAGCGAAAGAACATAACATTGAGCAGGTTTATGCAAATTCAGATAAATTGTTGGCAGACCCTTCTATAGATGCGGTCGTTATTGCTGTATCTAATGAGTGGCATGCACCACTTGCGGTACAAGCGTTAGAAGCGGGTAAACATGTCATGCTTGAGAAGCCGATGGCGATTGATTTAGCGTCAGCTCGTCAAATTGTTGAAGCTGAACGCAAAGCAGGGAAAATTCTCATGATTCCGCATCAAATGCGTTGGGAAGCGTCGTCGATTGCGGTGAAGGAGCAGGTGGAAAAAGGTGCACTTGGACACATTTATCATGCGAAAGCGAGCTATCTGAGACGTAAAGGTATACCTGGCTGGGGAACATGGTTTACCCAAATGGATAAATCAGGCGGCGGTCCTCTTATCGATCTTGGTGTACATATGTTAGATTTAACTCTATATTTGATGGGGAATCCCAAACCGGTTTCCGTTTATGGATCAACTTATGCAGAGTTCGGACCACGTAAGCAAGGGATTGGTACATGGGGGGCTCCGAATTGGGAAGGTACATTTGATGTCGAGGATTTAGCTACTGCGTTGATCAAGTTTGAAAATGGGGCAACACTTTCTTTAGATGTCAGCTGGGCTGGACTTCTGGAAACGGACAATTTGCCTGTTGTACAATTGCTTGGCTCTGAAGGCGGCGCGTATTTGAAAGGCGCGAAAGGAAAGCTTTTTGCTGAGAAATTCGATCGAATCGTAGAAACAGAGCTTTCAGCTCCAGCGGCGAATGATGATCCGCGAGCGCGTATGGTACAGCATTTCTTATCCAGCATCGCGAGCGGCTCTCAGCCGATAACTTCTGTTATGACAGGCTACACGAATAATTTGATCCTAGATGCGATTTACCGTTCGTCGCAAACAGGCGATGAAGTGAAATTGAACTGGGACATCGAGTAGACAGGGGCTGCAAGAAGTGAACTGGGAGTTATTTAGTATCATCGGAACAATCGCATTCGCAGTAAGTGGTGCGATCGTCGCGATGGAAGAGGAATATGATATTCTAGGTGTTTATGTACTTGGGCTTGTGACAGCGTTTGGTGGAGGAATCATCCGTAACCTACTCATAGGTAAACCGATCGTGCTCCTATGGGAGCAAGGGATGTACTTTCAGATCGCCTTGTTTGCTATGACGGTTGTTTTCCTGATGCCAGTAAAATATATTCGAATGTGGAAAACTTGGGAAGCCTTCTTCGATGCGATTGGCCTAGCGGCGTTCGCTATCCAAGGGGCTCTCTATGCGACGAATATGGGGCACCCCTTAAGTGCCATCATCGTCGCGGCGGTCCTAACAGGGATTGGCGGAGGTATGGTCCGTGATGTACTGGCAGGTCGGAAACCGTTGGTGCTCAAAGATGAAATTTATGCGGTATGGGGTATGCTCGCAGGCGCGTTAGTGGGGCTTGGTTGGTCACAGGGCACGTGGCAGTTAGCGATTCTTTTTGCTCTTATCATCATTTTGCGCATGTTCTCAGTTAACTACAAATGGAAACTGCCGAAGCGCTCGCTGCGTGATTCTTTAGTGGAATCCTCACGAAGATCGGATTCGTAGGCTCCATTCACCTGCATGGTAATCGCTTGGAGATAGGAGGAGAGTTATTTGGAAGCATCATTAACACAGCAACAGAAAATTTCAGCTGAAACGATTGCAACGCGTATAATCTCCGTGAAGGAACTGTTGCAAACCGAGTTAGATCTGTACGAAGTATCCAAGGATTCTGAGACAGGCGAACATTATTTGCATTACGCATATATGCATCGAGATTTCACGAATACGGGAGAGCCTGAGTCTTTTCACTATTTGATGCCTATTGAGAGCGATGATGTGCTAGGCATGATTTTTGGGGAGCAAGGCTATGCCTACCCTGAACATTGGAAAGCTGCCTTTTTACGGAATGGTCCAGAGGGCTTCTACATCTGGTTTGATCCTTCTCATGAAGCTGAGCAAACCGAGGATGAGGCCGTCGCTGCAGATCTGCTTA
Source organism: Paenibacillus sp. J22P169 (assembly GCF_059691995.1). Classification (NCBI taxonomy): domain Bacteria; kingdom Bacillati; phylum Bacillota; class Bacilli; order Caryophanales; family Paenibacillaceae; genus Paenibacillus; species Paenibacillus sp. J22P169. The sequence continues at coordinate 1,583,042 of NZ_JCAUAO010000001.1, read as the reverse complement.
AAAAACTTCGAGCTTTTCACGATCAGGGGAACGTTGATCCGGAAGCTGTTCGTAAGCTGTTAGAAGAAATGGATGAGACACGAAAGAAAAACGAATAAAACAAGAAGGTTTTATGCGCATAAATAAACCAATTAAGGATACCTACTCCATAAAAACTGCGAAACTGCAGCTTTGTGGAGTTTTTTTTATGCGAAATGGATAATACTGCAAATAGGAATGTTTTTAATGGTGTCATCAGGAAGTAAGAGTAAAGATCTTTGACCTTATGTTTAGTAAAAATAAGGCAATTGGTCCATATTAACACTAGTGTCAATGGATGAACAGAAAGGGGGACATATTCAGATGGGAATGGCATCGTATCATTTTGCAAATTTAGATATTCATGAGGAATTAATGCAAGAACTACGCAATCTTGAATCTCGCATGAAAGAGGAATTAGGGTACGAAATTGCGCTAATTGCGTATACAAAGGAAGCAGATGGACTCCCAAGTAACTAGTACATACAGAGAAATAGGGGGAATGACGATGAAAGCTGTGAAAATGTCAGTCATCATGACGGCTGCATTCGTCGGATTGATTGGGTGTTCAGCAACACATTCAAACAAATTAGAACAGGCATCCGTGTCGATTCAAAGTGTTGGTTTATCAGATTCCAGCAGTTCCAAGCTAAAGAAGAGTACATTGGACGCAACAAGTGGCACGAAAGCTCAACAATCTGCACAAGGTCAACTGCGCAAAGATGAGAACCCACAACATCAGAATACGTATCTCTCCATGAACCGAGAATTAGCAGATCAAGTGATGCAAGAGACTCATCTAGGCGGAGCTTCTATTGCGATGACGGATGCGAATATTTATGTAGCTGTGGATCTGGGGGAGCTGCAAGATAAGCGGGCAAATGAGAGTGCAAAGCAATTAAGCAAGTATAATGATCCAGCGACAGAAGCGGGGTTGTTCGGTTCAGGTGTGGGTGCCCAAATGGATTGGGTGACAGCTAAACCACTGTCTACGGAGAGCATAAATGCGATTCGGCACGTGTTAACGCGTATTTATCCCGATTCGAAGATTTACATATCCTCTAATGTGCTTTTCGTAAATCGGATGATGTACTATGACATGCAGCAGCAAAAAAATAAACGTATGGATACGTACCTTTATGAGTTCAACACTATGGTGCAATATACGTTTAATAGCAGCAAATGAGCAACAAATATAAGGTCCGTGCCTACTGCAGCTCACGAATTTGCGAATATGTACATAAAGAGGATGTCATGGTCGCTATCAATTATGAAACGGCCTATAGTTTGGCTCAGCTATACAACGAATTTCCGTCTAAACCGAGCTGCCCTTCCTGTGGAGAAGCAATTTCTTTCTACGCACATGCTGTCATTGAGGAGCCTTGGCTAACTGGAGAAGCTTGACAATTCGCGTTTTCCTGATGATAGTTAGAGAATAATGCAATCAGGAAGGGACCACTAAAGCGATGATGACGGATGTTTGGAAGATAGATGCGTTACCACATGAAGTTCATACAAAGTTGGATGAGTATAAGCGGATTGTACATACAGATGAGGATATTAAGTTGATTGGCATCCCTGCGTATGAAGCACCTACAGAGGAGCTGCTTACGGATGCTATTCTTTCACTCTTCTTAGGTAAGAATGTGCTGTTGAAGGGGCCGACAGGCTCGGGTAAAACGAAACTAGCTGAGCATGTTTCATCCGTGTTCAACTTACCGATGCACAGTGTCAATTGTTCCACAGATTTGGATGCGGAGGCTTTGCTAGGCTTTAAAACATTAACGCATGATGAGCAGGGCAGATCTCGAATTGCGTTTATCCCTGGTCCGATTATGAAAGCAATGTCGAAGGGACATTTGCTCTATATTGATGAGATCAATATGGCCAAGCCAGAGACCCTGCCCTTAATTAATGGCGTATTGGATCACCGTAGAGCCATTACAAACCCATTTACGGGCGAAGTGATTACAGCGCATCCGAATTTTAGAGTCGTTGCTGCGATTAACGAGGGCTATATTGGTACGGTGCCTTTAAATGAAGCTCTGAAAAATCGGTTTGTTACGATAGATGTTCCCTATCTGCAAGGTGAACTATTGTTCCAGTTATTAAAAAGTCGTTCTTTGTTACGGGATGAGAAGCTTATCCGCACCTTCGTGCAGCTCTCTGCTGATCTACTTTCCTTAATTGAGATGGGCCAGCTGCCCGATGAAGCGGGATCCATCCGAGCCTTGTTAGATGCGTGTGATTTGGCGGCCTATATTCCTCCTATGAGAGCAGTCACGCGCGCGATCGCAGATAAGTTAGAGGATGAAAGGGAACGTGCAGCTGTATTGAATACGGCCGAAACGTTATTGTAACGCAATGTTCGTAGGAAGCTTAAGCCGTTTGGATGATAAAATCGACGCCATGCTGCATATGCAACTGGTGGATTTGGCACGTTTATTTACGAAACGTGGGAAGCTTGAAGTTGAAGCAGCGTATCATGCGCATTATGATGAAGCAGCTACGCATATGACGGTGAGTCAATTTTGGTGGGATTATCCGCTGCTCGATAAAACAGCAGGTATGAAAAGCGATGTGTATCTGCGTTGTCTTGGCAGTGCATGGTTTACGGGGTATGAGGCTGTCACCTCATATCTCCACTATTGTTCAAATGCCAGGCTCCCCAAACTGGCCAATAGTTTATTTTCACTTTGTGAAGATATGCGCTTAGAGCGGATCTGCCGCAGTCAGCGTGCGGGTACGAGAGCTGTGTTCGCGCATCGTCATCGCATCTTAGGTGGATATTTCCATCATAAACTTCGAACGCATATGAGTAAGAGCGAGTTGTCAGATGCTGTACTGTTATTCGTCTATGGTTGGTTTACTGGAAAGCCGTGGCTGAGTGAGCAGCCCTCATACTCGCTCGGAAGTGAGTTAGCAGGCCGTCTAGCCGGGCTTTACGATTTGCTAGAGCAAGTGGAAGAGGCAGCGCATACGGCTGATGTTGCGGCTTTGTGTGAACGGATGCACAACATGCTGTCCGAGTGGCTGGAACGCGATGCGGTGACTTCGTATTTCTGGACGCAGCAGGGAAGTGGCATCGCGGATCCCTTGCCTGCGAATTATAAAGGCGAGCTAAAGCGCGCGAAGCGGCTCGCGAATGATGATGTGCTCCCCGAGCAAGAGGGGGAGCGTCAATTGCCCGGCCAAGAGCGGATGCCGACTTGGCATCGCGAGAGCAGCGACCGCAGCCCGGGGCTGCTGCGGTTCGAGCTGGAGCGCGGCTCACGCACAGCCGCGCAGGGCTCTGCGCCCCGTGAGGGCGATGCCGCCGACCAGGCGCTCGCCATCACCCAGGGGCGCTCGCAGCGCGCCCAGCGCACCGGCGCCGCCGCTGAGCGGCGCCAAGGGGCTTCCGTGCCCGCGTCCGCGGGGCACGGGGAGGCCGAGGTCGCCGCGTATGCGACGGCGACCTGGCTCTTGCCTGAACGTCCTACTGCTGCGCAGGAGGACGGGTTCAGGCGCTTGAGCGAGCGCGCAGCGCCGCTCGCGAAGCCGTTGCAGCGTGCGATACGGCGCACGCTGGAGCAGAAGCGGATCGCCCCGCGCGGCGATCGTCTGTTTGGGCGGCTCGACAAGCGGCTTACGCGAGCCGTCACGCAAGAGCTGCCGCGCCTCTTCTACAAGAAGCGCGCGCCGGTACCCCAACTCGACGCAGCGTTCGCGCTGCTGGTCGACTGCTCGGCGTCCATGTATGACAAAATGGACGAAACCAAGCTAGGTCTCGTGCTATTTCACGAGACCTTGAGAGATCTGCGAATCCCGCATGAAATTGTGGGATTCTGGGAGGACGCAGACCGCGTAACGGAGCAGGAGGCACCGAACCTGTTCCAGGTTGCGGTGGACTTCGGCTCCTGCCTCGCGGCCACTAGCGGTGCGGCTCTGATGCAACTGGAGCCGCAGCAGGACAATCGCGATGGCTTCGCTATTCGCGAGATGACAAAGCGGCTGCTGCGACGCACAGAGCGGCAGCGCATCCTCCTCGTGTTCTCGGATGGGGAGCCTTCCGCAGCCAACTACAACGATGTCGGCATTCTGGACACGCATGAAGCCGTCCTGCAAGCTAGACGCCTGGGTGTCGAGGTGATCAGCGTGTTTCTGGCTAACGGAACCGTGCACGAAACACAGCGGAATGCCATGCGCAATATGTATGGACGAAGCAGCATAGTTGTACCGAACGTCGAGGAGCTGCATGAGCAGCTTGTACCAATATTACGCAAGCTGTTGCTGAAATCGATTAGCACTTGATCTTTTTCCTGGAAAAAATCCAGCTATTTTAACCGGTTACTTCAAAAATCAGCCGTTAACCACATAAACTCCAGTTATTTGCGAGGATTTTGCGGTTTCTCCCATAAATCCTGAAACTAACTGGAGAATATCCATGTATTCGCTTGTAATTATCCGAATGACGAAAATTAGCTGTATGATTTCCATTTATTCATATTTTCTGTCCTCGCTGAGCACATGCAACGAGTAGCCTTGCGTAAGTTCCAGCAGTTTAAATCTAAAGATCTCATCTTTCTTTTACCCTCAAAATCCAGTACAATAGATCAGGGTCAATCTAGGTAAATTCCGCCAAACTCCGACAATTATCGGATGAATTACATATGCAATTGTCATTATTTTTGAACTCATTATACTTTTAGGAGGCATTCATCTCATGTACGGAGCACCATTATCGAACAAATCCAAAAAAATCATGCTGCTTGGCTCAGGTGAGCTAGGTAAAGAAGTTATCATTGAAGCGCAACGTCTTGGAATTGAGACGATTGCTGTTGATCGCTATGCGAATGCGCCAGCTATGCAGGTAGCACATCGTAGTCATGTTATTTCCATGCTGGATGGCGAGCAACTGCGTGCGATTATCGAAAAAGAACGCCCTGATCTTATCGTGCCAGAAATTGAAGCGATTGCGACTTCGGTTCTAGTCGACCTAGAAAAGGAAGGCTACCGTGTTATCCCAACAGCGACTGCGTCCCGTTTGACGATGGATAGAGAAGGGATTCGTCGATTGGCTTCCGAAACATTGGGCTTACGCACAGCCAAATATGAATTTGCTAACAGCCTTGAAGAATTGCATGCAGCTGTAGCGGTGATTGGGACACCTTGTGTGATCAAACCGATCATGAGCTCTTCAGGCAAAGGACAAAGTGTATGTCGTACGCCTGAGGGCGTGGAAGCTTCGTGGAACATTGCGATGGAAGGCGGACGTGCCAAAAACGCTAGAGTTATCGTTGAAGAATTTATCCATTTTGAATCCGAAATTACGTTGTTGACAGTTCGTTCCGTATCTGGGACAACCTACTGCGAGCCAATCGGTCATATTCAAAAAGATGGCGATTACATCGAATCCTGGCAGCCGCATACAATGTCGGAGCAGCAAATTATCGATGCTCAGCAAATGGCAAAGACCATTACAGATGCGCTCGGTGGTCATGGGCTGTATGGCGTTGAGTTATTCCTAACGGCAGATGGCGTGTACTTCAGCGAAGTATCCCCGCGTCCTCATGACACAGGGATGGTTACGATGGCTACTCAGGATCTTAGCGAGTTTGCCCTGCATGCGAGAGCCATTCTTGGATTCCCGATTACAGGAGTTCGACTTTTAACACCTGGCGCAAGCTACACGCTAAAGGCAGACCGCGAGCAAGTTGAATATACTATCAGTGGTATTGACGAGGCGTTATCCGTACCGAATACGCAGGTTAGGGTGTTTGGCAAGCCAGAAACCAAAGTAGGCCGCCGTATGGCAGTTGCTCTGAGCTCTGGGCAAACGGTCGAAGAGGCGCGCAGCCTTGCTAAAGAAGCAGCTAGTAAACTAACTTTGAATTACAACTAAAACAAGTATGACTGCACAGTAGCAGTACCCTGTCTGAGGTCATCATCCGGAGGCAAGCACTATGGAACCTAAAGCAGCAAGACTGTCTCGAACCGTGTTGACAGAAATTATTTTACCGGCGGACACGAACTACCATAACACCGTGTTTGGCGGTCGTGTTATGCAGTATATAGATAAAGTTGCAACGATCGCGTCCATGCGCCATTGTCGTAAGAGCGTGGTAACCGCATCGAGTGACAGCCTGGATTTCTTTGCCCCAGTGAAGCTTGGTGAAGCCATTCAATTAGAAGCATTCGTAACGTGGACGCATCGCAGTTCAATGGAGGTCTATGTGAAGATTGAGTCGGAGAACTTACTAACCGGCGAAAAGAAACGCACAGCCACATCGTTCCTTACTTTTGTCGCATTAGATGAGCAGGGGCAGCCTTGTCCCGTTCCTGGCATTATTGCAGAGTCAGACGAAGAGAAACGATTGTTCGAATCTGCGGAAGCGCGTTTTACTGCCCGCAAGCTACGCAAAGAAACGCGATTATAAGACTTCAATCAGATCAATCATGCTAGCAGTTCCCAAATGGGGGCTGCTTTTTTCATTTGGAAAAGGAAGGAATAATTGGTTAGCTATTGAATAGTAGTGAAAGATGATGGCTATTTCAGTATGATTTTTATCAGAAGGGAATTAGAATGAAAACATACATATACTTTGTAAGACACGCAGAATCTCCTTATATTGTTGATATGGAAAGGGAGAGGGGGCTTTCAGATAAGGGAGAATTGGATGCATGTACGATCAAATCAATCTTGGAAAATGAAGCAATTGATGTATTCCTATCGAGTCCTTATGAGAGGGCTATTCAAACAATTAGAGCTGCGGCCAGTACGAAAGAAATTCGTATCTATGAAGATTTGAAAGAACGAGAAATAGGTAATTTTCATCCGATGGACTTTAAATCAGCAAAGCTTAAAGTATATGAAGATTTTCAGTTTTCTTTTGCAGGGGGCGAGTCAAGTAAAGGGGCACAAGAGAGAGCTATCAGCATCTTCATGCATATTTTGACGGAGTGTAAAGGATTGAAAGTGGTTGTTGGTACGCATGGTGACATCATGACCCTGATTATGAATTATTATGATCCTAGCATTGATTATAAGTTCTGGGAGTCAACTTCGATGCCTGATATCTATTTGATGGAATTTAATGAGCAGGTATTCAATGGTGTTAAGAGACTCTGGCGTGTAGAAGATCTATAGCTGATCTTACAGCGTTTGAAGGAGAACAAACAAAAGCTGAGGCAGCTTTCTCGAAAACTTTGCCTACACCTCAACTTTTTGATTGGTTATGAAGTCAAATGATAGAGGAATTCCCTCCTCCATGACATTTTCACAGATAAGGATGAATCGCTGGTGGATCTTGTAACGATGAAACAACGAATAGGTAAGCGATTTCCTTTCTTATATGGGCTCCGCGTTAAGCAGCTTATGTTAAAAAGGCATATCACCAATTTGAATCCTCGGATCAAATATGCAAATGGTAGCAGCAATCAGAAGCTTAATTATTTAGTGAAGAAGCATAAGTCGATTTTACGCCGCGTGCTCGGAGACACGGATCCTATTTTGCAGGAAAATAAAATTGTGAATTTGAAGATCGCTTTGAAGCATGTGGATGGGATCGTCATTCATCCTGGTGAAACGTTTTCATTCTGGAAGCTTATCGGGGTGACAAGCAAAGAAAAAGGCTATATAGAAGGACTCATGTTATCGCATGGCGAAGTACGTGTAGGTACAGGGGGAGGGCTATGTCAGCTAGCGAATATGCTGTATTGGTTGGCTTTACATACACCGCTTGAGATTAAGGAGAGACACCATCATAGTTTTGATCTTTTTCCGGACGACCGCAGAGTGATACCATTTGGGACGGGGACGAGTGTGTTCTATAATTACGTGGATTTGCAATTTTATAATCCGACTACAAATCGGTTTCAATTTAATCTTGAGGTCACGGAAGAGTACTTAGAGGGCGCGATAAACAGTGATTCGGAACTAACATTCAACTATCGTGTGAAAGAGAAGAATCATGAATTTTATCAAAAGGATGACAAATGGTTCAGAGGGAATGAAATTTGGCGGCAAAAGATGAACAAACAAGATGATTCGATCGTGGATGAAGCTTTGGTTAATGTAAATCTTGCTGAGGTCAAATATATGAAATCTAATAAGTCACAGGAGAAGTGATGAAAAGAGAACATGTGAAGGATTTTTTCATATTCGGTTGGAAACAAGCGTTATGCTGCATTTTTCCGGTTGTCATATTTTTGACGCTGGCGGTATCCAAAGTCCTGCCGATGCCATTCCTACATCGCTATGATTTCATTTTACTCGTGTGCATCCTGGCACAAGTTGTCTTGGTGTGGACGAAGTTAGAAAGTGTAGATGAACTCAAGGTTATCACGGTGTTTCACATCATTGGACTAGGGCTTGAGTTGTATAAAGTGCACATGGGTTCGTGGTCCTATCCAGAGGAAGGCTGGACGAAAATAGCTGGCGTCCCGTTATATAGCGGCTTCATGTATGCCAGTGTCTCAAGTTATGTATGTCAGGCATGGAAACGATTTGATTTACATCTGATCCATTGGCCTAGAACTTCCATCGCAATCCTGATGTCGATAAGTATCTATGCCAATTTCTTTACCCATCATTTTGCGTACGATATCAGATGGATTCTGATTGCCTTGATCGTGATTCTGTTTTACAAGTCACATATTCGGTTCACAGTCACGACCCAAACCTATCGCATGCATACGATCCTTTCCTTCATGTTGGTTGCTTTGTTTATTTGGCTGGCAGAAAATATTTCGACCTTCCTTGGCGCTTGGCGCTACCCAGATCAAGAAATTTCTTGGCGAATTGTTCATTGGGGTAAAATTAGTTCTTGGTTTATGTTAGTGATCATTACGATCATTATCGTGGCGGAATTGAAGCGGATCAAATATCCGGAGCAGGTTAAGGAATGACACTGAAACAGAGTGACGAGGTGATACATCTTCTCCATAAAACAACGTAAACCCCAGAGCGCTTAGGCTCTGGGGTTATTTCGTATGAACGATTACTTAGCTCCGCCTTCAGCAAGAATGGTTTCCCAAATTGCGCCTTTACCGTAAAGTTCTTTGTTCACTTTATCCCAACCACCAAGGTATTCGATATTGAAAAGACCAGTTGGAGTTGTGTAATTTTTCTCATATTGTTTAGCGACTTCAGGAAGCACTGAGCGGAAGCCTTTGTCAGCAAACACTTTCTGAGCATCAGCAGAGAACAAGTAGTTGTAGAACGCTTGAACAGCTTCGCGATTTCCATGCTTATCGACATATTTATCAATAATTGCAACTGGATTCTCGATGGAAGTTGTGTATTGTGGTATCACTTCTACATATTTCTTGCCAGATTGAACACGAGCAATAAGTTCATTCTCATAAGTGATGATGGCATCACCCACACCTTTATCGAAGGTAGCTAGGGAGTCGGCGCCACTCTTATCGAGTACTTTAATGTTTTTATAAATTTTAGCTACGAGGTCTTTAGCTACTGCAGGATCTTGTTTGCCAGCGGCTTCGGAAATTTTAAGACCAGCTCCATAGACAGCATTGATGTCCCATTTGGCGCCGCCAGATGTGCTCGGATTCGGGATGAGGACTTCAACACCTGGTTTCGTCAAATCTGACCAGTCTTTAATTCCTTTCGGATTCCCTTCACGTACACCAATAGCTGCAATGGAAGTTGTTACGAATCCTTTGTAAGGATTGTTTTTCCAGTCATTTGTGATTAAACCTTTTTCCACGATTTTTTGAATATCGCCTTCGAGAGAAAGAGGAGCGATATCGGCTTCGAAGCCTTGAATGATGGCTGTAGCTTGTGAACCGGATGCGACATAGGATTCTTGGAATTCAACTGTAGTACCGGTTTTCTTCTTATATTCTTCTTTGAATTTAGGCAGAATCACTTCAAAGGAATCCTTCAAAATGGAGTAAGCACCGACAGTAATGGTGACTTTACCGCCATCGGCTTTGGGTGTAGTACTAGCAGCAGTTGTTGCAGCTGATGTTGCTGCCGCGGTCGGCGCACTTGTGCTAGCGGTTTTCGTCGTGCCTGATCCGCACGCTGTAAGGGTAATACTTGCTGTGAATAAAGCTGCAGTAACGAGTCCAAGCGTTTTAACATTTTTCATGGTTAACAACTCCCCTTCTTTTCTAAAGCTTATTTTTGAAAAATCATATGAAGACAGGCTGCGGATCTTGTTTCGCCTGATTATCAATCCAGGTTGTTCCTGATTGCGTGAATACGGAAATCTGGTGAATTAGGATATTGACTTCATCGCCAACTTGATAAATGCGTTCTTTCACTGGCTGATAGGCAAAAAGCTTGAATTGTCCTGTATCCATTTCCAAATACCAGGAATCCCCGCGGAAGTGAACATGCGTTACTTTGCCTTTTTCACCAGCTGTAGCCAAATGATTGACGTTATGCGGACGAACTTCGATATTCTCAGGTCGTATAAGCACGTTCACATCAGGAAGCCATTTGCCATCTTGTTGAAGCTCTGCAAGTGTTGGGAATCCGACAAGCGGCGAATAGGTGGGAAGAACATTCGATTCTCCAATGAAAGATGCAGCGAATGATGAAGCAGGCTTTGTGTAAATTTCCCAAGGACTTCCTTGTTGTTCGATTTTGCCGCCTTGGACCAAAATGATCTCATCGGCAACCTCAATCGCCTCATCCTGATCATGCGTAACGAAAAGGGTTGTTACTTTGAATTCACTGATCAGATTTCGCAGCCAAACGCGAAGCTCTTTACGAATTTTGGCATCGATCGCGGCGAAAGGCTCGTCGAGTAGGAGCAGGCGCGGTTCAGGCGCTAAAGCTCTAGCGAAAGCAACGCGTTGGCGTTGGCCACCGGATAGTTGGTGCGGATATTTTCGCTCATGGCCTGCGAGCCCCATTAAGTTCAATAGATAAGTTACACGATCCTGAATCTCAGCCTTCGATTTCTTGAGCACCTTCAACCCATAAGCGACGTTGTCAAACACGGTCATATGCTTGAAGAGGGCATAGCTTTGAAAAACGAAGCCAATACCTCTTTCTTGAACAGGGAGGTGTGTGGCTAGCATGCCATCGAAATAGATATCGCCGCCAGTTGGACTTTCAAGTCCGGACAACATCCGCAGGATGGAGGTTTTACCGCCACCGCTAGGTCCAATCAATCCGACAAGATGCCCTTCTTTAATTTTGAAATTGACATCTTTGATCGCATGAAATTCGCCGTAATGTTTATTTAAATTGGTTACTTCAATGTGCATGTGGGGATCCTCCTCCATGGTTTCTTGTTGCTTCACTTCTTCGTTTCAGCCACTCTAACGCTAACAAAATCGTGATGGAAACAAGACCTAATACGAATGCCACGCTATTAGCTGCTACCAGTTGGAACTGCTCAGCGTCTTGATAAACGAGTGTGGTCGCCGTTTGTGTTTGATTGATAATGTTGCCAGAGACAACCAGGATAGATCCGAATTCACCGAGCGACCGAGCAATGGTCAAAATCAACCCATACACGACACCCCAGCGAATACTCGGCCAGGTCACCTGGAAGAAAGTGCGCCACGGTCCGGCGCCTAAGGTTGCTGAAGCTTCTTCGGACTGTGTGCCGATCTCTTCAAGTAAGGGAACTACTTCACGCACCATGAGAGGAAATGTGATAAACATCGTGGCAATAACCATCCCTGGAATCGCATAGACAATTTTCATATTATGATCTTCAAGGAAAGTACCTAGCGCTGTGTTGGGTCCGAAAATCAAGATGACCATTAAGCCTACAATGACAGGTGATACCGCAAATGGCAGGTCGATCAGGGCATTAATTATCGGTTTCAGATGGCGGGAAATCCATGAGCCTCTTACAATTTCTAATGAAATATAAATTCCGATTATGGCATTAAGTACAGTAACGATGGTGACAATAATTAAGGATATTTTCATAGCATGTAGAGCCTCTGGTCGAACAATTGCATCAAGGAAGGCGCGAGGACCATCCTCAAACGCTCCAAAAGTAATACCTAAGAAAGGCAATATGATTAGTAGGAATATAACCAAAAAAGAAATACCGATCAATAATCTTCTCATGCTAGCCGCCCCTTTCCGCGAGTCCATACATGGATAACCCATAATATCAGGACGGAGAGTGTCAGGAGGACAAGCGAGATGGCAGCTGCACCTTCTGGGTTGTAGTTCTGAGTTTCACCATATATATAGACCGAAGCGACCATTGTTTTGCCAGGTAAGTTGCCTGAGATCAGGGAGATAGCACCAAACTCAGCCAATGACCGGGAAAACGCAAGCATGCTGCCGGCAATCGTACCGGGTAGAAGAGCTGGTAACACGATTCTGTAAAAGGTATAAAATCTGTTAGCTCCTAGCGTAAAGCTTGCTTGTTCTTCTGCTGGATCAATCTGCTCCAATAGTGGTTGAACCGTTCGAACAACGAAGGGAAAGGTAACGAACACGAGACCAATAACGATTGCGGTTTGATTATAAAGAAGTTTAATCCCAACAGAGTCAAGCCAAGCTCCTAGTGGACTTTGTGGTCCTAGTAGGGTGAGAAACATTAAGCCTGCGACGGAGGTAGGAAGTGAGAAGGGGAGATCAACCATGCTGTTAAGAATGCTCTGTCCACGAAATCGATACCGGACAAGGACATACGCGATGATTGTTCCTACCACTGCTTGAATGACCGTTGCGATAATGCTTAACTTTACTGTTAATACAATCGATTTCCATGCTAAAGGTCCAGTGACTTCTTTCCAAAAAGGCTCCCAGCCTAACGAAAATCCTTTGAAGTAAATGGAAGCAATAGGGATAAGAAGAAACACAATTAAATAGCCTATCAGCACGGATCGAACCGTCGCCTTGAAAACCTTGTTACGCATGGAACACCGCCTATTCTCATAAAACATACCAACTTACTTGGTTTTATAAAAATGACTATAACAGCGCCAGGATTATTCTGTCAATAAGTAATTTTGGAAAAAATATGTGATGTCAAGTTTTTATTTTTGCATATAATAGTAAAGATAAATGAATTTAGAAATGGCCACTTGTGAGAAGTACAAAAGAACAGGTTCTATTCAAAAAAATGCTTGGATAATTATGTGAATTATGCATTGACACCAATATTTTGCCATGTTAAGATGAGTTTACATTCTAATTCCGAGTAAATGCATAAGAATAATATGAGTAACGAAAGGGAGTTACCAGCATGGAGCATGCCATCACGATTCAAAGCGACGATGTCGAATTAGCCGCAACGTTACATTACCCTACACAGCAACCCACAGCGGTTCAAGCCGATTGTCAACGTTGGCCCTTAATCATCATTTGTCACGGATTTATAGGGAGTCGAATCGGTGTGGACCGGCTTTTTGTTAAGGCGGCTCGTTCTTTTAGTGCGCAAGGTTATTTTGTACTTCGTTTTGATTATGGCGGATGCGGTGAAAGTACGGGGGATTATGGATCAGGTGGGCTAGATGTCCTTATCGAGCAGACTCGCCGAGTGATTGATTATGGTGTTTCTATAGATTGTGTGGATCTGAGCAGAGTTATTCTACTTGGACATAGCTTAGGCGGAGCCGCGGCAGTACTTACAGCAGCTAAGGATCATCGTGTAAAGACGCTAGTCCTTTGGTCAGCTGTTGCCCATCCACACAACGATATTATGCGAATCGTCGGCAAGAATGAATACGAGAAGCTGCCTCAAGGCGGTACGATCGATCATCATGGATATAAACTAACAAGTCGATTCTTCGAATCTTTATCACAGCATCAACCGTTTGAACAATTACGTAAATTTACTGGCGATGTATTTGTTGTCCATGGAACTGCGGATGAAACGATACCCGTCGATTATGCGCCGTTATATCAGAAGATGTTCTGGCTGCGTAAAGAAGGTCAATGTGATTTGGAACTCGTGTATCAAGCAAATCATACGTATTCGACAACCCCCTCAACGACAGAATTGCTGGAGAAAACGGGTGATTGGCTGAATTATACGTATAAACGCAACAAAGAGTGGAATGATTGGACAATTTAAATGAATGATTTGGAGGCATGAGAATGGCGAAACCACTGGAACTAGATGAAGTTTGGGTTGAGCGAATTAAGCAAATTTTAGAAGGACTGGAATATGGATCGGTGCAAATTGTTGTCCATGATGGCAAGATTACACAGATTGATAAGACAGAGAGAAAAAGATTTGAGACAACGGCTACCATCTCACATGCTCAAGCCTCATTGCAAGCCGTGAAATCAACGAAGTCCAAAAGCAAAGTATAGCTATCATACCGTACTCATACAGCAGCCTCCCATGCCTTTGGAATGGGGGCTGTTTTCATTCGTCAGAAGACGTATACTAAAGATGTGAAGAAGCGGAATTTGGAAGGGGAGTCTTATGCGTAAAGGGCATTTTATTTGGGAAGATGCGCAGGGAATCAAACACTATGTGTACGAGTGGCTTCCATCGGAAGACGTGGAAATGAAGGGAATCGTGCAAATTGCCCATGGAATGGCAGAAACGGCTGCCAGATATGAGCGTTTAGCTGAGGTTTTAACCAAGAACGGTTATGCGGTGTTTGCGAATGATCATTTGGGTCACGGGCAAACAGCAGGCTCGTTGGACGCTGTGGGCAAGTTTGGCAAGGATAGCTTTCATGCCATGGCCGAAGTCATGGGTCAGATTACGTTGCAAATTCGTAAGCGATATGAAGATAATGCAGTCGAAACTAGACTTGATAATGAACAGGGAGATCGGTTTAATCAAGAGCGGGCTTTCTTGCCATTATTTATGCTGGGGCATAGTATGGGGTCATTTTTAACACAGTACTATATGGTTTCTCATTTGGAGCGGTATCCTGATCATGTGCAGGGTATTCTATTGTCTGGCTCTAATGGCAAAGAAGGCGCGGCGCTCGAGGTTGGGATTGCCATTGCGACGTTGGAAGCCGCTATCCGGGGCGATCATTTTCGGAGTTTGATGCTGACCGCGCTTTCTTTCGGCAACTTTAACGCTAGATTTAAGCCGAATCGTACGGCGTTTGATTGGTTGAGTCGAGACGAACAAGAAGTTGATGCCTATATGAAGGATCCTTACTGTGGCGGTATCTTTACTTCGGGGTATTTTAGAGATTTCTTCAAAGGCTTGAAGGAAATACATCAACTCCAACATGTGAGTCGTATTCGAAAGGATATCCCGATTTATATTTTCTCGGGTGAGGAAGATCCTGTCGGCGGACAAGGAAAAGGTGTGCGCAGGCTGATTAAGTCCTACGAGAAGCTGGGGATTCAGGATATCAGCTATAAGTTGTATCCAGGTGGCCGACATGAAATGTTGAATGAAATTAACCGTGGTGAGGTTATGGCGGATATTGCTGCTAGGTTGGATAGTTGGATTGGGAGTAACAAGTAGCCGTAAGAGATGCAAAACGAGATGCAAAACGAGATGCAAAAAGCTGTTCCTTCGGGCCTAGTGGCTAGTAGGGAGCAGCTTTTTTGGAGTTGATGGGTGAATAGAAGAGAGGACTACGTCAACTGTGCGTTTCGTTCGAGCTGAGCACGGATACCTTCGCGATCGATCTGAATCCAGTATTCTACGATTCTACCATTCTCTACGCGATATACGGCGCTGGCAATTTCGATGATTGTTTTACCAGTCGGTGGGTAGCCGTCGACCTCACCAATATGGGTGCCGGTTTGCTTCCAACGAACATACACACGATCCTCCTGTGTGAGGAATTCTTGCATTTCCAGTTGAAATGTGCCGTATGCGTCAAGCATCTCTCGGACATGATCAGCGTAATTAGCTGGTGTCCGATGAACAGTAGTTTCATTTTCGGCTGTCATTTGATGAGCTAGAACCTGATCGGCCATGAGGTCGTGAGCGGCGTCGGGCTGCTGCCCAGAACGAACAAGCTGGAAGAATTGTAGGACGATTTCTTTGGGTGATAATGACATGGGCAGTACTCCTTAATTGTAAAGAATGCGTTGTTGGTAGAAAAAGTATAGGGGATGGCAGGGTGAAGTTCAAGTGGCAAAGTTAGAAAGGTGAGGGCTTCATGAAGCTGGCTGGCAACATGTTGGCGAATATAGCTTGAAACATTTGGGAACTCTGGAACGTTTATGAGCTGTGTGAGTTGTTTTTTATTGTCGGAGTTAGAAGGGGGAGTTGTGGTGAGGAAAATAGTTAGTTTGATTTTGATGATTTTCGTAGGTTTAAATATCATGTCGATCTTCATTCCTTCGAATGCGTATGCTTGTTCATGTGCTCGCCCACAAACTGTTGAAGCCCAATTTAGCCGTTCGGAAGCCGTTTTTGCTGGTCGTGTCCTTGAAGTGAAAGAGGAAAAAAACTTGAACGGTAGTATGACGAAAGCTGCGCTGTTCGATGTAAGCCTCACATGGAAAGGTGGATCAGAATCTCAAATCATTATTCACACGGGAAGCGGTGGCGGGGATTGTGGATTTAATTTCGAGAAGGGCAAGGAGTATTTGGTGTATGCTGGGCCATCTAGCATGTATGGAGGCAAAGAGTTACTTGTCACTATCATTTGCGATCGGACGGTTGTTTTAGATCAAGCACAAGAGGATTTAGCGGTACTAGGTGAGGGTAAAATTCCAATAAAACAAGTTAATATCGAAGGTGATCTGAATCGGTTACATCCCTATATTATTATCTGGGTAGCAATAATTGGAATCGCTGTAATAGGGGCGACACTTTACTTCGTTCGACGAAATTTGAGGAAGTAATTCTTTATAAAAAACCAGCCCCTTCGCTTCGCGGAAAGGGGCTGCTTTCGGCTGCTGCTTTATGCCAGCAGCTTCTTAAACTCCTCGGTCAGCAGCGGCACGACCTCGAACAGATCGCCGACGATGCCGTAGTCGGCGACTTTAAAGATCGGCGCCTCCGCATCCTTGTTGATGGCGATGATGACGCGCGAAGAGCTCATCCCCGCCAAATGTTGAATGGCGCCGCTAATGCCACACGCGATGTAAATTTCCGGCGTCACGACCTTGCCGGTCTGGCCGATCTGCATCGCGTACTCGCAGTACCCCGCGTCGCAGGCTCCGCGGGAAGCTCCAACAGCGCCGCCTAAGACGGCAGCCAGCTCTTCGAGCGGCTGGAACCCATCGGCGCTGCGCACGCCCCGACCGCCGGAGACGACGATCTTGGCTTCAGCCAAGTCGATGGCGCCGGACGTTTTTTTCACGACCTCCCGGATGATGCTGCGCAGGGAGGGAGCAGGGTAGGCAACATCGATGATTGCAGCTTGACGCGAAGCGTCAGGCGAGGCAGCCGCGATGTTGTTCGGTCTTACCGTGACGACCCATGGTGCAGCCGGGTCGGTAAACGCTTTCTTTTCCACGGCTTTGCCCGCGTAAAGCGGTCGCGTGAACCATACGTTATCGCCATTGCGTTCGATGGCGGTAACGTCGGAGATTTGGCCTGCGGACAGTGATGCCGCGGCCAAAGGTGCGAGATCGCGGCCCATAGCCGTGTGGCCGAAATACAGTGCATTGGGCTCTGCAACAGCGGTCACGGCCAGCAATGCACTTAGATACGACTCCGAGCTGTAGCTCTCTAGCTGCGAATGCTCAACAACATAGACGGTGCCTGCGCCATAAGCTGCCAGCTCACCCGCTAATTCTTTCGTGCCAGCACCCCCGAGCAAAACTGCAGCAAGGGTATCACCATCAGCAGCAGATAGCTGCGCTGAACGTAAGGCTTCAAAGGATACTTGACGAAGCTTGCCACTGCGAGCTTCTGCAACTACAAGAAATTGTTTAGCCATCGATATAGCCTCCCTAGTCACTTAATGGGTATAGTTAGATCACTTTGGATTCGTTACGCAGTGCTTGAACGAGTTCAGTTACTTGGTGGGTAAGCTCGCCTTTGAGAATGCGGCCCGCTTTGCGTTCAGGCGGCAAGGATAAGGCCAGTCGTGTCGTTTTGGCAATAATGGCATCCGCGCCAGAAATATCATCAAGGGTTAAATGCTGGAAAGGTTTCTTTTTTGCTTTCATAATGCCAGGAAGTGAGGGGTATCTGGGTTCATTCAAGCCTTGTTGAGCTGTAAATAGAGCAGGGAGTGGCACCTCGATCACTTCGATATCGCCTTCGGCATCGCGGTGAACAAGCGCTTTTTCACCTGTAATTTCCAGCTTGGTAATCGAAGCAACATGAGGCAATCCAAGCAGATTAGCCAGACGTATCGCAACTTGGCCTGCACCGTTATCGACAGAGAAGTTTCCGCCAAGCAAGAGGTCGACCGATTGGTCTCGCAAATACGCTGCCAAAATCTCAGCAATTTCAAATTCATCGCCCAAAATTCGGTCATCGGTAATCAAGACAGCCTCGTCAGCACCCATCGCGAGGGCTGTTCGAAGCGCTTCTGCCGTGCGATCAGGTCCGATCGATAGAAGTGTCACTTTACCGCCATGTTCATCGCGAAGCTGAATGGCTTGCTCGACGGCATATTCGTCGTACGGATTAATAACGAACTTCGCGCCATCCTCTTGAACGACGCCATTTTGCAAGACGATTTTCTCCTCTGTATCAAACGTTTGCTTCAATAATACAAAAATGTCCATAGCCAAGCTCCCTCCTGAATATACATGAAATAAGAACTTTAAATGGTGGTCTTTGAAGCCATATTCACGTCTCAATGCCTCTCAAGAAAAAATCAAGCGTAGGGCTAACCTGTGCGGTTAACGAATATTTCTGACCAGAAATCAACCAAGAGGTAACGACTTCATCCATACCTCCAAAAATGAGGAGTCTTACCAATTTAACGTCTAAATCGGATCGGAAGCTGCCGTCGTGCTTTCCTTTTTCTAATATATTTTCGATGAGGATAATATATCTCTTAAGGGCAAGACCAATCTCTTTACGAAGCTCCAAATCACTTTGACGAAGCTCAATTTGTGTGAGGTAGGCCATATGAATGTTGTTTTCCAGCTCGCTAAAATGGATCTCACAGATTTTGCGCAACGCATCCTTCGCGCTCGTGCTTTCACGGACAGCGAGGTTGAATTTCTCAACGAGTTCGCCTAATTTCTCTTGAAAAAGACTAGTTAAGATATCCTCCTTCTTTTTGAAGTAGAGATAAATGGTGCCATCCGCGACGCCGGCTTCTTTGGCAATGCGCGATACTTGGGATTTATGAAACCCGTTTTCCGCAAATACTTTCATAGCTCCTTCGAGAATCGCATAATACTTGTCTGGTTTTTTGCCACTTGTCAAGGAGATCACCTCGGTGTTAGAATACAAATATCGGTGAATGAATACTCATTCATTTTCGTAATTTCATCATAAAATACGCAGTACGCCTTGTCAACGACTTATTCCGCTTAACCAAGCATGTAGGGAGGTTTGTCGGCTTACTCTTCACAATGAAGCAGGTTTCTACTCTTATCTAAAAAGGGACTAATGGAATTTGCTTTTTTGCGATTCATGAATGTAAGCGTTAACAAAAAATGTGGAGATATAAGGGAACGACGTTCCAAAGCATGTTAACAAATTAAATAAAGGAGGGTCCAACATGACCGGTACGCTGATTCAGTTTCTCCTTTTTCTGGCGGTTACGGGTTTGGCACTCTACGGGTTCGGCCGGGTTGTGTATCACCGATATTTATATATCCAGTTGGGGAAATCGGTGGATTTAAAGAAGGAAGCTAGCTTAAGGCTCAAGGGGTTTGCGGTTCAAGTGTTTGGCCAGACGAAGTTATTGAAGGATAAAAAGAGCGGCATTATGCATATCGTGATTTTTTATGGCTTCATTATTCTACAGCTAGGTGCCTTGGACCTTATTTTAAAAGGATTAATTGACCGAGGGTTACCTATCCCTGGTTATGACTACTTCACCCTCATGCAGGAAGTAACGGTTGGGTTGATCGTGTTGGCCATGGGCTACGCGACCTATCGGCGCTATATCGAAAAGCTTAAACGCCTTAAGCGAGGCTGGAAGCCAAGTATAGTCGTGTTTTTTATCATGTTCCTGATGTTGTCAGTCGTCATAAGCGGTGGGTTTGAACGTGTACGCGAGGGTCTCCCAGCTTCAGGCTTCGCTCCTCTGACATCGGTTTGGGCAGCATTATTCGAAGGAATGACACCTTCAGCGGCAACGGTTGGATTCTATATAGGCTGGTGGATGCATCTCCTGATTCTGTTATCTTTTCTTATTTATGTGCCGCAGTCCAAGCATTTTCACATTATTACCGCTCCGATCAACATACTTCTTCGGCGTACGGAGCCGACGGGTAAGCTCGCGTCCTTGAATTTGGAGGATGAAGATGCGGAGACATTCGGTGTTGGCAAGATTGAGGAATTTACGCAAAAGCAAATGCTGGATCTCTACTCCTGTGTAGAATGTGGTCGTTGTACGAGCGTGTGTCCCGCTAATACGACAGGTAAGCTGCTATCCCCGATGCATCTCATAACGAAGCTGCGCGATCATTTGACGGAGAAAGGCGCAGCCATAACCTCGAAGTCGCCTTGGGTGCCTGCCATGGTGTTCGCGCCGGAATCGCAGGGGAATGCACTTGAGGTTGAACTCATCGGCGGTGTGATCACCGAGGAAGAGCTGTGGGCTTGTACAACCTGTAGGAACTGTGAAGATCAATGTCCAGTAGCGAATGAGCATGTGGATAAAATCATTGATATGCGCAGGCACTTGGTGCTGACGCAAGGCAGTATGCCGCATGACGGTCAGCGCGCGCTCCAAAATATCGAAAGACAAGGTAATCCGTGGGGAATCTCCCGCAATGATCGTGTGAAATGGGTCAAAGAGGTTGACCCAGAAGATGCTCTTGAGGTGCGAACGGTCAAGGAAAATCCGACATTTGAGTATCTGTTCTTCTTAGGATCAATGGGTGCCTATGATAATCGCAGCCGCAAAATAACGCATGCATTCGTGAAATTAATGAAGGAGGCTGGTATCTCTTTTGCCATATTAGGAAACGAGGAGAAAAATTCGGGAGACACGCCGCGTCGGATGGGGAATGAATTCTTGTTCCAACAGCTATGTGCGGACAATATCGCTACTTTTCAAAAGTATAAAGTCACAAAGATCGTTACGACATGCCCGCACACGTACCACACGTTCAAAAATGAGTATCCGGAATTTGGCTTAACCGCCGAGGTATTTCATCATACAGAATTGTTGGATTTGTGGGTAAAAGAGGGACGCTTGACTCCGCAATACGAGGTCAATGAACGCATAACGTACCACGATTCTTGTTACTTAGGTCGTTATAACGAGGTGTATGAGGAGCCCCGTAATGTGTTGCGGGCGATTCCAGGCGTGGAACTTGTGGAACAAGCGCGATCTCGTGAGAACAGCATGTGCTGTGGAGCGGGCGGAGGTATGATGTGGATGGAGGAAACAGCGGGTACACGTGTGAATGTGGCGCGTACGGAGCAGCTGCTGAGCGTCAAGCCAACGGTGATCTCCTCGGCGTGTCCGTATTGTTTGACGATGGTGGAGGATGGCACGAAGCTGAAAGAAGTAGAGGATCAGGTAAAAGCGCGAGATATCGCGGAAATTCTTGCACAATCGGTGTTTGGTCTATCGAAAAACTTTTAGGAGATGATCTCATGACAACTATTCGTACGGCAGCGGTAATCGGTTCGGGTGTAATGGGTTCCGGTATTGCTGCGCATTTAGCCAATGTAGGTATTCCTGTTTTGTTGCTTGATCGTGTACCAGAGCAGCTAACGCCACAAGAGGAAGCAGCAGGTCTTACGCTCGATCATCCTAAAGTGCGGAATCGCTTTGCAGTGAGTGCCTTAGAGAAGCTTGCGAAAACAAACCCAGCACCCTTGTATAGCGAAGCTTTTGCCTCGCGTATCACTCCGGGGAATATCGAGGACGATTGGGCGAAATTGAGCCAAGTAGATTGGATTGTTGAAGTCATTATCGAAAATTTGCAGGCCAAACAAGAGCTGATTTCTCGGATTGAAAAGGTGTGGAAGCCTGGTACGATCGTTTCGTCGAATACGTCAGGGATTTCCATCAATGCCATGGTGGAGAACGCTGGAGCTGCATTCAAGAAACATTTCCTAGGGACTCATTTCTTTAATCCTCCGCGCTATATGAAATTACTGGAAATTATTCCGAATGAACAGACGGATCCTGCAATCATATCGTTTATGAGTGATTTTTGTGAGAAAAAGCTTGGAAAAGGCGTTGTGCAAGCGAAAGATACACCTAATTTTATAAGTAATCGGATTGGTACTTACGGTTTGTTGATTACTTTAAGAGAAATGCTGTCCAAAGGCTATACGGTTGAAGAGGTAGATGCGGTTACAGGACCTGCCATGGGGCGGCCGAAAAGCGCGACCTTCCGCACACTGGATCTCGTTGGTCTCGATACGTTTGTACATGTGGCGAACAATGTGTTTGATCTTGTGACGGATCCAATTGAGAAGGATGTCTTCGATACGCCTGCTATTTTGAAAGAGATGGTAGCCAAAGGGTGGATCGGCGAGAAGCAAGGTCAAGGTTTTTATAAGAAAGTGAAAACGGCTGAAAGCAAGGAAATTCAAGCATTGAATTTAGAGACAATGGAATACTCGGCAGGTCGTAAAATCAACTCAGCATCCTTAGAAGCTTCGAAACAAGCGAAGGGGACTGTCGCTAAGATTAAAGCCTTGTTGGGTGCGAAGGATCGGTACTCGGAGCTGGCGTGGAACATTTTGAAGCCTGTTCTTCTATATGCGGCTGAGAAACGAGATGAAATCGCAGACAACATTGTCGACATTGATAATGCACTCAAGTGGGGCTTTAACTGGGAGTTGGGACCTTTTGAGACGTGGGATGCGATTGGCTTGAAACGTTCGGTAGAACGCATGGAAGCAGAAGGCAGCACGGTGCCTGAATGGGTAAAATCGTGGATTGCAGCCGGGCATGACAGCTTCTATGAGCGCAAAGAGGGTCGAATCTTTGCCATATTAAATCAGGAGCTCGGCGAGGTAGAGTCCAAACCTGAGATCATTTCGCTTGCGGCGCTCAAGCAGCAAAACAAAGTCATCCGCTCGAATAGCGGTGCAAGTTTAATTGATATCGGCGATGACGTAGCTTGCTTGGAGTTCAATTCACCGAACAATGCCATTGGGGCGGATATTCTCACGATGATTCAGCAGAGTGTTGATGAGGTACGTAGTAATTATAGGGGACTTGTTGTGGCCAATGAAGGTAAAAACTTCTGCGTTGGCGCAAATCTGATGCTGCTATTGATGGAAGCGCAGGACGGCGAGTGGGATGAAGTGGATGGCATCATTCGGTTATTCCAGAACGCGATGTTGAAGCTGAAAAGACTGGATAAACCGGTCGTCGCTGCTCCGCATAAAATGACGCTCGGTGGTGGCGTAGAGGCCTGTATGCCGGCGGACCAGACGATTTTCTCGGCCGAAACGTATTATGGACTCGTTGAGACGGGTGTTGGGCTTATTCCAGCCGGAGGCGGCTGCAAAGAGCTGGCGCTGCTGGCCAGTCAGCAAGTGAGAGATCCGGAGGTTGATCTGCAGCCGTGGATCAATGCAGCGTTTGAGACGGTGGCTATGGCGAAGGTATCCACAAGCGGCCATGATACGAAACGTCTCGGCTATATGCGAGCGCAAGATTCCGTTGTGGTCAAAACAGATCATCGGATTTATGAGGCGAAGCAAGCGGTGCTTCGGATGGATGCGTCTGGCTATACACCGCCAGCGCAAGAGAAAATCCGTGTCGTGGGCGAGAACGGAAAGGCGGTAATGCAGGTCGGCGCCTACACCATGCGCCAAGGCGGGTACATCAGTGCGCATGACCAGCTGATCGCGAATAAACTTGCACATGTATTGGCGGGAGGCAATGTACCTGCTGGGACGCTAGTATCGGAGCAATACATGCTGGATTTGGAACGCGAGGCTTTCTTGAGTCTATGCGGTGAGCTCAAGACGCAGCAGCGGATGCAGTTTATGCTCTCGAAGGGTAAGGCTTTGAGGAACTAGCTTGTTGGCAGTGTTGAGCTAGGAGAGACGGTAGAAGCGCAAGCTTTCCAGATAAATATACGGATATTCTGATGTGTTGTATGGGATTTATACCCAATTATTCTAATGAGGTGAGTTCGATGAAGGAAGCCGTCATTGTTTCTATAACACGCACCGCTGTTGGGCGGGCGAAAAAAGGGAGTTTCGCGCAAACACGCGCGGAAGATCTAGGCAAAGCCGTACTCGAAGAGGCGGTACGGCGCGTACCCGGACTCCACAAAGGGGATGTCGAGGACATCATTATCGGGTGTGCGATGCCCGAAGGCGAGCAAGGGCTGAACTTCGCCCGCACGATGTCGCTGTATGCGGGCTTTCCCGTGACCGTGCCGGCGATCACGGTCAATCGCTTCTGTTCCTCCGGCTTGCAAGCCATCGCTTATGCGGCGGAGCGCATCATGCTCGGCCACGCCGAGGTGATCATCGCCGGAGGCGTTGAGAGCATGAGCCACGTCCCGATGACGGGCTTCAAGCTCTCGCCGCATCCGCGGCTGGTCGAGACCATGCCCGAGGTCTACATGGGCATGGGGCATACGGCCGAAGCCGTCGCAACGCGCTTCGGCATCTCGCGCGAAGCGCAGGATGGCTTCGCAACGCGCAGCCATCAGAAGGCAGCGGCGGCCATCGCAGCCGGCCGCTTCACCGATGAGATCGTGCCGGTGAGCACGAGCGTGAAGGGCGTAGACGAACGAGGCAAAGCCTACGTTCGTGAGTACGTGTTTGCCACGGATGAGGGCGTTCGCCCTGATACATCCGTGGAGACCTTAGGCAAGCTGAAGCCTGCGTTCAGCTTGGGGGGTTCTGTGACGGCGGGCAACGCGTCACAGACGTCGGACGGCGCAGCGGCGGCCGTGCTGATGAGCCGTGAGCGCGCGGAAGCGCTCGGTCTGAAGCCGATGGCGACGTTCCTGTCCTTCGCGCTTTCCGGTGTGGAGCCGGAAATCATGGGCGTTGGCCCCGTCAAAGCGATCCCGAAGGCGTTGAAGATGGCTGGTATTTCCCAAGATCAAGTCGATCTCTTTGAGATTAATGAAGCTTTCGCTTCGCAGTGCGTTCATATCGTTCGCGAACTGGGAATTGATGAGGAGAAGGTCAATGTAAATGGGGGAGCGATTGCACTGGGTCATCCACTTGGCTGTACAGGTGCAAAGCTTTCAACGAGTTTAATTTATGAACTGCAGCGCCGAGGCGGTGGGTATGGAGTTGTGTCGATGTGTATCGGCGGCGGAATGGGAGCGGCTGGTGTTTTTCAAGTTCATGCAGCGGAATAGGAATCATTCATTGTAGCTATCATCAATTTCATTTTCAGCATCCACATTTAAAGGAGAGTTGACTCATGACGAACAAAGTCGTTGGCGGAAGCTTTGTGATATTGGATCTTGATTTTCATTCTATCGTAACACCGGAGGATTTCACGGAAGAGCATCGCATGATTGCGGAAACAACGCGTGACTACGTGAATGGGGAAGTCATGCCAAATGATGAGCATCTAGAAAAGCTGGATTATGATTTGACCGTTAAGCTCATGCGCAGTGCAGGTGACCTTGGGTTGCTGGGGGCGGATGTGCCAGAAATCTATGGCGGACTTGGGTTGGATAAAGTTAGTTCCACGATCATAAGCGAGAACTTAGCGCGTGCCTCATCGTTTGCCTTATCCATTGGCGCACATGTCGGCATTGGAACGCTGCCCATTGTGTTCTTCGGTACACCGGAGCAGAAGAAAAAGTATCTGCCTGATTTAGCGACTGGGGCGAAAATTGCTGCCTATTGCTTAACAGAGCCGACTTCTGGATCGGATGCGCTTGGCGCCAAAACAACGGCTCGCCTTTCCGAAGACGGAAAGCACTACCTCTTAAACGGCTCCAAGCTGTATATTACCAACGCCGGCTTCGCAGATATTTTCATCGTCTATGCGAAGATTAATGGAACGGACTTCACGGCATTTATCGTAGAAAAGGGTGATCCTGGCTTTACGATGGGACCTGAAGAAAAGAAAATGGGGATTAAAGGCTCATCTACGCGTCCCTTATTTTTCGAAGATGTGAAAGTGCCTGTAGAAAACCTGCTCGGAGAAATCGGCAAAGGCCATCTCATCGCTTTTAATATTCTGAACATCGGTCGTTACAAATTGGCTGTGGGTTGTCTAGGTGCATCCAAAGAAACCATTGAGCTTGCAGTGAAATATGCGAATACGCGGCAGCAATTCCAGACCCCGATTTCGCGATTCCCACTAATTGGCAAAAAACTGGCAGAGATGAATATTCAAACGTATATCCTAGAGAGTATGGTGTACAGGACGACAGGTTTATTCGATACGATCCTTAAGGATATTGACCATTCGAGTCCAGAGGCAGGCAAGATTTCGGCGAAAGGTATTTCTGAATATGCGCTAGAGTGCTCGATCAATAAGGTATTTGCTTCGGAAGTTTTAGACTTTGTTGCGGATGAAGGATTACAAATTCACGGTGGTTACGGCTTCATTCAAGAATATAAAGTAGAACGGATTTATCGCGACTCGCGGATTAATCGTATTTTCGAAGGAACGAATGAAATTAATCGTTTGCTTATTCCAGGTACATTGGTGAAGAAAGCGATGAAAGGTGAACTACCTTTGCTACAAAAGGCGCAAGAACTGCAAGGTGAATTGCTTGCCTATATGCCAGGCCAAACATTTGAAGGCACTTTGGCGGAAGAAGCTCATTTGGTGGCGATGGCCAAAAAGGTCTTCCTCATGGTTGGCGGGCTTGCCGTTCAGAAATATGGCATGGCGCTTGAGAAAAATCAGGAAGTTTTGAGTAACCTTGCGGATATCATGATTCAAATTTTTGCAGCGGAAAGCGGGCTATTACGGACCCAAAAGCTCATTCACAAGCTTGGTGAAACGAAGGCGACCAATGCCATTCAGCTTACGACGGTATTTATTCATGAGGCTTTTGACAAAATTGAGGCATATGCGAAAGAAGCGCTCAGTACGATGGAAGAAGGAGATGTGCTTCGGACTCAACTTTCCATACTCAAGAAACTGTCTAGACGCAGCAGTGTCAATACTGTGGGGTTGAAGCGCGACATCGCCGCACGTGTAATTCAGGGTGAGAAGTTCATCGGATGAGTCTGGGGTGTCAAGAACCTGAAGGGGATGGTTTTGTATGAGGGAGACAAAGCCTTGGCTGCGTCATTATCCATCGGAAGTGGCGCCGACTTACGAGTACCCGAAACATAATCTAGCACGTCTGTTGGTTGATTCTGCAAATCAATTTCCCGAACGGCCTGCCTTGTATTTCTTGGGTAAAAAGCTAACGTATCGCGAATTGCTTCATGCGTCTTATCAATTTGCTCACGTGTTAATGGATCTTGGGGTGCGTCCAGGGGAACGGGTATCGATTATGCTGCCGAATTGTCCGTCCGCCATCATTGCGTACTTCGGAACTTTGATGATGGGCGGGATTGTCGTGATGACGAATCCGCTCTATGTGGAGAGAGAGCTGATTCATCAGCTCTCTGATTCAGAAGCTGTCGTCATTGTGACGTTGGATCTGTTGTTCGATCGCGTCCAGAAAGCGAAATCAAGGACATTTCTTCGCAATGTGATCGTGACGTCGATTAAGGACTATTTACCATTTCCAAAGAATCTGTTATATCCGATTAAAATGAAAAAGGATGGCGCCAAGCTAGATGTCACCTATGGTGATGGTGTTTATGCATTTAAGAAATTACTTCGCGCTGCTTCTGCTTCGCCGATTTGTGTGGATGTCAATGCCGATGAAGATATCGCATTGCTCCAATACACGGGGGGAACAACGGGTCTGTCTAAGGGTGTCATGCTGACACACACTAACTTAATCGCCAATACGTATCAGACGAGTCATTGGTGCTATCAAGTACAGCCTGGCGGAGATCGTTTCTTAGGGGCCATTCCTTGCTTTCATGTCTTTGGTTTGACTGTTTTGCTGAATCAAGCTATGTTTCGGGCAGGGATGTTAATCCTCATCCCAAAATTCGATATTGATATGATTTTAGATACGATTCACAAATTAAAACCTACCATTTTTCCAGGTGCGCCTACCATGTATGTAGCGTTAATCAATCATAAACGGGTGAAGGAAGTTGATATTTCTTCAATTAATGTTTGTGTAAGCGGTTCAGCGCCACTGCCTTTGGAGGTTCAAGAGCGATTTGAAGCATTGACCGGAGGTAGATTAATTGAAGGCTATGGCCTGACAGAGGCTTCTCCCGTCACGCATTCCAATCCCATTTGGGGATTTCGTAAAATAGGGTCCATTGGCGTTCCTTTTCCAGATACAGTTACGAAAGTAGTGGATTCTGACTCTGGCGAAGAAATGCCGATAGGTGAAATCGGAGAAATTATTATCAAAGGCCCTCAAATTATGAAGGGCTATTGGAAGCGTGAGCAAGAAACGGCTAAGACGATCAAAGATGGCTGGCTATACACCGGGGACATGGGGCGCATGGATGAGGATGGTTTCTTCTCGATCGTTGACCGGAAGAAGGATTTAATCATTGCAGGTGGCTTTAATATTTATCCGCGCGATATTGAAGAAGTTCTCTATGAGCATCCAGCGATTCTAGAAGCGGCTGTAGCGGGCGTTCCGGACGAATACCGAGGGGAAACCGTGAAAGCGTTTATCGTACTGAGAGAAGGGATGACGCTCACGGAGAAAGAGCTCGATGTTTGGTGCAGAGAACGATTGGCTGCATATAAAGTACCTCGTAAAGTAGAATTTCGGCAGTCTTTGCCGAAAACGATGATTGGCAAAGTGCTCCGGCGGCAATTACTAGAGGAAGAAGTGAAGCAGTAAAATAGCTTTGCTATCATGCGTAGGGGCAGCCCTTACAAAGAAGGAGGGAGTCCAATGGATGATGGAAATGATCGTATAATAAGAAGATTGCAGCAGCTCGCCGCAGCAGCGGAGCCCACCTTCTGGGGCTATCTGGGTTGTGAATTTGTAGATCTGAAGGACGGCGTCATAACGATCGCTTTGGATGCGAAACCGCATCATTTGAATCCGATAGGGATGGTTCATGGCGGCGTCACATCTTCGTTGTTGGATACAGCTATGGGAATTATTGCGATGATAGCGAGGCCAGAAGAGAAGGTTGTGACAACAAACTTGAATGTTCATTTTGTGTCGCCCCTCTATGCTGGAAGACTGCTTGTGACAGCGGAGCTTGTCCATCAATCACGTAAAATGATTACAGCACAAGGTCGTGTTGAGGACAGCGAGGGTAATTTGGGGACGATTGCGACAGGGTCGTTTCGTGTGATTTAGACGAAAGCTTCAGCATAAGGAGCCTTCATTACCACGAGGATAGTGGTCATGGAGGTTCTTTTCTATATTTGATGTCATATAATATTACATAAAAATGATAATTTTCATGAAAATTTCATAAAATTGTATTCGATGTCATGTTTTGTGACGTAAAAACATTGACTGTTACCATTTAGTCATCCTATAATCGATTAAAAGGCATAGGGGGGAAGCACGATGCATCTTACCATTCGTGAAGCGTTGGCGATTTATCCTTTAACAGAAGCGAAGCTAGTCGCCGGGAAACAAGGTGAGTCCCGAATTGTTAAATCGGTTAATGTTATGGACGCACCTGATATAGCAGATTGGACGAAATCAGGTGAAATGTTGTTTACTACGGCATTCGCGATGAAAGACAGCCCGCAAGAAACCGTGAACCTCCTGCGCAAATTAAATGACCGCGGAGCCGCAGGTCTGGGGATTAAGCTCGGGAGATTTTGGACGGAGCTGCCGCAAATCGTCATGGATGAGGCGGATCGATTACATTTTCCAATTATTGAAATGCCCTTTCAATTTACTTTTTCAGATCAAATGAATGCGCTGTTTAACGCTGAATATCGTCGGAATACAGAATTGCTGCAGACGGTACTCGAAAAGCAGAAGAAACTGATGCAATTCGGGTTGAAGCAAGATAATATGATGGCCATGTTTCAACTCGTCAGCGAAATTCTAGGGTATCCCACAGCAGTCGTTGGAGCAAGAGGCCAAATTTTATATAACACAAGTACGTGGAGTTCAGATCAGCTTGCTCAAAACTGGCCGAAAAAGCGTAAATCAGGCTGGGTGTATGCAGGAAAAGATAGAGCGTATCGCGTTAGTTTACAACAACAAGATGATGAGCCATTAGGCCATTTGTTAATTATTCCGGATGTCGTCTTGCTTGCAACAGTCGAGGAAGGTTTGTTCCAACAAGCCGCAGATATTCTGACCTTTCATATGAGTTATACGTTCCGTTCCCATGTGGAAGCTTCAGCAGAGCGGGATTTGCAGAATAATCTGATCCGCTATTTGGAGAAAGGGACGTCGCTTGAGGAGTTCATGGAGCAGGCGGAAGCGAGAGGCCTATTCATTTTTACAGGTGCTTACCAGTGTGTAATAGGGAAGAGCAAGAAGGAGTCATTGCTTCCAGATCCTACGAATGAAAAGCTCAAAGAATTAAAGCAATATATGGACTCGCATTCAAAATCAAGCAACTTGCGAGGTCATCATTTTATTTTGAAGGATCACATGTTCTCGATTTACTCCACCACACAAGCGGATGGCTTTCCCGAAGAAGAGCTATCGCAGCTTTTAAGCAAATATGACGGGGAAGCTGGCAACGCATCTGATAAAGATGGCATAGTGTTTTACACATCTGCTCTGAAAGTGAAACCCACAGCACTTCGCGAAGCGTACCTGGAATGTGGTGAGACTGGGCGGATGGCAGAGAAGCTCTGTTTGCCGGACCGCGTAGTGCATTATGAAACGATCGAATTCGCTCATCTCTTCCAGCACTTGTCATCTCCGATGATGGAAGATTACTGTGCCAAGATCCTGCGCCCTCTCTTAGAAAAGGATCCGGAGTACTCACAAGAAATGATTCGTACGCTTGAAGTATTTATTCGAAACGATGGTCAAGTCAGTGAGGCGGCAAAGCAATTATTCATTCATCGGAATACGGTTACGTATCGTTTGGAGAAAATTAGTGATCTTCTGCAAGTTGATTTCAAAAAAGTAAATGATCTCTTGAAGCTGAAGGCTGTCTTTCTTTTCCGTCAGTTCTTGCAAGTGAGATCTTAAGTTAACAGAACCCGAAGTTGCCAGTGAGGCGCTAAGGGTTTTTTGTTATGTGTAAAGCCATGCTGACGCGGATTGTATTGGTGGAACTTAATGTGAGAATTTATTTAGGCCTGTTCTTGTCGTGATATAGATGGATTTTCTGTAGTTAATTTTTGGATATTTCCGTTCAAATGGGTAATAGCTTGATTTCATACAGTTAAATTCTAGCTTTATTACCGATTTGAGCAATTACGAGAGAATTACCTGTACATTTTCCATCTATATCGAGTTCTCGGGGGAATTTCTTCAAAATAGATGTACAATTTCCAGTTATTACCCATCGCATTACCCAATCCGGTCGGGCCCCCCCCCGATAGTTTATAAACTATTTTCATCCAAATGCAGATGGTAACTGGTCAAATAGTTTTAAACTTAGTATTGAACTTAGGTTAGCAGTGAACGTCAAAGTTCCGAGAAGCGTGTAAGTTGCATAAGCAATGTCGTTACCTTATAATTTTGAGGAGAGAGTAGAGAAAGGAGATGTGAAACATGTCTGCATGGAAAGAGTTAACGACGTTATCCGAGTGGCAGGAAGTGCTTGATCGTTCCAGCGAAAAGCCTGCTGTCGTTCTGAAGCACAGTACAACTTGTCCGGTAAGTGCGAGCGCACTTGATGAATATGAACAATATTTATCTGGCACACACAATGAGGCTGTGGATTATTTCTTGGTGAAGGTGATTGAGTCACGTCCGGTTTCGAATCAAATCGCAGAGGACCTCGGTATCAAGCATGCATCCCCGCAAATTCTTTATTTCAAAAATAAAGAATCCATATGGAATACATCCCACTGGTCCGTGACGAACAAACATATGTCCGCGGTATTGGACTAATTCTGTAACGCATATAGCCCTTCGTTTTATCTACGTGATGTAGGTGAATCGGAGGGTTTTTTCATGCGATTGATTAATTGAACGTCGTTTAAAAAAGATTGGCAAGCCGAACATCCTCCTATATACTTATTTGGCGACAACAAGAAGGAAACTTTAAATTAAGGAGTTACATAACATGAATGCGATGAATAAAACGAAAATTCCCATCCCGATCTTTCTCTTAATCGGTATTATTGCCATATCTTTTTCCTCTATATTTGTAAAATGGTCAGACGCATCAGCCTCCGTCATTGCCATGTACAGACTATTTATGACGAATGTATTAATGCTGCCTTTTTTATGGACGTTTCGCAAAGAGTTTCAGAGAATTAAGATGAGAGATTGGCTCCGCACCGCCATATCTGGTATTGCGCTTGGTTTGCATTTTTTATTTTGGATGGATTCGCTGCGATTCACAACGGTAGCTAGCTCGACAGCGATTTTGACCCTGGAACCGATTTTTGTACTTGTAGGAGCATTTCTGCTTTATGGCGTTCGGACAAACCGTACTGCAATCATATCGATGTGTATCGCGATTGTCGGAGCCATTTGCATCGGGTGGGGCGATTTTCAATTCTCGGGAGAAGCATTGAAAGGCGATGTGCTGTCATTCATTGGAACGATCGCTGTTGCGTTTCATATGTTACTTGGCAAAAGCTTGAGAGAGCGAATTTCTGCGTTTGTGTATAGCTTTCTCGTATTCTTATTTGCCGGGCTAACACTCACCGTAACGAATGTTTATTCGGGTGAAGCATTCACAGGCTATCCGATGAAGGAATGGGGGATCTTTTTTCTTTTAGCCTTCGTTTCCACGATATTCGGACACTATGTGTTTAACTGGCTGCTGAAATATATGAAAGCTTCTTCCGTATCGATGACGGTGCTAGGAGAGCCGCTGGGTGCGTCGATATTGGCCTATTTCTTGTTAGGTGAAACGATCACGACGATGCAGCTGTTGGCTGGTTGTTTGCTGTTAGTTGGTGTAGCCTTGTTCTTGCGAAGTAATGAGAAACCATAAGCATGACTTGCGTCCTTTTATTGAACAAAGGTAAATAAGTGAATTTGAGATGGAGGCAGGGGACACATGAGGTTTCGAGATTTTCATCGCAATGTAAAATTAAGAATTGGCCTATCTTTCCTATCTGGCACGGCAAATAATATGGTGCTGCCATTTATGTCGATTTACTTCTCTGGGAAATTAGGAGATACACTGGCCGGATTGGTTGTTATTCTTGGCATTCTCGCTGGCGTCGTTGCCGGTATCATCGGCGGGTACTATTCGGATCGATTTGGCAGGAAGAAGCTTATGCTCGCCGCAGAAATTGGCTGGATGGTCTGTTTCCTACTCATGGCAGCAGCGAATTCGCCGTGGTTTGAGTCACCTGTCACAACTTTCATATTGATGATAATAGTCAGCGTATTCTGGGGGATTCATGGACCCGCCAATGAGGCCATGCTACTTGATGCAACGCTACCTGAGGAACGTAAATTCATGTATGCCATTATGTACTGGATGAATAATTTATCCTTTGCTATCGCAGGTATGGCTGGTGCATTTTTATTTAAATCGTATTTGTTTGAATTGTTTATTGCCTTGTCCGTGATAGGGTTGATTACCGGTATCATTACATATCTGTTTATTCAGGATGATTATAAGCCACAAATGATAGGGAAAAGCGATAAATCGAAGGGGAATCGTCCTTCCATTTGGACCAATTACCGCATGGTGCTTCGTGACAAGACGTTTCTGATTTTCACAATTGCTTCTTTATTGTTGGTTTCGGTGGAGTTTCATCTGGGTAACTACGTGGCTGTTCGCTTGGGGAAAGAGATGGTAGATACGCCTTTGCTACCTTGGCTCACCGACGCTTGGCGGATTGATGGCTTCAAGATGCTAGGGTTTATGCGTACGGAGAATACCGTGCTCGTGGTTGTTCTCTCGGTGTTTATGGGGGTACTGATGCGTAGATTCTCGGATCGTAGAGTACTCTTTATTGGATATACCTGCTATATTGCGGGCTATAGTTATCTGGCCTACAGTAATCAACCTGGTTTACTCTTGCTCTCCATGTTGATTGCTACTGTAGGTGAATTGATGTATGTCCCGATTAAGCAAGCCTACCTCGGCAACCTGGCACCCGACCATGCGCGCAGCTCCTATATGGCCCTATACGGCATGGTATATAGAGGAGCTACGTTTCTAGGCGGTCTTGGGGTTATCCTTGGCGGCATGCTGTCTTCCTGGCTGATGGCTTCATTGATCGCACTCAGTGGTGTGATCGGTATGGTGATGTTTTATACCATTCTTGCACAGCTGGAAGATCGGAAACACGGTCATTTTGCTGCCGCAAATTCTTCTTTTATGGAAGCTAATAAGGCAGGCTTAGAAAGTACTTCATAAGCGGTGTAGGCTAGCGCTTTAGCCGTGAATAGCATGCTGTCTAGTGCAGGCTCCGTCATGGCAAGATCGCGGAACTCTTTCGTGTGGAGCAAATGCCGCTCGTTGACTACCTTCACAAAAGGGTGAATGGTTGGGCATTGCGTCGAGACATTGCCGAGATCAAGGGACCCGTGATCTTTACCGATTTCAATTTCCTTCGGGTTGATTCCAAGCTCGAACAACTGATCAGTGAACACGCCCGACAAGGCTTCATTCGTGCGCAGCTCATCATACGAGTACTCGTAGAACGAAGTTTTCAACGTACAGCCGGTTTGCAGAGCAGCACCTTCAGCACAGTGAAGCACTTTTTGGACTAGCTCGTTCGTGTACGTGCGTGTAGCTGAGCGGACGTAAAATCTAGCAACAGCATAATCTGGAATGATGTTAGGCGCTTTACCGCCTTCACTGATGATGCCGTGAATGCGCGCATCTGTCTTGAGCTGCTGGCGCAGCGCATTAATGCTGTTGAATAGCTGCAAGACTGCGTCAAGCGCATTGATGCCTTCGTATGGTTGTGCCGCGGCGTGTGCGGAGCGGCCGAAGAATTCATATTCGATGGCATCCATCGCCAGTGATTCGCCTGATTTCTCATAAGCATAATAAGGATGTGCCATGAGCGCGATATCGACGTCGTGGAAAAGCCCCGCTGCTGCCATAGGAACTTTGGCGCCTTTGGTTTCTTCAGCAGGCGTGCCGTAGACGCGGATGCTGCCGCCTGTTTCTGCTAAGGCCGCTTTGAGGCCGATTGCAGCCCCGATGCTCATCATGCAGATGAGATGATGTCCACAAGCGTGACCGAGTTCAGGGAGCGCGTCGTACTCGGCCATGAAGGCAACAACGGGTCCTGGTTTGCCTGAGTCGTACGTTGCAATGAAAGCGGTAGGAATATCTAGAACACCACGTTCGACCGCAAAGCCATGGTAGGCGAGTTCCTCCGTTAAACGAGCACACGCAAGGAATTCTTCATGCCCAAGTTCCGGGTTTGCCCCGATAAAACGGGAAATATCTTTGAATCTTGCTGCATTGCTTTCTATTGTTTGAGCGATCGTTGATTTCATGAGAAGTTGGCTCCTTTGTTGAATGGTTCTTCAGTCCATTGTAGTATATAGAAGCAAGAACTACCAAATGCAACGTCATATGGCTGCGAGCAGGATCATTTATGTAGATGAGAAAGTGGAGGGATCGACAATGATGAAATATGGGGCAGAGCATGAGGAACACCGATTTAGCTTATGCTTTCTTGAAGCTGAGAGCCGTGGTCAGTGGCAGGATGTTTATTTAGGTATCCAATTGGAAGAAGGGGAAGAGCTTCCTGAGGGGCTGATTGCTCCGTCTATCCTTGTGATTTGCAATACCAATGGAGAAATTGTACAAATTGTCCTGCATGATGAAGGCTGTGATAGTGAATTCCAATTCACGTATGCAGAGAAAGCGCAAATCGAAAATTATGTGAATGAGCATGTAAGCGCCAAAAAAACGACGAATGATCCCCTGTAGGTATCCCTTCCCAAACTGGGCGGAGGCGCATATAGTAATATACGTCATGCTTTAGGGGAGAGGATAGCGATGGAAAAAAGAATTCAATATTTGGCGTTTGGTGATTCTTTAACCGTTGGTTATGGTGCTGAGGAAGGTCAAGGCTTCGTTTCGGTGTATCGACAAAGGTTGGAATGTCTGCTGAATGTGCCTGTTACCTTACGTCATGCTGGCACCAATGGTGCCACGACAGCGCAGTTGCTAGAGACTATCGAGTCTGATCTACAGCTTCAGAAGGATATTAAAGAAGCGACTCTCATTACAATTACTGCAGGCGGAAACGATCTCATTCAAGCCGCAATTCCTTTCTTTTATGACGGAGATAATACGGTACTCAAAACGGCGTTACAAACGTATGAGTCCAACTATCGTAAACTCATTACGCAAATTGAAAAGCTGCGGCAAGGCATACAAACCCCGTACTTACTGGCCTTAATTGGTTTATATAATCCATTACCGCAAATACCGGATGCTGCCTATTGGGTGCAGCGTTTTAATCTATTTCTGCGGAAACTAGAGCAGCCGCATATACAAATCGTGCAAGTGTATGATGCTTTTGTCGGTCAAGCGGCACGTTTTTTATCTGAGGATGCCATTCATCCTAATGAATTAGGTTATGAGAAGCTAGCGAACCAGCTAGAGGTAACCGTAACTTTGCAGCAACTCCAGCAGTTGTTTATCTAAATGAAGCTATCTCACATACCCGAAAACGGAAATGAAATGACAGGCGCTGCCAGCCAGCACGAATAGGTGCCATATGGCATGGTGATAGGGAATGCGCCTCCATACATAGAATATCGAACCCAGTGTGTAAAAGAGTCCGCCTACAACAAGCCATACGATACCGCCTAGCGGCAATTGCGTGTAGAGCGGCTTGAACGCGATCGCGATCAACCAACCCATAATGATATAACATAAGGTTGAAACAAGGACGAATCTTTTTACGAAAAATAACTTCAACACGATGCCAATGAGGGCTAAGCCCCATATGACGCCAAAAAATGACCACCCTAATGTTCCTCGTAACGTAACGAGCAGATAGGGGGTGTAGCTTCCGGCGATTAATACATAAATGGCGGAGTGATCCAGGACTTCGAAAATATCTTTTATTTTCGTCTGTGTCACACTGTGCAGCAGTGTGGAACACGTATACAGAAGTACTAGCGCTGCACCGAAAATGCTGAAGCTTACGATATGCCAGGCATTTCCGTGCGCGCAAGCTTGTACGATGAGCAGAACGAGTGCTGCGATGCTAAGG
The DNA here is from genome assembly GCF_059691995.1 of Paenibacillus sp. J22P169. Taxonomy (NCBI): domain Bacteria; kingdom Bacillati; phylum Bacillota; class Bacilli; order Caryophanales; family Paenibacillaceae; genus Paenibacillus; species Paenibacillus sp. J22P169. Next base: position 1,545,782 of record NZ_JCAUAO010000001.1, on the reverse strand, counting down.
ATAACGCCAATCCCATGCGTGAACGCATTCGCTTTCTCTTCCTTGATGGAATATTGCATAATGAACACTTCCTTCTTTGTACGAATGGAGACTCCCTATATAGATTGGACGATGAAACGATGTATTTACCTTCATTTCAACTGAATAATAAAGTTGCCTTAGTGACCGGAGCCGGGAGAGGTATTGGACGAGCTCTTGCGATTGGCTTGGCAGAGGCGGGTGCTGATGTCGCTCTCTTCGCTAGAACGGCTGCAGATCTTGAAAACGTCGCGAAGGAAATTCGCGCTTTAGGTAGACAGGCCTATCCGTATACCGTGGACGTTACGAATCGTGAACAAATTGAAGAGGCGGTCGCGGCTATCATAAACCAGACAGATCGCATCGATATTCTCATCAATAATGCGGGTATGAACATTCGTAGTCAAGCTTTGGCTGTGACGGATGAAGAGTGGGATACAATCATGCAGACGAACTTGAAATCCGCGTTTTTGTGCTCACAAATTGTCGGTCGCCACATGCAGCAGCGTGAATACGGGCGAATCATCAATATTGCATCAGTTGCAGGTCAGGTAGCGCTTCGAACAGGTGTCGTATATGCGGCAACGAAAGCGGCGATGATCCAGATGACCAAAGTGCTTGCACTCGAGTGGGGGAAATATGGCATTCTAGTAAATGGCATTGGACCTTGGTATTTCAAAACGCCGCTGACAGAGAAAATTTTGAATCAGCCGGATTATTTAGCGGAGATTATTGCGCGCACGCCGCTGCGTCGTGTTGGTGAGTTAGAGGAGCTAGTCGGACCTGCGGTATTCTTGGCTTCCGATGCGGCTAACTACGTCACGGGACAAACGCTGTTCGTGGATGGCGGCATGACGATTTACGGATTTTGACGAAAGATGTCTAAAATTGTAGGATTGAGCTTTCCGTATAGTTCTATTATACTATTCACAAACATGGACAAAAGATAGTTTGTATCAATTTAGAAGTATCATGTAGATAGGTGGTAGGATCGGATGTCCCGTGTTCGTATTTTTACAGATAGTACGTGTGATTTAAATGATGAACTTCTGCAACGCTACCAAATCGAGGTAGTTCCCTTATATGTCATTTTTGAAGAACAATCGTTTAAAGATCGCGTTCATATAAATGCCAATCAACTCTTTGACTTGGTTACGCAAACAGGGAAGCTTCCCAAAACTGCCGCACCTTCGCCAGGTGATTTTGAGCGCGCCTTTGCGCCAGTTATTGAAGCAGGTGAGGATATTGTTTATATTGGCTTATCCTCTGAATTGTCGTCTACGATCCAGAATGCAATGATTGCCGCAGCGAATTATCCGGATGGTAGAATTAGGGTGATCGATTCTCGAAACCTATCGACAGGTATTGGCGTACTAGTAGTTAAGGCTGCACAAGCTGCGCTAGACGGGCGAAGTCTATCTGAGATTCAAACGATCGTTGAATCGTATATTGGTAAAGTGGAAGTATCCTTCATTATTGATACCTTGGAATATTTACATAAAGGTGGCAGATGTTCGAGCGTGCAGGCTTTTATCGGTAGTCTTTTGAAAATTAGACCTATTGTCCAAGTCATCAATGGTGCTATGCAATTAACGGACAAAGTTAGAGGTAGACGCGAGAAAGCGCTTAAACAACTTTTGGACAATGCGCTGGCTTTTAAAGATGAGATGGATACGGATTTTATGTTTATCACGCATGCGCAGGCTCATGAAGAAGCTGCTTATGTCAAAGAACAAATACTCATGCACACAAAGATGAAAAACGTATTTTTGACGGAAACCGGTTGCGTCGTTTCGAGCCACTGCGGACCACATACGGTAGGTATTGTTTTCGCCAAAAAATAAGAAATGAGTGGACACCCATGACGACAATCAAGATTATCACGGACAGCAGCTGCGACCTTCCTAGAAGTACTGTAGACGAAATAGGAGTAGGGATCGTTCCCCTATCTGTTCAATTTGGCGAGGAATGCATGCCGACAGATATGGATCTTGCCGATTTCTATGCAAGGATGAAGCGGGAGAGCGCGTTGCCTAAGACCTCAAGCCCATCACCTGGGCACTTCCTAAGTGAGTATCAGAAGGGTGGTCCGGATCAAGATATTCTTGTGATTTGTCTATCATCGGCTTTAAGCTCTACGTACCATCACGCGGTTATGGCGAAAGAGATGCTGCAGGAAGAAGGTTTTACAGGCCGCATCGAAGTGATCGATTCGAAAACAACTTCGCTTGGATTGGGTGTGCTTGTCTATCAAGCAGCTCAGCTGGTAGCCAATGGCATGTCTTATGAAGATGTTGTAGCTGCCATTCAGCAATCCGTAACGAGCTCTGGGACGTTCTTTTTCTTAGATACACTAGAGAATGTAATTAAAGGCGGGAGACTCGATAGAGTGCGAGGCGCAGTGGCTTCGGTCTTGAATATTAAGCTTCTCATGAAAGCTAGTGAAGAGGGCGCGATTGAAGTTGTTGAGAAAATTCGCGGCTCACAGCAAGCCTTGAAGCGCTTAATCTCATTTCTTGGTGATAAAGAGCATGATTACGAGAAGGACGTTATTGCGATCGCACATAGTAACTGCGAAGCAAGGGCGCGTGAGTTCATGGCTCAGCTCTTGGAGAAGCATCCGTTTCGTAATGTGCTGTTCTCCAATATGGGGACAGTAATTGGCACCTATGCAGGTGAAGGCGGAGTATTGGTCGCCTATTAATGAATTGAAGAAGACACCTATTTCCCGATCGAAATGGATCGGTAAGTAGGTGTCTTTTTGGTATTTACTGCGGAAACTGCGTCGTTATGATCTCCGTTTGATCTAAGGTTACAAGCGGCGACATATCCCCCGTCACTAGTAGCCAGAGCTCATGAAGGGCACGTGTGCAACCGACATAAAGTAATTTGGCATCCATAAGCGTCGATTCATAGTGTTCCGCTGTAACATCCATCAGGAGAACTGCGTCAAACTCTAAACCTTTGGTCAAATAAACGGGCAGCACAGAAATTCCGCCGCGATAGACACGTTGCTTGGAGGTGATTAGATTCGTCTCGATCCCATCAAGCGTTAAAGCTTCATGCAGCTCTTGAGCTTGCTTCTCGGTTCGGGCAACGACTGCGATGGTGCTGGAGGTGCCAGATTGCAAGATTTGGATGGCTTGCCGCAGCAACGGCAGTCGCTCTTTCAGAGACGTTTGCAGCACACGAACTTTATTTCCGCTGCGGAAGACGGGAACAGCCAACAGAGGGTTACTTACGCCGCGCTGAAGGACGGAATTCGCAAATTGGATGATTTCCATTGTGGAACGATAGCTTCGCTCCAGTTCGAAATACCCTGTTTCTTCCTCTTGGAATAGGCTGGAAAATTCTTTCCATTCCTGTATACCTTGATAGGCATGAATGCCTTGTGATAAGTCACCAAGAATCGTGAATGAGCTATTACGTGTGTACGCATCTAACACCGCGACTTGGAACGGTGAGAAGTCTTGCGCTTCATCAATAACGACATGATCGAACAATCGATCCGATGAAATGCCATGAAGTCGTGTATGAATGTAAAGGAGAGGAGCGAGGTCCTCGAGCTGTACTTCTTTCTTTTTGAAAAGCTTCGCAGATGCCGTCACGATGGACTCCGGTATGTCCTGAAGCAGATCTGCGGGTAAGCTGTCTGGTCGACCTTTGTCGGTGAACAGCATTTTATAGAACGTGAATGCCGTATATTCAGGCCAAGCCGTTAGATAAGTGCGCAGCTTTTGAGCTGACTTCTTCTTCAGTTCTTTTTTCAAGCTTTGCTCCCAAACCTTCTCAAGCTGGATCTCCATCCACCTCTTGATCCGCGCAACGACGCGCTCACGACGTTTGATCATGGGGTAATGCTTGTTCTCCACGAAAAACCATTCGCGAATGGTGGAGATTGGCAGCTTGACGCCATCCCAAGGCGAAAAATCCGCAGTAGGAACATAAGTTGTCTCAAGGCGGTTCAGACAATCATCCAAGTAATGTTTGAATGCGATGGCACCCTTGAAACGCCCTGGTGCCTGGTCATCAACCGGAGGACGCTTGCTTCCGAGAGCAAACCAACGCTGCAGCGTAAGTTCTTGGTCTGCGATTTGCACTTCATGATCGAGCACATCAAGTGCCCAATCTGTAAAGGTGCTCTGTTGAATATTGCCGACCCCGAGCTCAGGCAATACGCCTGAAATATAGTCCAAGAACATCGAGTTGGGCGCGAAAATAATCATACGTTCCGCCCGAACCTGTTCGCGGTATTGATAGAGAAGGAATGCGAGGCGGTGCAGAGCTACGGTTGTTTTACCGCTTCCTGCGACCCCTTGAATAATGAGTGCTGTGTTCTTTGCGGCACGGATAATTCGATCTTGCTCCGCTTGAATTGTGGAGACGATATCGCGCAGCTTGTTATCTTTATTTTCGCCTAATCGGTAGAGCAAGAACTCATCACCGACAGAGAGGGAGTCTTCATTGCGATCGTATGTATCGACAACACGTTGGAGAATTTGCTTGCGCACAACTAGGTTTCGCTTCAAATAGACTAAGCCGTTGATTAGACCGTCCGGCGAATCATATGAAGCGGCGTCCAAGCCGCCTGTGAAGGAATAGAATAGGCTTGCAACTGGAGCGCGCCAATCAATGACCAGAAGTCGGCCTGTTCGCTCGTCTTCAACGCCGGCTTTGCCGATGTAGAGCGGTAGAGGTGAACCAGTGCCTGTTTCTTCGAAGTCCAGGCGGCCGAAATAGGGCTCATCAATGGCTTTGGATAAATTGTGCCTGCCGTTCTCACGCAAAACTTCAAGGGCCTGCTCAGTTAAATCGGGACCGTAATAGACCGGAGTTGCTCTAAGGCGCTCCAGTTGTTTATCGATTTCCTTATTCGTCTGTTCGAGCCTTTGCAGTTCTTCTTGATAGGCACTTTGAGTCTTTGTGTCCAAGATCAGTTACCTCCTAAGATCAGATGTTGTCTATGGATATATCATAAACAGGTAAACACTATAACACACCTGACTGGAGATAGAAAGCGATTCTGGAAAATCTTCGTCGTATCATTTGGGCTTCTGTGGAAAGGAATGGTATACTCAGATGGTATGCATTTTAATTGATGGAGGCGAAGAGATTCATGTCGATTTATGATATCGAGGTCAAAACGATTACAGGCGAAACACAAACACTTTCAGCATATAAAGGGAAGGCGCTTCTCATTGTGAATGTTGCAAGTGCTTGCGGGCTTACTCCGCACTATAAGGGACTTCAAGCGCTTTATGAGCAATACCAAGATCAAGGTTTGGTCGTACTCGGTTTTCCTTGTAATCAATTCGCTGGTCAAGAGCCTGGGACGAATGAAGAGATCCAAGCGTTTTGCGAGCTGAACTACAAAGTGACGTTCCCGTTATTTGATAAAATCGATGTAAAAGGTGAACATGCGCATCCGTTGTACACGTACTTGCTTAGCCATACCCCAGAACCTTACCGTACGGGCGAAATTGAATGGAATTTCGTGAAATTCTTAGTTGACGCGAATGGTAATGTGGTTAAACAATACAGTGCGCGTACAGAACCAGCGGACATTGGTACAGATATTGAAGCTGTTTTAGCATAATTGGAGAAGAGAGGTGGACGAGCAATGGGGTCCCGAAACGGGTTTATTTATGCCCATCCCGATGATGAAACATTCTTAAGTGGATGTCTCATTCGCCGTCTAGCTGACGAAGGAGAAGAGGTTCTCTTGCTTCTTGCCACGCGTGGTGATGCAGGTAGACAAGGGTTAGAGCGTGCGCAGAATCGGCAAGAATTAGCCGAATTACGAGAGCAAGAGATGCAGGTAGCAGCGGAAATCCTAGGGATTTCAAAGGTTGAGCACTTAGGCTGGCCAGACGGTCAGTTAGATGAAGTTGATTTTCAAACATTAGTGCAACAGATTATCACGTTTATTCAGCGTCATGAAGTGGAGATTGTTTATACGTTTGCCGAAGATGGCGGTAATGGTCATCGTGACCATATTGCTATTTCCAAGGCGACAACGGCAGCGGTACATAGTGGAGCATGTCCAAGTGTAAGGAAATTGTATTATGCTTATTCTCCATTACTGCGCACCCAAGGACATCAACCTTCTATTCTTGTTGATACGGAGACGTTGTGGACTGTGAAGGCTGCAGCGCTTAAAGCTCATCAAACACAGCATGTTACTATTGGGAGACACTTTGGCAATCTCATTGATTTTCCAGAGGAGAGACGGTGGGAAGCCTTTGTGCTCGGTTGGCAGGATGGCGTTAACTGGCCAAAGTCGGAATCATAATCGTTTCAGGTTATAAATGAAAGGAAGGTGATAGGGATGCCTCTTCATGCACGAATTGAAGCGATTCTTATCGCAGACGATCCTGCGACATTCGTAACGAGAGAAATTGAGCAGGTGGAGCTGCGATTTGGCGGCATAGAAGGTGATCGTCATTTCGGAATTTTTGCCAAAGCGGATGTACGTCAACCCATGTACAAGCGTGGCCGAGAGATTATGAATCGCCGTCAGCTTAGCATCGTTTCGGTAGAGGAACTGCAGGGAATTGCTGAGCGGATTGGCGTGAAGGAGATCCAACCAGCCTGGTTAGGTGCGAATATCGTCGTTAGCGGTGTACCTGAGTTAACTAAGCTGCCAATGGGAATCCGGATGATGCTCCCTAGTGGCGGAGGGCTTGTATGTGAAGGGGAGAATGAGCCATGTTCGGGTCCGGGGCGTGTCATTGCGGAACATTATGGCGATCCCCTGCTTACGAAGCTTTTTATTCAACGAGCACAGCAAGCTAGAGGGATTGTTGCCTATGTCGAGCATCCAGGTGAGCTCAGGGTGGGCGACATTGTAGAAATTCAGAATTAATTTCTGATGTACCCCCAGAAACTGAACAGCCATTACGAATGAGCATATAGAGCAGGTCATTCAACGTTTCTAGGGGAGTGTAAGAATGTCTCTTTGCAATTGTGATAAATGTGGGCAAGTGTTCCTCGCGACAAGGGAAACGAGATGTACAAGCTGTTCGCTGCTAGTTCTAAGCGATTCGAATAAAGTGAAGGATTTTGTTCGAAAGCATCCACGTGCGACACTTATTGAAATTTACCATCAAACAGGGGTCTCCTTGCAGACAATAAAGGAATTAATGAGAGCATAACCGCATGAGCAGAAAAAGGAGCTTTCCCGTATGCCGCATATGATTATAAGGGGGATCAGCGTTCCGCAAATCCAAGCTATAAGCACAGCGCTTATTGCGGAGTTAGCTGATGTCTGTTCCTGTGGAATAGACAACTTCATGTTGGAATGTCTGCCAACCGTCTCCATCTTTCAAGGCGAGATTTGTGAAACCTATCCCTTTATCGAGGTAGGCTGGTTCGAACGCGGGCAAGAAATTCGTGATGCCTATGCAGAGGTCCTGACGAAGCATATCTTGTCACTTGGGATACCTGAGGTAGAAATTGCTTTTAAGGTATACCGAGAAGATAGTTATTATTGGAATGGCAAGTTAGTCTAACTGGAAAATCTGAATTTACCTTCAATTCCACTTTAAGTGGTGTTGGAGGTTTTTGGTTTTTTTTTTTGTGCCAAAAGTCATATTTCACGCGATCGATATTGCAGGCGTTTATAAAGTGGGATACACTGAATCGACAGAATCTGATTTCCAGCACTGCTTCGGGAATCTTAGGTTAGGAGCGATTTGTGGTTGAAGACATTAATTATTGCGGAAAAACCCGATATGGGGCGAAACATAGCTGCCGCAATAGAACCAAAAGCCAAAAATATGAGGTCTCATCTTGAAGGTGAGCAGTATATCATCACATGGGCAATCGGACATTTGATTGAGTTGGCTGAACCTGATCAGTATGATGACAAATATAAAAAATGGAATATCAATCATCTTCCGATTATTCCTTCCGAGTTCAAATTGATTCCTAACCCGCGTACTTATGATCAACTTAAAGTGATCGCTGAGTTAGCGAAGAAATGTAATCAGTTGGTCAATGCCTGCGATGCAGGGCGAGAAGGACAGCACATTTTCTCTCTTATTCAACGTCATTTGGGGCTGAATCAGCCTGTTAAGCGGCTGTGGATTTCCGATCTTACCTCGGAAACCATTCGGAATGGCTTTGCCACTTTAAAGGATGGCGCGGAATACGAGAATTTGACGCGTGCCGCGCGCTCTCGCAGCGAAGCCGATTGGTTGATCGGTATGAATGGTTCACGCGCGTTTACGACCAAGCATAATGTGTTGCTGTCCGTGGGACGCGTTCAAACGCCGGTTCTTGCACTTATTTATGATCGGCAAAAGCAAATTGAGGCGTTCTCTTCTCTTAAATTTTATGAGCTGGAGGGTCACTTTGCCCAGGAGGAAACGGCTTATCGTGGTATGTGGCAAGGTGATCGCTTCACGGATGGCGAGAAAGCGCAGGCACTAGCTGCGAAAGTGAAAGGGAAGCCAGCCCGTATACAATCCTATGAAGTAAAAGAAACGAAAGAATTCCCATTCAAATTGTATGATTTGACCTTGCTGCAACGTGAAGCGAACGGGAAGTATGCCTTCTCCGCCAAGAAAACCTTGGATACAGCGCAAGCCTTATATGAGAAGCATAAAGTTATTTCTTACCCAAGAACGAATTCCAACTATGTCACGGAGCAAAATATTCCAGACATGCATAAGGCGTTAAATGCGTTACAAGGAACGGCTTATCACGAACTCGTGCAAGGCGCTAATCGCAATCTGGTTCATATTAATAACAAATTTATTTGTAATCCAACCAAGGTAGAGGATCACCATGCTATTTTACCTACGAATAAGAAGGCATCCGGACTAAGCCCAGACGAGCAGAAATTATACGATCTCATCGTCAGACGATTCCTATCTCAATTTTACCCGCCTGCAGCCTACAAGGTTCATACCGTCATGACAGAAGTGGAGCAAGAGCTTTTCAAAACGACGGTGAAAGAACTATTGTCGTTAGGCTGGAAGGTAATTTATGCCGATCAGAAGAAGGAAAAAGCGAAGGCGACGAAAGGGAAAGAGAAGGAAGAGGAAGAAGACGAAGAGGTCGAAGTCAACGAGCCATTCTCGATAAATGCCAACGGTGAAGTCACTTGTACAGATGCGATTGTGAAGGAAAAGGACACGCAGCCGCCTAAACATTTTAACGAAGGTACTTTACTGAAGGCGATGGAGAGTGCGGGGAAACAGATTGAAGATGAAGAGCTTCGCGATGCGATGAAAGACTCCGGTCTGGGCACTCCGGCAACACGTGCAGCAACCATCGAACGATTGAAGAAGGTTGGCTACATCGACATGCAAGGGAAGAAAATCATTCTAACCCAGAAGGGCCGAATGGTTGTTGAATTGATTCGCGGAGCGGGCATCGAGCTGCTGACATCCCCTGAGATGACCGGGCAATGGGAGCGCAGATTGAATGAGATATCCCGTGGTACGGCGTCGGATGAGCAGTTTATGCATAACGTGAAAAGGTTCGCGACACTGATCGTCGATAAGGTACGCAAGCAAGCTAGAGCTTCGAAAACGGATTTCGAAGGAGAGAATGCTCCGGAGGCGACTGGTAAACGAGGCGCAGCTTCAACGAAGTCGTCTTCTCGTGGGGAAGGGGCGGCAAAAGCTCCGGCCAAGAAGAAAGCGCCAGCTGCGAAATCGACAGGCGACGGATCGAGTACGTTCATCGCCACTTGTCCGCGACCAGGCTGTGGAGGCTCTCTCTTTATGGGACGCAAAGGCTATGGATGCTCGCATTATAAGGAAGGCTGCGGCTTCGTGATCTGGAAGGAAAGCTTCGGACGAAGCTTAACGGATACACAGGTGCAAGCGCTCGTCCAAAAAGGCAAAACGACAAAACTGAAGCTAGTCCTGGCTGATGGCACAGAGACGGACGGGAAGATCGTGCTGAAGGATGTCGCCACAGGTGCGTTAGGCACGGAATAAGCGGATAGGGGAACTGCGAAGTGAGTGCGTTATCGAATGATTGGTTGACGGTTTTGGCAGAGGAGTTTCAAGCTGCCTACTATAAGGAATTACAGCAGTTTCTGGAGGAAGAGTATGCTCAGCACACGATTTATCCGCCAGAGGCTGAGGTGTTTAGTGCGTTGGAGTGGACTTCCTTTGCGGAGACCAAGGTAATTATTCTTGGACAAGATCCTTATCATGGCAGCGGGCAAGCGCATGGTCTTAGTTTTTCTGTGAAACCCGGGACGGTGATCCCGCCTTCGCTTCGAAATATGTATAAAGAATTAGCGTCAGATCTGGAATGCCCCATACCGGATCATGGTTATTTAAAGGCGTGGGCAGAACAAGGCGTTCTTATGTTAAATACAGTTTTAACTGTCCGTGAGGCGCTGCCTAATTCCCACAAGGGTAAGGGGTGGGAACGGTTCACCGATCAGATCATTCGAGCGTTAAGTGCGCGTGAGGAGCCAGTCATTTTCCTATTATGGGGAAGCCATGCACAGGCTAAGACGGCTTTGATCGACGCAACGAGACATGTGGTCATAACGTCTGCCCATCCAAGCCCGCTATCAGCGTATCGCGGATTCTTCGGCAGCAAGCCTTTTTCCAAAGTGAATACTGCCTTGAAACGACTTGAAATGACAGAAATCGACTGGAAAATCCCTAATAATGAGTATAATAAAGACCATGAATGACAAAATTCATGGTTTTTTTCATTGTATAGACCCAAACCAATGTTCAGAAACGAATACTATGTTTAAGTTCTGTAAATTATGAGAGGTCTGTCTACAAAATGGGCTGTACATGTGTAATCGGCAAGCGTAACTCGCAATTCTTACCCGTTTCATAGGAGCGGTTTCCGAGAACTTCGCGTAATGCGTCATAATCTGCTTCCGTACCTCGTTGCAAAACTTGAATGGCTGCTTGCAGCACTACGATAGCGTCGTTCATTGCCATGTCCAATAGCTCCCATACACTATAGGTGTAGGTCTCATGAAGATCTGTTGGACAGTTCCAAGTCGTCTTAGCATCATTAAAATAATCGAGCGGAGCTGGGTTCTTCGTAAATACCAAAGGCGATATTTGACCGAATGTCAGTATACGCTTGATACCGCTTGGATCATGAAATAATCGTTGTGCACGAATCATATCATAATAAGCCTCATTCCAATCGGATTCGCCCATCTGAGAGGCAATTTCAGGGTAATGAATTGCAGATGCAGCGGATAATGCAGGAACAACGCCAAGTGGGAACGTTTCACCTACATATATTTCTTTCCAGACCGGAGTTTTCCAAGTTAGAATATCCCGCTCATGCTTAGCGTAGATGGTATCCATGATGATTTCAAAGCGCTGGTGGTCCCATTTCTTGAAGCCTGACTTATAGAATACATATGGATGTAAATTACGATCTAAAACATGGTGTGTTAAAAATCCGAGAACGTAAAGAACGGCAGGATTGTATAGGCCTCTACCTTGCACTTGTTGAATAAGATCGAGTAAAAAGGGACCGCAGGATTCCTTATGCATAAGACTTCCGAGTTCATTTAATTTCTTGTCTCTTTTCCAAGGTAGGAAGTTGTGGTAGAAAAGAAAATCGGGTCCCTGGCAGCCTAGAGAAAAAATATGCCGCTGTTGTTTATCGTTCAGAACCGATGTATGACCCAATTGGTTCATAACTTTTTGACCGAAAATTAAATGTGTCCAAATATTTGGCAAGGGAGCAACCTCCTATAACATGAGATGCAGATTAACAACCCTTATATTCTAACATAAGGATGAAACGTAAGGGCATATTTCGTGAACAATTTCATTGCAAAGGGGTCTAAAGGCAGGATTAGTAAGGGGTTTGTCGAATCTATCAAACGGTGATGGGCATCATCAAAGCATGTACCATGGGGGAATATATATGAATATGCGATCGGAAATGGAGCCTTCGTTCGATGCGATTTTTGAATTCACAACAATGGGAATGGCTCTGATTTCGCGTGAAGGTCAGTGGTTGAGAGTGAACCGCAGCCTGTGCGATATTCTTGGATATTCGGAGACGGAGCTTCTTGCAACGAATATACAGACATTCTTTGAACCCGATCAACAGGGTCGCATAGATTACAGTATGGAGAAATTACAGCGTGGGGAGTTCCCTGCGTATCAAGTGAGTGTCCGCGTGAAACAAAAGGATTTAACATTACTATGTGTGGACTGGCGGATGTCTGTCTTAAGAGATTCAGACAACGGTCCTGAAGCATTCATTGTACAAGTTAAGGATTCCTCGCAACAATCGGATATGGAACGAAAGCTGGCTGAAAGCGAACAACGTTATAAATCGTTGATTGAACATAATCCTGCAGGTATTCTTACCTGTGACATATATGGGCGCATTCAAGGTGTCAATCCAGCTATGGAGCGGATTCTAGGCTACACCAAAGATGAACTGATGTCCCAATTTATCCATCATTTGTTTCAACAAAATAACACAAACATTGTAACGGCAGAAGGTATCCTTTTGCAAAATGATAATTATATGTTGAAGTTTCAACAAGTGAATGGGGATAGAATTGAGTTAGGTGTGAAAAATGTACCCATTATTGTCAATGGTAAATTGGATGGCGTGTATTTAATTGCAAAGGATATCACACAATTCAACCGTGACCGAGAATCACTGCGAATCGCACAACAAGATCTGCATGACACGGTGAGAAGACAACAGGGAATGACGTTGAAGTTCAGGAAAATAAATGGGAATTACATCCATACGTTATGTGATGGAGAGCTTCTCTATCGTTTAGGCTATAAGCCATCTCACATCTTGGGAAACACGTTATATGATATTTGGCCAACAATGTTGGCTACATCCATTGAGGCTTATTACCATCGTGCATGGAACGGCGAAGAAAATGTGATATTTGAGGCGACCTTCCGGGGAATTACGTATCTCACTTCCTTGCGACCTATCATGGAGAATGAGCGCATGATTGAAGTCATAGGCTCGTGTGTGGATATAACGGAACGTAAACGGATGGAGATAGAACTCCGAGAGACGAAAGAGCTGTTCGAGTCTGTTATTAATAACACTTCTGACGCGATTTGTGTGCTGGATTTGAATGCGAGAGTTATTTCTGTCAATGCGGCGCATGAACATATTTTTGGCTGGAGTCAAGAGGAGTTAAGGAATCGCACTTTACCAATTTATCCTGCTTATTTAGAAAATGAGCGCAAAGAAATGTATGACCAACTTCGATTAGGGAAGCAGATATCAGGGAAAGAGTCGGTTCGTCTTCGCAAAGACGGTCAACTGATTCATGTGAGCGTTACGAAAACGCCGATCAAGAACGAAAAAGGTGAGATTTTCGGATTCGCTGGAATTACTCGAGATATCACTGAACGTAAACAAACAGAAGAATTTCTTCGGAAATCAGACAAGCTTTCCGTTGCTGGCCAGCTCGCGGCAGGACTCGCGCATGAAATTCGTAATCCGCTTACCTCGCTCCGCGGCTTCTTACAATTGCTTCAGCATGATTTGAAAGGCAAAAAGCATTATTTTGATATTATGTTATCTGAATTGGATCGCATCAATTTCATTGTAAGTGAATTCCTTGTTATCGCAAAGCCGGAAGCCATTACCTATAAGAAAAGCAATCTAGGAACTATTTTACAATCCGTCATTGCGTTGCTGGAAACGCAAGCAGTCCTATGCAACGTACAGCTGTTGTTGGAATTCCAATCAGACATTCCTGAGATTATATGTTCGGAGATGCATTTGAAGCAGCTATTCATTAATTTGATCAAAAATGCAATGGAGGCCATCCCAAAAGATGGACAAATCAAAATGATTGTTTCGTTACATGGGGAAGATCTGATCAGAGTTCGGACACAAGATAATGGATGCGGGATACCAGAGGAACGAATGAAACAGCTAGGAGAGCCCTTCTATACGACGAAGGAAAAGGGGACTGGCTTAGGGTTAATGATGTGCTTCAAGATTGTGGAAGCACACAAGGGAACTATGGATATACAGAGCCAAGTGGGGTATGGGACAACGATTGATGTCTATTTGCCTACGGTTACGAATGAGCATAATCATGTGGTGACTTGAGCCTAACAATCATTGATGCAGAAAACCGCCGACGGTAGGATCCGGGTACGGCGGTTTTCGCATGTTTAATAAGCAATACTAAATTCCGATGTTTCTCTTGAATACCAAGTGGAAACAGTGGTGTTATTTTCATTGTAAACTTGCACATGATCAGGCGTGTATTTGACGATAATCCCTGTAGTTACTGGGTAATAAACGCCTAGCTGATCGAGTGACCATACATAAACAGGCGTTTTCGTTAGGGCAGCAGTAAATAATTCTGAATCCGTATCTAGTAGCTTGGTTCCGTAAATCATCGATACACCTCTGTCTTATGGATAGGATTGTAAGTCACTTATTAATAGGGACAGTATGGCAAATGAAATCATCACACTGTGAATTTAATTTTTTTGAAGCGTTTCGATTTTATTCTAAGACCAACCTTCAGAGCTCAAAATTCATCTGGCTTCACATGCCCGTTATTTAGAGGATTTCCTAAAATAGGTAGAATATAAGCAGTCGATGCCAGAAATTCTGCATAGCCAGGTACTCGGTCTCGTTCTACAGCAGCTGGAGAGGGATTATGAACACAATCCGGAAGAGCGTGAACAGTTTGAAAAGGGCTGCGACCTGATGATTTATATGCCGTCATTGAGCGAATTACCCGTGAAGAAGAGGAAGAACGGTAAAGGAAAAAAAAGAGGGTTCCCTCCCGTTTGAATTCCTTGTATAATAGGTAAGCTTTGCTGAATTGACAGTAGGTAAATTATGATTGGGTAGAAGGAGAAAGGGGTCAATGGCAGTGATTGTGGTTGGGGGAATGATCGGTCTTGGTAAGACATCTGTATCCACTTTGCTTGGACAAGAACTAAATTCGAATGTATTTTATGAGAGTGTCGATGATAATCCGATATTGCCGCTTTTTTACACAGCATCACCGGAAGAAATCGAAAAACATCGTTATCCTTTTCTCCTGCAATTGCATTTTTTAAATACGAGATTTAAGGCCATTAAACAGGCATTAGTACATAATCGCAATGTACTGGATAGAAGTATTTATGAGGATTGGTACTTTGCCAAGGTGAATCGCGAACTTGGGCGTATTTCACAACTGGAATTCGATGTATACGAAGGTTTGGCAGATAACATGATGTCAGAGTTGGCAGAACTTCCGAAGAAAGCGCCAGATCTGATGGTTTATTTGAAAGCTTCCTTCGAAACGGTTATGCATCGTATCGGACTTCGCGGCCGCAGCTTTGAACAGGATCAATCGTTGGTTGATTATTATCGTCAACTTTGGTCAGGTTATGATGACTGGGTCATGAATCATTATCATGCATCTGAAGTTCTTATCGTTGAAATGGATCGCGTCGATGTCGTGAATCGCAAGGCAGATGCTGTTCAACTAGTTGAAGAAGTTCGAGCAAAGTTATCTGAATTGGCAATAGTCTAAGTGCATTAAGCGAAATTTGTCGAAATGTCGAAAGACCCCCTCAAATCTGAGGGGGTCTTTCGAATATTATAGTAGCAAAGCCAATTAAACGTTGTAATCCAAGAAAGCGAAGGTGATGAAATTGTTGTTTATCGTATGTTACAAAGGCAAGCCTATGAGTGCACCACTGCCGAAATTAGCAGCAACGGAAAAAATGTTGAAGCTTAGTCGATCATTTGCCAATTTGGAGCTCGTTGAAGTGCAGCAACAACAATGGCAGACAGCTTCGAATATCTAGGATTACACACATTTCATTAACGATAATCACAACTCCTTAATCGCATAGATTAATGGGGTTTTTTGTGTTGTACAATCTATGATAGAGTGAGAGTATACAATTTTTAAATTGAGTGGAAGGTGTTCGAACCATGTTATTAGAAGTTATTGCGACTTCGCTGCAAGATGCCCTGCGAGCTGAAGCGGGCGGCGCAGATCGGATTGAACTCGTTGCGGATTTGCAGCAAGGCGGTTTAACACCTGAGATAGAACTTATGAAGCAGATAACTTCCGCTGTGTCTATCCCTGTACATGTCATGATTCGGCCGCATGCCCGCTCGTTTCATATGTCTGAGGATGACATAGCATCCATGCTTGACTCGATCCAACGCGCCGAGCAAGCAGGTGCCAGCGCTTTAGTATTCGGCGTACTAACGCCGGAATCGAAAATTGATCGCCATAATCTTGAATTGCTTTTGGCGGCTACCTCCTTGCCTGTTACTTTTCATCGTGCCTTTGATGAAATTAAGAAACAAGAAGAAGCATTGCAATTGCTGCTGTCTTATAAACAAATTCATTCCGTTCTCACATCCGGAGGGGCCACAAGCGCGCTCCAAGCTGTCGAACGGATTCGCCTGCTAATAGACGTGACTACTGGAAGCCACTTGAACATCTTGCCAGGCGGTGGACTTACGCTTGAAAGTCTTTCTTCATTCGTTCTAGCTAGTGGCGTGCGAAGTGTTCACCTAGGTACAGCTGTAAGAGAAAATAGCAGTGTGAAGGGTTCAGTTGAGGAAAATAAGGTACAGAAGGCGAGAAAATTGTTAGATGGGATCGACCATTCTAATCCTACGGGAGGACTCACATGAAGATTCTAATCCTTGGCGGTACCAAATTTCTAGGAAGAGCACTGACGGAAGCGGCGCTTGCGAAAGGACACGAAGTGACGTTGTTCCACCGCGGTCTTCATGATGCGGATGCCTTTCCACAAGCTCGGAACATTCTAGGAGATCGGAATACCGATTTAGCAAAACTGAGTGACGGTGTGTGGGATGCGGTAATTGATACGAGTGGTTATCAGACCGAATCAGTAGCAGCCTCCACCGAAATATTGAAACATCATGCGAAGCACTATACGTTTATTTCCACCGTTTCTGCTTATGCGAATTTAAAGCAGGTTCAATTGGATGAATCCGCAGCTGTGTTGCGCGTAGAGGATGCTGCAGATCCAGGGCAGCGTTATGGGGCGTTAAAAGCGGAATGTGAACAGGTTGTCCAAGGGGCTTTTCCTAAAGATGCACTCATTATTCGGCCAGGTCTCATCGTTGGGCCACATGACGCATCAGATCGATTCACATATTGGCCAGCTCGCATACAGAGAGGCGGTAATGTCTTGGTACCGCTGCCGAAAGAACGGAAGCTTCAGTTCATAGATGTGCGTGACCTTGCCGTATGGACATTGGAGTTGATTGAACAAGGAGTAACAGGTACTTTTCACGCCAGTGGAAATGAGTACACGATGGAAGAGGTCGTGGAGGCTTGTAGGACTAATGACAACGAGTCGACGATTTCATGGGTGACGGAAGAGTTCCTGGTCGAACAAGAAGTGGGCCCGTGGATGGAGTTGCCGCTCTGGCTGCCTAGCGACAGCTTGATCGGTATGCTGCAGCTTAATAACTCGAAAGCATTCCAATCGGGCTTAAAAACAAGGCCTCTTGCAGAAACAGCTAGAGATACACTAGCTTGGGACCAAAGTCGTGACCCAGAGGCGGCTAGACTTGCAGGATTGAAGCCAGAGCGCGAAGAGCAATTGCTGCGGGACTGGGAGGCTGTCAAAGGCGCACCAAACTGAAAGTTGTCCAAACACAGATAGTGTGGCCGAAAATAATTTGAGTTTTGTCCAAGAGGCGGGCGAATAGCTGCTGGTTTCTGAATATAATGGAAGAGTAAACTCTGAGAAGATGAGGTGCTGTCCATGTACGATTCCACAGATATTCAAAGTAACAAGGGAATGGCTATTCTTGCGTACATTTTGTTTTTCATCCCGTTAATCGCGGCGAAGGAATCCAAGTATGCAGGGTACCATGCCAATCAAGGACTTACTTTGTTTTTGGCATGGGTCATTGTGAACGTCGTGCTAGGCATAATCCCGTTCATTGGTTGGCTTCTTCAGCCGATTGCTAACTTGGCTTTGGTGATTTTGGCTGTTCTGGGCATTGTCGCGGCAGCGCAAGGTCAAGTCAAACCTCTTCCCATTATCGGCAGCTATACACTTCTTAAGTAGTTCCTACATAATAGCAAGGGCTGACTATCTGTAGATATTCTACGGATGGTCAGCCCTTTTTCGTATACTAAGCTTCTGTGGAGCTTGCGATTTCAGCGATTCGTTGGTTCACATTATCAGAGTAGAGACCACCGTGGTAGCAAAGTACATTGGCGATGTCGAATTGCGCATATTTTTTTAGAGACTGAAGAGCCAAGGAATAATCAGAGCAATAGGCAGGTATCGGGCCTTGAAGAACGCCATCGACCACAACCATGGAATCCGCGGCAAGCAACGTTTTGCTCTTTTTATGATAAAGACTTAGATGACCTGGTGTATGCCCAGGGGTAATAATAACAACAATCCCGCCACATCTGTCGATCTCTTGTCCATCTTCCAAAATGGTGTTAACCTGTGCCTTCGGTGGGTTCTCAAGGTTACGTCGAAATGCATCACGATTCTCTGGTGTTGTGTCCGTGGGTAAATTGGCCAAAGCACGTTCAATGGATGCTGGGGTCACTTTAATTAACATTTTATCACCTTGTATATAAGGCTTCTCCAGTTCAGAAGCGAATACTTCTATGGGATGAGTGGAGGCTTGGAGAAGTGAGGGCAGGCCCCCGATATGATCAATATCCTGATGCGTAATGATAATAGAGTCCAAAGTGGATGGAGCAACACCTAAGTTTTCCATCGATTTATGTAGGAGTGGAACTGTGCCTGGGTAGCCGGTGTCGACGAGAATAGCTCCTTGCTCATCAACGAATAAAGCTGGGTGTATGACATTGACTCGGCCCATGACGGGAACTGACAATTCAAGTGAATAAAGTCCTTCTGAAATTTGCATGCAAAACCCTCCGATTTGGAATGATAAGTGTGAACAGGAATAGAAATATCATATCCATCGGATTCGATTGTGTCAAATAAATATTTTATTATATCACAAAATACAGTTAATGTCAACATTAAGTTTAGTCCTGTTATTTCCAGATGGAATTTTGTCCAAATTTTGATCATCGTGTGAATAAAATATGAACAAAATCAGATTTTTGTGTTATACTATTTATAAAGCACTTACATTTAAGTCAGGAGTTGTGATGACAATGTCAAATAGAGCCGTATCCGTTAATCCCGTTGAGCGTGTTGAACGAGATGTAATGCCATTAGTGAAATTGATGACTTTTGCCGCGTGGGCGTTGCTTGCTATAGGTTTAGTACTTAGCTTGTTTAGTTTAGAAAGCTTCAGTGATCGCAATACAACATTAATGGTGGGAATTGGGTTCATGGTGGGTAGTGTCCACATTTATGTAATTCGTACAGCTATTCATTTGGTTCATTCTCGCAATGTTGCCAAAGGTGAATGAGAACGAGGGTTCGGTGGAATACTAGGCAAGCCTTTCAAGTCTAATACTTGGAAGGCTTTTTGCTGTTCATATTTTTCCAGCGGAGTCAACAAACGTTCTGTGACATTTGTTTTACATTACTACGTCGAACCGTTGACGTATTTGTTAAGTTGACTTTGCGATGGTGAACTTTGATGAACAAGATGATATGTTGATAACAGATAGGATTTGTTGATTGGGAGGTTAAGTGGATGAAGAAGAGAAAGCTTGTACAAGCAGGGATGCTCTTCATGATGGTCGCCATCATCGTAGTACTTTCTGGCTGCAGCCAAGCTATGGTGTTGGATCCTAAAGGACCCGTAGGTGCTGAGCAAAGAGATTTAATTGTGATTGCAACCATATTATGCGGGGTAATCCTCGTTCCAGTTCTTGCTCTAACAGCTTGGATTGTATGGCGATATCGCGATAGCAAAAGTAATAAAGCCTCGTATAAACCCAATTGGTCTCACAGCACTTCACTCGAAATCGTATGGTGGGCTGTGCCGATTATCATTATTGTCACGTTGGCTGTTGTTACTCTGAAGTATACGTATGCTTTAGAGCCTTCAAAGCCATTGAAGTCGGATAAAGCACCTATAACCATTCAAGTGACATCACTCGACTGGAAGTGGCTGTTTACCTATCCAGAGCAAGGGATTGCCACTGTGAATTATTTACAAATTCCCGAAGATACACCGATCAAGTTTGAACTCACATCAGACGCGCCAATGAATTCCTTCTGGATTCCACAGCTGGGAGGGCAAATTTATACAATGTCAGGAATGGCGATGACGCTCTATTTGCAAGCGGATGAGATCGGACATTACTTCGGTACGGGAGCGAATTTCAGTGGGGAGCATTTCGCGGATATGACCTTTGATGTAAATGCAACCTCGCAAGAAGACTTTGAATCGTTTATAGCGAAGACGAAGAAAGTGCCTACGAAATTAACCAAAGAAGGTTACGATGAATTAGCAATGCCGGGTAAATCTGGTGTGAGATATTTCTCATCGATTCCGGATGGGCTTTTCGAACAAATCGTAAACAAATATACGAATGGTCAGTCCGTACACAATGGACACGGGGCTGGTCATGAGACGAAGGATACGAAGGACACCAAGAAAGAAAGTTCCATGGACCATACGCAAATGGATCATAGTCAGATGAATATGTCGAAGTAGTTGGATATAGATCAAAGTTTCATGAAAGGGAGATCTGCTCATGCTGGATAAAATAAAAGATTTTGCATCCGAGTTTTTCGTAACGGGCGATCCAATGATTCTGGGAGCTCAGGTTAGTATCGGGCTCTCGTTAGTAGCCATGGTATTCGTACTCACCTTTTTCCGAAAATGGGGTTGGCTTTGGCGTGAATGGTTGACAAGTGTCGATCATAAGCGAATCGGGATCATGTATATTATCTGTTCGTTATTGATGTTATTCCGCGGAGGGGTAGACGCGCTTCTGATGAGGCTGCAGCTAGCAGTTCCGGATAGCCAGTTCCTACAGCCAGATCACTATAATCAGATTTTCACAACGCATGGCGTTATTATGATTTTGTTTATGGCGATGCCGCTCATGTTTGGCTTATTTAACATTGTCGTTCCTTTGCAGATCGGAGCACGCGATGTCGCATACCCATTCTTGAACTCACTTAGTTTCTGGATGTTCTTCTGGGGTGCCATGCTGTTCAACGTTTCCTTCGTAATTGGGGGGTCACCTGACGCAGGTTGGTTAAGCTATCCACCATTATCCGAGATGTCGCATAGCCCAGGTGTGGGGGAGAACTTCTATATTTGGGGCATTCAAATTTCAGGTATCGGGAGTTTAGCAACAGGGATTAACTTCATTGTGACCATCTTGAAGATGCGTACACCAGGTATGAAACTGATGAAAATGCCGATGTTCACGTGGTCCGTATTTTCAAGCTGTATTATGATTATCTTTGCATTTCCGATCTTGACGGTTACACTAGCGTTACTATTCCTAGACCGCTTCTTAGGTGCGCACTTCTTCACATTGGACGGCGGCGGGAATCCAATGATGTATATCAACTTAATTTGGATGTGGGGACACCCTGAGGTTTACATTGTGGTGATTCCAGCCTTCGGAATTTTCTCCGAAATCGTATCCACCTTCTCCAAGAAAAAGCTTTTCGGCTATAAATCGATGGTATTTGCGATGCTGATCATTAGCTTATTGTCCTTCTTTACCTGGGCGCATCATTTCTTCACGATGGGTTCCGGCGCGGATGTGAATGCTTTCTTCGCGATAAGTACGATGCTAATTGCGATTCCAACGGGGGCAAAAGTATTTAACTGGCTCTTCACGATGTTCCGGGGGAAAATTCGATTTACGACACCGATGCTATGGACGATTGCCTTTATTCCATGTTTTGTTGTCGGGGGTATGACCGGTGTCTTACTATCCGTGGCACCTGCAGATTTTCAGTTCCACAATAGTTACTTCCTAATTGCGCATTTCCATCAAGTATTAATTGGTGGTGTAGCGTTCGGATATTTCGCAGGACTCTACTACTGGTGGCCGAAGATGTTCGGATTTAAGCTTAATGAGCATCTGGGCAAATGGGCGTTTTGGGTGTGGAACATCGGTTTCTATGTTTGTTTCATGCCGCAATACTTCCTTGGTTTAGACGGAATGACACGTCGGACCTATACGTATAGCTGGGATATGGGCTGGGGCCCGCTTAACATGGTTTCGACCGTCGGCGGTTTCTTAATGGGTCTCGGGTTCATTTTCCAAGTGTGGCAAATTGCTCACTCCATTAAGTTCAGAGAACAGGATGTTACCGGCGATCCGTGGGATGCACGTACACTTGAATGGTCAATTGCTTCACCAGCGCCACTCTACAACTTTGCTGTACTGCCTAAAGCAGATGTCGCTGATGCTTGGTGGGAAGCGAAGCAAGGGACAGTTACCAAACAAGTGAAGCCAACCACCTATGAGCCTATTCATATGCCTAAGAACTCAGCAATTCCGTTTATTTTTTCGGCTTTATGGTTCTTTGCGGGCTTCGGATTCGTCTGGGATTGGATGTGGCTTGCAATTCCATCCATGATTGGTGTTGCCATCTGTATGATTGCTCGTTCCTTCAGCTATGATACGGATTACTATATTCCAGCGGATGAAGTGAAGAAGACGGAAGACGCTTGGAAAGGAGTGAAGGTGTAATGGCACACACAGCTGCACATGCTGGTCATGACCATGAACACGATCATGAGCATGATCACGAATCTCTCAAAACGTTCGGGTTTTGGATATTTCTAATCACCGACTGTATTTTATTCGGCTCGTTATTTGCGACGTATATGGTCCTTCACCAAAATACGAATGGAGGACCAACACCGGAAGAGTTATTCAAAATGCCGGGAATCATTGCGGAAACCTTCATCTTGCTTACGAGCAGTTTTACAAGCGGTTTAGCCGTACTTGGCATGCATAAAGGTAATATGAAGCAATTGATCGGTTGGTTGATTGTGACCGTGTTATTAGGAGCTTCCTTTGTTGGTCTAGAGCTCGCGGAATTCATTAACATGGTTAACCATGAAGGAGCAACCATCAGCACGAGTGCTTTTCTATCTGCTTTCTTCACCTTAGTTGGAACACACGGTTTGCACGTATCCGTTGGTCTAATTTGGATGATTGGTTTGATTCTTCAATTGAAGCGCCGCGGGATCACAGCAGTTACGAAACGTAAAGTAGCGGTAATTTCCTTGTATTGGCATTTTCTGGACGTCGTTTGGATCTTCGTATTTACGGTCGTCTATCTCATGGGGGTGATGTAAGTGAGCCAACCACATACAGAATCTCATAACAATCATGAGTCTCATGGATCATTGAAATCGTATATCATCGGTTTTGCGTTATCGATCCTCTTGACCATCATTCCACTTGTTGTTGTAATGAACCATATGCTTGGGAAAACGGGCACATTGGTTTTAATTCTACTAATGGCAGTTTTGCAATTTGGTGTGCAGTTGTTCTTCTTCATGCATGTCAAAGAAGGCGAGAATGCACGGTGGAATGTTATGGCGCTTATCTTTGGTCTTGTAATTCTAGTGACCATCGTAGCAGGTTCGATATGGATTATGACGTATAATACAGTAGCGCATTAAGTAGTTAATAGCATGAATTATAGGACGTTCTCAGCCATCTCTATTGGGGCTGAGGGCGTTCTTTTTGATTTGTTGGCGTATGTTGAGTATACAGTGGGAAAAAGGGTTGTCTTTCCAATTGACGCATGATACATTATGTATCAGAGATACTTATTGTATCAGTCATCAAGTGAGACAAGCTAAATTTATGAACGGAGAGGAGCCAAATGATCCGACGAAACCAACGATTCCGTAATCAACTCGATGAACACCTCGTTCATTTGCACAAGAATTTGTTCATTAGTCATGCTGATCCGCTTTATCATGAGAAGGTTATTCGTTATTTGGATGCGAATTCGCCGGAGTCACATTTCAATCTGGGGCAGAAATTTCGTGAGAAAGGGAATTGGAAGAGAGCAAGATTTCATTATAAAGAAGTGCTCAAAACCTATCCCTCGCCTTTCTATTCTGCTGCGAATCGTGCGATTCACCTCCTTGATGAGCAGCAAGCATCTCACCTTGCGAATCTAGAGCAGACTTTGCCCGAGAAGCCAAAGCCCTTATTACCGCCATTTATGAAAATGCTGTTGCTTGTACTTCTGATTCTTAATGTCATATTAGTCTCATTTTTTGCAGGCAATCAGGCAATCTCTCGGACGATTAGCAAAATGAAGATTTGGGGAGCAGGTACGCAAGTGACCTACGAAACGGTGGACAAGCCTTTTATCCTCTATCTCTCGCCAGAGGCAACGCATGCTGAAATCGAGAAGAAGCTTCATGCTCAGGCCTTGGTCTTAGCGAAGGAAATACCGAATGCTACGATTATGATTTATGGCATTGTGACTGAAGATAACAGGGATAAAGGCAAAACCATGCTGCTGACCAATGAGGGTGATATGAAGCGTGCGAGTGTCATTGCAACCTATCAACCAGAGGCAGACGACACGGTTCACATCCGGTTTCTGAACGCTGAATTTGAAGAGCACCAACCGCTTAGCGCGATTGGTGCTAATTTAGTTCGAACTGCTTTGGAATCGTATCGCAAGGATACTGGACAAGCTCCTGTACAAATAGATGAACTTCTGCAGGCTTATCCCTATAATTATTTAAGCTTCATTCCAATTGAAGCGGTTTCGGGTTCGAATGTGGTCAAAGCAGGTTACGATGGGGATGGGGGATGGGTATATGACCCCACGGCAGCAGATATTGCACATATGTTTTATGCGAATGCAGCAAAAGGAGCAGGAGTTCCTTATGATCCCGTCCATCTCGAAGTGAATAAGGCGGAGTATCACTTGAAGCTCGTTAGCGGCCCCTATTTACTATGGGATAAAGAAATTGGACTCGGTTCAAATGGAAGCACGCCAGATGGCGATTTTCGGGTCGTAGACCGCGTGCAGCAGCCTAAAGGGAAGACAAGTCAAAGCTACGGTGAAGCGGGCCTAGGGCTAGGTGCAATCGCTTTACACGGCACGTACGATGAGAGCTCAATAGGAGGAAATAAATCTTTGGGTTGCATTCG
Organism: Paenibacillus sp. J22P169; assembly: GCF_059691995.1. Classification (NCBI taxonomy): domain Bacteria; kingdom Bacillati; phylum Bacillota; class Bacilli; order Caryophanales; family Paenibacillaceae; genus Paenibacillus; species Paenibacillus sp. J22P169. The sequence goes on along the minus strand of NZ_JCAUAO010000001.1, from coordinate 1,520,728 downwards.
ATTAACGAATGAGGACATCCAGCAGGTATTTCCATTCGTACCCAAAGGCGCCGAAGTGCGTATACTATCAAACGAAGATTCGCCCAATTTACTTGGTAAAGTGAATCAAACCTCACGCCTTATTCCGCTAAGCATGCCTCACCATTCCGAATCCGCAGAAGACGTTATTTTCCATTGGTTAGGATAAAAAGCAGCTGAAGCTTACCGAGATAATGTTCTCGGAAGTCTCAACTGCTTTTTTAGGTTCTACGTATAGTTAACTACATTAAATTCTCTGGATTTAATTTTTCGAGTTCAGGAATGACGAAACGGCCATCCTTACGAATGAGCACATCGTCGAAATAAATTTCACCGCCGCCGTACTCAGGACGTTGAATCAGAACCATGTCCCAGTGAACAGAGGACCGGTTGGTGTTGTCTGCCGTTTCATAAGCTTGACCAGGCGTGAAATGGATACTGCCGTCAATTTTCTCATCAAATAAGATATCTTTCATCGGATGTTGAATGTAGGGGTTCACACCAATCGCGAATTCGCCGATAAAGCGAGCTCCGTCATCCGTATCCAGGATCTCATTCAACTTCTTGGTATCGTTACTAGTTGCCTTAATGATACGGCCATTTTCGAAGGTCAGCACAATGTTCTCAAAGGAAGTTCCGGAATAAATCGTTGGTGTATTGTAACTGATAACACCATTTACGGTATCTTTCACAGGGGCCGTGTAAACCTCGCCATCTGGAATGTTTCGAAGTCCGGAACAAGGAACTGCTCCGATCCCTTTGATCGAGAAGCTGAGATCCGTGTCTTTCGCGACCAAACGGACACGATCCGTCTTGTTCATCAGATCAACAAGCGATTCCATCGCTTTTGCCATTTTGCTGTAATCCAGGTTACAAACATTAAAGTAGAAATCTTCAAATGCTTCTGTGCTTTTACCAGCTAGCTGTGCCATAGACGGATTCGGGTAGCGCATAACGACCCATTTGGTGTTATTAATACGCTCATCGAAGATTGGACGTTGGAAGTACTTCAGGAATAGCTTCATTTGCTCATCAGGCACATCGGAGGATTCCGTAATGTTATCCCCGCTGCGAACAGCCACATAAGCATCCATTTGTTTCATGCGAGCAAGCTCAATATCAGACCAGGCGCTGAATTGTGCTTGCGTGCCTTTCATTTGCAAGCTACGCGTAATGGCAGGATCACGCAATTCGATGAATGGATTTCCGCCAGCGGCATAAACTTCCTCTATTAAGCATTTCGCAAGTTCTGGATCTTTAACACCAATCATTTCAATCAATATGTTCTCACCGGGCTGCAGGCTCACGGAATATCGAATAATGTTTCGGGCAAAAGTTTGAAGTCTCGGATCTCTCATTCTGTAGGTCTCCCTTAATAAAAAATACGTACCTCCAAATTATAACGCAACACGTTCCTGTAATCCAATCGGGATCATGGCTTCAGGGAGATGGAAGGGGTATACTACTTATAGGAGTATGAATTTCGATAAATCAACTAGATGTAAGAACAACTAGAGGAGGTAGCTATGGCACGAGATCAGATCAAAGTACCCTTCGGGTATGAACCCCCGGCTGAATCTCAGAAGGGAACAGTCTTGGTCTTCGAAACGTTCGAAGACTGGACAACACACGAGATGAGCGATTGTATCGCTTGGGCAGAAGAAAGAAAATTCGTACGTGCAATCTTTTATCCACAGCATGAGGAAACGCTTCGCAGAATGGATATTCGAACAGAAATGCCTTACTATGCCCGTGTGAAGCATTTGGAACAATTGATGGAGGATGTAGATACAACCCTGCAAATGGAATTGGACAAATGGGAAGGAAAGCGTAAGAAGTACACGCCGCTTGATACATCGTTAAGTTTTCTGACTGAGAAGTCTCCTGGACCTCACTTTATTTGTATGAGTGATCGTTATGCGAATCTCTTCGTTACCTACCCGTCCTTCAAGGAGTGGATTAAAAAAGCAAGACTCGTCATATTTACGCAGTTCCGTGTGCCCCTTCATGGCAAGCTAAATGACTATGCCGAGAGATGGGAAACGGTGGATTTCGGGAATGGCTCTTAAATTATTGCGGTCTAATTATCAATTAACGACATTAATTATGGTGATCATCGTGGCGGGAATGAGTCAAGGCATGCTCCTGCCACTTCTCACGATTCTACTCGATCGTTCCGGTGTTTCAACGGATACGAACGGCTTAAATGCCGCAGCTTTATATATTGGGATATTCGCGACGATGTTCGTCATCGAGAAGCCGGTTCGACGATATGGCTATAAGCCTGTTATTATGATCGGAATGAGCTTGATTATTATTGCTAATTGTTTATTCCCAGTGTGGCAGCAGGTTGGTTTTTGGTTCGTGCTGCGGCTTATAGTAGGAATTGGCGATAGTGCCTTACATTTTGCCACTCAACTCTGGATCGTTGCTTCCAGCCCCAAAGAAAAGCGCGGACGCAATATCTCCCTTTACGGAATGGCCTATGGGGTTGGCTTTAGTCTAGGGCCATTAGGCATCACGTTATTAAAAGCAGGCATTTGGGTGCCTTTTATGGTGACAAGCTGCTTCTTTCTTCTTATCTTATTATTACTAACTAGGCTTAAGAATGAAAAGCCTGAGCGAGCAGAGAGAGCGGAAGCCGCCCATAAACGAGCAACAACGGTCATTTCATATGCATGGTTTCCGCTTATTACCTCCTTGCTCTTTGGCTATATGGAAGCAGCAATGAATAGTAATTTCCCTCTCTATGGTCTTCGAATAGGGATTTCGGAGTCTACCATTGGACTTTTACTCCCCGTCACGGGTATCGGTGGTCTCATCATGCAGCTGCCCCTCGGGATATGGAGTGATAGGGTGGGGCGAAAGCCAATTCTGATGGGCACAGCCATCGTAGGGGCCTTGGCGTTCAGTTGCGTGCCCTTCGTTGGGACAAACCTTTGGGGTCTTGGGCTTTGTTTAGGTGTAGCAGGTGGTATGGTAGGGTCCTTTTTTTCGCTTGGACTGGCTTACGCGGCTGATATTCTACCGCGGCACTTGCTGCCAACTGCCAATATCATTGCCTCGATTCAATATAGTGTAGGAAGTATCATCGGCCCCTTAGTAGGAGGGATGGCACTTCACTATTTGAGCGTATACAGTATTTTCTACTTTCTGGGCCTTGTTTATTTGTTGTTTGGAATCTCGGGCTTCATTTTTCGAGCTCGTACGGAATGAGAAAGAGCCACTTTCCTCGTTGAGGAAGGTGGCTCTTCGTATTTTTAGATGCTAGCCAATTTCGTAATTGGCGGCTTGATCGGTCATATAGCGTTCTGTCAGAATGGTTAGCAGTGAAATCCCGATTTGATTTTCTCCGCCTTCAGGAATGATAATGTCCGCGTACTTCTTCGAAGGCTCGATAAATGCATCATGCATTGGCTTAACTGTCGTTAAATATTGGTCAAAAACGGATTGTAAGGAACGGCCTCGTTCATTAATATCACGAGATAAACGACGGAGGATGCGGACGTCTGGATCTGTATCCACAAAAACCTTAATATTCAATGCGCCGCGCAGCTCTTCATCAGTTAGAACGTGAATGCCTTCAAGCAACACAATCGGCTTAACGTCAATCCGGATCGTTTCTTGCGAGCGAGCATGCTGAGAAAAATCGTAGACAGGAATGTCGACGGGCTGCCCGCTTTTCAACATATTCAAATGCTGAAGGAGCAATGCATTTTCAAAAGCACGAGGATGATCATAATTAATGCGTTCCCGCTCTTCAAATGTCAGACCGCTATGATGAAGATAATAATTATCTTGTGAAATTAGAGTCACATTCGTGGATCCGAGTTTTGTAATAATCGATCTTGCTACTGTTGTTTTACCTGAACCGGTACCTCCGGCAATTCCAATCACGAGCATGTATGTAGTGCCTCCCCAAATAACTTGAAAACCTTCCTACGTAGTTTAACATAATGTGTACCTAAAAAGAAAAAGCGATCGAATATCGATCACTTTTGGGAGGCAAAGCAGTTATCGAACCTGCTTAGGTGTATGAAACTTTTCTTGATTCGCTTCGATATCCTGAGCGGCTTGATTCAATTGCTCGAAGGTTTGCTTGATTTGCTGTCCGAACTGATCGTTCGCAAACTCCGCTAATTGTCTTTGTGCTTGCGAAACCTGTTGGTCTGCTTGAACAAGTGCAGCTTGAGCGGATTGGATAGCGTGAGGATTAGCTTCAGTTATGGCGACTTGCAGCTTATGCTGGGCGTCTTGCGCTTGCAGAATAGCATGATCAGCGGCGTCAATGGCGTGCTGAACCGGCTGTTGATGTTGATTGGTTCCTGTCATTGGGGGAGACCTCCTTAGGGTTCATATTGACAAGGGAGAAGCTATGAAAAGCGACTTTACTACATTGCACCAAAACTGGGGAAATAATTCGGATTCGGGAAATGAAATTATTTCCTGGGTAAGCGCAAAATGTGAGCGTTATTATGAAGATTCGACATTAATTGTCAGACAATTTTGAATAAAATAACTATTAGCTGAATGTTGCTCAATCTTACACATGTTTCCAAAATAAAAGTGGACAAATTAACTGATTATTCTTAAGCTAGAGAGGATAGTTTTTTTGGCATGTTTAGACAAAAAAACATCTTCATGGGGGATGACAAATGAATAAAATAAAGAGCTTTTATATGTTAGCGGCATTAACAATCGTAATTTCCGGTTGTAGTACAACCAAAGCGACAACGTCTAAAACGAGTACTTTTACACCTACGTTAGAGGTCTCATATGTTGTTAAAGACGATACCGTAACCTTGGATCTGACAACTGATCTGAAGTTATCGAAGGAACATTATGATCAACAACGTGTGCAAGGTGAAGGTCATGTTCATATATCGTTAGACAAAGGTGAGAAGATCGTTGTCACAACGAAGCAAAAGGTATTGGATCATTTAAGCAAAGGGCCGCATGAAGTGAAGGTCTCTTTACATAATAACGACCACACGCCATACGACGTTAGTAAAACAGTCACGTTCGATGTGAAGTAGGTGTGTCGATGTCTTCTCGTCAAAAGAAACTTAGCTTGCAGAAACGTATTGTTTTCCTCGTCACAGCTGTTACGGCGGGCATGATTTCAACGATGATGGTGTTTGACACCATCAGTCTAAATCAATCGATCCGTGAAGCGTATGTAAGCCAAATTAGCGGCATGACGATTGCGATTAACGGACGGTATGAAGAATCGAGGTCCATTACAGATATCCAGCAGATTTTCGATTACATTCAGTACAAGAATAATCGAGTCTTGGATATGAAGCTATATGATAAACAAGGGAAAGTCTTAGCCGCATCGGATCGAAGCGAAGTAGGAACGATTCTGAATGCAACGAAAGTCGTGATTCCGAACCAAGACAGAACGATCGTAGACCGTATCCCGATGGCGGAGAGTGATAAACCAATCGTACGATTAACCGCACCTCTGCAGGAGGATGGCGCTGTTGTCGGAGCGGTAGAGGTTATTTTCGACTCCTCGGAAGAAGAGTTGCTGCTCAAACAAAGAACGAAGCTCATATTGATCGTAGGACTTTGCATCGCAGTTATTCTCTCAGCGTTATTGTGGCTCATTCTTCGTGTCATTGTTATTCGACCATTAAGCTTGTTACGCGAGGCAGCTGTCATCGTTAAACAGGGTGGAGAACTGCCCAAATTGCAATTCAAGGCATCACCGGAAATTGCCGAGGTTTCAGAAGCTTTCAATGATATGGTAAGTAATTTGGACGAACGTTATCAGGAGCTGCAGCAGGCGCTGACTACCTTGCAGGTTACACAAGATCAGCTGGTTCATTCGGAGAAAATGGGAGCCCTAGGCAATTTAGTTGCCGGTGTGTCGCATGAAATCAACACGCCGATCGGCATTGGTGTAACAGCCATAAGTTACTTGGATCAGAAAACGAAGCAATTTCAATCGTTGTATGAATCAGGGAAGATGAAGAAATCCGATTTAGAGCAATTTCTTTCCATAGCCCATGAGACGAATGTGATGGTGCAGTCCAATTTGGAGCGTGCTTCTTCTTTAGTGAAAAGCTTTAAGCAAATTTCTGTAGATCAAAGTGTGGAAATGAAGCGAACCTTCCTTTTCAAAGAATATGTAGAGGGTATTAGTGCAAGCTTGAAGCCAGTACTTAAGAAAACACATATTCATTTGGATGTCATCTGCGATGATCGACTTCAGTTGTACACGTATCCAGGTGCACTTTCTCAAATCATTACGAATTTAGTCATGAATTCCCTGAATCATGCTTACGATGCAGAGGATGAAGGTAACTTGTGTATCCGTGTTTTCGATTATCCCGATCATATTCTGCTTGCCTACTCCGATGATGGCAAAGGAATGACGGAGGACGTGCTGGATCATATTTTTGATCCTTTCTTCACCACAAGCCGCGGACAAGGTGGGACAGGTTTAGGAATGAATATCGTTTATAATCTCGTAAAAGAATCCTTAAAAGGAACGATTCATTGTTCAAGCGTACGGGGGCGAGGCAGCTTATTTACGATTACAATCCCCAAAGAGGAGGAAGCTGAGATATGACAAAGGAAGTGGAGTCTGTCGATCAGGATGAGCTTCTTTTTGCTGCAGAGGAAGACGGTGAAATAGCGCATCTAAGAACTGTGGAACAAGACCCGTGGATTGTACTTATTGTGGATGACGAGAAGCAAATACATCAAGTAACGAAAATGGTCTTGCATGATTTTGAATTTGCAGGCAGGAAGTTGGAGTTTCATAGCGCATTCTCAGCGTTGGAAGCCAAACGACTATTGAGAGAGCATCCGCAAACGGCCCTTGTATTGTTAGACGTTGTTATGGAATACGAGGACGCTGGTTTGCAGATTGTTAAATATATTCGTGAAGAATTAAACAATCAAGCCGTACGCATTATTTTGCGGACAGGCCAGCCGGGTCAAGCGCCAGAGCGAACGGTCATTATGGATTATGACATCAATGATTATAAAGAAAAGACAGAGCTGACATCGCAGAAGTTGTTTACCACAGTAGTCACAGCGCTTCGCTCTTTTCGTGATATCAAAACGATTGAGAAAAGCAGAATCGGCTTGGAGGAAATCATTAAGTCATCGGCCACTTTATTTGAGTTACAATCCATGAAGAAGTTTGCATCTGGCGTGCTGACTCAAATGACCTCCATTGTTAATTTACATAAGAATGCCATACATTGCAGCTTCGCCGTGACGAAGGGTATTGAGGATATTTATATTCTCGCAGCCAGTGGAGATTATGCAGCGAACCAAGATGCTAGAGCCCGTGATGTGGTTCCTGTGGAGGTTCTTGAAGAAATTGAGCTGGCCTTTCAAACCCGCAAGAGCAGCTTTGCTGCGGATCGATTCGTCATCTATTTCCAGAGCAAGATGGGAATGGAAAACGTGATTTATATGAATGGGTTTAATGCCCTTAGCGAATGGGAGCATTACCTCGTTGATATTTATTGCGCGAACGTGTCAGTTGCTTTCGAGAATATTTATCTGAATAACGAGCTTGAGAGCACGCAGCAGGAAATCATATATACGATGGGTGAGATCACGGAGACGCGCTCTCAGGAAACCGGTCATCATGTGAAAAGAGTCGCTGAATATTCGCGCTTACTAGCACTGAAGTATGGCTTGTCTGAGCAAGAAGCCGAAATCATTCGATTAGCAACGCCTATGCATGATGTAGGCAAAGTGGGAATACCAGATGCCATTCTTAATAAACCGGGCTCATTAACTACCGAAGAATTTGAAATCATGAAAACTCATTCTCATTTAGGCTATGAAATGCTCAAGCATTCGAATAAGAAAGTGCTGCATGCCGCGGCGATTATTGCACATCAGCATCATGAACGATTCGATGGGTCAGGTTATCCACAAGGATTAAGTGGGGAAAACATTCATCTGTATGGTCGCATTACAGCTTTAGCTGATGTTTTTGATGCACTATGCAGCGATCGTGTATATAAGAAGGCTTGGGAATTAGATCGCGTGTTGGATTTATTGAAGTTAGAACGAGGAAAGCATTTTGACCCTGTTATTGTTGATCTATTTCTAAGTAACCTGGACGAATTTATCGCCATTAAAGAAATGTATAAAGAAAATCGTTAATCACCTTAAGAAATTCAGCTGACTGGCATAAGATAAGGATCACCTTCTCATACTACGGTTGAGATGATGGAGGTGAAAGGAATGCCAAAAGGTAATCGACCTGATAAGAAAAATAATCAACAAAATGCCGCGCATTTCACGGAAGAGGCGCAGACACTAAAGAGTCAAAAAGCGGCTGAATTTCCGCCAAGCTTAAATAACATTAGTAAGAACAAATCTTAATTCTTTCATGCGGGCTAACCCTTGTTCTTAGGAACAGGGGTTTTTGGCAATTATAGGAACATACAAGGAATTAAGGTCTGGAAAGTTGACGTACACGTTAAATTTCGGCAAAAATACGGTTGAACTGGGATTTCCCCTAATTTGTCTTAGAAAGTAGAAGGAAATCTTCATCTTTGTCTCATTTTCGAAGAAAGAAGCCCGTTTCTTTTAATTTACAATTCCTGTATGCTAGAAAGGGGCTTGAGACAGACAGAAAGAAGGTGTCACCATGGAAGGAATTGGACTCGTACTGGAAGGCGGAGGTATGCGAGGGGTATACACCGCAGGAGTCTTGGAATACTTTATGGAGCAGGATTTATATTTCCCCTATGTGGTGGGTGTTTCAGCAGGGGCATGCAATGCCGTTTCATATATTTCTAAACAACCTGGTCGTAATAAGAAAGTAACGATTGGCTATATCGCGGATCACCGTTATTTAAGCTATCGCAATTTATTGCGCAGCAAAAGCATATTTGGTATGGATTTTATCTTTAATGAGCTGCCGAACCGGCTAGTGCCATTTGATTATGACACGTTTTATGCCTCTTCACAGCAGTTTGCGATTGGCACAACAGATGCGCATACAGGGGAGCCGATTTATTTCACGAAGCATGAGCTGCAGCAGCAAACGATGCCAATCGTGCAAGCTTCTAGTTCGTTGCCATTTGTAGCTACACCCATTCATTATGAAGGCAGAACCTTATTTGATGGCGGATTGGTCGATCCGATCCCCGTTCAGAAATCGGTTGCCGACGGCAATAAAAAACATATTATTGTATTGACTAAGGAGCTTGGTTACCGCAAACGTCCGTTCAAGCAGCGCTGGTTGGCGAAGAGCTTCTATCCCAAATATAACGGTTTAGTGGATGTGCTTGTGAATCGAAGCGAGATTTACAATAATACGTTAGAAACGATTGAACGCATGGAAGCAGATGGAAGTGCGTTCATCATACGACCATCAACCAAAGTGGAAGTTGGAAGGATGGAGAAGGACCCGCGCAAGCTGGAGAAATTACATGAGCTTGGCTATGAAGATGCGAAGAAGCTAGGGCAGCAGTTAAAAGATTGGTTAATCCACTAGGAGGTTGTAAGTAGTGAGCGAAGGGAAGCAAAAGGTTAAGCCATTTTTAATGTTTGAAGGTAAGGCCGAGGAAGCAATGAATTTCTATACCTCGCTATTTGATCAATCGGAGATCGTTAGTATTCAGCGCTATGGTCCCGAAGGACCTGGACCTGAAGGAAGTGTTGTGAAAGCGACCTTCTCTATTCATGGGCAACAAATTATGTGTAGTGACAGTCCGGTTAAGCACGCTTTTACCTTTACACCTTCGATATCCTTGTTTGTAACTTGCGATACGGTCGAGGAAATTAATCGTGTCTTTGAATCGTTATCGCAAGACGGCAAAGTCTATATGGGCTTAGATGCTTACCCTTTTAGCGAAAGATTCGGTTGGGTAGGCGATCGCTTCGGCGTAACTTGGCAGTTAAGTCTTGTCAGATAGCTTCGAGATCATTTGTGAGGTATAGGTTTGCATTTTGTCGAAACATGCGGTATGGTAGAAACTAACCAAATAAGAACCCACGGGAGCTTGAGAAGTCAGGCTGAGATTGTGACCGTCTTTGTCACTAACCGTTTATCTGATCTGGGTAATGCCAGCGTAGAGAACTCATATAAATGCACATCCATCGGTCATATCGTTTGGACATATCATTTTCTACACGTGGCGCTCCCGGATAATATCGGGGGCTTTTTCTTATGGTTGCAACAAGAGACGCGGAGAGGGGAAAGAAGAGTATGAAATGGAACAAAATAGCACCGCTTGTACTCGTTAGTTTTACAGTCTTAATGGCAGGCTGCGGCAACGACACAGGAAAATCGGGACAACCGACAGAGGGAGCCAAAAAGTTAACCGATGTGAAAGTTGTCCTAGACTGGACGCCGAACACAAATCACACAGGCTTGTATGTTGCAAAGGATCAAGGTTTTTTTGAACAAGAGGGTCTGAACGTTCAGATTATTTCACCAGGTGAAGGCGGAGCAGATACGATGATCGCTTCTGGCGCTGCAGAGTTTGGTGTGAGCTATCAAGAAAGCATTACGCAAGGCCGTATTCAAGGTGTGCCGTTAGTCTCGATTGCAGCAGTTATTCAACATAATACATCTGGCTTTGCTTCACCGGTTGCGAAGAATATCAAAACACCGAAAGATTTCGAGAACAAATCGTACGGCGGTTGGGGAGCCCCTGCTGAAAGTGCGATGATTGATTCATTAATGCAAGCAGAGAAAGCAGATCCGTCGAAGGTGAAAATGCTCAATATCGGTGATGCCGACTATTTTACAGCGGTCAAACGCGATATCGATTTTGCTTGGATTTATTACGCTTGGACGGGCGTAGATGCAGAACTACGTGGTGAGCCGCTCAACATGATTTATTTGAACAAATATTCGGATAAACTGGATTACTATACGCCGGTTTTGGCGACAAATGAGAAGATGATCTCATCGAAGCCGGAAATCGTGAAAGCTTTCGTTGCCGCAGCGTCCAAAGGGTATCAATTCGCCATATCGAAGCCGGAAGATGCGGCTAATATCTTGCTAAAAGCTGTTCCTGATCTAGATCCTAAGCTAGTTGTTGCCAGTCAAAAATGGTTAAGCCCTCGCTATCAGGACGATGCTGCACGTTGGGGTGAGCAAAAGAAATCCGTGTGGGAAAATTACGCTGCATGGATGCTGGACCACAAGCTTTTGGAGAAAAAGCTAGATGTGGACGCGGCATTTACGAATACATTTTTACCTGACAGTAAGAAATAATTCCGTGCTCGAAAAGAGGAGGATTTCATAATGGCTAATGCACTTGTCAGCATTCAAATTATTCCGAAAACGGTGAATGGCGAAGACGTCATTCCTTATGTTGACCGAGCGATTGAAGTGATCGCGAAGTCAGGTGTTAAATATTTCGTATCCCCACTGGAGACGACGATGGAAGGCGAACTTGATCAACTCTTGTTGATTATCCAAGATATGAATACGGCCATGATTGACATGGGCAGCCCGAACGTCATTTCTCAGGTGAAAATTTACTTTAATCCGTCGGGAGCCTCGATGGACAAGCTAACGGAGAAATACAGATAATGAACATCCATCGCTGGATCAAAGCAGGATGGCCGCCACTTGTGGTAGTCATCCTTCTGTTGTTTATTTGGCAGGTTGCCGTTACCTGGGGAGGCACTGCAGATTGGCTGCTTCCTAGTCCGCTCAAAATATGGCGAGACGGTACCACAGATATGCCGCGTGTGTGGATGCATATGTGGGCTACCGTTCGTTTGATGTGCATTGGCTTTAGTGTGGGAGCTCTTGGGGGTGTGCTTGTAGCTAGCGTATTACATAGGCTGCCATTCGTTAAAGCGGGTTTCTATCCGCTGCTTATCCTATCTCAAAATATCCCGGTCATTGCACTGGGTCCGCTATTAATTATTTTATTTGGATTTGGCCTTTTACCTAAACTTATACTGATTTCACTTGTTTGTTTCTTCCCTGTGACGATGTCCACGTTAGATGGCTTTATGCAGACGGATCGCAGCATGTACAACTACATGCAAATGATTGGTGCATCGAAACGCCAAATTTTCTATAAATTAGAGTTGCCTCATGCACTGCCATTTCTGTTTACAGGACTCAAAATATCAGCCACCTACAGTGTCATGGGCGCTGTAATCGCTGAATGGCTAGGCGGAAATGTAGGGTTAGGCTATTATATGATCTTACAAAAATCAGCATTTCGAGCAGATCGCGAGTTTGTTGCCATCGGGATCATTGTGATCCTGAGTTTACTCTTTTTCTGGCTGATTGCAGGGCTTGAGAAGCTCGTCATTCGTTGGAACGTCAAACGTTCGTAGGAGAGGAGGGGCAGTCATTATGAGTAAATTGAAGCTTACAGGAATCCACCATGCGTTCACAGGTAAAAAAAGCAATGTTTCCGTACTTGCAGATATTCATCTACATGTCGAGCAAGGGGAGTTTGTTTCCATTATCGGACCCTCTGGCAGTGGTAAGAGTACCTTATTCCATATCATTGGCGGACTCGTTCAGCCGACAGCTGGAGATGTATGGCTGGATGGCGAGAAGGTGACAGGAAAAAAGGGGCTAATTTCCTACATGCCGCAGCAACCTGCTCTATTTCCGTGGCGCTCCATTGAGGAAAATGTGGCGCTTGGGAACGAAGTGGCAGGAGCGACACGCAACACGGCAATCGCCAAAGCGAGAGAATGGCTGCCCAAAGTCGGCTTAGGCGGTTATGAAAGAGAGCTCCCACATGTGCTTTCGGGCGGGATGCAGCAGCGGGTTTCATTTCTACGAGCCTTATTAAGTCCACAAGAGCTTATGTGCTTAGATGAGCCTTTCGGCTCGTTAGATGCCTTAACGCGGCTGGATATGCAGGCGTGGTTGATTAACATATGGGAGCAAAACAAACGATCCATCTTATTTGTCACACATAGTATTGAGGAAGCGCTCTTCCTTTCCGATCGTATCTATGTATTGTCTAATAAGCCAGCTGTGATCTTGGAAGAGCTGAAGGTGCCATTTGCAAGACCTCGACGTGAAGATGTGCAACAGGATCCAACGTTTCTAGCATTAAGACAACATATTCAAGGACTATTGCGACGGGAGAAAACTAGTTATGCTGGCCATTGATGCGCATATTCATCTTGATCTGTATTCGGAAGCGTCGGCAAAGGCGATTATTGCGGATTTGGAAGCTTCACAGGTGCAGGCATTGATCGCGGTATCCAGACATCTGGATTCCTGCAAAGCGACGAAGCAATTGCAACGACTAGCCCAGGATCGCATATTTGCGGCTTATGGGTTTCATCCAGAGCAGGAATTGCCCACAGAAACGCAGTTGGAGGCATTAATTGGTTGGATGAATGAGCACGCAAGTGAAATGATCGCGGTTGGCGAAATTGGGCTGCCTTATTACACGCGACAAGAAGTGGAAGCAGCGGGCCAAGCGTTTGACTTAGCGCCCTATATTCAACTGCTGGAGCGTTTCTTGCGGCTTGCTGCCGAGTGGGACAAGCCTGTTGTGCTTCATGCGGTATATGAAGATGCCGAGATCGCATGTGACCTGCTAGCGAAATATGAGCTTAAGAGGGCGCATTTCCATTGGTTCAAGGGATCAGAAGAAACGGTTGAACGTATGATTGAGGCTGGTTATTCGATTTCGATTACACCTGATGTTCTCTATGAGGAAGAAATTCGCAAGCTTGTTCGCGATTATCCTTTAGAGCTTATGATGGTTGAAACAGATGGGCCATGGCCGTTTGAGGGGCCATTCGCAGGTGCAGAAACGCATCCCCGTATGATTCACGCCGTCATTGAGCAAATTGCTGAGTTAAAGGGAAAAGCTGTGCCAGAAACAGCAGAGGTTCTATTTCAAAACACTCACCGTTTCTATCAGTTGTCTTGAGGTCTTCACGAAATCCAACTGGACAAGTGTTCGCCTTCGCTTTATAATGAAATAGAACACATGTTCGATATTCGGATGAGGTGAAAGAATAACATGACAAACCGATGCGGTTGGGTCAACGAAGACCCTTTATATCAAGATTACCATGACCATGAGTGGGGAGTTCCCGTACATGATGATCGCGTCTTGTTTGAGATGCTGAATTTGGAAGGCGCTCAAGCTGGTTTAAGCTGGTATACGATTTTGAAGAAGCGAGACAACTACAGGGAAGCGTTCGATGGGTTTGATCCGCATGTCATCGTGAACTACGATGAAGCGCAGCTGCAGGATTTACTCCAAAATCCTGGCATTGTGCGCAATCGCTTGAAAATTGCTTCCGTTGTTCAAAATGCTAAGGCTTTTCTGAAGGTACAACAAGAGTTTGGTACGTTCGATTCGTACATCTGGAGCTTCGTAGGCGGAGAACCGATTAAGAATCAATGGGAAGACAGTCGTCAATTACCTGCCAAAACGGTCATTTCTGATCGTATGAGTAAGGATTTAAAGAAGCGTGGATTCAAATTCGTGGGATCAACGATTTGTTATGCCTATATGCAGGCTGTCGGTATGGTGAATGATCACACACAAACTTGTTTCCGTTATCATAACGAATAGCGTGTAGGTAAACATAAGGCCATCTGAAGGACGAATTGTCCGAATCAGATGGCCTTATTGTGCTTCAATTGGCATGTTGGAGTTGTTTCTCAATTAAATTGGCTTTGATCATATAAATCCGCTTGCGGATGTAGAAATCATAGACAGCACCTGTAAGTTCTTTAGGTTTAATGCGGTTGTTCGTGTCGTTATCTATGATTGTCACCGACCCATCGTCATAGAACTTGAATGTGTAGTCGGCATAATAGGAGTGAGCTTCGTCAAGCAAGGCATCGATCTGTTCAGGCAGAAGATGGTCAGTGTCACACAATGCCTTCTGGTACCAATAATCTCTCTCGATAAAACGGAAATTGTGACTGTGGTTCATCATGTTAACAACCTCCTCATCTAATTGGAACATTTGTTCTTGTTTTCATTATAGCAAACAAGTGTTCGTAATGGAAGAGGAATCTTTGAAAAAAGGAAATATTTTCATAGATTTAACAAAAGAAAGAACCACCAATCGCTAGGATTAGTGGCTCTGGCCAGAAACAATATGTTTGGTAATGGAAAGTCCGTGCAATCGGCCTGTTTCGATGAAGATCTCGTTTGCATCATATTTGGAAGAAGCGACTACACCTGCCACATATAAGCCGGGAATGTTCGTTTCCATCGTATCAGGATTGACCAAAGGGGCGTTCGTTTCTTCATGAAACTGGACACCAATATCCGTAAGCAGGAACCGATCCGGCCGAAAGCCGGTTAAGGCAAGAACGAAGTCATTCTCCAGAGTGACGTGTTCGCTTCCTTTTCGCACGAGAACAGCTTGTTCGTCAATTCGTTCTACCTGAGCGTCGAACCACATTTGGATGCGCCCTTTTTTCACCATACTTTCAAATAACGGACGAACCCACGGTTTAATATTGGCGGAGAAATCTTTCCCTCGATAGACTACAGTCACGTCAGCACCAACTCGGAGTAAATCCATGGCAGCATCGACAGCTGAGTTGTTGCCGCCGATGATCGCGACTTTGGCTCCAGCATAAGGATGTGCTTCCTTGTAATAGTGAGTCGTTTTCGGAAGCTCCTCTCCAGGAATACCCAGCATATTCGGATGATCGAAGTAGCCTGTAGCAACAACGACCTTAAGCGTATCGTAAGTGGCTTTGTTGCCAAATTGATCGGAAGTATGAACCCTAAATCCAGCTTCAACCTGTTCAATTTGAACCGCTTCCTCATAAGAACGAATACGCAGCTTTTCTCGGCGAGCGACTTCACGATAGTAAACCAAGGCCTCTTGACGGTAAGGTTTCTCATGCGGAGTTGTAAATGAGTAGCCGCCAATCTCAAGCAGCTCTGGTGTGCTGAAAAATTGCAAATATGTAGGATATAAATAAATGGCATTCACAATACAGCTTTTCTCTATAAGTAAAGGTGACAAACCTGCGCGCTCTAAGGCAACGGCTGCCGATAACCCGCAAGGTCCTGCACCAATAACGATCACTTGTTCCAAAGTAACAACCTCCTCATATCCATTTTCCTTAGTCTATAGTAGCGCACACGGTAGGAGATGCCAAGTTCGATTACCTCAGTAAATAAGTCAAAATAACGAAAATAGAGCAGCCACCGGCTCCTAGGAAGGAACGAGATGACTGCTCTATATGTATGAAACCGACTATTTTTGGTTCAGCTGATTTTCTTCATTGTCTTCACTAATATCGTCCTTGGCCAGGTTGATGGAACTCGTGCTTGGCGCGTTTTCCAACGTATCATTAACGAAAGCCATATCTTGATTCTCCGCATTCATATTCGCTGTTCCCGTATAGTTGCCTTCATGTTTCTTGTTTTCCATTGGAGCACTTCCTTCTCTTCTGATTTACAGTACTTCGTTAATATGCGCTTTCGAGAAGGATTTTATTCCCTTTTTAGGCATGAAGAGGTAGTAAGATGAGACCTTATAGTTCCTGACAACAAAATCCGCTATAATAAGCGAAGATGACATGGAGAGGAGAGAAATTCAGATGAATGCGACAAGTATTAAACATATGGTGGTTTTCAAGCTTCATACTGGTAAAGATAACTTGAACGCGGAGCACTTCCTGAAGATCAGTGCAGATGAGTTGATGACAATACCTGGTGTTGAGCAATTTGAAGTACTCCGTCAAGTGAGCCCGAAAGCGGATTATGACTACGGGTTTTCGATGGTTTTTGCCAATCAAGCTGCTTATGACGCCTATAATATTCACCCTGTACATACCCAATATGTAGCTGAGCGTTGGTTAAAAGAAGTGAGCTCTTTCCAAGAAATCGATTTTCAAGTATTCGAGAAATAGGAGAGCGTACCTATGAAAGTTTTAAAATTACCCAAAGAAGAAAAAGACGCGCTTATCAGCGATTTGCAGGAGCACTTGGATATAGAGCTGGGTGTGACGGTTGGTCAAATTGCAGCAGAGCAATTGATTGATTATATGCTTCAGCAGCTAGCGGCACCGATTTATAATCAAGCCATCGAGGACGCACTAAAAGGTGTAAGAGACCGGATGGCCGTGCTAGAGGATGATCTTTACGCGATGAAAGTTACGAAGCTAACGCGTAGATAGGCACCTTAGTGTTACAACCTGATTGGAGTGGGAACGTGTAATGAAGAAGTCGGAAGAGCTTTTTGATGTGTTTGATTCGAAAAAGAATTGGCTTGGCGTGGCGCCTCGCTCTGAGGTTCATGCCAAGGGGCTATGGCATCAGACCTTCCAATGCTGGATTGTCAGCTTGGAAGAGAACGAGCCGAAGCTTCTGCTTCAGTTAAGGCATCCTGACAAAGATTTGTTCCCAGATCTATTGGATATCTCTTGTGCAGGACATCTTGCTGCTGGTGAAACCGTCGAAGAGGGGACCCGGGAGCTGGAGGAAGAGTTAGGACTCACCGTCGCATTTGAGAACTTAATCCCCTGTGGTGTATTTGCGGAGGATGATCTGATTTCGGACAAGCTTATGGATCGTGAGTTCTGCCATGTATTCATCTATCGCTGCGATCAAGCGTTGAAAAGCTACGTACTGCAACCAGATGAGGTGAGCGGACTATTTGCGGTGACCATTTCTGATTTTAAACTACTTATTAGCGGTGAACGGTTAGAAATTGCAGCAAGTGGTTTTAAAAGGGGAGTGAACGGCGAATACGTAGATCTAGAATGGCCGATTTCGCTGAACGCAGTGGTTCCTCATCCTGCGGCATATTTCGAACTTCTTTTTCAGAAGTTGGAGGAACAAGGTTGGAAATGAGGACGTGTAAATGAAAAAGAACCGAATCAGATGAACTGTTCGGTTCTTGCAGTGCGAAGCTTTTTTAAACGAAATAAGCATTCGCAATGTACACATATGCGATGTAACACACGATGGAGAGACCAATGCAGGTGATTCCCCATGCGATTTTTTGCTTAAACAATAGCAAGAATCCAGCACTGAAGGCGGATCCCATGATAAGCATTGAAATAAAAGTTAGTACACCCATGGAAATGTATCTCCTTACCCTTTGTTTACGTAATCACGGACCATATCCTCAGTTACAAGGGAACGGAGTGGAGAAATACCTTTTTGGGCATGGGCGATAATTTGGGCCGTAATGGCGTTGATCGCATCAACGTTAAAAGGCAGCCCGCGTTTGCACAAATCGACAGCCGCGTCAATGGCGTGCTCTCGCTGCGCATCAAGCTCAGCAAATCGAACGAGATGCAGATGCTGTGCATTCGAATGTTTGGAAATCGCTTCATGTACATTCATGTTAAACTTCTCCTTTAGTGACTAGATTGTCTTCTAGTATACACGATTGAAAAGCGAAGGAACAGGTTTCCAAACAGAAAACAGATGAACAAATCGTGATCATTCCATCATTGGATGAATATGTCATCGCATTAATTAGAAGGTAGGCTCGGAGTGAACCCCATGAATGTGTTACCAATTACCGCAGTAATTCCGCAATTAATAAATACTTTGCAAGAACGAACTTGCGCCATTGTTGTTGCTCAGCCTGGCGCGGGCAAAACGACGCAGGTGCCATTAGCGCTTCTGGAGGCCGCATGGCTGCAAGGCCAAAAAATTCTCATGTTGGAGCCTAGAAGACTGGCAGCTCGCGCCGCAGCACGTTACATGTCGAGGCTGTTAGGTGAGGAAGTCGGTCAGACAATAGGATATCGTGTGAAAAATGATACTCGCGTTGGACCCAAGACTCGGATTGAAGTGATCACTGAAGGTGTTCTGACTCGCATGCTGCAGCAAGATCCTGCGCTGGATGGGGTGGGCATCGTCATATTTGATGAATTTCATGAGCGAAGCTTGCATGCAGACATCGGACTTGCGTTGTCTCGTCAATCACAAATGCTGATTCGTGATGATTTAAGAATACTACTGATGTCCGCAACCTTGGAAGCAAAGGAGATTTCTGCATTATTGGATGATGCGCCGATTATTGAGAGTGAAGGCCGAACCTATCCAGTTGAGACGTATTATCTTCAACAAAAAGTTTCAGGGAGAATAGAGAATGCGGTAATAGCAAGTGTGGGGCAGGCGCTGCGTGAGCATGCTGGAAGCTTGCTTGTTTTCCTTCCAGGAGCAGCAGAAATTCATCGTGTTGCGAATGGACTTGCCGGATTGCGATTAGGTCAAGAAGTAGAAATCGCACCTTTGTATGCGAATCTTTCTATAGAAGCACAAGACCAAGCGCTATCAGCCGTCCGTACGCCAGGCCATCGCAAAGTCGTGCTCGCCACCTCGATCGCGGAGACCAGCTTGACGGTCGAAGGGATCACGGTTGTGATTGACTGCGGCCTCATGCGTGTGCCGCGTTTCTCTACCCGCACCGGCATGACCCGTCTGACGACGGTGCCGGTGTCGATCGCCTCTGCGGATCAGCGCAGAGGCCGGGCAGGGCGTCTCGGTCCAGGCGTGTGTTACCGCCTGTGGACCGAGACCGAGCATCGGCAGCTCCCGCCGAGCTCTACGCCCGAGATCCGCGAAGCTGATCTCGCCCCGCTGGCGCTGGAGCTTGCCGCCTGGGGCGCGCCAGACCCCGCTGCGCTGGTCTGGCTAGACCCACCGCCTGCTGCTGCGTATCAGCAGGCGAGGGAACTGCTCGTGCAGCTAGGCGCGCTGCACGAGAACGGGAGCCTAACGCCGCACGGCAAGCGTGTCGCGGCGTTAGGCTTGCACCCGCGGCTTGCGCACATGGTGCTGCAAGCCATCCCGCTTGAGCTCGGCGCGCTGGCGTGCGAGCTCGCGGTCATGCTGAGCGAGCGCGATTTCATGCGCGCTGCAGAGAGAGATGCGGATGTACGCAGCCGCATCGAAGTGCTCTGGCGCGCGCTGCGAGGCGACGCGCGCGAGGGTGTGGACCTTGGCCTTTGCCGCCGCATCGCGGCGGAGGCCAAGGTCTTGATGCAGTCGCTCGGCGTGCAGCCGAGCGAGGGCCGTGCAGAGGCGAGCGGGTTACTGCTCGCCTTCGCCTACCCCGACCGCGTCGCACAGCGGCGGTCGGCGGGGCGGTTTACGCTAGCGAACGGCCGCGGGGCCGTGCTGCCGGAGCTGCAGCCGCTCTCGAATGAGCGGTATCTCGTCGCAGCGGAGCTGGACGATAGCGGCATCGAGAGCCGGATCTATCTCGCTGCTCCTCTGGAGGAGGAGCAGCTGATCACCGCTTTTGAAGCTCACATCCGCAAGGAACAGGTTGTAGAGTGGGATAGTGAAGTTGGTTCCGTGAGAGCAAGAGAACGCTGGCAGCTCGGTGCGCTTACACTCAAAGATAAACCGCTTCAGGAGCCTAATCCTGATCTGGTCTTGCAAGCTTTGATTGCTGGGATACGTTCGGAATCCTTAGATGTACTGCCTTGGACACGATCAGCGCGTCAGCTTCAGGAACGCAGCATTTTTTTACACCGTTTTACGGAAAATTGGCCTGATCTTCGCGACGAAACACTACTTGAAACCCTTGAAGAGTGGGCTGGCCCACATCTGTATGGCGTGAAAAGCAAAGGCGCCTTGAGCCGGCTTAACTTGACAAGCCTATTAGAGGAAATGCTAACATGGGAGCAGCGCCGTTCGTTAGATGAATGGGCGCCTACACACATTCAAGTGCCGAGTGGGTCGCGCATCCCCGTTGACTATAGTAATATGGAGTCACCAACGTTATCAGTGCGTTTGCAAGAGATGTTTGGATTGGCAGATACCCCACGAATAGCCAAGGGAAGGGTGCCTCTAACCTTGCATTTGTTATCGCCGGCACACCGGCCGATGCAGGTGACGAAGGATTTGGCGAGCTTTTGGCGAGAGGCATACTTCGAAGTAAAAAAAGATCTCAAAGGCCGCTATCCCAAGCATTACTGGCCTGATGATCCCATGGCGGCGATTCCGACGAATCGAGCGAAGCCTAGAACCTAATCACATTCATCCGAGAAGGGAACGGAGCAAGTCATGAGTATTCACGCTGATACTGCAGGCATCGTTATATATGTTTCAGCTGGATTTGCAACGGCGTCTAATTTTCTAGATGACTTTGCGGCTAAGCTTGCTTCGCGATATGAGCAAGTTGGCAAACATGTGCGTGTTCATGTTCACTTTCCATATGGCGATTGGGATCGCTCGAAGCGAGGCCAGTTGCAGGAAATCATACGTGATATGTGGCACAATGCCCATAGGAAGAAATCGGTTCATGGCGGTAAAAGCTTGCTGCAATTCGTCTTATCTACAATGGAGCAGGGAAAAAAGCTGCTTTTCATCGGCCATAGCGCTGGAGCCATAGCCTCTATCTTGGCAGCCAATGAGCTTGAACGTCGCGGCTGCGACATCCTTGGTGTGATCCAAATTGGATCCCCGAAGTGTGCGATTCCGTTATCATTAAAGCACAAAGTGCTGTATGTGCATGCGACAAATCAGCTTAATCAAACGCGAGATCTGGTTCCACGTCTTGGCACCTGGGGAGGGTGGAGTCGGATAGGCTTAGGTCTGCGCAAATGGAATCGCATGAAACATGCTCCTGTCCATTTTCATATGCTCCCCATCATTGGCGGGCATGCGGATTATTTTCGAGACCATCCTCCGTACATATGGCAAGAGGCAACGAATTTACAAACAACCATGCACACCATTTGGACATGGCTGCAAACAATTGAAAAGGATGTTGAACATGATTGAAATTTTGAAAGCAAGTATGGAACACAGCAAAGAAGATGGTTACCTCGGACATGTTGAGTTTAAAGTCGAAGGCCATGAGCATCCGTATGAAATCACCCTTCAAAGCCCTAAAGGCAAAAACGACTGGAGCTATGCTCTTCACTTTCTGCGCGAATCCGGCAAAGAAGAGGATATCGAGGCGGTCGAGGAATTATTAGAGGAAGATGAGTGGTTTGATCTGCTTGTAAACGCGGCGCGGGAAGCTGTGGCGAAGTAAATTCAAACGAACCTCACCAAGGTTAGCTAAGTCATCGCCGCGCTGGTATGCGCGGCTTATTGTCGTTATCGTTTAATTTGAAAATGCTGTAAAAATCGTTGAATAAATAGGTTGGATACTTGAGCATTTTTATCCACCCCTGAACGTACCCATCCTAGTTGAATCGGCACTTGCTCCACATCCTCGATCTCGAGCATAACCAGATTTCCACTCAAGGCATAGGGACTATCAAAAAAAGAAAAATCATAACCAATTGTTGCTGCTAGGTTTTCTTTCAAAGCCGTAGCTATCGCATTTGGATTATTGCTCCTAAATAAAATCGGTAGTGCACCATAATGTTCAGAAAAGTCATGCAGAAAATCATGAAGATAGGCTTCATCATACAAAGCGAAAGAGCATTTCTGCATGTCAGCAGGCGTGATTCTCTTTTTGGCAGCGAGCGGGGAGTTCTTCCAAACCCCGACAACGATTTTCCCCTTCCAAATACAATCGAAGCTCAATCCTGCCTCAATTGATGACTCACCTCTTAGCCCGACCAATCCTAAATCAATGTTGTTTTGTCTAATTTCTTGCAAGATAATATCGGAAGAACCCTCAATAATGCGGAAAGACACATCGGGGTAATCATTTTTAAAGCTGGAAACAGTTCTCACAAGTGAGCTCATTACCCCTGGTAGGGACGCTACTCGCAATTCTGCTTGCATCATTTGTGATAATCGCAATACTCTTTCCTTCATTTCCTGCAGTTTAGTTACGACTTCCAACGCAGTTTGAATGATGCTCATGCCCTCTTTCGTAGGCACAACACCTGAACGCGAACGATTAAAAATCGGAAGTCCAAGCTCCGACTCCAAACTAGCAATCGACTGACTAACGGCAGATTGTGTTACGTTTAGATTGCTTGCAGCCATCGTAAGGGATTTCGTTTTTGCGACTTCAATTATGTAGTGCATCTGTTCTAATTTCATAAATTCGCTCCTTCATAACATTAGTATAACTAATCATAAAGTAAATAACATTAATTTTATTTATTTTAATGCGTAAGTTATACTAGTTTTGCAGCGCATGTATGACTCTCTAGTTCATATATTGTGGCTTGCTACATGATTACTAAAAGGAGATTTGAATCATGAGACTACTAGGAAAAACAGCAATCGTGACAGGTGGAGCAAGTGGAATTGGCAAGGCAACCGTCAAAAAGTTTTTAGAACAAGGCGCAAAAGTCGTCTTTACCGATATCAACGAGCAACTCGGCAATCAGACGTTAGATGAATTCAAAGCGATCTCGGAAGAGGTTGTTTTTATAAAGCATGATGTTCAAAAGGAAGCGGACTGGAGTGTAGTCGTTAACACAACAATTGGAAAATTCGGAACTGTTGATATTTTGTTCAATAATGCCGGCATTTATAGCACGAAACCTGTTACTGACTATGCGGTAGAAGAATGGCAAACCGTACTAGGAATTAACGTCATCGGCGTGTTTTTAGGTATGAAGCATGTGGTGCCAACGATGGTTGCTCAAATGACCGGCTCGATTATTAACACTTCATCGGTTGCAGGCATTAAAGGAGGCGCGGATACTACCCTATACGGTGCGAGCAAAGGCGCAGTTCGTATTATGTCAAAGGACTTGGCAAAAGAAGTTGCAACGCACCAAGTACGCGTCAACTCCATTCATCCTGGCGTCATTCAAACGCAAATGGGCGATGCGGTCGCTTCTGGGAAACAAGTAACAACAACGCAACTGGCAGCAGGCATTCCACTGAATAGAGTCGGAACACCAGAAGAAGTCGCTGATTTGGTTGTGTTTCTTGCTTCCGACGAATCCAGCTTTATCACCGGTACAGAGATGGTCATCGACGGCGGTATGACCGCTTAATAGATTGGAATGAAAAAATATCTGATGTGGAGGTAATGTCAAATGAGACTCGAAAATAAAGTAGCCATTATTACTGGTGGTGGCAGCGGGATTGGCAGAGAAACTTGTCTGAAATTTGCACAAGAGGGTGCCAAAGTTGTGGTAGCCGACTACAACGAAACAACAGGTTTAGAAACGGTTGAGATGATTAAGGCTTTGGGAGCAGCAGCTTCCTTTAAAAAGGCTGATGTTGGCGAATTCGAACAAGTTGAAGCTCTGGTCGATTTTGCCGTAACCACGTATGGAAGACTTGATGTGATGTTTAATAACGCAGGGATTGGAGCCGCTGCGCCACTATTGCAGCACACGCCCGACTTGTATCATAAAGTAACTCGAATCAATCAAGACGGTGTTTATTATGGGATTTTGGCAGCAGGTCGGAAAATGCAAGAACTTGGTCATGGAGGTACCATTATCAACACAGCATCGGTTATGGGGTTTCTTGCTACGACGAATGCATTCGGGTATAACGTTGCAAAAGCTGCCGTTGTTATGATGTCCCAAGTAGCAGCACTCGAGCTAGCTCCTTACAATATTCGAGTTGTTGGCGTTGCTCCTGGATTTGTCCACACGAATATTGTTAAAGGTTTAAAAGATCGAGGTATGGAAGATCCGATCGCACAAAAACATATGCACGGCGAATTTTTGAATGCAGATCAAATCGCCGATACCGTATTATTCCTCGCGTCTGACGCGGCAAGCGGGATCAATGGAAGTACCATTAAAGTAGATGACGGGTATGCTTCTTTCAAATAGACTCGAAAAATGTGGGGACATCGCATCAACTGCAATAGCGATCATGACTTGCCTTGTTCATAAGTTAAAGGAAAGTGATTCGGTTGGAGATGCTATTGACAAGTTAATCAAATATCGGATTAGTGGTTTGCCAATCGTTAACGACTACAATGAAATCATTGGTTTTATAAGTGATGGGGATATTCTCAGAATGATTGGCAAACATAAACTTAAAGTAATCGATACTGGTTTCTTTATGACACATTATTTTGAAAATGGCGAACCCTTTGGATTTCGTTGTGATCACATAAGACATGTGAACATCATGAAAATTGCCAAGCGTAAAGTGATTAAGGTGCAGTCGGATACCGACATCGAAGAAGTCTCTGAGATCCTAGCTCATAAGCAGATAAAAAAAGTGCCTGTTGAACGTGACGGAGTTCTCGTTGGCATTATTAGTCGTGGTGATATCCTACGTCATATCTATGCAGAGAACCTTGCTTGAGAAGTGCCGACCTTAAAAAACCGTGCTTCCTAGCACGGTTTTTTGTTTAATATTAAGCTGCTATTCTGCCAAAACAGTAGTTACATGCCTAAACTCGCCAAATTCTTCTTAGTTTTAACGAGCTTCCCATGAGGATGAACTATCATTGATTGTTACTATTTCATAAAATCATTTTACAACTGACATTATTTGAAAATTGTTAGTAAGCTAAATTCGTGAGGAGTATAGTGGTGCCAGCAATTTAGGTAAGAATTGAAAGTGCCCTCATCCAAACCGCTTCAAAATCAAAACCGCATTATGCCCGCCAAACCCAAACGAGCTCGAAAACTCGTACTCCAGTTCGCGCGCGGATACAGTCGGATACCGACATCGATGAGTTCTCTCGATCCAAGCGCGGTTTTTTTATTTTCAAGCTGCTGTTCTGACAAAACAGTAGTTACATGCTGTAAACTCGCCAAATTCTTGTTAGTTTTGACCTGCTTCCTGTGTGGATGAAACTATCATTGATCGATACTATTTCATAGAATCATTTTACAACTGACATTATTTGAAATTTGTTAGTAAGCTAAATTTGTGAGGAGTATAGTGGTGCCAGCTTTTTTGTATATAATTGGGAGTTGTCTCATCCAAACCGCTTCAAAATCAACACCGCATTATGCCCACCAAACCCAAATGAACTTGATAACCCGTACTGTAGAACCGCACGCCTCGCCACATGCGGTACATAATCAAGATCACACTGTGGATCAGGATTGTCCAAATTGATGGTCGGAGGGATGAGGCCGTCCTGCAAGGTTTTGATCAGCGCGACAGCTTCAACACCGCCGGCGGCGCCTAGCATATGACCGATCATCGACTTGTTCGCGCTAATCGGCACATCGTATGCGCCGCGGCCAAGAAGACGTTTGATCGCCAGCGTCTCGGAGAGATCACCCGCGACAGTGCTCGTCGCGTGTGCGTTGATCGTGCTGATCTCCGACGCGTCGATCCCCGCATCAACCAGCGCTTCGCGCATGGCTCGGTAGGCGCCCGAGCCTTCTGGATCGGTCGCCACGATGTGGTAGGCGTCCGAGGTTGATCCATAGCCGACGATCTCGGCATGGATGTGAGCCCCACGTCGCTCCGCATGCTCCAGCGACTCTAGAACAAGCACGCCGGCGCCTTCGGCGGCGACGAATCCGTCGCGCTGCGCGTCGAACGGGCGGCTCGCCTGCTCCGGCGCGTCACAGCGCGTCGACAACGCGGTTGCATTGCCGAAGCCTGCGAGCGCGAGGTCGGTGACCGTCGCTTCGGCGCCTCCGGCAATAACGGCATCTGCGCCTCCGCGCTGGATGAGCTTGAATGCCTCGCCAATCGCATTATTGCCCGTAGCGCAGGCAGTTACAGGAGCCAAGGAAGGCCCTTTCGCACCATACAGGATGCTAACTTGTGCTGCCGCCATATTAGCAATCATCATCGGAACAACAGTTGGACTGACACGGCTTGGCCCTCTGGACAACAGCGTTCGATAGTTGTCCAAGATCGTTTGGATCCCGCCAATACCAGAGCCGATATAGACGCCAACGCGCTCCTCGTTGGAGGCATCAATGACAAGCCCCGCATCATCAATGGCTTGTTTGGCCGCAGCAACCGCGAACTGGCAGTACCGATCCATGCGGCGTACCTCACGCCGTCCAACTGCAGCCTCGGCATCGAAATCCCGAACAATGCCTGCAAAGTTCGTTTTGTAATCCGAGGTGTCGAACTGATCTATTTTAGAAATGCCAGATTGCCCCTTGGTCAAATTCCCCCAAAACGTCTCTACCTGATTTCCTATTGGTGTAATGACTCCCATCCCTGTAATAACCACACGTTTCATATCGTCGTCCTCCTTTTTTATTTAGAATGTCATACTATGTATCCTATTACAAGTTACCGTTTATACTGGTATAATGGCTTCTATGATACTAGGCTGAGGAGGAATCTTGGCATGAACACGAAGGAGAGGCTTCAGGAATTATCCAACTTTCTAATGGCACATCGGTCACGCATTCAGCCGCATGAAGTTGGATTACTAGGCGGAAGCAGGCGGCGTACGCCAGGTTTGCGCCGAGAAGAGGTCGCAACGCTAGCGGGAGTGAGTACGACTTGGTATACCTGGCTGGAACAGGGACGAGACATCAAAATGTCCGTACAAGTACTGGATCGCATTGCATTAGCATTGCAACTTAATGAGGATGAACGGCAGTATTTGTTCATGTTAGCCCTTGAGCAACCAGCGCCAACGAGCTTTGTTAATCAAATACCGACGATCAGTCCGGCTTTAAATCGGATTTTGAAGGAGCTTCATGATTGTCCTACCATTGTGTCCGATCGCAGATGCCATATCGTTGGCTGGAATCAAGCGGCTGCGGCTGTGTTTCTCGATTTTGCTAAGCTTCCGGAGGGGGAGCGCAATATGATTTGGCTGCTTTTTACACGAAAAGAATTGAAAGCACTGGCGGTCAACTGGAGCGACTTTGCAAAAGGCTTCTTGTCGATGTTTCGTTCCTATTATGGACAATACGTGGGGGATAATTGGTATAGTGAATTTATTGAGGAATTGAGTGAGCGGAGCAAGGATTTTCGTGCTTTTTGGAATGAGAGTGATGTCAGTACCGCGCCTGAAGTATTCATTGAATTTCGACATGCTAAGGTGGGGAAAATGTTGTTCGATCTAACAACTTTGCAGGTGCAAGGGCGAACGGATCTGAGATGCAGCGTGTATACCCCGTCGATTGGGTCCGATACAGATACGAAAATTAGACTGCTAATGAGCAAATTAGGCGAATAGCAGCCATTTCGTGCATCAACATCCTCACATACAAATATGTACATACAAGTTGAACGGGTGGTATAATACGTTCACAATCAAAGCCTTGAGGTGAAGTATGAAAGAAAAGCAATTACCGAAATATCAACAATTAAAACAGGAAATTTTGTCCTGGTTACATACGGGAAGGCTCAAGCCTAATGATCAAATGCCTTCCGAAAATGAAATTGCCGAGCAGTTTCAAATGAGTCGGCAGACGGTAAGGCAGACGTTTGGAGAACTGGAGAAGGAAGGTTGGCTTTATCGGATGCAAGGCAAAGGGACCTTCGTCTCTACGCCTCTAACTCAAAAATCACGTGACGTACAAACCATAGGTATCCTGACGACCTATATTTCAGATTATATTTTTCCCCATATTGTTAGGGGGGCAGAGGCTGCACTGCGGGCGAGAGGCTATAGATTGCTGCTTTCTTCAACGGATAATGACAAGGCGAAGGAACGCGAGAGTTTGAATATGATGATGAGTCAGCCGCTGAGTGGACTTATTATTGAGCCAACGAAGAGCGCAGAGGGCAATCCGAATCTTAGTTATTATTTGTCCTTGGATTACCAGCATATCCCTTATCTTATGATCAACGAGCGATACCCTGAGATGAACTGTCCCTCTTTGATTGTGGATGATGAAGAGGGTGGCTTCAAGGCGGCACAGCATTTGATTGAGCTTGGGCATCGGCGGTTGGCGGGCTTTTTCAAAACGGATGATTTACAAGGGGTGAATCGATTAAAAGGTTTTATACGAGCGCATCAACATTACCAGATCCCACTGCTTCCAGAATTCGTTATTCATTATACGACGGAAGAAAAGCGGACAAAGCCTTATCAGAGTGCGATTGCCATGCTTGAACACGGTGCTGTAGAAGATCGTCCAACTGCTTTCGTTTGCTACAATGATGAGCTTGCGATTCACCTTCTTGAAGCTGTACGTACATTTGGCTTGCAGGTGCCACAAGACATCTCGATGATCGGGTTCGATGACTCGAATCTGGCTACGGCAACAGAGGTGAAGTTGACGTCCCTTTCGCATCCCAAAACCGAACTAGGCAGTGATGCAGCGGGTATTCTTATTGATATGATCGAGAATAAGCGTGTTAGCGGCAGTGAAACAGGAAAAGTGTACAAGCCAGAATTAATCATCCGGGAATCAACAATTCGCATTTCTTAATCTGAAAAATGGGGGGTAGTCAACTTGTACGTACAAGTGTTATACTAGTAACAAGCAAAAGGTACAATTTTGAAGGAGGTTCCCGATGTCTAAGAAATATGCGATAGGTGTTGACTATGGTACGGAATCAGGACGTGCGGTTCTGGTTGATTTGAGTGATGGCACAGAGGTGGCAGATCACGTTACGCCGTATCCGCACAATGTTATTGATGAAAAACTGCCGGTGTCCGGTGTGAAGTTAGAGTACGATTGGGCCTTACAACATCCACAAGATTATCTTGATGTACTAACACAATCTGTTCCTGCAGTTGTACGTGCATCTGGTGTAGATCCAGCTGACATCATCGGCTTGGGAATTGATTTCACAGCATGCACAATGCTTCCTATTGATAAAGAAGGTCAACCGCTTTGCTTCCAACCAGCGCTTTCCTCGAACCCACATAGCTGGGTAAAGCTCTGGAAGCATCATGCCGCACAGGATGAAGCTACGCTCATCAATGAGATTGCAGCGAGCAGAGGGGAAGCTTTCTTACCTCGTTATGGCGGTAAAATATCTTCCGAATGGATGATCGCTAAGGTATGGCAGATTTTGAATGAAGCGCCTGACATTTATGAGCAAGCTGATCGTTTCTTAGAAGCGACAGATTGGGTTGTCTCCCAAATGACAGGTCAATCCGAGATCGTACGCAATAGCTGTACAGCTGGCTACAAATCCATTTGGCATAAACAAGATGGTTATCCAAGCCAAGATTTCTTCAAAGCATTGGATCCGCGTCTTGTCAATGTAACAGAAACGAAGCTTCGCGGTGATGTTGTTGCCTTGGGCACGAAAGCTGGAGAACTGACAGCTGACATGGCAGAACGCATGGGTCTAGTAGCTGGAACAGCAATTGCTGTTGGTAACGTAGATGCGCATGCAGCGGTACCAGGCGTTGGCGTGGTTACACCAGGCAAGCTAGTGATGGCGATGGGGACGTCCATTTGTCACATGCTGCTTGGCACAGAGGAGAAAGAAGTAGAAGGCATGTGCGGCGTTGTTGAAGACGGCATCATTCCTGGCTACTTAGGTTATGAAGCAGGGCAATCAGCGGTTGGCGATATTTTCGCATGGTATGTGGAGCAAGGTGTTCCTGCGTATGTGGAAAAAGCTGCTGCAGATGAAGGCATCCATGTACATGAATGGCTGGAGCGTCGTGCATCCGCTTACAAACCAGGCGAAACAGGATTGCTCGCTTTGGATTGGTGGAACGGTAACCGCTCTGTGCTTGTAGATACAGAGTTAAATGGACTTATTCTTGGTTATTCCTTGCTTACGAAGCCAGAAGAAATTTATCGCACGCTGCTGGAAGCTACCGCTTTCGGAACACGTAAAATTGTCGATGCTTTCCACAGCAACGGGGTTGAAGTTGAAGAGCTGTACGCTTGTGGCGGATTGCCGCAGAAGAATCATCTCTTGATGCAAATTTACGCAGATGTAACGAATCGTGAAATTAAAATCGCCGATTCCAAACAAACCCCAGCGCTAGGTGCTGCGATGTTCGGAGCAGTGGCAGCAGGTGCAGACAAAGGTGGTTATGACAGCATCGTGGATGCCGCGAAGCAAATGGCTCGTGTTCGTAAAGAAACGTTCAAGCCGATTGCTGAGAATGTGGCTGTATACGAGAAGCTATATCAAGAGTATAGCAAGCTGCATGACTATTTTGGTCGCGGTGACAATGATGTCATGAAACGACTTCGCTCGATTCGCGAGGAAGCACGTCATTAATTATTAGTTAATCAACGAACGTAAATTGATATTATTCATCATCTCATTATCCTAGGAGGCATTAAGCTCATGAACCCTTTTTCTGAAAAAGTATTTTGGTTTGTCACGGGTAGTCAACATTTGTACGGACCTGAAACTCTACTTCAAGTAGATGAACACTCCAAACAGATCACAGCTGGTATTGATCGTGCAGAAGGCATTCCAAGCAAACTCGTATTTAAACCTGTTCTAACTACGCCTGATGCGATTCGTAGATTGTGCCTAGATGCGAATGCCGATGACTCCTGTGCGGGAATTATCACGTGGATGCATACGTTCTCACCAGCAAAAATGTGGATTGCAGGTCTTTCGGAGTACCGCAAGCCGTTGCTTCATTTACATACACAATTCAACCGTGATATCCCATGGGAAACCATTGATATGGATTTCATGAACTTGAACCAAGCTGCTCACGGTGACCGTGAGTATGGTTTCATCGGAGCTCGTATGGGGATTTCTCGTAAAGTGGTTGTTGGTTACTGGGAAGATCCAGCTGTTCTTGAGCGTATCGCAGGTTGGATGCGTACATCGGTGGCCTTCATTGAAGGGCGCAGCTTGAAGGTTGCTCGTTTTGGTGACAATATGCGTCATGTTGCCGTAACCGAAGGTGATAAAGTTGAAGCGCAAATTAAATTCGGCTGGTCCATCAATGGGTACGGTGTAGGTGACCTTGTACAACGTGTTGGGGACATCTCTGAAGCTGAAGTAGATCAACTCATGGATGAATACAATGAAGTTTACGATATAACGCCTGAAGGGCGTACAGCAGGTCCAATTCGTGAAGCCATTCGCGAACAAGCGCGTATAGAGCTTGGGATGAAAGGCTTCCTGCAAGAAGGCGGCTTCGGTGCATTTACAACGACGTTCGAGGATTTGCATGGCCTTAAACAATTGCCAGGACTTGCGGTTCAACGTCTGATGGAGCAAGGCTACGGCTTTGGCGGCGAAGGCGATTGGAAAACAGCGGCATTGCTGCGTGTAATGAAAATCATCGCGAACAACAAAGGGACGTCCTTCATGGAGGACTACACGTATCATATGGAACCAGGCAACGAGCTTGTGCTCGGCGCGCATATGCTTGAAATTTGTCCAACGATTGCGGCGACTCGGCCGAAAATCGAAGTTCACCCGCTTGGTATCGGTGGCAAAGCGGATCCAGCGCGTCTTGTTTTCGACGGTGCTTCAGGCTCAGCATTGAATGCTTCACTGATCGATATGGGGAACCGTTTCCGCTTGTTGATTAACGAAGTGGATGCTGTTCAACCGGTTCAATCGATGCCGAAACTGCCAGTTGCACGTGTATTGTGGAAGCCGCAGCCTTCCTTGAACGATTCTGCAGAAGCTTGGATTTATGCTGGCGGCGCTCATCACACGGTGTTCTCTTACACGGTGAGCACAGAGCAGCTTGTGGATTGGGCAGAGCTTGCTGGTATTGAAGTTGTGATCATTAATAAAAACACTTCACCGTTGCAATTCCGCAATGAACTTCGCTGGAATGACGCGGTTTGGAAACGCTAATAAACAGGAAGTCTTTAGGACCTGGGGCTCTCAGCCTCGGGTTTTTCTATCGAATTCCGAATGTCATATTTGTCTATATAAAAGCTTTTTATGTCCATTGACTTCTTTAAGAAATATCGGCTAAAGTAAAATCAAATAAGCCTGTCCACATTTTGGATAGAAGTAGCTAGTTACTTAGGAGGAGAACGATTAGGATGTCTACTAAAGCGTATGAAGGAACGTACAACGGAGAACAAGCGATTTGGCTGCAGGCTGGACGTTATGAAGCAGTTGTTTTGCCAGATGTGGGTGCAAATCTAGTCGCTTTTCGTGATATAGAAAAAGAGTATCGCTTCTTGCGCGAGCCTAGTTTGGATGAAATGGCCTCGTTTAAAGAACGCCCGATCATTCATGGGATCCCTGTTTTGTTCCCACCCAATCGTTATGAGGATGGTAAATTTCCTTGGAAAGGGAAAGTGTTTCAATTCCCAGTCAATGAACCTAAAACAGGCAATCATCTGCATGGCTTTGTTCATGATATTCCTTGGGCTGTAGAGAATTTCAGTGCTGACGGTCATGAAAGTCGTGTTTCGCTCGCTCTACAAGTTAGAGAAGGACATTCCGTATATAAGTATTTACCTTTTGATTTCACAATCCGCTTGATTTACACCTTAAATGAGCAAGGTTTGCACCAAGTTATTTCTGTACATAATGAAGGCAATGAAGCCATGCCGTGTTTGTTAGCCTTCCATACGACGATTAATGCGCCTTTTGCTGTCAACAGTCAGCCTTCCGATTATACGTTCCAAATGACAATCGGCGAGCGTTGGGCGTTGAATGAGCGTATGCTGCCAACAGGCGAGTATCAAGCGCTAACCGCGGATGAAGAGAAGATGAAAGTTGGCGGTCTGTCGCCATTCTTTGAAGGCATGGATAATCATTATACAAGTGTTCCGCAAAATAGCCGAAACTTCATGGCATTGACAGATGCACGTGAAGGCATCAAACTAGTCTATGATGTAGGGACTTCTTATAAGCAGTGGATGATCTGGAACAACGGCAAAACAGAAGGCTTCTTCTGCCCAGAGCCGCAAATGAATTTGGTCAATGCGCCGAATGTGGATCTGCCTGCGGATCAAATCGGACTTGTTACCTTAGAGCCAGGAGAAGTTTGGGAAGAAACAGCTCGATTATATACGATCAAAATCACGAAATAAGCGATAGGAACCACCCCCTTTGATGCATGGAGAGAATCCGATGGGATGATCGACTTGCGAGGAGGGGGTATTTTTATAGTCGGAGGTGTATGGATAATGGGAAAGTGGGATCACTTGGATCGCGAGCAGATCATTGCAAAAGTAGAGGCGTTAACGCTTGAAAATGAGCGATTGAAAGCGGAAATCGCGCGACTTCGCGGCGTTAAACCGCCTGCGTCGGGTTCAATGGAGAGCATGTCAACGAAACTTAAAGAGGCTTTGCGTGAGTAATAGCGGCTTATGGATACCAAGAAACGTCTCAGTTCGACAAAGTGGGTGGGATTCGCTATAATAAAAACTGGCAAAAGGAGGGAACTAACATGAGTGAAACGAACGTAAATGAAACTTTACCACCAAAAACCTGCTCCATCGATCGACTTGTAACGAAAGAAGCAGAAGTAAGCAAAGTGCTTGCTGGTCAAAAAACAGCTTGTCGTCGTAATGGACGTTATGCGGATATTGGTGAAACGATGGATTTGCAAGGCACAGCTTTTACGGTAACCAACGTGTATCAACAAGCGCTTGGCGATCTGACACCTGAGCATGCGAAACAAGAAGGTCACGAGACCGTTGATGAGTATCGCGACAGTATTCTTGCTATGCATCCTGGTATGCCTTGGCTGCCACAGATGAAAGTATGGGTACACGAATTTCAAAAAGCAGAATAACACAAAGAACCGTGTGGATCCTAGGATTCACACGGTTTATTCACATTATCGATAGAATGGATGATTAATTTGTCTTGGTATATTGTCATGCTATATATTCATATTTTTAGCGTTGTATTAAGCATCGGCCCTTATTTCGTCCTTTTTCCTTTACTTGCACTTATCCGTAGAGCCCCGTTTGATCAGCTTCCTGATTACCTAGAGCCGTTTCGGATTACAGTACGTCTAACGAAGCATGCAGGACATGTGCTGGTTGCTACAGGCATTCTGCTGACTTGGATAACGGCTTGGAGCTGGAAAACCTCCTGGATTGTCGCTACGGTATTGATCATGGTAGCTTCGCTTTATTTCATCGCACGTGCATTTTCGCCACTTCTACGACAGCTGAAAGCTCCTCACGAAGATCGTGATCTTCTCGTCAATAAGCTCCGGAAAGCTTTAATCTTGTATGTGATCATTACGCTTGCAATGATGTGGTTCATGGTGTCCAAACCGATGATCTGGTAAAACAGAGCGAGAAAAGCACATGCGCTCCTAAAGCGGGTTACGGCTTTCTCGCATACATCACGACGAAATTATAGGACTTGTAGACACAATCCACATCTTTGAAGCCGGAGTCCCGAAGCCAACCAAGCTGCGTGTCTAACGGAGCCATTCGATCCAGTTTGGTCCTCTCGTAGGCTGCTTGCAGCGCTTCTTGGGATAGATCTGTTGCTTCAATCTTGGCCACCCAATCTGAACGGTATAAGCTATCGAGGCATGGGGTTTGGCCTAATACTTGGTCTGCATTAACAAATACGCCATTTGGCTTTAATAGTTGGAAAATGCGTGAAAATAGCGCTTGTTTAGCATCGTCCTCCAAATGATGAATCGAAAGGGAGGAGATGATCGCATCATAAGGCTCTGGATCCTCAAAGGTCGAATAATCTCCGACAAGGTAAGTCACTTCAGCAACTCCCGCGTCTGCGAATCTTTCTTTGGCAATGTCGAGCATACCCGTCGACAGGTCAATCAAGGTTAACCTCGTTTGCGGATACATTCGCTGTATATAGGATGAGAAAAGTCCTGTGCCAGCGCCTAAATCAAGAATGCGTGGCGTTTCATGGCTCAATTGGACTAAGGAAGCAGCCGTATTGTAAAAATCATCAAAGCAAGGAATCAACTTTCTCCGCTGACTGTCGTACTTTTGGGCAATTTCATCGAATTTCGTTAAAATGTGATGGTTGGCATTGTCGTTCATTTGTCATCAACTCCATTACTTATCCTTGGTTTATTTGTTCTATACCCCTAGTGTAAAGGGGAGTTGGAAAAAAATCCAAGAGTTAAAAGGCATAGAGTTATAGGTAAAACCTATTGACTAACAAGGTGTTATTGGTTGTATGACTAGGTTAGGCTCTTGAACGTCTGAAAAGTACGTTAATAACTTCCGAAAATACCAGACCTATGGCGATTGCGCCAGAGAGCAGAAAAGCTTTCGCAGCCAGCTGTACAGCCACATCATAGTGATTTTGAACAACATTGCGCATCGCGTCATAAGCTAGTCCTCCTGGGACAAGTGGGATGATACCCGACACACTAAAAACGATCACAGGTGTTTTATATATTTTCGCGAAAAATTGACTAATAATCGTGACAACAAAGGACGCAATAAGCGTGGCTAGGATCGGATCTAACAATGCTTTTTGAAAAGAGATATAGAGCATCCAACCGATCATTCCCACAAAACCACACTGTACTAACGTTCTTCGAGGTACGTTGAAAATGATGCCGAAAGCGGAAGTCGATATGAAGCTTGTGACAAGCTGCTCTAACATGTCCATGTTAGTACCCCTTCCCTGGATAAAATGTTAATACAAAGGCAATACCTGCTCCAATGGCGAAGGCGGTTAAGAAGGCTTCGGCACCTTTCGAAACGCCAGATACGAAATGACCTGCCATCAAATCGCGCACGGCATTCGTAATCAGGAGTCCAGGCACCAGCGGCATGACGGAGCCAATAATAATTTTATCAATATTATGCCCAAGCCCGGTCTTAACCGTTAAGTAGGCAATAAGTCCAATGATTAAGGACGCGAGAAATTCAGCGAAGAATTTGATCGGAACTAAACGATGGAAATAAGTTAAGCCTATCGTACCAGCTCCGCCCGCTAAGAAGGCAGGGAAGAAGTCGGACCACTCGCCTTGAAACATGATGAGAAAACAACCGCTAGCAATTGCTGCGGCTAACGCTTGGAACCAAGTGGGGTATCTTCGCTTATCCGAATTGAGGTTTTCAAGCTCCTGATACGCTGCTGAAGGTGATAGCTCTCCTTGACTGATCCGGCGAGAAATCGCGTTGACCACAGTTACTTTCCTTAAGTCGGTTGACCGCGAAGAGATGCGAATCAATCGAGTCGTCTGTTCAGGCCCGTCGATTGAGAAAATAATCCCCGTAGGCGTGACAAAGCTATGGGAATTCGGAATACCAAAGGCTTCGGCAACATGGGTCATCGTATCTTCCACCCGATAGGTTTCGCCGCCGTTTTCCAGCATGATTTTACCAGCGAGTAAACACACTTGTGCGATTTCATAATTCGTCGCTGCAGGCTGCTGCGCCATGTGATCCGTATCCTTTCTCTTTTGAAGTAATTGACCTAAGTATAAATCATAATGGAAGATATTGAAAATGAGGGGGAAGAGAGGATTGAGCAAATTTTTGTTCGTTTGTGCTATAATGCTTGGATAAAAATGACTACTGACACAAACAAGGACTTGGAGGAGACACCGAATGAGCTTGGAGATCAAATTCGTTCAACATACGGACCCTATTTTACATGCTTTAATAGCGAAGTTGGATCAAGATTTAATGGCAAGATACCCGATAGAGGATATTTATTTCGTAGATTTTAATGATCCTTCTGTTGAGCGGATTACGTTCGCTGTTGCGCTATTGGATGACATTCCGGTCGGTTGTGGTGCTTTACGTCCGATTAATCAGGAATGTACAGAGCTAAAGCGTTTCTTCGTTGACGCGACCTATCGCAAACAAGGAATAGCGACGAAACTGCTTGCTTTTCTAGAAAATGAAGCGCTGCGACTGGGGCATCATACAATTCGTCTAGAAGCTGGCGAAGCGCAGCCAGAAGCCGTTGCGTTTTATACCAAATGTGGATATTATTCGATTCCCTGTTTTGGAGAGTATATCGGAAGCAAGAGCAGTCTATGCTTTGAGAAGAAAATCGCATGAAAACAAACTATTTTTTGACGGATTTGGACGGAACCTTGTTGCGATCTCATGCCAAGCCATCTGACTATACGGTTAGTGTACTTGCGCAAGCACTTGAGCAGGGAGCTGTTGTTAGTTACGCGACTGCACGAAGCTATCAGAGCTCACAAGCTGTCGTTTCGGACATACCGTGGCGGTATCCACTCGTTTTATATAATGGCGCGATGTTGTTTGATCCCATCCAGAAGCGAGTGCTAGATGGACGCTGGTTGGACAGTGAGCGATGTAATACGATTATTAAAATGGGTAAATCGTTGGGCATCACGCCACTGCTGTTCGCACTAGATGAGCAGGATAACGAGCGAGTTCTACATGAGCGGTTGGAACGCAAGGGGGATCTTCAATTCTTGGCTAGTCGGCCGAATGATCCTAGATTTCAAGAGGTGGAAGAGCTCCACTGTTCGGAAGCTTTGCGTACGCTTATTCTGACTTATATCGGTTTGTTAGAAGAACTGCTTCCTCTGAGGGCTGCTGTTCAGGAAATGTTGGGTTCTGAGGTTCACATCCATTTGATGAAGGATAACTACATAGAGGGGCATTACTTCCTTGAATTTAGTCATCCAGAAGCCAATAAGCAGATGGGCTTGCGTTTATGGGCAGCGTTAGTTGGCTGTACGTCTGAGGAAGTCACGGTTTTCGGTGATAATCTGAACGACACCGGCATGTTCCTTGAAGCAGGCCATAAAGTTGCTGTGGCCAATGCACATCCTGATATTTTGCTAATGGCGGATGAGATTGTCGTTAGTAATGATGAGGATGGCGTAGCTGTGTATATCGCTTCTCGTACGAGTGGGTTGCATGTAAATGAAGTAGGGTAAGCTGTGGGGAATTGGTGAGTAGAACGAGTGAAAAGGAGGGTATGCAATGGCTCGGTTCGTCGCTATGTTGCGTGGAATTAATGTAAGTGGTCAGAAAATTATTAAAATGGACAGGCTTAGACAGCTGTTCGAATCAATGGATTTCACGAATGTAAGTACGTATATCCAGAGTGGGAATGTGATTTTTGATAGTGAAGAGGTGGACCCGGCCACCCTTCGTGATCGAATTGTACATGAGCTAAAAGTACAGTTAACGTTCGACATCCCTGTCATTATTCGGACCCCGGCTGAGCTGCAAGAGGTCGTTGAAGACACGCCATACCCGACTGTTAATGTGGATGAAAATGAGCAAAGGTATGTCACATTTCTAGCTGCAGCCCCGACAGAGGCAGCTCTTGCCAAGCTAGATGCCGCGCAGAGTGAAGTGGACGAGTACCATCTTAAGGGTTTAACTGTGTATCTGCTCATTCGTAAAAACTATGGGGATTCCAAATTCAGTAACAACTTTATTGAGAAGAAGTTGGGTGTAGCTGCCACCACTCGAAATTGGGAAACGGTGAATAAGTTGATTCAGCTAGCGGGAAGTAGTTCCAATAAGTAAAGGGGTGAAGGGGTGTATCTATGTAGTCACACCCCTGGTAGTTAGATTTATTTATCTAGATCAATTTCTCCGAAGAGAGGGATCAGGGTTGACCCGAAATCGCCACCGATAGCAAGTCCGACTCGGAGTGGATTATCAATACCAATGACTGCTAACTGATGGAACTTGATCTCAAATTTGACAGTATCACCGTAAACTTTAAATTTAATCTTCGTTTCCGCATTTGAGTACTCGTACTTATTTCCGTTTTGGATAAAGGATCCGGGTGGAATTAGGGCTAATGTTTGTCTATTGACCTGTACGACAACATGCTCATTCACAGGGTCTATTCCATTGCTGTTACTATTAAGTTTAATTTTACCTTCAATTCCGAATTTGATCTTGGGACTATCGAATTTCAGCTCCCCGTCCTCCACCTTCATTTTATCGAAGATAGCAAGAATATAATTAGTTCCATCGAATTCCCAATACAACTGAGTGTAATCCAGTTGACCTTGTGGACCGTTGAAAATCGATACAGGTGGGTTTGTCGTACCATTATATTGAAAGATACTAGAGGGGCCTCCAGCTCCGCTTGCAACACCAACTAAGCCATCATTGGAATCTAGGCGATCATAAGCGAAACCGATTACACCGGTGTTAAACAGTACGATTTGCATCGTATTTGTATTATCAGCTGCGAATTCAGGGACACTATACCATGTTACAACGAATCGGTCGGGTTCCTGTCTCACGAAAACTGCGCCTCCACCGGCAAATGGATTAAGTGGTGGGAATGGATCAGGGTCAAGATCGTCCCAGAGCGGTGCAATTCTTGGCCTGCCTCCAATAAAAGCCGGAACTGATTCATTGAATGCGATATCACCTGCGCCAAAGGTTAAGTTACCGTTGGAATTAACAAAAACACTGTTATAAACAACACCGTAAAAGGTGAAGGTAAAGCCTCCACCAAACGGTACGGAAATGAAACTATCATCAGTAAGATTCAGTCGCTGTCCCACTGGTGGACTTACAATCAAACTCATTATCATAACCCCCTTATGCTATTGGCATATAATTTCTTCACGATTCCTATTAAAGGTGTACGCCTTGGAGAAGTTGTTGTAGACGCGCCTGAGCCTCTAAATCAAGATTGCCTTCATGAAATAATTCTTGCATAGCCGTAACCAATTCTTCGAAATAGGGTTCATAGGAAACAATTTTTTGAATCATCTCTTTCATTTTCAACACCTCCTAACTCTACTACTAGTTAATGAAAAAAATGGTAGATTGGTGAGGACGAATCTTAAAATGTGTTTCAGAAGGAGGATTTTTTAGTTTCACTAAGACAACTATTAGTTGGGATTTTTTGCATATGAGGTGCGGGAATAGGGGAGCCTTAGGAGATCAACCATTGGACGTGTATGTTCAATAAGAGGCAGGCGATCTATGCGAACACGATTGCAAAAGTTAGTGTGCACTCTGAAAACAGTGAGTGCTATTCGAGCAACGACTGCGAGGAATTACACTCACGCGGTTTCCACAATGCAAGCCATGCTGCTCGCGTGCCTTGTGCTGGCGAGCTCCGCAGCACCAGCACAAGCCCAGGCCTCGCCAGCGATGGCTAAGCACGGGGTCGCTATCCCCGTGCTGAACTACCACAGCATCGGGGTGGCCCCGGGGAACACGTACGTGCTCCACCCCGATGCGTTCGCGCGCCAAATGGACTATTTGGCCGCGCATCACTACACCCCGTTGACGCTGAATGAATTTGCCAGCGTCCTCACATACAAGCTGCCGCCACCGGCTCACCCCGTGCTGCTCACGTTCGATGACGGCTATGCCAATAATGCGGAGGTGGCGTTGCCCATCCTCCAGAAGCACGGCTTTCCGGCGACGCTGTACTTGTCGACGGGCCTTATCGATACGCCAGGTTACCTGACCTGGCCACAAGTCAAACAGCTGAGCGCGGCAGGGTGGGATATTGCGTCGCACACCGTGACGCACCCTCATCTGCCTAAGCTCAGCAAGAAAGAACAGCGCGAAGAGATTCTCCAAGCGCGCGCTCTTATAGAGCAAGAGCTGGGTAAACCAGCGGATACGTTTGCTTATCCGTATGGCGATTACAATCGCACGACATTACGGATTCTGCGAAAGGCCCACTTTCGCTACGCCTTTACGACGCTCCCAGGCTGGGCCTCATCGGAGCAACATCCGTTGGAGCTGCATCGCATTGTCGTAGACAGCCAAAAACCTTTCGAAGATTGGGTACAGGAATTGTCCGAGCCGACGCCACAGTAGGCGAGATGCATTTTAGCCTTGTGATAGTTGTGTTAGTCTACTAAGTTTGACAATTTACCAATCATTTTGAGTGGATTTTGGCAGGTTCCGAGTTTAATAGTGGATTGACCCAGAATTTTGAGTATAATCGTATATAGAGATGATAACCTCTCACAAAAAATGTCGTTTAAGGAGTCGTACAATGTCAAAAACACTTATTTTCGGACATAAAAATCCGGACACTGATTCAATCACATCCGCAATTGCATACGCTGCACTGAAAACTAAATTAGGTCAAGAAGTAGAAGCAGTTCGTCTTGGTTCCATTAACGGCGAAACACAGTTCGCGCTTGATACTTTCAAAGTAGCAGCTCCACGTGAAGTTCAAACCGTTGCGAACGAAGCAGCAAATGTAATCTTGGTTGACCATGTTGAGCGCCAACAAAGTGCTAGCGATATCGATCAAGTTCGCGTAGTGGAAGTCATTGACCACCACCGTATTGCTAACTTCGAAACAAGCCATCCGCTTTACTACCGTGCAGAGCCGGTTGGTTGCACAGCAACGATTCTAAATAAATTGTACAAAGAAAACGGTGTTTCCATCGATGCTAACATCGCTGGTTTGATGCTTTCTGCTATCATTTCTGATTCCTTGCTTTTCAAATCCCCAACTTGCACAGAGCAAGACGTTGCTGCTGCGCGTGAGCTAGCTGCAATCGCTGGTGTAGACGCTGAAGTTTATGGTCTGAACATGCTTAAAGCAGGAGCGGATCTAAGCGACAAAAGCGTTGCACAATTAATTTCTTTGGATGCCAAAGAATTCCAAATGGGCAGCTACAAAGTCGAAATCGCACAAGTCAATGCGGTTGACGTAAACGATGTACTATCCCAACAAGCTGAAATCGAAACAGCACTTCAAGCGATTATCGCTGAGAAAAACCTAGACTTGTTCTTGTTTGTCGTAACAGACATTTTGAACAATGATTCCGTAGGTCTTGCTCTTGGACGCAAAGCTGATGCTGTTGAGAAAGCTTACAACGTATCTCTTGTTGACAACAAAGCGGTACTTAAAGGCGTTGTTTCCCGTAAATCACAAATCGTGCCTGTACTTACAGACATTTTCAACAACTTGTAGGATACATAGCGCTAGTACTTAGACGAGCACCGTTCATTTCGATGGACGGTGTTTTTGGTGTTACCACAAACATTTGGTATGATAAGAGGATACTTTGAGAAAGAGGTGTTTGAAACATGACAGATAACATTCAAGGCGTTCATTCAGATAAAGCGACATTTGCGGGAGGATGCTTCTGGTGTATGGTAACACCATTCGAGTCACTGCCAGGTATTATTTCCGTTGTTTCCGGTTATATAGGTGGGCACACGAGCAACCCGACGTATGAAGAAGTGTGCTCAGAGACGACGGGTCATGCAGAAGCTGTGCAAATTACTTTTGACCCTGCGCTATATCCCTACGAAAAGCTATTAGATACGTACTGGCGCCAAATTGATCCAACGGATGCGGGAGGACAATTCCATGATCGTGGATCATCCTATCGGACATCGATTTTTGCTCATAGCGATGAGCAGCTAGCCAAAGCTGAGGCGTCCAAGCAAGCGCTACAGGATAGTGGCCGATTCGATCGTCCAATCGTAACGGAAATCGTGCGCATCGATGCCGAAGCCTTTTACCCTG
Organism: Paenibacillus sp. J22P169; assembly: GCF_059691995.1. Taxonomy (NCBI): domain Bacteria; kingdom Bacillati; phylum Bacillota; class Bacilli; order Caryophanales; family Paenibacillaceae; genus Paenibacillus; species Paenibacillus sp. J22P169. The sequence goes on along the minus strand of NZ_JCAUAO010000001.1, from coordinate 1,477,739 downwards.
GGGAAGAGTATCATCAGGACTATCACCATAAAAATCCGCTGCGATACAAAGCGTACCGCAAAGGCTCTGGACGCGATGCGTATATTTCGAAGTTCTGGAACACTGCGAAGGATAAAGAGGAACGCAAGAAAGCACTCACACCTTTGCAATTTGAGGTTACACAAAATAATGCAACAGAACGTCCTTTCGAAAATGAATTCCACGATTCACATGAGGTAGGTCTATATGTCGATATCGTTTCAGGCGAGCCTTTGTTCACCTCTTACGACAAATTCGACTCTGGCTGCGGCTGGCCTAGTTTCACCAAGCCATTATTCGAGGGTCATGTGAAAGAAGTAACAGACACGAGTCATTTCATGATCCGTACAGAAGTAAGAAGCACAGAAGCGGATTCACATTTGGGTCATGTGTTTAATGATGGTCCTGGCCCGAATGGTCTTCGGTATTGCATCAATTCCGCATCCCTGCGTTTTATTCCATTGGCAGATATGGAGAAGGAAGGCTACGGCGCATTTCTTCGATACTTCGAAGGAAAGTAATACGTAGCAGGTAAGTCCCGAGCTTTGACGCATACATTGAAGTATAGAGCGTTGAAGCGGGGGGATATGCCATGGTCGTATCACCGGATCTGCAAGATCTTAGCTATGTCGTACTGCAAGGTGTGAAGTTTTTTGAGTTGGTCGCTGAGCCGGTTGTACAAGAAATTCTACCAGGCGTTTTCTTCAAAGGGTGGGGATACAACGGCAGCATCCCGGGGCCGACGATACGCGTGTTTCCCGGTGATTGGGTAACCATTCGCGTACACAATCGGCTGCCGGAAGCCACAAGTGTGCACTGGCATGGGCTTGATGTGCCGAATCGCATGGACGGCGTGCCAGCCGTTGAGCCCTCACCTTATATAGAGCAAGGCCAATATTATGATTATCATTTTCAAATTGTGAATCCGCCTGGAACGCATATGTATCACACGCATGTAGACACGGCGTTTCAAGAATTGATGGGCTTAGGCGGAGGCTTTATCATTGAGGATCCCTACGAATGCAGTGCCCAGCGGGATTATTTCATTATGCTGCAGGAGTTTCACTTAAAAGGCATGGAAAAAGGTGTGGTGAAGGCAGGTCATTATGAATTGGAGACCATGTCGGATGCCTTTAATTTTTTTACGATGAATGGTCGATGCTTCCCACATACAACCCCGTTACCCGTTCGATATGGGGAGGAAATGCGCGTTCGGTTTGGCAATATCGGGATGAACGCGCATCCTATTCATTTCCACGGTCATCAGTTCTGGGTCGCAGCAGCAGATGGGAACACCATACCTCATTACAATCGAGAGCTGCGGAATACGATACTTGTGCCTAGCGGTGTCACCATTGATATTGAATTTTCAGCGCAAAATCCTGGCGTTTGGCCGCTTCATTGTCATATGCCGCATCATACGTCAAACAACATGACGAAGCCTACTGGCGGTATGTTTACGGTTGTTAAGTATGTATAGGCGACGGCAGCTAACTGGAAAAAGTACAGTTATTTTCACCATATTTGACTGAAAACATAATTTAGATGGATTTTCTACAGTTAATTTTGCCATAATCGACGATTTCGAGATCATCGAGGCAAATTAACGTCAGGAAATCCATTTATTTGAAATTTCTGAGGATTTTTTCGAGGTTTAGCTGTAGAAAATACAGTTATTACTCATACCATGGATTCAAATGAATCAACAACATGACGAAGCCTACTGGCGGTATGTTTACGGTTGTTAAGTATGTATAGGCGAGAATGGCTATAGTTATTTTATCCACAGATGCCCCTTGACTTTGACCTGTCTGTGTAGGTATTATGAACTTCATAATCACATAAAAAGTTATGATCAAAGACATGATTTTCTTCACGAACTGCCCAGAGAGAGAAGTATTAGCTGAAATCTTCTCCTGTTGCCGGTTGAAAATTACCCCTTTGTAGCTGTGACGTTGAACCCATGGAGTTAACCCCAAGGAAGTATGCGCCACCGTCTTATCCCCGATACCGGATACTAATAAGGACTTGCACAAGCAAGTCGAATTAGGGTGGAACCACGAGCTGAACGCACTCGTCCCTTTCTGGGATAGAGGCGTTTTTTTGCGTTGATTTGGAAGTATGAGGTTTTATACTTTTGCTTCGCATCAACCTATACTAACTCGCTAGTCACTAAGTGACGACGGAGTCGTTTATCCTTGGTTCACAAATAAAGGGAAAGGGAGGAATGGAAGGCATGGAAATTGAAGTTATTTTACCCGATGGCACAAATAGGAGGTACGTACAAGGCACGACGATTGAACAAGTAGCTGAGTCAATTAGTGCGGGTCTGAAGAAGCAGGCCATCGCTGGCTTAATGAACGGTACATTGGTCGATCTGCAAGAGCAGATTACAGCGGATAGCCACATTGAAATCGTCACTTTAGAAAGTAAAGAAGGATTATCCGTTTATCGACACAGCACAGCTCATATACTTGCGCAAGCGCTCAAACGTATCTATGGCATGCAGGACATTAAGCTTGGAATTGGCCCCGTCATTGAAGATGGTTTTTATTATGACATCGATATTGATAAACCGTTATCGAGTGATGATCTAAGGGCCATCGAAGATGAGATGCAATCAATCATTCAGGAAAACATCCCCATTGTCCGTCGAGTGGTAAGCCGGGAAGAAGCGCTGGACACTTTTGAGAAGTCAGATGAATCCTATAAGCTGGAACTGATCCGTGATCTGCCTGAAGATGTTTTGATTTCGATCTACGATCAAGGGGAATTCTTCGACCTATGCCGAGGCCCTCATCTCCCTTCAACAGGACGGATCAAGGCTTTCAAATTACTCCACGTGGCAGGGGCGTATTGGCGTGGCGATGCCAAGAACAAAATGCTGCAACGGATCTATGGCACAGCATTTCTAAAGAAGGCGCAGCTAGATGACCATTTGCATATGCTCGAAGAAGCCAAGAAGCGTGACCATCGGAAACTTGGGAAAGAGCTTGAACTCTTTATGTTCTCGGAAGAAGCGCCAGGTATGCCGTTCTATTTGCCGAAGGGGATGATCCTCCGGAATGAACTTGAGAATTTCGCTCGTGAGCTGCAGCGTCGAAGAGATTATAACGAAGTACGTACCCCTCTGATGATGAATAATCGCATTTGGGAAGAATCAGGTCACTGGGATCATTATAAAGACAATATGTATTTCACGAATGTAGACGAGACGAAGTTCGCGCTTAAACCGATGAATTGCCCAGGACACATGCTTATTTATAAAAATAGCTTGCACTCCTACCGGGAATTGCCGATTCGCCTTTCGGAATTTGGTCAAGTCCACCGACATGAATTTTCTGGGGCATTGAACGGGATGATGAGAGTGCGTACATTTTGTCAAGATGATGCCCATCTCTTCGTTTTGCCAGAACAAATCGAGGATGAAATCGGGCGTGTCATTGAGCTCATCTCACACGTATATCACGTGTTTGGCTTCTCGTATAGGATTGAGCTGTCCACACGGCCGGAGGATTATATGGGGTCGAGCGAACTCTGGGATCAAGCGGAGAAATCTTTACAGCATGTATTGGATAATAGAGGGATTGAGTACCGCATTAATGAAGGGGATGGCGCTTTTTATGGGCCGAAAATCGACTTTCACATCCTAGATGCATTGAAACGGAGCTGGCAGTGCGGAACGATCCAATTGGATTTCCAAATGCCTGAAAAATTCGATTTAACGTACATCGGGGATGATAATCTCAAACACCGGCCAGTAGTCATACATCGGGCTGTTTATGGGTCGATTGATCGTTTTATTGGGATTTTGATAGAGCATTTTGCAGGAGCGTTCCCGTTGTGGTTAGCACCCGTTCAAGTGAAACTATTGCCGGTTTCAGATCACTATCTAGACTATGCGTTCCAAGTGAAAGCATCACTTGAGGAAGCGGGAATACGGGTGGAAATAGATGCGCGGGTTGAAAAATTAGGATATAAAATCCGCGAAGCTCAGCTTGAAAAAGTCATGTACATGCTGATCCTTGGTGAAAATGAGAAAATCTCCAGCAGCGTCTCCGTTAGAAAAAGGGGAGAAGGTGATCTTGGTGTAAGATCGCTGGAGGAGATTAGGGATCAAATCGCTTTAGAGATTGAAGCGAAGCAATAACGGGATCATTTTTCGTACCACGGATTCAAATGAATCAGTACTTCGTCCACGTCGCTGTGTTGATCCATGATGGATTTCTTAATCGCACGCGAGATGTCGTGTCCTTCTTGAATCGTTAGCTCGCCAGGAACAGAGATACGCGCATCGACCAAAATATAGTGTCCATGCTCTCTCGCTCTAACACGATCAATACGCTTAACCTGAGGAACCGCTTCGATCAACGCAGTAAATTGCGAAAGCATGTGTTGATCGACGGTTTTTTCCATGAGAATATCGAAGGATTCTTTGGCCATTTCAATACCTAGCTTTAATACCAAGAGGGAAACAATAACCCCGGCTGCTGCATCGCCGTACGCAAGCCAGTGAATATCATAGGCTTTGCCGACAAACGCCAAGCCAATACCGACTACTGCGGCAATCGAAGCATATACATCAGCTATATGATCATGTGCAGTCGCAATCAAGCTCTTGCTGTTCGTATTGCGTCCGATCCGCATTGTGTATACATAAAGAAGATATTTCCATACCACGGAAACAGCTGAAGCGATCAGGGCAATTAGACTTGGCGCACTCGGTTCATGGAATAGCGCCGCAACCGCGTGGTACCCAATATATAGGGCTGCAGTTACGAGGATAAAAGCAACGAAACCCGAGCCAAGTACTTCGGCTTTACCGTGGCCGTATGGATGATCTTCATCTGCGGGGAGCTTGGAAATCCGCATAGCACTTAGTGCGGCTACGGTTGCGATGATGTCCCCAGCATTATGAACACCGTCTGCCAGTAGGACCTCGCTGTGAAAGATGAGACCAATAATAATTTTGATAATTGTTAATAAAATGTTACTGATGAGTGAGAGCCAAATGGCCCAAACCGATGACTTGTTGTTACTATGCATGAATGATGACCTCCTACAGAAGTGTTTCCCGAAGGAAAAAAAATCCCTCGACCTAAGGTCGGGGGATTGGGCTGGTTTTTTTATGGGAATCTAGTAAACTATCAATAAATGGCATATTCAACACTTCACTTTTCAGAAATATCTTTGTATAATACCACACATAATGAGAAATCACAAACCTCCAAATGTCTTGGAAAGGAAGTCGAGCGGCATGCGTGTACATGAATTTATGGTTGCAAAAGATTTAGAGCGAAGCGATTTATCTAGTATTTCCACGAAATCGTCTCATTTTATTTCGGATATCACACTCGACTTTCAGTTTGATGATAAGCATCATAAGGTTGATGTGAAAAGTGTATTAGGTATGCTGCTAGTTCCGATCAAAGCAGGCACTACGCTGCGTTTGCTTACGAGAGGGAAGGATGAAGAAGAGGCCATGCACTTTATTTATGGGTTATTTCAAATGTTTTGTTAACGGCTTGTTCGTATGCGCTTACAAGTTTAGATCTAGGACCGTTTTTAAGATATGATTGGATCAAGTGAGAAATGGATAAAAGAAAAAGAATGGCAGGCAGTATCGGTGTTGAGATACGCTTAATAATGGCAGCTGGAGGTCACTGAACCATGAGTAAGATTAACTATCGCGTAGTTGTTGTTGGTTGTGGCGGAATGGCGAATGTGTGGGTTGAAAATATGAAGCAAAGAGAAACTTGCGAGATCGTCGCGCTTGTTGATATTAAAGCGGAGTTCGCGCAGGCAATGGCTGAACGTCATGGGCTGACTTGCGGCGTGTATACAGATCTTGAAGCAGCTATCCGTGACAATGGGGCCAATCTGGTGCTGGATATTACGATTCCAGCAAGTCACTTCCAAGTCGGAAGTACAGCGCTTCGCCAGGGGTGTGATGTGCTCGGAGAGAAACCGATGGCGGCTACCATGGATGAAGCTCGGGAGCTCATTCAAATTGCTGATGAAGCAGGGAAGTCGCTTGCTGTTATGCAAAATCGTCGATATGACGCGAATATTCGCGCCTTTCGCGAGTTGATTCAATCCGGCACGATTGGTCGTGTTGGCTATATAGGTGCGGACTTCTTTCTTGGGCCGCATTTTGGCGGCTTTCGCGATGCGATGGAAAGTCCGCTCATTCTAGACATGGCGATCCATACGTTTGATCAGGCTCGGTTTATTTCGGGGGCAGACCCCGTTTCGGTGTATTGCCAAGAATTTAACCCGCCCGGCTCCTGGTATGCCGGGAATGCCTCTGCGATCTGCATCTATGAGATGTCAGACGGCTCTGTGTTCTGCTACCGCGGCTCCTGGTGCGCGGAAGGTGCGCCGACCTCTTGGGAGGCGGATTGGCGCGTGACGGGCGAGCAGGGCACCGCTCTGTGGGACGGTGCGGGTGCGCCGTACGCAGAGGTTGTGGCTGCCGGCGATCAAGACGGCAAGTTCCTTCGCGAGTTCACGCGCGTGGACGCGAACGTGAACTGGTCTGGACGCAGCGGCCATGCCGGCTGCTTGGACGAGATGTTCGCGGCGCTGGCCGAAGGCCGCCGCGCGGAGACCGATTGCCGCGACAATATCAAGAGCATGGCGATGGTATTGGGCGCATTGGACAGCGCTAAGCTGGGCCAAAAGGTTGATTTGCGCGCTTATTGGAGCTAAGCAGAGTAAGCTGCATACAAAGTAAAAAGCCTACATTCCACACCATGTGTAGGATTGTAGGCTTTCTGTGTGTAACAGGTCAGTCTAAAGTAAAAGGATCAGTCAGTTGAAGTGGCAGGACAGTTAAAGTAGCTAAGCGTACAGTCGAGCACAACCTCGAAGGCAGCTTACTTCATGCTCTCAACAATCAACTAACTGTAAAACCTACAGCTAATTTCACTACATTCTGCTGAAAATCCAACTTAGATGGATATCCTACAGCTAATTTTGCATAATCGACGTTTTCGACCGAATCAGAACGGATTAGCTGCATGAAATCCAGTTATTTGTCATTTGCGCAAGTTTGGAGTGGAATTAGCTGTAAGGAATCCAGTTATTCGAAACGCCTAGCTGCGCCCGAATGTGATATAGAAGGTAAGTGCTCTCGGGTTCCGATCCGATTAATGAATATCCTTCTTCTTAAACCGTCCACCCTTAACATCGTGGATATTCCCGATGGCAAGGAACGCTTTCGGATCCAAATCGTCGACAATGGATTTAAGCTTTGCTTCTTCCAGTCGTGTAATGACGCTGAAGATGACTTTTTTATCATCGCCTGTGAAGGCTCCTTCGCCCTTGAGGTACGTAACTCCCCGACCCAGTCGATTCGTAATCGAATCCCCGATTTTCTCGTATTCATCGCTGATAATCCAAACGGATTTGGACTGATCAAGCCCCTCGATCGTAATATCAATCATTTTAAAAGCAATAAAATAAGCAATCAGTGAATACATCGCACGATCCCAACCAAAGACGAAGCCTGCACTAGCAAGGATGAAAAAGTTGAAGAACATGACAATTTCGCCTACCGAGAAGGGCATTTTTTTACTAAATAAAATGGCTACAATTTCGGTGCCGTCCAGTGAGCCTCCTGATCGAATCACGAGTCCCACGCCAACCCCGAGGATAATTCCGCCGAAAACAGCGGCTAACAAAGGATCAATCGTGATCGCTTGGACGGGATGCAGCAACGTGGTGCCTATGGACATCAGTATGACGGAGAACGTCGTTGAAATGGCAAACGTTTTACCGATTTGCTTATACCCGAGTAAGACGAATGGGAGATTGAGAACAACAAGAAATATACCAATGGGAAAACCGGATAAATGAGATAGGATAATGGAAATACCTACGATTCCGCCATCAATAATATGATTAGGTACTAAGAAGATCTCTAATCCGATGGAGACCAGGATCGTCCCAATAATCATAAAAAGGATTCTGCGAGCGAATTTCACTCTCGTTAACTTCCGGTGTTGCGATTGTGCTTGTGCTTGTGCCTGTTCAGTTCCTGTTAATGAATTAGCCATGAAAGTTTCCTCTTTTCCTCATCATTCAATTTCGTTACTTTAATGAGTAAGAAGGAATGAGGCCCGCATAACGTGAGGTGAACTTGAGGAAAGCAAGTAGGATCACTTTCAGCTTTTTCCAGACTAGATTAGCGAGAAATACGATGAAAACGACGAAAACCGTCATCTCATAGTGCTTATTAAACTGATCAAACAGGTGAATTTTATTCTCATAAACATGGATAATTTCCTTAGAAGGCGGTTGCTGTTGAGTCGTCAAGACCTGAGTGGAATTGGCAGAAATTAGAACATCGGTATCGGCTGTAGCATGGTTGGAAATAGGAGGTGTTAATGGAAATACGAATAGTGCGAGAATCAGCCAGATCAGGATTGTCCAACAGCATCTGCGAGTAAATGGGTTCAAGTACATCCCCTCCAGACAAGACAATGTGATTCCAAATTTGCTTGAATTGTAGCACTTCACTTCCGATGAGTCAAACTTGCATATGTATGAAGCGGAATGTCACGATTTCAATAAGTGAATTTGGACCCTTTAGGCCTATCCTGCATACATTAGTAGGATGAACCTAAGTGGGAGAGGTGAAATTGTGAGCAGTGTGATCGGTATTCTTCTAGATCGTAAAACCTATCTCGGCATTCTTCGGAAGCAAACGGGATATGAGCATATCGAACATTATAATCAAGCTGCTGTTGAACTCGGAATGACACCTTTTTACATGTGTTTAAAACACGTAAATACTAAGTCAGCCCTGGGCTTGAGCTATGAAAATAAGAAGTATACGTTGAAGCGCCTGCCCATCCCTAAGGTCATTCATAACCGTGCGATGACACTCTCCCCGATATCACTCAAGAAATTAAAGGTATTAGCCAAGATCAGCCAAGTTTTCAATGGTCAAAATAGACATGATAAGCTTCAGATTCATCGCATGTTGCGTGCGAGTTCGCATAGCTCTGCATTTCTTCCTCCTGCGATGCGTTATACACTAGAAAATCTGGAAAAAGCTTTGAACCGCTATGAATCCTTTTTCGTGAAACCTACGAATAGTTCTGTCGGGAAAGGTGTACTTAAGATATCAACGATTGATAATCAACTATGGCAGGTATGGTGGGGGAAACAAGTGCCTAGACAGTTAGATGGACTACAAGCCATTGCTTTTATACATGAGAAAGTCAACGGCCAATCCTATTTGATTCAAAAAGCGATTCCGCTTGCTATGTATGAGGGGCGCCCTTATGACTTACGAGTATCGGTTCAACGTGGTGATAAAGGACAATGGATCGTTACAGGAATAGCTGGAAAGGTTGCTGCGGATGGCCGCCATGTCACGAATTTGGCAAGGGGCGGCGAAGCTGTGATTTGTGAGAAGTTGTTTCATGGTAATGGCTTTGACCCCGAATTAAAAAGGGCGCAGGTGGAAGAAGCAGCCTTGCAGATCGCAGAAAGCCTAGGTCAGCAAATTCCCTCGATCTCGGATGTGGGTATGGATATCGGCATCGATCATGAAGGTGCGATTTGGCTTATCGAAGTCAATGGCCGAGATCAGCGATATCAATATAAGCATTTGAAATTGAACAAGACATTTTATCGCACCTATGAGACACCGATGCTATATGCTAAATATTTATTGAGCAAGTGAATCCAATTAGACGTGAATAAAGTAGTAGACCTGCGCGGAAAAGGTGGAGTGGGGATGTGAGTGAGCGAGTTCTCGTCATCAAAATGAATTTATTACCATGGTATAACGAGCTTGACGATCGTTTGGAAGTTTTTCATCCAACCTTTCCCGAAGCTGTGCGTCAGCGTATCCTGACCTTCGGCGAATTTCGAATCATCTCAATTAATCGTCTTCAGACGCGGATAAGACGAATTCCTCAAAAGCTTAATGCCAATGATGCGTAGAAATTAGGTAAATGTGGCATAATTAGTATAGAAGCAATACCCGTAGAGGCAGGGAAATACCTGCTTCTTTTTGTGTACAGAAAATGAATTTGGCATTAGTGTTGCTTCATACCCCTATAAACAAGTAAAATAGATGTGAAGCATTATTCGTTCGATGTAGGCTTTTACCCACAAGCAAATACAGGGTGTACAGGAAAAGGGGACATTTAAAGGTGAACGTTCATTTAAATTTTACAAACAAGGGCAAAGTGGTAATCGAAAATTTCAATAATGAGGAGCTCATTGAAATTTTTAGTCGTTATATTAACACGTTAACGAAGAAGTACGCAGTTGATATTACGGTGCCAGCTGAAGCAAATCAGAATATCGTCCAAGATGGTTCATTTAAAGTAGTTCTTTCCAATGTACAATGTGATGTTGAGACTTTTTTCAAAGAGCTTGGGAGAGATATTAAAGTGCCCCTGAAGAAGAGAGCGGACGGTAAGTTGGAGAATGTGTTCAAAATTCAAGTGATCGATTAAGTTACGGGGGCAAGTATGCTTAGTTTAGACGAAAAGTTAGCAATTGCAACATCCTTCCCTGAGCTGCAGCGCAAGGATGTTTCACTGGGACGAATTAATTTTCATTATCTAGAAAGTGACTATGAGAAGACAACTGTTCTTTATCATCTTCACCCGAATGGAAATGGATTTGTGTATGCCGAATACATCCCAGGTTGTACGGTGGATGCCAAAGGATTAATTAATATTCGGGATTATAGTGAAGACGAGCTTCGTGAGATCATCGCGAAGTCGATTCAGTCTTTAACTCGTAGCGGTAGTCCTAAGATTTCGAAGGTCGAGGAAGTTCAAGACCCTCAAGAAGAGATTTGGGTGGATGAAGATGGCAACACGTTGAGTGTTACTTTCGTGGAAGATTTATGGTATATCTACGCGGGAGAAAACCTCGATTGTGCCTTTGAAACGTATGAAGAGGTACAAGAGTACTTGGAAGAAGAAGGCTTCGATAAGAAGTAACCGTGCATGAGAGCCCTCCTTGGAGGGCTTTTTTTGTGTAAATAATAGTCAAGATATGTTTCACACCATAATTCGGCTATATTTCTAGATAAACGCTCCCGTCCAAGATGGACGGAGTAGCCGTTTATTTTGTATACTGATGGAAAATCGTTCAAGTACTACGACTATCAAAGGGGAAACATACGTCATGAAATTTAGACCATGTATCGATCTACATAATGGGAAAGTTAAGCAAATTGTCGGTGAAACCTTGGGTGGCGAGGGGCAGCCTGTTGTTGAGAATTTCGTGTCATCCTATGACGCCGTGTATTATGCGGAAATGTTCAAAAAAGATCGGTTAACCGGTGGGCATGTTATCATGCTTGGCGAAGGGAACAAGGAAGAAGCGCTGAGAGCGCTTGGAGCCTATCCTGGCGGCCTGCAAGTCGGGGGAGGCATACAGGCGGAGAATGCGAGCTTTTATCTGGAGCAAGGGGCCTCACACGTGATCGTGACGTCTTATATTTTCCGCGATGGACAGCTGAATATGGAGAATTTGGAACGCATTGTAGCGGCTATCGGTAAAGAGAAATTAGTCATTGATTTGAGCTGCAAGGAAAAAGATGGGAAATGGTATGTGGCCACCAATCAATGGAAACAGTTAAGTGATGTGGAATTGAATCAGGAGACGATTCAGTTCTTCGAGCAGTATTGTGATGAATTTCTCATTCATGCGGTAGATGTCGAAGGCAAGCAGAGTGGTATTCAACAAAGTCTCGTAAGCTCCTTGGCCGAGTGGGTCACCATTCCGACAACATATGCTGGCGGAGCGCGATCATTTGAGGATTTGGACTTATTTAGACAGCTTTCCCAAGGGAAGCTTGATATTACGATTGGTAGTGCGCTTGATATTTTCGGCGGAAAGCTCTCGTATGATGAGGTTGTCCAACAGTTAAGCATCGCCTTGTAACGCGAGTTTTGATAGCAAAAAGGATGTGTGCAATGGCACTTTGGCACAAGCTGTATTATTGGGGGATTGCGATAATCCTCCTGTTAATTCTGTTAGGGGAGTTAGTTTGGCTGCCAGATCCTCTCAGATGGGGGACACGCTTGTATTGGATAGATCTCATCGATCTGCTGATCTATGCGATTGCACTTGTTCCTTTGTTATGGATGATAGCTGCTCTCATGCACTTAAAGGCGTCACATTCGCGGAGGTTAAAGGTATTTCGCGGCCTTATCAGTTTGGTTTGTTTAATAAGTATCGTTATTGTGATCACTATGCCCAAAAAATTGGAATTTTCTGCTTCCGCCATGATTCTTAGCTTGCTGCTTGTCACAACGGATATGATCCTGCATGAGAGGAAGAAACGCAAGGTGCCACGCCAGAGTATAATCGTTCTTGGTGTGACACTTGGTCTCTTGCTGCTGATGCTGTGGCCAACACAATACTTAGTGACCTATCCGGGCATCACCCTTAACATGAATCGATATGCGCATGCCGAAGGCGGCTCCAAGCATGGCGATATTTCGGGAGTTCTTATTTTCGAGCGGCCGGCCTTCCCGATGGATTGGGTCTATGCGAAGCTTTTTAAAGACTACACCTTTGATAAGATTGAGTCGTTAGGGATGTCGATAGGTCAATATAATCAGGAAGTACGAACCATGAAGGAAGATGCGAACGCCGCGGGTAGTGCGATTGCTTTCCAGAAAGTGGGTTTAGGCAAGGGGATCATTTCGGAGGGAGTACGGATTACGGCTGTTTTGCAAAATTCACAAGCCTCAGAATTGCTGCAACCAAGCGATGTGATTACGGAATTGAATGGATATCCAATTACGATGATCCAGGAGCTTACAGACCGGATGCGTGGAATCAAACCAGGTGAATCTATCAAACTGTCTGTGGTACGTAATAAAGCAAAGCTCGCGTTGACGGTTCCAACTCGTGCGAGTGCTGACGATCCGACTCGGGCATCGATCGGAATCATGATCGCGAACGAGCTCAGATACGATATCCCTGATCTCGTGACCTATCACAATTACTTGCTGCACGAGGGTGGACCGTCCCACGGGGCCATGCTTGCGTTAACACTCATTGACCAGCTGACACCGTGCGGTGTTACTTATGGTCATCACGTTGCAGGGACGGGGACGATCGAACCTGACGGCTCCATCGGGCCAGTCGGTGGACTCGTTCAGAAAGCTTATACGGTAAGTCGAACGAATGCGGATGTATTTTTTGTCCCGATCTCCAATGAAGCAGATGCGAGAAAAGGTGCAGGCGATCTTCCTATCGTGCCTGTGCGAAATCTCGATGATATGTTGAATTGGCTGAAGGCCAATCCGAAGGTAGGTACATCATCTTGCGCTTCCTAATACAATCGAGCTAGTCACGGGCGGCTTCGTATAGCTTACGTGCGATGAGCTTGGGCTCGTATTGCGGAGTCGTCATATGGTCACCATGGACTTGTAGGAAGCGGAATATGCCGAGTCTGCTTGACATGTGTGGATGCCAACCATAGTTGGGATCGCCAAATGGAATCACATTATCTTCCGTAATGTGAACATAGCTTTTGGGAATAGGAAGGCTATAAAATTTCTTCAGATCTAACTTCTCGAATAAGGGTCCAGCGGGCTCTGGTGATGCCTTACTATAAATGCGTTTGGCTTGCTCCAGGGTAGCCAAATTTGTAAATGTTTCTCTAAACAGTTCAAATGGCAGCATGAGCGTGTTGTTCTTGGAGCTTGCGACGAGCTGTTTAAACTGCCCCGTGACCTGAGGAGGGAACTCATCGGCGGCCATACCGCCGTCTTTGAGGACGAAAGCATTCAGAAAAACCAGTCGCTTCAAGCGATCCGGAACGAGTTCCGCTACTTTTTGAATCAAAGTACCTCCAAAGCTGTGTGCGACTAAGATAACATTATGCAAGTTATGAGATATGATGAAATCGGCGATCGATTTGGACATCATCGCATGTGTGACATTTTTATTGGGGTCAGCGCCATGTCCTGGATATTCAGGGACGTAGACGGTATGACCTTTTTTGCTTAACTCAGAAGCAATGCCGGCCCAGAAGCTGGTATCCGCCCAAGAGCCATGGACAAGTACGAACGTTAGTGGCTGCTCTTTGGCACGGTAGGAATCCTCTTCTTGAATCCATGGGGAAGGCATATAAGGCCAATTCGATGGAACATAAGGTGGTTGATATGGGTTTGGCCATGATAGCTCAGGATTGGGGTAATACTCGTTCAGGTTTGTCATTGTGGTCTTCCTCTCGCGTAGTGATATATTACTATATGCCCAGATGACGTATGTGCGATTGGAATTTGAATGAGAAGGGAATTGGGTCTAAGGATGACGTATATGGAGCCAAAAGTGTACCGATTTAGTGAAGCGCCCATCTGGGAGCTTCAGCGTTCCTACTATGAGGAACAGGGCATAACAGCATGGCAGAGTGGCGATGTGCCACAATACATAACAAGCAACCGGGTCATGGCTATTTCGTATGCCGAGATGATATTTGCGTTCTTGCAGGATCGAGCTAGAAGTGGACAACTTACAGAGCGTGTGATGATACTAGAGCTCGGAGCGGGTTCGGGTCAATTTGCTTTTTATGTGCTTCAAGAGCTAACGAAGTTTATTCAAACCGCAGGCATTCAACTGCCACCGTTTCGATATGTGATGAGCGATTTGGCACAGAAGAATATTGCATTCTGGCGACAACATGCTGGTTTAGCACCGTTTGTGGAACAAGGTTTACTTGATTTTGCTAAATTTGATGCAGTTCAGGATAGGGAGATTCATCTTCAGCATAGGGGTGAACAGGTGGGTCCAGGTGATTTGGAGCAACCGCTTGTGATTGTGGCGAATTACTTTTTCGATAGCCTGCCACAAGAGTTAATTTATATCGAAGATCAGCAGGTGTATGATTGTCGGATATCGCTGCAATTTCCAGAGGGGGCTCATGAACTGAGCGCTTCCGAGCAGTTGAAAGAGGTCGTAGGGAGCTATCATTATCAACGGGAGCAAGCTTATGATGACGATGCTTATCCTTACCGTGAGCTGCTTGATGTGTATCGTGGGCACGTATCGGATTCACACATTCTTATGCCTGAAGTTGGCCTGCAGTGTTTAGCACGATTACAAGACTTATCTCGCAACGGTTTCCTGCTGCTCACGGCTGATAAAGGAGATCATCGCTTAGAAAGCTGGGAATATAATGAGCCGCCGAAGCTTATTCATCATGGCAGTATTTCATTAACAGCGAATTACCACGCGATCAGCTATGTATGTGAAGCTCAGGGAGCTTTGTCACTGTTCACGAAGCATCCGTATACCTATCTCAACATTGGCTGTATTCTTCAGCTTTCGAATCCCGTTCAATATGGCTTAACGCGATTAGCGTATGAGAGATGTGTGGAACGATTCGGGCCGGATGATTTTTTTAATCTAAAAGAAGCCTTCGATAACCAGCTGGAGCAGAAATCAATGCCTCAACTCTTGGCTCTGTGGCGGTTGAGTGGCTATGATACCCAGTTTCTACTGCCGAGTACTAAGCACCTCATCGATTTAATTCCAGAATGTGGAGAACATGAATGGATAGCTCTTCAGCAAGGAATTGAACGTATGTGGGCACATTATTATCCAATGGATAGCAATACGGATGTTGCGTTGGCCTGTGCGATCCTGTTATATCAAATGGATATGTATCAGGAAGCGATCCCTTACTTCGAACGTACGCAGCCTAAGCTGGAAAATGATGCTACAGTTCTCTATGAGATGGCGGTGTGTTACTACGAGTTGGGACAAGATGACGCAGCAAAACAATTCGCGGAGCGAACAATTGCGTTACATCCTGAGCATGAGGAAGCTATTGCCTTACGTGATCTGCTAATCGCTTTGTGATAAAAGTTGGCAGGTAGCTGCAACAATCTATTTGCTCTCTGCGTTAGGAAGGTAAGCATATCAAATGGTGCTAAATACCAACCACATAACGAGAGGAGTACGAGCATGAAAAAAATAGCAGCATTGAGTTTATCTGTCCTATTGGGCAGCACGTTGACCTTCGGTTCCGCCTATGCGTTTACAGACTTAGAAGAGGGACAAGCAACCGCGGTACTGGCATTAAAAGACAGAGGTATCGTCAGTGGCTTTGATAACCTGCATTTTGTGCCAAGGGGTAAAATAAGTTATGCACAAAGTGTCCAAATGATCGTCAAAGGTCTGAACCTCAACTTGGATAATATGAAATTCATTAAGAAACCTTTGGCTTCCGATAGTTATTCCAATATCCCGAATGATTCTTGGTATGCCGATGCATTCATCATTGCGCATTACCACAATCTGGACATCCCGAAGGATGTGAATCCGAATGCCACGATAACACGCGAACAATTCGGGAATCTATTGGTTAAAGCGCTTGAGACCAAGGGACAATTTCCACTGGTGAAAATGTATATCCCAATCAAAGACGAGGATCAGCTTTCCGTGGATTACCAGGGTACGATCCAAAGATTGCTGCTCTACAAAATCACAGCTCTGGATGGGAATGGCAACTTCAAACCCAAAAGTGAGCTAACAAGAGGAGAAGCCGCGAATTGGCTGTACAATGCCATTCGTGTGCTAGAGGCGCATGTGCAGAAACCACCAATCGTAGAAGAAGTCAAAGTATCCGTTGAAAAAGTGAACGATGATGTGAACAAAGTGACACTCTCCAGAGGTATGAAACCGAATCCTGGTTATGGGGTTAGTATTGACAGCATCGAGTTCCAGTCAGGTGGTCAAGCGATCGTGAAGTATTCGTTACTAGAGCCAAAACCTGATGTGATGTATGCACAAGTCATGACGGAAGCTAAGGCTGAGACCTATGTGTCTTCGAAATATGAAGTGAAAGCTGAAGTTAGCGGTCTGAAATAAGAGGAAGAAATGCTGTCATCCGATGAGGATGGCGGCATTTTTTTGTGCTTTTAGCACCCTCAATTCGAACAGTGCAAGCTCGTACTCTCTCGCATAGCATATAGCATCCTCTATCAGATGGGTGGTGAGAGATATATGAAAACAATCAACTATTACACGTTAGCATTAGGTTTATTGGGTGCGGCCAAATTAATTTTGGATGCATTTGGCATGGATTTGATTACGGATGATACAGCGAATGCCATTGCCAATGGTGTTGCTGCGCTTCTTTCTGTAATTGGTGTCTATACGAACCATCAAAAAGAAGAGTAATTCCAAGACGTAAGAACTCATTGACACCGATACTTGCCTAGATGAATATCGTATTGGACAGATGTGATTTCCATAACGGAGGCGTCAAACGTGGGATACTATGTTCAAGTGGCAAATGGTGTGAAATTGTTTATCGAAGATATAAATCCAAAAGGGACGAAGACCATCCTATTTATTCATGGGTGGCCTTTGTCACATACACAATTTGAGTATCAATTTAATGTACTTCCTGGTTTGGGGTATCGCTGTATTGGTATGGATTGGAGAGGCTTCGGGAAATCGGATAGACCGATGGATGGGTATACGTTCGATCAACTAGCTGATGACTTGCATGCTGTGATTCTAGCTTTGAAGCTAGAAGGGATCACGCTAGCCGGTCATTCGACAGGCGGCGCAATCGCAATCCGATATATGACCAGACATCAGGGACATGGTGTAGCGAAGCTTGTGTTGATCGATGCGGCTGCTCCTACGGGGTTTACAAACGAAACTGCGGCAAAATTTTTGCATGAGAATGCCAATGATCGCGCAAATATGATGCAAACTGTAACGGATACGTTCTTCTTTCAGTATATAACAGAGCGATTCTCGGACTGGTTTGTTCAAATGGGCTTAGAAGCAGCTAGCTGGTCAACCGCGGCAGTGATTCGATTGCTGAGAGATGAGAATGTGGCAGCCGACCTAAGTCGAATTGAAGTATCTACGTTGATCGTTCACGGTATTCACGACAAGGTAATCCCGTATCCACAAGCGGTAGAGATGAATAAACGTATTCCGAACTCTCAGCTAGTTCCATTGCATTACAGTGGCCATGGTGGTTTCTGGGAGGAAAGGGACCGATTTAACTATGTCCTCACGCAGTTTATAGGTTGACGGAAGCAAGAGAGCAACCTTTACGAGTAGCCTCCTCATTAGGAGGCTTATTTCAATTGTGGGGCTTTTCTTTACATATAAATAGACTATTAAAAGACTTGTCTCTTAGGTGTTGGATCATTATGATGAGAGTGAAGGGTTCTCAATCAAGTGGATCGGACATTCGTATTCAAAATCATTTAAATTAGCTTGGAGGTTGTTTCATTTATGGATCATACTACTTTTCGCATCGGTATAATTGGCATTGATTCCTCACATGCACCCACATTTACTCAGTTGCTAAATGATAGCGATCACCCTTTCCATGTTGCAGGAGGAAAGGTAACGATTGCTTATCCAGGTGGTTCACCAGATTTCGAGATGAGCTATTCCCGCATCGAGGGGTTTACGGCACAGCTTCGCGACAAAGGTGTGAACATCGTTGACTCGCCAGAGGAAGTAGCCGCGAATTGCGATGGCATATTGATGACGTCTGTTGATGGCCGCATTCATTTGGAGCAGTTTCGTCGTATTGCGTCATATCGTAAACCTATTTTTATTGATAAGCCAATGACCGTTTCTTCAGATGAAGCGCGTGAAATCTTAGCCATTGCTCAGCAAAATAACATTCCACTTATGAGCTGCTCCTCATTAAGATACGCAGAGGAATTGACGAATGCTTTGAATGTATCGGACAATAGCTCGATTATTGGCATGGACTGTTATGGTCCAATGGCCTTACAACCAACACAGCCAGGGCTGTTTTGGTATGGTGTGCATACGGTTGAGATGCTCTTTCGAGCATTGGGCAAGGGTTGCCTTCATGTAACAGCAGCAACAACAGAAGATCATGATCTGATTACTGGCGTATGGGATAATGGCGTTATTGGTACGATTCGTGGGAATCGAAAGGGTAACGCACAATTTGGAGCACTGCTCCATCATGAATCACATACGCAGTTTATTGATGTAAATAAACATCCCAAACCGTATTACGCGAGTCTTTTGGAGAAGATTATGACGATGTTTGTGACGGGAGCTCCGGATATTAACGGAGAAGAAACATTACAAATTATTCGATTTATGGAAGCTGCCAATGAGAGTCGAGAAACAGGTCTTACGGTGAACTTATAGAACATATGTGTATGCGTAGAAGTTGAAGGAGAGGAATACAACGATGGAAAGAGTTCAATTAAAGGTAGCAGTCCTAGGCGCAGGAGCCATTGCTGGTCAGCATTTTGATGCGATTCGAAGTACAGATGGGTTCATTGCTTGCGCTGTCGCGGATATTCAACTCGAGAAAGCAGAAGCCATTGCTGATAACTATGGCATTCATGCGTATAGTGATTATCAAGAGCTTATTCGACAGGAACGACCGGATGTCGTGGTCATTGCTTTGCCGCATTTTCTACATAGAGAAACAGCTATTTTTGCAGCTGGACACGGTTGTCACTTGATGCTGGAGAAGCCGATGGCTTTGTCCGTTGCCGAATGTGATGAGATCATTGAAGCTGCAGCGAAGGCGGATATACGTATTTTAATTGGGCATACGCAGCATTATATGGCGGAGAATATTTATGCAAAGCAGATCGTTGAGAGTGGCGAACTCGGAGAGATTGTCATGATTAATGATGTCAGGCATTTGAATTATTTCCGAGACACGAGACCACAGTGGTTTCTGGAAAAAGACAAATCAGGCGGCGGAATTCTTGCCAATTTGGGTACGCATTCCATCGATAAAATCCAATGGCTAATGGAGAGTTCAGTCCGTAAAGTGAGTGCCTCGGTAAGTCATCATGGCAAAAGAGGCAATGTAGAAGGAAGCGGCATGATCTATCTGGAGTTAGAGTCGGGGCTTCCAGCGTCGATTGCTCAGTCGGGTTATCCGGGAGCAACGCGGAATGAGACGGAGATTATTGGTACGGCAGGGATGCTGAAACTGGTAACCGGTGACAGCTTATGGATTAGTCGCGGCGGCGCTTATGAAAAAGTCGACGTGCCCCCCATGGATAAACCATTCGAGTTGCAGTATAAGGATCTGTTGTTCGCGATTGAGGCGAAGAGTGAAACGAGCTGTCCGCCCGGATATGCGCGAAGTGTGATCGCCGCGCTTGAAGCCGTTTACCGGTCTGCGGAGACGGGCGTGGAACAATTTCTATAGGTCGAAATGAGAAATAGCTGGAAAACATCCAGCTATTTTTTGTCATTTCGGCATAGATTGGAAAACAACTGGAAAAAATCCAGTTGTTTTCGGTGATTCTCGTCGAATCGGCGAGGATGGACGAAATTAGATGGATTTTTTCCAGCTAATTAGAAATTTAGCCGATAAATCGTGGAATTAACTGTACTTTTTCATGTTAATGTTGGATGTGTTAGGACAATGTTCCAAGGTGGCAGGGAAATTTGGCTGTGCATGGAATATAAGAAGAGGAACTGGAAAGGAGACTTATCATGATCGAATGTCCTTGGTGCCATGAACATGTGCAGTTGGTTGATGACATATGTCCTGCTTGCAAGCAGGAGGTTTTGATGAACCATTTGAATCATATTGGGGATATAAGTGGGGATTTAAGTGATGTCCAGGAGATTTCCGAGCATGAGGGGCTGCCAGATCTGAGTTTGGAAGAGCGGATCTCCCATCAGTTCAAGTGCAGCAAATGTAAGCATACGGCGTGTGGCATCCAAGAAGTAGCAATGACGGGGACTGGCTTAAGCAAGATGTTCGATATTCAGCATCATCATTTCTTATTTGTCTCATGTTTACATTGTGGCTTCGTTGAAATTTACGATCCGAATGTGTTACATAATAAAAAAGCAGGTTCATTAGGCACAATATTAGATCTACTATTTGGAGGATGAAATTGGATGACGGTGATTGGACTCATACGACATGGTTTAACGGATTGGAACACGGAACGACGCATACAGGGACAAACGGATGTGCCACTCAATGAATATGGGCGAAAGCAAGCCGAATTATTATCCCAACGAATGAAGGATGAGGCATGGGATTACATCTACGCGAGTGATTTGGGTCGAGCTAGAGAAACGGCGGCGTATATTGGTAATGTGAAGCAAATGGAAGTGAAAACGGATCAGCGATTACGGGAAATGTATTGTGGACAGATCGAAGGAACAACACTTGAAGAACGTGTGGCAAAATGGGGGGAAGATTGGTCCCAATTGGATTTAGGGGTCGAAACAGAGCAAGAAATTGCTGCTCGCGGCGTGAGTTTCATCCAAGAAGTGATCGAGAGACATCCGAATCAGAAGGTGTTAATCGTCAGTCATGGTGCCTTACTTAGTCTGACTTTAATGGATTTGATTCCACACGAGGACATCGAGGAACATTTGCATAACACTTCAGTAACGAAAATACGTCACAATGAGAGCCAATGGGAATGCTTGCAATACAATTGTATTGCGCATTTAGACGGGCTTGAATCGTAGTAGACGTGGAGAATCCTTTTGATTTAAAAAAGTGGTATGTCAAAGACGTGCTGATAAGCTCGCTAAAGAATGCGTTGGCGCATAGCGGAATAGTACTTGACGATGAACCCAAAGTGCGTGGTATGATCATATCGAAGTAATAAGGTGCTCATGACAGAGTACCTTATTTTTATATCCATATTTTTCATGATGGGTGGAAAATAAATGAAAAAACCGACGCTTCGTATCCGTTTACTTCGCAGCTTCTTAGTCATTATTACACCTTTGGTCCTGTTTCTGTATTATGAAAACTACTATGCCATCAAAATTGTTCGAGAGGAAGTGTCGCAATCTACCAGCAATGTACTCGCGGTTCATATTACACAGATTGATCGCACGCTAGAGGAAATCACGCACTATCTGTTACAACAGATTGTCACATCCGATACCAAATCTGCCTATCTGGATATGGCATCACTGCCAGAAACCAACGGAAATTATACGCTAGCTAAAATCAAAATCCATAATGAACTTACCTCGGGAAGCACTGCTTTCGAGAATTTCCATTCATTCTTCGCTTATTCCGTAGAAAAAGAGGATTTTATATTCTCTCGTTCCTCGTTCACGGACACGAACGATCTGAAAGAAATGTTGGGCGCGTACTTGCAAGAGAAGGTGAACGGACAAACATTCAGTAATTGGATTGTCCTTCAGTATTGGGAAAAAAGGTATCTGGTTCGTGTTGCGCAAGCGAGTAATGGGGTATATATCGGGGCTGTCATCCTGTTGGAGGATCTGATTCGACCTCTTCGCGGATTGGATTATGGCGATCGCTGGGAGGCGATTCTGCTGGATCCGACCGGACAACCTTTGACCAAATCCGTGATGTCACCAGAAACGATGACAGCGGTTAACCGAAAGCTGATAAGCAATCCGCGTGCCTTTCAGGTTTTTGAAAATCCAGCTGATCACAAGGATTACCTGCTTGTCAGTACTCCCTTTCAACAGGCACCACTTAGCATGGCGGCCATGATTCCAGAGAAATCGCTGCTGCAGCGTCTGCCATTTTTTCAAGGGGTTATCTATCTCTTTCCGCTTGGTGTTATTGTTATCTTTTACTTTTACTCGCATTATTTGCGTAAAATGCTGTTCGGTCCTATGAATTCACTAATTATGGGCATGCGGCGTGTCGTAAAAGGGGATATGGAAATCGGGTTAAAGGAAGCGGAGACAGAGGAACTGAATTTTCTGATCACAACCTTTAATCACATGGTATCTCAAATTAGCCATCTCAAAATTAACGTGTACGAAGAAATGTTGAAAGCCCAGCAATCTGAGTTCAAACATTTGCAAGCCCAGATCAATCCACACTTTTATCTAAACTCCCTGAATATTATTAACAGTCTTTCTACGCTGGGGGAGAACGATCTGATCAAAAAGATGACGGAGCATCTAGCTGATTATTTCCGATTTATAACAAGATCGCATCGGGATACGATCACTATGGATGAAGAAGTACGGCATATCCGCAATTATCTGGAGATTCAAATGCTTCGTTTTCCGGAGAAAATTACGTATAGCATTGATCTACCCGAACAGCTTTCTCGTACGATGATTCTTCCCTTGATGATCCAACCCTTTGTCGAGAACGCGGTTATTCACGGGATGGAAGAGGGGAGCAAGCCTTTCCATATCGATATCTCCGCAGGTAGTTGCCAAGAAGATCCGAACTGTCTGGAAATTCTCATTCGCGATAACGGAGTAGGCTTCACACCTGAAGTCTTGTCAACGTTTAATCAGAAAAAGTTTGGAGATGGAACAGGAACCCATATGGGCATTTGGAATGTGTACCGGAGGATGCGTATGGCTTTTGGCAATCAGGCGGAGGTAACCTTCTTGCTAGGTGAGCCGAATGGCGCCATTGTTCGTCTGATTATTCCGGCAATTGGCGCATTTCACGAAATGGAGGATGAGGAAAATGGCAAAGTTGATGATCGTCGATGATGAGGTGTACGTGCTGCGTGCCATGATGAGGTCTGTCGATTTTGCTGCACTTGGTTTTGAAGAAGTTTATCAGGCTATGGGCGGCAAAGAAGCTATGGAAATATTGAAAGCGCATTCCATCGATCTTATTATTTGCGATATTGAAATGCCAGGTATGAGCGGATTGGAGCTTATTGCGTGGGTGAATGATCATTACCCCGAGGTGGAAACGATTTTTCTAACTGGACATGCAGAATTCTCCTATGCCAAAAAAGCCGTACAATTAGGCAGCTTCGAATATTTGCTTAAGCCCGTCAAAACGGAAGAGCTGGTCACAACAGTGAATAGCGCACTTGACAAAATTAATGAAAATAAGAATGCTGCACAAATGGTGGAAACGAGCAAGAAATATCGTACCTTGTGGGAACGCCAGAAGTCGGTTGTCGTTGAACGCTATTGGCAGAACCTGTTGTCAGGAAGAATGATTCCTGAGGCGAACAATTTGCAAGCGGTCAATTTACCCTTAACGACAGACTCGCAAATCTTGCCGATTCACATCAGTATTGAGCAATGGCATAAGGAATTCAGCTTACGTGATGAGGATACGTTGGAGTATGCGATTCGCAACGCAGCGTCCGAGATCCTTCTTGGAGGCTTCGCTGGGGATATTATCAAAGATGAGAATGGGATTCTCTTTGCGCTTGTATACGAGTCACCCGAACGGCCATCGAATCCGGAGCTGCTGGCTGAGGCATGCCGCACGTTTGCCGACGCGTGTAGTCGTTACTTTTATTGCACGGTATCCTGTTATATCGGTCACTCCGTACCGTTCCCAGAGCTTACGGAGGTGTATCACCGCTTAATCGAAATGGAGCAGGAGAATTTATCCAACCCGCTGTCTGTTCAACAGCTGAATCAGTCGTTACGGGCGAGCAATAAAGTCAAGCATCCGTTTGTTATTCCGTGGTCGGATTGGGTCATTCTTTTTGAAACAGGCAATAAAACAGAGCTCTTAAAGCGACTAGATCAATTATTTGCTGGGATGCAGGAAGCTCAAGCAGATACCGAATCGGCGAGTGCGCTATATCATGCTTTGGTCTATATGATCTATCACGTCGCCCATAAGAACGGGTTTTCAGTGAAAGAGTGGTCAGGAATTCGTGAACGAAGCGGGGAGCTGATGGCCATTCGCTCGATTTCCCAGTTGAGAGTTTGGGCGGAAAAATTAATTGATACAGGTTCACGTTATTTGGATTCGCAACGAAATGAAAGCTCCCAGATCATTGAGAAGACGAAGCAATTCATCAAATCCAACCTGAAAGATGTGACTCGGGAGAAGGCTGCCGCTTACATTTACTTGAATTCAGCGTATCTGTCACGCATATTTAAACGGGAGACGGGTCAATCCTTAATTGATTTCATTATCAACGCCAAGATGGATCGGGCGAAAATTCTTCTAACCGAATCGAATATGAAAATTTTAGATATTTGCGAGGATATCGGCTATGAGAATTACTCGCACTTCGGGCAAGCTTTTAAGAAAAAGGTAGGGATCTCGCCGGTGGAATTCCGTAAGCGATTCCAAAATCTCGAAATGAAATAAGGTAAGATCTAATAGAAAGTTTGGCACGATGCCAGACTTTTTTTGCTTTCGTGAGATGTGTTTGGTTCAAAGCAGTCATAAAATCGAGACTAGAGTCACGCTACCCGATAGAGAGAGTTGTAAAACGACAGTATACTATGAGTATAGGAATTAAGTGAAAGGTGTGACATCCGATGAAAGGCTCTAACATTAATTTAAAGTCACAGAACATGTTCGTACGATTCTTGCGAAATGTGAGGAAAGACAAGGCGCTGCTTATGTTGCTTCTGCCTGGCGTCCTGTATCTAATCTTAAACAACTACATACCCATGTTCGGTGTCGTAATTGCTTTTAAACACATCGACTACTCCAAAGGGATTCTCGGCAGCGACTGGGTTGGGTTCGATAACTTCAAGTTTTTGTTCAGTACGAAGGAAGTTTGGATCATTACGCGAAACACAGTGCTGTATAATGCGTTGTTTATTTTGCTCCATCTCGTCATTCCGGTTGGGTTTGCCATTGCGCTGAATGAAATGAGAGTGCGGCTCGCAGTACGATTTTATCAAAGCGTCATGTTTCTTCCTTACTTCTTGTCCATGATCGTCGTTAGCTATCTGGTGTATTCTTTGCTAAACAGTGAGTACGGCTTTGTTAACAAAATACTGCTGGAACCGCTCGGTTTTCCTGCGGTATCGTGGTACAGCGAGGTTAAGTACTGGCCGTATATTCTCCCGCTTGTGAATATATGGAAGTCTGTCGGCTACTACAGCATCGTATACTTGGCGGCGATCATCGGTATCGATAACGAGTACTACGAAGCAGCGCATATCGATGGTGCAAGCAAATGGCAGCAGATTACACGCATTACGATTCCGCTCATTCGTCCCGTGCTCATTATCTTGATGCTATTGCAGGTCGGTAAAATTTTCAATGCGGATTTTGGTTTATTCTATCAGGTACCTCTTGATTCGGGGGCGCTCTACTCAGCCACACAGGTTATTGATACGTATGTGTATCGCGCGCTTCTCACGCTGGGAGACATCGGGATGTCCTCGGCAGCTGGTTTATATCAAGCTTCCGTAGGATTTGTGCTAGTGCTAACCACGAATTACGTGGTGCGTAAAATTGATAAAGAAAATGCATTGTTCTAGGAGGAGCCGGAATGAAAGAATCTGTTCAGAAGTTGACTGTAGCCTCGCAAGCTCCCCCGCAGGGTAGCAAACTTTCGCTGACAAGGCGGAAGCGCGAAATCAATTCCATTAAAAAACCGACTGAAATTATTTTGCATCTGTTCTTCCTGCTGTTCTCAGCTGCCTGTATTTTTCCGGTGCTCGTTGTGTTGGGCGTTTCGCTGACGGATCAGGATACGATTTACCTGTATGGCTATAATGTCATCCCGCGCGTATTCAGCTGGGCTGCCTATGAGTATCTCATGCGTGATATCGGTCCGATCCTTAATTCGTACATGATTACGATCTTCGTGACGGTATTCGGAACGATCATAGCGCTCACGATAACAGCTTTGGTCGCGTATCCGTTATCCCGGCAAGATTTTGCTTTTCGAAATTTCTTCTCTTTTTTCGTCTTCTTCACGATGATTTTCGGCGGAGGGTTGGTACCTTGGTATCTCGTGTACACCAACTTCATCGATTTGCGGGACACGATTTGGGCATTGATTGTTCCGAATCATTTGCTAGGTGCCTTCTACGTGATTATTATGAGGACGTTTTTTACGACCAGCATTCATCCATCCATCCTGGAGTCAGCCAAGATTGACGGAGCTGGCGAGATCCGGATTTTTACACAAATCGTTCTGCCGTTATCGCTGCCAGTGCTGGCGACCATCGGTCTGTTCTATACGTTAGGCTACTGGAACGATTGGTTTAACTCCTTGGTGTTTTTGAATTCGGATAAGTTGGTTTCCATTCAATATTTGATGTATAAAGCGCTGCGAAACTTGCAATATTTAACTACCATTGCTGTGGACAGCGGAGTAGGCGATCAGACTGCCAAACTTCCGAGTGAAACGGCTCGGATGGCGATGGCAATAATCGGAATGGGGCCAATTGTACTGGCGTATCCATTTTTCCAGAAATATTTCGTAAAAGGTTTAACGGTTGGCGCTGTAAAAGGGTAGGCTTCATCCGGTTATCACACCGGTCGAGCATAGAGCAAATTTATAAATACGAACTAAATGGAGGGTTAAAAAATGAAATCGATTCGCAGTAGAATTGGGGCTGCAGTAGGGATCACCCTAACTGCAAGCCTTGTGCTCAGCGCCTGCTCCTCAAACCCGTCAAGCACCAACAGCCCAGCACCCGCTACAAGCGCAACTCCAACGGCTTCGGCCGCAGCACAACCAAAGCTAGATCCGTACACGATCAAGATGTTCGTGCCTGGTGTTCCACAGAAAGATCAAGAGCTTGTGAACGCTGAGATCAGCAAGTATTTGAAAGACAAGATTAATGTAACGCTCGATATGCAGGTCATTGATTGGGGCAGTTGGGCGGACAAAATGAATTTAAAATACGCGTCCAACGAAGTGTTTGATATTACGTGGACGACGTCATGGGACAACTGGGTTGGCAAAATCCAAAACAAATCGATCATTCCGCTTGATGACTTGATAGCCAAATATGGGCAAGATGCAGTGAAAATTGTAAATCCTAAGGTGATGAACGGGATCAAGTACAACGGCGTCACGTACGGAATGCCGACCAACAAAGAATTTGCCGCCAATAAAGGGTTCCTGGTGCGCAAAGATTTAGTAGATAAGTATAAGTTCGATCTCGCTTCAGTGAAAAAACCAGAAGATATGGAGCCGTTCTTCGAGGTCATTAAGAAGAATGAGCCGGGGATGATTCCGTTCTTAAGCAGCAAGGGCAATGCGCTATTCATCGCCTTGCAAGATGGTATGTTTTACGGAGCAAGCTCCAGCGCAACGAATCTTGGCGTCCTGGACCGTTCCACGAAAGACCTGAAGCTAGTTGACCTTTACAGCGATCCACGCTACATGGATATGCTGAAGCTGGCGAATAAATGGTATAAAGCTGGCTACATCAACAAAGACGCTGCTACGTTGACCGATTTCGCAGGTACGTACCGTTCAGGTAAAGTATTTGCTTTCCCTGAAACATTGAAACCGGGGAAAGATTTGGAAGTGTCACAAGCGAGTGGTCAAAAATGGGTGCAGGTCGAGTTTACGAAGCCGTTGATTACGACGGGCAGTGTACTCGGAAATATGTTGTCGATTTCCCGCACGTCCAAAAATCCAGAGCGTGTCATGATGTTCCTGAATCTGCTGTATTCGGATAAAGCGCTGCTCAATATGATTGCATTCGGGATTGAAGGCAAGCACTTTGTGAAGAAAGACGCGAATACGATCGACTTCCCACAGGGTATAACAGCGCAAACTTCCGGCTATTCTCTTGGAGCGCCTTACATGTTCGGCAATCAATTCAATGATTACCTCTGGACGAACGAAGATCCGCAGAAATGGGATAAATACAATAAGTTTAATACGGACGCGGAAGAAGCGAAGGGCATTGGCTTTATTTTCAACAATGAAAATGTGAAAAACGAAATCAGTGCGTACACCAATGCTTTAGCTGAGTTCTACCCTGGTTTGATTACAGGTACATTAGACCCAGTAGAATACCTGCCTAAGATGGTTGAGAAGCTGAAAGCAGCGGGTATGGACAAAATTAATAAAGAAGTTCAAACACAGCTGGAAGCATGGGCTGCTGCTAACAAAAAATAATGAATACATGGACGGCTCCGATAATCGGGGCCGTTCCCATTTAAGTAAGGGTGAGCTGCATGTGGAAAATTGAGAAAAATAAACTAGCCATGGTCATTGCCATTGTACTCATTGCATCTAATCTGCGGGCGCCATTAACGTCCATTAGTCCGCTGCTGGAATCGATTAGTCAAAAGTTAAGCTTGTCACATCTTGTGGCAGGCACACTAACGACGCTGCCTCTAATGGCTTTTGCAGCTTTCTCTATCTTGTCGCCACGACTGGCCAATCGCTTTGGGTTGGAACGCGTGGTCTTGGCCGCATTATTCTTGCTGGCGTCCGGCCTTTTGCTGCGACCATGGTCAGGTGTGAGTCTATTGCTTGTTGGTACAACAATGGCTGGCATGGGCATCGCTGTGGGCAACGTCTTGCTGCCATCCTTGCTTAATCGATATTTTCCAGACCGACTTGGATTTATGACCGGCATTTACACAGTCTCGATGAATCTAACAGGATCCATTGCTTCGGCCACAAGTATCCCAATTGCCAGATCTTTAGGCTGGGGATGGGAGAAAACGTTGGCCTTGTGGGGATTCCTTGCCATCATAACCGCATTGTATTGGATGTATTGCATTCGAGCTCGTCGGCATGCAACGCAAGCCGTTAATCAAAGTTCAAAAGGTAAAGGTATATCCTTATGGCGATATAAACTGTCCTGGCAAATTACGTTGTATTTGGGTCTGCAATCATTCTTTTTCTACGTGGTTATGGCTTGGCTGCCCGATATTGCAGCGGAACGCGGAGTCGGGGCAGGCACCTCTGGTGTCATGGTCGCCTTGATGCAATTTGCCGGGCTACCTTTTAATTTCGTTGTACCCTTGATCGCAGTTAAGGTAAAGAATCAACGCGTATTAGCGTTGACGAGTGCGGCTATGTCCATTGGCGGGGTTATTTGTTTATTTATGAATCATGCGGTGCTGCTTGCCTTAGGTGGCGCTCTAATCGGCAGTGCGGCTGGATTCGCCTTTAGCCTTACGATGATGTTCTTTAATTTGCGAACGAACAGCACGCGTCAAGCAGCCGAAATATCCGGCATGGCGCAATCCATCGGGTATACGCTTGCTTGTACAGGACCAGCTTTATTCGGCTGGCTGCATGATTTGAGTGGAGGCTGGCGTATGCCGCTAAGTGTGCTATTCGTAGCTATCATCGTTTTCTTATGGGCAGGGCTTGGCGCAGGGAGAAATATCCGGCTTCCGGAAGAAGAGAGGTTATCTGCATGAATGTTGATGAAATTCGCGAGCATTTGGGTATTATCAGAACGGGCTCGGGCTCATGGTTGTTCGATGAAGACAGCGAACAAGTACACATGCGAATCCTTACCGATGCTGCATATTTGCCATATCTGGAACAATTAGTCGCAGAAGGGGATCGATTTTTGCAGACACCGATCCCCGATCTGCCTTGGTCGCTTTTCCGTAGAATATGGGAGGATGGAAACCGCAAATCGTATGAGGCGGTATATTTCCATCGGAGGCAACGATTAGCCGCCTTAGGGTTGTTGAGTTGGCTATGGCCAGAACGTGAAGATTATCGGGATGGGTTGCTAGACATCGTTTGGGCCATCTGCAATGAGTTTTCTTGGTGTGTTCCCGCACATTTTGAGAACTTGCCTGGAAACGTAGCGATGCGGCAGTCCGTCCATGATCCCAATATTGGTAACCATGATCCCGCGTTAGGAATCGATCTCTTCGCAGCGGAAACAGCGTTTACGTTAGCTGAAATTTTACAACTTACGGGAGAGTGGTGGCCGGAGGCTGTGCGTGGTCGTATTTATAGAGAAACGTATCGCCGAGTATTTATTCCCTATCTGCATAACGCTTATTTTTGGGAAGCTGTGCGCAATAATTGGGCGGCTGTATGCGCTGGCTCGATTGCCGCAGCTGCGATTTATCTGATTGAAGATTCACAGGAGCTTGCCTTGGTATTGGAGAAAGCGCTCCCGATTCTTGATCTCTTCCTGGAAGGCTATGGAGATGACGGCGCATGTTTGGAAGGCTATATGTATTGGAGTTATGGCTTTGGATACTATACGTATGCTGCACATCTGATAGAACGCAGGACGGCTGGAGGCATCAACCTTTTCAATCACCCAAAAGTGAAAGCAATTGCCTTATTTCAGCAAAAGTGTTTTCTGACAGGGAAAAAGACGGTTAATTTCTCTGATTCGCAAGATGAAGCAGATGTGAATATCGGGCTGACACACGAATGGGCTAGAAGAGTACCTGAGCTGCATATCCCTGAATACAGCTTCGAGGGCAAGCAGATTTACGATCATTGCGGACGCTTCGCACCAGCACTTCGTAAATTGATTTGGTTTGACGCAAACCTCAAAGGAACGGACTGGGAAGAAGCTTCTTATTATTTGCCGGATGCGCAGTGGGTCATTTCGCGTGTTCATCAACAGAATGGCAGCTTCTGTTTCGCTGCTAAAGGCGGTTACAATGATGAGCCGCATAATCATAATGACATTGGTCATTTTATTTTGACTGCTGGGGATGAAACGTTTCTTGCCGATATGGGCGCCGGTCTCTATACCAAACAGTATTTTAGTCCAGCTCGATACACGTTTATCGGCAATGGCGCGCAAGGGCATTCCATTCCACTGATCAATAATGAACTTCAGCTCACGGGCAAGGAGATCAAGGCCAAGGTGCTTGAGGCGGAAATCGGTCCCGTTTGTGACCGTTTTAAATTGGATCTGAAGGATACCTATGGGCAAGCGAATTTACACGCATTTGAACGCAGTTGGACGTGGCAAAAGGATTGCAGTCCTCCTAGACTTCAATTGGAGGATCAATTCGAGTTTGCAGAAGGCATGAACTCGGTGAAGGAACGGTTTATTTGTGCCATGCAGCCTAAGATTAATGGGCAAGGGCGTGTTGAGCTGGAGGGCAGTCGTTACAGGTTAGTCATTCAGTTTGATGAAGCTTTCCTGGATCCGTCGGTGGAGCAGTTGAACTTTATGAACCATTTTGGCAAGGAAGTGATGTTCTATGCGTTAGATTTTAATCTTAAACAAAATGATGAGAATCATTCGCATCGTTACCACTTCGAGTTTTACTTTGAATTAAAGTAGTTCGTTGCTGACTTTGTAGAATAGGTTACAAATTCGATGTTAATGTCATGTAACCATATAGTCGGAGCTAATTCGTAACTGTTAATATGTGGGTGATCTGAAAACGATTTCACTTGGAGGTGAGAAATTACATATGAAAAAGGCGAGGAACAGCAAGCTGACTATCGGTTTATGGTGTTTTATCTTGGTTCTGGCAGGCATTTTGCTATCTGGAAGCATCACGCTTAATCGAGATGACAGTTCTGATGCTGCAAGTGTTGCTTCCGTGGGCGGCGAGGTTGTTGAAGCCAAAGAATTTTCCGTCTTTTTATTGGCGGAGCGCGCTAAGCTCCTTGCCTATTTTCAACATAAATATGGCGCAGAAGATGGTCCGAAGTTTTGGACAACAAGTTTTCAAGGTGAAGTTCCTTTGGACAAAATAACAAAAGACGTGCTACAGAAAGTGACGATGTTGAAGGTTCAGCAATCGCTAGGCATTCAGCATGGTCTGCTTCGAGATGCCAGTTATACGGCTTTTCTTGAAGAACTGCGGAGCGAAAATGAAAGAAGAACAAAGGATGCAGGAAGCGGCAAGCCAATCTATGGTCCAAAACGACTTGAGGAAAAAGCTTATTACGAGATGAGACAGTCACAATTGCTTCAAGACCTTAAGCGTAAGCTGAACAACAGTGCGGCAATCAAGGATGAAGAGATTAGTGCTTATTATAATGAGAACAAACGGGATTTTGTGAAAGCAGGTTCGAGCAAGGTGAAAATGCTTTCCATATCTTATACTTTAACGAACGAAGGAACATCCAAATCGAGTGCTGAGCTTCTGATGAAGGGTATCAACAAGAAATTGGAAGCAGGGGAAGATTTCACGGCAGTAACCGATTCTTATTGTAAAAATCAGCCCGCTATCTACACCTGCAAGGAACAATTTTTCGACGCCACCACGGCCAGATTGGATGCAATGTCAGGTCCTGCCATCGCTTTAGCAGCGAAAGGTCTGCAAAAGGATGAAATTAGCGGCGTTATTGAGGAGAAGCAGACACTTAACCTACTAAAATGTGTGGAAAAACAAGCTGATACATTACTTCCACTGGATGAGGTGAAGAAGGGGATTGCACAAAAACTAGGCGATCAGGCGTTCGATCGGTTCCTTCAAGATCAAGCAAGTCATGCTGAGCTGATTGTAAATGACGAGAATGTAAAGTCCGTTGCAGCTAAAGTATTGCTCGATAAGTAAGGAAATTCGAGATAATGACGAGGTGGCAGAATGAGAAAACTAGTAACAATTCTTACATTGGCAGCTCTCTTATTCAGCATGATTCCTTTATCAACTCAAGAGGCCGAGGCCGCAACTGTAACTGTTTTATCGGAAAACTTTGAAAGTACAACTGTTGGCCAAGTTCCTGCGGGATGGGTTGCCTCAGCAAGTCCCAATGTAGTCAGTGTTATTTCAGATACTTATGGAAACCGCTCTTTGTCTACGACAGAGAATAATAATGGTACTGCAAATACAGCTACATATAACTTTGCTACACCCATAACTACTTCGATTAGCGCAGATTTGCGTGCGAAGACGAGTACAATTAACGGAGACTTCGAAGGTTACTTCTTTGCTCTGAAGGATGGGAGTGGCGCGAAAGTAGTCGAGCTATTATTTTACAACAACACGATTTCGCGCAGAACAACAGGTGCAACTGATAAGACCACAGTCAAGTCCGGCATTGTGGCGAATCAGTGGTACAACATTCACGTGGATGTTGATATGGTGGCCAAGAAATATAGTGTAGCGATTGATGGTGTACCGATTACTTCGGCTGCAAATATTTCAATTTACACGCCGACTGCGACTGAAGTATCCCAGTATGCGTTCTCTTCGTACCGGTATCGAGCAGGCACAACCGCCGTGGACGATATCGTCATTGTTAAAGAAACTGGAGGGGTTCCAACAAACCAAGCTCCCTCTGTGGTGACATTAAATGTGTATGGCACGCCTACACTTGGGAATACGTTAACAGGCGATTATATCTTCAGCGATGTTGAATCGGATCCTGAAGGAACGTCGATCTACAAGTGGTACCGAGGCACACAAGCGAATGGTTCGGATAGAACAGCTATAGCGAATGCAGTGAATACCGACTATACAATTGTGGCGGAAGATATCGGCAAATTCTTATTTTTTGGTGTGACACCTGTTGCGCAACAGGGGACGACAACAGGCTCGCATATCGTAAGCACTGGCGTATATGTATCGCAGCCGCCTACATCCCCACAGGCTGGAACCGTGATCGGCAATACAATCACTTTTGACAGCAGTAATCGGTTTATTGATGATTTGACTAATTTCTCAAAAGTGTTCAGTTACAAAGGAACGACCATTAACAGTGGCGGTGCGGTTGGCGTGGCTGGCGATTTCTCATATTATGCCGGTACGAATGACTTTAAGTCCTTGGATATGGAAGTCACTTATAACAAATGGACGCTGAACTTTACGGTTCAAAATGAACTGTCTGTGTATGAAGCGGTGTACAACAGCCAGACAGGTACTTTCCAGAACGGTAAGAAAGTGACCCTACTTCGCAAGCTTCGTCCGGAACTCATGACATCCGGTGTTCAGTATGTGAAAGCGACATACTCGACGGCTGAACCAATTACACCAGGAACCAAATATCTCCGCGTCATTTTACCACAATCTGGATTTTATGGAGATACAGCTACAGCAAATGACTTCAGAATTGATCAAATCACCATCGAAAGTTCCCTATCAACGACAGCGCCATTGGGTGGTTATCTGATTGATGATGCATCCAGTTTCGCCATGTACACAGCGGGGAGTGATACGAGCAATCTGCAAGTGGTCAATCCAACGAATATAGCGGATATTCGAACCTTCGGCACAACTTCTTATATTAAACGTAGGGATCCGACGGTTGCCTCGATGATGACGTATGCAGCCCCAGCTGGTAAGGATTTCAAAAATGCTTACGTCGAAGGCTATTATTTCGGCAATCTGCCGAGCAGCCAAGCCATGGAGATCTGGACTTCGACCAATGGCACCGATTTCACGGTTTACAATATCGCCGGTGTTTATAAACATCCTGCTTTCGGATCGTTAGCCAATAACAGCATTCCGGATGTTCTGCAGGCGAATTATTTACCGCCAGGAGTGAAATTCGTAAGAGTGAAGCTTATCGGAAATATAGCAAATGGGTTCCCTTACTTGACGAAGATGGCTTTCGGCTATGGGGCGGAAGTTACTGTAGCTCCGATTGATACCGATATTGTGATTAAACAGGCTTCAGGAGAAATCGTCTTAGATGGTGTGGTTGACACCGATACGAACGGAAATCCGACTGGTGAATGGGCTGGCAGCGAGCTGCTGCGCATTGCAGGCGTAACCGATAATAACGGGGATAAGCACAGTGCGGATATTTATTTCAAATATGATGAGAGGAAGCTGTATCTCGGAGCCAAAATCAAAGATCCAACACCGATGATCAACACCAAAACTGGAACCGGCATTTGGAACGGTGATGTGCTGGAATTGTTTATGGGCGCTGAGGATCTTGATTATTCCCTGTATCCGGACAAAAAGGGTACAATGCTGCCTACAGATATTCAGCTGGTACTCGGAAGTGGTATCGATTTTGGTTATCAATCCTACATGGCCATTAATGGTGTAAACTCCAAGCCGTCTGTCTTCATGGAGCTCAAGAAGGATACAGATGGAAAAGGTTATACGATGGAAGCGGCCATACCTCTGCACGCACTAGGTTTGTCTCAGCCGTGGACGGGCAAACCGTTCATTCTAAACGCTTTCCTAAGCGATGGAGGCTTTGCAAGCCGTGGACAATGGGGCTGGACGATTAACGGTGAGCAAGCCAAAAAGGTAAGAGGAAACTTTGGCAAGATTGCCTTTGAGCCATCGTCACCACCAGCATCAGAGATGAATTTGGCGGCGATCGTTGATCCGAGCGCGCAATTCGTAACAGTGAGCGGACAAACGTTTAATCTCCAGGACAAATTTGTGACGTTGGCGATGCAAAATGCAACCGGAACTACGATTGCGTTGGATCAAACCGTTAGCGATGAAGAGGGTAACTTTACGTTCCAGTTCGATTTAAGCCGTTTGGCGAATAAAAAAGGATCGTACACGGTTAAGGTTGGCGGCCAAGGTATCCAAGTTCCGCAAACAGCGGCCTTTACGGTTGGTGATGGGATTTCGACCATCTCGCCAATAACGGCTTCGTTTGACAAGAACGTTTCCAAGCGAGCTGATGTAAACGTTGACATGACCTTGAATGGGAATACGCTGACGGCGATCAAGAATGGAGCTTATCTGCTTGCTGCGGGAACGGATTATACAGTGAACGGTACCCGAGTTTTATTATCAAAGACGTACCTCGCGACGTTGCCTATAGGCAACGCGACGTTCTCTTTCGAATTCAGTGCAGGAGCTGTATCTGCGTTGACCTTGCAGGTTATTAACACGATATATTCAGAAGAAAATGTGAGTATCGTCGTTATTTCCAATGCGCTCCAGGTTAGCATTCCAGCGGAAGACTTTAGCGCCAAAGGAAAGAAAAAGATCGATATCAAGTCGAATGAGCTAAACGTGAGCATCCCATCGGAAGTGTTCAAACAAGTAGCTGCACTCACAACAGGATCAGAATGGAAGAATGCTGTGGCGACATTCAACATCACGCCACTTGCTGCACCTGAGTTTCAAGGTATTGCTAAAGTAAGCAGTGAAAATCACAATTTCGTTTTGACCGTGACTAGTCCATCTGGCCAGAACCTTAGCGTGACTCCATTTGATGAGCCGATCACGCTTCGTCTGGATCTCGATGGCAATGCGGCGGCGAAGCGAGCGGCTATTGACTACATTTTGGAATATGGCTTATTGTCTTACATCGGCGGCCAATGAGGAGGGTAACCATGAATTTTAAACGTCAAGTTGTACAGATGATTTCCATCGCCTTGGCTGCAATTATGCTGCTAAGCGTATGGGGAGCTGTCGGTCCTGTTAATCGTGCCTATGCTGACGGAGTTACCTACTATATTGATGCCGTAAACGGAAATGACAGTAGTAACGGAACGAGTGAAGCGACAGCTTGGAAAAGCTTAACGAAAGTGAACAACAAGACCAATTTTCAACCTGGCGATCATATTTTGTTCAAATCTGGCGGTTCCTGGTCGGGCTCTTTGAAGCTGAAAAGCTCCGGGGCAGAGGGCAATCCGATTGTTGTAGGCAAATATGGGGATGGTCCTACGCCGATCATCAATGCTAATGCCGCTTATGCAGCAATTGATCTGGAAAACATTCAGTATATCACGCTGCAGGATCTGGAGTTAACGAACTTTAATCCAGCGGCCCCAGATGATTACAAAACGGGTTTTTACAGAAGAAGCGGGATCTGGATTAAGTCATTTCATAATGGACCTATGAATGATATTACCATTCGTAATATGGATATCCATGATGTCACAGGGATGAATTTGACAGGCGAAGCGACGACCACGACCACAGATGGTAAGGATAAAGGAGTTAACAAAAATGCGAACGCCGGTATTCAAATCGAAGCTTGGGAATTTGAAACGGGTAAGCCCAAAGCGTATATTGACGGTTTGACGCTTGAAAACAATTATATTCATGATCTAGCGGTCATAGGGGTTAATATTACAGCATTCTCAAATGATGTCGCGTATTTTAACAAAAATGTCACGATTAGAGGTAACACAGTATCAAATACGGGTGCAGACGGCATCATTGTAGGGGTATCGGTTAATCCGTTGATCGAACATAATATCAGTTTGGATGCTGGTGCCTATGCCCCTGGTATTAAATGGATTGCTGGTATTTGGGTTTGGAGAACCGACCGGGCGCTCGTGCAATTTAACGAAGTAGGGCGTACACGTGCGGAGATCAAGGCCGACTCGGATTCCGCAGCTTTTGACACGGATCTGGCTACGCGAGGCGATCATATTTTCCAATACAACTACACCCATGACAATGCGGGCGGATTCTTCATGGATATGGGACAGTTGAAAGGCGGTATCAACATCCTACGCTATAACATCAGTCAGAACGATAAGCGTGACGGATGGCATAGCTACACGATGAACATCAATGACCCAGGAATCTACTATAACAACGTCTTCTATAATGATCTAGGCATAGGGTTCCAAATGAAAAATAATCCGAATGCCACCTATATGAACAACGTTTTCTATGTAACTGGGCCGTCTCCCGTCACAGAAACGTATCCGACAGGACCCAAATTCCTGTCCAACGCTTTCTATGGCAAAGCCGCACCGACACAAGGAAAGAATAACGTCGTCGGCGATCCTGGCTTCGTAGATCCGGGTAAAGGCGTAGACGGTTACAACACGGTAGATGGTTATAAACTGAAGCCGGATTCACCGTTGATTGGCGCAGGCGCTGTCGTCGCTAACAACGGAGGAAGAGACTTCTGGAACAATCCGATTTACAGAGGATTGCCGGATATAGGAGCGTTCGAAGATTCTTCTACCGCAATTAATGACACGATTGCTCCGGTGAAACCGACTACGTTGGCTGTGAAAGATTACCAGGACTCGACTGTTACCTTGACATGGGCAGCTTCCGAAAATGGTGTGGAATTGGATGCGGATATTTATAACGCAGCGAACAATCAGCTGCTTGCCTCCGTGATCGCCAGCAATGAAGCTACGGTAACAGGACTCACGCCAGATACAGATTACAATCTCTACGTGGTAGCTAAAGACAGGAATTGGAATCCGTCCGAGCCAAGCGCAAGTGTTGCTGTAAAAACGCGGAAGTCCATCATCGTCGACGATACGCAGGCTGTTAAGGTCGGCACATGGACGGCTTCAACAGGAACCAATTCCTATAATAACAACTTTGTGAAGATTGCAGCAGGCTCAGGAACGAACTCGGTCAAATGGACACCGCAGGTTACGATCCCTGGTTTTTACGCGGTGTATTACTACCTGCCGGACGGCGGTTCATCGAGAGCAGGGAATGCAAAGTACACGGTCACCTCTTCAACAGGATCGAAAACCTATACGGCCGATCAAAGACCGGTAAGAGGCGGAACCTGGAATCAGCTCGGCATCCATAGCTTCAGTGCAGGTACTTCAGGCTATGTTCAACTGAGCGATGCAGCAAGTGGCGAGGTCGTGGCGGATGCGATTAAGCTTGTTTATCTGGAAGGTTTCGGCTTGGAGGATATCGCTCGCATTCAGCTGTTCACTACGAAGCTGCAGCTGCGCGTAGGTGAAACCACGAGATTTTCCGTGTCAGGCACCGATAGCGAGGGGCAGATGGTAGAATTACCTACGGATTCCACGGAGCTGTCTTATATCGTTGACGATCCGACTATTGCAACTATCAACGGTGGAGTCGTGAGCGGGATTTCCGATGGCGTGACTCATTTCCATGCCAAATTCAGCTATAACGGTCGCATCGTCGAGAGTAATTCGATTGAGTTGATCGTCGGACCGAAGATGACAGTGGAGACACCGGTGTTCACGGATGCCAATGGTCAGGTATTAACCTCTATGACGACCGGCACGATTACGGTATCATCCAGAATCATTAATTCGACTGAGAAGCATCTGAATGCAACGTTAATTGTCGCATTGATCGCTCCATCCGGTATCGTGGAAACCAAGATTCAAGAGCTTGTATTGAACAAATACGACAATAATACGTTAACGGTGTCGATCACGACGCCGGAATCGGTAGAAGGGTATTCACTCAAAGCTTTTATTTGGGATAATCTCACTGATATGATGGCATTAACGGATTTAGCGATTTTGCAATAAGGGATACTTTGGAGAGGTCGGGACCTGGCACCGGTTCAGATACAGGACCGGGCGGAGAGCCGGCCTCTCCATTTAATTTCACGATCTATGGGAGGAAGGGCAGTAGAGAGAACTGACAACGTACGGTGCTCTTACAGCAAGACCAGGGCATTAAAATTAGTAAATTATGTAAATTAAACGATCGGGAAGTGGACAACGATGTTTACCTATATGGATTCGACTTTACTCGCATCATCGCTAAGTTTGGATGAGAATTCAGGCCAGCCAGTACTAAGAGGCTTTGGAATAACGGTGTCTTTGGAAGGTGAAGCGCCCAAGAGGCTTGCGTATCAAGCCTGTGATACAACCAGTGGTGTTAACAAGCTTGGGGCATATGACGAATATACATTGAAATTCGAAGATGGCAGTGAAGTTTATGTGTCATTAACGTTGCGGTGTTACGAGGATGTTGTCCTAGGATTTGTTACGGGACAGATTCATAGTGAGCATTCATTTATGCGAAGGAAATCGTTCTCATCTAAAGAGAGTATCCAGATCATGGTGGATGAGATTGCGGGGATTACCAGTTTAATGGCGAATTACCAGCATAATGACTGGTGGACGCGGCCTCACTTTGACTCCGATCTGGCTAAGCTGCCAGCTCAAACGATTTCGTTGCTTTGGCAGTCTGATTTAGCTTACTATCGATTACTTCCAGTGTGTGGACCTGTGTACCGAACTGATCTTCAAGGAGGAGGAGGCACCCAAGGAGAGGGCATCTCTATGATTCTGTCTTCCTATCAAGGAGGCTTGCAGCGCGAGGAAGCCCTTGCGTTCGTGTTAGGCGTTGGCAGTGAGCCGTACATGCTGGCAGATCGAACGACAGATGCAGCACTAAAGGAGCTCGACTACCCGTCCCTCCCGCGTGAGCACAAAACATATCCAGAAGTGCTGGATTATTTGGGCTGGTGCAGTTGGGATGCTTTTTATCAGAAAGTGGATGAGCAAGGGGTATTGGCAAAAGCGGAGGAGTTCAACGATCTAGGTCTGCCTGTTCGTTGGATGATGATTGATGATGGCTGGTCGACAATAATGGATGGCAAGCTGCAGGCATTTGATGCCAATCAAGACAAATTTCCTGAGGGACTCGCACATACGGTATCCCTGTTAAAAGAGAAGCATGGTGTTAAATGGGTTGGCGTCTGGCATACGATCGTCGGGTATTGGGGAGGAATCCATCCGGAAAGTAACCTAGCGAGGTCACTTGATAAATACTTATACAAGACCGCAGATGGAAGTCTTATTCCATATCCTGATCCGGCTCTGGGTTTCGGCTTCTGGCATGCCTGGCACGGACACCTCCGCCGCCAAGGCGTTGATTTCGTTAAAGTTGACAGCCAAGCGGCCATCAATAACTTCCTGCAATTCGAACGTTCTGTCGGCGCTTCCGCTTCGGCTGCTCATCAAGCCATAGAAGCCTCAGTTGCACTGCATTTCAATAGCACGATGATTAACTGTATGGGTATGGCACCGGAGAACATCTGGCATCGTCCTAAATCTTCGGTGTCGCGCAACAGTGATGATTTTATGCCGAAAAGCCGAAATGGATTTCGGGAGCATGCGATACAGAATGCCTACAATTCCTATTATCATGGTT
Organism: Paenibacillus sp. J22P169; assembly: GCF_059691995.1. NCBI lineage: Bacteria > Bacillati > Bacillota > Bacilli > Caryophanales > Paenibacillaceae > Paenibacillus > Paenibacillus sp. J22P169. The sequence continues at coordinate 1,436,359 of NZ_JCAUAO010000001.1, read as the reverse complement.
CCTTTTATTGGGGAGATTGGGATATGTTTTGGACGATCAATCATGACGATCAACAGAATGCCGTGCTTCGAGCTATTAACGGCGGGCCTGTTTATATCAGCGATCCACTAGGGCAAACTGATCCTACGAAGCTATTACCGTTAATTTATAACGATGGCAAGCTGATTCGTTGTGGTCGAACAGCAGTTCCCACGTTAGATTGCTTGACCAAGGATCCAACATGTGAGCCAATTCCGCTCAAGGTATGGAATTATGCAGGAGAAGGCGGGATCGTCGCAGCTTTTCATATTGGGGAAGAAGGTATCGAGATAGAAGGTACGATATCCTCATCTGATATTCCTTCGTTCTCAGATAAGCGAGTTATTCTCTTTGAACATTTCTCTCAAGAATGCAGGATACTGGAACCAGGCGATTGTTTCACTTTTGTTCTCCAGCCAGAAGCGTGTAAGCTATTTCTACTCGTAGAAATTATAGGTGAGGCAACTCCATTGGGCCTAATCAATAAGTATGCCTCCTCACATGCGATTATCGAGCAGAGGAGGAAGGCAGACAGTGACATCATTCGACTCCGAGAAGGCGGGAGATTTGCTTTTCATTCGGAGACTATACCGACGCGTGTCTTGGTCAATGGGGATGAGCAGTCGGTAGTACTGTTAGGGAATAACTTATATGAGATCGCATGTGGTCAGTTCCTGCACGAGTTGGACATTGAGATTGTTTGGCGTCGATGAGCTGCAAGCAACAGCAACGAATTACTTCTGTTTCTATCTCTGCTTCGGTGAGCTTGCGTGCTTGTCAATGAAGAGGCTATTCTACAAGTAGACACAACAAATCTACTTGTAGAACAGCCTCTTTGTGGTTTTCAGTCAATGTTGTCAGCAAACAGCCCAGCACGGCTGAGAGGGAGTCCTGCTTGATAGATATGTCCTACATCGCCTACGCCATAGCATCGCGGTACAGCCCAGCCATGTGCGCGTTCTTCCATAACAACAGTCGTTACCGAACTTGGTGCGATCCAGAAGCCTGCCCAGACCATGGGTAAAGGTAGTTCAAGTAGATGAGATAACCAAGCTAAGCCGAAGCCGAGATGGCAGAACACCGCGATTGTGTCCCTGTTGGGTTCAACAATACGATAGCGGCCTCCTTCGCGCTGATATCCATTTTCCTCAAAGAAACGATCGGAATTGTTACGTATTTCCTGATATTTGTCATGAAAAGCTGGGGTATCGAACGGTGGCAGCTGATGCCAATTCTCACTGGAGGGATATGGGCGATGCTCACGAATCCACGAGTTATCTGAGTTCCAAGCGACTACCTCTTTGCCAGTGGGCTGCTGAATATTCCAACCATCGAGCTCAGCTGTCCAAGGAAGTAAGTTGGGCTGAATACCCATCGCATCCGCGGTATACTGCATCGTATGTATGGCTCTGCCTAAGGGGGAATGGTAGATCCGATCAATTTTTGTTCCACGAAGTCGTGCAGCTAAGGCTTGGGCTTCGAGATGTCCGGGCGGGGTGATGGTATTATTGGGGTAGTCCGGTTCCGCATGTCGAATGATATAAATTTTCATAACGGCCTCCAATTCATCTTGTGTTCACATTTAGTATAGGCGCCTGTTATTCGTATCGCAATAGTTTGCAAAAACTCACGATCGTGCAAAAAAACAAGGTTCCTTTTGATAATAAAAAAGATTAGTGTGTGAGGATGTCGAAGAAGCCTATAGCAAGAATTGGAAAGAAGGTATCCTATGATAATCTACGAAACAGATGCACTGACAGTACGAAAAATCGAACCCAGTGACAAGAATCTACTAGTTGCCTGGCTGAATGATCCCTTGGTATTAACTTATTATGAAGGCCGAGATCGCCCCCATGATAGGGATGCGGTAGATGCGCATTTCTATAAAGAAGACTCGGCGACCAGATGTCTCATCGAGTATCATAATAAGCCTATTGGTTATATTCAATTTTATGAAATTGATGAGGACGAGCGCATTCTATACGGGTACGATGATGAGCCTACGGAGATCATTTATGGAACGGATCAATTTATTGGGGAAACGGCGTTTTGGAATCAAGGAATAGGGCAACTGCTTGTGACTTTGATGCTGGCGTATTTAATAGATGTTCGTCAGGCAGATCGTGTTGTGATGGATCCACAGCAATGGAATGTCCGAGCAATCAGGTGCTATGAACGTTGCGGGTTTAAGAAAGTGAAGGAACTAATTGCACATGAGATGCACGAGGGAGAGCTGCGAGATTGTTGGTTGATTGAGTACTCGCGGATTGCGAAGATTCGGGAAGAAGAAAGAAAATATCATGAAGCATGTTATGAGAATTATAAGTTATTTGAAAAAGGATCCTGGCTATCGAAGCCTGTAAAAACGGTTATGGATACGTTAACTTATTTCGATACTTATGACGAAGTAACTGTTTTGGATCTTGGTTGCGGAGTTGGACGTAATAGCATACCATTAGCGGAAGTGTTAAAACCTAGAGGAGGTAAAGTGGTTTGTGTGGACATCATGCAATCCGCGCTTACCAAGTTGGTGGCTTATAGTGAACAATTCGGTGTAAATGGTCAAATCGAACCTCAACTCTCCGACATTGGTGAATATGTAATTGCGCCGGATAGCTTTGATTATATCGTCGCTGTATCGTCGCTTGAGCATGTTGATTCGGTAAAATCCTTCGAACGTGTTCTGGAGCGAATGGCCCATGGGACGAAAGTAAATGGGATTCATTGTTTGATTGTGAACTCGAATATACAAGAGATTGATAGAATAACTGGAGAGGAACTCACTCCTCTTGTCGAACTCAATCTTTCGACAGAACACTTACATAATTTATTGGACAAACAGTATGAAGGTTGGGACATGTTAATAACGACATTAAAGAGTTTAACCTTTGACATTGAGCGCAATGATAGACAGATCCAACTGAAGACAGATTGTCTTACGTATGTCGTAAGAAAAAAATAATAGGTGGTTTCGGCCTCGATGGGAATATGCTCGTGGTATGTATGTGCTAGGCACCCAGCGTTACACTAAACACGGAAAGGAGATTCCTCCGATGGAGTTAGAAACGGTCTATGTTACCTATAAAAAGCTATTATTTTCTATCGCATATCGTATGTTAGGCACGGTTTCCGATGCGGAAGATATGCTGCAAGACATGTTTATCACGCTGCAGAAAACAGACACTTCGCATGTAACGAATTTGAAAGCATATTTGGTTAAAATGGTGACGAACCGTTGCTTGAATTACTTGAACTCAGCAAGCAAGCAAAGGGAAACTTACATAGGCCCATGGCTTCCTGAGCCCCAAGTGACTTCATTTCGCGAAGATCCGATGGGAAGTCTTGTTCAAGATGAGACGATTTCGTATGCATTTCTAGTCTTGTTGCAACAATTGTCCGCGATAGAGCGTGCAGTATTCGTGCTTAGAGAAGTGCTCGGCTACGAATATGATGAGGTTGCTGAAATGCTCCAGAAAACGGAAGCGAACTGTCGCAAAATATACAGCCGCGCGAGGAGTAAAATCAATGAGGCAACCCACGAAAATGAGATCTCGTTAGGTGAGACAGAGCCATTGGTTAAGAAGTTCTTACACGCGGTGGATACGGGGGACTTCCAGGATTTTGTCACACTGTTAATGGAAGATGCCGTTATGATCTCAGACGGTGGAGGGAAAGTTCGTGCTGCTATTCACCCGATCTTTGGGAAGCAGCGGATTGCCGCGTTCTTCGAAGGTATCCATGCCAAAGGATCATTGGCGGGACAATGGTTGTCCACGACCTTTAATGGTCAAATGGGGTTGATGCTTATGAAGCATCAATCTATCCTGATGGTTATTTTGTTTGAGCTAGCTGGAAATCAACATCAATCAAGCCAGATGTACCTGATTCGTAATCCGGATAAATTAACTCAAATAAATTCACTGCTGTAATGTCACAAAACTACATACTCATTTGTCTTAGTAAGCGAAAACCAAATAGAGTATGTGGAGGAGATTTCAAATGGAAGTTCGAATTCAACACGGTAAGGTAAATCCTGCGGCTTATCAAACGATGATGAAGCTTGAAGGATTTGTGAAAGAAAGCGGATTAGATGAGGTCCTGTATGAGTTTATTAAAATTAGAGCATCTCAAATTAATGGCTGTGCTTTTTGCCTAGATATGCATACGCGTGACCTTCGTAAAATGGGGGAGACAGAGCAGCGCATCTACTTGTTGAGTGCATGGCGTGAAGCGCCATTTTATACCGAGAAGGAGAGAGCGGTCTTGGAACTAACCGAAGCCGTAACCACAATTTCTGCTTCTGGTGTACCACAAGAATTGTTCGATCGCGTACGTAAGCATTTCGACGAGCGTGAGTTTGTCACGTTAATTATGGCGATCAATACGATTAATTCTTGGAACCGTATCGCGATTTCAACGGGCATGTTTCCTGGATGTATGTAATAGCATAGCATTCTTTTTACAATAGAAATCCGTTTGATTAAGCCGTGGATGAGGAATTTTCCTATCCATGGCTTTTTTCTTCTTGAAATGGCTAGGAAGATGCTTTAGAATTAAAGTGTGCCCGAGCACGAAAAATAATGAAATGACAAAAGGCGATTCGAAGAAAGAAGATTGTCTTTATTTTTTATCCACTTCCGTGCCCGAGCACGGAAGTGTAGCCCTCATAATTTTATTAAGAAAAAAGGAGGAGTTACCATGGCAATTGTTATTCAGAAGAGAGATTATAGTATCACTGGACAAGAAAGCAAAAGAGCTCAAGAACGCGGATTAGCTGGTGCAGAGTGGTATGCTAGTCCCATTCCGCGCGCGAAAATGAAAGAGCTCATGAAAAGAAAGGATGGGCCAGCGATCCGGGACACACTTATTTGGTTTGGTGCGTTACTCGGTTTTGGTTACTTGGCCTACCATTCTTGGGGGACGTGGTGGGCAGTACCGGCGTTTTTCATTTATGGCGTATACTATGCTTCACCTGGCGATTCAAGGTGGCACGAGTGTGGTCACGGGACGGCATTTAAAACCCCTTGGATGAACGATGTTGTTTATCAGATCGCTTCGTTCTTCGTATTACGTTCGGCAACACCTTGGCGTTGGAGCCATGCACGGCATCATACCGATACGATTATTGTTGGCCGGGATCCAGAGATTTTAACGGAGCGCCCCCCCATTTGGAAAATCATCTTGATGCAAATTTTTCATTTGTATGGTGGACCGATCGAAATCAAACGATTTGCCCTGCATACAATTGGCAAATTGGAAACGGCTGAGATGGACTATATTCCAGCTTCGGAGTATTCAAAAGTATTTCGCGAAGCACGCATCTACATGCTTATCATCCTTGCCGTTGCGGGTGCATGCCTGTACATGGGGAGCCTGCTCCCAGCGATGTTTGTTTTCTTGCCCTCTTTTTATGGCAATCTGATGGTACTTCTATTCGGGATGACGCAGCATCTTGGATTATATGAGGATGTACTGGATCATCGATTGAACACACGTACGGTTCGGATGAATCCGATTTTTCGCTTTTTGTATTGGAACATGAATTATCACACAGAGCATCACATGTTTCCGATGGTGCCCTACCATGCGTTGCCAAAGCTGCATCAAGAGATGAAGGATGATTGCCCTGCACCTCGCTCGAGCTTATGGGCTGCTTTGAAAGAGGTTGTCATTGCGCTTCGTTTACAAAAGCAAGATCCTTCTTATGTAGTCGTAAAGCCGCTGCCCGTTAACGCCAGACCTTATTATTTTGGCAATGGCATGGAAGAAAAATACGCAGAAGTAAGGAGACAACCATCATGATGAGCGAATGGATTGAGGTATGTGCGATTGATGAACTAGATGTGGAGGATGTAATACGCTTTGACCACGGTGATGCTACATTCGCCATGTATCGAAATGCACAGGGTCAATTTTACGCTTCGGACGGCTATTGCACGCATGAGAAAATTCATCTTTCCAAAGGTTTAGTGATGGGGAATCTCATTGAATGTCCGAAGCATAATGGACGCTTCGATATCACGACGGGGGAAGCCAAGCGAGTTCCCGTCTGTATTAAGCTGAAAACGTACGCAACCAAAGTAGAAGCAGGTAAGGTGTTCATCCAGATCAACTAAGTGAGTTGAGTTCGCCATTTTGAAAAACAACGCCGCGGACTTGATCACAGTCAAATTTTCACTCATACTAATAACGTGCCCGCACACAAATCATTTCGAATGGAGATCAGTATGAGCGTTACGATTAGGGAAATTGCACAGCAAGCTGGTGTTTCCAGAGGTACTGTAGACCGCGTGCTGAACGGTAGGTCTGGCGTTAAGCCAGCCATTAGGGAACGTGTACTTGCCATCGCAGATGAGCTGAAGTATGTACCCAATGTGGCAGCGAAAGCGCTTGCTTTTAATAGAAAACCGATCCAAATTGGTATTGTGATGCCCCCCAAGGAAATCACATTCTTTGATGACATTCGCAAAGGCATTCATGCTGCTGAAGATGAATTAAAAGGGCTAGGTGTATGCTTAGAATACGCCTATATTAATAATGAACAGCCAGATGACGGTGCGACGGCCATTCAAACACTGATTGCCAATGGCGCAAGTGGCATTTTATTCTCGGATATCGATGTTGAAGCGAACCGTGCAAGCATTGATAGGGCGGTTGAGCAAGGCATTCCAGTTGTAACTTTTAATTCAGATATTGAAAACTCGAAACGGAGCTGTTTTGTTGGTCAGGATCTTGGGAAAAGTGGTGAGATAGCTGCTGGTCTCATGTCACGTATGTTCAAGGGCAAAGCTAAGGTGCTAGTTGTCGTAGCCAACATGAAATTCCATGCGCATCGTCTAAGGGTTCATCACTTTAAGGACAAATTAGTCCAAAATCAAATCGAAGTTGTTGGTGTGATTGAAGGCTACGATCGCTACGAAGATACATTTCTCAAGTTGAATGATGCGCTGAAGATGTATCCGGATTTGGATGGCATCTACATGGCGACTGGTCATGCTGGAGCTTGTATCGATGCGATTAAGCTAGCAGGTAAAGAAGGTCAACTTCGCATCGTGTGTAATGATTTATTGCCTGAAGTCGAGCAGGGACTGCGAGAAGGGATCATCGATTTTACGATTATGCAAAATCCAATTCAGCAAGGCTATCGTTCTCTACGAATTTTGTACGATTTGATTTTTACGGGAAAGAAGCCGGACAGTGAATATCAGTATACGGAAACTAGTATATTGATAGCGGAGAGCCTCTAATTTGGCATGAAGGGATGCTGCACAATGAGTCGTTATGCTGTGAACCAAGTTCAGGAGTTGGGCTACACGTTGTTAGAGCTTATAGATTCTGAAAGAGATGAGAGAGCTACATTAACACCTGATTTTGGCGCTAATCTTCTTTCGTATACGTGCAAAGATATCCCGATCATTGTGCCGCCGAGCAGCTTACAGGCATTCATCGATCATTCAAGCAATCATACGATGTACGGTACACCAATCTTATTTCCTCCAAACCGGATTAAGAATGGCACATTTATTTTCCAAGGCACGGCCTATAGTCTCCCGCTGAATGAGCCGCCACATCATCATTTGCACGGCGAAATCTCGCATAAAGCGTGGAACATCGTAGAGGTGGGTGCAGCAGATCAGCAAGGTGCTTATGTAACTTGTCAGTTTGACTTTGCTGAGCAACCGGAAATCATGGAATATTTCCCACATCCCTTACGATTTCGAGTTACACATCGGTTATTTGAAGGACGTTTGACCATGCAGATCACTGTTGAAAATAGTGGGAATGACACCGCACCGTTTGCACTCGGGCTGCATCCGTATTTTGCCTCAACGTTCGCTGGGGAGGAAGCGGTCTTAACCGTACCTGCGATTGCGGAATGGCCGGTTACGAATTTGGCTTTCGTTAAGGGACCGCCTGCGGAGACGGATTTCTGTAAAAGCTTATCAGACGGCATTGCTCTTGCTGACTATCCTGAGCTCGGTTGCTCCCTAGTAACGCTGGCGGATGATCGAACGTGCCACTTCATTATGAAGGAAGCAGGATATCGGATCGCGTACCAAATGGATCCAAAGTTTCCGTTCACGATTCTTTTTAAACCGAATTGGACAGATGCTTTCTCCATCGAACCTTACACGTATGTGACAGATGCGTTTAATCTCCCGTATCCACCTGAGCAGACGGGGGCTAGTGGCATTGCTCCACAGGAAGTAAAGGAATATGTAACGGCAGTATGGTTGGAGTTATTGTAGTTTGAATAAGGAACGTTAAGAAAAAAGGAGCACATTCATTTTGGTGAATGGCTCCTTTTTCTGTGCCCTGCTAGTACTTATAGAGGCGGCTTCTTGCCCTCATTTTCGATCAAATGGTCATGTTCGCCATCTTCCATAATATTACGAGTTGAGTTGCGAAATTCACGCAGGGTGTCCCCAAAGGCGCGTCCAAGCTGTGGCAGCTTGGAAGGTCCGAAGACGATTAAAGCGATAGCCAGAATCAAGATTAATCCTGAAACTCCAATATTGTTGAACATAGCGTTCATCCTCTTTTCATGTCATTCTTCGATTAGATTTAATTTCACAACGCGTTGCATAGCTCGCCATTGCCAGCCGGAAACCAAGACACTGATTTCAAATAAGAGTATTAACGGGATTGTAACGGACAAGTGTGAAATCATATCCGGTGGTGAGATGCAGGAGCCTGTGATGGTAAGCGCGATATAGGCGTATTTCCTGGACATTTTCAAAATTTGAGGGGTAAGCAGCCCGATCTTCGTTAAGAAAAGGAGGACTACTGGCAGCTCGAATGCGATTGCCATCGGAATGACAATTTGAAATAGGAAGGCAAAATATCGATCTATGCCATATGTCTCGACGGCGCCTATGGATTGGTTCATCCGAATCATGAAACGCATCATCATCGGGAATACGACCCAATAGCTGAACGAAACGCCAATGATAAACAACGCAAAGGCGACAGGTATGTAGGGAAGTGCGTTCCTGGATTCACTCTCGGTAAGCCCTGGCTTCACGAAAACCCATGCCTGGTAGAGAATGACCGGGACTGTGAATAAAGCCGCGAACAGAAACGCACATTTCATATAAATCATCAGCCCATCTGTAAACGAAAACACATTCCACTTGATTTCTCCGATTAATGGCTGTGATTTCAAGTACAAGAGAATGTCGGAAGAGAGGTATAAGCCGACACATAGAGTGACGATGAACCAAGCGAACACGATGAGCAATCGCTTGCGAACTTCCGTCAAATGTAAGATCCAATCTTCTTGCTCCATGCTATTCCACCTCCTTCATGAATATATGGACGACTCACATTAAACGACACTTCCGCCTTGTTTCAAGTATTTCGCAATTCCTTCAACAGCGCGGTAAGCCAAGGCGCCGACGGTTCCTGTTGGATTGTAGCCACTGTTATGTGCAAACGCTGATGCACCTACCACGAATACATTTTCGGCATCCCACATTTGCAAATACGAGTTTACCGCTGAGGTTGACGGGTCTGCTCCCATAATGACACCACCTGTGTTGTGGGTTGATTGATAGGGAACGATATTATAGGCAGCCAGTTGATCCGAGGAACCAATGGTTGTTGGGTTCATCTCTTTCATAATCTCTGCCGCTTTACCAGCAACGAATTTGATCATTTGCCGATCCTGCTCTTCAAAATCGAAGGTGATCCGAGGTAGCGGGAGGCCGTAGGCATCCTTATAGGTCGGATCCAAATCCACATAATGATGTTTCCATGGTAAACTGCTGCCCTGTGGGGAGACGGACAAGACACTGTTCGCATATTTCAGCGATTTTTGCTTAAAGTCTTTGCCCCAGGCTGGTGTACCTTTGGGAACCGAGTTCGTTGCAATTGGTCGTTGGCCGGTTTGTGAGATCCGAATGCCAGCGCCATGGATGAAATTCAGATTCGTATGGTCAAAATTATCACCATTGAAATCTGGAATCTCCATACCAAGGGAGCCTGCACCCGCATACAAATTGAACTGTTTTTCATCGAAGAAGCCTGTCGCATTCCCGCCGTTCGTTTGGTAACAGTAATTTTTACCGATGACACCTTTACCTGATGCCGGGTCATAAGGTTTACCTAATTTGGATGTGAGAAGCAGCTTGATGTTATTAAATACATAGCTGGCCATGATAACGACATCCGCGGGTTGCTCGAACTGCTCTCCCGTAACGGTGTTCACGTAAACAACGCCGCTTGCTTTTTTGCCGTCATTTAGCACTTGAATCACATTGGAGTAGGAGCGCAATTCGAAATTGCCAGATTTCTGCGCAACGGGGAGTGCTGTCACAATGACATCTGCTTTTGCGCCGTATTCACAACCAAAACGCTCACAATAGCCACAATATTGACAGGCGGCTCGGGTAATGCCATCCGGGTTCGTATACTGCTCCGAGAGGTTAGCCGAAGGCATCATATACGGGTGATACCCAAGCTTTTTAGTCGCATCCTCGAACAATTTCAGGACCGGTGTTTTCACCATCGGTTTAGTTGGGAAAGGAGCGGAACGCTTGCCCACCAACGGATTTTGCTCAGCTTCACCAGAAATACCGGCTAATTTCTCGAATTTATCGAAATAGGGCTCAAGCGTGTCATACGTGATGCCCCAATCCTGTATAGTCATGCCTTCAGGGATTTTCTGCTTACCGTAGCGTTCTACTGTTTTGCTGTAAATCTCGAAGTCGTACGGGAGAAAACGTAACGTTTGTCCATTCCAATGCACACTCGCCCCGCCAAGACCTTCCCCAAGCAGGAAGGAGCCATACTCACGCATAGGCACAGCAGCCATTTTCTCCGTATTTCGGAATGTCACCGTTTCTTTGGACAAATCCTGCATGAGATCATAGCGCGAGGCGTAACGCAGCTCATCATGCACCATGTAGTAATCAGCGGTACTGCGCGGCTTCCCACGCTCCAAGCCTACAACTTTAACACCTTGCTTCGTTAATTCAGCGGCGATAATTCCCCCGACCCATCCCATACCTACAATGACAACGGGGACTTTCGGCATTTTAGTAGCCATCCATGTATTCCTTCCTTCGTGAGAATTGTCCCTTTAATGAACGAAATGATCGTGTAAGCTGCGAGGCTCCATGGCAACGAATTGATCTTTATCGATCATGTTCGTATAACTCATCTGGTTGCCTGGATATTTACGCATTTTCCAACCAGCCATATTCTTATTTCCGCCATACAACGGATCGGAATAGACACCTTCCATGACGAGTATGCGAAATAAGTTAAAAAAGGTTTTACCCGTAATCCCGTTCACAACACTGATTTCACCTTTTTCCATGGAGGTTAGAATGGCATCCTGTTCCTCTGGCTTAATATCTACGAAGCCCTTCGTATGTTTAGTTTTTGCAGTCTCTTCTAGACTGTTCAGACCCATCGTGATGAGCTCATGCCGTTGAATACTCAGGTAATCTCCCTGGGTAGCTTCACCCTTAACAAACGGTCCCATCCGATAGGTACGGGCATTTACACCCCATGGACTGGCTAACTGATGGTCAATATAGAAGGCAACGCCGAGCTCAGCTGCTCCTGGGCCAGTGTCGTCTTTGGGAAAGATCCGTTCAGCTGCCGCTTCGGTAATTTGCAGTTGGGTTTGATTGAAGAACATCGGTGCTTGATTATAATCAGCCGTGACTTGTGGTTTAGGACTTACTGTAGGTGATGGAGAGGTCTGGGTAGCATCCTTCTTAAAGCCTCCTGACACTGCGCTTCCAATGACGCCACCAACAACGACGCCACCAATGGCAGTACCGGTGTACTTGAGAAAACGGCGACGAGAATGATCCGGCGTATGCGTGTTTTTGTCAGCCAATTTGTCATACCTCCATGGAATTTTATGTACATCTGGGTAGTTATGGATATGTTGAGCTGTATAGGCATTTCCTATTCATGATTTGCATGAAAATATGGAAACGGGGGCAATGTAGAGGTAGGTATCCAATTTCAAAACACGGCATGTGAACCTAATGAATGTGAGGAGAAGCATACGCATGAACAAAAAGATCGTAGTCCTGACTCTCTTGCTAGCTGGGGCTTTATCGGCTTGTGGAAAGAGTGAAACGACACCTAGCCCTAGTGCAGGCACAACAGCGCCAACAGCATCCGCAAGTACAGGAACGACAACGAAAGCTGATGCACAGACGGTCTTTAAGGCCAATTGTGTCAGCTGTCATGGCGCGAATTTGGAGGGCTTAGTCGGGCCGAATCTTCAGAAGGTTGGCGGAAAGCACTCGAAGGAACAGCTCACCGCGATTATTGGGAACGGGAAGGGCGCCATGCCTGCTTTTAAAGGAAAGCTATCCGATGATGAAGTCAGTTCATTGTCCACGTGGCTAGCAGACAAAAAATAGTCTGAAATGAACCCGCCCCTCGCTGTAAAGCGGTCAGGCGGGATTTTTCTTTTTCAGCGAGCAACATTCATTTCGTTCCAATATAGGCATAGGATAAATAAGTAATTTGAAATTTACCGATAAAGGTGCTTCCTTTTTATCATGATGGAATAGGGAGATGAAGCAGATGAAGGGCAAGGATCGGTGGAACGATCTCTTTGAACTGGGGATGTATGTTCTCGCGGCCGGCTGTTTTGTTTATTTTCTGGTAAGAGGTAATGGGGCCAAAATGTTCCAAGCGGTGCTCATTGTTGCTGTACTTCAGCTCATTCGGCTTGTCGTCAAATGGACGAAAACAACGATGTTTACTTCGTTGCGTTTTTGTGTGCTACTATTTATTTTCGTCACGATGTTTGTGGCCAACGAATTCGGGTTTTATGGTGTCATTCCCTATTTGGATAAAATGGAGCATCTCTTCTCGGGAGTTATTCTCTGTTTCATCGGTTTACTCGTATATAGCAAAGCGGCCGATCACCAAGAGGGGACTGAGCTCTCCTCCCATGTCGCAGTGTGGCTCTGTTTCTTCTTCTCCGTGGCGATGGCTGGCGTATGGGAAATTTATGAGTTCGCGACGGATCACCTTTTTGGACTCAATTCGCAAAATGGCAGCTTGCTCGATACGATGACGGATATCATTTGTGGAACAGCGGGTGCAATCTTGACGGCTTGTTACTTGGCACTGAAGGCAAGAAGAAAGACTCTTCCATTGGTGGATATTAGGTGAAGATAGTGGTCTTAGAAGGGGTGGCAAATCGATTAGCGAGTCTTTCACAGCTTGTCATTTCGCCTCGTATGTGGCACTATTAGCTCTATTGAATGGAGGATTGACAGCATGGAAGAGTTGCCTAACTGCCCCAAGTGCCAATCGGCTTATACGTACGAAGATGGAAGTCTTCTTGTGTGTCCGGAGTGTGCGCATGAGTGGTCACAAGCTGGTGAGGAAGTGAACGGGGAAGATCAGAAAGTAGTGAAAGACGCGAACGGCAATGTGCTGAATGATGGTGATTCCGTTACGGTGATCAAAGATTTAAAAGTAAAAGGGACTTCATCCGTTATCAAAATGGGTACGAAAGTGAAAAATATTCGCTTGGTCGAAGGCGATCACGATATTGATTGTAAAATCGATGATTTCGGCGCGATGAAATTAAAATCGGAGTTTGTTAAAAAGATATAAGCATGGAAGCAGAGAACCCTAAGTGGATTCTCTGTTTTTCTTTTTGTTAGCTCTTCTTGGAGTCCCAAAGCGCATCAAGCTCAGGCAGCAGAAGCACGCTCTCTTGTTCGTTGGGGTCGGTGCGGGCAAGAACACAAGTACAAGAATCCGAAGTACTCGGATTATAGGGGAGATGTGGCATTCCAGCTGGAATGTAGAGGAAATCGCCTTGTTCCAGTTCCATATGCTGCTCCAAATTCTCGCCATACCACATATTGGATTTCCCTTCCAGCATGTAAATGGTGGTTTCATGGTTTTGATGAAGATGAGCTGTTGCTCGTTGCCCAGGTAGAATGGTTAGCAGCATCATACAAATACCTTGCGAATCAGCACTTTCTTTGGAAATCGCCTCCGCATAATCAAAGCCTTGTTTCCCATGATAGGTTCGAGATGAACGGATAAGTCGACATGTACGCGTATTGTCCACGTAGCAGCACCTCCTACAACTATGATATGCCCATCTACATATTTTAGCTTCGGATGACCCATCTTACTAAATAAACAAAGTATGGGGTGTATTTCACAAAGGAGGAAATGACTTGGCATTATTTCATTTGAGCTACATTGTGTTGTTTAGTGTATTACTCGCGGCAGGAACGATCGGAATGGCATGGTTTGTCTTTCATAAGCGGAAGAGAAAGGCCCGTTAAATTTCGTCATCATCTGTAAAAAGTAAGGAGCATCCCTGTGGATGCTCTTTTTTGCATTCCCATAACAAGGGAATGTTGCCTCTTTCACGAATACAATGTAATGGTTCCCTATAATTGACATCCAATTTTATAATGACATGGGAGGATTGCGATGATGTTGCTCTACGAAAGATCTTTAAAATCACAGGTTATTGTAATTAGTTTGATGATCTTCTTGTCTGTTGTGCAACTAATTATCAATATTGCTGCTAAAGCTCCTGTTATGATTGTTTCTCTTTTCAGTATTGGACTTGGTGTGTTCCTCATTCTAGCAGTTATTATTTGTATAGATTTGATACAAGATGACGCGGAGAAAATGACAGCGAAAGTGGAATTCCTGGAAGAATATCGTCTACATATTCGGAAACCAAATGGGAAGTTATTGAAAGTGCGCGTAAAAGCAAAAGAATATGAACAATTTTATCTTGAACAATCTGTCGAATTGCTTATTGCGAAACGTACAAGTGCTCTGCTTACGATCCATAGTCTGGGTAATCAGCCAGAACAACTGGAGTGAGTGCACGCAACTCTGCATCGATCACAACGGAGGTCCTATGAAACGATTGAGAAAACTTTATAAAAGTAAAATAATGTGGACGGTACTCATTTTGATTGTATTCATCTATATAAACAACACCTCACTCCTTGCTAAAGAGCGAAAAGGTGATCCATTTCTAATGGCGCATCGCGGGATGTCACAAACCTTCCACACGGAGAACCTGAAGAACGATACCTGTACAGCAGAACGAATCTTTGAACCTGAGCATCCCTATCTGGAGAATACGATTCCTTCGATGCAAGCCGCTTTTGATGCTGGAGCCGATGAGGTTGAATTTGATATCCATATGACCAAAGATGAACAATTCGCCGTTTTCCATGATTGGACGCTCGATTGTCGGACGAACGTCAAAGGACAGTCTAAGGACTATACAATGGCTGAGCTCAAAAAGGTGGATATTGGATACGGCTATACGGCCGATAATGGGAAAACGTTCCCTTTTCGAGGCAAAGGTGTTGGACTAATGCCTTCTCTACCCGAGGTATTCTCGCAGTTTCCAGACAAAATGTTCCTCATCCATATTAAAACGAATGATCCTCATGAAGGCGATTTATTGGTTGAAACGTTGACGAATTTATCACCTGAACGCAGAGAGCAATTGACGATTTATGGCGGGAATTTACCTGTGGCTATTGTGAAAGAAAAGCTGCCTGAGATGCGCGTAATTTCGGTAGATACGATGAAAAGCTGCTTACTCCCGTACCTTGCCTATGGCTGGACAGGTATTACCCCATCTGCATGTGAACATATCCAGATTCATATACCTGAAAAGTTGGCTCCGCTATTATGGGGATGGCCGAACAAATTTTTAAATCGAATGGATAACGTGGATACTAGAGTCATTGTGGTGGGAGGCAATGGGACGGAGTTCTCAACGGGATTTGATACGCCAGCTGATTTGGAGCGGCTTCCAGCTTTGTATTCCGGCGGGATTTGGACGAATCGCATTGATCGAATTGCACCAATGTATAAGGGGAAATAGCACTAACCAAAGAGGGCACACTCGAGCAGAAGTTTCTACTTCAGTGGTGCCCTTTTTGTCTGATGGCGGCTATTATGCAATCATTTACTTATAGAAAGGCGATTGGAATGGCGTCAGCGCTGCGATAACCGCATCCCGAAAAACCTCACTCCGAGTTATTCGTCCTTCCGTAAATAAACCATAAGCGCCTTCTTTGTGATTGCTGCCGACTGTGCTGCTCAATTCATCGATAATGTGCCGCAGCTCAGTACCGCCTTGTTTTAATTTCTCTCCAATTTCATTGGGGATCGGGAAATATAGGCCTTTGCCGACAAAAAGCTGCGTCCCATCCCAAGCGGCACAAACAGAGAAGAGATACCATTGTTTTGTATGAATCTCATCAAAAGTAAGTCCACCTTCTAGACCAAGACCAATATCAGCTTCGGGCTCAGCTGCAAGCACATTTTTCGCGCGATTAATGGCACCGATGATGGTTTCGTTTTCTGTCAGGGGCTGGTCGGATACAGCAGAAGGGACCGAGTGACAGATCGGTTCTATCCCAGAAGCTAGCACAACTGCAGCTCTTTTCGCTTGATTTTGTGTACCTAAAGCAATTCTTATTTCTTTTACCAACATAGCTAATCACTCCTAGTCATCCGATTGCGAATGAAGTTGATCATTGTGGATTAGTATACCATGTTTTGATTTGTAGGATGAGACGGGAAAGCAACGGAGTAAATATGGTATAACAGTAAGAGGACAAATTGGAAATATAATGATGACTAATCGTAGTCGTTAGATTATAAAAAGGAGTATTCTTGATGATGAAATCTCTACATGGAAAAGTAGCTTTGGTGGCAGGTGCCACACGCGGTGCAGGAAGAGGAATCGCGATCGAATTAGGAGCGGCTGGAGCCACTGTGTATGTGACTGGACGCACGACACGTACGCAACGTTCTGAATACAATCGACCTGAAACAATTGAAGAAACGGCTGAACTGGTAAATAATGCGGGTGGTGTAGGCATCGCGGTTCAAGTAGATCATCTAGATCGAGATCAGGTTCAGGCACTTATAGCACGCATCGAGAGCGAACAAGGACGGCTGGACATCCTGGT
This sequence comes from Paenibacillus sp. J22P169, assembly GCF_059691995.1. Lineage (NCBI taxonomy): Bacteria > Bacillati > Bacillota > Bacilli > Caryophanales > Paenibacillaceae > Paenibacillus > Paenibacillus sp. J22P169. Next base: position 1,419,371 of record NZ_JCAUAO010000001.1, on the reverse strand, counting down.
TAATGATGTGTGGGGATCTGAATATTTGACGGAGTGGAACGTACCTGTGTGGGAGCATTCTTTGGACAAAGGGTTTCGCATGCTTCGGCTTGCCATTGACACGCATATCATTACGAGTCACTTTGCACTATCCCTGTTAATCCAGAACAAGAATGGACTCGTCATTGAGATAACAGACGGCACAGCAGAATACAACGATACCAACTACCGTTTATCACTCTTCTATGATCTAGCCAAGTCATCCGTCATTCGAATGGCGAAGTCATTATCTCATGAACTTGCACCACATGGCTGCACGGCAATTGCAGTGACACCGGGTTGGATGCGTTCTGAAATCATGCTGGAGCACTTCGAGGTTAAGGAAGAAAACTGGCGTGACGCGACGGAGAAGGAACCTCATTTCATCATCTCGGAATCGCCGCGTTTTGTAGGGCGTGCTGTGGCCGCACTAGCTACAGATCCGGAAGTTGCCCGATGGAATGGCCACTCGATGTCTAGCGGTAGCATCTCACAAGTGTATGGATTTAAAGATGTGGATGGCTCACAGCCAGACTGCTGGCGGTACCTAGTCGAGGTGCAGGAGGCAGGGAAACCTGCGAATGCAGAGGGATATCGCTAAGCACGAACGCGGAGTGGCAGCTCATTTGGCTTGAATAAGCATACCTAGCGGTATGCTTATTTTTATTTCGGGCATAGGAAACTATTTCGAGAATGGGAGCTAAAGATAAGCTTTTGGAAATCGGTATTAAATGTGACCTGAATTGGGCATATTTGTTAAAAACATCAGTTGTTGAAGGGAACCAAGGTGCTGCATCCATGGGGGATATTGTATTAATTACATTTTATATGCTGACCATTATCACATTCTTCGTAACGAAGAAACGCATGCACCTGTTTGAAATCATTTTCAGCTGGTTAATTGTGGTGTTAATGCATGATGTCTACTTTATGATCTTCACAATAAATTATCCGTATATCATTCCTTCACTTCTATTATCGGATGTATTCTTGCGTATCGTACACCACCAGATCATCACACCGATGATTGTTGTTTGGGCCATGGATCAGTGGGTGACGAAGCGCGGAGTCTGGTATAAGTTAAGTTCATTTCTCTTTTTTTCAATCGTGCTTATTCTGTTGAAGATGTACTTAGAATCTTTGAGAATTGTTCAATATTCAGCATCGTGGAAAATGGAGTGGTCCTACTTGGAAAGCCTGATGTTGCTTGGTTTTACCGGAATTGCGCTCATTATTTATCGTTGTATCATGCGGAAAGATGGCATATCCTATGAACCATCTTGATGTATTGTTTCAAAGGAATACAATGTTTACGATGATTTGCCTTGTACTGATCTACGGTTTCATGTGGATATTGCCAAGAACAATGCCTAGATCCGTTAGTCTCATTATGATGCTGTTCAGCCTTGATGCAGCAAAAGGGTTAGACACAAGCATTGGTGTAAAACCATTCGATTTCTATAATACGAATATCTACTCGTATTTTGATTTCGCAGATGTATTAACATGGTGTCTATATCCAGTTTCTGGCTATTTGTTTGCCTATTACTACAACAAATTCCGTATCAGTGGTATCATGATTCCGATTTATATTCTGCTATGTTCATTCATCGGAATGGCGTTTGAGGCATTAAATGTTTATTTCGATGTGTTCCAGTATCGACATTGGAAATTAAGCTACTCTTTCTGTATCTACCTTGTCGTGCAGACCCTGTTTGTTCTCTTATTTACAAGACTGAAAAAACATTGGATCGAACAAAAACGTCAATCGATAAGGAGAATGAATCGAAGTTGAGCTCGCTACACGCACATTCGCCACGTAGACAGCAAGCCTTATTAAGTCCGGATGGCTTAAGCAGCCTGCGTTGGCAGGATCCAAAGATAATTGCATGGTGGTCTGCCTCTTTTCCAGGCTTCGGTCATTTCTTACTTCATCAGTTTTTTCGTGGCTTTGTGCTGTCAGCTTGGGAGGTTGCTATCAATACGCTTGCACGTATTAATGAAGCTATTTACTATTCGTTCAGTGGACAATTCGAGTTGGCCACTCAAGTCATCGAACCAAGATGGGCATTCGCTTATGCGATCGTTTATTTATTTGCGATATGGGATAGTTATCTCAAGGCTATTGATGCGAATAAGCAGTATCACCTAGCGAGGCTGGAAGGAGCAAGGCTTACTTCCAATGTGATGAAGCCATGGACTATTTCGAATATAAGTTTCAAGAGACCTGGCGCAGCTCTATTTAGTTCATTAATTTTTCCTGGGCTTGGACAGCTTTACAATAACCGTTTAGCGCTGGGCTTCTATGGGGTCTTCTGGTGGTTTATTTATATGACGATGTCACGATCACACGAAGCCACGCTTTATTTGATATTAGGTAAATTGTCTCGATCGACAGCCATTTTAAACCCCCATTGGCTTTTATTTATGCCATCAGTCATCTGTGGTGCCATGTATGATGCCTATATGACTGCACATGATCATAATCGACTTTTCCGAATCGAGCAGAAGCAATTTCTGACAGAGACGTATCCACCATTCCCATTACCCCTGTTTGAAAAGGAGAATGACCCACATGTTGATCATTAGTACATTTGAGCATTCTATTGAGGTAGAGGAAGCACTGGCTGTTCTGGAGAAAATGGGGCTAGCGCGTCAAGAGATCATGACCGTGATGATGGACAACTATCGGGAGATCTCTGATCATAATTACAATTCGAATCCGAATAAAAAAATGCTGGCATTCGAGGTTGGTATGGCCATGTCCACCTGTTTCACAGTTTTGGGAATCAGTTTTGGCTTCACACTCTATTGGGGGCCTATTATTTGGGGACTTATTTCCGCTATAAGCGGGTTCATTGTTGGGTATAGTATGACACGCGTGATACAAGTGAAGGTAATGAAACACGTTATTCGAAAAAAGGAAAGATTGCCCGAGTTGGCCGTCATTATCCAATGCCATGAGGGTCGATTTCAGGAGGTACAGCATGTGCTCTGGGAGTATCAAGCTTTATCGGTAGGCAAAGTTCATAGTTGAAATATGACAAGCTTGAGACTTCAAGCTTATTTTTTTTGTTTCAAAACATTTCCAGTATCGTTCGCGTCAAACATGTAGATGGAGCGATTAGGGGGAACACAAATATGAAAGTAAAGAGCGTTCGATTGTTGCTCGTATGGAGTTGTTTGTTGCTTAGTTCATGCTCGGATTCGAAGTACGATATTGATAAAGGGACCGCCAAAGGAGACGTCATTAATATCCATGGCAGAATCATTAATCTTGATCGTTTCAGTCAATTCTTAAAAAACGTGGAGGGGCATGCTGAGAGTCAGATTCGAATCATGCAAATGACCATTGAGGGTGATCCGATTTATTATGATTTTGCTTATAAAAAAGATAAGATTTCTTATAGCTATGATAATTCAGAGGACAAACATGGCAGCAAACAACGACTGAAAACGGAATGTACCCGTATTATTTCTGAGAAAGTAGAACGAGGTGTTGCATATAAGCTGGATGGTTGTAAGGATGCAGCGATTGGGGAGACTTTTAGCTTTGTGGTAGCGGATAGTGGGGGATTGTGAGAATTAACGATATCCAACCTCTCTCCCAATGTTTGCTATTCGTGTTATTTGTATTTGGAAGTTAAACTGATATTTTGAGCAAAGAAAACATGCAATACGAGGAGTGAGACGGAATGAAAAAGTTTTTGCTTGGTCTGACCTGTGGAATTGCTTTAACTGCAACTACAACTGCGTTTGCTTCGGATAGCATCCGAGCTTACTTATTTCCCGCTACAATTGAGTTCAATGGGCAAACCAAGGAAATACCATCTGACTACAACGTCCTAAATGTAGATGGTCATGCGTACGTTCCTATTCGCTTTATCGGTGAGGAGTTAGGTTTAGGCGTCTCTTATAACTCACGTGATCATGTTATTTCATTGATGAATGAACCAGCAAGCTTTGCAGACGATACGGCTAAAAAAGTATGGCAAATCCAATATCGATTAAACGTTGGGAATGAACAAAAATACGTAAGAGAACTGCTAGGTAATCCTGCTGCGGAACGAACAAATGATGATAAGCAGCAAGCAGTATGGCGTTATGATATCTCACCAATCGCGGACTATCACTACTTAGGACTAAACATCGATATTAAAGGGATGGAGCAAGGGGAAATAGGTGGACAGTTAGTTTTAACATGGTCAGATGAAGGGAAAGTTGAGAAGGTTGAACTTTGGTATTCACAAGGGAACGATAGACAAATTTATACTTATTTTATCTATCCAGACGGTTCTACAACTGGAGCCAAATACGAGTAGATTATGGGAAAAATGGGATAATGGAGATTCATGAGTTTCGAAATGGAAAATTTTGAGTCATGTTTTCACTGATTTCACATGATACAATCTTAAAGATCCATTTTGGATCAAAAACTTAGAAGGCCGAAGCTTTTTTGAAGCACGGGGGACCCAATCTTTGGGGTGAAGCCGCGATCGCGCGGCCGGGTGATTACTCTTTGATCCGAATCCGACAGCTAACCTCGCAGGCCGCAAAAAGGAGAGGTTTATTTTGAAACGTTACAAAAAGCTAGTAATTACTGGTGCACTAGGTTTGAGCGTCCTTATGGGGGCGAATGCGGCATTTGCTGCAACGGGAACTCATACGGTAGCGGGCAACGATACCATGTGGTTAATCTCCAAGAAGTACGGCGTTAGCCTAACTTCGCTGATCAAGGCAAATCCGCAAGTTGCCAGTCCCAATATCATTTGGTCTGGGATGAAGCTTAATATTCCTGGAAAAACGAGTACCAATGTTGCTGCCAAACCAGCGGTTACGCCTGCGCCAACGCAATCAACCTTTGCTAATCAAGTGGTTAACATAGTTAACCAGGAGCGTACGAAGGCTGGACTGAAGCCTTTGGCAAGTAATACTGCACTTACCGCGATGGCTTTGGATAAAGCGAAGGATATGTACAACAACGCTTATTTCGATCATACATCACCAACCTACGGGTCACCTTTTGATATGATGCGCGCCTACGGCATTAGCTATTCCTATGCGGGTGAAAACATCGCGAAGGGACAACAAACGCCTGAAGCCGTCATGACAGCATGGATGAACAGTTCAGGTCATCGTCAAAATATTCTAAGCCCTAACTTCACACAAATAGGTGTTGCCTATTATAACGGTGAGTGGGTTCAGGAGTTTATAAGTAACTAGGACATGCGTCTAAACATTCAAGGCACACGATATGTGTGTCTTTTTTGCATGCATAAAGTTGTATGAATAATACAGTTTGTAATTTTAATTAAGACAATAAAATGACTGTTTTACTGCAAAGAAAAAGTCAGATCAATTGAGATGATCCGACTTGGACGGCGGCTTGTAATTGGCGGATTATTCAGAATGGTTTCAAACCAAACCTAGTGCCAATCTAGATCATTTCCTCTTGTCAATGTAGGTTAACAATGTGAGTATAAATAACCCAAAAGCAAACATGATTGAAAGAGATTGAAATATATCCATGTTCGCAGCTCCACCTTTCCAATAAGAGGTGTCCGCCTTGTACAAGTCGTCCTATTGTAAAGTTTATAGTAAAATGGATAATTGTGGTAGTGTCAATAGAACCATATATCTTTCTACATAATTCGATTAAAATGGCTGTTCCATCAAAAAGTGGGAGGAAGAAATATGCTAGATATAAGAGTGCATCAAGTTTTATCTACAATGCAACTTACTGGAGTAGTTATTTGGGAGGAGAATTTTAAAAATATGCAATAGCGAATCGCGGCAGACTCCGTTTTGAGAGGCTGTTTTTTTATATCTGTCGAAGGAGATAGGTTGTGAATGTCGAATTGGAAATCATCTAATAGATTGATGTGAACAGAATTAATAAATGGCTGAGTCAACAAAATCATTCATAGTTATCTACTTCGTAATTGGATCTTTACTCACGATAGCATTTTGTATATTAAATGTGTGGGCTTATCGTAAGAAACGTATGGTTTTCTGGTTATTGACTCTTATTATTTATATAAATTATTTAGCATAGTCACAGATCCAAACCCAATAAGAATTATGTCAGCAAATATCTAATCCAATGAATCCAGAGGTGCATCCAGTGATTAAAGTGATCACAGAAATCCAAATCGAAGCAACGATTGACATAGTCTTTGATTTAGCTAGAAATATAGAGATACATACGCAGACTGTCTGGCCTCACACCAAGGAGCGAGCGATTGCTGGAACTACTTCAGGCATGATAGGCGGAGGGGAAACGGTCACTTTTGAGGCGAGGCACTTTCTTATTAGGCAAAAGCACACTTCACTCATATCGAATTACGTTCGGCCCTATCATTTTGTTGATGAAATGGTGCAGGGTACTTTCAAAAGTATGAGACATGAACACGAGTTTATTGATTTAGGAAATAGCACTTTAATGAAGGATACGTTAAGTTTTGAGGCCCCTTTGGGTTGGCTCGGTTGGGTAGTTGAAAGAGTTGTCTTAAAGAATTATATGATGAGATTTTTGAGATTTCGGAATAAGCAATTAAAGATCGTAGCTGAACAAGTAAATAAAAGGAGCAAATTGATATGACTAGTGTGATTACCCGTTTGATTCACAGTGATGAATTAAGTGAGCTTTTACAATTGTACAAGCATTTACATGAACATGATCCTGATCTCATTCTTGATAATCAACTTGAAGAGTTATGGCATGAAATCTTGAATGACAACTATATGAAAATCATTGTTGTAGCCAAAGATGGAGTGATCGTATCTTCGGTCGTGTTGACGATTATTAAAAATTTAACTAGAAATGCAAGACCATATGGACTTATAGAGAACGTAGTTACACATGCTCAACACAGAAATAATGGATTTGCCAGAATGGCATTGGATAAAGCTATTGAAATTGCTACGGACTATAACTGTTATAAGGTTATGCTGATGACAGGATCAAAGAGAGAAGAAATACACAATTTTTATGAAAAGAGCGGATTTAGCAAAGGTTTGAAAACAGGGTTCATTCGCAAATTAGAGTGATTTAGGGGTGTTTACCTAACAAGAAGGAAGGGTATCCAATTGAAATTCTACATCGCATCTAGTTTCAAGAACATCGACAATGTTCGAAACGTCGCACAGCAGTTGAAGTCACGGGGATTCATACAAACGTACGATTGGACGGTTCATTCAGGAACCGCTACCCTTCAAGTACTCGCGGATATCGGTCAAAAAGAGAAAGAAGCTGTGTTGCATGCAGACTTATTCATCATCATGCTGCCAGCAGGGAAAGGGAGCCATGTCGAGTTGGGACTTGCTTTAGGCGCTATGAAGACAATAGTTTTGTATTCAGCTAATGATGAGATAAATGATACTGAAAAAACGAGTACGTTTTATCAGTTGCCAGAGGTGCATAAAATCATTGGAACCGTAGACGATTTGGTTTCTTATTTTCCTAGAGGCTAGGCCAATCTAAAATAGTTCCCATCAAACCCTTGAAACAACAAAAAAAGGAAGCCCCAACGTGTTCCCACGTTCCAGGCTTCTTTTTCTTATTGAAACATCGCTTCAAATCGCTTCTTAAATGTCTGAAACATCCACAAATTCACATCCCACAAGTCAGTCACCGGTTGTCTAGTGAAAGGCAGCACCTGCATATACGGCGGAGGCCCGAATTCCGGTGTGAAGGTCATAGTATCCGCTCCGGCATCGAATCTGTGTTGACAGATGGTTAACCATAATTTGATGAAGGCTTCCACATGCCAGGCAAATTCAGGTGCCCTGGGGTCCGCCACCTGCGGGCCTTCCGGGTACCCGACGCGCCCATGAATGTGGATCGCCCGCGCTAGGCTTAGCTTGACGTCCTCGTCCTCCGGACTCGGCATGCTCTCGCAGGCTGCGCACCAATGGCTAAAATCGGCGCCGATTGTGAGCTCTGGCAGCTGCTTCAACACGGCCGCCGTTTGCCACGGCGTGAAAAAAGCCCGCCCCCGATGCGTTTCGTGCGCGATCGGAATCCCGATCTCTTCCTCCACGCGCAGCGCTTCTTCGAAGAAGCGAAGCTGCTCGTCGGCAGGCATTCGATCAGCTGCGCTGTGCGAATTGATCAGAACAGGTCGCAATTCTGCTGCGCGAAGCGCCTGTTCACGGAAAGATTGCAGGTGATTCGGTCCTCGAGTCACCACCTGTGCTATAAACGATAAGTTCATGTCATCTAAGTCTTTTCGAAACTGCTTATCATGCTTACTGTCTGAAGGAGGCGTGTATTCAACACCGCAATATCCTGCCTCAACGACTTGGGCTAATTTCCCCTCCCAGATCCCGTTCCATTCCCACAAGGATTTATAACCGTTTAATTGCATATCTATTGCTCCTTATCTGATAGTTCCATAGAAATATCTATGAGTATAGGTCAGGAGAACGGTAAAAAGCTTATGGTATCTTCAGAATTACTCAACCTATTTTCACCAAGATAGATGTCTGTAGGCGGTTGGGGATAAATTCGTCCATCGTTTGAATTGTTTGCTAAATTGCGACAAATCCTTGTAACCCAGCTGTTCCGCTATATGCTCGATAGAAAGAGTCGGGTCCATGAGCATCAGCTTGGCTTGACGGAGCTTGACTGTACTTAAATAATGGCGTGGCGAGACACCATAAGCTTTGTGAAAAACACGATTGCAGTGAGCGGGACTATATCCGAGCTGCTTGGCAATGAGCGTAATACGGAAAGGTTCCTGCCCTTTCATTGTCGTTGAAGCATGATGCTCGATTAACGCTGCAAGCTGTGAGGCTAAGCCAGCATCTCCCGTGTGTTGGTTAGACATCACTGCCTCGCCGAGTAACACCTCGCTTAACGCAGTGAAAATACGAAATGAAGCATGCATCGTCTGAAGCTTTAGACTCAGTCCGCTGGAGGTATTTTCTCTGGCTATTTGTGCGAGATCCATAAGAATAGGGCGGAGTAAGCTCTCCATTTTGCTGCCAGATGGGTGAATAATTTGTCCGATTTGACTTAATTGCTGACGAAACCAAGGATCGGTCACCTCTAGATGCACGCACACATACTCCATCATACTGCCCTCGACAGCACCTAAGCTTGCATGCACTTCATTCGGAAGAATCCAAACTAGGTCACCTTGCTTCTGTACAAAATGCTTGTCTCCAACTCGCATACGTTGAGAGCCGTCTACGACGAGATTTAGCTCAAACATCGGATGTTGATGCTCAGGAAATGACCATTGCGCGTTAACCTTGCGAATATGCGCGGCAAAAATCCGGAAAGATGCCTGCACATCAGGCAGCATACCGCCATGTACGACATTTTCGAGACCATTGGGTAATGACTCTTGTTGCAAGACTTCCATATATAAGGCTCCTTTGAAAAGGTTATGGTCCATTCGTTACAATAACTATCTCATCTTACTAGGGTAGAAATCAAATGTTTCTTTTGTCCAAATGAAAGATCGTAATGCCCATGGGTTCAGGGTTTTGATCATTGTATAATAAGGGCAAATGACTGAGAGGAGCATCATCCTGATATGAAGAATCAATTTTTCAACGCACACCATTCGCCAGTTGGCGCATTTGCAAGCTTTACACTTGGATTTCCGGGCAAAAGCGGAGGCTTCGATCTAGAACAAGCGCGTCCTCCTAAGCAAAATATATATATTGGTCTTGAATCCGCTGAAGGCGGCAAGTATGATGCATTGCCTTTCTTCGAATATTCGGTTGAAGATGAAGCCCAACGCTATGATATCGAGAATCCGGATCCGAAGCCGAAAAAAAAGAAAACGGTATTCCCCTTTGCACAAGAGAAGATTCACCGAGATTTCAATGTTAGTACCGATACGTGGAAAGCCGGCGATTTGGAATTTAGCCTTATTTCCCCGACACAGTCGGTTCCTGATCCAACAACAGCAAGTGATGAGGAGCTTCGTTTATCTCTCGTACCTGCGGTTCTAGCTAAAATTACCGTGGATAATACCAAAGGTACGTCATCTAGAAGAGTTTTCTTTGGGTATCAAGGGACAGATCCATACAGTGCTATGCGCAGGTTGGATGATACGATGGAGGGCGCCGCAGGCGTTGGTCAGGGCCGAATTACGGCGATAGTTTCCAAAGATCCTGATGTTCGTTCAGGCCTCTACTTTAGTATCGAAGATATTTTGAGGATGAAAATTGTAGAAAACTTGACCTTCGGCCTCGGTACGGTAGGTGCTTTGTTCGCAGATACGCCTGCTGGTGAGAAGCGTACTTACCAATTTGCAATTTGCTTCCATCGCTCTGGCATTGTTACAGCGGGTCGTGATGCATCGTATACGTATGCACGTTTATTCCAGAATATTGAAGCCGTTGCTGATTATGCTTTGGGCCATTTCGACAAGCTAGCAGCACTTGCTCAAAGTGCAGATGCAAATATTGAAAACTCTCGTTTGTCAGCGGATCAGAAATTTATGCTTGCGCATGCCATTCGCAGCTACTATGGAAACACGCAGCTGCTGGATATGGATGATCAGCCATTCTGGATCGTCAATGAAGGCGAATATCGGATGATGAACACGTTCGATTTGACAGTTGATCAGTTATTTTATGAGCTGGCTGTGAATCCTTGGACGGTTCGTAATGAGCTGGATATGTTCGTGAAACGGTATAGCTATGAAGATAAGGTTTGCTTCCCAGGCGACCCTACGGAATACCCGGGTGGAATCTCGTTTACGCATGATATGGGAGTAGCCAACACGCTGTCACGTCCAAGTTTCTCTTCTTATGAGCTATATGGTTTGGACGACTGTTTCTCTCATATGACACATGAGCAATTGGTGAATTGGATATTATGCGGAGCAACCTATGTGGCGCATACGGATGATCAGGCGTGGCTGCAAGCGAATCTCGCGATTTTTGATAAATGTTTGACGAGCATGATCAATCGCGATCATCCGAATCCGGAGCTGCGAAATGGTATTATGTCATTAGACAGCACGCGTACCATGGGTGGAGCCGAAATTACGACCTACGACAGCCTAGACGTCTCTTTGGGACAATCGCGGAACAATATTTATATGGCAGGCAAATGTTGGGCAGCTTACGTGGCCATGGAAACTATTTTTGCTCAAAATGGCCGAGAAGATCTGGCTCTTATCGCAAGTGAGCAGGCTTTGAAATGCGCACAAACGGTAACGTCATTCGTCACCGAAGAAGGATATATTCCAGCAGTTGTGGGCGAAGGCAATGACTCCAAAATCATTCCTGCGATTGAAGGCTTGGTATTCCCATACTCCACAGGCAATAAGGAAGCGCTTGACGTGAAGGGTCGTTACGGCTTTTATATCGAAGCTTTGAAGAAGCATCTGGATGTTGTCCTTGTAGAGGGAACCTGCTTATTCGCTGATGGCGGCTGGAAGCTTTCCTCCACGAGTAATAACTCCTGGTTAAGTAAAATATATTTGTGCCAATTCGTAGCACGTGAAATCCTTGATCTGGCTTGGGAGGAGACAGGTGCTGCAGCGGATGCAGCCCATGTTGCTTGGTTGACGCACCCGACCTTGTCCATTTGGAGTTGGAGTGATCAAATTATTTCCGGTGAAATTACGGGCAGCAAGTATTATCCACGCGGTGTGACGAGCATTTTATGGCTGCAGGAAACGAAATAAACGACTGCGAGCAACCGAAGCTAACCGCTTTGGTTGCTTTTTTGTTGGTACTATTTGTAAAATGGAAGGGATGAGTTTGTTCGACTGGGGGTAGATGGAACGAATGACGAAGAAAGAAATTTCAGCAGGCGGTGTCGTTTACCGTAAAATAGGACAAGAGGTTCACATTTTGCTAATTGTGGATCGGTATCGCAAGCTGGCTTTTGCAAAGGGAAGAATGGAAGCTGGCGAGACGATTGAGCAGGCTGCGCTTAGAGAAATAAGAGAAGAAACCAACATTGTCGGGAAGATCATTCAGCCTCTGACAATCAATTATTATCAGTTCGAACATTCGGAGCACGGCCATGTTGCGAAGGAAACACATTACTTTCTGGTTGAGGCGATTAGCGGAGAACTTAAAGCTCAAACTGAGGAAATCCGAGGTGTCCAGTGGCATAACGCAGCTGAAGCTTGGGACTTACACTATCTGAATGGGTATGAGAATAATCGTGTTATTTTGAAAATGGCGTTAGAAAGCTTAGGATGTCTAGGCGATTATAGCGAGTCGAATGTATAATGAAAGCGTATAGATTTGTAGATTGAAAGCTTAATATTTAGACACAGTCATTCGGAGGCGAAACATTGAACACTAAAAACGAATTGCCGCAGATGCACTTTGAGGATCAACTTGCTTTTGAAAATTGGCTTGCGCTTCATCATAACACTTCATCTGGCATTCGATTGCAAATTGCGAAGAAGGGCGCTCGAAGTAAATCTGTTTCTTACGATCAGGCGCTTGAGAGTGCATTGTGCTATGGTTGGATTGATAGTCAGAAAGAAAAAGCGGACGAGCAGTCATGGCTCCAACGGTTTACGCCTCGTGGTGTTAGAAGCATTTGGTCCAAAGTGAATAAAGACAAGGCTGAGCTTCTGATTGCAAACGGGAGAATGAAGCCGTCTGGCTTGAAGGCAATTGAAGTTGCCAAGAAGAATGGGCAGTGGGAGAAAGCCTATGAACCGCAAAGTCATGCATCCATTCCAGAGGATTTTGCTTTGGAATTAGAGAGAAATAGCGACGCGAAAGCTTTCTATGATACACTGGATCGGCAAAACAAATATGCCATCACGTTCCGAATTCATACAGCGAAGAAGCAAGAAACACGTGTGAAGCGTATTAAGGAATTTATTTTGATGCTGGAAAATGGGGAGAAGATTTATCCTTAGAATAGAACGGATTTCCAATCGGGAGTGGTTGAAACGAAGATTTTATTTATTTGTAGTAAAAACAAATGGAGAAGCTTAACAGCTGAGAACATTTTTGATAAGCGTAATGATTACGTAGTTAAATCCGCGGGTACAGAAGAAGGCGCAAGAATTCGAGTGACGGAAGGCCATATTGGTTGGGCAGATTTAATATTTGTGATGGAAAAAAAGCATTTGAGAAGATTAAAAGATAAATTTCAAACGGAAATCGCGAATAAGCAGATTATTAATTTGGATATACCCGATGATTATCAATTCATGGATGAAGAATTAATTGATATTCTGGAAGCGAGAGTATCGGAGCATATTGAGATTTAAAAGTAGGCATGGAGTTGAACAAAATGGAAATCAAAGTAATACCGAAAGAAGACGCCTGGCAGCTCCGGCATCAGGTCATGTGGCCTGACAAGGACTTGGATTACGTCAAGCTTAAAGACGATGATATGGGAATCCATTATGGACTAATGGTAGGGGATCAGTTGGTCTCGGTGGTATCTCTTTTTATAGAAGGCGAAGAAGCGCAGTTTCGTAAATTTGCTACTTTGCTATCTCAGCAGAAGAAGGGCTATGGCACGCTATTACTGAATGTTATGCTTGGAGACGCGATGAAAGCCGGCGTGAGACGGATCTTTTGCAATGCGAGAGTCGAAAAGGCGCCATATTATAAGAAGTTTGGACTTATTGAAACCGATACGAATTTTACTAAAGGCGGCAAAACCTATATCGTTATGGAACGATGGTTCCATGCGTTTAAGCTTAATGACGGAGAGGAAAACGAACATCATGACAAAAAAGCTATATTATGAGTCTGCCTATCAGCAGGAATGGCAAACAACAATCAGCGCAAAGATCGAACGGGAGGATGGCTTCTATGTCCTCTTGGAGGAGACTGGATTTTATCCGCATGGGGGTGGACAGCCCTGTGATACCGGTGAAATTAACGGGATTCCCGTCTTGGACGTACTTCTGGAAGAGGACGAAGTTCTACATAAGCTAGATCGGATGCCAGAAGGAACTAGTGCGAATTGCAAAATAGACTGGCAACTCAGATTCGACCATATGCAGCAGCATAGCGGACAGCATCTGCTTTCGGCTGTATGTCGAGAGCTATATGAAGCCAATACGGTAAGTTTTCATCTCGGGACGGATTACTGCACGATCGATGTGGAGACGCTTGACCTTGAGCCGATGAAGTTGGCAGCGATTGAAACGGAAGTGAACCGTAAAATTTACGAGAATCGTGCGATTACCAGTTATTTCGTTAGCCCTGACGAGCTAGCGCAGCTGCCGCTTGTCAAACAGCCGAAGGTGACGAAGAACATCCGTATCGTTGAGATGGCTGGTGTGGAGTATAATGCTTGCGGTGGTACTCACGTGTCTTCAACGGGGGCAATTGGGTTGATCAAGCTGTTAAAAACAGAGAAACAAAAGGGAAATACACGTATTTATTTTCTATGTGGTTTCCGCGCGTTGGCTGAATTTAACGAGAATGTCCGAATTCTAGGCAGCTTGTCCGCCAAATTCAACACGGGTAAAGATGAAATTATCGCCCGTATCGAGAAGTGGGAGCAAGAGAACAAACAGGTTCAGACGGAACTAAATGAGCTTAAAGAGAAGCTTGATGAATTTGTGGCTCAAGAGCTTTTAGCTGAAGGTAAGGAAGTTATTGCTCACAAGTTCGAAGATAAATCCTTAAAGGATATGCAAAGTTTAGCAACGAAACTAGCTTCGAAAACGGATTTGCCAATCTTGTTTGTGACGACTTCCGAGAACAAAGTTGTATTTGCACATAATGGGAATTACTCGTTAGCTTGTGGAGCATTTTTCAAAGCCCATTTGGGAAGTTTCAATGGCAAAGGTGGAGGCAGCGATAAAATGGCGCAAGCCGGATTCTCCAGTGGAGAAGAAGCATTGGCCTTCTATACATATGCGGAAGCGCAGTTCAGAGGAATTTGAAGGAAGAGAAAAAAGGAGCAATATGCCGCGGCATATTGCTCCTTTTTATTTTATGGACTATAGGATGAAGTTTGCTGTAAAATTCAGGTAACTATAACATGATTATCATTAAGGATGTGTTGGATATGAAGCATAAGAGAAAGCTCCCCATCACCATATTAGCTACAGTTACATTTGCTGCTGCATTGTGGGGGGGAGCCATAACACAAAAGTCTGAGGCAGCCGAAATCTCGTTAAGTAATATGGCTAATTGGACTGTATACTCGGGGCTGCAATCCCCAGAAGGTCTCAGAATCCCTGATTCTATCGAACTTCTGAAAAACACGCCGTATTACGCGAACCCGGATGATCCCCAAAAGAAAGATGAGGGTGTCTTTGCTCCTCAAACAGTACATGTAATAAAAGGAGAGGCTTCTTGGTCGGTTAGCAGTGCCGTCCAGTGGCAAATCGATACGATGTACGGACCGCGTTGGGTGCGTCCTTACATGTGGGACATTGCCATTACGCAGCCGGAAACGATTATGCTAACGGAGGAGACGCCGCTCTTCCAAAGGCAAAATGATAAAGTAGAATCAGTTGCTTCATTGTCTCCTCAAATAGTGGAAGTAGTTAACATGGAAGATAAATGGTTCGTTGGCGATAGCCGGAGCGGGAAAGCTTGGGTACAGATTCACACGACATGGCTTGGCGATCTGTGGGCCCACATACCAATCAATAGAATCAGCACAGTACATCCGAAATCCCAACGTACACACTATAACGATGAGCCTTACTACCTTGAGGTCGGTACGGCACTCCAAGATAATGATCATACAGGCAGCAATCAACTTGCCGCAGGTAGATTAAGGAATGGTGACTACGAGGTCATTGCCGAGTTAACGACCGTTTATGATCGCAGCTATCTTGTGCGAACGACAGACGGAGACAGATGGGTGCGGGGCGTAGGGACCATTATCTCGGATACGAACGAGAAGGTCGATCTGAAGGTGGAAACCCCGCTCTTGTCAGATGTGTGGTCGACGGATAACCAAGAAGTGGCCGTATTGAAAGACGTTACAGTTACCGCATTTGAAACGATACAGGATCCGTTCAACGGGACTTGGTATCATGTCCGAACTTCAGATGGAACGACGGGCTGGGTAAATAAACGCAGAGCGGAGCCCGAGAACGCCGTTCCAGTGCAATGGAAAATCAGGCTGAATGAAGAAAAAGGGCCATTCCGCTATCCTGGAGTGAATTTTTCTGAGCCAAAGCCCAACCTGCAGTCTCAGTCTGTAACGGCTATTGCCTATTGGGATGAACCGTCAGGTAATAAATGGGTTAAAATTCATACAGCGGATGGTGACGTCTGGGTCACAATTTCGCAAGGCGACAGGATTCTAGACCCGGAAGCAACTCTTCAAATCGCATATAATGAGCGGAATCTTGGCTTTGCGACGATCATTCCTCAAGGTCAGGATCTGACGTTGTTCGGACAGCAAAAAATCGGCTACCGGACAGATGAAGGCACCGATTTTCTTTCAGCAATCCAGCTTGCAAATGCGTTCCGTTATCAGTCGAAACAAGATGACATCATACATTCGCTTTCCATCACTAAAGGGGACTATAAGTTTGAACTTCTGGCAGGTCAGCCTGAAGCGAAGATCTACTGGCATAATGTCCTTGAAAGAAGCGTACAACTATTGCAATCCCCTATAGATTCCGATGGTGAGTGGTACTTGACCCTTCAAGATATGAGCAGCTTGTTTGGATTATCGCAAGAGAGTTGGCGAAATCCCGATTATTACTCACTCATAGAAAAAGACTACACGGTAGAACTCGGTAAGTTCCCGACTAAAGTCACTGCAGATAGGAAATTCGAAATGCAGGCTTGGCTATACGAGCAATGGAGCATATCCAAAGGGAATTTGCGCATGCCTGCACTTTTATCAATCGAAGAGGTAGACCAAGAGCCTTCCGATAGCTTGAATTCACTGCAAGAGAGAGTTGGATCTGAAGAGCAAGTAGTCACTGTGTGGTACCGGCTTTATGCTTCTCGTGCTTTGCTTCCTGGACTTCACCGGCTAAACGCAGTGCTTCGTGTCGGTGAACGGATCGTCTGGAAGCAGACTTTCTCGGTGGAAGTTGTATGAAGAAACGATTAACCTTGATTTTCGTGGCAGCTGTTTTATTGATCGGAGCTTATTTTTTTTCTGAACTCTTTAGATCCGAACCACCTAAACCTACCATTACGGCAGGCGATAAAAAAATTGCATTCGCACAAGGTTCTTACTGTTGGAGTGGACTTTTTGGCGGTAAGTGTGCGGATATGGTTTCTCCACAAGATCTTATTAAATATGCCGGCCTTAAACCAGTTGTTGTCCCACCAGAATCCCAAATAACTATCAAATTCAGAAAAAGTCCTAAAAAGAATACATTGGGTGCAAATATCTGGACTAGTACTAAAGGAACATCTGATGTTGTCCAATTAAAGGGTCAATTGTTGACAGTACCCAAAGAAAAAGGTGTGTATATTTACGGGATTTACGCAAATTGGAGGCAAGGAAGTTCCATTTATTTTTTTGTTATAGAGGTTCAATAGCCTACCGAGCGAGAATAAAAACTTGATATTCAATTGAATTAACGCTATTATAGACTCATAAAGTCTCTAATGGAGGTGTGAGATGAAATATTCACAGGCGACCGACTATGCCCTCCATGGCATGCTTTATCTGGTAACTTCAGCGCCTGACAAACCTGTTGGTGTGCAACTGCTCGCTGATAAGTTAGGTGTTTCACAGACCTATCTATCTAAGTTAATGACGAAGCTTGTCAAAGCTGGATTGATCCAGTCTTCACCAGGTGCAAATGGTGGATATCGGCTCAAGCATAAGCAAGAGGACATTTCATTTCTCGATATTATACGTGCGATCGAAGGTACCGCTTCTTTGTTCGAATGCAGCTTTAATCATGGAAGCGAATGTCAGATTCAACAGGTTGTGATGGACGCTGAGCGACAGTTGGAGCAATATCTGGCTAGTAAGAAAATAGCAGACTTGGCGAATGCACATAAGACGGAGTAGGATCCGTCCTTTTTTTAAGTTAATTAAAGATATTAAGAGTCTATTAAGTCTCTAATAAAAAACGAGGGAGAGGAACATGTTATGAAGTACGATTGTGTGATTATCGGCGGAGGACCAGCAGGTCTCAATGCAGCTCTAGTATTAGGCAGGGCAAGAAAAAATGTGGTTGTTATAGATGAAGGTCGTCCGCGTAACCAGATAACTCGTGAAACCCACGGTTTTCTTACACGAGATGGTATTTCTCCAAAAGAGTTCCGTCAGATCGCGAAAGACCAGATCAGTGTTTATCCATCTGTCTCTTTTGTTGCCGATACGGCGATAACGATTAAAGGCAGCGATGGGGATTTTCACATTAAAACTGCTCATGGTTTGAGTTATCAAAGCAAGAAGGTGCTTTTTGCAATAGGTAAAAAAGACGTGCCGTTGGATATTAACGGGTTGACCGAGGTATACGGTAAGAGCGCCTTTGTCTGTCCGTATTGTGATGGATGGGAACTAAGAGATCAGTCATTAGTGTTAATTGTGAATGGAGCGAAAGCGCTACACTTAGCCAAAATGATATCCGGTTGGACGAGCCATTTTACCATTTGCACCAATGGACCTGATGAAATGACACCTGCCGATAAAGAGGAGCTCACTCAACATAACGTTTCTATATTTGACTCACCTATTCGAACGATTGCATCGAAGGAAGGGATCGTTCATCATGTCGAGTTAGAAGATGGGACTCAAATTTCTTGTACGGGGATATTCTTTGGTCCGAAACTTGTGATCGGATCAGATCTACCTCAATCCTTAGGTTGTGAGATGAATGAAGCGGAAAGTGTCGTTGTTGATCATTTTGGCAAAACGAGTGTTCCCGGTGTATATAGTGCTGGAGATGCTGCGTCGGAGATGTATCAAGTCATTACTGCGGCTTCCTTAGGTGCGTTAGCTGGTGTGGGCATCAACAATGAGCTCCTTATGGAGAATTGGCATAAAGCCAATTAGCAGTGAATATGTAATCGAAGAACGGAGATGGGTATACATGAAAGAAGAAGTTACATACAACGCCGAAAAGGCGCTTGTCTACGATACGAACGCTAGAATCTCGATACCTACGTATGACGCGTTGTTCGGGTTGATTCAATCCTATTACCGAGTTCAATTTGGCGGAAAAGAGGCATCCTTGCTAGTGATCGGTGCAGGTGGAGGAAATGAACTTACCGCATGGGGTCCGACTAACCCGACATGGACATTCACCGGAGTCGATACTTCGGAAGACATGCTTAAGATCGCAAAACATAAAAGTTTAGAACTCGGATTGGAAAACCGCGTCAATTTGATACATGGAACGATTGATGAATTGCCACATACAGATTCGAAGTTCGATGCAGCAAGTTGTATCTTGGTTCTTCATTTTATTGATAATGTTCAAGAGAAGCTGAAGCTGCTTAGAACCATCAAAGAGCACTTGAAGCCGGGAGCCCCATTTGTTCTTGTGAGTGCTTTCGGTGATCTTGATAGTACGGAGCTGCAAGACAGATTAAACGTCTGGAAAAGCTTCTGGTTAGATGCTGGAAGGCTAACCACCACAGTCAATGAAATGGTGAATAAAGTACGTATGACACTTTCATTCTTATCTGAAGATCAAATAGAAAATTTATTGACAGAATCAGGATTTACGAATATAACTAGATTTTATACGACTGGACTTTTTGGCGGATGGATGTGCCATGCAGAACGAGAAGAAGTAGTAAACGAAATGGTGTAGTTAGTAACAATGGCAGAGTGGGAGGGGAAGTCATTGCATATTCGAGTTTTGGATGAACAGGATGCTAAATTGTATCAAGAATTACGATTACGTGCCTTGCGAAACAACCCAGAGGCATTTGGATCGACGTATGAACGTGAAGTTCAATTTTCGTTGGAAACGGTAGTCGAGCGTATAAAACCAACGATGGAGAAATTTGTTCTTGGGGCTTTTGAGGATAGTGGTTTACTAGTTGGAATCGTAACCTTTGTACGGGAGAGCGGTCTAAAAACTGCGCACAAAGGTAATGTGTTTGGGATGTACGTGGCATCAGAAAACCGAGGGCAAGGTTTGGGGAAATTGCTAATGCTTGAACTTATTCGTAGGGCGAAAGCATGCGATGGCATCGAGCAAATAAATTTAGCTGTTATGTCTGATAATGACTTAGCGAAGAAGCTGTACAAGTCACTTGGTTTTGAGGTTTATGGTGTGGAATATAACGCATTGAAGTATGACGGGAAGTATTTTGATGAGGATTTTATGGTTCTAAAAATATATTAAATAAGAACCCCGGCTTGCCAAGCAAGCCGGGGTTCTCTGTACGTTTATTCCGAATTATTGCCATTGCTATGAGTTACAAATTGATTGGAAAACATCCGATGATACGTACCCTGCTGACTCATTAATTCACTGTGATCGCCTTGCTCGGCAATCTCACCGCGCTGAATAACCATGATTGTATCTGCATTGCGTATGGTATTCAAACGATGAGCAATGATGAAGCTTGTTCGCCCCTTCATGATGGAGAGCAGGGCTTCTTGAATATGTAGCTCTGTCCGGGTATCGATACTGCTAGTGGCCTCATCAAGAATGAGAATGGAGGGATCAGCTAGAATGACTCGTGCGATCGCAAGCAATTGGCGCTGTCCCTGACTTAAATTCCCACCGTTCTCGGAGAGCTGCGTTTCGTAACGCTTGGGCAGCCGGCTGATGAAAGCATCAGCATTAGCGAGTTTAGCCGCTGCCATCACTTCCGCATCTGTCGCTTCAGGCTTGCCGTATTTGATGTTCTCTTTAATCGTACCGGAGAACAAGTACGTATCCTGCAGCACGATTCCGAAACTGCGGCGAAGACTGTTGCGCGTATATGATTTGATATCTCTTCCGTCAATCAAGATCGTGCCGCTAGTCGCATCATAGAAACGGGTCACCAGATTGACGATTGTCGTCTTACCAGCACCAGTGGGACCGACAAGTGCTAGGCTGCTGCCTGCAGGGGTTTCGAAGCTAACCTGTTTAAGAATCGGCACATCCGGTCTATATCCAAAGGTCACGTCCTGAAAGGTGACTTGACCAATGGGCTTCTCCAGCTCAACCGCTCCTGGTTCATCCTCCACTTCTTCCACTTCATCCAACACTTCAAAAGCACGCTCAGCCCCTGCTACACCGGATTGCAGCACGTTATAGGTGTTCGCAATTTCATTAAGGGGCCTCACGAATTGGCGCGAATAACTCAAAAAGCTTGCAATAACACCGACTGTGATGTGGCCTTTGACGGCCAACACGCCACCGACGATTGCTACGGAGGAGAAACCGATATTATTGATGACACTAAGGAGAGGCATCAGAAAACCGGACCAGATTTGCGCTTTCAAGCCAACCTCATATAAGCGGCCGTTTACATGATTGAACTCATGGACAGCTTTCTTCTCACGATTGAAAGCTTTCACAACGAGAAGTCCAGAAATCGTTTCCTCAATATGACCATTCAGCTTGCCAAGCTGTGCCTGCTGCTCTTTGAATAGCACGCTGGTTCGTTTCGTTATGGTTTTGGCCAATACGAATACGAGCGGAACGGTAATGAGACTTGCAAGAGTTAGAGTGGGACTTAGCACCAGCATCATGACTAAGGAACCGACAATAGCGATAGAGCCTGTCATCAGCTGTGTGGTTGATTGCGAGATCGAGTTGCTTACGTTGTCTATATCATTCGACAGTCGGCTCATGATATCTCCATGTGTGCGTCCGTCGAAAAATGAAAGGGGCAGCTTCTGTAGCTTGGCAAACATCGTTTGTCGGAGTCTCTTTACAACACGTTGTGCTAGACCAGCCATGACCCAGCTCTGCAAGAAAGTAAGCCCGCCATCAGCAATGTAAGTGCTAATCAGAACAATGATGACCACATCGAAGACGCTGTAATCTACTTGCCCCCCAGCCATGGCATCAATGGCTACACCAATGAGATAAGGGCCTGCCAAGGTCAAAACAGAGTCAGCTAAAATAAAAAGAAAGACAATGGTCAACCATTTACGTTCTGCCCCTAAGTAGGACCAGAGCCGAAGCAGGGTGCCTTTAAAATTTTTGGGCTTTACAGCCGGAGCTCGCCCACCGCGACCAATGGGACCGGTGATCATCGGAACGTCAGGTGCTTGTTGACGAGATCCTTCATTCGGCTTTGACATGATGAGGCAGCTCCTTTCCGAATTGGGATTGACATATTTCCACATAGACACTGCAACTTCCCATTAACATCTCGTGTGTGCCGATGCCTACAATTTCACCATCGTCCATCACGACGATTTTATCCGCATCCATGACGGAGGTAATGCGCTGTGCAATGATCAAACAAGTAACACCAGAGGCAAATGCCTTGAGTGATTTTTTGATTTCTGTTTCAGTCGCAGTGTCTAGAGCGCTAGTACAATCATCGAGAATAAGTATGTCAGGCTTCCGAATGAGGGCACGGGCAATCGATAGTCGTTGTTTTTGGCCTCCAGACAAATTCACACCTCTTTGGCCAAGCCGGGTTTCATAGCCTTCTGGGAACGTAGTAATGAAGCTATGTGCTTGTGCCATTGCTGCGGCTTGTTCAATCTCTTCGCGAGACGCATGCTCGTGGCCCCAACGTAGATTGTCTTCAATACTGCCGCTGAATAGAATCGTGTTCTGCGGCACAATGGCAATACGATCTCGCAGCTTGGCAGGGTCCAACTGACGGATGTCTACACCATCCACGCTGATCGAACCCGAACTTGTATCATAGAAGCGGGGAACGAGACTCACAAGGCTGCTTTTTCCTGATCCCGTGGAGCCGATAATTCCGATCGTTTCACCCGGAAGGCAGGTCAAGTTGATATTTTTCAATATAGGTTCTCCAGCAGCTCCTTCATAGGCAAACGAAACGTTCTTAAAGTCAATTCGGCCTCCTGGACGATGAGCAGGAAGCTCTGTTTTGTCATCCCAAGTCATTTCATTCAACTGACTGAAAATTTCACCGATCCGAGTGGCTGATGCTTTCGCCCGAACGAACATATTAAATACCATTGAAATGGTCAGCAGGGAAAACAAAATTTGCGTCATGTAATTGACGAACGCCACGATATGCCCAACCTGCATCTGGTGTTGATTAACTCGCCAGGCTCCTAGCCAAAGGACTGCTACAATTCCGAAATTAACAGTCAGCAGGATGGAGGGGTTAAAGATGGCCAACAGTCTCGTCACTTGAATGGATTTGTCCTGATACTCGGTATTGGTCTTCTGAAACTTATCGGCCTCGTGGTCGAAACGATTAAAAGCTTTGACCACCCGAACACCGGACAAATATTCCCTAATGACGCGATTCACGCCGTCCAGCGCTTTCTGAACGTTGACAAAACGGGCGAAACCCACTTTCAAGTTCAATGCGACGAGCAGGCCAACGATGGGGACTACGATAAGAAGGACAACAGCCAAATGCATATTGAGCCTCACGGCCATGATTAGACTTCCAATACAGAGTAGCGGAGCTTTTACAAAGATACGCATGAGACCATTTACAAAATTTTGTACTTGAGTTACATCATTCGTTAGTCGCGTAATCAAGGACGCGCGTTCGAATCGCTCGATATTGGTAAAAGAGAGTGATTGGATTTTTTCAAATAAATCCGCTCTAAGCTCTGTGCCGAATTTCTGTGAAACATGACTGGCGACAATATTTCGCATCGATGCTGCGACGGCTCCGAATGCTGTGATGATCAGCATGACACCACCCATTTTAAGAACATAATCAAGCCGTTTCTCCGCAACGCCTACATCCAAAATATGGGACATGATTGTCGGTTGAAGCAAATCCGCAAGCGCTTCCAGCATGACGAAAAAAACAGCGACTAGAAATAGTTTCCAGTGCTTTCTGACATATTTCTTCATAAAACCCATCGTGCACACTCCTCTTTCCGCAGTCAAGTACTCCCTTTGAACGATACTCCGATATTTGCAAATTGTCATCCTTTACTAGACATAATTTTATACTGGATGATGTTTCGTGTGCAATATTCGGGATTTTAATGGTTTCAATCTATAGAACTTCTTAATAGCAACCTGAATACGATATTTGAGGATAAATGTATCGGTGGATTTCAACAAGAAAGGGGGTTGTTGATTTGAGCCTATTAGAAATATTACTATCAAAATATATAACTGAAGTAGCAGAAAAAGTAATTGAAAGAGCTGCTGAAGGTACTGTTGAAGCCTTTGTTGGCATGTTAAAGGGATCGAAGGATAATAGACCTAAGTGTGCGTGTGGTACAAACTTAGTCTTATTTAAGGCCAAGCAAAGTATGAATGTATATACGATTGAAGATGATCAATTAAATCTGTCAGACGAATTATGTATTATAGAAGATATAGAGGAAGAAGTTTCTTATTTGCTTTGTGTTTCGTGCTACAACTCTTATTTGGTAACGGAGCAATCCTCCTCAAAGCTGAGTAAAGGGGACTTACACAATGAATTAACCGCTCCATTTGGACTCGAAAAGATATTTGTAGATTTTAATCTACCGAGAGAAGTAGATATTGATCAATTAACAGATGCTGACTGCACATTTTGCCAGGATATATCTGATGAATGTTTTTTATACTATCATTTAAAATTCGAGGATGTGCGTCTTATTACGATAAACAAGCAAGGGAAGGCAATTACTAATACGGAAAAGCAAGTCGATAACTTTGATGTTGGTTTACTCAATTGCCCATTCTGTCAAAGATGTTATGTACCCTATATTTTAGAAAATAAAATATATCGCAGTAATTTTTCCGTAACCGTTCCAAGGTCCCACGGATAATTTATACAGATAACCTTGGCCTTGGATATAAAACAGCGACCGACAAAGACTTAAGTTCAAGTCTTAGTCGGTCGCTGTTTTTTGTTATCAGTACTCCTTACTTTAAACCTGAAAATATGTCCAATGGTTCATGAATATCGTCATGGTAACGTTTTCTAGAAAACTTTATAGTTAAATTGTGGTTAACTTAGGCGAGTGAAGGAGGCGCGCAGCATTCGAGTTGGCAATTGTAAAATCCAATTGATACAGGTACGGGGATGGAAAGCAAAGGAAAGAGCGATCTAAGGTCCATTGGCGTGGGAACTCCTTAGAATCGCTCTCGGTAGTGAGAATGAATTTCGAAGAAATTCACAGCTCACTACAATTTTGACACAAATTCAACGAGTTAAGCAAGTACAAATTGTGTGTTTAAAATTGAAGGGAGATCACAACAATGGGAAAAATGAAAAGCTTACAAATGATGGGTGCAGCAAGTTTGTCAATGGCTTTGGTTTTAGCGGGATGTTCCTCAACGAAAACAGCAGAGACTTCACCGGCTGCGGTTTCTCCAGCAGCTTCACAAGCGGCAGCGGCAACGAAAGCGCCTGAGCCAGCGAAGAGCGGAGAGAAAGTAACCGTTAACTTCTGGAACCCTTTCTCAGGCAATGATGGTCCATTTATGAAGAAAATCGTGGATAACTATAATAAATCGCAAGATAAATATACGGTAAAAATGACGATTCAACCCAATGGTGACTATTACAAGCTGCTTGATACAGCAATTGCGACGAAGAAAGGTGTTCCTGATGTGGCGATCATGCATCTTGATCAAACACCTACCTACATTGCAAAGGATCAGTTGCAACCTCTGGATGCCATTGCCAAAGCTGTTGGCGTTGAGAAAAGTAACTTTCCTCCAGCAACCGTGGATTACTCGACGAAGGACAATAACTGGTACAGCATTCCACTTGATATTCATCCGCTAGTCATGTACTACAACAAAGATTTGTTTAAAGCTGCTGGTATTACGAAGGTACCAACGAATCGTCAAGAGTTTGTTGATGCTGCGCAAAAGCTGACGGATCCATCCAAAGGAATTTGGGGGGCAGCAATGCCAACCTTCTGGATCCAAAATTTCTTGTTCCCAACTATTTTATTCCAAAATGGCGGGGATTTCTTAGACGATAAAGGCAACATCGCCTACAACTCACCTGCAGGTGTAGAAGCGGTTACTTTTATGAGAAGCCTAACAACGATGAAGGTTTCACCTCCAACCGTTGCGGCAGATGGCGATTTCAATCTGTTCCAACAAGGGAAAAGTGCGATGCACTTTAATGGTCCTTGGTCGAAGGATGCCTTCGATAAAGCGAAAATTAACTATGGTGTAGCTCCGGTTCCACAGCTTGGTACAGTCAAACAAGCCGTATTCGGCGGATCCCATAACTTCGTTATTCCAAAAGGAACAACAGATGCAGCAATTCTTGCAGGTGTTGGTGATTTCTTGAAATATGTAAATGCGAACTCCATTGACTGGGCAGAGTCCGGTCAAGCCGTTGCTTCCAAAGTAGTTCGCGACAGTGCTGCTTTCCAAGCGATGACACAACAACAAACCGAAGTAGCGAAAGAATTTGAGTATGTGAAATTTGCACCAAAAGTATTAAATTGGGGTCCAATTTCCGACAGTATCTGGAGCGAGCTTGCCAACGCCCTTCAAGGCAAAAAAGATCCAAAAGCTGCGCTTGATGATGCAGCAGCCAAATCAACAGCAGCCATGAAGAAGTAACCATAGCACATCATCATGGAAAGGCGGGTACCCAGTACCCGTCTTCCCTTTTAAAGAAGAGGAGGGAATCAGGTGCCTACCCCATCACATTGGAAATCAAAGCTGACATCAAGCTTATTCATATTACCTTATCTTATTGCCTTCTTAGCCTTTACGCTGATCCCCATCATTTATGGGTTCATCATTAGCTTGAAGCAATACAACCTGTTAGATCCTGTGCATCCGTTCGTAGGCATCGACAATTATCGGAAAATATTTACGAACGGCACCCAAGAGAATGATTTATTTTTCATCGGAATGAAAGCTACCTTGAAATTCGTCGTGTTTTCTGTTCCTTTTCTAGTCATCGTAGGACTTGGATTTGCTTTACTACTGAATGCACTTCCAGCGAAATTACGATCCTTCTTCCGTTCGATCTATTTCATTCCTTATGCCGTTTCTGCAACTGTTATGGCGGTAATTTGGAAGCGGATGTTCGACGTCACAGGCGGATTCATCAATCTTCTTCTTGCAAAAGTAGGCATTCGTGAGTTCGATCCTGTCCCATGGCTGTTGGATACGCCTTTCGTGTGGTTTGCTCTAGTTATCGCAACACTATGGTGGACGATCGGCTTCAACATGATCATTTTCGTGAATGCACTCAATGGTGTACCTGAGGATCTCTATGAAGCAGCCAAAATTGATGGTGCCAACGGTTGGGATAGACTGAAAAGTATTACACTGCCATTCATTAGACCGGTCCTTATTTTTGTGCTGATCACCTCGACAATTGCCTCTTACAATATCTTCGCGCAGCCTAATCTGATGAGTAATGCAGGGGATGAGACGAAGGTGTTATTGATGGGGATTTTGCAAACAGCCTACACAGCTAGAGAAATCGGATCCGCATCAGCGATGGCGATTCTGATGGGATTAACGATCATGATTGTGTCTGTTATTCAATTCAAAGTCACGAGCAGGAAGGAGTAGAGGACGTTGAAATCACTGAAAATCTTTTATGTGCTGCTTGCTTCCATACTGGGGATCATTTTCATTCTGCCGATGTTATGGATGTTTTCCAATTCGTTCAAGACCGATGTAGAGGTTATGGCACCCGTATTTCATTTATTTCCACAAGAGTTTACGTGGGATAATTTCCATACCATTTTTGTTGGCGGTGATGTGGAGGTACCGATTTTCCGTTGGATGTTTAACTCCTTTTTCGTGGGTTTTGCTGCGACACTCCTTGTAATTCTACTGGATGCGATGGCTGCATACGCGTTAGCGAAGTTAGATATTCCTTTTAAAAGAACGCTTTTCGCCATATTTGTTGGTTCAATGATGGTGCCGGGCATTATTTCCTTTCTTCCCCAATACTTGAATTTCAGTAATTTTAATCTGATTAATACGTATTATGTTCTCATTTTGCCATACTCAGGTGGGGCGCTCGGCGTGTTTATGTTAATTCAATTTTTCCAATCATTTCCAAATGAAATCATAGAAGCAGCCCGGATTGACGGGGCCAATAAATGGCAGGTATTTACGTCTGTTTTGATGCCATCATCCATCTCTATTGTAACAACGTTAGCTATTTTCACCTTTATGGGTGTATTCAATGATTACGTGTGGCCATTCTTTACGGTAACAGATCTTGAAATGCGCACATTAACTGCAGGCGTGGCGGTTATGGCGACGGGCAGCTTCGTACAATCGTATGGCAAATTAATGGCACTTGCGACGTTATCTACGATCCCGACATTGATTATCTTCCTCATTGGTCAAAGACAATTCATTCAATCGATAACCGCGACAGGAGTCAAGCAATAGTGGCAGATATGAGATGCGAATAGGCAGAGGTGAGGCTTTCCCATGCGGAAATTAAGCATTATATGTTTGAGTTTTTTGATACTTGCAGGGTGCACGAAGGGAGCTGTGGAGACAAACGTGAAAGAAACCGAAGTCGCTGTTTCTAAGGCGAAGGAAGCGAGAACATTTACCAACCCAATTATTGATAATGGGGCGGATCCTTGGGTGACGAGCAAAGATGGAATCTACTATTACACACATACAACGGGAAATTCCATCCGCGTGTGGAAATCAAAGACGTTGACGGGATTAGCAGATGCTGAGTACAAAGACGTCTGGTTTCCGCCAGTAACAGGTGCGAATACGTCCAATAATTGGGCGCCTGAATTACATTTTATTGCTGGAAAATGGTACATCTACTATGCCGCAGATGATGGCCAGAATGAGAATCATCGTATGTTTGTGTTAGAATCTGTGACGGATGATCCGCTCGGTGCTTACGTTGATAAAGGGATGATGGACACAGCTGGCCGCTGGGCGATTGACGGGACTACGCTGCAGAAGAAGGATGGATCGCTCTATTTCATTTGGTCGGGATGGGAGGGAGCTGTGAATGTAAGTCAGAATCTCTATATTGCGCCCATGAGCAATCCGTTCACGATTAGTGGAAAGCCAGTTGAAATCTCACGTCCAACCTTCGATTGGGAGCTGGTCGGTCATCCTACGATTAATGAAGGACCGCAGGTCTTGCTGCATGAGGATCGCATTCATGTGATTTATTCGGCTAGCGGGAGCTGGACCGATGACTATTGTCTAGGCATGCTGAGTACGACAATGAGCAGTGATGTGCTCAATCCTGCCGCTTGGAAGAAAGGTGAGAAGGCTGTGTTTTCCAAGACAGATCAAGTTTTTGGACCCGGTCATAACTCATTTGCGAAGTCAGTGGATGGCAAAGAAGACTGGATTGTGTACCATGCGGCGAAAACACAGGGATCCGGCTGGAATCGGAATGTACGTATGCAGCCATTCCAGTGGAATAAGGATGGTACGCCGAATTTTGGCAGCCCGATTGCCGAGGGTGTGCCAGTGCAGGTGCCTGGCGGGGAGTAGGCTGCAACCGCGTCTTGTAAGTCGATTCTATCGACTTACAAGACGCGAGAGGCGGCAATCGCCACGTGTAAGTCGATTCTATCGACTTACAGAACGCGAGAGGCGGCAATTGCCACGTGTAAGTCGATTCTATCGACTTACAGAACGCGGGAGGCGGCAATTGCCACGTGTAAGTCGATTTTATCGACTTACAGAATTACAGAACGCGGGAGGCGGCAATTGCCACGTGTAAGTCGATTTTATCGACTTACAGAACGCGAGAGGCCGCAATTGCCACGTGTAAGTCGAATTTATCGACTTACAGAACGCAGGAGGCGGCAATCGCCACGTGTACCAAGAAGCTGAACCACCCTTTCCGGGTGTTTCGGCTTCTTTTGTGTACAAATCCAAAAATATGTCCATGACTAAAAGAAATAGGTCATTGGCTTGGCTCCACTTATGTTTGTATAATGAAGGCATAGTTTGAAGGCATGGAGGCGATTCATCTGAGCGGAAGACAACAACCAGTTACGAAAGCTACGAAATCGATATGTTTTCTTCTCATGTTGAGTCTGTGCACGGTAGGCTGTGATGATTCGCAGACGAACACGACAACCGATGAGCCTGCCACAAGTAAACTGCGAATTACCTTTTGGACGCCGTTTAGCGGTGGGGATGGGCAGTTTATGGCAGAGTTGATTCAGCAATATAACAATGAAAATACAGATCATGTGAAAATAGAGCAAATTAATAATAACTCAGGTGATTACTATACCAAGCTGTCCACGGCGATCGTGACAGAAGAGGCTCCAGATATCGCGATCGTTCACTCTGCGAAGTATTCGCAGTATGCGCCAGCGGGATTTCTGACGGATTTGAATTCGCTGGCGATCGAAGCTGGCGTCCATTGGGACGATTTTAACCCTACGATTCTACAAAGCACCGTAGCTGACAATAAGCATCTGGGTATCCCGCTAGATACGCACCTGGAAGTCATGTACTACAACAAAGATTGGCTAAGGCTCGCGGGCCTCTTGGACGAGAAAGAAAAACCGATTATGGCGGAAGGCGAGGCGGGTTACTTAGCATTTTTGGAGAAAATACGCGCTAGTGTACCGTCGAATATTACACCATTAGCCGAACCCAATGTACGGATTGACTCGTTTTGGATATGGTTCTCCTTTTATAATCAAATGAAACAAGATGGCGGAAGGTTCTACACAGATGATGGGAAAGCGGCTGCGATTGACAATCCTTCTGCTCTGAAATCGTTAGAATTCGTCAATTCCCTCTACACGAAGAAGCTCATATTGCCCAATATTAATGATCAGATTCAAAGCTTCGCGAAGGGCAATGCAGCGACGTTGATTTCTGGGGTATGGGGGACGGGAACGTTTGAGAAAGCAGCAGATTTACACTTCGGGGTGACCAAAATCCCACAAATCTACGATCATCCGGCAGCGTGGGGGGATTCTCACACTTTTTCACTTCCGTTTCATGAAAAGCCTGATAAGCAAAAGCAAGTAGCGGCGATAAAATTTGCGAATTGGGTAGCTGCTCACGGCGCAAGTTGGGCGAAGGCAGGGCATATCCCTGCGGTGAAGAAAGCGGTCGCTTCGGAAGAGTTTCAAAAGCTGAAATACCGTCCGGATTATGCTAGTGCAGCGGATGATGTGAAATATTTCCCAAATCAACCGCGGCAGGGTTCGATCAACGATGAGCTTGTGCGTGAGTTCGAGAAGATGATGGCGGGACAAATCACGCCACAAGAGGTGCTGCAAAATGCGCAAAAGATCATTAATACCAATCTTCAGATCCAGCAAAATACGCCTCAGCAATAGGATGCAAGGGATGAAAGATTTGCCTATCGCTATGAAGTTAATTGTGATGAGTGCAATTTTTATTGCGGTACCGTTAGGGATTGCTAGCTATTTAACCTTTACGAGCTATTCGGCCTCGATTCAGAAAAATACGGGGAAATACCAGATGGACGTAGTGAAGGAGCTAACAGCCAATATTGATACGTACTTGAATGAGCTCAATTTATTGACTCTTTTGCCTTATCAATCGCCTCAGATCATGAAGTATTTGGAGGTTGGCGAGCAGTCCAATCAGAATCTTTCTTTTAACGATCGTGTAACGATTGAGGATTTTGCGAAACGTGTATTTGCCAATGGACGTGTGGACATTTCTGGATTGACCTTATATCGCACCAGAGGTGGGAACGTTTATACAGCCATGTCGGAAGAGCAGGCTAATTATTCGATGCGTGATGTGAAGAATGAAATCTGGTATGACAAGGTTTCCCAAACAGGCAAAGTCGTTTATCTCGGGACATTTGACAAAACGGGGTTAGGAACAACGAATCAAGTGTATTCTTTTGCGAGGAAAATTCGGAGTGTGGATACAGGAGCCGTTCTTGCTTATCTCGTTCTCGATGTGGATAAAAATATTATTCGCAATAAAATTGAAGCCATTTCGAATGATAAGAAAAATATCATGATCGTGGATAATGAAGGTTCACTGATTTATAAAAGCATGTTGACTGGCCCCGATGCGGATCAAATCAAGCAGTTCAAAGGTATGGGGACTGTAGTCTATAAACAAAATAATAATTCAGAGCTGGTTTCGTACTATACGTCACCATTAACGGGTTGGACCATGATCGAAATGGTACCCCTGGCTATTTTGCTGCAGGACACGGTTTATGTGCGGAATTATATTATTTTAATTGGTGCGGTATGTTTGTTGCTGGCGATCATTATTTTCACCTTATTTGCCCTTCGGATTACCAATCCGATCAGTGAATTACGAAATCTCATGAAAAAGGTTGTATTAGGGGATCTTGCAGTATCCATTCCGATTCATAGTCGCGATGAAATTGGCCAGTTAAGTCAATCTTTTAATATCATGGTATCGAAGCTCAGTGATCTGGGGTATCGTCTGTACGAGTCGGAGATACGAGAGAAGAATGCACAAATTTCAGCGTTACAGAGTCAAATTAACCCTCATTTTTTGTACAATACGCTAGGTTCAATTAGTATGTATGCGGAAATTCAAGGAAATAAAGAAGTTGTGAAAATGACAAACCATCTAAGCAAGCTGCTCCGTTATAGCATTAATAGTCATCAGAGCCAAGTTCCTTTACATCTAGAGTTAGAGCATGTGACGGGTTATATGGCGATTCAACAAATTCGCTTTGAGGATAAAATCAAGTTCCACGTTCGCATAGAACCTGAGTTGTTGAGCTATTCGGTGATTCGGTTTATTTTACAACCGATCGTTGAGAATAGTATTGTTCATGGCATTGATAAAGGCAATGGCTACGGAACCATTAGCTTGATTGGGAAGAAACAGGATAACCAGATGCTGATCCAAATTCAAGATGATGGCGCAGGGATGAGTGCCGTGCAATTGCAGAACTTAAAGGATCGGAAGTTTCAAATGACGACAACGGAAGAAGGAACAGGCGGTACAGGTTTAATGAATGTACATCGAAGAATCGCCTTGCGTTATGGGAATCAGTACGGCGTGACGATTGAGAGCGATCTCAAGCAGGGGACGAAGATCTCATTAACCTTACCGCTCATCGAAGCTGATCACGAAGGGAGGAAGACGGATGCCTAGTATCTTAATCGTGGACGACGAAACCATTTTCCGCAAAGGGATACGGTTGATGATTACCGACATGAAAAGTGAGTGGAATGTAATTGACGAGGCAACGGATGGTGCAGAGGCTTTGGAGAAGATCGAAGAGCTGCAGCCTGACCTGATCATTACTGATATCAAAATGCCAAGGATCGATGGCATTCAACTTCAATATATTGTGAAAGAGCGATATCCTCATATTTCTTGTGTGGTGATGAGTGGTTATAACGATTTTCAATATGCACGTGAATCCTTACGATTAGGTGCCAAAGATTATTTAATGAAACCTTTTCAACGGGAAGAGTTATATGCTTTGCTCGAGAAGCTGCAGGAAGAGTGGCTGACAGAGAAACGGCCTAATAAATCACACGGCATGGATCAACAAGTTCAGAATCAGATGCGGCAGCATGTGCTTGCGGGACTTCTGACAGGGAATGTTCATCATGGTGAAGCTGAGCTGCTTGAGAATGTAGGTATTCATTTCCCACACATGTACATTAGTTGTTTAATTGCCAAATTGGATCGGGATTCAGTGACGGATGAGCGGTATTATCAGTTGAATCCTTCCCTTTTCTCGATATACATTCAGCAGTTTATTCAAGAGAGCCTCAATGAGAGCTTCAATGGATATGTGTTTATTCACCACGACACTGAAGTTGTCGCACTGATTAATCATGATGGCGCTGCATCCATCAATTCAGATATAGAAAAGCTGACAAATCGAATCCGGAAGGATATTCGGGTGCAGTCTAATTTTACACTTACCTTCGGATTAGGCAGTCCTGCCAAAGACTTGGAAGCGGTTTCCAAATCCTATAAAGAGGCTGGCTTAGCGCTGTTATACCGTTTAGTTATTGGCGGGGATCGGTTGCTGTCCAACGAGAGTGTTGCGGAGATCACGATGGAAAAGCACGATTGGCACGCCGCCGATTGGCATTCCTTGAATCAATTCGTGCAAGAAGGGGACTTAGCGAATGTTCAACAGCAAGCTAGTCTCTACGTGACGAAG
Source organism: Paenibacillus sp. J22P169 (assembly GCF_059691995.1). Taxonomy (NCBI): domain Bacteria; kingdom Bacillati; phylum Bacillota; class Bacilli; order Caryophanales; family Paenibacillaceae; genus Paenibacillus; species Paenibacillus sp. J22P169. Next base: position 1,385,312 of record NZ_JCAUAO010000001.1, on the reverse strand, counting down.
TTATGTCAGGAGTGGAAGGATCCAGAAATGATTCACCAACAAATTTGCAAAATGCTGCTGCATTTCTACGAGTTGGCGGTGAATTTGGCCGTTGTGAAGATGTGGTTGCAGAACACGGATGTGAAGCAGGTATTGGTGGACATTTACTCGTATTCGTCCAGTAAAGAATTGATTGAGCGCTGTCAGAAGCTGCTAGGCGATCTAAGTGTATGCATTAGGAATCGTCAGAAAAAGATCGTGACCAGCCCCGTCGAAATCGTGGTGCGTTACGTGGAGGAGCATTATGCAGAATCGATCACATTAAATACGATGGCCGAAATCGTCTATCTCAGCCCGTCCTATCTCAGCAGCTTGTTCAAAAGCAAGCAAGGTCAGTCCTTCATTGACTTCCTGACGGAGAAGCGGATTGAGAAAGCTAAATCACTTCTGCTCTATTCCGATGAAAAGATTCAAGTTATCTCGGATTCTACTGGATTTACGAATATTAGGCACTTCAATCGTGTGTTCAAAACGATCACGAATCGGACCCCCTCCGAGTTCCGCGAGGGGAAAAGTACCGCCATATCCGAACCGTTCAAGGTGAATGAACCTTGAGCGGTTTTTCTTGTTTCTTCGAAATGTATCCATACCAATTCAGCTCGATTGAATAAACTAGTAGGGATACTAGAAAGAGAGAGGGTGAGATATGGTGATGAAAATAGCACAAGTGGCAAGGTTGGAAAATCAAGTGTATTCGAATCGTGTTGCACGTTCGGAATTCGATAACAATTGGAAAACAAGTGTGTCGAGCAGTGGGTATGTGGTCTATACAGCAACTAGAAATAACGCAAAGATTATTGTTTTGCTCACTACTGGCTTGCGAAAGTTGATTATTTTCAATAAAGGCGGCAAAGTTCTTGTAGGCTCTGGCGGGGTAAGTCATTATAGTAAACCGCATAGGGCGAAGGATTTGAATTAACTAGGAATAATAGAAAAAGCGAAAATACTTGAAATCGCGCCTTGTGCGCTTTTTTTGATTTTGTGGGCTTCGGTGGCATGCGCGGGGCAAAAGGAAAGGAGTTAGTCGAATAAATCGACTAACTCGAGTACCAAGGCGCCAAAGTGAGGGGAGTTAGTCGAATAAATCGACTAACTCGAGCGCCAAGGCGCCAAAGTGAAAGGAGTTAGTCGAGTAAATCGACTAACTCGAGTGCCAAGGCGCCAAAGTGAAAGGAGTTAGTCGAATAAATCGACTAACTCGAGTGCCAAGGCGCCAAAGTGAAAGGAGTTAGTCGAGTAAATCGACTAACTCGAGTGCCAAGGCGCCAAAGTGATAGGAGTTAGTCGAGTAAATCGACTAACTCGAGTGCCAAGGCCCCAAAGTGAGAGGAGTTAGTCGAAGAAACCGACTAACTCGAGCGCGGAGACGCCAACGCTCAATAAAAATAGCAATAGCGTGCAACAAATAAGCAATAACCGCCTATAACAGCGCTTACAAACATGCTACGCTTGATGTAGGCTAAAATCATTTAAAGTATAGATGCTTATCCATGTAAAGGAGGGAAATTGAAAGGTTACATAGGTAAACAGGTGTCACGATGAATGCAACTTTGCGCTTTTAAAGAAACGGTCCATATAGGAGGAAATCAAGCATGCGAAAACCCAAGTCAAGCAAGCTGCTCTTCCATTCAACGCTAGCCTCTTTACTAGTCTCAGCAACCATCGGAATCACGCCAGCAATAGCCGCAGTCGATCCGACTTTACCGAACTGGTCCACAGCGGGGTATAAAGGAGGTCAGGCACTGCCGACAGGTGGCACACTGATTGATTTAACGACGAAAGGCATTACATCCAACGATGGCATTGACGATTCGAATGCTTTGCAGCAAGTTATAGATGATATTCGCAGCGGTACATTAAAAGTGAATGGCAGTGTTGTAAGCGATACCAACCGGGCGATTCTGAAGTTTCCTGCAGGTCAAATTGACCTCAACAAGCAAATTCGTGTGGATGCCAGCTTTATCACGATTCGTGGTGCAGGGAATAATCCGACGACGGGAACGAAGATCGTGTTCAAGCCGGCTGCAACGTACTCGGAAGATCCGGATAATCCAGGAGCTCCACTCATCGATGGCAAAATGTGGCCTGGATATGCAGCCTTCCGCGTGGAAGATCGCGCCAAGGACTCGGGAGACACGACCTACGAGGGAAGCATTAACTTCCACTGGTTAACTGGGGAGAGAGTTGCTTCAGCAGGCGGCGGTACCAAAGGAACTACACTTGTGAAAGTAGCCTCAGGCAAAGGCTCACAATTCGCTGCCTGCGATACGATTTATGTCGGCGCCGCCAATACGGTTGCCTTTTATGATCAGATGCAGGCTCCACAAGCTTATCGCTACAACGGTCATATGCGTACGCAAATGTTCAAGGTCGTAAGTGTCAGTGGTGACAATATCACCATTGATAAGCCGCTTGAGTTTGATATTCCTTTCAGTAACAGCGGGCAGCTTCCTGCGGATCCTGGCGGTTCCAATTCGACGTATTACAGTAAAGTTATGAAGGTCACAGCTGTGAAAGGCGTGGGCTTCGAAGACTTTTATTTTACACAAGATATTTCATATACGCCTTACAATGGACTCATTAATGCCAATGACTATGACGCTGTAACCAACCCAGGCGGAGTGGGACTCAAATATAAGAATGAGGCGCTGGAATATGCGGTTCATGGCATTTTGTTCAAATTTGCGCAAGATGGCTGGGTCAAAGGTATTCAAACATACATGACCGGTTCCCATCCGATTGTGACGGAATTCGCCAAAAATATGGAGATTACGAATAACATCATTTTTGGTGCGTGGAACAAAGGAAAAGGTGGGCATGGTTACGTGCGCGGTTCTAAATTGTACGATTCCAAAATCACCAATAACACGATTGATCGTGTTCGTCATTTAACCTTGCAGTGGTCAGCGACGGGCAACGTGATTCAAGGGAATGCACTGAGTGCTGACATGAACCTGCACGGGGGCTGGGAGCGCCATAATCTGATCGAGCAAAATACAATCAGTATCCCTTTTGAGCATAGCTCATGGGGTGAAGGTGAGGGCGGTCAGGATGTGCTGGAGGGCACTTGGTATCCGATATGGTATGGTGCAGGACCACATGCATCCAAATGGTCTGGTGGTACGGGTGAGCAGAACGTATTTTTCAACAATACGATGTCAAAGCAGACGACCAAAGGTGGCGCTTATGTCCCATTTGCCCCTTACAATAATGCGAACACGATTTACCAAATAGGTTGGGATGGCACGCAGTGGACACATTTGCAGAAGCCTACAGGGACTTTTATTCCTACATGGGGGCAAAATGAGACCGTTGATTTCTCCCAAGCACCCAATAAAGGGGTATATGCTTGCTTAAGCTTTACAGGCAGCTCCTTATTAGGAAGCGGCACGGCAACGAATTCGTGTACCGGAGGGTCCGATACGCAAGTGCCAACGGTGCCGACAGGAATGACAGCAACGGCTGCATCCAGCACGCAAATTAATTTGAGCTGGACGGCATCCACGGATAACGTCGGCGTTACCGGATACGATGTGTACCGGGGCGGTACGTTCTTGAAGACGGTAACGGGAACATCAACAACGGACACAGGATTAACAGCGAGCACGGCGTATAGCTACTATGTGAGGGCGAAGGATGCAGCGGGCAACGCATCTGCAGCGAGTAACACAGCTAGCGCGACAACACTTGCAGCAACAGATACGCAAGCACCAATGGTGCCAGCAGGGATGACGGCAACGGCAGCATCCAGCTCGCAAATCAATTTAAGCTGGACGGCATCTACAGATAACGTCGGGGTAACTGGATACGATGTGTACCGGGGCGGGACGTTCTTGAAGACGGTGACAGGTACGTCAACTACGGACACAGGCTTAACGGCTAGCACGGCGTATAGCTACTATGTTCGAGCGAAGGATGCAGCAGGCAACGCATCTGCGGCAAGTAACACGGCGAGTGCGACGACGCTGAGCGGAAGCTCATCCGCTACGTTGAATCCCTCGGACGATGCGTATGTGCACGAAAGCAATGCCACAACGAACTATGGCAATGATACGACGATGTTCCTCAAAACATCTTCAGGTGCTAACCGTTATGTATATTTGAAGTTTGATCTGAGCAGCATCTCCAACGTTACTAATGCAAAGTTGCGAATTTACGGCAGTGCATCGGCCGCAACGACAGTGACAGCTTATCAAACAACGGATAGCTGGGCGGAAGGCACGCTTATATGGAACAACAAGCCTGCGATCGGAAGTGCAGCAGGAAGCATCGCGATGAATGCGACCAATGCTTATTATGAAATCGACATCACGTCCTATGTGCAAACTCAAGTAGCAGGGGATAAAGTTGTATCCATCGAGTTGCAAGAGAGCGCAGGGAAGTATACCACGTTAAATACAAGTGAGAATGCTTCTAACAAGCCTCAGTTAGTCATTCAATAAAACCACGGGAAGACCAATAGTGAAAACCAGCGGCCTGTGGGTTGCTGGTTTTTTATGTGAAGAATATCTCTCTGACTGGACGACTTGATCTGTATTACTTTCCGACATTTTCGCATATGATTCGTTAGTACGTGAATTTAAGAACGCCGGGGAGTGGGAGTCGCATGTCATTTTTTGATAAAGTGAAGCAAGGGGCATCAGAAGCAGCTAGGAAAGCGCAGCAAACAGTTGAGATAACGAAATTCAAAACACACATTTCATTGAAAGAAAGAGAAATTGATAAAATTTATAAATTAATTGGCGAATCGGTTTATACGTCGTATCTATCTGGTGACTACACACAGGTGGAAGCGAATGTGAAGGATTATTGCCAAGGCATCGCCCAGATTAACCAAGAAATCAGCGAGATTGAACAGAAGATTACAGAGGTACGGAATGAAAAAGAATGCGTTTGCGGCAAAGTGGTTGTTGCAGACACGAAATTCTGTTCGTCCTGCGGTCATCATTTTGTATAGCTAATTGGATATGGCGTTATGGAGCAGATTCCGTAGAGAATGATTCTATGGGAACTGCTTTTATTTTTGTTTTGTTTATGTTTTTGGTTGAACCGTAACCTATGCTATGATAATTAAAATATAACTAAGTTATTGGAGGAATTGTAATGGTAGAGTTAGTTCAAGCTCCTGTAGTTAAAGTAGAAATGTTGATTCGAAAACCAGCACATGAGGTGTTTGAAGCTTTTATTGATCCTGAGATAACATCGAAATTTTGGTTTACCCAAGGTAGTGGAAGATTAGAAGCAGGAACTCGTGTGCAATGGGATTGGGCTATGTATGGGGCAAGCGCCGAGGTTGAGGTCAAAGAAATCGAAGTAAACAAGCGAATTCTACTTGATTGGGGCACCTTGGTCGAATGGACGTTTACTTCACAAGCCGATAACGAAACTTTCGTGACAATCACGAACACAGGTTTCACGGGCAGTGGTGATGACATGGTTAAAGCAGCGTTGGATGCATCTGAAGGATTTACGATTGTTTTGTGTGGATTGAAGGCGTATCTAGAGCATGGCATCCGTTTGAATCTTGTATCGGACAAGGCTCCATACGCACATATTCATTAAGATTACTAGACTTTATAGCTTGAGGAGTACAGATATGAAAGTCATGCACAGAACGAAACGCATGTCCTTAGTCCAGCTAGACTCAGCATCATGTGAGTTAGTCGTCGATTACTTTCGTCGTAATCGAGACTTTTTAGAACCATGGGAAATGGTGCGGGATGAGTTATTTTTCACATCGGACTTTCACGCAGAATTGCTGGAGAGAGAAAAGAAGCTGTTCGAGGACGGGCAGCTATTCAAAGTATGGATGCTGCTCGATCAACGAATCATTGGTTCCATAGCACTTAGTAATATTGTACGAGGCGCCTTCCAATCGTGTCATTTGGGCTACCGGATGGATGGCGAGCTGCTCAATCAGGGACTGATGACGGAGGGGCTCGAAGTCGTAATTGCATATGCATTCGAAGAGCTGCAGCTTCATCGGATCGAAGCGAATATCATGCCACGCAATCAGGCATCGATGAAGGTCGTTCAGAAGCTTGGCTTCTATGAGGAAGGCTTGGCAATCAAATACTTGAAAATTCATGGCGAATGGGAGGACCATATTCATATGGTGCTTCGGAATGCGGCGATGGAATGAGCAGCGTTAGATAGCTGCTCTTTTTTGTTTTTCTCTGGGAAGAGTACATTTTCCAATTCGTGGCATAATAGAAGTAAATTTTTGCTAAAAAGGGGACTTAACATGAGAACTTTGCTGTTCGTATTGGTCTTCGTATGCAGCATCGCTCTCCAAATAGGTTTCAATATGATTTCATATGGAGAAAAGCTGGGACTCGCCTTTAACGATTTTGTACCCGCAGCAAATAATAGGCCAGAACTTATATGCGTAATCCTAATTGGCTTCGCTGCAGCATTGAGAGCTGATTGGAAATATAGAAAGCGATCGTGAATCAACTGATTCCTCCGGGCAAGGAGATGAACTTCGGAGAATGGAGAACCTGACCTCAAAGCAGCTGTTTGCAGCTTTATTTATGTTCCTTCAAGGTAGTGCCATCTTGCTAAATCTAGCTACATCATCAGGCCGGGATGCTTGGATTTCCTTACTGTTGTCAGGATGCCTGGGGGCCATTATATTTACGGTCTATCTGTATGTATTAAAACGATTTCCGCAATTAGGACTGTTTGATTTGTTAATTCAAGGGTTTGGCAAGTGGATGGGGTCAATCTTTGTATTTCTGTATATTATCTACTTCGTTTATATTTCTTCACGCGATGTCAGAGACATTACGGAGCTGATTTCTAACGCGGTCATGCTGGAAACGCCGAAAGAAATCATAGCTGCTGCCTTCATGCTCCTTGTGCTGTATGTAGCTGTTACTGGAGTGGTCAATATTTTTAGATTGACCACTGTTTATATTTGGGCATTTATGGTTTTATACGTTTTGGTAATCGCCCTAATCTTTATTACCGGCCAATACGAATGGGGGCACCTCAGACCCATCTTGGGAGATGGTGTCAAGCCGGTGCTTCATACTGTCTTCTTTCAAACGTTGGAATTTCCCTTTGGGGAAACCATTGTGTTCATCGCAATAATCGGTACCTATCTCACGAGTATGAAATCCCCTAAAAAGGCCGGTATCACTGCCACGATTTTGAGTGGCGCCATCTTGGCTATCTCCTCCATTATCCAGCTTATTTCATTAGGTCTTGCAACCAAACAGCGCACGAATTTCCCAATGGTCAGTGCGGCTAGAAACGTTTCCATCAGTACGTTTCTCGAGCGAGTGGATATCTTGATTGTATTTATTATGCTGCTTGCTATTACAGTGAAAGTTAGTATTTTTTTATACGCAGCCTTAAGAGGAGTCGAAACCATATTTAAATTTTCGATTCAACAAATGGCGCTGCCATTCGCTGTCATCATCTATACGATGTCTCTACTGATGTCGAGAAATATAGCCGATCATTTGCAAATTGGCATCGTGGTAGTTCCGATCTTCATGCATATCCCGTTGCAGTTCGTGGTACCCGCAATCTTATATGTAGCGCTGCTTGCAAGACAAAGGAGGTTGAAAACTTCATGAACGATTCGCTGCCGAATGGCGCCGAGATTCCGTTGCCTCTTGAATGGCATCAAACCGAGCAAATTATAAATGCTTATATAGGGAAAACCGAAGATGTCGTGGTCAATACGATTAGACTCGGCTCCAAGCAAGGGTTGCTGGTCTATTTCAGCAGCCTCGCAGCGTCAGACAAGATCACCTCCGAGCTGATTCAGCCGATGAACGAAACGGATTTTGAAAACGATGAAAATCAGATTTTGGAATCCTTTCGCTTAGTTGCTGTAGGAGGCTTGCCCTATAAATACGTACAAAATGTAACCGAAATCGTGAAAGAAGCTTTGCTCGGGAATGCCGTCATCTTGGTGGAAGGAGAACCACAAGCGCTTGCTATTCAAATTGGCGGAATGGAAATCAGGCAAATCAGTGAACCGAAAACGCAGACGACCATATTTGGTCCAAAAGAGGGCTTTGTCGAGTCGTTAGACACGAATATCAGTCTCATCAGGAGAAGAATCAGAGATCCGCGCTTACAATTTCTTCCTATTCGCTTAGACACGGAAAATCAACCAAGGGTTTCAATTGCTTATTTGGATGGCAAAGCGAATGAGCTCGCCTTAAAGGAAGTTTTGGACAGAATACATCGAATAGCAATTGACTCCACATTCGATATTAGTCAGCTCATGCTGCAGCTGCACCCACAAAATAAACTACAAATTTTTCCGTTGGCGTTGAATTCGGAACGTCCTGATACCGCCGCAGCCTTTTTAATTAAAGGCAGGATTGTTCTGTTAATGGACGGTTCACCATATGCCATAGTCGTTCCTGCGAAGCTGGTTGATTTTTTTCATTTTCCTGAAGACAGGTACATGATTTCAATCTATGCCAACTTCATTCTGGGGCTTCGTTATTTTGCGTTCCTGTTATCTGTTTTGCTGCCGGGGGCATTTATCGGAGTAACCAGTTACAATGCAGAAATTATGCCGATTAGTCTCGCCTTGGCATTATCAGGACAGCGGACGGATGCTCCGTTTCCCTCCGTGTTTGAACTCATCATGGTCGAAATTATTTTCGAGCTAATCAGGGAAGCGGCTACACGAATGCCAAGGGCCGTCGGCAGTGCGCTGACGATCGTTGGTGCCCTCGTTATTGGACAAGCGGCTGTCGAGGCTGGTGTGATTACGAACATTGTTATCATCGTCGTGGCGACTTCAGCCGTCACGAGCTACCTGGTCCCTTATGATGAAATGGTGGTTGTTGTCCGAGTTCTTAGATACGGGTTTATTATTCTTGCTTCTGCCTTTGGTGTCTACGGACTCTTTTTAGGAATTGCTGCTTTGGTTTGTTATGTGACCAGTCTGCGGTCGTTCCGTACCCTATATGTGGGAAAAGGAGGATAAGCATGATGGTACGGCTAGGCTCTAAATGCCTCTTGGTTATCCTGGCATGCGTTCTCCTAAGCGGCTGTTGGGACTATATCGAGCTTGGGAATGAGTTGATCGTTACAGGTATGGGGATTTCTCCTGGAACCGGAGAGAATTACATCGTGGATATTGAAGCCGCGAATACCTCGGAATTTGTCCAGAATAAACGGATGAACATATCTAAATCTTTTCTTTACGAGACGGATTTCAACACTCTTGCTGATGTTAGTACGCGCATTAATCGGGGGCTGCCGAGACATGTGGACTTTAAGCATATGCAGCTTCTCGTCATTGACGAGGCATTGCTTCAAAAAGGTGATCTTGTTTTCTTAGATTTTTTGGAGCGGTATAAGGATATACGGAATATTATTTACATTTACGCGGCGAAAACAGGAACTGTGAAGGAAATCTTAACGACCGAGTTTTCAGATCTGACTATTCCCACCTATAAAATCAGGGACCAGATGGATCAGTATTCGGATGAGTGGGGAGGTATTCAACCGCTGCAAATGCAGGAATTAATCCGTTTGCTCACGGAAACGGGCCATCAGCCTGTCATTCCTTTATTGGAAGTGAAAAATCCCTCCGAAGAAAGCAAGTCGATGGACTATGCCAAAAAACTTGACTTGAATACCTATATTCATCTCAAGGGAACTGCTATTTTTAAGGGGCCCAAATTAGCTGGTCATTTGAGTGTAGAAGAAACAAGAGATTATTTATTAACGCAAAAGAAATTTCGCCGCAGCTCTTATGATATTTCCTGTGGCAATAATCAGTATTTTAATGTGTATGTGCAGCAACGAGTGAAAGAAATCAATGTCAAATATATAAACAAACCCGAGATATCTGTAAATCTGGATTTGATTGGCAGGCTTGACGCAATTCAATGCAAGGGTTTATTTTCAGGCAATACGGAGGATTTTAATAAAATAGAAAAGCTTTCCGAACAAGAGATTCAACGGAGAGTCCTCAAAACGATTAAGAAAGTACAGAGCCAATACAAAAGCGACATTTACGGGTTTGGTGAAATTCTCCGGCAGACGGATTACAAGAGCTTTAAAAAAGTCCAAGATCATTGGGATGATGAGTTTTCCGAAGCGGAAATCGAAGTCAACGTGAAAGTTGCACTCCAAGGATCCGGCATCAGGATGGGCAGCTTTTTGGATCTAATCAAAACAAAATAGCAGAATGAAAAGCAGCGGCAGACGAAGACTTTTATTTTCAAGTCTTTTCTGCCGCTGTTTCATATCTGAGATCAGTCTTCTTCTGATACCGCGTCGCAACCTGTGCCAAATACGTATGAATCCAGGCATCGACGGTTTCGGCGTTTAAACAATTTTTGCGGAAATGACTGGGCGGCGTTCCCATTTCTCGGGTAAATACCTGAGTGAAATAGTGGATGCTTTCGAATCCGGTATCTTCAGCGATTTGTTTCAACGGGATATCCGTGTAGCCTAGTAAATAGGCGGCTCGCTTGATTCTCTCCGTTTTGACGATAGACGGGAAGGATTGTCCCAATTCATCCGATATCAGACGGGATAGCTGCCGTTCTGAGAGATGGAGGCTCTGTGCTACGTCACTAAGCGCTATTTTATGAGAGAGATGATCCTGAATATAGGCTTTGACCTTCTTAAGCGTACCTTGCAGCTCCAGATTAGCAGTAGACGACGAAGTTTCACCTGAGCGGCAATGCTGCAGAAATAAGGAGATACAACTAATAACCAACGTGTAGGCTAATTGCTCAATCGTTTCTTTATAGCGATCACCTGTCTCCGAAGCTTGGATGAGCAGGGCTTGCCAAATGAGCATGGGGGCTGTGCCCTCAGCATTTGGGATGAAGAGATGCGGATATGCACATAACTGGCGGAAATCCTGCATAAATGCCTCGCTAGATTCGGATGCGACCGGCTCGAGTGCAAAAAATAAGAGCAACATGCCTTCATCGCTTTGGATGGAATGACGACTCTCGGGCTTCGAGCAATAGAGTGTTCCAGGTCGAAGTGGATAGGTAATCCCATCGTGGAAGTAATGTCCTTCTCCTTCGACGACGTAGCAAATTTCAAAAAAGGAATGCGTATGCGGACGATTGCCCTTATGCTGCGGCTTAGCTCCCCAATAATGAACAAAGATGGAGGCGGAGGCACCTTGCAGCTGAACCAGATTTTGGTTGAGGTACAGGTTGCTGCGCGAATAAATGGATGGACTTAGCACGCATGGGGACTCCTCTCAAGTAGACTGAAAACTATTATAGCATGGAATTTTTGAAAAAAAGCGGCCTGTTTTTATAAAGACGGAAACGCATTCATTTTTTATAATTACTTTCATAGGCGTGGAAGAATTTGCAAAGGGGCTGTGAACAATGGCGAAAGATTTGAATATTTCACTCGCAGGAATTATGGGCTTTCCGGTGACACCGTTTGATAATAATGAGCAGCTAGATGAGAAAGCTTTTCAAGCGAACGTCCGATTTTTAGTGGACAATGGTTTGGATTCTGTGTTCGTTTGCGCGGGATCAGGAGAATACCAGTCATTGAATATCAGCGAATATGCCCAATTAGTTACTGTTGGTGTAGCAACTTCTGCTGGCAAAGTCCCTGTATTCGCAGGTGCTGGAGGCAATATTAGAGAAGCGGTGGAACGTGCCCAGCTGGCAGAAAAGCTTGGCGCAGACGGGTTATTGCTGCTTCCGCCTTATCTAATCATTCCCGAGCAGGAGGGCTTGTACAACTATTATAAGACGCTTGCTCAGAGCACAGGATTACCTGTCATTATTTATCAGCGTGATAACGCGATTTTTAACTTAAGTACGTTAGAAAAGTTAACCAACTTACCTAATGTCATTGGATTTAAGGATGGTTTAGGCAATTTTGAGCTAAATATTGAATTCGTACAATCCCTCGGCTCAAGGTTACAATGGATGAATGGAATGCCGTTGGCTGAATTAACCATGCCAGCCTACTCAGCACTAGGTTATCTATCGTACTCTTCCGCCATCTCGAATTATATTCCGCAGGTATCGAGAGCTTTTTATACCAGTTTGCTTGCTGGAGACAAGGCGATGGTCAGTTCCATCTATCAAGAAGTGATTTTACCGATCCATCGGATTCGTCAATTGCGGAAAGGGTATGCGGTTTCGCTGATTAAAGCAGGTATGAACATTGTAGGGTTGCCAATCGGGTTAGAAGTTCGAACACCGCTAGTTCAAGTGGAGCGTGAGCATTATGTAAGATTGGAATCCATTATTAAACGAAGTTTAGACCTGGTCGCGATCGCCAATAACGGATAGGAGGAAAATGTCATGATGAAGGTATCCATTCAAGTTCCCACATGTGAATTATCCGATAGCGATTTGAGACAAATGTGTCAGCTAGGCGTTGATTGTATCGATTTTACGCAAGGAGGTTCCTTTCCAGGTGTTCGTGAGCAGGGCTTTCCGGATCTGGACAAACTTTTGCAATTAAAGCGCAGAGTTCGCTCTCATGGGATGGAAATTAATCGGGTGACGCTGCCTGACATGTCAACGAGCTTCATGCTGGAGGAGCCTGGTTCTGAGATTCAATTAGACAACGTCAGCAATGCGATTAAAACCTTCGGTGAGGCGGGGATAACGTTAGTTCGCCAGCGTTTTGCCGGCGATGTGTTTCCCTATATGGCGGAGGAATACACAGCTGTTCACCGCGGTGGCGCACTAGTTCGCGGAGAATCGTTGAAACGTCATTTGGAGAAACAACCTCCAACGGTAGAACAGCTGAACGCATGGTGGAAGCGCTTTGATCTCGTATTTAGTAAGCTGGTTCCGCTAGCTGAAGAGTATGATATGAAGTTGGCTGTTCATCCTTCTGACACGCCTTATCATAACACGCCTTTTGGCGGGCTCGGTTTGAATCGGGTAATCGATAGCTTCCCTAGCAGAAATGTAGGTCTTGTCTATTGCGTAGGTACGCGTGGAGAGGCTGGGGGAACACCGCTTGTTCTTGATGAAATTTATCAGTATGGCCGTAAAGATAAAATCTTTCTTGTTCATTTCCGCAATGTGCGGGCGAGTTTGGCGACAGCAGGAGCATTTGAAGAGGCCATGCTAGACGATGGACACATGAATATGGCCAAAATATTGCTGGAGCTTCATAAAGTCGGCTATAACGGCTGTATTAATCCAGACCATATTACCTCGCTCGAAATGGATCGCGCACCACATCGAAGTGCAGAATCGAAGATGAATTGGGTCGGTTGGGCCTATGCAATTGGCTACGTAAAGGCGCTATTGGCCGCATTAACGGAGTTTAGAGGCGGGAGAGACTAACATGAGTGAAATTAAAACGTATCTGAACTTGATCAATGGTGAGTGGCAAAGAGCAAGCAGCGGCGAGGTGGAGGAGAGTATCAACCCAGCGAACCGGCATGAAATCGTGGGTTATGTGCAAAAATCATCTATCGCAGATTTGAATGAAGCTGTGGAAGCGGCGAAAGCAGCGAAGCTGAGCTGGCGCAAATTATCGGGATCAGCTCGTGGCGATTACTTGTACAAGGTTGCAGATAAGCTAGAACGCCGATTGGATGAAATCGCGGAGATGATGACCCGCGAAATGGGGAAAACGTTCCCTGAGGCCAAAGGTGAAACAGCAAGGGGTGTCGCTATTCTGCGCTACTATGCAGGCGAAGGCATGCGGAAGAGCGGTGACGTGATTCCATCTACAGACAGCGCTGCATTGATGTTTACAACACGTGTGCCGTTGGGCGTGGTCGGCGTGATTACACCATGGAATTTCCCTGTAGCCATTCCAATCTGGAAAATTGCGCCTGCTTTAATCTTCGGCAATACCGTTGTGTTTAAGCCTGCTCAGGAAACTGCCATCACAGCTGCGTTGATTATGGAATGCTTCCAAGAGGCAGGAGTCCCAGCGGGAGTTGTTAATATGGTGACGGGTCAAGGGGATGTGATTGGTCAAGCGATAGCAGATCATCCGGATATACACGGTATTACCTTTACAGGATCCGATCGTATCGGGAAGCTTGTAGGCCAGAGCGCACTTGCAAAAGGGGCGAAGTATCAGCTAGAAATGGGAGGTAAAAACCCCATCATCGTGGTCAAAGATGCGGATCTAGACCTCGCTGTCGAGGCGACAGTTAGCGGTGGCTTACGCTCAACCGGACAGAAATGCACGGCCACTAGCCGTGTTATCGTACAAAGCGAGATTTATGAAGCATTTAAATTGAAGTTGTTGGAGCGTATTCAGCAGATACGGGTAGGCCCAGGCATGGTTCCATCCACGTGGATGGGGCCGTGTGCGAGCGAGAAGCAGTATCATACGGTGCTATCCTATATCGCGAAAGGGATCGAAGATGGCGGTACCTTGCTCTGTGGCGGAGGTAAAGTGGAAGGTGAGGGCTTAGATGCAGGCTTCTACATTGAGCCTACGGTCTTTGAACATATTTCAAGCTCGATGACCATCGCGCAGGAAGAAATATTCGGACCTGTTCTCGCCTTAATGAAAGTGGATACTTTCGAGGAAGCAATTCAAATTGCTAACGACGTAAAGTTCGGCCTTAGCGCTTCGATTTTCACGAGAGATATCTCGCGTATGCTAACCTTCATGCATGATATCGACGCAGGACTTGTTCGTGTCAATGCCGAGAGTGCTGGCGTAGAGCTGCAAGCCCCATTTGGCGGTATGAAAATGTCGAGTTCTGGATCGCGGGAGCAAGGGCAGGCGGCTATTGAGTTCTACACAGATGTGAAGACGGTATTTATAAAATCATAGAAGGAAGCCAGTTGCATGAGCGGCTGGCTTTTTACTTCTGCAGAAACTTGACATGGCACCGCCTTGCATCGCACAATGATAAGACATCATTAGGTGTCCTATTATCATGTGAAGAGTCTGGAGCGGTGATTTTGAACGAGAAGAATCCAATACGAGATGTGTATGATGCGGTAGCAGATCCAACTCGGCGAAAGCTTATCCATCTATTAGCTGAGGCAGAGGAATTACCTCTCCACGAAATCACGCTGCATTTTGAAATGGGGCGAACGGCGGTTTCCAAGCATTTGACGATACTTAGAGAGGCGGGACTCGTTACCGATCGCAAAGTAGGACGGGAAACGCGCTACCGACTGCATGCTGCTCCGTTAAGGGAGATCCAAGACTTTGTTGACTTCTACGGGAAATTTTGGAGTGATAATGTGTCATGGTTGCAGCAACTATTACAAGCGAAGCTGGATGAAGACAGTGAAAATGAATGAGGATCGCGCATAGCGCGGTCTTTTATTTTTGCAGCAGCTCCTTGAAGCTGCTTTTTCGATTTCGTGAAAGTGGCATTTGAGCAGAAAAAGATGTATATTGGCACGTGTAGCACATAACTGAATTCATCAGGATGGAGGTTGTTTTGGATTATGGTGATGACAGGTATAGTCGTATTAGTAGTGCTTGGAGCACTATTTATTGCATATAGCACCTTCTGGGTCAAATACTCGCACGTACAGATCGGCGATCAATCCGAGCAAAGCTTTACCGTTGTTCAGATATCTGATCTGCACGGGCAAACCCATTTTATCAATGGCTCATTGAGTGAAATGGTGAATAACGTCAAACCTGATCTTGTGATGATCACAGGGGATTTGGCTTCAACGAAAGAGCAATTGAATAAGGTCTTATTGGACATTCGTCGAATTGAGTGCCCTCGATTATTTTTTGTCCCGGGTAATCATGAGCGTTATTCGGATCAAGAGTATGAGGATATTATTCGAATGATTCAAGAGTCTCATATAGCTGTTTTATCTAATGATGGAGTCCCGATCGACATGGGCGAAAAGAAGTGGCTGGTTTACGGATTCGATAACTCGATTAACGGGAAGGAACGCCTAACCATAAGTGATGAGGAATTACAAAAATATGATTTTGTTATCATGCTTGCACACTCTCCGAGTATTATAAAAACAGCTTTGGATAACCAAGTTCCATATGATTTACTGCTCGTCGGGCACACACATGGGGGGCAAGTCAGGTTGCTTGGACGTACGATTGGCGCTTATAAAGACTATCATGTTGGACATAGACAGCTGGATGAGCGCAAGCACTTCTATATCCATCGCGGACTAGGAACTTCACGGCTTCCAATTCGCGTGGCTTGTTCACCGGAAATCGCTGTCTTTAAAGTTAGGTTGTAGAACGAGTTCCTGAAGTGGCGAATTTGGCGGCGATTTTGACATTTGTAAGATAAAACGGCAACCAAGGACGTCATTTCCGTCTAAGGTTGCCGTTTTTTCATGAACATTTAATCTATTACATGCTAGTCGAAATAGCCTTCTTAACTCGTTCCACAGATCTTCCAACAGGCACATAACAAATATCATCTATCGTCATCAACCTAGCAATCACCTGATCCGATAAGACATTTCGGCCGTCAAGTATAATACGCTGGTGCATCAATTGAGCCATATGAACCCAATCCAGTTCCGAGAATTGCGGCCATTCTGTCAGGATGATAAGGGCATCAGCACCAGCCGATACCTCATAAGCAGAATCCATCACCTTAACGCCTTGCATCGCAACATGCTGAACGACTGGATCATAAGCCTGAATATCAATACCGTAGAGGTGACATAGCTGGACCAATGTAAGAAATGGCGCATCTCGCACATCATTGGTATTCGGTTTGAAAGAGATACCAAGCACACCTAACCGCATCCCACGTGGATTACCCCATAGTGAAATGAGCCTATCAAGCATTTGTGGAATTCGGTCTGCATTGATTTGTGCTGTTGCTTCTAGTAAGGGGAGCGAACACCCAATGGCTTTTCCGGAAGTCAGCAGGGATTGTAAATCTTTTGAGAAGCAAGAGCCGCCATACCCAATACCTGCTTGCAAAAAATGAGGACCGATCCGTCGATCCGTACCTACGCCTTGCATAACTTGGCGAATATCCGCGCTATATCCTTCACATACATCAGAAATCATATTGGCAAATGAAATTTTCATGGCAAGGAATGCATTGGATGCATATTTGATTAGCTCCGCGCTGCGTCGATCACAGATTTGAATAGGAGCATCAACTGCTTTGTATAGTTGGCGGAGAGCCGCTTCTGCTTGAGGTGATTGACAACCGAATACGATTCGATCGGGATTCATAAAGTCGTGAATCGAACTGCCTTGACGTAAAAATTCTGGGTTAAATGCTACTTCCGTTTGGATACCCGCAGCCACTAAGATTTGTTCAATCGCATCACAGGTGCCTACAGGAACCGTACTTTTCATAATCACAAGAGGAGGGCATACGCCAGATAGTATCAATTGTGCAACCACATCTTCCACTTGACTAAGATCAGTCTGACCATCGACGCGAGCAGGGGTTCCAACAGCGATCATCAGAGCGTCAGCTCCATTAGTGGCTCTTGCAAGGTTGGTGTCGAAGAACAAATAGCCTTCGTTGCGACATGTTACAAGCATTTCTTGTAAGTCAGTCTCCCAAATGTTCAACTTATTGACTTGTAAGTCTTGGATCACCTGTTCCCGATCTACCGCTGTAACAATATGACCTAATTTCGCAAAGCAAACCGCAGCAACCAAACCGACGTAACCCGTTCCGACAATCGTTAATCGCATGTGAAGTCCTCCTTTTATGCCGAGTAAAATCCCGATTTCTTCCCGATACGACGAAAATCAATGATCTGTTCATAATCATGAAGCAATTGGTCGAAGATGGCGTCCCACGATCGACCAAGAGCAAATTGTCGGGCTTCAAGACGGAATCTACCCATGCGTTCCTCGTCATCCACTAATGAACAGATTTCTCTTATAAAAGATTGCGGCTGACGGGGTGTACATAATACACCAGTTTCGCCAGGGAGCACCATTTCTCGCACACCGCCGCTATTGGCAGTAACAACAGGGAGTCCAGACGCCATGGCTTCTTGAACAACATTTCCAAACGTTTCGGTACTGGAAGGGAAGACGAAAAGGTCTGCAGATGCATAAATCTGTGCAAGCTCTTCGCCATTCTTATAACCAGCGAACGTCACATTCGCAGGCGCTTGCTCACGCAGCTCTTGAAGCTGAGGACCGTCTCCAACGATGAGCCAGTGTACACGCGCTTTCATGGAATCGGGCAAGCCTTTCATGATGGCAGATAAGGTGTCGATGTCTTTCTCTGGCGCAATGCGCCCAACATAAAGAAAGAGATAAGGAGCTGTAATACCGTACCGTTCACGGACGTCATTACTTTTCTTGTCAGGCGTATATAACGAGCAGTCTACACCGCGAGACCAGAGCAACAGGCGGTCCAGGCCATGTTCTTGCAAGGTAGAGATCGTATCCTGAGATGGGGCGAAGGTCGCATCACACGAATGATGAAACCAATTGATATAGCTCCAATAGAAGGGAACAGCAGGTTTCATTCGATAATAAGCAAGATAGCGATCAAAATGAGTATGGTAGGAAGCTACGTGTGGTACTTGGTGCTTGCGCGCATAGTGCAGCCCGCATAATCCTAGGTTAAAAGGGGTTGCTAAATGAAGTAAATCAGGGCGAAAACGATCGAGTTCTGTGCGTATAGTAACAAGTCTGGGTAAAGCCAAACGGCATTCGGGATATAGAAAAAAAGGGATGCTTGTAATGGGTCGAATGGGATCCGAGTACACCATGTCAGCCGTACTCTTCGGTGAAAAAACAAGATGCTCGACGCCACGGCGATTCAAATAGTCTGTAAACCTCCCAAGCGTGAGTGCAACGCCGTTCATTTGAGGAACAAAAGTGTCGGTAAACAACGCGAGACGCATATGAATCCCTCCTGTAGTTCCAATATAACTTTAGCGTAGCAGGAGAGTATTCGGGGAATATCATTGGAATATGAAGGGAGTATAAAAATATCTGATTTGTACTTTCTAAACATAAATGTATACTAAGTGTAAGGGCATTTGTTAAAGTCTCCAGAGAGGGAGTGGCAAGCCATGATAACTCATTTTGCTGGGCTCCAATTACCTACGGTATCCCTGCAGGGCGTGAAACAATTTTATCAGGACCAGTTGAAATTCCCTGTAATTTCGGAATCCGAGAATGGAATATGTTTCCAGCCTACCGACTTTTTCACATTAACATTTAAAGAAATAGAATCTGCTTTGCATCCAGTTCATTTCGCCTTCGAAGTGCCGTATTCGGAATTTGATGATGTAGTTAGCGAGCTTCGAGCATCGGGCGTTACTCTTTTAAAATGGTCAGATGGCCGAATCATTGATCATTTTGAAACGGGAAAGAATGTATATTTTCGCGATGGGGACGGTAATTTACTAGAAATTATTGCGCATTCCTATGTCAAGGAAGGTATCTTACAGGCCTATGGAGATCTGAAAATCATATACTTGCGCGAGATCGGTTTTCCTGTGGATGAGGTTAAGGCATATAGGGAGAGGTTCGTACGTCTCTTTGATTTTAAGTTGGATAAAGTGATGGATAACTTTAGCTTTGCGATTGGTGGAACCGCACATGCTGTGATTCCGTCAACGAAACGCAAATGGATTCCAATTGCGATGAAAGCTTTGCAACCTACTGAGATGGTTGTCACTTTTGGGGTAAGCAACGATGCTTACATCAAGCAAGTGCAAGATAGGCTGGAAGCAGATGGTACGCTATATGAACGAAAGCCAAATGGTGAACTTATCTTTAAGCTGGATGCGTACTGTATTCAACTGATTGCCACGTCATTTCCTGAAGATGTACCTTCTCGGTTGAATTTGCCGTTCTTAATATCGGATGGCGTATAAAAAAAATGATTTGTTAAGAGGCTGCTCTGCAGCTTCTTTTTTACGAACCAACAGTAGATGAGGAGAGACTCCTAATATTTACTTGTATTCCCTTTTTCAAATCAGGTAAGATTAGAGTTTCCCATGAAAATAGTTGATCTTAAGGAGTAAGTTATTTTGTTAAGAGATGATAAGAAATTAACTGCCACCCAGAATCCCTTTGTGCTCATGCCTCTTTTATTGCTGATTTGGGGCTCGGTTGCAGCCGTTAGTAGGTTGGTTTTAAATCGAATGGACAGTTATCAGGTTTTATTTTATATGTACGGCATTGGTGTTGTCATATTTGCAGGTATTGTATTCGTCAAAGCGCGGGGGAGGATCTTCAAGTCATGGAGGTTTTCAGAGTGGATGCTGGTGCTTGCCTGTGGCGTATTTACGTTCTTATATGATTTTCTCTATCTAAAATCACTAGAACTCATACCGGCGATTGAGGCCTCTATGTTAAACTATTTATTTCCCATTTTTATCGTCCTATTTGCCATTCCGATCCATAAAGAGAAGCTAAATCGGTACAAAATCCTCTCTATCCTCATGGGGTTTATGGGGACTATCGTATTGATAACGAAGGGGGATTTCGCGAATTTCAGTTTTACAAACCTAGAGGGCGATCTACTGGCGATAATGGCAGCGGTGAGCTGGGGATTGTTTACGAATCTTGTGAAGAAAAATAAGAAAGACATGTTAATCAGTACCTTTGTGATCACATCAGTAGCTTGGCTATTGGCCATTGGAGGAATGCTGGTTTATTCACAGGGAAAGCTGCTCCAAATGATGGATTTCTATGGCGTTTTGTGGTTATGTCTTAGCAATATTGTTTTTGGATTCTTCCTGTATTTCAGGGCTTTGAAGTATTCGTCAGCATCACTAATCGCGAGCTTCACCTTCTTTGCTCCGGTTGTCACACTTGTGTTTATTATGCTGTTGTTAGGAGAGCGGTTGACTTGGATGGATGGTCTAGCGGCCGTTCTCATCCTGTTCAGTGTCCCGGTACAGAAGATAGGAGATGTCATCAATAAGCGAAGGGAGAACGTTTCATGAAAATAGGAGCGATTAATCATTTGCTGTTTTCAGTCTCGGATTTAGAGAAATCGATTGAATTCTATCAACAAGTCTTTGATGCAAAGCTCTTGGTAAAAGGAAGAAATTTAGCCTACTTTGACTTGAACGGGAACTGGTTAGCTTTGAATCAAGAGAAGGATATCCCACGTGAGGAGATTCAGTATTCGTATACGCATATTGCGTTCACGGTAGATGAGCATGATTTGGATGCTTTAGAAGAAAAACTTATCAAGTTGAAGGTATCCCTGCTTCCTGGTCGAACAAGAGATGAGCGAGATAAAAAATCTATTTATTTTACGGACCCAGACGGGCATAAATTCGAATTCCATACGGGGACGTTAGAGGACCGTCTAGCCTATTACAAAGAGGACAAATCGCATATGGTGTTTTATGACTAAAGAGACCCTTAACCGTGACCAAATTTGGAAAATGGGTGAAAGGAGGATTCTATGAAAAACTATTTGATGGCACTTTCTGTTGCCTTTCTAGGTGTTTGTATCTTGGCGGGATGTTGGATGATAGCAAATCCTAACAATTCCAACCCCGTTGTTATTTCAACACCTGCTCCACTAACGAAACCACAGGCTCAACTGTTAAGCCGCTCTGAACTTGCCAAATATTTAGGGATCAGTGAGGCAGAAGTAGATAAAATAGGATTTCAGCCCTTCGTGAATGGCGTATCTTCAAGTCAACTTCCTTTTGTGAAAATTGGAAATAACGTGTATTATCCATTAAAGTCTGTTGATAATTGGTTATTAAAAACTGAAGCACTTAGTGTTCAATAAGTCGTGAAAGCGCGGTCCAAAAACAGCATTCAAAGAATCGGGAATCAGTCAGTACGCACATTACCAACTAAATGGAAAAACTACAGCTAATTTCACGAAAATTTGCTTGAGACGTACATTAGATGGATTTACTACAGTTAATTTTGCTGGAATCGATGATATCGAGATAATCTGCTGAAATTACCTGCATGAAATCCAGTTAATTGTGATTTTCGCAAGGATTGAGTAAATTTAGCTACATGAAATCCAGTTATTTTTCTAAACATCATGGTATCAAAAAGAGGCATCCGACAAGTAGAATGATCTGCTTGAGCTGGATAGCCTCTTTTTACTATTTCGTTCAGGGCAACAATGCCATGAATGACTTTGAGGCCGCCGAGAGTGGGACTCTTCGGAGTGTTGCAAGCCCTATTTTGCGCGCAGGAATGGGCTGGGTTAGAGGGATCTCGATTAAGTCGCCTGAAGCGAGCTCCTCAGCGACATAATTGCCGATTACAAAAGCAAGTCCGAAGCCTCGTTTGGCAAACTGAACTAGAAGATCGATGCTGCCTAACTCGAACTCAGGCGCGAGTGTTACTCCCTTAGAAGCAGCGAAGTCATCGATATAGCGCCTGGTACTCGCGCCATTTTCCAATAAAAGCAGGGGGTATGCCTGTAAATCATCTAGCGATAACGGAGCTCGTGCAAGGTGTGCAAAAGCCTTGCCACCAACAAGACAATCTTGAATCAGAGAGCTTTCCCGGAACTCAATCTGTTTGTCCGAGGCTGGTAGGCTGACGATTCCAAAATCGATTTTGCCTTCTTTGAGCAAGGCCAACGTTTCAGGCGTCGTTCGGTTCGTAACTCGGATTCTCACCCCTGGATGCTGATCGTGAAAAGCCTCGAGATAAGGTAAGAGATAATATTTACAAAGCGTATCACTTGCGCCAATGTTGATTTCCCCGCTATGCAAGCTGTGCATGTCAGCGATGGCTTTTTCACCGATTTTCATAAAGCTAAAAGCCTGTTCGACATATCGAAATAACACTTCACCTTCAACGGTTAACGTGACTCCCTTTGCCGTACGGAAAAAGAGCTGCCCACCGAGCACATTCTCAAGCTGTTTAATTGTGTGACTCACCGCGGGTTGGGTGATGTGAAGCTCTTCAGCTGCTTTCGATAAGCTGCCTGTCTTGGTGGTCCAATAAAAGACACGATACCACTCTAGATTAACATCCATGCATATTACCTCACCTTATATCTGATATAACTTATATCAATTATTCTAATGCCGTTAGGGCAATTATAATAAGCTTTGTAAGGCAAAACAAGTATTGGAGGCGTTGAATTTGACAGTAACAGCGATTGTTGGTGCGAATTGGGGAGACGAAGGAAAGGGGAAGATGACGGATGTTCTAGCTGCACAATCATCCTTCGTTGTCCGGTACCAAGGGGGAAGCAATGCAGGGCATACCATCATTAATGATTACGGCAAATTCGCTTTGCGAATGCTTCCTTCTGGCGTGTTTTATTCGCATGTAACTAACGTGATTGGGCCAGGAACGGCACTTGATGCAGATATATTGTTAGGTGAATTAGAGACGCTTGCAGCTAGAAATGTACCTCGCCCGAAATTGGCCATTTCTGAACGAGCACAATTAGTACTGTCGGTTCATCAACACTTAGATGAACTCGAAGAGGAGCGGCTTGGTGCGCGTAGTTATGGTTCAACCAAGCGTGGGATCGCGCCATTTTACGCGGACAAATATGCGAAGCTCGGCATTCAGGTTGCGGATTTATACAATCAAACTCGGTTACAAGCACGATTGGAACATTTGCTTACAACGAAAAATGTGTTACTCAAGCATCTATATGGACGTCCAGCCATCCAGACGGACGAACTTATGGAGCAGCTCTTGTTGCAGGCTGAACGAATTGCTCCTTACGTATGTGATACAACAACACTACTTCAGCATGCGAATGCAAATGGAGAATCGATCTTAGTGGAGGGGCAGCTCGGCGCATTACGTGATCCAGATCATGGCATATATCCTTATTCGACGTCATCTTCCACGCTTGCTGGCTTTGCTCCTGTCGGTGCAGGACTACCCGCCAGTTCGATTTCGAATGTTCTCGCGGTTGTGAAAGCCTACTCTAGCTGTGTTGGAGCGGGACCTTTCGTCTCGGAGCTAGAAGGCAGCGAGGCTGAAGAATTACGTCGTCGTGGAGGCGATGCTGGTGAATATGGTGTCAATACCAAGCGTCCTAGACGAATGGGGTGGTTTGATGCGGTGGCCACGAGGTACGGCTGTATGATACAGGGAGCAACGAGTGTTGCATTAACTAATTTGGACGTATTAGGCTACTTGGATGAAATTCCTGTCTGTGTCGGATACGAGTTGGCAGATGGTTCGATTGTCGATCGGTTTCCAGTTACCGCGGTGATGGAGTCAGCAAAACCAGTTTTGACTCGGTTACCAGGTTGGAAAAGCGATATCTCTCAGGTTAAACGTATGGAGGATCTTCCAGCAGCAGCCCTTGAGTACATCCTTTTCGTAGAATCCGCGATCGGTGTGAAGATTTCAACCGTTTCCGTTGGTCCAAGACGCGAGCAAATTATTCAAAGATAGCTACGAATAGAAAGATTATGGCCACCTATAGGTGGCTTTTTTAACAAATGTTATAGGAATCAGGGAAGTGGGAAAAATAACCACAATACAGTTGTGGAGGAATTCATGTGAAGAAATTAATGGTGGTTGTATTGCTTGTAGGGAGCGTAATGATTCGTCCAGCACAAAGTAAAGCCGAAGTACTCATGCCTTGCAGCGCTGTGCTTGAACCTGTCGTTGTAGACAATGGAAATGCCAGAGGAGCGGCGTTAGTTTACAAGGTGAAACTCACGCCAAGTTTTCCTCGTACCAGTATCAGCATGCATGCGAATCACTTACCTGTGCCATCTACATTAGGAGATTATGATGGGTATGAAGGATTTACTTTTATTCTGAATGAGATTAGTTGGCGCTTCAAGCTCTATCCTACGTCTCAGGAAGGTGGTCCGACTTGGGCGGGAAGAATTGATGATATTACAGCTGATCTAACGAAAAGTACGATGGAAGTTCGACTTTCGAATGGGAAAACCGGAAAGCTGGGGCCAGTAATTCTAACCAGTCCGATGAATGCTTGTAAATAAGTGAGTTTTTGATGAAACTTATCTGAGTTGGGTGTCGTCTAATGATGTGAAATGTTAAATTCTGGATTGTACGTAAGGATAAATTAGTTGTATGAATGCTACGATCCATACATTAGAAGAGGTGATGCTATGAAGTGGTTGAAAACTTTTATCTTACTTCTGAGTGTAAGTTGTGTGTCAGGTTGCTCTGCCTATGCTGTAAATGCGCCAAGTTTTGAGATGAGTATCCAACAACAGAATGAAATGAAACCGATCGTAAAGAAGCTATTTGCAGCTAAATTAGAACAAGAAAAGAATGGTTCGGTATCCGCGGCCAAAAGAATATTAAACTATAGGATTCATGATGACATTCAGATTTTGCAAAATGATGAAGACACCTACTTTATTGTCTCCTACGACATACTACCGGCTTCCATCGAATTCATCCTTGCTGGAGGTGGCGAACGGACAGAGGATGGTTGGATTATAAATCGTGGTCTGTATGTCACGCTTCAAAAGTCAAATGGCGAATACCAAATAAAGAGTTTGAGTTCTGGGCCATGAGGCCCATCCAGGAGAGGTGGCGAACGTCATGAGTTGGGCGGATTCTTATACGGGTAAGATTAGGAAGCTAATCGGAACACAAATGTTACTTACAAACTCGATTCGAGCGATTCTATGTGATGCAAAAGGGGACGCACTGTTTATCAAGCGCAGAGGGGATGGCAAATGGGGAATGCCAGCTGGCGCCATGGAACTTAACGAGTCTGTCTATGATTGTTTAGTACGAGAAGTTAAAGAGGAGACAGGTCTGGATGTTATAAGAGCTACGATGATCGCCATTTATTCGAACCCCGAGAAGCAAAGATATACCGATAGATATGGAAATGACTATCAAGTGGTTGAATTTTTATTTCGTGTTGATGAATGGTCAGGTAATCTTGAAAAAGAAACAGATGAAAGTACAAACGCACAATTTTACCCGATCCATGCGTTACCTGAAGCATCCAATGAATTCTTTGCAAGACATCATACTGAAGTGTTTGAGGACTACAAAAGATTCAATGGGGTTTTGATTTTGAAGTGATCGGGGAAACGAATGATGTCTAATTCTAAAATGAACGAAGAAAAATCACTTGTAGATATCGGTGGATTTAAATTATTCCTTCAAACTCTTGGGAGTAGTAGCGCCTATGCTAGCGTCATTCTAGAATCAGGGTATGGTGATGATTCCAAGGTTTGGAGTAATATAGTTTTAGATATCGCTGCAATAACGAAAGTTATCACATATGACAGAGCTGGACTAGGAAATAGTGAGAAAAGTCCTCATCCAAGGACGAGCAGACAAATGGTTATTGAACTTAAACAACTTTTGGATCATGCAAATTTGCAGCCTCCTTATCTTTTGGTAGGGCACTCTTTTGGTGGTGTAAATATGCGTCTATTTGCAAGCCTGAATCCTAGTGACGTTACGGGTTTAATTTTGGTAGATTCGACGCCTGCGGATTATAGGCAGCGATTTCTTCCTACCATGCCAACAGAGTTCCAAGAGGTATATGTGAAACAGTTTACTAAAGAGTCTACATATGAAGAGTTTAATGAAAGTTTGGCTCAAATAAAACACAGCGAGCATCTCGGAGAAATTCCTTTAACCATTCTATCAGCAGGTAAAAAAGTGCATTATACCCCGAGCACCCAAAGGCTTTGGCATGAATTACAAGGAGAAATGTTGTCCCTCTCACATCAAAGTGAGTTAATTATTGCCCACGAAAGTGCTCATTATATTCAAGAGCATGAACCAGAACTTATCGTTGAAGCGGTAAAACGTTTGATAGATTCTAGATCATCATAGGAGGATCCAATATGCCAGAATCAACCATAGCTCAAAGATTAGTTACTTTAGGAATTGTGTTACCGGTGGCAAGTGAACCCGCAGCGAAATATGCCAATTATGTGAAAGTGAACGGTCTATTGTTCGTCTCGGGCAAAGGTCCGACTGGCAGTCCGAATGGAAAACTAGGGAAAGACTATACGACCCAAGAAGGTTATCAATTTGCTAGATTAACAGGCATAGAAATCCTAGCTGTTCTGCAGTCTGCTGTAGGTTCTCTGGATCGTATTAAACAAGTTGTTAAACTGCAAGGCTTTGTAAATGCAGTCCCCGAATTTGAGGAGCATCACAAAGTGTTGAATGGATGTTCGGATGTGATGCTGGACGTATTTGGCGAAAAGGGCGTACATGCGAGATCGGTCTTTGGAGCGGTATCGCTTAGAGATAACCTGCCGATCATTGTGGATTCTATCTTTGAAATAGAAGAATAGGAGGGAGGGATCTCAATTAATCGAGGGAGCTGTCTAGGATGAATCGATTCATGATTGGTCAATACGGGAGTTTTGATGAGAATAAATTTAAAAGGGATTTCCGTGATGGATTTTTCGGGATAGAAGCCTGCTTGTTTGATGCTATGGAAGATACGCAAAAGCTTATTCTAGCTTCGCAACAAAACAATTTCCAGATTGGTATTCATTTTCCTTTACGGCCTCATTTATCTAAAACTAGAGATGCTTTGTTCTTAGCTACAAATCCTGAAATGAGCGATTCAGCCTATGCTTGGATTCAGAGCGAGCTAGAATATCTTAAATCCGTGCGTCCAGCTTATATCCTATTTCACTATCCCAAGCCAGTTATATTGGACGAAAGGGTGGATTGGCGTAATTGGAGATTTTCAGATGAATCTGAGTATATGTATGAAATTGAGATTAACTTTGAGACACTGAAGGATAGGACAGAGCTGCTTTTTCAATGGTTGACAAAGAAATGCGAGGAGTATGCCTTCATTCCGGTCCTGGAATTTGATGCATTGAATCGATATATTTATGAGACGGATTTTCTTGAGGAGCTATTGGTGAAGTATCCCCATATAAAAGTCTGTCTGGACACGGCGAGACTGTATTTGCAGGAAAAAATAGATCCTTTTTTTGATGCCAAAAAAGTCATTCGTAAATTCGCGCGTTTTGCCTATTCGATCCATCTAAGTAATGTACAAGTGAATGAAACGATTGCCAATTCTCGTCATCCCGTACTGCCTGATCTGGATCCTCGTGACGGCTGGGCACCGATTGAGGAATATCTCGAGTTGATTGCCGAGCAGAATGATCAAGTGAAGATCATGTTTGAGCACCGTTCTGATTTTATTAGTGAAGAGCAATTGAATCAATGTTATGATTGGGTTGCGCGTTTATTGAACATTGGAAAATTAAACGCCAGAAATCATTTCCGATAGGGTAGTAGGAAAGTTTTGGAGGTAAGTAAGAAGTGAAGAAATCAAGATGGAAGCTATTTACGTATGTGCCATTTCTAGTGGCGATCCTCGTCATCGGTTTGATTCAAACGTTCATGTTAGCGAATGAAAATGTAAAGCCATATCCGGCGCCTTTCGGCCGTGCAACGGAATTAACGCAGGTAGCAACGTATGGTGAACCCGTGCAAATGGTTGGCGATAGCAGCTTTACGTATCTAGCAGGGAAAACGCTCGAAATGGTCACGATTGATCAGGAGGGGCAACATAGCTCAGAGACTCGTCCCTTACCCGATACAGGTTCTCTCCATGCTTATAGGATGATTGACAGAGATCATGTCATCTGGATCGGCGATGGTAATAAACTTTTCGGGAGTGAGTGGAAGAATGGTTCATGGTCACCAAAGAGTAATCTGCTTGTAAACGATTTGAATGACGTGCAAGCGGTTGTTGGCTCAAAAGGGGAAAGCATCCTGCTGGCTTACAATGATTCAACGCTTTATGTGAGTGCATTTCATCCGAATGAAAAGCTAAGTTGGTCACAGCTTGATATCGCGAATATTAAACATATCCAAGGTCATCTGGATGCGTCTGGCAGTCTTTCACTAGTCTACGCAATCAGTAAAGATGGCAATGAATCCTTTCATTATGCCAATCTTGCAGCCGGAACTTGGAAGCCGCTTGTGCAGAACAAAATAAAGGATGTCGATTTTGCAACGAGTAGTTTAGATGATATAGCGCTGGCTGTAGATGGTTCTTCATTGATAACGGTGTATACGACCAGTTCACGTAAATCAGGGAAGAGTACGCTGCACGTACTTACATTCTCTTCGAATCAACCGGATAAGGTGCAAGACGACATCATCAATCTTCCCGTCTCGAAAAAGAGTGATTCGGATACAATTCTGCATCCTTCGTTCACGCATGCTTCTTCTGGCGAAGTAACGCTAGTGGTATCGTCTGTTTATGAGAAGAATAGGCGCCAAACGAGTCAAGAGGTGTACAAGGTTGGCTTTAAGGATGGTAAAATGGTGGACTCCACTCGGATTAGCCAATTCGGTGGTTTCGCTTCCTATCCGAACTTCGCGACAATCAAAGGAAATTCATTAGCTGTTTGGCTGGATGCTGTGAATGCGGAATCATTTCGAGTGTTTTACGCCACTGATCAACTTCCTTATCAGCAGAGTATGAACAAGATTCGTGTAGAGGACTTACAAGAGGCTGCAGGCAATCTACCACTTTTTTGGGGGATTGGCGTTCTCACGGCACTAATAAGTTTAAAATGGATCTTATTGCCTGGCCTATATTTAGTCGTGATCAGTGTATTCTGGCAATATCATTACGATGAGCACGCCAGGAGGCATTTTGGGATATCACTCGCGATGTATCTCATCGTAAAAGCCATATTTATCGGAGATTATCGGAAGACAATTGCTTTACAAGTGATGCCTGATTTCTTGCAATCGGTATGGGCTTGCTTGTTACTACTTGTTATTTTTGCTTTGATTTCTTATGGGATGACGTGCTTATGGCGAAAAGGACTGTCCGAACGGAATGTTGGTTTGGAAATGTTCTATTTCGTTGTACTTGATGTATTCATGACGAATATGTGGTATTCGTTCTTCATGTCGCCGGCAACTTTATAGTTATTTTCTCAGGCCAAGATATTGAAAATAATGGAATTCGTTGCTATGATACAACTATAATTAAACGATGTGTAACTGGCGGAGCATGGGTAACCATGAGGGAGTACATCGATAATGGCCGTACGCCTGGGCAGAGGTAAGGGGAAATCCCCTTACCTCTTTATGTTTGCTCTTAACTTGAGAGGGATGATGAGATGACCGCGGAAACATTAATCTTGGATGGTAATCGAGTGGCAACAGACATGAAAGAGGCTCTGCGAAGTAGAATAAAGAAATTATCCATGAAAGGGATCATCCCCTGCTTGGCGACGATTTTAGTTGGAGATGATCCCTCATCAGCTACCTATGTGAGGATGAAAGGGAATGCGTGCAAGCGACTGGGTATTCAGTCCATTCGTATCGAGCTTCCCGCGCATACAACGACAGAAGATTTGGTTGCTGAGATTCTTAAACTGAATGCAGACCCGCATGTCCATGGGATTTTGTTACAACATCCTGTCCCTCATCACATAGATGAAAGGGCTGCATTTGAAGCCATTCATGTTGAGAAAGATGTGGATGGTGTAACTACGTTAGGATTTGCTCAAAATGCCTTCGGTTTTGCTGAATTTCCTTCCTGTACCCCAGCGGCTATAATCGCTATTATGGACTATTACCACATCGCCATAGAGGGCAAACACGCTGTGGTAATAGGCAGAAGTCCTATCCTCGGAAAGCCAGTTTCCATGATGCTATTAAATCGGAACGCAACGGTAACCATCTGCCATTCGAAGACGACGAATGTAGCAGAGATGGTTCGATTAGGTGACATTGTCGTAGCGGCGGTTGGTAAACCGAAATTTGTGCAAGGGGAATGGATTAAACCTGGTGCCATCGTTTTGGATGCAGGATACAATGAAGGTAATATCGGGGATGTTGATTATGAGGCTTGTATGGAAAATGCTTCTGCAATTACACCAGTGCCTGCAGGGGTCGGTCCTGTCACAATAGCTACCCTGCTGAAACATACAGTCGAAGCGGCTGAAAAGCAACTTATTGAATGATGAAATGGGGGAGGGAGCAAAAGTGAAACTATTTCATGTGAGCGAAGAGAAAGACATTGCTATTTTTCACCCCAGAATTCCTACTAGAAAAGAACTGGATCAAGAAAGAGGACTAGTTTGGGCAATCAACGAAAGATGTTTGCCTAATTTCCTAACGCCTCGAAATTGTCCGAGAGTGACGTATCATTGTAATGAAGCAACCACGGAGGCAGATAAAAGGAATTACGTCTCCTCGAGTTCAATGAAACATGTTGTAGCGATTGAACACAAATGGTTTGAAATTATGAAGCATACCACGTTATATCTATATGAATTTGATTCGTCCCATTTTTATATGCATGATGCTAGTGCGGGGTACTATGTGAGTGAAACATCACAAGTTCCTATCCATCGTTTTGAAATAAAGGATCTATTCGGAGAGCTTATCAGGAGAAATATAGAAGTGCGACTCTTAGATAATCTGTGGGATTTATGCGATAAAATTCAGCAGACGAGCTTCAATTATTCCATGTGCAGGATGGGTTTTGCGCAGCAGCGACCTAATTGTTAAAATGAGAAAAAGGGAGGTGCCGTTATGAGCAGGATATTACGATTCGAAATGCAAGCAGCAGATCCTAATCAACTCATCGAGTTCTATACACGAACATTTAATTGGGAATTCATGAAGTTTCCAGGGCCACAAGATTATTGGTTTATTAAGACGGGAAACAGTGATGTACCAGGTATTGATGGAGGATTATTGAAGTCACCTGATGGCTTGAACCGAACCATTAATTCTATCGAGGTAACTTCGATCGATGATTATCTAGCATCTGTTACTACGAATGGAGGAACCATTGTCGTTCCGAAAATGAGCATGCCTGGAATGGGCTACCTTGCCTATTTTACTGATCCGAGTGGAACCATTGTGGGTATTTCTCAAGCGGATTCGAATGCACGATAAGCTATACAAAATCTCTAGTATTTCGAACGGGCTGCCGCGAGGCAGCTTTATTTTTGTTCGTCCAAATATGTCTATTCACATATTATAGCTATCAAATTGGATATATTTATGATCCAATTGATAGTATTTTTTGTTATAGTAGAGTAGTAAGTAACGATAGGAGGAATGGACATGTACTCATTTGGATGGTGCAGTGGAATTCAAGAGGCGGAAAGACTTCAACGAATTGGCTTCGACTATATAGAGTGTGCTCTCGTATCATTAAATATAGAGGATGAGGCGGATTTCGCCGCTAAGCTTCCTTTGTATCTGAACACGCCGCTGCCGGTGCAAGCTTTTAGCATATTTTTTCCAGGAGACCTGAAAGTGGTAGGTCCGGAAGCAGATGAAGAACGAATCCGACGTTATGTTCATAAAGCTGCAAGCGCTTTAAATAAGATCGGAGCCAAGACCGCAGTCCTCGGAAGTGGGAAGGCACGGCATATTCCAGATGGTTGGGATCGCAATCGCGCAGAGGAACAGCTTCTACAACTGCTATCATTCATCGGAGATGAGTTCCAAGATACAGGTGTTTCGTTGGCCATTGAGCCTTTGAATCGCAAGGAATCTAACATCATAAACACGGTTTCGGAGGCAGTGATGTTTGCCAAACAGGTTAATCATCCGTCTATTCGGGTTTTGGCAGATTTCTACCATATGGATGAAGAACAGGATCACCTGCATACCCTTATCGAAAATAAAGATTGGCTGCAACATATCCATCTAGCTGATACGGGACGATTGTCGCCTGGGACAGGACAGTATCCTTATGATCAATTCGTAACAGCCTTGCAGGCAGCCGGCTATCGAGGAATGATTTCGGCAGAGTGTACCGTTCATGATCCAGAGAAGGAGTTAGCGGCAAGTTTGGCATTTATGAGAGGGAAGTTCCTTTCATGATCATTTTGATTTGAAGAGGAATTCGCAAATTGGAGTCGAACTATAGAATACCGAGTAGTTAACTGTGATTTCATTTTTCGGGAATTAGGTAGATAAGGTTGTGACACATATGTTAAAAGACAAAATAATTAGAAGAGAAACAGGTATCCTTACCTATGGGATGACGCCGCCTAAAGAAACACAATCGCTAGAGAAAATGGCTGAAATTTCACAAAAACAATGTGAGCGGCTTCAGAAGCTTCAAATAGATGGTTTAATTCTTTATGATGTGCAGGAAGAAAGTGATCGGATTGATCAAGATCGGCCTTTTCCTTATTTGCAAACGGTTGACCCGACTACGTACAGTAAGGAATATTTATCAGAGTTAAATGTCCCGAAAATTATTTATCGATGTGTTGGTAAATATACAGAGGAACAATTGTCCGATTGGCTTAAGGCTGACCAAGAAGAAGATCGGTTTTCCGTGTTTGTCGGGGCATCTTCTAGTAACCAAGAAGTTCTTATGGGGCTGCCAGAAGCCTATGCGTTAAGCCAGAAGCTGAACAATAATCTTACTTTAGGTGCAGTCGTCATTCCAGAAAGACACATGAAAAAAGATGATGAGCATCTTAGAATGGTCAGCAAAATAGCGAGCGGAAGTCGCTTCTTCATTTCTCAGGCAACCTATAATGTCGAAGCGTCTAAAAACTTTTTATCCGATTATTATTATCACTGTAAAGAAAACAAGCTAGACATGGTGCCGATATTGATGAATATTGCGCCTTGCGGATCCACAAAAACATTGGAATTTATGAAATGGCTAGGGATCAGCATTCCGAAATGGTTGGAAAATGATTTGAAATACTCCAATGATGTCCTGGATAAATCGGTAGCTGTATCGAAGCAAATATTTGAGGAATTATTCGAATTTGGACTGGAAAAAGGGATTCCCATCGGGTGCAGTGTCGAGAGTGTCTCCACGCGAAAAGTTGAGATCGAAGCTTCAATTGAGCTGGTACATGAGATTAAAGCCATGATGGAGAAGAAAATGCGGTCAACGTTTGTTTTTTAGTGTCATCCACAGGAAGGAGCTGATCTGCGGCTGCAGATGCTCCTTGTTTTTATTTAGATAAGGGGATGGCGGAGAGTACTATAGAGCGGCAGCTTTGTCGTTTCAACGAGTTGACTATTTGCGTACTGGTTCATCCCATGTTCTTCCACCGTCATTCGTGATCAAGACGCTTCCGTTCAGAAGTACCCAACCATAACCATTCGTGCGAAGGTAAAATTGCGTAGCATTTTGCAATGAAATATTAGGCTTGATCGTTTGCCAGTTTGTACGGTTATAGGTATCCATGGTGTAGATGGTTTTGCCGTCCTCAGAAATCGCTCTGCCCATCAGCAAGTTATCGAAGTGCAGCACTGGAATGTCTTGCACATGATCTAACCGATAAGTGAGAGGTGTCCATGTCTCGCCAGCATCTCTCGTTTCATAGAAGACATACGTCTTCTTACTGCCCTGTATGAACTCGGCGATGAAAATGCCGTGATAATCACTTTCTTGATCGAAAGCGGGAGGATAGGCGTTGACATATCCGCTCTGCAGATCTGCCGGGATGTCGACATGTTGAAGAGACCAGGTTTGGCCGCCATCCTGTGTGCGGTAAAGCGGAATATCTTGTTGTCCATGATTTATTGTGGTCATCCAGCCCTCCTTCGCCTTACGGTAGCTGATACCAGTCGGGGAACCCGCGATATCCGAGTTCAGATTTCCTACGCGTATCCAAGTTTTACCACGGTCATCGGTGCGGTACAGTGATTTATAGTTTTTACCTGCTGCTGGTGAAGAGGTCAGCATAATATAAGCGGGGTCAGAGTAGAGCTTTGCCACATACGGCGCTACTTCTGGAGAAGTTTCCCAAGCCTCTAGCGTTGGCAGTGCTGCTGCTTCCCAACCTCCGTCATACAATTGATGGGTTGCAATGAGCCTTGGTTGTTGGTCATCTGTGAGATAGACCGCATATCCCCAGGCAGGAACTTCAAAATTAGCAGCGATCAAACGATCCTTCTCAGCCACGCCATCAGGTATGACGACATCCCAGGAGAGACCCTTATCCGAGGTTTGCAGCATCTTCCCATCTCGCCAGCTAATGCCATCAGAGTCTTGCATGCCGAGAATGCCAGGGAGGCTCTCTCTGTAATCAACATAAAAACGGGCAACATCGATGTAAGGATTGAATTGACGTGGAGCAGGGATCGACAAGTCAGATCGAAGTGTAACCCGATATCGCCCAGTTCCATGAAGAAGAGGTAGAGAGGCAGTAAATTGCGCATCGTCAAAAGGGATTGACGCAGTCTCCGGTTCAATCCAGCTGCCACTGTCATCTTTTTCGATCACGGCGTGTAGACCGTTTCCTTGTGCTTTGAGTACAGTCCCCCTTAGCTCTACCTTGCCGTTATCTGTCCGAACCAAGCCGGATTCTGGCGACTCCAAGGTGATCGAACTGAAGCTGCCCATTCCAGTCGACAAATCACTGTAATTGATAACGGGGTTCAGCAGAATCGGTGTAAGGGTATTGACGAACGTGTTACTGTACAGAATTCGGTTGCCGATGTGATACACGATCTGGATGTCATTGTCACCTAAGTCAAGCTGCACCGCGGATGAAAATTGGTATACCGGTGAACCTGTTGCTGATGTTTGATCCATTAAGGATGTAGAAGAGTTACCACCGAACTTTGTGCCGTTCCTAGTAACGAACATCGAAAGATTAGGCATTTCCATCGTGCTTGATCCATAAAACAGCCCCTTTAACGCGTACCAATAATTGTTCGAATGCGCGGAAACGCCGAAATCCTTCACATCGAATTGGGCATAATCAATGTCCAGTTGTCTAGTATCCGAATGCCAAATACCAGAATATCCGAATAATTGCTTCAAATCATACTCGGACACGAAGAGGTCTCCATTACGCTCTATGGTTGGAAATGTTAATTTTACCTCGCTGGTTTTGCCATTAAACCAGTACAAACTGACTGTATCGAGGTTTGGAGAAATGTGAAATCCGTAAGTTTTGTCATACAAATAATGTCCATTATCTTTGGTTTCCGTCTGATAGTTAAGTAATTGTGCCATTTTCGTTAATGAGAGCATTGCTCTTCCGTCTTGAGCGAACCCAATGAGGTTATCCCCTACGAAAAGTCCATCATCCTGAAACTGAATGGACAAACGAATGCTAGATGTTTGTTCTACCTGTAAGGGGTATTCGACACTTTGAGCGGCCTGCGGATCAGTAATCAAGCTGGTATCCGCTAGGAAGGAAGCGGTGTGTAATTGTTCGTTCCATTCGAGTCCGCCAAGCAGCGGTGCAAGATCTTGCAGGAACACGGCTGTTTTGCCTTCTACATTGTAGGAAGGAATCTCTTTTCCTAGAGCAAAAGTATGAATATTGGTTGAGAGCACGTCAGCAATTTTGGAACCAACCCATCCTCCAGTAAAGCCGAGGTCAGGATAGTCCTTCGTAGTTTCCAATTCGTTGTTGTCTGGGAAAATAGAGACTTGTCGCTTGTTCGGCTCCCAAGCGATATGGAAGCCATGACTGCGCAAATCTTCCACGTAAATAGCCGTTTTGCCATCAATATTCATCGATCGGATGGCACCACCATTTACGAATGCGCGAATATCTGTTGTGAGCACTTTTCCGACAACCGTTCCAACAGGTAGTTCGTTAGCGTGTACTTTGGCAAGGGGGAGAGAAGTGATAGACATTGCTGCACATAGAATCACTGCTAGACCTGCAATTGATTTGCGTCTCATTGAGGATTATTCTCCTTCATTTGGAAAGTAGGATCATTCAATTAAACGCCAAAAAAAGGAAAAAGTTGCATAATCAAGCATGTAGCGTGAGAATTTATCACAAGATCAAGTTTCTGTTATTATAGAGTAAATAGTTATTAGTGAGGGGTTATGTATGAAAACAATTGGATTAATCGGTGGTATGAGCTGGGAATCTTCCTTGCTTTATTACCAAATCATTAATCAATGTGTAAAGAACAAATTAGGCGGACATCACTCCGCCAAAAGTCTCATGTACTCGGTTGATTTTCATGAGATCAAAACGCTTCAACATGAAGGGAAATGGGATGAAGCGACGCAAATAATGGTTGATTCTGCTCGGAAACTAGAGTCTGCCGGCTCGGATTGCATCGTCATTTGTACGAATACCATGCACAAGATGGCCAGAGAAGTGGAAGAGGCAGTTTCAATCCCATTACTGCATATCGCAGATGCAACAGCCAATGAAATTGTAGCTTCAGGGATTAAAAAAGTCGCTTTACTCGGCACGGCTTTTACAATGGAACATGATTTTTACAAAGGCAGACTCATCGAAAAATACGGACTTGATGTCATTGTCCCAGACGAGGCGTCAAGGAAAATTGTGCACGATATCATTTATGAAGAATTGTGTCTTGGTCTATTAAAGGAAGATTCAAAGCAATCCTACATCGCCATCATCAATCAATTGGTCCGCAATGGAGCAGAAGCCGTTATTTTGGGCTGCACAGAAATTACGCTATTAATATCCCAACAGGATGCATCGGTTCCTTTATTTGATACAACGAAAATTCATGCTGAAAATGCTGTGGACTTTGCTTTAGGGGAGTACGAATAGGATGGTTTATGAAATAACGACTTCTTGGAATGAAGACCTATGGCTTAAAGCGGAGCATGTTTACAATGAAGCCTTTCCAGCACACGGCAGAAAAAATCGAGCTCTCATCCGCAGCATGTTCGAAAGAGGTATCTGTACGCTGCACACATGGCGTGAGGGTTCAAATGTGATTGCCATGGCGTTGACTGCTTTGAATCAAGCGGCACAAGTGCTAATCATCGACTATATCGCAGTTAGCCAATCTCAGCGTGGGCAAGGTGTAGGTTTGGCCTGTATGCGTGACGTGCGAAATTGGGCAGAAAACGCAGGCTGTAGAGGCATCGTCATTGAGGTGGAGGCTGAACCTAGCACAGAGAATGCAGAGCGAATTCGATTCTGGCAAAAGGCTGGATTTCTTTTGACTGATTACGTACATACCTACATTTGGGTTCCTGAGACATATCGCGCTATGTACTTGAGCTTTGGGGAGTTCCAACAGCAAGATGGAAGGCAGTTGTTCACGTACATAACTGAGTATCATGAGCAAGCCTATCGTGTAAAAGGATGAAAATAGCCCACTCCTTCATTAGGAGGGGCTATTTCTGATCACTCTTTTAGCCGCGCTGTATTTGAAAATCATGCGCAAGAGCGGTGGCACAGCGAAGAAAATGAAAAAGGTACGAAATAACTGATAGCCCACAACGACAGATAAATTAGCATTAATTTCATGAGCGATGATTCCCATCTGATCCATGCCACCTGGAGCTAGGCTAAGCAGGGCCGTCGATTTGGAAACGGCGTGCAGCTTCATAAAGATATAACTAAGTCCAAATGATCCGAGTAAAAGAACTACACTGCTGCCAATAGCTAGCGAAATAACTTGAAGTTTATGATTTAATTGAGCTGGCTTTAACATTAACCCAACATGGATGCCTATCATGATTTGGGCTGCATTGATGATACTGGTTGGCAGTGCCGGTCCATGAAGTCCGATAAGTTGAAGGATCGCTGTACTGAAAGCGGGTCCAAGCAAGAACGCGGTTGGGAAATTAATTTTATTTCCTAGAAGTGCACAGAAGATACTGACCGCGGCGAAAATAAAGATACTCGGCATCAGCGCCCCCCAGCTGGCAGTTGAAGTAGTGACGCTATGGATCACGGTTTCAACTATTTTGTGATTGCCCATGATCGGACTAAACACTAGCAAAGGTACACATACCACAATCATCATGAGACGAATGACTTGTAAAACGGTCACTATGGTTAGATTAATGCCCTCAGTCTCTTCAGCTAAGATGACCATCTGGGTAAGTCCGCCAGGAATGCTTCCAAGAAGGGCTGTTTTGTA
Source organism: Paenibacillus sp. J22P169 (assembly GCF_059691995.1). Lineage (NCBI taxonomy): Bacteria > Bacillati > Bacillota > Bacilli > Caryophanales > Paenibacillaceae > Paenibacillus > Paenibacillus sp. J22P169. Next base: position 1,346,657 of record NZ_JCAUAO010000001.1, on the reverse strand, counting down.
GTTGATGCTGGACATCTTCGATACAAGGTAGGCAAGTAAGGCGCAAAGCAGCATGAGGAGAAGTGTCATGAACAGCATGGACGGTAGCTGGATTGCCATTTCATGCAAAGCCGTTGCCGTCATTGAAAGACCTATCGTGTACCCCACGATGATGAGTCCTGCGTTTCTAATTGGGGTAGGCCATGCATAACGATCTTTGAACACATTTGAACCTATCAATACAGCGATCATCGGTCCGAGCAGCCAAGGGATGGGGATATGCAAGAGTTTGAATATGTATCCACCTATAAGGGCAGTTATTAGGGCAACGATTAGCCTAAGAGATGTATTGAAGGTAATCATATTTGTACCGATACGTGCATTCACCTCCTTGTAAGAACTGTACTAATTTTAGCACAGTTATTTTTTGCGTTCAAATACGTCTCGATTTTCATTTCAGATGTTGCAGGGTTATAAGGCATAAGCTAATCTGTATATAATTGTTTATTTATAGCACTTATTTCTGAAAGCAGAGGCGAGCCATAGTTGATAAAAAGAAAGATGTATCGGGCAGAATGGCAGGCAGGACAAGAGGCAATGGGCCTGAAGGCTCTGATGTTAAACCAACAAGCAGAGATGCTGGTAAAGCAAGGAGAACTCATGACTTGCGCAGCCTTCAGTTGGCGAAATCATGTGTTTCTGTATTATGAGTGTGTGAATCGAGAGGTCTTACCTGAAGAGATTGCAGGGGCCGCAGCCCCCTTTTTAATAGATTGGCCTGGACAAGAGGAGCCTCGGAAGTGGGTATTCATGATCGACGTGTTCCACTTTAACGAACCTGCGAGCTATGAACACTGGCTGAGGAAAGAATCTGTCGTGTCTCGGGTGGGGAGAGTCGCACATTTGAAGCCTGAGATGATGAGCAGCTACATTTATTATCATTATCAGCTCCAAGAAGAACGTGCTTTCCACGGGGACAAATATGAGATCATTGCGATGCATGAGAATCTTTTATTCGGATATCAGGAATTTCCAAAGGTCATAGAGGAACCTGTGGTAGCGGGTCGACTGAAAACGAAGGGGACACCTGAGAATTGGAACGATTCACGAATGGATCTGCATTTTCAGCCGTGGGAAGAGGATGGGCATTTGTATTTTAAACCGATTGAGACATTGTTTGCCTATTATATTGGTGATCTTTAGTTCAGCTTTATTCCTCTAATTCCAAATTCCCGATGCTGTCTACGATGACGGTCACGTGATAGTTAACCTTCAAATTTGGATAATAGTCGCTGCGCCACTGTTCGAGATTGTCATAGGGAAGCTTTCCTCTAAAAAAATTGCCTAAACCAATGGGGTCACTGTTGTTCTTTTGCAGTTTTTTCGTTAACTGATCAAGGTGATCTGTGAGATGAGATTGAAGTTTCGAGATTAACTCGTTCTTTGTGGTCTTTCCCTTAGTTTCTGTCAGTGAGGATTGAATAAATAGCTTGCCCTCAAGGACAGGACCGTCCTTTGTAACCTTGGAATCCCATCGCATTCTAGCTGATTCCAAGATCATATTCGCATTATCTAACACCTCAACTGCTGCTCCATGGTAATTATTTGACTCTATATTAATTAGCAGTGTATCTTCTTTACTCAACCGTGCTATCATCTTTCCTTTACGCAGCAGGGCAGATCCATTAAAGGAAAGCACCGTTTCTTCCCCAGGACGAATAATGGGTATGATGACGTCCTTCGTATATGACTTCGTGGATGCAAAGGTCTCCCAAAGACTTGTCATGGATGTTTTGGGATTCCAGCCAGCTCTTCGATCGGAATACTTAAAAAACGTTGTAACATCATTCACTACAGCGTTTTTGGTATTGCTCAAAAGCTCTTTCATATCGGTATCAGTGATCGCTATTAATGCTTTTGGAGACAAGTCTCTGGAACGGATCGCGTAATTCAGTTCCGCTTCCAAGCCTTCTTCAGCTAGTGATTGCTGGAATACCAACATTTCAACGTTCAACAAATCAACGAAGTTCTCAATGCTTATTTTTAAGTTGTCAACGGCTTCGCTAATCGTATTAGCTTCTTGGGAGATGATTTTCATTGATAAATTTTTCTCAACTGGTATCGGTATTTGAAGGGTAACTTCATACCGATGGGTTTGGCCTTTGGCAACTCCCATAATAACTGGCATTGCTCTAAGATTGATATCATGGCTGTCCCAACAACCGCTAAGGAGCAATCCACAGCCTATCCAAACCGCAACCAACCATATCCTACAACGCAACGTAAGCAATCTATTCATCTCCCAAGCTTCATTCGACCTCGCAAAAATGCTCCAACCAGAGCAATAGCAGTAATCAAGATAAGACGGTATACGCCTCCCCAATCTAATAGCTTCTCCAGCTTCCCCCAATCCGTAATGAAAAAAGCTATACTGATCGTAATCAATCCTGTCATTAAAGGGTTGGTAAATACTTTGGAGACCACCGATGAGCCAGTTGTAAGCTGTCTGGAGAGCCAGAGAAGCCCGCTTATGTTCAGTAGGGTGCTGAACATGGTAGCCATGATATATAGCAGTGATATCCGATCGAAGAAAAACCAATTAACTCTTACCGAATCCATGACAGTAATTAAAGGGAATCGCAGATGAACCGCTACCTCACGACCGAAGACGCCAAGGGGGAGGTACACGTAAAGCAGAAAAAAAAGTAAAGAGAAAGCCCATGCTCCCCAGAGCCAGCGTCTTCCGTCTAATGAAAGCGGTCCAAAAAAACCGATTAGACCGACCACGTGCGAGAAGACAAACAATAAGGGCAAGATTCCAGGATCAGAAAGAAACGTAAATTTAGGTTGAAGAGGTAAAAGCAAATGAAAGGTTACATTTGAAAATGTAGCCGCAAGTGATAACAGAAGCAGCGGCAGTCCGAAAAGCCCGAGAAGTAAGGCGAGTCTTAAGAGAGAATCACGTCCTGCATATGAAATGCTTATGGCTGTAACAACAAGTAATGCCATTAAGATCAATCGAGGAGTCTCCGGTAAGAAAAGCGTGCTGACGATTTGGGATTGCCCGCGAATAATGATCGTAATGGCACAAATATTACCGGCGATAAGTGGCCAAACAAGTAAGAAGCGGAACCATTTCCCAGCTTGAACGAAGTGAGTTAAAAGATTCTCTTTCCCCTTGTGGAATCCACCAATAAGTAAGCGCAGCAAGCCGCCTTGAAGCAACCAACCGAGCAAAACGATGACCCAGTGGCCGGATACCTGGGACTGTATAACGCTCTGGGGGTAAATAAACATAAGCAATCCGTATTGAAGAACGATGTATAACACGGCGATACTGATTCCTTGATTCATTCTGTGCTCTTCCTACCTTCCGTTTGCGACATGGAAACGAACGGCTTTCTCAACACAGTCGAGGAGCCAACCAGAGAGAGGAGTAAAAATAAACCACATACGATACCCATGGGACCAAATAAGGCGGCGAAAAACAGCATGAGATATCGCCATAATCGAACTGCTAACGCGAAAGGATAGCCGATAATGGTGAAATTAGCGATCGTAGATGCTGCAAGCACTATGATCAGCAAATTGCTTACTAGGTTTGCTTCGACAACCGCTTGTCCGAGAATAATACCACCAACCATCGTCATTGCTGGCCCGATGCTCTTAGGTAATCGGATAATGGCTTCGAGCAGCATATCAATAATGAACAATAGAATCAGCGCTTCTGTGATGGTTGGATAAGGAACGCCAACACGACTTTTTGCAAGCGAGTATATTAATTCAAGTTTCATAACATCTGGATTCACAGACAACAAGGCAACATAGGCGGCAGGGGCGATTATGGCAATAATCGCGCCAAGGATTCTAAAAAAAGCGAGCATAGTGGTGATTGCAATTGGATAATCTCGATCCGTATCCGACATAAATAAGTCGGGGAGGTGGACGGGAACAACAATCGCTTCGGCATATCCTTCAATAAGAAGCACAACTCTTCCTTGCTTTAGGTAGTGAACCGTTTCATGTGGTGATTCCGTTTTTATATATGACGGGATAGGGCTCCATACTGGCTGTTTGCAAAGCCACTTCGAAATTTGTCTAAGGGAAGTGAATTCATCGCTACTATGAGCGCGAATTGCTGATTCAGCATCCAAGAAGGTATCCGAATCCACCGTTCCTTCTAGGGAAAGTAGAATCATTTTTTTCTTGTGAATGGTTCCAACAGTCACATGTGCTTGCTGCAGATAAGAAGATCGAAATTCATTGCGAATCAAACCAAGATTGGTCATGAGATCTTCGATAAAGCCTGTAAGAGAGGATCCCAGAATATTCTGGTTTTGCGGCGTATTCACCGAGCGAGTAAGCTTCTGTGGCTCCGATTGAATCCAAGCTGCTCCCGACCCATTTAGCATAATAAGGGTACGTCCTTCTAGAATACCTTGGGCAGTGTCCTCATGCGGGAGAACCTCCTCTGAGCCAAGCTTTAACTGCAGAGCTTCCCATGTACACAACCCTTCTTGGTCTACTTGAATGAGACGACGAAGAGTTCCCGCAATGTCTACCAAACTGGAAAGTGCGAACATCTCTAGATGTAACCCGCAGATTTGAATGTTTTGATGATGAAGGTCCTGACAGACCCCCAGCTTCTCCATGACTTGATATCGTGGTGTATTTCTTTCGCTATCCAACATTAACCATCACCTACGCGATAGTATGAGCAATTTGAACCTGAGCTATGCTCTGCATGTATAAAGGAAATGGAATAAATATGAAGAAGTAATCACGAGATTCCTTGAGAGGGGTGTGAGGTATATGGAGAAGAATGAGAAGTGGCATCGCCACTTGGGTGTTTATGGTATCTGTATACAAGAAGGCAATCTGCTCGTGATTAAGAAAACCGGCGGTCCATATACAGGTAGATTTGACCTTCCAGGAGGGACAATCGAACCTAATGAAACGATCCTAGAGGCACTAAGTAGGGAAATCAAGGAAGAAGCTGGCATCGATGTTCTTGTTAAAAAGAATTTAGGTGTCTGTGATTATGTAGTTCCATTTGATCTTCCTAAAAAGGGAACTTCACACATCCATCATGTAGCTATATTCTTTTCCGTTACGTATATGGAGGGGGACATATCTGCGAATCCTGATGTATTTGAGGGACAAGATTCGCTAGGGGCATGTTGGATGTCACTTTGCGATTTTACACTGGATAATGCATCACCCTTGGTTTTACAAGCGATGGATTGGTTTAAGACTGGTGAGATGCCAGTTAACAGTCAACGATTAGATGATTGGGCCGTTTCAATCTAGAGCGCCCAACTTCCACTCTCCTGAAGTACGTATAAAATGAAACATCTGCGTAGAAGTCGTGGTTACTAGGGTTCCATTCATTTTATTTTGATAGGTGATATTCACATATACCTCCGTTTGATTCTCATATAACGATTCGAACACGACCTTTTCTAATTTCAAAATGGTTGCTGACAGAATGTCTACCCAATAATCATAGCCTGCTTTTGCATTCTTTAGGGAGTTGGCATCAAATGTATCATAATAGTGTTCACGATTTTGTTCATTAATCGCTTGAACATTACGATGAATGGTTGCTATCATGTGCTTTTTTTCTACATCATTTTGGTAGGGGGTTACATCTAATCCTACAATTGCTGATGGTGGTGTGGATGGTACTTGTGTGGGAATGGGTAACTCGGTGATGCGGGGAGTTGCTTTAAGTGTGATTTCACTTGTTGCCGTTGGTGGAACAGTGGGACTTGCCATATTCGATTCATTGCCATCACAGCCTATTAATAAAGTGAAAATTGTTAATTGACAAACCATAAGACGATAAGTGACTTTCTTCAATGTAATTTCACTCCTACATGAACTAGTTTCATTCCTCAAGATTAGACGTATACAAAAAATGGAAAGTTGCGAATACGTATTTAATTAGCTGCTCCCATATCATTTCATCCACAATCCGACACTAATATGACCTCGAGTATTGTAAACTAAGAGAATGATAGCAACCGCTTACAGGGTGGGGTGGAGTGTAAGTTGAACTTTTTCAGACAAATGTCTTACTTCAAAAAGCTGCTGTTTTCTTATATTGCTGTTATTTTGGTGCCTACAGTGATTTTAAGTGGTGTGTATTTTTACTATTACTCAGATCAAGTCAAGGAAGGTCTGAAGTCAGAATCTCAGACTAATTTGCAGTCATATTCAAGTCTGATTCAAGCCATAACTTCGGAGATGGATCGCGCATCGCTTCAGTTTTCTTTCATTCCTCAGCTTTCTCAAATCTTAAAAGATCCACATTACAATGCTTACGATTACCTTTTGTTACAGAACACGATGCAAACTTCGATTTCGTCTAACACGCTGTTTCACTCGGTGTATTTATATACCAAGATTAATAGCAGAGTCCTAACGACGGGTGAAGGTATTTATCCGATCAATGATTTCTATGATAAAGCCATTATAGACGCGGCCTCAGCGAATGAGAATGTAGCACAGTGGCATGCCATTCGTTCTCTGCGATCAGGAGAAGAAGTAATTACCTTTAGTAGACGAGTGCCAACTGCCTCCAAAGAGTCTCTAGGCATTTTCATTTTTAATATTCGTAAAGATGTTTTTTTTGAGACAGTACAAATGATTCAAAAGAATGAGAAGCTACCGATTCTCGTTATGGATGGTTCCCAAAGGATTGTGTACCCTCGTACGAATTCGATGACAAAGAAACTAGAAAGCTACGTTGCAAATGGTGACCTTGATTCACAAGCGTGGAGAGAAGTTCAATTAAATGGCAGCCAGTATATATGGAGCTCAATGAAATCCCCCATGCTAGGTTGGACTTTTATTCGCCTGGTCCCCATGGAAGATTACAATAAGCTGATGAACAAGAAACTGCTAACTGTGCTGCTTGTCATTGTAACCGTAACATTGGTGTTCACAGTCATCTCCTACTTACTTTCTTTAATGATGTATATCCCCTACAAACGCATTGTTTCTGCGATCAAGGATCGGTTGAAAACAATCGAATCTTCGGATAGAAGCAATGATTTCGATGATGTGGAAAACGCACTCCATCAAATACTAACGGAACATGCTCAGATTAGTGCTGCCGTGCAACAGAATCAGCCGATCATTAGAGAGCGATGGGTGAATGCGATTTTAAACAGTTTAATACATACGGATCACGATTTGTCGGCCGAATATATGAGAGAAACAGGGATTGATTTCAGTAGATCTCATTTCATGGACTTGACTGTGATTATGGATTTGCGCTCACATTCAGAGATGGAAAGAAATAAGATCAGGTTAGTTATTTTTTCGATGATTGAAAATGCGTTCTCACTTGATTTTGGCATTGCGGGGACCATACTGGATGGTGACAGTTTTGGCTTTATTATGAATACCAACCATGCCATTATAGATAATGAATTCCGTCAAGTTCTCAAACAGATCAGCTTCCCGTTAATAGATCTTGCGCAATCAGAACTTCATATTAATTTGCAATTTATATATGGTTCTCTACATAGTTCATTGAAAGAATTGAGTCTGAAACGAACTTCAGCCAAGAATTTACGCTACAATGCCCTTATTAATGAGGTGGATGTCGTGATAATGGAAGATCTCAAGCAAACAGATGCGGTTGGCTACCCTTCCCAGTACGTACATCTCCTATTGATAAGTATACGATCAGGAGATCAGAAGAAAGCACGTGAGGTGGTTGCGCAGCTATTCCAATCCTATGTGTATCCGACTAAATCATCCCACGATAAGCTAGTGGAAATGTTAATTATGCTGTTAAGCGTCATTGTCCATGAATTAAGACAAGAAGATGAGCACTTTCATGAATCTCCAGAAGGAACCTTGCTTCAATTAGATGACGCTCACAGTAAACAGGAGTTAGAGACACTATTCATTAGTTTCATTAGCAGACTGGCTGAAAGTCAACAAACAGGAATGGATGAGAATAGAAACGTTCATATCGTACGTGCGCTTGATTATATCAAAGTGAATTATCAGAACAACATCTCAATAAGTGATATTGCTGATTACTTACAGATTAGTCCCAGTTATTTAAGCAGGATTTTTAAAAGCGAGAAAGGGAAGTCTCCATTAGAATATTTAACGGAATATCGCATGGAAAGAGGGAAAGTTTATTTGGCAGACAATAAATTATCCCTTCAGGAGATTAGTACACTAATCGGCTATAATGATGCACACAGCTTTATTCGTTATTTCAAAAAATATGCAGGAACCACACCAGGTGACTACCGGAATCAAATGATGAAACGTTTATGAACTTCATGTTTATTATCTGAACCAAATGAATAGATGGTTCAAACATCATACAGAAACGGCAAAAGATGACCGTTTCTTTTTTTTGTTCATCGTGCTAATAATGGAAGCGTATACAGGGAAGCGAGGGCTGGAGAATGGCATCCACACCAACAAGAAGATCTTGGAAAAAAACATTTCATAAAACCAAATATTATTATTTGCTTCTTATGCCGGGGATCTTGTATTTCATTATTTTTAAGTACATTCCCATGGGCGGCGTCATCATGGCATTCAAGGATTATAAGGTTTCCACAGGCATTTGGGGAAGTGAATGGATAGGTCTAAAATGGTTCGACATGCTGTTTCAACGGGCCGATTTCTGGCAAGTTTTAAGAAACACCATTCTGATTTCCTTTTATAAAATTACGTTTAATTTTCCTGCGCCAATCGTACTAGCCATTCTGATCAATGAAGTAAGAAACCTTGTATTTAAAAGAAGTGTTCAGACAATCATCTATTTCCCTCATTTTGTTTCTTGGATTGTCATCGGCGGGATCCTTGTTACGGTACTATCTCCTTCAAGCGGTCTGATTTCGGCACTTGGATTTGAACAATCGCCATTAGTCGTTCCCGAGCATTTCCGCAGCATGCTTGTACTTTCACAAATGTGGAAGGAAACAGGTTGGGGAACTGTGATTTATTTAGCGGCTATCATCGGCATTGATCCAGGACTGTATGAATCAGCCAAAATTGACGGTGCTAATCGTTTCAAGCAAATCGTACATATAACGCTTCCGGGTATTTCTCAGACGATCGTTTTACTGTTGATCTTAAGAATGGGATTCATCTTAAGCGCGGGGTTCGACCAAGTATACATCTTACTCACACCTCTGGTCATTGGAGTTGGCGATATTCTGGACACCTATGTGTACCGGATCGCTTTCAGTAACGGACGCTACTCCTTGGCAGCCGCTGCTGGCCTGTTCCAGTCCCTAGTAGGACTCCTCATGATCATCTTTACCAATTGGGTTGTGAAGCGACTGGGAAAAGAGGGGTTATGGTAATCGTGGAATTAACTAACCTATTCTACAACGGGCTAAAGGAGGATTAATATGCATTCGCTTATAAAAAAAGGTGGGACTTTTCAACTTCTAAACGGCTTATTATTACTCCTGTTTTCATTAGCCACCTTGTATCCGTTATGGTATGAAATCTCGTTATCCTTTTCGTCTGCGGATGAGGTTACGAAGGGGGGAGCATTTCTTTGGCCCCAGGAATTCACGCTGGATTCTTACCGAACACTTGTGAGTACAAACATGATTTGGCGCACGTATTTGAATACAGCATTCGTTACAATTGTCGGTACAATTCTAAGTGTATTGCTTACTGCTTCAACCGCTTACCCGTTAACGAAGTCTATTGTACCAGGTAGGAAATGGCTGATTTTTGGTATTTTATTTACCATGCTGTTTAGCGGAGGCGTTATTCCTACTTATCTGGTTGTTAAGCAGCTCGGGTTATTAAATTCACTATGGTCGTTGATCTTGCCAGGCATGATTTCTGCATATAATACGCTCGTCATGATGAGCTTCTTTCAGACCATTCCGCTGGAGATTGAAGAATCAGCAGAGATGGATGGTGCAAATCCGTTGCACATTTTTGTGAGACTCATTCTGCCACTGTCCATGCCAGTTATCGCAACGATATCACTATGGATTGCCGTGGCGCAGTGGAACGAGTTTTTTACGGCGCTGCTGTATATCAACGAGAGGGCAAGCTACACCTTATCACTATTGCTGAGAGATTTGATAAGCGGTCAGGACTATGCGCGTTTCACAGGTGAAATATCCAATACATCAACAGAATCTGTCATTGGTGCAACAATTGTGGCGACGATTCTACCTATATTGTGTGTATATCCATTCCTACAGAAGTACTTTGTGCAAGGCGTCATGATCGGTTCTATCAAAGGATAATGTCATGCTTGAAAGAAGCATGTTGTTATAAGCTTTATCATAAAAAAGGAGGGTTTCTATGTCACCGAAAAAAATAGGACGTACCGTTCTCTGTTGTTCCTGCGCGCTAAGCATGGTGTTCATTGCCGCTGGTTGCACAGGAACGGGGAACGACGCCGAAGGGAAGAAGTCCAGTGGAGGACCTGTTACTTACAATATGTTCCGAAATGCGGCATATATTGTGGGTTATCCAGATGATGGAGGACCCTACAAACAGACGATTCTAGATGCTGCAGCAAAAGCAGGGAATACGGATATTGATTATAAGATCAGTATTTCTGGTGGAGCCGAATATTTCACGAAGTTGAATGTACTCTCAGCATCCGATAATCTTCCAGATTACTTCTCCGTGGATATCCCAACGATGATTAAATATGCAGATGAGGGGCTTATCCTTCCGTTGGATGATCTGCTGAAGAAGAACGCACCTAATTTGACAAAGCTTCAGAATCAAAGCGAACTCGAGGCACTCAGATATAAAGGGAAAATTTGGGCGATATTTCCGGGGTATCGTCCGGAGGCATTCAATGGGCCATCTGTAGTTGGATACAATATCAGAACGGATTGGCTAGATGCGGTTGGTTTGAAAATGCCGGATAATTTGGATGAGCTTCATACTGTCCTGAAAGCGTTTACGGATGGAGATCCCGATAAAAATGGCAAAAAGGATACAGTCGGTCTCACGATTGCGAAAACAGACACTTCAGGCCGGCAGGAGATATTCAGCAATATCTTTGGCGCTTTCGGGATTCAACCAACCTTCTGGTTGGAGAAGAACGGCAAACTGCAGAAGGGATTTACTTTACCTGAAACCAAGGAAGCTTTGAAGGTGCTGCGCGATTGGTATAAAGAAGGTATTATTGATCCGGATTTCCCTGTAAATGAAGCGAAACAAGTGGACGAAAAGGTGGCCAACTCCAAGGTTGGTGTGTGGTTAGGCAGCGCATTAGATGTTAACCCTACTACGCCGCGTGCCTCAGCTCTCGCAAAGACAAATCCGGCGGGGAAAATTGGCTTTTTACCACCACCTGCTGGGCCGAAAGGTCTGCGCGGAGGGGCTGAGACTGCTCCTGGTTATGGTGATTTACGCTCGATCTCAGCGAAAGCGAAGGATCCGGATCGGTTAGTCAAACTAATTGATTGGTCAGCTGATCAAAGTGATAATGGTGGCTTTGCGCTCGTCACATACGGGAAGGAAGGCGAGCATTACACGTATGACAAGGCAACGAACATTCTGACACAGAAGGCTAACATTCTTGATTTATATAAGCTTGGATTAGGTAATCCCGTTCGATTTGTTCAAGTGGTTGACCGTCGATGGGTGCCATCTGAAGATGCGCGCAAGGCTATTAGTGTGAGTAATCAATATATTACGAAGAATGCGTACTGGAAAACAACGCCAACCATGTTTGATTATCCAGATTTGGAATCAAAGCTTTGGCCGGAATATGCGTTGAAAATCATACTTGGACAATTGCCAGTTGAAGCATGGGATGAATTCGTGAAGAAGTATTACGAGCAAGGCGGAAAAGCCATTGAAGATGAAGTAAATAAGACGTGGAAGGCAGAAAAGTCAGGAAAATAGTGCTGGCGATTTCAATCAAACCTTTGAAATGATGTTGTGTTGGGAGTGAAATTGTAGTCATGAGCAAAAAGAGAAATGGTCAGCCCAATGTTATCGTTTTTTTCACAGATCAACAGCGCTGGGATACGACAGGCGTTCATGGTAATCCATTAGATTTAACGCCTAACTTCGATAGAATGGCAAGCTTCGGTACACATATCTATAACTCATTTACTTGCCAGCCAGTATGCGGACCAGCGCGTTCTTGTTTGCAGACGGGGAAATATGCTACCACAACGGGCTGCGTCACGAATTTCAATCCATTGCCAGAGGATGCTAGAACTTTAGGCCATTATTTTAAAGATGCGGGCTATGAAACTGCCTATATCGGAAAGTGGCATTTGGCAGGTGAGGAGCCTGTACCAGAGGCGAAGAGGGGCGGATATACGCACTGGCTTGCTGCTGAACTGCTCGAGTTTTCTTCGGACTCCTATCATACAGTCTTGTATGACAATGATAATCAGGCTGTTAAGCTTCCTGGCTATCGTGTAGATGCTCAAACAGATGCTGCGATTCGATTCATTGATCGTCATCAGGAAGACCCGTTCTTTATGTTCCTTTCCTATATTGAGCCGCATCATCAAAATCATATCGACGACTATCCAGCACCGGATGGATATCGAGAACGCTATGCAGGAAGGTGGATTCCTCCGGATTTAGCTGCGCTCGGGGGCTCAGCTGCTCAGCATTTAGGCGGCTACTTCGGAATGGTACGCCGGTTGGATGAAGCGCTTGGCAGGCTTCAAGACAGCTTGAAGAGTCTCGATTTAAGCGAGAATACGGTTATCCTTTTTAGCTCGGACCATGCCTGTCATTTCAAGACACGGAACAATGAGTATAAGCGTTCCTGTCATGAGAGTTCTATTCGCGTACCGACAGCTTTCAGCGGACCTGGATTTGATGGAGGCGGTCGTATTCAAGCCATGGTTAGCTTGATTGATCTTCCGCCAACCTTGTTGGATGCTGCGGGAATTCCTATCCCTGCGCATATGCAGGGTAGATCTATCCTGCCATTGTTGCACGGTGGTAAACCGAATTGGCCGACGGAAGTATTCGTGCAAATCAGTGAGACTCAAGTGGGAAGAGCTATTCGCACGAAGCGGTGGAAATATAGTGTCTACGCACCGGATAAAAACCCTGTAAGTGATACGGGCTCTGATGTCTATGTGGAACAATTCCTGTATGATTTGCTAGCAGATCCGCATGAGCTTACTAATCTAGCAGGGTATGAATCACACAAAGAAGTATCCTCCGTTTTAAGGAAACGATTGATTGAACGGATGGTCGAAACAGGGGAGGAGCCACCGAAGATACTGCCTGCAGCATCCATCGCGAGTGGTCAGCGAATCGTTCACAGCCACGAGTGCAAGCTTTAAGCAATGACTTGTAAAGGAAAGATGGGCTTGACATTCCCCGAAATCCCTTGTAAGATATTGAAAAATTCATAACGAAATATTGATGAATGGGACAGTAATTCCTAACAGACAGTCACAGCGAGCCGGGTCAGTGTAAGCCGGTACGGATGTTACGAGTGAAACGGACCCAGGAAATGGTTTGCTGAACGTTAGTAGGCAAATCCGGTCTGTCGACCGTTACGAAATAGAGGGGTTAAATCATAGGTTTAACACTTAGAGTGGTACCGCGGGAATCTTCAGCTCTCGTCTCTTTTATAGAGACGGGGGCTTTTTATATGTTCAGAAAAAGATAGGAGTGGAAAACATGTTGAATTATAAGCTTCATTTTGCTGAAAAAATATCATCGTTACTTGGTCGTTTCGAACCACAGGAGCTTGCTGCGCTGATGGAGTACCCAACGAATCCCGATAAAGGCGATCTATCTTTACCCTGTTTTCGACTGAGCAAAGGGCTTAGCAAACCACCGAAAGACATTGCTAATGAGTTGAAGATGCTGCTGCAAGATGAGGAAATTGACTATATGGAAGCCGTTTCGGGGTATTTGAATATTTTTCTGAAGAAGCACCGTTGGGCAGAATCCCTTATTTATCACATTAGTCAAGCTGGGAATCAATATGGGACTCAGAATTTGGGGCAGGGCAAGACGGTTGTGATTGACTACTCCTCTCCGAATATCGCGAAACCATTTCATGTTGGTCATTTGAGATCCACCGTGATCGGAAATGCGTTATATCAGATTCATTCCTTTCTTGGCTACACATGTGTAGGCATCAATCATTTAGGCGATTGGGGGACACAGTTCGGGAAACTGATTGTCGCCTACCAGCTATGGGGAAGTAAGGAGGCAGTAGATAACGGAGCAATCGATGAGCTTCTCCATCTTTATGTGAAATTCCATAAGGAAGTTGAAAAGGATCCTACTTTAGAAGATCAGGCACGTGCTTGGTTTACGAAAATGGAGCAAGGTGATCAAGAAGCACTTACGTTGTGGCAGTGGTTCATTGACATCAGCATCGCTGAATTTCAAAAGATCTATAAGTTATTAGGCGTTCAATTTGACGCATATCAAGGTGAAAGTTTCTACAATGATAAGATGGAACCGGTCATTCAGGCGTTAAAAGAGAAGCAACTTTTGGAAGAAGATGAGGGTGCCTTGTTAGTCAGGTTGGATGACTTTGGCATGGCGCCAGCATTGATGCTGAAAAAGGATGGCAGCTCCCTGTATCACACGCGCGATCTAACAGCTGCCATTTACAGAGCGGAGAAATATGACTTTGCTAAATTAATTTATGTGACGGATTATGCTCAAAATCTTCATTTTCAGCAATGGTTTAAGGTCGTTGAATTAATGGGTTATGCGTGGGCTTCCAAGCTGGAACATGTGGCATTTGGTCGTGTGAGTATTGAAGGGGGAGGCTTGTCGACACGTAAAGGTAATGTGATTAAATTAGAAAAAGTGTTGGAGCAAGCCGTCCAGAAAATAAAGGATGTCATCGAAGCGAGAAATCCAGGTTTGCCGAACAAAGAAGCTGTTGCTGAGCAAGTGGGGATTGGGGCCGTCATTTTCAACGATTTGAGCGCCAATCGAATCAAAGATATAGATTTTTCGTGGGAAGAAGCACTTAACTTTGATGGTGAAACGGGGCCATATGTCCAGTACACGTATGCAAGAACATGCAGTGTGTTGAAAAAAGCGCAACAAGGGAATAGTCATGGCATACAAACTTCTGAGTTGGATGGTACGTTTTTGCAAGATAAAGAAGCCGTTGCGGTTATTAAAATGCTCTATCTATTCACAGAACGAATTGAGCAAGCCATGGTAAAGCTGGAGCCTTCGATCATCTCCCGTTATCTCATTGATCTCGCGCAAGCGTTCAACCGCTTTTATCACACGAGTTACATTCTTGTGGAGGACAAACAATTGCGCGAAGCACGTCTGGCACTAGTCACTAGCGTACAAACTACTTTGCGAAATGGATTAAAGCTGATTGGGCTGCAAGCGCCAAATGAAATCTAATCAGGTTAGCAATTGGTAAAAATCCTCATTCATGAGAGATTTTCTAAGGGGGAATACTACGGGCAATACAAGGTTTGACGCTTAAGGAGCTGGTTTGTCGTGACGAAGCGCATGGCAGCGATGGTTTCAACACTATTATTGGCTAGCGGATGCGTAGGCAGCTCGTTGACGCCAAAAGATACAGGTATGGAAGACAAGCAGAATCCACCTCTTGTTCAGACTGCCTCACCTCCGATTCCGCAATTTCATTCTACTGCGAAGAAAGAGACACAATCTCACATCTCTAAAGTTACGCTAGGTGCAGTCGGAGATATCCTCATCCATGATAAGGTTTATCTAGACGCCAAGCAGAAGGACGGGACGTATAACTTTAAACCTATTTTTGAAAAGGTGAAGAAGCTGCTACAAGCGCCGGATATCCTTGTTGCTAATCAAGAAACGATGATAGGCGGCAAGGAACTGAGGCTTTCCAGTTATCCCACCTTTAACAGCCCTCATGAAATAGGTGATGCGCTGAAATTTGCAGGCGTAGACGTTGTTACGATTGCCAATAATCATGCCCTGGACCGAGGCGAAAAGGTGATTCAAAGTGCGCTCACCTACTGGGACACCCTTGGGATTCCTTATACAGGTGCATTTAAATCTCAAAATGACCGCGACAACCTAAGGACGCTTACGAAAAATGAGATTACGTTCTCCTTCTTAAGTTACACCTATGGGACGAATGGGATTTCAACGCCAATAGGTAAACCCTTTCTGGTTAATCGGATCGATGATTTGCAAATTCGTTATGATGTGGAGCATGCGAAACCAGTGTCAGATGTCATTGTCGTAGCTCTACATTGGGGGAACGAATATCAGCGGCTGCCAGATAGGAATCAAACCAATCTTGCGCATAAGCTAGCGGATATGGGTGTTGATATCATCATTGGGAATCATCCTCATGTCCTGCAGCCACCTGCCTGGGTAGAAGGGAAGAATGGACATCGAACCTTTGTGGTCTATTCGCTGGGCAACTTCCTATCTGCTCAAGTCAATTTGTATAAGCAAGTAGGTGGCATGGCGACCATCGAAGTCGTGAAAACAACAAAAAATAACGTCAAGAAGATCGAGCTAACCAATCCCAGCTTTCTCCCCACGTACACGTATAGTCAAAAAGGTAAACAATTTCAAATTATTTCAATGGATAAATTAACAGATGATCAGCTCACGAGAGCTGGTTCTAACTACCAAATGATAACCAAACATATGAAAATGTATATGCCCGAGCTTCACATTATTTCATCAGAATGAATACCCAAAAACACCGCACCTGATCAACAGGGCGGTGTTTGTTTTATGGTTGAGCCCGATTAGACTTCATCTAGTTTCGATTCTTTAGCGAGATTCAGCTTCAACGAAGCATTCTTCGCAGCTAATTCCTTAGCTAAATCTTTTTGTAGCCGTTCGCTTGTTTTGATTTCTTCGTTTAGCTTATTCACACGTGACATTTTGCTGCTCAAATCATTGTGTGACTGGCTTAATTTCATATCACGTTGAACCTGTTTTATCTTCGCTTGGGCTCTTTCTTTCTTTTTCTTCTCGTTGACACTTCTGATTTCAAGATCAGCTATGTCTTTCTTTAACTGACTAACAATTGTTTTCGTAAAACTAATGGCCATTCTAACACCCCGTATCCATTTCATGTAGCTGAGACATCATTCTACTATAAAAGGCTGCGTTATGCGAGAAGTGACCCTATGATTTTCATTCATTATGCTATTTCCAACCTTTTGCGACGATGGTTTGTTTTTTGCGCTGAAAAAGCCTTTTAAATAAGCTGACTTGCTTTTTGCGACGGAGAGTCAGTCGAACACCTTCGATCAGCAGCAAAGACCTTAATGAATCGCGGCGATTAAGCGTGTGTAATCGTTTAATAAACTGCTCGTCCATGTCGATCATCCTCCTAAGTGTTTACACATATGTGCGAGAACTTACTCTGTAAGGCTAATTCTATTATAGATTCTTTTGGTGAAAATATTTGTCAAAACGTCGTTGCGTTTCACGCTAGTTTTGTCGAAGCACTTGTCACGTCAGGATCCGCTGCTTAGCGGCTTTTTCTATTCAACTGTGGGTTGAATCCAACTTGAAGTTCAAATGACAGGTTATTGTTTGTTACTCCGGATATCCATAAAATAAGAGTAACGAAGGAGGGGGTTATCCAGATGAAGGACACGTTAGCAAGAAATATAAATAGATATCGCAAAGAAAAGGGGCTCACGCAAGAAGAACTTGCACAACGGCTCGGGCTTACTTTCCAAGCGGTTTCCAAATGGGAAAATGCGCAGACGATGCCCGACATCTCTATATTACCTAGCTTGTCTTCCGCATTAGGGATAAATATCGACAAGCTGTTAGGCTACGTTTCGCAAGATAAACCTATTTCGATTTATGAGGAAGAGTACCGAACGCCAGACTATTACTGGGGATTTGAGCCCAACTCGGCGTGCTATGAGGTTCTACGTCTAATGCCCCCAACTCAACATTTGAAGTTGTTAGATTTGGGCTGCGGCGAGGGGAAAGATGCCGTCTTCTTCGCGCGAAATGGGTATGATGTGACAGCTATTGATATTTCGGATGCGGGTATTGAAAAAACGAAAAGGCTTGCGGATCAGGTCGGTGTATCCGTGAAAGCTACGAAAGCCGATATTCAGGATTATCGGTTGGATACACACTATGACATTCTATTTTCAAGCGGTGTGTTGCACTATATAAAGCCTGAATATCGCAATGACATTTTTAAGAATTACAAAAAATACACGAATACCAACGGACTTCATGTGTTTAACGTTTTTGTTCATAAACCATTCATAGCGCCACCTCCGGAAAATGAACCCAATGCATTTAAGTGGCATTCAGGTGAATTATTGACGCATTATCAGGATTGGCTGATTAAGGAAAGTTCCGAAATCGTATTTGACTGTCATTCGTCAGGCATTCCACATCAACATGCGATGAGTACATTGATTGGCCAAAAACAAGCTTACTGAATCTTATGAATTAACAAAAAAGAGATGCTGAACAGCATCTTTTTTTTATTGAATGTCGTTCAATTCAGCTGTTTGAAAAGGTTCTTCATTAAAAGAAAAGAATTTTTTAACAAATAGGTTTACATTCTCCAACTTTCAGCATATAGTTAAAACACGGTGTTTCCTTTGGTAAACTTTTTGTCCCACTGGAAACTTTATTTTCACCCAAAAAGTTTCCCTAGGTAAAAACTATTGTAAACAAGCAATTTAAAATAGGAGGTCAAAGCGATGTTTCAGAAATCAGATAAAAAGCTATCTAGGCGTAATCTCTTGAAGCTTGGAACGACAGGAGCCTTTGCTGTTATAGGGAGTGCGTTGTTAAATCCTTCCTCATTATTCGGCAAGCCACCAGTTGCACTAGCACAAGATAAGCATGATATTCACCATGCCATGAAAGAACAATTACATGAAGGAATGAAGCATGGCTATGTCCCAGGCACAGAAGTGACGGAAGGGTTTAAAGCAGCGCAGCATGCCCTTACTGCTTTTGATTACGGCAAAGTAAGTAAGCTGCCTGACGGTAGAACGCTTAGAGAATATGAGATCTCAGCTTTTGAAGCCAATGTCGAGATTGCCAAAGGAATCAAGTTTCCCGGATGGACATTCAATGGAACGATCCCTGGTCCAACCATCCGTTGTACAGAAGGGGACGTACTCCGTGTGAAGTTTACGAATGGAACGATGCATCCGCACTCCATTCATTTCCATGGCATGCATCCGACCAATATGGACGGACTGGAAGCTGTTCTCTCAGGAGATTCATTTATTTATGAATTTGAAGCCAAACCAGCTGGCATGCATGTTTATCATTGCCATGTTGCGCCACTTGCAAGGCATATTCACAAAGGGCTTTATGGGAATTTCATCATTGATCCGAAAAAGCCAAGAGCAGCAGCCAAAGAGTTCAACATGCTCATGAATGGTTATGATCTGGACCTCGACGGGGAAAACGAGATTTACACTGTGAATGGTTATGCGTTTGCTTATCAGCAAGAACCGATTAAAGTGAAAGCTGGGGAGCTTGTTCGTATATATTTAAGCAATTTGACGGAATTCGATTTAATTAATTCATTTCATTTGCACGCGAATTTCTTCAATTATTACGCAACGGGAGCAGATCCTGAAGCTCGACCTGCGTATACCGATACCATAATGCAGTGTCAAGGCGAACGCGGGATTCTAGAAATTGTTTTTCCTTCACCAGGACGATACATGTTTCATGCACATCAAAGCGAATTCGCAGAACTGGGTTGGATGGGATTCTTCATTGCTGAATGAGAAGGGAGGCGGCGTAAATAATGAGCATCAATGATCAAACCAATATGAAATCTTCATCATCGAAATGGAAAGCTGTTCTGTGGGGCCTTCTTCCACTCATCTTGTTATTAGCCATCATTACAACTATAGTTAAAGTAGGTACAGGAGTTGAGAATGAGCCCGCTGCTCCAATCGAAGTTTTAAATGTTGAGAAGATCACTTTAAATGATGAGGGTATACAAGTAAAAGTATTAAACTCGGGTCCAGAAGAGATCACCATTGCGCAAGTTGTTGTTGATGGCGCCTTTTGGAATGCCACATTTACACCAAGCGACACGCTAAAAAGATTCGAACGAGGTATGGTTCATATTCCTTATCCTTGGGTTCAAGGTGATCCGCATGAAGTGAAATTTATCACCTCCAATGGTCTGATCTTCGTGGGTGAAGTCGCAGCTGCGGCAGCAACTCCTGAACCCAACGGGAAGTTATTTTGGCAATATGCGTTGATTGGGTTCTATGTTGGGGTTATTCCTGTAGGACTCGGCCTATTGTGGTATCCATTTCTTCGCAGATTCTCAGTAAGAGGCATGCATGCCATTCTTGCCTTAACCATAGGGTTATTGTTCTTCTTAGTCATTGATACCTTCGGCGAAGGCTTTGAGATGGCTGCTGAAGCGCCTGGCGTTTTTCAAGGATCAGGGTTAGTCTGGTTTGGAGCGCTGCTGAGCTGTCTCTTCTTAATTGCGGTAGATCAGTCGAACGAGCGTAAACTTAGCCATGAATCTTATGCAGGTAAACGAGTAGCGAACAAAATTGCGACTGGTATTGGGCTTCACAATTTTGGTGAAGGTCTTGCTATAGGCTCTGCCTTTGCAGTAGGGGAGTCAGCGCTAGGTACCTTCCTTATCATTGGTTTCACCCTTCACAACATTACAGAAGGTGTAGGGATTGCATCACCTTTACTGAAGGATCGTCCAACTTGGCAGACATTTGTCAAATTAGCATTGATCGCTGGTGGTCCTGCGATTATTGGTACTTGGGCTGGAGGATTCATATTTAACGATACCTTAGCAGCACTCTTCTTCGGAATTGGCGCAGGTGCGATTCTACAGGTCATTTATGTCATTTCGAAAATGATTCTTAGAGAATCTGAGAAGAAGGGTCTATCTCCTGTATCATGGTTAAACTTCAGTGGACTTACAGCAGGGATATTGATCATGTATGTGACAGCATTAATGGTGAAATTTTAAAAAAATCTATATAAGATGAAAGGCAGGTGATTCGTATGTTATCAGGTATTGGCGTACCGGGTCTTATTGTGATCGTAGGTGTTGCATTACTCTTATTCGGTCCAACGAAGCTTCCGCAATTAGGTCGTGCTTTCGGCACAACGATCAAGGAATTTAGACAAGGAACGAAGGGCTTGCTAGAAGATGAGGATACGAAGGATAAAAAGACGGATAAGTAATGGATTTGGTGGTTATCAAAAGGTATGCTTCTTGCATGCCTTTTTTTGTTAGGATAGGACATATCCTTGAAAATGAATTGCGGATGGAGCAACGAGATGAAATCATTAGAACAATATTGGAATGAAACGTATCAAAGACTTGACGTTAAACCTACATACGATAACTGGTTGGACAAATATTGGGAGGAGTACCTATCAAAATATAGCAGCAATGCGCTTATTGTTGATCTAGGCTGTGGTGTCGGTAATAATACCCAATACTTATTCGATCACGGCTTGTCTCCGATTGCCTGTGATATTTCTGAAGAGGCTATTAAGAAATTGAAAGCATTTCTGCCTGACATTCAAACGCTCTGTTTGGATATGACCACTGGACTTCCTTTCGAGAAAGGGACCGTACAAGTGCTGATCGCTGATTTAAGTATTCATTATTTCGATGAGGTCACAACCCATGAAATCATTCGAGATCTCCATAACGTGCTTAAGCAAGACGGACTACTGTTAGTCAGATTGAATTCGACCCATGAAATTGGAAATATTATGGGAGACGACGGACTCTACAGAAGGTTCTTTGATCGAGAAGAGATTGAGCGATTTTTTGATCAGGACAAGTGGACGTATGTGTATGTAGCAGAATATGAAATGGACAGATATACCAACAAGAAGATGCTATGGGAAATCGCGTTGACCCCACGCTGACAACTGAACTATTGCTTGAATGTTACAAGTCATCATCGATTTGAAATTGTCATGATAAAGCAATAAGTAGTCAATTTCCGCATGCACAACCTTAAAGGAATTAGTGCATGATGAGCGAAGCTCTAATATATACATTTGACCCATCAAGCAGTTCTATCCTATTTAAGCAGAAAAGAGGTTTCCCATGAATCAGATTGGCATTGCACTCATCGGATGTGGAGCGATTTCCAGCGTACATTTGAAAGCCATTTCACAGATACCGACGGCTAAATTAGTGGCAGTAGTAGACACGAACGCCGAATTGGCAGCACAAACAGCAGAAACGTATCAATGCAGTTATTACACGGATTATCTCGAGATGTTGAAGAATCCAGACATTGACGTCGTTCATATATGTACAGCTCATTATTTGCATGCGCCAATGGCTGTTGACTCACTTCACGCTGGGAAGCATGTTCTTACGGAGAAGCCTATGGCTGAAACGAAAGAAGCTGCTCAAACGATGTTACGTGCAGCAGAAGCGAATCCGAATGTACAACTAGGTGTTATTTTCCAAAATAGATATAACCCCGCATCTCAGCTTATGAAAAAAGCCGTAGATTCTGGTGAACTCGGAAAGTTGCTTTGTCTGAAAGGAATTGTAACGTGGTGCAGAGATGCTTCCTATTATGAAACCGAATGGAAAGGGAAGTGGGCTACGGAAGGTGGAGGTGTCCTCATTAACCAGTCCATTCATACCTTAGATCTCCTGCAATGGATTGGTGGCGAGGTGTCAAGCATCAAAGGGACGATGTCGACGGATTCACTGGAGGGAATTATTGAAGTAGAAGATACGGTTCATGCTCATTTGACGTATCGAAGCGGGGCCACGGCTGTCTTTTATGCAACAAATGCTTATGGGGTCAACTCCCCTCCTGAAATCGAGCTTGTCTTCGAAAAAGGAAGACTAGTACTCACAGGTGATACGTTGTATCGCGTGTTGGATGGCGAGCAGACGATACTGACTTCACCAGAAGCTACGAATTTAGGAGCCAAATCCTATTGGGGAATAAGTCATGGGACGCAGATAGCAGATTTCTATGACCATATTCGAAATGATCGCAGCTACTATTTGAATGGACCCGAGGGATTTAAGACGTTCAATCTGGTTATGGATATTTATGAATCTTCCAGATCAGGAAAAAGAATCAGTTATAAATAAATTTTTGGTTTCATAGGGGACTGTCACCAGAATTGCGAATTCGCATTTCCGGGTTGACAGTCTTTTTTATGCACAGCTAGTGGTTTCCGGTAGATAACATGACCTATAGCAGGGAACTATGTTTCAGCGCGAAACAAAGTCCCATCATCACGGAAGTAAAAGGCAATTTCATCGGAAATCGTACTCATTCTTATCGAAATTCGTGTGAATTCTTCAATGATGCCACGATCAACTTCACAGTAAACACCATTCGCGTCTGTCTGCCATACAGATACCGTCGTTTGAGATAGCGCGGCAGTAAATAAATCTCCATCAGATGTCAAAGTCAGCAACATGATTATCGCCTCTCTTTCTGAAACGTCACTTGGACTTCAAATCGTTCGGTTGTTAATTGAGTATATTCGCATTTATGACTGACATGCGAACTAAACATGAGTTGTACTCCTATTCTTATCTAATTCTAATCCGTACCGCTTGGTAACGGCTTATTTCTATCCATATCAAGAATTGACTCACCACGGTTTATCTCACAATTCAAATGGTCATAATGGGGAAGGGGATGAGTATAAGGAGGGACCAACATCATGCCTGATGATGCAACGATTCCTATTGACCCAAATGTTGAAATTAACCTTGAACGCATCATGATCGATTTAGGCGGTAGTGATGATGTTGTCATTCGCGAGATACAGGATGAAGGTACTCTGATCGTAGCTGCTGCGGTCGTATATATCGATGGGCTCTCAGACACGGTGGCAATTAATACTTATATTTTTGATGTGTTAAAACATATGTTAAGGGCTATCCCTCAGGAAACACACGGAGACAGTTTGCCTACAGAAACACTTGCCAAAGAGCTCCTCACTGGATTAGGCTCGATTCAAACAGTGACGGATATGGCAGCTTTGTACGAAAATTTGCTCTCTGGCGAAGCTATTATATTATTTAATCACCAACATCACGCTTATCGTGCTGACATTCGTCAATGGAAGGGACGAGATGTTAGCGAGTCAACGAATCAAACGGCGGTACGTGGACCAAGGGAAAGTTTTACCGAGACACTTCGGACCAATACAGCATTAATTAGACGTAAAATCAAGGATCCAAGTCTATGGATGGAGACCATGTCCATTGGACGTATAACAAAAACGGACGTAACGATTATGTACATCAATGGAATGGCCAAGCCATCCGTTATTGAACTGGTTCGCTCAAGACTCAAAGCTATCGACATCGATAGTATTTTAGATAGCGGGTATATTGAGGAATTGATTGAGGAAAATAAATTTTCACTTTTTCCAACAATCTACAACTCGGAATTACCAGATACCACGGCAGCTCAGCTACTTGAGGGGAAAGTTGCGATTCTCGTAGATGGCACACCAAACATTCTACTCGTTCCTACACAACTCGTTACCTTTTTTCAATCAGCTGAGGATTATTATCAACGTGCCTTCTATGCAACACTGCTTCGTCTACTACGATTTAGCACGGTTTTCATCTCGTTGCTGCTTCCATCCATTTATATCGCAATAACGACCTTTCATCGTGATATGCTGCCAGCTTCGCTGCTAATCGGTTTAGCAGCACAGCGAGAAGGTGTTCCGTTACCCGCATTTGTAGAGGCTCTAGTAATGGAAATTACCTTTGAAATTTTACGAGAAGCCGGTCTTCGCATGCCGCGAGCGATTGGGCAAGCTGTATCCGTTGTTGGCACACTTGTTATTGGACAAGCCGCTGTGGAAGCGGGGATTGTGTCGGCTGCGATGGTTATTGTCGTTTCAGTAACAGCGATATCAACATTTACCTTACCAGCATACAGCATGTCTATTCCTATTCGTATCCTACGTTTTGTGTTTATGGGTGCAGCAGCCAGCTTTGGATTATTTGGAATTGCCATGGGGATGTTTGTGTTATTGCTTCATTTATGTGCTCTTCGTTCTTTCGGAGAGCCTTTTATGTCTCCGTTTTCTCCTTACAGAAAAGCAGATTTGGAGGATACGCTTGTACGCTTGCCAAGATGGTTAATGTTTAAACGTCCTGAGACATCACAGAAAGATGGAAGCAATAGGTTTCGTAGGCGTTAGTAAGGAGGCGCTTCAGGATGAAATGTAAAATAGCGATTATCGTGCTCTGCTTGATTATGCTTACGGGCTGCTGGAGCAGACGCGAATTGAATGAACTCCTTATTGTACTTGGCATCGGTGTTGATTGGAAGGATGGCGAGTATTTGGTGTCGTTCCAAGTCGTTAATCCTAGTGAAATATCTGTCCAGAGAAGAGGGGGAGATCGACCACCAAGTACCCTTTATCAGGGAAGAGGTAAAACGATATTCGAGGCAGC
Source organism: Paenibacillus sp. J22P169 (assembly GCF_059691995.1). Taxonomy (NCBI): domain Bacteria; kingdom Bacillati; phylum Bacillota; class Bacilli; order Caryophanales; family Paenibacillaceae; genus Paenibacillus; species Paenibacillus sp. J22P169. Next base: position 1,321,285 of record NZ_JCAUAO010000001.1, on the reverse strand, counting down.
AAGGTCATTAACAGCAGAGGCACCGCGGAAAGTATATTTGGGACATCTGCAATTATATGTAATTGGGGAAGAGTTGGCCAAAAGAGGTCTTAAAGATTTCCTCGATTCTTCTATTCGTGACAACGAGTTACGTATGGATTTCAATATTGTTATTGCAAGAGGCACAATGGCAGAAAATATTTTGAAATTATACACACCTGTCGAGAAGCTGCCTAGCTATAGTATGCAGCAATCCTTGCAAACCTCACAAAAGTCATGGGCTCCGACTGTCGCCATGACGATGGATGAAACGTTAAACAAACTGTCAGGGAAAGGCTTTGAGCTCGCGCTAACAGGTATTAAAATAATCGGGGATCCCTCCATGGGAGATTCGAAAAAAAACGTGGAACATTTTCAACCGCCTAGCCGTTTCCGTTACACGGGTATTGCTGCTTTTAAGGGCGACAAATTAATAGGATGGTTGGACGAGAAGGAAAGTAAAGGCTATACAGACATTACAGATAAATTGGACAGTACATCCGTCGAAATTGCCTGTGCTGAGCAAAATTATATAGGAATTGAAATTACTTCTTCTAAAGCTAAATTGAAAGCAAGTGTGCTGAGCGGAATACCTGAAATCAATGTATCCATTCGAGCAGAAGCCAATATTGTGGACCGGAATTGCAGAGATATCGATTTGACGGATTCACAAACGATTAAACGTCTTGAGGAAGAAACGAAACAAATTTTACAATCGCATGTTGAGGCGGTCGTTGCACGGGCGAAGGACATGAAATCGGATATCATCGGATTTGGAAGTCAGCTGGGAAAGGATCAACCCGCGTATTGGAAGGAAGTTAAGGAAACATGGAATGATGAGATGTTTCTTCAAACGAATGTGCACTATAACATCGAAGTATTTATTCGGAAAACCGGCACGATAGGAAATTCGACAATGCAATAGGAAGGCAGAGAGGGCGTGGTCGGGAATGGCATCTGTACTTGCCGTACTGGCGTTAGCAGCAGGTACATTCTGGCTAGAAGTACCTGCGCTATTACGCCAAAATCATAAACGCGAGTTCGTCATTTTCAGTATACTCCTTCTGATATCGAGTGGATTGTATGTACTGTTAACCTTAGAAGTTGTTCTTCCGAATCCATTTAGGATTATTAAATTTATGTTCGGGTGGATTGTATAAATGAGGCTGGATGCAAAGACAAGGAGGTTCGTATGAACATATTTGACAATGCCAGCATATCTGTACGCCAGTTTACGATCTTGATCATTCTTGGGGTTATTGGGGATTCGATTCTTATTATGCCGACCATCCTTGCGGCTTCATCTAAACAAGATGCTTGGTTGTCCAGTTTGTTAGCGATATTCCTCGGATTCGTAGCAGCAAGTATATTCGCTGGCATTGCGAACAAACTTCGTAGACGGAGATTATTTAATGTGATCCGACTAAAGCTGGGAGTTTGGATTGGAAGTTTGTTCATCGTTCTATTTTTGTTCGAATTTTACATGTGCTTGCTAACGCTGTTGAGTGAGATGAGCCAATTTATGACGACGCAATTAATGCCAGAAACGCCGGTTAATGCGATCATTGCTCTTTTCACTTTGGTTATTATTATCGCTTACAAGTATGGTATTGAAGCATTTGCGCGAATGGGAGAGCTGCTTTTTCCAGTGTTTATGCTGCTATTATTCATTCTCTTCGTTTTATTAATGCCACAGGTGGATCTTGCCAATTTGCGACCTATTGGATTTGCAGGCATTGTCGCGATTTGGAAAGGGGCTCTAATGGCTTTTGCAACAGCATTTGCAGAAATGGTTGTTTTACTTATGCTCGTTCCCAATGTAATCGGTACGGTGTCACTGACCAAACCAATTCTGATTGGCTTTGCAATCGGTGGTACGATTTTATTTGTCATTGTGATTCTATGTGTGCTTGTGTTAGGCCCTAATTTAATGGAAACGAAATACTATCCAACCTTTGTGCTCGCACAGAAAATAACAATTGGACATTTTTTGGAGCGGTTAGAGGCGGTTATGGCGTTTCTATGGTTCATATCGGTGTTTTATAAAACATTACTCATCTTTTTCTCACTCACCTCTGGTCTTGCTGAGTTGTTTCAGCTGAAGAAGAGTCATATGCTGACAATCCCTATTGGCATGCTGCTTTTGGTAGGAACCATTTCAGGCACGCCTAATATTACGGTTTATAATGAGATTCTTGAGACCTACTATTTTTGGTTCGACCTTAGTTTTTGCATTGTAATTCCCCTGATGTTGCTAGTTTTGTTCTATATCTTAGATAAAACCAATAAAGTAACGCCAAATGACACAGAAGTACTGAAGGAATCTACACGTTAAATCACTTAATGCAACTCATTCTCAGGAGGACAACCATGGATCAATTGTTCAAAATGAAAGAGCGAGGGACTTCCGTATCCACGGAGCTGATGGCAGGTGTTACGACTTTTCTTACGATGGTCTATATTGTTATTGTGAATCCTGGGATATTAAGTACAACAGGGATGGATTTCCATGGTGTATTCATGGCGACTGTACTTGCGAGTATTGTAGCAACTCTTATTATGGGGCTCTTTGCGAATTATCCGATCGTGATTGCGCCAGGTATGGGGTTGAATGCTTATTTTGCCTTTACCGTGGTGGGAGGCAATGGTGTGCCATGGCAAGTAGCCTTAGGCGCTGTGTTTATTGCTGGAATTCTGTTCATCGTGCTGTCGCTCACTTCATTCCGTTATGTCTTGCTTGACGCGATTCCCGCAAGTCTTAAACACGCAATCACCGCTGGAATTGGACTATTTATCACTTTCATCGGTTTACAAAATGCGAAAATCATCGTCGGTTCACCAGCTACCTTACTTACATTAGGCAATTTGAAAGAGCCCATGACAGCACTTACATTAATTGGACTCATCATTTCGCTGGTCCTGTTGGCGTATCAAGTCCGCGGATATTTATTCTTCGGCATGTTGATCACTGCTGTTCTGGCTTGGATGTACGGGCTCTTAGCTTTACCAGATACCTTTGTTGCAGCCCCTACAGGATTAGTTGCGACAGCGTTCCAACTCGATATAAAGGGTGTTTTTTCCGGAGGCTTATACGCAGTTATTTTTACTTTCTTATTGATCACGCTATTCGATACTACCGGTACGATGCTGGGGGTAGCCGAGCAAGCAGGTCTCCTCAAGGACAATAAATTTCCCCGCTCACGAGGAGCGCTCTTGGCCGATGCGGTTGGTACTACAACTGGGGCACTACTTGGGACTAGTCCGACCTCAGCGTATATCGAATCCAGTTCAGGAGTTGCAGTCGGGGGGAGAACAGGACTTACTGCTGTTATGGTTTGCCTTTTATTGGCCCTGACCTTATTGTTTTCACCGATTATAGCGGTTCTAGCAAGTATCCCGGCAATCACGGCACCAACCTTAATTATTGTCGGCTTTCTGATGATGAATGTGCTGCGTAAAATTGAATGGCAGGACTTGGAAGAGGCTTTTCCAGCTTTCCTGATCGTTGTTCTAATGCCACTGACTTATAGTATCGCGACAGGGATTGGCATAGGCTTCATTGTATATCCGATTCTCAAGGTCATACGGGGGAAAAGGAAGGATGTACATCCTATTTTCTATCTATTTGCGGTGTTGTTTTTTATACAAATTGTATTTTTCACTCACTAATACATAGAAGGTTGAAGCAGGCGCCGCGGCGTTCTGCTTTTTTTGCTTTCTAGCATCTCTCGATCGGGCATAGTTATATCCGCTTTCATCCAAACCATTGTGGACAAGGGACATAAACTATCAAGAACAAGAACAACGTTATTAAGAGTATGGCTTACGGGAAGTGATGCAGATGTTTAATGGACTTCTAGCAGCCGTTGAGAGAAATTACACGTTGACGATCCAACAGGTTGAAGTTATTCGAGACACATCTCGAACTTTTGTTGTAAAAGTAATTGCAGATCAAGGCCTATATATTTTGAAAAGAATATGTACCGATGAGCATCGTTTGCAATTTATGCTGGAAGCAGAAGACTTTCTAAGAAACCGAGGTATTCAGATTCCAACCGTATATTCTACTAGTACGAATACGAAATATTTGATCTATAAAGGAGATAGGTATGTCTTACAGCAATGGATTTATGGTGTTTCTTATCCACTAACAAGCTTAGCTCAAACCGTTAGGTTAGCTGAAATACTGGGCAACATGCATGCTATTTCAAGAGAGTATCCATCATTCATTAGTTCTGTATGTATTGGCGGTGTCAGATGGGAGCGGGAGTACGAGGAAGCTCTTCGATACTTGGAGAGATGGAAAAAAGACAGTTCATTAAGAGAGGAAGCCTGGCGTTCAGCGGTGATGGCTTATATAGATTTTTATATTACAACAGGCCATTATCTGAAAGAAGAACTTAGGAATAACGCTTGTTTCCTCTCCTGGAAGGACAAAAAGCCGAATTTTGTTCTCAGTCACAATGATTTTCATACACAAAATATTTTACAGACAGCGTCCTTCGGTGTGTATATCATCGATTGGGAGTTTGTAAGAATAGACTTTCCTTCTAGAGATTTGAATCGGGTATTATACGCGATGATAAAAAAGTTCGCATCTTGGAATGAACAAGCTTTTGATAGGGTCATGCGTGCATATCTCAAACAGAATAGACTCAACACGCATGAGATGAAGTTGATGTATCTGGATTTGGCTTTTCCACATAATCTGTGCCGGAACTTGATTTTGGACAAATTCAACCAAATGTCTGTGAATCAAATCAAAGCAATTTTGCAGAAGGAACAAGAGAAGACCATTTTTTTACTTGAATCATATAGAAAGTAAGTTCTTAAAACAACAGCAGCTTGCTAATTGAGCAGGGCTGTTGTTATTTCATTTTGCTAGTGACATCTAAATGCCAATAAGTAGCAGTATTGTGCAGGAAGTTAGCCATTGTCTGCATTAAATCTGAGATAATTTAACGTTATAATGAGGTACAAGATGAAATGTAAGCGCAATCATCGTGATGGTGACACTTCAATTGGGGAGGTGAAACGGGCGTTTGTTAACGTCCCGAAGCTAAGTGCAATTGAATCTACTTTTGACGACACGGAGGTTGTAGAAATGTTAAAAAACGTGAAGCATCTTATAAAATCCGTATGCATTCTTACGTTGGGCTCGCTCCTCATAACTTCATTCGGGATCCAAGCACCTTCCGCGCATGCAGCAGTAGCCAGGCAGATGGAAAAGTTAGATCGCGGTCTAGTCGCGGTAAAGGTAAGCACAGGCGTCCTCGTCAGCTGGAGACTGCTGGGTACAGAGGCAGCGAGTACGTCTTTCAACGTCTATCGAAATGGTGTTAAGCTCAATGCTTCACCGATCACGACAAGCACGAATTATCAAGATAACGCTGGAACAACGAGCTCCAGCTACACGGTCAAAGCCGTAGTAGGTGGCGTAGAGCAGTCAGCATCGGCTGCAGCTACCCCATGGGCGAACAACTATTTGGATGTACCATTACAAAAACCTGCAGGCGGAACTACACCAGACGGTGTCAGCTATACCTACAACGCCAATGATGCAAGTGTTGGTGATGTGGATGGTGACGGTCAATATGAAATCATTTTGAAATGGGATCCTACGAATTCCAAAGACAATTCACAAGATGGTTATACAGGTGAAGTATTTGTCGATGCTTATAAGCTTAACGGGACGCGGTTATGGCGGATTAGTATGGGTAAAAATATTCGCGCTGGTGCGCATTATACGCAATTCATGGTCTACGATTTAGATGGGGATGGCAAAGCAGAAATCGCCATGAAAACCGCAGATGGAACGAAGGATGGCACTGGGGTAGTCATCGGCAGCTCAACGGCAGATTATCGAAACAGTGTGGGAAGAGTTCTGAGTGGACCTGAATTTTTAACCATATTTGAAGGGTCGACAGGAAAAGCATTGACCTCAACGAGCTACGATCCACCACGTGGCACAGTCGGCGATTGGGGCGATACATACGGCAATCGGGTAGATCGTTTCTTAGCTACGGTCGCCTATCTGGATGGGCAAAAGCCGAGTATCGTCATGGCACGTGGTTATTACACAAGAACTGTTTTGGTAGCGTACAATTGGCGGAGTGGAACACTATCCAAATTATGGACATTTGACAGCAACACCTCAGGTAACTCAGCTTATGCTGGGCAAGGGAACCACAACTTAACAGCGGCTGACGTTGATGGCGATGGCAAGGATGAAATCGTGTATGGTGCGATGACCATCGATGATAACGGAGCTAAGAAATACAACACGGCTTTAGGTCATGGCGATGCTCTTCATGTTGGTGATTTGGATCCGAACAGTGCGGGGCTTGAAGTATTCAAAGTCATGGAAAGCACTAGTGCTGCCTATGGCGCTGCCGTGTGGAATGCCGGAACAGGAGCCATCAAATGGGGTGTGAATACCGGTGCTGATACGGGAAGAGGCATGGCCGCTGATATTGATCCGCGGTATGCCGGCGAAGAAGTGTGGGCAAGCAACGGGGTCGGGCTTTATCAAATCAATGGTACCAAAATCAGCTCCACAATCCCTTCCTCCATTAACTTCGGTATCTGGTGGGACGGCGATGTTTCTCGTGAGCTTCTTGATCATAATTGGGATGGCACGAATGGGGTTGGACGCATTGATAAATGGAACTACACAAGTCTTAATACAACGACTTTATTAACTGCAACAGGAACCAATTCGAATAACTATACGAAGGGGAATCCAAGCTTGCAAGCCGATCTGTTAGGCGATTGGCGTGAAGAGGTCATTTGGCGGAAGTCGGACAGTACAGCGTTACGCATCTACGCAACGCCGTATGTAACAAGTACGCGTCTTTGGACATTAATGCATGATCCACTATATCGTCTAGACATCGCATGGCAGAATGTGGCTTACAACCAACCTCCACACACGAGCTACTATCTCGGAACAGGTATGGCAACGCCAACACAACCGAATATTTATACCACGCCATAACAACGGTTGAAAGATAATGAGAAGCGTTCGGGTAACTCCGGCGCTTCTTTTTTCCACATATGAATCTATAAGTTTCCGGTTCTCGGAAAAACAAATTCTTATTGGCGAAAAAAACCACATTTAAAACGCGGTCGCTCATCCTCGAATGACTTCGATAGAAGTTTTTCTCATTCCATTCGCATTTGTTGAATGCGCTTTCTAAACACAGCAGGTGATACCCCATAGAAAGCTGAAAACTGACGAGAAAAATAGAAGGGATGGTTAAACCCTACGTCCTCAGCAATTTCGGCCATCGTTAATGAAGTCGTTTCTATGAGCTTTCTAGCTTGTCGAAGTCGTATTTTATTTAGCATGTCCATGACGGATTCACCGGTCTGCCTTTTAAAGAGATGGGCGAACCTTGAAGCAGATAAGTTTACCGTAGCAGCCAATTCAGCAACTGTATAAGGTCGATTATAATGCTGTGTAATCAGCTCTAACGTACACTTTACACGAGAATCCAGCGGGTATTCTGTTTGCATGGCACTTTTGGACATCAGAAGGAGAATTTTCTCCAACGCGTTGAAAGCTAATCTTTCTGCAAAGGGATTGGCTTCTTCGTTATATTGTATTAAATGATTAAAAGCACTCGTTAAACGAAGCAACTCTTTTTCGCAATCAAAACGAGCTAATCGGATTCCTTTAATCGCCTCTGGCAGCTGGAGCAGTGGTAACCATTCTTCCTTAGGCACAAAATGACACCAATAAAATTCCCACAGGGTATTCTCTGGCGTTCCATAGTAATGGGGTGTACCTGGTGTGATTAAAGTAACCTCATCCTGAAGGCACTCATAAGTTTCTTTACCGTTGTTGAAGAGTCCAGTTCCATTTAAAGTCAAGGTGAGATAATAATCTTTCGTACCGTTGGACCGTTTAACTTGGTAGCCATATGACTGTCGATAATGGCCTGATATCAGCTTTCCAGGGACGGTCATCAGATTTTCTTTGGCAGAAAAGGACATGAACTCAGTCATACAATGGACGCCTCCATTTCCCAGATAACTACTAGTATAAATGATTTTATAGGAAAATAAATCGTAAAAAAAAGATGCCCCACAAGCCAATTGGCAGTGGGGCATCTTTGAGAAATTAATAAGCTAAAGCGAAGAGACCATGAATATGTGATAAATAGCGAACGTTGCTCGCTTCTTTCATGAGTGAAGCTGGCAAGCCTTTGAGTTGCGTATTCTTTCCGCCAATGGTGCCGATGCCGTCTTTACGGCCAAGGCTGCCTAGTGTACCGGAGAATACAGGTACGAATTTCTCCATCACGCCGCCTTTTAATTGAACGGACAAGTTGTATCCAACGGTTTCGCCCATTTGCCATGCAAGCTGAGCTGTAGGAGGGTAAGGTCTTTCACTTCCCTCAGGGAAGACAACTGCGCAATCACCTGCTAAGAAGATATCTGCATGCGAAGTGGATTGCAAGGTCGACGTTACCGTAGCGCGGCCGCGATCTTCCGCGATGCCACAACTGCCAACAACTTGATTGCCTTTGACGCCGCCTGTCCAAATAATCGTGTTCGACTCGATCGTTTGTCCACTTTTTAGCGCAACCGTATTTTTCGTTGCTTCCGTGATGGCAACACCTGTCAAGAAAGTCACGCCGCGTTTCTCGAGGCTTGTTACTGCGCGCTCAATGAGCACTTGTGGGAACACAGGCAGAATAGCAGGACCTGCTTCAACACAGTAGATGGAAATATCATTGAAGTCGATGCCTTTCGCGCGGCAAACTTCAGGAAGTTTATCCGCGAATTCACCGACAAGCTCAACACCAGTTAAACCACCGCCGCCTACAACAATTGTCGCATCAGCTTTGTTGCCAGATGCTTTGTAAGCATCTAGACGAGCTTCAACATGCTCCCGGATACGGTTAGCGTCAGCAGCTGATTTCAGAATGAAGCTGTTCGCTTCCAACCCAGGGATACCAAAATAGTTCGTTTCACTGCCAAGCGCAACTACTAACGCATCGTACGTATGAACGGTGCCACTGGAGGTAAGGACTTGTTTCTCATTCGGCTTAATCTCTTTAATGGTATCAACAACGATATTCACGTGTTTGTCGCCTAACAGCTTTTGAAGAGGTAAAGCAACGGCTTGCTCTTTAATCGTGCCGCCAGCCAATCTATGTAATTCCGTAATGATTTGGTGAGTTGAAAATTTATTGATGATCGTAATGTTAGCTTCTGAAGCTGTCAAATGTTTACGTGCCGTTAACGCAGTCAATAGACCGCCGTAACCGCCGCCAAGAATTAGTATTTGTTTAGCCATCGTTACCATCCCTTGTCCGGATTAATTTTTTCGTTCAGCGAGTACGTTCAAGAATGCTTGTGCAAAACGAAGTGTCTTCTGCACTTCGGGGTCTTTCAGCATCTTCAACATACCGAAAAGACCGATGGTTGTTCCTACGTCAGCTTGTGATCGTTCACCAGCTTCAATGGCTGCCGATGCGATGTTTTTTGCTTTTTTTTGTACCGGTTTTACGAATTCGCCAATACCTTGGGCAAAATCGTTAATGAGTACTTTGTCAGTCGCCACATTTTGCGCGAAGTCGTAAGCCTTAGTTAGCATAGTAACCATTTCAGCTAATTTGGGGAGATTATCGACCAGAAGTGAAAGTGATTGTTGCACCTCAGGCTTCAGTAATTGGTCAAGTACGTCTAATGTTTTGGGTTCAGCAGCAAGTGTTGCTGCTACTTCTTGAACTGATGATGTCTGTGACATATGACAAATCCTCCTTTGCTTAGAAAAAAACGTATTACATTATTCTACACCTTTTGACAATAAATTTATAAAGGCAGATATTTCAAATTCGTGAACAACTCCTATATAAAACACAACTCTACCTAGAATTATCCCAGTCTATCTTTTTTGGATTGATTTTATAATGAAGTTGTTAACTTGATTGGCAATTGTTGGATTTAGAGAAAGGCAATATCTAGATTGATTAAAGGAGTTGAGCAGGAAAGTATAGACCAATTACACAGCAAGGCAATTTGCTTTGACAACAAGAAAGCGCATTCATAAGAGGAGGCTCATATTAATATTTTTTTTAGTCACGAACATTAAAACTTAAGGAGCAAACGTACATGAAAATCGACAAGTCGAAAAAGATCATTCCTTTTGCACTCAGTTGTATGCTTTCATTCTCCTTACTGCCGCTTGCCACACCAGCGTTCGCTGCAACATTGTTAAGTGATAATTTTGAATCTTACAGCAGCTTCCCATCCGGGGCATGGACGAATGCTTCCGGTAACGGATCATGGAGTATTGCGACGGATGGAAGTAAAGTTGCTACTCAAACATCTTCCACATCAAATACATATATTATGACCAATGGGACCTCATCGTGGACGAATTATACGTATTCAGCCAAAGTAAAAGTGGGATCTACGAGTGTTCGTAATGGGATTGTAGCTCGGTATACGAATAGTAATAACTACTATTTCCTGGTTTTATATAATGGGAATATCGTTCTGAATAAAAAAGTAAGCGGTTCCACAACAACAATTCAGCAGGTTCCGTTCACTGCTAACACATCTACCTTTTATAATTTGCAGCTAGAAGTGAATGGGACTTCAGTCAAAGGCTATGTGAATGGGGCATTATTGGTTCAAGGCACCGATAGCAGCTTAACAAATGGTGTACCAGGGTTTTATGCCAATGGCGTCGCGGAATATGATGATGTTTCGGTAACCGACAGTGCGGTTAGTGATACACAAGCGCCAACTGTCCCAACAGGGTTATCGGCATCGGCAGCATCCAGCAGCCAAATTAACTTAAGCTGGACAGCATCAACAGATAACGTGGGTGTTTCAGGCTACGATATTTACCGTGACGGGTCACTCGTGGGTTCATCCGCTACGACATCTTACAGTGACTCAGGTTTGAGTGCATCTACTTCTTACAGCTACACGGTAAAAGCAAAAGATGCAGCCAATAATACGTCTGCCGTAAGCAGTTCAGCTTCTGCAACAACGCAAGCGGGCGGAGGAGGTACGGTTGTCAATGTGTCAACCTCAGCACAACTGACGTCTGCAATTAGCAGTGCTACCGCGGGTACAACGATTGTACTTGCAAATGGGACCTATACGAACGGCAGCAGCTTCAGCATCAGCGGCAAAACAGGTACGGCTTCCAATCCAATTACAATTAAAGCTGCGAATACGGGGCAAGCTATTATTTCGGGTGGCGCTTATTTTGTAGTATCCAACTCTTCGTACGTAACGATTGAAGGCCTCAGGTTTACGAACACAGGTAATACAGCCGTGAAGTTAGATCAAAGCAACAATGTTCGAGTAACCCGTAATACATTCGCCCTTACTGAAAATGGGAATTCGCTCAAATGGCTGTATATTGGAGGCGCCAATAGCCATCATAATCGCATTGATCATAATGAATTCGGGCCTAAGCATGATTTGGGTAACTTTATTACGGTTGATGGTTCTTCTACTCAAATTTCACAATACGACACCATCGAATATAACTACTTCCACGACATCGGACCTCGCGCAACGAATGAAATGGAAGCGATACGATTAGGTGTGAGTACACTTTCGATGTCGAATGCTTATGCAACCATTCAGTATAATCTCTTTGAAAATTGCGACGGAGACCCTGAATATATTTCTGTGAAAAGTGGTAACAACACTGTGCGGTATAACACGTTCCGTAACTCCCAAGGCGTGCTCTCGTCTAGACATGGACATGCACAGAGCTTCTATGGCAACTTCTTCTTAGGTGATGGGGTGAAAACAGGCATCGGCGGTATCCGTTTGTATGCGAATGACCACAAAGTATTCAATAATTATTTTGAAAATCTAACTGGCAGTGGTTATTCAGATGCAATTAATGTGGATGGCGGGGATTTCGATGGAGGTACGAATGGTACTACGTACACTAGCTCCGATTTAAGCAAGCACTGGAGAGTGTATCACGCACAAATTGTAAATAATACCATCGTAAATAGTACGACCGGTATCGTGATCGGAGGGAATTACACGCAAGCGCCTGTGGACAGTATCATTGCGAACAATATCGTGAAAAACTCGACAGGTACGCTGTATAATCAGGTGAAAACAAGTAATACAACGTTCCAAGGAAACATTGGCTACGGTTCCACGTTAAGCAATGTGGCTAGAACTAGTGCTGAAATCAACAACGTGAATCCACTGTTAACGACATCAGGCGGGTTACAAAAGCTATCTAGTTCAAGCCCAGCAATTAACGCATCGACGGGTTCGTATACATTTGTAACGACAGATATGGACGGCCAAAGCCGCTCAGGTACGAACGATGTTGGTGCCGATGAATATGCAACAAGTTCGGTAGTGAATGTATCGCTGACAACAGCAAATGTAGGACCGCTTGCACCGTAAGTAAAAATAAAGGGATACTATACGCGATGAGCGTACGGCATCCCTTTATTTTATGGCTTGCAAAGGACTTATCTTATTTACAGCGAATACAATAATTGTAAAATATGCTGTAAGATGAGGAAGGACGTTCACGATGATACTAGGGATATTTTTCTTGGTGGCCATCATTGGCATCATTGCTTCACTTGTTACACAAGGTGCGAGATCGAGTGGTGAGCACCGCGGCTCTCAATCGAATTTCAACCACCATACGCCTAACATCAATCCCTTTCCATTGGATAATTCGAATGGCACATCTTCAGACAACAACAGCGATAATTGCGACAATAGTAGTGTTGGGAGTACGGACAGCGGCAGTAGCTGGAGTTCCGATAATGGCAGTAGTGGCGGATTTGACAGCGGCGGCGGTGGCAGCAGTGATAGCGGGACAAATAACAGCAATTAGAGAATCCTTCGGGGTTCTTTTTTTTATTTTACGCTTCATAGCAAGCTTTCTGATCGATGCAGCTCATAAGTATACCAATGGGAATTAAAGATAATATTATAATCTCTACTATGCATATAGGAATAATATATTATATAGTTGAGAGGAGAAACTAAAAGAAAGCTCCCGTGCTATTCACGGGAGCTTCAATATTATCCTTGTTGCAGATAAGCCTCCCAATAGGCTTTCCCTAAAGGATGTTGGCGATCATCCCATTCATCTCGGTAACGAAACAGCAATTCACGCAGCTCGCCTACAATCGATTCGTATGCTTCTTCTGCAAACAAATTAGTCGTTTCATATGGATCATGGAGTAGATCAAATAATTGTGTTTCCCGCACATGCCCGACATATTCGATGAGCTTATAACGGTCATTCTTCACACTGCGAATCAGATCACTATATGCAAAATAAAGCGAATCTCGCAAATGCACAGCTGGATTTTGCATCATCGGGAGCAAGCTTAGCCCTTCGACGGTTGCTGGTGTTTCTATGTCGATTAGCTCGCAGAGTGTCGGGTAAATATCAAGTAAATACGCATAGTTATCAAGCCGCAGTCCCTTCGGAACGCCAGGTCCAGCTAAGATGAGAGGGACTCGTACGCTGTGCTCATAATGGCTTTGTTTTCCCATGAGGCCGTGCTGTCCTACGGCAAGCCCGTTATCGCCAGCAAGCAGGATAATTGTATTCTCTGCGTGACCAGACTTTTCTAAAGCAGCAAGTATCCTGCCAATTTCCTCATCCAGATGGGTGATCATCGCATAGTACTCTAGTAGATGCCTTTTAATCTCGGACTCCGTACGCGGATATGAAGCCAGTTCTTCGTCCCGTATTTGTTTAGCGCCATAGTTAAAGGGATGCTCAGCCATGAAATTCGGCGGCAGACTTAGCTGATCCACATCATACATCTCTCTAAATCGAGGAGGCATCGTTCTCGGATCGTGTGGAGCCAAATAAGAGACATACATGAAAAAAGGCTCGTCAGATTCGTAATTATCTAGAAACTGCACAGCTTCCTCACTAAAAACATCAGTAGAATGCTTACCCGTGGAGAAATAATCGCAATGTACGTCAGTGGTCTTACTCTCACGTAGAAAATTCTGCGTGAAAGGGATGAGATTCTCATATTTTCCCGTCGGATCGAAGTGACAGAGTGGCACATTCCAATGGTCCCACATGCCACCAAAAAAGACCGAGTTTCCGTCTGAGAAGCTTCTGCCGAAAGAGGCAGGACCATTATGCCATTTTCCCGTAGCGAAGGTCCGATAGCCGGCTCCGCGCAGCGTTTCACCGAGGGTCTTGTGCTCCGGTGGAATGTTCTGTCCATTTTTCTCAATGTGAAAAAGAGTGCGTCCAGTATGCAGCATCGCTCGGCTAGGCATACAAATGGCTGGTGATGTACCGCTAGGGATATGGGCATGCGTGAAGGCGGTTCCACTCGCAATTAGCTTATCCATATGGGGTGTAATGATTTCAGCATTTCCCAAAGCATGAATGGTATCGAAGCGTTGATCGTCAGTAAATAAGAACAAAATATTCGGCTTTTGTGTCATAGTCATCCCTCAATGAAAGTTATTTGAATGTATTCCTCTAAAGTATAGGCTTACGTGAGCCGTTTTTACATAGAATGGGAGGCGATTAGGATGTCAAATTTGGAGGATGAATTCGTACGATCACGCAGTATGTTCCAACAAGTGGTGACGACAATTCCATATGAGTGTCATATCAAACTCCACAGCTGCTACAACCGGATAGTTCCTCGGCATTGGAAGTTTCAGGACCGTATCAATACTGATTTTCACATTGTATACATCAAAGGCGGCGAAGGTCGGTATGACATCATGGGTTCCTCGATTCCATTTGAGAAAGGTAAGATAATCCTAGTCAGCCCGGGTATGCTTCACACGGCGGTACAAGATATAAGCAATCCACCTTCGATCATACCCGTACGATTCGGCTTTTATGACAATCGTACGATGGAGATAGCGCGTCTTGACTTTCAGCCCTTCAGCTTTTCTTTCATCTCACAGGACACGCTTGGATTTCAATTGTTATTTGAGAAGCTATACACGTATTCTAAGCTAGTTACTAAGCCATCGGGTGAAGCCTTATGCGGCACAGTAATGAGTGAAATTTTGTTGAAAATGCAAATGGAACTTACGGAGGAAGTTACGACATTATCCCTAGATGAAAGGATTGAGCGAGTACAACGTTTCGTAGAACATAATCCGCAGCAACGCTATTTGCCGAGTCAATTAGCCGATATGGCAGGACTTTCGGAGAAGTATTTTCGGGAGTTGTTTAAAAAGCAGGTCGGTCAGACGCCCATGGCGTACCAGATCACAGTTCGCATGACACATGCCAGGAAGCTATTGATTGAGAGTGGGGAAAAAGTCCATAAAGTCGCGCAATCATTAGGGTATCCCGATCCTTATTCGTTTTCCAAACAATTTAAGCAAATTATGGGATACCCGCCAATCGCACTGAAAGGATTGCGGCAAGAAGCTCGCTCACTCCAAGAATCGTAGAATAATAAGGTTAAGAGTGATCATTGTTCTAGATAATTGATTATAACGACTTATTGGCGTACATTAGTAACAAACATAAATGTCAGGTATTATTACACGATAGTAAATCCGCAGGACAGGCTGCTTTGGATAAGGTGATTAGATGAAAGTGATGGAAACACAGTGCCCTTTTTGCAGCGTGCAGTGCAAAATGCAAGTGAGTGAAAGGAGAAGCCCATCGGATGGTCTTCCCGTATTCTCTGTTGCACCTAAAGCAAATATGGCATCAGAAGGGCGACTTTGTATTAAAGGCGTATATGCCCACGAACACGTACTTACGGGTGAACGGCTTCTTCATCCCATGGTGAAAAGAAATGGTCAGTTCGAACGGATCTCATGGGCGGAAGCCTATGAACTTATCGCGAGTAAGTTCACTACACTTCGCAAGGAATACGGCAATAATGCGGTTGGCTTGTATGGAGGCGGTTCGCTAACGAATGAATCTGCCTATTTGCTAGGCAAATTCGCTCGCGTAGCGCTGCAAACGAAGTATATTGATTATAACGGCCGATTTTGTATGTCGGCGGCTGCTTCAGCTGGAGTCCAAGTTTTTGGGATTGACCGAGGGTTAACGAACCCATTATCCGATATTGAATTGGCGAATTGTATTCTACTTGCAGGTACGAATATTGCGGAGTGTCAACCGACGCTTATGCCTTATTTTACAAGAGCGAAAGAGAAGGGGGCCATCGTCATTGCCATCGACCCGCGAGAAACGGGTACGACACGTATCGCGAATATCCATTTGCGTGTGAGGCCTGGGATGGATGCGACTTTGGCCAATGGGTTGATCAAGGTCCTGCTTGAGGAAGGCCTAGTCGATGAACAATTCGTCGGTTTAAGGACAACAGGATTTGCTGAATTGAAGGCACATTTAGATTCGATTGATATGGCTGAGATTGCCCAATTAACGGGCGTGCCTGCTGAGTTGATTCGTAAAGCAGCCCTTAGTTATGGCAAAGCGAAGACGGGAATGGTATTTACTGCAAGGGGTGTAGAGCAACAAACGGATGGGCATATGGCCGTTCGAAATTTCCTGAATCTCGTTCTACTGACCGGTAAAATTGGCAAACCTGGATGCGGCTATGGCGCAGTAACAGGGCAAGGCAACGGACAAGGTGGAAGGGAGCATGGTCAAAAAGCGGATCAGCTCCCAGGCTACCGACTGATCGAGAATCCAGAGGATCGCGCTTATGTCGCGGATGTTTGGGGCATCGATCCGAGTGAGCTGCCAGGTAAAGGTGTCTCTGCTTACGAAATGATGGAGAAGGTCCATGAACAGGAGATCCGAGCGTTATTCGTCATGGGCTCTAATCCGCTCGTTTCGAACCCGAACGCGAACTTCGTTGAAAAAGGACTGAAGAAGCTCGATTTCCTCGTCGTTGCTGACTTCCTTATCTCTGAAACCGCACAGCTAGCTGATCTGCTTTTACCAGTAACGGCCTATTTAGAGAACGCAGGGACGTTAACAAATCTCGAAGGACGCGTGCTTTTGAGAGAGGCTGGTCGACCTGCGCCTGGTGAAACAAAGCACGATTGGCATGTACTATGTGAACTAGCTGAGAAGCTCGGGAGAGGTCAATTCTTCCCGTTTGGGGATGTTGAAGCTGTCTTTAACGAGCTCCGACTAGCAAGTCGTGGGGGGAAAGCAGATTACTTCGGCATTACCTATGATCGTTTGAGACAAGAAGAAGGCGTGTATTGGCCTTGTCCGGATGAGGCGCACCCAGGTGCTAAGCGCTTATTCGAATCCTCGTTTCCACAGCCAGCGGGCAAAGCACTTCTCACGACTGTGGAGAATCATCTGCCAAAGGAACAGGTCAGCGAGGATTTCCCGCTGTATTTAACCACTGGACGTGTACTCATGCATTATCTAACAGGTGTGCAAACTCGCAAAAGCCCGTCCTTAGCCGCGCGAGATGTAGAATCCTTCATAGAGATCCATCCAAAGACTGCGATGAAGTACCACATCGAAGATGCCACACTTGTGAGGCTGACTTCCAAACGCGGCGAAATTTATGTGCGTAGCCGTTTCAGCGACGCAATCCGCGAAGACACGGTCTTCGTACCCATGCATTGGGGAGATACGCAAAACGTCAATAAATTAACAAATGACGCACTTGATCCGACCTGCAAAATGCCTGGATTTAAGGTATGTGCGGTACAGGTAAGCTCGTTAGTATCAGAATATGTATAAAATGGTTAAACCGAACTCATCGATCTCTTGCAGCGATAAGTTCGGTTTTTTCATGATTGAGTAAGATGATAAGCAAATTCCATTGGTCTACGATACAGATCCTTCTGTTTAAAACCCTTAAGATCCTCGTATATGGTTTTTTGAGGCTTTCCATTAAGTTCAATAATCCATAATTTACTTTCTTTGTCCAATACAAAATCCACACTCAATTCTCCCAATAATCCCATAAGAGACTCTGCTTCTTGAGCAGCCATAACACTTACTTCATTCAGAGATTGTATGATTTCATTTGCTTTTTCAGGTGAAAATAGTCGCGGGAGAATTTCTGTTACATCATAAACGCGTTCACACATACTAGTGTTAAAGTAACGATCGTATGCCACTCTACAAGTGATGTTGGAAATCAACCATTGACCAATATTCCCCTTTTGAACAAGGACGCGGATATCAAAATATTGATGATCGAGTTGACTCATTTGAATCCCTTGCTGGACCAAGTATTTCTTTCGTCCGAGAAGTTCATCTAACTTTTCCTGTATGCTTTCATTTTTCCTGCAAATAACTCTTGGAGCTACACTGTGTAAGGAAATGTGAATATCTTCATTATCCAGACGTTCAATTCGATAGACAGATGCGCCTCTAGATCCATAAATCGGTTTTATAAAGAGAAGATTGTTTATCTCTAATTGGTCTGATATCTTCACTTTATTATATTGAAATGTGTCGGGTACATATTGCGAAAGGCTCGATTGTTGTAGCTGGTTGTAGAGGTCCCATTTATTGAAATGATTGATCGTATTGAAACATTTATTCTTACCTATTGTTTTTTCCAGGCGTTGAATGGTCATCGAGACTTTGTTGAAACAACGGTTATAGACGACACGTGGAAAAGGGAACATACTTTGTACCCATTTGCCATTTTTCAGGCTAAGTCCAATGATACGTTGCTTTTTCCAACGTATATCTGCTGGAGTGAAAGCGTAAAATCTCAGGTTTTGATTTTGATAATGTTGGCAAAGAGCCAAAATTCTTTTTCTACTATACCGTTTAGTTACCATAATACCTATGAATGGGCGCTTGTCCAATCTTATCACTCCCTAGCCATTGAACCATCTTTAGTAACTAATGCTAGCGCAGTCATTTTGGTATGGGACAATGACATAAAAGAGCTGATTTTTGTTAAATATATGGCTTTTTTTACCACTTCTAATAATTTGATAGGCATTTACTGTGTCTATCTATTTAGGCTTTTAATATGATGAAATACGTTTGAAAATAGGGAGATGAAAATAGTATGGGGAAATGTAATTGCCCGCCAGGACCTCCAGGGCCAGAAGGACCACGAGGTCCCCAAGGAGCTGCGGGGACACCAGGGGCAGCAGGTCCTACGGGAGCAACAGGACCAATAGGACTAGCAGGAGCAACGGGAGCAACGGGAGCAAAAGGAGCTACGGGGCCAGAAGGGCCAAGAGGTCACAAAGGGCAAGAAGGACCAGAAGGGCCTCGAGGTCATAAAGGTGATCAAGGGCCAGAAGGACCGCGAGGTCACAAAGGTGATGAAGGACCGCGAGGTCACAAAGGGCCAGAGGGACCAACAGGACCACGAGGTGACCAAGGAACAGAAGGACCTGCGGGTCCAACAGGAACAGCGGGAACAGCGGGTGCAATGGGACCTATGGGGCCTATGGGACCTGCGGGTCCAACAGGAACAGCGGGAACAGCGGGTGCAATGGGACCTATGGGGCCTATGGGACCTGCGGGACCAACGGGAACAGCGGGAACAGTGGGATCAATGGGACCTATGGGGCCTATGGGACCTGCGGGACCAACGGGAACAGCGGGCACAGTGGGTGCAACAGGAGCTACAGGAGCTACAGGTGCAGGAGCAACGGGAGCAACGGGAGCGACGGGCACAGTGGGTGCAACAGGAGCTACAGGAGTAACAGGTGTAACAGGAGCTACAGGAGTAACAGGGGCTACAGGAGCTACAGGAGTAACAGGAGCTACAGGAGTAACAGGGGTTACAGGAGCTACAGGTGTAACAGGGGCTACAGGAGTAACAGGGGCTACAGGAGCTACAGGAGTAACAGGAGCTACAGGAGTAACAGGGGTTACAGGAGCTACAGGTGTAACAGGGGCTACAGGAGCTACAGGTGCAGGAGCAACGGGAGTAACCGGAGCAACGGGAGCGACAGGACCGGCTGGACCGGCTGGTGGTCCACCGGGACCAGAAGGACCAACCGGCCCAACAGGCCCAGCGGGTGGTCCACCGGGACCAGAAGGACCAACCGGCCCAACAGGCCCAGCGGGAGCAACTGGCCCAACCGGAGCACCGGGTACAGCTGGTGTGACAGGCTCAACCGGAGCACCGGGTACAGCGGGTGCAACGGGCCCAACCGGAGCACCGGGTACAGCTGGTGTGACAGGCCCAACCGGAGCACCGGGTACAGCGGGTGTAGCAGGCCCAACCGGAGCACCGGGTACAGCGGGTGCAACGGGCCCAACCGGAGCACCGGGAACAGCGGGTGCAACGGGCCCAACCGGAGCACCGGGAACAGCAGGTGTGACAGGGCCAACCGGAGCACCGGGTACAGCGGGTATAGCAGGCCCAACCGGAGCAACAGGACCAGCTGGTCCTGGTGGATTAATCCCATTTTCAACGGGTATCATCATTAGTGGAGCTACAGTCGTATCAGCTGCTCCAATTTTAATGGGTTTTGGTAATCGCACGGTTGAAGTTATTGACATTTCTGGACAATCAACTAGCCCACCAGAAGCAGGTGGTTTTGCATTCCCAATTCCCTTTAATGGAATCGTTCGAAATCTACAAATAAGTGCAGATTTATTGGTTGCTTCAGTGGCTTCTATTAATGTGACACCTCTTGTATATGAGTTTACAGTTTTCAGAGCAGCTTCATCTCCTAATAGTGGGATTAGTCATATTGCTTCACAATACTTGACAACTCCGCTGAATAGCTCGCTTACTTTTGGAGGGCCTACTAATATGGTTTCTGCAGGTACTTTCTATGCAGCTACCAATATAAATCTTCTCGGATCATTAACTGTTGTAGCGGGTGATCGTATTGGTATTCGTATAAGGACGAATGTAGCGTCGAATCCCTCAGCAGCTGATATTACCCAACTCTCGTTTAGCGCCAGTCTATCGTATACTCCTAATTAATAACAACGTAGCCGCAAATCATGCAAGTCTCTGTCAGGTTTAAGTACTTTCCAAAAAGCTGCCGCGTGCAGCTTTTTTTACTTCGTACAGGCAGAGCTGTTTTTGTCCGAATCGGTTATAATAGGAATGAATTGTAAACAAACGTAGGACAAGTTATTTTCATATAGGAGCGGGATAAGGATGAAGCGAACTACGATTTTAATCGCAGATGATGAGGCGGAGATCGCTGATTTGGTTGCGTTACATTTAGAAAAAGAAGGCTACCATCTCATTAAAGTATCCGACGGGAAAGAGGCCATTCAAGCGATAGAATCTCACGCCATTGATCTGGCGATTCTAGATATCATGATGCCCAAGATGGATGGCTATGAAGTGACACGGCAAATTCGTGAGCGTTATTCCTTTCCGATTATATTTTTGAGCGCCAAATCCTCTGACTTGGATAAGATAACAGGATTGGTCATGGGTGCTGTTGATTATATGACGAAACCATTCAACCCTATGGAATTAGTTGCTCGTGTGAATGCACAGCTGCGGCGGTCCATGCAATTGAATCAACCGACAGCGGCTAGCAGCCCCGTGTTGGAAGCGGGGGGCGTGACCATTGACGCTGATCAAAGGTCTGTTCTCCTTTATGGAGAGAAAATCGAGCTTACACCGAAGGAATTTGATATTCTGTTTCTTTTAGCGAGTCACCCGAAGAAAGTGTTTAGTGCGGAGCATATTTTTGCACATGTATGGGGGGAAGCCTATTATGAGAGTGGTAACACGGTCATGGTCCATATTCGTACTCTGCGCAGAAAACTTGGTGAAGATATGAACAAAAATAAATTAATCAAAACCGTATGGGGTGTGGGTTATACATTCAATGGCTAATCTATTACGCAGCTTTCGATCCAAAATGATCGGTTTATTAGGACTCAGCTTGCTGTTGTCCGGTACTTTTACCTTTATACTTTATAGAGTATTGAAGCTTTATTACTCAGGCGTTCGAAGGGAAGATCCTGTAGCTAAATTACGTCAATTTGTTAACACGATTGGGGATTTGAACTTTTTCTTGATGGTGTTTGTACCGCTTTCTATTTTGTGTTTTTTCTTCCTAACTAAGCGCTATGCCACATATTTTAACGAGATCTCAACGGGAATTCATCGACTTGCTGGCGGTGACTTTCATAGTCGTATTCATATTGATTCCAATGACGAGTTCCAGGATATCGCGGATGATATTAATATGGCGAGTGAGAAATTACAGCAAGCGGTTGAACGCGGGGATTTTGCGGAAAGCAGTAAGGATCAGCTCGTGTTGAACTTAGCTCACGATTTACGTACGCCGCTAACCTCTGTGATAGGTTATTTGGATTTTATTCTCCAGGACGAGCAGTTATCAAGAGAGCAAATGATACATTATACGACCATTGCTTTTAACAAATCGCAACGATTAGAGAAGCTGATTGATGAACTTTTTGAAATTACGCGGATGAAATATGGTATGTTGAGCATTGAAAAGAAGCAAATTGATTTAAGTGAGCTGCTCATTCAACTCAATGAGGAATTGTACCCCGTTTTTGAAAAGAGCAAATTGATAAGCAGGGTGGATGTTTCTCCGCATTTGGAAATATCGGCAGATGGCGAGCTGCTTGCTCGTGTATTTGAAAATCTTCTGACGAATGCCAATCGGTATGGGAAAGATGGTCAATTTGTTGATATCAACGGTCATCGAGATGGGGAAGAAGCGGTTGTTCAAGTCATCAATTATGGCAATTGTATACCCCCTGATGAACTTCCTCATCTCTTTGAAATGTTTTATACAGGTGACCAAGCTCGAACCCATCAGGGGGGGAGTACGGGACTGGGCTTGTTCATTGCGAAGAATATTGTAGAGCAGCATAAGGGGACGCTTACGGTCCAAAGTAATGTGATTCGTACACTTTTTGAAGTAAGATTGCCACTGTCTTGAGTGGATTTAAGAAAAATTTTATATTTGTCCCACTTCTAATTTAAACAGTTTTCCTTATTCTAAATGCAAGCAAGGTTTAGGAGGGAAACGAGTTATGAAGAAGTGGGTTTTTTGGTTTGTCATAGTCGTACTGCTAGGTTATGAGGCGATACAACAGCATTACGCAGTTGGTAATAGAGTTGACCGATCGCATGTAGAGGATAGCGCTTATGTGGTGACTTCCCCAGGGAAGGATCTTGCGACGATAAAAGTGACGAAAGATCAGATATATCAAGGAAATCTAGTTTTAATTAATCAAGATTATCCGGTACATCAAATAGGCATGCAGACGGATGTCCTTAACCTTTTTCAGCATAAAGAGCTTGTTAAAGGATTTGGGCTA
Organism: Paenibacillus sp. J22P169; assembly: GCF_059691995.1. NCBI lineage: Bacteria > Bacillati > Bacillota > Bacilli > Caryophanales > Paenibacillaceae > Paenibacillus > Paenibacillus sp. J22P169. The sequence continues at coordinate 1,298,085 of NZ_JCAUAO010000001.1, read as the reverse complement.
TTAGATAACACGATTCGGTTATCCCAAAGCGTTGTCCAAGCTTTTACGACGATGATCAGCGCTGCTGAAAAAGACGGGGTTCGTCATTTTATGATAAACAGTGGCTACCGAGACAATAAAGAACAAAGTCAGTTATACAAAGATATGGGGGCTAATTATGCTTTACCGGCAGGACATAGTGAACATAACTTAGGTTTAGCTCTTGATATTGGTTCTACACAAGGTGAAATGAATCAAGCGCCTGAGGGAGAATGGCTGGTCCGGAATGCCGCGGAATATGGATTTATTTTACGGTATCCGAAGGACAAAACAGCGATCACGGGCATCCAGTATGAACCCTGGCATTTTCGCTATGTGGGTTTACCACACAGTGTGATTATGCAGCAGATGAATGTAACGTTGGAAGAATATTTGGAGTATTTGAAACAACAAAAGAACATCACAACGAAGGTAAAAGGCAAGATTTATGAGATTTCATATTATCCGATCTCCCAGAATAGCACCGTCCAAGTGCCTAACAATCGTTCCTATCACCTATCGGGCAACAATATGGATGGCATCATCGTCACCGTGCTTCCATGAGGATGAGTTGCATTAAATCATTTAAGGAGAGTGAGTTTACGTAATGAAACAAATGAAAGTATGGAATGAGATGCTGCTGTCGGCGTTATTCGCCTTTTATATGTATGTCCTGTTCAAGATCATTCTATTTAAATTCAGTTCCATTGATCTACCTTTTCTATGGCATCAGCTTCAGCGGAATATTGAGAATCCTGAGCATATCCAAAATCGATTGAAATTTGCGAACTTTAAGCCTTTCGTTACGATAATGGAAAATATTCATAGCTTATCCCAGCATGATCTTGTAAATTTCTTTGGGAATATCGTGGTATTCATGCCGTATGGCATGTTTCTAGTCCTAATGTCGCGGCATAAGAGAATTTCACTGTTTGGAGCTCTCGTACGTTCTGTGGGGATAAGTTTATGTTTAGAAGGTTTGCAAGTTGTTCTTTCAATGGGGAGTTTTGATGTGGATGATCTCATTCTAAATGGGTTTGGCGGTATACTTGGGTATTCTGTTTTCAAGCTGTCCATTAAATTCAAAGCAAGTATGCTACGTATGTTCGAAATTCAACACATGCCGTTTTCGAAAGAAGGCAACATAACCTAAGGTGATGAAATACGAGAATAGGCTGATCTTCAAGCAAAGTTGTCTACTTGAGGACAGCCTATTTGTATGCAATATGAGGCGAATGGGTGATCTGATCTTGATTATGGTACTATGATGTGAGAAATATCAAAATTTGCAATGAAATGTTGGGGCGGTTCACGTATGGAAGATGAACAAGTAAGAGCTAAAGAACTTTTTACCCATTATCGAGGCAGTACCTTACAGATGCATCGAGCAGGTGCTCGCGATGAATATATGTCATTTGCCGTTTCAAAAGAGACAGAAATGAAATGGGTGCAAGAAATGATCGATCAGTACTCGAGGGAGCTTTCGATACGGGATGCGGGAGTGTTGGATAGTCTAGAATCCATAGCCCGAGACTTTAAACAAGTAAGCATTCTTAAAAATGTAGGAAGCTTCGCTTCAAGGCATATTAAGAGTGCGGATAGCATCATCAAGCTCCTATATGCAGAATCAATCATACGCATACTTGCTTTCGTGAAGGATGTCATTACGAAAGAATTATTATATGAAACCCTGCAAACGACAAAGCTGATTCTCGATGATATTCGGTTAAATCAGTTGGTTCTAGATCCTGGACATGACCTTAAGTCCTACAATTTGAGGGACAAAAAATCACTCAATCTTAGAGCGAATAACGGCATCGAGGAGCTTAAAAGTTTTCTAACATAGCTCAACTATTTTTCAATTGGACCTGTATCCACAACCTCGAAATCGCTGCCTTTGAGCTTACCTAGTTTATGCAAGTCATCATCGTCCCATTTCGGGTCAGGCGCTCCACTCACATAGAGATCACTGCCGTTGTCAGCAACGATCATCCCGTACTTTTTCATAGCTCGCAAGATCGCTTGATTGGTTGCCGAGTAGCCGGAAATATCAAAATTGTCACGCAGCCTGATTCGAAGTCCCATTGGCGGAAGATTAGGATCGGTGCTGTTCGAAGCGAAATGGGTAGCAGGAGCGATGAATCCACGTTGTGACTTCCGTACCGTGAAACGGAGCGCATGGTTGATTTCTCCAGTGCTTGCTTCTTCATATCGAACAAGACCAGGGAAGATTGGCAAGCCGGCCGCGTCAGCGGATGTCCAATATTTCGGACGAAGCGCATTCGAGTTCAAATCCCACTTAGCGCCGTTCGAAGCCTGCCATCCATCGGATGTGGTGTGTGCATTGAACAATTCGTAGAGCATATCATTGTCTTTATCGACAACAATGACATGACGGTCGCCATCGCTGTTTGGTCCGCCTTCAATTGGCGCATTAGCTGGAATTGGGTAGGGGCCAGGGTCACTTTCATCACCATAATCCGTAAACGTTACGTTTACTTTCGGTTGATCGCCGTTTACGATCGTATAGGGAATCCCAATGGGGGCCCCTTGCCATTCGGTACCAAAATCAGCATGTACACTCGTATTAAAGCCGATAGCCTCGATATATTGCTTTGATTTCTGGTGAATAGGGAAGGCAGAGATGTCCATATTCCATGGATTATTCTTTGGAAATACTTGCAATGCTGTTGATCCTGTCGATGTGTTCCCATTCCCGTTGGTTGGAAGTGGAGTCTGTTGAGGCTTGTTCCCTACAAATATCGAGCTTGTAGAATCATCCCAACTCACGGGTTTCCCCAATGATTCCGTCAGAAATCGAAGAGGTACATAGGTCGTATTTTTGTAAATGAAGCCTTGGAGATCTGGTGGGGGTTGCTTGATCTCTCCATCGAAATAATACTGCAGCTTACGAAAATAAACGTCTATACCGATTGGATCAGTTGCTGCGTAGGAAAGACCTGAGAAAAACAAGGCCCCACATACGAATCCAACTGTTCCTGATTTCCATTTACCCACTTGTTACCACGCTCCATTGTGTCTAGTTGGCATTCTTCTAGATTTGTCCTATCATAAGAATATTCGTAGGTTATACAATGCTTTGTGTCCAGAACGAGCAATGGAGTTCTTCAAGCCGTATATTTATGAAATGAAATTATAATCACGGAGGGCGTACAATGAGTCAACGCTATCGCATTACGAGAGCTTTTCAACAAAATGAACAAGGCGTACCATCCATTTCATTGGAAGAGTGTAAACAATACTTTTCTACTCAACCAGATTTCACTTATTCATCGGTATTTACAGTGACTGGTGCCACCAGTATGTCCATTGAGGGGGATTTTTTCATGTGGAGCTATGGCGAAATTAAGATTCCCTTCCGACATTATCAGGGGGACATTTATGTGTCGGGCACGAATGAGGCCGTCATTCCTAAGATGCTAGAGGTTGCAAGTGACTTGGGAGCCGATGTAGCGGAGGGTTAAATTAGTCGTATATTCACTCAACAGAAAATTTTATCTAATATTTTCAACATACTCTCCTCATACATTTAAGATATAGTAGTAGTTGAACTTAGCTCACAAGCTATAGAATATTCTAAAATATCATTCGAGGTTGATGGATAACTTGGGTGATAAGGAGGTACTGCTTTGCTTACGAATACTTACATTCACATATTAAAAAATGAACTCGTCGTCGCGCTTGGCTGCACAGAGCCGGTTGCGATAGCTCTGGCTGCCGCGAAAGCACGCAGCTATTTGAGCGGCCCCATCGAGAAAGTAACTGTTCATGCCAGCGCAGGCATCATCAAGAATGCATTGGCTGTCGGGATTCCAGGTACGAATCTGACAGGGATTGACTTTGTAGCTGCTTTAGGTGCGATTGCAGGCAATGCCGAGAAGCAATTAGAAGTGCTTGCTGATATTCAACCGAAGGATGTTTCAGCAGCACAGGACATGGTTGAACGCGGTAAATCGATGGTTCATTTAGCAGATACGACCAGAAAATTATATATTGAGGTCGTCGTTAACACCGTACAAAGTTATGCAAAGGTTGTCATCACGGATAACCATACGAACATCACGTTAGTTGAGGTAGATGGGAAGGTCATCGAATCAGGTGGCTGTGCCAATGCGAGTTTCAAGAGCTCTAAAGAGGAGCGTGGGGAGCTTACAATCGATGGTATCGTTGAGTTCGTGAATACCGTTGATCTTACCGAGCTTCAATTGGTCAAACAAAGCATTGAATTGAACCGTAAAGCCGGATTAGATGGATTAACGAATTCATATGGTCTCGAAGTAGGGAAAACCATTAAAGAGAATGTGCAAAAGGGTATTTTGTCAGATGACTTAATCTCTCATGCGATGGCGCTTGCCGCGGCTGGATCAGATGCTCGTATGGCGGGCTCCAGCATGCCTGTTATGGCAAATTCGGGCAGTGGAAACCAAGGTATTGCGGCAACGAACCCAGTTATCGCGGCAGCAGAGAAGCTTGGCGCTTCGGAGGAGAAGCTTATTCGTGCTGTTACACTCAGTCACTTGGTCACGATTCATATCAAATCCAAATTTGGTCGCTTGTCCGCCTTATGTGGCGTCACTGTTTCTGGCACTGGTGCTAGCTGCGGGATAACCTATCTACTCGGCGGTGGGAAGAACGAGGTTAAAGCTGCAATCCAAAACATGCTCGGCAATGTAACGGGGATGATGTGTGATGGCGCCAAAGGTGGCTGCGCGATGAAAGTAGCCACTTGTACGAGTGCAGCGGTCCAATCTGCGCTGCTTGCCTCCAAGGGCATGACCATTTCCTCGACGAATGGCTTTATCGAAAATGATGCAGAGAAAACGATCGACAACTTCTGTCGGATCGGGAATGAAGCAACTTCTGACATGGACAAGCTCGTCCTCGAAATGATGTTGAACAAAGACATATAGGTAATTTACGATGTATGATCCGCCGAGAGGCGGATTTTTTATTTGTAAGGGGAAACACCTAACAATTCAAGCCCTAATTTCACGCTAGCATGTTCACGATTCTCGGTGAGGTAGACGGCATTTGCACGGATTGTTGGCGTATCGAATTCACATTCAAGCTTAAATAATTGTTGTGTATCTAGAAAAGGTTGTGCAATCGACCTAGGTATAAAACCAAATCCGGCTCCTTGTAAAAGCATATTTAGCAGAATGAAGGAATGATCGGTTTGTAATGACGGGACAAATCCGGCACCGACGATACTTGTGAACCATTCAGGGAAGGGATCTCCCCATGCAATATGACAATACTCATGAGAACTGAAATCCGTTTTACGCATAGCGGAGTCTTTATTATGTGCAGATACGAGAATAATTTCATCCTCAAATAGCAATTCTTTTGACACTTTAGGATGATCTGGTGAATCAAAACGAACGGCAACATGAACAACCCCATCTAACACAAGATCACGTACCATGTAACTTGGGTCAATATTGCTCAGGAATCTCATAGCCACGTGAGGGTGTTTTCTTTTAAAAGTAAGAATGTCCTGTAAGTAACGATAGTTCCATACTGACCCTGGTCCACTTAGTACGAGATAATGTTCATATTCTTCGGAAAGCTGATCTTTACTTTCTTCAAATAATCGCAGCATTCTCTCTGCGTATGGAAGAAAGGTAATACCAGCCTGAGTTAAGTTTACATGTCTATTATCGCGGTGGAATAAAATTTTGCCGACAGAGCTTTCCAAAGCTTTTATTCTTGCAGTAACAGCAGATTGAGAAATATGTAAATGTTCCGAAGCTTTTGTGAAATTTCGTATTTTACAAACCGCCAAAAATGCTTCTAACTGAGATGAATCCATTCTTCGCGCCTCACGATCATTTGAATTATTGATTATCACAACATAAATTATGCGTTATACAAATCATAGAATGTCCCTTAACATAAGTCTATAGCCATTAATTAACCCTACTGACAAGGAGAATAAGTATGCGAACCATCAGAGAAATGACGATTAATGATTACGAACAAATGATTGAATTGTGGGAAAGTATTGATGGATTAGCCTTAAGTGACGCTGATTCTAAAGAAAATATCAACATGTATCTAGTTAGAAATAAAGGGTTGAGTTATATTTTCGAGCAAGATAATGAGATTGTTGGAACCATTCTGTGTGGACATGATGGTAGAAGAGGTTTTATCTATCATGTTGCTGTAAGCCCTGCCTTCCGAAAACAGAAAATTGGCAACATTTTGGTACAAGCAAGTCTGGACAAATTAAGCCAAGAAGGGATTCATAAATGCCATATTTTTGTTATTGAAGATAATGTGGTTGGAAATCACTTTTGGACCTCGACTGGTTGGGAAAAGAGAAGTGGGTTTTACGTGTATTCAAAGAATACACAATGATACACCTTGGTTGAAGGTGAAATGGAAACTTTTTGCAGATTACTTCGTCTAATTCAATACAATTTAATGTTTGGAGTGATGACATTTGAGTAAATCTGGTTTAGGTCCATTCATCAACAAGGTGACAATCCTGATGGTGCTCATGATGTTAACGATTCCGTTCGCAGCTTTCGCGGCAAATGTCCATTGGGTTGAGCCTGAGTTAAAGGCTTATAAACAGCAGATTGTACCCTATAAGGATGGCAGCTCTATGGTGGGGCCGGTCACGAGAGAGGAGTGGAACTCCTTCTACTTCTATGTACTGAGCCCGGATCGGTACGATGAGCCGATCGATATCGGCAACTGGGTGACGATGATCAAGATGGGCGTTCAGCTGGCGAAAGGCAAGGAAGACGAGATGATCAAGAGTTATGTGTATAATCTAACTCCGATGTATGCGCAACACTTGGACCGCGAGACAGCCGTCGGTGGATTAATCAAACTGTTGACCTTAAGCATTGTGCAAGGTAGCTGGAACAACTCACAAGCGGATGCGAGTAAAGTATTTGTTGACTACAATGACATCAGTGACATGCAAAAAGGTCTTGTTCAAATTGCTTACAGGGATGGCCTTTTGGACAATGCGACGCAAACGCAATTTCGGCCGAAAGACAATCTAACGAATGCGGAAGCCATTTCAATCATGGCAAAAGTAATGAAGAAATATGAACAGGTGGCATCCGAGCTTAAGCCGCCTACTAAACCGGGGATGCCATCCGTCGTTACGCTTTTTGAGAATACACCTATTTATAACTCTCCAGATCTAACACAGGGTCCAATCGGTATGATTTCACCACAAGATGTTCGGATCGTTGCGATGGAAAAGGAATTGCTAAGTTTTAAACAAATAACAGATAGGAAGTGGTTTCAAGTTGCCACTTGGCTAGGAGATCAATGGATACAACTGGAGATGCAGCAATTAGGCAATATCGAACAAACAGATACCTATCTGCTTCTTCAAGATACAACGACTCTCCAGAATACGCCTCACCCTGATAGCGCACTAACACTTGCTCTTTCGCCTCAAAAGGTTCATGTAATTAGCCTTTTACGCAGTAAATTTAGTGATAGTTATCTGATTGATACATGGCTAGGACCCAAATGGATCACGAACCCAAAGGGAGCAATCATTGAGAAATAAGTTAATTTCCAAAAATTATTGTTTACGTACCTCTGGTTATTTGATAATATAATCGCAATAACAAATGCGTTGAAGAGATGAGTAAATAAATGAAATCTTTCACAGAGAGCTCCGTTAGCTGAAAAGGAGTAAAGAGAACTTTATTGAAAAAAGCCTCAGAGCAGCACATCGGAACCGATATTTCGGGGATGGTGTGACAGGAGCTCCTGTTATAGAGCTAAAGTATACGCATGTTAGCAGCATGTCGTACTTGAAGAGGCTGATATGGCGACATATTGGTGAAACTGGGTGGTACCACGAGGATATTAATCTCGTCCCTAAGACTGGCAATAGTCTTGGGGGTGGGATTTTTTTGTTATAGCATTCGAAACATGGCGAACTTAATGAAAGAATTGGCACACAGAAACAGGCAATCTGAATTAACTATTGAGATGTCTCATTACACTATTCGAAAGTGAAAGGATTTGAACATAGCATGTCTAGAAAATTAAAAGTAGGTATTGTCGGAGGAACTGGCATGGTTGGCCAGAGATTCGTTGAATTGTTGGATCAGCATCCATGGTTTGAGGTTACTGCGATTGCAGCAAGCAGCAGCTCAGCAGGTAAAACATATGAAGAATCTGTACAGAACAGATGGAAATTGTCTACGCCGATCCCGGAAAATGTAAAACAGATCATTGTTCAAGATGCATCCAAAGTGGAGGAGGTTGCCACTGGCGTTGATTTTATTTTTTGTGCTGTAGATATGAAAAAAGATGAAATCAAAGCGTTGGAGGAAGCCTACGCGAAAACGGGCACACCTGTTATTTCTAATAATTCAGCTCACCGCTGGACGCCGGACATTCCGATGGTTATCCCAGAAGTTAATCCTGGTCATATTGAAATCATTGCAGCACAAAGAAAACGTCTTGGAACCTCGACTGGATTTATCGCAGTTAAACCGAATTGTTCCATCCAAAGCTATGTACCAGCTCTTCACGCATTGTTGGATTTTAAACCAACTAACGTAGTTGCTTCGACGTATCAAGCGATTTCTGGTGCAGGTAAAAACTTCACGGATTGGCCGGAGATGTTGGATAATGTTATTCCTTATATTGGTGGGGAAGAAGAGAAAAGTGAGCAGGAGCCGCTGCGCATTTGGGGCAGTATCGCAAATAATGAAATCATTAAAGCGAGTTCACCTCTCATTACTACGCAATGTATTCGTGTTCCAGTAACGGATGGACATCTAGCGACTGTATTTGCTTCCTTCGAGAACAAACCTTCGAAAGAAGAAATTCTATCTCGCTGGTTGAACTACAAAGGACGTCCGCAGGAGCTAAATCTCCCAAGCGCGCCTAAACAGTTCATCACCTACTTTGAGGAAGAAAATAGACCTCAAACGAAGCTTGATCGTGAGATTGAACGCGGTATGGGCGTTTCGGTAGGGCGTTTGCGCGAGGATTCCATGTTTGATTACAAATTTGTTGGATTATCGCATAACACATTGCGCGGAGCAGCTGGCGGTGCGGTTTTAATCGCTGAATTGCTTAAAGCAGAAGGTTACATTCAAGCGAAGTAAGAAAGGCTTAAACTACTGTCTGAAGCGAGAGGTTTAAGGCTCTTTTAGGGACTTAAATAGCTGAAAGCTTCTGAAAACGGTAGCGAGCCTGGGATTTAAGGCCTTTTTAAGGCGTTAAATAGGTGAAAGCCTCCGAAAACGGTAGCGAGCCTAGGATTTAAGGCCCATTTAGGGACTTAAATAGCTGAAAGCTTCCGAAAAGGGTAGCGAGCTTAGGATTTAAGGCCTTTTTGGGCCTTAAATAGCTGAAAGCCTCCCGAAAAGCTAGTGAGCCCGGACATTAAGGCCCTTTATGGGCGTTAAAGCGCCAGAAGCCCCCAAAACGGCAGCGAGCCAATGCTATAACGCCTGTTTCGGATCTTCTGGCGCCCGAATCCCTAAGCTTGGCATTACCATAACCATGAAAGCAGGTGCCGTCCCCGCGTAGATGGATCTACACGGAGACGGCACCTTTTTTTACTTATGCATGGTTCGGGTAGCGTTCTTTCAAAAATGACACCGACTGCTGTATTAATGCCTTTAATATATCAACGTTGATATCTGCTACTTTATTAATATATACACAAGCTTTTGCAGCTTCATGTTTGCCAAGCTCATTTAATAATTCCTCTCGCACCGTATCTCCTGTCGCAAAATACAAGCTGATTTTGGCTTTTCGTGGTGAAAAACCAGCTAGAGGGGCATCGCCCTCATGACCGGACGCATATTTGTAATGATAAGTGCCAAAACCAATAATGCTGGGTCCCCACATTTTGGCTTCATAGCCTGTCACTTCCGTAAAAATATCTAATAATCGATAAGCGTCTTCACGTTTTTTAGCACTTTCCACATTTTCAATAAACTCGAGGACGCTGCTATCTGTTTCTTTCATTTTTGCTTCGTATGCCATAGAAACACTCCTTATCGATTTTCCCCTTTGATGGTTTGTCATGTTCATTTTATCAAAGAAGTGTTGGAAATAGAAACCTTTATAAGGGAATGATCGTCTAATACACACGACTGGGATTGACTATGATTACGTGGTAGAAAGCTGGTGTTATTTCATGTGGAATAAGGCATATTGGTTTTCGATAGTTCAATGTACGATTCTTGTTGGTGTCCTGTTAGCGGGGTGCGGTGATCGATATGTAGGGGATCGCAACGAAGGAGCAGCTCAGCTTCAAGAAACACCTAAAAAGATGAAGTCAGTTTCTAAAGAAGACTTACAAGAATATGCGAATCAACTCGCCACTTTACAGGCAGTATTTGAAAAACACCAAGTTAAACCGCAATCCTCTTATAGCAATGATCAAGAAGCTTTTCTGGAAGTGCGCCGCGTAGGCGAACATGCCAAAACGCTGTCGGACACAGAGAAGGCAAAGCTCAGACTATCCATTTATGAAGCCGTCGGTGCCGAGTTTCCACTGAACATCTCGGTCTATACGATTGATGAGCAAGCTGGAATGAGTGGGAAAATAACGGCTATCAATGAAAAGGGAAGTTTACTGGTCGTTTCATCCGATAAATTCATTGGCCAAGACAAGAAAATGCCTGATGCGGCGTGGTATAGCATGTCAGACGATGCACGTATTGAGTTTGAAGGGAAGAAGTTACAGCCGAATGAGGTTCAGATTGGCTCTATCGTCAAAGTGTGGGCGGAAGGCATGATGCTGACGAGTTACCCTGGTCAAACCGCGGGGCTTCGCCTCGAAGTCATCGCGGTGGACAATGGTATCGGTGACGCAAGGGGTAAGGTCACAGGAGTAGTCACAACAGGCGAGGGCGTGAACGTAGAGCGCATTCTTGAAGTCGATGGGGTGAAACATAGACTTCTTCCATTTGCTCAAGTGTGGAAAAATGGAGAAAAAGTTGATGTTACTGAAGTGAAGGTTGGGAACCAAATTGAAATATGGTTTGCAGGATATGAGTTTGGCACGGAGAAATTAGTGACGAAGGTCGTCGTCATGGATCGTTAGGGATTGTACAATCTCGAGCAGCATTATTCCGTGGGCCGGACATTTCCTAGAGCATACTCGCTCTATTTCTGATTTATAGATAGGAGAAAAAAACATCATGCTTACAGCCATAATCCAAGGAATTCTTTTATCAGCAGGTCTGATTTTGCCATTAGGCGTTCAAAATGTATTCGTATTTAATCAAGGCGTGACACAACCGAACTTTATACGGGCTCTACCAGTTGTCATTACAGCTGCACTTTGCGATACGGTTCTCATTTCATTAGCCATTTTAGGCGTATCGGTTATTATCGTAACGGTTCCAGCTATTAAGACTATCCTTTTCTTACTAGGTATTATGTTCCTTATGTATATGGGGTTCCTTACTTGGAAAAGTAAACCGACGTCCAGCACTACTGAGGAAACAGCACTTTCCCCGAAGAGACAAATTGCCTTTGCTGCATCCGTTTCCTTATTGAATCCTCATGCGATCTTGGACACAATTGGTGTCATCGGGACAAGCTCTATCCACTATGCGGGGACAGAAAAGCTAGTATTTGCGATTGCATGTATCGTAGTGTCATGGATTTGGTTTATCGGGCTTGCTCTAATGGGGAGACAGGTTGGGAAATTAGATAAATCTCGCACATTTATCACTTATCTCAATAAAGCTTCTGCCTTCATTATGTGGGGAACAGCGGTGTATTTACTAACACAATTAATCTAAACCAAATTACAGATAGCTGAAGAATTTCTCTTGATTTTCAACGTTATGTCCGAATATAATAAAGGGAATATTTGGTATGTGTAACTGGCGAAACGTAGATCACTACGGGGGAGCACATATTCCATAACAGCCGTTCGCCTGGGCAAAGTATTTGATCAATGGATCAAATACTTTTTTATTTCGAGGAGGAGAATGCAATGGAACGAGCTAGAAATGTGGCAGTCCTCATTTATGAAAGAGTAGATCTACTGGATATTGCAGGTCCGTTCGATGTGTTTGGCGTATCGAGTAATTGGGGTCAAGATTTCAAAGTGTACACGGTAGGAGAAGAACAAAAACCTGTCCATACAGTCAGTGGACTTACTCTTACTCCCAAATACAGCTTCATCAATTGTCCAAAAGCCGATATTTTGATTGTACCTGGTGGTTTAGGCTCACGAACCGAAATACACAATACCTCCGTTATCACTTGGATTAGAACGACTGCACTTGAGTCAGAACTCGTATTATCAGTCTGCACAGGTGCACTTTTGTTGGCCAAAGCTAACTTACTGGATGGCTTACGAGTAACGACCAATCGCAACGCTTTTGAATTATTACGGGAAATTGCGCCGCCTAGTGCAACGATCGTTGAGGATGTAAGGTATGTCGATAACGGAAAAATTGTGATGTCCGCTGGGGTTACCGCGGGATTCGATGCTGCGCTTTATGTCGTTGCAAGGCTTTTTGGCGAAGAGAGGGCCCTCGCTACCGCTTCAAAGATTGAGTATCATTGGCACAAAGATGAGTTTACTGCAAAGCAGCACCAAAACGATTTATTTATCATAAGGAAAGCTCAGTTAGCAGATTTAGATGACATTCAGAAATTATTTATAGAAGCAGCACAATGGATCCGAATGTCGAAGGGGTTCACACAGTGGCGAGAAGATACATTTACCAATGCCTATTTAACATCTTTTATTCATGATCAAGAAGTATTTGTCGCGTGTCAGAACGGTGAGATGATTGGCTGTTTTTCGATCCAGTGGCAGTACGAAGAGATTTGGGGAGACTTGTTCCATGATGATGCTGGTTATGTTCACCGTTTAGTCGTCACGCGAAAATACAAAGGAGAAGGTTTCGGCAGCAGGTTACTTACTTGGGCAGAAGCATACATAAAGAATAAGGGGAAAAGCTGGCTTCGTTTAGACTGCATGGCAGATAACCCAACACTGAATGACTATTATCGCAGCCTTGGTTTCATTCATCGTGGTAGATACGATGGCCGCGGCTGGAGCGCTAACTTATATGAACGTAAAATTAGGAGCGAAGAGGGAACCCAATGAAAATTAGAGAGGCTAGTAAGGATGACGCAGAAAAAATTGCATTTGTACATGTGAATAGTTGGAAATCAACGTATAAAGGACTTATTTCCGAAGCCTACTTATCCAATCTTACCGTTGAGAAGCGAACGAAGAATTGGATTTGGAACTTTGATAATCTTAATGAACATGAATACATATTCGTGGCAGAAAACGATGCAGGGGAGATCGTCGGTTTTGCAAATGGCGGGAGAAATCGGAATCAGGAATTTCATCATGATGGCGAACTTTATGCTATTTATTTACTTCAGGATTTTCAGCGATTAGGGTTAGGTACTTCGCTCTTCCATGCAGTTAAAACGTCATTCTTAAAAAGTTCATACTCCTCCATGATGTTATGGGTTCTCCAAGACAATCCCTCTCTTGCATTTTACAAATCCGTAGGGGGCCAATTACTTGGCGAGAAAACAGTTGCGATAGGTGGAGACAACTTGATTGAGGTAGCTGTCGGATGGGATCGTATTTAACCATGGACACCATCCGACGTCTCTTTCCAGTGTGCCAATGTTCTGCTATAAATTGACATCAATCGCTAGTGCATATATGATTTTAATGGGTAACAAGATGGAACAGGGGTGTGAAAGTACATGCAAAAACAATTCAAAGTCGCTGCAGGCATCTCAATTGCAGGATATGTCGTCAGTCTTATAACAGCTGGGTTCTTGCCGGAATCCATTAATTTATTAGTGCCAACTGCATTATCGATAGGAAGTATTCTTGTACTAAATCGATCTTCCAAAGCCTTAAATGGGACAACGGTTCCTGCACCAGTTAGCGAGCCTATCCTTAATACGCCTCCTGCGCGTAGTTCCAATCCAACAACGGAAAATGAAATCCAAGCGGAGAATGATCCCTTCTGGGGCCCTATTGCCGAGTATATTCATGTGATCGAAGAGACGATGATTTCTGAGGGGCAGAAGAATACGCTAGATGATGAAATCGTGGAGAAGACGCTTAGCTTACTCTCTAGGGTAGGCCGATTAATTCCACAGTTGAAAGAGCTTAACGATGCAAATATGAATCATAATATACAAAGATTGATCTTTAAGGATTTAAATGGAGCGATTAATCCATTTCTGAAGCTGGGAGGGGAAGCGAAACGCCTAAATCGTCGACTTCTTCTTACTGGAATCAAGGATATTAACTCTAAGCTCACTGATTATGTAGAAACGATCGAACAAAAAGACTTAATTGAATTGCAGACCCGCATGGAATTAATCCAACAGCGCTATCGTTCAACAGACTAAAGGAGGAATTGACCTTGACAACCCAATTGGTGCAATTAAAGTCGACAGATTTGCAGAAAGTTGAGCAAGAAGCCAAACAACTGCTTGAGAAAGTTTCTTCGACAGATACGATGGAATTAGAAACATTAATGGATTCAATCGGACGTATGGGTTCCAAAACGATGGAGCAGGCTGGCCAATCACTGGCGATGCTAGAACGCCCGGTGAATGAATTGATGTCAGGCAAACGCTCAGAGGTCCAAAACAATATCCTAAAGCTGCGCGGCGAAATTGATTCCTTGAGTAAGAGCAAGCAGCTTGGCTTTTTTGAGAAAATGATGAAGAAGACGCCACTTAAGAACTATATTTACAAGTATCAGTCCGTGAAAACAAACGTAAATGCCATTGTTCAATCCCTTCGTAATGGGAAAGAAACGCTGGAAGAGAACATGGCGTATATGAAGACCTTGAAGAAAAATTCAATTGAATCTGTCTACAATTTGCAAATGCGTATTGCGATGGGGGAGAATTTAAAGCAGCTTTTCGAGGTTGAAATTGCTAAGCCTGAGAATGAACATCGTAAAACACATTTGGAGAGAGGGCTTCGTAAGGTTGTGACGCGCATTCAGTCCTTTCAAGAGATGGTCATTCTGTATCAACAAGCGATAGCAGGTACAGATATCATCAACGACAATAACGACAAGCTCATTGATGCAGTGGATGCGACAATTGATAAAACACAGAATCTACTTACAGTGTCCGCTATGATCTCCATGGCGATTGAGGATCAAGTTCAAACGATTGAAGCAGTAAATTCGGCGAACTCGACACTGAATAAAATGTTTGAAGATAATTCGCGTTTGTTGAAAGAAACGACGCAAAGGACGAATGAGCTGCTTGGTAAACCAGGCTTGCAAATGGACTCGATTGAAAGAGGAATGACCGATCTATTCGCTGCATTGGATCTCTTCGAGCAGTCGAATCGGACAATCATTCAATCGGCAACCGAACACACCCAACGTCTTGGCAACATTAGCCAGCAAATGACGCAACGACTTGGCTTGACGCCTGGCAATAAAACGAATGCAGAACTAAAAGCGTCCGAGCTAGGCGGACTTTTGGAATAACGAAAAAAATTGGACAAGCTGTCAGGGATCTAATCCTTGGCAGCTTTTTTTATGGAGTCATCCTGCCTCATAACCCATGCCATTTCAATCTCCTGACATATGATAATCCAAACGTTTAAATATTGGAGATGAGTTAATGTTCATGCAAATTAGAGAACAGGTTAGCAAGACACCCCAAATTGATGTGCTAATCCCAGCGATTGAGAAAGATCTGGGGACTCTCCCCCTTGTCATTGACGCGGTAAGAAAATATGTCAAGCATCCGATAGGTGAAATCATCATTGTAGCTCCATCGAAACAAAGTATTCTCGATCTATGTGAGAGAAAAGGATGTCGATTCGTTCATGAAGATACCGTTCTCCCTATTACAAAAAAGGACATCCACTATCAATCCAAAACATGGGATCGGACTGGATGGCTGTATCAACAGTTACTTAAATTGAACGGAGATACCTTGTGCACATCCAAGTATTATATGGTCATTGATGCGGATACTGTGCTCATAAGACCGCATGTCTTCAAAGTTGGCGACAAGACGGTATTTTATTGTCGGAACTGGAGCCAGGGCGAATATTTTAATACGTATCGGAAATTGATGGGTAGAAATCGATCAGCTCGATTGTCCTTCGTTACCCATTACATGCTGTTCGAGAAATCAAAAGTCAAGCAGTTGAAACAAGTCATTGAGTCCAAACATAAGAGTTCTTGGTATTCAGCAATTATGAAAAGTATGAATAAATCCAAGCAGTTTGCTTTTTCAGAATTCGAAACATATGGCAATTTCCTGTATTCGTCATCGGCGAACAAGATGATTTTGAAGCCTGCGCTGAATAAGAGCTTACATCTGAGCAATTCCCAAATTACACCTTCAAGGATGTCATCCTTCGCCAAAAGATATAGGTCAATATCTCTTCACAAACGAAAGGGATATGTAAAATCACTCAAGATGATGTTTCAATGAGTCGCTATGTTGTAGTCTGGAAGGGACCTGTACACAAAGCGAGTGGTTTGGGTCATGCAAGCCGAACATATGCTGCTTCACTTAGACGGAAAGGCGTTGATGTAAGGCTTGGTCATTTGAGAGTTGGTAAAAGACCTTCTCTAGGCAAAAGAGTGCTTATCTATCACGATGTTCCGAGCCATATTCAGTGGAGTAGTGTGCGAAGCTTATATGATCCGATCATTCTAAATACCGTTTGGGAAACAAGTAAAACGCCAAATGAATGGCTTTCTCATATGAACAAATTTGATGCAATATGTGTACCCACGCAACATAATAAGCGGGCGCTGCAGAATAGCGGGGTTACTATTCCCATTTACATTGTTCCACATGGTGTAGATACGAAGTTGTTTCATCCAAATAACAAGAAATTTGTTTTGCCTCGTGCGGCAGGCAAGTTTACTTTCGTATCTGTATTTGGCTTTCAGCACCGTAAAAATCCAGAAGGCTTGCTGCGTGCGTATTGGGAAGAGTTTTCCTCCAAAGATAACGTTATTCTTGTGATCAAAACGAACGGCTATGAGCCCTATGAGAATGAAAAATGGATTCAACGACAGATATGGCAATATAAAAAGAGGTTGGGTATATACAAGGATACGGCCCCTGTTGTCATTATAGGCAGACGACT
Organism: Paenibacillus sp. J22P169; assembly: GCF_059691995.1. Lineage (NCBI taxonomy): Bacteria > Bacillati > Bacillota > Bacilli > Caryophanales > Paenibacillaceae > Paenibacillus > Paenibacillus sp. J22P169. The sequence goes on along the minus strand of NZ_JCAUAO010000001.1, from coordinate 1,280,942 downwards.
TAGTGAAAGACAGCTGAAAGGTTTATATACGCTTGGTGATGCTTTCGTCCTTCCGACACGAGGCGAGGGGGTTGGACTCCCGTTTCTAGAAGCCTTGGCCAGCGGCATTCCTGTCATCACAACTGCATGGGGAGGGCAGATGGATTTCCTAACGCACAATAACTCTTTTCTTATTCCATATCAGTTGAAGAACCCAACCGTTAGTATGAAGTTTCCACATGCAATTTCAAGGTCATTCAGTTACTTGTTTGCAGAGAAAGGGCAACTTTGGGCGGAACCGGATCTGTCTAGTTTGCGAATGAACATGAGGAAAGCTTACGAGAACCCGGAGTTATGTAAGCGAAAAGGAAGACAGGGAAGATTAGATGTCCTTCCTTTAACCTGGGGACGTGCGGGAACGCTGATGAAACACGCGGTTGAAAAAGTAATTCAATCGAAGAAATAAGGGTGAAGCATGTTGTTCCCCAGGAAAGGAGTATTTGGCTTGCGTATTGTACTTTTGTGCGGGGGATCAGGAAAAAGGCTGTGGCCTTTATCCAACGAGATTCGCTCCAAGGTGTTTCTTAAGCTTTTGAAATCCAATAATGGGATTAATGAATCGATGATTGGGCGAATATGCAGACAATTGGATGAGGTAGGCTTACTGCAATCCACCTGTATTGTCACACATCACAGTCAAGTGGAGATAACGCGTACTTATGTTGGCGAACACATCCCGATCATCAGTGAACCTTTTAAAAGAGGAACTTATGCAGCCATCGCCTTAGCTGTCACATATTTGCATGAAAAAATGCAAGTTGATTATGACGAAACAATATGTATTCTCCCAGTGGACAGTTATGCAGATTCCGCGTTTTTCCAGTTACTTCATCGATTTCCTGAAGTCATTTCACGATCAAAGGCTGATCTGGCTCTTCTCGGTACGAATCCAACGATGCCCTCCGATCAATTCGGCTATATTATGCCAGTACTGCCAAAAGAAAACGATGAGTTTGCTTATATTCGTCACTTCATCGAAAAGCCTAATGAGGAAGCTGCTGCTCTATTAATTGAGCAGCATGCTTTATGGAACTGCGGTATATTCGCATTTCCCTTAGGGTTCATGCTGAACTATTTGCAGGACAAAGCGGAGCCAAGTCTAGTTGAGACATGGCTGTCTAATTACGAACAACTTGCTAATATAAGCTTTGATCGTGAAGTCGTTGAGTGCAATCAACACGCTGTGGTTGTTAGGTATGATGGTTTATGGCATGATGTGGGCACATGGAAAGCGCTAACTCCTCATTGTGAGGATAGCGTCATTGGACCAGGGAGAATCTCGGATGATTCCGTAAACACACATCTCATAAACGAACTTCCTTATCCTATTGAAGTCATAGGTGTATCGGATCTCATTGTCGCGGCGAATTCAGATGGTATCTTAATTGCGAACAAGGAGAAAGCCCATCTAATCAAGGAAAGGCTCACACCAGTTCCCCAGATTCCAATGCAGGGTGAGAAAAGATGGGGCACTTATCAAATTTTGAGATTATGGAGGGATGACGAACAAGGGAAAGAAGGTATGATTAAAATTGTGAAAATTTCCCAGGGGAAACAGACTAGTTATCACCTGCATGGGGATCGGCATGAAAGTTTAACGATACTATCAGGCATCGCGGAAATTCTTATGGGGGACAAACTGTATAGACTATTAGCAGGCGATGTTATGCAAATTCCCGCGGGCATCAAGCATGGCATCAAGGCAGTTACTAATCTTGAATTCATGGAAGTCTTGTTGGGGAATGAGCTATCACAAGAAGATATCACTCGTTTTACAAATATATGGTAGTATACTCATATGATAAATTATAGTGAAAAGGCTTGCTTTATGGCAGGCTTTTTCTAATTTTACACTTTGAGGTGCCATTCATGGGGAAGATTGTTTAGAGATGGTCATGTCATAACGGCAGGTGGTCGCGCGTTTGTAGATTTCTCTTTTGAGATATTTGATTACCTTGATGTGTATAAGGACAACGCTGATGAAAGAGATCAATTATTTAAAGATATCATGGATAGATAATTAACACACAGCTATAGACTCCAATTAAGCCAGCCTCGAATAGGATGTAAGGTCACTATTTCGTGGATGCTTGAAGGAGGAGTTGATTTGGATAGTAAGAATCCATCAAACAATAAACGAACGATTCGTATAGTTATACCTGCATCTTTAAGCAGCGCTCGGCCCGATGAGAAAATAACGAAGATTCATTTGGGTGGAGACAATAGGGAGGAACGAGTCGTACAAACTGAAAAAGACTTGATCGTCCAACGCAAGGATGAGCAAACAGGTAAATGGATAACCGAGTACACCAAATCGAAAATCGGACCAATCGATTACCGAATTACTTCTGGTTATTTCAAGGCTGCAAAACAACATGTCGTCCTTCTTAGCTGCTGGAGGGGAAGTGGAGGCTATTTAACGTATACCGTACTAGGTTTGAAGAATGGTAAGATTGTTGAATTGGTTAACAAAGAGGATGTTTATAGAGGAGACATTTTCTTGGAAAATGGCAGGCTATTTGAGAAAACTTCAAGCCAATATAGGGAATGGGTGCAAAAAAGGAAACAATTTTCTTTGATTCCTTATACGATTCCTAAGATACCTGGAGCACTTCGAATTGAATATGCCATTCTTCCAGATGGTCGTATGAAAATGAAGAAGAACCAATTTACAGCTCCAGTAGGAACCATCGTGCAATTGGTCAGAACCGACTCCAATGACGTTAAGGAGCTAGGATTTATAGATGGAATGCATGATCACTCCACGATTATTGAGTATTTAGAAGCATACAAAGAAGCGTTTAAACTAGTTGGCCGTGGGCAAGTTGAAGTGAAATTAGTCCCTGATCTTGATTGGTCTAAAGCGGTTACAATTATAATCGAAGCCATATAAATTGAAAAGGACCTGTCACATGAACGTGGCCGGTCTATTTTCGTTCGATTTTCTTATAGCTTTACGATAAAATCTGCCTCTGGGATCCATGCTTGATTATAAAAATCTCGCCCCCGAATATGAATTCGATCCTCGTACACATCAATAATCAAGCCTTCCGAACGATTTCCTTGAATTAATTGGTCATTACTGTCATAGGGGTAACTCACGGAAGAGCTATTGACCATGGTGAATACATCCCTAATTAGCGTAGAAGTCAATCGCAATTCCCAGTGCGTATGTCCTGTGAAAAATATGACTTCCGGATATTGGGATAACAACTGTTTCAATTCATTCTGTTGTACAATACCTCGTGGTAGACTGCCAGAAACAGTCCCTTGCAGAGGCTGATGCAGAAACACGAACAACGGCTTGTGTTGGATATAGTTTTCTTGAAGCTTGCTTTGCAACCAGCTTAATTGCGCTGGTGATAACCAGGCATCTTCATTATTGGTTGGATTAGATTGCCGATATTGTTCGGAACCTAAAAAAATAAAATGATAGCCATGAATCCAACGATCGTAATAAACGCGAGGCATTTTTGTAAAGGATAGAAAACGTCCCATCGAGGCACTGTCCGATTCTCCATTGGGAAATGTGCTTGGGGACCAATTCCCAGAAGCGTTGTAATAAGCTTTGTAATAATCGTGATTGCCGATTGTATAGCAGATTTGTTTCGGAAGCGGATGCTTCTGCAAAATGGAAGTCAACATCGCATAGTCATTGGAACGTCCATCGCCTAGGTCTCCGTTAATTACTAAAGCCTCTAGACTCGGGATCAATTGATTTAGATCGTCTAAAGCAGCACCTAATTTACTCTGAGCTTGCGTATCCCAGTATTGGATGTGAATATCACTGACAACAGAAAAACTTAGCAGAGGGGAATTACCAACAGCTTTTCTAAGTTCGTCAGCTAGACGGTGAATTTCATCTTTTTCTATTTGGGATTTGAGGAGCTTCAATCGCGGTTGAAGAAATGATTCTATTATTTTGACAGCATCATTCACATGCAGCACCCACAACGTCCCCCTTTACACCAATATCTGAAGTTTGTTAATTCTGAGACTGGCCTGAAGCTAATCGTAATTCATTGGCAAGTCGGTGAATTTCATCCTTGTCCTCTTGTGAGGTGACGAAATACCACATCGGACTCAAAAAGGTCTCAATAATTGTATTAGCATCTTCTGGGCTTAACACGTGTATCGCCTCCCGCAATCAGGTTGTCCAACTATTACTAGCATATGTAGCATCCAGCTTCGATGAAATGAGGAAGGCACACATTTTTATAGAGAATTGTCAGGGGGCAAATACCTTCGCGCAGATGCGGTTATGTTTGAAGTGCAATAGCATGACAAAAAACGCAAGCCTAAGTTAGCATAGGCTTACGTTTTTTGATGTTTTATCTGCTGGCCGCTTTCTTGCGAGGGGCAAGTATCTTTTGTAGCCGCTTCGCACATTGTTCTGCCGACTCCATGCCTTCCCAATAAAGCATCATCTCATTGTTAACTTCTTGCATCAATTGGGTGTCGGAGATGGTTTCATGTTGATAGAAGGCGTCATGTAATTGTCCATCGGAAATATGAAGGGACTCCAGATCAAGCTGATCCCAATATTGTTGATTAATGTTGTGAAGTACAGAGAGAAAGCGCGATTTGCCAAATTTGGCTTGCACATCGGGATGACAGGCTGTCTGAAGAAATTGGATCGCCAGCTCACGCTCGGTACTTGCGGAATGAACCATTAGCGCATTCGCAATGAGCAGTGTCTTCGGTGAATCACCGAACGGCATCGGTGCGAATTTGGGTTCGAAGGGCAGTTTGTCGCCAAACCCGGCAAGCTCAATTGTCGTCGTCAGCATCATGGCGACTTGCTCACTTTGGAAAGCAACACGATGCAGTTGCATATGGGAAACCAACGCGCTTCGTTTCCGATAGATCATATCGTGCATAAACGTCAATGTGTCTAGAAGCGCTTTTTTGTTTGGCTTATTAAAGTCGAAGCCATTCTGCATGGCGATCACATTCCAGCGGTTAAGCGTCGATGGCAGTGAAAAACCATAATTATCGATGATGCCATCTTGATTCGTATCAAATGTCAAACGACCAGTTGTCTCAATAAAATCTTCCTTGTTCCATCCATGACGTGGTGCCTCGATATTGTATTTGTCGAACATTCGGGGATTATAGGCGAGGCAAATACCCGAAAATGTGACAGGTATAGCTTTGATGTTGCCATCCTTGCGAAACCCATCCAATAGCTTAGGATACATCTGACTCAGATCATCGTCCATAATCCGATCTAAACTTACGAATTCGTCCATCGCTTTATGTTCTTGGAAGAGTGTGTCTGTAATGATGCATATATCAGGTTGAATGCCCATTTCGATGCACTTATGAAGTGATTCCCAGAATTGCGAAATAGGAAAGCTGAGCAATTTAATGTCAACGTCGAGGTGCTGTTGTTCGAACGTTTCGCAAATGAACGGTAAGCAGTGATCGACAAAGTAGGAGGGCGTAATCGTCAAAATGCGCAGTACTTTCCGCTTCGATTTCCGCACAGTGACGTCAGGGGAAACGAAGGTTCCGAGTCCGGCCTTTTTCACAACAAGGCCTTCCTTCAACAGGAGATCAAGCGATTTACGAACGGAGCTGCGACTGAGTTCGTAATATTTGCTTAGTTCGTTCTCGGACATGAGGAACTCATCCTTCTTGATAAAGCCAGAAAGAATTTGCTCCCGGAGGATATCGGTCAAAGAAGAATAGCAATATTGGTCTTTTTTTCTCATAATCAGAATCGCCACCTATTTGCGCAGTTGTATGTATTCTAAACAATATTTGGAAAATATACAACAGAAAAAAATGAGACGTATCAAGGGTTTTAGTCAATTTAAAGACATGAATTAAACATGTATAGCACTTGTATTTTTTTGTGTATATAAATTATAATGGGATTGTAAACAGGGGGTGACCACATGGCTTCCATCGCCAGTACAAAGTCAAATCGTATTTTTCGAAAAGTGTATCGATACCGATGGTTCTATCTGTTAATGGCTCCAGGCCTGTTGTACTTTCTCATCTTCCGTTACGTCCCCATGGCTGGCTTGCTCGTTGCGTTCAAGGATTATAGCGTCACCAAAGGTATTTGGGAAAGTCCCTGGGTTGGTTGGCGCAACTTCAAAACGATCTTTGATTCACCTGATTTTCTCCGACTCATGACCAACACTCTCCTCATCAGCGTTTACCGACTCGTCTTTAATCTACTTCCTGATTTAATTCTCGCCTTGCTTCTCAATGAAATCCGTGTTACTTGGTTTAAAAAGATCGTGCAAACGATCACTTACGGACCTTACTTTTTATCATGGGTCATCGTATATGGTTTGGTGTATTCGTTTTTTTCACCCGGCACAGGACTCGTCACGACGTTCTATCAGAATATGGGGTGGGGGGAGCTGAACGTACTCGCAAATTCTGACTTGTTCCGGCCTCTCATCATTCTTACCGATGTATGGAGAAATACCGGATTTGGCGCTATTTTCTTCCTCGCAGCACTTGCGACAATTAATCCTGAGCTCTATGAAGCTGCTGTCGTGGATGGAGCAGGTCGATGGAAGCAAATTTGGCATATTACACTGCCTGGTGTCCGCGAGGTGTTCATCTTATTGCTGATCCTGCGGCTTGGCTCGATTCTTGATGCAGGCTTCGATCAAATTTATGTATTCCTCAATGCGCGTGTAACGAATGTTGGAGATATTCTAGATACGTGGATATTCCGCCGAATCATTGAGCAGAGCGATTTTAGCGTTCCTGCAGCAATGGGGGTATTTAAATCAGTCATTGGGTTCGTGCTCGTGATTGCCGCTAACCGAATCGCGAAGAAATTTGGTGGTTCGGGAATCTATTGATAGGTGGTGGAACCTGTGTCATATGCGGTACATAAGACCAAATCTGATCGCGTAATCGATGTAATTATTTACATCTTTCTTACGCTCTGTTGTTTAACTGCGGTGTTCCCACTGTACTTTGTTTTCATTGAGTCGATTACTCCCTATAAAGAACTGATTCGAAATGGAGGATTCGTCTTATTCCCGGAGCAAGTGACGCTGCAGGCGTATCGAGCAATCTTCGGCAGCAAGCTTGTGCCGGATGCGCTTAAGATATCCGTTGTGATTACGGTTATTGGCACATTCTTAAGTCTTCTAGTCACGATTTGTCTAGCCTATCCACTTTCGAAGAAGGATGTGCCGGGAGGTAGATTTTTTCTACTAGCGATCGTGTTCACGATGCTCTTTAGCGGTGGCATTGTACCAACCTATCTCGTCGTGAAGGGCATGGGGTTGATTAATTCAATTTGGGCACTCATTATCCCTACACTCGTCTCACCGTTCTACATGTTTATCATGCGCACCTACTTTATCAATTTCCCTACGGAGATAGAAGAGTCGGCGAAAGTAGATGGCTGTGGGGATGTTCGAACGTTATTCCAGCTCGTTATCCCCTTATCTATGCCGATTATTGTCACGATTGGTTTATTCTATGGCGTGATTCAATGGAATTCTTACTTTAATGCTATCTTGTATCTGTCAGATCGATCTTTGTATCCGATTCAGGTCATTCTACGCAATATGATTGTTACATCTAGCGTGAGCCAAGAGTTGAACACGAATCCTTCGGTGATTCAAACACTGCCGCCGGACACAATCCGAATGGCAACGGTTGTCGTGACAACATTGCCTCTACTGGCCATCTATCCGTTTATTCAGAAATATTTCATAAAGGGTATGCTTGTCGGTTCCATCAAAGGGTAACCGTTAAGCAACGCTAACTTATGAGCTTGAAGGGAGTGATGCCTTGTTTTGCTTCGTTTCAGTCACACACGCAACCAGAGCAGACTTGTGAATGAATTCGAGTACAAATGGGAGGTCGTTTGCATGAAATTGCGTAAACAGGTAGCATTCGGCGTAATCGCCAGCTTAGTTGTGTTAAGCGGTTGTTCAAAAGACGACTCAACGGCTACACCATCTGCATCTACAAGCACTTCAGCCGCACCTGAAACAGCGGCAGCTACGAAAGCACCGCCAATGACTTTGAACTGGTTAACTTTCGTTCCAACCAACGATGTATCATTGCCTTCGCCTGATAAGGACTACATTCGCCAAGCCATTGAGCAGAAGTTCAACGTCAAACTAAATATGGAATACGGCGTCCCAGGTGAAGATCATAAGACCAAAATTAATTTGAAAATTTCATCTGGTGCAACCCCTGATATGTTCCAAGCCGACGGCGCGCAGACGAATCAATTTATTATTGATAAAGCTGTCGCCGATCTGACCCCCTACGTGAACCCGCAAACGATGCCCAACTACTACAAGTGGGTAACCCCTGAAATCATACAACGCTACCAAGTCCAAGAAGTCTTTATGCGTGCTCCTGTCCCTTATGAAAAACAGCTTTACCAATCGTATTATGTGCGCAAAGACTGGCTGGATAAGTTAGGATTGAAGGTGCCGACCAATTATGATGAAATGATCAATGTCATGAAAGCTTTCACTTTCAACGACCCTGATGGCAATGGTAAAAATGATACGTACGGTTTCACCACATTTGGAAATGGGATCGGCGTTTCGAAACAATTTCCAGAATGGTACAAAAATGGACTTGGAATTGATCTCTGGTATGATCAAGCGAATGGTGAATATGTTGATCCGCAATCTGATATTCGGGCGGGGAAAGTGCTCGATGATATTCGCGCAACAATAGCACAAAAAATAGTGGATCCTGACTGGTTCCTAGCTAAACCAGGGCAAGAGCTGGAGAAAGTAGAAGCAGGGAAAGCAGGGATTTTCCAAAGCCTGCTGCGTACAGCTGCATTTGATAACGTAGCTACAAGCGTGAAGAAAAAGACAATTGATATCAGCGGCGTTAAAACGGCGGACTTCGTTCCGTTCCACATTATGCCGAATGCTGTTAACTATGCGGCGTTACCGGGTGTTCCATTCTTGTTTGGCGCGAAGACGCCTCCAGAAAAAATCAAGAAAAGCATTGAAATCATGGATTGGTTGGCAAGTCCTGAAGGTTACTTGCTGTCGCATTTTGGAAAAGAGGGCACCAATTACACCAAAAATGGCAACACCATAACCTTAATTCCTGATGCGATAACGAAAGATAACACAGCTAACGGCAATTTCTTCGATGTGTATAGCTCTATCTTCGCTTATGGTGTTCAAGATCCGAGCCCAATTGGTCTGACCATTATCGATCCACGCGAAACCGATCATGACCGAGCTATCATCGACAAGCTGAAAACCTATAAATATCCTGTACTCGGCACGAACGTCGCTCCTCCTCCAGGCTTTGATATCGGCGCATTCCGTACACAAATGCGTGCGTATATGGTGAAGATACTCTTCGAAGAGAAGGATGCAAGCAACTGGCCGAAATATCGGAAAGAACTGATGACCACGTATCATGGTAAAGAGATTTTCGATAATTATGCGAAGACCATATCGCAAGTGTTTAAAACACCTGTTGTCTTTAAGTCTGAGAATCCGTAATAACAAGAAACCGTCATATTTTCTGCTGTTCGCACACGACTCCCGTGTTATCCAGGCGAAGCACGGGGGGCGTGCTGTAAATCTAAATCTGATTAATCCTATTGAAATATATTTATTTCTCCTATTTCAACACGAGAGAAGGTTTGGCATGATGAAAGAACAGTTAGCCATTCTCGGTGGATCCAAGATCAAAACGACTCCTTATGGCACTGGTAAGCGATTTGGTGAGGAAGAAGTCAAAGAGCTCGTTGAAGCACTCGAACAAAATACGTTGTTTTATCATTCTGGACGTAAAGTAAAGCAATTTTTAGAACGATTTAATGCACTTTATGGTCTTACTTACAGTGTCGCCACCTCATCAGGCACAGCTGCACTGCATGTTGCTATCTGTGCAGCAGGAATAAGCGCCGGAGACGAGGTCATCACAAGCCCAATCACGGATGCGGGCTCCATTATTGGCATTTTGTATCAGAATGCAATACCGGTATTTGCTGATTTGGATCCACATACGTACAACATGACGGCAGAAACGATTAAAGCACGAATAACGCCGAAGACGAAAGCGATTATCGTCGTGCATTTAGCAGGCAATCCAGCGGACATGGATCCGATTCTTGAGCTAGCGCGTGAACAAGGGTTAATCGTGATTGAGGATTGTGCCCAAAGCTATATGACCTACTATAAAGGCCGTCTTGTTGGGACAATGGGGGATTATGGTTGTTTTAGTACGAATGATTACAAACACATTTCAACGGGAGATGGGGGCATCGTTGTCGTCAACTCACAATCCGAGGGAGATTATCAACGGACACATGCTTTTGCAGACAAAAATTATAGCCGATTTGGCAATCAGGTGCAGCGAGAGATGCGGCTGCTTGCGCCAAATTACCGGATGACGGAGCTTCAAGGTGCGGTTGGTATTGCACAGTTATCGAAATTAACATCCATATGTGACAAGCGCAGCCAGTACGGTGACGCCATAACGACGGGCATTACGGACTTACCCGGCATCATTCCGCATAAAGTGACGATTGACGGAAGATGCACATATTGGTTTTACATGTTTACGGTTGATCCTACCACACTCACTTGTACGCGAGATGAATTTTCCGAGGCGCTGCAAGCGGAGGGAATTGACTGTTCGGCGGGCTATATCCCTCAACCGGTGTATATGCAGCCCCTATTTCTAAATAGGGAAGCGTATACAGGCAGTCATTACCCATTTGAACTATCTGATATTACGTATGGCGAAGGGCTTTGCCCCACAGCTGAACATATTCTGAAGCATGCGATTCGAGTACCCGTCAACGAATTCTTCAGTGAACAAGATATCAATGAGATCATTGCAGGCATTCGCAAGGTGGCTGCTCATTATAGGGAGTCGGGCTTGGAAGTCGTGTAGCCGACAGCGGATGGAGGAAATGAAATGAAGATGGCCAAAGTCGGCGTGCTCGTTGAGCATGAGGCAGCTGCACGCAAATGGAAGTATGGTTTGAACGTGTTTGAAAAATATGTAGAAGAAATTTTACAGCATGTTGGCATTTCGTTTACAGCAATAACCAAGCTAGACGCTGCGAGCTTGCAACCATTCGACATCCTCATCGTTGCTTCTTCCCAAGAGAATGGGGTAAAGGCTTCCCTGTTGTGGTCGTATGTGGAACAAGGCGGCACGCTTATTTCATATGCCGGTATTAATGCATTGGCTCTCTACCTTGGCTATGTCCAGTCGGGTGAGCTTGGCGTTGGCTATGCAGAAATAGAGCCGACTCAGTCTGGACAACCGAGCCAATTGCGGTTTTTATCCGCTAACCCTTGGATAGGAGCGGGTGAGGCGACACCGGAAGGTGTTACGCAAGCACCTTGTCGAACTTCAGGGACGATTAAGCAGGGGAGTCCTAATGGTCCTGATAAAGGCGCAGCACTTCAAACATTTAATGTTGGGCAAGGAAGCATTCATCGTTGGACAGTCAACATACCATTGTCAATTGTTCACATGCAACAAGGCACGGGACCTGTTCTAGATGATGGTGTTCCGGCTGTGGATGGCAGTGCGAACGTCAATGAGGATATTTTGAAAGCAGATGATCGCATTGCGCTGGATTGGGATTACGACCGTGTGCTAACGGAAACAGGCATTCCATATTTTCCATGGCCATATGCGGATTATTGGAGAGAAGCGCTGATCAGACATGTGCTGCAATGTGCACTTGATAAGGACATGACATTGCCATTCACAGGCTATTGGCCAGCTGGTATCAAGCACATTGCGATGATTTCACATGACAGTGATTCCAATCAGGATGAGCACGCAGTGGCGACGCTTAAGCTCCTAGAGGAATGCCAAATTCAGACAACCTGGTGCATGATTGAACCTGGTTACAGTGCTCATATCTATGATGAAGTGAAGAAAGCCGATCATGAACTTGCCTTCCATTATAATTCGTTGGAGAAGGATAATGGTTTCTGGGACGAAGCGGAGTTTGATCGACAAGTCAGCTGGATGAAGCAAGCGACAGTTTTGGATCACGTAACGACCAACAAAAACCATTACACCCGAGTGGAAGGTTGGGGCGAGCTATTCCAATGGCTGGAGAAGAATAATATACCGAGTGACCAAACCAGAGGTCCGAGTAAAAAGGGGAATGTCGGATTCTTATTTGGAACCTGTCATCCTTATTTTCCAATGGCGTTGTTTGATGAGCAGAATCGCATCTATCAGGTGCTTGAAATTGGATTTTTGACGCAGGATTTGGATCTCGGTCATCTTGCGGACAATAAGGTTATTGAACCCTTTCTGACGCAAACACAGCAAGTGAATGGTGTTGCACATTTTCTTTTCCATCAGGTGCACATCTACACACGCGAGGAAGTGCGAAATGTGATTCTGATGCTCGTGGCAAAAGCGAGAGCGATGGGCTTCACATTTTGGAAATCGAAGCAAATTCAAGATTGGACGCGATTGCGCAGATCGGTTCGTATTCAAGCAGTCGATCCCAACGGAAACGTTGAGCTGCAAGCGAACGAAGCTGTCGATGGGCTTGTCATTTGGCTCCCGATGACGTCATCGGAAGTATTTCTACCTGATGAAGGACACGAGTTACATTTCGGTATCCCTTGCCGCAAAGCTGTCGTGAATACAAAGGTAGAAATTCAAGAGGGGTGAGAAGATGGAAAAGCAAGCATTAGCGTTGGAAGGTGGAGTGCCCGTTCGAACAGAAGGGTTCCCCGCTTGGCCGATATTCGGGCAATTGGAAGAGCAGCTTATTCTAGACGTCGTTCGTTCTGGCAAATGGGGCGGTACAGGTACTGTCCTTTCACCTGAATATACACCAAAGCTTCCTGAGATGGAGCGTAAATTTGCAGAGTTACACCATGCGGCGCATGCAATCAGTGTTGTAAATGGCACTGTGGCCATTACGGTAGCACTACAAGCCGCAGGTGTTAAGCCCGGAGATGAGGTCATCGTACCGCCTTACACATTTATTGCAACGGCTGCGGCGGCACTTTCCTTCGGGGCTATCCCTGTATTCGTAGATATTGAAGAAGATACACTCCTCCTCGACCCGGAGAAGGTTGCTGGAGCGATCACTTCACGGACGAAAGCTGTCATCCCTGTTCATCTTGCCGGTGCTCCAGCGAATATGACGCGAATCAACGAAGTAGCTGCCGAGCATAAGCTTCGGGTGATCGAAGATGCCGCTCAAGCCGTTGGGGCGAGTTGGGAAGGACGCCGTGTAGGGGCAATCGGAGATTTCGGAACGTTCAGCTTGCAGTCGAGCAAAAATCTGAATAGCGGTGAAGGAGGCATCATACTCACCAATAATGAGGAGTTGGCGGAAATTGCGTGGTCTCTTTGCAATGTCGGTCGCTCGCGAACGGGAGCTTGGTACCAGCACGATCGCATCGGACAAAACTACCGCATGACCGAACTGCAAGCTGCTATCGTGCTTGCTCAAATGAGCCGATTGGAAGCGCAGATGCAGCTTAGGGAAACAAATGCGAAGCTGCTTACCGAATTATTAAGCGAAATCGACGGCATCACGGTTGTGAAGTCCGATAGTCGCATCACACGGCATGCGAATCACCTATATATGTTCAGGATCGCTTCAGCGTTGACTGATCGGATCGATAAGACAGATTTCATTGACAAAGTGAATGCCGAGGGTATTCCGATCAGCCCCGGATATGTGCCACTGAATCGAAACGAAGCGATTGTGAACGCCACACGCGTCTTGACAGGGGAGGACAACGTGTATGCTTGTCCAGTCAGCGAACGGCTAAGTGACAAGGAAGTTCTTTGGCTTGGACAGCATGTACTGCTCGCCGATGAGCAAGCGATGTATGACATTGCGGCAGCTATCCGGAAAGTTATCGAATCGTATTAGCACCTTATGCTCACGATGATCGTGAGCAGGGAAAGGGTAGGTATGGTGAGTATGGTACCGAAGCCGATTATGCGATTAGGGGTAAGTAAAGTTGATATTACACCTGTTTTTCCGGTTCCGCTTGCCGGGTTTGCAGTTCGAAGTGAGCTAGGTGCTTTTGAGAGCATTTCGCATACCTTGTATGCTCGAATTTTTGTCTTTGTAACCCATGACGGTTCAAAAGAATCCAAAGCAGTACTAATCTCTGCAGATTTGCTTTGGTGGGGAAGTGATCGAGTTCCGGGACTCAAGCAACGCATTCATGCTCGTTGCGGCATAGCAGAAGATGCTATTCTTCTTCACGGAACCCACACGCATTCCGGTCCCCAAACGAGTGGCTTGTTTACTTCGTACTTAGGTGTCATGGACGAAAGCTATGTAAATGCTCTCGAGTTACGGATAATAGAAGGCGTTGAAGCCGCCTTATTTCAAGATGAGCCTGTTCGAATGGAGCAAGGCACCGGGGTATCTCCGCTTGGCATTAATCGGCGCGGTATTGCGAAATCCCCACCAGAAGCGGGCCCTGTAGATCATGAGCTTCGAGTTGTTCGTTTTGTCAAAGAGGATGGGAGCACAAAGGGGCTACTTGTTCATTATGCCTGTCACCCTGTTATTACGAGGGACAATTACGTTTCATCCGAATATCCAGGGGTTGCCATGGAGATCTTGGAGCAATCGGTTGGTGGAGGCGCCATAGCTGCCTTCCTGCAAGGAAGTTGCGGAGATATTAACCCCGGAGACGGAACGCAGGTCATACGAGGAAATAACGATGTGGTCCTGCAAATCGGGAAAGATTTTGCTCATTGCGTGATGGAAACGCTAGAGAAGCGTCAGAGTCAAGTAACACCTTCTCACGTGCAATGGAGCAAGACAGTGATAGAACTGCCGTTAGCTCATCTTCCTGAGCGCGAGCAGCTATTGAAATCCGCCCTGTTGCCAGGCGTGATTGGCGAATGGAGCCGCCTCATGCTGGCGCGATTGGACAGCTTATCGCCTCGCATTCCGCTTGAGTTAACCGTGTTGAAGCTTGCTGATAATCTCTCATTTATCGGCATGAATGCCGAAGTTGTGGTCGAGTATGGGTTGTTTATCAAGCGGATAACAGAAGGAAAGATGCTGCCATTGGGGTACACGAATGGGATGTTTGGCTACATCCCAACCGCTCAGCAACTGGATGAAGGTGGATACGAGACTCACGAATCAACGTTTTACTTTGCGATGGCTGCAAGCTTTGATCACGCTGTTGAGTTAACGTTGAAAGAAGCATTACTGAAGCTTTTGATTTAATCAAGTCTTCTAACGAATAACTAACGGGTGTTCCTGCCATCTTGGCGGGAGCACCCGTTTTGTATAGGATAAAGTTATCCATAATAAGGATGTGACGAATGTGCTTGCTTCGTTGTGTTAGTAGTGAAAGGAGGGTTTTCTGACTTATGCAAACCCGTTCGCTTCCAATCGAAGATTTTTATATAAAGTTTAAGATGTATGGAAGTATGTTATTTAAGATTGCTATGATTCATCTTGGTCATAAAAGTGACGCTGAAGAAGCCGTTCAAGAAGCTTTCATCAAGTTGATGTATAAGGCGCCAGCATTTGTAGATTCCGAGCATGAGAAGGCATGGGTCATTCGTGTTGTGATCAATATTTGCAAAAACATGACCCGAAGCTTGTGGCGAAAACGGGTAGTTCAGATGGAAGAGATAGAGGCGTATGCCTACACTTCCGTAGATTCAGAGATCATAGAGAATGTACTTCGGTTACCTTTTAAGTATAAAGCGGTGATCCATTTGTACTACTATGAAGATTACGCTGTCAAACAAATTGCTGAAGTGCTTCAGATTAGTGAGTCCGCTGTTAAAATGAGATTGCAGCGCGGCCGCGAGATGTTGAGGCTCGAATTGGAGGAGGACTAAATGAATAAGGACCTGTATAAGCAAGCTTTCGACAATATGAAGCCGGATGAACAGTTTGAGCAACAATTGGCAAGGAATTTAACTGAACATAGTCGTAGAAGATCTCCTGCATTTGGACGTATACGGAGAATCGTTATTCCTGTGACTGCGAGCTTTGTAGCAGCATTATGTGTCTGGATGTATGTGATTGCTGGTCATCAAGGCGAAAAGAGGCCAATTGCTTCTGAACCTGCTAACCAAGCGTCAACCGAGAAATCCGTCTTCATTCCGAAGATCGAGCTACCTAAGAAATCAACAGGCATGATGGACATGATTGGATTAATCGTCTACCAAGGTAGAATTTATACCCAAACCTCATCTCACATCCTTCCCGAAGCAGCTAAGTCTGTCTTAGGGGAGAAGGTTGGCCGCACCAAAGGAAATATTGACGAATGGAGCAGTCAAAAGGAATATGCCCAGGAGCTAGCCTCGTCTATTGGTGAACAAGATGTCTACACGGTCAAGGGGTATGATCGTGATTTCCGTCTCATGACCTACCAGGTCGTTGATGGTCAAATTTGGACGGAATTCTACGAGTCATTGAATGGAATTACAATTGCTAGCGGGGCGGATTTATTCAAAAAGCTTAAAGTTAGTGGAAATGTTAACGCTGCTAGCTGGGAGGACTTTGAAAGTTGGAACAACGACAAGAAGCAGTATCAAAACTTACCGATGAACGAACGGTTTGAGGAGTTCATAAATGCCTTGTACGCCGCAACCCCAATCGCGTGGGAAAAGCTATATAACGAAGGAATGACTAACAAAGGTAACGAAACCCAAAAGTTCGTCTACCTTAAACTCAAAGATCAAACTGAAATTCGCTTGGACGTATATAAGGATGGTTATGTAAGGTATACGCCTGCTAACGTATTTTTCAAAATTGATCATGACGTATTCGTTCGCTTGTGGGAAAGCTTGAAGAAGGGATAGCGCGAAGTTTAGGAATATTTAAGAAATGGTTTACATCTAGTTAATTTCAATTGATTATCTTAGAGGTATGAAGGATAACAAGGGAGATTGTGGAACAATGAAAACCATTAGCATGACAAATAAAAAGTGGCTTTTGAGCCTGCATATTGTTTTCTCAGCGATCATGCTGGGTACAAGTGTAACGTTTCTCATATTGAGTATAACGGCCGTGAGTACCCAAGATTCGGGATTAGTACTTGCGTGTTATAAGGCCATGCATGTATTATCTGGTACTTCTGTTCGCGCTTCGGTAATTGGGACCATCGTGACAGGCGTACTCCTTTCCTTAAGAACTCACTGGGGCTTGGTCAAATACTATTGGATCATCGCCAAAGAAGTACTCACAATAGTAGCGGTTATCTTAGGACCGTTTGGCATGTATGTTTGGACCTTGAAAGGAATTTCGTTACTAACTGATGTAGGTATAGAAAGCGCGAATCAAGGTGCTTACGTGGCCAACACATTAACGCTATTCATAGGCATTGGACTTCAGCTGCTCTCTTTACTTACTATGTTTTTACTGTCCGTATTTAAGCCTTGGGGCAAGCGGAAAATAAAAACAAATGTCCAATAACGAAAGAAAGTAGCCTCCTCCATTAGTTCCAATTTAACTATAATTAAACACTCCGTTGATATGGATTCTTAGATTTTGATAAGGTGAAAAAGAGTCCGGACATATCAGGAGAGGGTGATCTATGTGATTTTTAAAAAGTGTCACATTAATGAGGTACAACATCTCATTCAAGTTTATTTGGATTCGCTGTCTTCACCATTTGATTCTTTCTTAGAGGAACATATTCTCAAATCAACGTTTTACGTTATCGTTGATAACTTGGAAGACGCAGGTTATTTCGCTGTTCATAATCACCAGCTGCTAACCCAGTTTTTCATCCGCCCAACCTACCAAAAGCACGCTCAGGAGCTTTTTAGTCAAGTCATAGCAAATTACGGTGTGAAGAATCTTTTCGTTCCAACCTGCGATGAGTTATTTATAAGTTTAGCTCTAGACAAAGAATTGATGATTGCCAAGCAAGCCTATTTCTTTCAAGATAGTTACATAAATATACAAGAGATGGATTCAATAAATAGCGACCTTTTGGACATCGCGGTATTAGATGATCTCTTACATATTCAAAAAATGTGTGGGGATTTTCTAGATCGGTATGATGAAAGAATTGAGCAAGGCGAGCTCTTCACGTACTATAGAGGTTCTGAATTGCTTGGCATTGGAGTTCTTGAAAAAAGTAAAATGATAAGTGGTCATGCAAGCATTGGCATGTTTACGAATGAGAGGTATAGACAGCAAGGCATTGGGCGGAATATCATTCTGAAATTGAAATCATGGTGTTATAACCACGATTTGAAGCCGATCAGTGGATGCTGGTATTATAATGAACCTTCGAAGCGGACTTTAGAGAGTGCTGGCATGGTAACCAAAACCAGACTTTTGAACATAAAAGTTAACGCATGACTCATTCACTGGTAAAAACATTTTATGGTGAAATCAAAAATTGAAATAAAGTTTTATAAGTACGTTAGTTTTAAAAAAAAATTTTCATCGCTTGCAGTGTTCGACAGTTTTTTTGAATTCCTCTCCGTATACTTAGAAAGAATACAGATAAATGTATCTTTTGGCGGAGGTAGCGTACATGATTATAGTTCCTACGGCCCTGTGTCAACCGGGCATGCGGGTTGGAAAAGCCGTTTTGTCCGAACATGGACGAGTAATGCTTGGGCATCGCGTAGAACTTACACAATTTATGATTAAAAAATTAGTCCTCATGGGACTTGATTTCTTGTATATCGAAGATAGAGAAACCGAAGACATTCCGATAGAAGAATCGATCCAAGAAGAGACACGCGCTTTGCTGCGGATGGCACTTTCCAAGATTTTCGCGAAATTTAGCGCAACTTCAACATTAGGTGGATCGACGAACTCCACAGATATATCGCGATTGCTTTTCGATGGAATGTCTAGAGTGATTGATGATATGAGTAAGGGGAGACAGAATCTTGTCTCAATAACCACTCTAAATATGGCTCCAGCAACCACGTTGGAACAGCATTTTTGTCAAAATGCGATCAATGTTTGCGTCTATGCTACCAAGCTTGGCATGTTGTATGGGTACTCACAAAAGGAGTTAACGGAACTAGGACTAGGAGCGCTGCTTCACGATGTGGGCAACATACAGATCCCAGCCAAGTTACTGTTAAGTAGTGCTAAGCTGTCTTCCAGTGAGTATATGGAAATCCAGAAACATACAGAATTAGGCTTTAACATGCTCAAAGAGGATATTGGTATTCCATTGTTAACAGCAATATGTGCCCTACAGCATCATGAGCGTATCAACGGAAGCGGTTATCCATATAATCTCAAAGGAGCGCAGATTCATGATTATGCGCGATGGATCGGGATGCTCGACTCGTACGATGCTATGACCCATCCAAGAGCATACCGGAATTCCATAGCGCCGCATTATGCGTTGGAAATACTTTATGCGCATGCAGGAAGTTTATATGATATTAAGAAAGTAACGCAATTTCGAAATAAAGTTGCCATTTTCCCAGTTGGGCAAGGTGTTAAGTTAAGCACAGGGGAAATAGGCGTTGTCTGTCGACAAAATTATTATGTTCCATCTAGACCAGTGGTCAGAGTGCTTAAAAACGAACGAGGAGAGAAGTTAAAGTCACCTTATGAAATTGATTTATCGACCTCGCTTCATGTCATGATCGATAATATTAGTGAGAGAACGATATACGTTTAAAGACGAAAAACCCCATGGTTGGGGTTTTTGTTATAGTAGGAAAGGGGCAAAAAAGCCCTAACCTTATCCGCTGCTTATTTGAGTAACGTTTAATCCGTAATATTTTTCGTATAATATTCAATGATATCCTTGCGTCGAATGATGCCGAGGAATACGCGGTCTTTATCTACAACGGGAACAAAATTCTGATCCGCAGCTAGCGCCAGCATATCTTCCATATGTGCATTGATGGCGACGCACTCATTATATATCCGTTTGCGGATGTTAGTCACAGAAATTTCGTGCATATTATCGAAAGATAGACCTGGAGTGCACTTCAGCTTCCATAACAAATCTCCTTCGGATAAAGTGCCGACATATTTCCCTTCCTCGTCGATAATCGGAATCGCTGTATAATGGCAGGCTTCCAGACGCTCTATCGCTTCTTTCATTGAAGCTGAAGTCGTCAGGTAGGAGACTTTGTCCTTAGGTAATAAAAACGATTTAATTTCCACTTTGTATCGCTCCTTTACTTCCAAAATTACTTTCACTATTTAATTAAAACATAAATTCGTCATGAAAGTGTAAATTGGAAGGGTGTAATAAATGGAAAATGAAATTATTTTAGGGTGGAAGTCCTATTTTCGTGGAGGTGGTCCTGCTGTCAAGCATGAAACTTGTACTACTCGATCAACTAGCTGCATGTCATAATGATGAGAGTTGGTTCAAATCTTCGACAACGATTTTAAAGGATATATCTGTAAATGAGGCTGTTCTGAAATTTGATGACAATCTGCAATCCATTTGGGAGATCACGAGCCATCTTATTTTTTGGAATGAGATGTGGTTAAATCGATTCGTTAAAGATGCTCCCTTTGAAGAAAGTGAGTTAACTAACAACGAAACTTTCGATATAGGACAAAATCAAGATGAAGAGAATTGGAAGATGACGATTCAGAGGCTAAGCGATGGATTTGAGCAATGGCGAGAGGCTATTGCGAGCTGTGAGGATGCGAAATTAGAGAAAAGCATACCCTCCTATTTTAATGCGCAGTGGTGGGGTGTGATTTCTAATCTATGTATCCATAACGCGTATCATATTGGGCAAATCATGCTTTTGAAAAAGCAAGTACGGAAAAATCGTATCTAACGCGGCAGGCGCTTGTAAAAGCGCCTTTTTACCGTTCTGATTTGTTAGTTATGCTTGGCTTTTTGCTTCAACCAAAAATCAGGAGGCTCATAGTTAATAAGTGAATAATCTAATTCATGACCTGTATCGGTAGCTAATTGAACAAGCAGCATTTCCTCCTTATTCGCAGGTCGGAGATCACCTGTTTTAATTGTGATCACTTCTACGCCGTCACGCTTTGGATTACCCACGACAACTACTTGATTTCCTTCTGCATAAACGGCTGTGACCTCCGTTTGAAAAACCACAATATACAAGTCCAGAGCCGTCTCATTTTGAAACATGTCAATGCCAAACCCCATGTCGTTTTCGAAATTCATCCAACCGGAAAGTCCGATATCATAATTGGTAAACAAGCGATGCGAGGCGTAATAAATACGTGAAGGTATATAACTCCATCTGCCACCCCAGTATGTACTATGCCAATGCGGTTCGTAAACGGGTCTTATGTAACTGGGCATATTTTTTATGAGTGAAAAAGGAATTCTTGTGCCTTTATTGACCACATCGCTAATGGAAACAGTACGAGAAGGGTACAGTTTCTTGAGATTGGTTTGAAACGGAAGTTCATCCATATGTGTTGGGAGCGGGGGTTCAAGACGTTTAAGCCGAGTTTCGAGCTCATCTGTTTGCTTTTTGTGTACTTCCTCGTTGGTTATAGGAAGATACATAGATGCCTCTGCATCGGATTTTATTTGCAACAAGGTACAGGCCAGTAACACCGAAATACCTAGATAATAATAATTTCGTATGGATAACATTTCGACACCTCAAGGCTATTGTGAATCAATAATGATGGATTTATGTAAGTAGGAATCGCAGAACTTTGTACATGTGTAGTTAGGTGTAATTGTAAATAAATTTCCAAATATCCAATTTAACACAGAACATTCCTACATCACTCACGTCTAATTGATATGGAATGAGCTGGAGGGATGACATGAGAAGATGGCTATTAGGTAGCTTACTATGCCTATGTATAGGGTTCGTTGTTTTTCTCCTCATGGAGCCGAGTAACGATCCTGATGAGAGAGAAACTTCTCCACCATCCATTACCGAGGTTAGCCCTTCGACTACTTCAATGCCCAAGGAGGAATGGTTCATAGGACTGAGTAATTCCGAAGAATTTGGCATTAGTACGATGGAAGATGGTATGCAGCGGATGTATAAGCCGTCAGATCGTTTGTTTTTCAATAAAGCCGATGCACTTCTTGAATTTTTTTATCGTCATGATCATGAGTTATCGCAATTAGAAATCATAAAGCTCAAAAATGAAATCATTGTAAAAACGAAAGTTGATCAGAAGCCAATTCCTTTTACGGTTGTTGCTTTTGAAGAAACGCGCAGTCAAGCCATATCCATTCAACTGAAACAGGCTCCACAAGCTGATTTGATCGTCCAATTTCACTCACTAGATGGCGTATCCACCAAAGAATTTACATTTGAATATATGCCGATGTTCACATATCAAATTCACAGTGCCGAAGATAAAGAAGCGAACTATTATGCGATGAACGCAGGTACTTATTATCGGGTTGAGCCAGATCGAACTTATACATTTCAGATTCATTTCTCACTTGACGTAAATAAAGAAGACGCAATGAATGCTTTGCTTAATCAATTTGACCAATTGGATTGGTCTACAGTATGGGAGAGTAACCAAGATTTAACCATAGCTTTACGTACGCATCCTCACGATGTGGATAAAAAATTTCTTATTAATTTATACGGGGTCAAAAGTAAGGATGGTTATGTTGTGACTTCTACGGATTCACTTCATGGTGTTATTACTGAGAGGATGAAATATGGAACAATCAATGTACGAACAGGTAAAGTTGATGTTTTATTTCATATGCTGCCGCGGTACCAAACGTTGGATAAATCATCGGACGGAAATTATTATTTGGCCAAAGAGGTGCAGGATGACTATCAAGGAGAATTTCCTATACCTAATTTAACTTTGCTTAGTGCAAAGGGGGAGGTCATCAAACATTTAGGTCAAGCGAAATATCCGCATTGGTTGGCAGACGGGCAATCGTTTGTCTATGCTTCAGGAGATTCAATCCTTCGCTATACTCCTATGACACAACAAACATCCGTGATTTGGACTTCGCCCTACAAAAATGATAAAGCGATTTTCTACAACATTGATGGGTTGGAGTTAGACCCTGAAACAGGGAGATTAGTCGTTAGCCTCTATCATCTTGGGGCGACAATGGATATCGGGAATGTTGATTTATATTTTTTTGAAAATGAATATGACAGGTCTCCAAGAATGGTTGAGAATGTTTCAAAAAGAGGTAATAGTTCATTTACTTTTCAGTTTAATGGTACGTATATCTGTTATTCCAATAATTTCATTGTGAAGGATGGAAGTCATTGGGATTATAAATTGCAAAAACTTAATTGGAGAGATTTAATCATCTCCGAATTAAATGGGCTTACGATTACGAATGGGTTGCGTTTTTTACAAGATGGTGAAGTTATTTTTCAAAAGGGTGATCCTAATAACCCTGAATGGTTTCGATACGATCTCGGAAAAGACCAAAGCGAGAAACTTTTTAACACAGAGCATGCCATTGATGTCGCTTGGAGAATCGGTAAAGACAACTACTTAATGCATGATTTCACAGGTACTTATATCTTTCGTATTCAAAAGCCGCGCTTTGAGAAAAGCGTAATATTGCCAAAGCAAGCAGAGATTGTAGGATCTTTTGAAGATACAATCATCTATTTACAAAATCCTGACCCAATAGGGCGTTTATGATCGTGGAGAGGGGACGGGGAATAGGATGAGATTCAAACATATGATCATGCTTCTATTTTCTTTACTAATCGGTGCTGGTGTGGGTTATGCAATCCCGAGACACAATTCACCAAATGAAGCGAGTGAATCAGTTGCTCCGAGTCCAAGTCCAGTAATAGCTAGCCCTATTCCTGCGGAGCCTAGCACGATATTGAAGGATAGGGATACATTGTTACACCTGCTGTCAAGAGTCCATGATAGTACAGAAGGATACGAATATACGGAAGCTCAACGTAAGGAACTTCAGGCCAATCCTGAAAATAAAGATTATAGCAAAGTTCTACAAAAGTTCGTTCAAACACGTTTGAAGCAGGAAATTACGTCCTTCCAAACGATAGGCAAACCTCTAAATCCGCGTTCCTTGCTCATTACAACCGCGGATCAACGTGCTTATATGATCTATCTGAGAAAAGATTACATGCATGATGGGATATGGCTCGTGCATGCATTTATGGATTATATTCCCCAAGGGAATTCACTTCCCGATGTCTATTCAACGATTCCACTCGCTCAAGCTCCGGGTGAAGTGAAGGAATGGGCCGAAGTTATATTGAAGCAGCCAGAGTGGAAAAAGGAATATCGAACATTCGGAGATCGAACGTATGCTTTGATCAAGTCATCCTCGTCGTATTCCGATTCTGTGGAGTTGGAAGATGTCATGGTTTCGGCGGGAGAAGTCTTTATTGCTTATCAGTCGTATCAATATGCCGTGAATAGCGAGAAAGATCTGATCAACGATTACATGTTGTTGGAAATAAAGAATTCAGGTATAAGAGATGTAACGTTCACTAATACGTACTCTAATTTCCCGCTAATAGATGGTAAGGAGCCTGTGCCTGGTGATGAAAGTACGATCGCTCATTTGAAGAACAACATTGTGCTGAATCCGAAATTTATGGAGCTAGCAGCTATGGGGAAAATTCTAGGCGTAGAATTCGGCATCGGTGCATCACAGGATGAAGTAATCGCCAAATGGGGCCAACCTCATGAAATCGGTTCTAGGCAGGTAGAATTTCAGAGATGGCATCAGTATCAATTGTATTTTGGGCCGCTAGATCGTCGGATTGGTGCTATTCGAGTTCTCGGTGAATCTGTTGATTACACATTACTTGAAGTAAAGAAAGCTTTAGGAGCCCCCAAGAGTGAGATAAATGGCGAGGATGGTGTCTGGAGCGTATATTACGAAGTTGGTGAGTATGGATTATACGTCAATGCTGCGACCAAAGATGGGAAAGTCGAATCTTTGATGTTGAAAAAGAGATCGTAGTATCGGCATGCTGTAGACTTTTAATCTGTCATATACATTGGGATAATGAGTATATTGCATTGATCTTTGTCAACACTAGGAGAGCTAACCCAATTGACTGAAAAAGGTTGGACACTATTATGTTAACGAAACACGAGGTATCATTTTCTCGAAATTGGCCTCTGCATGTGATGATTTTCATTTTCACCGTGTACTGGGGATACATGGCTATTTCACCAACGGATCGCATTCAGTGGTTAATGGAGAGTTTGCTTCCTGTTGGGGTCGTGCTGGTCCTTACTTTTACCTATAAAGTTTTCCGATTCTCGAATGTATCCTATCTGCTCATGTTTATATTTCTTTGCTTACACACCTACGGAGCTCATTATACCTACCAAGGTACACCATTCGATTCGTGGCTGAAAGCAACACTGCATACGAAGAGAAGCTACTATGATCGCGTAGTTCATTTCGCATTCGGTCTGTTCTGGGCATATCCATTCCGTGAATTGCTTACCCGGGTGGCCGTAAAGCGCGGCTTTTGGTCATATGCCATTACCATGGCTGTTGTTCTTAGCTGCAGTGCCTTTTTTGAAATTATTGAAATGGGTGCCGCTTTTGTGGCAGGGCAATATGGGGAGGAATATGTCGGCATGCAAGGGGATGTTTTCGATTCTCATAAAGACATGGGACTTGGATTAGCAGGAGCAATGATTTCACTCGGAATGCTTGCATGCTTGATGTGGCAAAGGCGAAGAAACAGAAAGGGATTGAGTAATTAGCTGGATTAGGGGGGGACCCTTGATTCAGCTTTTTTGCTATGTATTTCCAATAACTTAAGCGTATACTTAGGCATGTAAGCCTAACATAAGCTGATAAAGTAAGCACCACATCTGCAAGGAGGATTCTCCATGAAGGCAATCATTTACCTTAAATATGGTACTCCGAATGAACTGAACCTCAAGGAAGTTGAAAAACCGACGCCAAAGGATGATGAAGTGCTGATCAATGTACATGCAGCCTCTATTAATTCATGGGACTGGGATCTTCTCCGTGGCATACCATTCTTAGTGCGGATAGGCGGCATTCTAAAGCCCAAATTTAACATCCTAGGCGCAGATATCGCGGGACGAGTTGAAGCGGTTGGCAGAGATGTCAAGCAATTTGCACCCGGAGACGAGGTGTTTGGAGACATATCCGGATGCAGCTGGGGCGGGTTTGCAGAGTATGTTTGTGCGAGAGAACAATCGTTATCACTGAAACCTGCCAACATTAGCTTTGAAGACGCTGCGGCTATGCCACAAGCTGCAGTCCTCGCTTTGCAAGGTCTACGTGATAAAGGACTTATTCGGAAAGGGCATAAGGTATTAGTAAATGGTGCGGGTGGAGGCGTCGGTACATTTGCGATACAGCTTGCCAAATACTTCGAGGCTGAAGTAACTGGCGTAGACAGCGCGGGGAAATTGGCTAAGCTGAAAGCGATTGGTGCGGATAAGGTCATTGATTATGCAAAAGATGATTTCACCAGAAATGGACAACGTTATGACTTGATTCTAGATATAGCTGGAACACGATCGATCTTCGACTACAAGCGAGCATTAAGCCCGAATGGCCAATATGTCATGGTCGGTGGATCTATGCATCGTATTTTTCAAGTCATGTTGGTAGGTCCATTTATTTCAATGTTTGGATCCAAGAAAATGGGGCTCCTGATACACAAACCGAATAAGAAGGATCAGAATGATCTGATGGTGCTTAGGGAAGCTGGCCAAATCGTACCGGTGATGGACCGGCATTACCCATTAGGCGATGTGGCTGAGGCTTTTCGATATTTTGGAGAAGGACGTCACGTGGGGAAAATTATGATTCATGTAAAATAAGAGGGCAAGTACATAGAACAGAAATAAGCCGCCTAATTGGCGGCTTATTTCTATTTGGTCGATGACTAGGTCCGGCGCATATAAGCGATAACCGTGATTGGCGCAAATATCGCCACAATAACGATAGCTCCGAACAGGGAGATCGTTAGATCCCAACCAACCGTTCCTTGATTCGCAAGCTCGCGAACCGCAGAGACGAGGTGTGAGATTGGATTGATTTTAACAAACCACTGAAGCCAGTTAGGCATGGTGTCGACAGGAACGAATGCGTTAGAAAGAAACGTAAGTGGGAATAGGACAAGCATGGAGATCCCTTGAACACTTGATGCTGTGCGTGCAATGACGCCGAAGAATGCGAAGATCCAGCTAATTGCCCATGAACAGAAAATGACAAGCAACGCGGCGATTGCAACATTGGCCAAGCCGCCTTCAGGTCGATAGCCCATGATGAATCCCATGGAGAAAGTAAGTACTGTCGCAATGGTATAGCGTATGGTATCCGCTAATAGGGCCCCGGCGAGTGGAGCAATCCGCGCGATGGGCAGTGATTTGAACCGGTCAAACACACCTTTATCCATATCCTCTCGCAGCTGGACGCCGGTCACGATGGACGTTGTGATTACGGTCTGAACGAGAATACCTGGAATAATGACAGGCAAATAACTCACGACGTCACCGGAGATGGCTCCGCCAAAAATATAGGTAAACATCAGGGTGAAGATGATGGGTTGCAGCGTGACATCGAACAATTGTTCAGGTGTACGGCGAATCTTCAGCAGGCCGCGATAAGCCATCGTCAAGGAATTGCGCACGGATTGGCGGAAGCTGGTGTGGTTTCTCAGATGACGCTCGGAAACGGGTTTAATGGATGTACTCATACTCGTGCCTCCTGTTTGTTACTCGAAGCTTCAGACGTCGCTGTCTCGTTCTCTGAGACGCCATGACCTGTTATGGTTAAAAATACTTCATCCAATGTCGGCTTCTGGACACTCATCTCAGCTAAGTGAATACCAGCTTCGCGCAGGGAGATGAGGAGGTCAGTCACACGATCGGCGTTCGCCATTGGAGCTGATATTTTACCAGCAACCACGGTTGATGATACCTTAAGAACTTGCTCAACGGTTCTACGAGCTTGCTCAATGTCTAGTGGATTTTGGACACTAAGATGCAAGGAGGACGTACCAACGGAAGCTTTAAGCTCATCAACCGTACCCTCAGCAACGACGCGTCCACGATCGATAACAGCGATTCGATCAGCTAGTTGATCTGCCTCTTCCAGGTATTGGGTTGTAAGTAATATGGTAGAACCAGTGTCCACCAAACGACGGATCGTGTCCCACATCTGAGCACGCGTACGCGGGTCTAAACCGGTCGTCGGTTCATCTAGAAAGATGAGTGGAGGCTGCGCAATGAGGCTGGCAGCAAGATCCAATCGGCGTCGCATACCGCCGGAGAAATTCTTCAATGGTCGCTTAGCAGCCTCTGTTAATCCAAATTCCTCAAGTAATTCGTCTGACTTTTGTCGCGCCTCTTTGCGGCTTAGTCCGAGAAGTCGGGAGAAAATGATTAAGTTCTCTGTAGCACTTAACGATTCATCGACGGATGCGTATTGACCGGTTACACCGATCAATTGACGGACGATCTGGGACTCCTTCACGACATCGTATCCGAAGATTTTTGCTGAGCCCGCATCGGGTCTAAGTAGAGTTGCCAGCATATTGATTGTTGTCGTTTTGCCAGCTCCGTTCGGACCAAGTACGCCGTAAATCGACCCAGCCTTCACATTCAAATTCACACCATCGACTGCACGATTTTCTCCAAAGGTTTTGACAAGTCCATGCGCCTCGACGGCCCAATCGCCATGCTGCGCTAATCCTTTTCTTTGTGAAGCATCCAATATGATTCCTCCTAGATAACAATTGATAACGTGATTGTATCTTACATTTTTAAACTGAATGTAAACAAATGTATGTAATTTTCGATTCCGTTGGGAAAATACGCACTTGTAAATAAATGGATATATGTTAAAATAAAAGATACCATACGGTATCTTTTATTTGCATTAACAGAACCTGTATGAAAAATATGGAGAGATATTACCATGGCCTAAAGGAGAGATGCACCATGTCGCTAAAAGAACAATTGGAGCAGGCTAAGGCTGGATTTATCGCTAGGGTGCCTGATGAAGCGCAGACACAGATTATGCGTCACATCATGGAACAACAGCAATCAGGCATTGTTTTTGGTTTAAAAAAAGGAAACAAAGCTCCGAATTTTGTTTTGACCAATCCGATCGGAAAGCAAATAACGTTATATGACGAGCTTACCCGTGGTCCCGTAATCCTTACCTTTTACCGCGGCAGCTGGTGTCCTTTTTGCAATATCCAGCTTAGAGCTTATCAGCAAATTCTGCCCGAGATTCAAGCGCAGGGTGCTGAACTCATTGCTATTACACCGCAAAGCCCCGACCATTCACTAACCCAGCAGGAGAAAGAGCAGTTGACTTTCCAGGTGCTGAGCGATCGAAACGGTCATGTTGCGGAAAGCTATAACCTCTTGTTTGAAATGCCTGACTATCTTCAACACACGTTCAAACATACACTTGGAAGAGATATCTCTGCATTCAATGAGACGGACCGGTGGATCTTACCCATCCCAGGAATCTTCCTGATTGATATGGATAGTAACATCCGTTACGCACATGTAAACCCGGATTTCATGACGCGAATGGAGCCGCAGGATATCCTTTCACACTTAAAGGAACTGTAATGAGGAGGATAGTTTATCTATAGTTATCCTTTCCTTCGAAATGGTAAATCCTATTATGATATGATGATTTCATGCATCATGCATTGCTTAGGAGGATCCATACATGTCATTAATTAAAGTTAGTAATTTAACGTTTGCCTACGACGGCAGCTACGATCATATATTTGAGAACGTCAATTTTCATATCGATACCGATTGGAAATTAGGATTTACAGGACGAAATGGGAGAGGGAAGACAACTTTTCTCAGCTTACTGCTTGGTAAATATGAATACAGCGGACATATTTCCGCGAGTGTCAGTTTTGAATATTTTCCTTTTCATGTGAACAACAAGGACCATAACACGCTTGATATTATCAACGACATTTTAGAAGATTATCAGCATTGGGAATTAATGCGTGAGCTTACGTTACTGAAGGTTTCTGAGGATGTTCTTTATCGGCCTTTTGATTCGTTATCCAACGGAGAACAGACGAAAGTGTTGTTGGCTGCGTTATTTCTGAAGGAGAATAGTTTTTTGCTAATCGATGAACCCACCAATCATCTGGACATGAAGGCTAGAAAGCTGGTCAGTGAGTATCTCAAAACCAAGAGCGGGTTTATATTAGTGTCTCATGACAGAGCATTTCTAGATAACTGCGTAGATCACATCCTTTCCATCAACAAGACGAATATTCAAATTCAAAAAGGGAATTTCTCGGATTGGTGGGAAAATAAACAGAGGCAAGATCACTTCGAGCTCGCTGAAAACGAAAAGCTGAAGAAGGATATTAGACGATTATCCGATTCTGCTAGACGAACGAGCGACTGGTCACATGAAGTCGAGAAAACGAAAAACGGTACAAGAAATTCCGGTTCCAAGGTAGATAAAGGCTATATTGGTCACAAAGCTGCAAAAATGATGAAACGCTCTAAATCCATCGAGCAAAGGCAGCAATCGGCATTAGAGGAGAAGTCAAAGCTCCTTCGAAATATTGAAAGTGCAGATGACTTGAAGATTACCCAACTGTCGTATCACAAAAACCAATTAGCTGAACTTGAACATGTCTCGATTTATTACGGCGAGAAGATGGTTTGCCAGGATGTTAGCTTTACGATCGAACAAGGCGAGCGAATTGCGCTTTCAGGTAAAAATGGCTCGGGCAAATCAAGTATAATCAAGCTGCTTTGTGGTCAGAACATCACCTATACGGGAACGTTTAGAAAGGGAAGCCAGCTACAAATATCCTATGTGTCACAAGACACCTCGCATTTGCATGGTAATTTGACGGATTTCGCGAAGAAACATGGGATTGATGAAAGCCTATTTAAAGCCATATTAAGAAAGCTTGATTTTGCCAGAGTTCAATTTGAGAAGGATATCTCCGCTTTTAGCGGCGGTCAGAAGAAGAAAGTACTCATTGCCAAAAGTTTGAGTGAGCAAGCACATTTGCACATTTGGGATGAACCGCTTAATTTTATTGATGTGATTTCGCGTATGCAGATTGAAGAATTGTTGCTTGAATACGCGCCAACCCTGCTATTTGTGGAGCATGATAGGGAATTTTGCGACAATGTTGCAACTAAAATTATTGAACTTTAAGGATTTATTGAAAAAAAGCTAAGCTGCTTAAATGGCGCTTAGCTTTTTTGCTTTTCGCAGTAAAAGTTGCGTTAGTCCGAAATCTCCGAACTAAAACGAGGGTTACTTGTAAAAAAAGACCATTAGTCCGATTTTGCCGAATTATTCACTCATTTTCCTTGTGTGAGTGTTATTTGAGTCGATTTAGTTCGGCTGTTTAGGACTAAACTGTGCCCGGGGAGTAACCGAGTCGCGACATGGGCATACGGGGGAGTGTAAGTCGATTATTTCGACTTACAGGAGCACGACATGGGCAAACGGAGTTGAGTAAGTCGATTATTTCTCCTTACAGGAGCGCGACATAGACATACGGGAGAGTAAGTCAATTCTAAGATTTAGTCTGTATACGCAGAAAGAGTCTATGCTACAATACATTTGAACGCGCTTACATAACTTCATGCTTCATCCAACAAATGAAAAGGAGGAGCGCAGGCTATTATTTCCTCATTATGTTCACCTGCGCGAAACGCAAATGAAAGCGATCATGATTATGTTTGATTCCTTGAATCGTCACATGCTCCCACCCTATGGGGGATGGATCAAAACGCCAAACTTTGAACGACTTGCTGCGAAAAGTGTGATATTCGATACCTTTTTCGTGGGCAGTATGCCTTGCATGCCAGCGCGGAGAGAGCTGCATACGGGGAGATATAATTTTTTGCATCGCAGCTGGGGACCTTTGGAACCGTTCGATGATTCTATGCCCGAGATCTTAAAGCAAAATGGTGTCTACACGCATCTCGTCACAGACCATCAGCATTATTGGGAGGACGGAGGGGCAACGTATCACAATCGTTATAATACGTATGAATTCATAAGAGGTCAGGAAGGTGATCCGTGGAAAGGGGAGATTGCAGATCCGGAAACCCCAGCTTACAAAGGCGGACATACGACAGGTCTTGGTGGACATAGTGCGGGAAGAATGGTTACACAGGATTGGATCAATCGTAAATATGTCAAGGATTTGCCTGAATTTCCACAGGCGTTGACATTTGATCTAGGTACTGAATTCATTCGCCAGAATGTGGCTGAGGATAATTGGTTTTTGCAGCTCGAAACCTTTGATCCTCATGAACCGTTTTTTGCGCATCAATCATTTCGCGAGATGTATCCGCATGACTATCAGGGTGTACATTTCGATTGGCCGCCATACCGAGCGATTGAGGAAACGCCTGAAGAAGTCGAGCATGTTCGTTATGAATATGCAGCTCTCGTCAGTATGTGCGATTATCATTTGGGCAAAGTACTGGATCTCATGGATGAACTTGATCTCTGGAAGGATACGATGCTAATCGTCAATTCTGATCATGGATTCCTCATGGGCGAGCATGACTGGTGGGCCAAAAATATCCAACCCTTCTACAATGAAATTGCAAGACCACCACTTTTCATATGGGATCCAAGGAGTAAGAAAGCAGGGGAGCGCAGAGATAGCCTCGTGCAAATGATTGATATGGCTCCAACCTTATTGGAATTCTTTGGTGTTGATGTTCCAGAAGATATGCAGGGGAAATCGTTGAAAGAGACGATCGCAGCGAATTACCCCGTCAGAGATGCGGCATTATTCGGCATTCATGGTGGACACATCAACTGTACGGATGGCCGCTATGTGTATATGAAAGCACCAGTAGCACCGGAAAATGGACCACTCTACAATTACACATTAATGCCATCACACATGCGGCGACTTTTCACTATCGATGAGTTGAAAAGCCTGGAGCTTGCTCAACCATTCTCCTTCACGAAACAGCTGAAAACCATGAAAATCAACGCAAATCCACATAATGAACTACATAAGTTCGGGACGCTGCTTTTTGATACGGAGGAAGATCCAGAGCAACAGCAACCTTTACAAGACGAGAGCATTGAGGCCAAAATGATCACGCATATGCTGCAAATCATGCAAGAGAGTGATGCTCCATCTGAACAATATGAGCGAGTAGGACTACAGCCTGAGGTCAAAGAAACTAAAATGAAATGAGGTGCATAACCTTGTTCGATGTCTTAATCGCAGAAGATGAGCTTTGGATTCGCAGCGCAATC
The DNA here is from genome assembly GCF_059691995.1 of Paenibacillus sp. J22P169. Classification (NCBI taxonomy): domain Bacteria; kingdom Bacillati; phylum Bacillota; class Bacilli; order Caryophanales; family Paenibacillaceae; genus Paenibacillus; species Paenibacillus sp. J22P169. The sequence goes on along the minus strand of NZ_JCAUAO010000001.1, from coordinate 1,247,778 downwards.
GGTGAAATGGTCGAGAAGCTTAGCCCTGAATTCCATGTGGTCGGAGAAGTTGGAAACGGAGAAGATGCCTGGCAGTCTATTCAAGAAAGCTGGCCGTCCATTCTGATTACAGATATCATGATGCCTCGACAAAATGGCTTATGGTTAGTCGAACAAATTTATAATCATGAGCTGCCGATGGCTACGATTATCGTCAGCGGCTATGATAATTTTCAATATGCGAAGCAAGCTATGCGGTTTGGCATTTTCGAATATTTATTAAAGCCGCTGAACGAGGAAGAGCTCCATGGTGCATTACGCAGAACCGCAGAGCGCTTATCCAGCATGTCAGGAACTAGGGAAACCATTACCCGGTTACAACATTTTGCAGAATCACTCCCGGAGCTATCGCAACAAGAATTACCTAATCAGATGGAAGCCGTACTGCAAGATACATTTCAACTTCGCATTTCACCAGATGTAAGGAAGAACCTTTTCCACATGCTTTCAAGTCGATTAAATGAACTGATTCAAGGTGTGAATCGAGATTTCACATGCTTGCCATTGCTTGGAGACAGCAAAGAGGAGGTTCATCGTCACTTCAAACGACTCCTAGAAGCTTGGAACGAAATCTACCCGCAATATGCGAACCATCATGTGAAAATGGCTATTCGCAAGGTATGTGATCATCTGGATACGCATTATGCTCTTACGTATACGTTGTCAGAAGCCGCAGAAATGGCTCATCTAAGTGTATCTTATTTCAGTGCCTTATTTAAAAAATCAACGGGTCTCACGTACTTGAATTATGTGAATCAACTTCGGATCGAGAAGGCGAAAGCGCTGCTGCTCGTTCCCGAAATTAAAATTTACGAGGTCGCGGACCAAGTGGGCTTTACTTCTTTGCCCTATTTTAACCGTACATTTAAACAAATAACGAGCTTAACGCCTCTGGAGTATAGAAAGAGTCTCGGCATATGAGAACAACACGATGGTTACACCAGTTGCCCATAAGGGCCAAAATGGTCATCGCTTTTCTAAGTGTCAGTATTGCCTCTGTGCTTTTACTGGCACTCAGCTCTCACTATTACTACAGCCAAGCGGTGAAGAAGGATTTCTTCAATATTTCGAATGAGGCGACGAATCGGCTTAACTATTTCTTGGATTATTATTTCAAACAATTCCAACGCTCCTCAAGTACGTTGATGCAAAGCAATACGGTGCAAAATTGGTTAGATAACAAAGTTCAGCCCAATGAACAGAATCTGGATAATGTCGAAGCTATTGAAAGAGAGCTTAGGCGGTATGTCGCGCTGAATTTCTCTGAAATTCAGAATATGTTTCTCATTAACCGCGATCATAAGGTTGTATCCATTCGGCAGTCGTATGTGGGAAACAATGATTATTCATCAGAACCGTGGTTTGGACGGCCCCTGCAATCGAAGAAATCGATCATACAAACGCATTTAGCTGAATATCCAGGCAGTATGGGTGAAGGTGTACTGTCGATTGTTCTTCCGATCTTCAGCATTGATTCTACAGATCTCATCGGAAATTTGGTCATTGATATTTCGTTAACGGAAATTGATCAAGCGTTCCGACGCTCCAAGCTGGGTGAAACCGGCGATTTTTTCATTCTTTCTGACAATGATACGATTGTGTATCATGCGAATCATCAATGGAATGGATTATTGATCGCCAAGACGGACTTGAACTCGCTTCAGATATCGAAACAACAAGGTGCAGCGATTCAAACCTTTCATGGCGTAGATTACTTAATCGCAACCGTTATTTCAGACAGCACGCATTGGCGAATCGTTGCACTGGTCCCATTTGAGGAAATGGCAGGGGAGCTGCAATTAGCAACGAATTCGACGCTAGCTATTCTAGGCGTGATCGCTTTGTTTATTTTATTCATCGTGCCCTTCTTATCCGCACGATTCGTAGAACCCATTTTAACCTTGAAAAACTTAATGCGCCGTGTGGCCGGTGGAGACCTGAGCGTACGCTCTGCACCTGTTCCCGGACTAGATGAGTTTCAACAGCTCAACCACAGCTTTAATATCATGGTGAGTCGTTTAGAGGAGCTTTTTGAATCGAATGTAAGTCTTAGCGTCAAAGAAGTGCAGTCACAGCTGCTGCAGAAGGAAGCCATGATTAAAGCACTGCAGAATCAAATTAATCCCCATTTGCTATACAATTCGCTTGGCATAATTCAAAGTATGGCTTATTTGGAGCAAATGCCGATGATTGAGAAAATGGCTGGTAATTTAGCAGACGTTTACCGGTATACCGCACGATATAGTGGGCTAGAAACGACATTGCGTGAAGAAATGGTGCATTTACAAAAGTACTTAGAAATCATTCATATCCGCTTCCCGAACAATTTCCAAAGTCGACTCTATGTCAATGAGAAGTTCCATTCCTGTCCTGTCGTTAAATTGATCTTGCAGCCGATTATCGAAAATGCGGTTAAATATGCCATTGAGCCGATGGAAGGCAAGGGTGCTATTATCGTCAGCGCGTATGATGATAAGGAGGACTTGGTCATTGAAATTGCCGATAACGGCCCAGGGATTGATGAAGCGAAGTTAAGAGAAATGGATGATAGACTGAATAATATTTCTAATTTGAAAATACCTCCCTATGAGGAAAGTGAATCGTTAGGGATCACCAATGTTCACACGAGGCTTGTGCTGAAATATGGTGTGGGCTATGGCATTCATATTGATTCATTCCCAGGGCGGGGAACCGTCATTTCGCTGCGGGTTCCTCTTCCCCGTCAGCTTTCATCAGAAGATCGGATCATACGTACTTCGTAAACTTAGTAGAATCCATTTGGAAATCGTAATTTCAGGCAAGGAAATGAGCCTATGCGCGAATTATAATAAAGAAGTATCCAATAACGATGCAAATAGGGGGAATACGAGTGAAAAAATGGAGTTCTATTTCGTTTGCCATTCTGCTATCCACGAGTGTGGTTGCCGGGTGTTCGAGCAATTCGTCGACAGATTCGTCAACAGAAAGCCCGAAGGTAACCGCTAAGGAAACTGCAGCAGTCACACCCACAGCTTCAGCCAGTCCCCAAGACGATTTGAAAGAGAAGCTGGAGCTCAATATCATGACGATCAGCTATGAGGGCGGAGGATGGCCAGCCAACAACTCGATGATTGATTTCTTAAACAAAAAATTCAATATTGATCTGAAGTTTCAATGGATTTCGCAAGATAATTATAAAGAAAAGTTAAATGTATTGGCTGCTTCTGGCGACTTTCCAGATTCCTTCTTGCTTCTAAAAGAAGATTTCCTGAAGTGGCGGGATAAAGGCGTTTTCCTTGATCTTAAACCACTCTTAGGCAAATATCCGAATTTAGCGAAGCAGCTAGGCGGCGAAGAACAACTGCAATTCATGAGTCCGAAAGGCAAATACTACAGTGTACCTTATTATCAAATTGAAACCCAAACCTCTTTAGGTATTCGAAAGGATTGGCTGGATAAGCTTGGGCTGCAAATGCCAACAAACACGGATGAGTTTTACAAGGTTGCGAAAGCGTTTGCAACTCAGGATCCGGATGGCAATGGCAAGCAAGATACGTACGGCTTCTCAGCATCATTGGTGGCGAACAAGACAGATTTCAAGCACGTTGATCAGCTGAAAGCGGCATTCGGTCTAGTAGATGTGTGGGGACTAAAGGATGGTAAGCTGATTAGCTGGCATGTGCAAAATAAAGAACTAAAAGATTTCGCTGCCTATATGGCCAAAGCATACGCGGAAGGCGTGCTGGACAAAGATATTGCGATTAATAAAGTAAAAGATCCGCAGGATAAATATGAAGCAGGCAAAATCGGTGTCGATGATGTCGTGCCGAATGTATTTTATCAGACCATTGTTCCGAATTTGAAGAAAATTGATCCTAAAGCTGAAACGATCCAGCTCTTACCGCCAAAAGGGCCGACAGGACTTCAAGGAACGGCAACGAATGCCATCACACAGCGCATTGTAATCAATGCGAAGAGTGATGCCAAGAAGCAGGATCGCTTGATGAAGCTGTTTGATTATTTAGTTTCGGACGAAGGGAATACCTTGACGAAGAATGGGATTGAAGGCGTCCATTATAAAAAAGAAGGCGATAAGTATACGAAATTGGAAGCTTTCGATAAGGAACGTCCAATCTTAATCTCTGCTTGGTATTTACGAAGATTCGATGTGAATACCCAAATTCGACTTTGGGATGACACGACGATGGTGAATAATGTGAATCAGTGGTTCAAGAACAGTGAACCGTTTAAATGGCCGAATCTGGCAGCTGGCTTAGAATCTCCAACAGACACGAAGAGTGGGGCAACCATCGATCAGAAATTCATGACGACACTGCTCAAGGTCATTATGGGTGAGCAACCGCTCGATACCATTGATCAAGCAGTTGAACAATGGAAGAAAGATGGCGGCGATCAGATTACGAAGGAATATAACGACGCTTACCTGCAAACCAAATAAGGTCAAGAGGGGTCCTTTGTAAGGACCCCTCCCTGATAGGTCATCACGGCTCCGAGGAGGAGACTTATGAAAAGTAAAAATCAAGTAGATGTCTTTCGACCACCGTCTCTTCCACAAGGCAGGAGATGGATGCGGAGTGCAGCATGGAAGCGCGGAATTCCTTTGTATCTGATGATTTTGCCAGGTTTTCTGTTTTTCGTAATTTTCAAATACATCCCCATGGCTGGACTCGTGATCGCCTTTCAAGAATTTGATCCTTTCGTAGGATTTAGAGAAAGTCCATGGATTGGTTTGGACAATTTCCAACGGTTGTTTACAGATCCAGATTTCTTGACGCTGCTCAGCAATACGCTGATACTCAGCGCGCTGAATTTGTTTTTATTTTTTCCAGCACCGATTCTATTCGCAGTTTTGCTGAATGAGGTCAGTCGTGCTTGGTTTCGTAAAACCGTGCAAACGATTCTCTATTTGCCACACTTCCTGTCATGGGTCATCGTCATGAGTATTACGGTCGTCCTGTTTGCAACGCAGGATGGCGGCATTAACAATTTACTGGATAGTATGGGATATAGCCGGATTGAGCTTCTGACAGATCCGAGCTTCTTCCGCATGCTCTATGTTGGTCAGAATATTTGGAAAGAAACAGGTTGGAACGCGATCATTTTTCTAGCGGCATTGGCTGCCATTGATCCGACGCTCTACGAAGCAGCTGTAGTGGACGGAGCGAATCGATGGAAGCAGGTCTGGCATGTCACCTTGCCTGCATTGAAATCTACGATTGTCATCCTGCTCATTCTACGGTTAGGTCAAGTCATGGAACTAGGCTTCGAGCATATCCTGCTCATGCAAAACCCAGTGAATCTGAGTGTTGCCGATGTTTTTGATACGTATGTGTACCGCAATGGGGTGCTTCAAGGCAACTTCAGTTACTCTACAACAGTTGGTATTTTTAAAGCACTCATTGGCTTGGTCTTAATTCTGATGGCCAATCGATTGGCGAAAGCATTTGGGCAGGAGGGGGTGTATTAGCATGCAAATGTACAATGCGCGAGGCCGAGATCCCCTATTTACACTGATCATCAACTCCCTGCTGGTGCTAAGCTTGATCGTCGTTCTATTTCCATTTCTCTACGTCGTCATGACTTCGTTTGCATCAAGAGAAGAGATTCTAACACGAGGATTTTTCCTCATTCCGCATGATTGGACAGTTAATGCGTACGGATATTTGATGACCAGCCCGCAATTTATGGAATCGTTCAAAAACGCCGTCATCATTACGATTGAAGGTACGACTGTCAATATGGTGCTGACTTCTCTGATGGCTTACGGGCTTTCAAAGCGATGGCTCAAAGGAAGAAGAGTTCTGAATTTCATGGTTCTGTTCACCATGTTATTTAGTGGTGGCATCATTCCCACGTATTTGGTTGTCAAAAGTATGCATCTCTTGAACAGCTATTGGGCGCTGTTTCTAAGCACAGCAATAGCACCTTTCCACTTAATTGTCCTGCGCAGCTTCTTCCAGAATATTCCTGCCGAGCTGGAGGAATCTGCACGGATCGATGGGTGTGGTGAACTGCGATTGTTCTGGCGCATTATCATCCCATTATCACTTCCAGCTATTGCGACATTTACACTCTTCTATGCGGTTCAGAACTGGAATTCGTACTTTAATGCGGTTCTGTATATTAACGATTCGTCGAAATGGCCCTTGCAAGTGTTCTTGCGGCAGATGATGAATGAAGCCAACAATAGCTTGGAAAATATGTCGACAGGCTTTGAATTCAGTCCCGCTGTCAAAATGGCGGCGATCGTGTTAACCGCATTACCGTTGCTGGTTGTGTATCCATTTTTGCAAAAATATTTTAACAAAGGCATGTTAATGGGATCTGTGAAAGGTTAATCGCAAGGATGGATCCCATAAGGAGGAGTTGAAATGTCGATGAATGAAATTGTCGTCGTTGGCAGCCTTAATGTGGATATGGTAAGTCGTGTCGAGAAATTCCCCATACCCGGAGAAACGCTGAAAAGCAAATCTACCGTGACTTACCACGGTGGAAAAGGTGCTAATCAAGCTGTAGCAGCCAAGCGGGCTGGTGGTTCTGTTGCGATGATTGGCGCTGTAGGCAGGGATTCGTTGGGGAGCGAGGTGTTGCAGGCCTTGCAGATGCAGGATGTGAATACGCAGGCGATTGCTGTCAAAGAAGGTCCAACAGGTTTGGCCTATATCATGGTGAATGATGCCGGTCAAAATCAGATCGTGCTGACGGAAGGTGCCAATGGAGTAGTGAAGCCAGAGGACATATACGCATCAGCATTTGATTCGGCCAAGGTTATTCTCCTACAGAATGAAATTCCCTGGGAAACGAATCTACATGTAATGCACATGGCGAAAGCGAGAAACATTCCTGTCATTCTCAATCCAGCACCCGCCAAACGGATCCCGAAAGAGATATTTCCCCTCATTGGTACGCTAGTCTTAAATGAGTCGGAAGCGCATTATCTAATCGGTAGCCCTGTCAACAGCAAGGCAGATGCCGTTCTTGCCGCAAGCAGCTGCATTGAAAACGGTGTGCGTGAGGTGATCGTAACCCTTGGAGCGTACGGCTCGCTCTATATGGGTGACGATGGTGCGTACCTATTCATGCCAGCTTTCTCCGTGGAAACCGTGGATACAACTTCGGCAGGGGATACCTTTATCGGCTACTATGCCGCAGAGATTTGTTCAGGCAAGTCAGTCCATGACGCATTGCGATATGCCTCTGGCGCAGCAGCTATTTCCGTAACGAGAAATGGCGCACAAGCCTCAATTCCCACAAGGGATGAAGTCGAAGCGTTTATCAACAATACCAGATGAGCGAAGGTGGTAGGTTAGATGGCTTTACAGCATGATTACATTGAAAAGGTTTATGCAGGTTGGCTTGCTAAGGTGATTGGCGTGAGGCATGGTGGCCTCATCGAGAACTGGACGTATGAACGCATTGAACGAACATTTGGAGAAATTACAGACTACCTGCATGAATTTATTAATTTTGCAGCGGATGATGATACGAATGGACCTATCTTTTTCTTACGTGCTTTAGAGGATTATGTGTGTGGAACGAGTATTACGGCGGGGCAAATGGGATTAACCTGGCTGAATTATGCGCCTGACGGCCACGGATTCTATTGGTGGGGGGGCTACGGCAAATCTACTGAACATACCGCCTACTTGAATTTAAAAAATGGCATTATGGCACCGCGCTCTGGATCAGCGGAACAAAACGGACTTGCGGTCGCCGAACAAATTGGCGGACAAATTTTTATCGACGTCTGGGGACTTATTGCGCCTGGCGATCCCAAGCTTGCCGCACATTTTGCTGAAAAAATCACTTCCGTCTCCCATGACGGGAATGGGAAATACGGTGGCATGTTTATTGCGGCATGCATTGCAGCTGCCTTCGCTGAGCAGGACATTGAACAAATTATTGAGCAAGGACTTTCTGTTATCCCTGAAGATTGTGCCTATACACAGGTTACACGCGCTGTCATCGACTTCTATAAGAAGAACCCAGACAATTGGCGGGATGCTTTTCATTTTGTCAAAAACAACTATGGCTACGATAAATATCCAGGACATTGTCATATCATTCCGAATTCGGCTGTTATGATTCTATCTCTGCTATATGGTGAAGGCGATTTCTCTAGAACGATTAACATTTGTAATATGTGTGGGTGGGATACGGATTGTAACGTAGCGAATATTGCTACCATTATGGGCGTTCGAGGGGGGATTGCGTGTATTGATGAGAAATGGCGGAAGCCGATCAATGATTTCCTTTGCTGCTCAAGCGTCATCGGTTCACTCAACATACTCGATATTCCTTGGTGTGCTTCCTATATTGCCAAGCTAGGCTACAAGCTTGCGGGCGAACAAGCACCTGAGCCATGGGCAAGTATTTTTGCCGAAAAGCATAACCATTTCCACTTCGAATACCCAGGCTCCACCCATGCCTTTCGACTCGAACATACGGATCCTTTGCCTGTAACGGGCTACTTAGAAAACTCAGAGATACGATCAGCCTCCGGTGAACGAGCACTGAAAGTCCATTTCAATAATGTGCAAGGGGGCTGCGCTTATCGTGTGTATCACCAAACCTATTATCGACCACACGACTTCAACGACAGCCGGTATGATCCGAGTTTCTCACCCATTTTATATCCAGGACAGACCATGGAAGCGAAGGTGGTTCTGCCTGAAGCGAGAGGTCAGCGAGTGAAAGCTCGTCTGTACGTGAAGGATGGCAACAGCGGAGCCTATCATTATGGTGAAGCTGTGCAATTAATTGCGGATCAATGGACGCAGCTGCAATTCCAGATTCCTAAATTAACGGACGCCTGCTTGGAGCATGCGGGCATTGAGCTCATTCCAATGGACGGGAAAAATGAGAAGGGACCTAGTCTAGTCTGTTATATCGATGACGTCGTTTTCAATGGCAAGCCGAATTATGAGATCCATTTTGCAAATGAAAGATTAGAGAAATGGACAGGTTTGCATATCGAAGTTAGCCAATTATCCTATTTACGCGGGATTTGGACGCTAGAAGATGGCGAATTAAGTGGAAGTTATGCCGGGGAAACAGCGGAAGCCTATACGGGCTTACTGGAATGGGACAATTATGACTTTAGCGCAACCGTCATTCCTAAGCTTGGCGAACACCATCGAATCAATTTCCGTGTGCAAGGAGGTATTCGTTCTTATGCCGTTGGATTCGCGCCGACTGGCAAGCTAACGTTGTATAAGAATGAGAACGGCTATCGCGTACTGAGTGAAACCGATTGTGCTTGGGAACTAGGGAATGAAGCGGTGATTACCGTCAGTGCCGAGAATAATCGCTTTCAAATCGCAGTAAATGGCGTATTGCATCTTGCGTATACGGATGAGGATCAGCCTTACTTAACTGGGATGATTGGCTTCTCGAATGCAGCGGGCAGTCATACGCATTATCGCAGCTTTTCAGTTGTCGGCATTTAACCTGCCAGAAAGAGGTGTCTTCCGATGAGCAAGCCTAATATTGTCGTTATCTGCAGTGATCAACATCATCCATTGATTACCGGATACCGTGATCATCCCTATATCCAAACGCCGAATCTCGATTCGCTTGCTGCAGACGGGACGCATTTTACAAGCGCTTATAGCAATTGCCCTGTGTGTACACCTAGTCGAATGAGCTTTATTACTGGCAAATACCCGCATCAGATCGATAGCTGGTTTCTCGGTTGTCCACTTGATCCTGAGGAGATGACGTGGTCGCGTAAACTGGATCAGGCGGGAATCACGTCGGCCATGTTTGGGAAAATGGATTTTTGCGGCGACTATCAAGACGGTGGTTTTACCGAGTATAAAATCATTAAGAAACGCCCCGCGTTTACTCCGTATCCACGGACGACCCCGTTATACTCACGACTCGAAGGCCATGTACGCGTGGATAAACGACAACATATTCTCAATGCAGGCATTCGAGAAGATGTTGTGACAGATGGCGATACGGGCTACAATCGGGATCTTGGCTTCTACGATCATGACCGCGTTGTGACGGATTGGGCGCTTGATTTCTTACAGCGTAAAGGCGGGGGAGAAGAGCAGGAGCCATGGGCGATGTACGTCGGTCTCATGTTTCCTCATTGGCCGTACAAAGTACCGAAGCCTTATTATGATATGTATTATCCGGATCGCGTGGCGCTGCCGCATGATGCTCATTTTCCGAATGATCATCTGCATCCACAAGTACGCAATATGCAAAATGCACTTGGGCTAGGAGAGATTACAGAAGACAATCTGCGTAACGTCATTGCTGCGTATTACGGTATGATTACGGCACTGGACGACAATATTGGCAGAATCATAGCCGAGTTGAAGACCCAGAACCTATACGACAACACTTATATCGTTTATATGTCCGATCATGGTGAAAATCTAGGTGAGCATGGCTTGTTTTACAAGCAATGCAGCTATGAAGCTTCTGTTGGCGTGCCCTTAATCGTGAAGGGACCTGGTTTGCCAAGTGGCAAGCGAATTGATCATCCGGTTAGTCTCGTTGATTTGTATCCAACCATCATGGAGATGGTTGGTTTAGAGGCAGAGTCAGATCGTCCTGGAAAGAGCTGGCTGCCTTTGATAAAAGAGGGAGAACAAGAGGGAAGGAATGACTACGCATTTTCCGAATATCACGGCAACTTTTTCAAGCAAGATTGGTATATGCTGGTGAAGGATGGCTATAAATACACCTACTATGTGCATGACCGTCCATCCTTGTTTAATCTCCAGGAAGATCCTCAGGAATTGAAGGATTTGGCTGAAGAAGCTGGGTATGAGGAGCGGCTGGCTCAGTTTGAAGAGCTGTTGAGAAGCATTCTTGATCCAGAGGTTGTTTCTCAGCGTGCGAAGAGTCAATTGGGACTTATTGGGCCAGATGGGGAGGATTATACGCTTACAATGACGGATGCTGAATGCAAGGAACTCATTAAGCAAGGCGTATTTCAAGATGAATTGGAATTTCCGAAATGGACGGGACCGTTAGGCGTTCTGCACAAAGGATAATTGAATAGTAGGGTGGAAGAGCCTGAGGAATCAGGCTTTTTCATTTATCATTTAGCGAATACTTAATGACATTAATTATAGCAGGGTGTCGCATTTCTTTACTTCGAGTTAGAAAACCGTAGAATAGAAGTATGGCTTGGAAATTTCATTTGGAGTTGATGAATCATGTATCTGAGAAGACTTGAAATTCAAAAGCAAGAGAATATCGATGCTGAGAAATATCCTTTTACCATCCCATCCATCCAATCTCTGACTTCGATTACATTTGAGAAGAATGTCACTTTTCTGGTCGGAGAGAATGGTTCAGGGAAATCAACAATCCTTGAAGCCATCGCGTACCAATGCGGATTTAACACGGCGAGTGGCGGTAGAAACAATGTATATGACGTCAATGCTGCTCATTCCATTCTGGGGGAGCACTTACGTCTTTCTTGGATGCCCAAAATAACGAATGGTTTTTTCCTAAGGGCTGAAACATTTTATAATTTTGCTAGCTATTTAGACACGATTCCCGAAAGCTTACCCTATTATGGGGGGCGCTCGTTACATGAGCAATCGCATGGCGAAGCGTTTCTATCACTTTTCAAGCATCGATTTGGGAAAAAGGCGATTTATCTGCTCGACGAGCCCGAGGCGGCATTATCTCCTGCAAGGCAGTTGGCCCTAATGCGTGTTATCAAGGATTTAGAGAAGGAAGCTCAGTTCATTATCGCTACACATTCTCCAATATTGCTTGGATATCCCGATGCGCAGATTCTAAGTTTTGATGATCAACCCATTAGTGAAATTCAATATGAGGAAACGCTGCACTATATGATTACCAAACGATTTCTTGAAAATCGAAAAACGATCTTAGATGAGCTGTTCAAAGATTAATTCATTGCCAACTATTTGAGTACCGAAAGTGGTTCGAAATTGGGGTAAACATATGGCGAATTTGGCGCCGTAATTTTTTCGATTTGGGAGGCAGCAATCGTGAAAATCTCGTTGCCCTTGTAGTTCCCATTTTGAATTGTTCCCGTAACCTTGACCCACATATCCTGTGGGAAAGTTTGCGCTGAAGGGAACTCTACCAAAACCCCGTAAGGCGATGCATCCGCTGAACAACAGCTCACCGCAAATCGACCAACAACGAATTGGTTCGTCCTCATTTTATCCTCGCGATACACGAAGCCTGTTAATTCAATTTCTTTACCAATAAAGTTTTCCTTGAAGAGGTCAATCGTTGATAGGATCTCCATGTAGATGTCGGGTTCAACAAGAATACGATCCTTGTGATAAAGAATGACACCCATCTTGGCAAAATCCTCATTCCATTCATCAGGAGCTTGAAATAATTGCTCGACATCAGACTCTGACATAGTAACTTGTGGAGTATCAGGTTGTGTGGCCCGCCATGTTGGGCTGCTAGTGGCAGGTTTAGAGTAGCTCGACAGATTGTAGGGCTCTACTCGGGGACTAGCCAAACTGGATGTCGCAGCGGAAAGATTAATCCCCTTGGCTGCAACCATCGTGCTGTTTAAAGCTGTGTCCGGAAGAAGGAAGCCGAGAACTAGCGGTAAAATGAGAAGTCCATTGGCCCCCATATTTCTTAGGTTTGAACGAGTAACCGGCGGACTGCATTCACAGGCTACTGGTTTACCCCAATAGGCGCGTAATGCCATAAAACCTTGAAAGCAAGCTAGGATATACAACAGAACAGATGCCATTTTGACGTAAATCATCATACGCGGGGCAATGTACAGCTGCAGTGAATCGGATTTTGTTAGGACAACAATATAGCTAGAAAATCCAAGCAAAATTAGTGTGCGAAAGAAATGATGAAAGCTAGTTACTTGAATGTAATTCAAAACGAATTCCCCCCTAAATATGTTCCAAAATCAATGAACAAACAAGAACCATGCAAGAAATTAAAAGAGCTAATAGCAAGACAAATCTGGATTTAAACACCGAAAGCAACATAAGTGTACTTTTGAAATCAAGCATTGGCCCGAAGACAAGGAAAGTTAGCAAGGAACCTGAGGTAAACGAGGTTTGGAAGGAAGACGCTACGAAAGCATCTGAGGTCGAGCAGATAGAAAGAACATAGGCCAAACCCATCATAAAGAAGTGAGAAGAAATGGGGCCTTGCCCAATGGCAAGCAGACTTTCTCGCTGCATAAAGACTTGAATAAGTGCGGTTAGCAGGGCGCCGAAGACAAGGAATTTGCCCATTTCAAAAAACTCATTAGATGAATGAACGAAAAATGTCGTTACTTTATTTAAAAAACCACTGTGCTGCTGACGATGATGATGGTGGTGGTGGTGATGACCTTGAGCGATTCGTAAAGGACTATGTTTTACTAACCGATAAAGAATCAACCCGATCACCATGGTCACCATGAAAGCTAGTCCCATTCGAGAATAGGCGATGGCAGGTTGATTGCGGAATGCCATAAGTGTAGACGCAAAGACAATGGGGTTAAGGATGGGGCCAGCAATAATGAAGACGACAGCGATGTAGATTGGCATTCCTTTCAGGATAAATCTGCGAACGATCGGAATCATGCCACACTCACACATAGGGAAAAGAATGCCTAACAGGCAAGCAAAGAGTATACCTAGTACAGGGTTTCGGGGAATAAATCGGCGAATCGTTGTCTCAGATACGAACGTTTGAAGCAGAGAAGACAGCAGGACACCTAGTAAAATAAACGGTAATGCTTCTAGGATAAGGCTAATGAATAGGGTCTTAAAGGATTGCAGGTGCTCAACGGTAAAAAAGCTGTACAAGAAATCAATTTCTTTGAAAAGAAGTACAATGAGAATGAAACAGAGCGTTGTAAGAACCGACATACTTGTTCGGTATACGTTACTTAACATGGTTGGTAACTCCTTAAATGATCTTATTGTTCATGTTATTAAAAGTAATATTTACGATTAAAATGATAAGCGAAGATGGCATTTCTTGCAAGCATGATATTGACAGGGTGGAAAAAGAAAGATATATTACTTGGTGTAATACGTAATTTTTACTATTAATAAAAGCGGATTGGAAAAGTTCTGGTTGAATTCCGATAGAAAGCATTCGATCTTCTTTTGAATTCATTCTATGTCACAATCGTAAAATTTACGCATTAATTTATCGAGAAGGAGTTGATGGATATGTTAATTGCTTCCTTGCATAAGGTGGAGTTCGGATATACGGATATGCCCTGTATCCAAGATGCACAAATGGACATTCAGTCTGGCGAATTCGTAGCAGTGATTGGTCCCAATGGAGCGGCTAAATCAACTTTGCTTAAACTCATGTTGGGCCTGATTGAACCATGGAAAGGTCATAGATTCTTGTCACCGACGAATAAGCAAGGAGAACAACTGCGAGTGGGCTATGTGTCACAGCAGATCTCGGCATTCAATAGTGGATTCCCAAGTAACATCTGGGAGTTTGTACAATCAGGAAGATTTGCCCGAGGACCGTGGCTCCGCAAGCTTCGCAAAGAAGATGATGCCGTGACCGAAGCAGCCCTCCGCCAATTGGGCATGTGGGATTTGCGCAAGCGTAGAATCGGCGAGCTGTCAGGTGGACAGAAGCAGCGGATTTGCCTAGCTAGAGCACTAACGCAAGAGCCGGATATGCTAGTACTAGATGAGCCGACAACAGGGATGGATCAGGCAAGCCGAATAGGCTTGTATCAACTCATGCATTATCAAGTGAAGGTACTTGGCAGAACAGTTGTTATGGTCACTCATAATTTGGAGGAAGTGACTCCGTACATAGACAGAGTTATTGAATTAGAGAGAAAGGAGGAAGGCGGATGGAGATGCTGCACTACGACTTCATGCAACGGGCATTTTGTGCCGGTGGGCTAGTAGCAATCATTGCTTCGGTGCTAGGCGTATATTTGATGCTGCGCCGACAAGCGTTAATGGCAGATATGCTCTCTCACGTTTCGTTAGCCGGTGTGGCTGGAGGTGCTTTAATCCATATCCATCCTACATTGGCTGGCTTTGTCGTAGCATCACTAGGGGCTGTCCTTGTTGAATACGTGAGGAGGTCCTATAAATCCTATAGTGAAATCTCGATCGCCATTATTATGATTGGCGGACTGTCGTCGGCCGTTATTATGATGAGTCTGAGTCCAAGTATGAACAAAGGTTTATCCGCGTATTTATTCGGGTCTGTTGTAGCTGTGAATGAAACAGAGCTTGTGCTTATGTTCTGTGTGGCGTTAATTGGCGGGCTATTTTTCTTTCTTTTCCGTCGCCAACTGTATCAAATCACATTCGATGAAGATACCGCGAGAGCGAATGGTATTCCAGTGAAATGGCTATCCCTAGGCTTTAGTGTCCTTACGGGGATGATTGTTTCAGCGGCTATGCCCATTGTTGGGGTGCTTCTCGTTTCATCACTCATTGTACTGCCAGCTGCCTTAGCGATACGCATTTCGCCTAGTTTTACGGCTTCCATTTTAATCGCAATAGGGGTGGGATTACTGGGGGTGTTTTCAGGACTTACCGCTTCCTATTCTTTCAGTACGCCGCCTGGAGGAACGATAGCGATGATGCTCTTGCTCGTACTTATCGTAGGCTTAAGTATTCAGAAAGTGATTGTGCGGTTTCGAAAGACAACAAACAAAGCAATAGTTGAAGATAAGGTTTCCTTACCATTATTTCAAACCTATCAGGAGGAATTTTAGAATGAAATTATTTTTTGTAACAAAATCACTTGTAATTACTGCTATAGCAGCTGTATGTTTGGCCGGATGTACATCTAACCCCGTCTCAAGCGATGGTAAACTCAACGTCGTGACAAGTTTTTATCCGATGTATGAATTCACGAAGCAAGTTGCTGGTGATCATGCAAATGTCATTGCGTTAATTCCAGCGGGTTCAGAACCACATGATTGGGAGCCTAGCGCCAAGGATATGAAAAAGGTGAAGGAAGCCGATGTATTTGTTTACAATGGTATCGTGGAAGGTTGGGCAGAACAGGCCCTGCACAGCGCAGAGAATACGAAGCGTGTCGTCATTGAAGCAAGTAAAGGGATTGATCTTATGCAAGGTTTGCAAGCAGAAGAAGGGGAAGATGGCCATGACTTGGATCCGCATGTATGGTTAGACCCCACTTTAGCTCAACAAGAAGTGGAAGCTATCGCACAAGGTCTGATTCATGCGGATCCAGCTCATCAAGATGATTATCGGAAGCAAGCTGATGCATTTATCGGTAAGCTTAAAGCACTTGATGAAACGTTTCGAGCAACCCTTGCGACTGTGAAACACAAAGAGTTTGTCACCCAACATGCGGCATTTGGATATTTGGCCAAAGCGTATGGCTTAACGCAAATTCCCATCGCAGGTCTGTCACCTGAAGAAGAACCAGCACCGGACCAAATGGCGGATATTATTCAATTTGCGAAGGAGAAGCAAGTCAAAACGATCTTTTTTGAAACGTTAGTGGATCCGAAGGTTGCGACTACGATTGCCAAAGAAATCAATGCCACAACGGATGTGCTGAATCCACTTGAAGGATTAACGGCAGAGGATAAGAAGAAAAACTTAGATTACATAGGCGTTATGACGAACAACCTCCACGCACTGAAGAAGGCATTAGAAGAATAGCAATTATTGAATAGCGTGATGTGCTGCAAACCAAAGTTTGCTTTTTATTTGACATATATACGTAATAATTACGTTTAAAATAAAGCCGCACCCCTGATCGCTTTCACGGGCGTGGCTTTATTTTTTCCGGAAAATGAGATAAGTAATGATCGTTAATGCGAGATAGATGATTATCACAACAGCTAGCGTGACCATTCGCTCAGTCAGACTGCCGTCAGCAAACAACACGGGGCCTAACCCAAATAAGGTTACCAGTGCGTACAAGACGAACATGACAAAACCAAGAACAAGTTTAATCTTCATTCCCTCCAAACGGATTAATTCATGCCAAGCATGTTTAAGCCTAGCTTTATGCTAGTGTGGTCTATTTTATCCGTTAAATAACTTGCATAAACCCGAAATTTGGGAATTTCGACTTGAAAGTCACTGGGAATCATGAATAGCTTCTGTTCATCCAGATAGGGTTGTGCTGGTGCGATTCAAAAGATTCGTTTTACAGATTATACGCTTATTAGTAGAATGCTATCTAGACGGCTATCACTAATTTCATATTGTAACGAAAGGTGAGAGAATTATGAAACTTGGACAAATGAAAAAGATCAATCTCTTGGAGGCCACTAGGCACATCAACGAGTATACTAACTTTGTTGTCAGCGAAATTAACGACCATGTTTTGCGGGCAGCTGTCATTGATGGCGAATTTCATTGGCATAAGCATGAAGACTGTGATGAGCTATTTCTTGTATTGGAAGGGGAATTAATCATCGATTTCGAAGACCAAACTATTGTTTTAAAACAGGGTGAGGTGTTTACGATTCCCCAGAACGTCATGCATCGAACGCGTTCTAATGGAAGAACAGTTAATCTTTGTTTTGAAAAAGGGGACAATATCATCAACGGAAGCTAGAAAATGTGGGGGATACTTGAATATGAAGTCAAAACTAATACTCGTTGAAGGATTACCAGGCTCTGGAAAATCAACGACTGCACAGTTAATCTTTGATATTTTGCAGGAAATGAACGTTAAGGCCAAGTTATTTATGGAAGGTAATCTGGACCATCCCGCTGATTATGAGGGAGTAGCTTGTTTTACCAAAAGTGAATTTGAAAATGTCATGGCAGCTTGCACACAAGATGTCAAAGCAATATGCAAGGAACGTGTAGTAGAACAAGGAAATCGTTATTTCTTACCGTATCGGAAAATTGAAAATGAGCTAGATCTACAATTTCCTGATGTAGTATCCAGCTCATTTCATCAACATGACATCTATGAATTACCTTTGACGTTGAGCAATCAATTGATAGCAGAGAGATGGAAACATTTCACGGAACAGGCAAGAAACAGCGAGATCGTATATATATTTGAGTGCTGCTTTATACAAAATCCTGTGACGCTGGGGATGATCAAATATGATGCTAAGAGAGAAGAGGTTATCGATCAGATAAAGAATCTAGCCACAATCATAGCCCCATTACATCCACTATTGATTTATGTAGAGCAAACCGATCTGGATTTTTCGTTTCGTAAAGCCGTTGATGAAAGATCCACAGAATGGTCAAATGGTTTTATTCATTATTACACCAATCAAGGCTATGGCAAAGCGAGAGGCTGCACTGGACTAGAAGGAACTTTACAGGTACTAAAAGCGAGATCTGCATTGGAGCAAGAATTGCTGGACCCATTACAGGTAAAGGTAGTACGAGTCAACAATTCCGCTTTCGATCTTAACCTGTACAAATCAGAATTAGTTCAAATGTTGAAGGCCCACTTGCCAAACTAACATAGCTCAACCGATTAGAATAATCTCCTGGCCGTGACAAAACGCTTCTTCCATTTCTCATCGAACGCAGTGATATGAACGCCAAGCTCTTTCGAATAGGTTTGAAGGATCTTACCATCTCCCGCATAAATGCCTACATGACCGATATCGAGCCCGCGAGCTGTGAAAAATAGGAGATCCCCTTTACGAATGTCGTTAATCCCGACTTCTTTCCCTTTCAGCGCTTGGTCGTAGGAAACTCGCGGCAAATCAATGGACAATACGTTGTCAAAGACATATTGCACGAAAGAAGAGCAATCGAACGTGTTAGTTTGACCAGCCGCGGCACCGAATTCATAGGGGGTTCCCATAAATTGAGACCCGAAAGCAATTATCGCATCCGCTTGCTTCGCAGCCAAAGCCGCGGTCGTGTAATCGGTATACATCGAAGCAGCAGAGATGAAGCCAATTGTACCGTCTTGAGTTTGTACCTCCAACCAATTCGAGTTGATTTCTCGAATGACGTGAACCTTTTCTGTTTTCGGAATCATTCGAAGGATGTGGGTATCGTTATCTTTTTCTGGCGTGTCGCGCAAGTTGACGCCATATTGAATTGTGGTTTCATAGTTGTGAACGGATGAAATCGTAATCGAGCGGGAGTAGTCATGCCACTTCACAAGATTGCCAAGCGTTTCACTAATAAATCGTAAGGGAATCATGGTAGATCCATCGATAATTTTGCCGGGTAGGGGCAGTTCTAGCCGTTCTTTATTTTTATAAGCGTACATGTCTCCGATTTGGTAGGTAACGGTAGTGCCTTCTTTCACGGCAGTAACAGTTCGCGTGTTCTCATCCCAAGAGATTTTAGCACCTTCTGCCTCAAAAAGGGCACGCATGGGAACGAGGCTATAGCCATTTTCAATAACGGGAGGAGTCTGAAAGGACAACGGATGTCCATCCAAATACACGGAAGGTGAGACATTCTCGGCCGCTTGTACAGACGTCCCATGAAGTAGAATTATGCTTAATATCGTAATCTTCGCACCTTGAAGGAATCCATTTTTTATCCTCATGTAGATATACCTCTTACTTTCTGATAATTCCTATATAATTCGTTGAAAATATATACCTTAAGTCCGTAATTTAGAGACTAATATATGGAAATAGAAAAGAGGACTCCTTTCGGAGTCCTCTTCGACGGTGAGTAGATTTGATGGTACTCTTGCCTTGAACCTTACTTCGCTAGGTCACTACCTCATCACATCATTGCAGTATTGAAACTACAGTAAGTGGAATGCGGCACATCTCCTCGCCTCCATATGGATTCAATAACAACTTCCCTTGTGTAAATTGTCTGCGACACAACACCTCACCACTGCGTCACCGTCATAAATTATTATGTCCGCTCCCCTGAGACAATATACACAGATTATCTTAAAAGTTGTCAACATTGAATACATATAGAAGCAACAACGAAAAGGGGTGATCCACATGCGCCCAGGCTACGGAATGTTCCAACAACAAACGGCAAAGTTGCGGATAACCCCTCAGCTTCGCAAAGCAATCATGATCCTCAAACTCTCGACGCCAGAATTACAAGAGGTTGTCCAGCAGGAGTTAGCGGAGAATCCCGTATTGGAATTCGCCGGAAACGAATGGGAACTATCTAACGCCACTCCTAGGTTCTTTCGAAGAATCGAAAGTAATGATCCTATATTTGACCCGTTGCTATATGCCGCCTCGAACGATGTATCCTTGGAAAGACACTTAAAGGAGCAGTTGAGTTTTGTTAAAAAAATACCGCCAGCCATTCGTAAAATTGTCTCCTTCATGATCGGCAATTTGGACAATAATGGCTATCTTGGAGCCAACTTGCCTGAGATTTCTGACATTTGTAAGGTGGATACGACCCATGCAGAGTATGCATTACGTATTTTACAGAGTTTTGAGCCCCGCGGCGTAGGAGCAAGAGATTTACATGAATGCCTGTTGCTTCAGGTACAGTCTCTGTCAGAATGCTTTCCGTTAGTTTCACTGTTAATTCGCAGCCATCTAAAGGATGTTGCTGCTTACCGCATTCCTAAATTAGCGACGAACCTGCAAGTGTCTCCACAGGAAATTCAGGCTGCGATCGATGTGATCAAAGGATTGAATCCTAGACCTGGCGCAGCCTTTCATATAGAAGCTATTCAATATATCATTCCCGAGGTGATCATTGAGAAGGCAGGCGAACAACTCGTTGTGTTGTTGCATCAAGCAACATCTTCAAGACTTTCGGTTAATAGTGATTATGAACGAATGGTCAGAGAGAACACTGAGAATAATGAAGCAGCCAAGTTTCTTTCAGGTAAATTACATGCCGGGAAGTTCTTCATGAAGTGTTTGGAGCAAAGACGAAAGACCATATTCCGAGTAACGCAAGCCATTGTGGAGGAGCAAGCCGATTTTTTCTGGCATGGAACTACCCATCTCAAACCAATGACGTTAAAGCAGATCGCTGATAAATTGGGGGTGCACGAATCAACAGTCAGCCGCGCTACGGCGGGGAAGTATGCTCAAACACCATGGGGTATTTTTGAACTAAAATATTTCTTTCCCTCTGGTTTGCAAATGGACATGGGTGATTCTGCATCCTCCGAACATATTAAGATGAAATTGAAGGCATGGATCAACAACGAAAGCCCTGGTAAGCCGTATTCCGATCAAAAATTGGCTGATCTTATGAGGCAGGAAGGCATTCATATATCTCGTAGGACGGTAGCCAAATATAGAGAAGAGCTTGGAATTTCTTCTTCTGTGCGAAGGAAACGCATATAGTTGGAATACATGGAGAATGGGGGATCATGTTAACGTTTTGACCCACAAGTTCATGTCTTCATATTTATCATAAATATCACAATTTTTCGTCAGTCGGCCATAATAGCGATAGCCCATCTGGTAAAATACGGCATTCATACCGAAGGAAAGCGCCCTAGATAAGGAATAAGCGCAGGTAATGTGCCGCATAATCAATTCATCTTCCAAAGCATGCATTAGAAGTCGCATGAGTCCTTGATTACGATAGGCGGGTAGCGTCGCACAATCTGTCATTTCCGCATTCGCATAGACCGAATTGATCTCAGCAGAGGCAGCGCTAACCAGTTGATCTTGGGATTCGACGAGATAATAAATCGTCCCCTCGTGCATGGTTTTCTCCACATAGAGCGGATCATTCATCGGAGTGGGGTAGGTTTGGAAAATGTGACTGTATAAGTGGGAGAGCTGATCTGCATCCTCCAAACGAGCTATCCGCAGTGTAAATTGAACCGGTACTAAGGGTCGATCAGACTTAAGAGGGAGAGTGTGAACCTGCTGAAGAATGCGATCTTCTTCCATCCAATAATCGCTGGTTCTCCGTTCCAGGTCATCATAGACGGCCATGCAGTAAGCGTCGCTGCCATTAAAATATCCTTTATAAATTCCCTCCAGCATACAGCCCTTCGATAAAAAAGACTGCCAGTCCTTCTCGTGTGATTTGATAAATATTTTGGTCAAAGCATGTGATTTGGCGATTTCAAGGATTCGCGTGTAAATGGCATCGATATTCCCCTGATAATCATCCACCCGTAATCTTTTATTCCTACCATCAAGACAAAACATGATCGTATAATCCGTACCATTGACTACATGATTCGTATAGGTTGGCAGATCACTTGGCATCCAGCATCCCCCTTACTTCCTCATTTTGCTGCAAAAAAAGTGACAACTGCCAAAAATCCGGCAGCTTTTCCCGCACATTTTACCTGCTAGGGGAGCATATACCCATTTAACGAAAAGTTGGCATCTATTTTGCATGATTAACAGATCGTCGCGAGAATGTTCTATACCATATGATGGAGGACGGATGCATATGAATTGCATGTGGTGTGATAGGGAAGACATTCGAGAAAGTGTAAAGGACTGCTACTGGATCATGCCAGATGGGAGATTAGCGGTTCAGATATTGGGAGTCCCCGCGATCGAGTGCGCCTCCTGCCGTACTTACGTATTAGAAAGCACTGCACAGCGAATCGAAGAGACCCTTTACTGGCATGATGTATCCGCGCTAGGAACCGCATTTCGCTATGAAGATTTGATGAAGGCTCCGCGCATAAAGAATATGTTTCTCAAATAAAACCGAAACGAATGTGACCAGTGGGGGTGCCTTATGAAGCGGGAGCATATCATTAAGCCGGTTTTGGATCACCATTATCCCACCATTCAATATGGGAAAGGCGTTTTCCTATACGATGATCAAGGCAAAGCTTATATAGACGGTTGCTCGGGAGCCGTGACAGCGGGAATCGGACACGGGGTCCAAGAAATCGTTGATGCTATGCTTGAGCAAGCGAACAAAGTTTCTTTTGTTTATCGGTCGCAGTTTACCAGCGAACCCGCCGAGAAGCTGGCAGAGAAGCTAAGCAACGAAGCTCCTGGCAACGATTACTGGACCTTCTTCGTGAACAGCGGGTCCGAGGCTACCGAAACGGCGATGAAGATTGCCATCCAGCACTGGCAAGAACAAGGGAGACAAGGCAAGAATAAAGTAATTTCAAGGCGGATGAGCTATCATGGCATCACATTAGGAGCACTTTCAATGTCTGGTCATGTTCTGCGAAGAAGACGATTTATCCCTTTATTAGAAGACTATCCAGTCGTTGCTCCACCGTATTGCTACCGCTGCCCATTCGGCTTAACCTCCCCGGATTGCCACTTAGTGTGTGCAGATGATTTGGCAACGGCAATCAAGCGCATCGGTGCTGAGCATATTGCGGCATTCATTGCCGAGCCGATCATTGGAGCCGCAGGCGGCGCGATTGTTCCGCCAGTTGGCTATTACAAGAAAATTAAGGCCATCTGTGATCAGAATGAGATCTTATTCATCGCGGATGAGGTTATGACGGGTATAGCCCGAACGGGGGCTATGTTCGCTATGCAGCACTTTGGAGTTGAACCCGATCTGATGGCTTTAGGGAAAGGCATGAGCGCTGGATACACGCCGATGGCAGCAACGCTTGTCAAAGATCATGTGATGGCTCCTATTTTGAAGGGATCCAAAAGTATCATGTCTGGCCATACGTATAGTGCCAATCCGCAATCAGCGGCTGTTTCACTGGCAGTACTCGCCTATATTGAGAAGCATCAGCTAGTCGTCGCTGCAGAGAGCAAAGGCCACTATTTGATGGGCAAGTTACGGCAAATGGCTGATGGGATCGCGAGCATCGGCGATGTAAGGGGCCTAGGCATGCTGCTGGCAATCGAATTTGTAGTTGATCGGACCGATAAGCGAACGTTCCCATCTGGGTTAGGTGTTACTTCTCGGATCATTGCAAATGCCTTTCAGAAGGGGTTGCTCGTTTACCCTGCTGCAGGTGCGGTCGATGGCGAAGGGGATGCCATTATCATCGCCCCGCCATTGGTCATAACCGAGGAGGAAATCGACCAGCTTGTGCGGATTTTGGATACATCCATTCGGGAAGTCATGGCTGAGCTTACCCCATCCGCATTGGAGGAGATATGATGGTGCCAAAAGAACATGCACTTGGGGGCGTAGTTGGAAAAGTTAGAACTGTAGAAGAAGCACTTGTTTCGATTACCGATGGCTGCACATTAATGTTCGGAGGATTCGGTGGTATCGGTACGCCTCCAACGTTAATTGAGGGGGTTTTACAAAAGGGTGTTAAGGATTTAATTCTCATTGGCAATGATACAGGATTTCCCCATATCGGTATTGGGCGTTTAGTTACCGCAGGTCGTGTGAAGAAGGTGATCGCCTCTCATATTGGCTCTAATCCTAACGCTGGTCAAATGATGGAGCAGGGAACCATGGAGGTCGTCTTTTACCCGCAAGGTACGCTTTGTGAAAAAATTCGAGCTGGCGGCGTTGGACTTGGCGGGATCTTAGTGGATGTCGGCGTCGGAACGATCATGGAGCAGGGAAAAGAGACCGTTTCCATCGACGATAAAACCTATCTGGTAGAACCAGCTCTGACGGCAGACGTGGCCATTGTGCATGCGAAAAAAGCCGATCCGTACGGGAATCTCATCTATGATAAAAGCGGTAGAAATCTGAATCCGCTCGTCGCCATGGCCGGAAAGATAACGATTGCCGAAGTCGATGAGATTGTTCCACTTGGTGAGTTGGACCCCGAAAGTATTGTCACACCGGGCATTTTCGTAGATATGGTGATTTTGAGCAGAGGGGTGACGTGGGAATGGGTATGGGAAAAGAAACC
This sequence comes from Paenibacillus sp. J22P169, assembly GCF_059691995.1. Classification (NCBI taxonomy): domain Bacteria; kingdom Bacillati; phylum Bacillota; class Bacilli; order Caryophanales; family Paenibacillaceae; genus Paenibacillus; species Paenibacillus sp. J22P169. The sequence goes on along the minus strand of NZ_JCAUAO010000001.1, from coordinate 1,223,109 downwards.
CGTGACCGAATAGCGAAGCGGGCTGCTCAAGAACTACAGAACGGCATGGCCGTCAATCTCGGGATCGGGATCCCAACGAAGGTTGCGGATTATGTTCCAGAAGGTATTCATGTTGTTTTTCATGCGGAGAATGGCATATTGGGCGCAGGAGGCGCGCCGCTATCAGGGGAAGAAGATGCATTTCTCTGCAATGCGGGAGGATATCCCATCACAATAGCTAGCGGTGCTTCCTACTGCGACAGCGCCATTGCTTTTGCCATGATTCGCAGAGGTTGTATCGATATCACAATTCTTGGGGCGCTAGAAGTGAGCGAGCGTGGGGATTTGGCCAATTGGATTGTACCAGGAAAGCGGGTGGCGGGGATCGGAGGAGCGATGGAGCTTGCGCAAAAAGCCAAAAAAGTCATCGTTCTGATGAACCATGTGAACCGGCAGGGGGAGTCTAAGGTTAAAAAGCAATGCGACTTACCCTTAACAGCGGTGGCCTGTGTGAAATTGATTATTACGGAAATGGCTGTGATGGAGGTTACGGAGCAGGGTCTGGTTTTGAAAGAAATCATGCTGCCTTATACGGTTGAGGAGGTTATCCATCATACGGAGGCGGCCTTACTTATTCCGGACAACATTAGTTACATTCCATAGATGGTGGTTAAAACGTGTTTGGCTACACCCGGAAGGAGGAATTTCCTTTGTCCAATGAGAATGCTCAGCTGCAAAAGAAAATTCACGACTGGATCAGGCTTCATCGCAAGGAAAGCATCGAATTTCTACAGCAGCTGGTAAGGCTTCCGAGTGTGCAGGGCCATGAGCAGGAGGCGCAGCTCCTCATTGGCGCTAAATTGCGGGAGTTGGGGCTCGACGTGGACATTTGGGAGCCGGATGGAGAGGCGCTAGCGACGCATCCTTATTTCTGTTCCCCACGAAACCGTTTTGTGGGCAGTCCTAATGTTGTTGGTGTTTTGAAGGGGGCAGGCGGGGGGCGCTCACTGCTGCTTAATGGACACATGGACGTCGTCCCAGAAGGGAACCGGGAGCAATGGCAGGAGGATCCATTTAGCGGCCATATCATGGATGGGAAGCTATATGGGCGCGGGGCAACGGATATGAAAGGTGGAAACGTCTCTCTGCTTATGGCTATCGAGGCTGTTCAGAGTCTCGGAATTAAGTTGAAAGGCGATGTTATTTTCGAAAGTGTCATTGAAGAAGAAAGTGGCGGAGCAGGGACACTGGCCGCTATTGTCAGAGGTTATCGGGCGGATGCGGCGCTCATTCCCGAACCTACCAATTTGCGCATATTCCCTAAGCAGCAGGGCTCCATGTGGTTCCGAATTGAGGTGAAAGGGCGTTCGGCTCACGGGGGAACGAGGTATGAAGGCGTGAGTGCGATTGAGAAAAGTATGACTGTCATCCAGCATATTCGTGAGCTTGAGGAGCTTAGAAATGCGCGAGTCGTGGATCCATTGTACGCCAATAATCCGATTCCGATCCCAATTAATATTGGTGTCATTCAGGGGGGGAATTGGCCTTCGTCTGTATCGGATACAGTGAAGCTGGAAGGACGAATGGGCGTCGCGCCGGAGGAAACGTTGGAAACGGCTAAAGAGGAAATGTGCCGTTGGATGGCCGGTATTCGCGCGAAAGATCCTTGGTTCGAATCGCATCCGCCTAGTGTGGAATGGTTCGGTGCACAGTGGGTCCCGGGCAGCGTTGATCCTGAGCACGCTTTGATGAAGGTGCTTATGAAGCAATTCCAAGAGGTTAAACAGGAAGAGCCCACGATTGAAGCATCACCATGGGGAACTGACGGTGGTTTGCTTACGCAGCTTGGTGAAACGCCTTGTATCATTTTTGGCCCAGGCATCACACAAGTCGCCCATTATCCGAACGAGCATATCGTGTTGGAACATGTATTCGAAGTGGCTGAGATTATCGCATTGACCTTAATTCATTGGTGTGGTTTGGAGGGAACGGAGGCATAAGGATGGATCGAAATTCAAAACATACGAAGTATATTGAGATGAAAACAGCGATTCCGGGGCCGCAGGCTCAATTGTTGTTGGAACGTCGCTTAGCGAGTATTCCACGAGGTCCTTTCAATACGGTGTCTACGTTTGCGGCCAAAGGGGAAGGGGCACTTCTGACGGATGTCGACGGGAATACGTTTATTGATTTGGCAGGTGCAATCGGCTCCTTAAATGTTGGCCATTGTCCACCAAAAGTGGTGGAAGCGCTGAAGGCCCAGTTGGATCATTACTTGCATCCCTGTTTTCATGTCATGATGTATGAACCTTATGTGGCCTTGGCTGAGAAGCTCAATGCGTTGACACCTGGCGATCATTTGAAGAAAACGTTCTTCTTGAACAGCGGCGCGGAGGCTGTTGAGAATGCGGTGAAAATCGCCCGCAAATATACGGGACGAAGAGCAGTGATTTCTTTCGAGCGTGGCTTCCACGGTAGAACTTATATGGCCATGTCGCTAACTAGCAAGGTTAAACCCTATAAGAACGGCTTCGGTCCTTTTGCACCAGATACGTACAAAATGCCCTATCCTTATTACTATCGAGCTCCCTCAGGGTTGTCACAAGCTGAAGTAGATGATCAACTTTTACAGAAATTCGAGGATTTTTTCCTTGCTGAGGTGCCAGGTGAAGAGGTTGCAGCGATTATCATGGAACCTGTTCAAGGAGAAGGGGGTTTTGTGATCCCTTCTGTTAGGTTTGTACAAGGCGTGAAGGCGATTTGTGAAAAATACGGAATTTTGTTTATTGCCGACGAAGTGCAGACAGGGTTCGGAAGGACAGGGAAAAACTTTGCGATGGAACACTTCGGCGTTGTACCGGATTTAATGACCATGTCCAAATCAATTGCCGCTGGGCTTCCGATAAGTGCCGTGACTGGACGAGCAGAAATTATGGACGCACCAGGCATCGGTGAAATCGGTGGAACCTACGGAGGCAGTCCGCTCGGTTGTGTGGCTGCTTTACAAGTCATTGATATGCTTGTGGAAGAACGGCTGGCTGAACGTGCGGTCTCCATTGGGGCAGCCGTAAGCGAGCGGTTCCTGCGGCTGCAACAGGAAGTAGGCTGCATTGGGGACGTGCGTACATTAGGCGCGATGAGTGCAATTGAGATCGTCAAGGATCAGGAATCGAAGAAGCCAGATAAAGAGCTTACGACACGCATATTACAGGAAGCGCATCAACGTGGCGTTATCATCATGGGGGCAGGCATTTACGGGAATGTGATCCGTATACTAAGTCCACTGGTCATTTCGGATGAGCAGCTTACGGAGGGATTGGATGTACTAGAGCAGGCAGTTAAGACGTGTCTCAAACAAGAATAATGTTCTTGAACCTATGTGAAAGGGGGGAGTACAAGATGAGAAAGCAACTATTTATCGATGGAAAATGGGTGGAAGCGAACGAGTATCGCCCCTTATTCTCACCTTACAGCGGAGAACAAATCGCTGAGATCCCATTTGCGGGATCAGCCGAAGTAGAACTTGCGATTGCTGCTGCTGAACGAGCAAGACCTGTCATGGCAGGAATGTCTGCGCATGAACGGGCAGCGATTCTCGAGAAGCTGTCTGCATTGATCCGCGAGAATAAGGAAACGTGCGCCCGATTGATTGCGCTTGAAGCCGCTAAACCAATATCTACAGCGAGAATAGAGGTAGAGCGGACGATTGCAACCTACAAGTTTGCAGCTGAGGAAGCGAAGCGAATTCAAGGAGAAACGATCCCTATGGATGCGGCTCCTGGAGGTGAGGGTCGTGTGGCGTATACGATTCATCAGCCTTTGGGTGTGGTGGCGGCCATCACACCCTTTAACTTTCCGATGAATCTGGTTGCGCATAAGGTGGGCCCAGCCATTGCGGCTGGCAACACGATTGTCTTGAAACCAGCTGGCCAAACGCCGTTGACCGCTTTATATTTGGCGGAGCTTTTGCAGCAGTCGGGTCTACCAGCAGGAGCTTTCAATGTAGTTACTGGCAGTGGAAGCGTAATTGGGGACCTATTGGTTAGAGATGCAAGAATTAAGGCTGTGACCTTCACGGGAAGTCCTGAAGTAGGCCTTGCTATCCGCAATAAGGCTGGCTTGAAAAAGGTCATCCTAGAATTAGGTTCCAATTCAGCTCTCATTGTGGATCTAGGGATTGATGTGGATGCAATGATCGTTAGGGCGGTTACAGGGGCATTCTCCTATGCAGGTCAGGTGTGCATCTCGCTTCAGCGGATCTATGTACATGAGCAGCTGTTCGATGAATTTGTCCGCAAATTCGTGCAGCAGACAGAGAAGCTTCAATTAGGAGATCCGTTGGAGGCCGCTACGGAGGTGTCGGCATTAATCGGCTCTCGAGACGCTGATCGTGCAATACAGTGGATCACAGAAGCCGAACAACTTGGCGCGACTGTCGCGACTGGCAACAAGAGAGAGGGGAATATTGTTCACCCGACCGTCTTGCTTCATGTTGCTTCTGCGGCTAGCGTTTCGTGCCAAGAAGTATTTGCTCCGATCGTGATGATTAATAAAGTCTCTTCGATCGAGGAAGCCATTCGTCAGGTGAATGACTCCAAATACGGTCTGCAAGCAGGCATATACACAGAAAATATCCGAACTGCGCTTGCGGCAGCAGAAGCTCTAGAGGTAGGAGGTGTCATGATTAATGATATTCCCACCTTCCGAGTAGACCATATGCCGTATGGGGGTGTGAAGGAGAGCGGAACGGGGCGTGAGGGTGTAAAGTATGCGATACGTGAATTGACGGAGATGAAATTGATTTGTTTTAAAAAGTAAGCGCACATAAGCTGCGAGGGGGATGTGTGTTCACTTATCCCTGAGATTGCGATGAAATTACATGCCGCGTAGAAAAAGGCACCCGATTCGGGTGCCTTTTTAGCTAAGTTACACATACGCCACCAAACTAACTGTAAAATCTACAGCTAATTTCAGGCGATTTCCACGAAATTGTAATTTAACTGGAAAATATCCAGTTATTTCAGCCAATTGGTCGCCTTTGGGAGGGATGACGCAAGTTTACCTGTAGGAAATCCAGTTATTTACTTAAGAATGGTTATTTTGGCTAAATTAACTACATAAAATCCATCTACTCAACTGGCTCGCGTTAGAGCGCCGCCGATTCTTGCGCATTCGGGGACATTTCCACGCATTAACTACATAAAATCCATCACTCAACAGGCACCTCTGTTGTTGCATTCGCTTTTTTCTCTTTATGCTGTGCTTTCATCAATTTGTCCTTCATTTCATCCCTCATCGGCCGACGATCCTTCAGCGACATGTGCTCAGGTGTTTCCTGATACGTTTTCCGTCGACCGATTCGGCGCAAATTTTCTGGCACTAAGTTAAATTTTTCATCTTTCATAAGTGCAATAATGCCCGTGCTCTCTGGCTGCTTCTGAATGCCATATATCTCATTGAAATATTCGTCGGCCCGGCCAGGTACATAGCTTTTCGGCTCAGGGTAACCGACGATAACACCTTCATAATTGCGCAGAATGACCTTATCTTGACTCTGCGAGATTAAATAGTTCGGTTGCAGCGCAATTTTCCCACCGCCGCCTGGCGCATCGACAACAAACGTTGGTACAGCATACCCAGAAGTGTGGCCGCGGAGGGATTCAATAATTTCAAGACCCTTAGAGACAGGGGCTCGGAAATGACCGATACCCTCAGACAAGTCGCATTGATAGATGTAGTACGGACGTACACGTATTTTCACTAGATCATGCATGAGCTTTTTCATAATATAGGTGCTGTCGTTGATACCAGCCAAGATCACAGATTGATTGCCTAGCGGAACGCCGGCGTTAGCTAGCATTTCGCAGGCGATTTTCGCTTCTTCCGTGATTTCCAATGGATGATTGAAATGCGTATTTAACCATACAGGATGATATTTCTTGATAATATTGCACAAGTGCTCTGTAATTCGCTGCGGGAAAACAACTGGAGCCCGGGTGCCGATCCGAATGATCTCAACATGAGGAATCGCCCGCAAATTTTTCAGAATATACTCCAAAATATTGTCGTTAATTAATAAACCATCTCCACCCGATAGTAGAACGTCCCGCACTTCAGGTGTATTACGGATATAAGCGATCGCATCATCCAATTGCTTCTTGGGAACTCCCATACCTACCTGGCCGGAGAAACGACGACGCGTGCAGTATCTGCAGTACATCGAGCACTGATTCGTTACCAAGAATAGCACCCTATCCGGGTAGCGATGTGTCAATCCTGGGGTAGGGGAGTCTTCATCCTCGAAAAGTGGATCCTCGAGATCGTATTTGGTTTTCAGCAATTCAGCGGAAATAGGGACAGATTGCATGCGAATCGGGCATCGCGGGTCATCAGGATTCATCAAAGATGCATAGTAAGGCGTAATATTTAAAGGAATCGTTTGCGTTGAAATGCGAACACCTTCTTCTTCCTCAGGGGTAAGATTCACTACTTTCTTCAGATCATCTAAAGTACGAATGGTATGGGTCAGCTGCCAAAGCCAATCATTCCATTGCTCATCTGTCACATTTTTCCAAAGATCAACTTGCTTCCAGTCACGTCGTTCCATCATTGCACCTCCAGCATGGATGTCTTCTTATGTATAGTAAGATGCAAAAAGGATGCCAACATTTCAATGTGTTAAACTGAGCATGAAAAAAAGCTCAAGTCTATAGACTTGAGCTGAGCAAATTGGCATATTCATGTGGCTTCAATCGTTTAAAAGAGATATCCCTTTCGACGCCGAAAAAGAAATCGGATCGACGACTTCACGAATAAGAACCACATCGGACTTTTCCTTTGATCAGGATGACGTATAGAGCGAGGGACTAGATAATTCATCGGAGTAATGGAAATAGGCTCAGATACATTTGCAGTTGTCTTAACATGTTCTTCGAGAATGGATACTTCTAAGGTGCTGGCGACCTCGCTTTTACTTTCAAGCAATTCTTCTATTTTACGCTCATATTCAGTCATACGATTCGTTAAAATCATATTCTCTTCTTTGAGTTTTTTTATAAGTTCGAATAGTAATTTCATTGTAAGCTTGGGTTTCAAATGTGATTCATTAGTAGCTGTATTGCAAACGGGGGATAGCAGAAGCATCAATTCCTCATCACTGATTATTTGGTTTGCCACGTTACTTCCTCCTTTAACGATGGATTTCATAGAGTAACTAGTAACTCTATGAATCCTTTTTCATATCGTAAAGGATTTGGAGAGTGATGTTGCTCGAAAACCGTTGTCGTTTTGTAATCTTTCTTGAGGAAGTATGGGGGATGAGTAGAATCCTAGTATTCAATTGACAATTAAGGCTTTCTCACAATGCCGTAGCGGTTCAATTTATATTGTAAAGCTTGCCGTTTAATGCCTAGCGCTTGCGCGGTGAGCGTGATGTTATATTGATGGAAGGCTAGCGCATCCGTAATTGTTTCCTTTTCCATTTGTTTCACTTTATCAGTTAACCTACCAGTAGTGAAGGACTCCGGCTCTTCACGCCACATCGCAGTTGGAAATGTATGTGTCGAGGTTAAGCTTGAATTTCCCATGAGATAAGCAGGGAGGTGTATGTCTTCAATCTGTTCACATTCCAGCTCCATCATATTGTAGGTGGATTCGATAGCATGACTAAGTTCTCGTATATTGCCTGGCCAATGATAGTTCATTAAGCATGCCAAAGCAGATGCGGAAATACCTATAATTTTCATGCCAAACATCAGATTAAACTTTTCAATAAAGTGAGAAGTGAGGAGTGGAATGTCTTCTTTCCTGTGCACAAGCGGTGGCAGGTGCAAATTCACGACATTGAGTCGGTAAAAAAGGTCACTTCGCAGCAGTCCTTTGGCTAACGCCTCTTTCGGATCGATATTCATCGCCGTGATGATACGTACATCGACTTGTTGTTCATGACTACCCCCGACTCTACGAACGAGCCCATCTTGCAGAACGCGCAATAATTTGGCTTGCAGAAATAAATCCAAGCTGTTCAACTCATCCAGAAAAAGCGTTCCACCATTTGCTTGCTCAAATAAACCAGCACGATCAATAGCTCCAGTAAATGCACCTCTGGCCGTACCGAACATAATCCCTTCCATCAGTTCATTCGGAACTGCGGCACAGTTTTGAGCAATGAACAGCTTGCTTCGACGGGCTCCGGCATTGTGTATGCTTTGGGCAAATAATTCCTTCCCGGTGCCGGTAGGTCCTGATAGTAATACAGGCGAGCTCGTACGTGATGCCTTTTTGGCGAAGGCGATGGTTTGCTGGAAGGATTCGCTTTGCCCGATTAAATCACTGAAATGGTAGCGGGCTGTACTTGTATTTTTTTTATCTTTTGAAGGTGATTCATAGATTTGATGCCTAAGATCTAGGATTTGATCATGGAGATGAACAATACTAGTGATATCTTTGGCCACTTCTAAGGCACCGATGATTTCGCCGTTTTCCATGAGCGGATACGTGCTATTAATGGTCGTGATTCGTTTCCCCGTCACACTCACATACGTCTGGATTTTCTCTCGCAGTTCAATCCCTGTCTGGAGTACTTTCATGAAGGTGCTCGTTTCATTTGTGAGGGAAGGAAAGAGGTCGAAGACGTTTTTTCCTACAACTTGCTCGCGCTTAAAACCATCCATTTCAGCCATCTTCTCATTATAAAAAATAGTGATTCCCTTGTTATCAATCAGGTGAACACCGACATCGATGATATTCAGCATGTTCTCGAAATACTTTGCGCCATGATCGTTCTGCTCGGACATTATGTTCACCCGCCTCACGAAGAATGGTTCTGTGGTTCAATTAACAGCTTATGATTTCACTTTTTGGAAAATGACAAGTGACATGCTGTCCATTGAACAGGTTAAGAAATACGGGGCTAATAAATAAAAAATCCCTTGGATTAAAGAAGAATTTTTAATTGATAAATTGGGAAAAATATACAAACAAAACAAGAGAATGGATGCCGAAATATGAACTTTATATGGGAAGCTTTGATCATACTATTTGTTGGTTTTTGTTTGATGCGAATTGCCGGCAAAAAAACAGTTTCTGAAATGACGGGTCTTGAGATCATTACACTACTATCGATTGCGTCAGTTATAGGTTATGCAATTTCTGCAGAGGGATTATGGAAAACAACTTTGATATTGACAATTTTTGTAGTCGTTCTAATTGCGGTGCAGTACCTAGCAATAAAATTTCCATGGATTGAATTCATATTTATGGGTAAAGCAACGGTCGTTATTCAGGACGGGGAAATTATGCTCGACAATATTAAAAGACTGCGAATATCCGTAGAACAATTAAAAACAAGGTTAAGGGAAAAAGGCATTACGTCTGTCTCAGATGTAAGAATAGCGACAATTGAAATAAGCGGTCATCTTGGATACGAGTTGATGAGGCACGCAGAGCCAGTAACTATGGGAGAATTGGATAAAATATTAGCTCAACTTCAGATTATACATCAGCCACAGAAACATACGGAGAGTGTAAATCTGTTTGATGAGGTCATTGAATCTCAAAAAAACATGTCACAGGAACATAATAGTTAAAATTGCTTAATTTTATGATGAAAGTGATTGCAATGAAGGGGAAGGAATAAAATGTATGAAAAGCACTGGTGAAACTAGGCAGCCTAAGGAATGAATTTGACAAAAAGGTGGGTTTCCTGTGAACGCAGAAGTCTATCGGCCCAAGAATCCAGTAAGGTTTGTTACGGCGGCGGCTTTGTTTGATGGACATGATGCTACCATTCATATTATTCGAAGGATTCTGCAAGCCTCTGGGGTTGAAGTCGTCCATCTAGGCCATAATCGATCCGTCGATGAGGTTGTCTATGCCGCCATCCAAGAAGATGTGCAAGGCATCGCCATTAGCTCTTATCAAGGCGGACATATCGAATATTTGACGTATATGTATGATCTTCTTCAGCAAAATGGTGCTGGACATATTCGGATTTTCGCTGGCGGTGGCGGCGTCATCGTCCCTTCGGAGATTGAACACTTACAGCAATATGGGATTGCTAAAATTTTTTCGCCTGATGATGGGCGAGAATTGGGTCTGCAAGGCATGATTAATTACATGATTCGAGAAGTTGACAAGCCAACGCCAAGGAAGCTTGCAGAGCAACTACCCTTATCACTAGAAAGCCTATGGGCAGTCATTGCCAGCTCCATAACTGCTGCTGAAGAAGCCGCTGGGAGCAGACAGATGGCACAGTCTTTACCTATTTTACAAAACGTACAAACAACTGTTGCAAGCGCACCGGTGCTTGGAATTACCGGAACAGGAGGAGCTGGGAAAAGTACATTAACAGATGAAATAGTTAGGCGTTTTCTCCAGCAATATCCGAATAGAAGCATCGCGATAATCTCTATCGATCCCTCCAAAATGAAAACAGGCGGTGCCCTCTTAGGTGACCGGATACGCATGAATGCTGTTAATAGTCCTAGGGTCTATATGCGCAGCTTAGCAACTAGGCGAGCAAAGTCGGAATTGAGTCTCGCAACGAAGGAGGCCATACAAATCCTCCAAGCTGCTGGATACCATATGGTGATTGTGGAAACAAGCGGGATCGGACAAGGGGACTCCGCTATAGTAGAGCTATGCGATGTATCGATGTATGTGATGACGAGTGAATTTGGAGCTGCAACGCAGCTGGAAAAAATTGATATGATTGATTATGCGGATATCATCGTTATCAATAAGTTTGAACGTCGCGGCTCAGAGGATGCATTACGCGATGTACGTAAACAATTTCAGCGAAGTCGTGGCTTATTTGATACACCTGCGCAGGAACTGCCTGTCTTTGGCACGATCGCTAGTCAATTTAATGATCATGGCACCAATGTGCTATTTGCCAAAGTCATGAAGCTCATTACGGACAAAACAGGCAGTGATTGGCCTATGGACGAGATCGCAAACACGCAACCTGTTACAACAAAAAATGTGATCATTCCACCAGATCGCACTGGTTATCTCAGCGAAATTGTACAAACGATTCGACAATACAAGAAGTTTACAAATGAGCAGGTGAAAGTAGCGCGAAAGCTTTACCAACTGCGTGGAACGAGAGAGATATTGTTGACAGATCACCAGGAAATTGAAGGGGATTCGCATGTTGTCATGGCTATGTTGAATGAACGCATTGCTCATTATACAACCATGCTGGATCCAGTTTGCAGGACGTTGATACAAGAATGGCCGCAAATTCGTCAATCCTACAAACAAGCTGAACTTGTCAGCAAGGCTCGCGACCGAGAGTTGAAAACAGCGATGTACACGGAGTCACTCTCTGGAACGAAGATTCCGAAGGTCAGTTTGCCTAGGTATGAAGATGAGGGTGATATCCTTCGTTGGCTGTTGATGGAGAATCTGCCAGGCTACTTTCCTTATACAGCGGGCGTATTTCCATTTAAAAGGACAGGTGAAGATCCTAAACGGCAATTTGCCGGAGAAGGAACGCCTGAGCGCACGAACCGTCGATTCCACTATTTATGCCAAAATGATGAGGCGAAGCGATTGTCGACAGCTTTTGACAGTGTTACCTTATACGGGCATGATCCTGACTACCGACCTGATATCTATGGGAAAATAGGAAACAGCGGTGTGAATGTATGCACATTGAGCGATATGAAAAAGCTGTTCGATGGATTTGATTTGTGCCATCCTACTACTAGCGTATCGATGACAATTAATGGACCGGCACCTATGATTTTGGCGATGTTCCTGAACACGGCGATTCAGCAGCAAGTGGAGAAATTTGTCCAGAGCAACGGTAGCCAACCTTCTGACGAGGAGTTTGAGCGCATAAAAGCTTGGACACTTCAAACGGTAAGGGGTACCGTTCAAGCGGACATTTTAAAAGAAGATCAAGGTCAGAATACTTGCCTATTTTCAACCGAATTTGCACTGAAAATGATGGGCGACATGCAGCAATACTTCATTGATCATCAAGTGCGGAACTACTATTCAGTAAGCATTAGCGGCTATCATATCGCGGAAGCGGGAGCGAATCCAATTACGCAGTTAGCTTTTACACTGGCAAATGGATTTACCTACCTCGAATATTATTTGAGCCGTGGCATGTCAATCGACGATTTTGCGCCGAATCTTTCTTATTTTTTCAGCAATGGTCTCGATCCCGAATATACCGTTATGGGGAGAGTAGCGCGTCGCATATGGTCAACTGTCATTCGAAATCAATATGGCGGTAATGAAAGAAGTCAAAAGCTGAAGTATCATATTCAAACTTCTGGCCGATCTTTACATGCGCAAGAAATGGATTTTAATGATATTCGTACCAGTTTGCAGGCGCTCATTGCGATTTACGATAATTGCAACTCCTTACACACGAACGCTTATGATGAGGCGATTACGACGCCAACGGAGAATTCAGTCCGCAGAGCAATGGCAATTCAATTGATCATCAATAAGGAATTTGGTTTGACGAAGAATGAAAATTCGCTGCAAGGTGCCTATATTATGGATGATTTAACTGATCTCGTGGAAGAGGCCGTGTTAATAGAATTCGAGCGCATTCATGCTCGTGGCGGTGTGTTAGGTGCCATGGAAACGCAATATCAACGTGGCAAAATTCAAGATGAATCTCTCGCTTACGAGCATAAGAAGCATTCTGGGGAGCTGCCGATCATCGGCGTAAATACGTTCATAAAACCTAAATTGGATAGACCCGTTGACGAAATCGAGCTGGCTCGATCAACCGTAGAAGAGAAAGAGTCGCAAATACTTGAGCTGCAAGCTTTCAAGGAGAAGCACAAGTCGACTTGCCCTGCAGCGCTAGAGCGATTAAAGTTAGCGGCGCGCAATAATGGAAACCTTTTCGAGGAGCTTATGGAAACGGTTAAAGTTGCATCGCTAGGACAGATCACAGCGACCTTGTATGAGGTGGGTGGACAGTACCGTAGGAATATGTAAGTTTAAAAATTTAATATAATCATATAGCACTGCCGTCCATTCCATGATATATATGAAGTGACCCAAATTTATTGAATGGAGTGAGAGAAATGAGAATCGCAACGCAATTGTATACGCTTCGCAACTTTTTGCAAACCCCCCAGGCTATTAGCGAGAGTTTGAAGAAAGTAAAGCAAATGGGGTACCAATCCGTACAAGCATCAGGTGTTGGGCCCATCGATATTCATGAATTTAAAGCGCTTACGGATCAGGAAGGCTTGATCATTTGCGCGACTCACATCGGTTACAATGATTTGTTAAACGATATGGATTCCGTGATTGAGAAACATTTGGCATGGGATTGCAAATATGTCGGGTTAGGCGGTCTTCCTCCTGAATTTCGGGAAACTAGACAAGGGTACGCTGCATTTGCTAAGCAAGCCTCCGAATTTGGGAGACAGCTGAAAAGTGCAGGGTTACAGTTCATTTATCATAATCATGATTTCGAATTTGCCAAATATGATGGAAAGACAGGCATGGACATTTTATTAGAAGAGTCGGACCCACAAGCCGTGGACTTCGAGCTAGACGTATATTGGGTGCAAGCTGGCGGAGCCGATCCGATCGAGTGGATTCGCAAGGTGGATGGTCGAATGAAGGTTGTGCATTTCAAGGACATGATCGTCACACCAGACCGGAAGCAACGTTTCTCCGAGGTCGGTGAAGGAAACATGAATTTCAAAGGCATTATTCAAGCTTGTGAAGAAATCGGCGTGGAGTGGGCAGCGGTTGAGCAAGACGACTGCTATGATCGTAATCCATTCGAAAGCTTGGAGATTAGCTATAACAATCTTGCTAAATTAGGGTTGAAGGGTTAAGGAAAAAATTCTAAAACCGCAATTCGCCTTTCAAATGACGTACATAGAAAGAAATGAGCTGTCCCACAAGGTTATTGACCTTCGGGGACGGCTTTTCTTTTCGTTCTATCTCCTAAACCTGCGAGTATATTGTAGTGATGGTTCAGGAGCTAGTAGGGGAGGATGATTACCATTGCCTGTTTACTTCTTTCTTATGCTTCTTCTCACGGGAGGTTGGACACAAACAGGGCAGCAAGGAAATCCATTGGATTCAATGTGTTCGACTACAGCTGTAAGCGCATTCACACAATCCCCGATGGATATGAAATCGATTCATTACACGAACAAAGCGTTATTCTTAACCTATCATCATCTGGATGACCAGGAATCATTCATTACAATTACCCCAACCAAATTTAAACAGCATCTGCAGGCTTTAAAAGATAAGCATTATACGATCATCTCGATTGAAGATTATGCTTGTTTCCATGCTCATCGGAAGACGTTGCCTCCGAACGCGGTGGTGATTACATTTGATGATGGATACCGATCTTTTTATGAAAAAGCCTATCCTTTGCTGAAGCAGATGGGCTATCCAGCGACGAACTTTCTTATCTTGAGCGATGTTGACTCTGATAATCCATCCTTGCCATTTCTGAACTGGACGCAAATTCTTGAAATGAAACGCGATGGATTTAGCTTTTACTCGCATACGTATGATCTTCATCAGAAAAAGCGGGATGAGGCTGGTAATTTGGTTCCTCCTTTGACTAATCGGCTCTACTTGTCTAAAGAGAAACGATTGGAAACAGAACAGGAGAGGAAGCAGCGTGTACGTGATGATTTACTGTTGGGAGAGGCGTTTTTAAAGACTAAGCTTCACAATCAACTTTCATTCCTCTGTTTCCCATTAGGGGAATACAATCAGTCAGTTATGGAGGATGCGAAACAGCTTGGATTTACTTTGTTTTTCACAACTAGAGAAGGAATCAATACAGGCAGCAGTGAGGAAATCACTCGTATAAGTGCGGGAATGCCGTATGTGTCTTCGGATATTTTGCTCAAAAAAATGCAGCTTTACGATCAGTAGTTGCTCGCAAGTAGGGTTTGATAGGTAGATTGATCTAGCAAATCTCTTCCATGAATGCCCATTGAAACTTCTATTCCACGTCCTAGTTAGATATGCTATAATGCTCAAAGTCACTGTTGTAAATGTGAAAAGATACGGACCCATACGTCATTAGATACTCCAATTATTGACAACGGGCAACTTTCATAAAACCCGGCTTACAACCACTAACGTTGTAGGTCTTTTTTTCAGGAATGTGCTAGATATCGCAATAACATCCTAAGAATATAGCGGAAACTACAAACAATTGTGATATCGAAAGTAGGTTCATTTATGAATTTTATACTCATGGCTGCCATTTCTTTGGTACCGCTGTTTTTAGGAATGTCTTGTAAAATGTTATTTAAAATGAAATTAACCAACGCCATGGTCATATTTTTGCTTTGCATGAGTATATGGCAATTAGATGTCAGTGTGTTGTATAGCAGCGATGTAATAGAAACGGAATCGATTTTATTTCTATTTAAGCTTTTACGGATCGGTTCGATTATGCTTCCACCGGCATTTTTGTATGTTGGATATATCACTCTCAAATATCTAACAAAAGAAGAAGCGAAATGGATGAATCTGATCATTAATAAGTATACGCTCAGCGTTTATGCGCTATGGTCTGCTTTCATTTACATCATAAATTGGACAGAACTCGGTGTACAAGGTTTAAAGTCGATTAATGGCATCGGTAATCAAATTACGGTCCTGTACCCCATCTATGGTGAATGGGGCAGCTTTTTTGTGAACCATATTAAACTATTAATTGTTAGTATTTTATTGACGCTTATTGCAAGTAGAAAAGTAACGGACAAGTATGTGAGGAATTTCCTAACTTTATTCAGCCTTACTTTCCTTTTAACCTATATGATCGGGGTATTAAATTTACAAGCCGGCACATTCATTTATTCTAGTCAAATTGCTGTTATGATTTTTTCAATCATTATTTTCTTTATATTTGTACATATGAGTACAAGAATGATCAGAGATACTTCTCAAATCTTGAAAAGAAAAGAAAAAGAAGAACAAATTGAGATATCAACTTCAGGTTTAATTCATGAAATTAATAATCCGCTAACCGTTGTGAAAGGGTATTCTGATCTCTTATCACGAAACGAACAACTGGATGTCAGTGTCAAAGGGATGGTAGATCATATCGAAATTGCTGGTGAACATATGAACAGCATCCTTACGAACTACAATCATTTTATCAAAAGTGGAAAAATACAAACGAATGAAACGAACATTGTGGAGGTTATTCAAGAATCACTTGCTTTAACCTCCATTAAAACGAAAGAAAACGAGATAACCATCGTATTTAAGCAACATAAAAATATGATTGTGTCGATAGATCGAGATAAAATAAGGCAAGTGTTTGTTAATTTAATCAATAATAGTGTAGATGCTATGGTAGGGAGAGACCAAAGGATTCTCACGATTGAATACTGCACGAAGAATAATGAAATCCATATTCTCCTATCGGACACGGGTTCCGGCATTCAGCAAGTGGAATGGGACCGCATATTCACACCCTTTCATACCACCAAAAAAACAGGCATGGGCTTAGGTTTGTCTATTTCTCAACGCATTATCAATTCACATGGCGGATATATTGAAATCGTAAATAGCACAGAAGAAGGAACCGAAATTAAGGTGATCATCCCGCTCTGGACTGGTGTAACTACGGATTGATTTCTAATCATTTCTACTAAAAAAAGCTTAGTCAATGGGCCGACGCCTCACAGACTAAGCTTTTTCTATTGACTAACCGCTATTTGTTCTGCAGGCTCACGATCCTGTGTGATAGGTCTACTTTTCGTTCTATAAATGCCAAGCATCTGACCTGTCCCCAGTGCGGTACATACGAGTGGTTGATCTGCGATATGAACGGCAACCCCTGTTTCGGCACGAATTCGATCATCGATCCCTTCCAATAACGCGCCGCCGCCACAAAGCAATATCCCTTGTTCCATGACGTCGCCTGCAAGTTCTGGTGGACAAAGCTCCAGAGTAGATCGAATAGCTTCAATCAATGCACCTAAGAATTCATTGACGACCGTGTAGATTTCACTAGAGACTAATCGAATTGAACGGGGTAATCCATCTACCAGATCACGTCCACGAATGTCAATCGTACGCTCATCAGTCGAAGAACTGGCAGTCCCAATTTCCATTTTAATCTGCTCAGCGGTTCGCTCACCGATTTCCAAATTATATTGCCGCTTCACATAATCCATGATATCACGATCGATCGAGAGACCTCCCCGGTTAATCGTATGACTCGCAACAATGCCTCCAAGCGACAAAACGGCAACTTGACATGTGCCTCCACCAATATCGAGCACTAAGTGACCAATAGGTTCATCGAGCATAAGTCCAGCTCCAAGCGCCGCAGCAATAGGTTCTTCGACCGCAATCGCTTTCTTGGCTCCCTTATGAACAATTGTTTCTTCGATCGCACGCTTCTGTACGTTCGTAATCCCGCAGGGCACTGTAATGTAAATTTGTGAACTACGTAAAAACGAGGATCTGCCTTGAATTTTTTTGATAAAATATTTCAACATGATGCTTGTCTTGTCAAAATTAGCAATGACACCATTGATTAGTGGATACGTGATATCCACATGAGCAGGGGCACGACCAATCATCGCTTGTGCTTCAGCTCCTGCCGCCAGCAACTCACCTGTATTTTGGTTAAATGCAACGACGGATGGTTCGTTGAGCACAATCCCTTTTCCTTTTTCGAAAATAACGGTGTTTGAGGTACCTAAATCAATCCCATATAACTTATCGAACTGTTTGAACATTACTATGTTCCTCCTTTGATTGTAGTAAGGCATTAGCATGGAGGTGGCATTCACGTCTGTATAGTATTCTTCTTCATTTGCAGTTTTAAGGGGGGTGGATGACAAATTACCAGGAAAAACCATTAAAAAGCTCGAATGGATGTACTGTTTGGCAGGATCCGCAGGGTTACTTAATGCCATTAATTGTTGAATTATGTTATTATGAAGGAGCTGCTTGAAAATGGAAGGCTGAAAATATAAGAAAGCAGTAAGTATACGAATGACGTGAGGGACGATCCATGCGTGTAAACATACAATCAGTTATTGAAGCGTTAATAGCCCCAGTAGGAAAGCTAGAGCAAACCGTAGATACGCTGAAATTTGGCAGTCCTGACACTGAGGTGACGGGTATTGTGACGACTTTTATGCCTACGCAATTTGTTATAGAGCAAGCTATAGAGCGAGGAGCAAATCTCATTGTTGCTCACGAAGGGCCATTCTTTTCGCATCATGATGATACAACAAACCTGCAAAATGATCCTATTTTTGAGGAAAAAAGAAACCTTCTGGAATCATCGGGCATCGCGCTATTTCGATTCCATGATTACTATCATCGTTATAAACCTGATGGTGTAACGGAAGGTCTCATTCGGGCGCTCAATTGGCTGCCTTTCGTACAAGAGCATCATGCCGCGTCGTCCATCTTACATATACCTACTGAAACGGTAAGCGAGATCGTAGAACATGTGAAAAAATGCCTCGGAATTAGCTATGTAAGAGTTCACGGTGATCTTGGGTTGAAGTGTTCGAAAATAGGCTTGCTCGCGGGTTATAGAGGTGGAGCTCAAACCGCGCTGCCACTTTTCGAACGTGAGCAACTGGATCTTGTTATTTACGGGGAAGGTCCGGAATGGGAAACACCGGAATATGTAAGGGATGCCTTATATCAAGGAAGGCAGAAGGCTTTAATTGTTCTAGGTCATGCAGAGAGTGAAGAACCAGGGATGAAGCTTCTGGCAGATAAACTGACCGACATGTTCCCTGAGATTCCTGTTCATCACATCAAAGAACGTCCTATTTTCCAAATTGTATAAGCTATTTGACTATAAGGAATGAGCAGGTGCTTCGGCAGCCTGTTCTTTTTATTGTGTGTAGTGAGTTTAAGGAAATAACATCCAATTCTGACGATTAACATGGTAGTATGAAAGAAAGGCTATTCCAATAACCATGGGAGAGGAGTTGATTCCAGTTGACTATCTATAATACAGCCTGCGATATAAATCATCCACAAAAAGGTCACCATCTAGCTGATATTCCCGCGCACGATCCCTTTGTATTTGCCGATAGCCTTACAGGTATTTATTACTTGTATACGGGAGGTTCACCTAGATTGAACGGTATGGATCGTTATGGGGTTATTACTTACAAAAGCACTAATTTATCAGATTGGGAAGGACCCTACATCGTATTCACAGTCCCGGATGGATGTTGGGCACATCCGCAGCATGGCGCGTGGGCACCAGAAGTCCATGCGTACAATGGACGATTCTACATGTTCGTTACGCTGCACAATAAGGACAGACAACTAGAAGGCGAGCTTGTAAAAGGATATGCTAAGCATTGGAGGGGGACCGTCGTAGCCGTCAGCGATTCGCCACAAGGTCCGTTCAACTTATTGAATGAACATTCGCATGTGCTGCCGGAAACGATGATGACACTCGATGGCACATTATATGTGGAGGAAGATGGATTACCGTGGATGGTCTACTGTCATGAGTGGATCCAGACGATAGATGGTACAATTGAAGCCGTACAATTGACAAAAGATTTAGCCGAAGCTGTTGGCGAGCCGATTCGTCTGTTCAACGCCTCTGAAGCACCTTGGGACAAGGAAGAAGATCTCCCCGACGGCCATATTCGTGTTCACGTAACGGACGGGTGCCAATTATACAGAACTTCGGGTGGACATCTTATCATGCTTTGGTCGAGCTATGAAGCTGATAGTTATGTACAGACGATCGCGCGATCAACAACCGGCAAACTGGCAGGTCCTTGGGAACAACTCCCGCCTTTAGTGAAAGAAGACAGTGGTCACGGCATGCTGTTCCGAACATTCGAGGGAACATGGATGTTAATCCTCCATCGGCCATTCAAAATGCCTGAATCGAGATGCAAACTCTTCGAAATGGAAGACACTGGAGACAGCTTCAGAATGGTTAGATCGCTGGATGGTATACTGTAAAATAGGATTGTAATTCTTGCACCCAAGGTTAATCAACTATGGGAATATTAAGGAGACAGATGAATGATGAAACTTCGTTGTGCCATATTAGATGACTACCAACAAGTAGCATTAGCTTCCGCGGACTGGGAGCGGATTAAGGATAAGGTTGAGGTTAAGAGTATCGAGCGACACATTGATCAACAGGAAGAATTACTCGATCAGATCTCTGATTGCGAGATTGTCGTGATTATGCGTGAACGGACGCCTTTCCCTGCATCACTGCTTGCCCAGCTTCCCCGCTTAAAGCTGCTTATCACCACAGGCATGCGCAATGCGTCGGTCGACATGACTGCAGCGGCTTCGCAAGACGTTATTGTTTGCGGAACAGGCGGCGCAGGCAACGCAACTGCGGAGCTCACTTGGGCTTTGATTTTAGGGCTCGCCCGAAACATTGTGGTGGAGCACAACGCGATTCGCAATGGACAATGGCAAAGTACGTTAGGAACGGATTTGTACGGCAAGACGCTAGGTGTACTTGGACTCGGAAAACTTGGCAGTAAGATAGCGAAATTTGGCCAGGCGTTCGGTATGGATGTCATCGCGTGGAGTGAGAATTTAACGAAGGAGCGGACCGACGAGATCGGAGTGAAATTAGCGGCATCCAAAGAGGAGCTTCTGGAAACCAGCGATTTTGTTTCGATACATCTCGTTTTAAGTGACCGTACAAGAGGGTTAATTCGTGCAGATGATCTCAAACGTATGCGACCATCAGCCTACCTAATCAATACGTCCCGTGCGCCAATCGTAGATCAAGCTGCACTTGCAGATGCCTTACAGTCTGGCAGCATTGCAGGGGCCGCGGTCGACGTGTTCGATGTGGAACCATTGCCTAAAGATCATATGTACCGCTCACTTCCAAATTTGCTCACAACACCGCATATTGGTTATGTATCCAAAGCGAATTATGAAGCTTTTTATAGAGACGTGGTTGAAGACATTGAAGCTTACCTATCCGGCTCGCCGGTTCGAAGGCTGAATTAATTCCTCACCTATGCATAGGTTGGATGGAGGAGCAGTCTTCTGATTGTCATAACGAACAGGGGTGGATGTGAATGGAATACGTTAGGGATTATGCGATGTATGCATCCGTATTTGGCATGTTTAGCTTTGTCTGGTTCGGTTGGGCACAAGAGAATCCTAGATCAAGTTGGCGTATCTATCTTGGCATTTCTTCCTGTATTGCGTTACTCGTATGCTTGTTAGGCGTCTATTTAAGCGTGCAGAACTGGCAGGAACCCTCGGCATTGAACGAGCCATCTGCCTATCGTAATTATTTATTCTCGTTTTATGCTGAATTTATTTTGGGTGGTGCTGGTGCATTTGCACTGATCAGGAAAAAGCGAAAAGCCTATGTCGCTCCCTGGATCGCTTTTATCGTCGGGATTCATTTCATTAGCTTGAAAAGTGTATTTCATGATCCCAGCTTATGGATATTGGCCGCTTTAATGGTTGCTGTCTCGTTGATTGCGATTGTAGTGGCTCCCAAGCTTCAAGTGGCGAACAGCGCAATTACAGGTATAGGTGCCGGCATCGTTTTATTCAGCTTCGCGATACTAGGTTTGATTCGATTTATGACCGTATAGTGGCTTCAAGGTATTGCAAGGACTTCATACATACAAAAAACCGAATGAGCACAGGCTCAGTCGGTTTTTTGTTGTGAGATTTACGGTAACTTCTCCCTCATGGATGCCCGATATTGCGTCGGAGAAGTGCTTACAAGCTTTAGAAAGTTGCGGCTAAAGCTGGCAAACGATTCGTAACCTACTTCAAACGCGATATCGGTCACCTTCATCTCCGTAGTAGTTAGTAAACTACACGCATGACGAATCCGTGTCTCCTGAAGAAGCGCGACGAAGGTAACGCCAAGATGCTGTGACAATATTTGCGTTACACGGGAAGGGTGGCAATGAAAATGTGCGCCAATCTGCTCCAATGTAAGCGGGTCCCGATAGCGCGTATAAATATAACGCAGAATGGCCCATGGCAGGGCTGTCTTAGAAGGAATCTCCGTCATCGGCTGAGGTGTACGACTCGGATGCAGCCTGTGGAGAAACGCAAGGATGCGCTGGAGCTCACCTTTCAGGAGAAGCGACTGCCAGATATCAGCGGGTAACTCATATTCACGAAGCATGCCTTGGAGTTTCTGGGTTACAAGCTCACGTTGATCCATGTTCAGGTCATAGTGAGTCTGGAACGGATTGTTATCCGAAAGAAGCAAGCGCTCTGCAGGGTCGCCAAGCAGCTCTAAGCCGAACATACAGTTGAATAAGATTAAAGGACTGCCGGGATTCGCAGTGATTTCGTGTACTTGATAAGGAAGCAGCAGCGTGAAGGTTCCAGGTTTCATGGGATGCGTTTGACCATTTACGGTTTCGTATCCGAAGCCTTCAACGACTAACGAGAATTCCAGAAAATCATGACGATGGCTAGGAAAATGCTGATCAACCCGATTAATGGATAAATGAAACGGGAAGGATCCGATATTGGGATAATCAGATAATTGCTTATTGATTGGAAAGGTCATGGAATCACTGCCTATTCAAGAAATGAGAGGTTTGTTCAAGGATTGATAGGTATAGTAAGCACACCTATTGTAACCTAAAGAAAGATAAGAATGAAGGAGGAACACAGATGACCTTAACAATCGGTTCATTAACATCAAGCTCTGTCATTACAAGACATCCAGCCAACCCTATCTTAACTGCAGATTCCGTGCCCTATCCTACAGCGCTTACATTCAATGCAGGTGTCACCAAGTTCCAAGGTCAATATGTGATGGTGTTCCGCAATGACCATGGTTCTGTCAAAGATCAAACGATAGAACCTTCACATACAACGGATCTGGGGCTTGCCTACAGTAAAGATGGCATCCATTGGGATGTGCAGTCACGCCCTTGTTGGAAGCTCTATGATGAGGAAATCACAAGAGTATACGACCCTAGATTAACTGTGATGGATGGACGTGTATACATGTGTTTCGCTGTCGATACCCGTCATGGTGTCAGAGGTGGCATTGCCGTAACGGATGATTTCGATCGCTTCGAAATCCTTTCCTTGTCTGCACCGGACAATCGGAACATGGTTCTTTTTCCAGAGAAAATTAATGGCAATTATGTGCGTTTGGAACGTCCATTTCCCGTGTACAGCCGTGGTAAAGATCAATTTGATATATGGATTTCACAATCGCCTGATCTCAAATACTGGGGTGAAACGGATCTTGTCTTAGGCGTGGAGCATGTCCCGTATGCGAATGATAAAATCGGCCCAGCCGCTCCGCCAATCCGCACTTCAAAGGGATGGCTAACGACGATTCATGCCGTTGACATCGATGCAAATCGCGGTAAGAATGGCTGGGAGCCGACATGGAAAAAACGTTATACAGCCGGCATTATGCTGCTTGATTTGGATAACCCGAAGAAGGTAATTGGACTCTACAAGGAACCGCTATTGGCTCCTGAGGTTAGCTATGAGACGGAAGGCGGCTTCCGCAATGACGTTATTTTCCCAGGAGGCATGATACTGGAAGATGATGGCGAAGTAAAAATTTACTACGGTGCGGCAGATACCGTGGAGTGCTTGGCAACCGCGCATGTGGATGATCTGGTCAAGTTGTGTTTGGAAGGAAATAAATAACACCAATAAGTGTAAGGCATACCGATGATTTGGTGCGCTTTACGCTTATTTTTTATTCCTCGTTACTTTAGTTTTCTCATGGTATGATTTATTTAAAAGCAATGATCCTCATAGTAAATAAATCTCTCAAGGATGGTGTCAAAAAATCAATGCATTCAAACACACAAATTCAGAGTTATTTAGATCGTATCGGCTTTAAAGGCACGCTCAATGGCAGCGCAAAGACGCTGGCGGACCTGCAAGAACGGCATTTGTACGCGATTCCCTATGAGAATTTAGATATTCTGGCACATAAAGCTTTATCTCTCGATCCGCAGGATCTATATCAGAAAATTGTCATACAACAGCGTGGCGGGTACTGCTTTGAATTGAACGCATTATTCGGCTGGCTGCTTCGGGAGTTGGGTTATTCGGTAACTGATTTGGTTGCACGATTTTGGCGCGATGAGCGTAATCTCCCTCCCAAAAGACGCCATCATGTTCTGAAAGTAGAAGCGGAAGGTGTGGACTACCTTTGCGACGTCGGTGTTGGGGGAATGGTACCACTTAGGTCGGTTGCCTTCATCGAAGGTCTTGAACAGCAGCAAGGCGAAGAATGCTATCGCCTTGAGAAAGACTCTTATTACGGCTGGTCGCTTTGTGAACAGAAAAACACGGGATGGCATCGCATATATACCTTCACAGAGGAGCCGCAACTACCGAAAGACTACCTATTTGCGAGTTTCTGGTGCGAACATTCGCCGGATTCGATTTTTAACAAATATCCGATTGTCGCCAAACGAACTCCGGACGGACGTCTTACAGTTGCTGATCAGGAGTTTCGGATTTTCAACTCGGAAGGTGTAAGTACCTTTACAACAGAATCTCCTGAAGCGTTTAAAGCAGCGTTGTTATCGTATTTTGGCATTCATCTCCTCTAAACAGGTAGTGGATAATATGGTAATATAAGGGATGAGTCTTTTTGATTGGAGGGAGAGGTATTGAAGCAAATCGCACTCGTTTGCGTTGTACTTACGTCGATGGTCCTATCTCAGATTCCATCTACATCGGCATTGGCCGCTCAGCAAGAGCTGCTAACTAAGAAGCTGCCGGGCTTACTCTTTTTAACAGAGAAGCAAACTGCTATGTATGATGCGCTGAATGGTAAGCAGATCGGAACGACATCCGACAACGTAGTGAATGTGCAAGAAGCAGAACCGAGATGGCAAGAGCATCTTATCCAAGAAGCTGATCCTTTGATTTGGTACAAAGTAACGACCGAACAGGGGGAGTCTTGGATTAGACCCCTACACCCTGAATTTCCCGAAGATTATTTCGAATGGATTCAAACGACCGGAGAAGAGTTCCTTTACAATAAACCATCCGAACAAGGGAAAACAACGAATACCGTATCACCGCAGCCGCTTAAATCGATGGGAACTAACAACAGATATTACAGAATTCAGACTTGGCTCGGGTACCAATGGATCAAACCGAAACATAAACTTGTTCCATATCACATGCCAACGGACGAAACCATTACCTTGAACGTGAACACACCTATTTTCGACGTTCCGGAAGGGAATTCAACTGTCAAAGGGTACTTGAGCTCACCACAGTCCGTGATCGCCTTCGAACGCATCAATCGAGACTGGTTTCATATCCATACGTGGTTGGGAGAGAAATGGATCAATCTGTCGTATTCCTTACCGAAAGACTTACAAACACGAGATAGAACGATCGAGCTTAAGGCAAATACGCCACTTTATGAACATCCTAACAAGCAAGCCAAAGTACTGGGAACACTTGCTCCGCAAGAAGTTTCGGCGTTCGAGAGTGGGAGCGGCTGGCATCATATTCATAGCAGTTGGCTTGGCGATGTTTGGGTCTACGTTAACGAACCGGATTCGGATCCGGAAACGTATAAACCACCACTCAAACTTGAAAATCAATTGGTTTCTGGAACTTGGAGCGAGTTTCAATACGATCCAGAATCGACTGGAGGCAAGAGTGGCTTTCCACTAGCTCCATTGATCGTGCTTGATTCAAACCGAGATTCCGATATGGTTGGCGGGATTGTTCCATTTGGTAAGCAAGTTCCGCTTCGTTTCGAATTGATCAATGCAAGCAATGACCCAATCACACTCTCGCAGGAAGAAAATTTAGTTATCGAAATATCACGATTAACGGGTTCTTTCTACGAACAATCCAGAGAGATTGTGTGGAGTGGTCAGTTACCAGCTCTTACTTATGCGTTTAAAACGAGAATGAGGAGTGCGGTGATAAACTTTGATTGGGATGGGAAAGACTCCGATGGAAAGCTGGTCCCATTCGGCGAGTATATAGTCAGCTTGAAGGTTCCTTGGACGATTCCATACAAGATCGAAGGAAACCAAGGTGTCCAGTTACAAAAAGTGGAATTCTCCATGTATACGAGTCGTCCATTTATCATTGGGGCTCCGTGATAGCATTCTGCACGTTTCGTCCGAAGAACAATCAGATTAAATTATCGTTTCGCGGTAAGTAAGTAACATTTCCACTTCACCTACAATATGATGGGTCTAGACATATACTCAATTGAGGTGAGCGAATGGCAGTCGTAAAAGCTAGAAAGCAGGATATCGACATGTTGGCAAGGTTGCTTCGAGCTGAAGCTGAGACCGAAGGCGAAACGGGTATGCTGCTTGTTGGAAATGTCGGCATTAATCGAATAAGAGCGAATTGCTCTGATTTTAAGAATCTCCGGACAATTCCCCAAATGATCAACCAACCGCATGCGTTTGAAGCGTTACAGCACGGGTTGTACTATCAAAACGCAAGAGAAAGAGAGAGGCGCCTAGCGCAAAGAGCTGTAAATGGAGAGCGGCTTTGGCCAGGTAAATTTTCACTCTGGTATTTTCGACCGGGAACGTTCGACAATCCTGGACCATGTCCGGATACCTGGTATAATCAGCCGAAAGCTGGACGTTTCAAGAAGCACTGTTTTTATGAGCCAACCGCCAAAGAGTGTCAAAATGTCTACAATACGTTTTAATACTAAGGAACAGAATCGTTCGACATGAAGAGGTGGGCTGAAAAAGCTAATAGTTAGAATGGAAGGGGAGCTAAGGCGTATTTGCGCTTAGCTCCCTTATTGTTTCAATTTGTTTGGAAGTGTAAATGGTCAAAGATGCATTAGTACACTTGTTTTTGGATGAACTAGCTAAATAAAGAGCAATTAGTGCTAAAGAGCATCCTTTAGTATCGTTAAGGTGCCATATCGATGAGTGCCGGCTAAAATAAGTGCCTTTTAGCAAGCATTTCATTTAGAGAGGATCTTGTGAATCCAATAGTTGCACTTTTGCATCTTTCACGGCTGTATACATGAAAAAAGAAGGCCCCGCCGCCACATTTATGGCTTTCGGGGCACTCATTCATTTACTTATTTGATTTATTTTGTTCCGCTAGGTAACCTGGATTATCATAAGCACCGCCTGGATCAATCTCGGTCACACCTTCCCAAATATTCGGGACATCAACTTTATCCGGGTGTTCAAAAACAAGGAGTCCTGAAGGGAGCCTTCTTTCGCCATATCGGCTTGATGGATGCGTGATTAGATCACTCCCGACGACCATTTCAGAGGAAGCACCACCGTCTAAGAAACCGGCATTGACGCATCCTTCTTTCAATAACAGATCTTGAACATCCTTTAGGGAAGCGCCAATACTCTTTGTCTGACGTCCGTCAATGACGATAATGACGATAACGCCATCTGCGCGTTGACCAATGGCTGTCCGCGGGTTAAGACCATCTCCAACGATGGGGAGTGCATTTCCGTTTGCAATGATGCGTGGATAGAAGGAAACGGCATCGGTCACATGTAAGTCTAATAGCTCATCAATGGAATATTTCCCAATAATTAATTTGCCGGTATTGTCAAATGCGACGACTTGTTGTGGCACAGTACCATCAACGCTCGTATACAAAATCTTACCTCCAGACATAATAACTCCAATAGGAGCAAACCCGTTGCCTAGCCCCTGCGGGTCATCGAAGCCTCCGCCATTTACGCCTGCAAGTGCTCCAGTACGATTCACCATGGAACTAATCGTTTCCCCTTGACCCACTTTACTTGGAACAACTACACGAATAGCTCTTGGATCGTATACGTACATTTTTTTGCCCACCCAGCCATGTCCAGAGATATCTTCGACATCAATGATCTTACCGTCCTGTTTTTGAATCGTGATCGCATTCAAATCCTGCTTCTCAATCGAGTTGTTTTCACTCATCTGCTGGACATCTTGAATCATTTCGTCCCTTTTCTTCACACCAACAAAAATCCACGCCCAGTCACGATGTTGGGTAGCAATAAAGGTGTCCGCAAGGAACAAGCGGATTTTCTCCCCTGGTGGTGTTAAGAACAGAAAACTGGTTGATAAAAATACGAGTATCGTACAAATCCATATGGAACGTTTTAGCCAGCTGACGCTTTGTTCATGTTTGTAATTAATTCCCGCTAGCTTCATGCTAATTCATGCCTACTTTCTTATAAATTATAAAAACCGATCAGATCTATATGCATAGCGTTGCGTTCTTAAGAATGTGATGTTGATGCAGCCTCACAACTAGCATAAAGCTACTGTAAGTATACAAAACGAACATGTTGTTTAGATGAAGATAAGGTTAAAATTTTTAAAATAACGCTGTGTAAATAGAACCAATCCTGCCATATAATTCATCTTAAACGGTGAATAAAAATGAAAAGGCCACCCTGATGGGCAGCCGATTCACAGAATTAACCTTTGTTATGGAGTTGAATCTGCCGAGAAACCCTGTTTGCCAGCTCTTCCGAAGCTTGGGATAGATAATGGAGAACAATTCGTTGTGTGTCCGTAGAAATGCTGGTTAGATCAGCGGCCAAATTCGCTACCAGATGTTCCTGTTGAAGGGGAGGGAGTGAACTATAGTACTGACCCGCCTGTGTGAAGTTATCCGGTTCAGGGATATCCGAGCGAACGAGACGTCCTTCAACAAATCTACCTTCACCGCTGGTCACTTGTGAACGAGGTGTCCAGTTTTGTTGATGATTGATCGGAATTTTACGGAAATCGGACCCTATTCGGTGCCTCTGGGAATCCGAGTATATATTCGTACGTCCCTGCAGCATTTTATCGTCCGAGAGTTCCGCTCCTTCTAATAGATTAGATGGAGAGAAGGCGATTTTCTCGACTTGCTCCATATAGTTATCTGGATTGCGGTTTAAGACGAGTCGGCCTACCGGCATCAATGGAAATTGTCTTTCATCCCAAACCTTCGTATCGTCTAATGGATCGTAAGGCAGAGTTTCTCCAACTTTGGGATCCATCAACTGAACGTACAGCCCGTATTCGACTGACTTTCCTGTTGCAAGCGTATCGAAGAGGTCCTTACCAGCATAATCGGGATTCTCCCCGGCTAATTTGGCTGCTTCGCGGCTATCAATATACTGAACGCCTGCCAGTGGATACCAGAGATATTTCACAAACGTACGAGCACCATGCTCATTCCGCCAAACATAGGTGTTAACGCTATGACCTGGAATATGACGGAGACTCTTGACGGTTCCAGCATCCGAGTAGAGTCGGACAAGGAAATGTGTAGCTTCTGGCGCGCGAGCGATAAAACTCCAGAAACGTTCGGGGTCAATCAAATTATTAACCGGGGACGGTAAAAAGGCTTTAATTGATTCTGGGAATCGGATCGCATCCCGAACGAGGAAGACAGGGATATGATTGCAGAGTAAATCGAAAACACCTTGATCCGTATAAAATTTGGTGGAAAAGCCGCGCACATTTCGGGAGGTGTCCGGGGTGCCTTTGTTACTTACTGCAAGGGAAAATCGAACTGTAACAGGAACCTGTTGACCTGGCTTCTGCAGAAAGCTCAGCTTCGTATAGGGGGTCATCGAGTTCACGGTCTGAAAGAAGCCAAAAGCGCCATATCCCTTTACATGTACAGGTCTTTCAAGGATCTTCGTATGTATAAATGTCTCTAAGGTTTCATGCAGCATACTGTCTTGTTCCAACACGGGTCCTCGCTCACCAACAGTTTGGGAATGAAAATGAGCTGGTGTGTCGCCTGACCATGAAGGGGGACCGTTCTGATGGTTAGGCATCTGGGGTAATCCTCTGTTATCTTCCATGATTCAACCTCCTGTTTGCATCTCCTTGATTTAGATCGTTATGCGGGTATTCCTTCAATTATGCCAAACTACAAATGCAAGGATGGCTATAATCATGATGGAAAGCCAGTAACAATCAGAGTTTCAGCAACGAAAACTTTTGGGGTTGACATACTACCTACTAAAAGGTAGAATAACCTCATGAACAAAAACAACAACAGCAAAAACACGTCAGAACTTATTCTGGACACGGCCCAAGCGATTGTGCAGCAATTCGGATTTAACGGATTCAGCTACTCGCATATTGCCGAAAAAGTAGGTATACGAAATGCCAGTATTCATTATTACTTCCCGAACAAGGAGGATTTAGGGGAAGCGTTGATCGCAAGGTATCTCAGAAGTTTTATTGTGTATGTGGATCAAGTTGATGCAGATACGACGAACAATGTAGAGAAGCTGCGCAAATTCATCTTACTTTACAATGGACCTGTACAAGAGTATTGCACGTGTCTAAGCGTTACGCTTTCGGCTGACCTGGCAACATTATCAGGGAAAGTGCAGGCAGGGTTATCCAATTTTTTCACTGCTAATTTAGCGTGGTTGGAACGTGTGATGGAAGAAGGCAGGCGTGAAGGACAGCTGAAGTTTGAAGGCACCGCGGAAGTACAAGCACACCAATTTCTTGCATCACTTCAAGGTGCGCAATTAATCTCACGAAGTTTTCATGATACCAGTAAATTTGATCAGATTACCAATAGCTTAATGTCCGCTTTAGCTAACTAAGTAGGCGGATTATTTTTCACCACATACCTACCTTTTAATAGGTAGAAAAAACGAGGAGATGTTGATATGAATTTAAAAGATAAAGTAGTCGTAATTACTGGGGCAAGTAGTGGTATTGGTAAAGCAGTTGCCATTGGATTGGCGAAACAAGGTGCGTCTGTTGTCCTTAATGGCCGCCGCGAACAAGCGTTAGTTGAGGTAGCCAAGGAAATCGATCCATCAGGAGAGCGAGTTGCTTATGTTGCCGGTGACATTGCAGATCCTAAAGTCGCTGAACGCTTAATTCACGAGGGCCTATCACGCTTTGGACGAATCGACACCCTGGTGAACAATGCAGGCATATTTATTGCCAAAGCCTTCACAGATTATACGGAAGAAGATTTTGCATCGGTGTTGTCCACGAATTTGTCAGGATTCTTCCATGTGACTCAGCGTGCAGTAACTGAGATGCTTAAAGCAGGCTCTGGCCACATCGTCAACATAACAGCAAGCGGCGTCGCGGAACAACCAATTAAAGCCGTCCCATCCGTACTTGCCGCATTAACTAAAGGAGGCTTGAACACAGCAACGAAGTCGATGGCTATTGAGTTTGCTGACAAGGGCATTCGGGTGAATGCCGTGGCGCCTGGGGTTATCAAAACGCCTATGCATGAGGTTGAGACGCATGATTTCCTAGCAAAAGTTCATCCCATGGGCCGTATGGGTGAGGTTGAAGACATTGTTAAAGCGATTGCGTATTTGGAGTCCGCTCGTTTCGTAACCGGAGAAATTCTTCATGTCGATGGCGGCCAAAACGCTGGCCAATGGTAAGAATAAAGGTGCACGCAACTTTACTACTCGAGTAAGGAGGTGTTAAATCATGTTGTATGAGCTGCGAGTATATCACGTTAATCCTGGTAAAATGCAGGTTCTTCATGAAAGATTCAGAGATCATGTGATTGAATTATTTTTGAAACATGGCATGAAGGTTACGCAATATTGGGAAGATATCAATGAAGCAAATAACCGACTCTATTATGTTGTTGAGCACGAAAATATGGAAATGCGCAACCTAAATTATGAACGTTTCCGTAACGATCCCGAATGGATTCAAGTGAAACGAATTTCAGAGCTTGATGGACCTTTTCTACAAGATCAAGAAAGTATATTTATGAAAAACGTAGCTTTTTTCGAGAACAAATGACACAGGACAGAAATGCTGTCTATTAAATATA
This sequence comes from Paenibacillus sp. J22P169, assembly GCF_059691995.1. Taxonomy (NCBI): domain Bacteria; kingdom Bacillati; phylum Bacillota; class Bacilli; order Caryophanales; family Paenibacillaceae; genus Paenibacillus; species Paenibacillus sp. J22P169. The sequence goes on along the minus strand of NZ_JCAUAO010000001.1, from coordinate 1,191,383 downwards.
AAATAATATAACTAGAATGGAGCAAACTACTATGAAAACATTAGTCATCATAACTCATCCGAATATCGAGAAATCCAACTGGAATAAAGCTTGGCTGGAAGCATTACAAGAGCAAGGTGATATCACAATACATGAATTATATAAAACATATCCTGACGAAAATATCGATGTTGCTAAAGAGCAAAAACTAATTGAGGCACATGATCGGGTTATTTTCCAATATCCCCTATATTGGTACAGTACGCCGTCCTTACTTAAAAAGTGGTTTGATACCGTCTTACAATATGGTTGGGCTTATGGTCCAGATGGCAGTAAAACAGCAGGGAAAGAAATCGGTGTAGCGATCTCGACATATGGCACGGAAGCATCTTATCAGCCAACAGGAGCTAACCGTTTTACACTTCAGGAAATATTGCGTCCGATGGAAGCACTTGCCCAATTTATCAGCGCTTCTTATCTGCCTCACTTTGCACTAAATGATACTTCTACAGTTACGGATGAGCGGTTAGCACAGAGCAGCAAGGATTATATTCATCATATTAAAACAGTAAAGCCTAACCTGGTTACCCAATGAAAGAGCTACTAATTGACGTATATATGGATGTGACTTGCCCTTGGTGTCGCATGGGAACCACTAGTATGTTAAGCGCTTTGAAACAATTACCCGAGGAAACGAAGGTAACAGTCCGTTGGAATGCTTTTCAGATCAATTTCGGTATTCGTCCTGAGGGAGAAGATTATCGGCAAGTGATGATAGGCAAATTAGGTGGAGTTTCCCAATTCGAGGCGCGTTTAAAGCAATATCAAGCATACGGTGATCAGTATGGCCTGAAGTTTAATATGGATCGAGTTACCAATACGCCGAATACGACATTAGCTCATCAGCTAATCGCTATTTCGCCGGAGAACCTTCAGGAGTCGCTGATTCAGCAGATCTATACAGCCTATTTTGAAAATGGGATAAATATCGGAGATATGGACGAACTTATAAAGATTGCAAAAACAGTTGGGATTCCAAACGATGCGGAGTTGAAAAAGCGACTTACGGATGGCGAGGGTCTTGACAAAGTTAAATTTGGTCAACAGAATGCGCAAGAGTTAGGGATTAGAGGGGTTCCATATTTCGTGATAAATGAGCAGGTCCATTTATCTGGCTTACAATCCCCTGAACAGTTTACTAAAATTTGGAGCGATATTAATTAAGATTTACCTTTCGATAGGTAGATAAGTATGCGAAATTAATTTTTCAAGGAGGTCGTTTACTATGCCAGTCGTGACAATTAAAGTAACCCGTGAAGGAACCACCCCGGATCATCAGTCAGTTACGGCAGAAGAAAAGGCGGCGCTTATCAAAGGTGTCAGCGAGCTTCTTCTCAACGTGCTTAACAAGCCATTAGAATCAACTCATGTTATTATTGAGGAAGTTGAGTTGGACAATTGGGGATGGGGCGGACTACCAGCTCTTGAATACCGCAATAAGCGCTCCCGTTAAAAAGTGATAGGAGGCAGATGATCATTAATCTGAACACAGCACTTTGCCGCATATTTGATATTCGTTATCCCATCTTCCTAGCGGGCATGGCGGGTGGACCTGGAACGGTCAACTTGACTGCTGCCGTATCGAAAGCGGGCGGATTAGGTACACTAGGTGCTGCCTATATGGAGCCTGAAGCGATCCGAACGGCCATTCGGGACATTCGTAAGTTAACGAACGCTCCTTTCGGCGTGAATTTATTTGTTACTCGGGCTAGTGACGACAATTCGAGAACCCCGGAAGTTCAACGGGAACTAAATCTAATGAGAGCTAAACTCGGCCTACAGAAGGTTGAGGGTAAAGACGTGAAAACACCTGATCAATTTGAGCAACAATTCGCCATTTTGATTGAAGAAAAAGTGCCCGTGATCAGTACGGCTTTTGGTGTACTTCCTCTTCATATGACGGAGCAAGCTAAAGCCGAGGGTATTCGAATTGTTACTATGGTGACGACCGTTGAGGAAGCAATCCTTGCTGAACAAGCAGGTTGTGACGCGATTGTGGCACAGGGAAGTGAAGCTGGTGGGCACCGCGGGACATTCGACATCGCAAATCGTCCTATGGGTGCAAATATAGGCACATTGGCGTTAGTGCCGCAAATTGTTGAGCATGTTCATGTCCCTGTTATTGCGGCAGGAGGGATTATGGATGGTCGTGGCCTTGTCGCCGCGTTGGTACTTGGGGCGCAAGGAGTACAGATGGGGACGCGCTTCCTGACGTCGACTGAATCGGGAGCCCATAGCGCATATCAACAAAAACTGCTTGCTAGTACCGAGGAGAGCACAGTGATCACGAATGTATTTTCGGGTCGACCTGCCAGAGGTATCACGAACGAATTTATCAAAGTCTGGGATCAGAACGGGGTAGAGCCGCTTCCGTTTCCGACTCAAAATACGGCGACAAGGGATATTCGAAATGCTGCGGCTAAGCAAAGTAATTCCGAGTATATGTCTTTGTGGGCTGGGCAAGGTTTGCGGTTGCTTACTGAGGGCCAAAGTGCAGAAAGTATCGTTATGGAAACCATCGAACAAGCGCAAACCATTCTCACCCAAATTAAAAAAGGTTAAGATATTGATAGGATCTCAGAGCCAAGTTGGCACTGGGATCCTTTTCCTATGTTAGGAATATTTTCGACGAGTAATGGAAAAATAGATCTATCAGTGTTTGGGGGGCAATTCAGTGAAATGGTTTAGGAAATGGATGCGCACGAATCCTGTGTATCCAATTGTACCGGATGATCATATATCTGAGGAGGAAAAGAACTCCAAGTTAACTGCGGATTTAGAGCAAAATGAGTTGATTCTTAAGGAAATATTTCATAATAGCTCTGATATCATATTCCGTAAAGTTCGAATCGCTGGACACAATCATTGGCTTGTCATCTACCTTTCTAGCCTAGTTGAAGAACAATTGATTGACGAACATATCTTGAAACCATTGATTTCTAAATCTGCGATCCAAGTTGAAGTTGATAGGATAGCTGACAAAACGGAAGCTCTTGATGATCAGATGATCTCCATTGGGAGCACGAATTTGTCAAGCAAAATTATTGATATTGTTAATCATGTGCTAACTGGTCATGCAGCAGTTCTTACAATAGGGGACAGCGAAGCGATGATGGTCAGGGTTAACAGTAAGGCACAACGAAGCCTAGAAGAGCCTTCATCCGAACCCGTGATTCGTGGTCCTAGGGTGGGATTTATCGAGAATATTTCAACAAATATCGGATTAATACGCAGCAGGATTAAAACATCTCGACTAAAAATGGAGACCTGTACGATAGGTGAGCTTTCTCAGACCCAAGTGGTTATTACCTATATCGTTGGTATCGCCTCCGAGGCTGTAGTAGAGGAAGTGAGAACAAGGGTAACCCGGATTCAAATTGATGGAATCATCGATTCAGGCTACATTGAGGAATTTATTGAGGATTCACCTTATTCCCCATTTCCACTCGTACATAGCACAGAGCGACCTGATGTTGTAGCTGCGGAGCTTCTGGAAGGGAAGATAGCCATTATTGTCGATGGTAGTCCATTTGTATTAATTGTTCCCATGACATTCTGGAATGGTCTCCAGGCAAGCGAGGATTACTATATTCGATGGCCCATCGCTACGTTTGTGAGGTGGATTCGATTCCTTTTCATCATGATCGCCATATGTGCTCCTCCCCTATATGTTGCGATTACGACCTTCAACCAGGAAATGATTCCGACTAATCTCGTGCTGAGTATTGCCTCCTCTAGGGAGCCTGTTCCTTTCCCGGCTGTGATCGAAGCCGTCATAATGGAAATTATTTTTGAGGCTCTAAGGGAAGCTGGGATTCGATTACCCAAACAAATTGGGCAAGCGATAAGCATTGTTGGGGCATTGGTCATCGGCCAAGCAGCTGTGCTGGCAGGAATTATATCCGCTCCTGTCGTCATTATTGTATCGATTACTGGCATTGCAGCGTTTACAATTCCACGCTACAGTTTTGCCAATGGAATCCGATTATTGCGTTTTCCGATGCTATTTTTGGCGGGAACGCTTGGACTTTATGGCATTGTACTTGGGTTACTAGGCATCGTGTTACATATCACGTCACTTCGCTCATTCGGCGTCCCTTATTTCGCTCCGGCAACCCCGCTAACATTGACGGATTTGAAGGATGTAATCATCCGGGCACCTATATGGGCCAAAACACGTCGTCCTCAAGCAACAGGATCTAACAATCCGGTCCGTGAGCCGGCAGGTCAGAAACCAAGTCCAGACTCATCGAGGGAAGGGAAGGGAATTTCAGAATGAAACCAGTCCTATACATCGGAGTGCTATTCACGTTATTGATCACAAGTGGTTGTTGGGATCGTACGGAGATCAATGATCTTGCATTCATTGTGGGTACAGCATTTGACATATCCGATGATGGGGACTATATCTTATCACATCAGATTGCGATCCCTTCTTCCGCTCAGGGGGGACCAGGGAGTGGAGGTAGTAACCAAGAGAAGTACTTTGTTATATCAGCATCTGGAAAGAATATTAATGAAGCGTTCTATAGACTTCAGAAAAAGAGTTCACGCAGGTTATTTACCGCGCATCGCGTCGTTATTTTTATCGGCGAAAAGCTATCCAAGCAAGGGATTCAAGATATTCTTGATATTTACACCCACGATTCGAAACAACGATTAAAAACCTATATGGTGGTTGTAAAAGGGGGGGAAGGACGCGGAATTCTAAGAATTAAATATCCTTTTGAACAAGTTCCGAGCGAAGCAATCAAGGAAATGGAAACTTTAAGAAGCGAGTTGGCGGTTTCATTGCGGGACTTTTTTTTAGCGTCATCAGGTGAAGGTATCAGTCCCGTTTTGGGAGTCGTAATGGTCGACGATTTTTCAGAAGGAATAAAAGAAAACAACATTTTTAAGTTATCTGGATCAGCGATTTTTAAGGATTTCAAATTAATCGGTTATTTAAACGAGAATGAAACAAATGGATTTCTTTGGGTTACAGATAAAATGAAGTATGGCAGTCTTAACGCCAAATTATCAGATGGTGGTGGGACTGTAGGGATGCTTCTTGCAAAAACAAATCGAACGATTAGCTCGGAGATTAACGGGGATAAAGTCAAATTCAATATAAAAATGCAAGGGGAAGGAACAATCTGGGAAAATAATTCCCCATTAGATATCCGCATGCCGGAGAATCTTAGAATTATACAGAAAGCATTGGAAAAATCTGTCGAGAAACAAGTCCTGGAGACACTATCCAAAGTCCAAAAGCGGTATAAAGTAGATAGTGTGGGATTCGGTCGAGAAATTTACCGTAATAAACCGAAACAATGGAAAGCGTTGAAAGCACAATGGGATGAAAAGTTTCCCGAGGTAGATGTTTCGCTTGAAGTTAAGATAACGATATTAGGAAGCGGGATGGCAGGTCCTCCTCTACATTTGGAGAAAAAGGAGATCAAAAAATGATCGTCCAAATCATAGCCTATGTATTTATATTGGTGATATGGTCTTTTTTTAAAATCCGATCCTTGCTTCGTATGCAAAAAAACAAGGAAGCAGCGTTATCCGGTGCTTTAATAGGAGTATCCTCTATTATCGGTTCGTTATTAATTGCCCGAGTTAACATACCGAGTATGGTCACCCCGTATAAAATTATTTTTGAACCCATCGGAAGAATGCTTTTATTGAGGTGAAGGTACCACTTTTCTTTTGATAGTGTCTATCATGAGAAGTAATAACGGTATAAGGCTTTGTGTGAAAAAACCCCCGCTCGGGTAAATTAAAGTAAGATACGTTTGAAGCTCCGCACCGTTTTTGAAAACCCAAACCGATCCAAGGAGGGTCAAAAGTGTTAGCGGAGCCACGATATCCCGATAATTTCGAATGCCGGATAGCTGGCTTATACTAAGACATAATATAAACAACGACAGCGAAACCTTCACAAAACTTCCAATTACCCATATCATAACCGCGATGGCTTCCAGACGTTCAAATGAACCTTCAACACCAATATATTGCATGACGCTTAAATAAGAATAGTTCAGTTGACCTGTTAATGAACCGAGTACCATAATCGTAGATAATACTACGATAAAAATAAAAACAAAGATACATAAAAGTGCATACAGTGAGACTTTGAGAGCCTTTTTCGGTTGATTCAAGAAAGGAAGAATCCATCCCAATATAAACAATTGATTCATAAATGCGCCTGCTGGAAGAATAGCTCCTTGTAAAACAGGGAGTATTCCGTCTCCTAAAATAGGCTTTAGTTGGTCAGAGTCCGCCGCTCCAATCGTCAGAATCAAGAGCGGAATCAAAAATATCAATTTCAGCGGCGTAAGAAACTCAGAACATCTTCCTATGACCTCAATTCCCATAAAAACGGCTAGACCACATAGGATCAATAACGTTAGACTCCCTACTATGGACGGACTTCTTGGTAAAAGTAGTGTTTTAATGAAAAAGGTATGCTGTATAGTCATAATCGAAATAGACATAAACCAAAAATAGATGTAATAAAGCCCCAAAATTGTTCCTAACCACTTCCCGAGGATTTTTTGACTGTATTGTATGATTGTCAAACCCGGATAACGATTCGCGAGTTTGATCATCACCCAAATGCTTAAAAATCCTGTTGCAGTTGATGGTATCACCGATATCCAAGCATCTTGCTTGGCAAACATCGCCATCAATCCGGGGATGGTTAAGACGATTGTGGATGCGACAAAAGAGAATAGTAATATACCAAATTGGCTAGCCGTGATTTTTTCTGTGGTCTGCATGTTCACACTCCCTCTCCTTACCTCATAGAGGTCGTTCCAAGTATTGACTTATCATTATCCATTTATACGTTTTAAAAGGGAGTTGAATCGATTAGGCAGGGATCCTCATTGGAGGTATTCCTGTTTATTTTTACATGTTGACTGATTCCTATAATAGGACTATATTTAATATTATTAGATTAAATAATTTTAGGATATTAAATCAGATAATCATTACATCCTGTCAGATAAGGAGCTATTCCTATGAATATTCAAATACTAGGGCCAGAACATCAAGGGAAAGAAGAATTCGATGGAGGCAAAATAATGGCGCAGAAACCTTTAGGTTTCTCGGGCCAAGGGGCTGTTACAGTAAGACTGGGCCCGCTATTCTATTGGGCTTGGGGACAGGCAGAAGCGGCGGGAGGGATTGGCTTTCATCCTCACCAAGGGTTTGAGATTCTATCTTATGGTATTGCGGGTCAAGGCTTTCACCGAGACACGCTAGGTACTGAAAGCACACTTCAGCCGGGTGATATTCAACTCATGCAAGCGGGCTCGGGCATGCATCATGCCGAGAGCGTCGAAGCAGGCTTCGAAAGCTTTCAAATCTGGCTTGAACCCTACTTGAATGAAGCTGTAAAGCGAGAGCCAACCTATTCACTATTCAAGCACGAGCAGTTCCCTCAGACACGCGAGGATGGCGTGAACGTTAAGACAATCTTGGGTGAAGGCTCGCCTGTCCGCCAACTCGTAACTGATGCACGTATGTATGATGTCGAAGTGGAGGCAGGAGCGTCGTATGTTCATCGTCTATTACCGAACCGCACACTTGGCGGATTGTCGATAAGAGGTGACGGCGGCTCCTTCCTGACAACGGGGCAAGAGCCCGTCCAATTTAAGAATAAGGACTTTGCTATCGCTCAAACGGATCAAGAGGAAGAAATCATTATCCGCGCGGGAGGAGAGACGCTTCGAATATTTCTGATTGAAGTTCCTACCGAAGTCGATTATCCTTTGTATAACAAAGCTAGATAAGGTGGTTGAAGAATGACTGAACGCGATGCTGAGGGTAAGGCTCTTGATTTAAGGCTTACACGCGTACTCAAAAACATGGTGAACGTACTGTACGGCAGCTTAGAACGCGACATTGACAGCTATGGTCTCAGTATGGAAACCTTTCAAATTCTTGAGTTTCTATACAATAAAGGTCCGCACCCCATTCAGAAAATAAGTGATACGTTCTCGATTCCCAGCGGGAGCATCACCTATGTGGTAGATAAGCTGGAAAAGAAAGGGTTCGTCGAACGCCTTCCCATTCCAGGAGATCGACGTAAAACGAATGTGGCATTAACCGAGGATGGACGCAGCTACTTTGATACGATCTTCCCCAGTCATGTGCAGACAATTTCGAACAATTTGTCTTTTGTAACGGATGAGGAGAAGCTCCAACTGATTGAGCTGATGAAGAAAATTGGGTATGGGATCAAGAATGCGCAGGATGGTTCTACGGAAAACAGCGATTAACTTCGGTTAAGATAACACAATAAAAATCCCTATCGTTCTTTGCACGATGGGGATTTTTTATTGTTCAGCGACACGTTAGGCACGAAACAGGGTACCATTCCTCATGCTGAGGAATGGTACCCTGTTTCGCTCACACCTAGGTAACTAGTGCTAAGGTTTACTGTCTTCTTTTACAAGCATCGGGTACGTCAAGAACTGATCAAGAGCGAAATTCACAGCACCTAAAGCGCCGCCAGCTTCATCAATCGTGGCCGTACGGAAGTCGGACCTGCTGACTATCGGGCTCATCGCTCGCTCTTTCATAACCTTCATAGCTGTACTCACGTAAATACGACTAGCTCTGGGAATAGGCCCACCCAGTATAATAGCTTCTGGGTTAAATAAGTTCATCATTGTAGCCAAAGCAATGCCTAAATAGGAAGCTGCTTTGTTCACAGCATGAAGCGCAATGGAATCACCTTGCTCCGCGGCTTCGCAGATCTTATCCACCGTGATGCTTTCAGTAGGGTCAGATGTCACTCTGCTGTATGCAAGCTCAATGGCTGATTCAGCAGCAAGCATCTGCAGACAACCATGATTCCCGCATGGACATAAGGGACCATCAGGCACAATCGTGATATGCCCCATCAATTCACCAGCACCACCAAGTGCGCCAGACAACAACATCTGATTATGAAATAAACCAGCGGCTATGCCTGTACCAACGCCAACATAAATCATATGACTGCTCTCACGACCCGAACCGAAGCGGCATTCAGCAAGTCCTCTGGCGCGATGTCGATTTAAAACACTCGTTGACCAACCCATGTTATCTTCCATCAATTTTCTAATGTCTACACTTCCCCAACCTAGATCAGAGGCACTGATAATCATGCCTTTCTGCGTGTCAATTAATCCAGGCATTCCAAGTCCAATAAGGGGAATAACGGGTATTTGTAAGGCCTTAACAAAATTGGGAAGAGAGTCAGAGAGGATGTGGATGGCAGTTTCAGCATCGGCGTGGCTAACCGGAATCTGGATCAAATTTATGACATTGCCAAGGAGATCAAAAGCACCAAGTGTCCATTGCTGATGTTCATAGTCGGCGCCGATGACAGCATGTGTGTGAGGCGTAAGTTGAATGGCAATAGGTGGCCTACCACCAGTAGATTGGAGGAGTTCCCTCTCGATAACAAGTCCTGTTTCCAGGAGTTCAGTGATTGCAGAAGAGACAGCCGCGCGGCTTAACCCCGTCAACATGGCCAGTCTAACGCGAGGTACGGAACCATGCATCCGGAGCGCTTGCAGGATGGCGAGCTTACTTTTTTGTTCAACGTGTTTATTTCTTATGGTCATAGACTCACCTAGGATAGGACATATAAGAGCAATGCATTGTTATACTTATCATAACAAACATCCTTCCACAATAAAAGGAATCACCCCTTCTAATTGGCAAGTTAGTTCATATATTGACAAAGTTGTGAGCTGGAATTATGATGACCCTAACCAACTTTGAGATTCCCAATGAGCACACGATGACAAATGAGCAGGGGGATAAGGAACATGACTACAAAAGCAAAGATGTACATTTTACCTTTTGGTCCAGGTTTAGAGAAGGTTTGTTCACAAGAAACTCGTACGTATATTGACGAAAATTTTGATGCAGTCTGGAATACATCCAACCAGCACTATTCGCAAGAACAAATGAATCACATACTGGAAGACGCAGAAATACTTATTTCGAGCTGGGGGACGCCGAGACTAACACCGGACATGCTGCAGAAGGCAAGCAAGCTTCGATATGTTGGCCATGCTGCTGGATCCGTCAAAAGTTGCATTTCGAAAGAAATTTTCTCACACGATATTAAGGTGTTTTCTGGTGCACCTCGATTGGCTCAGAGCGTTGGCGAATATTGCTTAACCGTTCTCTTATCTCTTCTACGAAGAATTCCGCAATGCACCAACGCGGTGAAAGAAGGCGGTTGGTGGGAAATTGCGGAACGAGAACAGGGTCATGAATTGACAGGCAATACGATAGGTATCGTTTCTGCGAGTTCCACAGCACGAGCATTTCTTCAGTTATTGGCACCATTTAAGCTAAATGTGCTGCTCTATGATCCATTTCTCACAGAGGAAAATGCCCAGAAGCTTGGTGTTAAGCTTAGCTCACTAGAAGATGTAATGCGGTGTCCGATCATATCCATACATGCACCTTCACTTCCTTCAACAGATAACCTCATTCATAAGGATTTCATACAATTAATTTCTGATGGAGCTATTCTCATTAATTCATCCAGAGGCTCTGTTATTGATGAAGAAGCTCTACTGAAGGAGTTGCAGACCGGTCGTTTCTATGCCGCACTTGACGTATTTAAGAAAGAGCCGCTTGATCTGGATTCACCATTTACAAAGCTTAATAATGTCTTAGTTACTCCTCATATTGCAGGACATACAGTGGAATGTTTCAAGGCATTGATGTTGGAAATTGCCCGAGACATTCATAACAGCAGGAATAATCAATTGACCCGATATGAAATTTATGAACGCATGTGGGAAGTTTTGGCCTAATATCATTCCAAGAATGCCATCCGGTTAGCCGTGATGGCTTTTTGCTTTCCAATGGGACTGAGTTCATAGAAAGCAGCTTTTTGAACCAATTAACTCGATTGTATACCTTTCACGAAGTAAAGTTGTCAATTTACTGCACTAGATAGCGGATTTATAGTATTTTTCTGTTTTCAAAAATCGTTAATAATAGTAATGTGAACGCATACATGATCGTGTCACAAACAAATAAGGGAGGCTCTCGTATATGCCAAAAAAGAAAAAAATAGCTTTAACAACTGCAAGCATTGTATTACTTTCGACCGTGCTGGCAGCATGCAGCCAATCGAGTAGTGAAGAAAGCAACGAGACCAAAAGTAGTACTGAGCCTACTAAACCTGCTGCTACCGAGGCGTCGGCATATACGTTGCCAATCGTGAAAGATGGCTCCGTTACGTTATCCATTGGAATACCTGACAATAGCTATGCTCCGAAAAGTTACACACAAAACCTCCCTGTATGGCAAGAAATAGAGAAGAAGACAGGGGTCAAGATTAAATGGGATGTCAGCCCGTCTGCTCAATATAATGCGAATATGAATATACGTTTAGCAGCTGCTACGGATTTACCTGACATTCTTAAGCTACCATCCAATCCGGTAGCAGCAGCTGACGACGGTCTCATTGTTCCGATGGATGAACTGATTGATAAATATGCGCCAAACATTAAAAAGTATTTTGCACAATATCCGAAAATGCGCAAATTGTTTACCGCGCCTGACGGCAAAATATACGCACTTTCCAGCGATACCAGTGGAACAGCTTATTCCGATCCTCAAGGCTGGCTGATCCGGAAAGACTGGTTGGATAAACTAGGTTTAAAAGAACCGACGAATCTAGATGAATGGTATACCGTGTTAAAGGCTTTTAAAGAAAAAGATCCGAATGGCAACGGCAAGGCGGATGAAATCCCACTTGCACCCAACTATTCATGGGGTGGTTTGTCAAACTTCGGTAAAGCACTTGGGCTCAAAATGGGTGATTACAGCAACAACTATGCTGTGGATGCTAATGGCAAAGTCAAATACGAGTGGATGGATCCGAAAGCGAAAGACTTGATTGTATGGCTAAATAAACTGTATACCGAAGGATTAATTGATCCAGAATTCGTAACCAAACGAACACCTGCACAAGTACTTCCTGACATTACACGGGAATTGGTTGGAGCCACGCAAGGTTTCGTTAACAATACGGCAACTTTAGAAGCAGCTATTAACAAACCAGGCACGGATTGGATAATCACAGTACCGCCTGCTAATGCCGGCGTGAAACCATGGCTTGAAAAATACGGTCCTCTCAACGGTTACTACGCCATCAGCAAAGACGCAAAGAATAAGGAAGTTGCTATCAAATGGCTGGATTATATTTTTGCCAGTGAAGAAGGGGCAAGAATGCAAAGCTATGGCGTTGAAGGAATCAGCTATACGATGGTAAGTGGCAAACCGCAATTCACTGATTTTATCAAAAACAATCCAGATAAGCTTGACGCAACAAGTGCATTAAGAAGTCTAGGAGCTTTCCCATCTACACCTTGGATTCGTGACGAAAAAGGCGTGTTCTCCAATCAAGCAATGGATTTGTTGCAAATGAAGCCTGATTTGGTCGCATTGGCCAAGAAAATAGAGCCCTATCTAATCGATCCAATTCCATTCCAATTTATGTTGGCAACGAAAGAAGAAGCGGCAGATGAGAAACGAATCTCCACGGATTTGAACACCTACCATGAAGAAACCATCCTCAAGTATATCTTCGGAAAAGAACCAATTGATTGGGATAAATATGTGAAACGCAGTAAAGAACTTGGTGTCGATCAGTTAACTGCTATCAAACAAAAACAATACGATCGTTACATTAAGAATTAAAAACTTATAAACAAAGGACGTGGCGTGTGTGTTCCTACACACGCCTGCCTTTTGAAATACGGAGGTGAACATGATGGGGAATGTAGCAAAAGTACTAAACAGGGATAAATATTTGATATTACTCATTCTACCAGTCTTACTTTACTATTTAGTTTTCCACTACATTCCAATGTATGGTATCATCATCGCTTTTAAAAACTTTAAGCCGCTAAAAGGGATTCTCGGCAGTGCATGGGTTGGATTCCAGTATTTCGAAACCTTCTTTAATTCCGTATATTTCTGGCGTTTGATGAAAAACACACTTTTACTTAGTCTCTATTCGTTACTCTGGGGTTTTCCGGTTCCCATTATGTTTGCACTACTGTTGAACGAAGTCCGTGAAGGCATTTTCAAAAAGTCGGTTCAAACAATTAGCTACCTTCCTCACTTTATCTCCATTGTAGTTATTGTAGGAATGATAACCAACTTTACGACAGTGAATGGCGGTATTATTAATACCGTGATTACATGGTTCGGTTTTACACCGATCAATTTTCTTAGTGAATCTAGCTGGTTTAGAGATATTTTTATCTCATCCTCCATCTGGCAAGGCTTTGGCTGGAACTCAATCATTTATCTGGCAGCGATTGCAGGTATCGATTCTCAGTTATATGAAGCAGCAGAAATGGATGGAGCTAACCGTTGGCATAAAATGTGGCACATTACACTTCCGGGCCTAGTCCCGACGATTGTCATTCTGTTAATCCTCAGTGTGGGGAATTTAATGGATGTTGGCTTTGAGAAAATCAATCTACTTTACAACCCTACCACGTATGAAACGGCGGATGTCATCTCCACCTATGTATACAGACAAGGGATTCAAAGTGCCGATTACAGTTACACAACAGCCATTGGTTTATTTAATAACATCATCAACCTGATCTTGCTGGTAACCGTTAATCGAATAAGCAAAAAGGTGTCAGAAACGTCGTTATGGTAAGGGGGACATCGAAATGGCCGTAGTGAGACGAGCAAAAAGAGGGAATTTCATTGATTGGCTCATCTATTTCATGATGGTCATGGTCATCGTGATCACATTGTATCCGTTTATTTATGTATTTAGTATGTCAATCAGCGCTCCTCGGCATGTAGTGACGGGTTCCGTATGGCTTTTTCCTAAAGGATTTTCCTTAGAAAGCTATAAGCGAGTATTTGAGAATGAGGACATTTGGATTGCTTACTATAACACTATCTTTTATACCGTAGTAGGTACATTACTGAATCTGATATTTACCATTTTAGCTGCTTATCCGCTGTCACGCCGCACTTTCTTTGCCAGAAACTGGATCATGGTTATTATCGTCATTACGATGTTTTTTGGCGGGGGACTCATTCCAAGCTTCTTATTAATTAAGGAACTAGGGCTTTACAACACAAGATGGGCAATTCTGCTCCCGGGCTTGACGAGCGCCTTCTATATCATTATTACTCGCTCATTTTTACAAAGCATCCCTGAAAGCTTAACAGAATCAGCAAGAATCGACGGGGCGAATGATATCCGTATTTTACTTCAGATCATTTTACCGTTATCCAAACCGATTTTGGCCGTATTAACGCTGTTTTATGCAGTAGGACACTGGAATAGCTATGTACCGGCAATGATTTATTTATCGAATGTGAACTTGCAGCCCATGTCTTTGTATTTGATGAAAGTGTTAGTACAAAACAACAATTCCATGCTAGAGGGAATGAGCGATCAATTAGATCGAGCACTCTTCGCAATTCAATTGAAATACGCCATCATTATCGTTTCCATCTTACCCATTTTGATTGTATATCCATTCCTCCAAAGATATTTCGTGAAAGGTGTCATGATCGGGTCTTTAAAAGAATAGCAGGCTCAACCGATAGGGGGTGATGTGCAAAAATCGTAATCTGGATGTACATCTAGAATGGATTTTCATACTCCTTCTTGTCAGTCTTCATTGAAAAGGTCAACCATTCTATTCGGATGAGGTGAACTTATTAAAATGAAGGAACGTGTTCTGATGACTACACTGGCCAAACTAAGATTTGCGATTTTGTTCAGTCTTATGATCGTTGCAGCATGCTTCGCATCAAGTTCCGTATTTGCTTTACCAGTCATTCCAGGCGCCGCAGGATATGGGATGGATACGCCAGCAGGACGCGGAGGTACCGTCTACAAAGTAACCAGTTTAGCAGATACGAATACGCCAGGCACTCTGCGGTATGCCATTAGCCGTACGGGCCCACGAGTCGTCGTGTTCGAAGTATCTGGAACGATCAATGTCAACAACACGTTGAACATTAACGATCCGTACATCACCATCGCTGGTCAAACAGCTCCTTCACCAGGCATATTCCTAAGGGGAGCTGTGATCCAAATATTAACGCATGACGTATTGCTTCAGCATCTAAGAGTCGCCCCAGGAGACGACCCCATTGGTGTTGCAACGACGAGTCGCGACGCATTATCCATTAATGGACTGAATGGGAAGGTAGAAAATATCGTAATTGACCATTGTACATTTACTTGGACGGTAGATGAATTATGGCAAGCGTGGAATCCGTACGGCAATATCACTTTCCGACACGTAATTGCCTCTCAGCCACTCCATGATTCGATCCATATTGATGAAGGGGATACCGCACCGGCGCCGCATGGATTTGGTCCCATTTATGATAATCAACCGAATTCACATTCTACTGTAGTGGGCAGTTTGGTCAGCCATGCAGAAGGCCGTATGCCTTATGTTATGGCGAGCGATTACGTGCAAGTCAACAATGTGTTCTATGACCGAGTCAATTCATTTAACCGTTTTGACGCGCAGAATGATGTGGTGACTAGAAACAGTATTGTCGGTAATGTGTTCAAAAACGGTCCTTCACTCGCT
Source organism: Paenibacillus sp. J22P169 (assembly GCF_059691995.1). Taxonomy (NCBI): domain Bacteria; kingdom Bacillati; phylum Bacillota; class Bacilli; order Caryophanales; family Paenibacillaceae; genus Paenibacillus; species Paenibacillus sp. J22P169. The sequence continues at coordinate 1,175,736 of NZ_JCAUAO010000001.1, read as the reverse complement.
GCTTGGGCTGTGGGGAAGAAGCCGATTGAAATCAATGCTGGATTCGCCTCTGGCGGGAAAGTGTATCTGTCCGATAATATCGTGCTGAATCACTCTTTTACGGTGAGCACGCAGTGGGATCTTATTCAAAATAGCTCATCTTACACACAAGCTCAGCTGCAAGCAACGACACCTCCAGCGTGGAGTACAGGACTCGTGGCTAAGCCAGTTGGTGAAGTGTTGGATTGGGTTCTGGACAACGTGGGAGCAAGACCAGCAGATCGACTTCCTTACGAGAACACCATTATTAACAATGTGAGAAATGGTACAGGTGCCATTATTGATTCCATTGTTGAAGCTGGTGGTTGGCCAGTTCTCCAAAACAATACCCGGACACTCGTACTTCCTCCATCCCCGAACGCGGATGATGACTCTGATGGCTATACGAATTTGGAAGAGTGGCTAGAGACATATTCAGCTGAGGTAGAGGGAAGAGCGGTATCTTCTTCGTTAATTTCCAATCTCACTGTCAATGATTCAGCGAACGCGGCTGATTGGTCCACCCGTATTAATCTACAAACTGGAGACCTCACTTATGGGGATAGAACGACCGCATTTTCTGCTGTGTCATCAAGTGTAGCGGGAAGCGATTGGATTAGACCTGCAATGGACTCTAAAGCTTATACAGGTACTACACTTGCTTCCTTTAATGTTAACCAGAACTCGGATGTGTATGTTGCACATAATGATGCGATTACGACAAAACCCACTTGGCTATCCACTTGGACCGATACCGGGCAAGATATAGCTGGAAATGGGTTAACCTACAGTCTTTATAAGAAATCGTATTCTTCTGGTGCAGCAGTATCGCTCGGAAATAATGGCAATACCTCTTTAGGTCAATATCTGGTAGTGGTAAAACCAGTCACACCGCTAGTCTCGAATTTAACCGTTAACGATTCAGCCAATGCGGCAGACTGGTCTGTTCGTTCGAATCTACAAGTGGGAGATCTGACATACGGAGACAGAACGGTTGTATTCTCTGCCGTGGCGCCAAGTGTGACAGGACGGACATGGATTCGACCTGCCATGGATTCGAAAGCCTACACGGGAACAACACTTGTAAGCTTTACGGTAAATAGTAATGCCAATGTGTATGTTGCGCATAATGACGCGATTACAACGAAACCTTCTTGGCTGTCTACTTGGACAGACACGGGAGCGGAGCTGGCAAGTAACGGTTTGACCTACAGTTTATTCAGAAAAGCTTTTACGTCTGGCTCTACGGTGTCATTGGGGAATAACGGGGACATTTCATTAGGACAGTACATGATCGCAGTCGAGTAAGGTATTCGAATCAACTTCCAGTAAGCACTGTCGGGTGGAGCAGGCCGTCAATGTGCAGTGCTCCTCCCGAAATTGTTTATTTGAAGAAGTCAGTCAGAGGGGGATATCAGATGTTGAAATTAGGTGTTATTGGATATGGTTCGAGGATTCGCAATGTCATTAAGGTCATGCAAGAGCACCATCCAGAATGTAACGTAACTACTATTGTCGATGTTCGTAATGATGCCATTAAAGAAGAAAATAGCAATCTAAGTGATGTGCACTATTACGAAACGGTTGAAGAGATGCTAGAGAACGAGCGTCCTGATGGTCTTCTGATCGGAACTCGTTGCTCGCTGCATACACGAATGGCTCTTAAAGTATTGCCATCAGGGATCCCTTTATATCTAGAGAAACCAGTTTCTACGACATTAGAAGATGTTCATTTGCTGAAAAAAGCTAGTGACAACTCAACTTCGGAGGTTGTTGTTTCCTTTCCGCTTCGCGTATCCCGGCTAGTCCGACTAGCCAAAGAAATCATAGAAGCCGGAAAAATTGGTACGGTGGAGCATGTGCAAGCTGTAAATAATACTCCCTATGGATCCGTGTACTATCACAATTGGTATAGGGACGAGAATGAAACAGGGGGATTGTTTCTGCAGAAAGCTACACACGACTTAGACTATATCAATTATATAACAGGACAGAAACCAATAACTGTTTGCGCGATGACCTCCAAGCAAATTTTCAAAGGCACGAAACCTGCTGGGCTTAAGTGTGTGGATTGTGAGGAGAACACGACATGCGAAGAGAGTACGGCATTCTTCAAAAGTCCGAAGCGTGAGAAATGGGCTTATTGTGCATTCGCTGAAGATACGGGGAATGAGGATTCGGGTAGTGCCTTAGTCCGTTACGAAAGCGGTATGCATGCCACATATTCACAAAACTTTTTTGTCCGTAATAAGGCAGGTTACCGTGGAGCTCGATTTATGGGCTATAAAGGCACACTGGAGTTCGACTTTTATACGAGCCAATTAAAGGTTTATATGCATCACACGTCTCGCGTGGAAACCTATGATTTGGATTTGGGCTCGGATCATTTCGGTGGCGATACAGCGCTTGTCAAAAATTTCGTGAAGGTCATGAAGGGACAAGAGAAATCGGTAAGTACGCTGGATGATGGATTACTAAGTGCGCTGATGTGCCTGAAAGCGAAGCAATCTGCACAAACTGGCACTTTCCAACCTATTAATTGGGATTGATAACCGAATATCCGTCTTAAATAGAAGGGTGATGACAGTGAAAAATGGTGTAAAGCTCATTCTTAGTCTATTTTTTGGTTTTGGTTTCTTCATCTTCCTCATTTCAAATTCCGTTTATGCTCAGCCAGTCATTCCAGGTGCCGCCGGTTATGGGATGGATACTCCAGCAGGACGCGGTGGCAAGGTTTATAAAGTAACTAGCCTTGAGGATAAGAACATACCAGGAACGTTACGATATGCCATTAGTCAATCAGGACCAAGAGTCGTGGTCTTTGAAGTATCTGGGACGATTGTGGTTAATAACTTCTTAGATATCATTGATCCTTATATTACGATTGCAGGTCAGACCGCTCCTTCGCCAGGGATTTTCTTAAGAGGAGCGAACCTTCGAATTTTCACACATGATGTTTTGATCCAGCATATTAGAACTGCTCCGGGTGACGAGCCTTACGCGGTGACTCCGACGAATCGAGATGCGCTCGCAATTGGCGTTCCAAATGGAAGACCGGACAATATCGTGGTCGATCATAGCACATTCACGTGGTCAGTTGACGAAATATTCGGAACTTGGGGCCCCTATGGCCATGTAACCTTCCGTAACGTGATCGGTGCTGAGCCTTTGAACGATTCTATTCATATCGATGAGGGGGCAACCGTAACTGCTCCACACGGTTTCGGACCCATATTCGATAATCAGCCGGATTCCAAAGTCGCGTTGATCGGCAGCCTGCTTAGCCATAATGAAGGGCGTATACCCTACACCATGGCAACGGAATATGTGCAAGTGAACAACGTACTGTATGACACCCATCAGAACTTCGTTAGGATGAGTGCTCAGAAAGGTATTCCAACGAAGAATAGCATCGTCGGGAACTTATTTAAAAATGGTCCTTCGCTAGCGGATTGGTCAATTGGGAAGAAACCAATTGAAATCTTAGCCGATGTCCCGAACGGATCGAAGCTTTATGTTGCAGACAATCAATTTCTGGATCGCACAGCGAATAATGAATATGTAGCTCGGACCGTAGCTACGCAATGGGATCATGTGCAGAACAGAACGGGATGGACGCAGGCCGATTTACAAGCAACAGAAGCTCCGGTATGGGTAGATGGACTTGTTGCCAAGCCTGTCGGAGAAGTGATGGACTGGGTATTGAATCAAGCAGGGGCAAGACCAGCAGATCGATTGCCGTATGAAACAAAGATCATTAACCAGGCAAGAAATGGCACAGGGATTATCGTGAACTCGATTGCTGAGGCCGGTGGCTGGCCAGTTGTTCCAACGAATCAAAGAAAGCTTGTCATTCCCAAAAATCCAAGCGCCGATGCAGACGGGGATGGATACACCAATTTAGAAGAGTGGTTAGAATCATATGCAGCCTTCGTCGAGGGAAGAGGCTCTCAGCCACCACTGATCGACCCTGCTGAAGGCGAACCCGAGGATGAACAAGGACATGAAGAATTTCCACAAATAATCTCAGATCTATTCGTCAATCCTGCCGCAAGCGGCGGGAGCACGTGGGCGATCATGACCAACTTACAGACGGGAAACCTAACCTATAGTGACAGAGCATTTAAATTTAATTCTGTGCCTCCTTCCGTTGAGGGCAGTAACTGGATCATGACAGCGGCCAACTCGAAAGCCTATTTAGGTAACGATCCATTAGCAACGTTCAAAGTTCTGGCGGATGCGGATGTATATGTAGCCTACGACCGCAGATTGACTGCGAAACCTCAATGGTTCCTTGATGCTGGTTATACAGCTACTGGAGAAGCTTTCATCATTAATGAGACGTTGCCCTTTGATTTGTTTAAGAAGACCTATCCTGCCGGTTCCACGGTCAAGCTGGGCAAGAACGGAAACTCAACGAATCTACAATTCATTCCTGTCGTGAAAAGTAGTCCAGCAGCAGGAAACGGAACCGCTGCCATTACGAACCCACTAGTGGGTTCAACACTACTTGCAAAACCAACCGTGATTTCTGGAACAGCTATCGATAACGACACGAAAAATCTAGCCATCACAGATGTAGGAATTTCCATTCTACAAAACGCGACAAACAAATACTTAAACCCACTAACGAATGCTTTTGATCAAAGCCATTCTGTTAGTTTTAATGTTTACAGTACGTACGATGTAAATTTGGGTATTTGGGCTTTAGATGTATCGAACGTGCTTTTTACGAATGGACAGTACACCGTAACGGCTTCTGTCTATGATGGCGCAGTTGGCGCAACCGCAGAAAGCTACTTCAATGTGGCTGTCGTAGATCCATCCAACCTAGTTTCAACGATCGCTAGCGCTCAAGCTCTCCATGATGCAGCCGTTGTTGGAACGAAGCCAGGACAATATCCGCTGGGTGCAAAGGAGATCCTTGTCAGCGCAATTCAGACTGCGCAAGTTACCGCAGCGAATGGAAGCGCAACTCAAGTTCAGTTGGATGCTGCAACAGCTGCTCTGCAATCCGCCGTTCAGGCCTTTCAGGCGAAAATCAACCCCCGACAACCAGAAGACGTGAATACGGATGGTCATGTCAATGTGCTCGACTTGATTGTCGTTGTTTTCAATTTGCATAAAAACAGCAACAGCCCTAACTGGGAGTCGATTAAAATGTCGGATGTGAATGGTGATCAAACCGTAGATGCCAATGATATTAGACTCATCGTATCAAAAATGATACACGATTGAGAAATGGGGAGGATAGCTAACACATACTATCCTCTCAACTTTCAGCATGAGCTAACGGGATATTTTTACAGCGAACTTGTCGTATTTCAGAGAATGCAGGAGGGAGTGAAGTGAATGACGGTAACAAGCAGAGTGAAGTTCAGACCTTACGCACCTGGCGATACGGCTTATCCTGTAATGATCGTTACGCCTGAAGATGGGTTTTATATTCATACTTTCTTCGATGTACGTCCTTGGAGTCCGTCCGGCAAGTATTTAGCTTGCTTGAAGTTGCCATTTCAAGACCGTTTGCCAGGTTCTGATGATGCAGCGACGGTTTGTATCATTGATTTGGTGGAACAAACGATTACGGAAATTGCTGACACGAAGGGCTGGGGGATGCAGGTAGGCGCTCATCTTTGTTGGGGCAGCGACAATCATCTCTACTATAACGATAAAGATGGTTGTGACGTGTTTGCCATGGAGTATTCGCTAGACACAGGATCAACAAGAAGGATGGCTGGGCCTGTTTATCAGATCGCTCCGGATGGTTCTTATTTATTGAGTCCGTCCCTAACCCTCATTAACGCATCGCAAAATGGATATGGCGCAACGATGCCGGCGCACTGCGATTGTATGCCGTCAATCGGAGCGCCTCATGATGAGGGCTTGTGGCAAGTGGACGTCAAGACAAATACGAAACGACTATTATTCAGTCTGCAGCAAGCATATGAGCTTTTACCGGATAAGAAACCGTTCGAAGGCGCTAGATTCACCTTTTTCCATACAAAAATCAACCGTCAACAAGACCGCATTATGCAAGTTGTTCGGTGTTTGTTCGATCATGGAAGGCCGCAAAAAAAGTTCATTATCACGATGGCTCCCGATGGAAGTGACGCTAAGATCGCGCTTCCCTATGAAATGTGGATGGAAGGCTCACATCATCCTGATTGGCATCCCGACGGAAAACATATTCTCATGAATATAAACATGAATGAGATTCGTTTCTGTCAGTTTGACAGTGCAGGAGAGAAATTCAAAATTGTAGCCCCACAAGTTCGAGGCGGAGGACACCCGAGCTTTTATCGAAATGGCACTTATATTGTAACAGATGCCTATACCGGTGAATCGTTTACGAATGAAGCCCATCAGGTCCCCATTCGTCTAATAGAAACGAGTACGGGAGAAGAAGAAGCCATTTGTTGGATATGGACGCTCGGAGGTACGCCTATACCTGCCGAATTACGATGCGATCCTCACCCGGTGTGGAGCGAAGACTTCCAATATATCTGTTTTAATGGAACACCAGATGGCAATAGGCAAATCTTAATCGCTGATTTAAGCTGCTTAGCTAAGAGAGTAGGAGGCTGAGTATGAAGCCAAATATAGTTCTCATCACGACGGATCAAATGCGAGCGGATTTGATGGGATGTGCAGGCAATTCGATTATCCAAACGCCTCATCTTGATATTTTGGCTAGACGTGGTATTCGGTTCGAGCAAGCTTATTCCCCAACGCCGATCTGTATTCCGGCTAGAGCCAGTGTAATGACGGGACTTGAAGGACACAGCATGGGAATTACCACGTATGTGGAGGGCTTCAAACTACCTACGGAGACTACTTTGCCTAAAGCACTCGGAGAAGCGGGATATGAAACGAGAGTAGTTGGTAAGATGCATGTCTATCCTGAGCGATGCCATTACGGGTTTGACAGTATGCTCTTGTGTGAAGAAGGTCGCATGTTTGGTGCCAAATCATCGGATAAACGAGGCTATGACGATTATGAGCTTTGGTTGGCGGAGCAAGGTTACCCCGGGCAGGCCTTTGCGCACGGGATAGCCAACAATGAATATGCGATGTCCCCGTGGCATTTGCCAGACCATTTACACCCGACGGAGTGGATTGCAGACCAGAGCTGCAAGACGATCAAGAGGAGGGATTGGACGCGTCCATTATTTCTTTGGGCGTCCTTTACTGCACCTCATCCACCATTAGCGCCTTTGATGCGCGACTTATATATGTATGAACGTGATGAGATGCCGAAGCCCGTCATCGGAGATTGGGTGGAACGGCACTCTTTATATGATCAACGAACGGTTGAGGGGTATTGCGGAGAAAGCTTGACGGATAAACAAACAGATCTAGCTTATCGCGGTTTTTATGCGTCAATTACTCAGGTTGATCGCGCGATCAACCGAATCATTGGGACTTTGCGCGAAGCTGGCATACTTGATAACACTTGGATTATTTTTACTTCCGATCACGGTGATAACATGGGGGACCATAAGCTTTGGTTCAAGGCTAACTTTAATCGTGGCGCATGCCAAATACCACTCATTGTTGTGCCGCCTTCTAAGAGCCCAATCCGTGGAGAATCTTGGGTATCTGGTCGTACGAATCGTTCACCGGTAGGTCTTCAAGATATTATGCCGACATGTCTAGACATTGCTGGTATAGCGGAGATAGAAGGGGTGGATGGAAGAAGCTTATTGCCGCTTGTCGTAGAACCAGAGCAATCTTCTGTTCGGAATTGCCTATTAGGTGAATTTGGCCGCATTAGTCAACGGACCCTGATGGTAACTGACGGACATTGGAAATATATTTGGTTTGAAGAAGATGGACAGGAGCTACTATTCGATCTTTTCGCGGATCCTTTGGAAACGCATGATCTAACGAACCTGAACGAGGAGCAATTGCAGCAATGGAGAGCTGAGCTGGTGCGTATATTGAGCGCAAGAGAGTCTGATTTGGCTGTAAATGATGGGCAATTGGCTCCGAAAGGTACGAAACGCTTGCTAAATGCTAGAGAGAAAGCTGATCTAGTACAAGATTTTAACCCCCGAGGTATTCATTAATGATGTTAATTAATTGCAAATGGAAGAGGTGAGATGACAATGATTCCATTCATTGCGAAGCCAGAACAAGTTGAAAAGAAAATAAAGGAATGGCAGCACATAGCAGGTTCTAACATGGTGTTGGATCATTTGGTAGCTTACAGCGGGCATAAGGTGTATGCCATCACGATTTCAGATTTTTCAATTGATCGCTCTAAGAAAAAAGCGCTGTACATCTCCCAGCCACATGCGCATGAGCCAGGAACGACAGCTGGCATGGTAGATGTCATTGAGCAGCTTCTTACTGGTAAAGATTTGCTCGGGAATCCTTGTCAATTTGACCGCGAGAAGGTGCTGGCGAATACAATCATTACCTTCAGTCCGGATGCCAATCCGTTCGGTCGCGAGAACTCGCCTGAGCTGTATTACGATGGATCAAAATACGATCCTAAGCAATTCCGATGTCTGATTTTTGGTGAAGACCCAGATCAGCCTGGTGAGTCATGGAAGAGAGTAGATCTGTGGGATAGCCGAGAGGAAAAGGTGCCTAATCCTATCGGTATCGTCTATGAACCCATTGATGAGTTCCGTTATGTGGAGCCGAACCGAAGCCAACTTTCGTCCTACTTTAAACTGTTTTATCAAATGGATAAACAGTATAGCTATGAATATTGGCTAGATTTACATCAAATGATGTTTCTAGGTCAGAATTCTCAAGATACGGGATATACATGTCAGATTTTCATGCCGCTTCCTGATCTTGTACACGGTAAGCACGCAGAAGAGAACAGAGCTTGGGCAGATGACATTACGGAGGGCTGGCAGGATAATGGTTTTGCAGCGAAGGCTCCTATTTGCACGCCATATACCGATATCCAAGCTGAGTATTTCCGTCGAAACTTCCGTGAAATCCATAAACGTATGAGTAGAATCAGTACCGAAGTCATTACAAATCGTGCTCAATATCCCGTAGACATTCAAGTCAAAGCGCAATCTTCCGCGATTGAAACGACATTGAAGCGACTACTTGACAAGAATTTGGAGGCATAAGCATATGATTTCTTTTGAGTACGATCAACCTCATCATCAAGGACTTGATACGCAGTTGATCGACAATTACGCGAAGCAATTAATGGAGATGAACACCAAAGCTTTACTGATCATGCGCAACGATAAACTTATTAAAGAATGTTATTCGGATGATTTCAGTCCAGAAAGTCCGCATTACACAGCTTCGCTCGCCAAGACGATCGTAGGTGGCTTAGCATTGGCGGTTGCGGTAACGGAAGGGTACATCGCGTATCATGATCTTGCCTGTACTTACATTCCAAGTTGGCAGAACGATCCCCTTAAATCGAAAATTACGATACGGCATTTAGCTACGCATACCTCGGGTTTAGAAGACACATCGGCGTTTGATAATGAGTTAACTGGGTGGAAGCTGATGTTTTGGCAAAAAGATCCTAGTCCTTCGGCCTTGGATCCAATTACCTGTTCCCTTGAAATGGCGCAAATGCTGCACCCTCCTGGGACGAAGTTTCTTTACAGCAACCCGGGATTTGGTGCCCTTTCTTATGCCATTACGGCAAGCTTGCAGCATTCACCTTATCCGGATATTCAGACGTTGCTGCAAGAAAGGATCTTCAGCCCCCTTGGCATTCCGGATAATGAATGGAGCATCGGTTACAAAAAGCCAATTCGATATAATGGCATAGACGTGTACGGGACATGGGGAGGAGCAGAATTTACGGCTCGCGCAGTTCTCCAAATTGCTCGTTTATACCTTCAAAAGGGCCAATGGGAAGGTCAAACTTTAATTAAGTCCCAGGTGTTAAAGCCGATGATGACAGCAAACGTTCACTCCATCACACAGGAAGGATTCCCGCATGGTGACCTATTGACCGCATCCATTTGCGGATTTTCGAATCATTGCACGGTATTTCCTAACATTCCGGATTGTACCTTTATTGGAGCAGGCGCAGGACAACAAGTGATGATGGTTATTCCGAGTCTCGATTTAATTGTAGTTCGGATGGGTAATCGGATGCTCGAACTTAAGAATCCTACGATCTGGGCCGAGATCAAGGACTATATCTGCGATCCAATTCAAGCCATGCTGCTGCATCAAAGCCCATTCCCAGCAAGTGATAAGGTACGTCATGTATCGTTCGAAGCTCCTGAGCGGATCAGAATGAGCGGTGAAGACAGCGATAATTGGCCGTGTACATGGGCGAATGATGGAGAGCTCTATACTTCCTACGGGGACGGCTACGGATTCCTTCCGCATACAGAGAAAAAGCTTAGCCTAGGCTTTGCCAAAATCTTAGGTACTTCACAAGCATTTGAGGGCATTAATTTGCGTACGGAAACAGGCGAGCGGGAAGGCGACGGACCCTCAGGTGAAAAAGCTAGCGGTTTACTCATGGTGGACGGTGTGATGTATATGCTTGCTAGGAATGCAGGCAATTCGCAAATCGCCTGGTCAGAGGATAGAGGGCAATCTTGGGAGTGGGGCTTCAAGTTTGAAACCAGCTTTGGTTGCCCGACATTCGTCAACTACGGACAAAACTATGCCGGTGCGCCTGACGCTTACATCTACATTTATTCTCCTCACGGGACTAGTGCTTATGAAGAATATGACCATATCGTTATGGCTCGGGTAAATCGGTATCAACTCAAGCACTTAGCTGAATATGAATATTTCAGAGGTCGCGATGAGTTAGGGGAGCCTGTATGGACCCCATATATTGAAGAGATGGGTCCGGTATTCACGTTTCCCAAGCACTGTCACAGGCTCGAAGCCATCTACCACGCGGCCACCCAAAGATATTGGCTCGTTTCAGCATGCAATCACGAAGGTGGATGGGGGATTTTCGATTCACCAACCCCCTATGGTCCATGGAGCACGGTCTATTTCACGGAGTATTGGGGACTTGGCAAGACACACTCCTACCGGTTTCCGACGAAATGGATTAGTGAAGATGGGACTCAACTGAATCTAATCTTCTCCGGAAGACGCTTCAAATCGATTGATTATGATGCGATGTGCGTTCGTTCCATGACCCTTACATTGACTGATTGACAAGCAGTTTCACCTATAGGGGGCTTCTAGTACATGAAACCTATTATTGTGGTAACCTCGACTTTCGATAGCGGCAATACGTTTCTTCATAAGGATTATTCGAACGCAATCGTGGAAGCTGGCGGCATCCCGTTCGTCCTGCCATATATGACTTCAGAGGACATGTTGGATCAAGTTTGCGATATGGCAGATGGGCTCATGCTAAGCGGAGGAGAGGATGTTGATCCTTTCCTGTACGGTGAAGAACCTTCTCCAGGTTTAGGAACCATATCACCAGAACGCGATGAGATCGAGAGACGATTAACAGAACGATTTCTACAATCGGGTAAGCCCATCCTAGCCATTTGCCGAGGCTTGCAGCTTTTGAATGCTGTCGCAGGGGGAACGTTAATCCAAGACATTGATCGGGAGCATTCGGGATGTTTACAGCATAGACAGAATGCGCCGAGAGATCACCTGTCACATCAGGTACTCATTCAAGAAGGAACGCTGTTGGAACGAATCATCGGTTCCACTCACATTCGCGTGAACAGCTTCCACCACCAAGCGATTAAACGAACAGCACCTGGCTTTCTTGTGAATGCAACCGCTGCTGACGGCATAATTGAGGGGTTGGAAAGCCTGACTCATCGGTTTGTATTAGGCGTGCAGTGGCATCCGGAAAACTTAGCTAGAACAGACGAGACAGCGAGTCGTATTTTTAAAGCATTTGTCCGTGTATGCAGCGGTGAATAGAAAGCAGGAGGATGGACGAGATGTCTGCTAATAAATTGTACCCGCCTTATCCGAATAGTAAATTCATCAAAGGTATCACCTTTGATTGGTCCAGTCGCATTCGACTAGCCCCTGGAAGTGATAATTGGCCGTTAACTTGGGCGGATGATGGGCACCAATATACGGTATTTGGCGATGGCGGCGGTTTTGGTGGTACGAACGAAATTGGGCGTGCCAGTATGGGTGTAGCAAGAATAGAAGGGGATCGAAAAGCGTATAAGACGTTTAATGTTTGGGGTGGAAAGGATGCGGAGAATCCGGCAACTTTTACAGGTAAATCATGGGGCATTATTTGTATAGACGGGATCTTCTACATGTGGCGAAGCGGTGCGGCATCTAGCGATTGCTACGAATTTCAGAAGCTATACAAATCAGATGATCGTGGAGCTACCTGGGACGATACCGGTGTCGAGTTCCATATCGATTCGTTTAGCCGATCTAGGGGGTTTTTCGTACCGACCTTCTTGCAGTTTGGCCAGAATTATCAAGGGGCTAGAGACAATTACGTCTACATGTATGCACCGGAGGTGAAGAGCTTAGTCTGGGAGCTTCAAGTGCCAGGCGAAATCTCGTTAATCCGTGTACCGAAAGATAAAATTACCTCTCAGGAACATTATGAGTTTTTCGCTGGAAATGAGTACGGTGGAACGCCGAAATGGACCAAAGACGGCGAACAGCGCAGGCCTGTCTTTTACGATGCGAATGGCGTCATGCGGGTAAACGCGGTGTACAATCCTGCGCTTAAGAAATATCTTCTCGTCACCCAACATACGGCAAGAAACTACGGATGGGGCATTTACGAAGCTAATGAACCTTGGGGATCATGGAAAACGATCTATTACTCGGATTGCTTCGTTCCGGAAGATTGGGAATGCAAACTAGTATCTTACTTGAGCTTTTCTCCGAAATGGTGGGACAACGATGGCTGGGAATTCGTCATGGTGTTCTCAGGCAGAGAATATAATGATGCTTGGAATTCCATTGAGGGAGGCTTCATCATCTGACCTATTTTTTACATATTTTATTGTCGAATGTGGTTCCCATTGGCTTGATCATTGCGATTGGTTTTGTAATGGGAAGAAAATATACGATTCACGCAGCTTCTTTATCCAAGCTAGTATTTAACTTGTTTATGCCAATCTTTATGTTTGTACTTTTAATCAAAGTGTCGATTAGTTGGGAGCTCGTATTGAAAGTAGCCTTATTCAGCGTTTTATTTGCTGTTGTTTCAGCTGTATTGGCGGAAGTTGTGATCCGAATACGTCGATATGATGCTCCGATGCGAGGGGCTATGCGTAATACGATCCTATTTTATAATAGTGGCAATTACATGATTCCTCTGAATCAACTTGTGTTCGCAGGAAATCCGGTTACTCTAGCCGTTCAAATTATCGTTTCGGTGATTCAAAATCTGCTGCCGGGAACATATGGCATCTATAACGCGAATGCGCATAAAGGTGAATTTAAATTTGCAATAAAAACAATTATTCTATATCCCGGCATTTATGCCGTGCTTGCAGCGATCATTATTAGATTATGGCATATTACGATTCCAGAACCGTTGTATCTTCCTTTGGAATATATGTCTGGTGCAACGATTGCTTTGGCTCTCATTACATTAGGCGTTCAGCTTTCCACATTGAATTTGAACATACGATACGATGATGTTCTCATCTCAGCCACACTTCGTTTGCTGGCAGGACCTCTGATCGGATATGGACTTGTCAAACTAATGGGCTTCCAAGGAGATATTGCGAGCGCTTTAGTCCTCTCATGTGCGGCGCCAACCTCCTTAATTTGTGCATTGATCGCACTGGAATACGATAATGAGGCCTACTTCTCCGCGCATGCCGTGTTATTCTCTACAGTAGCCAGCATGTTGACGGTTACGTTCACCATCTTCGCTTTAGCGTAAATAAAAAAAAGGAGCTGAGAGCAATGAAGGATAGCCCGAGACGAACAGCCAAAATTGGTCTCATTCAAGTGAAGCCAAGGTATGATGACAGTGTTACTGTAGAGGGTTGCCTAGAAGAGCTGCTGCTTCTGGCAGAGGAAAGCCTTAAGGATGGAGCCGATCTTGTATTCATGCCAGAGGCATATCAATATCGTTTGGCCAGGCGTCATATTCCAAGGGGTGAGCTCTCCAGAACGTATTCCGAAGCCTATAAGCAGCGCTGCAGCAACCTCGCCAAGAAGTACAATGCCTACGTAGTTCCTTGGGATTATGAAATAGATGAGCATGAGAATGTCTATAACGTATCTTATGTTCTGGACCGAAATGGCGTTGAGATCGGAAGGTATCGGAAGGTGCATCTGACCCGCGGTGAGACGAAAGTGTTAACCAATGGTCACGATTTTCCTGTGTTCGACCTTGACTTCGGCAAGGTTGGCATCATGATCTGCTTTGACAATTATTATCCAGAATCCGCTAGAATATTGGCATTACGTGGAGCAGAATTGATCCTGTTTCCTTTGTTTGGCGATACCTTAAATCCGCAAGGGGAAATCAAATTAAGAGCAAGAGCAATTGACAATTCTGTCTATGTCGCGACTTGCCATTTACATGCTGAGCCGGGGACTTCTTTTACTGGGATGGTCTCGCCAAGCGGAGAGATCATCAGCAAAGTAGAGGAAGAGGGCACTTATCAAGTGGTTGAAATCGATTTGAGCACCAAGATTATAACGAATACGAGAGCTGTAAAAGGCTCTTGCGAGGATATTAAACAAGTGTTGCTTAAGCTCCGTCGAATGGAAGCCTATCAACCATTATTAGAAGATTGTCCGCAAAAGGATTGGAATGAGATTGAATTTTTTGAGTAAAGACAGGAAGAGGACGATAAGGCCATTCAGATCATCTCTGGATGGCCTCCGTTAACATGAAGGAGGTTTTATGTGTGGAACAACAATCTCGTTTTGCCTTTTCTGTCTTTACCAAGCCATGGAAATCATTGCCAATAGATCAATTAGCAGTAAAGGTCCATTCGTTAGGAGTTGATGGCATTGAATTACCCGTTAGAGAAGGATTTCAAGTTCAGCCCAATCAGGTAGAGAAAGAGTTGCCAATCGTAAGCCGCACATTTAAGGAGTATGGTTTGCAAATTTATAGTATCGCAAGTACAACAGATGAATCGATTTTTGCAGCTTGCGCGGAATCAGGCATTCCCCTCATTCGGATTATGGTCGATGTAGATTTTAATGAAGGCTATTGGGCATCTGAGAGAAGAATTAAATTGGAACTGGAGAAGATTCAAGTGTTATGTCAAAGATACGGGGTAAAAGTTGGCATTCAACAGCATATTGGACGTACCCGCATCAAAAATGCTTTTGGTCTACATCGTATCCTTGAAGGCTTAGATCCGAACTGCATTGGAGCGATTTGGGATGCAGCACATGACGCTTTAACGGGGGAGCGGCACGAGTTGAGTCTCGATGTGGTTTCATCATACTTATGCATGGTGAACTTAAAAAATGGCTTCTACCATAGAGTGAACGGAAATGAAGCAGAGCAGGCGCAATGGGAGCCCTATTGGACAACGGCACGCCATGGAATGGCCTCATGGTCAGCCATTATTGATAATTTGATTCAACGGGATTACAAGGGTGTTCTGTGTTTAACAGCCGAATATAACGATGAAGCGAATGTTGACTCACATATTGCGGAAGATATGGCCTATGTAAAAGCGCTCGTTCATAAATGAAGTCTACTAGGAGGAGAGATGGGATGCGTTCCTATATAGCCAAGATACAACTATATCCAGTACTTGTTCCTTACCGTAGAGTGTTTACACTTGGCAACGGCGCCACCAATAATACCAATGATTCTGGTAAGCCCGTGTTGTTTATCAGAATGGAAACGAATGACGGAATGGTGGGCTGGGGGGAACAACGAGCCGAACCTAGATGGAGCTATGAGACGATTGAAACGATGGTTGCAGTGATTCAACATCATCTAGCTCCATTAGCGCTCGGCTTATCCCCCTATGAGGTTAACCTGTTCCATAAACGAGCAGAAGAGGCACTTAGCGTATCCGTTTCCAATGGTATGCCATTTGCTAGAGCTGCAATCGACATGGCTTTCCACGATCTTGCAGGAAAAATGGCTGGTTTGCCTTTACATGCCTTACTCGGCGGGGCGATCACTTCGGAAATTCCGCTTTGTTCTGCGATTGGCGTGAATCTACCTGAGGTCATGGCCGAGCAAGCGCAAGAATCTAGTCATTATTCTGCGTATAAGATTAAAATATCGGGTGATGTTAGCGGTGATCTTAAGCGGATACAAGCCATACTTAAAGTAACAGGGAATAAACCACTATGGCTGGATGCCAACCAGTCTTACACTCCCGGAACGATGGTTCAGCTCTTGGAAGCCATCCGTGGATTCCCATCTGTCGTTTGCGTAGAACAACCGGTTAAAAGCCCGGATTGGTCAGGAATGTCAGCTATACGCAGACGAAGCCGATTGCCAATTGCAATTGATGAAGGTAGTTTCTCAGCCATGGATCTGGCGAAAGCTATTCAGATGGAAGCTGTAGATATGGTTGTACTCAAAATTTGCAAATCAGCTGGTATTCGCAAATGCATGGAATCGGCTGTTGTTGCGAAAGCGAACGGAGTCGAATTGTTAGGCAGTGGTTTGACGGATTGCGGCGTAGCCTTTGCAGCGTCCATTCACCTGTTCAGTACACTTAATCTTGCGCTTCCTGCCGAATTAAATGGTCCAGAGCTGCTTCAAGATATGTTGGTTAAAGGACTTGATATCCAAGGAAGTATGGCGCAGGTTCCAATTGCACCGGGTTTAGGTGTTGAACCTGAAGTTGAAAAACTGCATGAATTACTCATAAAAACGATAGGTGAAATCGTTATAACTTAATGAAAAAAAAGGAGAGAAACTACACAATGTCGAAGAAGCGATATGCCTTAGTAGGTTGCGGAATACGAGCAAAGTTTTTCTATACAGCTATGGTGACAGATTTTAAATCTAACGTAGATTTAGTTGCGATATGTGACATTAATCAAACACGTATGGATTTCACGAATCGCGTCTTAGTGGAAGAATGCGGCTATCATCCTGTACCTACGTATAAACCGAATCAATTCGAGGATTTGATACGAACGGAGAAACCAGATGTTATTTTTGTAACTTCTATTGATCGAACCCATCATACGTATATCATCAAAGCGTTGGAAATGGGCTGTGATGTTGTTTCGGAGAAGCCGATGACGGTTGACGCCGAGAAATGTCAGGCCATCCTTGATACTGTGAAACGGACGGGTAAACAATTGCGAGTTGCATTCAATTATCGATATGCCCCTCAGTTCAGTAAGGTTCGTGAGCTCATTTTGGATGACGTAATCGGAGAAGTACAGTCTGTCAATTTTGAGTGGCTGCTTGATATTAAGCATGGTGCTGATTATTTCCGCAGATGGCATCGGGATAAGCGAAATAGTGGGGGCTTGCTGGTTCATAAGTCGACGCATCATTTCGACCTCGTCAATTACTGGTTGGGAACCAAGCCGAAAACGGTTGTTGCGATGGGAGATTTGATGTTCTATGGTAGAGAAAACGCGGAAAGACGCGGCGTGGAACAATTCTACCAGCGTTCATTCGGCAGCGAGGCTGCTAGAAATGACCCGTTCGCTATTGATCTGGCAGGCAATGAAACCTTGAAAGAGATGTATCTAGACGCTGAGAAAGAGGATGGCTATCAACGTGATCAAAGTGTATTTGGCGACGGGATCAGCATTGAGGATACCCTTGGTGTTCTTGTTCGCTATGAGAACAATACAATTATGACCTACTCTTTAAATGCTTACACCCCTTGGGAGGGTCTTGCCGTTAGTATGAACGGAACAAAAGGAAGAATGGAAATCAAAACAATTGTAAAGCACTTGAACAATCCGGATGGAACCCATGCACAGGAATATTCAAAAGTAGCATCGATTACCGTTCATCCGATGTTCGGTAGCTCTTATGAGGTTGCGTACGAAGAAGGCGTAGGCGGCCATGGCGGCGGAGATCCAGCATTACTTCGGGATATCTTTGTGGAGCCGGTGAATGACCGCTTGAATCGCACTGCTTCACATATAGACGGTGCCATGTCCATTCTGACTGGTATCGCAGGTAATATATCCATACAAACTGGTCAATTAGTGAGAGTGGATAAATTGGTTCAATTTTAGTCATAGAAAGGTAGGGAGTTTGGTATTGAAAATTTGTATCATAGGCTCATCTGGCCACACAGGTTATGTGCTGGAAGGATTGCGGGAACAACCAGATGCCTATTTAGCAGGCATTGCACCTGGATCACTGGGAGAGGACGTTGATGGCTTATATCGCCATGCGCTTCAGCGTGGATTCACGCCTGAGCGATATGAAAACTATACGGTCATGTTGGATACATTAAAGCCAGATGTCGTAGCCATCGCTAGCCATTTCAATGATCATGCTTCAATTACCATACAGGCATTAAATCGAGGTATCCATGTCTTTGTGGAAAAACCAGTGGCTACCACCTTGACGGATTTGGATAAAGTAAAGGCGGCTTATCAGAACGCGAATGCACAACTGGCTGCGATGTTCGGTATCCGTTATACACCTTGTTTTTTAACGATCAGAAAGCTGCTTCGTGATGGAAGCATTGGTGAAATTAGACTAATTAATGCGCAGAAATCATACCGTTTAGGGGAGCGTAATGCGCTGTACAAGAGACGTGAAACCTATGGTGGCACGATTCCTTGGGTGGGAAGTCATGCAATTGATTGGCTCTACGAATGGAGTGGTGAGCAATTGCTGTCCGTATTCGCCTCCCACTCGACGAGGGCCAATAAGGATCATGGCGAATTAGAGGCGACTGCTCTTTGCCATTTTACATTTACGAATGAAGTCATGGGTTCTCTCACCATCGACTATTTAAGACCGAAGCAGGCTCCGAGTCATGCGGATGATCGAATCCGAATCGTAGGTACGCGAGGCATTGTCGAAGTGATGCATAATCAAGTGTATCTAATCAACGAACAAGGCGAAGGTATCCAAGAAGTCCCTTTGCTGCCTTCACAGGATATTTTTGTCGATTTCTTGCAGCAGGTTCGGGGACAAGGAACGTGTTTAGTGAGTGCTGAACAATCGTTTGCTGTTACAGAAGCTAGTCTTCGAGCAAGAATGTCCGCAGATGAAGGTCGCGTCGTTTATTTTTGAATAGAACGGGAGAGAGAAGTTGCGATGAATCCTGTACAAGTAGTATTGGTCGGCATAGGAGGATATGGTGGTTTCTATGTGAATACTTTGTTAAAGGGTGGTGGCAATTACCCCTATATCCTTATTGGCGTTGTAGATCCTTATCCTGAAAAAAGTCATCATTATGAAAAAATACTAGAAATGAAGATACCAATTTATCCGTCTCTGGAGCACTTCTATGTAAACGCCAAGTCCGATTTGGCTATTATTTCCTCGCCAATTCAATTTCATAGTTCCCAAACCTGTCTGGCTTTGTCACAGGGGAGTAATGTTTTAACTGAAAAACCGTTAAGCCCTACAATCGAAGAAGCTTTCAACATAATTGCGGCTAGGGATCGAGCGAAGAAATTTGTTTCAATCGGGTACCAGTGGAGTCATAGTCGAGGCATACAGGAACTAAAGAGAGATATCATAGCTGGATTATTTGGGAAGCCGAAGCGGCTCAAGACACTCGTCCTTTGGCCACGAACAGATACCTATTATGCCAGAGGCTGGGCAGGAAAAAAGCAAGATGCGAATGGAACGATGATTTTAGACAGTGTAGCTAATAATGCAACGGCGCATTACTTACATAACATGTTCTATGTTCTTGGTGAGGAAATCGCTGCAAGCGCGTATCCATCCTTGGTCATTGCGGAGTTGTACCGTGCGAATTACATTGACAATTTCGATACCGCAGCAATGAGAGCCATTACGGACAGTGGGATAGAGGTGCTATATTACGGATCCCATGCCGTGAATCAAAGCAAGGGGGCTTTGTTCCGCTATGAGTTCGAGCATGCCGTGGTCGATTTAGACGATGGGGATTACAAAAAAGGTTCCCCTATTATGGCACGTTTTCATAATGGAGAAACCAAAGAATACGAGAATCCAAATCAACAAGCGGACACCAAGCTATGGATGGCTATAGCCGCTGCTGCGGGGGATGGGATGCCCGTCTGCGGGGTGGAGGCAGCCATGTCCCAAACGATGTGTATTAGCGGCATGCAGGCATCTATGCGTGAGATTGTGAAGTTCCCTGAAGAGTTCGTAAAACGTGGAGAGCACTTCTGGAAAAATGAGACTGGCAATTACGTTGAAGGCCTTGTTGAACAGATGACTTATTGTTATGAGCAAGCAATCTTGCCTGCAGAAGCTGGACTTCATTGGGCAAAGTCGGGTGAAGAAATCTCTATGTCGAGGTGACCAATGAATGACAATAAAGGTAAAACGACAGATATGGAACGGGAGCTTAGGAAACCTCCGTATCCTAAAAGTAGTGTTATTAAGGGACTTGTCTGGGAGCCAACTGAAAGCATGATTCGTACAGCAATCGGTGTAGTTTATATGACAGACCCTGTTAAATATGATGGGAGCGATAATTGGCCAGTAACGTGGGCTGATGATGATAGCCTCTATACGTTATATGGTGATGGATATGGCTTTGACCCCGTATTGGATGAGAAGCTAGGTCTGGGCTTTGCCTATGTAACAGGGAATCCACCTGATGTTCAGGGAATTAATGTGCGTTCCGCATCAGGTGAAAACAAAGGATATGGCAGACAGGGAAAAAAAGGTAGCGGAGTTCTCATGGTCGACGGAGTTCTTTATGCGTGGCTGTTTCATGCAGATGAGAAAGGGGGACAGGCGCAGTTAGCCTGGTCAATAGATCATGCCCAAACCTGGAGCTTTAGCGATTGGAAGTTTGAAGAATTTGGCTTGTGCGCCTTTATCAATTACGGTAAGAATTACTGGGATGCAAGGGACGAATATGTCTACACCGTAACCCATGATCATCCGAAAGCGGACGTACCTTCAGATCGAATGATACTCATGCGAGTACCGAAGGACAGGATTGCAGATAGGGGGGCATATGAATTCTTGCATTCATTTGACGGAGAGTCTCCGGGGTGGACGAAGGATATCGAAGATCGAGGTGCGGTGTTCCAGCACCAAGATGCCTGCTTAAGATCGGGTATCAGCTACAATAGTGCTTTAAAAAGGTATTTATGGTGGCAGCATATTCCAAACGAGCCTGGTCATAGGGATCGAGGCGACACTCGCTTCTCTGGAGGATTCGGGGTTTATGATGCCCCTGAGCCATGGGGACCATGGACGACGGTTTATTTTACTGAAAAATGGGACATAGGACCGGGAGAACGAGGAGAATTTCCCGCAAAGTGGATGAGCCCGGATGGCAAGACAGTCTACTTGGTATTCTCAGGAGACGATAATTTCTGTGTAAGAAAAGCGGAATTACAGCTATAAGACCACGAAATATAAGGGGCCGAGCGATGCAGTACATTCGCTCAGCCCCTTATTTCCTTATCCCTCTAACGCGGTAATTCTAACCGTTACTTCAGTGCCAAGTCCAAGCTCGCTCACCATTTGTAACCCACATTGCTCTCCGAAGGTTAATTTAATCCGCTGATTCACGTTCATAACGCCTATATGATTCCCGGTAATCCAATTCTTATTGGCCAGCTCGGCATTAATTTGTTCTAACTTATCCGACTCAATTCCGATTCCGTTATCAGAAATACGGAGCACGGCGTGAGCACCTTCCAACGTTCCGGTAACTGTAATTTTACCTTCGCCGTCTTTGGGTTTGATCCCGTGATAGATGCAATTTTCGATCAGGGGTTGGAGGGTGATCCTCGGGATTTTGTAATCATTGAGTTTCTCATCAACTTGCACGACCACTTCAAATTTCCGAGGATATCTAATTTTCTGTATGTCGAGATAGTGCATGCAATACGCGAGCTCTTCTCGGATCGAAACTAAATGTCCTTCGCCTTCTAAGGAAAAGCGTAGAAGCTGAGAAAGCGAACTAATCATTTCGGAAACGGGATTTTCCGAGCCTGTAAGCCGTAACGCTTGCCAATTAATCGTTTCGAGTGTGTTATACAGGAAGTGGGGATTAATTTGGGATTGCAAGGCCACTGCATACGCGCGATCAAGCAGCGACAGGCGATAGCGAAGCTCATTCTCTAATTCCTGCTTTTCGCCATAAGAACTAAGTATGCTAGAGGTAATATATTTGATTTCGTTAACCTGCGTTTTCACCGATTTAATAGGGCTGGCTCGCTCTGAATCTTCCAGCCAGTCGCCAGGTCGACTAACAACAGACATGATCTGTTTAATCGGTATAAACATTCGCCATGAAACAATTAGCGATAAAATCATGGCTACCGCGATACTGAATAGGGAAGAGACGAGTAAGTAATTGCGTATGTACCTTGCTTTATCCTCGTATAGCTTCAAGGGAACGACTGATATAAATCGCCATTTATTGTATTGAGATTTAACATGAGAAATGGACTGCTTGGTTTCTTCATTGTATAAAAAGACGGGTTCATTCGGATTTTCTTCCATCCGATCCACATTAGGAATGATATCTGAAATAGGATGGTTAATCATTTCAAAATTGTCCTGACCCACAATAAGGCCATTCCCATCAATAATATAGAGGTTATCGATGTAATGATTGTTGGTATTGTGAATGATGCTCATGAACTTGGCGGTATCAATATTCATAATGACACTGCCTGTCTTTGTCTGAAGCAAAGGAGCCATGCGGATTAACGTCATCAACTGACGCTCATTGCTGTCGGAGTAATGGGTTTTCGCTTGTCTGGCAAGCGACCAATCCCTATACGTTAACTTTCTTTCGTTATAGCTGGGAACCCAACCCTGATCCATAAATTCTTCTAAAGACCATCTTCTTAAATCAGATGTCCAGACGGACTGGTTGTTTTCCGAGTACAAGTACACAGAATCAACAAAATCCTGTATATTGTTCGTGTAATTCAGCTTTGTAAACAGCTTCGCGGTAAGCATACTTGTGTCATAACTTGATTGTCCGGCGTTCCGCTTTTCCATCAATTGGGCCACGACATCGTCTGATGCAAATCGCACGGAGAAATCATCCACTTCGCGCATGAGCATGTCAACCATATCCCGGATCCGTGAGAGGGAGTTCAAGTGTGCGCTACTGATTTCTTCTGTAACTGTCTTACTGTAAAGATTGTAAATCCCCACGCTTAATCCCGTGACTGGAAGAAGGATAAGAGCCAATATAATCAGAAAATTTTTGATAAAGACGCTTTGAAATCGGTAGTTTTTCAAGATAAACCATAAGCTTAAGGGATCTCTCATTGCTTATCCTTACTTATCGATTTACGTCGATATTCGGTAGGCGTATAACCTGTTTGTTTTTTAAATATTTTGAAAAAATACTTCGTATTCTTATACCCAACAATCGATCCGATCTCATAGATTTTAAATTGAGGGTCTTGTAAATATTCTAATGCTTTATGTATACGAGTTTCAGTAACAAAGTCAGTAAAGCTGCTTCCCGTGTACTGTTTAAAGATTCTGCCAAAATAATCCGGACTTAAATACACTTGTGAGGCTGCACTTTCCAGTGAGATATCTTTGTCAAAATAATGAGACACATAATCTTTGGCTTTCTGGATCGCTGAAGGCTCCGCTGCCATATGCTTCTGAAAGTAGTTGACGATTTCGTTTAGCACGGATAGACCCCAGTTCAGCAATTCGTCATAGCTATTCAGACGAAGAATGGTCTCATAGTAGAAGGGTTTGTTCGTTATTTTGTCGATGGGCAAGTCCATCTCATTTAATTTGAAGCTTAGAGAGGAGAAGAGTTCAATCAATAGATTTTTCACAAAATGAGTAGGTAATTTCCCTTGATGTACGGTATCCAATAAGACTTCGTACTGCCCAGGTAATGCTTCGATATTGCCTGCGTTCAGATAGGTGAGGAATTGTTTGCGTTGTTCCGCTAATTGAGGGGTGTTTCGTAAGGACACTTCAGTTACATCCAGTTCGAACAGATCATCATCTTTATTAAAATGTACAGCACTTTCACTCATGAGTTGGCGTAAATTCTCGAACGAACCTACGATATCTGTCTGTGCTTCAACTCCTAATAAGGTGTTTATGCGCTGTAAAACAGTTTGCATATTAGACGTTATCGAAGCGCGAAAGGATTGAGCATCATGCTGATCTGGAAGATCAAGAGCTACAAGATCAAGTTGTTGGGTATTCATAAGGATGGGGATATACAAAATACCTGACCCGTCATTGCGAATCATTTTTTCAATAGATTCAGCGGAAACGCCAGGATTTGCAAAGGAGATTCGAGCTAATGCACATCGATGATTGAGTGTATTGACATGGACTTCGGTCAGCCGCAGCAGCTTCTCTACCTCAGTTGGATCGGTCAATTTACCTGTCGACATATCACGGAATAATTGTTTCCGAATCAGAGGGAGCAATTCATTCTTATGCTTCAGGACTTTGGACACCTGTTCGTAATCCTCTTTTTCCTTGTCCAATCTCAGCTTCACGTCTTGAAATACGGTTCTGATATCACTGAGCTTCGTCGGCTTTAACAAATAATGAATGACATTGTAACTCATTGCCTGTTTCACATAATCAAATTCTTTGAACCCACTGATGAGCACGATTTTCGTCTGTCTGTGATTCTCATGAACGTATTTAGCGAGCTCAAGGCCGGATACATGCGTCATTTTCACATCAGAAAGAATGATATCGATCTCAGTTTTCTGCAACCATTCAACAGCCTGTTTACCGTCTTCCAGTTTAGCGACAAGTTGAAATCCGAGAGACGCCCAATCAACTAAATCGCTTAATCCTTCTCGGATATGTTCTTCATCATCCACAATTATTAGCCGATACACGGAGTTCCCCTCCTTTGAAAGCCTTATACGAGACTGATTCTCTTAAATTTATACTTTAACAGTGAAAGTTGTCAATCAACTGGACTAAATAACGGAATTGTATCATTTTCCCGAAATTGTCCATTAGAAATGGCCGATTTATTTACATTTCAACGATGTTATGGTATGGATATCATTAGGAACCTAATCATCTCATTTTGGATTGGCTCCACAAAGTAGTTAATATGATTGGAAACTTAGTAATTGCGACTTATAAGCTATTTGGCATGATGAATAGGGTAGTGGATGAGCAGACGTAGGAAATAAAATCATATAATAAAGGAAGTATTCGACTATGAATGTAGAAATCGTCATGCAGGAGCTTGAAGCTCTCGGTAAGGAACGTACTAAGAAAATATACGTGTCCAATGGCGCGCACGAACCACTTTTCGGTGTAGCGACAGGTGCGATGAAGCCACTTGCCAAGAAAATAAAAATCAATCAGGCATTAGCTGAACAGCTCTACGCTACAGGGAACTATGATGCCATGTATTTTGCTGGTATCATTGCAGATCCAATAGCCATGACTGCAGTTGATTTTGACCGTTGGATTGACGCGGCCTATTTCTATATGCTATCCGATTACGTGGTTGCAGTCACCTTGTCAGAAGCCAATATTGCACAAGAAGTAGCAGATACATGGATTGCAAGCGGCGAGGAACTGAGAATGTCGGCGGGCTGGAGCTGCTACTGTTGGCTTCTGGGAAATCGCTCAGACAGCGAATTTTCCGAAAGCAAAATTGCCAATATGCTTGAAATTGTGAAAAGTACGATTCACGAAGCTCCTGAACGAGCTAAATATGCGATGAATAATTTTATTTACACAGTGGGAGTCTCTTTTATACCGCTCCATGATAAGGCAGTCGAGATCGCAAAGTCAGTTGGACCCGTAGAAGTCGGTCGAGAGAAGACTAAAAGTAAATTCATAAACGCTTCCGACAATATTCAAAAGGCCGTACAGAAAGATGCTCTTGGCTTCAAACGCAAACATGTGAGATGTTAAATACTTACTTAAAATCTGGGCAGTCGGCCATCATAGGGTCGGCTGTTTTTTTAGCATAAAGAAAGCTTTATAACAATGTGTTGCGAAATAAAAGCGAATATAACAACAATAATATGTTTAATTTCGTTTGTTTTTTATTGCGAAACGATAAATAATATGGTAAATTCAAATTAAATTTAAAGATAAGTGAGGGACTTTACATGAAACGAGGAACAACACTCTTTTTAAAGATAGCTGTTATTCTTATGGGAATACCGGTTCTAGCTTTGTGTATATTTTTGGTGCCAGAGCTAGCGAACTATGCAGCTGAGTTGTATCCAGATCATACGTATATTAAATATCTTCTTTTCATCGATTTGTATGGAACTGCCATACCCTTTTAC
The DNA here is from genome assembly GCF_059691995.1 of Paenibacillus sp. J22P169. NCBI lineage: Bacteria > Bacillati > Bacillota > Bacilli > Caryophanales > Paenibacillaceae > Paenibacillus > Paenibacillus sp. J22P169. Next base: position 1,149,447 of record NZ_JCAUAO010000001.1, on the reverse strand, counting down.
GTTGCACTGTATCAAACGTTTAAGCTTTTAGGTTATATTGATAAGAACAAAGCTTTCTCGGAATTATCTGTAGACGTACTTAAGAATATTAAATTGTGTGCGATTATAATCAGTTGCTTGTATGTGGTTGGGTTGCCGCTGTTCTATCTCGTGGCGGAGAGAGATGATGCCCCTGGTCTCATTCTAATCGGAATGGTTATGATTTTTGCATCCATGGTGATTGCCGTTTTTGCTGCTGTACTCCAAAAGCTTTTAAAAGAAGCGATTGATATTAAATCAGAGAATGATTTGACGGTCTGAGGTGAAAAACATGGCGATAATAATCAATATTGATGTGATGTTGGCTAAGAGAAAAATGAGCGTAACAGAGCTTTCGGAGAAGGTTGGCATCACAATGGCTAATCTTTCTATATTGAAAAATGGAAAAGCTAAAGCGGTTCGATTATCGACTTTAGAAGCGATTTGTAAAGCTTTAGATTGTCAGCCAGGAGATATTTTAGAGTACAAAAGCGAGTAGGGTAGACCGTATCGTTCATATGCAAGGAGCAGAACTGCGTTGGCAGCTGCTCCTTGTTTGTATTTTTAAGATAGGTATTCATTATGGAAGGGTGATGTCATGCAACTGATTAAAAGAATAACGGATAGTGATATGCTAGGTGGTGCACCTGAATTTCTAGAGACCATTTCTCGATACGGATCCAGAGGTGTTGTAGTAGATAACCAGAAGAAAGTTGCAATGATGTTTATGTCCAAAACGAACCTTTACAAGTTACCTGGTGGAGGGGTAGATGATGGTGAAAATACAAAGGAGGCATTTTTACGTGAAATTAAGGAAGAGACTGGTTATGAAGCTGAAATTTTGTATGAACTAGGGTATATTGAGGAACATAAGAACAGAAATAACTACATGCAGTTCTCCTACTGCTATATAGCAAAAGTACAGAATAGCGTCAGTAATACCATGCTTACTGAAAGCGAAATGGAGCTCGGTATGGTGGTCAAGTGGATGACACTAGATCATGCATTAGAAGTGATGAATGCTTCCGTTCAAAGCTGTACGGATTATTCGAGTTCATTTATGATTTTACGAGATAAGACGATACTTGAAAAAGCAGCAATTCTTTTAGCTGCGCATGCTACGTAATGGAAGGGGATTAGTATGGTTTTGACGATCTATGTTGTCGATGCTTTCACAGATAAGGTCTTCAAGGGGAACCCAGCAGCCGTATGTTTAACTACCGAACCTCTCGATGACTTTATTATGCAAAATATAGCCGCCGAAATGAATTTATCTGAAACTGCTTTTTTGTCCCCACATCAGGATGGTTATTCCCTAAGATGGTTTACTCCGAACACGGAAGTTGAATTGTGTGGACATGCTACCTTAGCAAGTGCTCACATTTTATGGGAAACAGAGATTATATCGAGAGACCAGACAATTAACTTCTATACAAAGAGTGGACTTCTCTTGGCGAGTAAAGAAGGTTCATGGATGCAATTGAATTTCCCTGCAGAGCCTGTGCGTGAGAGCGAATATCCCCTGGAGTTAATTGAAGCTTTGCAAATTGAACCAAGCTATGCAGGCCGAAATAGATTCGATTATTTGATTGAAGTTGAGTCCGAAGATGTCATAAAAGATCTAAGTCCTAATTTTTCTATCCTGAGAACGATCGAAACCAGAGGGATCATTGTAACAAGTAAATCTAACAAGTATGACTTTATTTCGAGATGCTTTTTCCCAGCCATAGGCGTCAACGAAGATCCCGTTACAGGATCAGCTCACTGTGCTCTTGCGCCTTACTGGAGAAAGAAATTAAATAAAGCTGAAATGGTTGCCTTTCAGGCTTCGGCACGTGGCGGCATACTTAAAATAAATATACAAGAAGACAGGGTTTTAATGGCAGGAGAAGCTGTTACTGTTATGAAATGTGAGTTATTCATGTAGGTTTGGAAGGAAATGCTGGGAAAATGGAGGTTTTTATGCAGGAAGCAATCGATGAGTTGGTTCGTCATTATTTTAAGCATTCAAATTATGAGATGGAGTCGGTTCCATTTGGTCTGACTAACCTGACAAAAATAATATCTGTAAAAGATAAAAAGTACGTAATCCGCATCTATCATTCATATACCAAAAATATAGATGGCATCGTACTAGAATCCCAAATTACATCATTTCTAAATGAATATGATCTTAGTTTTCAAGTACCTATTTTTCTTCGAACACTTCATGGGGATGACTTTGTACGATTGTCAAACGGAATGATAGGTGCAATCATTTCGTTTATTCATGGGAATGTTCCCGAATTGTTAGATCGTACACATGCTGCTGAATTCGGTAAGGTTGTCGGAGAAATTTCTTCCACACTGAGTAAATACGTAACAGAACACGGCAGATATCACGGCAAATCTTTTTCGGAGATATATGCTCTTCACCCTCTAGCCGATCAGCTTGCAGTGACATCTTTTATGGAAAATCCACCTTTTCCAGTTTCCGAAACTAATCTAATCTTTTATCGAGAAATGATTTCGTCCTTTCACACTAACTTATATAAGATAAAGGAATTACCAAAACAACTAGTTCATCACGACTTATTGATATTTAACTTATTGGCCCAAGATAACAAAATCGTTGGTGTACTGGATTTTGATTTCACCTCCTTGGATATCAGCTTTATGGAGTTTACGATTTCCCTTAATCATATTCTTCAGATGAGTAATGGCTCTTTGGAAATGGCAGAGGCATTTATTAAGGGCTATGCCCGTTATCGAAAGGGTTCGATGCAAGAAATCAATCAACTCCAATTATTGACCCAGGTGTATCATATAGCGGTACTTCATTTTTATATCGGTCAGCATTATGCAGGGATGGATATAAGAGAGAACTTCACTTACATACTTAATCAATTCTACATTCGAAATGATTGGTTGAATAAGAATAGCTTGTCAATGGTGCAACTCCTAGAATCGTATTTGCTTTGACTATGAAATCTGAAAAAGGGTACGATATTTCTGCGGATGCATCCCTGTGTATTTTTTAAATACAGTGCTGAAATAGGTGGAATTCTCATATCCGACCATATCGGAGACGTCTAATATTTTCAGATCAGGATCTTTTAACAGCTCCTTAGCGGCTTCCATACGGACTTTCGTCACATACTCAGTGACACTTTCTCCCGTTTCCTGCTTGAAAATGAGGCTGATGTAATTGGGGGAGAGGTAGACTTCTTCAGATAGCCTGGCAACGGTGAGATTTTCCATGTACTTTTGCGATATGATATCTTTAATTTTCTGAATGGTACGGCTATTTTTGTTGGTTTGCTTCTGAGCAAAATAGTGAGTCAGCTGATCAAAAAGATTTATCATGGTGTCTCTAAGCTCCGCAGCTTCGCGTTTGTTGTAGACCTCGCTGAACAATAAGGTGTAATCAGGGATGATCTGATGAATGTTCTCACCAAACTCATACAGTGTTCTTGAAGCCATGTGGATAAGTTCAATACAAATGCTTTGCACATAATCGACGGGCAGATTGTGATTGGCACAAAGGGTATGGAAAATATCCTCGACCATTCTTGAAACTTCCGCCTTGTTGCCCAATTTCATAAAGTTAATCAACTTGTTTTCGACTTCATAGAGCTTGGGATACTCGATGTTGTTCGTATTCGTTTGGAAATCGCTGATTTGCAGAATGGAATCTTTCCCTGTGTAAAATTTGTATTCGATCGCTAGCCGCGCTTCTTGGTAGGAGTGATGTAAATCGTAAACTTTTTGGATCGGATTGCCAACGCCTACAGATACAGACATTTTGAGATACGTATTCATACAGTCGATTATTTCTTGGCAAATTTCAAGATGCTTATGGCCTTGCTGAGCAGCTTGATTAAAGATGACAACATATTCATTTTCATTCATGCAAAAGGCAAGCCCAGCCCGGTTTCGATCGGCGATTTCTTCTAAAATATTGCTGACCGAGAAGTTAAGGAGCTGTCTATGCTCTTCCGTGTAGCGTTCGATCGCTTTCTCATAGTCATCAATCTGTATGACCGCCACTACGTGTAGTTGATTAACTTCTAATGAGATACCGAAGAAGTCTATTTTATTTTGAGCATCTTGTTCGCTTTTGTGCATGCCTTGCGTCAAATTAGCTAGAAATTTCTCGCGTAGAACAGGCATGTTTTCGTACAACTGCTGCTGCAACTGCTGACTTTTTTCCTCTCGGTTACGTTCCATTGCGATCGAAGAGACGACTTTTTTTACCGTATCCTGCAGCTCGGGTATCCGGATTGGCTTTAAGATATAACCGTCTGCGTTTAAGTTTAAGGCTGTTTTAGCATAATTGAAATCTTGTGCGCCACTGATGATGATAATCCGTGTTGTCTCTTCGAGCTCCTTCAATTTTAACGCGACTTCCAAGCCATCCATCATCGGCATTCGGATATCCGTAAGTAAAATATCAGGTTTTAATTCCTGGCATAGCTCAAGTGCTTCTAAGCCGTCAGCAGCATCAGCGATAATTTCAATACCTAATTCTTCCCATCGGACAACTTCTTTCAAACCTTCTCTCACATTGAATTCGTCATCCGCTATGATCATCTTGAGCATCTTCATCCAACCCTTCTAATGTTGAAACTGCCGGGAACGTCACGGTGACCGTAAGGCCAGGACCTTCCTGATCTCTGTATTGAATACCCCAACCGTCTCCGAAAACTTGTATAATCCGTTGATGTACATTGATCATGCCGAATGATTTGCCAGATCCATTGTTGCTTAACAGTATCTCGTTGAGCTCAGCTACATTGGCACCTATGCCGTTATCACTAATTTCAATTACAATCTGATCCTGAGCTTTGTAAGCTCTAATCGTAATAAGACCCTTACCGCGCCTTTTTTCAATACCGTGAATAAGGGAATTCTCGACTAAGGGTTGGAGAATGAGTTTGACCGTGTAATGCCCATAGACTTCAGGTTCAACCTGGATCGAATAGGCCAGCCTTTCTTTGAAACGAACCTGTTGAATCGATAAGTAACTCTCAACCTGACGCAATTCATCTTCAATTGGAATAATATTTCGGCCTTTACTTAAACTATATCGAAAAAAGTCAGACAGAGAGGTTACCATATGACTGATATCCGGCACATTATTGCGCAGTGCGATCCAGTTGATGGAATCCAACGTATTGTATAAAAAATGAGGATTAATTTGCGCTTGCAGCGCTTTTAATTCCGCTTCTTTCTTCTTAATCTCACTGACGTACAATTTATTGATCAATTCTTTGATCTGAAGTATCATTTTGTTATATTCACTGAACAGGTAGGTAAACTCGTCTTTCCGTTTGTATTGAATTTGAATATCGAAGTTTCCTTCCTGTGCGTAAGACATTGATTTGATAAATTTGCGAATAGGGTTCGTAATATTTCCTGATAAAAGCAGGGCGATGACGAATGCGAGGACCATGCATAACGCCAATACGGCGTACATCACTTTCCTGAAAGAGATAAGCTTGCCATTCAGGTCGGTGATCGGAGAGACGGATACGACAGTCCAACCGAGCGAACCGATTTGTCTATAGGATACAAGCATAGATTCATCTTGAATGGTTTCACCGAATGAGCCGGTTCGGGCTTGCATCTTTCTAATATTTTGAATATAAGGTGCTGTGGCGAGACTTTGGTTTAACAAAGCTAAATCCGGGCTTACGATGACGGTCGCATTACTGTCCATGATGAGAATAGAGCTGTTCTTGGAAGGCTTGAGCCCAACGAGTATGTCATTAAAATCATCGATATCGGCATCAATTGTCAGGAGTCCTACATAAGGAATAATGACATTGTTCAAGCCGAAAAGTCGTTTCGCAAGCTTGATTGTATAAGAAGTTCCATTCGCGGATGTATGCGCATACAAACCTGCTATCGAATATTGCGCTTTCGGAGGCAGCTTCGTATACCAGGTTTCCTGCTCAATTTGGCTAATCGTCGAAACGTTCCTGGAAAAGTTATACTGTAAGTATTCGGGCCTGTCCAGCATATACAGTTTCGGTGCGAATTGTGTCTGGGGACCGCCGGTTACACGATAACCATCGATGATTTTATTTAAATTGGCTAATTCATTAACGGTAGAAACCTGATCGGTGGGATGATCAGCAGATAAAATCTCAAGCATGTCTGGATTCAAATAGATCGATTCTGCAACGCCGTCCATTTCTTCAAATTTTTTCAGCAAAATGGTCTCTACCATGTTAAGGTTTTTTTGCACGGAAACGTTAATGTTCTCCGTAATTGTTTGGTAGGACTCATTGTATATCGTAACTGAAATAATGGATGTTGGCAGAATAACCAGAATTAAGAAGTAGAGCAAAAGTCGATATTTCAAGCTTGTCCGGGTCAATGAAATATAAGCGGCAACTTTCCGGAGCATGGCAATCGCCTCCTTTGGGCCCGAAATGAGCTGCTTTCATCAACATTATAAGGGGAATTAATTATGAAGAAAAGCTTTAGTTTGGGGTTGACAAAACGGCTGCTAGTTGGATGTATCGCCATCGGCGTATTCCTAACGGCGGGTTGCAGCTTCAAGGATACGAAATTTCCAGATGATGAGGCAGAAACTTTCACCGATCAGAAAACCAAAATTACACTGGCCGTGCAGTCTTCCGAGGAACTGAAAGTAATCGAAAGTTTAATTGAACAATACAATTCAGCACATCCGGGAACCTATGTGGAAGTGATTAACCTTCCCCGTGATCGCTATGATCAAACGCTGAATATGCAAATGACTTCTGACGAAGGACCTGATGTATTTCAAATCGGTACGGGATGGTTAACGCCATATATCTACAAGAACTGGTTGTTGGATTTATCCGAATATGTCTCCAAGAAGGAGCTGCTTGCTTTTCCACCGTGGGCGTTAGATTTTACGAAGCAAAACGATCACTTCTACGCGATTCCATCTGGCATGATGACATTACGGCTCATTTATAATAAAGAATTGTTAGCGAGAGCAGGCTACAATCCAGAACATTCACCTACCACTCTGCAGGAATTAAAAGCTTATGCGAATAAGATCTCCCAAGCAGGTACGGGGTATCAAAAATACGGATTTGCGCTCCCTGCGGGTGAGGATTGGGCGGGATTTCAACAGGCACTAGAAATCGCGAACACATACAGTGGCGTTAATTACTATGATTTTGCCAAAGGAAAATACGACTTCATGGTGTATCAACCGTGGTTCCAAACCATGTTGGACATGAAGCTGCAGGGTGGCTTATTTCCAGGAGAAACCTCGCTCAAGAGCGATACCGCTTTAACACAATTCGCAGAAGGTAATATCGGGATGATGTATGTCACCAACCGTGATTTTGTCACACTGAGCCGTATGAAGACGTTGCCCTTTGCTTGGGGTCTTGCCATGCCGCCACTGCTTGCATCTGCGGATTCGGACAAGGGAGCTTTGATGATTTATCCCGAATCGCCGATCGCCATTAATGCCTATACCAAACATAAACAAGAAGCGGTGGAGCTGTGGAAATTTCTACATTCCGCTGAATACTTAGGAGCCTTGTACAAGCAGGGAGGCGCGATACCGACCCTTGAAGGGATTACTAATGATCCTCAATACCGACCGGTGCAGCCGCAGTTTGATGCCTTTCTTCCCACTGAGAAAGAATCACCTTATCCAAAAGAACCTAAATTTATTTTACAAAATATCCAGACCCCTTTTTCACCAAAAGATTTAGGAGACACGTCGCGCATGAAGGCTTATCGAGACATTATGCAAGGAATCCTTTCACCCGCTGAAATACTCAATAACCTGACCATGCAGTATAACATCTCGCTCGACGATGCCGTTCTCAGAAATCTCATCAATTACAATGATTACGTGAAACCACAGTTTGACCCTCGGAAACCTTTAAAGGAAAACCAATAGATTTTTGAAGGTTGTCATAGATTATTTTATTCAGTTCCGCAATCGAAGCGTCTACAATGGGGACAGAAAGCAATTAATTCTATCGCTCAACCACTAAGGAGGGTTTTACATGCAAGTCAGAACAACGAAAATCGGAGCAACGCTTCTTGCTTCAGTAACCGTGTTATCCATGGCGCTTGTGGGTTGCGGAAAAAGTGAGACCGCAAGTTCGACTCCAGCACAAAGTGCGCAAGCTTCGGCAACAGCAACAACAGCAGCAAGCAGCAAGCCGGCACTTGATCCTGTAGAATTATCGATTTATTACCCAGGTACAGAACAAAAGGATAAGGCTGCGGTGGAAGCGGAATTAAACAATCTGTTGAAGGACAAAATTAATGCGACTGTGAAGATCAATGCGGTTGACTGGGGGAATTGGGCTCAGAAAATCAACCTGATGTCAGCTTCTGGCGAGCCATTCGATCTCCTATTCACAGCCGGCTGGGATAACTTCAGCGGTAACGTTGCCAAAGGTGCATTTCTTGAGTTGACTCCGTTGTTAGATAAATTTGCAAAAGAGACGAAAGCCCAAATGAATCCGCTTCTTTTGTCAGGCACGGCAGTTGGTGGTAAATTATATGCGATTCCGGTAGAGAAAGAAATGGCTAGTGAGTTCGGTGTTGTTTTGAATAAAGAACTCGTGGATAAATATAAGTTCGACATCAGCACAATTAAATCGTATGCAGATTTGGAACCGATGCTGAAAACGATTAAGGAGAAAGAGCCGACCGTTACGCCTTTCTGGGGTGGCAAAAACAACGTTTCCTTGATTCCATTCGAGCAAATCGGTAACACTGCAGTACCAGGCGCTATTAAAATGGATGGAACGACGAAAGTTGTTAACCAGTGGGAAACGCCTGAAATGCAGCAAACGTTGAAATTGATGAAAGAGTGGAGTCAAAAAGGGTACTTCCAGAAGGATCCTGCTACACAAAAAGATGCTGGACCGTCGAACAAGGCAGGTACAACATTTGCCCAGTGGCAACAGCTGACACCAGGTAAGGACGCTGTACTAAGCCAACAATGGGGCCATCCAATGGTGCAAGTGGAGTTAACGCAGCCATACACATCCAGTGGCGATCTGAGCGGTGCAATGACTGCAATCTCCAGAACATCCAAAAATGCGGATCGCGCGATGATGCTGATTAATTTAATGCATACGGATGAGAAGATCCTCAATACGCTTGTATTTGGTGTAGAAGGCAAGCACTTTGTGAAAAAGAGTGGGAATATCATTTCAGTACCTGACGGCATGAAAGCTGGTCAAACCGGATATTCACCTGGTAATAACTATATGTTTGGTAAGCAATTTATCAACTATCTGTGGGATAATGAGGATCCGCAAAAGTGGGATAAATACAAGAAATTCAATGAGTCGGCAAAACCGTCCAAAATCGTAGGTTTCAGTTACAACGCAGAACCAGTGAAAAATGAAGAAGCGGCCATCGTTAACATTTACAATGCTTACATCGATGGACTTAGCACGGGCGTATTAGATTATGAAAAGGAACTTCCTGTCTTTATCGATAAGATGAAGAAGGCAGGTCTGGACAAAGTTATTGCCGAGAAACAAAAGCAGCTTGATGAATTTTTGAGCACAAAAAAATAACGTATGGAGAGAAACGCTGGCGATCTTTAGGATCGTTGGCGTTTTTTTGCCTTGTTTTGGCATCTTAACAAATGCATAGAAATTTTAATGTTATCTTAGATAATTTTATTCAGCAAATTCGGGTGCTCTTTTACAATAGAAGAAACCTAGAAAAAGAGGAGTGGACTACATGAGTCGACGCACAGGATTTCTTTTCAACATTGTCAAGTACCGAGCCTTATTCCTGATGCTGCTATTACCGCTATTGGTGTTGATTTTTAATAACTACATTCCCATGTTTGGCGTGATCGTTGCTTTCAAAAACTACAACTTTGTGGACGGTATCCTACACAGCCCTTGGGAGGGGTTTGGCAACTTTAAGTACTTGTTCCAAACAGAGGACGCTTGGGTGGCCACGAGAAATACGGTGCTGTACAACGCGTTATTTATTGTCTTGAATACGGTATGTGCGATTTTTCTAGCGATAGCGCTGAATGAGTTGAGAAGTAGAAAGCTAACTAAATTCTTTCAAAGCAGTCTGCTGTTTCCGTACTTTCTTTCTTTTGTTGTGGTCAGTTATCTGGCGTACGCTTTCCTCGGCGGGTATGGGTATATCAATAAAGCGATCCTTGAACCGCTCGGTTATTCCGAAATTTCCTGGTATACAGAGTCGAAGTATTGGACCGTTATCTTACCACTTGTAAATCTCTGGAAAAACATCGGCTACAGCATGGTGGTCTATTTAGCGGCCATCGTTGGGATAGACCAAGAATATTATGAAGCAGCCGTCATAGACGGGGCGTCCAAATGGCAGCAGATCCGGAAGATTACAATTCCTTTAATTTCGCCAGTTATCATCGTATTGGTCATCCTGCAGATCGGCAGAATCTTCAATGCAGACTTCGGCTTATTTTTCCAAGTGCCACTGAATACAGGCGCATTATACGATACAACGAATGTCATTGATACGTTTGTCTACCGGTCCTTGCTCGTCAGCGGAAATGTGGGCATGTCGGCAGCAGCCGGATTGTATCAGTCGGCGGTAGGTATTGTCCTCGTATTGTTGACCAATTTCGTCGTGCGTAAAGTAAGCAAGGAAAATGCTTTGTTCTAGGGGGAAAGAGACATGGATACACACATAGATACACATATGGAAACAAAAGCAATAGATGCAGCGCAGAGTGCAAAGGTGGATACGCATAGTTACAGCAATCGGATATCTCCCCTAGCTAATACTTTACTGGTTATCATGTTCACACTGCTCAGTATTGCCTGCTTATACCCGCTGCTGTTAGTCATTTCGGTTTCATTTACGGACGAGCAAGCGATATTAACACACGGATACAATATATTTCCGAAGGTTTTTTCCTTAGATTCGTATCGCTATTTATTCCAAGACGCGGATAAAATATGGCGGGGATACGGCGTTACGATTATAGTCACAGTCGTTGGAACCATTGGAAGTCTACTCTTGACCTCCTTGATCGCTTTTCCCATCTCCCGGCAAGATATGCCATATCGTAACTTTCTTGCCTTTGCTGTCTTTTTCACGATGCTCTTTAGCGGTGGACTGGTTCCTTGGTATTTGACGTATTCGACAGCGGGGTTGAAAAACACCCTATGGGCGCTCATTATTCCGCATTTGGTTGCGCCGTTTAATGTCATTATTATGCGTACTTTTTTCGCCAATACGATTCCGGTCTCGTTGATCGAATCAGCGAAAATTGATGGAGCCGGCGAGTTCCGTATTTTCGGTCGGATCGTCCTACCGCTTTCTCTGCCGGTTATGGCGACGATCGGACTCTTTCAGACACTGAGCTATTGGAATGACTGGTTTCCGAGCTCAGTTTTCATCAGCAACAACAATTTGGTCAGCTTGCAGTATTTGATGTACAAGGTCATTTACAATATTCAATACTTGAATTCAGGCATGGTAGATGCAACGGTAGCAGGGAATGCGGCTGCTTCGATTCCGACGGAAACGGTACGGATGGCGATGGCGATAGTTGGTGTGGGTCCTATAATTTTCGTGTATCCGTTTCTACAGAAATATTTTGTAAAAGGCTTGACCGTAGGTGCAGTGAAAGGATAGTCAGACATCACAATATAACATTTAGGATGGTGAGCGAATATGACGGGTTTATTAGAAAAGTATGCATTTGATCTTCGCAAAAGTGTGGCTCCACCGAATCATATCGGGGTCACAAGTTTATATAGTGTGACGGCACCACAGTATGGCACGGTTACAGGGGTAAAAGGATTTTTTTCCCCGCCATATGCGGCAGGCGAATTGCATTTGCAGTTACAATTCATGGCAGATGGTAATCCGGTAGAGGATACTGGCAACTTGGGCAAGGAAGATTGCGGCCTACTCTTTGCTGGAGCGATTTGGCAGCCAGATCGCATACTTCGTCGTGGAACGTATCATTGGTTAAAAGAAGGGAGTATGTACTCTCTTAATGTAAGCAGCGACCTCGTTCCGTTGACGGGGCGAGCGGGCTTTGTCCTCACGGTTCGGGTAACGAATCGATGTGGAAGGGTTATTCCGCTTTCTATTGCTCCCCAGCTAACCCCGGGACTTGTCAATCAAGTGCCATTAAGTGAGTGGGGGTTTTGTCCACCTAGAGGGGGAGAGACTGCGACGAACATCGATCACCATATATGGGAAACGGATTCCGTTCGCATAACCATGCTGCAAGATCAGCTTACAGCTGAATTGGAGCAAGAGGAGGAAGCCATCTTCCGCATAGCTGTTGTATTTACGCCAGCTGGATGCGGCGTTGCGATGCCAGCAAACCTGGCGGATTGGGACCAAGAGACAACGGACTGCTGGACAAAACGCATTGCGCATGCGGAAGCAACGATCCCGCAGCTGCAAAGTGACATCCCTGGTCTTGAATCGTATTATCGACGGTCGCTGATTAGCGGTCTCATCTGCATGTGGGAACATCCCGACTTTAAGATTCAACCGTTTCTAGCTGTATCTGGGATCGATGGCGGCGGTATTAGCTGTTACCCATGGGATACGGCGGGTTATGTCGGTCAGACACTGACGATGCTGCTAGGCCCTGAGAGGTCTTCGGAGTTTTTAACATTCATGTATGAAGGCGGCATCGATCGGCATATCTGTTTCTTCCCCGATGGAACGGGGGATCAACCATTTCCTTATTCCTATAGCTTATGGTCATTTTTCCATTTTGCTTGGTCTACATTTTGCCAGCATGGTGCTGTGAAAGAGCTTTATCCTATGCTAGAGCGAATTCTGGAAGTCGATGAGGAACGGCTACTGCATCAGGGAGAGCTGCTCGATTATGGTAATCATCATCATCTGTTGGAGATGCGCAGCAGCGGTTACGAGCATGCGGTTGCAAGTCCGAATGCAGAACGAGCTTGGTGTTATGTTCGCATGTCTGAGCTGGCGGACCATTTTGGAATTGAGGGAGCTTCTATTTGGCGAGAGAAAGCAGCACGCATACGGAAGGCGATCGAAGAGCAGCTGTGGGACCCGTCTGCTGAATGGTTCAGCAGCCTATATCCCGATGGGCATAAGGAGTATATTTATTCGATTCAGTATTACGACTCTCTTCGCATGGGCGCATGCACACAAGAGATGGAGAAAGCGCTTCTGTCGCATCTGCGCGATGGCGCTTTCCTAGGAGAATACGGGGTATCCAGCATATCTGCAGAGGATCAACTGCACTACGAATTGAACGATCCGGATTGGTCCGGAGGCGGGAGCTTTGCCGGTGAAGGTCCTATTCTGGCACAAACACTGTGGGAGATTGGTCAGCCTGAACTGGCGTGGGATGTGATGAAGCGCCATCTCTGGATGGGTAAGCATTTGCCGTATTTTCCGCAAGAGCATTATTGCGACCGTCCGCAGACACCGGCGCATAAGCGTGCGAATAATATTGCGGGCATGGCTGGCACACAGGCGCTCATCATGGGCTTGGCCGGTATCCGTCCGCAGTTGGATGGCAGTTTACTCGTACATCCTCAGCCACTGGCTGAAGGACGTGTATCTATAACCGGATACCAACATCGTGGGAAATGCATCGATGTGCATATGGAACCTGGTTATTGTCGTATTCTTTGCGATGGAATTGAAGTGTACAGCGGTGTTTCATCATTACAGAGATTACGGCAATAGAAAGTTTCATCATGGAATTTCAAAATTAAACGATAGAAATTCGAAAGCTGTCGTAGATAATTTCATTCCGTTTCGAGCCGTAATCGCTAAAATTAGAAGGGAAGGGGGGAAGTAAAGCGTAAGTTTGTTCTAAATTGAATAGGGAGGATAAGTCTTATGATACGAAAGATGTTGCTGAACACTTGGTATTTGGTACTTTCCATGCTCATTCTGTTGTCTTGCTTTCCAGTCTTGCCAGCGCAGGCAGAATCTGCGCCTGAGGTCTATGACCTGACGATCTCGAACACCGATCAACAAACGGTCAAAGGCTGGGGTGTATTCCCTTCTTGGAACCGTGCAGACTGGAATCGTAATTTCATGGACAGAACCGCCGCACAGAATGCTTTGTTGCAGGATTTAGGCGTAAGTATGTTTCGAATCATGATCCCGCCCGTCGCAGGAGATGCGGATGGCAATCTGATTGATCCCAAAATGCAAGAAATTTCAGATCTCGTTCAAGTATCTGAAAGTAAAGGGGTTCACGAGTACATCATCTCTGTGTGGTCGCCTCCCGTAGGAATGAAAACGCTGCCAACCGTTAATGGATGGACGGGGACAGAGCATGTGAGACTACGTCCTGACAAAGAAGAGGCGTATACAAGTTATTTGGTCAGCGCGATTCAATGGCTTGTTGCTAAGGGAGCGAGTGTTCCGAAAGCATTGAGCTTTCAGAATGAACCGCTCTCGCAAATTATTAGCGAGTGGTGTTATTGGGGTGGAGATAACGGGCAACAGTATCAACGTGTAGCTAAAATGTTGCGATCCAAATTGGATAGTGCTGGTTACACGAATGTGCAAATATTAGCACCTGAAGGTGCAACCTATCATGAGAATGAGCTCTTACTCGGACAGGGGCTTTCCGCTTTACAAACAGATGCAGCCTTGAACAATGCGATTGTCGGCCTTGCTTCACACAGTTATTTCTCCAAAGGGTACGATACCACGGATGTGTATCAAAAGTATAAGGATGCTTTGGATAACTTTCCAGAGAAGGATCGATGGCAGACCGAGTACAGTACGCTCATAGCTGGCATTTCCGATATGGATATGGCAATCAATGCTTCTCAACGGTTGGCTAGCGATATGGCGTTTATACGAAATAATTACTGGTTTTGGTGGTTGGGCTGGGCGAATGGCCGGCATCCATCTGATGTAGGTGAAGTGCTGCTGGATGGAGACGGATATACCGTAACCAAATCAAAGACCTTTTATATGTTAAGCAAAATTTTCAAGAACGTACCTGTTGGTTCTAAGGTAAGGCACATGACCGGAGATGCTGCTTCAGGAATCACGACCTCCGACTCGCTCTGGATGGATTCTGTTGCATTCGTCAATGGTAACAAAACGGTAGCCCTTGTTGTGAATTCAACAGATAAAGCAAAGACAGTGAATGTCAAAGGGCTGACCGGATCGACTGCCAGCATCTATCAACTCACGTCAAGCGTTGGGTTAGGTCAGGATATGCCGCTTGCGGGCTTGCGGAACATCCATGGCGGAACGGCATCTACGATCGGACTGCCAGCGAAGAGTATTTCCGTCGTCATCACCTCAGATTCTGATACAGCGCCGCCTCAGGTCACATTTGACCAATCAAATAGTGCTTCTACGCAGAATGCGGCTTATGCTGTCAGAAATCCACAATTTACGGTTTCCGGACATTTAGATGAAGCGGGAACTTTACAAATTAATGGGGAAACGGTAACTGTAGGCAGTGATTTGAGCTTCAGCAAGCTTATTACTCTGCAATATGGCAATAATACCATTTCCGCTGTTGCAACAGATGCCTTAGGCAATGTAGGCACTCCGGCACAATTGCTGATTCGGCATGATCCATCTTATTTAGGATTAACCGTAGATCAGAGCGCATTACAGTATGTGAATCAAAGTGGTTACACGGTTTCAGGAAAAACGAACGGCAATGCCACAGTGAAAATCAACCAACAGCATCAAGGTACTACGGTTAGTGAAGGAACGTACAGCGTTGTCGTGGAACCGAACAATCACCAAATTGGGGACACGATAAAAACGATCTTTAATGATAGCTTCGTCTCAGCTGGTGTATTAGGCAGCGCTCAAGGCGGATTTACGATTAACGCTCAGCAAGTGATTGATCCTAGTACCACTTTTATCCCAGCTGAAGGATCGAAATCACTGAGATTGAAGTTGACGGGTGGCGTCGATCTTGCGCGACTTGGCATTAATTTCCTTAATGCTTCTTCAAAATCAGAGCTTAGGGATTTCTCAGGGTTACAAAGTTCAGCTGGTCTGCAATTTTGGGTCTACACCAAGAAGAAAGTAGATAGCTTCTCCGTTGTGCTGGACTCGGATAATAACGGAACAGGTGTTGAAGCGCGACTTCCACTGTCTAACTATTTGACCACTGCTGATTATGGAAACAAATGGGTGAAGGTCACAATCCCATTTAGCGACTTCACGACAAGTGGTGTCAATTATGACGCTGCCACGGGGCAAACAACAACAGTGCCCTTCCTGTGGAGTAAGGTGAAAGGCGTAGGTTTTTCCAGCTCTACAATCACAAGTGGGTATTATGATCCTTACGTCGATGACATTAGGATTGTGTATACGAGTGTACCTTCCTCATCGACAGGGTTACCTTATTTCAATACGGTATTGAATTTAAGGGAAGGGGAAAACACCGTTACTGCTTCAGCCTACAATGACTTAGGGCAGCAAGCCGTGCCGACAACGATTCGCGTAATTTACGATTCCCTTGCACCGGTTATTACAGTACCAACTGCAAGTTCGACTACAAATACTAGCTACGTATTAAAAGGTAGTGTTAATGAAGCAGTTACGCTTAAAATTAACGGAATACTGACGAATTTGGCAGCGGATAACACGTTCACTGCGGTAGTTCCAGTAAGCAAAGGATTGAATGCCATTACCGTTATGGCAGAGGACCCTGCTGGTAATCGATCACAAGCCATTGTCAATGTGGATTGCAATCCAATCGTAGATGGTTCCTTAACCCCAGGGGTTACTACAGCTAATCGCGCTTCAGATGCTCCGGCTATTGATGGCGACTTGACGGAATCAGGTTGGGTGATCAACAATAACGTGACTAAAATGATTACTGGCACTTCTGATAATAATCTGACATTCGGAACGATGTGGGATGAAACAAACTTCTACTTTGGTGTGAAGGTGCTGGATGCCAACCTAATCAATGACTCTGAAGCGGCAAAAACGTATCAGGATGATTCGGTCGAAATTTATATCGACGGGGACAACAGCCGAAGCACGCAATACGGGATAGACGACCATCAATTCACGCTCGGCTGGCATGACCAATTTCTCTCAGCTGGCGCGGGAATTCCTGGGGTCACTTTTGCACAAAAAGATATCGATGGCGGCTTCACTGTAGAAATGGCCATTCCATGGGCCGGGGTCGGCATTACACCACCGAAGGTAGGCTCTGTTATTGGCTTCGATGTGGGATATAACGATGATGACGGCCACAATAGCGGATCCCGAGAAAGCCAAACCATGTGGCGTGGCAACGGGAACAACTGGCAGAGCACAGCTGCTTTTGGCAGCTTATATCTCAATAATGGTAAAAATGTGACAGTTGCGCTTGACCCTTCGGGTGCTCTGACCATAGACGGAAGCTTGGATGAACCATATTGGGCGCTGAGAAGCAACGTGGTGAAAGCTATTACTGGCTCATCGAATAATAGCGTTAGATTCGGTACATTGGGAGATACTCAAAATCTGTATGTAGGCGTAGAAATTCTCGATCCAAGCTTGAAAAATGATTCACCACAAGCCTATCAAGATGATTCCGTTGAAATTTATATCGATGCGGACCATAATCAAAGCACTTCCTATGATGGGAAGGATCATCAAATCACATTGGGCTGGCATGATAATCAGCTTTCGATAATAGGGGATATTCCTGGCATACAATTTGCGCAGAAGGATATTGCCGGCGGTTACACGGTGGAATTGGCCATTCCATGGTCAGGGCTGAATGTAACGCCTGCTCGCGATATTTCGTTAGGGTTTGATATTGGAAACAATGACGATGACGGGCAAAATGTTGGAAATCGCGAAAGCCAGCTTATGTGGAATGGAACTGGTGATAACTGGCGGAATACGTCCGCTTTCGGACACCTCCTCTTGCATAACTTGAGTCTTCCGCTGCCGCAAACGACCGAACCTGAACCAGAGGGACTGCTTGAATTTACTGACAATAACGCAGATTTGACAAAGGTTTTCGCCAAGACGCCGAAGATCGTCTTATCAAGCGGCCATCCAGAAAACTTTTCGGGAGATGCCGATCGGTTTGCCCATAATATCGACAATCCGACGAGTCCCGAGTACGTCGTTTATAAGTCGCCGTTTGGCGATATCTATTCCTTTGATATCGCGACAGGATTGTTTAATGGGACTCCGGCATTCTCGATTTACGGCTCCGTGGATGGCGTCAACTTTACGAAGGTCACGCCGAAATCAACGTTGACAGGCGGAGCGAACGGCTATTCTGTGTTCAGCAATACGTCCAATAAGCTAGGTACGGGAATCAAATATGTAAAGATAGAGTTCCCAGGCAAGGAAAATTGGAAAGAGCAGCTATTGAATGTCAGCTTTAAATACGTGGGGGAACCGGCAGGCCCCCCTGAAGATGCGGTTAAAGCCACATTCACGGACGAGGCTGCTAATCTATCCAAGCTGTATGCCAAATCCGGACATATTGGGACAGCTAGCAGTCAGCCTGAGAAATACGGTAACGATAGCAGCCGTTTCATTCACACCAATGACGATGCCATCGATCCGGAATATATCGTGTATAAATCACCAGATGGCGATATATATGCTTTCGACATCTTGGTGAGTGCGTTTTACAATTTGCCAGCAACGAGTGTATTTGCTATTTATGGTTCGAATGATGGTAGCAGCTACACTAAAATAAATGCCAGTTCAACGATGGTCAGCTCTGCATCTGGTTTTAATACGCTGCAAATCAAAGCAAACAGCATAGCCAGAGGCTACAAGTATCTGAAGGTTGAATACCCATATGGTACAGTTAATGATGATAACTGGACCAGCAGCATCAATCAAGTATCCTTCGTATATGGCGTTACTGAGCAAGTGCTGCCCCTGCTTGACGAGATTAGCTTGACAGCGGATAAAACGATGTTAACATCCGCAGCTACCGCTGCGTTATCCGTCAGCGGAACCATGAGTGATGGCTCTCCAGTTAATTTAAATGAGGCACAGATCGTATATACGAGCGATAATATGCAAGTGGTAAATGTGGCGGAAAATGGTATTTTAACCGCCGTTGGGGAAGGGACGGCTACGGTTCGTGCATCAGTATCTATACGGGGAGTAACAAAAGAGGGCACCGTACAAATCACCGTGGACAACACGCCACCTGTAACCTTGGCTATAGTGGATAAAACGGGAAGTAACGGATGGTACAATTCAGATGTTACCGTGACGTTAAGTGCAACAGATAAACTCTCGGGTATTGCGAAGATTGCGTACAGGATAGGTAATACTGGTGGCTGGTTACCTTATGGGGCACCCGTTCTCTTAACTGTTGAAGGATTAAATACGCTCCAGTATCGTGCAACTGATAAGGCAGACCAGGTAGAGGATATCATGTCGCTTGCCATACAAATCGACAAGACATTGCCTTCCTATCAATTGCTAGTAAACGGAACCGCTTTGAATGAAGGAGGCACCTTGAATGACAGCCAGCCACTAACTTTCAAAGCATGGGATAGCCTATCAGGCATAACTTACGCAACGATTACTATCGACGGATCAAACTATGTGTTAGATCCCCAGGTACAATCAAGCCTGATCATCGACCTGGCGGGCAAGGCAGGAAATCATACAGCGACGGTGAGCGCAGAGGATAGCGCCGGCAACAAGCTGGAGAAATCCTTCTTGTTCACGGTGACTACGAGTATTCCTGACATGGAAAATTTAATCGAACGTTATACGCAAGCAGGTGAGCTGGGAGGGTCGTTAGTTAAGAAATTAACGAATGCCCTTGACCAGGCTCAGCATCAGCTAGATAAAGGTAGTGCTGATAAAGCAGCCAAACATTTGCAGGATTTAGTTAAGCATCTGAACAAAGAGGAAATAGGACCGAACTTAAGTGCCAACGTACAAGAAATACTGAATGCAGATGCCAATTCGTTGATTGGACTGTGGTCGTGAAGACCACGATAAACGCTGCTTGAATCGCAGACCCGAGTAAAGATTGCTTCAATCTTTACTCGGGTTATTTGTTCTCCTCTCGACAGATGGAAGTTCATTTGAAGAATAATACTTGACTTGGAGTTCACTCCAGAGGGTAGACTAGACAGGTAGGCAACTTTATTGGGTGAGAGTGAGGAACATCGAAATGGACTATGTGAAACTAGGAAATACGGGCTTGGATGTCTCGCGAATAAGCCTCGGTTGTATGAGCTTTGGTGTAGCAGAGCGATGGACGCATCCATGGGTGCTGAATGAAGAGCACAGTCGTCCTATTATTAAAAAAGCGCTGGAGCTAGGCATCAATTTTTTTGATACAGCGAATATTTATTCAGACGGAACAAGCGAGGAAATTGTTGGACGCGCACTTAAGGATTACGCCAATCGTGATGAGATTGTCCTCGCAACGAAAGTTCATTTCCGCATGCATCAAGGACCAAACGGTGCTGGTCTTTCTCGTAAGGCAATCATGAGTGAAATAGATAAGAGTCTTAAGCGATTGGGGACGGACTATGTTGACCTGTACCAAATTCACCGCTGGGATTACCATACGCCAATTGAAGAAACGATGGAAGCCTTGCATGACGTCGTAAAAGCGGGGAAGGCCAGATACATTGGTGCTTCTGCTATGTACGCATGGCAGTTCTTAAAGGCTTTGCATGTCGCTGAGACAAATGGGTGGACGCGATTTGTATCCATGCAGAATCATCTTAACCTTATTTACCGCGAAGAGGAGCGGGAGATGATGCCGCTGTGCAAAGATCAAAAGATCGGCGTTATCCCTTACAGCCCGCTGGCATCTGGCAGATTAGCCCGGGATTGGTCGGAGACAACGCATCGTTCAGAAACGGACCAAGCTCAGAGATCGAAGTATGATGCGTCCGCACAAGTGGATCGATTGATTGTAGAGCGCTTGGCTGTAATCGCAGAAAAACGCGGACTGCCTCGCGCGCAAATCGCACTTGCTTGGTTGTTGCAGAAAGAACCGGTTACAGCTCCGATTATCGGTGTTACAAAAATGTCTCAATTGGATGATGCGGTAGCTGCGATCTCAGTTACATTAACCCCTGAAGATATTGCAGCACTTGAAGAACTGTATGTTCCTCATCGCGTTGTTGGTGCCATATAAATGTTGATCACTGAGGTAAGCCAAAAGTTTGATTTATCCCAAGATACGCTGCGTTATTATGAACGTATCGGACTTATTCCACGTGTGAACCGCAATAAAAGCGGGATCCGACATTATACAGAAGAAGACTGCAGATGGGTAGAATTTATCAAATGCATGCGTGGCGTTGGTCTTCCCATTGAGAGTCTAATCGAGTATGTGGGGTTGTTTCAGCAGGGAGACGAAACCATAGATGCTAGAAAGGACGTCCTCATTGAGCAAAGAAGACAACTATTAACTAAAATGGACGAGATGAAGAAAGTGTTAGATCGGTTGGATCATAAAATCGAGCGATATGAACAGACCATTCTTGTTAAAGAAAAAACATTGAGTAAGACGTAAAACGATATATGAATTGCAAAAAGAGCTGCCGATTGGCAGCTCTTTTTACAGTGTCTTTTGGGAAAACTCGTAAACGTGGTTGTTACGTAATCATTGATTCAGCAGTTTTCTGACATATTCTTTGGGCGTACAGCCGTTATATCTTTTGAAAAGCTCATAGAAATGTGCCATATTCTCAATACCAACGGAGGCGGCTATGTCGGTGATGATTTCAGTTTTCGTGATTAACAGCTTTTCGGCTTTTTGGATGCGCTGTCTGTTTACATAATCCGTAAATGAAAGACCTACCGATTTTTTGAAAAACTTAGAAAAGTAGGTATAACTCATTCCGGCAAGCCGACTAACCTCTTCCATTTCAATCTTCCCATTAAGATGAGTTTCCACATATTGAAGTATGGGCCGCATCACAGTGGCATCTACAAATTCGAACGGTTGAAGTAACTCATGCCGGTCATAGCGTAAAAGCGTTAGTAACAGATGCTTGATATGCATGCTCATAGCAATTTCGTAACCTTTGGATTTGTTCATCATTTCCGTATGTATATCGACGATAATTCGGACGATTTCTTTTTTGGCTTGTTCATTTTCCCGGAACATATAATTGAGATCTTCGAGTGGCCTTGCCATTTCCGAGAAATGACGATAATACATCATCATAGCAGGATCGAAATAAGGTTGTAGATCTACGTGTAACACGGTGAAAACGAGGATACCATCTTCAGGTTTATGACTGTGATGAAGCTGATTAGAGCCAATCAGGACGACATCTCCTGGATGTAGCAAATACACATTGTCTGGTGTGCGGAGATCAAGAACCCCTTCTTGTACGATAACGAATTCGATCTCCTTATGATAGTGCCATTGGTATTCGAACGGCTTTTTGGGGCTAGTATTCGTGAACTGCCACACCTTCATGCATAAATGCTCATTTTGATAATGAATAGGTTCTTTGAATGTGTTCATGTGTAGGATCACCTTGTCCATAACGGCAAATTTGGATATAAATTAGACAAACACCGCTATTTTGGTATGGGAGTCGAAAAGTTATGATGGCTAAGAATAGTATACAACATATGAAGGAGCGAGTGAGATATGAAAGTTGCTGTTATCGGCTGCGGTGGAATGGGACAATGGCATGCACTGAGTTATGCGAAGATGCCTGGCGTCGAATTGGTCGGCGTCTGTGATAACGTTATAACGTATGCGAATGAAGTTGCTGAAAAAACAGGATCTGTAGCCTATGAATCTTTTGAAGAGATGGTTGCTGCTGTGGATTTTGACGTGGTCAGTGTGGCAGTACCTTCCTATTTACATAAAGAGATCGTATGTAAAGCTGCTATGGCAGGAAAGCATGTGATTTGTGAGAAACCCGTTGCCCTTGATGTTGCTGATGCGAAAGAGATGATCCGCTGCTGTGAAGAATACGAAGTTAGACTTTTCGTAGGACATGTCGTGCGGTTTTTCCCCGAATACAGTCAAATGAAGAAGCAGATCGACGCAGGTGAGATTGGTAAAGTCGGAGTAGCGAATGCAAGACGTGTCGGCAGTCATCCAGGGGATGCAAGACCGTGGTTTAAAGAAGCGGACAAAAGCGGTGGTGTAATCGTTGATTTAATGATTCATGACATCGATTTCATGCGCTGGACGTTAGGTGAGGTCAAGTCGGTATATGGCATGAATAAATGTGATTCAAATATGGATTATGCGCTCGTTACGCTGGTATTTGAAAGTGGTGCCGTAGCGAATTTGGAGGCGTTCTGGGGTTATCCAGGCTCGTTCCGCTATGCGGCTGAATTTGCTGGCTCGGAAGGACTAGTCCGTACCGATAGTATGAATGCACAATCTTTGCAAATCCGTAAAGTGGCTTCTGAGGAGAATAGGGGTAAGGTTGTGGAAATTCCACAAAGCCCAGGTTTTAATGATCCGTACTTCATCGAATTGGAGCATTTCCTTAACAGTATCCGATACGGGACGGAACCTCTCGTAACAGCCTACGACGCAGTGAAAGCTTTGGAAATTGCCAATGCGGCTCTGGCATCCATACGCACAGGCAAAGCTGTGCTGTTATAATCACCGAAATTCATTTGGGAGGGAAATATCATGAAAACGTTAAGAGTAGGGATGATAAGTTTCGCGCATGGGCATGCGTTTAGCTATTTCAATTATTTGGCTCAATCACCTGAGGTTACAATCGTCGGCATCGCCGAGGAGGATCGAAGTCGTGTTGCAAGCATTGTGGAGCATCACAATATTCCGTATTTTGCGAATTACCATGACCTATTAGCTCAAGATCTAGATGCTGTCGTCATTTGTTCGGAGAATGTGCATCACGCGAGACTGACCATAGATGCAGCGAAAGCGAAAAAGCATGTACTTTGTGAGAAACCGCTTGGTACTACCGTAGAAGAGATGGAAGCGATGATTGCCGCATGCAAGGAAAATGGTGTGCAACTCATGACGGCATTTCCATGCCGATACTTAGCGGCAGTTGTGAGAGCGAAGGAAGCCATTGATAGAGGCGAGATTGGTGATATTGTCGCGATTAAAGGGACGAATCACGGGGGCAATCCTGGTGGTTGGTTTGTCAATAAAGAGCTGTCAGGTGGCGGAGCTGTCCTTGATCATACGGTCCATGTCATGGACTTAATGAATTGGTTTTTACAATCCAAGGTCAAAGAAGTTTATGCCTATGCGGCAACGCTTTTCAGAGAAGAGCTTGAAGTGGATGATGCTGGAATGGTGCACATCAAGTTCGAGAATGGCGTATTCGCGGTATTAGATACAAGTTGGTCGCGTCCGAAATCGTTCCCTACCTGGGGGGATGTGACCATGGAGATTGTCGGTACCAAAGGTGTTATCTCCGTTGATGGATTCGCCCAAAAGAACGATTTGTTCCGAAACTCACTAGGTAAAGGCGTTTACTCTTTCTGGGGCGATGATATGGACGCTTATATGATGCGAGATTTCGTTAAAGCATTACTTCATAACGAGCAGGTGCCAGTCACGGGGGAAGACGGGTTAAGAGCAGCAGAAGTAGCGCTTCTTGCTTATGAGTCAGCTAAAATAGGACAGCCGGTATCCGTATAACAAATTGAAAAGAAGACAGCAAAAGCCGTACATGGGCAAAACTTATGTAAGGCTTTTGCTATTGTGCTATCGCCTCCACATCATGACGCAAATTGAAGAGAATTACTCATATTGCAATTTACTTTGTGAGATGCGACTCCTAGAATAATTGTAGAGGTGAGCGGATGGCGCACCTTTTCGATCCGGGAGGTAAAGCAATGCCAGACTCGATGAGAATACATGTTGATGCGTTCAAGGATCCTCCTGCACAATTCCGTTCGATTCCATTTTGGTCTCTCAATGACCGATTGGAACCCGCAGAAATAAAAAAACAATTGCAGCAGTTTGCTGAAGGTGGATTTGGTGGTGCATACCTCCATAGCCGAACTGGGTTAATGACGGAATATTTAGGAGAAGAATGGTGGGCTGCGATCCAAGCCGCTTGTGAAGAGTGTGAGGAGTTGGGGATTGAGGCGTGGTTTTATGACGAAGAGAAATGGCCCTCCGGCTACGCTGGAGGGATTGTGCCTAACCTAAGTTCGGATTATCATGCAAGATCACTAATCAGGCTGGACAAGAGCTCAGTCCTTCCACCTAACTGTGAATGGTTGCAAGAGGATGATAACTATATCTATGTTAGCTGCAAAGATGCGCTGGGCAATGCGTGGTACAACGGCACCTGTTGGGTGGATTTGATGAATCCGGATATGGTAAAGTCATTTATCGATTGCTCTTATGCGCCCTATGCCCAGAAATATAACACTTATCTTGGTCACACGGCCAAAGGGATCTTCACAGATGAACCCCAAATCAGTCCACGAGCCGTAAGCTTTCCCCATCTGGGAATAATCAGTTACTCGCCTTGGTTGAGAGAATTTTTTCAACATCAGCATGGCTACGATATGTTGGACCACGTGCAAGCCCTTTTTGACAACACGGGTGCGTTTAGAAAGATTAGATTGGATTATTACCGGAGTCTTTCTGCTCTGTTAGAAAGCAGCTTTAGCCGCCAGATTGGCGAATATTGCGCTGAGGCTGGATTGACGTGGACGGGACACTTTAATGGGGAGAACTCGTTTGGCTCCATTATCTTGAATGTAGGCAATATGATGATTCAGTATCGTCATATGCAGCAGCCTGGCATTGATCATTTGGGCTTACGAATTGATGGCGGGCTGATTGCAGCCAAAAGCTTAACTAGCGTCGCCAACCAGTATGGCATGGAGCGCAGGCTCTCCGAATTATTTGGCATCAGCGGTCAAAATATGAGCTTTGAAGATCGCAAATGGATCGCTGGCTGGCACGCCGTGCTTGGCATCAATCACTTTTGCCCGCATCTTGCTTTATATAGCATGAAGGGCTGTAGGAAGCGCGATTATCCGCCTACGATTTCACCGCAGCAACCCTATTGGAAAAACAACAAGCTGGTGGAAGATTACATGGCGCGGATCTGCTACCTAACGTCTCAAGGAGAGTTTGCGCCAGATCTGTTGGTGCTACATCCGCTGGAAAGCTGTATCATGGAATTAGCAGGTGCGGATGTTGTTTCCATTAATGCGGTAAGTACGACTAGCATTAATGAAAGAGATACCAAATTCATAACACTCTTGGAGCAGCTAATGGGGATGCATCGGGATTATGATCTGGGAGATGAACAAATTCTGCAAGACATTGGCATGATCGAAGGGGATCAGCTGCAGGTTGGTCATATGCGTTACAAGGTAGTTTTGTTGCCTTACATGAGCACCATACGACTATCAACGCTAACATTACTCGAGTCCTTCTCGCAGAGCGGCGGTAAAGTTCTTGCAATTGGCGGCTATCCGATTTATGTAGATGGGGAGGATGCTGTTGCTGCCCTAGATAAGCTGAGAGACTATGCCATTCCAATTCAAGATGACCAGCTGGAATCAGCACTCGCACAAGCGTCTGCACCAGCCATTCAATTGTTTGGCAATGAGGTCTCATCCATTTGGACACAACATAGAAATCTACAGGGTGGTAGTCTCATATACGTCACTAACCTTTCCAAATCACAGGTATTGGAGTTTGCTTTCACGTTGCGGGAAGAAGCAGAAAGTCCGTTGCTTTGGGATCCTGAAACAGGACTTTGCTACAATTTCAGACCAGACCAAGTTGGAATGTTCCATTTGAAATTGGAGCCCGCGCATTCCTTCATCGTGACGACTGGCGAGGCATCGCGAGCGGCTACGATTTCAGGCGATTATCATTTACCAGGCAAGCACAAGCCTGTCATGACATTGGAAGGGCCATGGAAAGGAGTACGTCAAGATCCGAATCTGCTAACTCTCGATTTTGCCAAGTATTCCATAAATGAGGGCGAGACATACAGCGATTCGGCGGAACCGGTCATTGGGATTCATGAACGTTTGACCGAAAAAGGGTACAATGGCCCGCTCATTCTGGCCTATCAATATGAGGCGGTCGTCAGACCCTTACAAGCCTTTCTTATTGTTGAGCAGCCTGATATGTACGCGAACATCAGCGTGAATGGTCTATCTATTGACGATCCAGGATGCGAATCCTATCGAGATGCTTCTTTTCATAAAATAGACATCACAGACAGCCTAAAAATAGGCACCAATCACATCACGCTTACGCTCAATTACATAGCTCCTATTTTGGATAGTAGTCATGCGGTTTCAAGATATGGAACGGAAATCGAGAGCATCTATATCGCGGGTGACTTTGGTATTGAGACGAAAAGTACCGAGGGAGCAGGACAAGAAACTTCTTATCATTGGTTATCTACTTTTGTGATGACGGCTGAACAAGAGACGGTTGAAGGTGACTTAACTGTCGCAGGATATCCGTTTTACGCAGGGGAATATATACTCTCAAAGAGTTTCTCATTGCCCGAGAAGATGAACAATAAGCGATATTTTCTATCTTTCCCTGGGGCTGAAGTGATAACGCTTACAGGGGAATTAAACGGCCAAATGCTGGGAACCATCGCCAGCAGTTCTTGGAGGTTTGATGTGACAGAAGCTATACGCGTAGGTGAAAATCAATTGCAGCTCACTTTAGCTAACTCGCTCCGTAATATGCTTGGCCCTCATCATCATATTGGTGGTGAACTTACGAAGGTAAGTCCCGAAAGCTTCACAGGTCAGAGCAGCTGGACGTACCCAGGGACTGGCGAAGTCGATTGGTACGATCGCAGGCTGAACGGCCAAGCGAATTTGTGGCGGGATGATTACGCGATTGTCCCCTATGGATTAACTAAACAACCAGTTATTTGGATAGAAGATTACTCATTTTATCAACTATAGTAGAAAGCGGTGAAGGACATGAAAGTTGCAGCACAATTATATACCCTTCGTGATTATCTCAAGACACCAACAGATATTGCTACTACGCTCAAAAAGGTGAAGGAAATCGGGTACAACGCCGTCCAGGTTTCGGGAATGGGACCGATCGGTAACAAGGAATTGAAGGAAATGACCGATCGCGAAGGTCTTCAAATATGCGCTACTCATATCAGCTACGCAGACTTAGTCAATCGCATAGATAGCGTTATTGAAAAACATCACATTTGGGACTGTAAGTATGTAGGAATTGGGGGATTGCCGGACGAATATAAAGGTAGCGGGGAAGGTTACGCTTCGTTCGCCAGAGAAGCCTCTGAGATTGGCAAGAAGCTGCAAGACGCAGGATTGACGTTTATTTATCATAATCATGATTTTGAATTTGCTAAATTTGAAGGTCAAACTGGCATGGACATCTTAAGAGAGAATTCAGACAGTCAAGCCTTCCACTTTGAACTTGATGTATATTGGGCACAAGCAGGCGGAGCGGACCCGATTGAGTGGATTCGGAAATTTGATGGACGGATGAAAGTTGTACATTTAAAGGATATGTTAGTGACGCATGCCCGTGAGCAGCGTGTTGCTGAAATTGGTGAGGGGAATATGAATTTTGGCGGGATATTAGCTGCGTGCCGAGAAATCGGCGTGGAGTGGGGAGCAGTTGAGCAGGATTTCTGCTTTGATCGGAATCCATTTGATAGTATGGCAATCAGTTTAGCGAGATTGAAGAAACTCGGAATTGACGTGTAACTCGTCCACACAACGCGATATCAACCTAACAGATTCACGAGGAGGTTAAGGCCATTTTGATGAAGCGAAAATGGTTTGGAACCAAAACGTATTTTGCAAGAATGGTATTATGGATTAGCGCGGCTGTGCTGCTGCTAGTCCTTGTTCTTTCTATGGTTGAATATATAAGTACGCAGAAGCTGCTGCTTCGGAATGAGTCTTCGTCCAACCAGAAAATATTGTATCAGATCGAATACAATATGAACGTGATGGATGAATCTATTCAAAACCTTAGCAAATTTCTATTCGTAAATGGTGATGTGGCTTCGATTATGTATGCAAAAACCGAAAATATGGCTGACGTCGCCACCCGATTGAATACGATTGTAACTTCATTGGTGACAGCGAATCCATATATTCATTCGGTCAGTATCTATAATCGAAATCTAGATCAATTTTATAATGTAGGGAGCTCCATTTTTTTCAAAGATCCTTTTGTAGATGGCTTTTATAATGCGAATCAGATGCTGCCTGTTCTGAAACCCGTCATTCGTAATATCCAAAATCTAGTGAACGGGAAAACAGTGCCCGAGCGGGTATTCTCGTATTTTATTTATAGTTCATCGATCAATAACACGAAACCAGATGGAGTCGTTGTCGTAAATGTCAAACCAGAGTGGCTCATTAACAATATCGTAAAGATTAATAGTATTGATCCCAAAAAGGGCGATCGGGTGTATGTGCTGGATGACGCTGGCGAGTTCCTTGAAGGCAATACGGATCAAGTCGATTACAAAATGTGGTTGAAAAATGAATATAAGAATTACGCCGCATCGCATGCGGATGCCCAAAAAAATGGATTTTTCCAGAGCAAGTATGAAGGGTCAAAGCTTTATGTCACGTATGTGATCGAGAAAGAAACAGGCTTAACTCTGATCAAGACGCAGCCTGTTAATCAGGTGTTTCAATCGATCGAGCGACTGAAAACAACCATCGTACTTATTACACTTATCTTTATTGTTCTGGCTTTGGTCCTTTCATACAGCATTTCTCGTAGAATCTACAAGCCATTCGATAAATTAGTTCATACGATTATTTCGGACCGAGTGGGTCATTCGCATTTGGAAGAGGTCGATACGATCGATGAAATTAATTATCTAGGAACCGTTTATAAACAATCGATGGTGAAGCTTGAGCATTTTAATCAAGAGAAATTTCGGTATCAAAATGTGATGAAGAACTATTGGCTGAACCGGATTGTGAGTGATGGTTTGACCCTAAGCAGTGAAGAGCTTAAGCCCATTTTTGCAGAAATGCGTATTTCGCTCCCGCTTGAAGGCCCGTATGCTTTGATCATTATGAAAATTGACAAATACAAGGATTTTAAACAAAACATAAAGACCAAAGATCAAGAAACCATCCGATATGCCATCAGTAACATCGCCTCTGAAATTGTAGGAAAGGAATATCCGAACGAGGGGTTAGATATGATGGATGACCAAGTCGTGTTAATTGTTCGTATTCCGAAAGATGAGCTATCGTACACAGACAGCATTCATTCTCTGATGCAGGAAGTTCAGGATAATGTCTTTCGCTATTTTAAAGTCACACTATCTTGTATGGTGAGCGACACGGTTTATGCATTGAACGAATTAGCTAACTTGTATAATCAAGCTCTGAATCAAGCGATGTACCGCTTTATTTTTGGTCATTCAAGCATTATCACGTCCGATATCATCAAACGAAATAGTGAGAATAAGCAAATGAGCTATGATCGTAACTTGGAAGAGACCTTTCTGCAAGCTTTGAAAGCAGGGAATGCTTCGCTAACAGGTGAACATTTGCAACAAATATTCAATGAGATTGGGGCTTTGAGTTATAATAATGCTTTAGTATCGGTCATTCGATTCGTGGACGCCGTTAAGGATGCGCTTTCGGAAACGAAGTTTGCAGCAGCGACGAATTTGTCATTGGCGATCTCCGCTATCAGTCGTAACCTCCTCGAGAAGGAAACCATTGTAGAGATCAGAGATCTGCTACAGGCTGCTTTGAAGGATGCCATGGCGAACGACCATACTGACAAGCATAATGAACACAATTATTACATTGTCGATGCGGTAAAAGAATATATCCATCTGAATTATCGCGATCTTTCGCTCAACCTGCCATCCATTGCTGCGACCATGAAAATCTCTGCGAGGCAGCTAAGCAAAATCTTCAGAGAATCGATGGATATCTCCATTCCTGACTATATTAATAAATTGCGGATGGAGAAAGCTGCTGAGCTGCTGGTTGATCAGCAAATTAGCGTTCGTGAAATTGTGGAGCAGGTCGGTTTTGTGAATGAAAGTTATTTCTTCAGCTTATTTAAGAAGAGGTTCCATGTTACTCCACGGGAATACGCGCTGCAGAAGAAGACAGTTAAGCTGTATCAAGGGGATTGACGCTTCGATAGGCAAAATATGCATTCGAAAAAGGCAGGGCTAGCGCCCTGTCTTTTTTGTGCATAGATTGACGAGTGCTGCGCCTCGTTTAACTGGAAAATCTACAGCTAATTCCACTCATTTTGGCTTGGAAATTAAATTAAATGGATTTTCTCCAGCTAATTTTAGGTAATTCCACCAAATGGACAATAATCATAAAAAATAACTGTACTTTTTACATTTAAAGCTCAAATTCAAAGTAAAATCCAATATTTAACTGGAGATTTTCCAGTTATTATTGAAGCTCGGGTTCCGCAGAACTAACAGGCAGGGAGCAATTGTGAGGTAGTCAGGCAACAGGAAGCGCATCGGGGGCATACCAAGACGATACACCTCAGAAGATAAGGCATACCAAGAGGCTTCCGTTCAAACGGAGGCTTTTTCTGTTAAAAAGCAAGACTATTACTTCATTCACAGTCTGCAAATTCAGTTGTTTGTGCATGATTTTGAAGAGTTTTTCCTATGTTGCAATATACAATCTCCCCATTTTTAACTACGATTTGATTGTGAATCACGACATGCAACCAAGTAGGAGGTGAGAACGAATGGAAAGAGCAATAAAGATTTTCAAGAAAAATAGCGGGTTATCCTTACTGGCTTTGCCTGGGCTCATACTTATTATTATTTTGGATTATGTGCCATTGTATGGATTGCTGTTGCCGTTTAAGCAGTATCAATTCGATCTTGGGATTTGGAATAGCCCTTGGGTGGGATTTAAAAACTTTGATTTCTTGTTTAATGGTAACGTTCTATTTCGTGTGTTAAGAAATACGATTCTGTACAATTTGGTATTTATAGTGTTAGGAACAATTTTCGCTGTTGGCTTTGCGCTGTTGCTGTTTGAACTAAACCGTAAATTTGTCAAAGTGTATCAGACGATTATGTTTATTCCCTACTTTATTTCCTGGGTTGTAGCGGGGTTTGCATTTAAAGCGTTGCTCGATATGGATTATGGCGTTTTCAATCAAGTTCTAACGGCCTTGGGTAAGGATCCGATTATGTGGTACAACGAACCCAAGTACTGGCCAGTCCTCATTGTTGCTGCTGCTGTATGGAAGGGATTAGGTTACGGATCAGTCATTTACTACGCAGCGCTGATGGGAATTGATGCTGAATATTTTGAAGCAGCCAAGATCGATGGTGCAAGCCGGTTGCGTCAGGTGATCTCCATTTCAATACCGATGCTCAAACCGATGATCATTATGTTAACGATTCTACATATCGGAAGTATGTTCTACAGTGATTTCGGGTTGTTCTACAATGTTACGTTAAACTCGACGTTACTCTATCCGACTACGGACGTTATCGATACATTCGTATACAGATCATTGATTGATATGGGGGATATCGGCATGTCATCGGCTGCGGGTTTCTTCCAATCCATTGTCGGCTTCGTATTGGTTCTAATGACGAACTTCATCGTTCGCCGAGTCAATGCGGAAAATGCGCTATTCTAAGGAGTATGAACTATGAGCAAACCTATGGCATTACGAAATACGAATACAGTCACACAAATATGGATTCATGCCATTTTTATCGCGGTCTGTGTGGCTTGTCTTTATCCCTTTCTCGTTATTGTGGCGACTTCGTTTCAGTCGGAGAGCGGTATTATTCAGAACGGCTACACCATCATTCCCAAAGAGATTAATCTGGACGCCTATCGGGTGATTCTGGTCGAGCCCAAGCAATTGTTGAATTCTTATGCCGTTACCATTGTAACCACCTTGATTGGAACAATTGTCGGTCTGTGGGTGACGACTTCCTATGCGTTTGCCATCTCACGGCATGACTATGCGTACCGAGGGATTCTGGCTTTTCTCATTTTCTTCACGATGCTCTTCAAGGGAGGACTTGTTCCTTCTTACATCCTAATTTCCAAATGGTTAGGCTTACAGAACAATATTCTCGCTCTGATTGTGCCTTATTTAATCAGTGGATGGTTTGTTCTGCTCATGAAAGGTTTCTTGCAAGCGCTACCGACTGCGCTCTTCGAGTCTGCCAAAATGGATGGAGCAGGTGAGACGCGAATTTTCATTCAACTCGTGTTGCCATTATCGTTACCTGCACTTGCAACCGTAGGACTGTTCTTCGTTTTACAATATTGGAACGACTGGTGGCTGACCCTGTTGTATGTCGACAGCAAGGATATGTTGAAGCTTCAATATTTGCTTATCCGTGTTTTGAAGAATATGGAATTCTTAAACAGTGCAGAAGCCATCCAATATGGACTCGTGAAGCCTGGTATGGAAATCCCGTCGCTCAGCGCTCGAATGGCGATGTGTGTGCTTGCTGCAGGACCAATGCTTGTGGTATTTCCCTTTTTCCAAAGATTCTTCGTCCGCGGTTTGACCGTTGGTTCGGTGAAAGGGTAGTATCCCAGCTACTGTGCTCTTGCGCAGTAACTGTTTAATATAGCATGATAAGAGTAGATGGAAGATGATACGGGAGGGACTTAAAAATGAGTCAGCTAAAATCCAAAAAATTCAAAGTGTTAGGAACTACCTTACCCCTTGTTTTGACGATACCTGTAGTGTTAAGCGCTTGCAGCAGCACCACTTCCACTCCTAGTCCTAACAGTACAACGGCGCCTGCAACATCCGCTCAAGCAACACCAAAAGCAGCGGAACCTGCCAAGGAATTTGTTAACCTTACTTGGTACATGCGGAGTCCAATCAATAGCGAAACAGACCAAGAGGCGGTTGAAGCGGTAGCAAATAAAATGTTGAAAGAAAGCATTAACGCCAGCTTGCATTTTAATTTCATTGACAATGCGAGCTGGGAACAAAAAATGAGTTTAATGAACTCAACTGGCACTAAATATGATATCGCTTTCTCAACCTCGGGATCGAATAAATTTATGAACAATGTGAAGATGGGTTCAATACTGCCACTGGATGATCTTTTGAATAAATACGGACCCGACATTAAGAAGAAGGTTGATCCACGTGCATGGTCAGCAGTAACGTTTGACGGGAAAATTTATGCCATCCCAGGCCAAACACCTTATTCAGATGCACATAGTTGGGTATTCAAAAAGGATATTGCAGAGAAATACAAATTTGATACGACTAAAATTACAAATTTGAAAAGTATTGAGCCTTACTTAGAGATTATTAAAAAGAATGAGCCGAGCATGACGCCATTGCTGGTCACAGGAAATGTGGCAGCAATCGGAACGAATTTGTATCACTACTCCAATCTAGGAGGTAACGTCTTCTATGACGAGCGATCAGGTAAACTGGTCAATTCACTCGAAGCGGAAGACAACGTAGACGTTTATAGAACGATGAACGATTTTTATAAAAAAGGTTATGTGGCGAAGGATGCAGCAATCAAAACAGATTTCATTGCTGAGGCTAAATCAGGTAAATATGCCGTTCTAGAGGATTCAGGCGGTTATACAGCAGATGGCTCCAAATCGACAGCGCTGTTCGGTTACCCGACACTTGAAACGAAGTACGGTCAAACTTTAATTACAACAAGCGCTATTACGAGTGCAATGGCGGTTATTAGTAAAACGTCCGAGCATCCAGATCGTGCCATTATGCTTCTTAATGAAATTTGGAAGAATCCGACCTTGTCCAACACATTGGCATATGGGGTCGAAGGTAAAAACTACACCGTGAAGTCTGGTGCAGGAACACCTCAAGTGTCCGTTACGGCCAAATCCGGCGCTGAGCAAACTTGGGCAATCTGGCACAACTGGCTTGGACCACTTTGGGACCAATGGGATTCCAACTGGAACTCCACAGCCGCTCTGAAGGTTATGCAAGATAACAACCAAAATGCGGTTGCTTCCAAAATTGTTGGATTCACGTTTAATCCAGATCCGGTTAAAGCTGAAATGGCACAAGTGAGCGCTGTAGCTAAAGAGGTAAATCCGGTACTCATCACTGGTTCAATGAATGATTTCGATACCTTCCTTGCACAAGCGAAGAAAAAATATGTCGACGCTGGATTCGACAAAATTATGCAGGAAATGCAAAAACAGTTAGATGAATGGAAAACCATCAACAAAAAGTAGGTGAAGAAGAGTTTGACAACGGCCGGTGTGGGTTTCAATATGAAGCGCGCATCGGCCGAATCTATAAACACATACAGAGGAGGAAATATTTGTGAGAAAGCCTATAAAATGGGTTATTCAGCTCATTGTTCCGTTGTTAATCTGTTTATTCGGTTTGTCAATTATCGTCAATAAAGCAGAGGCAGAAGGTGGTCCGGTGGATACCGGCTATTTGCTAGATGAAAACTTTTCATTTCTATTTACAGCTCCAAACAACATCTATCAACCTTCTGGATGGGATATTCAGCGAAATGGCGGCAGTGTTACTTATAGTTACAACAACTATATGAAAATCACTGACAACAACGCTACGCTTCCTGTAACATTTTTCCATAAAATACTTGCGCAATCGGCAGGCACAGTAACGCTAGAATACCGGTTCAAACCAACTACAATTATGGATGGTTTGAAATGGCAGCTGCGAAATGACAATACAGCATCCGTGAGTATAGCGACTTACAATAATAATCTGGTGTTGGAAGCGCCTTCAGGCATGCAAGTTCTACAGACCTATGCACCTAATACGGAATACGGTGTGAAGGTTATTGCTAATATCAGCACGGGTAAAGCAGATATTTACGTCAACGGCGCGTTGAAAGCGAGTAATGCGGATTTCACGCAAGCGACTAGTCAAATCAATGGATTCTGGATGCAAACAGGGGAGGCTTCTACCGGAGAAGTCATTGTGACACCAGTTAAAATCTATAAAGGGTATAGCGTGAATGAAACGTTCATTTCAACGATGACGAACGTGCCAATTGATTGGCAGACAGAGAATACGGGCGGCTTAATTGAAGTTGCGGAAAACAAAAGTGCGACACGTCCCGATATTTACAGCTTGAAACTAGATGGGTCCAACTCACTAAACGGGGTTAGTTTCGCTAAATCGATTCCTGTACAAACCGAGGATCAGGTATTCGAATTTAAGATGCTCATTCCGTCCAAAGCAGATGGTTTAACCTTCGAGTTGCAAGGTGATGGAAAAAGCGCTCTGAAGCTAATCACGGCCAATGGAAAATTGAACTATATTAACCGTGGCGGAAAGCCAGTTGCTTTCTATGATTACCAAGCAAACGTATGGTACGCCATTAAAGTTAAGATCACAGAAAAGGATAAGGCGTACATCTACTTGAACGGTAAACTGCTTGTGGATAAAGTTCCGACTACATCCAAAGGTAGTGGTATCTCGCAACTGCGATTCTACTCACCGCCAGGCAGCGGCAAGCTGATGTGGCTGGATGATGTGAAGCTATACGAAGATAGACCGCTTCCGAGTGATTATGTGCCAGCACCAGTTATTCCACAATCCGCAGGCTATGAAGTCGGCGCGCAATCCTGCTCGATGTGGAGAGAAGGCAGCCATTTGGGTTGGGATTCCATTACGCCATACCCAGATCGCAAGCCATATCTGGGCTATTATGATGAAGGAAATCCGGAAACGGCCGATTGGGAAATTAAATGGATGGTCGAACATGGCATCACCTTCGAGAACTATTGCTGGTTCCGACCAAGAGGCAACGAAGGCTTGCCAATTAAAGATCCGTATTTAGGTTATGCCCTGCATGACGGCTATTTGAATGCGAAATACAGCGATAAAATGAAATTCATCATTACTTGGGAGAATTCTAGCTCCTATTCGAAGAACAGTGAAGATTTCCGTACGAATATCGTGCCTTACTGGATTGAGTACTATTTCAAGGATCCACGGTATCTGAAAATTGACAACAAACCGGTCATTTCCATTTATCAATTGAGTGGGATGATAAGGGATTTCGGCAATGTGGCCAATGCCCAAGCCGAAATCAATTATTTGCGATCCGCAGTGCAAGCGGCTGGTTTCAGTGACGTGATTGTCATCACCGTTAGCAGCAGCACGGAAGTTCAGAAGTTAACCGATTTGACTTCAGCAGGATTCGATGCGGCTTATACGTACTCGTTTGGCTCACTGGAGTCGCATGCAGAACTTCAGCAACAGAATATGGTCAAACAGAAAAATCTAGGCATTATTGACATTATACCTACGCTCAGCATGGGCCGAGATGACACGGCATGGAGCAATAAGCCGGGCTATTGGACGACGCCAAGCGAGTTTCAGTCGCTCGCAACGTGGGCGAAAAATACGTTCATTCCTTCCTTGCCTGCTACTAGTTTAGGTAAGAAGGTCGTTATGCTGGACAATTGGAACGAGTATGGGGAAGGCCACTTTCTGATGCCATCTGGCTTGCATGGGTTTGCGTATTTGGATGCTCTTCGAAGCACCTTTACGACTGGAGGGGATCATACTGATAGTGAGCCAACGCTAGCACAAACGAATAGAATCAATGTGCTATTCCCGACAGATCGGCAAATACCGGTCGTATGGCCGCCTTTGCCGCCAGCTCTACCGATTACAACCTTCTATTCTGGCCAATGGGAGTTCAATACGGACGGAAATAGTCAAGGTTGGAGTGCGACGAAGCAAGTTAGTGATCTGACCGTGTCCGGAGGGAAATATTCGGGTATAACGACAGGCACCGATCCAGGTATTGTTTCTGGGGATCATTTGGGAATAGCAGCAGCGGATGCCGCTTATCTCCAAATTGGGATGAGCACAAGCTTAGGAGCGTCAGGACAGATTTATTTTATTACCGAAGCTGATGGTGTCTGGAGCGAGAATAAAGTAACTCGATTCTATGTGGAGAATAGCGGTGAGAATCAGATTGTGTATAACATACCGATGTATCAGGTTACGGGATGGCAAGGGACAATTCGGCAAATTCGGGTAGATATGCTGAATGATCCTGGTTCGTTTAGCATCGATTATATCCGAACTGTGGACCCTGTTGAGGGACTTACAACTCCACCGAATCCAAATCCTGAACCGACATATGGACCGAATTTAGTCGTTGATTCAAGTTTTGAAGACAGCACTACACATTATTCCGGTTACGCCATACAGCAATTACTGATGACGACAGAGCATCATAGCGGAGCTCAAGCCCTGCAAATTACGAAAACGAATAACTATGGCAGCTTCCAAATTCCGCTCCTTATTGCCAAAGGTGATACGTATCATTATTCAGCATGGGCCAAACTTAATCCCAATACAGCATCAGGCAAGGTTCTGCGATTAGGCATCCAGTATAAGCTGGACGGTGTGTTGAAGCAACTCATTATGTTGACCAGTCCCGGCTTAGATTCAACCAGTTGGAAGCAAGTGACAGGCAATTATACGATTAATGAAACAGGAACGGTGACCGATATTGCCCTGTTTATTTACACAGATGCACCTGCACAGCTGGATACGTATTATCTTGATGATGTTGAAGTAAGAAAGGTTTCCTAGTTTGGTTTCTTAGTTCAAAGCGACCGATGCGGCTTCAATCTTCCATTGAAAACGCATCGGTCGAATCAACATCAGATGAGACAGGAACCGTGACCAATGTGGTTGTGCTGATCTATACCGATTTACCGGCACAAACCGATTCTTATTTCCTAGATGATGTCATGGTTAGTAAAGTGAACTGAACAATAATCAGGAGGGAAAAGAGATGAAACAAGAAGAACATTCCACTGTACAAACTGGCATTAAACCAATTCGTGTTGGTATTGCTGGGCTGGGACGGGCCGGATGGAACGCCCATTACGGGGAGTTGAGACATAAGCCCGAGCATTTTATCGTGACGGCAGCGACGGATCCGATTGCTTTACGTCGGCAAATCGCAGAAGAAAACGGGATCCGCACTTATGAGACGATAGAAGAGATGGTGCAAGATCCGGAAATTGAGTTAGTGGATATCGCGACTCGCTCCAGTGACCACTACACCCATGGGATGCTTGCGTTGGCCGCAGGCAAAGATATTCAGATTGAAAAACCATTTGCTCAAACCTATGAGGAAGCGCTTGAACTATGCAAGGCTGCGGAAGCAAGCGGCAGACGTATTTTCATCCGTCATAACCGGCGGTTTGATGCAGACTTCCTGCATGTGAGCGAAATTATCGCGAGTGGCATCCTTGGCGATGTCTATCAAATCCGTCTCACGCGGCATAACTTTCAGCGCCGTGCGGACTGGCAGACGATTAAAGCCTTTGGCGGCGGGCAGCTGTTAAATTGGGGGCCGCACATTATTGATCATGGGCTTCAGCTACTGGAAAGTCCTGTGAAGCATGTGTGGAGCGACCTGAAGCAAGTCGTGGCCGCGGGCGATGCCGAAGATCACTTGAAAATTATTTTGACTGGAGAAAACGGCCGTATTGTTGATTTGGAAATAAGCGGCGGAATCGCGATCAACTCACCTACTTATATGGTGTATGGAACCAAGGGAGCCCTTTCGCTGACCGACAATGACATTCATCTTCGTTATTTGGATCCTGATGTACAGCTTGCCAAATTAGAAGCTAATCCTGGAACACCTGGTGAAGCATTCGGCAAGACGGGTACTTATGAATCCGGCGAACAGTTGGTTTGGATTGAAAAACGAATCCCGATAAAACCGACACAAACCTTCAATATTTGGGATGAGTTGTTTGCTTCCTATAGACGAAATCAACCTTTTCAAATTCGGATGGAGGAAGCGCTTGAAGTTGTTCGGATCATTGAAGAAGTGAAGAAAGGCACAGCTTTTATGTAAACGTTATTCGTACGATTGAGAACTATACCCTACATGATAACAGAGGTGTAACCTATGAATTTGCAGTCCGGCAATGGGTTTGATTATTCATCCGCTTCCTTAGTAACGACGGCTCGCAGTCGTTCTATCTCTCCTGAGAATCCGAATGGTGAGAAAGGGCAAGGCGGGCAAGCAGTGAATCATCTAGGCATCGGCCGAAAAGGACGTCCATGTATTGCAGTTAAGGCAGGTGAAACGGTCACAATAGCCAACATCCAAGGGCCTGGTGTTCTACAGCATTTCTGGGTAACTGTCACGGATAAACTGCACAATCGCGCACAGGAAGGCAGCTATCTGCTGCGGGACTTGGTGCTCCGCATGTATTGGGATGAGGAAGAAGCGCCTTCCGTGGAAACACCGCTGGGAGATTTCTTCTGTAATGGCTTTGGGATTCGTACGAATGTCAACTCATTGCCGATCTCCGTGAATCCAACTGGCGGTATGAACTGCTATTTCGCAATGCCTTTCCGTAAATCCGCTAAGATCACCATTGAGAATCAGCATACGGAAGACATTCATGGATTCTTCTACACATTTAACTACTCACTGGTCGATGAACTCCCTTCGAATGCAGCGTATTTCCATGCACAATGGCGAAGGATGCGCCAAACGGAACTCGGGCAGGACTTCACAATTTTGGATGGTGTAGAAGGGGCTGGGCAGTATATTGGCACCTATCTGGCTTGGGCTGCGCTGGAGCGGAATTGGTGGGGGGAAGGCGAGATCAAGTTCTTTCTAGATGGGGACACCGATTGGCCGACCATTTGTGGAACTGGAACCGAGGATTACGTTGGAGGTGCTTGGTGCTTCGCGGGCGAGACTGAACCTGAGTCGTATTCGACGCCTTTTCTCGGGTACAAATACTACAAGGAATCTACCAAAATAGATCGTGAATATGGGAGTAAGGTTCCCATGCACGGTATGTACCGTTGGCATTTACCGGATCCCATTCGATTCCAAAGCGATCTCAAGGTCACGATCCAAGTGATCGGTCACGATAGCAAGCGGCTTTTTGAACGATCGGATGATATTTCATCGGTGGCCTACTGGTATCAACTAGAGCCTCATGCGGCTTTTCCAACATTACCCACATCTTTACATCGATGGCCAAGATAATGGTATGTGCTGTCCAACCAGAGCAATGAATCTACATTAAAGAACGGACCACGCCGAGGACGGGGTGGTCCGTCCTGATTCAAAGGGGATTGATCAGATGTCTAGTCGGAATCAAATAGGTGAAGCTTTGCTTTTCGTGGGCATGGAGCCCCAACTTCTTCGTTATACACCGCATCAACGTGGCGGTGTAAAGGTGCGGAGTCATTACAACGCAGCACATTCCGATACGATTTGGTTTATAGAAGGTATCGATTTCATCGTTGATTATCAGCAAGGAATGTTGATCAGGACCGAGATGAGCGCTATTCCCGATTGGCGTCAGCATGTGTTATTTGAGAAGAAACGCTTTGATCATCGGGATTATGGGGTCATTACGAATGTACCGTTTACCGTGTATGCGGATTACCTCATAGCTGCTGAATCAGATAGGGAGATCGAGGGCACATCTGTTCCAAGCACGCAAAGTATCACATTTAGTAAACGACTTCTTAACAAGCTAGAAAGTGGAGAGCCCATTGCCTATTTCGTGTTAGGCGATAGCATCTCCATGGGTGCCGAGATGGAGGACTCGCGTCAACCGTTCTATGCGCAATTCATAGAGGGGGTGAAAGTACGATACCCGCAAGCGCGTATTGAAGTCTCAATGGGAGCGATTGGCGGGGAAACGAGCACAAGGGGCTTAGAACGATTAATTAACATGGTTAATCAATCGTCGTTTGATCTGATCTCCATCGGCTATGGCATGAATGATCAGAACCTTAGTGATAACGGTGGTAATGCCGTTTCACTCGATCAGTTTGAGCAAAATATTGCGCGTATGATCGAGCTTGTGCAGGCACATCAAGAGACCGACATCGTGCTGCTAACGCCATGTGTACCGAATCCAGAATGGCGGTATGCCAGCCATAATGTCACTGCCTATGGCGAAGTGATCCGTCGGCTTGCCTGTGAGCGAAGTGTCTGCCTAGCTGATGTGCAGCAACTATGGATGGCCGAGCTTGCAGCTGGTAAAAGTCATGGAAGCTTGCTGACTAATCATATCAATCATCCCAATGCGTATGGACACGGAATTTATGCGCGAGCGTTGACGATGTTAGTGAAATAAGGGGTTGTCCTCCCCGAAATCACATGAATTTGAAGTAAACTACGTAAATTGAAATATACATAGATGCGTATCTATCGTACTGTTCAGGTATAAACCGTTCTTCCACATTCGACGGATCGTTATAGGGGAATTAGCGTTCAATTTACATTGTTAATCGGAGGTAGGTTACTGGCATGAAGAAACTAAAAGTTGGTGTCATCGGGCTTGGTGAGGTTGCTCAGATTATTCATTTGCCCATTCTAGAATCACTTAGCGAATGTTATGAAATAGCTGCGGTATGTGATATATCACCTAGCTTAGTACAGTGGGCAGGAACAAGGTACGGTGTTAACCAGCAGTATACGGATGCACTGCAGCTCGTTAAGCAGTCAGATCTTGACGCTGTCATTATCCTAAATAGCAATGAGTACCATGCGGCATGTGCGATTGCTGCAATGAAGCAGAAGAAGCATGTG
The DNA here is from genome assembly GCF_059691995.1 of Paenibacillus sp. J22P169. Classification (NCBI taxonomy): domain Bacteria; kingdom Bacillati; phylum Bacillota; class Bacilli; order Caryophanales; family Paenibacillaceae; genus Paenibacillus; species Paenibacillus sp. J22P169. The sequence goes on along the minus strand of NZ_JCAUAO010000001.1, from coordinate 1,106,977 downwards.
TTTATTGAAAAACCGATGACGATGACCCAGCAAGAGGCAGACTCCATTATTGAAGCACGAGATGAATACGGCGTGAAAGTGATGGTCGGCTATATGCGCCGATATGCTCCTGCATTTACACAGGCTGTCAGCGCTGTTAAAGAGATGGGACCGATTCAATATGCAGTAATTCGAGGCATTATAGGCATGAACCATTTTTTCACCAATCAAACAAGTAAAGTAGTTCGCTTTACGGATATTCCCGCTGAAGCAGCAGTAGAACGTAGGACTATTCAGCAAAGATTGCTGAAGCAAGCAATTGGTGAGGTTCCGCAGGAGATATATAATGCCTATTCCTTGCTGCTTGGCTTAGGTTCTCATGATATTTCGGCTATGCGAGAGCTCATTGGGGTTCCGAATCGCGTCGTTTCGGCCGTGCAATGGCAAAATGGTTCTTGTATGGCAGCTACATTTGAATACGATGGTTTCTACGCTACTTATGAAACAGGTCTTGATCAGAACCGACGCTTCGATGCACACATTGAGGTGTTTGGATCCACGAAGCAGTTGAAAGTACAGTACAACACACCCTATATTCGACATTTGCCGACGACCTTACATGTAGGTGAAACGGTAGGAGAAGCTTACGAAGAGCGGGTTCATCGGCCAACTTTCAAAGATCCCTACACCATTGAATTGGAATACTTCCATGATGCCATCACGCAAGATAAGAACCTGAAGACGACACCGGAAGACTATAAGCAGGATTTGAGGATTTTTAAAATGATGGTTGATCAAATGCTGATCACCTATAAGGCGCAGTGACAATTGTGTAATTTCATGGCATTAAGCAGAGGAGAATAGTTGCATATGACGGTCATCGCAAAGCGAAAAAAGGAATTAGAGAACTATCGAACACAACCGACGTTGGATGCGGCAACGATCGATGCCTACTGGGATCATAAGTTGGAACTACTCGGAAAGCTCCCACTCCGTATTCAAAGAGAGAAGCATCCCTCTATGTTTCCCGCTGTGAAGGTGGATAAACTTACGTATCTCGGTCATGACGGGACACCGATTCATGCCTGGTTTCTTGTTCCTGAGTTGAGCAGGCTTGATTCGGAGAAATCGCCTTGTGTCATTATTTTCCCCGGTTATGGCGGGGATAAAGGATTGCCAGAACGCCATGCCACTTGGCTCCTGCTTGGTTATGCTGTACTAGCAATTGATGCTAGAGGTCAAACCGGGGAAACAGGCAACCATATGCAAGATCAGTGGGGCTCCTCTCACGGCTGGGTGTCGAGGAACGTATTGGATAAAGAGAATAGTTATTACATGGGGCTAGCTTTGGATGTAGTCAGAGCGGCTGAAGTTGCCTATCTACAACCTGAAATTGATACGAATCGGATCGCTGCAGTCGGCACGAGTCAAGGAGGCGGGATGGCCTTGCTGGCTGGTGCGCTCAGCCAGAAAGTTAACGCTGTAGCCGCCAGTATCCCGAATATGTGCCACTTGGAGTATGGGGTTTTGAACTCTACAGGCTCACTATCGGAAATCGCCAATTTCGTCAAACGGCACCCTGAAAAACTTGAAGGGGTGTTAGCGACGTTGTCCTATTTTGACATCGTAAATCTGGCTCACCGCATTCAAGTTCCCGTGCTAATGTCCGTTGGGTGGAAGGATATGATTTGCATGCCAGATACGGTCTATGCAGCATATAATCGGCTGTCTTGTCCGAAACGCATCTACGATTATCCTTTCTCTGGTCATGAAACGGGGGAAGAACATCATCGAAGGGTTCATCTATTCATTCAAGAGTGCTTTGGACAGGGGAGCGCATCTTCGAGATCTGTAATTTAACCAAAGGGTGGTAAGGAAAATGAGTGATCCATTCATGAGAAAAAAAGCGCGTGTCGGTGTTATGACGGTAGGTCATGAGCCATATTGGGCGCAATTCCCCGGATTGAAGGAAGAATTGGAAGGGTACGGACGTGAATTCGAGGTAATGCTGCGCAACAATGATGTGGAGGTTATTTCGGCTGGGTTCGTCGATAACGTGGATAAGGCATTTGCCGCAACGAAGTATTTGAAGCGTCAGGGAGTCGACTTTCTCTTCAGTTTCTTGAGTACGTATGTGACTTCAGCTACAGCAGCGACGCCGATTCTCAATTTATCCGTGCCTACGGTATTGGTAGCGCTTCAACCGCGCAGCAGGCTTGACTATCGCAATACGACGACGTATATGCAGCTTGCCAACGACAATATATGCTCCTTGCCGGAAATTGGCGGTGTACTCGTTCGCGCAGGTAAGCCTGCGGCTGGGATGATCGTTGGCAAGCTTTACGATGATGAGCGAGCTGTTCGTGAGTTGCGGGCCTGGTGTCAAGCAGCGAATGCGTGCAGAGCTTTTAAGTATGCCAAAATCGGATATCTAGGGCATACCTATGAGGGTATGTATGATATGAATTCCGATCCAACGGCGTTTACGGCATCCTTCGGCAGTCACGTTCAGATGCTCGAAATGTGTGATTTGGCCAAACGCGTGAATGCCGCTACAGAGGGTGAAATTGCTAATAAACTCGAGGAAATTCATAGCGTGTTTAAGCTTTCCGATCCCTTTATCGACCCGATCACACGTCCGATAAAACCTGAAGACCTCTCCTGGTCAGCGAAAGTAGCTGTCGGGTTAGATCGCCTCGTTGCGGATTTTGGCTTAACGGGACTAGCCTATTATTATCGCGGACTCGACAATAATGAGTATGAGCGAATCGGCTCGGGCATGGTGTTGGGGAATTCGCTGCTAACAGGGAAAGGCATCCCCCTTGCAGGCGAAGCCGATCTCAAAACGTGCGCCGCCATGCTCATCATGGATCGCCTCGATGCTGGAGGTTCCTTCGCGGAGCTGCATCCGTGCGATTTCGACGATGACATCGTCCTTGTCGGGCATGATGGCCCGCACAATATTAAGATCAGCGACAGTCGCCCGATTATTCGCGGATTGGATCTGTTTCATGGCAAGAGCGGCTCAGGCATTGGCGTTGAATTCAGCATTCAAGCGGGGCCGGTTACCCTGTTAGGGATTTCACAAACGGCTGATGGGCGTTTCAAAATGATCGCCACCGAAGGTGAATCGATTAAGGGGGCAATCCCGCAGACCGGTAATACGAATACGCGTTGCAAGTTCCCATATACCATTGCCGAATTCGTTGAGCGATGGTGTTCGGCCGGTCCTACGCATCATTTTGCCCTAGGCGTTGGCCATGTCAGCGGTCAAATTCGCCGAGTTGCACAAATGATGGGGATCGAATTAGAGATTGTCTGAGGAGGCATGGGAAATGAAACACGTTAGAACGAGCGGGAAGCCACTGCGGCGGTCAACGCTTGAAATGAGCTTGAAGCCTTTCAAAAGTCTAGAGCAAGATGCGATAGATCGCGTATGTACGGAAGCCATCCGGCAATGGATGCCATTGATTGAGATGGGGGAAACGGCATCCGTCCTATTATGGGTTTCCGATGGGAGTGAAATCCTGACGTGGAACGCTGACGAGAAGGCGGAGATCGAGTGGGGGCGTTACATTGGGTTCGCGAATGAGGAATGCTTCAGCTATGTGCAGGGTAAGTCCGATCCTCGCATCGCACGTCCCTATATCGAAGATCCTGTCCGCATGACATATGGAGACTTGAAACGAATTGTTTCTTCTTTTAAAAGAGTTGCTGCAGATACGTTCGGTGTTTCCATGGAGGTTGGCGCTACGTTCGATGCGGGTCCTGAATTTGCTTATTCGGATTTCAAATATAAGCTGCATCCTGAGATTAATAAAGCAGATATCGGCGGCAAATTCGTGTCATTGAAAGCGGATTATACGGTCATTTGTACGTGGTCGAAGCTAAAAGGGGACTCTGTGGCTTACGCTAGTTATCCAGATGGTATTCCTGATGAGACCCCCTTCGGCGAGTTTCTCGGCAAACAATGCGCAAGCTTCTTACCAGCGCTGGGCTTCGATTATATCTGGTTCTCGAATGGATTTGCGGTATCGTATTTCCCTTGGACGTATTTAGGCGCTAATTACAACGGGAAAGAACTGCCACTCGCCGATTATCATGAGTTGACGGAGAAGGTCATGTCTTTTTGGGATCTGTTCAAAAAGGAATGCCCTGATGTTCGCACCGAAATACGCGGTACGAACTTTGGTACAGCCATGGATTTGGCAAAGGACTATATCCCTATGCAGAAGTTATACGACAAGAAATACATTGAATTTCCCCCGCCGAACTCACCTTGGGGTGCGCTGAACTATGATTTCGGCTTGGAAATAACAGGCTATCTGTCACGCATTGCGGAGCTCCCAGGCGACGTGTACCCGTTCCGATTTTATGCGAATGATCCGTGGTTCTGGCAAAATCCTTGGTGGGATCTCTATGATCGAGAGCCGCACGACATTTATGTCCCGTTATCCGTGGCGCGTGTGAATAAGCTGGGCGAGTTAGAATCGCCAGGTATTATTGAAATATTGACCATTGATACGGAAAAAGGTGAGTTGAACGCGGAATGTCCAGCGGAAGTTATCCCGCATCTGCGAAAGGCGCTTCAAGATGCACCGGATCAACCTGGTTTGCTTACTTGGTTGTATCCATTTCGAGAATTGCATGAGGCTGTTGAGGTATCTAATGAAGCGTCAGGGGATGTGTTTTTCCACGACTGGTTTATCCGCAATGCAATTAATCAAGGACTTCCGGTAAATACCGTAATAAGTACGGATCAGTTTTTTGCTATGTCGGATATGGCGTTTAATACGCTGAATGATACCGTGTTACTCGTGGCGACATCCTGGTTGTCGGGGGAGAAAGCGCGTCGCATTGCTAACTATGTGCAAAGTGGCGGCAACGTTATCCTTTATGGGGCCGTAAAAGAGCCTATACTGTTGGAACTTCTGCATTTGGCTGTAGTGGATGGCATTGAAGGTGACGTAGAGATAACAGCTTTATTAGAAGAGGACCGTGTTGAGGGGACTATGGGCATTCGTCAATTACGTCATCAGGGTATGATAGCCGGAGGTGGCTTAGCTGAAAAAGTACGGGGAGAGGATGGTCATACTCACCTTTGTGCAGTCGTTAAACAAGGCGAGGAAGAGCGCGCATTTGCCTTAACGCGTTCCAAGCCGGATTGGCATGGCGGAAAAGTTGGCTGGGTACGCGGATCATTGCCGTTCCTGGGTCAAGACATTACACATCTGCCTGTACGGCAAGGGGAGGAATGGGCTGATACTGGGATTTTTCTGCGGTATCTACAACAGGACTTCGGCTATACGATTCTTCAGGAAAAACGAGCATCTGATTCGCCATCTGCCCTATTCTTCGTGACCCGTCATCAGAACGGGTATCTGTTTAATGGCTGCAAACAGGATACGTCGGTTCAGCTTCGTCTGCAATTTCCTGATGGCTCACCAATACTCATTGGTGAATCCACAATTGTTGGCGGCGATGAGAAGACAGCCTTGTACTCGCTCAATCGTACCTTCCATGAGGAATGCCGCGTATTCGTCAAGCAGGAGGAACGTTCGCGAGTTTCCTGTAGGGAGCACGCAGCTTCGCCAACACGGAAGAAGCAAGCGGAGCGTGAGATTGCTGTTTCTGGCTTGAAGCAAGCTTCGGTTACCATTTATCCTCCATTGAAAGCGTTGGAGGAGAATCGTGTTGAAGTTAAGCTAAATGGAATTACTTATTTGGATTTGAACGGTACGAGGGTCGGGCATACAATCCGTTTAACGGAGATGACGGGAATGATCGAAATTTCCTGGTAAGTAACCATGTAGATGCATACTGACAGACAAACAAAGCAGGCGCCGAGGCGACCTGCTTTGTTTGTCGAGATATGGAGTTAGGATCTTGTAGGTTACGAGGATCGCAGCTTTACTGTGAATAAATTCTGTATGACAAAAAAGAGTAGGATTTACATGCAACAAATATCTGATTATCTGTTTAGGGATCTCTGATTTTATTGGTATTTCACTTAGGGATTGTAGGAAAATATTGGATTGTATATAAATACATATTAACGTATAATTATGCATTATGTGTACGGAGGAATATGCGATGAAAGTATTTGTAGATGGCCAGTACGGGACGACAGGATTAAAAATTCACGAAAGACTTAACCAAAGAAGCGACATGGAACTTTTATCGATTTCGGAGGAACATAAGAAGGATCCCGAGGTCCGAATAGCTTTAATGAATGAAGCAGATATTGTATTCCTATGCCTGCCAGATCAAGCTGCTCGTGAGGCACTACCACTTATTACGAATCCTAATACACGAATTATAGATAGTAGTACCGCTTTTCGTACCCATGCTGCGTGGACTTATGGTTTACCAGAATTATCGTCATTACAAAGGGGTGAGATAGCTAACTCTGCACGTGTGTCAGTCCCTGGCTGCCATGCTACTGCCTTTATTCTTGCTATTAATCCACTTGTGCAAATGGGTATCCTTCCACGTAGTTATCCGGTTTGTTGCAATTCTTTAACGGGTTACAGTGGTGGGGGCAAGGCATTAATTGAACAATATGAGAAAAGCCCTATTCGTGATGTAAACCACAGCCTAAGTAGTCACACTCAGCATTATAGTTTAAGCTTAGATCATAAGCATTTACCTGAAATGAAGAAGTTTACAGATCTTGAGTTCCCACCAGTTTTCCTTCCGACTGTCTGCAATTTTTATAATGGGATGGTTGTGACAGTTCCTCTTGTTACTCGATTACTTAATAATCAGCCTAGTCTTCAGGAAATTCATGCTATCCTCACAGATTATTACCAAGGTGAAACGTTTGTAAGCGTCATCCCGCTTAATGATACGAAGGGAAATACCCAGAATGCTCTTGATCCTACTCTTTGCAACGGAACTAATCATTCTGAGATTTTTGTGCTTGGGAATGACGATCAAGTCCTTGTTGCGTGCCGACTAGACAACCTCGGGAAGGGGTCATCGGGAGCAGCAATTCAATGTATGAATATCATGTTGGGACTTGATGAAGGGACGGGGCTTTTCTCGTAAAAGATCGCATTACATGCTGAACTAGTTTTATCACTGAATAAAAAAATGGAAGCAGTCGGCCAAAAGGTACGGCTTCTTTTTCGTTGAGTAAGGAAAGAAATGTTAAATAAAAGAAATTTTTCTGTATTCAAAAAAGAAGGCATCCTGTAAAATCCAGGTAGATCATACAATTATGGATAAAGGGGATGCCATTTATTTTTAAAAAAACACCCGATATAACCAGACTCAAAGAAAACTACGAGAGAGAACAGGTACGCTTTATATTCGATTCCATTTCTGAAGGAAATACAACGGCTGAAAACTTCATAGATGTTAATCTACAACAATCGACGATATCATTAGTGTGGGATAAGGGTCATTGTTTCTATATCGGTGGAACATCGCAATTAGCTAGTGATTATTTAAGTGCAGGCAAGTTTCTAGCTGAAAAGTTCCAAAACGAAAAGTTCCACGTTGCCAAAGTATACTTTCATTCCTATGAGTGGGAAATTGCTTTAAAGGATGCTTTGAGTAGCTTTTCTCCAAAAATTCTAAAAAGATCACTGTTTAAACATGATTTAAGAAGTATTCCCTCGCATGCAATGGCTTCTAACATTACATTTAGGAGAATAGACAAGAGTATCATCGAAGGTGCACTGTTAACAAACATACAACAAATGAAGGACGAAATAATAGGGATGTGGGGAACAATAGACGACTTCCTTGAAAAAGGTTTCGGATATTGTGCAATCACAAATGAAAGCGTTGTTTGTTGGTGCACATCGGAGTATGTAAGCAGACAAAGTTGTGGCATTGGTATTGAGACCGTTTCCGACTATCAAAATAAAGGGATTGCTACAGAGACTCTTCACTATTTTATAGATACATGCAGAGAATTTAATAAAATACCCTATTGGGACTGTTGGAGTCATAATATCCCATCGATTAAAGTGGCAGAGAAACAGGGATTCACCAAAGTTCTTGACTATCCTGTTTTATTTATAGCAAAGAAATAAGTAAGTGTTATTAAGTTCACTAGGAGGAATTGTCCGCATGAAATCAACTCAGTTTAGTCTAATTATAAGTTCAATAATCATATCTATTTCATTTGTAATCGGGTGTAGTTTAATTAAACAAGAATCAACCATACAAACGAATGCCCCGCGTGATACTGTGAATGAGAATAAGTTATTACTGAGCGTGAAAGAAACCGCAGAATATTTAAATTTATCTGAAGAGCAGGTTAAGAAAATTATTAACTTTGAAGAGACGGCACTTAAGCAATCGGGAACCTATACAGGAATGAGGATGCCTATTATTAAGATTAATAATGAAATATTTTTTAGCAAAGAAGATTTAAAGAATTGGGTTAAGGAATCAACACAACTAGGAAAAGAATATTGAAGTCTTCTGCATAAATGAATGGAGAGTGTTTTATATTGAAGCGATTCATTAAAATACTGGGAATTATCTGTAGCGTAATAACGGTTATACTCGCACTATCTATATTTATGAACAAAGGCTACCAACCATTGAAGCTTTCATGGATGACCGTTGCAATGTGTTGTTCTTTGATATTTAATGGGGGAGCTGCGTACTTAATAAAGCAGGATAACAAGGGATTTTTTTCTGCTGTAGTTGGAATTATTTTATTAATTTACGTGAGCATTGTACTCCCTTTTTAGATAACCTAAGGTTTAATCATGTTTTTGAACTTAAACCGATCATGAATAGTCCATATATTTGAATGAAAAGAGGAGGGGAGAGGATATAGCGGTGGAGACATATTGGAATCACAATACGGCATTTCACGAAGAGTTAGTCGCGGATGCAAAGTTGCGTGGAGGACGAGTACTCGACATTGGGTGTGGGGACGGATTACTAATCCAACACCTCGCGCCTTTCGCTCAACAGGTTGTCGGCATCGACCCTGATCCGAAAGCTATTTCTCTCGCGCAAGCACGGCTTGCTGCAACGTCAAATGTGTCACTTGTCAACGGTGACTTCCTCGCCATGCCTGTTCCTTCTCAAGAAGAACGTTATGCTACGGTCATCTGTGTAGCAACTTTGCACCATATGGAATTGAGACGCGCATTGCTACAAATGAGGCAAGTGCTTGCACCAGGCGGACGGCTTCTTATCGTTGGATTAGCAGCGGACAAGTCACTTATGGACCTTACCATCTCGGGACTCCTTCTTCTCCCAATTCGTGTCATGGACCGAGTTCATGGCGGGATGCAAAATCCTGCTGTACGGATTGCAGATCCTAAAGAGTCATTCAGTGAGATTCGTCAAGTGGCACATGAAGTGCTTCCAGGTGCAAATATAAGACGCCGTTTCTATTACCGTTACTTTATTTCTTGGAACAAACCGTTGGATAACCAATAATGAGAAAAGCCTCTCCATATACGGAAAGGCTTTTGTGTATGTGTAGATAATAGGATACCGGTGAAAGCTTATACATAATTGCGGATCAAATCAGCCAGTTCACCGGCTATAAAGCTAGTTCCGGAAGCTAGTTCATTGTGATCAAAACGTACTCTTACAAAACTTTCATCCGTACCGGTAGCTTCGGCAAATATGCCGGATAAGCCGCGGGCTTTGCGATCGATCTGAAGCAGTAAGTCGACGCCATCTTCGTCGGGGAAGAAGATGATTTCCAATTCATCCAGTTGACCACGGAATTGCGAGGTGGGGACGAATTCGAATTCTTGAACGAATGGCAATCCATTCTCTCTGCCGATTGTTGGCGCGTATTCACACGTCACCTCACGAAGTCGGAATCCAAGTTGAGTGATCGCCTCCAGTATAATCGCGGAATGTTGGTGAGGTCCTACTTGAAGCTGATCCTGGTCCTTCGGATCAACCGCTTCTTTAATATCAAGTCCGGTCTGAATCCAAACAGGCGTTCTTCCCATCGTCGCAGGTGTAATGGCAGGAAGCTGGAAGGAGACAGGGAATTCATATAGTTGCTCAGCCTCAACTGTAAATTTACCGGCAAGCTGGAATTTAGCCACGGCAGTTTCCACATGCGTTTTAGTATCGTTTTGTTCCTTTAAGTAACGTGTCATCACGAAGGCATATACATCATCGATCTGCTGATCTACTCGGCCCCCCTGAATACGGACAACGCCGCTGATCATATCCCCCGCATTTACCTCATCTTGATGGAGCATGAGATCTACTTGAGCCGCGCCGATTCCGACACTAGCGAGCATTCGTTTGAACATAGTCATGTGTAAATTTCCTCCTTGATATGTGCCTATTCACTGATACGATGTGAAGCCCAAGAGGTTTCACTTCATAGAAAAAAAACGATTAAAACCGTCAACTTGGACAAAGCTGCATTTCGGTGAATAAGCAGTTCTTGAAATTCGGCAGCCTCAAAAAAAAAGACGTGTTTCCACGTCTATAATCCTTACTGCTTCTTGTAGAAGAAGCGAGATAACAGTAGACCGATGAACCCAAGTCCGATAAATAAAACGGCTTTGATGGTCAGGGAGACATTTGGCAAGTCCATGTAAATGACCTTCATCAGAGTGAGGAACAACAAGGCTATACCAGCAAGTCTAATTTGTTTAACTGCCTTCTTCAGACCGTAAGCAATCACACCAATTGCGTAAGCTACCCACGCCGTCGAGACAAGTAGATGCTGTATATTTGTACTTACATCGTGTGCCAATGTTCTTGTGACTTCCGTAATGAAATACAAGAACAAAACACCAAGTCCGTATTTTAGAATAACTAAGGTGTTCTTGAAAGTTAGGTCTGGTCCGAAATGGGAAATGATTTTGATCATAGATATCAATGTTCCTAATAACAATAGCCATAGTAACATTTCAACAGAAATGATATTTCTCATACCCTCAAAGAGGATATTGAATGACAAACCAAAAGCGAGTACATAGATAATGACTCCGTTAATTTTTTGCAATAACGATTTAACTACGAAACCAAGTAACAACGCAATAATTCCCTCAATCAGCAAGAAACCGGGTAAAGCATCCGAGTTAAGGAAGTTCGCCGCGTAGAATAATAAAGCATAAGAGGCAACTGTCATTGTAAACGGCAGCTTCTCTTGTGCATTTCGCCTGAACCAGTAGGAGAGCGCGGCATAGGTAATACATGTGCAACCCATTACGACATTGAATATGGCGTCTGTGTAAGCTACTTTAAACCAAATAGCAGTGAACGCAAAGCTCGGAATCAGCAATCTATGTTGGTGGGGCTTCAAAGGGCTTTTCAAACATACAGAGGTTAGTAAAGCTAATTGTTGCACTATTACCCCAATGGCTGCAATCTTCGTATCCCCTTTAGCACTAATGCCAAATAACAACATGGCTAATGGGAGCAAACCGAACGAAACATAAAATAAGCCAACAAATTTATTTCTAAGCGCATACATCATAAAGCTTACATACAAGATCGTCTCGTAGCTTACAAAAAATACGGATGAAGGATAGTCACTATCCAATAAGAAAGGCGTCAACACGCCTGCGGCACTTGCTAAGATTGCTAATGCTTGAGATTGTAGCTTGTGTGAAAACCATATTCCCAATACGACTCCTAACACATTGAGTGAAAACGCAACCGGTGCTTGTATGAGATGATACAAATGATGACTTGCAAAAGTGGTTAGCATGAACAATCCGATTGAACCGCCTAATAAAACCTGTGAGAGTAAAGGCCGATTGGCCTTGTGTTGTTGGAAACCGAGGATGACAAAGGCACCACCAACTAAATAACCAATTGCGCAACGCAAGCGCTCTGTTATAAATCCACTATCTACCGCCGCTTTAAATCCCCAGACGATACCAATGAGGAGTACAAACATAAAAACTCTTGGCAGCCATACCCGTGCAATAAGGTGTTCCCAGTCTGTTGCTTCTTTCAGTACTTCTTGTTTTGGCGGTGCAATCTGCTGAACTGGACCCGGCATCCTGCTTTTAAATGCTGTTGGTGAACGTTGCTTTAATAGTGCGATTTCTTTCTCGAGCTCGATAACTCTCTTCTCTAACTCCTCAAATCGATTATGAATGTCCAAGAACAAACCACCTCTAATACGATCAAAGGTTTTATATATTCAAGGTATCACGTAATAATCGAATAATTAAGTACTATCCTTTTGTAGTACCTTATGAGGAGAAGCATGTACATATTTCTGGAGGGGAAAATGAGTGGACACACCACTCGCGGCGATGATCCAGTTGTTCGGGGTCATGTCGCTTGACAACTTACTAACTAGTAAGTTAAGATACGATAATGGAAAACAGAAAAACTCAAATTCTTGACCTGACGCTGGATCTGATTCGCGAAAAAGGTTATGTAGCAATTAGTTATGACGATATTTCTAAACAGTTAGGCGTGACCAAAGCAAGCATTCATTACCATTTCGAGAAGAAGGAGGATTTGGCAGTAGCATTAACAGATCGGATTCATAGAACTTTGCAAACAGTCATGGTGTCCATAAAAAATGAAGACATACCCGTTGAAGAGAAAATAAAAAAACTCATCGGTAAACAATTACAGCTAGGTGGGAAAGGGATATGTCCGATATCGTCGCTTCAAACCGACTTTGAATCCCTTCCGGAAATCGTTCAAGATAAGGTCCGAGAATTAAGCCAGTTTGAAGTGGCAAGTTGGATGGAACTTTTAGGTGAAGCTCAAAGAGAAGGGATAGTTAAAAATTCCGTAGACGTCGAAACTTTATCCTATGCCGTATTGTCATGTATTAAAGGTGGATTACAGTACAAACGCGTGATAGATAAGGATATTTCACCTCAAATTTTGGATCAAATAGAGAGATTAATTAAAAGCTAATTTTTTTTGATCTAAACTTACTAACTAGTAAGTAAAAATGAGGTTTCGTAAATGTTGTTTCTCGTATTTCTATATTAAAAGAGGACAATATAAGGGAAATACTTGATCTGAAAATCCTGTAACCCGAAATTGAAGGAGGTGATTATTTATGAAAAGAATACTCTGGGTTGTACTTATGATGTCCTGTGGAGCAACATTTATTTCCTCATTGTTCCCGTTATATGGTGAACATTTTCGAATGAGCAGTCTAGAAATCACGATTCTGTTTGCCGTTTATGCCGCTATTCTGCTGCCAACGCTGCTTGTCGTGGGAGCGAGAGGGAGCGCCTGGGGATTAAAAAGGGTGCTTCGCATTAGTATATGGATTTCGATCGCATCGACGTTACTTTTTATCCTGAGTGTTAATGTATCGATGCTCTACGCGGCTAGGATTTTAGAAGGCATTGCCTACGGTGCTTTTACAGGAACTGCTAGTGCTTTTTTATTAAAACAAACAGCTCCCGCTAAAGTGGGTTCGGCTATGAAGTTATCAGGCGTAATCGTAAATATTGGATTTGGTTTAGGCCCAGCTATCTCAGGGCTAATCGTGCAGTATGTTCATTTTATGCCACTTCGATTGCCATATTGGTTCCTGCTCGCCATGTTAGTGAGTTCTTTAATCGCACTGGAAATGCTGCCGAAGTCCGAGGATACCCAGGCACAGAAGCCAGCTAAAGCAAAAATTTCATTAGGTATACCTGACAATATTCGCTCTCATTTCTGGTCGTTTATTGGACTGCCGATCTTTACCGTTTTTACATTGGGTGGCATTGTATTCTCACTTATTCCTACTTTCGTCAAGCACGTTATTCAGACTGACAATCTCTCTATTTCAGGGTTGTTAATTCTGGTACTTCTAGGCGGCGGGGCACTGATGCAGTTCTTCCCATGGCCGCGTAATCCCGTTATACGGATGCGGTTAGGCATTTTGTTTCTTGCAATTGGATCGTGGGTTATTGTGTTTTCTGGTCAGTCAGTGAGCTTATTTATGCTCTGGACTGGGATATTCATTCAAGCCATTGGCGCGGGATGGACGTTCCAAGTTTCTCTAAGGTTTGCCAGCCAGTTGCCGAAGCCAGAAGAACGTCCGCGAGTCATTTCAGCCTTTTATTTAAGTGCATACGCTGGATTCATTGTTCCACCTGTTGGTGTCGGAGTACTGACTCAATTTTTTAGTTTGAACTTCTCAATGATTCTTCTAAATGTATTTGCCGCGCTAATCGTGATCTATGTGCTCATTTATTCAGCCAAATTTAATCGATTTTATTCAAAGCTGCAACAATCGTAATTACCAAATATATCGTTGGGGAGAATGAACAAATGAGAAAAGATTTCGTATTTCACCTATATAATGTTGAGCATGATAATTTTATGAAGCTGCTTGCAAAATGTCCAGAGGATCAACGTAACGTAGTCCCGCAAGGTTTTAACACCAGCCTTTATTGGCATTTGGGGCATGTACTTCGAATAACGGACGTTCATGTGTTTGGACTTTCGCAACAAACGCTAACAACGCCGGAACTCTATAAAGACTTATTCCATTATGGAACGAAAGCTACGGAATGGAATGAAACACAGCTCGCGCAGCTGCCATTATGGGATACCATGATCGCTCAGTTGAAAGAACAGCGTGAACACATTTACAATACGTTGAAAGACAGACTGGATGAGCCTGTACCAGAGAACTTCAAAAAAGCCGAAAATTTCGGAGAATTAGTTCTTACGACTGCCGCACATCTATCCAATCATAATGGCGTTGTCGCGGCAATGCTGCAAGTACTTCAACAGAAATAAAATAGCCTGACTATCCGCTGATAGGATAGATCACGACCTACAGCCTTCCGGGAGTAACCGGCAGGCTGTTTCGTTGTCTTCATACTTCGAATGAATGTGTAACATAATAGATGAAGAGGTTGACATGACACCAAATGGTGACATATAATAAAAGTGTCACTAAATGGTGTCCAATCAAGGGTGCTGCGTTTGAAGAGCCGGTTACGTGATGGAGGTGGAGGAAATTTATCGGCTGTCTCTTGGGAATAATAGTTAGGAGAGGTTGTTGTGCGCGATAACAATCAGTCGCGGGACGTGTTTGACGCCATAGCAGATCCAACTAGGCGCCGACTTATTCATTTGTTATCAGAGGCAGAGGAAATACCGCTTCATGAATTAACGGCACAGTTCGAAATGGGTCGTACTGCGGTATCCAAGCATTTGACAATCCTGAAAGAGGCCGGACTGGTAATTGACCGAAAAGTCGGCAGAGAAACGCTATTTAGGCTAAATACCTCTCCGCTTCGAGAAATTAAAGATTGGGTGGCTTTCTATAGCAAATTTTGGAACACGAATATATTGCGCTTGAACCAACTATTAGAGGAGGAAGAAGAATGAGTTTAACATTATCTTTAGATTTTCAGTTTACGACAACAGTCGAGAAGCTATGGTCCGCATTAACTGAATCAAACAAGTTGGCTAAGTGGATCATGGCAAATGATTTTAAAGCCGAAGTAGGACACCGTTTTCAATTTCGCACGGAAGCAACCGAATATTGGAATGGCATTATTAATGGCGAAGTGCTTATCGTAGACGCTCCTACCCGGTTGTCCTACACATTTGCAAGCGGTGAGGTTCATACAGTTACTTGGACACTGCAGGATTTAGGGGAAGGGAAAGTTAATCTTCATCTCGAACAAACGGGCATTTCCAATGCTCAGGCACTGGGCGGCGCTAAGTATGGCTGGACGAACTGGAGCGGAGAGCTTGAAAAGTTGTTGGCGCAATAACCGCTATCGTTAATAAAATCTCCATCCACCGAATCACCAAAAACCGGCTGCATGTTGTTTGCAGTCGGTTAATAGTAGGAAATTATGATGTGAGAGGTGTGGTTTGATGACAAATACGAGTAGTAGCATGAATCGTAAGGTTGATGGATTTTTAAATAAGGCCAAAAAGTGGAAAGAAGAATTTGAGAAGTTGAGAAGTATCGTTCTTGACTGTGAGCTGACCGAAGATTTCAAATGGATGCATCCTTGTTACACATTTCAGAATAAAAACATCGTTTTAATGCATGGATTTAAAGATTACTGTGCGCTTCTGTTTCACAAAGGTGCTTTGTTAAAAGATGCCAATGGGATCCTCATCCAACAAACGGAGAATGTACAGGCGGCACGCCAAATTCGGTTCACTGATATTCGTGAAATTGTAGCTATGGAATCCATCATTAAGGCCTATATTTATGAAGCAATTGAAGTGGAAAAAGCAGGTTTGGAAGTTGAATATAAAAAGCATACAGAATACACCGTGCCTGAAGAATTCCAGAATAAATTGGATGAAAGCCCAGCTTTGAAAACAGCTTTTGAAGCATTAACACCGGGACGTCAAAGAGCATACCTTTTTCATTTCTCTGAACCCAAACAATCCAAAACGAGAGTCTCACGGGTTGAAAAATATATGCAGCAAATTCTCGAAGGAAAAGGATTAAATGATTAAGGCAAGTAAGCAAGCCAACCATATTCGAGTTGAAATGCCCACCAATTGGCGGGTATTTTTTGTTTTTATAAGTATAAAGTAGCTCAACTATTTAACAAATAGTAATCTTGAGTTAGACTAAATAGGAAAAGATTTGCTAAACAATGATGTTTATTCTATCCATGAAGAGGGATAACAATGGCAGATTACATTCAAGATCTACGTCAATTAGTTGGACACTCGAAAGTTATTATGGTGGTAGCAGGGGCATTTGTTTTTGACGAAAACAATCATTTATTACTGCATCGTCGTTCAGACAATGGTTATTGGGGACTTCCAGGTGGTTTCATGGAACTTGGCGAGAACGTTGAAGATACAGCTAGAAGAGAAGTCTTTGAGGAAACTGGCCTGCGACTTGGCAAGCTGGAGTTGTTCGGGGTATATTCAAACATAGAAAAGGTTTTCGGAAACGGAGACCAAACGTCATTAGTTCAAATTATGTTTGTTTGCAACGAATTTACAGGTGAATTTCGCACTTCCAATGAAACGTTGGAAATTAATTTTTTTCCGACTCATTCGCTGCCTCAGAATTTATTTCCAGACCACATGCTATTCTTTGAGGATTTATTGTCCAGGAACAAGACACCTTTTGTTAAGTAAATGTTGCGGAAGCTGCTACAAACGCCTTTCAATGAGCTAACGTAGTTTATGAAGTAAGGACAGCTTGGTTAAGCTAGTGTAATATTAAAGTAATTTATTTGGCGAGGGGTACAAGAATGGAACTATTGTTATTATCGAAAGAAGTAACACAGCATTACTGCCGGAAAATATTGATGCCCGAAGGGGCAACCGAAATATTAGTGAACATCACCGATCAAATAAACAATGATCCAAAACTTTTGGACATTTATATGGAATTTTATAAGAATAATATCGAAAGTGGATATTGGACGACCGTATGGGAACCATTAGCTATTCATACTTACGTAGAAGAAGTCCTCGGAAAAGAGGCTTCGTTGTTTTATCTACATGCCGCCTTGCAAAGACTGCCACTTGCTGAGCAGAAGTATGCTGAACGGGGATTGAGCGAAGAATTATTTGTAGAAACCTTGAGGGATATCGGTGTATGGGTACAAAATGCCTATAATTTAGTAGGTTATTACGCCATTAGAAATTTCAGCTGGATTTGGAGACATCTCGAAGCCAGAATGTTTCGCGTTGGAGGCATGCAATTTATAGCAACGAAGTTTTCTGGGGTCGTCAAGGGCTTTTACAATGAGAAGGAAGAAAGATTTATGCTCTTAAGCGGTAAGGGGATGGAGTTAAGAGCAAATGGTGATATGCAAGGCGTATGTAGTAAAGAGAAGACAACCGATGGCTTTTTGACGGATTATGAGGAAACCGATGAGTATTTCATTGGGAATCCCATTACGCCGATTGGGAAAGGTTTAAACAAACAAGTAAAGCTTCACAGGAATGAATGGAAAAAAGTATTAGATAAGGATGATACGTTGCTTGAGATCCACATCCCTAGAGATACTTCTTTTGATATGGAAAAGATTAAAGACACCTACATACAGGCTAAGGAATTTTATGCAGCCTATTTTCCAGAGGTTTCGTACAAAGGGATGGTCTGCCACACTTGGCTCTTTACTCCTCAATTACGTGAGATGTTACCGCCTACAAGCAATATCGTAAAGTTCCAAGAGCAGTTCTACCTCTATCCGACTGCGGGTTCTGTTAGGTTTTTATGGAATTTTGTATTTAATGAATTGACCGAGGTAAAGGATGCAAAACCCGACACTTCTTTGAGGAAAAAAGTCCTTACCTATTTAGAAGAAGACAAAGAGATATTTGATATGAATGGCATATTTCTTGATGTATGTGGTGATTTTGGAAGTGTTTCTTATAAAAATGAAGATTAGTATACCATTGCGAAGCTGCCAGGAACGATTGGCAGCTTCGCTGCGTTAATGGGGAGGTATAACGTTATTCCGTGAAGGATATGTTTGGTAAGTGCCGAATAGGTTAACGAAACCAATCCCATTTAACAAAGGTGAGGAAGAAAATGAACATAGTTCTTGTAGGCATGTCTGGAGCTGGTAAAAGCACTCTAGGTGTATTGCTTGCCAAATCAATAGGCATGGATTTCGTAGATACAGATATTGTTATACAACAACATGAAGGCAGATTATTGCAAGAAATTATTGATAATGATGGAACTGAAAAATTTCTGGAAGTCGAAGAAAAGATTGTCTCTGATTTGCAATTGGAAAATTGTATTATCGCTACAGGTGGAAGTGTTATTTATTCGGAAAAAGCTATGAATGTCCTTAAACATGGCGGACAGATTATTTATTTACACGTCCCGTACGAAGAAATTAAAAAAAGACTTATAAACATAACTACTAGAGGTATTGTAATGAAGAAAGGCAATAGTCTGAAGGACGTTTACGAGGAAAGATTTCCGCTCTATATGAAGTATAGTGATATCACGATTGATTGTTCAAATAAGGATATCGAGCTTTGTGTTAGTGAAATAATTGGCAAAATACATGGAGGCTAAAGACATGAATGAGCAGAATATCATTGAACAGTTCAAGCAAGCGCTCACGAACAATGATACCGTCCAAATGAGCCAGATCCTACAGGAGCATTCATTTCTCGCTAAGCAAATAAACGAACCCTGGTTTGCATTCGATACACCTGCGATCGTCGCTGCAGCGGCAAAAGGGAGCCGCGAAGCCGTAGATGTATTGCTAGAATATGGTGCTGACTTGCATGCAAAAAGCAATTGGTGGGCCGGAGGATTCGGAGTATTACATCATGACCATCATGCGCTTTCCCGATATTTAATTGAACGTGGAGCGCCCGTTGATATACATGCGGCTTCTGCTTTAGGCATGCTCGATACTGTGAAAGAAATGATCGAGCAGAATCCCTCAGTCGTCAATCAACGAGGACCTGATGGACAAGTTCCACTTCATTTTGCTAATGAACATGAAATCATCGATCTGCTACTCGCTCACGGGGCAGATATCAATAAGCGTGATATTGATCATGGTAGCACGCCTGCTCAATGGGCAATAGATAACACGGTTAAATGTAAGTTTCTTATTGAGCGTGGTTCGGCAGCGGATATTTTTATGGCGATCCAAATCGGAGATGTGGAGCTAGTTCGTTCTTTCATTCATGAAGATCCCGAGTGCCTCCAAGTGCAAGTCGGGCGGGGCAGCTTTACTTCCGGAGATTCGAACGGTGGACACATCTACGTGTACAAATTAGGCGCAAAAACGCGACCGTTTCATCTTGCGGCACGCCGTAATCATCCCGAGATCGTAGATCTGATAGCGCAACATAGCCCTTTAAATCAGCGCCTGCTGCTTGCCTGCTTGCAAGCTAATCAGGCGGCTGTGCAAGCACTTGTTGAGCTGGATTCCAATCTAGTAAAGTCGCTCTCGCCGGAGGATCTAAGCGTAATTGCCGATGCAGCATGGAACAATGAGGTAGAAGCCGTTCGAACTATGCTCGAAGTCGGGTTTCCTGCAGATTCTCGGCAAAGTATCAAGGATTTCACGGCACTTCATAACGCGGCTATGCGTGGAAATGAGGAAGTCGTGCGCGTGCTGCTCATGCATGGCGCATCCGTCCAATTAACCCACGGTTACGGAGGGAATGCATTAGGCAGCTGTTTGTGGGGATCCGTTCACATGCGAGATTCTGCTGGGGATTATCCATCGATAGTTAAACAACTCATTGAAGCAGGCGTTCCATTGCCGAGCCAAGCGTCGGGCAGCCAAGCAGTTAAGGAAGTGCTAGCGCGTTACGGAGTCGGGATAGAATGTTAACGCATACCTGCATCATAAATAATAGACATGTTAATGGGAGTGAAGCCATATGGGAAGAGAACGTTTAAGACCAATTTATAACTCTGGAGAATCGCTGCTGAAGGATATACAAAGAACGCATATTCCTGAAGGCGGGGTAGCTGTATGGAGTTTGGGTCAAGCTGGTGTATTAATAAAAGGCAGCAGCTCAGATGAAATCATTTGTGTAGATCCATATTTAAGTTATTCAATTGAAACGGAACACCCCGATACCGAATTTAAGAGGGAAATTCCGCCTCCGCTTTCGCCAGATGAGTTGGATGTAGACAAGGTATTGATTACACATTTTCATAGTGACCATATGGATTTGACTACAATCAAAGGTGTTTCTCTAGCGCATCCGGAGACGAAGTTTGTTGCTCCTGCATCGCATGTATATATGCTGCATGACATTGAACTGGATTCAAGTCGCATTCTACCAGCCAAGCAGGAGCAAGTGATTTCCGTCCGCGGAGTAACCATTACCCCAGTAGCGGGAGCGCATACGGCATATGAATCGGATCAGGATGGCAATCAGTATTATTTAGGCTTTTTTATTGAAATCAATGGTGTGCGAATTTATCATACCGGAGACACCGTGGTCACGCCTGAATTGATCGAGCAGGCAAAGAAATTTCAGCCGCATGTAACGCTGCTGCCAATTAACGGAGGGGATTATGCGAGAACCTCTAGGGGGATTGTAGGTAACATGAACTTCCGTGAAGCGGCAGATTTCGGCGTTGAGATTGGTTCAGATCTTCTTATTCCTATTCATTTCGATATGTTTTCAAAAAATCGCGATAACCCATCTTACTTTGTCGATTATTTGTTTCACACGTATCCTGCACAAAAGTTTCATATGATGTCCGCTGGAGAGCGGTTCATTTATTTTACATAAAGGTAGTTCATAGAACCGCGATCGCCGAGGACTTTATTTTCAATGTCCCTGGCTGCCGCGGTTTTTTTATATTGGCTATGTCGAAACCTGAACGAAACGTGGAAGGATTAATTGCATGCATTTCTTTGTCTCGCTTAGTAAAAATTTGGAAAGAATCGACAAAACAATTAAAAATTCCAACCTTTAGCTCGACAGTAATTTTGGTATAAGTTCTATAGTATAAGTTCTTGTAACCTATAAAATTAGTAAATAGGAGGAGTTCGTTTGGAAAATGATAGTTTTATGGATATGAGAGAAATTGCTTCTCGCATTAAAAAAGGTGCGAAATACACCTTGATTGGCTATGATAGGTGCGGAATGCTGTACCAGCGCCGAATCATTGCAACGGGTGTAGGTGTTATCCCAGAGTGGTATTGGCAAGGGAGATTGTTGCCGACAGATGGTCTAGAAATTGAAGTAGAATATCCTCCAGAGGAGGAACGAAAGGTCATGCATAAACCAAGGCACCCATTTGACATTAAAAATTTCTATCCAGCAAAATTTGTATTTAAGAAGGTTCAAAAAAATAGTTACATGATTTTTGAAGGTTGGCACCCCGAAGCAAGGATAGCCAGCATTCCTCATAAGATGTATGAAAGTGTATTTGTTACAAATAACAAGAAAATGACGGTTTATGATTTTTTATATCATACCGGTGCTTTTAATAAGAAAAGCTTAGAAATTGCAAAAAAGAGTATAGGAGTGGAGCCCATTGCATGTTACCTGGTGGATAGAGGATGGCTAGATATTCAACATCACAAAGAAAGAATGGAAAGATACACGCTAAGAAAACAAAGCTTAGATACCGTAGCAACGAAAGAAATCGAACCGACTAGGGATGTAGTTGTAATGCGTGTATGTAAACATGGATGCGGTTACGAAGCTAAACACCCCGGAATGAATTTACACGAAGGTGTGCATTGCAAAATGAAGAAAAAATCAAAGTAAAGTGAATTTGAAGATGGCGTAGACGGAAAATTTGAATTAACTATAATTAAGCGCGGGAATTAGCAAGCTAATTCCCACGCTATTTTTTATTATTGGTGCTTTAAATTATAGGTAACTTTTTCCAGATAAAAGCGTCTAATCATATAAAGAAGTTACAGAGTAAATAACGAAAAAATAATCAGTGATAGGAGATCGAGAGATGAGAAAACTTCCTATTTTGCTACTCCTTTTTAGCATCATTATGGCAGCTGGCTGCCAACAAGAAAGTACTCCGAATACTCCGACTACTGCTACTATAGAATCTAACTCACCATATGGCCTGCAAATCAATCAAACCTATGCCGTGCAGGGAGATATTGGTGCTCGGTATGATCCAAATGAGATATCAGGGTCTGGACCGGTGTTTGAAGTGAGTAAAGGAGAGGCTTTTCGGATAATAGCGATACAAGACAAATACGTCCAAGTCGAAGCTAAATCTTTAAGAGGCTGGATTCCCGGATTCTACTTCAGTAAGGAAGCTGCCAATGTTCACATTGAAACACCTTATGCAATGATCGTTGCCAAAGAAGTGCCCGTATCTTCTGCTCCTGGTCATAACGTAACTGAAGCACATTTGGACTTATGGGCTGGTAAGGTAGTTCTTATTCATAAATCCTATCAGGATTGGGTAGCAGTTCGTATCGTGCAGTATGATGCGGAATATGGTGCAGATATGTGGGTGCCAATGTCCTCCTTACAAGCTTACGACCCAGCTAAGGCCAAAGAAGGTACACTAGCGCAGAACTCAACCATCTATGATGAACAAGGTCAGATTAAAGATGAGCTATGGGTCAATTCGGTCTTTATCCTGACAGAGACGCAAATACCTAAGGTCGGTGCTGTATACCAGATAATAGGACCAGGTGGGCAAAATGCGTACATTCAAATGAAGGATTTTATCCCAAATCCGTTTCAGGTTGTAAATAAGAAGTAAACGAGAATTGTACACACGCGGTAAACTTATTGTCTTTTCCTATAAAGATCATATGAATAATATATTAGACCAATAGGTTTTTAAGATATATGCTGTACTCAGCAAGCGTCGTTTCAATGCCTCGATCCCCTGACTATGAACGGTCAAAGGATGGAGGATTTTCTCCATTTCCATAGAA
The DNA here is from genome assembly GCF_059691995.1 of Paenibacillus sp. J22P169. Classification (NCBI taxonomy): domain Bacteria; kingdom Bacillati; phylum Bacillota; class Bacilli; order Caryophanales; family Paenibacillaceae; genus Paenibacillus; species Paenibacillus sp. J22P169. Next base: position 1,083,740 of record NZ_JCAUAO010000001.1, on the reverse strand, counting down.
AATGAGGTGACAGCATGGCGCTCCAACAGACCGCTATCAAACAGACTGCGATCCAACGAAAAGAAATGCTTCTTATTACTGCTGTAGCTCTTGGCACCTTGCTTAACCCGCTCAATACGACGATGATTTCTGTTGCATTGGCCCGGCTTCAGGAGGATTTCCACCTTACGTTTGCCGACGTATCATGGCTGATTTCCACCTATTATTTGGTCAGCGCGATCGGTCAGCCTCTTATGGGCAAGTGGAGCGATTTGTTTGGACGTAAAAAGGTGTTTATACTTGGGCTGCTGCTCGTCACATTGTCCTCGAGCCTTGCCCCGCTGTCTCCCAGCTTCGGTTGGTTGATCGGTTTTCGAATTATTCAAGCTCTAGGGAGTTCTGCTTTGTTTCCTTCCGGCATGGGGATGATCCGTAGTCAAATCACATCCAATCAAGCGAAGGCTTTGGGTATCATCTCGATATTCTCCAGTACCTCAGCTGCTTTCGGTCCCTCGCTCGGTGGATTGTTATTGCACTACGGGGATTGGCCATTAATTTTCTTGTGCAACTTTCCGTTTATTGTTACTTCATTTGTACTTGCATGGAAGCTGTTCCCGACAGATCCAAAATCCACTGGAAGCGCAGCCGATATGGATTGGCGGGGCGTAGGGCTTTTTTCTGCGACCATATTCATGTGGCTGCTGTTTTTCCTTGCGCTGGCTGATGGGTTAAGCTTATGGAAGTTGATAGTCTGCGTAGGATTGACGTTCTGGCTTTACCGATACGAGCTCGGCCAAAGCAAACCGTTCATCAATGTTGCTTTTTTACGGAAAAATATGACTGTTACCCGTATTTACGCGCAGTTTATTTTAACGAATATCGCGTTTTATTCCATCATGTTTGGGATTCCGTCTTACTTACAGAGCGTACAGCGGATGGACCCGCAGAAGACGGGTATTGTCATGTTATCAATCGCCGGTTTCAGTGTACTTGTTACTCCCCTGGTCAGCCGCTGGATTGACCGGAGCGGATCCAAGCCGCCACTGATTGCCGGAACGGCTTTGGTCGCTGGGGGAAGTTTGCTTCTGTTGCTCATTCAGGACAATGCGAGCTCAGTGACAATCTTCCTTGTCCTTTGCGTGCTCGGGATCGCCAACGGCTTTAACAATTTGGCCATGCAGACGGCGCTTTACGCTTTCGTAACGAAAGAAGAAACCGGCATAGCCTCTGGACTTTTCATGACTTCCCGGTTTATCGGAACCATTCTTTGTTCGAGTTTGCTAGCGGCACTCTTCGGTAAAAACATTACGACACCGCACCTGCACACTATGGCGTGGACATGTGCGGGACTTGGCTTGCTGATGTTTGCTTTGACCGTGCGGATGCCCAAAGGGAACATGCAAAAAGCCGTTCAATGACAACGGGTGGTTCCAGTGGGTAGTATCATATACATAAACAGACGCAAGCGAGAGGGGCTAATCGGAGATATGAGAACTAAGAAAGCATTTTACATGACCACTATTATGATGGTTGTAATGATTGTAGTTCTCTGGTCATCTGGGTTAATCGGCTTATGGTCTGATGGCATGGCATTTCTAGCAAACAATACCAAGGAATTTACGAATAAAAGTGGTCACCTAGTTGAAGGGAATTATACACTTCGCGTTGATCTGACAAATTTTGAAAGTAACATCGGTAAAGAGATTTATAAGGATGGCGAGCATAAGATATACGTTGCATGGCTACAAAGAACACCGCAAGGCGAGTATGACATCGGATTTCGATCAAGCGGTTCATATTCTTTATCGGGAGCTACGCTAATTTCAGGTATCCACCACGAGACTATCAACGATAATTCCTTCACGACATCCGTGACCGCCAAAATGACAGTTGTCTACGATGGTAATACTTTCAATGCTACTGCATCAGGTCAATGTGGATTGAATTACAAGGATGGTGATTGTTTTTCATTCAATTTTTTACTAAGTGATCAACCCAAGGGGGATCCAATTGAAGCTAATGGGATAGTCGAAGTAACGATTACGAATCTGTACAAAAATATTTGGATGAAGAAATAACCTCATCGCGGCTTATCTGGAATCCCGCAAAAAGTTTATGGTGTATTTTTCCTAACAATCTTGGAGAGTATATATCCAAAATTGTGGAAGGTGTTGCACCATGTGGAGAAGACTGGCAGTTACTTGTTTACTTATTATGTTTATCAGTCATACACCAGATTTGGTGGAGGCGAAAGAGCCATTTGAAGAGATGCATCTTAAAATGGGTTTTACAACGGTTGAAGATGCAGTGGCAGCATGTGAGAGACATTTCGGGCGCGATCTCAAATTGCCGATTGAATTGCCTCCAGTGGTATTTACGCATCAACTTGGGAGATGTTCTATCACAAACGGCAGTGCTGCGAATGATGAACTCGAAATTGAATATCTTAACGAACGTGTGAGTGCGTATCACTTCATGATACGAATAAGACCAGCCGAACATAAAGTCAACTATTTTCCGAATAATAGGGATTTGATTGATACATACAAGCTCAGTGATGGAACAGAAGCACAATACGGAAAGTTTCCAACTGGACGGTTTTACTTGCTCTCGTTTGAAATCAATAAATGGCAGTATGTTTTAATCACTAATGACCGAGTAAAAGAGAAAATACCAGTTCAAATTTTAGTTAACATTGCGAATTCGGTGAGATTGACATATCCAGACCCCAAAGAAAATCCTCTTCGTTAGGTGGTAGCTTAGTTTAGCTGCCACTTTTTTGTATTGTCGGAGAGTTAAACGCAACTATCCAAGTATTTGTAGCGTCTAAATGCTTGGGATTATTTGTTAATAAAGGTAATTGTAATGATTCCTGTCTGGGATCGGATGGCTAATAGGAATGGAGAGTTATGGGATGAGAATGTATACAGATCCAAGAGGCGAAGCTTACGAGCAGGTAATCGATGTGGCCATACGAAACTCGGAATGTTTTGTACTGGGAGAGAAGATTGCGGCTGCTGAGGCACGGGGTCATTACTCAAATATATTGGAAGCGTTGGAACCTTACCTGGTAAAGACAATCGTTATCCATGGCAATGATATCGATGAAATTAGAAGGATAAGAAATATTTATCGCAGTCATGCCTTTTATTGCGCGGGAACCTATTATTTATATAGATGCTGTGAAGAAAGTGGGAACTTATTGAAGCAAATGGCAAACCGTCTGTCCGATTGGATTTATCCTAGCTTACCAGAAGACTTGTGTTTCATGAAAGAAGGCGGTGGGGACTACCTATACTCGGTTGTGCATGAACATATGTATGGTATGGAAGTAACAGAGGAAGAAGCCATCGAACTAATGGATCGAATTACAGGGCTTTTTTTGGAAGTAAAGGCTCACCGTGACCTCGATCGACTACTAGATGATGCTATTAAGCATAAAACGGATTGGCTGTATATTAGTAGACATGGGCTGACAGAACTTCCTGAGAGAATCCGGGAGCTTACAGAGCTGCGAGATCTAGAAATTTTTGAACAGGATCTTTATCATCTTCCAGAAGGGCTGTTCGAATTAAGCAAGCTTGAACACTTGAAAATCTTGACGGCGGATTTGGCGTGTATTCCCGATTCCATAGGCAGGCTGAAGAATCTGAAGGAGCTTTGTATTCAATGTGCGAGTTCGGATCGGCCGACTCCTGGGTATCGGGCTAAGCCGAAGGAAGAGATCAGCCTTAACCGCATCCCGCCGGAAATTGGAGAGCTGGAACAACTGGAGCAGCTTACGATTCAATACACGTCGATCCATGAGGTGCCGCTCGAGCTTGAGAAGCTGAAGCACCTGCGAATTTTGAACTTAGGAATGTGTATGATCAATCAGAAGCCTGATTTCCTCAATGGTATGAAGCAACTGAAATACATTAATTTGTCACGGGATTCGTTGTGGGAATAAATTTGCAGCTAGTTCAGGAACCAGAAATTCTAATGAAAAAAATGAAACGTATGTTCTCGTTTACGAAATTGTGCTATGATTAATTCATCATGATGAAGGGGATGTCTTATGCATATACAAAACACCATCAGTGAATACGAACAATTGGTCAATTGGACTAATACCTTACTTCAATTAAATGATCGTGATTGGAACCGCCCAATTCAAGAAGGTAAGGCTTCAATAGCAGAAATTATTGCGCATCTTAGAAACTGGGATCTTCATCTCATCGATGTCGTCATTCCGTCAGTTAGGAAAGGCGGAGGAATTGAATTTCCTGATTTCAACGCCTACAATTCCATAGCATATGAATATGCAAATTCAGGTGTATCTCAACATCAGCTACTACAAGAATTCTCAGATGATAGAATGAAACTGATTGCTATTTTAAATAGCATGACATCTGAAGAGTTATTATTAGAAACAACAGCCAACGGTGTAACACATTGCCCTCATTCGGGTCAACCATATTCACTTTGTTACATCGTTCAAGAATTTATTGAGCATGATGCTCATCACAAAAAACAAATTCTAAGCTTTCTTGATTGTTCAAGTGAAAAACGATAATTGAAAAGATCGTAGGACCAGGCAGCCGGCGGTTGCCTTTTTGCAATTTGGTTTTTAAGGTAAAGGAGGGGAACCATTGAAAATTGGTATAATTGGTGATTACAGTCCAGAATATCCATCACAAAAGGCAACAAATGAAGCGTTGATTCATTCTTCTAGGAAGTCTGGCATGCAAATTGAGTTTCAATGGATTCCTACTAAATCTATACCTGAACAACTAGGTGCAATTACACCATGTTACAACGGATATTGGGTCGCTCCAGGTAGTCCAGAATCTGTCACAGGTGTCCTGGAAATTATTAAATATGCGCGTGAACAACATATCCCACTATTAGGAACATGCGGAGGTTTTCAACATATTCTCATTGAATATGCCAGGAACATATTATTGATTGATGATGCAGAACACGAGGAGCAAGCTCCGGATTCATCTAAGTTACTTATCAGTAAACTCGCTTGTTCACTTGTTGGGCAGCAAGGTGAAGTTCAGATAATCCCATCTTCACAAGTATTTGAAATTTATCAAACTCCAATGGCTAAGGAACACTTTCGATGTAATTATGGGCTTAACTCTGATTACCAAAGTCTAATAGAAGAATCAGAATTAAAAATAGTCGGGATAGATCATCTGGGAGAACCCAGAATAATTGAGTTATCAGAACACCCATTTTTTATTGGAACACTATTTGTACCCCAGCTAAGTTCGACTCCAGATACACCCCATTGTTTAGTGGATGCTTTTATAGAGCAGGTATTCATAAACTCATGTATGAGCAGACAAACATAGGTGTTTCGATGGGATAGTAAAGTTACTACTAGAAGTTCGAACGAATCATGATAAAATTAGATTAACTTGATAGGTTAATCAATCATTTCGCTAATCAGGAGAACATTCATGTATATTAAAGAGCTTAGGGAACGTACAGGTGATTTGCCATTAATCTTAGTACGTCCGACATTAATATTGACTAATACGGTAGGAGAAATATTACTTGTTCGGCACAATGATGATACATGGGGACTGCCGGGAGGCTTATTAGAACCTGGGGAATCGGTTGAGGATGCATTAAGAAGAGAAATGTTAGAAGAACTTAATATTCATATTAATGAAATAAACTTTTTCCATATTTTTTCTGATGCAAGATTTTATATTAAATCCAGGATACAATATGTAGCCATAACTTACACAACGAATACGTATGAAGGCACGATAAAGCCCGACAGAAATGAAGTAATTGAATTTGGTTATTTTAATCCCAATAAATTGCCTGAAATGACAATGGAAATGATCCAAATAATCATAAAACAATTTATAGACTTCGAACAATATAAAGAATAATGTATTGCTGCAGTAGACGATAAGGATTCTATAAAAAAGATGGAGTGATTAAGCATGATCGAAAAGGATCACTATTTTTCTCTTTGCAGAGATGCAGAGATCAATCAAGTTCAATACATACAAAAAGCCAAATCAGATGTATGCCGCTGGGAATATACCGGTTGGAAACGCTATGATACGACCCCATATTGGTTTGAACGTAACTTAGAGCCGCGTTCGCCACTTATGGAATCGGGGGCAGGAATAGCATACGGATTTGACGAAAATGACAACTTATGCTTTATTGATTCTAATCAAGAAGAATGCTTTGAAAGAACTGAGGATTACCTACTTAATCGGCGGTATAGGAATGGCAAAGTCGACTCCGTAGAAGAATTATCCCTTGTGGATGGACTTCCGGTAAAGTATGTAGAGTTTATAGTCCGTAATGGCATGAACCCTGGCCAAGAATGGCATTTTGAAGAAGAATACATTTATGTTAACAGGATGTTAGTACAAATAAAGCGAACTGAGTATTGGTATGCGGGGAAAACTATCCGTAATCGTGAGTTCCACGTCGAATATGATTCAATAGGAAATCTTTCGGTGATAAAAGAAAACGGAGCCGTTACATACACGAATCTAAGCGCTGAGCAGGTAAAAGAAATTCGTAATGATGTCAAAAACGGACTAGTCGATGAATCCATTAACACGATAAAAAGAATTGGTGAAAAAGTTCGTAATGACGCCATTTGTTTTGTAGGGATATATCTCCACGACGAGCCATCAGGCCCAATTGACCCCATTTTCCACCCTGGATTACAAAGTATTCGTGATGAGCAATTACAAGCTGGTGAGGACTTATGGACACTATGGAGTGCTGGCGAACATCCAGTCAATTATCAAGAATCCTTGGCTGACGATCCTTTAAAAGTTAAGTTCAACCTGTTAATGCAATATTGGCAAATTCATTCCGATTGGTCTCATGAACCTCAAAACCCAGTACTGAGTCACAGAACTTGGTGGGGTGAGAGTAAAGCACTTTGGCAAGAAGTAGCGATGGAACTTAACCAGATCAATTGGGAAGGAATGATCCCCGCAACGGAGTCCTTTGTCATTTATGCTGATGAAGAGGCCATGGATGTAGCAGGTGGAGATCTGGCAAAGAATGTTCCCGCTAATAAGCTTCGCATTCTCGAGAATTTGGGTTTGCTTTCAAGCTAACTGTTTTCGTTTCACAATAAATTGCTTTCGTATAGTTTTACGGATTCACAGGGAGTGTATCAGATGAATATCAAAAGAATTATTGTAACCGGCCGGATGTATAAAGAGCTAGAGAGGCTTGCCGAACTGGACAGAAAGAGGGAATATCTGTTTCTTCCAGAAGCAGAGGTAAGATCGCATCACTTCGACTGGGCTGATGGGTATGTGGCATTTAAACCAACTGAATCGTTTCATTTCGGCAAGTTGCAGTGGGTCCACGCACTTGGGGCTGGCGTAGATGCATTTTTATTTAATCGTGATTGGAAAAAGGATGTCCTGTTAACGCGTACGGTCGGCAGCTTTGGAAGGAAAATAGGGGAATATTGCCTAAGTTATATTCTCGCCGATGTCCACCGTCATGCATATTTTCAGCAATCTCAGTCTCAGCGACTATGGCTGCCTTCACAGCAGAAGCTTCTGCAGGAGCTGAACATTGTCATTTTCGGGACCGGAACGATTGGCGAGGAAGTGGCAAGGATGCTTAGAACATTCGGAGTAACCGTATACGGAATTTCTCGCAGCGGTACAGCGAACAGTTATTTTAGTAAGGTTATTCCGATTAACGAAGTACACTCGTTGTTAGCACAGGCCGATTGGGTTATTAATACGTTACCTTTAACACCACTCACCGATGGATTATTCGGAACCCACTTATTTTCCAAAATGCAAGGTACAGGCTTTATCAATGTGGGCCGAGGGGCTTCGGTGGATGAAAACGCACTGCTCGTAGCGATTGAACAAGGCAAGGTGCGCAGCGCTATTCTTGATGTGTTTAGAGAAGAGCCTCTCCCCGTACAGTCACCTTTGTGGGATCATCCGAACGTGGTCATTACTCCGCATATTTCTGCTGTTACCGGGGTAGATGAAGCGATTGACGGATTGCTTGCCGTGCTCGAAGAAATGGATAACGGACAAGAACGAATTAGCCAATCGGTGGATATAAATCGGGGATATTAGATCAATAATGTAACAGTTCACACAATTGGGTGGCAGTCTTCAGATATCCGGGGACGAAGAGCAGGGAGCAAGAGGATGCATGTTGGTTATTGGATTGCCAATCATAGGTTTCAAGTAGGTTCTCGTAATTTGAAGTAAAAAAAAGGGTCTGAGCCAAGGTATTATACCTTGGTTCGGACCCTTTGCCATGTGAATGCCGATAGCAATCGACATTCCTAACTAACCTTGTGCTGCGTCGCGAGCAAGCTCCTTGCGAACAATCGGTGCGACCTTCGTGCCGAGCAACTCGATGGTACGCAGCAATTCGTGATGTGGCAGCGTACTGACGTCCGCATGTAGAAGGAAGCGCGTTACGCCTAAGTTCTTGCGGAGCAATATGATCTTCTCCGCGACATACTCGGGATCGCCGACGTAAAGCGCTCCGCGAAGACTGCGCGCGGCATCGAACGAGTCGCGCGTGTATGGTGCCCAGCCGCGCTCGCGGCCAATCGTGTTCATCTGGGCTGCCGTCGATGGGTAGAACAAGTCGGCTGCTTTCTCGACGGTATCCGATATGAAACCGTGCGAATGCGTCGCGATCTGCAGCTTGCTTACGTCGTGTCCAGCCTTAGCGGCCGATTCCTTATAAAGGTTGACCAACGAAGCGAACCTCTCCGGCATACCGCCAATGATCGCAAAGACGACAGGCAACCCTAGTATGCCGGCGCGAATCGCGGAATCCGGATTGCCGCCGGTTCCAATCCATACAGGTAACGGCTCTTGTACAGAACGCGGATAAACGCCTAAGTTGTTGATGGCAGGTCGATGACCGCCTTTCCAGTTAACTTTCTCCGATTCGCGGATCGCGAGCAGAAGTTCCAGTTTTTCCTCAAATAGTGTGTCATAGTGGTTTAAGTCGTAGCCGAATAGAGGGAATGATTCAATAAACGATCCTCGGCCCGCCATAATTTCCGCTCGTCCGTTAGATAGACCATCCAAGGTGGAGAAAGCTTGATACACGCGAACCGGATCATCCGAAGACAACACGGTCACGGCGCTCGAGAGTCGGATTCGTTTGGTCGTGGAAGCGGCAGCGGCCAGAATAACAGCTGGCGCTGAGCTCGCATAATCCGCTCGATGATGTTCGCCAATTGCATAGACGTCCAGGCCAACTTGATCGGCCAGATTAATCTCCGCTACAGCTTGTCGGAGCCGTTCGGCGTGCGTGATGCCATTAGCTCTCGGTGCAGCTTCGAGGAATGTGCTTATTCCTATTTCAATAGAAGAAGATGTAAGATTGGTCATAATGAATCGCTCCCTTCAAGATACGTTTATTATACTATACATTCTAATGTAACTCAACAAAAGTAAGCGAATTCCATCCATGATTTGTAATCCCTACTTATTTTGATTATAAAATTATTCTACCTTGTAGACTTCCCGAAATAGGTTAATATTAGTAGTAATATATACTTCTACCATTCAGAAAAGGTGCGAACATGGTTAAAACGAATGCTTGTCGAAAATTAGATTTGCTTAAAATCCCCTATACTTTACATGAATACGAGTGGGATGAAAATCAATTAGATGCTCAAACCGTTGCAGAAAAGGTTGGTGTGCTTCCCAATCAAATTTTTAAAACACTAATTGTCCAAGGTGATAAAACTGGCGTGATGGTACCCTGTATTCCTGGCGATAGTGAGCTCAATTTAAAACGTTTAGCAACTGAAAGTGGAAATAAAAAGGTCGAGATGGTTCCTCTAAAGGAGATTCTACAACTTACTGGATATGTGAGAGGTGGAGTTTCGCCACTGGGTATTAAGAAAAACTATCCCATCTATTTAGACATATCCGTAAAGGCTAAGGATCTTGTTAGTATTAGCGCGGGTCGGCGTGGGTTGCAAATTTTTATAAATGGTGCTGATTTAATTGCTGCAACTGAAGCAACTCTTGTTGATATAATAAGTAGTTAAGAGACTGGCAAGTGGTTATATCTCGAAGAAAGGTGCAGTGAAATGGCATGTTTTTCGTGAATTCTCGAGCAATCATTGAAAGAACTTTGAATGGAACCATCGAAATTGTCGTTCAGACACGAAATAAAGCCGGTGAAGCTCAATTGATTGAACTTCCTGGTGGAAGAATAGAACCCTACGAATCGTTTGTAACAGCACTTATTAGAGAAGTAAAGGAAGAGACTGGATTTGATGTTATAGAAATTGAAGGGGAGGATACAAGAATTGATACCGTAGGTATCGATCCGAATTTTGAAGTGGAATGTGTGAAACCCTTCTGTGCGTATCAGACCATTAACGGGCCCTTTGATTCCCTAGGTTTGTATTTCCGTTGTAAAGTCCAAGGTGAGTTATTACTAGCAGGTGATGATACGAAGAACCCAAGATGGATTTCCGTTGATGAATTAAGACGACTAATGAACGAAGATCCCCTTCAATTTACCAGTGTAGACAGAGCAGGTGTTTTATTTTATTTGAATAATAGGATGTAAGCTAAACCTTCCTTCTGCAAAATGCGGAAAGAAGGTTTTTTTCTTGATCGATTAAAAGCAAAAAAAGTCATATCACAATAAATAAACACAATGATAGCCGACAAGTACAAACGTATATTTACATTGAGCGCGGTGCGATCAAACTGTACGCACCATATGAAGCATGTAAGAAAGGTTGTGGGTATTGGATGATTAAGACATTGGTAGACTGGCCTTCATTTATGGCAAGACATGATCTGACTTGGTCCGTTAAGCCGATTTCGTGGAACGAGGGGGCTTTTATTGGCAACGGTTTTATCGGGGCCATGATATATAGTGAAGAGCATCGCGATAAACGCAATGTGCTGCGATTTGTGCTCGGATGCACGGATGTCACGGCGCAAAAACCTGGAGGCGGGTTTCCGCCACGCGTACCGGTTGGGGAACTGCACCTTGAACTTGCCGGATGGTATTATCAACCGTCAAATATACGGATTGATTTGTGGAATGCGGAGATGCGGGCAGAGATTACAACGACAGTAGGCACAGTGAAGGTCCGCGCTTTCGTCCACAGCCAGGAAATGGTGCTGGCTGTGGAGCTGGAAACAAGTGAAGGCGAGAAAGACGCCCGAATGACATGGTACGCTTTCAGTGAAGTGGACCCCGTATTGAAAAATGCCGACGGCTTAAACTTGAATCAATATATCCCAAAGGCAGAAGTCGTCCGACAGTCGAAAGAGGATGGATTGACGGTTGCCGTACAAAGATTTGAATACGACGGCGGTTGTACGACGGCATGGCTGGAAGCGCAGGCAGAAGAAGGAGAAAACCGTCATCGGCTATGGCTTTCGATTGGGAATGGTTTCAATGATCAGGTGAAACAAAAGATTGAAACGAATGTTCGCAGTGCTTCAACACAGCCATGGGAGTCATGGGTGGAGTCGCACCGGAGTTGGTGGCATGACTACTATCGCCAAAGCTTTGTTTCTATTCCGGATACGATGCTGGAAAGCTTTTATTGGATCCAAATGTACAAGTTGGCTTCGGCAACCCGCTCCGGCGGGATGATCATGGACAACCAAGGACCATGGCTCACCACGACACCATGGGCAGGCGTCTGGTTCAATATGAATGTACAGATGAGCTATTCACCTGTATATACATCAGGCCGTCTGGAACTCGGCGAATCGCTCGTTCGTGCTTTTCGTGACAATATGGCGCAATTAATTCGAAACGTGCCTGAACAGTACCGCGAAGATTCAGCTGGGCTGGGCCGCAGTATGAGCTATGATTTGGTCGGCAGTGTCGGTACCGAGGTAGGAAACTTAACGTGGGTATGCCATAACTTATGGAGACATTACCGCCACACGATGGATGCCTCCATGCTTAAGGAACTGCTATTTCCGCTACTGAAGCGAAGTGTACAATACTATTTGCATCTGTTGGAGGAGGGCGATGACGGGAAATTGCATCTGCCCCCAATGATCTCGCCCGAATATGGCTCATTCCTGCAGTTAACCGTACCGGATACACACTATGACTTGGCATTGCTGCGCTGGGGCTGCCAAACTTTGCTGCGGATTTGCAGCATCCTTGGTGTAGAGGACCCTGGACGCGCTAGTTGGGAAGAGACACTGGAGCAATTAACGCCGCTTCCTGTTGATGAGACTGGCTTTATGGTCGGAGGGGACCAGCCGCTGGAATTTGGTCATCGACATTTCAGCCATTTGATGGCTGTCTTTCCGCTACATCTGATGAGCGGTGATACGCCGGATGAACGTGAGCTCATCGTGCGCTCGCTTCGCCATTGGTTTTCACGTGAGGGAGACTTGCGCGGTTTCACGTTCACTGGTGCCGCTTCAATTGCTGCCGCAATGGGGGAAGGAGACGAATCGCTCAAATACTTGAAGACGCTGATGCATCTTCTGAAGCCGAACACCATGTACAGGGAAGCAGGCCCGGTCATCGAGTCACCGCTAGCGGGTGCCGAAGCAATCAACGATATGCTGCTACAAAGCTGGGGAGAAGAGATTAGAGTATTCCCGGCCGTTCCTTCCGTATGGAAGGAAGTGGTGTTTCATGATTTACGAGCTGAGGGCGCATTTGTTATTAGCGCGACACGATCCGAAGGAGCTACGGTGTGGATCAGGGTAAAAAGCTTAGCCGGAGAGCCATGCCGAATCAAAACTGACATGCTGGGAGACATTCGTATGTCTGCAAGTTCGGCGGTACAGCTTCGTTCTCTGGGTGGAGGCGTTTACGAACTTGACCTGCCGCAAGGCGAAGAGGCTGTACTCTACAGTGCCGACCTTGCTGCTGCCGATGCGCGTTCATGGGAAATCGAACCTGTACAGGTGGAGAGCCATATGTGCGGCTATTTTGGAGGAAACAAGCCTTGGCGCCTATATGGGCTGCCGATCCGATAATGCTCTTTGCTGTTTCTTCGTATTTTCGATGATTCAAACATGTATAGACCGCTCGGTAGACTTACCGGGTGGTCTGTCTTTTTTTTGCATACTCATTCGCATTATTAAGGGTTGGCATTTTCGATTTTGATGACCCTGTTCAGGTTTTGATGGGTATTCAGACAAAAGGGAAACGTAACATAATAAAAGTGTAGAGCTCTTGTTGAAGTGATCAAGGTTTTCATTTTTGAAACAGGGGGCAACCGAATGGCTAGAATCTGTATTGTTGACGATGAACCTATTATCGGGGTTGGCCTCAAAACGCTAATTGGGGAATATAAACGGTTTAATGAGATCGATACGTTTACTGATGGTGTGTCAGCATTGTCGAACATCATGGCTAACCCTCCTGACGTTGTGTTGACTGATATTCGAATGCCTCGGATGGACGGTCTAGAGCTATGCCGACATATTCAGGAGCTAAAGCTCTTTACCAAAGTTGTTGTCCTTTCTGGATACGGGGATTTTGTATATGCGCAAAAGTGTATGTCGTATGGTGTACAAGAATATTTACTGAAGCCCATTACAGAAATCGAGCTTTTTCCGGTATTGGATAAAATGCTCGCCATGCGGGAAGCGGCGCTTATTTCCTTCACGCATTTTGAACAGTGGATCGATCAATTGGAGGAAGCCGTTTGGATCATGGACAAAGATCGAGTTGATGAACTGCTTGAACAGGGGAAGAAGGAATTGTTCGACGTTGAAACGGAGATCCAACAACACCTGCGAGTATCCGACGCTGTCAGACTGCTTCACAAGAAACTGAATGCAAGAGGGGCTTACAGGATGGAGGCGAAGCCACCTTTAGAGGAGAATACGGTCATTTCGAATACGTACGAATGGTTTCAGACCGAAATCAGAAACTGGATTCAGCGACTGAGCGAGTATCGGAATCACGAAAGAATCGATGTTTTGGAGGCAGCTATCCAGTACATCGAAGAGCATCTTTTCGAGGAGGAGCTTTCACTCGACAAGGTTGCAGGGAAGCTAGGCTTAACGCCGACCTATTTCAGCCATTATTTTAAGAAACATACGAACGAGACCTTCGTGCAACACCGGATGCGCAAACGAATCGATAAAGCCAAACAGCTGCTTGCCGTACCGCATTACAAAATCATCGATATTGTAGCCGAGGTCGGTTATGAAAGCTATCCACACTTTTCCAGAGTATTTAAAAAGGCAACCGGATATTCCCCCACCGAATATCGCGGACTGCTCGGGATCAAATAGTGAATAGCAGACTGGTACGCAAGGTTTACATTTATTTCGTCATTATTATCACATTAGCCTTGGTGACGGTGGGGGTCACTGGTTATTGGCGGTCGTCTAACGAATTGGAGAAGCAGTATGAAGGACTCTTGACTCAAATCGTTGATAATGTTTTACACGAAACCGATTTATTTCTGAAAAGCTACGAGCGGGCAACGCTTTCTATTCTCATCTCACCTATAGTGAAAGAGGCTCTGGATCTTCCCTACCATGCCACTTCTGGGTTTTATACATCCGAGACGGCTATGAAAGGGGTATTTCAACCCGTTCTCATTAACAACCCTGAAATCTCAATGACCTACATCGTCGGTTATAACGGTTTCCAAGCAACGGATTTCAATGCACACATTGTACCTTTTAATTACAAAGGTTTTGATGAATATGTCGATCAGATGAAGGAAGACGATACGATTAATGGAAAGCTGACGATCAAAGATTCCGGATTTCTGGACGGTCATCTCACACTCATTCGCAAATTGGCGGATCGAACCTCGTCTACTATATTTAAAGGCCTTATGGGCTTTGAACTAAGGATAGGGGAGTTAAACACACTCTGGAAGGGCATTAAGCTCGGGAACTCAGGGTACTTTTTTATCGTCAATGATCGTGGGAAAATACTCTACCACCCGGATTCTGGGCGGATCGGTAAGCAGCTTGATGGTATGCATTTCAATACGGTTGAGGCTAAAACAGATCAAATATTTGAATTGCCCGGAGAACCGGGGCGGGTTTTCTTTAGTCGAAAGTCCGACTACTCGGGTTGGACGCTGGTGGCAAGCATGTCAATTTCTGAACAACGCCAGCCAATTTCAGATTTGCGGCAAACGATACTCATTGTAGGTATCATTACCTTATTTTTGGCCACATTCCTAGCTTATCGATTCGGTCAATCGATCGTTCGTCCGGTCCGACTACTGGAGAACGGGATGCGTCAGACGGCAAAAGGTCTATGGACCCGAGTGCCTCTCACTGGAAGCCTAGATGAAATGGATCAGCTTATTATCAGTTACAATACGATGGTCAATAAGTTGGAAGAGCTTGTTGACCGAGTTTACGAGACCGAGCTGCGCAATCAGGACAATTTAATGAAACGGCAGCAGGCCGAATTTCAATCGCTGCAATTACAGATTAACCCGCATTTCTTGTACAACACATTAGAAATAATTATTTGTTACGCCGTTATTCAGAAATCAAGCGAGATCAAAGACATCGTTCGTTCTCTGTCGTATATGTTGCGCTATTCCATACGCACCGATTTGGAGGAAATTACTGTAGCGAATGAGCTTAAACATATTCTGTATTTCATGTCGATTATGAAATATCGCAACCAGCGCGAATTTGAGATTGATGTTCGGATTAGCACGGATTATTTGCTGGACAGCATGGTTCGCTTGACGCTGCAGCCCTTGGTCGAGAATGTATTTAAACATGCATTTCCCAATGGGATCGAAGATTCGCACACGATTATTATTGACGCATGGAAGGATGAAGCGGATTTTTATGTTGTCGTACAAGATAATGGCTGCGGCATTGAAGCGGAATCCCTTCAGCAATTAAACACACGACTCCTGAACAGCCGACAGGAGAGGCTGGTGGATACGCAACCCACATTCGAAGGCAGCATCGGACTGCTCAATGTGCATAACCGGATTCAGATGGTATTCGGACAGCGGTATGGGCTTTCTGTACAAAGTGAGCTAGGGATGGGCACGAAAGTTACGATTCGTATGCCGTCGTCCAGTGCAAAAAAAGTCATAGCGGTGTAAATGAACACAATGCTCGGTATACCTTTCTTTTTGTATGCTACATACAGAAGTACATTACACATACCGAGTCATGGTCATCGAAATAGGGAGGGATTTATGGAGATTTCGGCTAGCAAGAGCAATACAATATCTACAGCTGTCGGTAAAAAGGAAAATTACTTATTCAGACTGAAGAAAAACGCATCTAGCCATTGGCAGCTCTACTTACTCATGCTGTTGCCGATTATTTATTTGCTGATATTCAAGTACGTGCCGATGTATGGGGCTTTGATTGCGTTCAAAAATTATATTCCAACGAAAGGGGTATGGGGCAGTGAATGGGTTGGGCTAAAGCATTTCGATCGTTTTTTCCATTCGTATGAATTTGTTCGGATTATGAAAAACACGGTCTTACTCAGCATCTATAGTTTATTTGCAGGGTTTCCGTTCCCAATCATACTCGCACTTTCCTTGAATTACGTCAATTCTCGTTTCTTTAAGAAATCCGTACAAATGATAACGTATGCACCGCATTTTATATCTGTCGTCGTTATGGTAGGCATCATTCTTCAAATGATGGATCCTCGGGTTGGCCTCATCCAGAAGATTATGAAATATTTCGGACTTCCTACTATCAATTTCATGGGCATACCCGAATGGTTTTCACACGTTTTTGTCTGGTCCGGTATTTGGCAGAACGTTGGATTTTCCTGCATCATCTACCTAGCTGCGCTTGCAGCTATTGATCCTTCGCTCCACGAGGCAGCTGTTGTGGATGGCGCCAATAAATTGCACCGAATGTGGCACGTCGACTTGCCGGGTATTATGCCGGTTGCCGTTATTCTTCTGATCATGAACACCGGCCATGTGCTGGACATCGGCTTCGAAAAGGTATTGCTTTTGCAGAATCCGCTGAATATGAGCTCATCTGAGGTCATCGATACGTTTGTGTACAAAGTCGGTTTGGCATCAACAGCAATTAATTATTCCTACTCGTCAGCCATAGGGTTGTTTAAATCAGTCATTAACTTAATCCTACTGGTACTCGTTAATCGGATAGCTAGACAGTTAGGACAAACCAGTCTGTGGTAAGAAGGAGGCGCATCGATGACGGGAAGTATTAAGGAAAGTGCAGATGATAGACTTTTTACAATTCTGAATTACATCATCCTATTCGTGTTTACAATTACGATCTTATATCCGCTGATTTACATTGTCAGTGCTTCCTTCAGCTCATCCACAGCGGTTATTTCCGGCAAAGTCTGGTTGTATCCGGTTGAGCCGACGCTAGCGGGCTATGAGGCGGTATTTAAACATCGTTTAATTATGTCGAGTTTCTTGAATTCGGTATTTTATACCGTCGTGGGAACGACGATTAATGTGCTGTTTACACTCATTGCGGCTTATCCGCTTTCGAGAAAAGATTTTATGCCACGCAATGCCGTCATGGCTTTGTTCGTATTCACCATGATGTTCTCGGGCGGATTGATCCCGTCTTACCTGGTAGTAAAAGAGCTCGGTATGATCGACACAAGGTGGTCATTAATTATTCCAGGAGCGCTTGGTGTTATGAATATGATCATTGCCCGCACGTATTTTCAAACGACCATTCCGGAAGAATTGCTGGAAGCTTCTCAAATGGATGGCTGCAGTGATTTTACGTTTGTTCGAAAGATTGTAATTCCTTTATCAGGTCCGATCATAGCTGTCATCTCCTTGTTCTACGCAGTTGGACATTGGAACCAATATTTTAGCGCACTGCTTTATTTAAAACATCAGGAGTTGTACCCGATTCAATTGGTGTTAAGGGATATTTTGGTGCAAAACGAGGTCGATGCGTCGATGATAACTGACGTTGCTGATCAAGCGGCAAGGGATGGTCTGCGGGAGCTGTTGAAGTTTTCCCTTATCGTCGTGTCTACGCTGCCTGTGCTCATCATCTATCCATTCATACAAAGGCATTTTGTCAAAGGCATGATGATTGGTTCATTAAAAGGCTAAAGGGAGGTTTTTACATGAAAAAAGGGTTAAAAGCGTTAGTAGCAATTACGGCGTCTGTAGCACTCCTAAGCGCATGTTCAGACAGCGGACAAAAGGAAGCTGCCCCGAAGACGGAAGCAATCATCGATGATCAAGTAACGCCCGCAGGCGAATTCCCGATCACCAAAGAAAAGACAACGCTCAAGGTTATGGTCAAAGGCTCCAGCATTGTCGAAAACTTTGCAACGAACGAGTTCACCAAGTGGCTGGAAGAGAAAACGAACATTCATATTGACTGGGAAGTTGCTCCAGAGAAAACATTTGCAGAGAAGCTTAACGTTTCACTCGCAAGCGGTGATTATCCAGACGTGCTGCTTAATATGAGTGTCTCCCCAGTTCAGCAGTCGATTTATGGGAAAGACGGCGTATTCATTCCGCTGAATCCCTATATCGATAAATATGGCGTTGAAATGAAAAAGATGTACAATCAGGTTTCCTATGTAAAAGATCTGATTACGATGCCTGACGGTAAAATTTATTCGGTTCCACAGGTGAATGAATGCTACCATTGCTCACTCGGCCAAAAGATGTGGATATATCAACCATGGCTAGATAAGCTCGGACTAAAAATGCCTGAAACGACAGAAGAGTTTTATCAAGTACTTAAAGCTTTTAAAGAAAAAGATCCGAACGGAAACGGCAAAGCAGATGAGATCCCGCTTGTTGGTGCTACTAACGGACCCTCCTCGACATTAGATCTATTTCTGCCCAGCGCTTTTATCGAGAAGGATTTCAGCCTGCGCTATGTGAAGGATGGGAAGGTTCAAGTTGCCTATAATCAACCGGAGTGGAAAGAAGCTTTGAAGTATATGAATAAATTGTTTGCTGAAGGCTTAATATCTCCGCAAACGTTTACACAGGACAGAAACCAGCTGAAACAAATGGGTATGAACCCGGAGATCCCTATCGTGGGAGCCATTGCTTCGCAAAATCAAACGGTATTTGTAGAAGTTGATAACCCGAGATTCAAAGATTACATCTCCGTACCGCCTCTCAAAGGTCCGACGGGTATACGTTCTACTGCTTACAATCCATTTGCGGTTTCTGCGGGTCAATACGTTGTTACGAATAAAGCGAAAAATCCCGCTGCTGCATTCCGTTTGGCAGACTTGTTGCTTTCAGAAGAAGCGACTCTGCGCAGCACGCAGGGCCGTCCTGATCAGGAGTGGATACGTCCAGCACAAGGCGAGCTTGGGGTTAACGGAAAGCAAGCGGTATGGAAACCAGTTGTCTCCTTTGGCAAGCTGCAAAACATACATTGGGCGCAGGCAGGGCCGTCATTACGAACAAACGAATTGCGATTAAGCGTAGCAGCAGATCCGAAGAATTCACTTGAGCTCATTTTATATAATGAAACAAAAAAATACGAGCCTTTCAAAATTGATCCTAGTAAAATTGTACCGCCATTGTTCTTCACCAACGAACAAGCCGAGGAGCTTTCTACGCTTGAGAAGACACTCACGGACTACAGAACTGAATTTTTTGCGAAAACGGTTACAGGCTCACTGGACGTTGAGAAAGAGTGGAACAACTACTTGAGCACTTTAGATAAAATGAACATTAAACGCTACTTGGAAATTTATCAACAAGCCTATACCCAATATAAAGCCAAAAAGTAGAACACATCCAGAATCATACACAATTTTGTCGCGTAGGAGTGAGGGTTAACATGAAAGAGAAGATCACCAAGAAGTTTTTAGCGGATAGACCTCATGTCGTTTTTATCATTGCGGACGATCATCGTGGTGAAGCTATTGGCGCATTCGGCAATGAAACCGTGCGGACGCCGGTATTGGATTCGCTCGTCGCCAGCGGGACCTCATGTCGGAGTACGCATATATTCGGCGGCTTAACCGGAGCGGTTTGTGCGCCGAGCCGAGCTTGCGTCCATACGGGCATGCCAATTTTCCGTGCTACGATTGGCAAGGACATGATGAACCGGGAGCATTCGAGTGTTATTCGCTCGGATGTTCGGCTAATGCCGCAAACGATGCAAGCGGCTGGTTATCGGACGCATGCGGTCGGCAAATGGCATAACGACAAGGCAAGCTTCGCCCGAAGTTTCGAAGGGGGAGATAAGCTGCACTTTCACGGGATGAGCGATCATGCCATCGTTCCTGTGTATGATTATGACCCGACGGGGATATACCCGAAGGAACAAGAGTATATAGAGCATACGTTCTCGACGGAGTTGTTTACGAACGCAGCTGTCAACTTTATTGAGAATTACCGAGAGGATCGGCCGTTTTTCCTGTATGTCGCATATACAGCGCCGCATGATCCCCGTACCGCACCAGAGCCATACGCAAGCATGTACGACAAGTCCGACATCACGTTACCTCCGAACTTTGTGCAAGAGCATCCATTTGATACTGGCGATATGATGGTTCGAGACGAGAAGCTTGCTCGATGGCCGAGGGACGAGGGTGAAATCCGTGAACATATAGCCGATTACTATGCGATGATAAGCCACATGGACGCGCAAATCGGTAGAGTCATCGAAGCTCTGAAGGCTAAGGGCATCTATGACAATACACTCATCGTGTACACGGCGGACCATGGCTTGGCAGTCGGGCAACACGGACTGATGGGCAAACAGAACCTCTACGAGCACAGCGTGCGCATTCCGCTTATATTCCGGGGGCCGGGCGTGCCGGAGGGCGAGCAGGTTCGCGCGCTGGCAAGTAATATCGATATTTTCCCTACTATTGCTGGACTTTGTGATGTCGATCTGCCTGAAGAGACGGAAGGCAAGAGTCTTCATCCCATCTTTGCAGGGGAAAGTGATGGCGTTCGTTCTGTTGTAGGCTCGGTTTATCGAGATCTCCAGCGCATGGTTACGGATGGCCGATGGAAGCTAATCCGTTATTATCGCTCGCCAATTACGAACACAGGAACAGAACGAATCCAGTTGTTCGATCTCCTAAATGATCCATGGGAAACACAAGATTTGTCGGCAGAGCCTTCGCAAGCTGGGACGATTGAACGGCTTGCCGCCGAATTAGCAGCATGGATGCATGCTTACAGTGATATTTTGCATGATAAGCCCGTGATTCCTGTTACATCGTAGATTGAAGTCGACTGACAAGAACCTTATTTTATAAAGAGTCGCGTAAATGCGACTCTTTTGTTATATGGGATCATGTTCTTGCTATATTAGATTGAAAGGTGACTTGCAGTATGCAAACAATTGAAATCAATACAGCGTGGTTTCGGGGTGCCGTTTCCATCGAAACGAATGAAACTGGACTCCGGCCATGGCGATTGCCTCACGATCAGCTTAGCTTATTTGCATCTAAATTAGTGGAGAAGGCAGGGGAAACAGCGGGTGTAAGACTAGCTTTTCTAAGTGATTCCACTTCCGTAGAGCTGCATGTCGTAAGAACGGATCAAGATCGACAATTTGACATCGTTATTGAAGATGAATTCATCGGCACCAAGACTCTCCTTGCAGGAGATGACACTTGTTTATTTACTAACTTACCAGGCAGAATGAAGCGGGTAGAATGTTATTTTTCTCAAAAAGCAGACGTCATTGTAAAAGGACTAAAGGTCGATGAAGGGGCATCGGCCGTTCCATTATCAAACAATCAACCCCGTTGGGTTGCGTACGGCAGCTCCATAACACAATGCACTACCGCTGCAAGTCCAGCTCAAACGTGGCCGGCAATCGTTGCACGCAGCAAAGGTTGGGACCTGACCTGTATGGGATATGGTGGCCAATGTCATTTGGAACCCATGGTTGCACGCGTCATTCGTGACCTTCCGGCAGACGTCATTTCCTTGTGCCTCGGCATTAATGTGATGGGTGGAAATACTTTGAATATCCGGACATTTCGTTCAGCCGTCATTGGCATGGTATCAATCATTCGGGAAAAGCATTACCACACGCCACTTTATTTATTTTCTCCTATTTATTGTCCCCACAGGGAAACAGACGAAAACGTAGTAGGGATGAACTTAGTTACGATTAGGAAAGAGATTCAAGAAGCGGTGAGAATGCTAACTTCTTACGGGGAATCGAACCTAATGTATATAGATGGCTTGGATATTATGGGTGAAGCCTTTGTTGATCTACTTCCAGACCAACTACATCCGAACGCGGAAGGTTATAAAATTATGGCTAATCACATACTGGATAAATTAAGCGATAGGAGTCATACGAATGGTTAGAAAAATGTCGGTACCGCCCATGCAATTGGTTGAATATGACGGCGAGGGTACTCAATTGTGCGCCGTAGTGGAGGAGATTGGGAATATCTCGTTAAAAAGAGCGTTAATTCCCGAACCTGCCGAAGGGGAAGTACGCGTAAAGGTGAAATGGGTTGGCATATGCGGCAGCGATGTGGAAGTATTTCGCGGGGCTCGCGAGCCAGAGTTTGTCTCGTACCCAACAAGGCTTGGTCATGAAGTGGCCGGCGTTATCGATAAAGTAGGACCCAATGTTATCGGGCTTAAGGTGGGGGATCCTGTCGCACTACGTTATATTTGGGGGGCATTTGCAGAGTATGTTTGTTGTACGCCTTTTTCTGTAAAAGTGTTACCACCGACGCTTCCTCTCATTGAAGGATCGCTAATTGAAGTGCTTCCAGGCATTATTCATGCGGCAGAGCTCGGCGATATATCCCCTCATAAAAATGTGTTGATCACCGGACAAGGTGTCAGTGGTCTGGTGATGACACAAGTAGTTAGCTTGTACAGTCCACGTAACCTTGTAGTAACGGATTTGTTCGATGAGAAGCTGGCGCTGGCCCGCAAGTATGGGGCAACCCATACGTATAAGCTTCCGTCTTCGGACGCGAATACGATGGATATAGTGGGCAAAGACTTCCCAGATGGCTTCGATGTCGTCATTCCCTGCTTGCTGGAAGGGGACGGGATGGTTGATGCGATTAATTCGGCTTCTCAGAACGGACGTATCGTCATGTACGGTTGCATTGGGACTTGCCATAAGCCGGTCGATTTCTTTAAAGTACATAAGAAAAGGCTTGATATTTTCTCAACGGAGCCGAAGCGGGATATCGATAATCGCCATTATTTCGACAAAGGGCTGCAGCTTGTGCTGGATGGATTGGTTAATACTGAGGAAATGATTACGCATGTGGTCCCCTTAAGGGACATTGCCGAAGCTTTTAAGCTGCGCAATGAGCATAAAGGCGACACGATCCATGTTATGATCGATTGTGAAACGAACGAATGACAGAGCAAGGAGTGGGATTAAAATTATGATGAATCTAGCAAAAGCAGGCGAGCAGTACAGACGGTTTTCCTTGTTTGATACGAATTGGATTATTAAAAAAGCCGATGCGTCAATGATGGAAAACCCCCTTCACATTACAGATGCTATTGCCGACAAAAGCGGAGGGAGCATACACGATTATTATTCTAACGGTGATTACTGGTGGCCAAACCCCGATACCGCAGACGGACTGCCATATGTGCGGCGGGATGGCGAAAGTAATCCCGCTAATTTTGATAGCCATCGATTGCTTTTAAGAAGCATGAGAACCCACGTGGCGAACTTGGCCGCTGGCTATGCTATGACTGCAAACGAAGTCTACGCAGAGAAAGCGGTAACGTTCTTACGGGAGTTTTTCTTGGATGAAGCCACAAAGATGAATCCGCATCTCCTCTATGCGCAAGCCATACCCGGTGTTTGCCCTGGTAGAGGTATAGGAATTATTGATACACTGCATTTGATCGATGTGCCAGTCGCTATTGAAACACTGAAAGCATCTTCTTCCATGAGCGCCGAAATGTATCGAGGACTTAAGCAATGGTTTGCCGATTATTTATCATGGATGAGCACACATGAGAATGGGATCGAAGAGATGAATGCTGAGAATAACCATGGAGTTTGCTGGTGCGTACAGGCGGCTGTGTTTGCCTGGTTTACGAATAACGAAGAAATGCTGCGTTTTTGCAGCCAAATGTACAAAGAATCGCTGCTCCCTGAGCAAATGGACCCCGACGGTAGCTTTCCACGTGAGTTAGCGCGTACGAAACCTTACGGCTACGCAATTTTCGTACTAGATAATATGGTGACACTGTGTCACATTCTTTCGACGCCGGAAGATAATTTATGGAACTTCGAGCTGCCTGATGGTCGCGGAATTCGTAGAGGACTAACCTATCTGTTCCCTTATATGAAGGAGAAGTCCACGTGGCCGTATCCGCCAGATGTAGAACATTTCGAAGGCTGGCCGGCTAAGGTTTCATCCCTGTTATTTGCAGGACTTGCACTTGAAAATAAGGCGTATATTGAACTCTGGAACAGCCTGGCCCCAGACACTTCAGACATTGAAATCCGTCGCAACATCGCGATTCGTCAGCCACTGCTGTGGGTAAAATAGCTCAATAATTGATGTATTCAAATAGCCCTTAATGAACCGGCTTCACTTTACCGGGCATTGTGGGCTTTTTTTGTTACTTAATAGAACGGTTCTGTGACATTCGCCTATATCCTGAATAGTTTAATGTAAGACATGGAGAATTCTTTAGGAGTGAACATATGAATAAAATTAAAAGTCTTTGGAAACCTGTATCCACGACTAAGTTTAAAATTAATAGCTACACCGGCGATTTACCTCGCGGACCTGTTAACTTATTCGCACGTTTCATAAGTCCGAATCCAATTACAACTTTCACCCCCGTCCAACGGTACCCAACAATCAATAAAAGCGCCTTTATCAGCCAGTATTCCAGCGTAATTGGCGATGTCACGCTTAGTGAAAATGTCTATATCGCACCTAGTGCCAACCTCCGAGCGGATGAAGGAACGCCTTTTTTTATCGGCGATAATACGAATATTCAAGACGGGGTCGTCTTGCACGGGCTAGCTCACGAACATATCGTAGTGGATAACAAAATGTATTCGATTTATCTCGGTAACAGCGTCTCCATTGCTCATGGGGCTCTCATACATGGTCCTTGCTTTATCGGGGAGAAGGTATTCGTAGGTTTTAAATCCATCGTCTTTAATGCGTTCATAGGTCATGGGTCAGTTATTTCGATGGATTCCGTAGTTACCGGCGGTGTACGAATTGCACCCAATCGATTCGTTCCGCCTGGTGCGCATATAGATACGCAAGCTAAAGCCGATTCCCTGCGCAGAGTGCCGAAAGATCAAGTTGAATTCGCCCGTGAAGTGCAGCGAGTCAACCGGGAGTTTCCTCATTCTTATCATCTGTTATTCGGTACAACGCGCTGCTCCTGCGGCGTAGCCTATGAAAAAAAATGTTTATTGAAGAAATGATGCGTGACGGCAGAAATAGTTGCACGATTGCAAGCATTAATAAAGAGGGTTCCCCGCCACATAAATGGCTTTTGGGAACCCTCTTTTCCTAATTTACATAGAATCGCTTAAAAATGATGTTATACTTAAAGAAACAATGAATGAGGTTGGTTCTACTCCCTCGGAGATCTGTGGATCTTGATTCGAATCAACAACTAGGAGAAAGGATGACGGAAATTTGAAACATTACGGGAATGTAGCACTTATTCTTAGTTTGACTGCAGTGATTTTTGGCATATACATCTCATCGCTGGTTGGTATTGTGTGTGGGATTATTAGTCTTGTAGTAAGTGTGCTGAACATGAAGACGGATAAAATGAAATGTATGATGGCAATTACAATCAGTGCTGTAGCCATTCTTTTACCATTCATCATGGCATTAGCACTTGCTAATTCACTCGACAGATTTTAAATAGCGGAGTAACTATCTGTCATAAATGATTTGGTTGAATGAGGTACAGGTACGTAAAATGTCAATTGGTGGTCCGATGCATGCTCTACCACCTAAGATAAGTCTAAAATGACCATGAGCAAGGTCTCCAAATTCCCCTCTCAAAGTCAATTCTAATAGGAAAAGACCAAATTCTCCGCCTATGCTAAGTGTTGGATTCCTCAAACTTATTGTTCCAGAGGTAACAGATGCCCCGAATATTTTCACAGTGATTTTAATACTTGGATCACTAGGATCAACATCTAAGTCTAGACCTAACCCATCGATCAAACGCACAGAAAGACAAGTATGGCCCGCCGGGCATGAAACAATTGGTGGCTGAATTAAATTATCAATAATACGTTCACTAAGAAGAACGTTTTTGCTAATAGTTTTAAGTTGTTTATTGATTTTTCTCAAACTCTTTTTGATTTCCTCATTGTATTTTTTGCTCACCAAGAGACGTTCAATCATCTTTTGATTAATAAGAACATTTTCGTTGATTGCTTCAAGTTGTTTTTGTATTCTTTTCAAGGCATCTTTATCGTATTGTTTGCCTGAAAGAACTAGTTTTGTTCCAATCGTGTGCTGATTAATGAGAACTTTTCTGTTGATTATCCTAAGTTGTCTTCTAATCTGTAATAAGATCTCTTTTTCACTTTTTTTGCAAGTCTGTCTAAAGTCAATTATTTTCTTTCTATTGAGAAGTACGGCATTGTTAATAGCGATCAATTGTCTTTGAATCCTAACTAAAATATTAATCTTATTTTTATTCACTGACATTGACTTGCACCTCCTTTGCAATACATTAATATATGTATAATTTCATATTTTGATATAGGACAAACACGCAATTAGTTACCGAGATTGACATGTAAATGGCTGCTTAGGCGGCCATTTTTTATTTGCCTGAAAAGATTAATTTCGTTGCGAAAGGTCATTTTGAAGCCCGCTTTTCTAATTTAATGGTTCACTTTAATAATTGATCATTGGAATTTGGGATTTTGATGATGGGTTTGAGGTTTTAACGATTTTATGTTTGTAAGGGTTTCCATAAGATGAGTGTAGTTGCTCTTATCGCTTGTCTGCCTTGTTGCCGAGGAGCACTATGATAAAGAAGAGGTGATGTTTGTTTTGATAAAGGAGTCAAGAGTAAGTGCGAAGCGAACCATCAGCATGCTGTTGGCAGCCGTTTTAACCTTTGCAGGAATGCCTACAGGTGTTTCTAAAGCGCTTGCAATTGGTGCGGAAGCAGGAACGCCAGGTGGCGTGGATGCTAGCTTGCTGAAATTGTGGCTGAAAGCAGATCCATCTAGCGTAACCCTTAACGGGAATGGTGAAATTACGGAATGGAGGGATAGTAGTCCACTAGGTAATCATTTCATGAATGACGGGACGGTAGGGGACAAGAGTCCACGGACGAAGCCAAAGTATGTGCCTACCAATCCACAACTTAATTTTCAGCCTTCGGTGCAATTTATTCGTTCAGGTAATGGAAGTCTCTTATTGGATAGAGACGGATTGTTCGCACAGAATGAATCCGTAAACCGTGCGAGTGTGTATGTGACGACAGGCGGGCTATCATTAACGAATCAGACATCACAAATTTTTTATGAAACTTTACAAGGTACTGGGAAGTTCGGTGCTTATATCCCTTTCTTTTCAAGTACATCGCAAATTTTATGGGATTCAGGAGCGGTCACTTCTGGAAATCCTCGACTCACTACAGGGTATTCAGTTCCACCTCTTCAATACAACAGTTGGGGTTTTCAGTTTGAATCGCAACCAGCAGTATCCAACGTCGTCTATCAAGCTATTTCGCTAGATGGACAAATTATCGCCAAATCAACGCAGACTCGACTGCCGATGCTTGGAAACGGAAGCAATCCGATGTCGCTCGGTTCGGCTCTTACAGGGGGTTCTGGTTACGACGGACAAATCGGTGAGATGATCGTGTTTGGCGATACGCTTACCGACTTACAGCAAAATCAAGTTCAGACGTACATGGCCCTCAAGTTCGGAACACCGCTGAAAGGGAAAGATTACGTATCAGCCGGTCCGTCTTCCCAGGTCATATGGCCTTCGGATGCCAACACGGCATTTGGTAATAACGTAGCGGGCATCGTTCGGGATCAAGCAGGAGCACTGTCCCTAGATACAAGCCGAAGTAGTGAAAATCGTGGAGCATCGCAAGTTGTTATTAGTGCAAAACAAGCTTTGATTGATAAGCAGTATCTACTCTGGGGAGATAATGGAAGTACTGCTTCTTCGGTGCCGTACGGTGCGGGCTTCAAGAAGTCTTCACGAACATGGAAGGTACAGAATACCGGCAATGTCGGGACGGTGCAAGTCGCATTCCCTGAAGGGATGCTCCCGTTAGGTGGATTGCTCTTGACGAGCAGCAGTGGTGATTTCAGCGATGCGGTTTCAATACCTTTGGCTCCAGTGGAGTTGAATGGGGGAGCATATTATGCCGTGGACGCGGAGTTGGTAAATGGATCCTATTTTACCTTTGCTGAGAAAATGCCTGCCATCCAACTGTCCTCCCTAGAGGTTTGGGCAGGCGGACAAAAGCTAGGAATGAATACCGCATTTTCGCCTTCCAAGATGGGCGGATATGAGGTGGTTGTACCACAAGATGCCCATCCTATCCGGTTAGAGCTGCAAGCTGGCACCGGTATTTCTGCGACTGTGACCTTGACAAATAACGAGGGTCTCAATCAACCGGTGAGCGATTTGACGCAGTTGGCTCTGGCGCCGGGCGTGAATAAGATCACGATCCGATTAATAAGCGGCGATTCAACGAATACCTATTCGTTGCAAGCTTACCGGCTATCGGCCAAAGGAACGAACGGTCACATACAGCAGAACGCAAGTACAGTTACTGCCAGTTCCTATCAGCCTAACACGACTAATATTCCCGCCAATGTGGTGGATGGTATCTGGAATAATGATGTCCGTTGGTCGGCATCGGGACAAGGTGAGTGGCTGCAGTTCGATTTGGGGCAGCCTGAGCAGGTCACCTATTTAAATATTGCTTTTCTAAGCGCGATCGATCGTCAGACCAATTTCGAGATTATCGGCTCGAATCAAGTGGATTTCCAGAATTCTACGGTGCTGCTGCCCAAAAGGAAAAGCCGTGTTCTGAAGGCTGGCAATGACATCATACAGCCTTATGTGATAAGTAATCCTTCAGCTGTAAGGTATTTGCGCCTAGTCGGATATGGTAACACAGCTTCTGGAAGTTCAGGAAACTGGAATAGCATTACGGAAGTTGAACTTTATACGGGAACAGCACCCATAATAGTAGAACCGACAGAGCCTAGTGGACCACCGCAGGCAGGCGATAAACCGGTGGAGCCACTGCCTCCCGTTCAGGTGGTGAAGGTTAGCTCCGCGAGTCAGTTACAGTCGGCATTGGATCAAGCCACGAAAGGCATGACGATCGAACTGCAAAACGGCACGTACCAACAAAATGGCCCGTTCGTGATCAAGGATAAAACGGGTACAGCCGCACTTCCGATTCGCATTGTCGCTGCAGAGCAAGGTAAGGCAGTAATCGCTGGAGATAGCTACATCCATATCGAGAACTCCGACTATGTCATGGTTGAGGGGCTTACTTTTCACTCGAGCGGCGGAACGGATCAAGGCGAAGATACGCTTCGGAGCAGAGCAGTTCCCGAAGACAGGCTAGCTTCGTTGAGTGGTTTGCACCCAGGTGTGGAACTGTTCGATTCAAGCAATATCTCTATTTTGCGCAATACGTTTGCCTTGGATGAAACGGGTCAGAAGTATCGCTTTACGAAGGTCGAGAACAACATAAGTAAACCAATATGGTGTGTCATCGGCGTAGCAAATAGTTGCCATTATGGTAGTAGTTATGACCCTAATGGACTCGTATACACGGGAGAAACATCACATTCGCCGAACTCAACGCTGCTCACGGATGGGGGGACCGACCGTCATTATATTCAGGTAGAAGGTACTAGCAGTCATAACCGGATTGCGTACAATGATATTGGACCGAAGACTGGTTTTGGCGCTGTGATGACGTATGATGGCAAGGACGCGGTTTCGCAATACGATGTGATTGAATACAATCACTTTCATGATATCGGTCCACGAGTGAGCAATGGATTGGAAGCTATCCGTCTCGGGCTTTCCGGACTATCATTAGCGCCTGGTCATGTTACGATTCAATATAATTTATTTGACGGATTAAACGGCGAAGATGAGATCGTTTCGGTGAAGAGCAGCGATAATACAATCCGGTACAACACCGTTCTCAATTCTTACGGAGGCATAGTTGCCCGGCATGGTCATCGCAATAGCTTTTATGGCAATTTCATTATTGCGGATGGTAAGAAGCCCGGAACGAGCGGCTTCCGCATTTATGGAAATGATCACAAGATTTATAACAATTATATGGAAGGTCTTACTGACGATGCCATTCAGTTGGATGGTGGAACGGAAGACGCTGGGCCGGACGGAGGCACGAATCCAATCATCCGTTGGGGCACCGGGGCCAACGATTTCGCGGAGCTGAAGAGCCTGTCGGCGGAGAGACAAACGGAGCTGCTGCGCGGACATTGGAGGCAGTATAATGTCCAGATATTTAATAATTCAATCATCAACTTAGGGAATAAAGCTTCTGCCGTAAAAATAGCCCAACGCACGTTCCAGCCAACGGGTACGCAGATTTATAATAATGTTATTTTCAGCAACGCAGGAACGATATTCAATGAAACGAATGATATCACATCCTCAGGCCGACCGGCTTATGTCGGCAATATGGCTGATGGACTCGCTGCTGTAGCGGCAAACGCAACCGTCGTAAGCGCCACGTACAAAGGCGATCTGAAGCTGGTACGCAGTAGCGACGGATTGATCCGTCTATCGCCGCTAAGTCCAGCAGTCGATGCGGCTCAAGGTCCATACGTGCCATCAGACGATATGGACGGTCAAAGACGGACGCATACCGCCGATGCAGGTGCCGATGAGTACGATCCGGCAATCGAACTGGCGCAGCGGCCACTTAAAGCTGCAGATGTTGGGCCTGCGGCAGGAAAGAGCTTGCCTGTAGTAGATGCGAAGCCGGTCTTAAACAGCCTTCAGTTCAGTCCGAATCTGACCGTCTCACCGGCATTCAGTCCGGATATCACCTATTACACGGCGATGGTCCCCACGGGGATTAACAGCTTGAAAATTACGCCGGTTTCCGAAAGTTCGGGAGCAATCATACAAGTGAGCATAGACGGAGCTGCGAAGCAAACAGTTCGCAGCGGCAGCGAGAGTGGACCGCTCGCCATTGCTGGAAGCGGCAGTGTTGTTCTAATGGATGTGTCGTTGCCTTCCGGTGAGCATAAAACGTATATCATTATGGTACAACGTCCAACGGCAAGCAGCGATTCTTCATCGGACTCCTCGTCCGGTTATAACCCGGCACCTGTGCCGATCAGCCCGCTGCCTTCAAAACCGGAAGTTCCGTCGGAGACTACACCGAAACAGCAATCATTTGCTGATGCGCTGAATCATTGGGCGTCGGATGCCATCTCACGCGCTGCTGCCAAAGGTATCGTGAACGGCTATTCGGATGGCAGCTTCAAGCCCGATGAACCGATGACAAGATTACAATTCGCTGCCATGCTAGTCCGTGCCCTAGGCTTAAAACCTAAAGCGAAAGATCACAATTTCGCCGATAAGGCGGATATTCCGGGATGGGCAGCTGGAGAACTTGGCGCGGCACTGGAAGCGGGAATTCTCCAGGGGTACGAAGACCAGTCGTTGCGGCCTAATAAAGCTATTAACCGCGCGGAAATGGTTGCTATGCTTATTAGAGCATATAACCAAGCAGAGGGAATGACTACCTCAGTTAACTTTAGCGACAGTTCCCAGATTCCAGCTTGGGCGCTGCCGGCCATTTCGCAAGCGGTATTCTTGGGGCTAGTAACCGGTCGAGAGAATCATGCGTTCGAGCCGTTCGCTGGGGCGACGAGGGCGGAAGCTGTAACGATCATTATGCGTATGTTGGATCGTTAACAATTTCCTGAAACATTTCACGGATCCTCTGCGACT
Source organism: Paenibacillus sp. J22P169 (assembly GCF_059691995.1). Taxonomy (NCBI): domain Bacteria; kingdom Bacillati; phylum Bacillota; class Bacilli; order Caryophanales; family Paenibacillaceae; genus Paenibacillus; species Paenibacillus sp. J22P169. The sequence continues at coordinate 1,051,889 of NZ_JCAUAO010000001.1, read as the reverse complement.
ATTTAATAGCGTCATATCACATGCAGCAAGTTGGTTTCCGGAATACGGGGCTGGCTTGCTGCATTTTTGCATAGGTTATTCACCGTACACTTAAAGTAAAAAAAGAACTTCACGCATCCGTGAAGTTCTTAAGAGCCTAAATTTTTAATTCGGTTGATTAAGTTAGTCGTATCACTAATTGTAGTGATAATTTGTGAATTTTGAAGTTTATCAATTGCCAAATGGCCATTCACGAGTACTTTATTTATTTCATCTAATATAACTTTATTTTTATCAACCAATTGTTGATGAATATCCTTTGCAATCGAAGGGACACTTCTTAGATTAAATTGTTCTATTTCCATTTTTAAATCGGATAATTGATCTTCAAGTTTCTGTTTTGTCTCTGGATTCACAGCGGCATCTTTCATCATTTGAGGTGCTTGTTCTGCAAAACCGCGCAATTTATTGATGTGTTCCGTAGCTTGATTTGCATAATCGATTGAATCATTTGCTTTGTCTAACAAGGAGCACGCACTTATTAACATTGTTGAAAGAATTAATAATAGTAACATCAGTTTCTTCATATATTGTTCACTCCCTTTCAGATACAATAATTTTTGTTATTGTTTTATTACGTTTTTCTATAGTAAGGGTTTCAGTTCGAATAAAGATGGCATTGTTTTGCAAACACAGGACATTGAGCTGGCAAAGAAATACCTGACCGAGCATTAAGATCACGCAGGATTTTGGGATACCGACTTGAATTAATGTGGGGTGAAGTAAACAGTATTGGAGTTGATAAAATGGACGCAATTAGTTCAGAAGAAGCTATTTTAGAGGACATTTTAAAGTGTTTCCACCATTTTTTTGGTTTGAAAGTGCTGAATGCTACCCCTATAAAACGTGGCTGGTTAAATCTTAAATGGCAACTCACAACGGATTCAGGACAATACTTACTTAAACAATATAATAAAGAAAGATATAAATTGTATGATCCAGAAAAGCTAATCTTTGCATTTTCTCAACAAGAAAGATTGCATCAACATGGGCTACCATGCCCTCGTTTGTTAGCACACAATAATAATGTTTTACTAAAATCAAGTAATGGAGAATTTTTTATGGCAATGGCATATTGCCAAGGCAGGATCATTCAACCAGGTAAAATTAACATACATCAAATGCATGATTTAGGTCGTGCAACAGGTAAAATGCATCGTATATTAAATGATGGGGCAGTAGGTTTAAAAAGGAGTCCTCAATTTCTTCCTCCAAGCCGTGAGAAGCGTATAGAACATTGGCATTCAACCCTGCAACAAACAAAGAGTAAAGGAAAAGCTTCACTTAGTGCTGAGGTAGAGGTACAACTTAGAGCAACTGAAGAAATTAATATAGCAATATTCGAAAACCTTGAAACGGGTTGGGCACATCGTGATTTGTGGGTTGATAATCTTCTATTTCATGACAGCCAATTATCCGCTATTCTAGATTTTGATCGGCTTAACTATGATTATCCGCAACTTGACGTCGCTCGGGCTGTAATGTCATGTGCTTTAGATGATCATTTAGATATCTCCCTCGCTTCAGCTTTGATTAAAGGGTACAGTGAAGAACAATCCGTGGCTAAAGGTTATTTAACAAAATCATTGCAGTTATTGTGGTATATGGAAAGTCCTTGGTGGATAAATGCGGATATGGATAAACATAGTGTACCTCCAACTCGTTTTGCAAAGGAAATGAACTGGCTCGCTAAAAATCTGAAGGATTTGCCTGCGATTCTAGACGATTTATAGGGGACGCGTCAGCAACGTGTCCCTTTTTTTGTCGAGCCTTTTGGATAATTCAGGATGATAGACATGCAAACCGCTCTTTTCAATTCTATTCGATCGGACAGACGAATAAATCTGTATTGATGCAATTGGAGAGGTTCATTTTGACTTTGAATTAAGCAAATCGTGTATTTTCGAGAAGCCTAATTATCAATATTCGGATAACCTAAGCCATCTTCAGCTGAGCTTAAGGAGGATATTTATATGAAGATTCCAAAAAACGAAAATGAATTAACTGCCCAGTGGCTGCAGGAAATTTTTCATGATTATGGGACGCTTTCTGATTTCGAAGTTGAACCTATTTCTGAACACACAGGGATGACAGCTCCTTTAAAACGAGTACGTCTGACGTTTGATTCGAATACCGCTTCCGAAGCTCCGACCTCTGTGATTGTGAAATTTGCCTCTCAAAAGGTACCTGATTTCATTCATCATTACTTTTATGCATCTGAGCATGGCTTTTATCAATCCGAACTTGCAGAACCGAAGCTAATTCCACTTGCCAAATGCTACTTCAGTTACTGTAATCCGGAGGAAAAGTCCTTCATTCTCGTGCTAGAAGATCTAAATCAGTACCACTCAGTTAGTTCGAAACATGCATGTAACGAGATACGATTAATGAATACGGTTACATTCCTTGCGCGACTTCACGGAAAGTGGTGGCAAAAGCCGATTCCGGGTGCACCGTGGATAAAAGGTCACGTAAGTCAAATGTCTATCGCAACCCGCGATTACTTCAAACCTGCCATCCTGAAACTCTCCCAAGCTATGAAAGATGATTTTTTAGATGATGTATCGTTGAAAATCGACAAAATCATCGAAGCGGCTAAGCGTCTTCAAAGTACTCAAACCGAAGCGGATGTAACCTTTATTCATGGGGATTGTCATTTTGAAAATTTGTTCTTTGATGATAACGATGAGTTAGCTGCAGTTATTGACTGGCAAATGACAGCAAGGATCAAAGGAGCTCACGATTTGGCTATTTTGATCGGTAAATCAATCCCCTCCAAGGTCCGTCGGGAAACCGAGCATAATCTTCTAAATCACTATCATAAGGAATTGAAAAATAGCGGTGTTTCTGGATACAGCATTCACCAGCTTCATCACGATTATTCTATTGCGCTTTTTTATAGCGGATTTAGGATGTTAGAGGCTCGTGGATATTTTTTTACTGGTACTGAAGAACAGAAACGATCGATTGAAGAATGCTTAGACCGCGTAAAAACCTCATTTGAAGATTGGAAGGTATGGGAAGCGGTTGGGATCGATTGAATTATGCTTCAGGATTATTGGAATGTCGAATTTACAAAAGGAGCTGAAGTGAATGGAATTTACAATTATTTCATATGACCCTTCCTACGCGTTGCAAACGGTTAAGATGTGGAGAGAGAGCAAGGAACAAGCGATTGGTCAAAAAGCGATACATTCTTTTGAAAATCATGTATCTTTTATGAATAACATTTTGGTCAAAAATAATAAAGTATACCTTGCTATTGAAGCTTCAACAGAGCAAGTAGTAGGCATACTAGCCTTTAACGAGAATTGGGTTAATCAATTATACATTCATACCCAATTTCAAGGGAGAGGAATTGGGAATAGGCTCCTAAACCTCGCCAAACAGCATTCTGAAGGCAGACTATTTTTATACACTTTTGAAGTCAACAAGAAAGCACAGAAATTTTATGAAAGAAACGGATTTAAGATTGTTGAGAGGGGACATGAAAATGAAGAGCAGCTTGAAGATATCAAGTATGAATGGATAAAACCATGAAGAAATTAGCGGACTACTAAACCAGCTAACAGCGTATCAACATTGTTCTCATAAATTTATCAGATAATGGCATTATACTTGCTTAAAATAAGATAAGTTAAAGAACCTTCCTTATTTACTTTGGAAGGTTTTTCATTTGGACGGAGGATTTGATGAAAAAGATAATGTTATTAGGTTCTGGCGGTTCAGGAAAGTCATCATTAGCTCAGAAAAGTAAAACGACAATCTCCTAAATTGTGGTAAAATGAATGAATGTCATGTTTCAGATATTACTAAAACTATTATCATGTTTTCCGTAATAGGATTGGAGGTTAGTTATTGATAAAATCACATTTTTTTAAATGTATTAGCACTGTCATACTACCGTTATTATTAACAAGTTGTGCTGGTTTAGGTGATTATGATATTGATTTACCGGGGGAATATTCGATTATAAGAACTTCGGCTCACCATGTAACCATAGCCCCTAAAAAAGGAGAAGGTTGGTGGGGAAGCAATATTATTCCTACTAAAGTAACTGAAGTCGCATGGAATCAAACATATATTGTTGCGAAACAACTTGATTTAAAACTAGACCCAAATAGTACAAATGGATACCAAATTCCTGATGAAACAAACTATCATTTTTGGATAATAGAGATTGCGTCAGGGAAGGTAAATGGCCCTTTAGATGATCAGGGGTTAAAAGACAAAAGAATTGAATACCACATAGCCGATGATGTTGTTTTAAAAAGCCTAGACTACTACAGGTAATTACCAGATCAAATAGATTATTGATAAAAAAATACACTTCAAGCTGGAAACGATTTGCTATGATAAGTTTAGCGTCAGGATACATACAGTTCAACTCAATAAGATAAAAGGGGGGCCGATATGCAAACTGCCGAAATTGTTCAACAAGCAATTGACTATATAGAAGAAAACCTTGAAGAGTCACTTGCGTTGGAACAGATCGCCGAGGCGGCCGCAATGTCGGTGCCCAATTTATATCGTTTGTTTTATGCCATGACAGGCCACCCCATCAAAGAATACATACGCAAAAGAAGAATTAGCGAGGCGGCATGCCTCCTGCGTCATACCGATCTCTCCACGATCGACATCGGATTTCGTTGTGGCTTTGATACTTACCAAGCGTACACAAAGTCGTTCAAGCAAAACACAGGCCTTACCCCAGGCCAATACCGGCAAGCCGAGTTGATTTACAGCTTCGAACGAATCAGCCTGAGTGAACGAGTGACCTACTCAGAGGAGCGGGAGGTATCCGAACGCTTCCCTTCCGTAAAAGTCATTCGGCTCGCCCCCCAGAAGGGGATAGGCTATTTGTATGCCGCCGAAAGTGAGGATGGATTAGAAGAAGCTGCCCTATATCAGTTCAAAGCTCAATTATCAATAAACAAACTCGATGTAGGCCAAATGAGGCTGTTCGGATGGAATGTCAATCTGGAAAGTACGAAGCCATTCGGTTACCAAATGGTCGCCATTGGTGAAGGAGAATATCCAGCGGATCACCAGGACTTACAGTCTTTTGAACTAATTGGTGGTCTTTATGCTGTTACACGAACCCCAAAGGGGTCCGGTCCCGACATCGTTGCCGCATGGAACCGACTATTGTCGGAATGGCTGCCACGTAGTACGTTCGAGCTCGGGGAGCATGGTTATTTGGAAGAATATCAGCAATTTAACGGCCAGATCGTTCGCTTGAAACTTTATCTTCCCGTGAAGCGCAGACAGGAGACGGAGACGATCAAGATATTGGAACGGCCATCGGTAGGGGTGATTGCTTTTCGAGCCCAAGGTGTCGACTGCGTAAAACATGCTGATGAGGCTTCGTTTGATTGGTTAGACAGAAACGGGTTTAGTGGCGACAGCCGGATTCAAGTATTTATGAGCTGCAGTTACGGCATTCCGCCGGGTGAATGCTATACCTATGAAGTCTATATCGCTCCACCGGAAGATTATGACCCTTCGCTGGAGAACCAAAACCAAATAACAAGTTTGGATGGCGGGCTTTATGCCTGCTTACTAACAAGAGCATACGGTTCGATGTCGGGGGTTCTCGAGCGTATTTACAGATGGCTAGTTACGTCCCCCGATTACGAACCAGATAGAGAGCGGTCCTGGTATGCCCACTACATTTTACCTGAGTCCAGTGTTGATAAAGAGTTAATAGTGGGTGGGGACGTTGAGCGATCGGTAAAAGTGATGTGCTGCGTACCCATTTCTTTACGAAAATAGAATTGGAGGACAGACCATGAGCCAAATACCTATAAATAAAGAACTGACAGAAGGCTATCGCCCAGTTATGGTTCCAAAAGCACTTAAAATGATAATTGGAGGAAAACCAATGAATGAACAACAACATACCGGAGAAGCTCTCACTCATACTACTCCGATCAAAAACAAAGTGGGAAGCATTTTTGTCCCTGTTCGAGATATCGAGAAATCTCGTAGCTGGTATTGTCAGATTCTTGGTTTGAAAGAGGCTGATTGCGAAATCATTTCCGGCCACTTATGTGCGCTGCCGATGGAAGGAACTGGTCTCATTCTAGATACCATGCCGAAGTGGGGAGGCGATCGTCCAGGTGGAGCGCCGTCCATAGAGACTCCTGCTTTTATGCTGATGACCGAAGATCTAGAAGGTTCACTACACTATATGAAAGAGCTCGGCGTAGAGCTTGTGACAGAAATCGAACATAACCATTGGTTCGTTGTGAAAGATCCGGACGGCAACAAATTAATGATTTGCCGTGAATAGCCTAAAGATGCAAACATTAGATCCGGATGAGACTAATAATAAGTTAATATAACTGGAGGATGGACCATGAGCCAAATACCAATAAATAAAGAACTGCCAGAAGGCTATCGACCGGTAGCAGTTCCAAAAGCACTTAAAATGATAATTGGAGGAAAACCAATGAATGAACAACAACAAGCCGCCGCGGTTGAGTTAGTTGAAGTGGCGCCTTTCAAGGTTTTGGCAGTACGAACGGGGATGACACCTGATAAGAGCGGAACGCGAGTGGCGTGGAGCACGCTAACAGAGCAGGTATCCCTAAAGGATACGCGGCTCACTGAGGTGCCCTCTGCATTTGTGTTCATTCCACAGGAGCAATGGGCCAAGAAAGTTGATACACTTTGGGTCGGACTGGCGGTTAGCGAGTTTGGAGAGGTACCGGATGGCATCGAGACGCTGGATGTACGCGGAGGGCTCTGTGCGAGCGCACGAGTATCCGGAGATGAGGCGCACATGTGGCGTGTATATGATGCGATGTTTGCATGGCTAGAGCAGTCGCACGATTATGAGCTTGATCGGGGTGAAGGCGTACTCGGGATGGAGACGGTACCACTTGAACCGTTGAATTCTCTCACAATTCCCTATTCGGAAATAGAAACCTTCGACTTTACGATGCTATATCCGGTGCGCAGAAAGTCGGGACTTTAATCAACACACAAGTCAAAGAAACCACGCCATGTCTAGTTTTATGCTAACATAGATAACTGGAGATGACTGTTCAGAATTAGAAAAGCCAATCGGAGAGAGGTCCGATTGGCTTTTTGTGTTGAAACGGAGTATGTCTAGTTGACATTATTATTAATCCCACATTTATGGAAATTTATTCCAATGTAATTGATAATATTTGCTTCAAGGGATCAACGGTTCCTGAATGAGCGGCGAGGATAGCACAATGAGTGTGGTTGAATCGCCGAAAGCTCCTAGTTTGTTTAAAGCGCTCTCTAGCGTTTGAAGAGATTCGGTTACAAGTTTAACGAGAAAATTGTACTGGTGTCCGCTGATACGATGCAGCTCGACCACATCACTCATTTCACTACAGTATTCCACAAAGCGGTCACATCCTTTTGTATAGAACAGAACAAAAGCAGCAATCGGCTTGTTGATTTTCTCCGGGGAGACTACGGCACGATAGTGATCTATGATTCCCTTCTCTTCTAATCGGCGCACCCGTTCCGTGACGGCAGGCTGTGACAAGGAGACGGTTTTGCCCAGATCTGTCATCGATATGCGTCCTTGCTCCTGCAGAATAAGCAAAATCTGTTTGTCTAAGTCGTCCATCTTGTAGGGCTCCTTTAATTTAAAGGTCATGTTTGTAGAATAAAAGGATTTTAAAAGATAAAAGCTCCAAAGGGATTGAAACTGCTATGGGATCAATAGGGATTATTATATAAAATTCATATAGAGAAAACAATTAGCCTTAGGGGAGAGAAATACACATGACAAATCATGAATTATTGCAGACTGCGCAAGTCGGTCATTGGAAACTTCGGACACGAATCACAATGGCGCCGATGACGCGTGGATTCGCTAACGATAATACAGGAACGGTAGGAGAGGAAGTCGTTGCTTATTATCGGCGTCGAGCTCAGGACGGGATCGGTCTAATTATAACGGAAGGCATTACGCCGTCACCAAGAGGAAAGGGTACCTTCGGAGTGCCTGGTTTATATACGAAGGAGCAAGCGAACTCTTGGCGTAAAGTGACGGAGGCGGTACATGACGAGGGCGGCACGATCGTTGCACAGCTGTGGCATGTCGGCAGGCTGACTCATCCTGATTTGATCGGCGGACTTCCGCCACAAGCCCCGTCATCCCTGCAGGCGGAAGGGCTCGTGCATAAGCTTCGCAAACCTTTCGCGATGCCAGAGCCCATAACAATCGACGAGATACGAGACGTTGTCCGTCAGTATGAGCAGGCAGCGAAGCATGCGATGGAAGCAGGGTTCGACGGCGTTGAAATCCATGGTGCGCATGGCTACTTAATCGACCAGTTCGCTTCGCCAATTACGAATCAAAGGACCGATAGTTATGGCAGTAATAGAGAGGGGCACCTTCGCTTGATGAAGGAAGTACTCGCGGCCGTCGGAGGGGTTGTCGGCATGGACCGCGTAATTGTTCGATTCTCTGAACTAAAAGATGATCAACCCGGCTTCCGCTGGCAGGATCCCGAAGTGGAAATAGATGCGTATCTCAACGTATTTCGCGAGGCAGGCTTAGGTGTGATCCATCCGTCCACGAATTCGTTCGCACAGCCTTTGGCGGACGGCTTAACCCTGCATGAGCTTGTCCGCAAACGTTGGGATGGCGCTATAATCGGTGTAGGAGGTCTGACTCCGAGTTCTGCCGCGGAGGCGATTAGCTCAGGAATCATCGACATAGCAGCGTTTGGCAAGCCAATGCTGGCCAATTCCGATTTCGTGCGGCGTCTTCGGAATGGTCAACCGTTAATCCCTTACAAGCCAGAAATTCATTTGAAGCACCTATTGTGAAATGCTGATTTTACGGATAATTCACTATACTTATGAAGGTGAAATCGTTACAATATGGAAATAAAAGTGAAATGGGAGGGTATTCCTTGGGAAGAAAAGTACTATTTTTGCTCTACGTATTAGCTATGCTACTCCCTACTAATTTTTCCTACGCGCAAATAAATTCTATCGTGTAAGCAGATTATTTTAAAACTAGACAGCACGAGTTCTTTTCTACCGATGAAGACGGAAGTATCATTTTTCTAGACAGTACCACTGGCATACTACGACGAATCAATTTGTATCAAAAGTAAAATACTATAGGTACACAAGTATTCCATGCAGAGAGCAGACCTTTATCAGGTTTGCTTTTTTTATTTTTCAGAAATGGGATCAGATGGTTGGAAAAATGAACTACGAAACTCTGGTACATAAAAAGGAGTCGGAATGTGGGAAAACTTGATGGTAAAGTTGCACTAATTACAGGAGGCAATAGCGGAATCGGTTTGACAACTACAAAATTGTTTATAGCAGAAGGTGCGAAGGTTGTGATCACAGGTCGGAATCAAACGACGCTAAACTCAGTAGCTGAGGAACTTGGCACTAATGTACTTGCAATTCAAGCGGATGCTGCTGATCCGGCAAGTATGGAAAATGCAGTGTCCCAAACAATCGCATCCTTCGGCAGACTGGACATTGTTTACGCGAATGCTGGCATTGCATCTCCTACCCCTTTAGGTGGTACTGAGATTTCGGTTTTCGAAGAAGTACTTAAGGTTAATATAACCGGAGTCTTTTTCACGGTACAAGCTGCATTGCCACATCTGAAGGAAGGAGCTTCGATTATCTTGACTGGCTCAACGCGTGCAACTGACGGTGCTTCGGGTAGATCTGCTTATGCGGCGAGTAAAGGAGCCATCAGCAGTATGGCAAGAGTTTTCGTTTCCGAACTGTCGCCACGGGGTATCCGTGTAAACACTGTGGTTCCAGGGGCAACACGCACATCCATTTGGAAAAAGACGACTCCGGAAGAAACCGCTAAACTGGAAGCTACACAAGCGCGAACGATACCGCTTAACCGTATGGGGGATCCAGAGGAAATTGCCAGTGTTGCCTTATTCCTCGCTTCCGATGACTCTTCATTTGTGCAGGGAGCAGAAATTACCGTTGATGGTGGAGCGCGTTCATCACCCTTAGGCGCACCTATTTACCGAACAGGCGCGGAAAATGGTTGAGGATGCCGTGGCCGTTTACGGTGGGCTCGACGGCGTCTATAACAACGCGGCGATCTAACGCTAATGAAAAACAAATGTTGAGGGGCTTGCTTCAAAGCAGCTCCTCTTTTCGTTCGTTCAAGTGCAATACTTACAATTCTATTAGCTGCTACCATTATTTTTGCTTTTATCTTTGTTGACAAATAGACAGACTAATTATATCCTAATATTATAATAAATAATATTATTTTAAATATTACTAGAGTTTTGAATTTATAAGAGCTTAAGAAAGGATCTTTTTCCGATTCTTTCAGAAAGAGGATTTTCTTTTTATATGATATGTAGGAGGAATTGAAAAATGGAAATAGGTGTAGATACTTTTGTCGAAACAACTCCGGATGTTCAAACAGGAGAGACCATAAGTCATGCGCAGCGATTGAGAGAGGTAGTAGAGGAGATTGTCCTTGCCGATAAGGTTGGGTTGGATATATTTGGGGTCGGGGAGCACCATCGTAAGGAATTCGGGGATTCTGCAACTGCTGTTGTGTTAGCGGCAGCGGCGTCCATGACCAAAAGGATTCGTTTAACCAGTTCGGTTACCGTGCTCTCTGCAGCGGATCCCGTACGATTATTTCAACAGTTTGCCACGCTCGATGGTATTTCAAATGGACGTGCTGAGATTATTGCGGGTCGCGGATCTATGGTCGATGCGTTCCCATTGTTTGGTTATGATTTAAAAGACTATGACGAACTTTTCGAGGAAAAATTGGAGCTATTATTAAAGCTAAGGGATTCGGAGAAGGTGACCTGGAAAGGTGGGCATAGACCGGCCTTTACAAATCTTGGTGTGTATCCGCGTCCGGTCCAGAACCCTTTACCGATATGGCTTGGCAGTGGGGGGAATTCGGAATCGGTTATAAGAGCTGGGGTACTTGGACTACCTCTTGTTTTGGCGATTATTGGCGGGAGTCCTCTGCAATTTGCTCCACTTGTTCCGCTCTATAAGAAAGCCGCAACTCATGCAGGACATGATGCTTCGAAATTAAAGATAGCCGTACACTCCCTAGGGTTCGTTGCGGAAAGTACTTCGATTGCGGTAGACAAGTATTTCCCTCCCACGCAAGCTTCGTTTAATTATTTTGGGAAAGAGCGCGGTTGGGGACATTATAGCCGTGCAAACTTCGATGCTGCACGCAGCTTAGAAGGCGCATTATATGTAGGCGATTCTGAAACGGTGGCCAACAAAATAATTCACATGTACAAGCATTTAGGCTTCTCACGATTTTTCCTTCATTTGCCTGTCGGAACTATGTCACACGAAGATGTTATGAAAGCCATTGAACTATTGGGAACGGAAGTCGCACCTCGAGTTCGGGAGGAAGTCGCAAGATTGGATGCTGAGGAAATAAAATTCTAAAAACAATAACATTCGACAAGTCTATACGGTTAAGGGTCCCATATAGCGAAGTAGTCGCTTACGAGAATCAAGATATATACGTTGAAACACGCCGCGTCATGCGCGGCTTTTTTGTTTTCGCGCAGCCTAGTATACAAGCCACCATGTGAAATTAAAATCACAGGGTGGTTTTTAGTTTTTTTAGATAGCTAAAAGGGATTGGGATAATGTTCTTGTCATTTATGTTACTTATATTGGGATAATAGCAGTGATTGTGTCAACCAGGAGGATCTTTCATGAGATGGTTTAAAAAAGGCAAAATCAAAATAAACAGAAATCTTCATAAAATGAAAACCATAAGCCTGGAGGAAGACAATAATAATGAGTTTTCAACGGATATTGAGCACAACGAAAAGATTTTAAAAGAAACGTTTCAGGATTGTTCTGATTTGGTATACCGTAAAGTAGAAGGCAACCATAACACGCATTGGCTCATTGTTTATATGGATACCTTGATTGATATTAAAGTGCTTGAAGAGCATGTAATTAAACCAATGCTAACAAGTGTAACAAGTGATAAGTTTCCGAAGGAAACAGCCGATCTAAAAAATGAATTAATCTCCATAGGAACCACGAATAACTCTACCAAAGTATCGGATATTATTCTAAACCTCTTAGAAGGTCATGCCGCCATTCTAATGACAGGCAGCAGTAATGTAATGACGGTTTCTATTCCCGGGCCATCCAAAAGAAGTATTGAGGAAGCGTCATCTGAGCCAGTAATTCGTGGCCCAAGGGACGGCTTCATCGAACAGATTTCAACAAACATTAGTCTAATTCGGTCCAGACTCAAAACATCGAAATTAAAAGTAGAGTACATAACCTTAGGGGAGCATACCCAGACTCGAATAGCTATTACTTACCTGAAGGGTATAGCATTGGACACACTGGTTGACGAAGTTAGAGCAAGATTAAAACCAATTGAGTTGGACGGCATACTCGACTCAGCGTATATCGAAGAATTCATTGAGGATCAGCCATTTTCACCATTTCCCCAAGTTCATAACACGGAACGTCCAGATGTGGTGGCTGCTGAATTGCTTGATGGTAAAGTAGCTATTCTAGTGGATACTACCCCATTTGTCCTTGTTGTCCCGATGACCTTCTGGACAGGACTTCAGGCAAGTGAAGATTACTATGTTCGTTGGCCAGTCGCTACTTTTTTTCGATGGATTCGCTTGCTATTTATCCATTTTGCGATATTTGCTCCCCCACTGTATGTAGCGATAACGACCTTCCATCAGGAGATGATTCCCACTAATCTTGTGCTGAGTATTGCTGCCTCAAGGGAAGCCGTTCCCTTTCCAGCAATGATTGAAGCATTATTAATGGAAATTATTTTCGAAGCCCTGCGGGAAGCTGGGATTCGTCTGCCCAAACAGATAGGTCCAACCATAAGTATTGTTGGAGGCTTAGTCATCGGTCAATCGGCGGTTCAAGCGGGGTTAATATCTGCTCCAGTAGTCATTATTGTATCCATCACTGGCATTGCTGCTTTTACGATTCCTCGATACAGCTTTGCAAATGGTATCCGACTACTTCGGTTCCCCATGTTGTTCTTAGCGGGGAGTCTTGGCCTATATGGTATTGTTCTAGGATTTCTCGGCATCATGTTACATGTGACCTCTCTACGTTCATTCGGGGTTCTATATTTTTCTCCGATTGCGCCATTCAAGGTTGCTGCATTGAAGGATGTTCTAATTCGGATACCGATTTGGGCGAAACGTTCGTGGGGGAACAAATGAGATCACTAACATATATCAGTCTTCTCGTCGTATGTGTCCTCATTAGCGGGTGTTGGGATCGTACAGAAATTAATGATCTTGCTTTTGTCATGGGCACTGCCCTAGATCTGACAGACGATGGCAATATTTTATGTACCCTTCAAATTGCCATACCCTCATCTACAGATGGAGGTAAGAGTGGTGGCGAGAACGGCAGCAAATCTTACGTAATAGCGGTTGAAGGGGAAAATGGAAATGAGATTCATCAAAAACTTCAAAAGAAAAGCTCTCGCCATTTGTTTTACTCTCATCGCAGCGTTGTATTTCTTAGTGAACGTTTAGCTATGCATGGCATTGACACTGTGCTAGATATTTTTACTCATGATCCTAGAAATCGCTTAAAGACCTATCTCATGGTTGTAAAAGGGGGAGAAGCGCGGAACATTTTGCAATTGAATTCTCCATTAAAGCCAGTACCTATTGAAGCAGTAAGGGGAATGGAAGTTTCGGGAGAAGATGTAGCTGTCACCTTACGCGATTTTTTTATTTTGTATGGAAGTGAAGGGACACATCCCGTTGTAGGAGTAATTGAACCCGAGCTCCGCTCAAAAGACCCACAAAAGCAAATTTTCAGGGTCGCGGGTACCGCTGTATTTAAAGATCTCAAACTATCCGGGATATTAGATGAAAATGAAACTTTAGGTCAGTTGTGGGTGACGGGTAAGCTGAGAGTAGGTTATCTGACAGCAAAATTACCCAATGGAAATGGACAAGTTGGGATGGTATTAAACCATGTTGACCGCAAAATAATTACTAAGATTCAACAAGATTCTGTACAATTTAAGATTCAACTAGATGGTCAAGGAAGTTTACTTGAGAATAATTCCGCTTTTGATATTAACGATTCCCCCAATTTTCAACTAATAAAAAAAGCATTAGAAGATGCAGCCAAGAAGCAAGTTCAAGCATTTATTTTTAGAATCCAAAAGGAGTTTAAAGTAGATAGCGTGGGCTTTGGTCAAGAAATATATAAAAATTACCCTGATCAGTGGAGTAAAATGAGAGATCAATGGGATATGCGATTTCCAGAGGTAGATATATCGATAGAAGTCAACTTGAATGTCCATGGCGCGGGAATGATACATTCCACCTTCGAATTACGAGAATAGGAGATCGAATCATGATCTTACAAATGATAGCTTATGTTATATTTACGTTGGGTTGGACTATTTATCGAACTCGGTATTTTCTAAAAAAAAAGCAGCCAAAAGTGGCTGTCATATATAGTTGTTTGATGGGACTATGTGTAATCCTGGGCTCTTTATTTATTGCCCATGTTCATTTACCAAGCACAACGGTTCCTGCAAGAATTATGTTTGGACAAGTCGGAAAAATCATATTACAGCAATGAAAACTAAGGCACTGACTTCTTCCAGTGCCTCTTTATCGTATCAATCATTAGAAGTGAAAGGGGCAGTATGAGATGTGTAGAAAATGCGAAGCTCGGATACGTATCTCTGAGATAGCTGCTTAAATCGGTGGAATAATTCTCAAAAACCAAAACCGATCCAATTGCGGATAAAATCGTTATGGGTACTACAAAGTTCCTGTAACTTTTTAATTCAAATAGATGGGCTACACTTAGACATATAATAAAAAAGGTGAGAGAAACTTTTACAAAGCAACCCATAACCCAAATAGCTACTGCTACAGCTTCCAAGCGTTCAAAGCTTCCTTTAATACCTATATACTGAATTACGCTTAATACTGGAAATGCCAATTTTCTCGTTAACGGTCCGAAGATCATGATGAGAGGTAAAACCGTTATGCAGAAAAGGCCAGAAATAATAAACAATGAGATGAACGAAGCTTTGGCTGCTTCCTTCGGTTGACTTAAAAAAGGTAGAATCCACCCCAAAATAATAAATTGACCTAAGTAAGCAGCAGGGAAAATAGATGCTTGAAGGACTGGAAAGATACCCTTACTCAACACTGGACGGAGTAACGATGGATCCGATTGCGCGAGCATGAGTAACAAGAGTGGAATCAGCAAAACAAAGATGAGTATGGAAATATATTCATTACACCTTGCGATAGATTCGATCCCCATATAGACAGCTATACCACATAAGATTGCCAATGTCAGACTGACAACGATGGATGGAGTTCTCATGAGAAAAATGCTATTTATAAACTGTATGTGTTGGTTAAGGATGACGAAATCAAAATTAATCCAGTAATATAGAAGATAACATCCCACTAATTTTCCAGTGAATTTTCCTAGAATTTGGGAACTGTATTGGATGATCGTCTGACCTGGATACCGATTCGACAAGACTAACATAATCCAAACTTGTAGTGCTCCAATCAAAAAAGCAGGAAAAATCGTAATCCACGCATCTTGCTTAGATATTTTCTCCATAAGCGAAGGTACAACAAGAATGAGGGTGGGAGCGATAAAGGAAAACACTAATAAACATAGCTGATTTCCCGATATTTTTTCTGTAGACTCCATTCACGTTCTCCTTCTGATCAGATTCTCTCCAAGTATTCCCTCCTAAACATCTAGTATGCAGTTAGAAGTTATCTGTGAAGGAGACTATGGTCTCAGCGAACCTTGGTTTCTTTACCAAATAAAAGTAGTATCCCTGTACCGATTAAAATAACTATTGCAAACATGCTGAATATCGATGCGTAGCCAATGTCCGACTGCACCATTGCCCCTACCAAAAATGGTGCAATCACACTACCTATCCTGCCGAAGCTAGCCGCAAAGCCTGTTCCAACTGCTCTAATTTCTGTTGGGTAATTTTCAGGTGTGTACGCGTATAGTGCTCCCCAAGCACCTAAATTAAAAAAAGACAGTAACGAGCCGGTTAATAAAAGCATGGAAATGCTGTGGCTTAACCCGAAACACAATGACATTACCCCAGAAAGAACAAGAAAAACGGATAAAGTCGGCTTGCGGCCCCATTTCTCCACCAAGTAAGCGGCTGCAAAATAACCAGGTAGTTGGGCTAGTGTCATAAAGAGCACATAACGAAAGCTTTGGATCATCGAGAACCCTTTATCGACCAAAACGGAAGGCAGCCAAAGAAACATCCCGTAATACGAAAAAGCAATGGCGAACCACACTGCCCAAAGCGCAATGGTCTCTCTTTTATAAGTGGTGAACAACTCACCTAATTGAATCGGTCGCCCACGATGAATACCGAACTGTGGAGATTCCGGGACCGCTCGCCGGACCCAGAAAGCAAACAAAACGGGGATTGCGCCGAGCATTACAGCTGTTCGCCATCCCAATGGAGGGATTACAAAGTAGGCGAGGACAGCGGCTATAATCCAGCCTACAGCCCAGAAACTCTCCAGCAACACAACGATTCGCCCTTTTTTTTCGGGCGGCGCGAATTCATTAACAAGTGTAGCGGCTACGGGAAGCTCAGCACCGAGCCCGAGTCCCATTAAGAATCGCAGAATGAGCATACTACCGAATCCGCTTGCAAACGCGCTGCCGAAGCTGAATACACCAAAACACACCAAGGTCAGTAAAAACACAGGACGACGACCAAACTTATCCGCAAGGTATCCGCCAAAAGCTGCTCCGATAGTCATGCCAATCAGATTGACCGAACCGAGTAACCCCGCCTCCTGGGCCGTCAGCGCCCACTCTTTGCGAAGTGCAACGAGGATAAAAGATAACAAACCGACATCCATTGCATCAAATAACCAGCCAAACCCGGCAGCCCAAAAAACTTGACGAAAGACGAGTTTGGGATCTTTATTGTCGCTTACTTTGGTTATAAAGCTTCCTCCTTATATACTAGTCGAGTTTACCTTTACATCAATTCGTTTATATTTTCCATCTAAAGCTTAGAAGATACGGTTATACGCCAGTTAATTGAGAAAAGTTGGATTTGAGTACAAATAGAGACATTATTTTTTCTGAAAATTAAGGCGCTAATAAAGGGTTTTGCCCATAGGAGACGAATAAATCTTACAACATTGATTGAATTAGGGGACGTTTACTCATGATAGTGAAAGAATATTTAATCGATTCTTTAATGAACTTAACATCCGATGGAATTGTAATCGTTGATGTAAATGGAACTGTGTTAGAGGTTAATAACAAATTTGAAGAGTTACACGGCTGGACTAGGGAAGAGGTTATCGGGAAAGTATTGCCGATGATTCCTGAACATTCTAAAGAAGATGCTCTTAGACTATATCAATCTTTAATAAACGGCGAGCAAATTAAGGATTTCGAAGCGATAAAACTCAGAAAAGACGGAACTACATTTTATGCGAATGTAACGGTTTCACCCGTGAAAAATACGGAAGGTCTGGTAATTGGATTTGTCGGTGTTGAAAGGGACATTAGTGAAAAGAAAAAAGCGGTAGAGGAGCTTTTAGAAAGAGAAAAACAGTATAGTAAATTGATTAAACTAAATCCTGAACCCATTGCTCTTCATATGAATGGCATCATCCAGTTTGTGAATGATGCTGGTTGTAAACTTTTTGGCGGTGCTTCATCAGATGAGTTCAAAGGAAGATCCATCTTTGAATTTTTCTATCCAAAAGATAAGGATATTATTATAGAACGACTTCAGCAGGTCATGCAGACTGATTTGGATAGCTACAGTGAGTTTATTGAGAGAAAGATGCGGAAGCTGGACGGCACTTTTTTTGATGTAGAAATATCCTCTATTTACGTTTATAAAAATATGGGACACCCTGTCGTACAGAGTGT
This sequence comes from Paenibacillus sp. J22P169, assembly GCF_059691995.1. NCBI lineage: Bacteria > Bacillati > Bacillota > Bacilli > Caryophanales > Paenibacillaceae > Paenibacillus > Paenibacillus sp. J22P169. Next base: position 1,033,907 of record NZ_JCAUAO010000001.1, on the reverse strand, counting down.
GATTCGTGATCTCACCGAGCGCAAAAAGTCGGAAGAAACGATTATTAGGTCTGAAAAATTGGCCCTAATTGGTCAATTGGCAGCTGGAATAGCACATGATATACGTAATCCATTAACTTCCTTGAAGGGGTTTGTACATTTACTAAAATCTAAAAATACAGATTATGTTGACGTTATGGTGGAAGAACTTGAGCATATCAATTATGTAGTCAATGAATTTATGACGCTAGCTAAACCACATCTGAATTATTACATAGAGAGTAAGATCGTTGAGCTAATTCGAACTGTAATTGGTTTTTTACAACCACATGCTCTTCTGCATAACGTTCAAATACAAATGGATATAGATCAAGAAATCCCCGCGATACATTGTAATCCTGACCAAATTAAACAAGTATTAATTAACGTATTGAAGAATGCGATAGAGTCTATGGTCAACGGTGGAGTAATTCAAGTATCTTTCAGAAATCCTTCAAATGAGGATCTGGTAATTTGCGTCAAAGATCAAGGAGTAGGCATTTCTGAAGAAGGGTTAACCCAGTTAGGGGAGCCGTTTTTCACTACAAAAACGAATGGAACCGGCTTAGGTCTAATGGTTTGTAAACGTATTATCGAAGGTCATGGAGGTAAATTATCCATTCAGAGCAAAATTAATCAAGGTACGACTGTTGAAATAGAACTGCCTCTACGAAATAAGAATTAGTATTTGGTAGAAATCTTATTAAATCTCAAGCAGTTGTATTGTTCCAGGCAAAGAAAATTCTTTGGGGGAGGCCAATACGGATGTCAGATGAGTTGAGTAAAGAAATATTGGCAGAGTTAAAGAAATTAAACGAAAAAGTTGATAATTTAAATGAACCTAAAGGATTGTCGACGCCTTTGAAGGTTGTAGCCTTATTTTTGGGGTTCGTTGTCATCGGTCCTGTTATAACCTTGCTTTTATCTCGTTTGTTCCACTAACCAGGCATGAATAAAACAAATATTAAGAAAATCGCTTCCTATTTCGGATTGCTCGCTGCAGCCATAACCATATTTCTATTTATTGTCACTAGGATACAATATGGGTCAGACTTAGGAGGACCTCCAGCAATTTTGATTCCAGTGAGCATATTGTCAATCATCTCATCAGTTACACAAAAAGCAATTATTATGTATATTAGTTTGCTTTTGAGTTTGCCACTTATTTTCTTATGGAAGCCAAACATGGGAGTTATGGGACTACTTGCGATCATTCCAATATTTATTTTACTTGCAGCACTATTAATGACTATTGAATTTGTTCGATACAAAATGCAAAAAACAGAATAATATTTCGGATTAATCCTTGAGCTATCATTACAACCGAACGTATATTCGTTATATTTAATTTGGGTATATTTTCCATTTTTGGAGTGGTCAAGAAGTGGCGGGAAAAGTCAAAACGAAAATTCCAATGTTAACCGAACATGAATGGGGATCTTGGAAGGACTTCTCTGTACGAGACTTAGATGGATATGTAATAGGGTTCGGATCGGGAAATAAAAAAAGCTAATTTTTTAGTATTACTGAATTAGTATGGAACCTAGACCCCCAGCCCAATGCTGTTGGTCTCTTTTTTGATTTAAGCTAAATGCACTAACGAGAAACGATGAGGTGGTTTCAGTGTCTTATCCATTTGACTGTCTAACCGATCTAGTTTTTGTCCCAGAAGAAGAGCTATTAGAATCAGACATCCTACTTGTTCCTGGAGGAAGTCATACACATCCTATGAAAATTGCTTCTGAATTATTTCATATGGGTATGGCATCATACATATTACCTTCTGGTGGGTATAATGCAAAGATCGAAGAAACTGAATGGGAATATCAAAAAAATGTCGGTATATCGCTAGGTGTCCCAGAAAACCGGATTCTAAAAGAGGATAAAGCGAAAAACACTTTTGACAATGCAAGGAACTCTTGGAATGTTATTATCGAACAGCAACTTGAAGTGAGACGTGCAATTATCGTATGTAAATCTTTTTTTTCGCGAAGGGCACTCATGACTTATCAAACAGTCTTTCCGTCGAATATTAAATTCCAAGTAAAACAAGACGAATCTCGGATCAACAAGAATAATTGGTATCATGATGAGTTAGGAATAAAAACAGTCTTAACTGAAGCGGAAAAAATAACAAAATATTTCGGACATCATATTCCAAATTGGGTTAATAACAAATGAAGAAGGTAAATACCTCAAGAATGCCTAAGCCGAGTACCATTAGAGGAGCTTGCATTGTGGAGGCTCCTCTTTAGTTTAGTAAAGTTAAGGGAGAAGTGTGGAGCAGTGAATCAGCAGTTGCCCTTGCAGTTCCTGTAGATAGCTTCGCCTTCTCTTAAGCATTCTATCGCTGGCCTGCCTCTGAGCCTGCAGGCAATGATGTATTGGGTTTCTGTAATGCGGCATAACGGGAGTCTAAGAAAGCAAGGCAGTTTCAGCGCAACCGAATGATTCTTTTCGAATACGCTCAATTCACTTCCGAGTTTGCCAAAGGCTATAGCCAATGCTTTGCTAAGCTCGTTGACCTTCTTGCCGTTGTAGACTAAGAATTGCCGCTGGATGCATTTCGATTTGCTCCTATCAGACTTCGGCTTAACGCTACTCGAAGAGATAACCAAAGGTCTTCCGTTCAAGGAGATCTGAAGCACTCCGTCCATGTTGCCGCCCGGTAAACGCTGGGTTTCCACTAAACTGACCTCTAACAGGCCATCTTTCGTCTTGATTTCGGCCTCCGCGGAGAATATTGCCGTCCCACCAACTTGTTTAAAAATTACCGCCATTCTAGTTCTCCTCCCTTATCTATTCATCCTTTCATATAATGCAGGACAAGGTGGGAAAGAAACTGGTAAATGTCTATTTTTAATAGAAAAGGCTTAAGTCCAAGGATGATTCGCGCGAAAAACTCGTAAATGTGGAAAAAACACAATGAAATGCTTGAACCCGTAAATTGAGATCAATCTTCAAATCCCTGATGATAGAGCTATAAGCAATTCAAACTTATTCATAGGGAGTGAGCTGCATGTTAAACGCGGATCAGCTTAAGCAATACGAAGAAAAAGGTTATATCATTTTTGAACATTTATTCAATGTTGATGAGATTGATCGCATCCGACAAATCATCGACGAGTTTGATGATGAAACGGAGCGACGTTTGAAGGAAGTCGGGCAAAAAAATTGGAGCATCCCGAATCAGATTAATTTCACGGCGGGATTGAACTTTATGCACCCAGAAATTCAGCGTTTTATCGCTGATGAGAGATTCGTCAAACTGACGACAAATGTGCTTGGACCGGATATCCGGCTTTATTGGGATCAGTCGGTTTATAAGCGCCCGGAAGCGAACCGCGACTTCCCATGGCATCAAGACAACGGGTATGTGCCAACGGATCCGGTACACTATATGACCTGTTGGCTGGCGCTGGAAGATACGACTTTAGAGAATGGATGCATCTGGGTGCAGCCGGGTACGCATCGCAAAGGGCTCGTCGAGCATGTGAAGACGGATATCGGACGATTGTGCTACTATGGAGATGAGGAAGGAATTCCAGTAGAATTGAAGAAGGGAAGCATGGTTGCCTTTCATTCGCTCTTGTTTCACCGCAGCACGCCGAACCGCAGCCAATCGACACGGAAAGGTTACGTTATTCAATATTCTGTTGACGGCGCTAAGCATCCGGATACGGGAGTTATCTTCAAAAATGGCCCTATAGTCGCTCGCGAAGGCAAAGTTGCATATGAGAACTTCCTCACGAAAGAGGAGGTTTGAGATGAGTCAGAGGGGCAAGCAGATTCGTTAAAATACATGAACACTTTTGAAACCTGGGAATAAGGTGAGGTTGGAGGAATGGGTGACGGTAAGCTAATGGATGATACCTGGCAGGTTCGGCTCTATCGGGTCGAGAATGCCGCCTATGATTCGATCGATTTGCAAAATCGTACATTTTCTTATTGGTCTATCAGCTTCGTTAAAGAAGGTTATGTAGAAATCTCACATGGTGGGAACAGTCGAACAGCTCGTTCTGGACAAGTGATGATCCATGCACCAGGCATTCCATTCTCAGAACGGGCGACCGTGCCCGGTTTCCATCAATGGCTACATTTGGAGGCATATAACAGCTTCCATGTCGATTTGTTCCGGTTGTACGCGATTAGTGAAGTCGTGAGTTTGCAGGATCCGAGTGCTTTCTCGGCAATCTTCGATCGAATGTTGGTTGCATGGGAGAGGAAGGACTCACCATTCCAGGAGCTCGAGCTCTCGGGACTTGGACTGCAGCTCATTCATCTGCTACTCCAAAATTGGCATCATGAAGGAAGTATCCGAAGAAGCTTTCAGCCCAATAAAAACGATGAGCGTCTGGACAAAGTTATTACTTATTTCCACACAGCCCTAAGCGAGAAGATAACGAGAAAGACCTTAGCCGAATTGGTCCATCTGAATCCGAACTATTTGGATAAAGTTTTTTCGGAGAAGTTCCAACTGAATCCGATGCAGATGCTCCGAGAGCTACGCCTGAAGAAGGTGAGAAGAATGCTGGAAACAAGCGAATATACGTTAGCGGAAATTGCAGAGCAATGCGGTTTGGCAGACGCCCCTTATTTAACACAGCAATTCTTTAAACGTTTCGGCATAAATCCAGGGAAGTACCGCCAGCAAGTGCGAATAGCTAACCAAACGTATTACAAAAGTCCTTGATACAAGGGCTTTTTTTATGCTTAAAATAAATGAATGATTGTATATATGGCAAACAACATTTACAATTGAATTATCTTCCAAATGAGGTGAAATGGATGTCATTCCGTATCGTTCGAAGTAATTAGTTTCCGGGCTGGATCAAACGCGTACCAGCTGCCATTAGGGATTTTCTGCCCATTTGGTCTCATGAAACTAAAACTTTGACCGGTGTCGGGCTGATTTTCAATTTTATTAAGCCAAGGGCACTCGTACTGCTTGTATGACGGAACAAATGAATCCTCGTTTGCTCCTGTTCATGCTCAGTCAGCTCTTGGCTTTTTGTTATCTCATTTTAAAGATGGAGGACATGATATGAACAGATCTGAATACAAGAATTTTTACGACAAGGTTGGAAAATTAAATGGTTGGGACTTTAGTAAAATAAAGACCACTTCTGAAGGGGAACATTGGGATTTTCTTTATGAAGTTACTCAAAGATGCAATAAGTCTAATATATTGCTTGATATTGGTACGGGCGGTGGGGAAGCTTTACTATCAATGGCCGATGCTGCTTTGCTCCTTGTTGGCATTGATCATTCAGAAGGAATGATACAGTCCGCTTCTGAAAATTTAATAAAATCAAATAAAACAAATATTCGCTTCTTACAAATGGAAGCCGATAACATTACCTTTCCTATGTCCTTTTTTAATGTGGTGTCCTGTCGCCACAGCGAGTTTTATGCATCTGAAGTTTCAAAAGTCCTAGCGCATGATGGTATATTCCTAACTCAACAGGTAAGTGAAAATGATAAATTAAACATGAAACAAGCTTTCGGTAGAGGACAGGGTTATGGAACAGATGAAGGGAGCTTAAAAGATAAATATCTTAAAGAGCTAGCTGAAGCGGGTTTTTCCGAAATTCAGGTATTTGAATATGATGCAACTCAGTATTTCCAAACGTACGAGGATTTGGTCTTCTTTTTAACATACACCCCTGTTATTCCTAATTTCGGGCAGACGGATCATGATTTTGAAATACTTCAAAAGTTTATTGAATCCAATCAAACGGAGAAGGGAATCAAGACCAATACGAAACGCTTCATGATTATGGCAAGAAAATAAGGGGTTCTGGAAAGAGGTGAATGAATGGTAATTGTTCGATTGGCTACATTAGATGATGTTAATGAACTGGTTCAAATGCGCTGGGACTTCTCGGAGGAAGAGCAGAAGCAAAGTGCGGTTAGTTTTGAGGAGTTTCACCAGATCTGTAGTGAGTTTCTCGTTAAAGCCATTAAAAGCGGTGATTGGTACATTTGGGTTGCAGAAATTGAAAAAAATATCGTATCCCATATGTACTTGCAATTCATTCATAAAGTACCGAGGCCTGGTAAATCTCCAGACCCATATTACGGATATGTTACTAATGTTTATACGCGTCCTGCTTTTAGAAATCAAGGTATCGGTTCCAAGATTCACAGTACTATGGAGCAGTGGTCAAAAGAAAATGATGTCGAGTTTCTTATACTTTGGCCGAGTAGTAAGAGCGTGCAGTTTTATTCAAGAAATGGCTTCACTACATGTGAAGAAGCAATGGAAAAGCATTGGTGATTGAGGATCATATCCATCCTTTACATAGGAGGCTTGTGAATGAGTACAGCTAAGATGAAGGCGACCATTTCCAGCGTAAAACAAGAAACAGTTTCAGTACTTGGAAAGCGTGCCTTAAATCGCGCATTGCTAGCTAGGCAAATGTTGCTGAGACGCGTCAATCTGCCAGCACTGGATGCCATTGGAAAATTAGTCGGCATGCAGGCTCAAGCTCCGAACTCGCCGTATTTTGGTTTGTGGACACGTCTAGAAGGCTTCCAGCAGGAAGAACTGAGTCGTCTTATTGTAGAAAGGAAGGCGGTGCGCATCGCGTTGATGCGCTCTACGATTCATTTGGTGTCTGCTCAAGATTGTATAGAGTTGCGTCCTTTGTTGCAATCTGTCCTTGACAGAGGTCTAAACGGTACCTACGGCAAGCGTCTCGCTGGTTTAGATGTGAACGTGCTTGCTGCGGCAGGCAGAGCGCTGGTTGAATCAAATCCGATGACATTCAACGAACTCGGAAAGCAGCTAAGCGAACAGTGGCCGGATCGTGACCCTGAGGCCCTCGCAGCTGTCATCAGGACTTTGGTGCCACTTGTCCAATTGCCTCCACGTGGCATTTGGGGCCAGAGCGGCCAAGCAGCACATACTTCTGCAGAACGCTGGCTCGGATTATCTCTGTCTTCCGAAACGGGGGTGGAGAAGATGATCCAACGCTATTTGTCAGCCTTCGGTCCAGCTTCAGTCAAGGACATTCAGGAATGGTCAGGTCAAACCAGGCTGCGCGATGTCATCGAGAAACTTCGTCCAATGCTCATCTGCTTTCGTGACGAGCAGGGGACTGAATTGTTCGATCTGCCAGAAGCTCCGCGACCCGACGCTGACATCCCGTCCCCACCGCGATTCTTAGGCGAATTTGACAATATTCTATTGTCACATGCAGACCGTAGACGGATTATCGATCCTGAATATCGAAACCGGGTTTTCACCAAGAATGGCATCATCCGATCGGTTATCCTAGTCGACGGCTTTGTTAGTGGAATATGGAATCTCAAGCGGGGGAGCGGGACAGCTACACTAACTATTGAACCCTTCATAAAGCTATCTGCTAAGGAACACGATGAGTTAGTCGTAGAGGGAGCTCAACTAATGAAATTTGCGGCTGGTGAGGACCACACCCATGAGATTCAGTTCTTACCATAGAGTTCATCACCAAAAAGTATGCAATGGCAGTCAAGGACGAAACCCTTGATTGCCATTTTTCATTGTAGGTATTTAATCAGATAAGAAGAATAAATTAGAAATAAATTTGAATCAGAAATGTGTAAACCAGGACATAACCAAGGAGTGAAATACTGTGAAGCTTACATTGGAAATAGCTAAACAATTGCTTGCAGTCGCGGAACAGAAAGCAACACAAATGGGGCTCTCTTGTGATATAGCAATTGTCGATGAAGGTGCAAACCTAGTTGCCTTCCATCGCATGGACAATGCTAGGATAGCAGATATTGAGGTCTCCATGGGCAAGGCTTGGACTAGCGCAGCCGTGCAGATGTCAACGGAAAACCTCGGGAAACTTGCACTTCCCGGAGGTGATGCGTATGGAATTAATACGACCAATAATGGAAAAATGACCATCTTAGGTGGCGGCATTCCGTTGGCTAAAGAAAGTAAGATTATCGGTGGCATCGGAGTCAGCGGAGGGACGAGCGTACAAGATATAGAAGTAGCGAATGCTGTCGTTCAGGCTTATACGCGCATAGTAAATACTAGAGCAGCTACAATAGTAACCGCCCGTATTGGTTCGAACGATTCATACAGATAAGATTGTACAGTATAGTGCAACAATTCCTTCTTCTTCAGCGTTTGTTGATTAAAGAAAAAGAGGGTGGCTGACGATATGAGACTAAAGTTGATATTTATGATGATTTTGCTGATATCGACTACCGCTTGTGGTTTTAAGAGTCAAGAATTATCGGCAACGAAGGATCACAATGATAAGAATTGTCCCGATGCAATAATTGAATACATAGATGCTTTCATGTGGAATGGTATTAAATACCAAAATATTGATGATAAAGCGTCGATTACCTCCATGCAAGACTCGAATGTTGAGAACGGGAAGGAAGTTGGCGTGATTGACTATACTTTATTAGACAATGCTTGTGTGGGATATAAAATGAAAAACGGTGACGCAACATTCCTGCCTAAGGGTACAAAATTATACGAAGTGGAGGGTTATAAATCAAATTTCAGGCTTATGGCTGGGGGAATTTTGTACCAATCAACTAGCAACCCTGAAGCTAAGAAGGTTTCAGATATTTATGATATTGACGGAAAAGTTTCAAGAATAAGTATCGAAAGCGAGAATGACGGAAAGCATATTTCAGATTTTACCGAAGAAGCAAAGAAAGAATTCATCAAACAGTATCTTGCGTTGGAGTATGTAGGTTTTGGCGAAATATATAAAAAAGTAAATGGACTGGATGACAAAGGCAGGGTATTTCTGCGCATTCATTTGATTGATGGCACGTCATTCCAAGTTAGTTATTGGACAGAAGAGAACCTAATAGGCCCTGGTGCACATGGAACAGACAGTTTAAAAGAAATCACAATAGAGCAAGTCAGTATTGATAACTAGGCCATTTCCTCACTGCTCACCAACACTTTTTTCTCCCATTTCCTGCTTTTCCAGCGGAATAATAACAGAATCCCTCTCAACCCTTCATCCATGATGAACACGCCCCACATACCTAACAACCCGTACCCCATATGCACGCCAATCCAATATGTTAGCGGGACACACAGCCCCAATATGACACATGCGCCAATTAGGAGAATAAAGCGCGCGTCACCCGCAGCTCGAAGAGCTTCTCCTATAACAATGTTCAAACAACGTACAGGTTCTAGGAGGAAACCACACGTCAGTAAAAGAGCACCCAATGTAATGATTTCGGTGTTATCCGTAAACATGCCAATTAATTGTTTTCTAAATAAAACGGTCAAAGTGACGGCTGCTAGTGAAAGTAATAAGCTAAGTAGCAAACTGCGAAACAACTGCTTGTAAGCTTCCTCTTTTTCACCTGCACCCACCAATCGACCTATGATGATTTGAGTCCCCCGTCCCAAAGAAATTGCCAACACCATGATGAATGTCATTATATTTTGTGTATAAATCCGAGTGGAAAGCATTTCAGCGCCTAGCTGAGTAATAAAATATGTCGTCATCAGTTGACTTACTGAATAAATGAGCGAGCTCCCGGCAGTGGGAATACCGATTGTCAATATTTTTTTCAGATCTTCGAATCTCGCTTTGTAAAAGTCGCTGAAGGACAAGTTCAATCGAACGATTTTTGTTAAAATTATGCTATAGACAACCAGTCCGAGTAATTGGCTGAATACTGCCGATATGGCGACACCAGGAACGCCGAGTTTTGGAAAGCCGAGGGGACCGAAAACAAATAAAATACTGCCGGTCAAATTTACGAGATTGATTCCCAGGCTGACCGTCATTGTATATCTGGTATAGCCATGCACCTGCGTTATGGCCGCAATGGTCAGATTGATAGCTTGAATAAATAAGGCACTGCCAACAATAGATAGGAATATGCGCGCCTGCTCCAGTGTATCTAGTTCCAAGCCGAAGGGCTGAAGCAGCTGTTTGCTGAAGCAAACGATACATATGCTTATCAAGAAGCCGAATATACAATTAAGCGCGATTGCTCCAGCGGCGAACTTTTTAACATCTCTAATTTTATTGGCACCTAAATATTGAGAAATGACGATGGCCGAACCTGTTGAAATCACTTGGAGCAGCAAGAATAAAAAAATAATGAGCTGATTGCTAACGCCCACCGCTGCAACGGCTTCATCCGACACATGACTCACAATGAACGTATCAGAGGTTCGCATAAATACTAGTAATGACGATTCAATAAATAAAGGCCATGTAATGGTAAACAAACTTAGTTTCTTAGGATTCGTCATTAGGTAAGAACTCCTTCGATACGCCTCGATATGGATCTACTCTTTATCTTGGAGTAAATTGAAATCGTTTTCTTTGCGAAATTTGGGCAAATGATTGCTTTTATTGACTCCAATTGTACAGGGAGGCGAACGGTGCTTGTTTTCGGCGTTACTGAAGTGTGAGGAAGAAGTCAGTAAAAAGTGATTTTATTCCTCCTCTATTTGGGTTACGATAAATAGTGGAAACATTCCCCAGATATCAACCGGAGGTACGAAAATGGAAGAAGACTTTGCATGCCTGTATATCATTCGCGGCGAGCCCTATCGATCTGGCACCTGCGTGAATCTAAACGCGGTTGAAACGCAAGTAGGCCGAGTATCCAATCACTCGACTCCTGAATTGGCCTTTACGAACGCATTTATTTCGCGGCAGCATTTCATCATTCGTAAGGAGCAGGACAAGGCGGTACTTTATGATTTGGGGAGCCGCCACGGAACGGAGATCAACGGTGTACAGGTAACACCGCATAATCCGTACCCCTTAAATAATTTTGATATCATTAGGCTTGCTAAAGGAATGACCGTCCTCCACTTCTCTTATATGTTTGCCGATCAAACTCTTGAAATCGAACCGCTCAGCATCACAAGACCGCTAGAAATACCGGAATTGCCACTGACGATTCATTGGGAGAAAAGGGAATGTGTGGTTGAAGGAAAGCGGATCCCGATGTCAGAAAAAGAATATTTGCTGATTCAAGTGCTTCATGAGAATGTGAACCAGCTTGTTACGCTGGATGAAATCAAATCCAGAGTTTGGCCGGAACGGTCGCTGGGAGTAGAAGGAGTCTCCGATGTTTCGTTAGACGAATTAAATACTCTTGTCTACCGGTTACGCAAAAAATACGGTAAAGATACTTTTCTTATTAGTGCAGTGCGTGGTAACGGCTATGTGCTTGAATCGCAATTAATATCGTCATAATGAAAGTAGGAATACATATATGAAATATATTCAGGCGGAGTATTCTGGTCCTTTGAACGGAAGTGTGCATATACCTGGTGCAAAGAACAGCTCCCTTGCATTGCTTGCCGCGGCTTGTCTGGCAGACGATATCGTAACGCTGGGAGGCATCCCGTGCATAGATGATCTTACTATTATTGCTGGGATCAGCAGGGATATTGGTATGAATCTGAAAATAGAAGGTGGACAAGTCGTCATCGATCCACGCAGTATTCACAGTGCTTTGATAGACCCGGGCAAGGCTTCTAGCTACCGAGCGTCTTATTATTTTGCAGGCGCGCTGTTGTCCAAATTCGGCAGAGTCACGATCGGATTTCCAGGCGGTGACAATTTCGTCTCAAGACCAATCGATCAACATATCAAGGTGTTTCAATCGCTCGGAGCTCAGGTTCAGCTGTTCAACGATTATTACGTAGTTGAAGCTGCTGAGTTGAAAGGCGCGGATATTTATTTCGATACGATTACCTGCGGTGCGACGATTAATGCGATGCTGGCTGCTGTGCGGGCCAAAGGGCGGACACAACTGTATAATGCGGCTGTGGATCCGGAGGTGGTAGATACGGCTGTCTTCCTGAACCGGCTCGGGGCGAGGATTTACGGGGCGGGAACCGATCGTATCCGGATTGAAGGTGTCTCTTATTTAAACGGGGGATCGCACGTGGTAATTCCCGACAGGCTGATTGCCGGGGCTTTCCTGATGGCGGCGGGACTTCACGGGGGTCAGGTTACTGTCAAGGATGTCATCCCTGAGCATCTTGGAGCCTGCCTCGCCAAGCTGGAGGAGATAGGCATTCATGTGGAATGCGGTGAGAGCCACATTACGGCTTACGGTAGGGGCTCGCTCAAAGCAACGCGGATTCGCACAGGCATGTATCCAGGCTTCGCCACCGATTTACAACAACCGATGACCGCGCTTCTGCTGCAGGCCAAGGGTAAGAGCATCATTACCGAACGCGTCTTTCCGAAGCGATTCGCTCATGTGGCACAGCTGCGTCGGCTTGGCGCAGAGATTGAACTGCGGCAAGATAGTGCCTTTATCCGCGGAGGCGTTCCGCTGCATGGAGGCTGGGTGCATGCTACAGATGTGCGAGCCGGCACTTGCCTGTTGCTTGCTGGTTTAGCGGCCGAGGGCAGCACGCGTATTACAGGCGTTGAGCATATCGAGCGTGGTTATGAGGACGTCATCGGCAGCTTTCAATCTATTGGGGCTAAGCTATCTATGCGCGAGATGGATGAACAGGAATTGCACGGCGTAATCCAACTTAATGGGTAAATGTCCTAGCAGACTATTTTTGTGCTTTTTCTTACAAGAAGAATGGGGGCAAAAAAGTGGTTCCAAAGCATATTATTTCTGCGGCAACAATTGTGATAAATGAACGTAACGAAATATTACTAATTAAAGGTCCTAGGCGTGGTTGGGAAATGCCAGGGGGACAGGTTGAAGAAGGCGAATCGTTGAAAGAGGCTGCGATCAGGGAAACAAAGGAAGAGAGCGGTATAGATGTGGAAGTAACAAAATTTTGTGGTGTTTTTCAAAATGTAAGTCGGTGTATTTGTAATACACTATTTTTAGCTAAACCCATTGGAGGAGAATTAACAACAAATCCGGAGGCATTAGAAGTAGGATTTTTTCCAATCGAAGTAGGATTAGAGATGGTAACTTGGAAAAATTTCAGACAAAGAATAGAGCATTGTTTAAATGAGGAGCTTCAACCTTTTTATATTGAATTTTGATATCAATCATTGCGCTCTGCTTGAGAACAATAGTTAAGGATCAGCCTATGAGGCTGGTCCTATTTTATTTATGATTTAGGGTCCATTCAAGTTACATCCATAAAAAGGAAATGTGTTGTATGAATCGAATACTAACTATTCATCAATACAGGATTTATAAGCGACCTCTTTAGGGTCATGAAATATTTTTTTAAAATTTTGTTCAGTAAATAGCATCGAGCGGCATCTATCTATATGAAAGACCCGAATATCTAGGAGGGCCGGCATGGGCGCAGATCTTGGCAAACGAATGGAGATTGAAGAGCGAACGAGTGTAGATCAACAGGCACTTCGTGACCGTGATCTTGCAGAAAGGGCGAAGCTCGGAGATACGGAAGCATTTGGCGAGTTAATTCATATGCACCGGGGGCGAGCCAGGCAGTGGGCAGAACATATGATTGGCGATCCACATTTGGCAGATGATGTTGTTCAAGAAGCGCTAATTCGAGCATTCCTCCATGTGGGTACGTTGGCTGATACGAGCCGTTTCTTGCCTTGGCTGCATCGGATAGTACAAAACCAAGCCAAGATGCGTCTACGACGTGGAGGCCCGTTTCGGCGTGAACGACCGATTGGGGGATGGAATGAAAAGGATACGCTCGGTAGCAAAAATGTAGATTGGGAGAATCTCGAATCCATTTTATATCACTTGACCCGAACAACCGAGACTGCAGCGGATAAAGAAAACAACCCTGAAGAATTATTGTTACGGAAAGAACTATTTGAGACGATCCACATGCTGCTACATTGTTTGAATCGTAAAGAGCGCGGGATGTTTGAAGCGCACTTCTTTCGTCAGTTGTCTCCAGCTGAAATCGCTGCGATGTATCATACAACGACAGATTCAGTCCATACATATCTCCATCGTTCCAGGCGTAAGCTCCGCCAAGCCCATGTTCATGTTCTGTTAGGCCTTCCGCCAGTGAACGGAGGAACTGAAATGATGAATGCAAGGAAAGTTCAGTTGTCGGAATGGCCAGTGACTTCTGCTGTTCTTACGACGCTCATCGATCGTATAGGACATATGCTTGCGACGATAGGTGACCAGCGGTTGATATCAGAGTTAATGGGCATGTCGGGATTTGCTTTTCGATTTAAAATCTCTGACAAGACCACATATGGCGACGGAGTTTACATCTTTGACTGGCGCCATACAGTGAGAACTTTCATGGAGGAGTTGGGCTATAAAGTTAGCATTCTTTGTGGTCAATTATCGCAAGCGGCGATACCGTTATTGGCAGCTGCGGAACGTTTTCCCGTCGTTTTGCCAATTGAAGAGGCGGTATTGCCGTTCATCCGCAAGTATGTGGATACAAGTAAACCGGTGTTGTATTTTGATACATTGGCAACATCTCCACATGTCCATGAGTGGACTTTAATCTACGGATACGATGACGACAAACGGGAAGTGTATGTGACAGATATTATGCAGCCGGAAGGAAAAACGTTGTCATATGATGACTTAGCAGAGAACCCCTTGCGATTTCTGGCGGGGATCGATGGAAAAAACGAAGTCAAGAAAGAGTCTGAGGTAGAAAGAGTACTCAGTCAACTTCGGTTTGCAGTTAGCTACGCCCGTTCAGGATGCGATTATAAGCCGCAGACCGTTTATCTATCCTATACCTCGGGATTATCCGCCTATGATCGCTGGATAAGGCACATGAATAACCCCGATGTTCTACCAAACCGTTATGGAATGGGGCAATTGGCTGCTGTATATGTGGAAGCCAAGCACCATGCGGCCAAATTCTTGAAGACCGTTCCTTTAACAGGAGAAGCCATGCGGCTCATTCTACTCGCTTCGGAAGCTTACATGGAAGCCGCCGAACAACTTGAGGTAGTGAGTAGAAAAGTACCATTTATACGTGATTCCACTCCATTATCTTCTGGGGTTAGAAGAGAGTCCGCCGATTTATTGCAAAAGGCCAAAGAGTTTGAAACAGCTGCAATTGGTTATTTGGAAAAAGCTTTAAGTACATGGAATCGGGAGGAAAAAATAAATGAATAAAGTACAAATACGGTATTTAACACAATTTGAAAATGTATCTCCATTAATGATGGCAAAGGAATCTTTTGAAGCATCTCATCCGAATGTAGAAGTAGTTGTCGAACAAGCGGCCGATAACTTTGAGTCCATGCGTGCATTTCAAACAGAAGCGCCAGACATCATGGATTCAGGTGGTTGGTGGTTGTTTAATCAAAAAGGGTTATTTATCGATTTATTACCATTCGTTGATGAAACCCCTGGGTTGGCGTCCGACCTAAACGCTGGTATTATGCGAGTGGCAACCAAAGATGGTAAATTACCAGGACTTCCCGTCGATGTGTCTGTTCCTCTCATTCTCTATAAAAAAGCTATGTTGGATGCAGCAGGCATTCCATACCCGACTGATGATTGGACATGGGACGACATGATGACTATGGCAAAAAAGTTGACGCTACGTAATGAATTCGGCATTGCAACTCAGTTTGGTTTTGGGATCGGACCGGATATTGAAAATTACGAGCCTTTCATCATGAGGAATGGTGGGAGTTATTTAGGGCTGGATAGTTTGACTGCACGGGGAGCAATCGATAGCGATGTAACAGTCGAGGCGTTCAGGAAAATCATCGATATGTACCGCGAAAATAAAATCGTGAGGAGACCAGGAGAACCCTCCGAAGCAGGAGAGTTGCATCAACGTTTTGCCCTCGTCTTTGGCTTTACTTGGTTTACAGGCGGATTAGAACGAGCGGGTATTGGAGACCAATATGGGGTTGTAGGACTTCCTCGTATGCCTGGGGGAGTTGAAGCCAACATGATTTACATGGGTGCCAGTGGTATAACGACGAAGACGAAGCATCCTGAGATTTGCTGGGCTTTTCTTAAACACTATATCTTAGAGCGAGTGGACACCTTTAAGCAACCTCGGACCTTACCGATTACACGGACGCTGTCCGATCAAAGCGGTATGAATCAACATAGGTTTTGGTCTCGCTATTTGAAAGAGTTAGATTCCGTGCAGATTAGTGGCTTCTATCTCAACGAAAAATGGAACACGTCCCGCCAACTCATCAATGATGACATTATCAAAATGATTAATGATGGCGTGGATGTAAGGCAAATGTTGAAGTCGTGGACTCGGTTTTCGTAAGGTAATGGCGAGACTTTAAAATAAGATAGACTATTAAAACAAGAGAGCTGCCTAACAAAAAGGCAGCTTTTAATTATTTACCTACCTGGAAACGATAGTTCAAACGTTAGAATTCTGTATTTTCGGGAATGATAATTCCAAAAAATGGGGAGGTCTTGATCTTATGAAAAAATGGCTATTCATTCTTGCTCTCTTTTTTGCATTTTCATCGTCCATACAAGCTGACACAGAATTTCCAAATGCGGATGGGCTGCAGAAAGAGATCCTTCATGATGCACTAATTCATGAACTATCGCCGATTATGTCTCAATTCCTTGATAAACAATATGGCATGGGTCATGGTATGGGGCTTCAATGCAATAAAATATTAGAAATTAAGAGGTTAGATCAAGGTCAATTTTACTTTGAGGTTAAAATGGAAGCAATGACTTTCAAAGGTGCACATAATCCGCCAAATGACGTTATCACAGTAAAAATATCCAATTATCCCAAGGGCAAATGGGTTATTAAAGAATATTCCATCATGGATAAACCAGCAAATTACGCATGCTAAAGCAACTTTCCACTTCCAAATTCGTCCAATATTAGTAATGTTTGATTTGAAGGAGGAGTGGGCTTGAAGAATAAATTGGCTGTATTCGTATTGATCGGATCGCTGAGTCTGTCTATGCTAGTCCAGGCTGGAAAGGTGTACGCTAATGCGGCGGATGTGAGGGTGAACATTCCAGGATACAAAGTGAATGTGAATGGACATCTGGTAGATAACGCATATCGCAAGTACCCCTTGTTGGTGTATAAGGACATCACGTACTTTCCTATGACCTGGTACGATTCTCGACTGCTAGGGCTGGAAGCCAGTTGGTCCAAGCAGGATGGGCTACAGATTTCTCAGGGGCATGTGACTTCGAGCTATGCCTCTTACAAGTCGGATAACCTTAATGCGGCATCCTATCTCGCGGAAGTCCCAGCGTCCGCCATTACCGTGAACGGTCATACCATTGACAACGCCAAAGAGGAGTACCCACTCCTCAGCTTCCGGGACGTGACGTACTTCCCTCTTACTTGGAGGTTCGCACATGACCAGTTTGGCTGGGATTATATGTGGGATACGGTGGATGGTCTGTCCATTCAGTCCCATAACCCACAGTTGCAAAAGGTCGGCCTTCCTGCATATGCCAGTGAAAATAATGTTGCCCTTTTCAAAGGGTATTACTATTATATCGAGACGACGAACACGACGAACCATGTATATCGGGCTCCCATGCAGCAGCCGTCTGATAAGGAAGAGATCTATTCATATAACTTCGGAACCACAGATCGAATGCCAAAGGTTGTGTCCTTTCAAATCCGTAATAACACGCTGTGGTTTACCTATCACATCGGGGGAGGTGTTGAGGGTAGCGACAAGTTCGTGAAAGTCGGTGACGACGGGAAAGCGAAGTTAGTGCATTCAGGATATATGGACTTCAACGACACACCTTACGGTACGTTAGTCGTCCTTCAAGGCGCTTCGGCGTTCGAAGGTGGTAACTTGTATTTGTCACCATCAGAGCAAGATGGGGCGAGTCGTATAAGTGTTGGAGATCCGGATCTCATGTACGCTGTTAAGTACAACGGCACTTGGTCATTAGGACCCAGTGCAGATGCATCCTACACTGCTGTCAACGGTGACGATGTGTATGTGCTCGCTTCACGCAACGAATCCGATGCAAATAAAATTTACAAAATCAACCTAAAAACGAATAAGACTGAGAAGATTGTTGACTCAAGCGTTAGTAAGTTTCGGGTTATTGATAACATGCTTTATTATGTAAAAAACGAAAACAACGCGTTATATTCGACCGGACTAGACGGGACGGGTGAAATCAAACTGTCCGACCTTGCTGTGTCTTGGTTTGACAGCATCAATAGCAGCGTATTTTACACAACCATGAGGGAAGACAACCAATCTGGGCTGTACAAGGTTGATCCGAATGGAGATGATCCTCGGGTATGGACAACGCCAGTCGCAGAAGTACAAGTGTTGAACAATCATCTCGTCTTCCGGATTGGAGAAAATGAAGACTACGGTGTCGTACTTCTGGACGGTTCAGGCCGCTTACTGCTTGAGGTAGCAGATAGGATTTCGCGAGTGTTCACAACCGACGAGAGGATTCTCTTTGCTACTTCCGGCGACTCTGACATACGAACAATATCGTTGAACGACAATTAATCAGCAGCCTCCTTGAAGTATCTGAAGGATTTTTCAATTACATCAGAGAATTATGAAGAAAATATCCAAAGGATGTGGATGAATTCAAAAAGACTTTTGTTATTTTAACGGACATTCATGGTAATGGTCCAGCACTAGAGGCAGTTTTGAAAGAAATCTCAAACATAGCTATTGATCATATTTTCTGTCTAGGAGATGTCGTTGGGATTGGTCCAGATTCAAATGAAGTCCTTGAACTTCTTACTCAAAGAGAAGATGTTTCTTATGTAGTTGGTAATCATGATTTAGCAGTTATTGCTGCACACAATCAAGATGAAGCGCCAAGAGGACATCATAAAGAACGCGTCCATCATCAATGGTTGTCCGATCGAATAAATCCTAAATATGTTGAACTTATGTCAAAATGGCCTAAACAACTTTCCTTCTCCATTCATGATAAACAGCTGTTATTTACACATTATCATTTGGACAATGACCAATGGTTTTCAGACATTGATAAGCAGCCAACAGCAGAAAAGTTAGAACAACTATATACTGAAACTGTCTACCAACTTGTCTGTTTTGGACATCACCACATTGTTCATAACTTTGTATATAATCAAAGAATTTTCTTTAATCCAGGTTCTTTAGGATGTTACCATCTTCCTTATGCAAGATATGGAATCATTACTGTAACCGATGAGGAAGTAAGTGTAAAAGCTATGGAAGTACCCTATGACAATAAACGGTTTTTACAATCATATAATGAACTAGAAGTACCCGAGAGAGAATTTATTCTTAACATATTTCATGGTGGCCAACTTGGAGTAATTTAAATGATCCAAGATGGCCATCATGACAAGAGGCTGCCGTATTTTTCGGTAGCCTTTTCAACTGATTAGGTAATTAAACATGGAGACAATCGCGAATGATTTTAGTAATTTTGAGACTACAAATATGATAGAATTTAGATAAACCGAATAAATAGATAATCGATCTTCTGGTACTATTATGCTAAACAGTGACTGATACAGAAAGTGGGGGAAATGGGTTCATATGATCTCTAGAAGACAGTTTGTCAAAAGATTACTTGCAGTCGCGGTTGCATTAACTGGAGGGGGGGCTCTGCTCAAGCTAACCTTAAAAAGCCAGGAGACGAACGGGAGTGTAGTCGAGGCCTCGGGACAGAAAGAAATCCCACAAGCATCCGTTCAACCGGAAGAGGTAACGGTTGCCGCTGGCGACAATCGACTTTTGCTATCCTTTTTTCTACTTAGCGATGTGCATATTTCAGACAATGGCACTTCTACGATTACCGATAAGCTTCATTCGGCATTAAAAGATGTCAGTCGCTTCGAATCGCCGGTAGATACGATTGTTTTCGGAGGGGATATCACTGATGTAGGTCGCGAGGTGGATTACAAGCTCTTTCGAAAAGTATTGGATAAATACAAACTACCGCCAATGTACGCGAATATGGGCAATCACGACTATTACGACATTTGGATAAACAGTAAGGGAGAATGGTCCGATGAAACGATGCCCAACGGGAAAACGGATGCGATGTCACGTGAACGCTTCATGAAGTTTTTCGGCTACAAGGATAAGAACTACAAGGATGTCTGGGTCAATGATATTCATCTGATTATGATGTCCCAAGAGGCATATGTGCAGGAGAGACCAGAGGTAGGGGAGGGTGCTTGGTATTCGGATGAGCAGCTTGCCTGGCTCGAGAATGTTATGAAATCCCATGTGGATGGAAAGCCAGCTTTCGTCTTCATACATCAGCCGCTACCCGCGCCGGATATGGACGGGAAACCGCCCCAGTTGCTCAGGGCGAAGGAGTTTCGGTCAATCTTAGCTCCCTATAAGAATGTTTTTGTGCTGTCCGGGCACACCCATCGTAACTTTGCAACGGA
The DNA here is from genome assembly GCF_059691995.1 of Paenibacillus sp. J22P169. NCBI lineage: Bacteria > Bacillati > Bacillota > Bacilli > Caryophanales > Paenibacillaceae > Paenibacillus > Paenibacillus sp. J22P169. Next base: position 1,013,626 of record NZ_JCAUAO010000001.1, on the reverse strand, counting down.
GAATCACTATAATACACAGAACTCATTTCATTGGTTCAATAATGCCTCTGTCGGTAAAACACGGAGTACTGACAATCCCAATTGTGCACAAGGTATGTACGTTCAGGTCTACAACAACGAAGTGGTGGTTCGTGGCCGAGAGTTTTCCAATCAGACCTGGATCGAATCAGCCAAGTACACTGTAGCTTTAGTTTAAAAGCATTATAATAGGTTAAGTAGAATTGAACATATGAACGGGCAGATTACTTCAAAATAAGGTTAGGCTTGACACCAGTTATCTCCGAAACCGTTATAAAGAAACCCTCAGTTCGTTACTGAGGGTCTTTTTTTGCTATTAAACTAAAGGGTAGTTTCCTTTCATAGCAACGCTGTTATGGCAGCCAGATGGTTCTGTACGTCCGCCCACCCAGCGGCGCGAAACAGCAAGTCATGCGAAGGAACCGACCGGTTGTACGGTTGTTCCATCAGAATGACAGGCTTGCGCGCTTGAACGAACGACTGTACATAATGTGGACCATCATCGATCAGTACATCGACCTTTGAGTCGACACATCGCTGCAGCTTGTCCTCAACGAAAGCAATGTCGTGATACGCTATTCCATGATGCGCGAGCCATTCGAGCGTTACATCTCGGAATAGGAGTGGTCGCGCAGTTATGATCGACAGCCGGTGCTGGCGATACAGCAGCTGCAGCACCTCGAGAGCAAACGGCAGTGGCGTCGAATCCCAATGGATGTCGCGGCCGTACTGGTGATAGACGACATTGCGTTCCTCCTGGTTCCACCCATACATTTTGTATAAATAGAAGTTATCGACGTCATCCGCAGTTAAGGATAAGCCAGAGGCTTGATTGTAGTAGTGGAGATGTGGGGTCGTCGCATCAAGAACGGTGTTGTCCAAGTCGATTCCAATATGCATGGTCAGGCCGCCTTTCGATTTTATCCTAGCTTTTTGCTGAAAATAAATATAACCTCTTCTTCGAACGTCTACATCAACTAGGAGCCTATGCTTTGCCACTCCCTTTGTAGAAATGATTACATAAAAGTATATCGAAGATTCCTAGAATGTGCACGACAAATCATATCTTCGATTGCACAGATTTTCTTGAATAAAAGTTGAATCTGGCTAGTAAAGTAGTATCAATGTTAATTACTGGATAGGATTAAATGCCTGAGAAGCTGGAGAAATATAAGTTTCTGCACTACCGAGACCAAGAGAGGTAGGTTACGAGCAATATGGAGAATAAAAATGTAATCTATGGGTTACTGTTACACCCTTTCATCACTGGTCAGGTATTTGTACAGAAAGAAAAAGAAGAATGGCGTCTCCCCGCTAAGCGTGTGGAAGGAGAAATCTCCACGATCTTAGCTACTCGAGAGATGTCGCAATTGTTCGGTCAGCCCGTGGTCGCATTCAGGTACGTGTCTATCACAGAAAACATACTATTGGGTCGAAAAGAAGGAATCTTCTTATTGGAGAGCATTGGCTTAGACGAATTAACACAAGAGGGAAAATGGGTGAGCAGGGATGATCTCCCAAATTTACAATTCAAACGGATGGATCATCTCGAAGTCATTTATGATTATCTTTCTGGCGAGTTGGTGAAAGAAAATCAACCGAAGTTTCGCCAGCCCTGGGAGAGCAGTGGATGGTTCACTCAAGTCACGTCTTGGATAAAAGAGGTTCTAGGGCCATTGGGTATCGAGATTGTTGCACAACCGGAACAAGTGAAATGGTGGTGTCTGTCGAGTGTCCTTCGGGTAGCCACTACACATGGTAATGTTTACTTTAAGGCAAACGCGAGACAACCGCTGTTTGTAGATGAAGCTAAGTTTCTCCAATTCATGGGGAATCTTTACCCTGGACGCGTACCCATTGTCATTGGAACTGAACCCTGCTACGGTTGGATGTTATTGGGTGATGCTGGAATAAATATAGAAATGAGCATTGAAAATAAGCTAGAATTACTGCGCACATTCGCATCCATCCAAGTTGATGCCATCAACCATGTAGATAAGTTGCTTGAATTAGGCTGTGCGGATCGTAGACCGCATCGACTTATCCCCTTCATTTCTCCCCTTTTGGAGGACGAACTTATGATATCGAACCTAACAGAGGAAGAAATTAGCGAGCTTCGAAACCAAGTGCCTAAAATAATGGAAACGTGTTCAAAGCTCTTGGAATACGCAGTACCATCCACACTAATACACGGCGACCTTAACCTTGGGAATGTCACAAACTTAAACGATCGGTTAACCTTCATTGATTGGACGGACGCATCCATAGCACATCCCTTCATGGACATGTTCCTTATCTTTGATGAAAGCGATTTAGCGCTGCGGACCCAACTGCGAGACGCATATTTGGAACTGTGGAGCGATTTTGAGCCGAGGCATCGTCTGGTGGAGCTCTGGTCGCTCTGCGAGGTCGTGCATGCGATATATCACGCTATAAGCTACCAATCCATCCTTCACCATACTGAGGAAAGGTCACTAGACGAGTTGGAAGATGCACAATCTTTCTATCTTCGTAAGGCATTGTTCTTTCTTCGAAAACTTGGCTAAAACTGCATTTTCTACGTTCCTTCATTCACTTTAATGTTGAGTTGTGTACTTTGTACAATGTAGCTTACATATATTTGGAAGCGATTGGAATCGTTGAGGTGGAGGTGCTTCGAAATGAGTGCGCCGCTAAGGGCAGTTGTTATTGGTGCCGGATGGGCTGGGGAAGGACATACCCATGGATTGAGAAGTGTTGGTGTTGAAGTGGTTGCTATTTGCGCTCGTAACGCTAATATCGTGAAAGGGGTTGCAGACAGGCTCAATGTTCCTGTAGCATCGACAGATTGGCGTGCTGCGGTACGAGAATTGAAGCCTGATATCATTTCGCTGGCGACACCTGCTGCATTACGAGAGGATGTTATTCACGAAGCTATTGCCCTAGGAGCCCACGTTGTTTGTGAAAAACCCCTCGCCGCATCTGCAGTTGAAGCAAAAAGAATGTTGGATGCAGTTGAAGGCGCCGGTATTAAGCATGCTTACGCAGCAACTCAAGCGTATGATCCTACTACATCTTGGATTCAAGAACTTGTCCGTACGGAAGCAATAGGACGGATAAAGGCAGCAGAGATTTTTGCTTTCGTACCCATGTTTCACCCAAACACCCCATGGACCTGGTCATGTGATCTCTCACTCGGCGGTGGAGCGTTAAACAATGGTCTCACGCACTTTCTAGGGATTCTGACAAAGGTTTTCGGCTGCGATCCACACCGCGTGATGGGTGAGGCCCGACTCGGCAGAGATAAGGCTCCCGTTCTTGGTGAAATTAATGATTTTCGGAAATCGTTTATTGTACCGAGCACTGAGGCGATTGCTGCCGCCGAGTGGAAATCGGTTGATGCAGAAACAGCCTTTACTTGCATAATGGAGTACCGACTTCCATCTGGTGACAGCCTGTCTTGTGTCATTCAATTTGACGCTATGATGCCGTACTCTCCTACATATCCGTATTTTCGTATTTATGGCGAAAATGGAGCGATAGATGCAAAAGGAGTTTTTACCTTTGACGTAAGCATGACTGGCCCTGAGGGAACATTATCTAAACCAATGCCGGCTCGATTTAAAGAAGGATTCCCAGATACTAGCAATGCTGAACAGAACAAATGGAATGCTTTTTTCCGGGAGTTTATTGCAGACATACGTGGTGAGATTTTTCAATCCTATCCTACTTTCCGAGAAGGATATCGCGATCAGCTTATTATTGAGGCGATTCGTTCTGAAAGAGGATGGACTTCACTGAAATAATTCTCTCTCTTTATTTGCGATGATAAAGGGTATAAAATAATAAAGAGTAATTCATCACAATTATATCGTCATAATGAGGCTTAGAAAAATGATGAAACATAAATTGCCTTTATTTATTGTTACGGGTTCTAGTGGATCAGGGAAAACTTACGTAATAAATGAATTGCGGAAAATAATGCCCGACTTTGATGTATTTGATATTGATAACCTCCTGGAATGTCATATTACAAATGATGCTTTAATTCTAAACATCTGGCTCCGAGTAGCTCGTAATATTGCAGAAAGCGGGCGGATTACGATCATTTGCGGAACTGCTATGCCTTGGGATGTCGAAAAATGTTTAGATTATCCTTTTTTCAAACATGTATATTATTTAAATTTACATTGCGACGATGAAACTCGCGAAAAACGTTTGCGTGAAAGAAATTGGTCAGAAGAAGTGATTCAAGATTACAAGAATTTTGCGAGAAGGTTGATTGAAATAGCTCATGAGGCATATACCCCAGCAATGCCGACCGTTGATACTACGGATTCCGATGTAACCGAAGTCGCATTGCAAATAAAAGAGTGGGTGCTTTCAATCGCTTCAATTAACGGGAGAACTTAGGATTAGGATCTGCTTCTAGGCAGATCCTATTTTGTTTATTAAATTAGCAGCAGGATACTTCCAATCATTTGGAGAATTACCAGTTTGTTAAGTACACAATGAGGAGGTTTATTTCAATGAACATTCAAGCTGTTTTTATTGATCGTGATGGAACATTGGGCGGGAACGGTCACTTCATTCATCCACAAGACTTTGAGTTATTCCCCTCATCTTTAGCAGCATTGCAGTTATTAAAAGACCACGGAATTAAAATATTTGCCCTTACTAATCAGCACAACATATCCAAGGGATTAGCAACGGTATTAGAATTTCAAAAAGAATTTGATAGTTATGGATTCGATGCAGCATATATATGTCCCCATGAGCCTGAAGAAGGCTGTGTGTGTCATAAACCACGTCCTGGAATGCTTCAGAAAGCTGCTGCTGAGCATGAACTAGATTTGACACAGTGCGTTGTTATTGGTGATGTGGGTTCAACTGATATGCTGGCAGCTGCCGCAGTAGGATCCAAAAGAATTCTTGTAGAGACAGGCTGGGGTAAACAGTCTTTGGAAAAATACCGTCACAAATGGTATGAGCAAGCATCACCAGATTTTATTGCGAAAGACCTCTTAGATGCAGTGAAGTGGTTAATTGGGAACCACTACCAACAAGAAGAGGTATGAGATGCTAAGCAAACTGTGAACGACTGTTGATTGGAGTTGGGAAAGTGTTAAAAGAAGAACTAAGAACAATCGTGGGAAATAATTTTTCTCTGCCACAAGGAATAGATGAATATTTAATCGTACAGCAAGTTGTAGAATTACTTTCTTCTACAGATCCCGAATTACGTGATAAGTTAGCATATCGGATACTAGATAATTGGCTATTAGAAAAAAAGTTGCTTCAAGAAGAACAATTACTAAAATTGCTCGATCATGCTATTTCTCAAAATATGTTATTCAATGGGATCGGGCAAGTGGGTACAGATAGTATCTTTCTACGTTCCTTTTCCTCATTATTAATAGCGTTGTTGCTTATCCGTGATAATAGGGATGAATACTTAACCGAAATTAATGTTCGAAAAATATTGAAAACCTTAATCACCTATTGTAACAGTGAAAAGGATTTTCGTGGCTATGTAGAAGGAAAAGGTTGGGCACATGCAGCGGCTCATATATCTGATGCCCTTGATGAATGCGTCCGCAACAGGTACATAGGGTTAGAAGAGTGCAAGTTAGTGTGGAGTGGACTATGCTCATTACTTGAAAATGCTCCAGAAATGTTTCGTTCAGAAGAGGATGAGCGGATAGCAACTGTGGTGACTGCCATGGTGGAGTTGGGGAAAGTGCCTCTCTCGGTAATAGGTGAGTGGCTTATGGAAGTGAAAATACATAAAGTGGATGAAATAACGAGACAACATAGTCGAATTAATTTCAAACATTTTACACGAAGTCTTATAATACGTTTTTCTGGAAAAGGATTATTGCCAGCGGTAAATGATCTGATTGAGGTTGAGAAGAGATTTAATCCGTACATTGAATAAAATGGGTTCTGCTACTAACGTGATATAACAAGAAAAGGGAGCCAGAGAAGTAAATCTTCTCTGGCCCCGGTCCTTACCACTTAACAGATTCCTCGATGCTAGCTCCCATTATTGATACCAAGCAGCTGCTAAATTATTTGTGAAATTCGAGTCGTTAATAGGAACGTTTGCATCCACGAAACTTGTTGTATTTAGTGCAGTCCTTGCAGCAGCAGTTAAGTCATCCCAGCCGATTAACGGTTGATATCCACCTGCTGTATTCGTAATATATAAGGCATGGTTAAGCGGCCAAACGCTCTTATATTCAATTTTTGGATGAGTTCCATTCGTATTGGATGTAGTCTTAGCTACATTTAGCCAGTCACCGTGCTGAGAATAGGAAATGGACTGAATTTGCGGTGAAGCAGCTGCTGGATTATCGATCCAAACTACTGCACCTTCCCAGTCATGTCTATGACCCAATCCTGAAGATGGTGAATCTTTAGGTTGATACCAAGCATACATAATTGCCCATACCCCATTGTACCATCCTGAACGTGCATATACTTGACCCGTGCTGGAACTGCAATTCCCATTAGCCGCTCCACTAGGTGCTAAACCTCCATTTGTATTCCCTGCTGCATCTACTGCAGGAAAAGGCACACATCCGGTAGTAACCTTCAAAGTTGGTTGAAAAAGCTTAGCCGCTATTTGAGTAGTCGTAGTAGGGGTCACTTCTGCGAATCCTACTACTGCGTTATGAGCTAAGACAGCTGCACTAGCTGCTGGAACAAAGTTGATAGATGCTAGCAATGTCAACCCTAATGTAAGTGCTTTCATTTTTTTGTTCATATAATCTTTACCTCCATTTGATTAGTGAGATGGAAATACATAAATGAATATCAATGTAATAAAACTAAACTTTTTAAAACCTCGAATCAAAAAGCTCACTTCATAACCTCATTGAATTATTTGCGTATTTCATCATGTTTTCGCTTCATTCACCTCCTCAAGTTCGTGTCGAGGGACAAGGTTTCGCGCGCAGCGCTAACTTTTTATTAAAAAGATATATGTTCCTGTCTTTTTGCCAAACAAGAACATATATCGTTTCCCTAAAATGGATAATTCATTATTGTAACTATTCGGAAATGCCAAAGTACTCTCTGATTTTAGTCAATTCTTGGTCGACACGCTGTGGAATCTCATTGAGAAGCTCAGGCCACGTCACGAAAAGCGAATCGTCGTCCCAACCATATTCGATAAATTCCATCGTTGGTCGAAACCGGAGAGTCTGTAAATATCGTTCCACCAATTGGTTCGTTTCCTCATCCGCAGTCATTTTATCCCGCAGCATGTCTGGGACTAATAGACCGCCTCGGCCCGCTGTCTCATATGTGCACGTATCTAAATTCGGGATGAGCTCCAGCATAGTGAGAAGTGGGGAAAAAGCGTGTTTTCCAGGCTGGGAGTACAGCTTGACCTGGGTTGGATTGCCTTCAGCTATATTACTTCGATCCTTAAGTAGCCCTTTAAAATATTTGCCATGGAAGCTGCACTCACAATTGATAACACTGCCGTCACGCCCTACATAAATCCATACATGTTCCAGCTCGTACAAATGCTCGATATCATAATCCCAGTAGATGGCATATTCAATGACCTTTTCAATCCTGGCATCCGACTCGAAGCTGATCATGCGACGAAAGGAAGGTGATGGACCGTCTTGATCGAATATGGTTACCCCAACGCGAACTGGAAAAAATGGCTCCAAGCGATCAAAAAACAGCTGCGGCGCATACGTTTTGGCAAGTGCCAAATTGAGATCAATTTGCTGATTCTGCAAACCCGTTTCCTCCTCATTGCTTTACGAATGGTTATAACTTTATTATAGGAAAAGTAGAATTGCTTACCTTAAATTATTCTAGAAAAATCTATAAAATCATTGGAATAAATTTACATGAAAATCAATGGAATACCGCGACAACCGAATGAGCGACAGCCTTTTACCACTTCATTGGAAGCATTTTCCTAATAAATGCCTGCACGCAAATAGGAGCAGATTACCTACAGGTATCTGCTCCTATTTTCAATATCTATTTTTGCGTAAACATAACCTGCACGTGATCTTAAAAATAACGATTTTTAGATATCAAGTTTACGGTTACCAATCCATTTGACCATTTCAGGATCGCGATGTGAAAAGAAGAGGCTCTGTTTCGTATCTAACATAGTCATAGATTCCATATCTTCTTGGGTTAATTCAAAGTCAAAAATGTTGATGTTTTCGAGAATTCTTTCTTTACGAACAGACTTTGGAATCACAACGACTTCTCTTTGTGTCAACCAACGTAATACCACCTGAGCAACGGATTTATTATACTTTTCAGCTATGGATACTAAAAGCTCATTCTGGAACAAGTTGTTTTTCCCTTCAGCAAAAGGCGCCCAGGATTCGATTTGAACATTATTCTCTTTCATGAATTTTGAATTTTCGATTTGTTGGTTGAATGGGTGGGTTTCAACCTGGTTCACAGCAGGAACTACTTCATTATGGATAATTAAATCGATCAGACGATCCTCATGGAAGTTACTAACGCCAATTGCACGGACTTTTCCTTCACGATACAATTCTTCCATAGCGCGCCAAGAGCCATGTACATCGCCAAATGGCTGATGAATCAGATACAAATCCAAATAATCTAATTGCAATCTTTTCAATGAGTTATCAAACGCTTTTTTTGTGCGCTCATAACCAGTATCCTGCACCCAAAGTTTTGTAGTGATAAATAATTCCTCTCTTGCAATGCCACTCCGTTTGATTGCTCTCCCAACTGCTTCTTCATTTTGATAAGAGGCCGCTGTATCAATCAGCCGATAGCCTGCCATAATAGCGTCATAAACGCTTTGTTCACATTCACTTTGATCTACAATCTGAAATACACCAAAACCTAGAATAGGCATCTCAACACCATTGTTCAAAATAACTTTTTGCATATAATATCCTCCATTATTAAAATTATTTGTAACCCGATTTGATCTTATCCATGATGTACGAAAATACTGCTTCTGCTATTATGCACTAGATGATACTGAGGTCGTTATCCCATTCTTACCAAATGATTGCCTAATCCTCTCACTACCACTTATGTAACAGAAAAATATGGACTATAATCGAACTATTAATAATTGGGACAGGAGACTCCAATGTCTGAAATCATTTCTAAACAGCAGAATGAGCTCGCCAAAATCATTGAGCGCTTTACAGGAACGGATGGTGTTCACCCAACTGCTATTCCATCCTTATTTTTCATACGTGTTTCAAAGGAGGCCGGACAAAGCTACGGAGTTTACAAGCCTTCCTTTTGTATGGTAGTTCAAGGGGCGAAGGAGGTATGGCTGGGGCAGGAGCGCTTTACATACAGTCTTGCTGATTACCTTGTTGCATCCGTACATGTACCCGTTACCGCTCAAGTCACTGAAGCCACTCCCGATGTTCCGTATTTGGGTTTCAAACTTGAATTTACACCTAGTCAAATCTTAGAGATTTTGCATGATTCTGAGTTTCGAGTAGATCCGAAAGACAATCCAAAGCGAGCAATGTTTGTCAGCAAGATAGAATCAACATTGTTAGATTCGGTCATTCGATTGGTACATTTGCTCGATAATCCTAAAGATATTCCTGTGCTTGCTCCACTATTTACGAAGGAAATTCTCTATCGGGTACTACAAGGTCAGAATGGGATTATTTTGGAGCAAATAGTATCGGAAGGAAGCTCGACCCATCATATCAAAGTTGTTATTGAACAAATCATGAAGTACTATGACAGCCCTTTACGGATGGAAGAACTTGCCGAGTTAGCGAATATGAGTATTTCTTCGTTACATAGACACTTTAAAGAGATCACTGCGATGAGCCCTCTTCAGTACCAAAAACAGCTTCGGCTGCAAGAAGCTCGGCGCCAATTATTAACCGAGTCGGTGGATGCTTCAGAAGTTGCCTACCGGGTAGGCTACGAAAGTGCCTCTCAGTTTAGCCGTGAATATTCTCGCATGTTTGGTTTTCCTCCCAAAGCTGATAAGAAGCGTATCAAGGAAACGTATGACCAGGCAGAGGTAATTACTGAACAAGTTTCCAATGTGTGAGGAGCATGCAATTAGTTCGATCTATCTAGAAAGCCAAATAGAATCTCACTCTTCAATGTTAGAGGGGGAAGTCTATTTGGTTTTTTTATGCAAATTCAAAAGTGTTCTTTCTCGTGAGAGAAATAGGCAAACATTTAAGATGATCAGGATATCCGTTTCTTTTTGATTTGCTACATAATGAAATGACGCAGGGTCTGTCATTTGGGACGGGCTCATATGCCGGTTAACTATATATTAGAGATGTAAGCCGAAGTGGCTGATTTCGGAGGAGGAAAACATTGAAAAAACGATTATTACTTGCTTTTAGTTTAGTTACTGCTTTTACATTCTCTGCATGTGGAAGTGACAAGAATGATATGACAAACAGTAATCGGCAAGATGAGCAGTCTGCAACTGATAGCGCTATGACTGACATTTCTCGGGAAACAGAGCCTTCTGGAACTGACATTGAACAAGTTAAACTCCCTGAGAACTACGTTAAGGGCGTGCTCTATACGACTGTGAATCGTGGAAATGCCAAAGAGCTGCTCTATGCGAGTAGGAATACAATTGAAGCAGTGAAAGCCGGCAAGCCGTTTCCCAGTGGAACCGTATTGACGCTCGAGATCTATAGAGATGGCGTACTTTCTGACATTTTTGTCTCGGAAAAACGTACTGGATGGGCTGATAAGAACTCTTCTGAGAAGAGCAACGGAGATTGGCGATACCAGGCGTTCCTTGCTGATAAGTCCGTTAACAACAAGCGAGACATGAAGAGTTGTATTTCTTGTCATGCAAGCCAGATACGTGATGACTACGTATACACATACAGTCAGATGAAAAGTTTCAAGCTTGAGGATTTTACGGGATCGCTGGATAAAAGCACGGAATCAAGGCATGCAGGTATTCCTTTGGAAGAGTGGGAGTTGAATATGTTAAAAGATTACATGGCTGCTCTTACATCCAAAAAAACATCGTAGTTAATAAGTTATGGAGGTAAGCATGTGAATTCAAAAATGTTTATTAAGCTGGTAGTTGACCTTCTTATGACAGCATCCATGTTAGCAGCGATGGCGTATCCTTTTACCGGAAATAGGGTCCATGAACTGGTGGGTGTTGGTTTATTTGTATTGTTTACGGTTCACAATTTCTTAAATCGAAGATGGTATAAAACAGTTTTTAGTGGAACGTACAGGGTTCAACAAATTCTTCGCATAGCGGTAAATATACTATTCCTTTTACTGATTGCTGTTGCACTGATTAGTGCGGCGCCAATTTCACGTGAGATCATTCCATTTAATCCGTTGAATAATGACATGTTCGTGAGGCAGATACATGTTCAGAGTGCGTATTGGGCATTTATACTCATGGCTATTCATATAGGAATCTCGTGGGGAAGGATTATTCATGCAGCGAGAAAAATGACGGGAGTTATCACAACAAGTCGTGTTCGTACAATTGCGTTGCGTTTTCTGGCAGTGTTAATTGTTGTTCACGGTGTGCAGATTTCCTTTGAAAGAGATATGGGTTCTAGGTTGCTCATTTATAATCCATTTGGCTATTGGGGCTTCGATGAAACAGCCTTGAGGTTTGTAATAGATTACCTGTCTATCATGGGGATTTATATTTGCGGGACTCATTATACTTTGACATTTATTCAGAAACGTGAGAAGGCTAAGGCATACATGTAGAGTAAAATATAAAAATGGAAGCGGGGATAGTACATGTCAGATTCTTCAAAAGAACGAACTGTCGCGCAGAAAAACTTCGGAGATTTTGCGCCAAAGATTGTTGAATTAACCGATGATGTTTTATTCGGAGATATATGGAAACGTAAGGAGCTTTCGCCGCGTGACCGTAGTTTAATTACTTTGTCTAGCTTAATTACTGGCGGGAATACGCAGCAATTGAAAAACCATTTAAACTTAGCGAAACAAAACGGTCTTACAGAAGTAGAACTAATCGAAGTCATGACTCATCTTGCTTTTTATGCTGGTTGGCCGAAGGCAATGTCAGCGATGACGGTTGCAAAAGAAGTATTTTCAAAAGAAAAATAACAATTACTAAGGGAAAAAGGTGATTATGTTGGAAATTCGATCTTTAGGACAATCGGGATTAAAAGTAACGAATCTGTGTTTGGGCACGATGACTTTTGGCAACCAAGCAGATAAAAAAACCTCCTTCGAAATTCTTGACAAGGCGTTCGACGCCGGAGTGAGTTTTATCGATACGGCAGATGTATATCCCATAGGAAGGGCTTCTTATGCCATCGCGGGTGCAACCGAGTCGATTATCGGGGAATGGCTAGAGAGTAAACGAGACAAAGTTGTGTTAGCAACAAAATGTTTTGGTGCGATGGGACCCGGAGCAAATGATCGTGGGTTGAGTAGGAAGCATATCATAACATCCGTCGAGGATAGCCTCCGTCGTCTAAAAACAGACTATCTTGACCTCTATCAAGCTCATCAATTTGACCCAAGCGTTCCTATGGATGAGACTTTACGCGCATTTGATGATCTCGTTGAGCAAGGGAAAGTTCGCTACATCGGTGTATCTAATTGGCGTGCATGGCAGGTGGCGAAAGCAAATGGAATTGCCGAAAGAAAAAATTACGCCCATATAGTGAGCATTCAACCTCGCTATAATCTCTTGTTTCGAATGATTGAGGAAGACTTGGTTCCATTGGCCCTAGATGAGGGGATTGGTATCATCAGTTACAACCCGCTTGCGGGAGGCATGTTGACGGGCCGCTACAGGAATAAGGCAAGTGTCGAAGAGGGGACTCGTTTCGGACTCGGAAACAATGCGGGCTCATTGTATCAGGAACGTTATTGGCAAGAAGCACAGTTCGCTGCAGTTGAGAAGTACCAGGCCTGGTGCCAAGAACGTCACTTTGATCCAACAACGACGGCAGTACGTTGGGTAACACAGCAACCAGGAATCACCTCCGCTATTATTGGTGCGAGTCGTCCGGAGCAGTTGGACGCTAGTCTGCGTGCTGCTGACATGGACAAATTAACGGAAGAGGAGCTAGCTTGGCTCGATGGTCTCTGGTTTGATTTGCCTCGCAGGCGGGAGTTTAATTAAATTGAAGGTCATTTAACATTAAAATCGGCTATATGGAACATTATGTAAAGATTCCTCGTCTAATAAGCATATGAATGACAGGGGGGTCCGAAATGAATGATATTTTTAAAAAAGGTAAAATTCTTGCGGCTGGAATACTGCTGGTACTGATCGTGACTGCGTGTGCCAATCCTTCTGGAAAGTCGATTTCATTGGAAAAACGAAAAGTCACGGCAGCCGAAGTTGATAATCGTATCGTCAAAGCAAGCAACGATTTCGGTATGCAGCTCCATCGGCAACTGGTTCAAACGGAGCAGGATAAGAAGAAAAATATTTTCATTTCGCCGACCAGCATTTCTTTGGCACTCGCCATGACTTACAACGGAAGTAAGGGGGAAACGCAAGTCTCAATGGCCAAGACTTTGGGCTGGCAAAGTATGACCCTAGAGGAAATGAATCGGGCCAACAAGTCCCTTATCTACCTTTTGCAGCACCCAGGAAGTGACGTTAAAGTGCAAATTGCCAACTCGCTTTGGACGCGAAAAGGATTACCTTTTCACGGTGATTTCACGAAAACTAATCAGTCCTTTTACGACGCCAAAGTAACTGAACTCGATTTTAACAGTCCCAAAGCTCCTGACACGATCAATGACTGGGTAAACAAGAATACCAATGGAAAAATACCCAAGATGATCGAATCCATTGATCCCCAAGAAGTATTGATCCTGATTAATGCGGTCTATTTCAATGGCGGGTGGAAAAAGGGATTTCAACTTTCTGCAACGAAAGAGGAAAGCTTCAAACTGCAAGACGGTTCCACCAAGCAAGTGGAGATGATGACGCAAGCAGGCTCCTACGAATATTTGAAAGAAGAGGGATTTCAAGCCATCCGTTTGCCGTACGGAGAGGGGCAGATGGATATGCTGGTCATACTTCCGGATGAATCTTCTACACTTGATGCTCTCCATGACAAGCTGTGGGCGAATTCTAACCTCTGGCACGAGTCGTTCCAGTCGAAACGGGGTGAAATCAAGCTTCCCCGTTTGAAGATCGAATACAGCGATAATTTGAAAGATCCGCTCAAGTCCATGGGCATGACACTGCCCTTTGACATAGTTCATGCAGATTTTTCCGGTATGGCACCGGTTCCACCCAACCTTTTCATCAGTGCTTTAACACACAAAACCTTCATCGAGGTCAATGAAAAAGGAACGGAGGCAGCCGCAGTCACTTCGGTACAAATGTCAGCGGCTTCCGCACCAATCGATGAACCGTTCCAGATGACGATAAATCGACCATTCTTCTTCGCGATTGAAGACCGCCAGACCGGCGCATGGCTTTTTGTAGGGTCTGTAGTCGCACCGTAACGCCCGTATTAAAAGAGGGAAATCAAAAAAAAGAACCTGGGCTGTTACGCCAGGTTCTTTTGTATATTGCATATAAACAGACACGATGATATAATCAGTTCACGACTGTTATTGATAATACGGACATAGTTAATACATCTTATACTTTAATTTTACTATGCCGGCCAACTCTTGTCAAGTTTTTTCGAAAATTAATTGGTTAGGAGCGATATGGAATGAGTTCTTTGGTTCTCAGTTTTCAGGAAATGGACAAAACGCAGCTTGGGCTAGTTGGCGGAAAAGGGTTAAATTTAGGGGAATTATCTAAAATTGAAGGCATACAAGTACCAGAAGGATTTTGTGTCACAACAGTGGGATATCACAATGCCATTGAACAAAACGAAACGTATCATGCGTTGCTGGATCAACTAACCATGTTAAAAGTAGAAGATCGAGATCAAATTGGTGAAATCAGCAGGCGGATTCGACAAATCATTATGGATATAACAATTCCTTCTGATGTTGTGAAATCAGTTACCCACTATCTCTCTCAGTTTGGAGAAGAACATGCTTATGCAGTGCGTTCTAGTGCGACAGCTGAAGATTTACCACATGCCTCTTTTGCTGGTCAACAAGACACCTATTTAAATATCATCGGCAAAGATAGAATCTTGCAGCATATCAGCAAATGTTGGGCTTCCCTATTTACGGATCGCGCGGTCATCTACCGTATGCAAAATGGGTTCGACCACAGCCAAGTTTATTTATCCGTTATCATTCAAAGGATGGTTTTCCCGCAGGCTTCGGGGATTTTATTTACGGCTGATCCAATGACTTCCAACCGAAAGTTGCTGTCCATCGATGCCAGTTATGGACTTGGAGAAGCAATGGTTTCTGGCTTGGTTTCTGCTGATAATTACACCGTTCACGAGGACAAAATCGTCAATAAGCGGATAGCAACCAAAGAATTAGCTATTTATGGACGCAAAGAAGGTGGAACTGAGACCAAGCAGCTTGATCCAGATCAACAAAAGTCTCAAACGCTGACGGAACAACAAATTTTACAACTGGCACGTATCGGAAGACATATTGAAGCGTATTTTAACAGCCCGCAAGATATTGAATGGTGTTTGGCTCAGGATACCTTTTATATTGTGCAGAGTCGTCCAATCACGACATTATTCCCGATCCCTGAAGCGAATGATCAAGAAAATCACGTCTATGTATCAGTTGGCCATCAGCAAATGATGACCGATCCTATGAAACCATTGGGATTATCTTTCTACCTGCTAATAACTCCTGCACCCATGCGTAGAGCTGGCGGAAGGTTGTTTGTTGATATTACACAGACGCTGGCTTCGCCTACCAAGAGGCATATGCTCATTAATGTTTTAGGGAAATCCGATCCGATGATCCAAAACGCACTCACAACCATCGTAGAGCGGGAAGATTTCATCAAATTGTCACCAGAAGATGGTAAAATAGTGCCTAGTCCCAATACAAGTAAGGAAGGTATATCGTCTTGGAAGTTTCAAGCACAAATTGAAAACGATCCGACAATCGTTGCTGATTTGATTAAAAAGAGTCAAACATCGATCGAAGAGTTAAAAGTAAACATCCAAACGAAATCAGGATCAGCGTTATTTGATTTTATTTTAGAAGATATCCAGGAATTAAAGAAGATTTTACTTGATCCCCAGAGTTCGGCTGTGTTTATGACGGCTATGAATGCTTCATTATGGATTAATGAACGAATGTTTGAGTGGTTAGGTGAAAAAAATGCAGCAGACACACTCTCGCAATCTGTGCCAAACAATATTACTTCGGAAATGGGTCTGGCGCTATTGGATGTCGCGGATGTCATTCGTCCTTACCCAGAAGTCATTGATTATTTACAACAGACAAAAGACGATCATTTCTTGAATGAACTCGTTAAATTGGATGGCGGACAGGAAACGCAAGACGCGATCTACGCGTATCTGAATAAATACGGAATGCGATGCGCGGGAGAAATCGATATATCTAGAACACGTTGGAGTGAAAAACCACTTACACTTGTCCCTATGATTCTTGGTCACATCAAACATATGGAGCCAAATGCCGGCAAACAAAAGTTTGAGCAAGGGCGCCAGGAAGCTTTGGATAAAGAGCAAGCGTTAATAGAGCGATTGAAGCAATTACCTGATGGTGAAGAAAAAGCCAATGAGACCAAACGAGTGATCAGCCTGATCCGAAATTACATCGGTTATCGGGAATATCCCAAATACGGCATGATTAGTCGCTACTTCGTATACAAGCAGGCCTTATTGAAAGAAGCCGAACAACTCGTGCAAGCGGGTGTTATTCATGAAAAAGAAGATGTATTCCTTCTGTTTTTTGAAGAGCTTCAGGAAGTCGTACGTACCAACAAACTTGATGATCAGTTGATCAACAAACGGAAAGAGGATTACATGTTCTTCGAGAAACTAACTCCCCCGCGTGTAATCACGTCGGATGGTGAAATCATTTCAGGCTCGTACAAACGAGAAGATCTGCCAGCCGAAGCAATTGTAGGTCTAGCTGTTTCTTCCGGAGTGATCGAAGGACGAGCACGTGTGATCCTAAATATGGATGAGGCTAAACTGGAAGAGGGAGATATTTTAGTCACCTCCTTTACGGACCCTGGCTGGACCCCATTGTTTGTATCCATTAAAGGACTAGTCACCGAAGTTGGTGGGCTGATGACCCATGGAGCAGTTATTGCACGTGAATATGGCCTACCAGCAGTTGTCGGTGTCGAAAATGCTACCAAACTGATCAAAGATGGACAACGAATTCGCGTAAATGGAACAGAAGGGTATATCGAAATATTGTAATGGCTGAATACGACAAGTAAGCCAACCTGTGATGGATAAAAGGGCGGTTTAGGTAATTGGCAGTTCATCTATTGTAGTAATGTGACTACAGTTGAATAAAACAAGGAGCAGATCTGCCGCGGCAGCTGCTCCTTGTTTTATTAAGCTAAAGAATTAGTGTGAAGAAATAAAATAGAGCTCCCACGTTTTTTTTACCTGAGAACTCCTACCAGTTAAATTTACTAGAAAATATTAATTCACCGTTCCCCGCAGGTAGGTCGTAAACGCCATATATAGCAATAATAGGAGGCGATTCAATATAGGTTTTTGATAAAGTTGAATAGACTTTAGCCGCAATTGTATCACCGGCTGCCAAGGCGTCCTCTTTCGTTTCCCAATAACTTATAGCACCAAACTCATTAGTTATCTCTTCTCCCAAAAATGTAATACCTTTAAATCCCTTTAACGATTGATGGATCATGTAAGTTTTCTCGGCCCATTGCTCTGCGAAAGATATGGGGGCATCAGGTCTTAATCTAAACATACTTAATCTAGCGTACATTAGAAATCCCCCCTTCGACAGTCAATAATAAAATATTATGTTGGAACCGTTAAAAAAGTGTATTTTAATTATTGAAAGCAGGTGCTTAATTTGACCAAACGATTCAAAGGACGTATAGCTATGATCACTTTCTCTTGACTCTAACATTAAGGTCAAGGTTTATAATGAGATTATCTTGACCCGAAATTTATTAGAAAGGGATATGATTCGTTATGGATATTACTCCACAAGAAGAAAACATGATTAAAGCTCTTCGTGAAGCAGCATTACCCCCTTTATTTGTGCTCATTCGTATTAGAAATGATATTTCAAATGACTCTGTACATGTCGACGAGAGCCGAAGAGATGACGTCGTAAAAACATTAGAAAAATACATCACCCCACTATGGCAAGACTATCATGAGGGGAAAGCATAAAAAGGAGGCTCTCCATTGGTACGATAGAGGAAATTCATGCTTTAATGCGAAATATTAATACATCAAATGGAGATTAGGTGTAAAGCGAGGGGGATAAATTAGGATGAATATTCACGGTGGGTCGGATCAAGCTGAGACGAATGGTAATAAGCGCCATATGGGATATGTAAAAAAAGCAACCCAAGCGTTAGAGCATGCTGCCGGGTTGATCGTAGATGATAACTTCAGGCTTGGCTATCATGTTATGCCTCCGTCAGGCTGGATGAATGACCCCAACGGGCTTATCTATTGGAACGAAGAGTACCATGTTTTTTATCAACATTACCCCTACGAGCCCAAATGGGGACCGATGCACTGGGGGCATGCCAAAAGTAAGGATTTGGTTAACTGGGAGCATCTTCCTGTAGCATTAGCACCATCCGAAGCTTACGATAGCGGTAAAACTAACGGTATTGGCTGTTGGTCGGGGAGTGCAGTTGATAATAACGGCGCTCTAACGTTAGTCTACACAGGGCATGTTGATGGACGAACACCAGTAGAGGTTCAGTGCGTTGCGACAAGCAAGGATGGGATTACTTTTAGAAAATCAGAGGCTAATCCTGTAATTGCCAGTGCACCTGAGGATGGCGGTTTTGGCTTCCGGGATCCGAAAGTTTGGCAGCATGAGGGTCAGTGGTACATGGTGCTCGGTTACGGCAAGGATGGCCTTGGCAAAGCATTAATGTACACATCACCTGATCTTCTATCATGGCGCTATCTCGGGGTTGCGGCTGAGAGCGATGGGACGATGGGGGATATGTGGGAGTGTCCCGACTTATTTCCACTTGGTGATCGAGATGAGTATGTACTTATCGTTTCGCCTATGAATATGGGTACAACCAAGACGATGTATCTCACGGGCAAACTAAGCTATGAAACAGGGAAATTCGATTATTATTATGCAGAGCGGCTGGACTATGGGTTCGATTTCTATGCACCGCAAACCATGGTGGACGGGAAAGGAAGGCGCATCCTGATCGGCTGGATGAACATATGGGGAGCTCAAATGCCAGAGCAAGAACATGGTTGGATGGGGGCTTTCACCCTTCCTCGCGAGTTGTCACTTGCGAATGATGGCACGCTGCGGATGCAACCTGTAACGGAATTGGTAAAGCTGCGTAAGGAACACATCCGGATGGATGGGCGAAGAATTGAAGCGGGAGAAATGAGCTTATTGGATGTTAAGGGCAGCCAACTTGAGCTTATTGCAGTATTTAACACGATGCAATCGAATGGAGAGTTCGGACTTCAACTGCGTTGCTCAGAGGATGGTACCGAGTATACCGAGGTGTCCTACACGGTAGCCGAGCGGACCCTTCGTGTTGATCGTACGCATTCGGGTGTAGGTGAGTCGACCGTGAGTGAAGTGCAATTAGATCCAATGGAGGATGGCTGTATCAGGCTGCATATTTTTGTGGATCGATCTTCTGTTGAATTGTTCGCGAATAACGGAATTAAAACGGTCACGAACCGCATCTATCCGAAGAGAGACAGCCTTGGCATTAAGCTTTTTGCCAGAGCAGGTGGAGCTTTTATGGAAGAATTAGATGTATGGGAATTATAGGATCGTATAAATAAGTGGCCCACTTTGAATTTAGATCAGAAATTGGAAATATCTTTCGAATAGTTATGTAAACGCTATCAAAAGAAAGAGTGATTGGATGAAATCTCGAATCATATTCCTTAGCCTATCGATATTAACGGTGTTAACGGCGTGCCAGTCACAGAACGTAACTAAGGTTCCCAGAAACCAACCAAGTGTACAAACACTCTCATGGGTCCACCATTTTGATGAGGAGGGTGCTCGGAAATGGTTAGAAATAGGGACGCAACTATTCAGTAAGCAGCATCCTTCATACACATTCGCACTTACAGGTGTCGATGGAGGCAACTATCTGAGTTTGCTGCGTACTTGGGCGATTTCGGGCAATATGCCGGATATGTATATGATTGATAATTTGGATACGGCTATGGATTTTATTCGTTCAGGCTATGCAATGGATTTAAGCAATCAGCCTAGTCTAGCTCACATCGATGAACGTTACCTAAGTGGCGTGAAGTCAGCCGATGGGCGTATATGGGCTCTGCCGATTGATGTGAATGGGGTTGGTGTTATTTACAACAAGGAGGCATTTGCCAAGGCTGATATTAAGGAGCCGCCAAAAACATGGAAACAATTTATGGAAGCCTGTGAAGCCCTGCAAAATGTGGGAATTATCCCTATTGCAGCAGGTTATAAGGATTCTTGGACGATTAGTTGGGATATCGCGGCAGATTTATTAGCGAATCAATATGCTTCCAATCCAACATGGATTGCGGATATTGAGGCAGGAAGAACCTCATTTAAGGACAATCAAATCCATTTCAAAGAGATTTTGCAGCGATATGGTGAGCGCCTGAAATACGTCAATAAAAGACCATTTGAAACGGACTGGAATCAGGCGCAAATGCTCCTTGCGGAAGGGAGAGCAGGAATGATCATAAACGGCACATGGACTGTTGATGGAGTGAAATCCAAAAATCCAGCGAGCAATTTGGGATTGTTCGCTTTTCCTTATTCGTCTGATCCACAAAAAGCTATATTTGGTTTGAAATCAACAGGCGGTATTGTTGTGAATCCCAAATCACCACATAAGGAAGCGGCCCTACAAACATTGGAGCTGTTTGCTACGCAACAAATGGGCCACATTTTCCAAACGAATAAGAAAGCGCTATCCGTTATCAAAGGCTTACCCAAAGATTTTGATCCGACCTATATCGAATTAGATACAACCTATATACAAACGGGTAAAACGTACGATTGGTCGAGCCTATATATTGATTTCGTGAACCAAGATCTACAAAAGGTGTTCATTAATGCAATTACGAAATTCATCATTGACCCCTCTCACAATGTGGACACCTGCATTCAAGAGCTGGATCAAGCGTTTAATCAAAATCGGAGACCATCCAAATGAGAGTTGGTAAGGAGCAGGGATGAATGAGAGCTCTTCAGCCGTTATTAAATCGCATCAAGGATTTTCGAATCCGTACGAAGCTTTTTCTTTCCAATATGATACTCATTCTGTTCATCTCGACAACCGTTGGCGGGGTTGCGATTTATGCTTCAACCAAGTTTATTGAAGCCAATACCAAGGATCTCTCTATGCAGGTAATACATCAAGTATCGGACAATATCGAGAATAAAGCGAAGGAAGCCTTCACCTCCTCTGTTTATCTGCTTAGTGATACGAATATTCGGCAAATTGTTGCTGAACAAGGGGAACAAGTTACCAGTGAGAGCTATCCAGCTTTCCGAAGTCGAATGGAATTTCTACTTGCCCAATATGGGAATGGGAATCCTTTTCTTAATGCCATCATGATCCAAACGAGCACAGGGCAATTGTATTGGTGGGAGAATAAAAAGGGATTGGACCATACACTGAATCATGATGCAGTTTCTAGCATGACGTCGAGTGCGGAAGCGTATCTGCATTCACAACAGCTTAGCATGGGTTGGACACCTTCTTTACGCGAGCGTAATGAAGTGTTTTTAATCAGAGATTTCGTTGATATGAACCAAATTGATCGCAGTTTAGGAACGATTATTTATAGTATGGATGCCAATTTTTTTCTTTCCCTAGGCAGCGGAAGTTCAATTATTAAGCAGAGTAATGTCGCAATACTCAACCCTTTAAACGAATTGCTGGTAGGTGGAGGAAGTCCAGAAACGGCCAAACTCATACGGAACAGTATAAATAATGTACTGAGTGAACAGGATGCAGCAATGGCTACAGTGGAATTCGCAGGCACGGATAGCCATTTATTCGTACAAGAACGAACATCGACCTTAGGATGGCGTGTTCTATGCTTTATTCCAATGTCTGTTTTGCTGTCGGGCACACAAATATTAGTTTTTGTAATTGTACTTGTTTCATTGCTTGCTGTACTCATCTCGACGGGCGTTGCCGCCATATTTTCCAACTCAGCTACGCGAAATATCAAAATTTTGGAGCAGACGATGCGACGCGTAGAAGACGGTAATTTCGATGTGCGAATTGTTCCCCTGGGTAAAGATGAAATCGGTAGTTTATCACTCCGGTTTAATTTCATGTTAGCTCGGATCAATGAGCTCATTAATATCGTATACAAGGAGCAAATCGCGAAGCAGCAAGCGGAATTCACTGTGTTACGAAGTCAAATTAATCCTCATTTTCTATATAACACGCTTGGAACGGTGAAATGGTATGCTCGCATGAACGAACAACCAGAAATTGAGCGAATGATCAGCTCAGTAATCGACTTATTGAAATCTTCGGTACGACGTGTTGGTGAATTTCATAGCTTAGAGCAAGAAATGAATCAGTTAAAGAACTATGTCTTTATTCAAAAAATTGGTTATGGGGAAGCTTTTCAAATGGATTACGAGGTGGATAAACAGTTGTTGGCATGTGAAGTCCCTTATTTTATCCTGCAGCCATTGGTCGAAAATGCCATTCTTCATGGGATTGAGATGTCGAAGGGAAGAGGGCATATCCGAGTAACCGCGAAGGTTGTTGAGCGAGATTTACTTCTTACCGTAGTAGACAATGGCAAAGGAATGGATACCGCACAAGTCGTGAATATTCTGCATGTCGTCTCTCAGAAAGAATCAGTCCCCGGTGTTACAGGTATCGGAATTCACAACGTTCATGAGCGAATTCAACTCTACTATGGGCAGCAATATGGACTTAGCTATGAGAGTGCTTTAGGATTGGGTACCAAAGCCATTGTGCGTATTCCTTATAAAATAAAACGTTAAGGGTGGGCTTAATATGCTGAACGCCATGATCGTTGAGGACAATGCGATCTATCGCTATGCGATTAAATCGATTATTCGTTGGGAAGATTACGGCTTTCATATCGTGAGCGAAGCTCTAAATGGTGTACATGCCCTAGACTTATTGCATCATCAACATGTCGATTTAATTCTGACAGACATATCGATGCCCGAAATGAATGGGATCGATTTGATTCAGAGGGTGAAACAACAGGATGATTCGATTAAAATTGTCGCGCTAAGCTCCTTTGATGATTTTCGTTTCGTGAAGGAGGCTCTAAAGCTTGGGGCTGAGGATTATTTACTTAAGCATGATCTGGAACCTGAATCCCTACAGCAATTACTCCGGCAAATGAAAACGAAAATTGAAACAGATCATCATTTGAAGAGACAAGCTGCTATCCGAAATGAGAATCTGCAGGAAATGTGGCATTTACTAGGACGTAAACTCATATTCGGGGAATTGAAGACGGTTGAAGAGATGGAGGAGCAAGCAAGGGCGATACGATTTCCGATCCGCTCTGGTCCCATAGCCATTATGCTAATCGAGGGCGAGATTACTTCTATTTCCACTCGTGCCCTGCATGCTGAACTAGGGGAAGCTCTTATACTCGTTCCGATTTCAGATCATCGCACTGTGCTTATGACGCATTTTCCAAATGGACATAGTGAACGAATGTGTAGGGAAGCCTTGTTGCTGCATGCTGCCGTGCTCATGGAGAGTAAGAGCGAATATAGTCCCCTGACTGTAGGCATCAGTTCGATCGGGCATGGTTTAAAGGATTGGACGATGTTGTACCGTCAAGCAGAAACTGCCCTCGAACAATCGATATATGAAGGTGTCGGTCAAGTTTATTCCTATTCTGGTACGAAACCTAGGGAAACAGAAGATGTAGAGGTCTCGATGAAAGCCTTGGCTTACGCCATTCAAAGCGGTCAATTCGAAGATGTAGGCAGGCAAACTGAGCTTTTCTTTGACTTGCTTTTGACAAGAAAACTATCGTTAGAGAAATTAAGAGTCATCATCCATGAAGCGACCATATTAACGAAAGCAGCTGCGATTGGAAGAGGTAAATTTTCTTCAAATGCGGAGGCAACCTATCGACATATTAATCGTGTACTTGAAGCATTCCCCACCTTACAGCAACTGAAGGTATTATTCCAGGAATGGAATAAAGAATTGAGTTATGAATCGATGGGGAATATGCCATTTCGGAAAGAAATACAAGCCGCCATTGCTTATATAGAAGAACACTATGCGGAGGATATCACCGTAGCAAAGTTGGCTGAAAGTCTTCACCTTAGTTGTAATTATGTTTCCAATTTGTTTAAAAGTGAGACAAGCTTAAGATTCGTAGAATATTTGAATCGCTATAGAATTCGTAAGGCCAAGTTATTGCTTCAGAATCCTACCTTGAAGGTATATGAAGTAGCAGAAAAAACGGGCTTTCAAGAAACCTCCTATTTCTGTAAAGTGTTTAAAGAGCTTGAAGGGAAGACAGTCAAAGAATTTAGATGTGAGTCTTAAAAGTTAAGTAAATAATATAAGAAATCAGTGAAATATTGAAGGCATGAAGTTGTGAATTGCATTATAATTCACAACTTTTTTGCTTTGTAAGGAAATGGTGAACACTGGTGTTTTCTTATGTATTTAGAAGTTTATTTGAATGAAAGCGCTTTATATTTTAACTATACTGGCAATAGGGACAACATTAAACCTGTTTGGCGAATGAAACGGGTTTCATACGAAAACTAGAGAGCCTAACTGAGAGGGGGTTAACCATTGCAACGATCCATCAGCCGAGATCCAATCATTCAACTATCGCCCGAAGCGATGCGTATAGATGGCAAATCAGAAATCATACTCTGTGCTTCTTTATTTTATTTCCGACTCCCACGGGGAGTATGGAAAGAACGATTGCGTAAAGTGAAAGCCTTTGGTTATAACGCAATTGATGTGTATTTTCCTTGGAATCATCATGAGACCGCAGAGGGAGTATGGGATTTCAGTGGAGAGAAAGATGTTGCGCAGTTCCTTCAGGAGGCGTCGGACACTGGCTTATGGGTCATCGCAAGGCCAGGTCCGTATATTTGCTCAGAATGGGATGGGGGCGCATTGCCTGCCTATTTATTTGTCGAAAAGAATTTGCGTATTCGGGATAATGATCCGCTTTTCTTGACGCATGTGGCTAGATGGTACGCAGAGATCATACCTATTCTTCAGCGATATGAACATGGGCATGGAGGTTCCATCATCGCTGTTCAACTGGAGAATGAGCTTGACTTCTACCCTTGTGAGGATCCCAAAGGTTATATTTCAGCTCTGAGAGATCTAGCTCTACAATATGGCATCAAGGTTCCCTTGATAGCGTGTGCGGGTCAAGGCGGTTTGTTTCAAGCATCCGGGTTCGCTGAAGGTGTTGTGCCAACCTGTAATTTTTACCCGAATGATCGTGATCCGTCCTTTGAGGAGAAAGTTCACTACTACAGAGAAGAATTAAAACAAATGGGATATCCATTACTCGTCACCGAAACGAACCGCTCCCATTTTCTGCTCCGCAGACTGTTGTCAGCGGGCGCCAAATTGTTAGGTCCTTATTTGCAGGCGTCAGGGACAAACTTTGGATTTACGAATGCCGCTAACAATTGGGGAAATCCGCTTTCCTTCCTTACGTCGGATTATGATTTTCATGGCATGATTACGCCGGAAGGGCATATCCGAGATGAAGCGTACGAGGGCAGGTTGCTTCATCATATCATTCAAACCTATGGCACCTCGCTTGCTGAGGCAATGCCAAGTGATCTGCATCGACTAGCATTGAAACATGGCGGAGAGCTCGTATTCGAATTGAATGTCTCGGCATTCGATTGCCCGATTTTGCCGTTTCATGTGCCACTGCAAACATGGGGGATTGCTGGTGGCGGACAACTCGATTACGCAATGGCTGAACTAATGCGGGTGAAGCATCTAGCGCATGAGCAGCGTACGCTTTTCATTTTCCATACGGAGGGAGTAGGGGAAGTTCAATTCTCCTTTGAGTCGGCGATTGAAATAAAGACTACAGAGATGACAGTTCATGATTCGCAATCAGAACTAAGCGTAACCTTATCCTTTCAATCATCGGATAATGAAGCTAGAGCTTGGATTCACTTATCGGATGGACATATTCTTGAAATCATAGGGATGAGCCGTGCGCGTGCGCTTCGTTTGGAAGGCATTGATGAGGAAGGCAAGCTGCTAATTGACACACTTGCGGTGCAAGCGAAGGATAGCCGGGAACTGGAAACTACATGGAGGCTAAGCAAGGTTGACCAAGTACTTTCCCTTTCGGAGGAGACCCTATACCTTGGAGACGATGCCGATCATTTAGAAAAGCATGGGATTTACCGTGGATTCGCTTGGTATAAAGCACAATTGCCGCAGACTGATGGCGACTATCAGGGTTTCATCATACAGCGAGCTAGTGATGTGATTTCTCTCTATACAGGTGAAGGGTATATGGGCACAGTAACACCAGGCGGAACTAGCCGCTATCTACCGATCCCTGAAGGCATACAGGTAGTGCCTGATCTAACAGCTCGTGTGGAAATTTGGGGACATACCAATTTCCATGATACCACGCTTCCCGGCCTTCATTTAAACAGTCTTAAGGGACTTACCGGCATTGTTGGTGTCACGTCGACAAGGGATTTAAACCAAAACTGGCGATTCAAGCTCGTACAATCTGGTGAGATCAAAGACGAGTATGCAGCTGCGGATGTGGATGACGGGCAATGGCCGATCGTGAGCATTGGAGGCTGGTTATCAGCAGATCAGCCTGCTCATCACTGCTATCGCAAGCAAGTTAAACTGACAGACACATCCGATCGTTGGATTCTACATACGCCAGGTAACTTCACGCAGGCATATGCCTATGTAAATGGACATTCTCTGGGACAAGTGAATCCACATGATCCCTATCTCGATCTTACGCCTTTCGTAAAGGCGGGAGAAACAGCGGTCATTACGCTATTTTTCGATAAAACGTACGTTGCTTTGAGCGGACATATCACATTGTACGAAGGTAGCTCGGCGAATAATTGGACCGTAGCGGGCTGTCAGGAACAAGGCTTATTGCAACATGCTCAGGTCTCGCGCTTAGACGCGCAGCCTGTCACAGAAGCGATAGCGATGAAGCCTGGGGCAGTCGCATGGCTCTACAACGAGCTCAAAGATAGTAACAAGGGATTGGGCTGGCGTGTATATGTCAAAGGCCGAGATATGAAACTGACGGTGTTCTTCAACGGACATGTGGTGGGGCGTTTATGGACAGAAGGCGGTACGAATCGACCAATATTCAGTGGCGGGAGTGATGAATCCTTTTACTTGCCTGGACCATGGTTCCATGAGCAAGAAGAGGGTAATGAACTTGCTATTTTGTTGGAAGCAGTAGCGTTAGATAACCAGGCTATATTGGAGCCTTTACGATTCGTACCCGTCTCCGCTAGTTAATTTGAAAGGAGTTTGCGTATGAAAACTGCCACCACATCAAAGACAATCGATGTTGTTTCACCAGCTGTTAGAAAGCGAATGACACCGCTGCGAAGATTTTGGTCGCATCGCACCTTATTTCTCATGTGTGTACCCGCTATTCTTTTTTTCTTAGTGATGTCGTATCTTCCAATGCCTGGACTCTATCTTGCTTTTATCAACTATAACTACTCGGCTGGTATTTTCGGAAGTGATTTCGTTGGATTTGATAACTTCAAATTTCTAGTGACTTCAGGCGCACTATGGAAGCTAACTTCCAATACCATTCTCTATAATCTTGCTTTTATCTTATTTGGAAATATACTGCAGATTGGCATCGCTATTTTACTCAATGAGCTTCGTAAAAAGTGGTTTAAGAAAATCACGCAATCTCTCATGTTTCTGCCCTTTTTCATCTCATTCGTGCTTG
Organism: Paenibacillus sp. J22P169; assembly: GCF_059691995.1. Taxonomy (NCBI): domain Bacteria; kingdom Bacillati; phylum Bacillota; class Bacilli; order Caryophanales; family Paenibacillaceae; genus Paenibacillus; species Paenibacillus sp. J22P169. Next base: position 985,589 of record NZ_JCAUAO010000001.1, on the reverse strand, counting down.
TTGGCCTCATTGCTTATAACATTCTCAGTTACGATTTTGGCATGCTGAACGGCGTACTCAAATCGATTGGATGGGACCCCGTAAAAACATACTCGAACCCTAGTATTTGGCCTTACATTATTGTGATCACGTATTTGTGGCATTCTACCGGCTATGGCTCCATCGTGTATTTCGCCGCCATTATGGGATTAGACTCCGAGATCGTGGAAGCTGCAGAAATTGATGGTGCCAACGCTTTGCAGCGCATTCGCTTTATTGTTCTGCCTTGGCTGAAGCCGACTTTCATTATTTTACTGCTGTTTTCAATGGGAGGCATCCTCCGTGGGAATTTCGGATTGTTTTATAACTTAGTCGGAGCCAATAACACCGCACTCTTCGATGCGACAGATATTATTGAGACGTTCGTATTCCGTTCCTTAATGAACAATTTTAACTTCTCTTTAGGAAGCGCTGTCAGTTTATATCAGTCTGTTTTTGGCTTCTTCATCGTCATTACAGCAAACTGGCTTGTGAAAAAGGCTTCACCTGAAAACACTTTATTTTAAAAAAAACGCTTATTCAATGATAAATAGCTGAGGAGGGATATCCCATGGAGCAAGTCATCGCTCGGCAGAGGGGGACGGATTTAACGTCCGTGGCCATACGACTATTCGGCTACTGCTTTATAGGTTTTTTCGCACTATGCTGCCTCATCCCATTTCTTCTCGTCTTAGGCACTTCGCTGACGTCTGAGAAATCAATTACGCTGCATGGATATAATTTATGGCCCAGAGAATTCAGTGCATTTGCTTATAAAATCGTTTTTGAGAATCCAGGCGTTATTCTTGGCTCTTATGGTGTGACGTTGGGGATTACGATTGTGGGAACAACCATTGGGCTATTCATCGTCGCGATGACAGGTTATTCCTTGCAACGTCCAGATTTTCCCTATCGGAATCGGATATCCTTTTTCATCTACTTCACAACGTTGTTTCAAGGGGGAGTTGTCCCTTTCTACTTAATCATGACGCAGTGGCTGCACCTCAAAGATAATTATTTGGCGGTACTGCTACCCGGACTTATGAGCCCTTTTCTCATTATTATGATGAAAAGCTTCGTTACCTCGATTCCTCACGCGATTACGGAGTCAGCCAAAATGGATGGAGCAGGAGATTTTAGAATCTTTACAAGGCTAATCCTGCCCATGACGACACCAGCTTTGGCTACGATCGGATTGTTTATTGCGCTAGGCTATTGGAATGAATGGTACAATGCCATGCTGTTCCTATCGCCGGATTTGAAATATAGACCGCTTCAGTTGTTTCTCTATAATGTGGTCACCAGTGCCGATTTTATCAAGAATTCATCGGTCTCCTCCAATGTACAGCCTAGAGATATGCCACTCGAATCGATGAAAATGGCAACGGCGGTCGTTGCAACGGGTCCCGTCATCCTGTTTTATCCCATGGTACAGAAATATTTCATCAAAGGTATCACCGTTGGTGCTGTTAAAGGCTGACGTTATGCATAGACCAAAATAATGATGGGGAGGCAATTCCATGTTCAAGAAAAAGAAAGCGTTAAGTATCGCACTCGCTGCGACGCTCGCAGTAAGTTTGACGGCTTGTACGTCATCGGGCGGCAATTCTTCAGATTCGACAGCGCCAGCAACGGCAGCAGGAGGTAAAATCGATACGTCTGAGTTTCAAACGATTTCTTATGTTATGTTAGGCGACAAGCCGAAGAATGGTCAGTTCGAGAAAGTCATGGAAAAGGTCAACGCCATTTTGAAACAAAAGGTCAATGCGAAGCTAGAAATCAAATGGGTAGAATGGGCAGATTGGCAAACGAAATACAATTTATTGCTCGCATCCGGGGAGCCAGTTGATTTAATTACAGTGGCAACTGACTGGTTGGATACATGGCAAAATGCACAAAAAGGCGCCTTCCAACCGTTAGATAAACTGCTGCCAACTTACGCACCAATCACGTGGAAGGAAGTACCGTCAGAAAACTGGGCCGAGACGAAATACAAGAATCAGATCATGTTAATCCCAGAAGATCACTATACACAATGGGTTAATCATGGATTCCAATATCGTGGTGATTGGGCGAAGGAATTCGGTATCACGGCGCCAATCACGGATTGGAAGACGTTAGAGAAATACTTACAAGGTGTCAAAGATAAGAAGCCAGGTGTTGTTCCTTGGGATACGAACGGTACATCAGGAGGTAATATTGGCGGCTATATCAATTCTTACACGGATGCGATTGAGCTCCCAATAAATACAGGCTTATTCGCATTAGTCTACGGCAAGTCCTATGCGGATAAGTATAAAGCGTATAGCCCTTTCCTCGATGATACGTTCGTGAATTTTGCCAAAATGATGAAAGACTGGGGGGACAAGGGCTTCTGGCGTGAGGATGTCTTGAACTATAAAGGCGACAACCGGGCGGAGCTCGAAGCAGGGAAAACATCTGTGGATCAGCATCATACGCAAACTTACCTCGGCGAGCGCATCAAAATGGATAAGCTGCAACCAGGATCAGATCTGCAATTCTTCCCATTCTCAGCGACTAAAAATAATCTTGTTTCGATGTCGATCACACATGGCGGTACGTCCATTGGTGCGAAAAGTAAGCACCCAGAGCGCGCGCTGATGGTTTATGAGCTTATTCGTCAAGACCCTGAAGTCTATAAATTGATGAACTATGGACTTGAAGGCGTGCAATATGTCGTGAAAGATGGCAAACGATTCCGTCCGGATGGTTATGATGTCCAAAGAGATGATTTCTACTCTAACTTCTGGGGTGGCCGTATCGATAAGAACGAAATCCCTAATGGCGAAGACTGGGCTGGAAAAGGCGCTTTGTATGCTTCTTATGACAAAATCAAAAAAGCGTATCCATATGGTCGATTTGTTTTCGACAAAGCTAACGTCACGAATGAGTTAACGGCTATTACACAGGTAGTCGGATCAAAGGGACCTGCGATCCTCTACGGAAAAGCTGGTGATCCTGTGAAAGCAGTAGACGATTTCCGAGCGAGCTTGAAAGCTGCCGGTTTTGACAAAGTAATGACGGAAGTCCAAAAGCAATTGGATGAATTCAAAAAAATGGTAGAAAGCACGAAATAAGATGATTCACACATCGAAGGTCTGTTCAGAACAGGCCTTCGATCTTTCGCTTTTCATTTCGACGTAACGGAGCGTGAGATCCTGGAAACTATTACAGTCTATGATATTGCTAGGGAAGCGAACGTTTCCGTCGCGACGGTTTCCCGAGTTCTCAATGATACGGCACCAGTACGAGCATCTACTAGGCAGAAGATTATGGCCATTATTGAAAAACATAAGTTTCAACCCAATGCCTTAGCGCGCAGTCTGGTCAATAAGAAAACCGGCATGATTGGCGTATTGTTCCCGGATAGCAGCAACATGTTTTTCCCAGAGGTGTTCGGAGGGGCAGAGAGAGCTGCGCAAAAGCTAGGGTATACCCTTTTTTTATGCAACACCTTTAGCGATCACAGCCGAGAATCCGAATATTTAAACTTGCTATGTGAAAGGCAAGTGGATGGACTCATTCTCATGGGAGGCCGTATTAATGCACGACATTGTCCAGCTTCGCTCGTGCAGGAAGTGGCTGATATTCAAAGGAAAATCCCCATTGTTTTGATCAATGGCACACTGCCAGGACATCCATGCCATCGTGTGAAAACGGATGAATACTTAGGCACAAAGCAGATTGTTCAGCATTTGATTGATCGCGGACATCGTCAGATAGGTTTCTTAGGCGGAAGCGCAGCAACGACAACGACGGTGGAGAAGCTCCAAGCTTACCGGCGTACGCTAGAGGCGAATCATCTCACTTATCGCAAAGAATGGGTTCGCATGGGGAGTTTCTCTATGTCCTGTGGTCGTCAGTTAATGGAAGCATTTCTTGCCATGTCCAATCGTCCTACAGCTATTTTATGTATTAATGACTATGTGGCCATAGGTGCTATGAAAACAGCCCTATCACGTGGGATACGGATCCCGGAGGATATTGCGATTGCTGGGTTTGATGATACGCAATTGTCCTCAGCGATGAATCCGGAACTAACGACGGTTTCGCAGCAAAGTGAACAACTGGGCAAGCAGGCGATGTTGATTTTATCCAAATTGATTCAGAAAGAAAAGGTGACGAAACTTACGATTTTAGCACCTAATCTTATCATAAGGCAAAGTACATAAGGAGAGGAGGGAAGCACTTGAAATTAATTTCCATTTTTAATAATCAGGATAAGCTTCCTTTAGGTATTCTTCGATCTATAAAGGCTGAATCATGGAATGAAAACAACGCGATATGGCATGTCATTGCAAGTATAAATAGTGCCATAGAGCTGGATTTTAGCTACGGCCCATCTTTTGTCCTGCAAAAGACTACGGAATGGTACGTATTGCCAATGGAAGAAGGAAGAGCACTGGAGGGGGATTCCATAGCCTGGGTTTTGCCTGAAGATCCCAACTCTGCAGATGCCTCATGGTTAATTAAAGCAGAAGGAGTGATCCGGATCTCGACGCTTGATCAGCAGGGGATTCGGGTACATATTCCATCTGAAAAGTGTCAGTTAATTCCCTATGAGAGCAGGCCATACGCCGACTGTTTTGGTGACCGATACACATTTGATTTTGAGCATGGCGAAGCGCTTGGAAAGACGTTGGCGGCTTTTTATTGGGGAACGATGCTGCCTTCCGTAGTAGAACGAACAAGAGCTTCTGCCTATCCAGAGTCTGATGGCTTCGTCCTGAGCACCCTAATGAAGCATGCCTATGCGGGGACATACCCTGACGTGGATCACGAATTTCAAATAAAAGGGAGAATGGCTTGGGGCAATCAACTTGATTCGGATGTTATTCGTCGGATGATGGAGCTTCAACTTAAACTTATGAAAGAAGATCCCGAAAGGTTGTGGAGAAATCCATGCGCTGTTCAACCCGACGGAACAAGGGAATATCACGTGCGACGCAGCTCCATGGATGGCAAAACGAATGCCAACATGTTCCTCATAACTGGAAACGTCGAAATCTTGGAGTCGGCATGGCTCTATATCAGTTTAACGAAGGATAAAGAATGGCTCAGCGCCCATATCGAAGAACTTGAAGGGGCGGCAAGTGGCATCGAAGACTATATTGACCGTTATGGTCGACTTTGGTCGGATGTATATTATGAGGATCAGGTCATGAAAGATGGGCGGGAATCGTTAGCCACAGCGCTTGCTGCGTATTCGTTCCAGTTACTTGGAAAATTAGAGCTGTATATACAACGTGAAGACAAAGCTGAGTTTTACAATCAAATTGCAACTCGGTTGTCTGAAGTTATGGTAGAGCCCCTACCCAACGGATATTGGGATCCGCATCATCGCCGTTTTGTCGATTGGATTGATCGAAGCGGCGTTGTACACGATCATATCCATTTATTGGCTAATGTATTGCCGGTTATGTTCGGATATTCAACCATGGAACAAGAAGAAGCTGTCACGGCGTTAATGAATGCTAAGTTTAATGAGTTCCAGCGGTTTCCAAGCTTTGTTGCAGCTGAAATTGAACAATATACCGTGTCCGAACTAGGAGATGGCGGTCCTTATGACTTATGTGCAGCAGGGCGCTATTGGTGCTGGGATGCGGCTTACTGGTCTTGGAGAAAAGCAGGGGACATGTTGAGCCGACAATTGCTACAGGTTATGGAACAGGCCGTTAAAGATGGATATATCATGGGAGAACGCTATGATATGAACCATGTCTATTATATCGACAATAAGAATTGGCACGGAGCTGGCCATTACTACGAATATCCATGCGTATTCTCTTGGGTATTGCTTCATGAGTATATAGGTATACGGTTCACCTTGGAGGCCGATTTGAGGATAGAGCCAAAATTGCAAACGTATGGACGTGTGGAATTACAGCAATCGCATTTTCAATTGGCCTACGAATACACGGCTGACGGGTTTACCTTGACGAATTTATCTAAGTCAAAGCGTGTATTCGAGGTTGATCTTTCGGCGTTATATCCGAACTTTTCTTGCAGGACGATTAAACTTGATGCGGGGGAACAGGCTCAACTTATCGCATAACGGAAAGAGTCTACGATGAATTGTTTGCAATCGAAGGGTTCCGAGACAAGAATGATTGCTCTGGAACCCTTTCATTATTTTAAAGTAACCATTCACCGGTGGCTGTGGTCAAGTTGGAGACGACTGCTTTCTTACGCATAAAAAAGACGACTGAATTAGTCGTCAACTAGCATTATTCTAAATGATTAGGAGTTTCCCCCGTTTTTTGCTGTTCTCGAATATCTTTACATGTTGCACACCACGCATTTAAACCAATACGTCCAATTGTAAGAATAATTAACACGACCACTGGAGCAATTACCGGTGCTGAAACACCTGCTAAAGGGGCAATTGCTGCAGAAATTGAACTCACCACCACAGCTTGTGTTGGAGATACATTATCTGTTATTTTTTTGCGTTCACCGGAATAACGGTCACTTCCACATAAAAATGCTACTACTTCATCTACAAGTTTTTTATAAAATAATTTATATACTGTCAAAGTAGGAGGTGGTGGTAATGGAGCTACTTGGGTATTATCGTAACTATGGGATTTAAGCAATTCAATGGATAATTCTTCGTAGGACTTGGAAAGAAGGCTATTTTTTATGTGCTCCGCTTTATCCCCTAGTACATCTAGCCATGCATTATCATCACTTGCTGACAAAAGTTCTTGTAATTTATCCATCTCAGCATCTCCTTACCTAGCTTGGCTTCAAATACATAGTACTACTCAGAATAGTCAGGCCCACTCTGGTTGCTCCGATTGCAATAGAATAATATATTCATTCTTACAAAAGGGAGTGTGGGTATACTGCTGGCAAAACCGAAATATTGAGACTAGCTGCGGATGGTAAATGGGTTTTAGAGGTTGTGCAGAGTGAGTGCTCATTAAGGAAGCGAGTAATAACGACACGGGAACTCGGCGCGCAGACGTAGTTTGTGAAGTGTATAAATTAGGAGACGTTACTGCGTACTTAGTTGTATTAACTGGAAAATATACAGATATTTACGAGATATCCACTCGAATAATCAATATAACTGGAAAACATGTAGTTAAAACTGCCACTTTTGTTCAGATCAAGTAAATTGTATAAAATTAACTGTAGGTTATCCAGCTGTTCTGCGTTTGATCAGAAAATTCTAACATTTAACTGTATAAAATCCATCTATTCGCTCCCCCTACGCAATACATACAATTTTAGCATGTAAACAAAGAAGCCTGAGGATCCTGGTATAAGCGAAATGAGTATAAATGGGGATAAAGAGGATATTTTACAGCTATAAAGAATGATATGGTATTGTTGAAATATAGAGGGAGTAAACCAAAATATGAAAAGAAAATGGGAAATTACACCTTGGACAAACGAATGGATGTATCAATATGAGATCGAGTCAAAAGTTTTAAAGGATATTTTTCAAAAAGAAATTTTTGAAATACACCATGTTGGTAGTACTTCTGTTCCTTCAATTGTTTATGCTAAACCAATCATCGACATTTTGATTATAGTAAAAGATATTGAGCAAGTGAATTTGTATAACGAACAAATGTTACAAGCGGGATACCGAGTAAGAGGAGAAAATGGAATACCTTCTAGAAGATATTTCACAAAAGGGGATTTACCACGAACACATCACGTGCACATTTTCCAAAAGGGCAATTCAAAAATACTTTCTTACTTAGATTTTAAAGCGTATTTATTAGTACATCCTCAAGAAGCTGAAAAATACGGTCAACTAAAGTTGAATATATTAGAATCATACCCAAATGAAGAGTATCAGCAAGAAAAAGAAAAGAGAATTGATAAATTGGTTGAAGAAGCATTAAGTTGGGGAGAACGCAGAAGAAATCAGTTGTTAAGTTGAAAGAACCGATAGAGACAAAAATAACGACGTTGGTGATTTCTGTAACCCAAATTGGTCAAGTAAACACTACGGTAACGAGGAATGAGATTTCAATAGCAGCATACAAAGGCAGCCAGCCCATGTGGATTGGTTGCCTTTTCTCATGTTACTTTAGGTACTCCCCGAAGCTATCATAAAGAAGAAAAAGCAACTAATACCTTTTGGAATTCGCGTCTTTCATTGGAATTGGTATTGATGTCACACATTGAAGTTGCTAGTTGTCTAATTAGATATGGCGGGGAACTTTCCCTGCGTTGCTCGGTAAGCGCTATGTTGTCTGGATCAGGGAGGGGGCATGACCATGCTTAAGAGATCCTCGAAAATGTTCTATTTCGCCTGTGCAATTATCATTTTCATCGTATTGTTAGCAGGATTTGGCGGGATGCTGAAACCCCATGGCATTACGAACGCGGATAAAGTCGTCTTAATTACAAAAATAATCGAAGGAAAAATGAATGGTGAAACTCCTCCTTTTTCCCCGAATGCAACTTATCTTTTAGGGAGCGACCACAGGGGATTGGATATTTTGAGCTTGCTCCTGAATGGATTGAAATACACGTTGGCGAATGCCGCATTATTGGTGGCTTTAAGATTCACCATTGCTGTGCCGCTCGGAATGTGGTCAGGGACGACGGGTAGGGGAGGCGGTGCGTTGCGAGCCATGCATTGGGTAATTTCTGCTGTTCCAGCGTTCTTGTTTCTGTATCCGCCGCTGGTAGGTATGTTCTTCGGTCTTGGCTTGAACGAGGTGGACAAAGCGAATCCTCACAGCTTAATGCTGTTTACGATTGTCTTTTTCGTCATGGTGACCGTCTTGGGTGTCTTTCCTCTCGCTTACCAAATTGCCGAAAGAGCTCGGTTCTACAATCGGAAACCGTACGTCGACGCTTCCCGTTTAATGGGCGGCACGCCACATCACAGAATTGTAAAGCACATCCTTTCGAGCATGCGACTTGAGCTGCTTTATATGGCGATAACTGAATTCATCCTGGTGCTCTTCCTAATGGGACAGTTGGCTATTTTCAATATCTTCATTGGAGGTGCAGAAACGTTGGATATGGTAGATAAGTTAGTACCAGGTGAAGTGCCCTATTTTATCTATCTGACGAAGACCGGCGAGTGGACCTCAATGATCGCTTACGGAGCTAAGTACATCCAAGTTTATCCTTTTATCGTTATCGAAACGGGAATTGCTTTCGCGCTCTTGATTCTTTCCCTTAAATTCTTTCTCTATCAATTCAAGAAGCGGACTCATTACCATCAAAAGTGAAAAATGGCGATCCATTGAAAGGCGTAATCTAACATAAGTCCAAGCCAATATATGAACCAATTCATATACTGTTACTATCTTGTGATTAAGAGGGTGATAGGGATGGGATTATTTTTTAATCGTAATGTTAGAGTTACATTTTTCTCGGGTTTTAACTTTACTGGAAGAAGTCTAACATTTAGACGAGGCGTGGCAGTTTCAAATCTGGGAATATTCGGTTTTAACAACATCATCTCCAGTTTCCGGCTAAGAAATGTTGTATTTCCTAGTCAAGTTACGTTAGTACTGTTTTCAGGGCGCAACTTTACAGGGAATTTTCGAATTTTCAGTGGCAGCCAGAACATTGCAGACTTACGAGCTTTCAACTTTAACAATGTAACCTCATCATTTATTCTAGTTGGATTCCGAGTAACAAATTCTCAGATTCGTTCCCTTCAAAGCACAGGCAGTATGCCAAGCGGGATTACCAAGTTATAGGCTGCACGGATACTGAAAAGTAGAACTTAAATTAATTATAAACCGCGTATATCGCGGTTTTTTTGTTTATGGGATAAACTTCTTTTCACGGCTAGGCCATGATGATGAAAATTAAAGATAATAATGACAATAGGCACAACAGAGATGAGTAAGAATAAAATGCATCTATGTAGGCGAAAATGGAGAAAAAGGAAAGTGAAGGTGAGCAAATGAAACAACGAAACGATGACTGGATGATCCCCGAAAATGACGAAATTTTAGCAGAAATAACCCTTAAGCATATCCGTCAAGGGAGTTACGAATTAAAGGCATTTTCAGAAGCTGCCGAGCGTATAGGAAGCAGTATCAGCGCGTGTTCATTCAGGTGGAATTGTATACTTAGACAAGGACATGAAGAGGCAATTAATGCGGCTAAAAATGAACGTATACAACTTAGAAATTGCGTGCGAAATAAATCAGGATTATTATTTCTGATAAGAAATTAATGATAATATTTAATGATCGAAAAGCCACTTGCCAAGGAGGCTTTTTTTCGTCTTTCAAATAGAAAATTGGTAATACCTCCATGTCCACCATTCGTTTAACTGATTGACAAAATTACGTATTACATGTATCATTAAGGCAAGTAAACCAATCGGAATTAAAATGAATGTGAGGTTGATCACTATGTTTTTACTTAAAGAAATTGTATGCAGTTTAATGCTATGTGTCGCATTCCTTTGTTATTTTAAGGAGTTTAAGCAAGGTGATTGGAAGTCGGAAGGGAATTAAGCAAAAGTGAGGCCGTTCATAACAAAAAAACGGCATACCATCAGATTGACGGCTACCGTTACTGTCGTATACCAAATATAATTATAGATGAGAAGAATTAGTAAAAGATGGATATAAGTACCTGCCCCAGTATTGTCAGCGCAATAAACCCCACAATAGCCGTAACAATGGTGTTTCTTCCTACTTTTTTGAAATCAGTCATGTTGATACTCAGTCCAAGTCCTGCCATTGCAATAGACATTAAGAAAACGCTTGCCGCAATCAAGAAGTGAATGAACGAAGAAGGCAGTAGGCCAGTCGTGTTTACCAAACTCATAGCTAAGAAGCCGAAGATGAACCAAGGGACGGGTAAGTTTCTCAAACCCTTTTTATCTGTTTCTGTTCGCTCACCGCTACGGTAGAAGTAACTCAATACAAGAGCAACTGGGATGAGAAGAGCCACTCTGCCAAGCTTGACTAGAATAGCTGTCTCGCTGCCTATATCTCCGCCAGGAACTCCAGCTGCTATGACGTGTGCCAGTTCATGCAGTGTAGAACCTGCAAAAACTCCGTAGGTATAAGGATCAAGCCCAAAATAAGGGTATAAGAAAATATAAAATACAGCTCCAATAGTCCCCAAAATAGCTATGCAAGCGATGGAAATTGCCGTTTGCTCTTTTTTTGCGCCTATTAATGGTGCAACTGCGACAATGGCAGCCGCGCCGCAAACCGCGGTGCCAACGGCGATTAAAACCCCTAACGTCTTATCCACCCTTAACCATTTACCCAAGAAGATCATGATAGTCAAAGTAAATGCAATCACGATTATGTCGATAAAAACGACTCGCATTCCAGCATTCAAAATTTGATTAAGATTCAAGCGAACTCCCATCAAAATAATTCCTGCTCGAAGTAAAAACTTGCTGCTGAACGTTATGCCGATACTGGCACCTACAGGGATATCCATGACAGATTTCCATAGGACACCAAGCATGATGGAAATAATCATAATCCCCATAATGGAAAAGAATGGAGCTTCTGCAATACGCCCCGCCAATACTGCGAGAGTCGCCGTCAAAGCAATACCTTTTAGAGGCTTTTTCCAACTGGCCATATCACTTACAGTGGTTGTTCCGAGAGGACCCGGCTGTGTATTAGGAATCTGCAAACTAACATCTCCCATCGCCAAATTTCGTTCTATAAGTAATTAGAACGGCTTCTCAGATATGTCCGAAGGATCTTCGCTTTCATCCTTTAAGTTGGCTGGTATTCCTGCTTGTTCTAGTTCAAGGAGAAGAGTTCTTTCGACACTGCTAAGATGTTCGAACATTCTCGAACGCGCCAACTCTGCGTCTCGATCTTTAATAGCCTGTGCAATAAGCATGTGTTCCTTCAGGGATTGCTCGACCCTCCCTGGAATTTTCATGGATTGCATCCTGCTTTCCCGCAGTAAATCTATCAAATTGGTCATGACCCGCATAACAACTTCATTGCCTGCTGCTTCAGCGACTGTCAGGTGGAACTGCTGATCGGATTCGGACAAAAACTTATCACGTTCTTCTTTGGTTTGAAACTGTTGCTGCACGATGACTTTATTGTAACAATCGCGTGTTGTTTCATAGATTTGCTCCAAGAAGTCTGATGTTCCTCGTTTAGCCGCTTTGGCGGCGCTCTCCGTTTCAATCATCTTTCGAACTTCGAACAATTCATAAATCGTGTCGGTCTGCAGAAACAAAAAAGAGGCTAAATTGTCAAGTCGCGCACTTTGATCTGCAACAAAAACGCCATGACCCTGACGAATGTTAAGTAAATTCATGGCTGATAAAATTTTGAATGCTTCCCGAATGGTTGGCCGACTAACATTCATCATTTCAGCCAATTCACGTTCAGAAGGAAGTTTATCACCCGGCTTAAGCTGACCGGAAGCGAGAAGTTCGTGGATATGTTCGACCACTTTGCGTGAAAATGTTTTACGTTCCTCATTAATCGATTTAAACAAGTGAATTAACCTTCTTTCTCTTACCCCCGTACAAGGGACAGACTTAACTTCGTGAATGGACGGATCCATTATAGCAAAATAGTGCTCTAAAGACATCCATTACACGTTATTCGGAAGGATGAAACTCACAAATACATGTATAGTTGGATACCTCGGAGGGCATCCAACTATGATGAATTGCTGCGTATTTGAACTCTAATTTCTTAAGCGCTTCTATACAGCTTGGTCATTACGAACTCTTTATGTCCAAGCGCTTCTGCTGCAGTCAAACGGCCATTTACTACACGGCAGAGGTAATCCATCAGCATATCGCCTGCTGTAGTCAAATTGATTTCACGGGATAATAAACCACTACAATCTACGTCGATATGTTCGCTCATTGTACTGACTGTTTTTGGATTTGCTGTAACTTTAATGACGGGTTCAATCGGATTGCCGATAATGTTGCCTTGACCTGTAGGGAAGAAGTGGAGAACCGCTCCACCTGCAGCCATCAATGTAATGCACTCGGCAGCAGCGGACGATGTATCCATAAAATAGAGCCCAGGCCCGTTTTGCGGCATTTCACCTGGTTCAAGAGCGCCAATTACCGGCTTAGAGCCTGTTTTCTCGATATTGCCAAGTGCTTTTTCCTCAATCGTTGACAATCCTCCGGCAATGTTACCTTGCGTCGGTTGAGAACCAAGAAGGTCGACTCCTTGAGATTTAATTTCAGTAATGTAATCGTCGTAAATGGACATAAACTTCTGTCGAACTTCTGGCGTTGCACAACGATCAGCAATTAGATGCTCGCCGCCTGTCAGTTCAGAAGTTTCGCCGAAGAATACAGTTGCACCGGCATCGATCAGACGGTCAACGGCTTGAGCGACAGTAGGACAAGAACCTAACCCTGTTGTCGTATCGGACTCGCCACATTTAATGCTAACCTTCAGATCGCTTAATTCAATAGGTTCGCGCTGCAATTCGGAAGCCCATTGAACGAATTCTTTTGCTTTCCAGGAAGCTTGGCGAATGATTTCCAGATCGCCCGTTCCTTCGATGGAGAAGGAGGCAACTGGCTTTCCTGTTTTGGCAATACCATCAGCAATAACTTTCGTCCAATTCGGCTCAATGCCGATGACGATCACTGCTGCTACATTAGCATTGGAACCTGTACCGATCATAGTACGGAAATGCAGCTCAAGGTCTTTCCCATATTGAAGGCGCCCGTAAGCGTGGGGGAGAGACATAACCCCCTGAATGTTGCGAGCTACCGCTTCGCAAGCTGTATTGGAAATATCGTCTACCGGGAGAATAATTACATGATTGCGAATACCTACATCACCGTTTTCTCTACGATAACCATAAAGTTGTTTTGTCATTTTCTACCACCTCAGTGTTTTGATATTGTGGGTATGAACATAATCACCGATTTTAAAACCGTTTGGAGCAACTCCGATTGGCAAGCCGTATTCTAGAACATGATCTTTTGGAGCCAAATCGACAATGGACACTTTGTGACCGAGTGGGATGGAGCTATTGGCTGTAACCTCAATAGTTGACTCGTCATCCATAAAGACACCGATTACTCTCTCGCCGGATTCGATGTCAGACGTAGCCACGCCGACATGATCTCCTTGTTTGTGAATTAGAAACTTGTGCATCGTGTAAGCCTCCTTAAAGATTTTTTGGTACCTATCATTTGCGTAATAGGTAAGTGGTATTACCAATTATGAGTTCAGTATAATCTGACAATTCGGTTTTGACAATAACAATTTCAAAATTTTGGTACGAGTCCATAATTACTAAGTAGACCAGCCCAAATTTTAATCGAAACGATAATAATCGCAATAGCCATAATGGCGTGAAGAGATTGTGATTTCATCCTTTTCCCGAGTCGTGATCCGAGTAGTCCGCCAGGGATCGCACCTACGGCTAAAATTAAGCCTTCGAGCCAAGGAAAACTGGTCCCAGCCGTTCCAACCGTTTTCCCAATGAGGGCACCGACCACAAGAAGTAATCCAACCGCCAGTCCAGTACCTACGGCTGTTCTAGATTCGATACGAAATAGATTAATCATAACTGGTAAAAATAAAAAACCAGCTCCTAAACCGAATAAACCGCCTAATAAACCGATACCGAGGCCTAAACAAACAGCCCATGTTTTATTGCGGTACGGTGTTGAGTTCGCTTCAACACGCCGCATAAACATGGAGGCTGTTGCAATCAGGGCAAGTATGGCAAAAATGGCGGTTAGCAGCTCATGGCTCATCTGTTCCGATAAAGCGCTGCCTATAGCTCCGCCAATCAAAGAGGGTGGTCCCATATATCGAATCAGGTACTTATCAATAAGACGGCTTCTCCAGTAAGTAATTAATCCCGAGCTTGAGGAAAAAAGAGTCTGAACGATGACCATTCCAGCTATCCGATGCATGCTGTATTCCTGTCCGAACAAAGGAGGGGTCAGCAGCAGTAAAAAAGTGAGAATTAACCCGCCTCCAACTGACATTAACCCCGTTAAAATGCCACCGGTAAATCCAATGAGAATCAAAGCAAATGACATGTCATCCATCTCCTCATTAGCTGCTTATTCGTTCTATTTTTTAATCCCATCAACCAGGAAGGAATTGCCTGGTACATTCATGTTTAATTCACATAAGTCAGACCGCAAATAAAGCTTGATATGCTCGATGGGCTGCCCCTCTGCGGTGAAGCTAGTTCTCGACAACTGGAGCAATGGATCTTTGGTCGGAATTTTCATAAGATCTGCTTGTTCTTTATTGGCAGGAAGGGCTCGGATAGTCAAGCTAGCATTTTTCAAAGAGTATCCTCCATGCTTAGTGAGCAATGTATAGCCTGCATTTTGTTCAGCCAATGGCCAGGTTACGGTGGAAGCTAAACTCACTGGCAAATACATGAGACTGAAACCAAAAATTTCTTCCTCGCGGTAGTACATCCTTTTTAGGAAAAGGGATTGTGCAAACTCTTCCCCTAAAATGCTCACAATATCATCTGGTGTATCGGTAACCTTCATTTCAAGAAGCTTGGGTACTAAATCTTTTTGCAAGAAAGAATCATAGAATGCTTCCATGCCGCCTAACTCTTGTTTAAGCATCGGACCTATGACAAAAGTTCCTTTCCCTTGCTTTCTGACAACTAACCCTTTCTCATGCAAAATTTCAATGGCCTGCCGGGAAGTCATGCGGCTAACATTGTATGTTTCCATAAGCTCTGCTTCAGTAGGAATTTTCTGATCAGGCTGAAGCTCTCCCAATTGAATGGCAGACTCGAGAATGGCTGCTATTTGTGCATACATACTGATGTGGCTAGCGCGATCTATCATATAAATATTTGCCTCCTAAGTTAAAAATAAATGATTGACGAATCGTTATATAACATTATAATACAAACTATAACGATTGAATACAATGTAATACAAAAAAATTTTGAAATGGGGGAACTACATGGCAGATGTGAAAATCAAAGTGCTCCGCTATCATCCAGATGTCGATACGGAGGCTAGGTATGATTCATATACCGTGGATGCGAAAGAGAATATGACGGTATTGGATGCGCTATTTATTATACTTTCCGACCAAGATCAAACGATTTCATTTCGCTGTTCCTGCCGTCTCGGCATGTGCGGTTCCTGCGGAATGATCATGAATAATAAAGAAGGACTCGCATGCCGGACGAAAATTGCGAAGCTTGGTTCGGAGATTACCGTGCGTCCTCTACGGAATTTGCCGATCATTAAAGATCTTGCCGTGAATATGGATCCATTCTTTAAGCAGTGGCAGCGTATAAAGCCTTATTTTGTACCAACTGCCGAAGCGGAAAATGACTTTGCCGTGATTCCCCCAGATTCGGGCAGCCGTGAAATTATTGATCAAAACATAGACTGTATTACTTGTGGTGCCTGTTATTCAGCTTGTACTTTAGTATCTTTGGACGATAGCTACATCGGTCCTGCTGCATTGAATCGTGCCTACACGCTCGTAGCAGATGAACGGGATCAAGGCACTGGGCAGCGGATGGAAGTGGCTGCAAGTGAAGATGGTGTTCTCCGTTGTCATACCCTTTTCAACTGCATGGAAGTTTGTCCGAAGAAGCTAGCTCCAACTTGGTCCATCCAAAAATTGAAATCGCGCGCGGTTACAGCTGCATTAAAGGGAGGTAGCAAATAATGGAACGTGTCCAATGTGATATTCTCATTCTTGGCAGCGGAGGTGCGGGTCTATTTGCCGCCCATCACGCTTACGACCGCAATCCAAAATTGAAGATTATTGTAGCTGCCAAAGGACTGGTCGGGAAAAGCGGATGTACCCGTATGGTTCAAGGCGGTTATAATGTCGTTCTCAATCCTAACGATTCCCTCGATATGCATTTCAAAGATACACTTAAAGGCGGCGGCATGATTAACAACCAAGAATTAGCGTGGACGTTAGTCAGCGATGCACCCCAACGAATTCGTGAGTTGGAAACGAAGATGGGGTGCTTCTTTGACCGCAACCCGGATGGAACGATACATCAGAAGGCTTTTGCTGGACAATCGTTTGACCGCACAGTACATAGAAGAGATTTAACGGGAATTGAGATTATTAATCGACTCAGAGATCAACTTTATGCCAAGGAAAGTGTCATTTGCTGGGATGAAGTACGTGCTGTTGAGCTTTTATATAACGATGATCAAAGTGTTGTGGCCGGGTGTTTAATGTTAAATCTACGTACAGGAAAATTTATCGTTGTAGAGTCTTTGGCAGTCATTATCGGTACTGGCGGCGGAGCAAGCATGTATCGAATTGCTGCTCCATCCCTGGAAAAAGCCGCAGATGGCATGGCAATGGCTTATCGGGCGGGTGCTAATTTCATAGATATGGAAATGATGCAATTCCACCCAACGGGTCTGCTAGCCGAAAACTCGCGTTTAAATGGCGGCGTATTAGAGGAAGGGCTGCGAGGCGCTGGCGGCCATCTTTATAATTCACTCGGTGAACGATTTATGCAAAAGTATGATCCGGAACGGATGGAACGTTCGACGCGGGACCGTGTAGCGCGAGCAGCCTACATGGAAATTATGGCCGGACGGGGGACTCGTTTGGGCGGTGTACAAGTATCGGTTGCTCATTTGGGTCGTGAAAAAGTGTTGCAAATGTTCCCGGGTATGGTTGATCGATGCAAAGATGTTGGTCGCGATCTAAGTATGGAGCCCGTAGATGTAAGTCCTACTGGACATTTCCACATGGGTGGCGTCACCATTGATAAGGATTGCTTTAGCGGTATACCCGGGCTTTTTGTTGCCGGAGAGGATGCGGGTGGTATTCATGGTTCGAATCGTCTTGGAGGAAACGGAGTGGCAGACTCCACGGTTTTCGGAGCACGAGCAGGAGATGCTGCTGCTGAATATGTAATGGCAGTGAAACGCCATCAAGTGTCTGAAAGTCAGGTGAATCTATTTGTTGACCAAATGATGCAGCCTTTCAAACGGGAAAAAGGTGAAAACCCCTTTCAATTGCGTAAAGAAGTTGGCGATTTGATGTGGGAGAAGGTAGGGCTCGTAAGAAATGGCCCCGATCTCAAAATTGCCCTTGAGAAGTTAGCGGAATATGCGGAACGTGTGAATCGAATTAGCGTAGCTGGGGTAAGAGACTATAATCTCGCATGGCATGAAGTGTTGAATGTAAAAAATATCGTGCAAATCGGACAAATGATTGCATTAGCTTCCTATTTGCGGACAGAAAGTCGTGGTTCCCACTTCCGTACGGATTGTCCAGTAACAGATAATGAGAATTGGTACAAAAATATTTTCATGAAACAAGGTCAAGATGGGCCTGAGACTGAAATTAATCCTGTTGCATTTACGCATGTGCAACCTGAAGAAATTTTCGGTGAAGTTGCTAGAGTTAAGTTCGCAGCAAGTTAAATAAGGTTAATCTTACGATGAAGGCTTTCCTAAATATTGCCTTAGAAAGGGTGAAACCGATGGCGGAATTTAAAATAACGAAGGATCATAAATTAGTAGATGTCGATCCCCAGATTCACAAGGTTGATGTCTTACGACGCCATTCCGTAGGGATGAAAGCTTGGCTGGTTCATCGAATTTCCGGTGTAGGATTATTACTAT
The DNA here is from genome assembly GCF_059691995.1 of Paenibacillus sp. J22P169. Lineage (NCBI taxonomy): Bacteria > Bacillati > Bacillota > Bacilli > Caryophanales > Paenibacillaceae > Paenibacillus > Paenibacillus sp. J22P169. Next base: position 967,012 of record NZ_JCAUAO010000001.1, on the reverse strand, counting down.
ATTTACTAGCTCATATTGGCACTATGGGCACGGCGATGTTCATGGGGGAGGATGCCTTTCAGGGAGTTTTTCAAGTTTTATTTCATAATCCTGTCTTTCTATTTTTCGATTTAATCATTCTTGCCGGTGTTATTATCCACTCATTAAATGGGATTCGATTGGTGTTATTGGATATGGGTTTTTTTGTGAAAAGACAGAAAGAGTTGTTTGCGCTCATTTGTTGTCTTGCAGTAGGTATATTTATTTGGCTGTTTATTCGAGCATTCCTTTAACTATTACTTTTCCGGGACCCCATACCTAATTAGGAAGGAGAAATATCCATGGATACGACATCTAAAATAAGAAGAAATGTTCTTACTTGGTTTTTTCAAAGAGTCACCGGTGTCGCCCTTATTTTTTTAATCGTGATTCATATGTGGAACTCGCATTATGCTCATCCCGATGTGCCCCCAAGTTATCCAAATTTAATAGAACGTTTACGTACAATCGGGTATATCGCCTTGGATTTTAGCTTGCTTGCTCTATCTTTATTTCATGGGTTAAACGGAGTCCGCAATATCGTGCTTGATTATACAAGTAACAGACGTGTAATTAAACGCTGGAGCGTTGGTTTGATGACAGTCGGAATTGTTTTTTCCCTTTGGGGTGGGGCTGCTTTAATTAAAATTATGACCATGGGTTAACAAAATTGGGGAGGGTATGGGAATGAGCAACTTGCAACCGATCTGGCAAGTCGAGGAACACGTTTATAAGGAAATTGAAAACGCATGTAAAGACATATATATTCGGTCATTAAAAGATCTTCCTCCTGATATTCGGGCAGCCGTACAACGTGCTTATGAGAAAGAAACGTATGCGACCGGGAAACAAATTTTGAGTACGATCTTAAAAAATATTGATGTGGCGGACGAAGAGAACATGCTGATTTGCCAGGATACGGGCATCCCTGTCTTTTTCATTAAAATTGGCCGAAATGTTCGTTTCGATGGGATTCGACTGGAAGAAGCCATTCGTGAAGGCACGAAAAGGGCCACATTAGAGCATCCTTTACGATCAAGTGTATGCGATACGATTACTCGTAAAAATACAGGAACCGCTATCGGTAAGAAAGTGCCAGTGCTCAATTGGGAATTTGTTGAGGGAACGGCAATCGAGTTGATGGCGCTGCCCAAAGGTTCCGGATCTGAAAATATGAGTTATCTCAAAATGTTATATCCGGCTGAAGGGCTTAACGGCGCGAAAAAGTTTATCATTGACTGCGTAATCAATTCAGGAGCGAATCCATGTCCTCCAACCTTAGTAGGGGTTGGTATGGGCGGTACGGCAGATCTCTGTACGGCATTGGCCAAGAAAGCTGCGGCAAGAGAGATTGGTAAACCTAATCCTGATCCGACCATCGCGGCACTTGAAGAAGAACTGCTAGATGCGATCAACCTGACTGGCATTGGCCCGAATGGATTGGGAGGAGCTGTGACAGCGCTAGCCGTTCATATCGAAACGGCTGATACGCATATAACGATGAATCCGGTTGCAGTCAATATGATGTGTTGGCCAGCACGCCGAATAAGAGCTACCTTTGCAGATAGTCAACCGGTTGTAATTAGTTATTAATGAAGGGAGATTCCCATGGCACATCATCTACTTCAAACGCCAATGACAGACGAATTCGTCAAACAGCTTCGTGTAGGAGACACCGTTACCGTCAACGGACATATCTTCGGTATTCGTGATGCGAACCTGATCCGGATGTTTGATCATAAGATTGATCCACCTGAAGATTTAATCCCGCAACTTAGAGGCGCTGTAACCATTCATACAGCTCCAGGTGTCAAGAAACTGGAAAATGGTAAGTACGAAAAGGTATGTATTGGAACAACAACAAGTACACGAATGGATCGTTTTGTGGAAGGATTATTCGAGAAATTCGGCGTTAAGGCTATTACCGGAAAAGGCGGTATGCTTGAGCCGGGTGCACAAGCTTGTGTCCAAGTAGGTGGCGTTTATTTCTCTATCGTAGGGGGAGCAGCAGCGCTTGAGACCACACAGATTGAAGAAATTGAAGATGTGTGGTGGGAAGATTTAATGCCGGAAGCGATTTGGAAGCTGCGAGTTAAAGACTTCGGTCCACTGCTCGTTTCCGTGGACAGCTATGGTGGGAATTTGTATAAAGATGTGAAAACCCAGGCAGTAAATAATCTCGATAAGATTTATGAGCGGTTAGGTATAAAATAGCAGCCACAACGGAGCCCAGTGAGATTACAGGCTCCTTTTTAACTTATTCAACCGTATCCAGATTTGACCTATCGGGAATGGGGGGCTCTGTTTGCGAATTGTAGTAGTGGAAGATCAACAGGAATTGTGCAACGTATTGGCCAAACGAATTTCCAGGCTTCATGAAGACTATCAGATTGTTGGCAAGGCGTACAACGGTTTGGACGGTTTGAAGATGATTCAAGTAACCCGACCGGATGCAGCCTTTATTGATATCCGCATGCCTTTTATGGATGGCTTGGAGCTATTGGAGCGGTTAAGCAAGGAAGAGAAGCAGCAAACGAAATGCATTATTTTATCGGCCTATTCCGATTTTCCGTACACGCAACGATCTATTCGCAGCGATGCGTTCGATTACTTACTGAAGCCCATTTCCAATTCTATTCTTGAAGAGGTGCTGGTACGGCTGGCGGACGACATGGATGGGCGAGTTGGAATGCATACAGCCAGCCCGTCGACTCTGTTCGGTACGCCGCAATATCCGCTGGGAGCTTTTGCAGAGAAGCAGTTAAACTTATTGATTCATGAAAAGAAAATTACCGATGAGGTCGTCCTACAAGTACTAAGAATTATCAGTACAGAGTACATGCATGCGATAACACTGAACAGTTTGGCTGAGAGATTACATGTCAGTGAGAGTCACTTGTGCCGCATATTCTCTAGAAAGGTAGGGATGAACTTAATTCAATTTCTAAACAGTTTTCGCATCAATCTTGCTAAAACTCTAATGGACGATACGGAAATGAAAATCGGCGACATCGCCAAAATGATAGGTTTTGGCAATATTACCTACTTTGGCCGGTTATTTCGCAAACAAACGAGTTTATCCGCTTCGGAATACAAACAAAAGTCTAGTACACCCAATGAGTTTTCGATATGAGGGAATCCTTATATCCGTCCCATATGAAGTCGTCCCTCCGCAAAAAAATTGTGATTGGTTTTATTGTTTTTATTACGATTCCTCTCTTATTCTTTGAAATCGTCCTGTTTCGCTCTTGGCTAAGCATCACTCGGGGGATTGTTGTCCATCAGTATGAAACGATTCTAGGGGATTCCATACAATCTCTTCGTCAAAACCTCGTATCCATTGAGAAAATGAACGATACCATTTACAGGGATTATCAAGGCGATAACTTGCTGTTCGACAAGTTGAAATTGTTAGCGGACAACCCTTCTCCAACAAATGACTCCTATGTGAACGCGGTATTTACTCAACTAAGCAATCAGTTCTTCAGTCAAATGAATGCTCAAATCATGTTTACCTACCTCTCCATGCAAGGCAATATTATTTATCAACGCTCCAATCAATCCGCGCAAGTGCATGTTTCAAACTTCTTATCATCCTATAAGGAAGTACCGTGGTTTCAACAAATTAAAGCCAACGGTCCAGTCAATTCAGTGTTTACGGCACATAGATCCTATTTTCAAGAGGATGATCCATTCACTTACATCTCATTTGGTCAAGTGATTCGCAGCCCGATTGATCTGCGGCCCTTGGGTGTTAGTTTGATAACCGTAAATACCGCCATGTTCGAGCAATTACTAAAGTCGCCTTCAGATAACAAATTGATCAAAACGGTTGTAACCGACGCGCAAGAGACGCTCATTTATACGAATGACCATACCGAGCGTATTCCGGTGGATGCTTCCCATATATTTAAGCAAACGATCCAACCTTACAACTGGGAAGTCAAGGCCTATCTCTCTAGTGAGCGGCTTTCACGGAGTTACATCGTGCCATTGATTCAGAACAACGGGCTATTTGTCATTGCTAACATCCTCATGCTGGCTGCGATTATCGGGTTTGTAACTCGTCAGCTAAAGCCTCTGTACATATTGGCGGACAAGATGGAGAAAGCCAAGGAAGGTCATTTTCATGTGAAAATCGGAAAATATTCAACGGACGAACTCGGGATGCTATGTGATATTTTCAATGATATGACTACGGAGATTCAGCGTCTATTCGAGAATCAGAAGAAGGAGTATCAGGAAAAGCTTTACTTTCAGATGAAGTCACTGGAGTCGCAAATCAACCCTCACTTTATCTATAATATGCTCGACTTGATCCAATGCCGTGTATACGAGGGAGATCCGGATAAATCATCGGATTTGATCGTAGCGCTGTCCGTGATTTTACGGTATACAACGACCCATCCCGGGGAGAAGGTGACATGCGCAGAAGAACTCAAATGGTTGAGAGATTATATTTTTTTACAGCAGCAGTTGATTGGTATGCGAGTGGCCGTTCAGATTGAATTCGAGGATCGGATCATGTCCTTCAAGGTGAGTAAGCTCATACTACAACCCATTATCGAGAATGCATTCATTCACGGGTTCGAACAAATTAACCCAAATGCCAAACTGTTGATTAAAGTCTATGCGGATGCCGGCAGGCTTTGCTTTGAGGTTAGGGATAATGGCCAAGGTTTTCCGGGGCCGATCGATATACACTTGACCCGGGATAACGTAGACGAGTTGAAAGATTGGGGAACAGGGCTATACGTGACAGCACAACGTTTTTTACTTCAATCTGACAATGGAACTATCCAAATATATAGTGTCCCTAATGAGGGGACGTACGTCGTAATGAAGCAAGATTATGTTAATTAGCAAATCTGTACGAATGATATGCTAATTCCGTAGGATAGAACGAAAAATGAAAGCCTCTTATAATAATGATATATATAAAAGGAGGTTGTGCCTATGTTCCGTAAAACTATTTCATGGGGTGTCATCAGTGCGCTGCTGCTAGTGTTGTCGGTAGGGTGCTCAAGCAACGAATCGTCCAATGTCAGCACAGACAAGCCGCTTCCGCAAAGCAGCATTAAGCCCGAGGTGAAGAAGGATCCGGTTACTCTCACGATGCAGATCGCTGAAGGGTTGATCGTCAACAAGGATACGGTATTAGGCATGATTAACGAATTCAAGAAAGTGCATCCAGAAATCAATGTGGAACTAGAGACACTTCCCGCCGATCAAAGAAATGCCAAGCTGCAAACGATGATCACGACGGCTGAAATGCCGGATATTTACCAGCTCAATGCGCTACAAGAGTTGACCGCACTGTCTAACAAGGCGGGTTATCTTTACGATATGAGTCAATTGGAAGCAGCCAAAAATTTCTCTGAGGATGTTCGTAGTGGTGTTACCGTGGACGGGAAAATGGCGGAATTTCCAACAGGCCTTGGCTTCGTGGGATTTGCGTACAACATCCCCCTCTTTGAATCCATCGGCTATTCGAAGCCGCCGCAAACCTGGGAGGAATTGATGGATGCGGGAGAAAAACTGAAAGCTAAGAACGTACCGCTTCTTGTGTACTCCGGTAAATGGGCAACGGCCATCGGCAACGTGTTCCACTGGACGTTCGGAAATAAAGGGCTAACGGATAAGGATTTCCAGACCGCCTATTTAAACAATAAAGTGGATTGGACAAAATACAGGGATGTCTTGTTGGAAGGCTATGACCGATTCAATAAGTTGAATAAATACGTGCTGACCGGAAGCTACACATATGCCATCGAACAAGGTTTTCAGGCATTTGCAAAAGGCCAGGCGGCTATGGTACTTGGCGGTACGTGGTCTACGCCAAATATCGAACAGAATAACCCGAACTTCAAATGGGGATTCATGAACTTACCTTATTCGTCAGATATGAATAACAGTTATATTTATACGATTGAGGATGGTTTGACGATTAATGCGAAGTCCAAGCATTTGGATGAAGCCAAAACGTTCATGAACTGGTTCTTCAGCAAAGAAAATTTTGCCAAGATTATTAAGGCCAAACAAAACATGTCGGCGATGCCAGGCATTGGCGAAGTATCCCCGGTATTTGCCGATACACAAAACTGGCTGAAATCCGGAAAAGTCACGACATTCGCCAACCTGAAACCGATGACGAACCCCGTTTTCATCAAGTTGGCTGAGACGGCGCAAGGCGTTACATTCGGCAGTGATGTGAACAAGGCCGCAGACGAGTGGATCAAGGAATACAACGATAAAATTAAAAAATAAACCGATGTTTCGGTAGGAGGGAAGACTTCATGCTTCTCTCCTTTTTTGCTAAAAGTTTGGAGGAATGCGCACATGAGAAGGAAAGGTTCTTTAAACCTCAAAACGTTTTGGATCGGCATTCTGTTTTTGCTTCCTATATCTGTCATGATAGTCACGTTTATGCTCATCCCAGTATTTCAAACCATGTACTACAGCTTTACGAATTGGGACGGACTGGGTGAGTACCGTTTTATCGGCTTCCGAAATTATCAGCGAATATTTTCGGACGCGTCTTTCGTCAAGACGATGTATCGAACACTATGGATGGGAGTCGCAATCGCTTTACTGACGAATGTTATCGGCATGCTGCTCGCCCTCGCGGTCAACCAGGCATTCAAAACGAAAAATTTGATGCGGACGCTGTTTTATTTCCCTAAACTACTTCCAATCGTTTTAGGGGCGTACGTCTGGGGCTACATATTGGACACGAACAACGGGTTGATGAACAAAATCATCAGCAGTCTAATGGGGAGACCAGTAAAAGTTTTATGGGTCGATTCACCCGACTTTGTGGCCTACACCATCATCCTGGTAGCGGTTTGGCAGCTGACCGGGCCCATAATGATCGTCTACTTGGCTGCCCTGCAGTTCGTTCCCAACGAGATAAAGGAAGCGGCCATCATGGATGGGGCTTCGCCAAGTCGAAAGTTTTTCAGCATCATTCTGCCGATGATTGCACCTGGTATTACGGTAAACACGCTGATCGGGTTGGCGTCCGGGCTCAAGCTGTTCGACCTGCCGTTTGCCTTGACGGGTGGAGGCCCTGCACGTGCTAGCGAGACGCTCGCGATCCGAATTTATAGAAACGCATTTCAATCGCTTGATTTGGCCTACGGAATGGCGGCAGCCTGCGTACTGGTCATATTCGTACTAGCAATTACGTTACTGTTCGTCGTAGTGACTAAGAAATATGAGGGGAGGGCATACGAATGAATCCGCGAATGAAAAAAAGAATATTCGAAGGTTCCGTCCTACTGTTAGCTCTTTTATATAGCATCCCATTGTATTTAATAGCGGTTAATTCGCTGAAATCCAATAAGCAAATTCAACAGCACCCATTGGCTTTCCCAGATTTCAGTATCGGGCTGGATAACTTTTTTAGAGCGTTTAAAGCAATGGAAATACTTAAAGCGTATGCTGTCACTTTTTCTATTGCCATTATGAGTTTGACGTATATCATTTTCTTCTCGGCCATGGCAGCGTACGCGATCGCTAGGATCAATCACTGGTTTTTTCAGTCCGTTTACTGGTTCTATGTATCGCTCATTTTGATGCCGATTCAGGCGGCTTTCATTCCACTTATCTTCGTCTTGAAAAAATTTCATCTATATAACAGCTTGTTCGGCATCTCCGCTGTTTATATCGGGGTGCTTTCCTCGTTCAGCATTTTTATGTTTGTCGGATTTATCAGGGGAATCTCCATCGAGCTGGAGGAAGCTGCCAAGATAGAAGGCTGTTCAATGATCCGTCTATTTGTTCAAATTGTCTTTCCGCTAATGAAGCCGATCAGCGCCACACTATTTATTTTTCAATTCGTACACATATGGGATGACTTGTTGCTGCCCCTAGTCCTACTGACCTCGAATAAATATCCCACAGTTACATTAAGTCTATACAAATTTTTCTCAGACCTCGGTCAGACCGATTTAAGCTTACTGTTTGGCGGTTTTATACTCGTATTGGCTCCGGTTATTATCATGTTCTTATTTTTGCAAAAATACTTTGTGAGCGGGCTGCAGGCAGGAGCTTTAAAAGGTTAAAGCTAACGGGAGAGGAGTTAGGAATCGATGCGTATATACAAAGAAGCCCGCCCCCTAGTATTGGGAGCGGGCTTCTTTCACATATATGACAGTTACTGGAATTAACGTCCCAGTTCGTATTGATCCGAGATTTCGGTACCACTTAGCGCACGATTGAATACTTGCGTGTCATCGATCCAACCCTTCCAAAGGTTCCCGAAAGTTTTGCTTGCGCCAATGATCATACCACTAGGTTCGGAGGCGACGGTTCTAGCAGCAGAATTCTCAAGCACACCGTTCATATAGACTTTCGCCGTCGTTCCATCGTACGTTACTGCAAGGTGGACCCATTGATTTACTGGAATGTTTGTAGTTCCGAGTAGCGGTAACCCTCCGAGGTATGTTCCGACAACGCCTGTGCTATCGCGATACAACCAAATCTTGCCATTTGTTCCGTCTTGTTGTAATACATATTTTGCCGTACTAGCAGCACCATCATGTTTCACCCAAGCAGTTGCAGTGAAGCTGCTAGTGCCTGGATTTGCAACATTTGGCGTAGTAGCATAGTCATTTACGCCATCCAAGTCAAGGGCATTACCAACTCGACCTGAAGCGAAGCTAGCGCCGTTAATCAATGTGGCTGCTTGGCTATAGCTTGCGGAGTCGCTGCCTACAGTACCTGAAGTCTCATTGAACTTCCACCAAGCGCTATTGTATTGGTCCTTGATCTCGTTCGCGGTCAACTGACGGTTGTAAATGGAAATTTCGTCAATACCACCGTTGAAGAGGTTGCCGAGAGTCTTACTTGCACCAATAATCATTCCACCGACAGGCTCAGAATTCATAGCGATCGTACGAGAACCATCCTGTACACCATTCAAGAACAGGCGGACTGTCGTGCCATCATAAGTCACGGCAACGTGTGTCCACGCATTGAGCGGAATTGTGCCAGTCGAGAACGTTCCTATACCACCGAGGAAAGTTTCAAGGCGACCGTCTAGGTAACGCAACAACCAGACCTTACCATTGGTTCCGTCTTGCTGGAGGATGTATTGTGAAAGGCCCGTGTCTGTGTCCGGTCTCACCCAACCCGAAGCGCTAAATGCGCCATAGTTGGATGGGGAGGCTGGGTTCAAGATGTGCGGAGTAGTAACATAAGTGGAAGAACCATTGAAATCCAAGGCATTGCTAATCTTGCCACCAATCCAACCGCCACCGCTTACCACAGTTCCATTACGAGCGTATTCCGTACCGTCAGCCGCTACTACACCACTGGTTTCGTCGAACTTCCAATAAGCTTGACGTTCCAAGTCGGTAACATTCAGCGTCGTAAATGCTGCAAAACTTTGCGAATTTAGGCGCACTTGGATATGTCCAATGAAGTCAGCCGAAACGATACCTTTATCTGTTATACCACCATCACCATTCTCATTCCAAACGAACAATCGGAACGCTGTATTTGCGCCAACTCCGTTAAAAGAAATGGTTGTCGCAGCACCTGTGTCGTTCAGTGCGTAGACTGCCAAATTGCTAGAGCTTGGATCTTTGAGGGCATTCACGATCTTGCCACTAACCGATCCCGATACACTTACGAGGTTCCAGTGACTGTTAGCCGTGTGTGTGAACAACCGCGTTACGTTATACACGGGCTTCAATGGGTAGCCATCTGTTCCACTACCGATTTCACTGTGGTACTGCGTACCATTATCATACTTTGCTTTGTAAGCATCCCATTTCGTCAGGGCAACGAACTTCCTCTTCATCGCATTCATCGTAAATTCGGCATGTTCATAAGCGCTGATTACAGTATCCCCGATAGGGGTAGATGTGCCGTTTAAGCAACCTGGGTCGTACGTGCAAGTGGTCTTCTCACCACGTACCCCGTACTCCATGATGTATACCGGCTTCTGCCCAGCCGCCGATAAACCATTAATAATCGTGCGTACGCCATCTAATCGATCAATCCCATACTGCACATCATCATAATCCCAGTAAATGTGAATGGAGTAACCATCAAGGATATCGGTCATGTGGGCATCCATGTAATCGAACCAGGACTGTTGATTAGTAAGCAACAGATCGCCACCGATAAACTTGATACCGCTCTTAATTCCAAGTGTTGTAAGTTGTGTGTTCAGCGTTCGGTAGAATGTTTCATAATCGCTTTGTGTAATCGCGGTCGAGTTGACTTCGTTCTGAATTGTAACGTACTTGACTTTGGAATAACCCAGTGTAACCTTCAAACGGTACAACTCGTTCGCAAAAGCCTGCATCTGCGTCGTGATATTGGTGTAAGGACCATGCCAATAGGTGATGTTAACTTCAGCGCCAGAGCTTTGCGCCAATGCTACAGTTTGCTCGAAGGAGGTCATATAATCCGGGTAAGTGATGGTATCTTCGCCTCTGGAATCGTAGAAGATTCGAACGATTTGCGAATCAAGCGCTTTTACTTTAGTTTCCAATAGACCAACGTTACCTGCAGTAATTCCGTCTACTGCGCTGATCGTTGAGTAAAGGTTCTGATTGTACTCCGTACCACTGCCGACGAAATCGGATTGCAACACGGTACCTGTATTTATTGTGAATTCGGATGCAGCAAGTGCATGCTGAGGAGGGAGAGTTAAGACAGCGGAAGCAACAGTTAGAAGAGTAACAGCAGCGGATAATACAGACTTCTTAAACAATTTGAAAGACTTCAATCTCATCACCGTTTCACACTCCATTTCCGGATTTGTGATCGGGACATCCAGATGCAATCATCTCTAGATGGCAGTCAGTATTAAAAATATACGATGACTACAAACTCGATGTGCATCCGACCAATGTGTAATTGGCACAAAAGAAACCTTGACCTTCGAAACGAGTTGAATTAGTTGGAACTCAGCTTCCTTACGTAAGGCCTCCTTTCCATGAAATAGGTTCCCTGCATCTTAAGATATAGCGGAAATGGATTGCCATGTATATGTGTTTTTTTATTAATTCATGGCGAAATCGATTGGGGAAGCATTTTTATTGATGTAGTCATAAAAACACATGATTTTTGGCGTCTGAACATATTTCTTTTTCATCGCTCCAAGTACTATTAAGAGAAGTGATTGAGTTGGCGCAACTCATACAAGTAGGAGCTGATTTATTTGAAATTCGCAGTCGCAAAACAATGCATTACGCCAGATAATCCTGTTTTTTTAGCCGGTTTCGGAACGAGGGATCGAAAGAGCGAAGGGGTGCTGGATGACATCTTCGTTAAAGTTGCCTGGCTTGAAAGCACGGATCAGCTTGTTGTCATTACTTTGGATGCACTTGGCGGGGATCGCAGTTTTGTAACAGATATAAAGAAAGCTTTACGAGAAGTATTCGGGTTAAAACCCGAGCAGGTGTTGATTAATTTTTCCCACACACATTGCTCCGTATTTTTGACAGGAGAGGCACAGGAAGGACGCAGAGGCGGGTACAGCCTTGGACAAGAGCAATGGCCGGAGAATGACGCGGACATCGATTACACGGAAGACATCCGCTATTATCGTTTTATTCGCGATACGTTAATCGGCCTGGTGCAGCAATGTTCGGAAAACCTAGCAGAAGGCACGCTTCACCTGTTGAAAGGGATTTCTAAAGCAGGGGTATGTAGACGGCTCATGACAGAAGAAGGCTTGATGTTTAAGCCCAATTTCCAAGCAGAAACAGACCAAGACCTTTTCGTGCTCCAATTGCATGATTCACAGGGTGAGCTTAAGGGACTGTTGTTCAGTTACGGATGTCATCCGACCTGTATTGGGCCGAATAAGATTTCGGCGGAGTTTGTAGGTCAAGCTTGCACGGAATTGGAAGCATCGTTTCCTGGCAGCATTGCGATTTTTTTACAAGGCTGCGCTGCGGACATTAAACCGCTGAAAACAGTAATCGGAGACCGCTTTAAATCGTGCTCGGTGGAAGAAATGCGAGAAGCTGGGGTGGAATTGGCGGAAGATGTTAAGCGGATCATGTCTGAGTGTGAAGCTGTGCAGCTTACAGGAGCCATGCAGACTGCGGAGTTGGAAGTAAGACTTTTCACAGAGCCTTGGGGACTTACTGAAATGCTTGCCATCGTAGAAGACGAAACGAAAACCGATTACAGAAGACGCGCAGCAAGACGAACGATTGAAGCCATTTACGAGGGCAGAGTGCGCAAAATTCTTCCTTTTACAATCACAGTGTGGGGGCTGAGTGATGGGTTCCGAATAATCGCATTGGAAGGAGAAGTACCCACTGAATATGCCTTACAGATTAAAAGGTTATTCACCACAATGAACGTAATGGTACTAGGCTACAGCAACGGAGTTCCTACCTATATTCCTACACGTCAAATTTTAATAGAAGGCGGTTATGAAGCGGAGGCATTCGTCCTTCACGGGTATCGCGGGCCTTTCGTACCAGAGAATGAATGGATTATCCTAGGTGCCGTCAAAGAGGCAGAGAAAAGGCTTCAAACTCCAAAAGGGGAGTTAAACATAGTAAATAAGTCATAAAAGCACATAACATGAACTATTTCTTCCATATTCGAATGTCTCTATTTCTTTTAAGCTAGAAGAAACGTAAAACGTTTAAGTATAGCCAATATGAAGCAAGGTAAAGGGGGAAAACGCATGAAAAAGTGGTTACCCGCAGCACTCTCAGTCACGGTGAGTATTTCCGTATTGCTTACAGCATGTAGCTCTAATGATGCGCCTTCAGCTACAGATACTAAAGCAACAGCAACAACAACAGAAACATCCAAGGCAACAGAGGCACCTAAGGTTCAGGCAACGTTTAACGTTATATCCAACGATGGTGGTTACGCATACTCCAAGACGGCGACAAAAGAGGATCCGTATCACACGGAAATGGCAAGATTATTTTCCGAATTTTCAGGTCAACCGACTACGATTAAGTATGAATTCATCCCATCGGCCGACTATACACAGCAAGTGACTGTTCGTTTCGCGTCTGGTGACATTCCAGAAGTTGTAACATCGGACTCCATTCTTAACTCTGCACATGCTACTGCGGTGGAGAATGGCATATTTCTTCCATTGAACGATTTGATTGACAAGTACGGTAAAAATATTAAGGCAAAAGTGCCAGAAGCGACTTGGTCCCTTCCCGCTTTGAGCAAAGATGGAAAAATTTACGGGATTCCGAAACTGTTAACTCCAATCAACCCTCAAGCACTTCTGATCCGAAAGGATTGGCTCGATAAATTAGGCATGAAACAACCTGAGACGATGGAAGAGTATCTTGCTTTCTTCGAAAAGGTAAAAACAACTGATCTAAATGGCAATGGAAAAAATGACGAAGTCGGATATGAAATTCGTGGTATGTTTGGATTCAGTAACTTCTTCTTCTATGCGCAAGGTATTTCACCGGGTGAAAATGGAGCGCTTGTTTGGCATGATGTAAACGGCCAGTTCATCCCGGATATCATTAATCCGAAAATGAAAGAAGCTATGTTGTTTTACAAAATGCTATACGATAAAGGCTATATTAACAAAGACTTTATTAACGTGAAAGACGCGGACTGGGTTAAGGCGATTCAAGACGATAAAGTTGCGACTTGGAGTCACGATTTGCGGAATTTGAATAGTTGGACGCCAGATAAATTTGCTGGAAAAAGCGCGAAAATCGACTTGCTGCCAGGTATGAAGCAAGCCGATGGCAAATATATACTCGGTCCAAAAGGAACTGGTATCGCCAAAGTGTATATTCTGACCAAAAACGCGAAAAATCCAGAGCGCTTTATCCAATTTCTTGACTGGACCTACTCGGATAACGCGAAAAAGGACACATTCTTCCGTTACGGAATCAAAGACCGTAACTACACAGAAGCCAACGGTCAAATTACTTGGGATCCTAAGCTACCTGCTAACGCGAATGAAAAGCTGCAATACCAAACAATGGTGAATCCGTCAGGCGACACACGGATGGATCCTGAAGTGATTAAAAGAGAAGGCGTAATTGATCCTGAGTTAGTTAAAAAAGGCGTGGGATACGAAGAGAAGAACTTGTTCGAGATCCCAAGTATGAGCATGCCAACGCCAGATTCGATCAAAACAAAACCAGAACTTGGGTTCGCTGCTGGTTCATTGTTCCTGGATACTCTTACTCAAATTATGATTGGCAAGATTGATCCTGACAAAGGCTTTGACAATTTTGTAGCTGATTGGAAAAAACGCGGTGGAGAACAGGCGATCAAGGAAGCAAATGACTGGTATGCTAAAAACAAAAAGAAATAATGATGATCAACTTGAGGGGGGAAGTGAAAACTTCCCCTTTCATCTCTAATTTCCATCATTCTAATACGTTACGTTATACGCTGTTGAGCAATCGAGTAAAGGTGGTTTTCTGATGAGCAACACTTCCCCAACTAAAAATATCGCTCCAAATCGGAAGCTGTCACGTTTTAACATCTCATTCCTAATTAACAAGATCGGTTCCAATCGGAAGTTGGCTCTATTCCTTATTTGCTTGCCTGGGTTAATACATTTTGCCATATTCAAATATATCCCATTGTTTGGAAATGTGATTGTTTTTCAAAAGTATGACATTTTCAAAGGTGTTTTCGGCAGTGAGTGGGTAGGCTTTTTGCATTTTAAGAACATGTTTTCATTGTATGATTTCTACCATCTTCTTAAAAACACCCTAATTATCAGTTTTTATAGGTTATTTTTTAGTTTCCCAGCACCCATTATTCTCGCTTTGTTTTTGAATGAGATCAGGCAGATGCTGTTCAAACGTACAATACAGACGCTGTTGTATTTCCCTCACTTCTTGTCATGGGTAATCGTTGGAGGAATTTTCTATCAACTGCTTGATCCTCAAGGGATTATTAATGATCTCCTCGCGTGGTTCGGTATGGATAGAATCATCTTCCTACAGGATTCTCGGTTTTTCAGAACAATTGTAGTAAGTTCTGCGATATGGAAAGAAGTTGGCTGGGGCATGATTCTTTATTTAGCAGCTATTGCTGGGATCAACCCTAATATATATGAAGCTGCTACAGTTGACGGCGCGAACCGCTGGAAGCAAATGTGGTACATTACGCTGCCTAGCTTGATGCCCACACTTGTCATCTTGCTCCTGTTGCGGATCGGTCATATCCTGGATACCGGTGTTGAAGAAATCTTGATTTATGCTAACTCGCTTAATCGGAACGTTGCGGATGTATTTGATGTCTATATTTATCGTGTAGGTATTCAAGGGGCACAGTACAGTTATACGACGGCACTCGGATTTTTCAAAGCAGTCGTAGGACTTATATTAATTTTTGGAATGAACAAGTTAGCTAAACGCGTTACAGGAGAGAGTATCTACTAAGGGATCTTTTGGAGAGAGGAGGACTGTACATTGCCAATTTATAAATCTGAACGATGGTTTCATTTCCTTAACGGATTGTTTTTTACAGTGCTTAGCCTCTCCATGTTTGCTCCTATGCTACATGTGCTTGCAGTTTCTCTAAGTTCTAACGAATATGTGAAGTTAAATGAAGTCTTCATTTGGCCAAAAGGGTTTAATACGTCCGTATATCAAATCATACTTACGCAAGCCCACATGTGGAGGGCTATGGCTGTTACTTGCTTCATTACTATTATGGGGACTCTTGCCTATTTGTTTTTTACCTCCACGATGGCTTATGCGCTTTCAAGATCGATGATGCCAGGACGTAAACTAATATTGAAACTCATTATTGTTACCTTCATTTTCTCAGTACCGCTCATACCTAAATTTCTAGTCATCAAAAGCTTAGGAATGATCAATACGTACTGGGCTCTAATCCTTCCAGGAGCAGTTGGCGCGTTCGGTGTCATTATTATGAAAACATTCTTTCAGGGAATCTCATCCGAGTTGTTCGATGCTGCTTCCATTGATGGATGTTCTGAATTCGGAATTTTTGCCCGAATTACGATCCCGTTATCTCTGCCCGTATTCGCTACGTTAGGGCTTTTTCATGCTGTAGGCGAGTGGAATTCATATTTTGATGCTTTGATTTACATCCGAGACAAACAGATGTATCCTCTGCAAATTATATTGCGGGGCATCGTCCAGGATAGTCAACTTTCGCTCGAGTTCGACCAATCCCAAATTCTCGAACACACCGTCGAATCAATGAAGTCAGCTGTCATCATTTTTGCAACGGGCCCTATTATTCTCGTCTATCCATTCTTGCAAAAATATTTCGTCAAAGGCGCCAATGTCGGCTCTTTGAAGGAATAGGAGGAAATTCCAACCATGATATTGAACAATGCAGAGGTCAGAATAGTGACGATTGCTACGACCCAAGAACAATCAACAATTAATTTTGCCATTCATGAGCTGTCAAGTTTTCTACTTCGGATGTCCCCGGATTCTCGTGTTGACACGCTAAAAGAAGTCGTCTATACCGAGGAAGGAACTTCGCACCTTTGGATAGGACTGTTCGAAGAATTAGGAATTCCGCTGCCCGAATTAGATAATCCAGAGCTGGACGATGCCATCTATATCGACGTAACTGCCGGAAAGGGGCGTATTGTTGGTTCCAATCCCCGCAGCGTTTTACTGGGGGTTTATCGATTTCTTGAAGAGGTAGGATGTCGATGGCTGCGTCCCGGCACGGATGGAGATTACGTTCCTAAGAGGGCGTTGGATACGATAAACGTTCAGGTTAACGAGATCGCCGCATATCGACATAGAGGGCTTTGTATCGAAGGTGCAGTCAGCATCGAAAATATGCTGGACAACATACATTGGGCGCCGAAAGCAGGCTTCAATTCCTACTTCCTGGAATTCAAAACCCCCTTTACATTTTTTGACCGTTGGTATGGTCATCGGCATAACAAGTACAAACAACCCGAGACCATTACAATCGAACAAGTAGATGCTTTTACGGTGGAGATGGAGCATGAGATCAAAAAACGGGGCCTCCTTTATCATGCTGTAGGGCACGGCTGGACAGGCGAGCCACTTGGACTTCCTTGTCTAGGCTGGGATTCCGTTGATTATGCGGTTGAAGAAGAGAAGTCCCGTTATTTTGCCTTAGTGAATGGAAAGAGGGAGCTATGGCACGGCGTACCACTGAATACGAATTTATGCTTTTCCAATCCCGACGTAAGAAGGTTGGTCGTCCAATACGCTGCCGATCATGCGCAAAATAACCCCCATATCGATATGCTGCATTTTTGGCTAGCTGATGCGTTCAATAACCACTGCGAATGTGAAAATTGTGTTAAGGAGCTACCGTCTGATTTTTATATCATGATGTTAAACGAATTGGACGAGGAATTGTCTGTAAGAAATCTGAGCACGAGAGTTGTGTTCTTGCTTTATTTGGATCTATTGTGGGTACCCAAGAATGAAACATTGAAAAACCCGGGGCGATTCATGCTTTTATTCGCACCCATTAGCCGAACGTACAGCCGAAGCTACGATTCGGATACAACGGGTATCGAAATCCAACCTTTTGTTCGAAACAGACTGAAGTTCCCAACGAACATCCGAGAGAACGTCGCCTTCTTGAAAGCGTGGCAACATTTATTTGACGGTGATGGCTTTACCTACGAGTATCATCATATGTGGGATCATTATCTTGATCCTGGGTATTTCCAAATGGCTGAGATGATCAGTCAAGACGTGAAAAATTTAAAGATACTTCGTCTAAACGGAATCATCAGTGATCAAACGCAGCGATCCTTTTTCCCAACTGGTCTCGGCATGTATGTGCTTGGCAAAACGTTATGGAACGATGAAGCGGACTTCAAGCAATTAGCCAAAGAATATTTCATTGATTCCTTCGGGGACGAGGGTGAAGCTTGTTTAACGTATTTAGAAACGATCTCTGACCTTTTTGATCCACCTTATATGAGAGGCGAGAAGCAGAGGGTCAGCAGTGAAGCAGCTGACAAATTGCGTTCTGTACAAGAGGTAGTGAACGCTTTTCGACCTGTTTTGGAGAGAAACATAGGTTCTGAGCTCCATCCAACGATCGCAAAGTCTTGGGAATATTTACAAATCCATGCTGATATCATAAGTCTTCTTGCCTCTGCTTTAGAGGCTAGAGCGGATGGTAAGGCAGAGGAGGCCCGACAACTTTGGGCAAAAACCTCCGATTATGTCCAGCGTAATGAGGATCTGTACCAGCCTGTATTTGATGTTTTCCTGTATATTCAAACCCTGCACAAGATGTTTGATGATGAAACAAAAACTCATTTTGGCGGAGAAGTCACCTAAGCGTATGTCCGACGGAGAATCTTCTTCGGACATACGCTTGAGTCCTAAAAAGGTTGTCCAAAATGAAACGCTTCCATGGTATAATAGGTTTTAAAAGCTGGTAGGTGGGATAAGGATGGTCCAAATTAGGAAGCTCTCAATGCATGTGAAATTGGCCATCCTGGTTCTTGGCTTTGTCTTTATCCCTTTTATAGTATCTGGCATGATCTGGTACGAACAGTCTACTCAAAGTATCGAAAACAACGCGATACACTACAGTCGTCAAATTGTGGAACAAGTTAATGATAACCTCGACTCTTACTTCGTGGAGCTAGATACCATCACATCACCCGTTTTAACTTCTCCATTAGTGAATCAGTTTATAAATTCAATAAATGCAGACACTTACGATATGTACACTATGAAAAGAAAAATAGACAACGAGCTATTTTTAAATATATTATCGGTGCGAACAGACATTATTAATCTCTCCATTGTCTCGGAGGATGGTTTGATCGTGAGCAGCTACGAGGACCGCGGTTCTCTTGAAGCTTTTAGCGAATATAAGGGGAATCGAACAACGAACCGGACATTCAAAAACTTCAACATCGAAGGCGTCCGAAAAGTTAACTCCACGAATGTGCTTACGATCACGCGCGATTTGCGGGATATCTCAAAAAACAAAATAAGAGCAATGCTCATCATTGATGTGAACTATAAAGTGATTCCCCGTTTGCTGGAAAACGTAAAGCTAGGCAATTCTGATTTAATCTGGGTGATGGATTCGGAGAATCGAATCATCTATCACCAGGATGAAAAGTTGTGGGGAAAGTACGTGAATGAGGCAGTTCCAACTTACACGGGTCTGCAAGGAGAAGAGAAGAGCGGCTTTTATATCGATCGATCAACAGGCAAGAAGAAACTCGTCATTTACGATGATCTTAAATCTACAGGGTGGGTCATTGTGGATGAACTCCCGCTAGAAGAGCTCATCGGCAGCTTGATGAATCTGCGTTATATCACACTTGGAATTGGCATTGTTTTAGTTGTTTTGGTTCTAGTTGCAGTTGGGACTTTCACACTCTCCATAACACGTTCATTGCTCCTTCTACAGAAACTTATGCGCAAAGCTGAAAACGGAAATCTGGATGTTCGTGCGCCAGTGCATAAAGGCAAAGAAATTGGCAGCTTGTTCGGCAGCTTTAACAACATGGTCTCCGAAATCAAAAGGCTAATTGAAGTCGTGCATCTAGCTGAGTTGAAACAAAAGGAAAATGAAATTAAGCAAATGGAGTCCAGCCTCCTAATCTTACAGTCGCAAATTAATCCACACTTTCTTTACAACACGTTGGAGGTAGTAAATTCCTATGCCATTGAAGCTGGGGTACGGCCGATTAGTAAAATGGTGACCTCCATCGCCAAAATGTTCCGTTATAACGTCGGAAATCCACAAAAAACGGTCACACTTTTAGAAGAAATTGAACATATGCAGACATACTTGTCTATTCAAAAAGAGCGCTATGAAGGCCTCAAAGTTGAATGGGATGTTGATGAAGTTGAAGCGATGCAAGTTTCCACCGTACGTCTCATTTTACAACCGCTTGTGGAAAACGCCTTTCAGCACGGATACGAAGATCACGGTCGCAAGCCGGAATACTTGAAAATATCTGGCAGTTTCACAGATGATCGGGCGTATGTCATTTCGTTAATTGATAAAGGAAATGGAATGACTCAGGAGACGTTGAACAGGTTGAACCGATTATTTACGGAGGTCACGATTCAACAAATGGTTCGCGAGCATCAATTTCAAGAGAAAAATCTTGGATTGTGGAATGTGCACAGCCGCCTTCGACTTACGTTCGGAGAACCATACGGCGTATATATCCGCGAGTCAGGGCGGAACGGTACACAGATGGATATTACATTGCCAGGGAGGTAAGGGCATGTATAAAGTAATTATTGTGGATGATGAACCATCAGTGAAACGCAGTTTGAAGACGATCATTGAGCGGGAGACTTCTTCCTTTGAGGTAAGTGCATTTGCCGAGAACGGTCAAGAAGCGCTGGATCTTATTTGCGACTCCTTACCGGACGTTGTCATTACCGACATTCGAATGCCGGTAATGGATGGGTTGCGACTCGCTGAGGAGATCGTAAGCCGTGGGATCCAGACTGAAGTAATTATCATTTCTGGATACAGCGATTTTAGCTATGCAAAATTGGCACTTCGACATGGTGTCTCCGATTATCTGCTTAAGCCGCTTGATGTTGACGAAGTATTAAGAGTACTTTCTTTAACCGAGAAGAAACTGGGCAATGAACGTAAAGGCATTATTGAGCGGAGTGAATGGATCGCTGTGTGTAAGGTAGAAGCGGAGACTTTGGCGAAGCACATGTGGGTCCTCAACGTGGCTGCCGTATGGGAGCAGCTTGAAGGAATACACGAACGGTTGCAGACTTATCGAGCTAATTCAGCAAGACTTAAGGAGATGTTTATTCACTTATTTTACTTGTTGCAGGCGGAAATAGCGGGTCTGAGCGGCAACAGAATTCAATTAAAAACACTTCCCGACTATGAATGGAACGGTCAAGCCGAGCAATTGAAACGACATATTGAGTTAGTGCTGCAATGTGCAATGGAGGAAATCCGACATATTCGCAATTGGGGCTCGCATAAAAATATGTTGGAATCCGTGAAACAGATCAATCAGAATTTTGCGAACGAATCGTTTTCCATGATGAACGCAGCTGAACTTGCAGGGATGTCGCCAACGTATTTCAGTAAGTCGTTCAAAGAAGAAGTTGGCGTTAGCTACACCCAATATATAGCCAAATTACGAATGGACAAGGCGATCGAGCTATTGAGTGATCCGAACAATAAGGTCTACGAGGTTGCCTATGCGGTCGGCTACAATGAATATGCTCATTTTGCTAAAGTGTTCAAGAAATATTACAAGTTTTCTCCGTCAGAGTACCGCCATTCCTTAGAAGGATGAGGAGGTTGGAAATGCGAACAGTGAAGCTAAGACCAAGCCATTTGGAACGAATTTGTGAACTGTGGAATCGAGAGATAGGGGGCGATTTTCCGCTCCGCACACGTCTATTGTATCAAAACAGTTTGAACCACCCGGATTTTTTATCGGAGGGTTCTTTTGTCGTTGAGGAAGAATCGTCCGATTATTTGACAGGTGTCGTAATAAGCAAAATTCAGCGAATAGGTGTGGGTTATATTTCAATGTTGCTCGTTGATTCTCGCTATAGAAATTTAGGTATTGGCGGTACACTGCTCAAAATGGCTGAAAAATCGTTAAATGACGTAGGAATGAGCTCAATTGCACTAGGCGGGGATTCTGGACATTTCTTTCCTGGAGTACCCTCCCAGTACGTAGGTATGAAACGTTGGTTTGAAAATCGTGGGTTCAATCAACGGGGAATCACTTACGATCTGTTAGGTGATTTTCGTAGTAAAGTAATCGTAGAGGAAGATGTTGGGTCGGAAGTCACGTTGTCTGTCGCCAGAGAAGCTGATCGTGAAGAATTGCTCGCCTTCATGAAGATATCCTTTCCTGGGCGTTGGGAAGAGACGACACACCGGTATTTTGCATCAGGGGGGACAGGCAGAGAATTTGTCCTCTTGCGTAAGTCGAATACTATTATCGGCTTCTGCCGTATTAATGACGAAAGTTCCCCCATTCTCGCAGGCAATCAATTCTGGAGTCCATGCTTTCAGGAGCCATGCGGTGGCATCGGTCCACTCGGCATTGCGGCTCCATATCGTGGGTATGGGTACGGAAAAGCCGTTCTTCTAGCAGGTATGCGGGTTTTACAAGAAAGGAATCATCATCTGATGGTCATCGATTGGACTTCGGAAGTCGATTTCTATGCCAAAGTAGGGTTTTCTATCTGGAAAACCTACAATTTATATACCAAATAAGATTACTCATGAAAAGACATATTACCATATAAAATACCATCCCGATTTAGTGAAAAATAGAATAAAGTTAGGCTATCTCCCAATGGGTAAAAAGGAGGAGTACGAGTCTTGAAGATGAAAGTATCCTGTCACTTAATTACGTGGGAAGAAGATTTCGTTAAAGGGATGGAGGAAGCGTCGTCTCTGGGCTTCCGAGCGTGTGAAACTTTTACAAGAATCGCACTGAAATACGAAGATCGCGTTCATGAATTCAAAGCATTATTTGAGCGATATGGCCTTGTATTGTCTGCGTTATATGGTGGGGGACGATTCAGCGATGCTTCACAATTCCATGAAACAGTGGCCTATAATACGCGAGTCGCTAGATTTGCCGCTCAGAACGGCAGTGATCGGATCGTACTTGGACCGAGAGGACCGCGAATAGCGGGAGGCACTACGTTAGAGGAATTAAAGACCGCTGCAAGAGCGATTAATGAATCTGCCAAACGCTGCTACGATCTGGGTGTGAAAGCCTGTGTGCACCCGCATCTGAATACAGAGATTCAAGATGAAAACGAAATCGATGCCATTATGGAAATGACGGACCCGAACTTCGTCTTCTTTTGT
The DNA here is from genome assembly GCF_059691995.1 of Paenibacillus sp. J22P169. Taxonomy (NCBI): domain Bacteria; kingdom Bacillati; phylum Bacillota; class Bacilli; order Caryophanales; family Paenibacillaceae; genus Paenibacillus; species Paenibacillus sp. J22P169. Next base: position 944,215 of record NZ_JCAUAO010000001.1, on the reverse strand, counting down.
CCGGATACAGCCCATCTAACGAAGGCAGGCATGGATCCTGTTACCTTGATGCGGCGATACAAAGATAGGATTGCTTATATGCATATCAAGGACGTCACTCCGGACGAACCGGATCGTACCAAGTTTCCTGTTTTGTCTGGAGACGAGGCACTGCCGATTTTTTGCGAATTGGGTCTGGGGTCCATTGATTTTCCAGCAGTTGTTCGTCTTTTGGAAGAAATCCAATATGACGGTTGGATGACGATTGAAATTGATCAGTCAACGAGCACCCCTCTAAACAGTCTGATGGTCTGTAGGGACTATGTCGAGCAGAAACTCGGCTTACCTGTTAATAACCGGATGTAGAAGAGAGGAACAAACATGATCGAATGCGGCTTATTCGAAATTGATATCACACCCCCGCTGGGGTTTGCCATTCCAGGTTATTTTACACCGAGACCTGCCATTGGGGTCAAAGACAACCTGTACGTTAAAGCCGTTGTAATTGGCGATGGCAAGAGGTTGTCCGCTATCATCGCACTCGATACGATTGGGATAGAGAAGGAAGAAGTGGATGCCATCCGCAAACGGGTGACAGCGGATACCGGAATTCCTGCATCCCATATTTTGGTTGCTGCTACACATACGCATACAGGTGGGCCCATTTATCGTGATCGCGGTCCAGATGGTGACGAGTACACAGCGTTCTTAGTCAAAAAGGCTGCAGACGCAGCAGTGTTGGCCTATGGAAACAGAAGAAAAGCCCAAATTGGTTTCGCCAAAGGTGAAGAGGACGGAATCTCGTTTAATCGTCGCTATTTTATGCGGGATGGAAGTCTGCGGACTAATCCAGGTTTTAATAATCCAGACATTCTTGAGCCGGCTGGTCCTATTGATTCAGATGTCTTCATCATTCGATTAGATGGCGAGGACGGAAATCCGCTTGGAGTCATAACGAATTTCGCCTGTCATCCTGACACGATAGGTGGAAAACGGTATAGCGCAGACTATCCAGGAGAAATTAGCCGTGTGTTGAAAGCGGTTTACGGCAATTCATTCATTAGTCTTTTTCTTAACGGGGCTTGCGGGAATATTAATCATCTTAATTTTATGCATACCTTACGGCCCACGCCTGATGCCTTTCGCCAAATGGGGAAAGTGTTAGCGGGTGAAGTTATCAAGACTAGAGAAAAAGCTGTCACGGAGAATTCGCTGCATGTAGAAGGGCGATGCGAGCTGCTTTCACTTGCTGTACGAAAGCCATCATCAGAGGATCTCCAGAAAGCTGAAGATCTGCTTCGTGCGTCAGAGCATGCTGAGAATAAGGTAGCAATAACCGAGGCGGACTCCTTTTTTGCAAGGCAGCTTCTCACGCTTAGTAAGCGGCAGGAAACGGAAGTATCCGTTGAAATTCAGGCGCTTCGAATTGGGGCGGCTGCAATTGCAGCCTTTCCATGTGAATTATTCGTGGAATTCGGTCACGACCTTAAACAAAGATCACCATCCCCCCATACACTAATCGCTGCTTATGCGAACGGTGTCAACGGATATGTAGCAACCCGAGAAGCGTTCAATCAGGGCGGATACGAGACTCGTTTAACTTCTCGAACGCGGCTGGCCCCTGACTCTGGTGAACGGATGGTCGACACAGTGCTTGGGCTCTTAAACCAATTATGCGATTCGGATGGAGGGATATGAGATTGAGTAAAGCGATATTTGCCGATCAAGAATTGGAAAGCTGGGTACGCAATCAAAAAGACCATCTAGTCAAGATGCTTATGGAGATGGTAGCCATTCCGAGCGAAAATAAACCTCCCAATGGGAATGAATTGCCCATGCAGCAATACCTGGAGAAGGCGTTAATGGAGCTCGACTTCGATGCAGAATTATACGCATTATCAGAGGTAGATGGATTGAGAACGCATCCGGCTTACTGGGGGGAACGCAACTATACGGATCGGCCGAATTTATATGCTTACAAAAAGGGAAAAGGCGAAGGAAGATCACTGCTCTTTGTCGTTCATGCAGATGTCGTGCCAGGCATTCCAGGAAAAACAGCGGAGGACCCCTTTCAACCCGTCATCATAGGGGGGCGTTTGTATGGTCGCGGTTCAAACGACATGAAAGGCGGTACCGCTGCCGTCTTGCTTGCTTTTCAATATTTGCAGGAAAAAGGAGTCCAATTGCTCGGTGACCTTAGCTTCGAGAGCATCGTGGATGAAGAGATGGGCGGTGCCAACGGAACTTTGGCTGGCCGCGTCCGCGGGAATCGAGCAGACGCTGCGATCGTTCCAGAACCTACTAACATGCGAGTCTGTGATTCACACATGGGTGGAGCTGCATGGAAGATAAGAGTTCGCGGTAAAGGTGGCATGGGTTTTGGCGGTGAAGAACTTCGAAATCCGGTATACGGAATGGCACACCTTATTCGAGCTATTGAAAGTTACCAGAATGATATGCAGGCGCGTAAATGTTTCGTTACACCGACTGGCGAGTCCCAAAGTCCTGCGGTCGTGCTTTCGATGATCCAAGCAGGTGGCTTTGAGCCTGGCATGGCCGACGGGATCCCAGAAACTTGCATGATTGAAATTTGGGTTGAATGTTTGCCAGGTGAGTCGTTCTCAGTCTTGGAGTCAGAATTTATTGGTGCGATACGTTCGTTAAGCTCACAACCAGAACTGGTGGGGCTTGAGGTCGACTGGGAGTTGATCACCCGGTTTCTCCCTGGAAGCCGTGCTGAAACACCACTTACGAACATTTTGCTGCAGCAAGCGGAAGAGGAGTGGGGTATGCCTGTTGGAGCCTACACGGCGCCATTTGCTTGTGACGCATTTATGTTCAATTGTTACTCAGACACGCCAGCAGTCATACTTGGACCGGTTGGAGAGAATGCTCATGCTCCGGACGAGTTTGTAGACATAGAAAGCTTGATCAAGCTTACTAAAATTTATATTACCGCCATTGTTGAATGGTGCGGAGTAGAAAGCGGGGGATAATTTCAATGGCAAACAAGTGGGTCAAAGAAGAGATCAGCACAACCGGTGCGCCGCAAAATACGGGGCCTTATTCGCAAGGGATTCGGGTAGGTAATCTTATTTATACTTCAGGAGAAGGACCGTTAGATCCCTTAACGGGGGAGATCGTGGAGGGTACGATCGAGGAGCAGACGCGACTTGTGTTTCGTAACTTAGAAGCCATTCTGAATGCGGCAGGAGCTACATTGCAAGATGTGGTTAAAGTTACGGCGCATTTGGAAGATTTAAATGATTTTGAACGATTTAACAGTGTGTATAAAGAGCTTTTTCCAGGACCCGTTCGCCCGGTTCGCACAACGGTCGGCAGCCAATTGACCGTACGGGTGGAAGTGGACGTTGTAGCTGTCATACCAGAGGGTTAACAATCCGAAGGATAAGGTTTTTGACTAGGAGGACTCACAATGAGGCTTGAAGGTAAAGTAGCGATCATTACAGGTGGTTCGCTCGGTATCGGACTGGCAACAGCTGTTCGTTTCGCTAAAGAAGGCGCTAAAGTGGCGATTGCAGGACGCAGCATTACCGCTCTAGAAGAGGCGGCAAACATTATTCGACGCGAAAGCAGCGAGGTTATGACGGTTCAGGTTGATGTTCAGGCGAAAAGTCAGGTTGACCGATTGGTGGATGACGTTATCGAACGCTGGGGTGCTGTCCATATCTTGGTTAACAATGCGGGCATTTGTGGATTGAGCGCATTCTTGGATATCTCGGAGGAAGATTGGGATGAGCACATGAACGTGAATTTGAAGGGGGCTTTTCTCGTCGGACAGCGAGTTGCTCGAGAAATGGTGGAACGACGGACGGGTGGCTCTATCATTCATATGTCAAGTGTGAATGGCATTAATGCGGAAGCCATGCAGGCGCATTACAATGTGACAAAAGGCGGCATGAACTTGCTTAGCATGTCTATGGCGCTTGAGTTGGCTCCATACGGAATCAGGGTGAATGCGTTATGTCCCGGCTTTATTGAAACTCGACTTACAAAATCGATGATTGACGATCCTCCGGCTATTGCTGATTATATCAAAACGATACCGATGGGCCGAGTCGGTCAGCCAGATGAGATAGCGGATGCTGCCTTGTTCTTAGCATCAGACGATTCTCGTTATATGACTGGGCATAATCTCGTGGTGGATGGCGGTCAAGTCATCAAACTCGCATGATCAGTTAATCGGCTTTCGTAAAGGCCGAAAGGAAAGGGTGCTACATGGAGATGCGCGTGGAAAAGTGCAATAACCAAGAGACTTATCCGATTTATCTGGTACATGAACACAACAGCATTTTCGAAGTTACCCAGTCAGAGAAGTTTAAGGTTGCCGATCTGGGCTTCCGAGCGAAGATTAGTAAACTAAAGGACTCAGATCACGCTATTTCATTCTGTGCCTATACGAAATTAGATCATTTCTGCCTTGATTTGCGTTTTGAGTCTGTCCCTCCCGAAGCCGACGGCGAAGTCGTGCTTTTTTTCGATTTTGGCCATACGCGCAGGAAACGTCATGGGGCATTTTCGATGAAGTTTAAACAAGATGGCAGTGTGGTGTATGAGGAATTCCTCTATGAAATTGAACGGCTTGAGATTCCTTCGGACATTGATTATTCGATCTCTGCTTCGGAAGGCTTTGTAAACCTGTCAGTGAGTATGCCGCTGCGGTTTTTGCGGATTGAGTCAACTGAGCAGCGAATCCTTGGGTTTAATGCAGTTCGCACTTTAAAAAGCGGAGATGAATCGACGCTGATTACGTGGTCGGGAATTCCAGGCGATCGGCCGACGATGGGATTAGGGATGGGCGATTTGCTGCTGACCCGAGGTCTGTCTGATGAGGAGATTCAAACGAGAAAGCATACTATTCAAGCAGAGAGTACGCTGTTTTTTACTCGATGGGTAAAGTGGAAGATACCTGAAGAAATATACGGCTATGTTACGGAGAAACGTAAGGGATTTACGGCTAGAATATCTAGGGCCGAGGTTGAACAGGCTCGTGTGTCTGCAAACACGACACTTTGGGGCGGACGAGTGAAAGAAGAGATCATGCAAATTGCTGATTACTGGGCTGCCAAAAGCGATGATGAGCTGTTCGAGTTGGTACCCGTTGGCAACCCTAGGGCCCTTTCAGTAGGCCAATATTTCGGGGATCCTCTCGAAGGCGGCAAACGAACGGCTTATCAGCTTTGTTTAGAGCGGCCTTATCAATATTATAACCCAACTACCCAAACATGGTGGTATAACGGGATGAAGCTGCAAAACCCAACAACGGGTGAGGAGATCGTATTGGACGACGATGGCCAAGGGTTTTTGGCACCAGAAGGATTTCCAAATCCAGGTGTGCGGTATATGTTTACGGCTTCGTACCGTCTATTTATCCTATCCATGTTGATGGGAAATCCATATTGCTCCGTTTTGGAGGATACAAATGTCTGTGAAGAGACGACCGGCATGCAAAACTCTGGTGCGATTAATAATTTGGCTTATGCCTACCTACTGACTGGTGAGAAGAAATATGCCTTCAAAGCTTTACTGTTAATGGGGCGAATTGCCGAATTGGTTCCATATATGAACGGCAACTATGGATCGGGCTACTACGATACGGTGCAAATATCCGAACCGACTACAACGGAATCCCACTGGCTTTCTAATTTTTTTGAAGCAGCAGACCTGCTTTTTGAAGCAGGGGAAGCGTATCGTCCTGATTTAGAACAGTTTTTTGCAGCCAAACCCGATGCAGAAAATAAGAAAAGAACGGTTCCATTCCATGTGAACGCCGCTGTCCACGAAATGATTCCCTACATATTGTACAGTTGTGAAATTGAGAAAACTCGCGACGCCGACTGGTCTCTGCGTTGGATTTATTTACAGTTGCTTATCGCCTCGTATATGGGAAGCGGCAAGCTTATGCATCATATTTTGTATGGTGGAAAATATAGCTTGGAATCAAAGTTTCGTAATAACTTTTTCCGAGATGGCCGTTATATTTACGATTCATTGGGCTATATGGCAGCCATCTGCGAGCAAGTGTCCATGATGGCGAACAACAACTACGGGTTCTCTGATGAGGAGTATTTTCCAAATGGAATCGATTTGTTTGAAGACTCGGACTTCAGTCTGAGGCAGGTGATCGGACTGTTTGCGAAGCTTCGGTCGGGAAGCCTGATACCAATGTTTGGCGACACGCTCGCGGATAATGTAGAGCCGGTATCTGAGGATCGACGAAAAGGCAAAATCACGTATACACCTTCCTATGAAATTATTTACCGCCGTTCGCCATCGCTTCGATCGGTAATAGGTGGACTTTTATCCCGATATAATCAGGAGGAGTTAACCGACTATCGCCTCAGGAGCGTTCGAGAAACGAATAATAAGCACTCGTTCTTACTGCTTGCTACGGCGGCCGAGTGGGAGGAATATCAGCAGTATGAAGCAAATTCCGATCAGCTTCAACCTTCCTTCCTTTTGCAAGATTCCGAAACGAGTATGTTCCGCGTAGGTACGAATGCCCACAATTGCAAGCACGTGATGTTGTACGGACAGCCGACCGCAGGACATCATCATGGTGATAAGCTGGGTTTGTGGATTGGGGGCTTCGGGTATCATTTGCAAGCATCAGGTGGGAGATATCCGTTTACGTGGCTCAGTCCCAAATATGAGGCGTGGGAAACACATTCGGCTGCTTGTACAGTTGCTATAGTCGATGGTAAAGATCAGTTGCCTTCCTATTCACGCCAAAAAGGTCACTACGAGGGTAATATACTCCAAATGGCAGGACTTGATAATACGATTACTTACCCGGGAACGCATTACGAACGTTGGTGTTGGATCGTTCAAGCTCCTGATCAGGAGAATGCCTATGTAGTTGATTTTAATGGCTTATCTGGCGGAAAAACGTTCGATTATAATACGGTAGGAATGGACTGTACACCAGAATCCGTACAATTCGAAGGAATTGAAGAAACGGAATGGACGCATATAGATGGCACACTTGCTGGTTCCGATGTTCCGTTGTACAGCAAGCCTGGCTACGGATGGATGAAAGCTTTACGCAAGGCTAAGGTGAATCGACCGGTTTCTTGGACGTTCCCTTATGGAACTGCGTCCTTGAAAATTCATACAGTTCCCAAAGGGGAGCAGCGCGAACTCATCCTATGCCTCGGAGAAAAGGGCGGGGAAGAAATGCGAAAATCACGCTGGGAACCCTATGTATTATGGCGGGACGAAGACAACATTGACGCTGCGAATCATTCAACAGGTTTTATAAGCGTGTTGGAGCCGTACGAAGGAACGTCGTTCCTGCAAACTGTTCTTCCATTGGAATCGGTATTGGACTCAGCTCCTCCTCACCCTATGTCGACTGGCATCGAGATTCGGTATGTGGACGGTAAGCATCGTGATATTGTTCTCAGTTCTTATACCGAAGGGGAAAAGGTCCGTTACTGTGATTCCCAAGGTCGTATCTTTGAGACGGATGCTAAGTCTCTAGTACTGCGTTATCGTGATGACCGGCTCGTTCAGCTTGAAGCTGTACATTACTCCTTTATACGCACATCGGATGGAGAGTGGACAGCGGACGCGCCTGCTTATCAAGGGGTTATAACTGAAGTGGACGCAGAAACCCGAGCCATTCGAGTTGAGCTCGATCGAGTTGACGAGAGCTTGGAACAAGCGTTCCAAGGCCAGGCTGCATTAATTGACTCCTCGGATTACTTGAAGCCATCTGCGTACTACCTTAATGAGACACAGCTTGACGGCTGCACACTTACTTTTCGCTCCGACATGACGCTCATTAAGTTGGAAGAAGGCTGGTCTTCTCCACATAAACGGCTTGGATTGGGGAATAAACAGGTCATTGAATATCGTGGTAAACGGGTGCACATGGACGTGAAACCCGGGGATTCGTTCACACTTTCTAATGTGCTTCGACTTTTATTAAGTTGACGCGACTAATCGGGATAGTAGCAAGGCTGGAGCATTTCTACGGAGGGGACCGCATATGAACATTGCTAGAGTCGGAGTTCTACTGGATCGACGCATAGAGGAACAACGGTTGAAATACGGATTGAACGTGTTCGAACGGTACATCGGAGAAGTGCTTTCCCATGCTGGCATTCCGTTTGAATGGTTGGATAGCGTCCATCATATGATGGAAAGATTCTATGATTTGATTATCGTAGCAGCAGCCCCAAATGATGAAGCGACATCTCAATTGATCTGGTCTTATTCGGAGCGGGGCGGGATCGTCGTCAGTTACGCGGGAATCAACGCATTGGCGAAGCGGCTTGGCCTTATGAAATCTGTATCGCTCCCGACAGGCTATGCCGAATTGCCAGAGAGCCTCGGGGACACCCGGCCGCTCCGATTTCTCGGCGCCGTTCCTTGGGTGCGTCCTAAGCAGCATGCGGATGCAGGCGATTGGGGACCTGGCGTCCGTGACACGAATGGATCGCTTCATGGAAGTATGGAATGGGGCTCGATCGCCTGCGAACCGAAGGGAAAGAAGCTTGGATCGGTGCTGCAGCAATTCCAGGTCGGGTCGGGCTCAATCGAACGCTGGAGCATCGATCTCCTGGGAACAATTGTCGGTCTGCAGCAGGGAACAGCACCTGTTTTCGACGACGGAGTTCCGGATCCAGACGGCAGCGCCCCCATCGATGAAGGACTGTGGAAGGCGGACGACCGAGTAGAGCTGGATTGGACGCATGACCGCGTGCTAACGGAACAAGGGGCGCCTTATTTCGCACATCCTTACGCTGATTTGTGGCGAGAGGCTATTGTCTCTCACATTATGCGAAGAATGGCACAGAAGGGCAAAATATTGCCATTTGTTGACTATTGGCCTGAAGGAATTTCAAAGATAGCCATGCTATCCCATGACAGTGACCGCAATTGGGACGAAGACGCTATTGCGACTTTGGACATTCTGGAGGAACACGGGATCCAATCGACATGGTGCATGATGAAGCCGGGCTATAGCGCATGGATCTACCCGCGGATTAGGGAAGCAGGACATGAACTTGCGCTCCATTTTAACTCAAACGTGAACGAAGGCGGAAGATGGACACACGAGGACTTCAAGCGCCAAGCCGAATGGTTGCAAGATAACGTTGGACAAAAAGCAGTCACCAACAAAAATCATATGACCCTCATCGAGGGTTGGGGCGAGCTGTTTTTGTGGTGTGAAGATTGCGGCATCGAATCGGATCAGACGAGGGGACCGAGCAAGAAAGGAAATGCGGGCTTCTTGTTCGGAACGTGCCACCCGTATTTCCCGATTGCCTGGGCGGATGAACGAAACAGGCTGTATAACGTTCTGGAAATCGGTTTCCTTTCTCAGGACTTACCCCAATTTACCGATACGGGTGTAATCGTGCCATTCTTGGAGCAAGTAAGCCAGGTTCGGGGAGTAGCTCATTTCCTATTCCACCAGGGGCGTATTCAAAGGTTCCCCGAAGTGCGGGAATCGTTTCGACTAGTTGTCAAAGAAGCGCGGGAGCGGGGCTTCACTTTCTGGACCGGCAGTCAGATCAACGCGTGGGAACGAGCTCGAAGAACGGTTCGCATCATCGGCGTGACGGAAGATGATGCTGTCATCCTGGGCACTGCCAACCATGCAGATCAGGCTGTTTTCTGGCGGCCGCTTCGCGAGAATGAACAGGCAAGCCCAGAAGACCAAGTTGAAATGAAATTCGGAGTTGTGTGCAAACGAATGTCGAGAAGCTTACAAAGTAGGAGTTGAACAAACATGAAATTTGCCATTGTCGGTTGTCAGCACTATCATATCAAGTCATTTATCGAAGAAATGATCAAAGAAGGGCATCAGTTTGCTGGAATCTTCGACCAGAGCAAATATCATATTCCGGGACAGTACGCGGCTTCTTATGGAGTACCGCTGTTCCAGTCCATGGATGAACTTCTTGAACAGGGAGTAGAAATCATTGGCAGCGCTGGACCCAACGATAGCAAAATCGACGTGATTGAATGGGCTGAAAAACATGGGATCCACGTCATGACGGATAAACCGATTGTTATCGACCAGAACGGCTTGAGCAGACTCCGTCAGGTGATTGACCGAAAACGGATTAAGCTAGGAATGATGCTGACCGCCCGCTTTGCTCCGGCTCAATTTACACTGAAAGCAATGATTGACGAAGGGCTGTTAGGCGAAATCGAGGATTTCACCTTCTTGAAGCCGCATAAACTTCATCCGGCCACAAGACCTGATTGGTTTTTCAATAAAACGCTGAACGGAGGTCTGATCATCGACCTGATGATTCACGACGTCGATATGTTGTGGTGGTTTACAGGCAAGGAAATCGTTGGGCACACTAGCATGTTGATCAAAAATCGGTTTCCGGAGTATCCAAGTCTTTATGAAAATGCTGTCGTTAACGTGCTCCTGGAAGACCATATAACCGCTACGATGAAATCAGATTGGTTGATGCCCGAAGCGTTCGAATCTTGGGGAGACGGCCGCATATTCGTATCCGGAACGAAAGGCAGAGCCGAAATCCGGACGTCCGGAGACCCGCTCGGACAACCAGGACCATTCGTTGCCTTTACCGATCATCATAACAAGACGACTCGCTGGGAGATCAAGACTCCTCCCGCCACACTGGCGGCAGATTTCTTAAATCAAATCGCTGGAAAACCGCACCGTTTGTTGGCGGAGGACGTATATCGGGCGAATGAGGCCGTTTTAAAAATTGACAGCGCGAGCACGAAGCTAACAAGTGTGTAAGAACCACTTTGATTACCAAGTTGAAGGAGGAACTGAGAAATGGAAAAGTTAGCGATTGACGGAGGGAAACCAGTTAGGAGCCAGCCGCTGCCTCCACCTTACAGGGGCTCAATGCTGATTGGAGAAGAAGAAATGAATTCGGTCTCAAAGGTGCTTGCCGCTCAATCACCGTTCCGTTACTATGGCCCGGATATGCAGTATGCCGTCAAGGCTTTGGAAGACATGATAGCACGAGACTTGAATATCCCATATGTGCTTGGCGTCTCTTCTTGTACGGCAGGTTTGGTGGTTGCTATGAAGGCGCTTGGAATCGGTTACGGAGACAAGGTGATTGTACCAGCAAATACGTTCATCGCAACGGCAGGAGCCGTCGTAAGTAGTAATGCGGTGCCTGTATACGTCGACATGGACGAAACGCTCAACATGGATGCTGACGATCTAGAACGGGTTTACGACGAAGAAGTCAAAGCGATTATCGTGGTACATATCAATGGCAGTCCATGTGACATGGATAAAATTATGGCGTTCGCCAAAAAGCACAACATCTACGTAATTGAAGACGTAGCCCAATCCCAAGGCTGCACGTACAAAGGACGGATTTGCGGCACAATCGGGGACATCGGCGTGTTCAGTTTTCAGATGAATAAAATGTTAACGGCAGGCGAAGGCGGAGCGGTTATCACCTCGAACCCTGAGCTGTTCGAACGGGCCGTCAGGTATCATGATCAAGGCATGTTCCGGGATAAAGAACGCTTCCAAATCGAACCGCAATATATCATGTCCGGACAAAATTACCGTATGAGCGAGCTGACTGGCGCCGTCATGATCGAACAGTGGAAGAAGCTCGATATCGTGATCGGAACGATGAGAAGGCATCACCGAAAAATTCGCTCGACCATCGCGGCTGAGATGCCGAGTGTAAGATTCCGCGCAGCTGTTGACGATGACGGCGATACTGGCTGTGTACTTGGCATCGTTCATTCAACACTGGAACGGGCTCAAGAATATGCAGCCGCAATGAAAGCGGAAAATGTCTCTACTCATGCCATGTACGATGGTATACCCTGTTATATGATTCCGTGTTTCTTCGAGCAACGTACAGCCGAAAAGGACAATTTCCCGTATAATTTTCCGTTCAAGAAACCAGTCGTATATACAAAAGACATGTGTCCACAATGTGATGACCTGCTGGGAAGAATAACGATTACTTTGATCAGCCCGATCCTCACCGATGATGAAGCGGATGAAATCGCTACTGCAGCTGTTAAAGTGTTAAAGGCGTTGGAAGCCAAAGAAAGCGCCAAGGCTCACGGTTGATGAGAGGATCTTCCCGAGATTGAAGGCAACCGAAGTCATCTTACTTGATTGGAAAGGAAGAATGACGCATGAACATTGCGAGAATCGGGATTCTGCGGGACAAAGGGTCGATTGAGCAGCGATTGACATATGGGCTGAATACATTCGGCCTTTATGCTGGTGAAGTGCTTTCCCATGCAGGCATCCCATTCGAATGGATCGATGCATTGCATCAGATTCTGGAGAATAAGTTTGATCTCATCCTCATTGCTGCAGCGCCAAGTCACGAGGCAGCCAATGATACTATTTGGAGATATGCGGAACGTGGAGGTATTGTCATTTCTTTCTCCGGATTAAATGGTATGGCTCGGCGGCTTGGCTTCGCCGGGACAGAGCCGATTACAGCAGGATATGCTCATCTGCCAGAGGAGATGGGGGATACGAGACCGCTGCGCTTTCTAAGTGCTTCGACTTGGGTGAAACAAAAAGAGCCTGCAGAAGCATGCAAGGAATGGGGGACAATTGCAAATGTTCCCCATGGAGTTTCTGCCGGAGCCTTGTTGCAACAATTTACAATCGGTTTAGGAACACTCGAACGTTGGAGCGTCGATGTTATGGGAACGATTGTTGGTTTGCAGCAAGGAACAGGACCCGTTCTGGAGGACGGGACTCCAGCTGCTGATGGGACTGGGAACTTGAACGATGGGCTGCTTAAAGCTGAGGATGGACTAGAGATGAATTGGGCGTACGACAGAAAAACGACAGAAACCGGAATGGCTTACTTCGCACATCCTTACGCGGATTTATGGCGGGAAGCAGTTGTGTCACATATTCTCAGACGAATGGTTGAAAAACAAAAACCTGTGCCTTTTTCCGACTATTGGCCAGAAGGTGTAGATAGAGTAGCTATGATTTCTCATGATAGCGATCGCAATTTTGACGAAGATGCAGTAACTACACTACAAACACTAGCGATCGCTGATATTCATTCCTCTTGGTGCATGATGAAGCCAGGGTACAGTGCTTGGCTTTATCCTCAAATTGAGGAAGCTGGACATGAGCTCGCTCTTCATTTCAACTCGAATATCAACGAGGGTGGCCGATGGGATCTTGCAGACTTCAATCGGCAATTCGAGTGGCTTCAGGTAACGGTCCAAGGTAAGGTGACCAGCAATAAAAACCATTTTACCCGATTTGAAGGCTGGGGAGAGCTGTTTCAGTGGTGTGAAGCATGCGGCATCGAATCGGATCAGACACGAGGACCGAGCAAATCGGGAGCGGCTGGGTTTCTTTTCGGAACCTGCCATCCGTATTATCCGATAGCTTGGTCGAATGAGGCTAATCGACTTTATGATGTGCTGGAAATCGGATTTTTGACACAAGATATTCCACAATTTACCGATGCAAGCGTCATTGTCCCCTTCTTAGAAGAAGTGGAGAAGGTTCGCGGTGTAGCACATTTCTTATATCATCAAGGACGTATTCACAGCTCGCCGGAAGTTCGTGAGGCTCTGCTCCAAACAGTGCATATAGCAAAAGAACGCGGATTCACGTTTTGGACCGGGAAACAAATTAATAGTTGGGAGCGAAACCGAAGGCAAATAAGAATTTCTGGTTTGGATGAAAAAGGGAATGTCATCATCAGATCCAAGTACGATGAGAATGAAGCTGAGCAGGCGGTTTTTTGGCGTCCGATTCTCTCGGAAGAGGAACCAGGGGCTGAGCAGCTTATCAAAGAACGCTTTGGCGTTAAGTGCGTACAACTGAAAAGAGGGTGAACCTATGCTAACGATGTATAATAATCGAAAAGATTTTCAGAATGCCGAGTGTGATACAGCGATTTTGCCAGTTGGCGCACTGGAACAGCACGGAAGTCATCTTCCTTATGGTACTGACAATATTATTGCCGGGGCGCTGGCAGAGAGAATAGCGGAGACGCTGAGTGCTTACCTGCTCCCTCCGATAAGTATTGCTTCCTCAATCGAGCACCGTGCTGCTAAAGGTACCGTTTATCTCAAGGCAGATACACTTGCCCTTGTCATCAGAGATATTGCTGAGTCACTGTTATACTCTGGCTTCAAACGCCTTATTCTCATCAACGGACACGGTGGCAATTGGATATTAAAGCCGACGATTCGGCAGCTTAATCGAGACTTCGCAGACCGCGAAGATGTGATGGAAGTCATTCTCATCCACACATCGGTCGCTCTAGGACGGCAGCATGAAGTCATGGAGCATACGAAGCTCGATATTCACGGAGGAGAAAAGGAAACCTCGCACATCCTGCATCTGTGTCCTGAACATGTTAAGGATTATGTCCCGCAAGCTGCACCAACGAGTGTGCCTCAGGATTTCATGGATTACTTTGACGTTACAGAATTGACGGAAGACGGTTACTGGGGTTATCCGGAGGTTGCAAGTGCCGAGAAGGGCCTAAAAATGATGGACTTAATGGTAGAATGCTCTTTGGCGTATTTGAAACAAATAGAGGGGGAAAAAGAAAGAATCCGCAAACTGAAGCAATAAAACTTGGTCCAGCTAAGAGGAGAGGAATAGTCATGCAGTTGAGCGGATTGAGCGTGAGGGTAATGACAGAGGAAGATCTTCCTTTTGCCATGGAATTGAAAAATATAGCTGGTTGGAATCAAGTGGAGAACGATTGGCGAGGATATATGCGCTTTGCTAAATACGGTTGTTTTCTCGCGGAAATGGGAGGAGAAAAAGCGGGAACTGCGACGGCTATCCCCTATGAGAACCGATTCGGCTGGATAGGCATGGTACTCGTGCATCCATCTCAAAGAAGATTCGGGATAGGGACTGCCCTTCTTCAGAAGACGATTACTTTTTTGGAGGAACATGGCGTGGACTGTATAAAGCTGGACGCCACGCCGATGGGTAAGAAGGTTTACATCCCACTCGGTTTTCAGGATGAGTATGAAGTTACGAGATATCAAGGAAAGGCTCCTAAGCTGCCGCTTCAGCGATTGGTCACGGACCTATCAGCGAAGCCCCTCAAACAGGGAAGTTTGGATGAGATCATTGCCTTTGATGCACATTGCTTTGGAGCCAATCGCGAAGAAATTATACGTACCTTATATAAGCGTCATGAAGAACTGGCCTTTTATATTAAGAAGGACGGCGTTGTACTTGGATATCTACTTGCCAGAGTTGGTTTCGATGCGGTACAGATCGGCCCATGGACAGCTGTCAATGAATTGGCGGCAGAGGTACTCTTTGTTGAAGTCTTGCGAAGCATCCCAGACAGAGGAATATTTTTGGACGTTCCCAAACCGAATGTATCAGGTACTGCCTTGATGGAAAAGTACGGTTTTGAAGTACAAAGAGGGTTTTGGCGAATGTTTTTAGGAGATAACCGATATCCTGGGCAACCAGAGCATATCTATGGCACATCTGGTGCTGAAAAAGGCTGAAAATTCAAATATATATGTTTACGAAAGGATAGCTTATTCGTTAGTATTAGAGGAGGTGCAGATCGCTTTCTTCAAAGGGGGAACGAAAGGATCATGAGTAAACGTCTTCTCTTGTTTTTGATCACAGTAATGGGCACGAGCAGCCTTCTATCAGCTTGCCAAGGTTCGGAATCTACAGCACTTAAGCAAGATGTCAACAAGGTTTCGAAAAAGCCGATCGACATCACTATCCTCATGCAGGACGGCGGTAACCAATACGCCCAGAACTTAACCGAGGACGATAAGTATTTTAAGGAAATGTCGAGGCTTTTCAGCCAATATACCGGTACCCCCTACAATGTTAAGTTTGAAATGGTCAGCTCCAGCATTTATGACAAACAGCTTGCCATTCGTTTTGCATCCGGTGATATTCCCGAAGTTATGTGGTCGTCCCGAATTGACAATCCAAGTCATCCGAATGCGGTCGAGGACGGTGTGTTTCTAGAACTTGGGCCGCTCATTGACAAATATGGTCCGAACTTGAAAAAGGACATTCCAGCTGAAGCCTGGAAGGATCCGCGTGTTAGCAAAAACGGAAAAATTTACGGAATCCCCAAAATGTCTGCACTTCCAAATATGCTTGTGCTGTTATATCGCAAAGATTGGCTGGACAAGCTTGGCATGAAAGAACCGAAAACGATGGATGACTATTTGGCTTTCTTCGATGCAATCAAGAATCTCGATATGAACGGCGATGGCAACACGAACGATGAGGTGCCCTTTGCTATGCGCAAAGGTCTTGCATTCTCCGAGGCCTTTTTCGGATATTTCGGTGCCTATCCAGATGCTTGGCAATATCGCGACGGGCGCTTTGTCCCGAATTTGATTGTACCTGAAATGAAGGATGCAATCCGTTTTTATAAAATGCTCTACGATAAGGGCTACATCAACCGAGACATGTTCACAATGAAGGATAATGATTGGGGAGACCTGATTCATCAGGGCAAAGTGGGCATGTGGTTTCATCAAGTGCAAGTTTTGACTAGTGGAGGTCAAGAATATTTGTTCACTGATCCGAATGCAAATGTGGGAGTGCTGCCTGGACCAATGAATGCGCAAGGAAAAGTGAATTTGGTTCCAGAAAGAACAGGTGTGAACAACGTCTATACCATATCGTCAAATGCTGCGCATCCAGAGGATATCATTAAGTTTTTTGACTGGGTGCATTCGGAAGATCCAGCTAAAAACAAGTTTTTTGCTTATGGGATTGAAGGGGTCAATTATAAGGTAACGAATGGAACTATCAACTGGGATCCGAATGCGAAAGTCAATATGGACAAAGGTACGAGGGTCTTTTACCAAGTTATGATCAACCCAGGCGGTGATGCCCGTATGTCTCCATTAGTCATTAACGCGGGTAAATTTGCCGCCTTGACCCAGAAAGGGATCGAATATACGAAGATGAATTTCTTTAAAGACGAGTCCATGTATATGCCGACCCCAGCCTTACTAAAAGCGAAGCCTGAGTTGGGATATCGAGATGGTTCATTATATATGGACATGTTCATCAAAGTGCTGACGGATCGAGAACCCCTCGATGATGCCTTTGACAAGTTCGTTACGAACTGGAAAAGACAAGGCGGGGAACAGGTTATTCAAGAAGCAACAAATTGGTATAAAAGCTATTACAAAAAATAATAATCTGTTAAACAGCCCGTTTATGCAATCGATAAACGGGTTATTTTCATAGGAGGAGATCGTTATGAATGAGATACATGGTACGCATTATATAACCGGTGAATCCATCGTCGTTACTGTGAAGGAGGGCATTATTACTAACATTCGCACCGCACCTGGTGACAATAATTACAAAGATCAATGCTTCATTGCACCAGGACTAGTTGATCTGCAGATGAATGGTTGTATGGGCATTGATTTAAATGTGTTTCCCATAGATTCAGAACGAGTACACTCGATTGTTCGTGAGGTTTGGAAAGAAGGAGTTACGACATTTTTCCCAACGATCACAACGAATTCGGCGGCTAACATTTCTGAAGCGATGAAAGCGATTGCTATGGCATGCGAGGAAGATTCAGCAACGAATGACACAGTAGGCGGTATTCATCTGGAGGGACCGTTCATATCACTTGAAAATGGACCTCGAGGAGCTCATAAACGGGAATTTGTTTGCGAGCCTGATTGGGATGCCTTCGTACGTTGGCAGGAAGCTGCGGGGGGACGAATAAGGATAGTTACCTTATCCCCTGAGTGGCCAAATTCAATTGACTTCATTCATCGATGCTCAGAAAAAGGTATTATAGTCGCAATCGGACATACTGCCGCATCTCCGGAGCAAATTCGGGACGCGGTCTCTGCCGGTGCCCGAATGGCAACCCATTTTGGAAACGGGGCCCATTTAACACTTCCACGTCACCCTAATTACTTATGGGAGCAGCTGGCCCAAGACTCACTTTGGGTTTCTTTAATCGCGGATGGATTTCACTTGCCAGAATCTTTTCTTAAAGTCGTTATGCGTGTAAAGCAGGAATGTGCCATTCTCGTAAGTGATGCCGTTCATCTAAGTGGGATGCCTCCTGGCAACTACTACTCTCACAATCGCATTCATGTTGTGAAAACGAACGAAGGCCGTCTTCACTTAGCAGATGAACCTCAGCTTCTAGCTGGTTCCGCACAGATGCTTCCATGGGGGATTGCACATCTGATTCGTAAGAAGCTAAGTTCCTTGCATGAAGCTTGGGACATGGCTTCTGTGCGTCCATCGACTTTGATGAGTTTGCCCACTAACATCGGGTTGCAAATAGGAGCTCCGGCTGATCTTGTTCTTTTTAAGCAAATGGGTGACGGAGCGATTTGCATCTGTGAGACCTATAAACAAGGAATTTCCCGATATGCAATTAAAGCACAAAATGACATGTTTTAATACTAAAAAACATGGTCAAACCAGCTCGAATTGACTAATCTGAATATGAATTTAGGGAAAGGGTGCTTTATATGATGGTGAACAGATCGAGAAGTGGCAGTTAACATGAAAAAATGGGGTTTTGGTCTTATTGGCTGCGGTTCCATTGCTGATGTTCATCTAGAAGCACTAAGCGGTATCGATCAAGCACGGATTGTCTCGGTTTCCAGTAGAACAGAGCAACGTGCACGAGGGACGAGCGAACGGTATACTTGCGCTTGGACGACCGATTACCATGAGATATTGGATAACCGGGAAATTGATATCGTCTGCATTACGACAGGCAGTGGAAGTCATGGGCGCATCGCTATGGAAGCACTGCATGCGGGAAAACACGTGCTGGTTGAGAAACCTATCGCCATGTCAACGGAAGAGGCTTCAGCGATGATCAACTTAGCTCAGGAGAAACAACTTACTTTGTCTGTTGTCTCACAGACACGATTCTTTCCATATCATCAGTTGCTCAAGCGGATGATAGAAGAGGGAAATATCGGCAATCTGCTGCTTGTCGAGGTTTCTCGACCGTTCTATCGAACGCAATCCTATTATGATGAAGCAGATTGGCGCGGTACGAAAGCCGAAGATGGCGGAGCCCTGCTTAATCAAGGTATCCATTCGATAGATCTGCTGCTCTGGCTTGGCGGAAAGGTGAAGTCTGTAACAGGTCGAACTGCGACGCAAACGCATCAGATGGAATCCGAAGACATGGGGCTAGCTATATTAACCATGGAGAACGGAGGCTTTGCCACCCTGATGTGCACAACCTCCGCAGTACCAGGCTTTCCGCCAAGCATTAACGTTTACGGGGATAAAGGAACAATTAAAATTGTAGGTCAAGCGATCACCCATTGGACGGTTCCTGGTATCCCACTTCCCAACTATGAAAATGACAAGACAAGTGGAAATGCCGGTGCTGATCCCCGAAATATTAACTCCGCTTTTCATAGCAAGCAGATCATTGATTTTATTGAATCCGTCAGTCAAAAGCGAAAGCCAGCCGTGACGGGTGAAGCCGGCAGAGACGCGATTCGCCTGATAGAGTTGATTCACCGCTCATCGGAGCAAGGCGGCATTCCAGTTCCATTTGAATAATAAACAATCAAGGAGGAATAGTCCATGAAAGAGCTGTTGGCTATTAATGGAGGAGAACCGGTTCGCAGTAAACCGCTTCCGCCGATGCTAAGAGGTGCAATGCTTTACGGGGAAGAAGAGACCGAACATGTAGCCAAGGTCGTTGCCGCAGGCTCACCGTTCCGATATTACGGACCGCAACTGTTGGGAGCAGTTGAGGAGTTTGAGCGTCTTATGGCGGAACGGTTGAATGTCTCCTACGTTCTTGGCGTTTCATCTTGTACAGCGGCACTTATTGTTGCCTTAAAGGCACTCGGAATTGGCTATGGGGATAAAGTGATCGTTCCAGCGAATACGTTCACAGCAACAGCGGGAGCGGTCGTGTGTGCGAATGCTGTTCCGGTATTTGTTGATATGGACGACACATTAAATATGGACGTGGACGACTTGGAAAGAGTCATGGATGAGGAAGTGAAGGCAATCATTGCGGTTCATATCAATGGCAGCGCTTGTGATATGGACCGGGTTATGGCATTTGCTCGTAAGTACGATCTTCCGGTTATTGAAGACGTCGCGCAATCACTTGGCTGTACCTATAAAGGACGCTACTGTGGCACGATCGGGGATATCGGCGTATATAGCTTTCAAATGCAAAAGATTCTCACTGCAGGAGAAGGCGGAGCTGTGGTCACGAATTCACCGGAATTGTTTGAAAGGGCTGCCCGATATCATGATCAGGGTAATTTCCGAGACAAAGGCAAATATCAAATTACGCCTCAGTTTTCGTTCATCGGACAAAACTACCGGATGAATGAAATGACCGGCGCTGTCATGATTGAGCAATGGAAAAAGCTTGATACGGTTATAACCGCTATGAAGAAGCATCATCTAACGATTCGCGAGGCTTTGAATCAGCAAATACCAGGCATTCGAATTCGCCCGTCGGTTGATTTGCAAGGCGACGTCGACTGCGTTTTTGCGCTGCAGCATGCAACGAAAGCGGCTGCGGATTCTTTTGTGGCAGCGATGAATGCGGAGAATATCTTTTGCTTCAAAATGTACGGAGGAGAGCCGATCTACATGCAATCCTTTATTCTTAATCAGAGAACAACGGATAAAGATAATTTTCCATTCAACTATCCCTTCCAAAAACCGGTCGTCTACAGCAAAGGGATGTGCCCGCACGCGGAAGACTTACTACAGCGAACTACGCTCCTGCCAGTAAGCCCAATTATGACAGACGAGGACACTCAGGATATCATCAACGCTGTGGTTAAAGTTTGTAAAGGTCTGCAACTGGAGGGAATCTCATGGCCGAACTCAAGCTTGGCTTAATAGGCTTAGACACTTCCCATTGCAAAGTATTCTCCAAAATTTTGAACGATCCGAATGATCCGAATCATATTTCGGGGGGCCGCATCATTGCGGCTTTTCCCGGTGGGTCACCAGACTTTAAAGCGAGCGCAACACGTGTGGAGGGATACACAACCGAGCTTCGAGACGGGCTGGGGGTTCACATTACGGAATCTCCTGAAGAAGTGGCCTCGAGCTGTGACGCGATACTTATCACTTCCGTAGACGGTCGGGTGCATCCTGAGCAATTTGCCAAGATTGCTCCTTTTGGAAAACCTGTTTTTATTGATAAACCTTTTGCAGTCAGTCTGAAGGAAGCCCAAACAATAGCCAATACTGCTGAGCAGTTCGGTGTTCGATGGATGAGTGGTTCAGTACGCCGCTATGCGGATGCTTTGAACGTGTCGCTGAGCAGGGAGGACAGCAGTAACATCACTGGGGCTGACTGCTATGGTCCGATCGAGTTCACACCTACGCAGCCTGGCTATTATTGGTACGGAATTCACCTTGTTGATGTCCTATATCGAGTACTCGGGACTGGCTGCCGTTCTGTCACGGCTTTCTCTGGGAATGGTCATGAAACAGTTACTGCGGTCTGGCAGGACGGACGTATCGGAACTTTACGAGGGAATCTACACAATGGCACACATGGAACCTGGATTCACCGAGACAAATCCTCGGAGTACGTTGACACAGCTGCTGATGGTCTGCGAAAGTATGCCAATTTAATGCAGGATATTCTGCATATGTTTCGAACCGGAGAGACCCGCATTAACCCGCAGGAGACTTTGGAAATTATCCGGTTCATAGAAGCGGTTAACGAAAGTCGTGTAAGCGGAAAAACCGTATCGCTCTAGGGGGATTTCGTATGCAAATTCAAGCGGATGGCTTAGCACAATGGATCTGGTCAGACGGTGAGGAGAGTCCACGCAACGAGTGGAGATGTTTTCGCAAATCGTTTGACGTACCGAGTAAAGGTTGGGATTCAGCTAAGATAGCAATCACAGCTGATTCGCGATACGTGCTTTACATAAACGGGGAGTTATTGGGCCGTGGACCTGCTCGCTCATGGCCCTCCGAGCAATTCTATGATATTTATGTTATTGGAAGCCTTCTCAAGCCTGGAAAAAGTAATACCGTTGCTGTTCTAGTACAGCATTTCGGCTTGTCCACCTTTTATTATTTGAGAGGACGAGGCGGGTTGGTTGCGCAGCTAGAGCTCAATTCGCAGGCCCAGACGATTCAAGTTATAGGCACGGATGCTTCATGGCTGACGTCACGCCATCTGGGGCAGGACCCCCGTGCGCCAAGAATGTCAACGCAGAACGCTTTTGCAGAACGAATTGATGCACGAAAGTGGGACAGCGCTTGGGTGAAGCCTGACTATGTCGACATCGATTGGATGCCAGCGACCCTAATTGGGCCAGTAGGAATAGAACCGTGGACACGGCTTGTTCCTCGAGATATTCCTTTTCTGACAGAAGAGCCCATTTATGCGGCGCGAGTTGAAAGCTTAAGCAAAGTTAAGCCAATTCGATGGAACGCTTATATCGACATTCGCAATCATATGGTCCCCGGCAGTGAGAATCACATGAACGCGGTCACATTTGGCGGCTATCTGGCCACAGTCATTCGTGTTCCGAAAAAGACGAAAGCCATCCTTGGCTTTCCCAACTCAAGTATATTTGGTCCCCTTACTTTAGGGGGAGTTACCTTTACAGCCGAGCAGTTCTACGGAGATGCGCCGGAAAAATATGTAGCAGTTGAGCTATCGGAAGGCGACAACCTGTTTTATATGGACATCACCGGTGCTGATCATGCGGTAGGCTTTTACATGGGAATTGACTGTGAGGAGCCTTTCGAAGTTATATCCCCACATACCTCATCTGGATCAGAATCAGAATCACCATTCGTTACATTAGGGCCATTTGAGTATAATGTTGTTGCCAGCCGCCCCGTCGACCGAAAAGTGGTGTGTACACATCCTGATTATCTCCGGGCGAAGGGGTTATCTTCCAAAGAACAGTTGACTGCCTTTCAGCAATGGCTGCGGCCGGTACCGAAGGTGCTCGTCGATGAGGATAATGTGTTTACGCTAAGTGTTTGGAAAAATCGGACGGAAGTTCTTGCTGTTCCGAATCAGCTGCAAAATATGGTTAAAGCAAACCCTATGCCTGCTGAAATTCCCTTGTTTAAAGGACAAGATACGGAAATGATCATCGATTTCGGACGATTAACTTCCGGTTTTATTACATTTGAGGCGGAATGTCCTGCCGGCACGATCCTAGACTTTTATGGATTCGAATATATGGAAGACGGATGGCGACAGGAAACTTACAAATTAAACAATACACTTCGTTATGTGTGCCAAGAAGGTTTTCAATCCTATGTATCTTCGATTCGCAGAGGTCTTCGCTATTTGATGGTGACTGTACGTCGTGGGCAAACGGACAGTGAAAGAACCATTCTACTGTACAACGTTGGAATGAAGCAAAGTACGTATCCTGTTGCAGACATTGGACGGTTTCAATGCTCCGATTCGCTGCTTACAAAAATATGGGATATTAGCCAGCGTACTGTCCGATTGTGTATGGAAGATACCTTTGTGGATTGTCCGACCTATGAGCAGACGTTCTGGGTAGGAGACGCGCGCAACGAAGCATTAATTGGGTATTACTTGTTTGATGCGGAGCCGCTCGTTCGTCACTCTCTGAGCTTAGTACCTGGATCTGCCGAACAAACACCTTATTATGTCAGTCAAGTCCCAAGCGGTTGGAGCTCCGTCATACCGAATTGGACGTTTTTCTGGGTAACGGCTTGCAAGGAATATTATCAACGTACGGCTGATATTGCTTTCGTGGAGCAGATTGTGCCTCACATCCGCTTTACCTTAGATCATTTTTTAACTCATCTGAATGAACAAGGATTATTTGATTTCCAAGGCTGGAATTTCTTTGACTGGGCTGAAATTGATCAGCCTAATGACGGGGTTGTCACACATCAAAATTTATTTTTGATGAAGGCTTTGCAAGAAGCCTCGGAGTTAGTACGAATAACGGGTGACCAACAAACAGCAAAGATTTACAATCAGGCTGCCGAAAATTTGTTGACAGCAATTAACCTAAACTTATGGTCGGAGGATGGCAAAGCCTATTTAGACTGTATCCATGCAGATGGACGTAAGTCGGACCGCTTCAGCATGCAAACCCAAATAGTGGCTTCATTATGTGCGGCTGCAAAAGGAGAGCGTGAAGCGATCATCGATCGTTACCTCGAGGATTCACCTTCTGAGTATGTGCAGGTTGGAAGTCCGTTCATGTCCTTTTTTTACTATGAAGCGTTAGCCCAAAAAGGTCTATACAGTCAGATGTTAGAAGACATTCGCACAAGGTTTGGACAAATGATCGAGCATGACGCAACGGCTTGTTGGGAAATGTTCCCGAATTCTACCAATCGCCAAAATGACAAGTTTCTTTCCCGCAGTCACTGTCATGCCTGGTCGGCTGCGCCTGGATATTTTTTGGGAGCTTATGTTTTGGGAGTTCGAAGCAAGGTGCCGGGCTGGCAGGAAATTATCGTAGAACCGAATCCATGCGGATTGGCGTGGGCGCGAGGCAGTGTGCCTCTTCCTGTAGAGGGACGAATTGATGTTTTCTGGAAAGTGGAGGAACAGGGAAAGATCATGATTCGGGTCGAGGCTCAGTCTCTTATTCAATTAGATGTACGGATTCCGAACGGGTTTGAAGGACGTGTAGAGCTCGTACAACATACAGCAGGAAACAATCTTTAACATCGTACTCCAGATGGGGGATTCGTTCATGTCCAACGAAGAGAGCATGCATATTCGAACAATTGCTTGGCACAAAGCTTCCGAAAACGAGATGTCCGCACGGATACGCCGTATTTTGCAAAAGTGGCTGCCTTATGCCGACAAGCAGTTTGCTGATTGGTCTGGGCGCACTTCGTGCGGACATTTTTTTGGCGGTGCTTATTGGTATGGGCTTGAAACCGCCTATACGGCATCTGTCTATGCTTTGCTTGCGAAGCTTCCGAATTATGAGGAAAACTTAACTGGAATCCCTCGAGAAGAGGTCAAGCGGAAAGCTATTGCAGCGATCCGCTATTTAGGTTTCACCCATGATACTGGCCCTGAGGATTGTGTGCGGGCTGAAGGGAGGAACCGTTTTTGCAGCTTGACGAAATGGGGCGGAAGAGGGCAAAAGTTTTTTCCCGCCAGTCAAACCGGCGTGACAGTTGCTTCCCTCGGATTATCGGCATGGCTGCTTTGGGATGAACTAGACGTAGAAACACACGGTTTGATCCAAAATGTACTGACCGATTATGCGGACCGCTGGTGCGAAGAGGATCCAAGAAATGGCGCTTATCACGACACACAAACCGAGGAAAATGCTTGGACGGCAGGTGGAATTGCAGCGGCACTTGCGCTGTTTCCTAAGCATCCACGGCATGAAGTTTGGAAAAAAGGTTTTGATGCGTGGTCACTAAATGCCATCACGACACCAATCGATCGAGCCAGGGAACCGAAGTCGATCAAAACCGTTACGTTTCACCCTGACTTTACAACGGAAAACCATGGGTTCGCTCACCCTGGCTATATTTGTGCAGGCATTAATCTACGAGGGATTCATGCCGTATTTTCCTTAATAGGGGATGATGTCATATCGGAAACAGTGCTGTATAACAACGAACGTATCTACACTAATACGATTAAAGTGTGGGCGCAGTTTGACGGCTTGGCTGTTCCCGTTCAAGGTCAGGATTGGTGGTATAACAGGCAGCATGAACGTCTATTTACCCACGCGTTTATGAATGTGATTCATAGTGACAGGGATGCATCATTATTAGAACGCAGGGCTCTAGCCATCATTGAAGGGATTCAGAATAGTAATACGCAGGGCTGCCTCCTAGAGGAAAAGGGGGAGCAGTGCATCATCTCCGGTTATCAAACGGCAAAAGATATGGAGCATACATCCGCGAAGGATTTGGTCGCTTCCTGCTTGCTTCATTTGTTTGGAGGAGTAGGTGCGGAGCCCAGCGATGGTGACAAAATGAATACAAGGCTGAGTGGAGTTTATGTGTATCCGTATGGGTGCTCAGTGATTCACAGGACGCGTAACAGCTTCTCGAGCTTCAGTTGGCGCAACCGTGTGATGGGACTCACAATTCCTGCAAAAGGCTGTTGGAGCATCACGCCACTGCCCGCTAGTTATACGGGTACGGCCCAGTTTGAGGTGGATTCACAGAGATCCTTACATTCGAACGAGCAATATGTTCTGCAAACCGAGAAGGAAAACATCCGAGACTATGGGGATGGTTTTGGTGCGATAGCTACGCTAAAACGGGGTGTCGAAGAGCTTCGTCAGGATGTAGCTTTCGTTTCTTTGCCAGATGGGAAAAGCGTCTATATAGAATGTATCCAGGTGTTGAAATCTTGTAAGATTGCTGAAATGAATACGGGAATGATTGGAATCCGCAATGAACATTACAGTGTCATGCCGGACTTGGCCAAGGGACGAAGAACGCTACACTTCCCAGATCGTTCAGCTACTTACAAAGGGTTCTATGGGGGTGAACCGAATGAGATTACAGACTTTGCCCCTGCCGAATGGATACAGGTGGATGATGATATCGGTTATGTCCTGTTCGGTTCGCAAGGAATACACTACATCAATCAGCATGAGTATAAGAAATGGAAGGGCGTTGAGGATATTCTCATTTTAAATCGACGCAGCGAAGAAACGTTCAAAGGTCCAAGTATACTGGAGCCTTTCGTAGTGCTCACCTTGCCAAACCGAACCAAAGAAGAGACGAGAGCTATGGCGAATATTGCACATCTTTTTACTTGCGAAGAAGTGGATGTTGTTTTGCTCGGTTGTGAGAGTCAGCTCATATTTGCGAATTTCAACTCAACTTCTCTAAGGGTCCATGCCAAAAGGGAAAGTAAGTTGAACCTAAACAGAGTCCCATTGTATGAAGGAATTAATCGGATTGAAGGGCATACCTACTTCTGGATCGGCAATTTGGATGCGTTTACGAGCGGATTTCGAAATTGTGATTGGATACTAGAGATTCTGGGGTCTGGGCAAGAGCGTACATGTACAATCGAGATTTCATTGCTGGCTGATCGCCTTTATGTGACAAATCGGAGAGAGGAAAGTGTCTCGATTGTGCTTCAGCATACGGAAGGTCATCGGCAGTTGATGGAACTTGTGCCAGGCTTAACGGAAGTTTTGGAGTTATAGCGCAAGAAAAGGTGTCCTTAGTGGACACCTTTATTGAAACAACCTATGCAGGCGAAGGTTTGTCAAAGTAGACGGTCTTGACTTGTGTGTAGAACTCACGAGCGGACTTACCTTGCTCTCGGGAATTGGAGCTTGATTCCTTCATGCCCCCGAACGGGACATGCGGTTCTGCACCGGCAGTTTCGGAATTCACATGCACAATACCGCATTCGATCTCGTCGACGTAACGCATGGCCTTACCGATATCTCGAGTGAACACAGCTGTGCTTAGGCCGAATCGGCTTGTGTTAACGAGTCCAATGGCCTCGCTAAGATTTGCTGCAGGTACAACTGACACAACGGGTCCGAAGATCTCTTCGGTAGCTATACGGCTATTAGGATCGACATCTGTGAACACCGTTGGTGTTACAAAGAATCCTTCTGAACCGAGAGTTTCTCCTCCCGTTACTAGTCGAGCTCCTTCTTCTTTTCCGATTTGGATGTAGTCCAATACAGTTCGTTGCTGATCAAGCGAAGCAAGAGGACCCATGTAAGTTTGCGAATCAAAAGGGTTACCCACGGCAAGGTTCCGGCAACGCTCAGCCAATGCTTCGGTAAATGTATTCAGCAATGGAGCTTCAACGATAACACGACTGGTAGCGGTACATTTTTGTCCGGTCGAGCGCATAGCTCCGCGAATCGTCATTTCAACGGCTAAGTCCAAGTCAGCATCTGCTAGAACAACGACGGCATTCTTTCCGCCCATTTCTAGTTGATATTTCTTGCCAAGTTCAGCACTGGCAATAGCGATGTTTCGACCAACTCCATTGGAGCCAGTGAAGGATATTCCGCGCACTTTATAGTCTGTGGTAAGAGCAGGACCAAGAACGGATCCCGGGCCGAACACGACATTGATCACGCCTTCCGGAAGCCCAGCATCCACCAGAGCGCTCGTCAAATGATAGGCTGTCAGCGGAGTCAGATCTGCCGGCTTCCAGACCAGGGTGTTGCCGTAAATGAGAGCAGGCGCGATTTTCCATGCTGGAATCGCGATGGGGAAGTTCCATGGTGTTATGACACCAATTACGCCAATTGGTTCACGGCGTGTGTAAAGAAGTGTGCTCGGATCCGATGCAGCGTAGACTTCGCCGGTTTCCTGACGTGCTTCGCCGGCGTAGTAGCGGAAAATCGCTGCAGCCCGCATCGTTTCTCCAATGGCTTCTGGAAATGTTTTGCCTTCTTCCAGAACCAAATCTTTTGCAATGAGTTCAGCACGAGCTGTAAGTAA
The DNA here is from genome assembly GCF_059691995.1 of Paenibacillus sp. J22P169. NCBI lineage: Bacteria > Bacillati > Bacillota > Bacilli > Caryophanales > Paenibacillaceae > Paenibacillus > Paenibacillus sp. J22P169. Next base: position 915,837 of record NZ_JCAUAO010000001.1, on the reverse strand, counting down.
TTCGGCGGCACGGTATAGAATCTCACCGCGAGCGACTATACTCATGCTGCGCCATTTGGGGAAAGCAGCTGCGGCAGCTGTTATGGCATTCTGAAGATCAAGGCCATCGCTTTCTGGAAATTCAGCTATAATCTCTGAGGATTTAGTAGGATTTACATTAGGACGCAAACGTCCGGATTGGGCTCCGACCCAGCGGCCGGCAATAAGATTATGATAACTTGTCAATGATTCCAACACCTTCCATAGTGGATTAACATTTAGAATAATTGATTTAGTTCAGTCTAAGTTGATGGAATCTAACGAATTCAGCAGCAAGGGTTCGGGAGATGATTTCGAGAAGTTTCTGCCCACTTTCCGCGCTTGCTGAGCCCGCATCGTCGCTGTAGCCGTCAATCGCTGCCCAACTACCATGGCGTTGAATAAGCGGGCCAGCAGAAGGATCTCTAGGAGTTGAAGGGAGGGTGCGGCTGTTTGGTAAAGGCAGCAATTCGGTCTTCACCAAATCGGGTCGTAATGCAAGAAGTAATGAAGTTTCAAAACCACCAGCATGGCCAGGGACGATTCCTAGACCCCCAGCTTGCCCTTCGTGTACGATTTGGTCCCATGCGATCGTCCAATAAGAGGCGGCTCCAGCTATAACGGGGTGGCGTAATGCAAGTTCACGGGCCGCGAGTCGAACACATTCTTCATTTCCGCCATGAGAATTAATCAAGTAAATCCGGCGAAAACCGCTGCTTACCAAGGAGTCCGTCAGGTCGCGCAGCACCCCTATTAACGTATCGGCCGAAAGCGACAACGTTCCTGGATAGATAAGGTGATGGTGCGAGGAACCATAGGTTACGACGGGGCATACCAAGATTGGGATCTCATCACTAGCACGTGCTGCGGCTTGAAGGGTAATGCTTTCCGCTAGAAGGGAGTCTGTCCAAACAGGTAGGTGCGGTCCGTGTTGTTCAATGGCAGCAATGGGTAAGATGACGGTTGCTTCAGGGGCCCACTTCCCGATTTCATCCCGGTTCAATTCTTGAAAAAGCAGACTTCCTGGTCGATCTGATAGCGTATACATTTGGAAAAATCCTCCTTTACACCCGAACTCACTCCTATTATACTTGGATTATCATTATTTTTGAAGTGAATTTCAATATGCTGAACCAAATTTATTTGTGAGTTCTATTTACAATAAAACCGGGGGTGCTGTTATGAAAGAAACGCGTGAGTTTTTGGCCAGTTTAGGTTATCCAATGGGAGATGCTCATCATCTTCCGACTTCATCAAAACGTTTTCCAGATGGAGCTCAGGTTCGATTTGAAATCCCAAGTGTAGAAGGACCTAATGCTCTCGCGGCTACTTTGGAAACAGCCAAGGAATACGGCGTAACCGTACACCGTGTATCGCAAGGCAGCGGGATTATGATGCATACCGATTCGGAGATTCGTGAGATGCTCGAGCTTGCTGTGGCTGATGGTGTGGAGGTCAGTCTATTTGTAGGACCACGTACAACATGGGACATAACGGCAGCTAGTCACACTCCAGCTGGTAAAGGTCAAGCGTTGCGACATGAAGGGATGGATCAGTTGATCTATGCCGTCGAAGATATTAAGCGGGGCTGCCGTTTGGGACTAAGGGGAGTACTCATTGCCGATGAAGGACTTCTTGCCATTGTGGGTCAAATGAGGAAGGCGGGACAATTACCAGCTGATCTGGTCGTAAAAGGCTCTGTTTCACTGGGAGCAGCAAACCCTGTCTCCATAAAGCAAATGGAAACACTCGGCGCAGACACCTACAATGTACCAACATCACTTACATTAGCCCGATTGGGGGCAATCCGTGAAGCTGTTGATATGCCAATTGATATCTATGTGGAAGCTCCTGATGATTTTGGCGGTGCTGTTCGCTTTTATGAAATTCCGGAAATTGTCCGGGTTGTTTCACCTGTTTATGTGAAATTCGGGCTGCGAAATGCCGCAAATGTATACCCAAGCGGTATGCACATTGAACAAATGGCCATAGCCCAATGTAAGGAGAAGGTTCGACGGGCTGCATTAGGATTGGAAATTTTAGAACGCTATTATCCCGAAGCCATCATATCTAAGCCTGGGGCGGCTGGTTTGGCTGTACCGGTGCTCCGATAATAGGGGGGATTCAGTTGTCCGTAAACGTAATAAAACTAGCCGTGATCGGATGCGGAGACATTGTGATGGGGCAGCATCTTCCGATTCTCCTTGAGAACCCGTCTGTGCACGTTATGGCGGTATGTGATAAAGATCCGGTTCGAGCTGCTGCTGCAGGAGCTGCTTTCGGCAGCTCTTATCATACAAACGACCATAAACGAATTTTAGAAGATAAAGAAGTGCAGGCTGTTCTGGTTTGTACACCCCCTTGGGCAACACCAGTTATTACCATTGAGGCTCTACAGGCTGGTAAAGATGTACTCTGTGAAAAGCCAATGGCTACTACGCTTGAAGCTGCCAAACAAATGGCTGAAGCCGAAAGCTTGAGCGGGCGTCTTCTGCAGGTCGGCTTCACCTATCGACATGGCCCGTTAATGGATGCATTGCGGGAATGGATTGAGAGCGACAGGCTCGGGCGACCGCTGCAAATTCGATTAAGTACTTTTGATGAAGAGTGGGACCCTGAAGGTAATCAGGAGCACTATGAGCGAATTTTAAACACCTTGCGTCACGGACCGCCCTGTATACATGACGGTGCTCACGCAGCTGATCACCTTGCTTTCCTTACGGGGTCCACGCCAATTAGGATAACAGCTCGAGGTTTGACTAGCAGACCCGAGTTTCCTTCACCTAATTACAACTCCGCTTTGATTGAATTCGCTAATGGAGATCAAGCGAAGCTGGAAATCGGATGGTTTTTTCCTGGATTTCCTCTAGGTGAGTTTCAGATTCTTGGTCCTAAAGGAATGGCCTATCTAGATCGAGCCAAAGGCGAAGCTGTATTGATCAGTAATCGGTTAACCGAACGCCTGCAATTGTCCGAGAACCGAGTTAGCTCTTGTTTTCGGGTTCAGTTACAGAAATTTCTAACATCTATCGAATTACGCCAAACGCCAGTACCTGGCAGCCGGGAAGGTATATCAAGCCTGCTTCTGACGCTAGCCTTCGTTCAAGCTATGGAAACCGGGGAGTCGGTATGGTTAAGTGGGGAGAGAGAACCTTGATTATTGACGCGCATGTGCTAGTTGGGGTGGGACAGTATCATCAAGTGGATCCAGAACAAATGATCGATCAGATGGACCGAAGCCGGATTGATATTGCATTAATTAGCCCAATAGATCGTGAGATGGCGGTTCATAACCGAGTAGGTAATGACCGTGTGCTAGCTCTATCTCGTAAGTTTGCAGGGAGGTTTCTCGCCTATGCAACAGCGAATCCATGGTATGAGGCTGATGCTGTAGCTGAACTGGAACGAGCCTTGGGAGAAGGTGCGGCGGCGGTCAAGCTTCATCCACCTCTGCAAGGTTTTATGATTCTCGAGAAGCTTGTCTATCCATTGATCGAAGTGGCAGCACGTCACCGTGCGCCGGTCTATGTGCATACAGGGACTCCGGCAAATGCGCTTCCTTTGCAGCTCACCGAACTGGCTCTGAATTATCCTGAAGTCTCTTTTATTATGGGCAAAAATGGGAAGTCTGACTTTTGGATGGATGTCATACCGGCTTTTGAAAGAGCGCCTAATATATACGGCGATACAGCCCATGATTTTCCAGAACGTGGGATGACGCGTATGTACAGAGGGATTGGTTCACAACGAATGATTTTTTCAAGTAATCACCCTGTTGCCCGCATGGGGCTTGAAGTCGATAAGGTACGTGACATGGATGTGCCCGACGCAGATAAAGCAGCTATCTTAGGTGGAAATGTAGCGAAATTGCTAGCTGAACGATTTCGCCAATAAGCGACTCCCCTGACAGGAGACAATGATATGAGAATAGACTTTCACGTACACCAACCCGCTAGGCGGGAAGACGGTACCTATCCCTTTTCGGCAGCAGAGTATGTTGCGTATATGAACGAGCTCAGCATCGACATGAGTGTGATATTTACCATTGATGGCTTTTGGCAGAACGCCAAAGCGTGCAACGATTATTTAGCCGAGTGGTGTTCGCCATTCCCGGATCGCCTTGTTCCCTTCTGCACAGTAGACCCTAGGCGGCGAGGAGCTGCTGAGGAAGTATATCGCTGTGTAACCGAATTAGGGATGCGAGGTGTGAAACTGCACAACTGGCTGCAAGGGTTCAGTCCTTTAGAAACTTTCATGGCACCAGTATGCGAAATAGCCTCAGAGCTGGGTATTCCTATCCTTTTTCACGACGGTACACCGCCATACGCTTCCTCACTTCAAATCGCTGAGCTGGCTGTTAGGCATCCAAAGCTAAAGGTGTTGCTAGGCCATGCAGGGTTGCATGATCTTTGGCTGGAAGCGATAGCTGCAGGAAGACGGCACCGTAACGTGTACCTGTGCATGTGTTCAACGCCCCCTTTTGCCATGGAACAGATTGTGGCTGAAGTTCCGTTAGAGCAGATCGTATTCGGCACAGACGGAGGATTGTTTCATAAGCCGCAACAACCGTATGTCGATTACCGGTTCCGAGAATTTGAATTACTCGATATTCCTGAAGAATCGAAAACACAGATTCTAGGCCCCAATGCCATTCGTCTATTAGGGATGGATGGGAAGGAGGGATCACAATGAATATGAAGATCACCAATATCGAAACCATTCCCGTTCAGGTTCCCATACATCCGGAACGAGCCATTCGATCGGGTCGGGGAAGCCATCTGGTTTCACCGTTTCTATTGGTTAAAGTCCATACGGACGAAGGGATCACCGGTCTCGGTGAAGTGTCCTGCACCCCAGGTTGGAGCGGAGAGGATAGCGTTACAGCGGCTCATTTCATCCGCCATTTTTTGGGTCCCTTGCTGATCGGGGAAAATCCGTTACATATTGAGCGGTTAACACAAAAAATGCAGAAACGTATTGCACATAACGTTTTCACGAAGGCAGCACTGGAAATGGCTTTATGGGACATTTTAGGGAAAACCGCTAATTTGCCGATCTATCAACTCTTAGGAGGACCCGTACGAGATTTCGTGCCTACTAAATTTTCTATAACGGGAGTTGAGCCCGCGCAGGCTGCGGAAATCGCTGTATGGGCTGTGGAACAAGGCTTCCGCACCATGAAGGTCAAAGTTGGAACAGGACCCGAGAATGATATTGCTCGCGTGAAAGCGGTTCGGAATGCGATTGGACCATCAATCCGTTTAGGCGTTGATGCGAATGGCGGTTGGTCGCCCCGTGCGGCAGTTACTACGATTAGACGTCTAGCCGAAGAAGGCATCTATTTTGCTGAACAACCAGTACCTTCACTTGATATGTCATGGTTAGCCGATGTGCGAAATCAAGTGAACGTACCGATCATCGCCGACGAAAGTCTATACTCTCTCCAAGATGCTTTGGCGTTAGCTCGTTCTGGAGCAGCAGATGTATTTTCCCTTTATATTGGAAAAGGCGGAGGCATCGGGCCTGCAAGAAAAGCTGCCGCAGTTGCGGAAGCAGCTGGACTTACCTGTACGGTGGGCAGCAATCTTGAGCTTGGCGTAGCAAGCAGCGCGATGATTCACCTTGCGATGGCTACTCCGGGGATCGGCGCGGAGGAGTACCCTTGTGATATTTTGGGACCCTTTTTCTATGCAGATATGCTCTTAGAAGAAGCGTTGCCAATCCAAGGAGGCGAGGCTAGACCTCTCGATCGGCCTGGGTTAGGCGTGAAGTTGGACGAGGAAAAGGTCGAGCATTACCGAGTCAAATAAAGCCCGAGGGACAAGGAGGAGAGACCGTGTATTTACCAAGGAGCAACGGAGCGCGTATCAGCTGTGATGTCATGTATCAGGGGCATCGGATGGCTGTAATGGAGAATGAACGATTAGCTGTAACTCTTCTTTTAGATCAGGGGGGCAGCATTGTTGAATTTCGTTACAAACCCTTGGATGTAGATGTGATGTATCGGGCTCCTTGGGGAATGCGGACATGGGGGAACTGGGTTCCAACCACATCCAACCCTCGCGGTAACTGGATAGATCATTATCCGGGTGGCTGGCAAGTGATCTTTCCGGCGGGAAGTACAGCTTCCACTTACAAGGGGGCTGAGCAAGGCATGCATGGCGAGGCCAGTCTGATGGCTTGGGAGTACGAAGTGATCTTGGATACGCCCGACGAGGTCGCCCTGCTGATGCGTGTAGAGACGCAACGTTTGCCTTTCCGAATGGAAAGAGAACTGCGGCTCAAGCGGGGAAGCGGTGCTCTGCAAATTCGGGAAACGGTTGAAAATGTTAGCCCCGTAGAAGTTCATTGCATGTGGGGTCAACATCCAGCGCTTGGTGAGCCTTTCCTCGGTCCGGAATTGGAGCTGCATTTACCCCCTTGCCGAATTACCCGTTCGCCAGGCGGAGAAGACTCGCCCGGACGGGTTGTGCCTGGGACATCCGGCGAATGGCCTTTTCTGCCGGGAAGAGACGGTCAGCAAGTCGATTTAAGACAAATGCCGCCTCGCGAGCAGCTGGCTGCTGATATGCTTTTTGCTGCTGAGCTAGAAGAAGGCTGGGTAGCAGCATGTAACCCAAAGCTCGGAATGGGCTTTGGCATGAGCTGGCCTCTCGAGGTTTGGCCGCATCTGTGGATTTGGCAAGAATTCGGTGGAACAACCGGCGCTCCATGGTTCGGTCGAGCCTACACGATGGGGATTGAGCCTTTCAGCAGCATTCCAGGGTCGGAGTTGCCAGGACTTACTGGCGCGGTTGCCAATGGCACCGCTTCGCTTTTTACCCCATACGAAAAGAAATCCGTCACATTTAACGCGGTAGCTTTTGCCTATGAAGGGAATTTGCAACGGATCACACCGGATGGGAACGTACAATATCAGGATGGAGGCGAGGATCTATGATTGATTATCACACTCACTTGGGTGAGCCTAAGCATTATAGCCCAGCGTATTTGGCAGAGGGCTTCAAAATGAGAGGCAAGCCAGTACAGCGCACGACGCCGGATGAACACTATGAAGCGATGAAAAATGTGGACAAATGTATTGTGCTAGCTTTTCGCAGCCGGCATCTGGGCTTTAATGTCCCTAACGAATATGTAGCGGAATATTGCCAAAGGGACCCTCAGAAGCTGATCGGATTTGCCTGCGTCGACCCCCATGATTACAATGCATTGGACGAATTGAAGGAATGCCATCAGAATCTGGGCATGAAGGGTTTGAAGACTAGCCCCATCTATCAAGCTTACGATCCTATGGATGAGCGTATGCTGCGCATTTACCGATACTGCGAGGACAACGGGCTTCCGATTCTCACCCATCAAGGCACGACATTTCCGCAAAGGGCCCCTATGAAATGGGCTCACCCCGAACAATTAGAACAAGTTGCTCTAGCCTACCCTGAGCTGCGGATCATTATCGCTCACCTAGGTCATCCGTGGGAAGCCGAAACGATCAGTGTAATTCGCAAACATCCCAATGTGTACGCCGATGTATCGGCACTTTACTATAGACCGTGGCAGCTTTATAATTCCCTAATGCTTTGCAAAGAGTATGGCGTTTGGAAAAAGCTGATCTTCGGAACCGATTATCCGATTTGCAACTTTGAAGACTCGGTTAAAGGACTTCGTAAAATGACAGAATACGCTGGGCAGATGCCTTTTCCAGGCTTTACGACAGAAGATATGGAAGCGCTGCTGAACAATAATATTTTGGCAGAGCTGAATTTAGTATAAATTCTTAGAGTAGAAGGAGGAGGTACGATGAAAAAACAAGCCATTTTAACCGATGGAGCGCCGTTACCCGTAGGTGCTTATTCGCAAGGGTTAAGGGTTGGGGATTTCGTGTACGTTTCAGGTCAAGTTGGGCGTCATCCCGTAACTGGAGAGCTTGCAGAGGGCATAAAGGAGCAAACAGCTCGTACATTGGAAAATGTCCATGCTATTCTTCAGGCAGGCGGAGCAACTTTTGAAGATGTGGTGAAGTCTACCGTACATTTGAAAGATATGAGTGATTTTGCACTTTTTAATGAAGTATATGAAGGTTATTTTTCGGATCCAAAACCTGTTAGGACAACTGTTGGCAGTTATTTGCCCAAAGCGTTGGTGGAAATTGACGTCGTTGCCTATGCACCGATTCAAAATTAGCTTCTAAAGCCGGAATGGGGGAGGTGCGATGATGAAGCCACTTACGATAGAATCACTTATCAAGTCTTTTAGAAGCTTGGGGATTCATACGGGAACACGTCTTGTCGTCCATAGTTCTTTGCGTAATCTTGGGCCTATTGACGGCGGTGCAGATACCGTCCTAGATGCGCTATTATCTTGTGTCGGCAGCGAAGGCTTGCTTGTTATGCCTACATTTACCTATCAGAACGAAGGATTTAATCCAGCTATTTCCCCTAGTAAAACTGGCATATTATCCGAAGTGCTTCGCAAACGTCCCGGTGCCGTGCGGTCCCTACATCCTACACATTCCATTACTGCAATAGGGGACGGGGCTGCCGCTCTGTGCGAGAATCATTTTTTGAAACCAGGCCTGGGTATAGACAGTCCGTTAGATCAAGTGGCTAAAATGGGCGGCGGAATTCTTTTACTTGGTGTTGGTCATACGAGCAATTCAACGGTCCATGTAGGTGAGGCTTATGCCAAAATGCCCTATTTGGACATTCCTTTTCGTCCAAGTGATTCAACTCGTATTCCGATTTTCGGTTCCGTTCAAATGGACGTGGAATTACTAGATCCTCCAGGGTGCAGCCGAGCTTTTGGCGTCATTGAGGCTTTACTGCGGAAGCGCAGCGTCATTCAGGATGGCCTTATAGGCAAAGCGCTAGTCCAGTGGATACCGGGCGACGAAGTCATATCTGCCACGATAGAGCTTTTGCGCTTGGACGATGCAGCCCTACTCTGTAGTGATCCAACTTGTTATCGCTGCAGCAGGAGTCGTGAGAGATTATGGCGATAGCACGTTGGTTTAATTGCATCATAGAGATAGAGAAGGTGGGTTCAAATGAATAAACGAGTATCAAAATCCCAATTAATCCCAAATGTTGATCGAGCTTTCAAAATTCTTGAGCTTTTAAGTGCCTCCCCTGACGGGCTTCGGTTTGTCGATATTTATGAACGACTTTCCCTTGCTAAAAGCAGCGCTTTTGTTCTCCTAGATAACTTGGAGATGAAAGGGTACGTGGAAAAGATGTCCGAGGGTAAATATCGGGCGACATTGAAGCTTTTTCATTTAGGCAGTCAAGTTTTGAAAAGTATGGATATTCGCGCGATCGCGCTCCCCTTTATGACGGCTTTACGTGACGATACAGGTTATCCGGTCCACCTTGCTTCGCTGGACGGGTTGGATGTCGTTTATTTGGAAAAAGTCGAGGGCACCAGCTTCATCCGCTTCGACACTTATATTGGCAAGCGCTCCCCGTTGCACTTAACAGCAGTAGGCAAGGCTATCGCCGCTTTTCTGCCCGAGCCGCAAACGGATGAGATTATTGCGGTTCGAGGTCTCGGAGGAGGAACGGACAAAGCAGCCACTACTTTGTCCGAATTAAAGGCGATGCTGCAAACCGTACGAGAAACAGGCTATGCGATTGAGGACGAGGAAGAAGTGCTTGGCGTACGCTGTATTGGAGCACCAATACGGAATCACACAGGTGATGTTACGGCTTCCATCAGTATCATCGCTCTTGCTCGTGACATGCCGACATCTCGGTTTGCCGAGCTCAGCTCTAAGATTATTCATATGGCAGGGCAGATATCATCAGCACTCGGAGGAACAGGATGATAAAATTAGGATTTTCGGAGTGCACCGTTACACCTCCCGTTGGGATTTGGCTCGGTGGTTTTTCCAACCGGACGTCACCGTCAACGGGGGTGAGAGATCACCTCCGAGCTCAAGTTATGTGGCTGCAAAGATCAGATCGTGAAGAAGAGCATGTAGTCATCGTAGTCGATCAAGTTGGCTTAACCCGAAGTTGGACGGATTCGCTTCAGGAGCGGCTTCAAAAACAATGGGGTCTTCGTTCTGATCAAGTGTTGGTTCACTGGACACACACCCATTGTGCTCCGCTGTATCGGGAGCCGACTCCAGGCTTTGAGCACGCGGTATTTTCATCTGATTATTTCAATGGTCTTATAGAGGCAATTATTGAACTAAGCCGATCGGCCAGGGACGATATGGAACCAGTCTCGTTATTTTTCGGCACGGGGAGCAGCGATTTAGCGGTTTCCCGACGTCTCATTGTGGACGGTCAAAATGTATTTGCTGCAAATCCTTACGGCGTAGTAGATCATGAAGTTCCTGTGGTGAGAGCAAGTCGTTCCGACGGAAGCTGCAAACTCGTCCTGTTTAGCTATGCCTGTCACCCCACCATGACCAATGGGCTTCTCATTTCAGCAGAATTTCCAGGTGTGGCACGGAGATTAATTGAGAATCGCATCCCGGGGAGCAGAGCGATGTTTCTTCAGGGCTGTGGGGCCGATGCCGTTGTCGGCGTAGTCAGCAGCGAGAAGGAACGCTATCTTCTCCAAGATCAGTGGGAGGATGTAGAGGCTGCCGGACGGAGTCTAGCCTGGAAGGTGCTGCTCACATTAGCACATCGAATGGAGCCTGTGAGCGACGATACGCTGGCTGGCCTTTCCGAAAGTTGTTATCCGACCTTCGAACATTTTCCCACGAGAATTGAACTTGAAGAACGTGCAAAAGGGGAGCATGCTGGAGATTCCCGCTGGGCGAACTTTCTTTTGCAGCGCTTTCCAGGAGAACCCGTCTGGCCACTCAATATCGAAGCACGCGTTCACGGACTTCGACTCGGCGATATTTACATTCTAGGTCATCCTGGTGAAGTTGTAGCTGCATATGGTCTGCGTCTAAAGGAGCGTCATCCCAAACTACGTTTGATCACGTTAGGTTATTGCCACTCTCAGATCGGCTATATTCCGCGCAGATCCATGTACGATGAGGGGGGCTACGAAGTGGATGCTTGGAGGACTTGGGGTTATCCGTCTCGTTGGGATCGTAACATCGAGCAATTGTTTGAATATACAGCGGAAACCGTATTGTCAAAATTGAAAATAGGGGAGACGCCATGAGATACACGGCTGAACTTGCTGTTGATGCACATTGTTCCTTAGGGGAGGGGCCTGTATGGGACTCTTCCGGGCAACAGGTACTATGGATTGATTATGACGAAGGCACACTGCACAATTATATACCTTCCAGCGGGGTTCACCGCATTCGAAAGCTGCCTATGAAGGTAGCTTCATTTGCACTAAGGATGGGCGAAGGACTCCTCCTTGCTGGTGAACGAGGATTGGCGTTTTACAATCCTGCAGACGAAACTATGGAATTTGTATGTGATCCCGAAAGCCACCTTCCCCATACTCGGTTCAACGACGGAAAATGTGATCCGAAGGGCCGTTTTTTTGCAGGAACTGCATCTAAGGGCAATTTGCGGGATGGGGCACTGTATGTTTTCTATCCTGATGGGAGTTACAGGGAATTAGATTCAGGCATTGGTTGCTCCAACGGTATTACTTGGTCCATCGACGAAAAAACGATGTACTATATCGATTCACTTGCCTACCGAGTGGATGCGTTTGATTTTGACATAGAAACGGGACTAGTGTCCGATAAACGTACGGTAATCCCTTATCAGGGGACGGAGATATTACCTGACGGGATGACCTCTGACGAAGAAGGCATGATCTGGGTGGCCGAATGGGGGGCTGGAAAGTGAGCAGGTGGAATCCTACTACAGGAGAGCGATTGGCCGTCGTTGAATTGCCGGTAAAATATGTAACATCGTGCGTCTTCGGCGGTAAGGATATGGACGAATTGTACATCACGTCAGCCAGTTCTCCTTTATCGGAGGATGCCCAAGCAGAACAACCATCGGCAGGCGGTTTGTTCCGTGCGAAAATCGGCATTAAAGGCCGTCCCATACATCTCTTCAGAGGGTAGCATTCTTAGCTCGTATTTCGTTGGCAAAGGAGAATAGCGCAATGAACGAGAAACGCCAAAATATTTTGTTGATTTTGACCGACCAGCAGAGAATCGACACGATGAAATGCTATGGGGGCACGGTATGTCAGACGCCTAATCTCGACCTATTGGCGGAAGAAAGCGTTGTATTTGATAATGCGTATGCAAGCTGCCCCATCTGTACGCCGGCCAGAGCGTCTTTACAAACAGGATATTATCCGTTCAACGTTGGCATGCAGGCTAATACATATGGCGCTCACTGTCTGATCCGCGAGCTGCCTGATGACCCGATGCTGCTCAGCCGCCAGCTCTTGAAGCAAGACTATAGTGCTGGATACACCGGGAAGTGGCATCTAGGGCATGGAAAAGAGATTGTCGAAACCGAGGATTTCCGGCGATATGGCAAGAAATCGATTGCGTTCCCCGAATTTCAATATAATATCCGCAGCCTGCCCACCGACTTGGGGTACGAAGGCGACGATTTCCCTGGGCATGGGGACGGCGGTTACGAATATCCGGCCTATCTTCATTACTTGGAAGAGGATAATCTCAAATTCGAAACAGTAAACACTTTATCCGGTAATTTTGACGTACATACCGCGTCGGAGGTCGTGTCTCCAATCGAATCGACAGTAGAGTATTATTTAACCGAGAGGGCTATTCATTACATCGACCGTTTCCGACGGCGCCAGAGCCCGTTCTTTTTCGCCTTGAATTTTTGGGGGCCTCACGAGCCCTATATGGCTCCGACGAAGCATCTCGATCTATACCGGGATCAGCAGCTGGAACCATGGCCTAACTTTTACGACAACAACGAGAATAAGCCGTCGATTCATAAAGCCCGAATGGCCAATTCCAAGGATTGGTCGGCTTTTGAACCTTATGTCAAGCACTATTATGGTTTTATGAGCTCGATTGATGAACAGATAGGGAGACTTCTCGATTATTTAAAACGCAACGATTTGTTTGATAATACGACGATCATTTTCTCAGCCGACCATGGCGAATCGCTAGGTATACACGGTGGCTTAAGCGATAAAGCGTTCTTCATGTATGAAGAGACTTGCCGCATTCCGCTGCTCGTAAAGCCAGCCGGGTCCAAACAAGAGATGCGAAGAGAAAAACGGTTCATCGGTTCCTGTGATTTGTATTCCACAATTCTAGAGCTGTCTGGGGTGCCACGGGAATCGGCAAACTCCCGGGACGGTCGTTCGTTCGTCCCGCTTTTGGATGGAGAGCCCGTCACCGATTGGCCAGATTGCGTTGTGACGGAATGCTCCGGCCTTGAAAATGTGCTTTTCACACAGCGGATGATACGGCACAGTAATCTAAAGTACGTTTTCAATTGCGGTGACTTGGACGAACTATACGATCTTGATCAGGACCCGCATGAAATGTCCAATCTGGTTGCTAATCCAACATACGCATCCTCGCTCGTGTTCATGAGAGAAAAGTTGGCGGAATGGATGAACGAACATCAAGACGGATTGCTAAAGCTTTTCAAACGAATGAGGGAAGTGTCAACGACATAAAGAAGTCCTCGTAAAATGAAATATGATCAAATGAACTAGGGATGACCAAGGGGGTCGTCCCTTTTCTCATTCCTTCAAATTGATTCATAAAATGCCATGCTTCTGAAGTTTCACCCATACCTCAAAATAAGAGGGAGATTTACGATAAGGGGTGAAAGTGTCTGCTAGAGGTCTCTACTACGATTATATGAGGAGGGTTTAACGTGAGGACAGGTTTCACTCGTAAGGTACTTAGTATTATCATTGCAATTGCCATTGTAATGACGATGGTCATACCCGTCTCGGCGCATCCTAGTATATCCAACGAAGATGGCACAACAAAGCATATCCAACAAGTAGTTGCGAATACTTCGAACTCCACCGCTACATTCGGCAGTACGGCACTTTTGGTTGATGGAAGTGTGTACATGTTGGGCGGAAACGTGAACGGTCAGCTTGGGAATGGTACGACAGGCGGTGCAAGCACAGTCTTTACAAAAGTCTTAACTGGTGCAGGTACACCGCTTACCAACATCACGCGCATTTACCAAAATAGCGGCACGATGTACGCGTGGAGTCAGTCCGATGACAAACTATATGGATGGGGGCGCGCTTACGGAGGTAAATTGGGTGTACTCGGTGGTACGGGTACAACTCCAACAGATGTTACATATGCAACCGAATTAATGTTTTATGGCAATAAGACGCTATCGGAACTTGGAATTAGCTTTGATGGCTCTCACGAACAGACTTTAGGCGGCATAGCTGGTTCTGCCAACACCAGTCCCAGTACGATATTGACAATAGCAACCGATGGAAAGGTTTATTCCTGGGGCTCAAGTGGCAGTAGTACCCTGGCGTCATATGACTTTCGTCTCGGCCGCGACATTAGCGTTGCTGAAGCTGTTTATTCAATGAACGGGACACTTAGCAGTGTATTGCCAACTCCAGTTATCTTCAATCCCGGAAATCCAAACGAGCGGGCGATAGCGGTTGCCGGTACGGACGAGACGCCAGGCGTTAATTATATCCTCTCTGAGACAGGCAGCTTATATGGGTTTGGTAAAGGGCTATCAAGCTCGGCTAACGCTATATTTGTTAAAGTCGAGCATCCTGACAAAGATGTAGGCAGAAAATTTGTGAAAATGAGTGTATCTTCCAGTGGGATAGCTATTCTGCTTGACGATCAGGGTTATATCTATACGACATTTAACTCAGGCAGCGCAAATAATGTGTATTCGGCTGCCACGAGCACCGCAACGCGTCCTTCGGCTGTCTATGGCAACGGGACAACTGGCGGTATTAACGGGAATGCGGCTTCAGGTATTACCTTTAAAAATGTGTATGCTCTCGGTCCAACGAACAACCATATTATGTTCGCCACAGCAAACGACGGCACGGTATATGAATGGGGTTCATCAACAAATGGCGGAGCTCCACATGGCGTACGTTTCGGCGATGGGACAGCGGTAAGCAAAGACATAACAACTGCGGTAAAAAATGATTATTTAAAAGATGCTGAATTAATGAGTATGTACCGGACAACGGCTGCCGCGGTAAAGGGCAATGTCATTTATACGTGGGGTTATAATGCAGGCGTTGATCAACTTGGAAACGGCTCTGGAATAGGCACAACCGCTTCACAAGGCACACCGAAGCCTATTAACGAAGCGGCACTTGTTAATATTCCATCGCTCGCTGCGCATGTGAACGACGAATTGCCGCTTGCAGTTTCCTTTTTACCTGCAAATAGTACCAATGGAGCTGCTCTTGATGTTGCTCCGAGTATTACCTTTAATAAGATCCTTTATCTTGCCAGCGGAAGTTCGCTTGCTGATGCAGTAAAGGTATATAAGGGCACGAATCATACAGGAACTTTACTTGCCCCCAGTGATTATACGGTTACCAATTCTGGTAAAGTACTCACGGTTAGATTTGCAAACGCGCTTCAAGAAGTATCCGATTATTATATAGAAATTCAAGGGGGTACACTCAAGGATTTCAAAGGGACAGCCGTTGCAACTCAAGGGTCAACCTTTAAAACAGTTGGACAGTTATCGGCTGTACCTCAGCCCGCTCACAATACAACGGGTGTCTCGATCCATATAAAGCCTTCACTTACTTTCACAGGCGCATTAACAAACATTGGCAACTTAAACTCATCGGTCGAGCTGCGCCAGGGCACGTCCGCCGGCACGCTAGTCCAATCAACCACTTCGTTTGAATCTCAGAACACTGTGGTGAGAATTTTGCCTGTATCCGCACTTTCCTATAACACGGACTATTTTCTTATCCTTAAGGCTAACGCATTTAAAGATCCCAATAATGTCATGTATCCAACGACAGACATGGTTTTCAAGTTTACAACAACCGCGCCGCCCGCCTTCTCGTCAACTGTCATCAAGCAGGCTGTTACCTTTAGTGGCTCGGACTCTGACGGTAACGCGACTGCGCTTTTAACAACCGACGGCAAAGTATATGTAAACGGCAATAACGCTAACGGCATCTATGCGAACGGTTCAGTTTCAATGCCGAACGGAGGGTTAACTGGCGTATTCAAATCGGCTTATACGAGCACGGGCGTCGAACTTAGCAGCATTGATATGATTTACACATCACAGGGCAACCTGTTATATGCTTGGGATGATGAAAACAATAAACTGTTTGCTTGGGGGAAAAACGGCTTTGAGCGTTCAGGTATTTTGAACTCCGCTGCATCTGTTCAGTGGGCTACTCCATCTACCTTCCACAGTACTCCCATTAATTTTGCAGGAGGTCGCCGTTCTCTTACAGCAAGTGTTGGCAGCACTTATGTAATAGACAAGGACGGTGCGGTATGGTCGTGGGGTCAGGCATCGGCCGCCAACGGTGGCAATGAGTCGAATGGGTGGACAAATGACTATCGGCTTGGTCGTGATCTACCAGGAATTGCTGTAGCTCCAGGCGTATTAAGATCGACCTGGGAAGCGCAAGCCTCCAGTGGGATCAAATACTTGGATGCTGGTAAAGCATGGTATTCGGCCAAGCCCGGAAAAGTTGCATTCACTTCCGAACCGAATGAAAAAGCTATTGAGGTAGTAGGTGCTGGCACGACCTCGGCTCTTATTTTGACAAATTACGGAAACATTTATGCCTTTGGAGGTACAGGTACTAATCAATTCTCATCCGATCCGGCTAATCGTTTTACGAAAGTAGCTCACCCTGTATCGGGGCGCAAATTTGTCCAGATCAGTGCGTCAGTCAACGGCACGGCGATCTTGCTTGACGATATAGGTCAGGTCTATGCCTTATTTGCCAGTATCTTCGCGAACAATAAAACAAGCCTTGTTCCACAGAAGCATGCTGCCATATACAACGCTTCAAACGGCATACCGAATGCTGAAAGCCTTATTTTTGACGATATCTTGGCCTTCGGCACTGGTACCAATGTCACCTATATGGTCAAAACTTCCGATGGCAAGGTCTACGTATGGGGCAGTAACCAGAGTGCCAAGCTTGGTCTTGGTATCGCTGATGTTAGCAACACTTCTGTTGTTCCGTTTGCTACCGAAAATACCGCGCTTACGGACGTAGAAGGTTTCTACGGAATTAATGATACTGCTATCGCTTGGAAAGGCGACATTCTTTACACATGGGGTTCTAATCCTTACAATACTTTGGCAAACGGCACCAACATAGCGGACTTCAGCTTATCGCCGTTGCCGATTACCAAGCCATATCTTGCGAATATACCTGACTTACAGGCTATTGCTCCTGACGGCGATCCACCGACTGCACCTGATTCGGCCCTTGAAGGGACCAACGCAAACTTTGTCTACAAGCCAGCCGTTTCGCAAGATTTCAACAACAATATCCTAGTTGAAGATTTTATGGGTTGGGGCGGACAGTACAACCATCAGCTTTTCTCCGACCTCAATAGGACGGTTTACGACGCCACGGATGCGAATATTAAAAATCTCGAAGATAAACTCATTAATCTGAATCCGAAGTATACACGCATTTTCTATGACCCAGACCCGCAAAGGGCGATTCCATATGTCAATAACGCGGCTGGCGGCAATTCGGGATATACAGCGCTCTACGGCGACTTGAATTTCGAATCGCTCGAAAAAACGTTACAGCTTGCTTTGGACACTCACTCGGCCGTAAATCTCACGTATTGGCATCCGGCCACAGAGTTGAACGGTCAGATTGTGGCTAGCAGTGATACCAGTTGGGATATCAGCACAGGTATGTCGCGTTGGGCCAAACATCTGAAGACACTTATTGTAGATAAAGGATATACCAACATTAAAGCCCTCACGATTTACAATGAACCGAACGACGGCATTCCTATGGATAAGTATGTGCAAGTCTACAGGGCGCTTGACATAGCCCTTAAGAACGAGGGGATAAGAGATCTCGTTAAGATTGTAGGCGGCGACCTGTTGACCGGAAACCAGACGGCCTGGTTTAAGCTGATGGGGGAGAATCTTAACGACGTGGTTGACGAATACTCGATCCACAGATATTGGTTCGACGGTTCGACGAGATACAACATGCTGCTTACTGTACAGGCGATTATTAACGCTCTGCCCGAAAACCAACGCAAGCCAGTTCAAATCACCGAGTTTGGTCCAAATAAAGGCTATATGAACGCAGCCTACAGCGGAAGCCAGGCTAATCTGATCAAATACGCCTACGAGACATCAGGTTTTAACATTATGTCGGCTGCGCTAGGCTTTGACGGCACTAGCAAGTGGGACATCTACCATGCCAAATATGACGGGGACATCCAGGACCACAGCATGATTAGGGACGCAAGGGATGGGTATGAGCTTCGTCCTGAATATTGGGCGTTCTTGCTTCAATCCATGACGTCGGAATCAGGCTGGAATAACGTAAAAGTCCGTAGCGGTACTGGGGACGGTGGTTCCAATAATAAGATGGTCGCGGCCCTTGAGAGTCCGGACGGTCTAGAGCAAAGTTTCTTCCTTCTGAATCAGTCTACAACGGCGGTAACCAACATAAGTGTCGAAGGCCTTGACACTTCCAAGACCTACTACGTGTATATGTGGAACGAGAACGGCGATGGCAAGATAACCGAGAAGGGCGAGCTCGCCGCATCTGGTACAGCGTCAGCGCAATCTTCCAACTCCGCTGGAGGCGTCTATAAGGTTACAGGTATTAAGGGAAATTCGTATGCTGTATTGACAACAAGACAGTTAGACGCTGCAAGGTGGGCGGATGTATGGGATTTTGACAATACTCCCGATGTGTTTATAACCCCATCTAACGACACGAACGGGGTATCGGTAGAAACAGATATCGAGATCGGTTTTAATGTCGAGTACCTGAACAGGGATAGCATTGGCGACATCAACAAGAGCGAACCGACAAGCACTCCGCAAGTTTTGGAAGGACCTAATTTCGCAGGGATTGTGAAAGTTTACAAAGGAACAAGTAATAACGGTACAGCATTTGTCGAGGGAACTGACTTTGTGGTTAAGTTCAAGACCGGGGTAGGTTATACGTATAAAGATAAGAAGTTAGTTGTCAGCTTCCCGAATAAACTTGAACGGAATACGGACTACTATGTTGAAGTTCAGCCAAACGTATTAAGACATGTCAGACCAGCTCCGACTTCTATCCCGTATTCGTTTGTGAATACGATACCCGTTGGTTCGACCTTCAAAACGGAAGGTGTTCTGGACGCATCACCGCCAGTGCTATCCCTTCCGGGAAATATGACTGCTGAGGCTGCCGATCCTTCAGGTGCTGCAGTGTCCTTTACAGCAACAGCCAACGACATCGTGGATGGTTCAATCGCTGTAGCCTGCATTCAGAGCTCTGATTCCACCTTCACATTGGGGATTACAACGGTGAACTGTTCGGCTCAAGACCAAGCTGGTAACACAGCAACAGGCAGTTTTACAATTACGGTAAACGGGAATCTCCTCAGTAATAAGGATAGCTATTTACGACAAGGCTCACCTAATACTAACGAAGGTGGAAATCCAAATCTGACCCTCCAAGCAAGTGGTAATAACCGTGTCCTGGTTGGATTTGACGGCCTAGATCAAGTTAGTACGGTCGGTCTGAGAAGTGCCACACTCGTACTTACTATTATGGACAATTCAGATAACTGGGGAAGAAACGAAGCTCGCACTGTAGATGCACATCGCCTCCTAGAGAATTGGACGGAGGGAAATGGTTCGAATGATGAAGTTAACCAACAGGTTCGTGGGACCGGATATGGAGTGACATGGAACAGTCCAAGTGATACAGACATAAGTAATCAAAATGATGATGGTAACAAATGGGATATGCTCAATCCAGGGAAAGTAAGCAAGCAAGGCGGGAAATATGCCGATGCTACAGCTGCTGGTTTTAACCACTATAACGATCTAAGCGGTAAAGTCACTTGGGATGTTACTGAAGACGTATTGGCTGGTGCAGGCTTTGGGTGGCTTATTAAAAAGACAGAGGAAGGTGCAACCGGAAAGGTAATTTATTATTCCAGAGACTATGCTATTGATCATAATAATCTGGATTTAGCTCCGCGATTACTTCTGCAATATGGTCCTTGAGATGGCAAATCTATTGCGATAGAAGGAGGAACCCATGAGTAGAAAAGTTAAGTTGGGCATTATTGGATGCGGAATGATCGCCCAGCACCATATCAAGCATGCTGTGGAGTCCGATCACATTCAAGTATGTGCGGTTGCTGACATCAATAAGATGGCGGCAACTTCTACCGCAGAAAAATTCGGAGTTAATAAAGTATACTTAGATCCGAATGAGCTTCTAGCAGACACCGAAATCGAAGGGGTCGTGCTTGCCTTACAAACGAAATACAGATATGAGCTTGCATTGAATGCGTTTTCGAATGGGAAACACGTTCTACTGGAAAAGCCTGCAGGCATGGATACGGATGAGGTTCTCCGGATGATAGCTGCCAGAGGAGATTTAATTGCTGGATGCTGCTCGTCTCGGTTCACTTTTTTCGAATCGGCTCAAGCTGCAGCTACATTTGTAAGCACAGGCGCACTTGGGGAACTTCGGGTGATCCGGTGCCGTAATATCGCTCCAGCAACTCCGACGAAAACACCGCCACTTGTTTGGCAATACAGCAAATCAGTGAACGGAGGCGGAGTCCTGGCCGATTGGGGTGTGTATGATTTGGATTATATTCTTGGTATCACAGGATGGTCGCTCAAACCAGAAACGGTGTTCGGCCGTATATGGAACATCTCGCCTCCGTATGAATCTTACATAGCGCAAGAATCGGATGCCGAAACACACGCGATTGCTTTAATCGGATGTAAGGGAGGTACGGTCATCAACTTTGAACGCGGTGCCATTATGCCTGGGAACCGCGAGCATGCGTGGCAAATTGTTGGCACGAAAGGAACCCTAGATTTACACTTACTTCCATCGGACCAGAAAGAAATCATATTCCATGAGGCTTCCCCCGAGAAAGGTGTAATTCGGCATACAATTTGGAAGGGCGCCGATACCTGGTCTGCTGTTCATGCTGGCCCTATTACGGATTTCGCCGCTTCGATTCGGGATCGCCGGCAGCCCGGCACAAATCTGGAAAATTCCTTGACCATTCAGATGATTATCGACTCGATTTACAAGTCTTCTGAGACGGGTACAATTTCCTCAATTTATTGAGAAGCGGAGGTAAGAACAATGAACATTATCGGATATAGCTCGAATCTATATGTCTGGCAGGAGCGTTATAAAACCGATGGACGCGATACGTCCCTTGAAACAATTATTCGTGATTGTGCAGAGGCGGGTCTGGATGCTGTTGAAGTTACACCGACACAGGAAATTGTAAACATAGTACAGTCAAATGGTTTAAAAATTTCAGGCACATATTTGGGGATTTCCCTGCATGAACCGTACGAAGCACTTCAGGTCGAGGAAACCATCTTATCCACCGCAAATAGGTTGGTCGCAGCCGGAGGGACCGACTTGATTCTTAACGCGAACCCTAAGGGAGAGTGGGCTAACCCTCAGAAGAAGTCAGAAGAGGAGCTCAAACGACAGGGGGACAATATGTCAAGGATTGCTCATTTGGTGCAGCCTCTCGGTCTAACAGTCTCCTTGCATAACCATGCAGCTGCTTTCGCATTGGCTGAGGGAGACTTGCGCTCCGTCGTCGACTTTTCCGATCCGCTTGTCGGGCTATGTGTAGATACGGGTTGGGCGCACACAGCGGGACATGACCCGATTCAGTGGGTTCTTAATTATCCTAAGCGTATAGCCGCATTTCATTTAAGAAATCAGTTTGGCACTACACCGACTGAGGATTTGCTTGATGGGGAAATTAACATCCCCATGCTCTTCGACATTCTATGTGATATTCGATATACAGGTTGGATGGGCATGGAACTATGGCATACTCCCAAGACGAACCCACAGCGATCGATGATAGAGAACGTGAACCGATCGATACAGTTTTTGAAAAGCCTTGTTCAACAAAATTAAAGCAACACGGCAAGAAATGAGGAGCATATCACGCTGATATGCTCCTTTTTTTATTGCCAAATGGCGTCAAGGTTTATTCCCTTCATGAATCTTTCAATTTACGACAAAATAGTTTGAAACTTAAATTCAAAAGGTAACAATTTATACGAAATATTATTTTAGGCGTTCGACAAATAGTAACAACTTTATTATAGCTATCTGTTTTATAATAACTATGTCGACTTATTGAACAAGAACGGAGAAATGTAATGGAGCAATTCATCTTAGAAAAAATTGAAACACTGCGTCTTCAAATGGTTCAAGAAGCATTAGTACAATGCAATCTTTCACATGAAAATGTTGTTGCAATTAGCCACGAATTGGATAGATACATCGCTTTATATCAGAAGCTGAAATTGGGTACTTTACGAGTGATCGAGCAAAATGACAAATTATTAGTTGCTTACTAGGAATACGACGAGATTATCCAGCAAATTCTGTAAGAGAACAAGAACATAAATCTAAAATGATTGAACTGTGACCCGCATGATGGACTCTTTGAAAAGAGTGCACTCTTACGGGTCTCATTTATGTTTTATTCAAACTATGAGAATGGAAATAAACAGGGAGATTTCTAGATATACAATTAGAGCACAAAATGACATGTTTTAAAGTTAAAGAACATGTTCAAACCAAGTCTCGTTGACTACTCTGAATATATCGGTAAAGGGGGCTTTCATGATCTGGAATCGAGATTTTAGAACGAGCGAAGGGATGTGATCATGCATGTAAAATAGGTCGTTTTTGCCTTTGAACGATAAGTCCATCATGTAAAGGAGTGATTTTTACTTATGCAAAAACTAGTCAAATCATTTTTCATGAGCTTCGTTCTTCTATGCCTATTCCTGACGTCTACTTTACCAGCTTCTGCGGCAGGTTCAGAATCGCCTATCGTGATAGGACTTAAACCTGGAAATATTGGATGCCAGCCCGGTACAGAGGAACCGTCTCTGAGCACCGAGTACAAGAATCGTATAGTCGATTCGTTGACTACGACACAAGATGTTTACGGCCAGCAGATTCTTGCCAAACCTGAAGGACCCACTTATGACAACGTGAAGGACTTTTTCACACCCATTATGTACGCAATTGCCCCGGCTGCGCAGGGAGGATTTTTAACGGATACAGGAGTCTACTATATCCCATTTGGGCAGCCGCAACAGCCGACCGAGCGTGGAGACTTGGCATTGACCGTAGCTGATGGTAGTCAGATTATCTCGAACAAAGCTGATAACCTTAGTCTTAGCACGAAAATTTTTGTTGGTGCGAGTGGTCAAGAGCAATTCGGATCTTGTTTAGCCAACCTAAGCACTCCTGCCTTATACAAGGGATATCTTCCGATCCTGCAGCTGCAATATCGCGATCATGACGGGATCGAGTATCAAGAGGAGTCGCTCGCAACCAACATGCCAGGTACCAATACTGTGGCCAGCTACATAAAAATTACAGCCAAACGCGGCCATGGGAAAACGGACCACAAGCCTACTAACATCAGATTTCAGGTATGTAGCAACTGTAATCTTCACCAAGAGGGGAATCAATTGATCGACGATCAGGGTCGCACCTATCTGTATTTCAGCCCCGGTGCCACGTTCAGCAATTCTGATCTGGTCTACAACCTTGATAAACTAAATAATGGAATTGGTGATTCCGTCTACGTCGTGAGACCGGTCACCCCGATCGCCAATGCTCCCGCAGTCCAAGCGGATAAAAGCGGACAGGAACAGGCTCGGGACAATTCTACGACATACTGGGAGAGTAGGTTGTCGGAAGGAAATCTCTTCCAAGTCCCTGAGAGTAATATCATGGATGCCCAGCGTAACCTTTTGATTCAGGATCTGCTTATGAATTGGCGGTATAGCTTGGGAAATGCTTACGAGGCTTTTTATCAGCCGGAAAGCAGTACCACAATGGGGACGCTTGGACGCTATGGATTCACCAACGTTTATAAACAAGCTCTGCAGGACTTATTGCCCAAATCCAAAGGCATCGCCCGTCGCAACTGGGAAATTGGGGAGAAACTTTCTTATGCTGCCGACTATTACCGATTAACGGGCGACCCTTCTCTGATTATCGAAAATCTGGAGGCGTACAAAGCTTATGCAGTTGATCTAGCAGCCCAACATGCTGTCGATCCCAATCATCTGCTGGAACGTCAGCAATACTCCAGTGATGTTCCGAACAAAGTCTATGGACTGCACCAAATTGGGACGGCGCTCTTCGGTTTGCAAAATATGGTTTCCGTATGGAGAGAACTGGGTCAAACAGATCTGGCCAACCAATACGGCCCGATTGCAGACGATCTGCGAGGCTGGTTTGATAAAGCCATAAAACAATCTAGCACTTTATTGTCGGATGGCAGCCTATTCACGCAGGCAATGCTTCTGGATAAGGAAGATCCTTATGACCATCTGCCAGTAACTGTACTGGGCAGTTATTGGAATCTGGTTGCTCATTACGGATTCGCAGCTCAGGTATACGCTCCTGGTACTCCTGAAGCGAAAGCAACGCTCCAATATCTCTATAACCATGGATCTCGTCTGATGGGGCTGCTAAAGGTTCGGGACGGCGCGATCAACAACGTTTACGAGGCTGAGCACATTAAGTTTTTGGCAGATAACGACCAATCCGATCAGATGGTCCTGAGCCTTTACAATCAACTTGCTCACGGTATGACAAGAAACACCTTTATTACCGGCGAAGCTGCTAGCGTTGGCCCACTTGCCTCCAAATGGCCCAAGCAGTTCGGCATCTGTGCAAAAGACCCTTGTCCGCCGCCTAGCTTTGATACCGGCTGGGGATCAAACGAGTATTACCGGGGAATGTACCTCTCGCCGAACTCCGCCAACAACGGCTTCTTTTTGAGACTATTGCGGCTTATGCTAATCAATGATGTGACCAACAACAAAGGGGAGCCGCAAAGCTTGCAGCTGGGCTTTTCGACCCCAAGGGGCTGGCTAGAGAAAGGCAAGAAAATTCAAGTTAAGGATGCTCCTACCTTATTCGGACCTGTCAGCTATACCATTACGTCCAAAATCGACCATAATCAAGTAACGGCTGACATGGATATACCTAGCCAGAAACCAATTGGCGAACTACAGCTGCGGCTTCGGGTACCTGCAAACAAACAGCTAATCGGCGTCAAGATAAATGGTCAGACCTACACCAAATTCAATGCTAATAACGAGACAATTGATCTGACAGGACTTACAGGCAAACTCAACATAAGTGCTGAATATCGTTAATTCAGTTTCTATTGGAGATCGCTTTTCGGGTACTTCCCGTAGCGATCTCCTTTTGAATTCCAGCCAAACCGGGAATATAGCGGAGGCATCTGACCAGTGGATCGACTGCATTTTCTAAACGAATGGGCAGGATTGTATAGTGTCGAGCTGGAATTATTTCATCGTATAACAAGACGCATTTTTCATGGAGGATGTACATGTTGAAACCATTATTTGGCGTATTGCCGACTGATAAAAGAATAGCGGGCATTCACAGCATACCCATAACAGATGACGGATCACTTATTATGGTTTGGGATAAAAATGAAAAAAAACTTACTACGATTGGTGGTAGAATAGAAAATAATGAGGATTTAGATGCTGCTCTTGATCGTGAGGCAATCGAAGAAGCGGGTCTTATTTTAAAACCATATAGACTGCCTATTGCATCGTGGTATTGGGAAAGTACGGATACATATACTGTTTTCGTTTTAGCAAAAGTTAAGGAGTATGTTGAAATGCCAAAAGGCTTTGAGACAACTGGGCGTGTTATCATGAATATCGAAACCGCAAGCCAGATGATTTTAAGAATGGAAGGAAAAGGGTTACGTACAGTACTCCTAGATATCGTTGAAGCTGTTTATGATCAGTTCTTATCAGTTCACTAACTTGTTGAATATCTGCAATACTTATCACATAAGTATTGGTAGCATATGGAAATAATTGGTATGAGCAGATCCCACTAATTTGTTGAAATTATTGTTGGATCGGTTTCCTTTTTCAAAGGGATATGAATGAGGTGAGGGTCGAATGGAACTAATTTTGACGAATGATTTGGCTAAGCGCATTGAGCTTTCAGATTTTGAAGTGATGTTCGGACGGATGAATGCAATTCGAAGCCGAAGTGGTAATCCCTATCAAGTAGAGGTAAGAAAGTTTGGACAATCTACAGCTTTATCAGTCATGGGACTTCCCAATGATTTCAACAAATTGTGGTGTTTTGAGGCGTCAGATTTGCCCTTTTTGGATCAAATTCTGAAATTTTACGATTCCCGTAATCCTGATTTTAAAATTGATCTCATTCCAACAAATGTATCTGATGAAATGACATTAAAACTCAGCCAAAAAGGTTTTTTTCAGGAAGGGTTTCATACTGCCCTATACACAACAGCACCAAACATATTTGAAATAGAAAAGTCTTCTGCTCAAATCCTGAAAGTACAAGATGTTGATGTTCAATTATTTAGTGAAATTTTTTGTAAATCCTTAGAATTGCCTCCCACTATTGCAGAATGAAGAATCTTTCTCCTTTCTGCAACACGACCCTTCTTGGTCGTTATACCTAGGATTCCTTGGAAACGAGCCTGCTGGATTTTCTATGTTGTACATGGCAGATGATGGGGTAGGCTGTCTGGCGATGGCAGGAACAATTCCAGCATTTAGGGGTAAGGGTTTACAACAAGCCATGTTGCATAGGTGATTAAAAGATGCGAAAACAAAAGGGTGCAATCTGATTGTGTCTCAATGTGAGTTTGGTACAACTTCATTTCGAAATTTGCAGAGGTTAGGATTTCGGGTTGCCTTCACAAAGTCTGTATGGAAACGCTCGGCAGCTGGTATAAGATCAGCTGCCGTATTCAATTTGTAGGCAGGATAATGGAATAATGGAGGCGAAGGATTCTGTTAAGTATTGGAATATTTTTGAATATTGAAGCGTCTAACAAAAATCAACATAAAAAGGAGTTGTGACATGAAAAAAAGAGCGCTGCTTTTAGGATTTATAGCATTATTCGGGTGTGCGGCGGCTCAAGAGGTATCCGCAACAACTACAATTGCAATAGAGGATTCATCTCCAACGAAGACAATTACCTTATTTGAAAACACAAACTTGCTAGGTGAAAACGGGCAGACTATCGGAATCCTAGCTTCTCAAACGGTTACAATATTGGACATCAAGCAACGGAGAGTTGGGCATGGAGAAGGATATTTGGTACCTATTTACTTGATTTCGACCTGGCTGGGAAATGCATGGATAATGCCAAACAACGCGCTACTTGGGAATCAAAAGTCGGTCGATACGAAATTGGAGATTTTCGGTGTGGAGTCACTCTATAGCGATCCAGGTCTTACCAATCCTACAGGGATGCAATTGGCACCACAAACTGTAAAAGTGAAAGCAAAGTGGGAAAACCGCTACTTGATTGATACGATGAAAGGAGAATGGTGGATCGAACCCCGTTACACTGCTTTATTCGAGGTAAGAGAGGTCAGGAATGAAGTCCAGTTAGTAAGTACTACGAAGCTTTTTCGTTCTCCAGATGGTATGGAAACGGGATCCGCTTTGAGCCCACAAAAGGTGATGGTGAATGAAATTTGGCAAGATTGGTGTCGAATCGATTCCTGGTTGGGACCTGTCTGGATTCAGCTTCAGGGTGCTGAGTAATATAATGACATGGACTTGAAGTAACGGGGAGGATAATGGGAAAGTCTGGAGAAGAGATTAAAGTGAAGGTATAGTGAAGAAGAAGCGGTTGTGGTTTACCTATTCTTGGCACAAGGAGAGAGTCTTCATGAAAAGCATCACATTTCAAAATCGCATATCCATTCAGGCGTCTGCCGCAGATATCTACGCATACCTGATGGATCCAGGACATCTTACCCACCTACACCCACTCATTATTGGCGTTAATCCACTTCAAAGTGAAAGTGCAGGGAGCACCCGGGTCGAAATTCAAGACAAGATAATGCTGTTTGGGCGAATCCCTTTTTATAAAAAGTACGAAGCTTCGTTCACTTCGATCGAGGAGAATCGGCAGTTGATACTGGAGACGTTTACTTCACCTAAGATTCACATTAGAAATACGATTACCCTTTCTGAATCGGGTAATGAAACATGGGTCGAAGAACGAGTGATCATTGAAGTTTCTACGTTAATTGCGAGATTCGTGATGAAACAAATCGAATTTTCACACGGTGAAATGCTAAAATCGCTCAAAAAAATTTTGGAAACGGATAAAACTACTTGATGCATTTTAATTATGTGACCATATAACTGTTTATGAGTCATACAATGAGAGGAGTCTTGATCCTATGAAAAAAACTTCGCTTCGTGTTCAAGATGCTTCTGGCTGGACAATGTTCGTCTTTGGGGCTCTAGCATTTTTACTCGGACTTGTGGGCTTGATCTATCCCGAATTTCTATTAACTCTTCTCGGTTTCACAGTAGTAGATCCTACTGCACGTGCCAATGGTGATTATACGCTTGTCTTTATGATGGCTTCATCCATGGCTTCCTTTAACATGGGGGCGTATTATATATTAGCTGCATTAAAAAATCTTAAAACCTTCTACTTCTGGACTGTCCCATTCCGAATGGTCACATTTACGGTCTTCACATTAGCAGCACTTTCTCATCTCGCTCCTATGCGCTTCATCGGAGTGGGAGTGTGGGAGGGCGTAGGTGCTCTGGCAACAGGAATTGCCTTGTACATTGAATCGCGTAGTCATGCGTCCCGATTGTGACAATCGAAAAGATTGAAACTTAGATCCACAGCCCATTGCTGTGGGTCTCTTTTTGTAATTAAGCTAACCGTTTTTTATTGATTGAAAAATATGCTAAGAATCCATTGATGCCGCTTCGGCTGTTCCGATTTCAATCGCTCGTTACGTCAAATATTATCGGGTTTTTGATGTATTCTTATACGACCGGCTTTTACTCTGATCGTGTCACACAATGAAGAAGCCAATTGTCTTAGTAGTGACAAAAATTATAGAGGTGAAAAATGAAAGGAAATTCATATTACTGGCGCAAACTGCACTCGCTACTCGGGGTAATTCCTCTCGGGGGTTTTATTCTGGTGCACGTATCGATCAACTTTCAATCGTTTGAGCGCGGCCCCGAAGGGTTCGCTACCTTTGTGCATCTCATTAACAGTTTGCCGCTTAAACCGTTGCTCGAGATTTTTGGGATCTATCTGCCGATTTTGTTTCACGGGATTTATGGGCTGTACATGGCCTATCAGTCCAATCTGAACTCGGGTCAATACTCATATGGCCGTAACTGGGCGTTCACTCTTCAACGCATTACGGGGGTTCTTACGTTTATTTTTGTTTTCTGGCATTTTTTCAATACGCGTTTTCAAGTTTACTTGGGTAATATTACGCATGAGGAGCTTGGTTCGACGATGCATCAAATTGCCATAAATCCCGTGTTCTTTGTCATTTACGTCATCGGCGTGTTGTCAGCAGTATTCCATTTTAGCAATGGCCTTTGGGCATTCCTGATTAGCTGGGGCATTACGATTTCACCACGTTCACAAAAAATTTCCGCTACAATTTGTATGGGTGTTTTTGCACTTATTTCCTTGCTCTTCATTCTTTCGCTCATTGCTTTTACTGGCAATGAATTCAAATAAACGATATGAATTCGTTCAATAGAGCACTATCTCTTGGATTTAAGGTCTTTAAGGATTGTGATTTTTATGCTGTATTATGGAAATAATAAAAAAACTTGAATCATGTCACACATTGAAACTGCCAATTGTCTTAATAGTGTCAAACAAAATAACAACCTGTTAGATTGCTATAAAACAACAATAGCCTGTAAATAATAGGCTAAAACTAGGGGGATTATTATGAAAATTGTAGTTATTGGCGGTAGTGGACTTATTGGGAAAAAACTAGTGAAAAACCTTAATGAACTAGGCCATGAGGTTGTGGCAGCATCACCTTCCTTAGGTATCAACTCGGTTACAGGAGAGGGATTGGCTGAAGCGATTAGTGGCGCACAAGTTGTTGTAGATGTTACGAACGCTCCTTCTTGGGAGGACAACGCAGTTCTAGAATTCTTTAAAACATCTACTCGAAATCTCCTCGAAGCTGAAGTTGCCGCTGGCGTGAAACACCACGTTGCATTGTCGGTTGTTGGTACGGATGGCCTTCTTGAAAGTGGTTATTTCCGAGCGAAGATGGCACAAGAAGAATTGATTAAAGCTTCCAAAGTTCCCTATACAATCGTTCGCGCGACACAGTTCTTCGAGTTCGTTGAAGCCATTGCACAATTCTCGACTGAAGGGGAAATCGTTCGTATGCCGTCTGCCCCAATACAACCAATCGTATCGGATGATGTTGCTGCCGCGTTAGTGGATTTCGCTCTTGAAGCGCCTGTGAATGGTATCGTTGACCTGGCTGGTCCAGAACGTCTAGGTCTCGATGAACTCGTTCGTCGATTCCTGACCGCAAAAAAAGATACCAAACAGGTGGTTACTGACGATAAAGCACGCTACTATGGTGTTGAGATAGATGATAAAGATCATTCTCTCGTCCCTCGCGGCAATGCGCGCATCGCTACGACCCGTTTCGAGGATTGGTTAAACCGCTCTATGAGTCAGGTATAATAACCTGCATGGTCAAGAATACTTTATGAAAAAGAAAAGGAGACCCGGTAGTTAGAGGGTCTTCTTCTTCCATTGTCAAGGCATCTTAATGTGCACTACGTCGGCTGCGGCCGTTAAGTAGCTTTGGGTTTTCTCCAGTACCAAAGGGTGCTAAAGATGAGATAGAGTCCCATGACTGCCGCAATCAGTATAAGGGTAAAGTCCGACATGTTCTCCATGGAATCAAGCCAACCGATTTTTTTCATGCCGAACAGACTGAAGTTAAACACGATCCCAATCAGAAGAATGGACCATATGGATGACAGGCGTACATAGATGGATCCATAAATGAATCCTAACGCTACACCCAGAAGCTGCATCGCAATTCCTCCCGGTTGCAGCACCGCAATAATCAAAGCAATGACTAGAATTGGCCAAAATACGTGAACATGTTTCCTGGCTTCGTTAAACATGATACCAAAGAACAGGATCAGTTCAAGTGCAGTGGTGAGAACGGAGGAAAGTATAATGTAAACGAAAGGAACAGAGGCGAAATATTCTTCTGTAAAATCATTGAACGTTGTAAAGTTGTAGTAAAGAAGTAGTTTCATGGAGGCAGCGTTTAATAAAGTGAACGCCAGCCCAATTGTTATCATGTGAACCGAAAAGCTCGGACTGATCGGCGAGAAGCTGCTAAGATTCCAGAAGCTTACCGGTTTCTGTTTCAAAAGCCGATATTTAATGGCGTAAATAATTGCGGAAATAGCGATAGTAATTATAAGTACCATGAATACCTGGATTGGGATGTTTTTTCCTTTTCCGAACTGCCCCCATCCTAATACAGGATCAATGACGCTATTATAGAGGAAGATCACTAGAATGATGACTGTCAAATAGAGTAAGTAATTTCCCATCATTGATAAATATCTCTTCATGAGAATCGCCGCCTTTCATTTTTAAAAAACAAACTAACCCACCCTTATTCAGAATATTCCTATGCCTTGAATAATATATGAATTCTTACTTTATTTAGCGAAATCATATGAAGGGCAAGTTTCTTCTGTTTTTCACTGTATCAGCTTGTGTGCATGTTTCAAACTGGATCAGAAGGAGATATACAATCCATATCGAATAATCATAACGATGAAGTATAAGGAAGTATTTGGAGATTAAACTTACTAACGGTATTTCAACTATGGGGTGGTGAATTTGCGTAGCAATAGAGTGATTAACCCATTGACCGTGAGAGCAATTCGTATTATGACAGCTCTTGTTAGATTATTACGTAACCCTTTCGCTACTTCTTCGCTTAGGAAAAGAATTGTCGTAACTCTGATATCTAGCTTCTTAGGGTGTTCCATTTTAATGGCAGCTGTCTCATACAATGCGATTAACACGATGCAGCAAAACAAAATTAAAACGAACATGGCCTTCGATTTGTACCAGCAATCGATGAAGCTCACGCAAGTTTACTACAATTTGCTCCAAGTCACACAACAAATGACACCTCAAGGCAATGTCGGCAACCTCATGGATACGTATTTCTCCACTGACGATCTTTACAAGAGATATCAACTTTCGCTTAGCGTTTCGAATAATATCGGACTGATCTCATTTTCTAACCCGGCTATGGAGCTGGTGATGTACTATAACCCCGAGGATAAGCACCCTCTTTATTCAAATCTGCCATTGCGTGAAGATTTTACAATGCAATCTTTGCCTAATGTGGCTGGCAACGAGAGTATCAACTATCAATCGCCACATTTGTCGCTTTGCAGGTTCAGCGATGATCAGGTCGTTTCGGTGACGCGAGAAATCACTTTTTCCGACGGAACGAAACAAGTCATTTATGTCGAAGCCAAGTCCGATATCGCGACCGACATTAGTAAGCTTTCATCCAGTTTAAATTTACCGTACGTGCTGGTGTTGAGCGATCAAGAGGAGCAGGTTAAATACAGCAGCAATCCAAGTGTTTTTTCAGTCGGACAGAACTTAGTTTTGGGTGGGAGTTCGGGCATAACCGAAGGTTACATATGGGATCAGTTAGTTAGCGATTACGGTTATCATACCGCTCTTTTGCTACCCGTGGAGAGCTATAACCACGAATTTTACACTTGGAAAAATCATATGTTGTTAATATTGGGAATCGCTCTAATTATTCTTTTATCGATCGCTTTGCTGCTTCTGCGATTGATCAACAGACCGCTCCGCGTGTTCGAATCGGAAATGGTGGCGCTCGGAAGAGGGCACATGGGGGCGATGCAATATCGTACAGGCATTTCCGAATTTGACAAGCTATTTGATCAGTTTAATAAAATGAAGCAACAAATTCAGCAATTGATTATCGATGTTGAACACAAGGAGAAACGGCGGCATCAGTTAGAAATAGAGAAGCTCGCTTATCAGATAAACCCGCATTTTTTAATGAATACGCTTAATTCAGTCCGTTGGCTGGCAGTCATGCATCGGCAGCCTGAAATCGACAAGTTCGTGTCCACGCTGATTTTTTTGCTTAGTTACAATTTAGGGAAAACCCAGGAAACGGCAACGCTCCGAACAGAAACAAAGGTCATGCGCGCCTACCTTGATCTGCAGCAAAAGCGATACGATTTCCAAGTGACCTTGGATATTCCTGAGGGCAGCTATCTCGATACGCCTGTCGCCAGGTTTATCCTTCAACCTGTTGTAGAGAATGCTGTCTGTCATGGCCTTGATGAACACGGCAAGCTGGAAGTGCGCATTTCGCCTGACGAAATAGCTGGTGTCATCACAATCATGATTCGCGATGATGGCAAAGGACTTAGCGAGGAGACGCTTGCGCTGCTGCAGCGTGAATCACCTGATCAACAGCAGGGGGGCAGGGGGATCGGTCTGCGATATGTGCGGTCTATGTTGGAAGCGTTTTATGGGGATAGAGCCAGTCTGCATATTGAAAGCACTCCGAATCAAGGTACGGCGGTTACCATGTATCTCCCATATTGAAAGGAGAAACAGATATGATCAGTGTTTTAATTGTCGATGATGATAAACTCGCGCGAAAAGGACTAATTTCAATCATGCCATGGTCCGAGCATGGCATGCAGGTAGCTGGAGAAGCTGCTAATGGCGCTAAAGCATTGGAATTTCTAGAGCAGCATGCCGTGGATCTCATGTTTGTCGACATCTCCATGCCTGTAATGTCAGGATTAGAACTGATACAGGCGGCACGAATAAAGCACCCGAGTTTGCGTTCCGTGATGCTTACGTTTCATGAAGATTTTGAAAATGTGCAAACAGCTTACCGATTGGGAGTTCTCGATTATATTTCCAAAGTGCGATTAGAGTTGGAGGATGACCAGCAAATTCTCAAGCGAATCCGGCATAAACTGGTTGACGAATTTCCTCAGCATATTCCGAAAACCGGGTCAACAGTGCCTGTTCAAAATGCTATTTCTGGAGATGAGAACGGTTTCCGAGATGATGAGCAATGGCGCAAGCTAGAACAAGATTGGCGCTCGTTATACTGGCTGTATAATGATGCTATTTTCCAGCATTTATGCACGCAAACAATAGAGTCGAATCGTTCAGTTCGCCGTCTAGAGGGGTTATTCATGCGAGTGATCTCGCAAGTTGATATCGCCGCTCAACTCGATACGGGGTTCTGGTCTGAAATCGATGACATCCGGTCGGCGGTTGAATGGATTCGCCGCTACCGGATGTTAATCTATTCGCAGGTAACAAAGTCATCCGATTTAACGAAAACGATGATTTGCATGCTCAAGGCGGTGCTGTTCATTCGCCAGCATACGGCTGAAACGCTGCATGCAGAGGATGTTGCCGAACATGTGAATATGAGCCGGAGCTATTTTAGCCAATGCTTTAAAAAGTTAACAGGGTCGACATTCAACGATTATCTCCGGCAAGAACGGATCCGTGCTGCTGAGCGGCTCTTATGCGAAACTAATCGGCCAGTGACATGGATTGCCAATGCTGTCGGGTATGGTGACTCCAAGTACTTTTCGCAGATTTTTCAAGAGCAGACGCAGCTGCTGCCATCCGAATTTCGTGCACAATTCAATAGGGAGAATTGATCACTGAAAATCGAACAAATGCCCCCCTTACATGCAATAGCTCATTATAAACACGATACATCCTTCAGACTTTTTATCTAAACCTTCAATGTATAATAGGGATGAAAAGATACAAGGGAGGGATTAGGTTGAAAAGAAAACTTGTAAGCGTACTCCTGACGACATTTCTGGTTTCTAGCATGGCAGCTTGTACTTCTCCAAATGAAACAAAGGAAACGAAGACGCCATCAACATCTGATGTAAAAGCTTCCTCAACACCAGATGTGAAAGCGCCTTCAACTACAAGTACAGCACAAACAACTGGTGATGATGCAGCCTTTTCCAAATTTCCGTCTCCGGTCGATGTTCATATCGGCATGGTTGTGGATCCGACAGACAAAACGTTGCCGCAAGGTGACAGTGTAGGCAATAACCAATATACCCGCTATCTGAAGGAGAAGTACAATATCAACATTATTGTTGATTGGACGGCAGCAACTGGCAATGACTATAAGCAGAAGGTTAGCCTATCCATTGCATCAGGCAAACTTCCAGACGGTATGGTCGTTGACGACCGGTCCTTTATGACGAAAGCCGCCAGTTCGGGATTACTGTACGATATCACCGATTCGTTCAACCAGTATGCCTCTTCTCAAGTAAAGGAAATTATGGCAAGCACACAAGGACGTGCGTTAGAAAACGCAAGCTTCAAAGGCAAAATGACATCTCTCCCTAATATCACAGTGGATACCGATGGCGTTCACATCATGTGGATTCGCAAAGATTGGCTCGATAAACTGAATATGCCAGTGCCCAAGACGGTTGCAGATATCGAGAAAACAGCTAAAGCGTTCATCGATAACAAGTTTGGCGGGGACAAAACAATCGGCATTGCAGGCCCATCAAAGAATACGTTCCCTTACGCAACTTTCCTGGTTTCTTCCAATAACATGGGTGGATTCGATCCGTTATTCGGCGCTTTAGATGCATATCCGGGCTATTGGCTGGATAATGGAAATGGCTCGGTCACCTATGGAACGACTACGGACAATACGAAGAAGACACTTTCTTTACTGGCTGATTGGTATAAGAAGGGACTCATTGACCCTGAGGTTGGTACCCGTGACAACGTAGGGGATCCGATCAATGCGAACAAGGCAGGTATATTCTTTGGTCCGTGGTGGAATGGCGGATACGGAAATGGCGATTCCTTCAAAAACGACCCGAATGCCAATTGGCAAGCCTATCCTGTATATACGGATGATGGCAAATGGAATACCCATATGAAGACTACAGGCAGTACGTATACACTCATCAGTAAAAACGCGAAACCGGATGTTGTCAAAGCTATTCTCATTATGAATAACGCGCTTGTTCGCGATGAGGCTACTTTTAATTTATCCGTCAATGTGGGTTGGTATCCGCTGCGCAACGTGATGGCGGCAGCTAATGAAACTGAGTATGAGTATACCGAGCTTCTCAAAGTGTTAAACGGGCAGAAGAAACCTGAAGATTACAATGTACCTAATAGCTTGTATAAATTGATGTATGCGGATGCGAAGAAAGTACAAAACGTTATTAAACCGCCATACGACAACTTAAATGTCAGCAACTTCGACAAAACAAATTTCGGTGATTTCCAGCGTCTATATTCGCTTATGATTGGCGACCGTTCATTCTCAACAATCCCGATCAATAAAAAAGTGTTCAGCGTAACCTATAACCAAACAGCGACGATGGAGACCAAATGGGCAAACTTGAAAAAGATGGAGGATGAAACTGTACTAAAAATCATCCTTGGCCAAGCGTCAATCGATACTTTTGATAAGTTTGTTAAAGATTGGAAAGCTCAGGGCGGGGATCAGATCACAGCGGAAGTAGCGGATCTCCTAAAAAAATAACATGTATTCACTTGCAAAAGGCGTTGGTGGACTCAACGCCTTTTGCAAATTTTTAATATGGCTGTTGAGATGGGGGACAACCGTTATGAGGAAAATGGGCTTCCAAAAGCATTATTATTTCATGCTGCTTCCAGGCATGATTTGGCTTATTATGTTCAGTATTGTGCCGATGTTCGGCATCGTGATGGCATTTCAAAATTATAATCCCGGAATGGGTATTTTCGGTTCCGAGTGGGTAGGGTTGGAAAATTTTAAATATATGTTTCAACTGAATGACAGCAAATCGGTCATCATGAACACAGTTATTATCGCCGTGGGCAAAATTGTGTTCAATTTGGTAATCCCATTGATATTTGCGATTTTGCTGAATGAGCTTACCAACTTGCGCTACAAAAAGTTTGTTCAGACGGTCGTTTATTTACCGCACTTTTTATCTTGGGTCATTATGGCGACGATTGTTATCGGCATTTTCGGCTATTACGGCGTAGTAAACACGGTTATTCAAATGTTTGGGGGAGATCCCAAGCTTTTTATGGCTGATGCAAGTATATTTCGGCAGTTGGTTATCGGCACCGATGTGTGGAAAGAATTCGGTTACAATGCCATTATTTATCTCGCAGCACTGACAGGTGTCAACATGAATCTGTATGAAGCAGCGGCAATCGATGGAGCCAATCGTTGGCAGATGATAAGGAATATAACACTTCCGGCTTTAACGACAACGGTCGTACTGCTGGGAGTTCTAAGCCTAGGCAACGTGCTCAATGCGGGTTTCGATCAGGTATATAATCTCTATAATCCGCTTGTGTACTCAACGGGCGATATTTTAGACACTTGGGTTTATCGTTTAGGCTTGCAGAATCTGCAATTCTCACTAGCTACAACGGCAGGATTGTTCAAGTCAGTCATCAGCTTCGTGCTCATTGTTATATCATACCGTCTGGCGTACAGATATGCCGATTATACGGTATTCTAAAGGGGGGGTTGCAATGGTTAGAAATACGACTTTAGGATCACGTACTTTCGAAATTGTCAATGTGATTCTCCTCGGCTTGTTGCTGATTAGCTGCATATATCCACTATGGTATACCTTCTGTGTATCCATCTCTGATAAATCAGCTGCAAACGCAGGGCTGGTTACTCTCTACCCGATTGGTTTCTCATTAGCCTCATACAAAGAGATCATAAATGATAGTCTTTTCTTGAATTCATTCTGGATTTCTATTCAACGAACTGTGCTAGGTACGGCATTCTCCATGCTGATTAGCATTTTGATGGCCTATCCTCTGGCAAGACCTAAGAAAGATTTTAAGGCGCGCAATACGTTTATGTGGATCCTTGTTTTCTGCATGGTCTTTAATGGCGGTCTAATTCCATGGTATCTCACGATCCAACATTATGGTTTGATCAACTCCATCTGGGCGCTGGTGCTTGGCGGTGGTGTCCCGATCTTTAATGTTATTTTGATCATGAATTTTTTTCGGAATCTTCCTAAGGACCTCAGTGAAGCGGCAATTGTAGACGGTGCCGGCCCTTGGTCAACATTGTTTCGGATCTATATTCCTTGTTCTATCCCTGTACTAGCGGCAGTGGCGCTGTTTATCAGTGTGTATCACTGGAACGAGTTCTTTAATGGCCTGGTGCTGATGAACACTTCTGATAAATATCCGCTGCAAACCTATATCCAGCAGTTGGTTGTTAACATCCCGGTCGGCACAAACCTCACGCCTGAACAATATAAAAAGTTGTCTGAGTTATCCAACAGGACGCTTAATGCCGCCAAGGTCTTTATAGCCATGGTGCCGATGCTTATCGTGTATCCATTTTTGCAAAAATATTTCGTATCCGGAATAATGCTGGGAGCAGTGAAGGAATAACAGGAATGACAGGAATGACAGGAATGACAGGAATGACAACCCCCTCAAAGGATAGATAAACCATTGAACTAGTGGAGAACGATAGTTCAATAAAACAGCGGCTGCCATGGACTTAATTTCTCGTCCATGGCAGCCGCTGTTTGTATTTTTGAGTAATACTTATTCACACATAACCTTATAGGAAACCAAGAAGAGCTGGTTTTCCGATCAACAGTACCCCCTTATATCAACAAAATTAGACGAATCGTTTTAAAGGCTATGTATAAGGAGTGAAACACATTGGCGAATAATTACAAACGCTTCCTTCAGAATCAATACGAAAAAGCGATGTCCACTGCTTCCGAATTCATTTCTACACGAAGTGAAAAAGAAGAAGAAGAAGGCACTATAGAACTCAATCCGCAATATTATGTTGAGCTGAAAACAATCGCCGATATGCGAAATACGAACGTGCAAGCGATCGTTAATGGAATCATTGTCCAATTTCTGGAAAAAGTCACAAACGGATCAACCCCCATCTCAGTGGATCAAAAAGAAGATAACCCGCTGCTGTACTTGGATGGTATTTGCAAACTAGAGGTTTGAGGAGTGCTGATATATGGATGACCACTTGAACATTCGGGACGCAATTTTTCTGGATGAAACAGCTTTAGCTGCTTTAATGAACCCTGATGACCCAAACTATGCGAAAGCTCGTACCCTGTTTTTGGATTTGCATGATCTTGAACGTAATTACATGACTACCAACTCCATCATATTTGATCTTCACGAATGGCTTCGCAATGAATACGGCTATGAGCACGCGGAATATTTTCTGAATGCAATTGATAAAGCAGTGAGTAAAGGCAAGCTTGCGGTAATCTCAAGCGGCCACGAATTCGAGGGTGAATCACGCAGACTGCTTATGGACAGGCCCGAGCTCCGTTTCTCGCTCAGCGAAGCATTCACTGCTGTGACCATGTCCTATTATCAGGTGAAACGCATATTTACTTTCAATCGTAATTTTCTGAGGCTTGTCAATTTGGATAAGGATTTTCGAATCATTCCATCCAATTAATGGCCACTAAACAAAAACAGCCTGTCCTTCAAAGGGGCAGGCTGTTTTTGTTTTCGAGCTCAAGCCGATCCAGGCTTGAGCTTATTTCTTCTGCCTGTACCGAGGGTTGCCCAACTTACAAGCATTTCGCTTTTCTGCCGCATAAGGTGTAATTATGAAAGGAGTGGCTTGATTGATGAAAATCACAATCGCAGCAGTCGGGGATTTGTTGATGAAAAAGCCAATGATCGCCTCGGCCTCACGGGAAGGCGGATTCGCACCTATTTTTTCCAAAGTGAAACCGTATCTGCGGAAATCCGATTTAACGATAGGCAATTTGGAGACGACCTTCTCTGGCAACAATTTTCGCGATGAGCCCGGAAAACTGTTGTTCAACTCGCCGGACAAATTTGCTGCTACACTCCGGAACTTGGGCTTCGATGTATTAGGCACAGCCAATAACCATTGTATGGACGGGAAGGTATCCGGTTTGAAGCGGACATTAAACGTCCTCGATCGACACGGTCTGCGACATACGGGCACGTATCGCTCTGCCCGGGAAGCCCGCCGGAAACTGGTAATTAACGTAAAGGGAATAAAAATCGGAATATTGGCTTATACGAAAGGAACGAACGGGATCCCCGTCTCGGAGCCGTGGTTAGTCAACCGGCTAAACCAGAAAAAAATAATAGCAGACGTGCGCAGCATGAAGAGTAGAACAGATTTTATCATCGCTTGTCTGCATTTCGGCAAAGAATTTCAAACTTTTCCAGACCGCAACCAAATCCAGCTCATGAAGGTGTTGTTTAATAATGGTGTGAATGTAGTGCTGGGAGCGCATCCCCATGTGCTGCATCCGATAAGAATGTATAAGGTGAAGGATATCGACGGACGCATTAGAAATCGAGTAGCGGCGTCTTCTCTAGGAAATTTCGTATCCACCGAACTTCCCCGGCATACCGCTAGACTGCGAGGAACAATCTTGATATTAACCTTAACGAAGAATGCAAAAGGGATAACGGATGTTTTGAAAATGTCACGTGTGCCAACCCGCATTTTGCAAAATGTAGGTAAGAAAAACGTTTATCGGGTTGTGCCGGATTGATAGAACTGATATCGACAGAGGAGTTGCTAAAACCGGAAGATCTCCGACAAGGAGATCTTTTTTGTGCGGCCTGGTCGGGATGATATTAACTGTTACAGCTACCTTAAATGCAATCGACAGTTTACGTATTTACATCATAACTTACACGGCCACGGATACAGCAGGAAGCAGCAAGTCCATTTCGGCTACGGTCAAATATTCACAAGATCATTGTGTTAACAAGTAGCAATGATACGAAATAAAAGTAAAAAGATCTCCATGATCAGGAGATCTTTTTACTTTGCAAAGAGTTCATCTTGACTAGGTTTAATAGCGAATAATGCGAGAAGTGCTGCGACCGCACAAGTACCAGAAATGCAATAGAACATTAGTTGAGGTGAAAATTTTACAAGAATAGAAGCCAGTGGGGGGCCAGTTGCAACGCCAGTGAATCTCATAGAACTATAGATGGAAGTTATTGTGCCACGCTCCGCTTTTTCAATTCCTTCCGTTATTAGAGAATCTAAGCAGGGTAGAGTGACCCCAATTCCAATACCAGCAATACTAATTAGGGTAATTAACCAGTATAAGGATTGAACCTTTCCAGAAACAACAAGAGAGGCAGTTACCATTGCTACTCCACAAAAAGTAATCCACTTCATTAATTTCTTGTTTTCACCAATTTTTTTGCCTGTCATAAATGACGCAAGACATAGAGCAGCTGAAGGGATGGCAATCACACATCCTTTCCATATGCCTTTGATATGGTATTTGTCTTCCAGTGTGTCTGATAAATAAAACAGTGTCCCAAAAATAACAAACATACAGATGCAACCAATAGCGAAAATAGCTGATAACCAACGGCCATTGTTCACAAAAATTTGCTTGAGATTTTGAAGAAAGTGCCTAAACGTTACTTTTTCTTCATTCTCATCTTTTTTCTTGGGAGCCTTAACAAGAAAGGCGACTAATATTGTAGATAAGACACACAGAATCGGTATGGTAAGAAAAGGTAGAAACCATATAACGAAAGCCAGCGCAGAACCTAATATCGGACTCAGCACTTTACCTAAAGTGTTGGCTGTTTCTACAATGCCTAGGCTTTTACTGACATCACTTTCATTTTTATAAATGTCACCGACAAGCGGCAATACAATAGGGAAAGCTCCCGCAGCTCCTACACCTTGTAACGCTCGTCCTAGCATAATGACCACATAGGGATGTTCCAGCCACCAAGCTCCTAATCCGGAAATCAAACCACCTATTCCTGTAATAAGTAAACTGGGAACAATGATGATCTTTCTGCCAAAACGGTCCGACAAATACCCAGCAATCGGTATAAGTATGATAGCAACTGTAGAGTAAACCGTAATTAATAAGCTCACTTGAAACGAAGTTATATGTAATTTGTTACGAATTGAAGGTAGAACGGGAATAAGCATGGAATTTCCCAACGTCATAATCAATGGGATGGAAGCAATTGAGATAAGGCTCCATTTATTTTCTTTCAAATGCAGTACCTAGCCGTACCTAGCCTATATCTAGACATCTCAATCCAACCTTTGTCCATTCTTTCACCCATAATTCAACCTCCTCAGAGCAGCATATATGGATTAATAAATAAGTGAGCAGAAATCCTGCTCACTTATTTTATTTGACTTTTGAAATGATCTCTAAAGATTTAAATCAAAACTACGCATTTACTGTTTCAGGCCTTTTTATTTGTAGTGGAGGAGGAACAAGCCAACCTTTTTCTTTGCTCATCTCCAATATTTTAAGGCCTATTGCTGTTTTAGTTATGTGGTATTTTGCAAATAAAGCACCTATATCCACTCTGATTGATTGGCCCATAGCTTGACTGCAGGCAACTAATCCCAATGAGACGTCAGCTGCAATTTTGGCTGCAATTTCGGGATCAGCAAATCTTGCCCCGACAGGAATGTCTTCGAGCTTTACTGATGGTCGTTCTGGCAGCACTGGAATTGTGGCAATTCCGTTATCAATCAGCACTTTATCTAATTCTTTAATTTCAAGATTTGCTTGATCAATGAGACCGTCGAGTACCTTTTTAAGATCTTTGTCTCCTGAATGATTTAAATAGGCTTGATAACAGGAAACTGCTCCTTTAGCCACTGTGGATGCTGTCCATACACTAAAGATTTCCCCGTAGTGTAGAGGTTCATCTTTTGGATTACCGCTTAAAATTCCCATTTGAATTTGGCTCCTTTTATTCTAATTTAATGACTTGATTATCATACCCATGTGTCCCTTTACGATTCATGTATCCATAGATTAGCAATTACTGAATCTTGTAAACTACTTACCACACTCGTGGGCGGGTATAGTTATAACTGATATAGGATAAAGTTACTGAAAAGTGAATTTTTGACTGCTACTGTTGGACACATTACAACAGAGGTGATCACATGCGTTGTTTACTTTGCGAAAATGAGCAATTGTTAAAAGGGAAAAAAACGAAATGTTTTATATGTACTATTATCAAGCGCCGAAATTCACCTAAAATTTAAATAACTCAAGGTATGGAGGTTTTTATTGGAGTCAAACCAGGATATCGTGAATAACGCTGGGAAATAGCGTCATAATAAGTCCATCTTTTGAAAAAGGAGGATATAAACAGGATGACATCAAATAGAGGACAGCAAGGAGCTCATGGCACTGGACAAATTGTTAAGCAACTGAACAATCAAGCAGAAGCCGCAGAGCAAATTCAAGGAAGTAATAATGTAGATCAAGAAATCAATGCAGCAACAAACGAACATAGTACAGAACTGGATGAAATATTCAATAATGATAACAACTAGCCAAAGTCTATCAAAATTAAATAAGCTTACTCCTGCTGATATAGGAGTAAGCCTAAAAGCATGAAAGCTTAAAAATTCATATCTTGCAATCCTGGGCTATGCTCATTTGGCATGTCAGGTAAGTTAGGCACTGGGAATCCCATCGGTGGCGGTGTAACTAATAGCTGGCCTATATTTCTACTTGGTGATGAACCTTGGAAAACCTCACCAATGCGCGTATCATCTAAACGGAAGTTAAACTGCATATTATGATAACCCATATCTACAAATTTTCTGCATTCCGGATACTTATTAATATCGTAATTAGGAACTGGGAAAAGTTTCCCCCAATCAACGCCTAACGTTTCTAAAGCTTTAGCAAAAGCATTTTGATGTGCATTGTCTCGAACGATGAGGAACCCAATTGTCTCA
The DNA here is from genome assembly GCF_059691995.1 of Paenibacillus sp. J22P169. NCBI lineage: Bacteria > Bacillati > Bacillota > Bacilli > Caryophanales > Paenibacillaceae > Paenibacillus > Paenibacillus sp. J22P169. Next base: position 871,990 of record NZ_JCAUAO010000001.1, on the reverse strand, counting down.
CGGAAAGTTTTATTGGAGCTCATCTCATAAATTCTGCTTTTTTGGAGTACACCCGTAGATTCGAGTACTAAATTATCCAATAAATCAGCAATCAAATTACCATGTGAATACACCCATGAGCCATTCCAAGGGTTTCCACCTGCATCGACGGGTAAGGAAGCTTGAGCACCGACAATGAAGTGGTGGGGATTTGCATGTTTGACGGCTTCATCAAGAGGTGCGCCATCGATACCTGCATTCCCTACACCTGTGGAGTTACCGGAATCGTTAAGCAATTGATTTATCGTATTTTGAACTAGTTCCACATGGGCAATTTCTTCTAAAAATACGCCACGGATTAAGTCGCGATATTGAGTAGCTTTTCCTCGAAAATTAGAGCTTTGAAAAAAATATTGCATCATGGTTCTCATCTCACCATAGTGTCCACCAAGGGCTTCTTGTAAAACTTTAGCTGCAGCTGGATCTGGTTGGTCTGGAACAATTTGATTAATAAGTTCTTCTTTATAATAATACATATATTCACTCATTTCCTTTGATATTGAATTCTCGAGGCTGAATTATCAAATAACCGCCTTAGAGAAGACGGTTATTTGGACAACTGTATATAGTTTTAGGTATGTTCACGATTCCGCTTTTTTAAACCAGCTAAACCAACTAACCCTAGAAGGCCAAGCCAACCCCAATTGGAATCATTGTCATCGGTAGCAGCATTAGTTCTATAAGTAGCTGTTGAATTTGTCCCGTAACTATTGGTAGTAGTCGTACCGTTAACTGAACCATATCCGTTATTTACCGATCCAGTCATACCTGCAGTATCCGCGGCACTCGATACCCCTGTACACAACAGAAACATGAAACAGATACTTAAAATAAACATAAAGGCCTTCTTTTTCATTTGGCTTCTCTCCTTCATACAATTTGTTTTGACACCTTTGTTTTATCCTATATGTAAATCATTTATACGAGTGAGAGGAGTACCAGCGAAGTCCACTAAATGGATGGGTGTAGATTGTTCGGAGAAACATATAATATTGATGTTCCAATTACTAAGATGGGTGGGCTAAAGTCATGACGAACCAAAAAAAGAGTGTTAAATCAGCAAAACAAAGAAACCAAAAACCCAATCAAAACAGTAGTGCCAAAAATCAAAGTAATAACGGTATTGATGATGCAAATATTAATTCTGGTGGTTAATAAATTTATCTAACAACTTAATAGACTCATCCAAACAACCTCACTTGAATATAGTGAGGTTGTGCTAGGTTTCAGGGACTAATGAGTTACGAGGTGTTTGATTTTAAACCACTGATAGAAAAAGATTATAATAATAAAAGTGTCAATTGCATCACCGCCATAATACATAAGCTTAGCGCCGTTTTCCGCTTGAATTGCTGAAATACCGAGTGGGGGGTTAACATAAATGGTTTTAGATAATATGCCATGAGCGGCCAGGGTAAATACAAAGATAATACCACGGTAAACGTAGCTAGTTCGATGGGGTGGTTTGTCGATGTAAATCATTGAGATCGTGAATAGGTAACCCGCAATAAATATATGTAGATGAACTATTAAATGTAAAATTGAAAACTTGTGCATGTTCGAATATAAGTTGGATGTGTATAAGATACATAGTCCACCGATGTTTAATATTGAAGCTACTGAAGGATCGCTAAACATACGAAACGGCATGCCTCTAAGTATCCGTGAGATCCAGCGAGCAGATTGTAGGGGGAGAGTCCTTAAAATAAGAGTTAAAGGTGCTGCAAGTGCAATGAAAAGGGGAGCCAGCATCCCAAGAAGTAAATGACCTATCATGTGCGCTGTGAAATTTATGTGTGAAAGATTTGCTAAAGGGCCAACAACAGATAGCGCAATACATAGTAAACCTATTAACCAGTAGATATAACGTGAGAAGGGCCATTGCTTATAGGTGCGACTGGATTTGACTGCAGCGTACAGATAAAGAAATAACACAACTAAAAATAGGAGTATGAGGATAAAGTCAGAGTAAGCGCCATTGCCATGAGAAAAATGATCATTTGCCATCCGAAGGTGCCCTCTCGACTTGGACATTAATACGGGAATGAATAGTTAAAATGATTCCAACGAAAAGCATAATTATAGCGCTGATATTCCATATGGTATCGTAAATGAAGATATTCGGGATGTAACGGATTTGATGAAGTCGCATGATTTTATGTTGGATTGTACCATCATATAGTTGGAAAAAGCCAGCCCCTAGGAGAATGCCGCCAAACCACCGTTTTAGGTATAGCGCTTTTCGACGTCGAAGATCCGCAAACATAAATAGCGATCCAACCGTCACAAACCAACTAAAAGCGTGAAACAAACCATCGGAAATCAAACCGATTTGGGTCGTGGTTTTGTCGTAGAAATGATGCCAATGCAAAAGTTGATGAAATACTGTTTCATCAATAAAGCCGACTAAACCAAGGCCAAATAATATTCCCGACCACAGATTGCGGTTAGCTGTTCTCACTTTTCATGACTCCTTTTCAAATTTTCCAGCAACATATCATACTTCTAATTTGCCCATTTTATGGTGTTGTAACCACTTATAGATTCAAGAGGATGATAAATTGGGAATAGGTTCTGACCGCTTGTTAGAGTCTTAGTGTTGTGATTACCGATACATTCACCATTAAAAAAGAGGTTAACCAGTTAAAACTGGCTAACCTCTTACAATACTGAGCTCCATTTTGTTGTATTGGCGTAACATTTTCAATGATTAGTTTTCCTAATAACAGGAAGGACGATTTGGAGCAAGTCTTGAATCATATGGCGAAGCTCGACTGAGCTCTTGGCAACAGTTTTAAATCCTCGCAATGCGCTTGTTACCAAATGTGCTAATCTCACTGGAGGAATACCGCTTGCGGCAGTAGGACACATTTCCAGCAAGTCAAGTTGAGGTGATTCGGTTAGATCTGGCGGATCCATCCTCTATCGATGAATTTTCCGCAGTCTTCATGAGTTCCAATCGTGCGCTCGATCTATTAATTTTGAATGCTGGTGTTAGTTTCCCTCCAACGATTAAAAGATGCGCGGGGATTCGATATCCATTTCGCGACGAATTACCTAGGGCATTTTCAATTAACGAATAACTTATGGGAACCGCTGAAGCGAGCAGGGAATGCTAGCGTTGTTGCTCTTTCGTCGATTGGCCATATGACAGGACCTATTGATTTTGACGATCTACATTTCACGAGGACGTACGACAAGATTGTCTCTTACGGAGAATCTAAGAGCGCATGCTCATTATTTGCTATTGAGCTCGATAGACGAGGACGAGAGCACGGAGTGCGCGCTTTTGCGGTTCATCCCGGCGCTATCCTGTCGGGATTTGCCAGACACTTGAGTAATGAGGACTTATCTGCTTGGGGCGTAAGACGGAACGAAGACGGCACCTATACGTCTTCCGGACGATTCAAAACCGCCGAGCAAGGCGCCGCTACATCTGTATGGTGCGCAGTCAGTCCGATGCTGAATGACAAAGGAGGCGTCTATTGCGAAGACGGGGATATCGTGGACGTAGTACCGGCAGTCAGTCCCCTGCAACGCGGAGTTCGTTCGTGGGCCATCGATTCGTCGTCGGCAGAAAGGCTATGGACGATCAGTGAAAATCTTCTGCACATTCCTGTTGGAACAATTCCCCAGAGTCATGATTAACACTCGCAAAAATTGAACTAAAATAATTATTAACTTGGTGAAATGGAGGGAGACTAAAAATGAAAACAGTGGAATTGGGAACATGGGTTTAAAAGTGAGAAGCATTGGAGGAATAAACAATTTCTTCATCACCCATAATAATGGTACACCTTAGAGGAATCGATGACTAATGGAATTTGAAACAATTAAGGAGCCTTGTAAAATGAAAAGATTAATAATCCCCAGTTCATTTGTTTGTTTGAGCATTGCAACAGCCATATCATTTCCAGTTTACTTCGCTCTTAAAGGAAGATGAACCACATGAGTGAATAAGCCCTGAGTCATGATCTCTGGGCTTCAATTAATAGGCTTCGGCAGCCTTGTAATAAACCTGCATATCTATCCTTAAAGCAGGCTGCCGGCATATGGCATATTCGGGAGTCTTTTTATGTAAATAAACTATGGTCAAAGAAATAACCTTACTTGTTGAAGTAGTATAGATAGCAAATGCAAATCCCCATGGCCGTAAATGGCTTGTGGGGATTTTAGGCGCGATTAGATGAGCAAAAAAATACAGCCAATCATTCGTGCTTAGAAGTGAAACGCCACTAGCGTGCAAACATTACAGAAATCTTTGATGGTACTGCCGGATTTAAAGGACAAGGTTGCATTGATTACCGGAGCAGGATCGGTATTGGACGGGTTGCCGCCGTGCTGCTTGCGCAGCAAGGAATGAAAGTATGCCTTGTGGATTTGAAGGACGACCGGCTAGAGCAGACGAAACAAGATATTAGAGTTAACAGGCGGCCAGGTTATAACGGTAGAGGTCGACATCTCCGATCCGAACCGAGTTGAACAGGCGTTCGAGCAAACGTTAAAGACCTGGGGACGGCTAGATTTTGACTTTGCAAATGCTGGCATCAACGGGGTTTTGGCGCCAATCGAAGACATGAAGCCAGAGGATTGGGATCGTACGCTTCAAAATACGCGTCAACGCCATCTGCCCGGGGTCAATTAAGACCAATATTGGAGAAAATACGCAGCCGATGCCGGAGCTTGAGAAAATTAAAATTCCGATCAAGTACCCACGAGGTAACCAGCCATTGGAACACGCGCCTGGACAGCCTGAGCAAGTTGCCAATCAGGTAGCTTTCCTTGCCTCAGAAGTTTTTAACCATATCACTGGCACGGAACTGTTCTTTGACGGCGCTGAATCGCTACTATAACTATCCCTTTTGTTGAGGAACATGCTTTGAAGTTAAATAGACGTTCACTCTATTGAGTGAACGTCTATTTAATTTCGTGTATGCAGGAAGTCCTTAGTAGTATGAAAGCGAGTCAGTCAACCCGGGGGCGTTTACGAACGGGCAGATTAGTTGAATAGTTCATAATCGGTTCTTTCTGTAATATACTGAATTGGGGTGATGAAATGGGTAAAAATGGTGATATCAGAATTATTGCTCCTATGAACGAAAACGATTGGGAATGGCTGAAAGAACAGTGGTTACAGTGGGGTGGCGATACCGTAATATCAAAAGGTAAGAAACACCATATGCATGACTTGGATGCATTCATTGCCTGGATTGATGATAAACGAGTCGGGGAAGCTGCTTATCGCCTAGGTATAAATGATTGCGAGTTAGTGAGCATTAATTCGACCGTACAAGGCATTGGTGTCGGGAGTAAATTGATTTCTACAGTGGAACAGAAGGTAAAGCAATCGGGAATAAATCGCATTTGGCTTATCACAACAAATGATAATTTGGATTCGTTAAGATTTTATCAACGATGTGGGTATCGAATAATCGCCATTCATCAAAACGCAGTTGACGAGGCTAGGAAGTTGAAGCCAACAATTCCCACAGTGGGTTATTACGATATACCGATTCATGACGAAATTGAACTAGAAAAAATACTATGATTATTAAGCTTACGAGAAACGAGTGTTCAAAAACTAGATGAAAAGGCAGCCGGATCCATGCGGATCGGTTGCCTTTTCTCAAGTAAAACGCAGATTCAATAATGATTCTATCATCTCTCCAGAAATTAGGTTATAGTTGGAAGAATTATTTGTGAGGAGAGATGCAGATGTCGGACATACAAGCAATTGTACTAGACTTGGACGGAACTTTGCTCGGCAGTGACAAATCCATATCACCTAGAAATTATAAGGCTGTTAAAAGATGTTTTGATTCTGGAATACATATTATTGTTGCCACGGCGCGACCTCCTAGAGCGGCTAATCAATTTGTAGAGAATTTTCCTTTTGTAGACTATTTTTTGTTTATTACAATGGTGCACTACTAACATGCAAGTCTAAGCAAACTCAGCGGCACATTAGTATCCCAAGTGAGATTAGCCAACAAATTAACAAATTCATAGAGTTACATGCTCCTCAATCGTTAATTTCATACGAGGTTAATGATTCATGGTATGCATGTAAACCAGTTCCCGACTCGCAGCGTGCTCAATTCGGTCTCCGTTCGACTGATCCGAACCCCCAGGTGATTGATAACGATTTTATTAGTTCACTCTCCCCAACCAAAATATTGGTTCAAGGTTATAGCACATGGAGGGATATAATTGAGAAATTCGGCGACCATGTGAATGTAATCGCAACCGATGGAGGGGAATTGGTTCAAATCATGCAAAAATCAGCATCAAAGGAAGATGCGGTGCAATGGGTGCTTAATGATATCGGGGTGAAGACAGAAAATGTAATGGTATTCGGGGATGACTATAACGATTTAGGACTATTCCAAATGTGCGGATTACCGATTGCAATGGGGAACGCGATAATTGAACTAAAAAATTGTGCTGCCCACGTAACCGATTCAAATGATAACGATGGTGTTGCTGTTGCAATTGAGAAATTTGTGTTATAGCCAATTGGATAATACTACATTAATGAAGGAGTCAGTTATGAACAAAGATGAGCTTGGGAAATTATATCCAATCACAGTTGTTCCTTACGATGCAAATTGGACTTCACAGTTTAAAAATGCATACAATTGATATCCTTGTGGAGATTCCAAAGGAAAATGGAGTAAATGAATTGATAATTAGTAAGATGACTCATAATAATTATATACACATGAAAGAGCAGAAAAATCATCTGATGTTTGTAAAAGGATATTCCCCGACAGGATTAGAAGAAGAGTCTTTCCATATACACATAGGTACAAAAGATTTAGACTTTCTTTGGGATAGAGTTTCTAGAAAAATAACCAAACTGGCGAAAGAGAGATTATAAATGATTTCTTGGAAAGTTACAGTTCCCTGGGTCAGAACGTCCAGCGCCTCTGGAATGTGAAGTTTGTCATAACATCATGTATCCATTCGATTAATTTCGTGATACAATTTGTATCGAAAAGATTGGGAAGTACGTCTACGCTGAGATCAAACCGTTCCTTCAGAAAAAAGTAGGTTTCATCAGGCTCCTATTCTTTTTAACAAATCAACAGTGTCACAGGAGGAATGTAGGCATGAAGTTGAAAAAGGTAGTACTAGGAACGATTGCAGGACTACTCCTAATAGCAGGGATAGCAAGTGCAAGCGTATCAAGCTTTACAGATTCGGGATGGTGGAGCGGAGCGGCTGAGTGGGCAAGGGAACAGGGCATTATGGAGGGCTACCCAGATGGCTCATTCGGTGGCGACAAGAACATTTCCCGTGGTGAAGTTGTCACCGTTATCAAAAACATGCATGAGAAAGGTATGTTCGAGGATCACGCGAACGGCAATACCACTGCTAGTGGTGCCGGACCTCAAGGCCCCCAGGGTGATACCGGATCAACGGGTGCTCAAGGCCCTGCCGGTCCTGCCGGACCTCAAGGCTCTACCGGATCAACGGGTGCTCAAGGACCTGCTGGTCCTGCCGGACCTCAAGGCTCTACCGGCTTAACGGGTGCCCAAGGCCCTGCCGGTCCTGCCGGACCTCAAGGCTCTACCGGCTTAACGGGCGCTCAAGGCCCTGTCGGACCTGCCGGACCTCAAGGCCCTGTCGGACCTGCCGGACCTCAGGGCCCTAAAGGTGATCCGGGAACCTCGGGTCCTTTGTTCGGCAACCCCAACATTCAAATGTCGGGAGGTAGTAGTGGTAGCAGCGTGCAAAAATTTATGGGAGAAGTATGGCTGTTTGCCGGTAACTTTGCTCCTATCGGTACTCTCGCTTGCGAAGGGCAACTACTGTCCATCTCTAACAATACGGCATTGTTCTCCCTATTAGGAACTATGTACGGAGGGGATGGTCGTACAACGTTCGGCATTCCGGATTTACGTGACTATGCGCCGGCAGGCGTAAGTTATGTCATTCAAGTTGAAGGCATCTACCCAGCGCGTTAATATATTTCTACCTAAAGTCTAAGATGCATCCTATTCACTTGTGTACACATTAAAAGGCCGGTTACCTCTCTTTTTCGAGTGGTTACCGGCCTTACTTAAATTGTGGGCATGAAACAGAACTTAAACAGTAATTTTATTTTAGCAAGCTTCAACTAACGAGAAAAGAGAGCACAATAAACGACCAGACCAATCTGCCGGTGGATCCGTGGCCTTTTCTCACCTATCGGGCAGCTTAGTTCCAGATTATGGTATACTTTGGAATTAGGTCAGGTAACCCGAGGTGGAATTTATGAGAATTACAAAGACAAAGATTATATTAGTTTTTTTAGTATTTTTCTTATTAATGTCTATCGTCTATTTTGCGAGCATTATAAAATTGTTCTTTGATACAAGAAACATCAAATCTAGTCCTGAAGCTTCAATCGAACAATATTTAAGCTCCAATACCAATGAATATAAGATTATTAATGTCAATTTAAGTGAAAAGAAGTTTAGAGACCGTATATATTTGCTTGAATGTGATTGTGACTTTAAAAATGAAAGGTACAGAGGCATTCAAAGATATAATGTTTATTTAATAGAAGATATAGGTTGGATTGTTACGAAAATTGAATTGATGAAAAATTTGTAGGTAACAAAATTTTGACGAATGAGTAAAAAAATATTAGGCAGAATTACGCAACGATGTAATATATATATACGTCTAATATGAGAAGAAACGTGGTGCATGCAAGATACGAACAAAGATAACGATCGGAGTGCTTGTTGGTATCATCGGGGTGTTGGTTATTGATTTAACGACGACAAAAATGCACTTGAAAGAAAAGATATTATCCTTCACCATTTCAAAGATTGAAGATATAAAGACGAGTTAGGTTGGGAGCTGGACTCAGTGGACGACCGGATAAATGAAAATCTAAAGAGCGTATCGTTTGGAACCCGCATAATCGCATTTTTGTTGGATTATATAATCATTTTGGGCTACATCATCCTGTTGATCGGCGTATCTTTTCTTGCACGACCGCAGTTGATTCCATTGTTTACGACAAGTCCCTTGTTGGCGGAGATTACTGGTTTTTTATTCATTACTCTGCCTGTATATCTTTATTTTGCCGTATGTGAGGGAACGAAATCTCATGCAACATGGGGTAAACGAAAAATGGGGATTGTGGTGACTGGCATTTATGGCCAACCTATTGGATTCGGATCTTCGCTTGTTCGTTCTGCCCTTAAATTCATCCCTTGGGAGCTAGCTCATTTCACCATTTGGCACATGGTAATTCCTTCTGAGTACCCCAATTATTTAATTTATTCTTTATTGGGGACGGTCTACGGTTTGGTATTTATTTACATGATAAGTCCGCTATGGAGCAAAAATAATCAAACTGTTTACGACTTTATTGCGGGGACGGTTATAAGACACAGGATTAAGGAGCACAACCAAAGATGAAGCAGCTTGTTTGTTTGGGGGTTATGGCTATACTGTTGAGTTCGTGTGTGACTTTAAAATCGCATGTTGCGACTAAGAACGCATTGGAAGAAAACGTAGATATTGTCTTGGATTCGAATAGCTGGACTACCAGTCGGTTGGAGGGATTTCATGGTACCGGCTGGATCTCCGATCATGAGATAGAGTTTGTGCAATCAGTGAAAATCGGAACAGACGAACATCATGAGCCCAAATTTAAAGATACGATGGGGATTAAGGATATCATCTCCGGAGAGGTAAGAGCAGAAAAACCTGGCATTTCCTACGATATTTATGCGGTGTCTCCCGACGGAAGGCATATCTATGTGAAGCAGAATCATATGGAGGACGAGAATCTGGTTGCCGAGCATCGGATGATCAGCCGAGATGGCGGAGAGGTGAAGGAAATCCCCAATCAGGCAGTTGCTGGCAGCGCCGTATGGCTGGATAATGAGCATATATTGTATAGGGGTGGAATTGGTGATGGAGGCGTCGTGCAGATTGATTTGCAGGGGAAGATTACACCGATGCCTGCATTAAATCAATTGATGGAACGTAAGGATACGGATACCAGAAACGTGGAACAGGTAACGAAAATAGGCGAACGTTTGTACTTTGTAGAAGTTGGTGGATTAAGTTATATCGAGATGTCACAGCTGGATAATCCTGTATTGCATACGATATATGGTGAAAGTGTAAATCGATTCTATCCCTCTCCAGATGGAGATCAGATAGCTATAGTAACGACAAAGTTCGGCAGCCAGTCAGACAGGATGAAAAGTGAACTTTTGCTGCTTGATCCAGATGGAAATCCCATAGGGAATATTTTGGAGACAGGGGAATATTTCAACAAAGTATCTTGGTCACTTGATCAATCGAAACTGACTTATGTCGTGGCGAGACACTACCCCGACAAATACGAGGTCCAAGTGGTCGATATGAAGAGGGTCGCAAACAAGATGATCTACAAAAGCGGCAATCAAGTGGCGGGCAGCGAATTGTTCTGGAGTCCAAACAGTAAACTACTGATGTTCACTGTTGACCGATCCCATTCAACTTTGGAATCGAAACCAGAAACGATTATTTACAAATTCAACTGATCTAATGTACATGCTAAAACGGCAGCCGGCATAAGGGCTGCCGTTTTCTCAACTAACAGGCAGATTAGTTGAATGATAAATAGAAAAGTTATCAAGAAATAAAAAAGCAATAGTTCAGCAATGGAAAAAGAATATTGAAAAAAAAGTAGTACAAGTCATCGAGCATAAAACTGAAACTCCATGGAATAAATAAATCAACCAACCACAATAAAGGAACAGTTCTGCCGACGGAGGCAGCTGTTCCTTTTCGCAACATTCGAAATAATATTAGCGTCCTTATGTATAGAATAATATCCCATCATTTCATGGAAAGAGGGAAGTGCGTGAGAATAGTTGTGTTTATTCTTTTGTTAATGTGTTTCATTACAACAGGGTGCTCGAAAGATGAAATATTAATGACTTCAGAACAGACTAAAACAATTGGAAATCCGACTGCACAAGAAGTTTTAAGAATGGATCCGAATGCTAATGTTTTTATGTATAAAGAAACTGTATATAATGCAGGAATTCCTTGGGTGGATGAGTTGAAACTATCCAAAGACATACAAGTAACTGAAATTACTCACCAAAGTAATAATGGTAAAGCCTTTAAAAACGGAACAGCAAATAAACTGGCAGTCGGAACAAAGATCTTTCGTGTCAAAGAGCGAAATGACATACTAATAGCTGAAACAGAAAGAGGAGATATTAGATTTTATCAAATAGTTGAAGGATAATAATATAAGGACGAGACTACGGTATCAATTATCAGCCTCATTGAAGTAAAGGGCAGGACATTTCCAATATGTGTTAATATAGAGTAAGTAAGAAACCATACTTTTTAAACTCTTAAGAGAATAGGAGTATAATATGGGAGCGATTTTTCAGCGGTTATTGAACATAATCTTCGAGACAACGGTAGTCTCGACAAATTATTAGAGGATTTAATTTATAGAACTGACCTATTTCCAGCCATACATAAATTTACTAATCATGAAAATGACCAGTGGGAGTGGATACGGGAACTAAATTTACCCAGTTCCTTCGGAAAACGAACAACCAGCTGGGCAAGCAATTTGAGAAGAAGAGTAGATGAAGCTAAATTTCATAAGAGCTACAAGTATTCAAACACTTGGGAAGAACTTATCAGTGACGACACATTAAAGTTAAGAGGACCAGGTTTAATTCTCGAAATGAAGTTTAACTCACATATCTTTGAGCTGTTGTCCTTTATTAGGTGGCGTTTTTTTCTAAAGGATATGGAGTCACAGCTACTATTAAGGAATGTGTGTAAAGAACTTTGTTCTTATTTCAACACCAGTTACTGTATTTATATGTCGGATGAGTTCTGCGCAAGTAACTCTATATATGAAGGAAGGTCAATGAGCCAATATAGGGAGGAATTAATTAGAAGATTCGGGGAATCAAAGCAAAAAATAGATGACATGTATATTGAAATGGAAAATAGTTGGACTACAGAAGGGTATTATATTGAATACTTCTAAGCGCCTTGGGCTTACAGGCCGGTTGGCAACCTGGGTTATGAATTTGATAGTCGAAAAACTTCTTGTTGTCATTTCATTTATATCGGGTGACAAGAACATTGTCCCATCAATTTCCGTGTAAAACGGGGTCTTTTTATTTTATGGGATTAAGTTCTTGTCACGAGCCAATGACAAGAACTTGATCCCATTTCTGATTTAATAAACTTGTAGGGAAAGTCAATTACTCATCCCATTTGGAATGAAGGACATGATGGCAAAAGTTGGGGCGCTTATATCCCGGAAGAAGCATTTCACATACATCGGCATTAATCGTTCCGTATGTTGTTTCCGGTTTGTCTTTGAAGCCTTCCAAGAATGCATGTAAGATGTTTTGTTTGAACCGGTTGCGAGGAAAAGCCTCGACGACTTGCTGCCGCGCTTCTGCTGAGATGAGATCGAAGTTCTTCCCGACCACATCATAACCTACGCCAAAATTCATAAGTGCCACTTCGGTTTCCTTATATTCGACGATTCCGATAGTTGTATGCAGGGCAACAGCATCCCATACAAGCCGAATGGAATCTTCCGGGACTCCGCGACTTTTAAGAAAATCGCGGGCAGCATTAGCCCCATCGACCTCAAAGCGTTTGTCCGTGCTTCGGAATGCGGGAGTAAGACCGATATCGTGGAAAAGCGAACTGATATAAAGCAATTCAGAATCGTATTTCATTTGATTCAGGTTACCCTTCATAGCCGCAAACAGAAATACCCGATTCGAGTGATTCCACAGAAGGTCGTCGCTATGCTCACGCATTAACTCAGCAGCTTCTACGGCTAGTTTGCTATCGGGAATCTTTATATCAGCAATTAAATTCGTCATCGATACTTCCACCTTAAACTTTGTTTTTAGTTTGTACATCCAAGTAGACAACTGAAGGAACATTTCTGTGACATCCGGATTCAAAATGGCATATACACGTGGAATGGCCGAACCGCCTGGACGCAATTCCGGAACCCCGGCTCACGATTCAATATAGAATTCCCAATTTTACCGTGATTATTTTTAGAATCAAAACGCAGCCGATCATGTTGAGGAGCTGTCATATTAAAATACATAGGTGGCTCGCATGAGGAGCATTGCGCTATCGAGAAACTATTGTGAAGTAAATAAGAAGTGGGAGCAAATCGTATGCGAAAGAATTGCAAATTGATTTTGATTGAAGGGTTATGCGGTACGGGCAAATCGACGTTAGCAGAACGTTTGCATCGCTTCCTGGTACAGCAAGACATTTCCTCTCGTTTCTATGACGAAGGTGCAAAAGGACATCCTACGAGTTTGAATTGGCACGCTTTCTTCAGTGAAGAGGAATATAAGGAACTTCTGATGCGGTATCCAGACACCGCTAATGAAATCCGTTCAAGAGCCATAAAGAATGGTATTAATTATCTGATACCTTATCGTGAAGTCAAGGAGTTCAATGAGTTGGATGCGCTCTATTCAGAGCTGAAGTCCCGTGAGTTATGCTGGACGGATTCGCCTGTGGCCTCGTTGTCAGAGTTTACATATTCGATTCAGCGGCATTGGGCACGATTCGCTGAGCTTGCTAGTAATTCAGATGAGGTATATGTGCTCGAAGCAGTTTTTTTTCAGCATCAGATTCATGATTTGATAGGTCATTATCAAGCTGTTGATCACCATATCGAGGAGCATATTCAGGGAATCGCCGACCAGATTGCTGCTTTGCGGCCCGTGGTGATTTATTTAACTCAGCCGAGTGTGCGGGAGCAGCAGGTTTGGATTTCTTCAATCCGTTCAAGACCCCACTTCGCAACGGAACAAAATATTAGGTTTATGGAGAACCGCAAGCGGATCGAATTGAGTCTGCTTGATAATCTGCCATTTCCGACTTATACAATTGAAAATGTAAACCTTGACTGGGAAGAGGTCTTCAGTCATATGGTGGAGGCCATAGTTCGAAAAATCGGATAAAGTGTACTATTGAAAAATGATACTAATAACTGAAAATTGTTGTTATAATTCCTTAATGAGGTTAATCAAATTTATTAGTAGGTTAATTTAACTGCTTTATACGGAGGATCGGATGTTATCTCATTACAATGACCATAGTCTTTTTTTACGTGCATTTGAGAAATCTCCAATTGGAATGGCTTTGTTATCTTTTGATGGAAGTTTATTTAAGGCTAATCCATCTTTATGCAAGATGTTAGGATATAGCGAAAGTGAGTTAATAAGTCTCGGTGTTCCATCTGACAAACATCCTGAAGTGTTAGAAGCAGATCTGGAATTATGGCGTAAATTGGTACAGGGTGAAATAGATGGTTATCAAATAGAAAAAAGGTATATACATAAATCTGGGACCATCATGTGGGGTCTTCTAAATGTTACTGTAGAAAGGAACAGTATGGGAATAAAGAGTAATTACATCTTTATTTCCCAAATCGTAGATATAACAGAACAAAAAAAGAAGGAAGAAGAGTTCAAGAAGATTGAAGAACTACACAAGCTTATTTCTGAACATTCACAGGACGTTATTTTGCGTGTAACTCCAAACGGAATTATCTCATATGTCTCGCCAGCTGTCCGTAACCAACTCGGGTATGATCCAGAAGAACTTATCGGAAAACAAGCCTATGATTATTGGCATCAAGAAGATTTGAAGGGTCGCTGGTTAAATAAAGGTAATTCTGATAATTCTGATAGCCGAATATTTGTTTATCGTATTCGGCATAAAAACGGTCATTATATATGGCAAGAAGCACACTCTAAAAAAATAAGAAATACTGCAGGTGATGTTGAACATGTTATCAGTATGGGGCGTGATATAACAGAACGGGTACATTCTGAAGAATTAATCCGCAGATCAGAGAAACTATCCTTAATTGGCGAACTTGCAGCTGGGATCGCCCATGAAATTAGAAATCCTTTGACGAGTTTACGAGGATTTATGCAAATGTATATGAAAGAGGATTTGGATGGTACAAAGAAATTACGTAATGAAGTCATGATATCAGAAATTGATCGAATCAATGAAATTGTAAGTGAGCTTTTAGTGTTAGCTAAACCTTCAAATGAGGTATATGAGTTAAGCGACGTGGAACATATATTAAATCACGTTACAAGATTATTTGAAGGACAAGCAAACCTTTATAATGTTCAAATAAAGAAAGAGTTAGATGCCAATTTACCTTTAATTCAGTGTCAACGCAGTATCAATCAAGTATTTATCAATGTTTTAAAGAATGCAATTGAATCCATGCCTAAAGGCGGAGAAGTGATCATACAAGCCAAGCAAATGAACGATAAAATATACATTCGAATTAATGACACAGGGTATGGAATCCCACAAGATGAAATAGCCAAGATTGGAAATCCTTTTTTTACTACAAAAGAAACAGGAACAGGGTTAGGATTAATGGTTTCAATGAGGATCATCCAAAATCATAAGGGGACTATGCGAATCGAAAGTGAAGTTGGGAAAGGGACGATGGTGGAAGTTATTTTGCCAATCGAGTAATGGATAACAATAGCTCAAAACAGAACTAAAGGAGGCTGCCAGCACAATGGTAGCCTCCGTTACGTTAACGGACATGAATGCGTGGTTCTAGTCGAAACTAGTGTGGGCCAGCTCGATAGACTAAGACATGCTCAGCGATAATATACATCCAGTATGCTGTTACGGTTTAACCGTCGGACAAGGAGCGTTGGATCAGTATGAATATGGCTGAGCTTAAGCGATTTATCATTTCAATCGAGATTAAGGCTTTAGAGAAAGCATTAGTAGTTGGAGAAGGCGAGAGTCACTTCTCCGAGTTAATCCGAGACAGGATCGATATCCTCAAGCGAGAAGGAGAGTGGATTCATCAGTTTGACAATGGGATAAGGATATCTCGACCCACATTGTCTGACCTCGTCATTCGGAGAGCAGTCATCGACGACGTCGATATGCTGCGTGATGTCTATCGCCGAGCTTCGCTGACAAACGAAGCCGACCGCGACCTAATCGCCGCCAATCCCGAGTGGCTCGTGTGGGACGACGTGATGCTGCCATTCGCGCATGTTGCTGTTGTAGATGGGCGGGTCGTCGGCTTCGCATCGGCGCGTCCGGTCGACGACTTTCTCGAACTCGAGGATCTGTTCACTGATCCTGACTGGATGCGACAAGGCGTTGCCAGTGCGCTGATCGCCGACTTTGCGCGTCGCGGTTTTCGTATAGAGGTGTCTGCCAAACACGCGAAGGCGTTTTACGAATCGGTGGGGTTCGTCGTCATCGGTGTTGCCAACTCAAAGGGCGGACTCCTACTCCGGATGCACCTCGATGTCACGCATGTTAGACCATGACGAGCTTGATATGGTCTAATATCTGCTTTGCTAACAGTATTTTCCACTTTGGGCCACTCGGCCCTCGGTTCGAAACGACCAAAATTACACTACCGTGAAACGATAGTGTAGGAGGGAGTTGCCTTGCGGCAGCTCTTTTATAGTTCATTCAATTAGGAGATCAGTCTGCCTTTATGAAGAGACTTCATATTTTTATTGGAGTTAGAAATTATAGGGAGCATTTTCAAGCTACTTATCATGGGAGAAAGGCACTGATGGCAAGTTGGGACGTACTCAAACGAAAAATTGTCCCGAATCCACCCCTTACAATCTTCGTTATTACATGCCCAGACTTTCGTGTTTTCCTGAATGAGATCCTCTACCGATTTTCTTTGAAAATACATAGTTTTCTCCTCCTTATATTAAAAAAACTGCCCTTAACTCTTGTTAAGGACAGTTCACTGTGTATTACAGTTTTACAACGTTTTCGGCTTGAGGACCGCGGTTGCCTTGAGCTACATTAAATTCAACGCGTTGACCTTCGTCCAACGATTTGAATCCATCCCCTTGAATAGCGGAGAAATGAACGAATACGTCATTTCCGCCCTCCATTTCAATAAATCCAAAGCCTTTCTCTGCGTTAAACCATTTCACTGTTCCTGTTTCCATAATATAATTACCTCCAAATTGTTATTAACATGCTTTTTTAAACAAAAAAAATCACACATTGAAAAAGGTACCATACACAAATGATCACTTTTTCAATATGTGAGTTTATGTCAAAGCTGTTTATAAACCTAATGGTAGCACACAACAGTGTGATAAGCAAATTTGTATTGTTTTCCATTTCCTATATGACATATGTCATACCCTCTACATGATGTTTATGACTGCAACGAATTGAAAGCGATATCTATAATGAAGATAGGATACTACAACTGATATTCGCTAACAAGTCCTGCGCACCATATCGAGGAGGAACTATACGATGACACAATCCACGCTAACTAACTTGAAAAGACAGGTTGCCCCTTATGAAAAATCAAATACGAGGGCTAGTATCAAACAATTAATTAACACCTTAGGACCTTTATTCGTTCTATGGTTAACTGCGTATCTAAGCCTATCAATATCATATTGGATCACACTACCGATTACGATCGTCGCTTCCGGTTTCGTTATACGAACTTTTATCATTTTCCATGATTGTTGTCATCAGTCTTTCTTCAAAAGCCGTAGAGCTAATGAAATAATAGGTACGATTACGGGTATCCTCACACTCTTTCCCTATCAGCAATGGAAGAATAGTCATGCTATCCATCATGCAACGAGCAGTAACCTCGAGAAACGTGGAATAGGTGATATGTGGGTACTTACCGTCGACGAATATGCGTCTTCTTCCTTTTGGGTCCGAATTGCATATCGGTTATATCGGAATCCATTTATTATGTTCGGACTTGGTCCCATCTTTTTGTTCCTATTTACGAACCGCTTTAATACGAAAGGTGCAAGACGCAAGGAAAGAATCAGTACTTATATGACGAATGTCTCCATCCTTACTTTATATGGGTTACTGATCTGGATAGTTGGATGGCAGTCGTTTGTTCTGATACAAGCTCCAATTATGTTCGTAGCGGGCTTGATGGGAATCTGGCTATTTTATGTGCAACATCAGTTTGAAGACTCCTACTTCGAGAATGAGGATGAGTGGAGTTATGTGAAAGCCGCGGTAGATGGAAGCTCCTACTATAAGCTGCCGAAACTTTTGCAATGGATAACTGGAAATATTGGGTTTCATCATGTCCATCATTTGAGTCCAAAAGTGCCAAATTATAATTTGGAAAAGGCGCATAATGCAACGCCACCGCTTCAAAAAGCAACGACCATTACAATCGGCACCAGTTTGAAGTCGCTAAGTTTCCGTCTATGGGATGAGCGAAACAAAACGTTTGTCGGTTATAAAAATAATAATCAGGTGCACCATAAGGAAGATGAGCATGATCCTTTGGCTAACCAAATAAAAGTAAAAGTCCCTAAATCGAGCTTACAAGGGCAGTAAATACATCGTTTTATGTTTATGCTAAAATATAATTAAATCTATGTTGAAGAAAACGAGGTTAAACGGACTATGCAAAAGTGGTATCAAATTTTTCACAAAAACACCGGTCTTAGTCCGTATGTGTGGGTTGTCTTTTATATCCTACCTTTTTATTTCATATTTCGTTCTTCTACCACATACCAAATTGTATTAGGCACAATCATGATTATGGTTTTTTTTAGCTGCTATGTGCTGTCTTTCGTGTCTAAAGGATGGATTGTGTACTTCTGGACTAGCGTACAAATTATTATTTCGATTATCATGGCTATCGTATTCAGCTATGTATACTTCTCGCTGTTTTTAGCATTTTTTATTGGCACCATGAAAAGTCGGGCAGGATTTATTACGTTGTACTGCATTCATCTAGTCACCACGATTGTAACGATTAACTATGGATTAGTATCCCAAAATCCTGTGTATTTTACACAATTGCCTTTTATCATCATTAGTGTGATTGGCGTTATTCTCATTCCAGTCACCACGTTCAACCGAAATAGGAGTGAAAAACTCCAGGGACAGCTAGAGGATGCAAATAAGCGGATTTCCGAGTTGGTAAAGCTAGAAGAGCGTCAAAGAATCGCCCGCGACTTACACGATACACTTGGTCAGAAGCTCTCATTAATTGGTTTGAAGAGTGACTTGGCTGGGAAATTAATTAGCAAAAATCCGGCGCAAGCACAAATAGAAATCAATGATGTTCGTCAGACAGCTAGAATCGCGTTAAAGGAAGTTCGGGAAATAGTAACACAAATGCGCGGAACAAGACTAGTGGAAGAGATGTTTCGAATCAAACAGATTTTGAAGGCTGCAGAGATCGACCTCATTTTGGAGGGAGATCCGAAGTTAACGAACACTTCCCTGATAAATGAAAATGTGTTGAGCATGTGCTTGAAGGAATCGATTACGAATATTATCAAGCATAGCAGTGCTACTACGTGTTCGATCTCCATTGAGCCTTCACCAAGCGATCTCGTTATCAAGGTCGGGGACAATGGGATCGGAATGACGAAAGAATGTCTTGTGTTACTTGGAAATGGATTACGGGGCATGAAAGAGCGACTTGAGTTTGTAAACGGTTGTATGGAAATTATCTCAGACAATGGAACAATGATTGTTATTAAAGTGCCGAATGCCATCATACCACCAGAGAGGGAGGTGAGGATATGATTCGAATTGTGATTGCCGAGGACCAACGGATGTTGCTGGGCGCACTTGCTTCCTTACTTGATTTGGAAGAGGATATGCAGGTCGTTGGTAAAGCAAGCAATGGCGAGGATGCTGTGAAACTGGTTAAATTGCATAAGCCAGATATTTGTGTCATGGATATCGAGATGCCAATAATGAACGGTTTAGATGCGGCGGAGGAACTAAAGGGATTGGGTTGCAAAGTCATTATATTGACCACGTTTGCCCGTTACGGGTATTTTGAAAGGGCCGTGAAGGCAGGTGCCAACGGTTATTTGTTGAAAGATAGCCCAAGTGAGGAACTGGCTACCTCGATTCGGAGTGTAATGGCTGGCAGGCGAATCTATGCCTCAGAGCTGGTAGATGAGACTTATACTGAAGAAAATCCTTTGACGGAGAGGGAAAAGGAGGTGCTG
The DNA here is from genome assembly GCF_059691995.1 of Paenibacillus sp. J22P169. Classification (NCBI taxonomy): domain Bacteria; kingdom Bacillati; phylum Bacillota; class Bacilli; order Caryophanales; family Paenibacillaceae; genus Paenibacillus; species Paenibacillus sp. J22P169. The sequence continues at coordinate 851,912 of NZ_JCAUAO010000001.1, read as the reverse complement.
AACCTGATCGCCGACGGTAAAAATACGAAGGAAATCGCTGATCACATGTACATTACAAGAGGTACCGTTCGCAACTACATTTCCGTTATTCTCGATAAGCTCAATGTCAGTAACCGAATTGAGGCTATTATGCGCTTCAAAGAGAAGGGATGGTTCAAATAGCAGGCCAAAAAAACGTAAACGGATACCCATAGACTGGATACTTTGAAAAAAGGAGTTCAGTCTATGGGTACCTTTTTGTATACAATTTGGGTTCAAGCTGAAACCAAATGGTATTGCCTGCTTTTGTCTTATTCTTAATCTAACTATTGCCAGTACCTTTACCCGTACCGCCTGTTCCGCCTGTTCCACCAGTACCTTTACCCGTACCACCGGTTCCACCAGTACCTTTACCCGTACCGCCTGTACCACCGGCTCCGCCAGTACCTTTACCCGTACCACCCGTGCCTTTACCAGTACCACCCGTGCCTTTACCCGTACCGCCCGTACCTTTACCCGTACCACCCGTACCTTTACCCGTACCACCCGTGCCTTTACCCGTACCGCCCGTACCTTTACCCGTACCACCTGTGCCTTTACCCGTACCTTTACCCGTACCTTTACCTGTACCTTTACCTGTACCTTTACCCGTGCCTTTACCCGTACCTTTACCCGAACCTTTACCTGTACCACCCGTGCCTTTACCCGTACCACCCGTACCTTTACCAGTACCACCCGTGCCTTTACCTGTACCACCCGAACCTTTACCCGTACCACCCGAACCTTTACCCGTACCACCAGTACCTTTACCCGTACCACCCGTACCACCAGTACCTTTATTTGACACTGGATTTCGAACAAAGAACTCATCTAGTCCGATATCTTGAGCTTGTTTTATTAAATCTAATATTTGAGTTTCTCCCATATTGAACAACCACCCTTCGTAAGTATTCCTTGAAAATCAAGGTGTGTTGTATCTTATGTAAATATATTTTATTTGTTCTAGTGTTGCGTCCAGATTTATTATCAACTCCACTTGCTTCTTCATAAGATATAAAAAAAGCAAGGGAATGATTTAATGGAACAAACTGCTATTCCTACCTATGACATAACGATTGAGCCGAAAGATCTTAAGGTATTAAATAACGATGTATGGAGAGATGAGCCTGTTCCTTCCAAATTAATTGTAGATAACATTCCTTATGAGATTGGGATATCCTATCGGGGCGATCATACCCGTAAATTTAGAAAAAAATCCTATAGCATCGACTTTAGGTCATATAAAAAAGAATTTGCTGGACGTGAGATACACCTAAATGCTGAATACCGAGATCCATCTTTAATACGCAACAAGCTTTCTTTTGATTTTTTTCAGAGCATAGGGAGTTTCGCTCCAAATAGTAAGCATGTTTTTCTAGAATTGAATGGGGAGACAAAGGGAATTTATCTAGAACTTGAATCGGTGGATGAATTTTTTTTACAAAAAAGAGAACTACCATCAGGTCCTATTTTTTATGCCACGATCTACCATGCGAATTTTTCTTTATTAACACCGAAGGAAAAAGCAAAACCATCGCTCCTGTCTGGATATTTTCAGAAATTGGGTAGTGATAAGGATAAACAAGATTTAGAAAGGTTTATTGTAAACATAAATACAATTAACCGAGACCAATTTGGTGAAGCAATAAAAAAGGATATGGATATCAAAAATTATTTATTGTGGTTATGCGGGGCAGTTTGTACTCAAAACTACGATGGATTTATTCACAATTATTCTTTAATTCGAAATGAAGAGACGAAGCTATTTCAGATGATACCCTGGGATTACGATGCAACTTGGGGACGAAATTGGAATGGCGATATCATGGAATATTATGCAGTTCCTATTCAAGGCTATAATACGCTCACTGCACGCCTTCTGGATGTAACGGAAATACGGCAGCAATACCGTCGTATTATGGAAGAAGTTTTAGAAACAAAATTTACGGTTAAAGCTATTGAACCTATGGTGACAAATCTCCATAAGCAATTAAACCCCTATATTTCTTTAGATCCATTTAAAAAGGAATCCATTGCGCTATTTAATAGTGAGCCAGAATTAATCCTTCGCTTCATCGAAAAACGCAATGGCTATCTTCGAAAGCATCTAAAGGATCTTGAATAAAGGAGGAAGTACACTGAAAAAAATTGAAATGAAAAATACAGGGAAATATGGTAGAGGAGTTTTTGCAACCGAAAATTTTAAAAGAGGTGACTTAATTGAGTCAGCACCGATTATCGTTGTCTCCAAAGACGAATGGGAAGAAATGAGGGAAAGCATCCTCAAAAACTATGTTTTCCGTTGGGGAGAGGATAAAGCTATAGTTCTAGGATACGGTGTTTTATATAATCACTCTTTTTCTCCAAATGCGAGATATTTATCAAATAAAAATAATGTAACCATGGACTTCTTTGCCTATAAAGATATTAAAGCGGGTGAAGAGATATTGATTAATTACAATGGAGACCCTAAGGACCAATCTTCATTGTGGTTTAAGGTTATCGATTAAATAGAAGTGAAACAGTTAGTTTTGTCTTATAAGAAAGAGGGTGTCCCAAAAGCTATGAAGAGGGCGAGGGCACCCTCCGATCATGGGGATATGTGTTTGCAAGCAATTGTCTGAATTCAGAGGAGGTCAAGATGGTCAGTTTTGGCTTAGTGTGTATGGTCGCTCTAATTCTAATAGTTATTGTAATTTTTCATGTATTTGTATTATTGGACTTTTTCAATCCAAGTGCTCTTCAAGTTCAACTTTTAGGTGTTCATATAACACTGTTCGGAGTCATTGTGTTATTAGCCTCTGAAGGTTCTTCTGGATACGGAGTTACTATTGGGTTAATTGGTCTACTTACAGGCATAATCGGTTCATTTAGAGAACCCAAAAAGGCTCAAAAAGAGAAAGTTGAATAGGTGGTGGAATAAAGATACATAAGCAACAGAATTAGCCTGTAAGTGACAAGAACATATAGCCATAAAATTCCGTGCACAGCGCGGTTTTTTTATGTTAAGGATGTAAGTTCGTGTCTTTTTCATTAGACAAGATCTTATATCCCTTTCCAATAGTAGACACTTGTCCTTTATGATGTAATTTCCATTTCAAATCCAAAAGAACTAAGTTTTTTACAGTATATACTAAATTTTCTCAGGTGAACGATGTAGAAATGCTTTGATAAAATTGAATATGTAATCGCTTTCAAAAATTGATATTGGAAGGAAGTGGAGAGGGCAGCCTGCTACTGGGTGCACAGCATCAAAGTACAACTATTTGCAATATAACCAAAATGGAGGAATACCAATTGAACCAAAAAAGAATGAGGTTATTTATAGCAATGTTACTTTGTTTAGCACTTACAATACCTGCAGTAATGGTTCAGGCAGCAACAACGATCACTTCCAATCAAACTGGCACCCAAGATGGTTACGACTATGAACTGTGGAAGGATTCCGGTACAACAAGTATGACGCTCAATAGTGGAGGCGCTTTCAGTGCGCAGTGGAGTAATATCGGGAATGCGTTATTCCGTAAGGGGAAGAAATTCGACTCGACCAAGACCCACTCTCAACTTGGAAACATTTCAATCAATTACAGTGCAAGCTTCACTCCAGGCGGCAATTCCTATTTGACAGTCTATGGCTGGACGAAGGATCCGCTTGTAGAATTTTACATCGTTGATAACTGGGGCACATATCGTCCGACAGGAACGCAAAAGGGCACCATTACTGTTGACGGAGGTACATATGACATCTATGAGACTACTCGAACAAACCAACCATCCATTATAGGTAATGCAACGTTTAAGCAGTATTGGAGTGTCCGCCAGTCGAAACGCACGAGCGGCACCATTTCTGTTAGCGAACACTTTAAAAAGTGGGAGAGCTTAGGAATGCCAATGGGTAAGATGTATGAAGTGGCATTTACATTTGAAGGCTATCAAAGCAGTGGAAGTGCTAATGTAACTACGAATACACTGACGATCGGCGGCGGATCTAATCCTTCACCATCTCCATCTCCAACTCCTCCTCCAAGTACAGGTACGAAAAAGGAAGCTGAGAGTATGACTAAAGGTGGTCAGTACACAGCGAATATCAGCTCGCCGTTCACTGGAGTTGCTTTATACGCCAACAACGATTTGGTGAAATTCACACAGAATTTCACAAGCGGTACCCATAATTTCTTACTCCGTGGATCATCGAATAACTCCAATATGGCCAAAGTTGACTTGAAAATTGGCGGACAGACGAAAGGTACCTTCTACTTCGGAGGAAGCAGTCCTGCGGTTTATACCCTCAACAATGTCAGCCATGGAACTGGAAATCAAGAGATTCAGCTCGTTGTAACAACCGATGACGGGACTTGGGATGCTAACATTGATTACTTGGAAATCCAGTAAAAACTCTTAATCGATAATTCAGTAGAATTCTGATCATTTTTAAAACAAAATCCCGGCGGGATCATTCCCGCTGGGATTTTTGTTGTATTTCTTAGGGTAGATTAGAATTGCCTAAAGCATTCACTGTTTCGGGTTGAATCTTATCATTCAACTTAAATAGTGGAATAAGGATCGTTATACCTACAAGGAAACATAATCCTGCGATCGCGTAAAGAGGTACGAGTGAAATCGCATTTTTGAGCATGCCAGATAGCATCATCGAAATAACCATCGAACCCATGAACATGGGATTTAGAATACCATTAACCCGTCCAAGGAACGATTCCTCTGTATTTTTCAGAATCATTGTTTGGATGCCAATTTGAATACAAGGAAAGACAAGCCCGCTTATGAACTGGAGCGAAAGTGTGAACCAGTAATTGGTCGATAGCCCAATGGAGATCATCGTCAAACTGCTGAAAGTCATACCGAGAGCTAGGAGCTTCTGTGGGGTTAGTTTGCTCGCGAAACTCATGGCCAACACGCCACCAATAATCATCGCAACGCCATTAATCAAAAGGAACCACTGCAAATAATCCTCCGGCTTCCCAAGCCGTTCCGTAATAAGGAAGATTCCCATCGGCTGAATAAGTCCAAGGCCAAGCCCTGCAGCAATAAAGCAGCCACCTAGTCTACGAAGAATCGTGCTAGACCATACGTATTTGAACCCCGCTTTAGCTTTAATGTCTTCCATGACATGGGATTTTCTTTTTTCACCATCAAGTGGACGATCATGTGGCAGGAAAGACAGCGAAGCAGCTGATAGAAGGAAGGCAACGCCCATGATACTAATCGCAGTCTCAATGCCATATCTTTGATAAACAAGTGTGCCTATGATCGGACCGAAAATCATAAAAATAGCAAATAATGTTTGATACACAGACATCCCCTTTTGTACTAAATGTTCAGGCACATGCAGTTTGAACAGCTTCATGCCGGCAGGTTGCGAAAATTGCGATAAAATGGCCGAGATTAATGTCGCAAAGAACACAACTCTCCACGAACCGTTTGTCATAGCGAAAAGCACCCCAAGAATAGAAATGGCACTAAACAGGTCGCACCAGACCATAGTCTTCTTCGGTCGCCAACGGTCTGCGAACGCCCCTCCAATAAATGAAAATAGGAAGAGCGGTGCAAACTCCGAGACAGAGATAAGTGAAACCGCGAACGCGTCGTTATTCGTCATTTCTTTTACATAAAACAGGATCGCGATATTTCGCACCCAAATTCCTATTTGTAAAAACAACGTGGACATTAAAATCGCTTGCACAAACCGGTTTCTAAGCAACGATGAGGCCGAAACAGATGGATGGGTACTCATTCATATCTTCCTTTCATTTGCCGTTTTTCTTGATAAATACATGTTACTGGAAATTCCAAGTATCAAAAAGGTTCGGCAGAATGAGAGTTTGCTCCATCTGGAGGCGGATACCCGAATAATTGAAAGATGCTGTACGGCATACAGAAGGCTTATGACAAGTCGTAATAATACGAATAAAAGTAAAAAGATCTCCATGATCAGGAGATCTTTTTACTTTGCGGTGAGTTCATCTTGACTAGGTTTAATAGAGAATATAGCGTGAAGAACGCGATGCACGACTTCTTTACTGGGTATATTCAATCCGCATCATGGGCAAACCAAAATAATGGAAATTCGCAATGTAATGAAAGCATGAAAGGAACAGTTTACCCATGTGGAGTAAAATGCGCAATTGGATCGAGAAGCGATCACCTGCCCAAGTGATTACCGGCTATTATTTATTGGCAGTTCTATTATCAATTATACTGTTTAGTATTCCTGCGGTGCATAAACCCGGAGTTAAAATTACATTCTTTGATACCGTCTTCACAGCCGTAAGCGTCGTAAGTGACACGGGGCTCGGCGTATTTAATGTTGCTGAATCCTACAGCGTATTCGGTTATTTCGTCATTATGCTCGTATTGCAATTCGGGGGTATCGGCATAATGGCGATGAGTACGTTTTTCTGGCTTCTGTTGGGTAGAAAAATCGGATTGCGCGAACGCCGCATGATTATGGTGGATAACAATCAGTTCGCGTTATCGGGTCTCGTTCAATTGGTTAAAGAAATTTTGAGGTTCACTCTCCTGACAGAATTATTAGGGGGGCTTATATTCGGTTTTCGTTTTTTGGCCTATTATGATAGCTGGCAGGAGGCGTTTCTTCAGGGATTGTTTGCAGCAGTCAGTGCTACGACGAACGCTGGAATGGATATCACAGGGCAATCTTTAATACCTTATGCTCACGATTATATTGTTCAACTGGTTACGATGTCTCTTATTATTTTTGGGGCCATTGGGTTCCCCGTGTTAATTGAGGTGAAGGCCTACTTATCTCATCGCAGGATGAAGGCAGAGTATCCTTTCCGTTTTTCATTATTCACAAAGTTAACGACGATGACATATGGCATCTTACTTGCGATAGGCACAATCCTTATCTTACTGTTTGAAAATCAATATTATTTCAAGGGTCTGTCGTGGCATGAGAGCTTTTTCTATGCCTTGTTCCAAGCGACAACCACAAGAAGCGCCGGGCTAACGACAATGAATATTAACGACTTTACAATGCCGACACTTCTGCTTATGAGTTTCTATATGTTCATTGGAGGATCCCCAAATTCGGTAGGCGGAGGGATCCGAACGACCACTTTCGCCTTGAATGTACTTTTTATTTATCACTTTGCGAGAGGAAACCGCTCCATCAAAGTGTTTAATCGGGAGCTCCATCCGGATGACATTTTGAAATCAATGGCTATTACGTTACTCGCAATTGTGTTTTGCAGCCTATCGGTTATTGCGATTTGCTTTACCGACAAGCAACATCCACTTATAGCCATAGTGTTAGAGGTTTGCTCCGCCTTTGGGACGGTAGGCTTGTCTATGGGGATAACACCGGAACTTAGCATATTTGCGCAATGTATACTGATGTTGCTGATGTTTCTCGGAAGAATCGGGTTAACGACCTGCTTGTATTTTATTGGCGGCGGCCTAAAGGATGCAAAGATCCACTATCCTATAGAGAGAGTTATGACTGGTTGACTACAATGTAGCCACGCTTAGAGAATTAAATAGTTAGACGGGGAACTGTAATAAGTTAACGAGCAGGATAAAACAATAAAGACGAAACGGCAGCCGATCTACAATTGGCTGCCGTTTTCACTTAGTTAACGGACAAGACATCATGGAAAAAGTTAAAGGGGCTTGATAAGATGGAACGTTCTTCAAAGCAGCCAAATTAATGTTGGCTTAAAGGAAGCAACATTTTAGAGGCAAGCGCAATGAACTGTGAGCTCTCCTTTTCATTAAGGGTATCCGTTATTGCTTTAATTTGACGCCCGATCTTACTACTTACGACCTGAATGAGTTTTTGTCCCTCGGCGGTCACCTTTACATGAATTACACGACCGTCGTGTGGAGAATTACTGCGTTCAACTAGCCCTCGGCGCTCCGCGCGATTGATCAATCCGGTCATGCTGGATTTGTCGAGGTCGAGGTACTGTGCTAGCTGTAACATACTTAATTCTCGATCACGTAAAATGCCGAACAACCGAATCTGTATGATGGAAACATCGTATTCCGCTCCGACTCGGGTGAGGATTCCTTGAACAAGGAAGGATAATTGTATCAAACTATCCATAATTGAGAGGTTCTCTTGAAAATCAGAGTTTTTTTCGTTCACTATTATTCACTCCAAATAAGCTCAGATATTCGTAAACAGCCTGCAAGTCATTTTCATTTTTTATTTTATCATAAAAGTCATTGACATAGTACGTGACACAAACTATATTGTTTGTATCACGTACTAATATTTCATCTTCAGGAGGGTATGACGAAATATCGCATGAGTAAAAGTAAACGAGTTTGGATTCCTTTCATAATCGCTGTCGGCATTGCCGTGATCTTTCTGGGTTATTTTGGCTATTATATTTCCTTGCACGGGAACGGAGATAGTGATCTAAAACGTTTGGCAACGGAACAAATGGAAAAAGGTGTTGTCGAGCTTCCCGTTAGAATAGGGATATTATTTAATGATTTTGGAACGTATGGGGTGTATCTTGGAGCGGTATGTATGTCCTTGTTGTGGTTTAAGCGAGGATTGAAATCGAAGTCTATGGTCGTCCGCCGAATAGGAAAGTGGGTTCTTAAACTTCACCAATTTGTGGGCTGGACAGCATTAGTCCTCGTGTTTGCGCATGGTATTTACTTTCTATTCAAAGAAATTCATGACCAACATATTTACTCTGGAGCTGCCAGTTTTATCATCCTGCTTACAGTAGTGGGTTACGGATATTTGATTAGGGAAGTACGGAATACATGGATGAGAGTTATTCATCGTTACCTGGCTATCACCTGGGTCCCCATACTTTGGATTCATGCGGGCAAGGATGTCATTTTCGCGGCTGTTGCAACCCTTGCAGCAGTGCTTCTGGTTAACATGCTTGAGAAGGCAATGATTCGTTCGAATGACGAATCTCAAAAAAACGCTAAAAGAAGGTGACTAAAGGATGACAGAAGGAAAGTATGCAAATCAGCTTCGGTTTCCTGATGGAAAGACAGTCACATTATTGGTACAAGGGAATGATGAGTGGGGGGACTTTTTACGGATTGAGCATCAGATTCCCCAGCAAGGGACAATGAATCCCCCTCATTGGCATCCAATTTTGAAAGAATCCTTTGAGGTGAAACAAGGTTTAATGATAGGGATCGTGGATGGCGTAGAGAGGGTGCTCGGCCCTGGCGAGCGTTTGACAATCAATCCGAAGCAGGTGCATCAATTCATTAACGTCGGCCAAGAGACACTGATAGGGATACACGAAGTTCGTCCTCCCGGATTCCACTGGGAAATGTTTTTGCTACATCACAAACTGGAATGCGAAGGAAAGTTGAGTCAAAGGGGAATTCCTTATAATCCTCTTTGGCTCGGGATGATATGGAAATATGGCGACGGATATGCTGCAGGTGCTCCGGCCATTGTGCAGAAGGTGCTTCTTGGTGGACTGGCTCGTCTCGCCAAAGCTCTTGGCTATCGTGTCGATTAATACATAGCAAATATAAGAAATGAAGGTGTAGTAATGGTTCAGAAGAAGACAGTGCTCCTGGTCATGGGGAGCATACGAGCAGGTAGAAATTGTCCGAAAATCACGGCATGGGTCGAATCCATGGGCAGAGCGAATTCAATATACGAGTACGAGATTATCGATCTGGCGAAATGGTCGCTGCCGATGGACGATGAACCGGGGATTCCCGCATTGGGAGGCTACAGCCAACCGCACACGTACGCGTGGAGCGAGAAGATCAAGAGTGCGAGTGGCGTGATTTTCGTCACGCCTCAGTTTAACTGGGGCTATCCGGCGGTCCTGAAGAACGCTATTGATCATCTTTACCACGAGTGGCGAGACAAGCCAGTCATGATTGTGACCTACGGCGGTCATGGTGGTGGCCGGTGTGCTAAGCAACTGAGGAGGGTTGCGGTTCGGCTGAGGATGCGCATCGTGCCGACATCTCCTGCACTGAGATTATCGGATGCGGTTATCCGTGAGGGAGCCGAGCTAAAACCAGATCGTGATTTCCACGATTTTGTGCCGCAGGTTCAGCGAGCATTATCGGAACTAGCATACCAACTCGAGGGCCATGAAAGCGTTCTGGCACGGATGCGTCGTACATGGAAGGTAGCTTTGGCTGTCCTTTCCTGAATGAGTAGTAGTCTATTGAATGGATACTTTTTGTGTTTTGCGACCCTTAATTGGTATTACTCCCGAAGTTTATAGGGACAGCTTGGTGCTGTTCGCCATTTTTCGAGCGTGTAAGGCGACATCTTGAGTCGGATCAACACCCCTAAATTTGTAATGCTGCATTCGTTGCCATATGCAGCGCGTAAAAGGAAGAGGAGGTTATCTTAAACATGAAGAAGAAACTACAAGCTCTTATCTTGGTCAGTTCCCTTGGTGTAATGGGGATGGCCGCACCGGTCAGTGCTCAATCGTTAGGACAGGGCACACAAAGTGATCAAGTACTGGATTTGCAAGAACGCTTAAGCGCACTCGGTTACTTTAAAACAGGAATTACCGGTTATTACGGTAACCAGACTAAGAATGCTGTTAAGAAATTTCAAGCCAGCTATGGCTTGACAGTTGATGGGGAAGCCGACTCCTTAACTCTGTCTAAACTAAAAAATACGATTTCACCCAAACAGACGGTGCTGGACGAAATGGCGCGAATCATTTATTCCGAAGCCCGAGGGGAGTCCTTTTTAGGACAAGTTGCCGTGGGAGCTGTCGTACTTAATCGAGTCCAGTCCGAAAAATTTCCTGATTCCATCACAGAGGTTATTCATCAACCAGGTCAATTTTCAGCCGTTGATGATGGTCAGTTTAACCTTAAACCAAATTTGTCAGCCTACCGCGCGGCAAGCGCCGCTTTAAATGGTTTGGATCCAACAACTGGAGCCCTTTATTTTTACAATCCTGATATTGCCCAGGCATCTTGGAGCAAAAAAAGAGCCGCCAAGATTACCATTGGTAATCACGTATTTACCCTATAAGTGTAGATATAATGAAAAAAGTCGCGTAAATCGCGGCTTTTTTGTTATTAATGACACTTCATTGAGAAAAGCAAGCTGATAAGGCGGATTCGACAGTGTCACACGTCCCTACGAAATACATAACGCTGCAAGCCACAAAGCGCGGAACAGCACCGAATTACTATATTAGAACTTAGAACTAATCTGACTTAGGAGTGTAGTTATGGAGAGTGAAATTGAATTGGCTGTGGAGAAAATTGAGCAGTTGAATACGAGAAGTCAAAGAGCAATGATGGAGTTAATCCGAAAAAGTTTGAAAATGAACGATGAAGAGTTCAATAAAGAACTGCTGTTAGCCTACGCTCATCAAAATCCAGTTCATATTTTGGAAATCACTATCGCTCTAAAATATGAAGAGATTATTAAAGCTTTACCGGAGCAGTACGTTTAAATTAAAAACCAGTCCACATGGTTCATGTTAGACTGGTTTTCTTATTCTTGGGTTGTATCGTCTTTGATTTTTTCTGTGAGATTTTACTGCGAATCAAATAAAGGATAAATAGTAGCGGGATATACGCATATATAAAATAAAACCCAATCTCAACAACATTTTTTCCTAACCAGTCAATCTTAACGCGATCGTTAAATGGAAGTGAGGTCAGGAAGATTGCAATGAGGATAAGGATTAGTGAGAATGTGGGTTTAAAATTCGTAACTCTTTTTATAATCCTTGTACAGCTCCAAATCGAGAGACAAAGCATAGGGATAATAATCAAAAACCAGATGCATATGAAAATAAATTCAATTCTTGCAATAAGTGAAAACTCAATGACTTTGATCATGACCAAGGTTGGCCAGTAGGTATGCCTTAATAGCCCCTGACTAAAATACATGATGGTTACAAAAATGAGTACGGAGTACTTGAGTGTGACTAAGAATAAACCGAGATGAGCCCATTTTATATTTTTTTCGGGGGCTTTGATAAATGGAAAATAAATGAGTAAACTTTCGAATCCCATAAACATGATGCCAGAGTTTTTAGAAGACGTGAACAAATCATTTATAGAATGATTAAACACAGGCAATACATTAATTAAGTGTCCATATTTAATATTGAAGAACAATAACAATGGCAGCAGAGAAGAGAAAATGACCCCAAAAAAGCAATAGCCCGCTACTATACGGAATCCTCCAGAGACGATGTAATAGATAATACAAATGAGTAGGAAGGCAAGAATCCACGTTCTAAGGGTTGGGAACATCCAAACTTGTATGATTTCGATGTAGCCGCGAAAGACCGTTAAAGCCAATATAAAATAGTATCCAACCATAACTAAGGAAACCGCACTCCCTAGGAATTTACCAAAAAGGATGCGATGTAAGTCGATGACATCTTTGGCTGGATTGCCAAGCATCTTAAATATCATCCAAATGATAACATGAAGGCTTAACCCCATTAAAATAACGGAGATCCAAGCATCGTTGCCTGCAAATTCAAAAATAAAATGTTGAAAACTTAAGGCGCCAACCCCGACCAAAGAAGCATGGATGAGGAAAAATACAAAGAAACCGGAGATCAAGTAGTTTTCCTTTACCACGTTCTGCACTAATGCCCAACCCCCAATGATAATATTTTAACTTCTGTCTGAACATCAAATTGAATTTTAGGGTAAATTTGAGCAGTAAATTGTTGCTCATTCCAATCCTTTTGGCGAGTACTATGAAGATTACCTATCCCAATTGGATCGACAAGATTCTTTTGGAAATCTTCCAGCATGGCTTTAATTTCGGCTGTTAATTTATTCTCGATTTGTTTCTTTATATCAAGCATATCGTTGTTGTTTTCAAAAACATTTAAGTTTGTTGGATACTCTCCAAGGTTAATATCTAGCATAAGTGAAACTGAGGCTTTTTCATTTTCTACGATCATTTTTCTTTTTGAGTAAATAATTTTAAATTGAATTTGTTCGTCTTGATCATTCTTGAAGTTATATGTGCTTGATTGGATGTCGACTTTATCATCTTTAAGGAGTTTAATAAATAAACCTTTTTGATTTGTCAGCAGAAGCTTTAATTTATCACCTTGAAAAACACCTACACCATCCATTTGCAAAACATCTTTGGGGCCTTTAACCAAAATGGGCAAAAATACATCTTGTCCTTTTCCATAGTATTGATCAAGAAATACATGGCCATTTGTGGAAGGTGTATTCCCGTTCTCTATATTTTGTTTGATCAGATTTGATAAATAGATGGGTGGATATTTTAAAGTTTCAGCTAAGATATCACTAGACTGATCTGTTGTTATAACAATCGTAGCACGATTACTAATAAGAGGATCTCGAACAATGGTGCTAGCAAGCTCTGAAATGCCTCTTTTTGCTAATTTTTCACTAAGTACTAATGTCTGCAATTGACCGACTGCGATAGGGTCATCCGATTGCGAAGTGAAAGGTTTAAGTACCTCATTAAGCGCTTTAACTTCTCCATGAAGCAAAAACAATCGCATATTCTTTTCATATGCATGATAAGTACCGCTAACCTTTAATGTATCTCCTTGCAAGTCGCAGCCAATACTTTGTATGAGTTTAATCCGATCTATGATCTGATCTTTTGCACATCCGGATAATAGGAAGCAAAAGAAAAGGAGAGTGACATGGAGAGTGACATATCTTTTCATTGATGCTAATTCCCTTACTTAGAAATTTATTCGTTATTGTATTCATCACTTGTATCTTTTGGCTTACTTACCTTATACCTTGTGAGCTTGAGAGGACGCAAGAAACTAGGTCGATTCGTAGTAAGGCTTAACGAAGATCGAATAAAACTATCTGCGAAATTTTGTGGACGAAATGGGTACAAAGGAACTAGGTAGGGAGTACCTAGAGATTTTAATCGCAACAAATGGCCTAAAAGAATCACTAACCCAATCGCTATCCCAAACAAACCCCATGCTGCGGCCAAAAAAATCAATGGAAACCTTAAAAAACGGATCGTATTAGCCATTTTGAAAATTGGGGTGGCAAATGAAGGGAGGGCAGAGAGTGAGACAATGATAATTAAGATGTTGCTAGTGAGCGCGGCTTGCACGGCTGCTGTACCTAGTACTATACCGCCAACGATCCCCAACGTTTGTCCGACTTTCGTAGGTAATCTGGCCCCAGCTTCGCGTAACATCTCGACTGTAAATTCCATAAGTAATACTTCAAGAAAGGGTGCAAAGGGAACGTTTGTTCTAGATTCGATGATCGGGCCTAGAAGAGATTGCGGTATGACGGAATAATGAAAGGTTAATATGGCTACATAGGAGGGAGATGCAAAAATAGAGAACACCACTCCCAAATACCTTATGCACCTAAAGAAAGAACCCAAAATCCATGGCAGATAATAATCTTCCGGTGAGACGAAAAAATCAAATAAGGTGGTAGGTCCGGCAATGAAATAGGGAGACCCACCGCTTAATATGACCACTTGGCCGTTTAACAGACTATATTTAGCCCTGTCTACGCGTTCCGAAGAAATAAATAAAGGAAATGGTGAATTTGCATTATCCGCTATGACCTGGTCAAGAATAGAACTATCAAATAACACGTCAAAATTAGCATCTAGTATTCTTTGTCTTACTGTATTTATATGCTGGGGGTTGCAAACACCATCCATATAAACAATCGCTACTCTTGTTTGTGAAGTTGTACCTACGATGTACTCCTCAAATCGTAAATTCTTAGAGATAAGCTCTTTACGGAGTAAGTTTAGATTGGTATCGAGATCTTCGACAAAGCCGACTTTAGGGCCAATGACACTATATTCGTTATCGGCTTCATTATTACTCCGATACCCGCGCTTTAGATCCGCAATATTAATTAAAAGCCCTTCATTTAAATCAGGTTCCAGCTGAACATAAATGAAGCCTTTAATCAAACTTTGTAAAACCTCGTCCACATTCGAGGAGAACGTAATATTCTCCAGCGGGATCAAATTTTTTAACGCAAGAAGATGATTAATTTCTGCTTCTGAAATTTGAATCCGGTGCAATAATTTCTGGTGAATAAGTTCCTGGTCTACAATGGCTTTGCAATATGTAAAGTGAATCCGTTTACCATGGATCGTATGCAAAGATTGCACCAAATCATTCGATTTGATGGTGTCTTTCAAAACCGTGTAGATATTTTCTGGAATTGGAAACACACCTCTCAGTAATAATTACAGCTTATTATGAGCATGGACATGGATTATCATACCTATTTTTCAAAATGCAGAGAGAAAAAGATTATGCTTGATTTATTGAGAGAACGTTAGATTAATTCAATACAACAAGAGGCAGTCGACCAGATGATCGACTGCCTTTTCCCACCTATGAGTTATTTAGTTCCGGCTGGCTGATAATCGCCAGGTACCATACCTGTAGAAATCGCCATCCGGTTCCAGCAGTTGATACCATTAATCGCCATAAGTAAATCAACAAACTGTTCTTCGTCGAAATGTCTACGGATTTGCTCATATAATTCCTGCGGCAAACCACCATCTGAAATTTTGGTCACAGCTTCAGTCAATGCTAGTGCGGCACGCTCTGATGGGGTATAGAATGGAGCTTCACGCCATGCGTTGAGCAAGTATAAACGCTGTTCCGTTTCCCCCAACGCCCGCGCATCTTTAGTATGCATATCAAGACAGTAGGCGCAGCCATTAATTTGCGATGCACGAATTTTAATTAGCTCCCACAGTTTATGGTCAAGACCGCTTTTCTTCACATACCCTTCTAGCTTTAAAAGTGTTTGCAAAGATTCTGGACGTACTTTCGTATAATCCAATCTAATTTCCATTTATCAATACTCCTTTGATTGATATTATCTTTTTTTGTTACTCTCGCTTAAAGAGTGAGGAACGATTATTTTCATTGCGATAGTATGAGATCAGCTTTTCTGACTGGAGCAAGGAATAAAAAAGCCCCCGTTAAGCCGCTCACCGCTCATACGGACATTAGTATTAACACTTGAACTATTGCTACTCTAAATTTCTTCAAAATAGCGGCAGATTAGTTTAAAGCAAAATTGAAAACTTAAAAAGCCTTAGCCGCGGTACTCCACCAGACTAAGGCTTTTTAAGTTGAATCTAACTACTTACAATAACGCTAATGACATTAAACATTAATGCCACCTGCAAAAAAGTCGCGGGTTTCTTGGCGCGCCTTAGGTGTTAACACACGATCGAGTTCTTCATTAAGCCAACTGTTGTTACGCAGCATATTTCGTAGATAGATTAATAAACCTTGTCAAATAGATGTCTGGGTGGATCTTGCACGCAAAAAATACCATTGGGACACTGATTGACAACACAAAAAGGAAGAGTTATATTGTAGACGTAGTTAATCGACGATAACAGTTGTCGATGAATGCTTCATAAGACAAAATACCTACACACGGAGGAGTTATTATGGAGATTAGATTCAACAATGTCGATGTAAGTCCAGGCGCACAGAAGCGGTGACTCGAATTTCCGACCAGGGGATACCTCAGGACTTATACGAGAGAGTTCGAGCACACTTAAACGAAGCAGAATATGTAGCGATCATTATGGCGGTCAATACCATTAATTCATGGAATCGACTCGCCATCTCTACAGGGATGTTTCCTGAACAGAACTAAGGTAAGGTCGATTGAATTTTAAAATACAAATTAAAGGAGTAATGACAAATGGAAATCAGATTGGATTATACGAAAGTACGTCCGGAATCTTTTCAAACACTTTTAAAGCTGGAAGGGTATGTGAAGAAGAGTGGTCTTGACTATAAACTGTGGGAGCTAATTAAAATCCGTGCCTCGCAAATTAATGGCTGCGCCTTCTGTATAGATATGCATACAAAAGATGCGCGGGCGATGGGGGAAACGGAACAGCGTTTATATTTGCTCAACGCATGGCGCGAAGCTCCATTCTATACCCCGTCGGAGCGAGCCGCACTAGCATTAACCGAAGCTGTGACCAGAATTTCAGATGGTGGTGTGCCGCAGGAATTATATGAGCAAATCCGTAGACATTTCGACGAAGAACAGTTTGTTGATTTACTAATGGCGATTAACGGTATCAACAGCTGGAACCGAATGGCGATTTCTACAGGTATGATACCTGGTGATTATCAGCCGGCAGTCAGTAAATAACAGATTTATGGAGAAAAAAATGAGTTACAAGATACTTCTATTTGATCTCGATGATACACTCTTGGATTTCGGTGCGAATGAAGCGGATTCGTTAAGCAAATTATTTCAGCAATATGCCTTTACATTTTCGGACGAGTTATTTCAATTATATAATTCTGTTAACAAACAATTATGGGCTGATTACGAAAACGGAAAGATTACACTCGACATTGTTCTGAACTCGAGATTTTCGGAAACGATGTTAAAGCTCGGCAAGGTCGTAGACGGCCCTGAGTGGGAAAACTTTTATAGAGAACTACTGGGAAATGGAAATCAGATTGTGATGGAAGGAGCACTGGATGTCTGTCAGCGCTTATCTGCAACCCATCGATTGTTTATAGTTACGAATGGCATCACCAGTACGCAAATCAAGAGATTGAAGACGTCGGGACTGCATGTATATTTTGAAGACATCTTTGATTCGCAAAGCATTGGTTATCAAAAACCATCCATCGAATTTTTTGATTACGTGATGAATCACATTTCGAATTTTAATAGACAAGAAGCACTTATTATTGGGGATTCACTAAATACAGATATCAAAGGCGGTCTGCTGGCGGGCATTGATACTTGTTGGATCAACAGAACGTCGAAAACAAGCCTGCCGGCTATTCAAAGTACGTACACGATCTCGAGCTTAACGGAATTATTTGCGATCTGCTCAGCGAAAGAATGATCAAGCGTTTGAACGCAGCACCCTTATGCAGCCTATCGTTTCGGATGATGTTGCAGCCGCGTTAGTCGATTTCACACTTGCGGCGCCAGTGAATGGCATTGTCGATGTGGCTGGACCAGATCAGATTCGTATGGATGAACTCGTTCGACAATTTTTAAGCGCAACTAAACACAAAAGTCAGGTTGTCACGGACGACAAAGCGCTCTACTATGGCTCAGTAGAAGTGAATGATCAATCCCTTGTTCCAACCAATAGCAACGCGGCACGACGCGCTTTAACGATTGGCTTAACCGTTCCGTTCCGTAGTCCATGTGTAATCAACTAAAGCAATAACTGTGTGAAAAGTGAAGGAGAACCGGGTACTAGTACTACGGGGCTCCTTTTTCATGCTTTGATTCTGTATAATTATCCGCTTGGAGTGACACAATGAACTAGAAATTATGATTAGAAAGAGTGATTAGAAGTGAATTCAGTCCCTCGGTTATGGAAGGAGCTTAGTGAATCAGCGGATTTCGTATGCTACGAACATCAAATGAACGCTATTCCTTTGTTCATCGGTTATTTTAAATCACTTACAGAGCCGGAAGTCCTGCAGTGGCATATCCTAGGCTGTCTTCGCAACAATTCGGACATAACCTTCGAGGATTTGTACCCATTGATCCCCGTAGCGGAAAAAGAAGTATCCACCGATTGGGACCTTATTCAAAACAAAATTTATCGGGGATATGTTGCAATTCAATATGGTCTTCAAAGCCATCAATGTATTTTGGTCAATGCAGCTGCATTAAAGGGCCGCAACGTATCCATACCTGAAACCGAATTCACCGTAGAAGGACCGAAAGAAGCGTTTGTTGAATCATTGGACGTCAATCTTAACTTGATTCGCAAGCGAGTTCCTTATCCTGAGTTACGTATTAAAGAGCTCACTACAGGGAGTATATCCAAGTCGAGAGTTGCGATTATTTACATAGAGGGATTAACGAACGAACAATATTTAAATACATGCATTCAGCGCATAGAGGATGTACAATTCGATCAAATTACGGATACTACCTTGCTTCAACAAATGATCGAAGATAATTCCAACTCGATCTTTCCACAGACGATCGGGACCGAAAGGCCTGATTACGTTGCCTGGGCCGTATCATCGGGTCAAATATGCGTTTTGAAGGACGGGTCCCCGACTGCGTTTTTTGCACCGGTCAACCTCTGGTTATTTTTCATTACATACGAAGATTATTATTTGCCATGGATTATTGCCTCCATACTACGGTTGATTCGCATGTTCTCTGTGTTGTTTTCCGTATTTGCCTCACCCTTATATGTTGCCGTTATCACGTACCATGGGCAGAGTATTTCACCCGTTTTTTTGCCTACGATTATTTCATCGAGGATCAATGTACCTTTTCCACCTGTCGTGGAAGTGCTCATCATGGAGCTTGTCATTGAATTGTTACGGGAAGCTGGCGCCAGATTGCCTACGAAAATCGGACAGACCATTGGTATTGTTGGAGGCATTGTCCTTGGTACGGCCGCTGTTGAAGCTGCGCTTACAAGCAACTTTTTATTGATCATTGTGGCGTTGTCCGCATTGGCTTCTTTCACTACACCCATTTTTCGAATGAGCGCGACTATACGAATTCTTCGTTTTCCATTTATATTCGCTGCGCAATTATGGGGGCTGCTCGGAATTTTCATCTGTATCCTAGCCATGGTTGCACATCTATTGCGATTAACTTCTCTCGGGATGCCTTACCTGGTTCCGTTTTATCCGTTTCGCACTCCCGACTTATTTGATACTCTAATTCGTCCACCATATTCTAAATTCCATCATAGATACACCTTTTTAAGATCAGGAAAACCAGTAAGATTCGACAAGAAAAACGCAAATGCTAAAAAAGACATCGATGAATGAACCAGCTTTGGGAGTGATACAAAGATGAAATCAACAGAACATCCGAGATTTACTATTTCGCCGTTCCTAGTATTCGTGTTGATTCATTCGATGCAGTTCGGACCCGAGTATCTTTCCATGTCGATTAAGCCGATTCAATTGGCTGGCCAAGATACTTGGATCTCAGTCATCCTATGTGGTCTCAGTTTCCACGTCGTTATTTGGATGATGTATCGAATTCTCAATCATAATGAGACGGATCTTATCCATATTCATCAACAATTTTTCGGGAAATTGGCGGGTGGAGTTCTTAACTTTATCTTTATCATTTACTTCCTGCTGGTTGCAAGTTTCTTGATACGGCAATTTATAGAAATTATACAAGTATGGTTATTTCCTGATCTAGACACATGGCCATTGGCATTGGTTCTGCTCCTGCTTGTTTATTACATCGTTGCAGGAGGTTTTCGAGTAATCGTGGGTATTTGTATGTTTAGCTTGGTACGATATGTAACCATATTGGCATTGTTTTTTCCAGTTGCTTATTTTCATTTTAATAATTTAACGCCAATTTTTGATCATTCGCTGAACGATATCATCAAAGCAGGAAAGGAGATGACATTTCCCTATTTAGGCGTGGAGATGTTATTTTTCTGTTACACCTTCATCGAAACTCCAAAAAAATCGCAAAAGTGGGCACATTTGGCCAATTTTATTTCAACGATATCGTATCTTTTAATTATTTTCTTTTCATTATTAATATTCAAGCCTGAACAATTATCAAAGGAAATATGGCCGCAATTGACCAAATATAAATTTATTCATTTTCCTTTTATAGAAAGATTTGAGTATATAGGCGCTGCTGCACAGATATTATGGGTAATTCCTATCATATGCCTCTGTCTTTGGGCTTCAAGCCGAATGTGTAAAATCATGTTCACTGTGAAACAATTGACAGCTTTACCGATATTATTGATTCTGGTCTTTACCGCGGTATGTCTAATTCCAGATCATACTCGTATTGAAGCTGTTCAAACCATGTTATCTGAGATCGGATTTTACCTTGTTTTTGTGTACATCCCATTTTTATACATAGTCGACGTTGTCAGAATGAAAGTGAGAAGAACAGTATGAATCGGACTTTTTACTTAGTACTGCTCATCTGTTTCCTGTTAACGGGGTGCGTAAAGCAACAAACATTAGAGAAAATAACGATATCTTTTGTCAGCGCCTTAGATGAAGCACCTAACGATCAAATCGAATTCACGATAGCCGCGCCTAAGTTTCAAGCTGGTAAATCCAGTTCCGTTTCAAATATATTGTACTCAAAGGTAGGCCACACCACTAGGAATTTAGCAGAAATAATGGATATGCAATTAAACCGGCCTATAAAACCAGGAAGTCTTTCGGTGATTTTAATTGGAAAAGAGTTGGCGGCAAACGGATTAATAGATGAATTGGATGTGTTCTTGCGTGATGCAGTAGCTTCTCGAAGGATGTATTTGGCAATTGTCGATGGAAAAGCAAAGGAAATATTGAAAGCGAATTTCAGTTCAAATGAGGAAAAAGGGATGTTTTTGTACAATTTACTCGATACGAACGTGCGGAACGGGCTTGTTCCCAGGCAAAATCTTCACGATTTTGAATATTCTTATTTAGGCCAAGGTATCGACCCATTTCTGCCGATTCTTAACTTGCAAAATAATCAAGTCATGATTTCTGGTTTAGCTTTATTTAAGGATGACAAATATGTAATGTCACTAAGTGAAAAGCAGATGCGAGTTATGAAACTTCTTCTAGGAAATGCGAAGTACAATACTCTTGAAGTAAAGCTGGACAATGGATCATACATTGCAATGAAAAATGTCGGTTCAAAAGTGAAATATCGAGTAGGGAAAGATTCGAAAAGTCCAAAAGTGACGATAAATCTTATCTTAAACGGTGAAATAATTGATTCAAAAGGGAATCTCTTAACAATACAAGAGAAGGAGAGAATCCAAACCCTTTTCGAAAAGGATCTAACTTCAATTGGAGTGGAGCTCATACAAATATTTAAAAAAGAAGGGATCGACCCGCTCGGATTAGGGGATTTCGTTAGAAGTAAAACGCGAAATTGGAACGAAGAGGAATGGAAACAAGAATATCAAACGATGAACGTTAGCTTGCTTGTTAAAGTGAATATTACAGAAATGGGAAACAGGAAATAAAGGTATATTACACATAGGGACTTTAACAACATAATGAAGAGCACTTCTGGGGATGAACATGAATTTTCAAACTTCATGATATCAGACATAGGGTGCTTTTTTCATTTGCAAAATAACAAAATACCGCATTATTTATCATATTGGGTAATCAAATATTGCCATAAAAATCAAGTCACACATTGAAGCTGCCAATTGTCTTATTAATGCGGAAAGGAGTCCGATAATATTGAAAATCATTCTGAAGTGGGGCTTGCTTAGTCTCATTACCATTGCAGCTGTCTTTCTGATGAGCAATATCAGCAAAGCCTTCATCCATGAGGCACCTGATCTGTTGCGGATTAACCTAAGCTCTGAATCTACGAATGAAGAAATCGTCTCCCAGCTTCCCGGAAGCACGATTGTCGATGCGAGTAGACACATTTTCTCCGTACCTTACGGCAGAGTCGACGATTACGGGAAGCTGGCCAGTAAACTTCCCGGCGTTTCCCTTCCGAGAACCATACAGCTGGAGAAGCCAGAAATTTCGATTCGCTACTATCTGTTTTCCCTTAAGGAACTCTTACTTAACTACTCGCATGGGGATTTAGGTTTGATCCGCACTGGAAACTATGACATTCAGGTAAAGAAGATTTTAAAGGAAACGATCGTCCGCACTTGTACTTATTTAATACCGGGTCTGATCGCTGGAGTCTTGTTGTCCGCCTTGTTCTCGTTGTTGGCTTCGATGTGGCGCGCGCTAGGGCGATTGTTGGATTCGGTCCATGCTTTATTAAGTGGTCTGCCGGACTTTCTCCTGATCATTCTCATTCAGCTTGTGTCCATTTATTTAACTCGTTTGACGGGAAAAAACGTCATACTTGTCGCGCATTACGGCAATAACATCCCGTTTATGATTCCCTTTCTTACGATCGCCTTAATTCCCGGCGTTTTGATTTACGGAACGCTGCGGCTCGCGATCGAACGTGAGATGACGCAAGATTACATCACGACAGCACTGGCCAAAGGGTTGTCCAAACGGGAAGTAATATGTGGTCACGTTATCCGGAACATCATGGAGGACCTGTTGATGGTATTGCCCAAAGCGACGACTTTGGCACTCGCAAGCATGGCAGTGGCAGAAGCGATGTGCGATATTCTTGGACTCGGCGGATACATTGTAAGTCCAAGAGTGCAAAATATCAGCGCCACTCCGATCTTTTGCATCGTTCTGGTCATTCTGGCCATTCTTTTTCATATCATTTATGCATTGCTCAGCAAGCGCTTTGTCGTGAAGATAAAGGAGAGTGCATGACAATGAAAAAGAAAACTTCGATACAGTTTTATTTCGCATGTGCGATTATCGTTTTCATTGTATTATTAGCGACATTCGGCGGGATGGTTAAGCCCCATGGTCTTATGAACGCGGATAAAGTCTACTTGATAACGAAACTAATTGACGGCAAAATGATTTACGAAACGCCTCCTCTTCGTCCGAATGCAACTTATCTTCTAGGGACCGACCACAGGGGATTCGATATGTTGAGCTTGCTGCTGAACGGATTTAAATATACATTGGTGTATGCCGCTTTATTAACGGCATTAAGATTCATTTTCGCTGTGCCGCTTGGCATGTGGTCGGGGACGACGGGGAGAGGAGGAGTCGCGTTGCGTACCATGCAATGGGTCATCTCTGCCGTGCCAGCATTCTTGTTTTTGTATCCACCGCTGGTCGGCATTTACTTCAAACTTGGCTTGAACGAGGTAGACAAAGCGAATCCTCACAACTTGATGCTGTTTACGATCATTTTTATCATCATGGTAACTGTTCTAGGCATCTTTCCTCTCGCATACCAGATCGCTGAAAGAGCCCGTTTCTACAATTCGAAACCATACGTCGACGCATCCCGGTTGATGGGTGGCTCGTTATTTCATAGGATCATAAAGCACATTTTTTTAAGTATGAGACTTGAGTTGCTTTATATAGCGATAAGCGAATTCATCATCGTACTCTTCCTTATGGGACAATTGGCGATTTTCAATATCATCATCGGCGGTTCAGAAACGTTGGTGACTGGAGATAAATTGGGGCCAGATAAAGTACCCTATCTTATTTATCTGACGACTACCGGCGAGTGGACCTCGTTGATCGCATACGGAGCGAAGTATATCCAAGTCTATCCTTTTATCGTTATTGAATCAGGAATTGCGTTCGCTCTCTTGATTCTTTCCCTGCAATTCTTCCTGTATCAATTCAAGAAGCGGACGTATTACCAGTAATATCGAAAGTGGATATCCATTGAAAATATTCACTCTTTGTGAACACGCCAGAAGACAAGCATAAAGGCGATCAAATTGATATTCGTTCCAACGATCCAAAGCTGCAAACACTAACATTGAATCAAATTGAACAAGCGCTAGGAAAGCCAGTGGATACGAAGGTAAACGGGAATGACATGATTTATATTTATAAAGCATCCGATATGTTTCAGCTTAAATTTATTATTCCCAAATCAACCGGAAAAGTAGACCACATTTCTGTTTTTGATACCAAGCACTTAGTCAATAACATGGCTAGATAAGGTAAAAAAATCAAAGGGGTTCACCCCTTTGATTTTTTTATTCTCCCGATGTAAGAGGAAAAGAATATATATGTATAAAGATCCGCGAGCAGCGCGGTTTTTTTATTTTAAGGATGTAAGTTCTTGACTTTTTCGCTAGACATTGCCACGGTTGAGTTAGAGGCATAATATTACACATAAAAGGAGTGTCATGAGATCACAATGGCATTATATAAGGAATAAACAAAAAGTCATCTTAGAAAAATGAACCTAGTTTAAGTAAGGTGACATGGCAATTATTAAGAAAAGACAGCAGAGCAAAACGTGTCTATTTGCAAGTAAGTAACAGCAGGATACGATGATATCGCCGGCATCTCAGCAGGCTCACATTTGGAAAGGGTGAACACAACATGGAGGAAAGAGGGACGGTATTAATTAAGAAGCGAAGCCAGCGTAAGCCAATTCCAACCAAGCCGATTCCGTCGACATTCCGAGGCCGGTTGATACGGGATAAACATTTGTATCTGATGCTTCTTCCTGTGATCGTATTTTATCTGTTATTTAAATATGCTCCGATGGCTGGCGAAATTATTGCCTTCAAGGATTACCGATTCGCCGACGGCATCTTCGGCAGCAAGTGGGTAGGGCTTAAACACTTCACAAGCTTGTTCCAAAGCATCGATTTTTGGAGAGTATTAAGAAATACTTTGCTGCTCAATGTGTACAGCCTTGTTTTTGGATTTCCGGTACCCATACTACTAGCGCTTCTGCTTAATGAGGTACGCAAGGAGTGGTACAAAAGGACTGTTCAGAATCTGCTGTACTTGCCCCACTTCATTTCGTGGGTTGTTCTTGGAGGCATTTTCATTGCTATGCTTTCACCTAGCACGGGTGTTGTCAATATGGTGCTGACCAAGGTGTTTGGCATCGAACCTATTTATTTCATGGCTAGCTCTAGCTGGTGGCCTGTTGCCTACACGTTATCAGGTATATGGCGGGAAGCGGGCTGGGGCACGATTCTATATCTGGCTGCAATGGCATCGATTGATCCGCAGCTATACGAGGCGGCCAAGATGGACGGCGCATCGAAGCTGCGTCAGATTTGGCATATTACATTACCGGGCATTAGAAGCACAATTGCTATATTGCTTGTTCTCCGTATGGGGCACATGATGGATGTGGGACTTGAGCAGACACTGGTCCTCCAGAATATGTCTGTCTTGGACGTTGCGGATGTAATCAGTACATACGTCTACCGTGTCGGTTTACAGAATATGAACTACAGCTATACGACGGCCTTAGGGTTGTTCCAATCCGCAGTTGGCTTGATACTGGTCGTAGGCGTAAACAGATTGACTCGAGCGTTCGGAGAACGGGGGTTATGGTAGTAATGCAAAGTTTATACAGAAAGCAAAGCCTGTTATCCCGTCTAGGGACGTCAGCTAATTATGCGATACTTGGCATTCTTTCCTTAATTGCTTTATACCCGTTCTGGTATGAGGTTGTATCCTCCTTCAGCAGCAGCAGAGCTATTACAGCGGGCGAGGTAACATTGTTGCCGGTCGAATTCAATACAGAGGCATATAAACGCCTTTTCCAGGATGGGCAGCTCTTTGTTGCGATGTGGAATACGGTGCTGGTAACCATAGTCGGCACAGTGCTCAATATGACACTTACTTTACTGGCTGCATACCCACTTTCCAGACGAAGACTAATGGGACGTAATGGACTGCTCATTTTCATCACCTTCACGATGCTGTTCGTTTCGGGTGTAATTCCGAATTTTATACTCGTTAAATCACTAGGACTTATGGATACCTATTGGGCGTTGTGGCTTCCTTCATTAATTAGTACGTACAACATGTTTGTGATGAAAACGTTCATGGAGGGTTTGCCGGAAGAAGTGGAGGAATCAGCTTCTATCGACGGCGCTGGGGATTGGCGGATTTTGATTCAAATCATTTTACCATTATGTAAACCGATCATAGCGGCTATCTCACTCTTTTATGCGGTAGGCTGGTGGAATTCATACTTCAATGTATTACTCTACGTTACCAAAACAACCAAACAAACCTTAACACTAAAGCTCTATCAAATGATCCTGCAGGTTGATCAGAATCTACTAGATCATGCATCCGGCAGCGAGGGCGTTGCGGAGATGACGCTTACTCCAGAAGGGATTAAAGCGGCTGCGATTGTCATTGCAGTCACACCCATTCTGATCGTGTACCCGTTTTTGCAGAAGCATTTTGTCAAAGGTGTCTTGATTGGATCAGTCAAAGGCTGATATCTTGGGACAAATAGTCCTTGATATATACCACACAATATTTAGGGGGATGGAACCAATGAAAATGACTAAACATACGTGGAAACCAGTTCTTGCAGCAAGTATGTCTTTAGCAGTACTAGCTGCTTGCAGTTCGAATACAACGTCAGATGGTGGCAGTTCAGCAAATCCGCAAGGAAGTGCAGCTCCTACGGCAACAGCGGCAGGTCCGAAGAAAGAAATCAGCATTTCTGCATTTGATCGTGGAACAGTAGCCTCAGAGGAGGGCAGCTACGAGAGCAACCGTTGGACGAAGTGGATGAATGAGAATTCGCCCGCTAAGATAAGCTGGATCCCAGTGCCTCGTGCACAGGCTCAACAAAAGCTGAGTACCCTGGTGGCTTCCGGGAGCGCACCTGATCTCATTTGGGAATATGACCGTAACTATATTGCGCAATTGGCTAACCAAGGGGCTATACAACCGATAGATAGTTTTATCGAGAAGTATAGCACGACTATGAAAAAGTATCTGCAGGAGCATCCTGAGCTCAAATCAGCATCGACGATTAACGGCAAAATGTATGCGGTCACCAGCAGCCGAAGCATAGACGGAATTGCCAACCATGGGATGTGGATTCGTCAAGATTGGTTGGATAAGTTGGGCTTGAAGACGCCAACGACAACGGAAGAATTGATCGAGGTGGCCAAGAAGTTTAAGGAAGCGGATCCAGACGGTAATGGTAAAGCAGATACAGTGCCTATTGTGTTTAATGGGAACGGTGTACAAATCATTCGATCACTCTTTTCCGTTAATGAGAATCAATGGTATTTGGAAGAGGGCAAGCTCAAGTTTGGCAGAACGTTGGATCGTTACAAGGATTCTATTGCCTATCAGAAAACATTATTCGATCAAGGTTTGCTAGATAAGGAGTATATCACCGATAGCAACTTCCAACGCGCTCGTCAAATGTGGACAACTGGCAAAGCAGGTATTTATTTTAGTTCATGGAATATGCAAAACGAATATATGGATCTTAAGAAAAATGTACCCGATGCCAAGATGGTTCCTTTAGAGCCTGTAGCGAGTAAGTATGGGAAAACTGGATTATATCAAGAGCTTCCAGCAAATATTTTGGTAACCTTTAACAGTAAAATGAAAGAGGATAAAATCGAATCCGCTGTTAAATTCCTCGATTGGATGATGGATAAAGGGGATATGGCGATGAAATATGGCGAGGAAAATGTCCATTTCAAGCTAATAGACGGCAAGATCCCGCAAGTCATTGATGCAGACAAATCCCGTAAGGAAGTCTCTTATGCAGGTGAGTATGCGATTGTAACCGATTTTAGCCTGAAATCCGATTGGTTCCCGATCATGGCTGCTCAGGATCCACTCTCCCAGGAATATGCCAAATTGAAAACACAGTCGCTAGATGTGGCACTCAAAAACAAATACCGCAGAGACATAGCCTTTAGCCCGGATATTCCGGAAGTAAGCCAACTGATCGCCACGTTCCATCCGATTGCTACGCAAATCGAGGTGAAAGCCGTAACCGGAGGCAGTGCATCAACCCCAGAGGCTGCAATGGATGAGGCTCGTAAAGAGTGGAAGCGTCTTGGCGGAGATAATGTGGAGAAGCTTGCACAAGAGTGGTATGAGAAGAACAAAGAGTTCTTGAAATAATCCGTGCACGCCCAATATGTTTAAATGAATCTGCGGGAAGGCTGCATGCTTTTAAAGTAGGCAGACCTTCCCGTCTTTGTTCTACAAACCCAATGAGAGGATTGTTTCACTTGAGCGTAAATGAGATTAGTCTTGATCACAAAGCACTTCTGATAAAGGCCATCACGGTCAAAGAAAGCGAGTATGATTCTCAGGTTTGTATGCTTCGTCGTCCTTTTCATAGCCCTGGGTATCATACTACGCTAACGGTGAAGGATCACCCGATGACTCATCCGACTTATGCATCACTGCTCTATGCGGTTGGCTTGCTAAATACGGAAATGAAGGAATATGAACAAAGGGCTTATGATATCTTTGGCCGCCTCTTATCCTTGCAGGATCGTAATCCTTTAAATGAAACCTATGGCATATGGCCTTGGTTTTATGAAGAGCCACTTACTCAGATGGCTCCTCCGGATTGGAACTGGGCGGACTTTTGCGGCAAGGAACTGCTACTTGCCGTACTTCGTCACGGTCACAAGCTGCCCGGAGAGCTGAAAGATCAGATCCGGGAATCGATAAGCTTTGCATGTGACGCGATCATCAAACGGAATGTAGGACCGCACTATACGAATATTGCGATCATGGGGGCATTTGTGACCTTGATTGCTGGTGAGCTGTATGATCGGAAGAATTATGCTGACTATGGGTTGGAACGGCTGGAAAAGTTGCAGCGTTATACAGTAAATCTAGGTACATTTCAAGAATACAACAGTCCTACCTATTCTATCGTTGCTATTGTGGAGCTGTCTAAAATTCGGAAGTATGCCCTCAATTCTCGTGCAAAGGACATCGCCGCCGAATTGTTAGATAGGGTCTGGCGAATGGTGGTAGAGCATTACCATCCGGCGTCCCAGCAATGGGCTGGTCCGCACAGTCGCAGCTATCATACGTTACTTACAAATAAGGTCAAATCCTTCCTGCAAGTGGCAACAGATAATAAGCTGGTTTTCTTTGACGCTGACGATTTGGACTATGATGAGGAGTGGTTTGGCAGCGAAATCCAATGTCCGAAACCATATATTGAGAAATTTACACGAATAGAGGCACTTGATCTTAAGGAGCCTTATTATCGCAATGAGGAGACTGGATTCGTTAAATGGGCGGAAACTTACCTAACGCCGAAGTACGCGATTGGTGTGTTCAGGAAAGAGATCATGTGGAATCAAACAAGAGGGATGGTCGCTTATTTCGATAATGGCGGACAGCCTACTTATTTGCAAATGCGCTGCTTACATGATGGTTATGATTATTGCTCGGCCGTTCTCAGTGTTACAGCCAGCCGCAGCCATATGCTCTTAGGTGTAAACTTTCTGACGAACGGCGGGGATACACACCCGAATTTGGATCGTATTCAAGGCCGTATAGAAGCGACTGATTTTCGAATTCGAATGGAATTTGGCGGTTGCTTAGAGCGTATGAGCATTGAGCACGAAGGCTCTGTAGCACTAGTGCAGATCGACGGACTGCCTCTGCGTTTCGAAAGCTTATATGCTTCCTTTGAAGGTGCTGAAAAGAACCAGCGGCGCTGCGGCGATACATACGTATTTTCCGCAACCACCAGTTGGGACTGGGAATGGAGCAAACAGGGAGACACATATGGACTTGATCTGGTTATTTACGCAGGCGAGCGGCAGACAATAGACTTCCAAACTATGGACAAAGCTGCATTTTTATTCATGTTAGCTATAGGTGACTCGGTAAATGACTGGCCTGTGATTCTCATTGAAGAAGAAGCTGAGCAAGTGACAGCGAGTTATGGTGACAATCGTGCAGACGGCTCACAGCAACAGTTGTCGATTTCCTTGAAGCCAAATGACAAACATCCGAACTAGCGGACACAAAAAAGGAAGGAGCTCGCCAAATATATGACGGTCTCCTTCCATTTTTTCCATTCAAGGAAGTGACCTATTCATGGATCAAGTTACATCTTTTAAGGCATTCTCATTTGCGTCGTTGAATTGCACTCGTGCAGCGTTGGATCGAAAGAAATGCCACGTCCGACAAAAACTGTCTATTGTGATTACAACATCATTTGATAAGGTTATTCTCATCATGCGATAGAACTTAAGAAAGGAGTGGAGGTGAGAGTACGTGTGACTTCGTTGTATGCAATAAATCGATTATCTAAGCAGGCTATTCAATAGGGAGAAGGGAGTTCTATAATGCTTAAAAAAGTATGTCCTATCATCTTAGCAATGTTACTGTTTATTCAAACCATAGGTATGGCATCGACTTTCGCACCTATCGCGCATGCGGCTGAGTCGGATGTGCCAAAGATACTGAGTGGTAATACATTAGGCCATTTGTTTCCGGAAAATACACCGGTAATGGATACTGGAGCTATATATAATTGGCAACAGGAAGGGCTTTATGCAACGGATCCCGGACTTGTCGCTGCAGATCCTGATGATGCGGCTCACATGACGGACGGTTCTGTAAGCGTTGTCAGCTCAACCTATAGTCAATTAGGAGAAGCTCATGGAACGCTGGTTTATGACCTGAGTGCGGTATACCGCGTATCCGCCCTGCAAGTTTGGTCCGAATTCACGGAAACAAGCGGTTTAAAGCAGGTTGAAATTTATGCAAGTCTCGACGGTGTGAATTACAACCGCGTTGCAGTTACCGATAGCACATACGGAGATGACGCAGGTATTGTTCCGGTGACCAGCAGCATCAAGCCTGCCCCATATGCCAGATATGTGAAGGTCATCCTGCACAAAAATCCGTCTAAGCTCAAGATGAGCATAGGAGAAGTGGCGATATGGGGTAACGCTGCGGAAACGCCGGCGATTCTAAGCAATAACCAGTTAAAAGTTGGCGGTCACTATGCCATAGGTATGCCAAAGCTGGATACAAAGGCAACCTATAAATGGAGCACTGAACAGCCTTTTGTGACTCAAGCTGGTTTAATGACGAGCGACAATGAAGTCGGCGCGAAGAATGATGGCAGCGTCAGCGGTTTGCCTGATCTAATCGATGGTTCGAGCACAGAGCAAACGGCAGATACGGTAGCCAGTATGGCAGCAGGATCCCAAGGGCAATACGGTACGGTAACTTTTACATTAAATGATATGTATCAGATCGGGAATATCGATGTGTGGTCCAAAGCAGACAGCGGTAACTTCATGGACGGATATGAGGTTCTGTTAAGCGTCGATAATGTCAACTATTTCTCCAGCGGATACACCGCCAATCCCAACAGCCGATATGAAAGTGGCATGGTCAATACCCCTTCCTACGGCATCCCCGGCAAGCATGCGAAATATGTAAGAATCGTGATGCACAATGCTAACGACTCTGACCGACTCATTGCGGGGGAGATCGCAATCTGGGGCTGGAAGCTGTATGATGCGACGCTTGCCAAGAAAGACACCCCAGATCAGGTCGAATTCACGACCTATGTGAAAAATTACAATACGTTGTATTTGGATTGGTCTGCGTATAATGCCGTAGTTAACAAGGTCAACAAATACAGCATCTATATTCGGAAGAGCGACTTTACAACAACAAATCAGCTTTCTGCTTATGTGACAGCCGATAACGGATCTGTCGAACAGAAGGGGAAATTTCTGCTCATTTCTTCTTTGGAGCCAGAGACGACTTATTACATTGCGATAACTCCGACGAGCACTGCCACGGGCGAACGCAAGGATGTCAGCACGGTCACAATTACCACACCGAGTGTACTCGGCGGGGAGAAGGTCGGGGACATCTTCGCTATTAACGATACGCCTTATGGCGGAGGCAACTATGTTCAGCACGGGAGTAAAGAAGATGAGAACATCATCCGCAAGCTTATGTTGACGAGAGGCATCGAAGGGATTAACTTCAACCGTTGGTGGGTCCATGATTCTTGGGTCAAAGCGTTCTCCAATAAATACGGGGTTGGTTTCCATACGTTCTACCATGGTCCTCAAGATGTTCCGATGGAAAACAAACAAGGAACTTGGTCCTTCTCCACGGTAAATGAGCCTGACTTAAAGGGCACTAATCCTTCTGCACTGGCCCTGCAGTTTAAGCAAAACCACGAGAGTTTGAAGGCGGTGGACGGTCGAAATTTACTGGTCGAGCCTGCTCTTGGCGGAACTGAGCCGTCAAGTATGACTTGGCTTGAGAACTTATATAAATCAGACGGGCTAAATGGGGCTTTAGTGAAAACCTATTTTGACGTACTTGATGTTCACCCCTACGTAAAAAACCATGAAGGTAGCTTACCTGGACTCATCCCAGGCGCGCCGGAAATGCTGATTAAGAAAATTGAAGACATCCAAGCACTGAAGGCCAAATATGGCGATCAAGAGAAGCCAATTATTTTCACGGAGCTAGGATGGAGCACCTATTCCGGAAGCAGTTATCTTCGTCCAGTAAACCGAATCACACAGCGCGACTATTTGGCTAGAGCCTATATGCATGCGATTGCTGGCGGAATAAAGAGAATGCATTGGTACGATTTTCAGGATGACGGACTCGATGCGACTAATCTAGAGCATAACCTGGGACTCATCGACTGGAATGGCATTCCGAAACCAAGCTATTATGCCTACTATACGATGTCTAAGGTACTGAAGGACGCCAAATACGTAAGAGCTCAGCCTAACGTCGAACACCCGTACTATGGATATGAGTATTGGCATGAAGGGAAAAATCAGTATATCACATCGCTCTGGGCGGCGGATGAATCTACCAAAACAGCGACCTTCAAAACGAAGGACACCGGGCTTACCGTTGTGGGTATTGACGGAAGCTATACTTATTTGCCGGTTATCGATGGAAGTGCAAGCTTAACGATTAATGGTGCACCTGTGTTTATTTACTCAAGCACGGGCGTGGAGATTTCGTCCATTGATGATTCGTTTGTGTTAAAGACTCCCTCGGTGGATGTTAGACGTGGAGAGGTTATCCACACTGCGATCAATCGATTCGGAATGGGTGCAGAGCTGGATGGAAGGTTGGAGCTAATCGGTCCATCCGCTGAATGGAAGCTGGAAGGCGACGTGAACTTTACAGCGGGAACAACGGCCATTCCAATTGCTATTCCCGTTCCGCTTAACGCGGAAGAGAAGGTCCAGGAGCTTACGCTCCAAGTGATCTCGGGGAATTCGCTGATCTCATCTGTGAAATTAAAGGCCAATGTGCTGGAAACAATCAAAGTCCGAATGATGCCTGAGATTGCTGTACCTGGGCAATGGGACCAATGGAATGCGGCAATTTATGTGGAGAATGCGACTCAGGACAAAGAGCTTAACGGCACGATAAGTGTTACCGAGGCTGTCTATTTGGTCTTAGAACAAAGCAGCCAGATTGCTTTCAATGGGCTATTGCCCGGGGAAATCAAGAAAATAACGATTCCGATCATCGAGCTTCCGGAGCAAGCGAGAGCCAAGTTAAAGCTCACGGTGGAGCTGGATAGCGGATTTACAAAGCTCGTGGAAAGACCATTTAATTTTGTAGCAGCTGTGAACGACCAGACGGCGCCGATCATAGATGGCAAGTTGACAGAGGCAAGCTGGCATAATGGCATGCCTATCGTCATCAATCGAGCGGATCAGAATAAGAACATCGCCAATTGGGGCGGTGAGCAGGATTTAAGCGGTAAAGGCTATCTGAAGTGGGACCGCAATCATCTCTACTTCGGTATGGAAGTTCAAGATAATATCCATGTTCAAAAAGGAACTGGCGGCGACATGTGGCAGGGGGATAGCATACAGTTCGCTATTGATACGGGAAGAGTTAACGGCATTGGCAGCGCGGAAAACAACGAGTTCGGTATCGCGCTAGGAGAACAAGGCCCGATGGTCTGGAGATGGTTGTCAGCTAACGGTAAACAGACAGGGGAGATGACGACTGTGCAAGGAGTGGTTACTCGCAGCGGCAACGCCACCACCTATGAGCTTGCAATTCCGTGGTCAGAGCTGTTGCCTGAAGGCCAATCGCCACAGGACAAAGACAATTTCGGGTTTTCTATGTTGATTAATGAGAATGATGGAACTACCAGACGCGGTTGGCTTGAATACATGAGCGGAATTGGTTCCAGCAAAAATACGCAATTGTTTGAAGATTTGATTTTCACCGAAATCGCTGCGCCAGAAGTGCGGGTAACAGGGGTTACAATGGACCCAATGACTGCATCATTGAATCTGGGAGAAACGACCGTCCTGAACGCGACGCTTCTTCCTGGTAACTCAACCAACAAACAAGTGCACTTTACATCGAGTGATCCAGCTGTGGCAAGCGTAGTCCAAGAGGTCTATGGTCTGCAAGCAATCATAACCGGTATGTCAGCAGGTACGGCAACGATTACCGTAACGACAGACGATGGTGGCTATACGGCGAGCAGTACAGTGACAATCAAGGCACCTGTAACAGACGGCAAGGTGCAAGTAACGGGAGTTACAATGAACCGTTCGACCGTAAATTTGAAAGAGGGTCAAAAGATTTCCCTGAACGCAAAAGTCCAACCTAGCAATTCAAGCAACAAGAAGGTCCGCTTCACTTCGAGCAACCCGGCGGTTGTAAGTGTTTCTCAAGAGGTCAACAAGCAGCATGCAACCATTACTGGCATGTCAGCGGGTACGGCGACGATTACCGTTACGACTGATGATGGCAGTTATACGGCGAGCAGTATAGTAACCGTTAAGGCACATTCAAAAGGTGATGACATGCCTTCTGCAGCTGCTTCCGACGAAGCTATGCCGATCTTGTACGACACATTCCAGAGAGGAGCTTTGCCATGAGATTTATGAAAAAGAGCGGTTCTCTTGTTGCATTTGCTAGTCTGCTCGGCTTGCTTTTCGTTTTTATCCCATTGGGAAATCAGACCGTTAAGGCAGACACAGGTGAGAAGGTTCTAAGCGGAAATGTGATCGGAGGGGCACTCTTTCCTGAGGGTACAGCGGCAATTGCAACGGGAGCATCTTATACCTGGTTGACTGAAGGGATTCATGCAACATATCCGGCTCTGATCGCTTCAGATGACACCGATGCGCCGGATATGACCGACGGTTATAATGGTCCTGACGACAATACAAGCAGTACAACGGGGAGTGCGGAAGGCTCAGCCGTGTACGGAACGCTAATATACGACTTGAAAACCGTCTATAAGGTATCAACGGTGAAAGTATGGGCCGATACGGATAATAACAGTCAAATGAAGAATATCGAGGTGTATGCCAGCTTCGACGGAGTGACCTACAACCGGGTGGGAGCTGCAGACAATGCGAAAGTGCTGGGCTCAGGTTTTGCCCCCGTTACGCTTGCCGTCAAGCCTGCCGTTTATGCCCAATATATCAAAGTCATTATGCATAAGGAACTGGCCAAGGAAGTCATGAGGTTGGGGGAAGCAGCTGTTTACGGCGAAGCTGTGGAGCCTATGGCTATCTTGAGCAATAATTATTTGAGGTCTTCCGGCTATTATTATAATACGTCCCTTCCTAAGATTGCGACCGACGCATCCTATGAGTGGTTGACCGATCAACCGTTCGTTACAGATGGGGATTTAATCAAATACGATAACGATGGCTCCAAGAATGACACGGTAGGAGGAGCACCAGACTTAATCGACGGTTCCAGTAAAGAATCCGACGCTGCTTCTACGACCAACTCGATCTGGGGTTCGAAAGGAAAGTATAGTGCTGTTGTTTTCAATTTGAACGATGTGTATCAAATCGGGAAAATCGATGTATGGACATTGGCATCTGGCGGCAATAAATTCATGGACGGGTATGAGGTTCTCGTTAGTACTGACGGCGTGAACTATACGTCTCTCGGTTATACTCCTAATGCGAGCAGCCGGACAGCGAACGTGATCGTGAATACACCAGGCTACGGCGTTCCAGGCAA
This sequence comes from Paenibacillus sp. J22P169, assembly GCF_059691995.1. Classification (NCBI taxonomy): domain Bacteria; kingdom Bacillati; phylum Bacillota; class Bacilli; order Caryophanales; family Paenibacillaceae; genus Paenibacillus; species Paenibacillus sp. J22P169. The sequence continues at coordinate 815,586 of NZ_JCAUAO010000001.1, read as the reverse complement.
GCATGCGAAATACGTCAAAATTATTATGCATAATGCGAATAATTCAGAAATCCTAACGGTCGGAGAAGTGGCGATCTGGGGCTGGAAGCTGTACGACTCTACTCTTCCTAAAAAGACGACGCCTGATCAAGTTGAGTTTACTGCGGAACTCAAAAATTACAGCACGCTATATCTGGACTGGTCCAGCTATAATAGTGTCGTCAACAATGTGACCAAATACGGCGTATATCTCGAGACCACTCCTTTTGCGAGTACGGCAGGGTTGACGCCGAAATTCACGGCTGAGGCCAAGTCACTTGAACAGATCGGTAAATACTTATCCTATTTTGCTTTGAAGCCGGATACCACCTATTATGTAGCCGTAACCCCCTCTCATTCAACCGGTGGAGAGAGGAAAGATGTTGAGACATTAACAATTACCACGCCATCTGTGCTTGGAGGGGAAAAGGTCGGCGATATATTTGCCATCAATGATGCCCCTTACGGTGGAGGGAACTATGTGCACCATGGCGAGACGGAAGATGTTTTCCTGATGACGAAATTGCGTCTTTTAAGAGACCTTGGAGGAATCAATAAGAACAGATGGTGGGATCACAGCAGTGCTATGAAGACGTTGTATGGCAAAAGCGGACTTAATTTCCACTACTTTTATCATGGCCCAGGCAATGTTCAGTCTGATAATAATGGGGGCGCCTATACGTTCTCTACTTACAATGAACCTGATCTTGCCAAAAGAGATCCAGCTGCTGCAGCAGCTGCGCTCAAGGTAAACCATGACAGCTTGAAAGCAGTCAGCAGCAAGAGCTTACTTGTAGAGCCGGCTCTCGGCGGCATCGATCGATTAAAAGCGGATGAGGGCTTAAATTGGCTGGATGCCTTGTATAATTCCGATGGACAGAACGGCGCATTGGTGAAAACATATTTCGACGTCATGGATGTCCATCCTTACGTTAAATATGAGTATCCTGCTGTTCCAGGCCTGGAACAAGGTGCACCTGAAAAGCTGCTCCAATCATTTCAGGATTTGAAAACCGTCATGGCCAGCCATGGTGATGGAGAAAAGCCAATCGTAGTTACCGAGCTAGGCTGGAGTACTTATACAGGCGGAAGTTACCTAAAAACGGTGGATCGATCCACCCAAAGAAATTACTTGGCTAGAGCTTACATGCACGCCATCGCAAACGGAATCAAGACGATGCACTGGTATGATTTTGCAGATGACGGTACAGAGACCAACAATTTGGAGCATAACCTAGGACTGATCGACTGGAACGGTAAACCAAAAGAGAGCTATTATGGTTACTACACATTGATTAGGGTACTTAAGGACTCGACATATTTGGGTGTAGTATCCAATGTGGCCAATCCATATTATGGGTATCAATTCTGGGACGAGAATAAGAACAAATACATCACATCTTTATGGGATGCGAGCTGGAAAACAACGAGCAGCCCTTCCCGCACAGCGCAAATTGCGACATCTGATCCAGGTGTAATGATTGTTGGAATTGATGGGAGCTACAAATATATGGCTGCCGTATCAGGAGTTGTTAGCGTGCCTCTGACTGGAGCGCCAGTGTTTATCTACTCCCTTGCAGGCGTAACTGTAAATTCCATCAACTGATAGCAAGTCCATATTTTCCCTACCGGACAGTCGTGTTAATGGTACAATAGGAACAAAACAATGCGACCGAACGGAGGTGCACCCACTATGAGAACCAGCATATCCGGAAAAGCCATGATGATATATGGTATTGTATTCCTCTTCATCATCACCCTGACCTTCTGGTTGTCCTATACGGGTACTGTGGGTAGGCTGCAGAAGGACTTAGAGGATGCTAATCTTGCACTGCTGAAGCAGGTTGATTCCAAGGTAGAAGCAGCCTTTCGCCAGACGGAGAAGGATCTGCTCTCCATGGCCGAAGGGCTGGAATTTGTTTATTTTATGAATAACAGCTACAGTGATGACGGGCACAGATACAGCATCTACTATACATTGACAACCAGGTTGAAGGAATTTATTTGGAATAATCCCAATTATTCATCGGTATTTGCGTACTCACATATCAGTGGCGATTTAATGACAGAGGAAACCTATTTAAAGCAAGCTTCGTCAGAGTTCAATTGGTTGGCTCAGTACCTGAATATGCCTGAATATTTTAAGTGGCTATCGACACAAAAGGTATGGGATGGCCATGAGACCCAAGATGTGATTACCTTGGTTCGCAGCTTTCCTAGCCTCAGCAGTCCTGGCTTTAGGAAGGGTCTCATGGCTATTAGCATCAAAGAGGCTCAGTTGTTTCAGATGATAAAAACGATTTATGAGGATGGCCACGGTGGTCAATTCTTCATTCTGGATGCGCAAGGGAATGTCGTCACTCATGACGATAAAAATCAGCTTTACCGCAATATGAAGTCGCTGCCGTATATAGAAAAGATATTAAAGGATCCAGGCAGCGGAGCGCTTAACGTCAGGTTGGACGGAATTCAAGAGTCAGTGTTTTACCGGACTAGTGGGTACACAGGCTGGAAATTTGTCAGCATCATGCCAGAGTCTGCCGTATTTGAACCGATCAAGGTTACACGCAATCTGCTGCTCACGTTTGCCGTCGTGATGTTCTTTTTAGCATTGGCCGCATTATTTTATGTGAACCGTTGGACCTTTAGGCCGCTGGATCGTTTGGCGGGTAAGCTGTCTGGCGTGAACAAGCGTAGAGGGCAGGGCGAAGAGAGTATAGGACTCAGAAACCTGGAGCATATATTCGATGAGATGGTTACGGACCGTGAGCATTTGGAGCAGCATGTCAGGGATTCGAAGCCTATGCTCAAGTGGAAGATTATGATGGATGTATTGAACGGCAACCGTTCCGATTTCCATGCGATGTATCATCATTTGGAATTTTTGGGGATTCACATGTATTCCGAGCGCTTTATCGTTTGTACGGCTGAGATTGGCAAGGAAGGTGAACAGCTTTCCCCACGGGATGAAACGTTGTACACCTATATGTTTTGCAATGTCGCAGAGGAGCTGATTCGAACCGAGCACGCAGGTTTGGCTATCGATCTGGGAGGTGGCCAGGCGGCTGTCCTTCTCAGCTTCGCGGAAGGCGATGCGGAGCATAACCATTTGCGAACATTAGTCATACTCGAACTTATCCTAGATATCATGAAGAGACAGTTTGGCTTAACGGTAACGGTCGGAGTCGGTAAGTGCCGCATGGAGATGAAGGATATTCCGAGCTCCTTTGATGAATCTCAGAAGGCGCTTCATTACAAAATGATCTTTGGTAAGCATTCGGTCATATCGGTAGACGATTTACAGCCGCCAGACCGACAGGATTATTATAAGCTCAGTCGGATGATCGATCCGGTGATGGAAGCCATGAGGCAAACGGATCGCGTCAAGATGCTCAATTACTTATCGGATACATTCCGTGAAGCGGTTGAGAGCAATCTTCCTCCAGAGCTGATTAGGCAGCTATGCTATGACCTTGTGATGAAGTCTCTGCAAACCGTCAAATCCATTGGGATTGAGCCGGAAATATCGATGGGTCCGCTAAGCAACTTCTATGATCGTATCGGGAAATGTGAGAACTGGAAGGATGCGGAGCGGTTAGTCGGAGATACTCTCGAGGGCTTGGCATCACAAATTGAGGAAAAGCGCAATCAACGCGGGAAAAATGAGACGATCGAGCGAATGCTGGACTATATTCGAGAGCACTATCAGGAATATGATCTGTCCTTAGACCGGTTGGCTGAAATGTTTCATCTCACTCCGCCTTACATCAGCAGACTGTTTAAGGATCACACGGAAAGCAATTTTATCGATTACATGATCGAGATTCGCATTAAAGCTGCCATGGAGCTTTTGAGGGATAAATCTATTAAAGTAAATGACGTTTCGGGAGCGGTCGGATATGCAAATACGAGAAGCTTTCTGCGCACCTTCAAAAAGTATACAGGCTTAACACCAACGGAGTATCGGGAACACATGTCGCAGACTATTTCGTCGTAAGTCGCAAATAACGGGTATCACTTGCCATCTGGCTGGGATACCCGTTTGTTTATGTACGTGCGGAATGAATTGCTTATACCCTGACCAGATCGGAAATGAGTAACTAACAAGCAGTAGAAACATACACTGTAATACCTTGGAATACATTACATTAAGCAGCGGTGTTGAGGAGGGGTAGCGTTGAGATATACAGTGCAATATATACCTCTAAGTAAGATTAAGCAGGAAAGTATCAGCACTAAGACCTCACCACGTAAGAAGGAGTTAAAAAAAGTTGCACAGGACCTTATGCAATTACTAATTGTGCAAAAAAGCAAGAAAGATGGTGGCTATATCATCCAAGACGGACATCATCATTTCGCTTTCCTCAAAAAGCACACCAATAAAAATCGGGCTGTATGTCTCGTAGATGAAAGCAAGATTTCAACTAACTTTGGAAATCTTGTTAATCGATTTCGAAAACGACAACTGCCTTATGAAGTTCCTTACCTCAAACCAAACCGTTTTGAAATCAACAGTTGGACGATTATTCGAAAATTTTTAAAGCAAGAACCACGGTTTCGCATGCTATCCCGAAGACAGCAGTTGAAGGTAATTCGGCTTGGTATTCAATATAGGAAAACAACGGTGCAATCTATGCATGCAAAAGTAGAAGACATGTTAAAAAGACTCTAATGCAGTTTGATTTGAAGTTCGTGGATAAAATCCTGAACGACAATTGTTCTCTTTCCATTAGTTTAATCTTAATCCAACGGCAGCCGACAAACAATCGGCTGCCGTTGGCCGTTGAGTAGCGAATACTTTCCGATTTATGGTAAAATAATTTGGTATATTATGGCATTAGTTTAGATGCAGATTTTTTGTTTATCCATCGGTGAATTGCTTCCTTAACTCCAGCGGAGTGAATCCGTTCATTTCCTTAAATACTTTATCGAAGTAATTAACATTACAGAAGCCTGTGCGTTCTGCAATTTGGGTAATGCTTAAGTCTTGTTCAATCAATAATCGTTTGGCCATTTCTACCCGATAACGGTTGATGTAGTTCATCGGGGTAAGTCCCGTTACCTTTTTAAAAAAACGAGTAAAGTGAAAAGGGCTTAAATTGACCAGCCCACCGAGGGTGTCAGTATAAATCTTTTGAGCATAACTGGACTCTATAAAATCAATGGCCGGTTTGAGCCGTTTGTATTGGTCAAAGCTTTTGGTCAAGTCTTTCGAAAGGGAAAGCTCTTGCTGAAAGCTCCGAAGTAAAGGGATCATCATGCGATAGAGCGACGACTTGATGACGAGCTCACTTCCGATATCTTGACCCACATATTCTTTGTATGCGATTTCAAAGTGAGTATTCAGTTCATTCCACAACGGATGTGTGGGGTGGATGGGACCTTGGATAGGAGCTGTTTGAATGAAGTGGGCGAATAAATGCTGTAATTCGGAATGCTCAGAGGAGCCAGTTAATAAGGACATGTCGAATATCATCCCGTGGATGGTGCTGCTCTTGCCATTTAACGAATGCATCGAATGAATCTTGCAGCTATTAATAAAAAGTATAAAGGGTGCACTTGCTATAAAAGTGCGATTGTCGACAAGAACTTGAACCTCACCTTCTAGAACTTGTATAAATTCCAGGTGATCATGCCAGTGCGGTCTTACCAAGTGAAAACAGCTAATGACTTCAGTCATTCGTAATGGGAAGCGCCTACCTTCGAAGGGTTCAATTTTCTTTAAAACATCCATTGCTGCTCACCCGCCTTAACTATCAGATAATTCTGAGTATACCATAGTGAATTCCGTACCGAAATGAGGAAAAGAGCAAAATCTTGTAACGAATGAGCAAATTGTTCTATATAACCTGTTAACTGAATTGCGAGATAATAAAATCAATAAAACGGGTTCATAGGGGAGAGAGCAAATTTGACAGGGAGCAAGATAGCGCTAAATGTTCAGAAAAATTTACCCAATATATGGAAAGAGGGCGCACTGTTTGCTTTTTCCGGTTATGACGGGCAAACGGATTCGAATTCTCAATTCGTTGCTACGGTGGGGGGGGTAGCATACAGCCTACTATTTCATACACCGCGAAGAAGATCGTTGCAATTTCTCGTTCCTCATTCAGGTGATGTTCAAATTGCCACGGGAGACGTGCTTGTAACCGAACTGGAAGAAGGTCCTCTGCTGGCGGTGTATCAGAGCTGGCATACGCTTATTGGAAGGGCTCCTTCGACGGTTGACATCCAACTAAGCTTTGAAGAAGAAGATGGAGGCAAAGCTTGGACAGAGGATTCGCTTTTCATTACAGAGGCAGCGAATGGACAGGATGTCATCGCTTTGCTAAGAGACAAGGAACGATGGGCATTAGCTTACGGACGACAGATTGAAGAAGCTGTCAGCCGAGTAGTGAAGGGGCTGACATTCGATGCCAGGGAGGAAGCTGAAGCCAGACTGCAATATTATCAACTTGCCCCCCGACTTCATGATCCGTTGAAAGAACGGCTACTTCTGAAGTGCTTTAGTGTGATGAAAGTCAACACGCTTGCTCCTGAAGGAGTGATCCGTCAGCACTGGTCCACACCTGACCGTGTTCCTCACAAAGCGATGTGGTTATGGGACTCCGTATTTCATTCGTTTGCTATGAATGTGTTGGACCCAGAGCTGTCATGGAGTTTTCTTAAATCCGTACTGGATACACAGCGTGAGGATGGCATGATTCCCCATACATACAAAGTGGACGGATCAGGCTCTAGCATGACTCAGCCTCCTATACTGGCATGGGGCGTGTGGGAGAACTACCGTCATACCAAACAAAGCTCCCATTTGCGTTATGCACTCCCTATACTCGAACGATATGTGAATTGGGATGTAACGAACCGCGACCGCAATGGGAATGGGCTGCTGGAATGGATGATTGAAGGCAATCCATTATGCCGATCCGGAGAATCCGGAATGGATAATTCCCCCCGATTTGATCGTGCAGCTGTATTGGACGCAGTAGATTTTTCCGTATTCGTTGCCCAGGATGCTCATTACATCGGATTAATCGCTGATGAGCTCGGAGAAACCGAATTAGCTCAATATTGGCAGCGAAAGGCTGCTGATCTAAACGATCAAATTCAAGATTTACTCTGGGATGAGAGAGAGGGTTTTTATTTCGATCGTGACATGGACGGAAACTTTTCTCGGGTGAAGGCGGTAAGTGGATTTCTACCACTGCTCCTAGATCATTTACCCCAAGAACGTACAGACCGATTGATAACCATGCTGCAGGATCCAAATCATTTTCAAACAAGATTCCCTATCCCAACTACTGCAGCCTCTGAAATAACGTACAGCACGGATATGTGGAGAGGACCTGTATGGATGAATATGAATTACCTTGTCTATACCGGGCTTAAGAGGCAAGGAAGGAGAGCGGAAGCAGATAAGCTTGCTCAGCAAAGCATCCAAATGGTGCAAAAATACTATGAACAATACGGAGTCATTTTTGAGTATTTTGATTCTGCGGATCACGTACCTCCTTCAGAATGCGATCGAAAGGGCCCCCCAACAGGCAGGTATAATATTCGTCAAAAGATGGACGTTGTTAGAGATTTTCATTGGTCAGCCGCATTAACGGCTTGCCTATTAATGGAACAGGCATAGGAGGAACAACCTGTGGCTCAATTAAGTGGAAAAGTAATTCTAGTTACTGGGGCGCTGGGCAAATTGGGTTTGTCAGCTGTTAGGTTATTTCTTGAAAGGGGAGCCAAGGTCGCAGCGACGGACCTCGCGACTCCCGAGGACGCGCACCAAAGGTTGAACGATCTAGCTATTGCTACGTTTCATCCAATGGATTTGATGTACTTCCAGTCTGATGCGCGAGACGAGAAGCAAGTTACTATGACGATAGAAAGTATTCAGAATCATTGGGGCCGTTTGGATGGCTTGTATCATAATGCCTACACACAAATATCCAAACCCGCTATGCAGCTAACATTAGAAGAATGGAACCAAGTTCTTTTAGGAACTTTGACAAGTACATTTCTGGTGAATAAATATGCTCTCCCTCTCCTGATTCAATCGGGAGGAGGCGTTATTCTTAATTCTTCCTCCGTCTTAAGTCACAAGGTAAAGCCGACCTGTCTCGCTTACGGTGCTGCCAAAGCAGGTGTCAATCAGATGACCCGTGTCATAGCTGCTGATTACGCCAACAGGGGGGTTCGAGCTAACGCGCTGCTGCCGGGTGACATCAAGACCGAAGAAGCGCTAAGCACACTTCCTCCTTCCTTTAAGGAAGCTGTTGCCAAGCATACGCCACTCGGCCGCTCGGGGACGCCTGATGAAGTTTCAGAGATGGCGGCCTTTCTGCTCTCCGATGCTGCTTCTTATGTAACAGGCGCTCTAATTACAATTGACGGGGGATTTGCGCTATGAACGCGCGGAGCGAACGAAAAAAAGTGGCTGCTATTGTAACTGAATATCGCCCTGATTCCCATGCAGAAGTTATTATCGGACGGCTGCTAGGCTTGTTCGGGTATGCTCCGCAAATTGAAGTGGTCTCGCTCTATCTGGATCAGGTACCTTCTAATGATATCGGTACTGCCGAAGCACAATCGCGAGGTATTCCTGTCTATACATCTATCGAGGAGGCTATTACCGCTCCACATCTCGGAATTCCGATTGATGGCGTTCTTTTGATTGGTGAGCATGGGGACTACCCATGGAACGAGAAGCGTCAAAAGAAGTATCCACGCCGTCGCTTTTTTGAAGAAACATTTCGCACGTTGGATCGATTAGAACTTGCTATACCTATATTTAATGATAAGCATCTGTCTTATCTCATGCATGATGCAGAGTGGATCTACAGTGAGCTGATGAGGAGAGGACTGCCCTTTCTCGGAGGATCCTCTATTCCTCATGTTCCTCAAGTTCCAAGTTATTCACCCAAGCAACTCAATCAGGTGAAGGAGATTTTTGTGATCAGTTGGCTCGGAGTCGAATCTTATGGCTTTCATGGCCTGGAGGTTCTGCAAGCCGCAGCCGAACAAAGACATGGCGGTGAGACCGGGATCAATTCAGTTCAAGCCCTAGAGGGCCGATCTGTTTGGGCTGCAATGGATCGCGGGGAGGTTCCTGAGGAGCTAATGGTTCAGGCACTAAACACAGTTAGGGATGTTCTACCCGGTCATCCTAGGGATCATGTGGACGTACCTGTCTTGTTCATTATTGAATATAACGACGGTTTAAAAGGCTACGTTCTTCAGCTTCAGCGTTTTATAAGGGAGTGGGGACTTGCTTTTCGTGGAGCTAATGGCGTGATTACAGCGGCTCGTTGTGAAAGCGGAATGGGGCGACCCTACAACCATTTCGAGAAGTTGACAGGTCTAATTGAGCAGATGATACTGACCAAGAGTTCGCCAGTCTGTGCGGAACGGACTTTTCTCACAACCGGAATGATCAATCTAGCCATGGAATCTCTACATCTAGGAAGAAAGATAGACTCCCCGCAGCTCCGTTCTATCCGTTACTCTCCACCTGAGAGCATCGTTTTATAAAAGGAATGCTGTGTTTAACGTAAATTCACATGCAAATTGAATGGAGGAGGATACAGAATGAGTACTTTTTCAAATTTGTATTATTATAAGCCCAAACAACCTCTACCTCGGCAACCTAATCATATCGAGGCTGATCTTTGCATCTACGGCGGTACTCCAGCAGGCATAGCAGCAGCTATTCAAGCTAGTCGCATGGGACTCAAAGCGGTGATTGCTGAATTCAGTCAACATATAGGAGGAATGACGTCAAGCGGTCTCGGACGTACGGATGTAGGTAACACCATGGCTATTGGTGGAATTTCCAGCGAGTTCTATCAAGCACTTGGGAAGCACTACGGTAGCGACGAGCCTGATGGCAGGACCTGGGCCTTGGAACCTCACGTTGCGGAACGGATCTTTATGGAGTGGTTACAGCGAGATGGGATAGCGGTGTATTTCGAGCAACATTTGGACTCCGTAGAACTTCAATCAGGACGAATCAGGCAAATCAAAATGGAAGACGGAAGTATCTACACAGCACCTATGTTTATAGATGCATCCTACGAGGGAGATTTGCTTGCTCGGGCTGGCGTTTCCTATCATGTGGGGAGAGAATCCAACACCAAGTATAAAGAGATATTGAACGGGATTCATTTTGGTCATCCCAAACATAACTTTACGGCTTGGGTAGACCCGTTTGTCAGAGAAGGTAAAATAGATAGTGGTCTGCTCCCGGGCATAGCCACTGCTGCACCTGGGGTGCAAGGACAGGGAGATGATTCCGTTCAGGCTTATAACTTCCGCATCTGTTTGAGCAGTAACCCGGATCATCAGCTTCTTTTCCCAGAACCGCCTAACTACAATCGTGATGAATTCGCTTTACTAGCGAGATATATCCGTAACGGCGTCTGGGATGCATTGAAGCTCAATAAAGTGATGCCCAACAGAAAGAGTGATTTGAATAATTGGGGAGCCATTTCAACCGATTATATAGGACGTAATTATGCTTGGCCTGAGGCGAGCTATACGTATCGCGAGCAGCTCTTTCAAGAGCATCTTCATTATAATATGGGCATGCTTTATTTTTTGGCAAATGATGACACGATCCCAGCAGCTATTCGAGCGGAGGTTAAGACGTGGGGGCTTCCAGCTGATGAGTTCACCACTACCGGCGGATGGCCGCACCAACTTTATATTCGTGAGGCAAGGCGTATGATTTCAGACGTTGTTATGACAGAGCATCATTGTCGCCACTTCAAAATTGAGGAGGATTCGGTAGGCTTAGCCGCCTATACCATGGACTCACACAATTGCAGGCGATTGGTTCTAGACGGTCGATGTATCAATGAAGGAAATGTTGAAGTCAGTCCAAATGGGCCTTATCCGATTTCGTATCGAGCAATAATTCCCAAAGGCGAGGAGTGCACAAACCTTGTCGTACCGGTATGCTTGTCTTCCTCGCATATTGCCTATGGTTCCATTCGAATGGAACCTGTGTTTATGATTCTTGGCCAATCTGCGGCTACAGCTGCCGCTTTGGCGCTGCAGCATCAGTGTGCCTTGCAGGATCTGGATTATACGTTGTTGCGAAAACAGCTATTGATGGATGGTCAAATTCTACATGTGAATTCATAAGTTACACGTGTCATTGATTCGAAATTGTTCTTAAAGGGAGGTCATACTCATGAACAAAAAGACAATCGTTATTGGAATCCTTGCAGCACTTTCTCTCACGGCCTGTTCAAACGAGAAACCAGCGGAAACTTTACCTAGCAGTGCAGGTGGAACGGCCACGGCATCAGCAGCACCAACACCAGCACCATTAAAAGATGTTACTCTGAAAATTGGCTTGCCCGGCGGTTATGACATCACTAGCAAGAAGATCATAACCAACTTTCAAGCGAAGTATCCGAACATTACACTGGAAATCGAGGAAACGCCATGGGCGGATTTTGTTACCAAAATCGTCACCCGCATTGCTGGAAATAATCCTCCAGATCTATGGCTGCAAGAAAATGCCGTTGTACTTGGTTACGGGAAACGCGGGGTTGCGGAAAATTTAGAACCGTACATCAAGCGCGACATGAAGACGGATGACTATGTAAGTGCTCTTACATCTGCCAAATTGGAAGGCAAAATTTACGGGATTCCGCACGGTATCAACCCCGGCGCGTTAGCCTATAATAAACAGATTTTCAAAGATAATAACATTCCTTTTCCAACGGACGATTGGACTTATAATGATATGATTGAAACGGCTAAGAAGCTGACGAAAGACACCAACGGAGATGGCAAAGCAGATATTTACGGCTTCCAGGCAGGAAGTAATATCACGCTAGGCTGGCTGCCTTGGATGCGGGCGTACGGCGGTTCCTCTCTCGATTCGACATTATCCAAAGCGACTTTCACAGATCCCAAATCGATTCAAGGACTAACAGCCTGGTCCGATACGATCAATAAGCTGAAGGTTAGTCCCACTAGAGAAGCTGCAACCACTGGCAAATTTTTCGAAAATGGCAAGGTTGCGATGACTTTCTTCCAATATGCAACTCAGGTTTCACTCAATAAGAACAAACCGGATCTTGATTGGGACACCGTCAAGATGCCGATCGGTATGGATGGCAAACGCTTCGTTCCGATGGTTGTGAACCAATGGATTCTTTATTCGAAATCGAAACCCGAAGTGAAGGAAGCAGCATGGACATTCCTCAAGTACTATTTGAGTGATGAGGGGCAAGGGTTGCTTTCGGAAAGCGGAACAAGCTTGCCAGTGAAGAAAACAGCTCTGGCAGAGCTCGAGAAATCGACGACCAAACCGCTCAACAAGAAGGCTTACACGAAAGGGATTGAAGAAGCGGGTGGTACACTGGATGAGAACGCATCCTGGAACGAATGGAGAGCGGCAGCCGGACCCATCCTGAACGATATCATGGATGGTAAGCGGTCTCCGGAAGATGGTGCCAAAGAAATTCAACAAAAAGTCCAACAAGTGCTCGACGATAACAAATAAACTGGCTTGGACTTGGAAAGGGGTGTTCCAATGCGCAAACAAGGCTGGTGGGGTTTCGCCTTCACCGTACCTTTTGTCCTGCAGCTGCTCATATTCTTCTTGTTCCCCTTCGTATTTTCAATGTATATAACGTTTACGAAGTGGGATTTATTCAACCCGCCGCAATGGATCGGTTTGCGTAATTGGAACCAGTTCCTACACCAGAAAGTCTTCTGGCTTTCTATGCGCAATGTCGGTTATTTTGCCATATTATTCGTTCCGCTTCAGACGTTCGTTGCCCTTATTCTGGCCTATCTGCTCAATCAGCAGATTCGAGGTAAATCATTGTTCCGGATTATTTTCTTTCTCCCTGTGATCACACCTTGGGTCGCAGGGGGGATGATTTGGTTATGGATTTATAACAATGAATATGGCCTGTTAAACTGGATTTTACATACGTTGGGGCTTCAACCGGTCGATTGGATACGAAGCGGGAAATGGTGGTTAGTGATTGGGTCCATCGCTCTCGTTAACATCTGGAAGGGGGCCGGCTATTCAATGGTACTCATTCTAGCTGGCATGCAGAATATCTCGGAAGAAATGTTGGAAGCGGCACGGATGGATGGTGCATCAGGTTGGAAGTTATTTACTAAAATAACCATGCCAATCGTGTCTCCTATGTTGTATATGGTTATGATCCTCTCAACTATCTCTGCTTTTCACGCATTTGACGTGTTTCTTGTTATGCTAGGCGACGTCATTTCTGTAGCAGACCGGAATATGGTGCCGAACATTCTGATTTACCGCGATTCTTTCCTTAACTTCAAGATGGGCAGTGCATCAGCGATGGCGTGGGGACTGTTCCTGATCATTCTGGTCATCACCATTGTACAGAAGGTGACGGAAAAGAGGTGGGTGCATTATGAATAAAACAAACATCGGTCTTAGAAACACCGCCTATGTGATATTAGGAATTGGGTCCTTCATCATGCTTGTGCCTTTCCTTTATATGCTTTCGACATCTTTGACAGCATCGGGCTCGGAGCTAACCCTGCCCCCCAAACTAATACCGGAACCGTTCGTATGGCATAATTACAAGCAGGTATGGATTGAGGTCAACTTTCTGCAGTACACCATGAACAGCATTTTTGTCACGATCATGGATTTAGTCGGAACCGTAGCCTCCTGTGCGATCGTAGCCTACGGATTAGCTTTCTTCCAATTTCGCGGTAGGAACCTTATTTTCTTAGCGATGCTAGGTACGATGATGCTGCCATCCCAAATTACGATGATCCCAACCTATTTTATCTGGAAATCCGTCGGTGCACTCGATACGTATTATCCACTTATTCTGCGGAGTTTTCTTGGTGGGGCCTTTGGTATCTTCCTGCTGCACCAGTTTTTTAAGACGCTGCCAAGAGAGTTGTATGATGCAGCATGGGTAGATGGAGCGAATCCCTGGAAAATTTTTTACAAGATTTATCTTCCCTTGGCGAAACCTGCCTTGTCAGCACTAGCTGTTTTCACCTTCATCAGCGCCTGGAATAACACACTAGAACCACTTATTTACTTACAGGATAAGCATATGTTTACACTGCCTCTCGGACTGCTGTTTCTGAAAAACGAAGTTCAAAACCGGATGACACTCATCATGGCTGGTGCCGTTATTACAATTGTGCCCGTGCTTTTTGTTTTTCTATTTGCTCAAAAATACTTCGTCCAAGGAATCGCTTCCACTGGATTGAAAGGCTGAATTTACTGAAACCCTACTTATTACCAGAATGTGGGAAAGGGAGAGTGACTCTAGCTATGACTAAACAATCTAACCAATCAAATGATTTAGAAGAAGTTGCTAGTAAAGTGGACCTAGTGGGAACAACAGAGCGGGAAGAGCAGAGTAAACCATTAATTAGCCGCAGGAAGTTGCTTGCCACGTTAGGGCTGGGGGGAATTGCTGCAATCTCAACCGGATTGTGGGAGGGAGCGGGGAAGTCCACTGTCTTCGCCAAAGATCAAACGGTAACCGGTTCCGTATACGGTATAGCGAATAAAAATCGTAAAAAAGAATTGCTTGAATTGCTGGACATGCAATTGTGCATCGCAGTCAAGCTGGAGGAACTGAGGGCTGAACTCGATCCTGATCCCAGATTAGCTTACTACGTAACGAATGAGATGCAGGAAGGTTTCTTCCGATATGACCCGTTTGACAATACTACCGCGGATAACACGGGAACCGTACTTGTATCATCTAACGGTAAGCGGTTCAAACGCATCTTCGGGGATACACTTATCGCTACCTGGTTCGGTACGCAAGGTGATGGTGTAACGAACGATACGCTGGCTTTACAAGCAGCTTTAAATGCTTCTTCTGGACACAAGTTATTTATTCCAAAGCAGCGGGTTGGTTTTTACTTAACGGGTCAACTGTTCATTCCGAACCAAATCGCAATCGAGCTAGAGCCGGGGACGATTATACAGGCGATAGACACCCTTAGCCGAGTGAGCCCCGTTTACGAGCGGTTAATTCGGATCAAAACTGTTAAGGATGTGTATATCAACGGTAATGGTTCCACATTACGTATGAACAAAGCGGCGTATACGTCCGGTGAACAGGCCCACATTTTCGATATCAGCGGCTCCGAGAACGTTATCATCGAAAATATCAATGCCAATGACAGTGGCGGAGACGGGTTTTATATCGGATATTTCGAATCGACAGTGGCTTTCTGTCGAAATATTGTGCTCCGCAACTGCCGAGCGGACAATAACCGCAGACAAGGTTTGTCCGTTATCTCCGTAGATGGTCTTTCTGTGGAAAATTGCCGCTTCACCAACACGAAAGGGACAGCTCCGCAGAGTGGTGTTGATATTGAGCCGAACGGCCAACTGGATCTGCTGAAAAATATACGCTTCATCCAATGTGTGGCGGAAGGGAATACAGGTCGTGGTTTCCTAGTCACCTTGTTAAAGCCAACTGCAGCCAGTGTGCCCATTGATATCGTTTTTGATCGCTGTAGCACGAAAGGCAATTCGTTTGGTTACTCCATGAATTATGGAGGAGATGGCGCTAAAGCCGTACAAGGTGAAATCAAATTAATCGATTGTATCGCCGACAGTGAGCAGTACGCAGGATTCTCTGACTTATCTTTCTCAGCGGACAGTGCGAAGCGTTCTTATATTCGCTGCAAGGCTATCAACTGCAATACGATTAATCAGCCAGACGATCCCTACGGTTACGGTTCCTCGTTCATCCTCACAACGGTGCCAGCACAGGTAAGAACCGTCATAGGAAATGCGGTCTATATGGACTGTGAATCCATTGATTCACGTCAAATCCCCCTGATTAAACGAGGATTTACTTTAAAGAAAAACAAGACAGAAATCATACGGAACGTGGCATACTTCAACTGCTCCATCAAAGGTGGAGGCCAAAGTATCTATTCGATAGACCCCGCATCAGAGAACCTTCATGCAGTAAAACATCCGCTGCCCATTCAAGCTTACACGTCTTCCGGAGTCGTCTCCTTCGACTATTTAGGATTCAAAATCACCAATGCCGGCGCATCTGGGGAGGTAAGTCTTACACTACCAGCAGCAAAAGCATCTGTTACTTATACTTTTTTTGTAGAAGAATCTTATCGACTTAATCTGGTAACACAGCCAGGTAAGACCATTCTGACACCAAATGGAGGTAAGTCCCTCATCGGTAACGCTGTGCAGGGCAATTCAATCTCATTGCTGGGACGGTCAGACGGACAGTGGGAGATTGCTGGCATTGTAGGGGATTGGTTGTTATAGAATTTTCAAACGGGCTTCAGGCAGCAACTATTCGCTCTGGAGGATCGTCTAATTAACGACGCCTCTATTTTTAAAATGGATAGAGAGTATAGACAAAGGTCCATGATCGGAGCTGCTGCTGTTGTTGAAAAAATGGATAACGGTTACTGCCCTTTCTTCGCTGCTCCTTAGTTCCTGCTCCGCCGCAGGGGAGGAACTGTCGAAAGCCGCGGATGCTGTTACGGGAAACAAATCCCATAAACAAAAATTGATTCATGCGGAAGGAACAAACGTGATGGAACGGATAGTCGTTCCTAACGGTTATGAGAGGGTTCCTGTGGAGAATGGGTCATATGGGAATTATTTGCGGAAACTGCCTCTGAAGCCCCATGGCTCCAAGGTACATTTGTTTAATGGGGAGCTTAAGGCTAAAGAGGTTTACGAAGCAGTGCTCGATGTGGATGTAGGAGAGCGGGATCTGCAGCAGTGCGCCGATGCGGTTATGAGGCTGCGGGCGGAATACCTGTATGGCAGTGGCAAGTATGATAAGATACACTTCAATTTTACAAATGGATTTAAAGCTGACTATGCAACATGGAGGAAAGGGAATCGGATTGAAGTTTCCGGCAACAAGGTCTCATGGACCAAACGGGGAGCGGCCTCCGACAGCTACGAGGTGTTTCGAAGTTATCTGAACATGGTATTTGCGTATGCAGGAACGTTGTCCTTGTCGAAGGAAATGAAGCAGGTTCCACTGTCAGAGATGCAGGCTGGAGATGTGTTTCTGGAAGGTGGCTCGCCGGGACATGCAATCGTCGTATTGGATATGGCTCAGAACCCCAAGACTGGTGAGAAGCTCTTTATCTTAGCTCAGGGCTACACGCCAGCGCAAGACATACACATTCTGGAGAATGAGGATAACGGGGAGGGGAATCCTTGGTATTCCACTGCGTTTGAGGGGAAGTTGAAATCCCCAGAATGGACATTTACAAGGGAACAACTGTACAGGTTCACAGATTAATGCCAAGGGAGAAGGAGAAGCTTAACAGCGACTTCTTAAAAGCAATTGAGGAACAAATGAAGAAGGCGCTAGTCAAAATATTCCCAAGTCGCGGCCGCTCCCTGAGCGGCTTTTTCCTTTTCGCTGATCTTTAGATTAGCTATTTCGACAAGTTACGTATTTTTTTTGTTGAAACGAATTTGTAAATAGGGTCTAAGAGGGTAACATTATTACTGGACAAACTAAATCTTAAAGCCTATGGAAATAAAAAACATAATATGAAATCATAGTAATATAAATATTTTTGAAAGAAAGGGGTTAAACCAACTTTGACTAGGTAACCAAAGCTAATCGTTCCGGTCTCCGCGCGCCATTTATTTAGGAAGCATACAAATCGCTAGAAGTAGTTTAGTAGATAACTTCGAGAGGATGTTTTGCATGTTTAAAAAATCATTTATTTTAACTTCTATTTTACTACTGTCCATGATTCCTACGTTAACTCATGCCGCAGAACCACAAATGGTTGATAAAGGCAAAGAGACTGCTATTAAAGTTATGCAGTATAATATTCATCATGGACAGGGCACAGATGACATTTTAGATTTGCAAAGAATTGCTGACGTTATTAAAACATTGGGCGCTGATATCATTGGTTTGCAAGAAGTAGATAA
The DNA here is from genome assembly GCF_059691995.1 of Paenibacillus sp. J22P169. Taxonomy (NCBI): domain Bacteria; kingdom Bacillati; phylum Bacillota; class Bacilli; order Caryophanales; family Paenibacillaceae; genus Paenibacillus; species Paenibacillus sp. J22P169. The sequence continues at coordinate 797,624 of NZ_JCAUAO010000001.1, read as the reverse complement.
TCATTTTTCCCAGCGCAGTAATTTCGAAGATCAAGCGAAATGGTTAGCAAATTACTTAGGCATGCATTATGCCTACGCTGCAAATCTTGACTTTGAACCGTTAAATGAAGGAGAACAACGTCGCCAATACGGAACGGCCGTCATAAGTAAGTATCCTATACTTTCTGCCGAAAATCATCTACTCACTAATATTCCATATCCAACGAGCCCTACTGAGCAGCGAGGTCTTGCGAAAACTGTGATAAACGTGAGAGGGAATCATATTAACTTTTACAATACGCATCTTGACAATAAAAGAGCCGAACAGAGGGATCTACAAATCAGTGAGATACTTGACCTTGCAAAACAAAATGAAGGAACAAGTATCATCGTAGGAGACTTCAATGCTACACCTGAAGCTTCAGAAATTCTTAAGATGACTGCACAATATAAAGACGTGTTTGCTGAACTCGGTCAAAATGAGGATTATACCTCTTATTATTATTCAGATAAACCCAATCGTCGCATCGACTATATTTTTACTTCTGAAGATGTAAAAATTGGTTCCGGGAAAGTGATTGACACGAATGCAGCTGACCATTTACCAGTGACTGCAGAGCTTGTAATTAATAAGAAAAAGCCGAAATAAAGGTAACTGAATACGAAGCCCCTTCAGTGAAGAGACTGAAGGGGTTTTTTAGTATTTTTGAATAAGCAAAACTATTGAATTCAACCTTATGTTAATAAACTATGAAAATAGACCCGGATTCGTATGGACAAATAGATTAATAGATTAGCCGTTCCTTAATAAAATCTTAATCATATTTTAAAGTAGCAGGGTAAGACAGGAATAAAAGGGACTGTTTATCGTGTAAATTCAATCATACAGGAGGCTAAAATGGGAGTTTCTTATGTCTAATGAGGAAATATAAGTAAAAAAATGCAATATTGGTTAAAAATCGCAGGCAGGAAAATGAAAACTACTATTCTATTTATTTGTAAAAATGCAGTTCAACAAAAGAATATATCAAATAAAACGGTTATAAACAGAGGAAAGGATGATAGGTATGTTTTCGATGATGAATGAGTTGAGAAAGCTTTTGGAGGCAAGCGTAACCAGAAAAATTAAATCAATAAATGTGAACCGGGTGGATCCGACAGAAGAATTAATTGTAGATAACCCGACAGACCTGCCACTGATCGCCATTGGGAAAAAGAGCGCAAGCTTTCAATTGGATGAAACGCGCATCGTTAAGATTTATGCCAAGGAGGGAAGAGCGGAAGAGGAATACAACCTTCTTAATAAAGGAGCAGGCTACGGCATTACGCCCCATGTTTACTTATTTGGCCCGACCTTCTTGGTGATGGAATCTATGAAGACCCCGACAGTGCTCAGCTACATGGAGATGAACGGACTTTCACGGGAATTAACAATCAGCCTGTTGCGGTTGCTTACCGTCTCTAAAGAATTGGGATGGGGATCCGGTCATTCACCCGAGGACATTTATGTGATGCCTGACGGAACCCTGAAGGTTGTCAATATCAGTGATAAAGCTGTCTCTGCGGATTATCCCCCTAAGAAGCTGCTGAAAGGGTTGGGGACGTGGACTGGTGTTTTTCTCCAACACGTGGAGGCTCTGGATCCCGAGTTGCACGAACAATGGATCAATCATCCTGAGTCGTTGAAATATATTCCAAGGATATCGACTTAGGAGGGATTCTCGATGAAAATTGCTATGATCGCTTGGGAATTCCCTCCGCAATTTTCAGGAGGACTAGGCGTACACTGCCAATCGCTGGTTGAAGAGCTGGTCAAACAGGGGGTATGTATAGACTATTATCTCCCGACTGACGAGGATACGGTATTTAATATCCCGGAGGGGATGGTTATGCACCGTTTGGATATCGGTCAGCAATCGACTGCTTATTCCGATGGAGATAATATGGTTTGGGAGAGTGTCCACTCGTTCCGATCCCGCCTTGAGGAGGCTTTTCAACCACAGGGAGTAGATGTAATTCATGCACATGATTGGATGGGCGTTTATCCAGCGATGCGTATCCAAGAACTGTACGGAATTCCCCTAATTTGGACCGTTCACTCTACAGAGTACGACCGGGCGGCCGGATTGCCCCCTCACCCCGGAATTTTAGCTATCGAGCAGGCAGCGTTTCAATCGGCAACCCATACGATCACTGTTTCTGCCCGTACTAAGGAAAGCTTGGTTTCGAAATACGGAGCCGACCCGAGCGCCGTCTCCGTGATTTATAACGGTATTCATGCCTCCTCATTTCAAAGCTTGGCAGCGGATCGGGATTACGGAACAACCGAAGGGTATGTATTATTTCTAGGAAGAGTGACTGGACAAAAGGGACCCGGTGATTTCCTGAAGGCGGCGCGGATGATTCTTGCTGAAAGAGAGACACGCTTTATGATCGCAGGGGACGGCAACTTGCTCGGTCCCCTGCGCCGGCAAGCGCACCGTTGGAAAATCGATGAGCATATAACGTTTACAGGCACTGTGAAAGGAGTACAGCTTCAGAAATGCTATAAGGATGCCCAGGTTTATGTACTTCCGTCTATATCGGAACCGTTCGGAATTACAGTGCTAGAGGCTATGGCCTCGGGGATTCCGACAATCATCACAACGACTACAGGAGCTAGTGAAATCGTCCAAAACGTATGCTGCGTGGAACCGGGTAACCCGAAACAATTGGCCAAAGCCATTCTCACCTTGTTAGACAATCCCGTCCTGCAGCAGTCTTTAGCTCAAAGGGGAGTCCAAGAAGTACAGCGCTTTTCGTGGAAATCGATTGCCGACCAAACCATTCTGCTCTATTCGCAGTGGTCTGCAGATGTTGATAGAAAGGAGCCTTAACCATGAACGATGAATTTCCTATTCTCCCTATGGAGGAGATCATTGCCGCTTATGAGGCAAATTTTATAGACGAACCTAGGCATGTCCTATCGTTTTCCTTAGTAGCGTGTATGCCCAAGATGAAAAAATGGATATTGGAATACGCGATAACGTATGAAAACCAGCATGGTGAGGAGGTTCAAGAAGCCGTCATAGGTAAAATTTTTTCGGACCCGGAAAAAGGAATGGCGGGCTACCGCTTAATGCGGCATCTCTGGGCATACGGAATGAATGATGAAGTTGACTATACGATCGTACGCCCTATTGCCTATCTTCCATCCTATAATCTGCTGCTTATGTCCAAAGCACCCGGGAAAATCATTAGGGATTGGATGTACGAAACGGACCAAGCAGTTGATGCAGCCTACCATGTGGCCATCTGGTTAAAACGGCTGCATCAAGTCCCGCTTATGCAAATCAAGCAGCTCAGAAGGACGAGGGCGGATGTAGATTTTACCCGTTTAATCACAGAGTTGACCAAGGTCGTTCCGGAAAAGGAGGCAGCTTTCCAATCGCTTGTCAATCAGTTGATTCTCCATCCGGTAACAGCCGGGAAAGAAAACGTAGCCATGCTGCACGGGGATTTCCATATCAAAAATGTGTTTTGGGACGGTCATAAGGTGACGGCAATTGATTTTGATCACCACTTCATCGGAGACACGGCTTGGGACGTAGCTTATCATGCCTGCCAGATTCAGTTGAGCGCATTTTATAAGAAAGGTGATTTCCGATACTTTCAACCGGTCGTGAAAACGTTAATTGATACTTACCTTACCGGGATTCCGGAATCAGAACACCAATCCTTCCTAATGCGCTTATCTCAATGCCGTTCCCGTTCTTTATTTGAAAGTCTCCATTATGAATTATGCGTATGTAAGACCGGAGCCCTGGACATCGTTGATCCGTTCCTTCAAGAATGTAAGCTATCTTTGCAGGGAAGTGCTTTCGAATGAGCCCCGCCCGAATTCCTATTGCCATTGTCCATCATGCGAACCAGTATTTGATAACCAATGGATATTTGAATCGTCCTGGCATCGGGGAAACAATCGGGCCAACGAACGGATCGTCCGGACTGCGTGCCATATTGGAACTTCATAGCAAATATGACATTCCGTTTCACCTTCATATAAGCGGCACCTTAATCGAAGCGTGCGCTTGGTTTGATCCGCTTTTTCTGGAGGAAATCTTCGATTTGTGGAAGGCCGGATTGGTGGAATTGGTGGGTTCAACCTACTCGCAAAATATAATGACGCTGTTCAGCCGTGATTTTAACCGATTCCAATTGGAAGAAGAACTGCGGTTATATAATTCGTGGCTAGGAGCAAACCCGTCCGAAGTAAAGGGGCTTTGGATTCCTGAACGTGTCTGGGACACCGGACTGCTTGCTGAAACTGTAATGAGTTCGGCTCTTTGCAACGGTGGATACCGGTATGTTTTGGCGGATGACCGTCTGTTTCTGCAAGGGGATGAACGCACCAGCTTCGATGAACAGCGCCGATTCGATCCAAGCTTATACATGCCATATTCGGTGAAAGACTCAGGCGGTTTACTTGCTCTTCCAATCTCTACGGAGATGAGACTGAATATACCGTTCCATACTAGGTTTAATGAAGAGAAGCTGGATCAATTAATGGCCCAATTGCAGCAGGAAGTTGACCGAGGGGAGGATGTAATCGCTATCTACGGTGATGATATGGAAAAAGCGGCGGGAATTCCTCCGATGTGGGATCCCCGATCTATCCAGCATTACGACCTGTTTTTGAACTGGCTGAAAAACAGGCAGGATGTCGAGCCGGTTCTGCTTGGAACTTGGCTCAACAAGCGTACGGACTGGCCGTCCCGCTCCGTTGGCCCGGGCACCTACATGGAGCTGGCGGAGCTGTTCGGTGCCGGAGAGGATTACTCCGGTTGGGCAGGCTCGACCGCTTGGGCTCCATATCAGCAAATGCTAGAAAAAGCATGGGAGAGAGTATTCACGTTTTCAAAGCAGCAGGCTGCACCCTCCTTGATCCTCGATCTGGCGATCAAGCATTTGCTTGCATCCGCTTATGAAACGGGCTGGCACGACCCGGGAGTATCCTGGAAGGACGCCGCCCCTGCTCCCTGGGCCCGTGCGCTTGCGAGTCATGCTCGCGCTGCCTATGTACTGCTGAAGGCGGCTGTATGGCAGCATGATACGGACAGCGCGGGACTTCTGCAGCTGGAGGTACAGGATATCGACGAGGACGGACACGAAGAAGTGATTTTACGCAACCAAGATTTAGCCGTGGTCATTAGTCCTACGTTCGGTGGGCGGATTCTGTATGCTTTTTCGTTCAAAGAGAAGGTAGGAAGGATGTTTATAGGCAATCCGACGGACGATTGGAACTTGCTTGAGGAACTGAACGGCTTTATGGATACGCCTATGAATCATCCGGGAGCACTCGCAGATTATGGATACGAGCATGATGTGTATGAAATCGAAAGTTCTTCTTCTGCAGAAGACTCCCCGGCCGAGTTGGTACTTGTGAACAGGCAGGTCAACAGTCCGGCGTATGGTTTAAAGAAACGATTCCTGTTAAACAAAGAAGAAAGCCGGATCAGCATCCGGTATGAGCATATTCCTCCTTCCATTTTGCCGCTTTCGCTCGATATTGGGATGTCTACCGATTACCTGCGAATTATACGGGAGGGGCGAGCTTCGTTAGCTTCCTGTACAGAAGGGGGAAAACGGGGCATCCGCACCGGAAACCTGTTTACTTGGGTATATCCAACAACTTCGGGTGTAAAATGGAATATTCCCCGGTCCCCGGTTTTCGGCCATGGTGTATGTATAGGATTAACGCTGACACATCTCGAAGGATCATTTGACATAGGAGTTGATTATGGATATGGGTCTTAATTTATTTCCTGTTCAACATATGCGCTGTATGCCGGAAGGATATTCGAAGCCCCAATTGATCCAGTTTAGCGATGGCATGAGCTATGTAGTTAAATTCAAAAATAACCCAACCGGAACAAGGGTGTTGGTTAACGAATATATTGCGGCAAGCTTAGGGCAGCTACTTTCCCTGCCTGTAGTCCCGTTTCAAGTCGTCCCTGTTTCCAATGCCTTCATCAACGACATACCTGAAATGGTTAAAGGTAAATTTAAATCCGGCAATCAATTCGCTAGTCAGTATATTGAGGGTAGCACTTATCTTACCCCGGATTTTTTCAAAAAAGACAGCTCACGGATCCACAATCGGGAAGTGCTTGCCGGGGTGATTCTGTTTGATCTCTGGCTCAGCAACACGGATCGTAAAGAAAAAAATACACTATTAAAGCCGATAGGTGCCAGCGAACACTACTTTTACATGATCGATCATGGACGGTGCTTTGCCGATTCCAATTGGACCACAAAATCGCTGAAAAACACGAAGATGAATTTGAATTTGAAGGTTCACCAGTGGTGTTACTCCCTTTTAAAAAATAGGGGAGAGTTGGATGATTATTTGCTGCGGATCCTGTCTTTGCCGGATGAAGCCATCAAGCATGTTGTGTTCTCGATTCCTCAGGATTGGGATGTGTCAGGTGCGGAAAGAGAAGCTTTGTTATCGCATCTGATAAACACAAGAAATAAATTACCGGACCTCTTAGTGAAATTCAAAAAATTATGCGGTTCTTCTTAATGCTCTTATTCTAGTTTCATTATTATCCATGAGAATCTGTCTTAAGAGTTACTTCACCGCATACCAGTGAAAAAATACTCGTTTTATGCGGCTTTCGTCGCGTAAACGAGTATTTTACATACATAATACCTCCCCTATACTGAGATCATCGGATTGACGTATAGGGAGGAAGGAGGGACAAAGTTATTCGTTGTCGTTTGAATCCGCGTTTTTTTCTTTTATCATACTCATAACTTGTTCAAAATCTGGTTGACTTACCCAATGATCGTACCACTTTGGACTGATGTCACGTGCATAGTTGATAAAATCCGGAGCGTATTGTCCCATATCCGAAATCAGTTTTTGCGCGAAATAAACCGGAGTCGGCTTAATCACGTGGACGACATCGATAATCTTCATGCTCTCATCCGGCATCAAAAAAATATGACGCGCAGAGTGATCAAACCGGTTATATCCGACCTCCTCAAACGTATCCAGAAGTTTAAAAATTCTTGCGGCTAATGATCGAGACAACGCATTTTGCTGCAAATAATCATACAAGCTTGGAACAGTCAAATAGTCCATCACAATAAAATTACTGCCCCAAAAATGTACTTTTGGACAAATACCCGCTTGTCCTCCCAGTGTTAAGCCATGTAGCTCTTGCTGACAACTTTCTTCGCGATAGTACACTTTAACACAACGATGCTCATCGATTTGAAAAACAGCTCCTTGCTTTCCTTTGCCGATTAAACGGAAGCCGGACGGATTGTCGATGTTAACGACCGTCTCGCTTTTTCGTACTCGAATTTGATTCAATTTGTTCATCATACTCTCTTCCATATATGTTCCCTCCTTTCTATTATAATATGAACTTAACGAAGTACTAGGAAAGGCGATTAACTACTAGATTACGCCTTTTTTGGCTTCTTGATACCGACATACGTGAAATTTGAAGGATAACTCTATCATTTGTTGAAATCCATTTTATGGATGAATGAGAAGAACAGATAGTGGGGTGAAAAAATGCTAATCATACGAAAATCTAATATAACTGACCACACGTTTTTAGTTCTAATTGACTTGAAAAATGATGGGTACACACTTTCGGATATAATTGATATACCAGAACAGAAAAACGAGGAACATAGTAAGAAAATAGGCCAATTTGGGATGAAGTAATCCGAGTAAGCCTGATATGGTGTGATTATTGTGGGAGAGTTACTTTCACAAATGAAGCATGAACACGGAAGGGAACATTAGAAGGCTAGGAGGGAAAAGGATTTTTACGAAGAGAAGATATGCAGTATTAATAATCGTCCTGTTATTGTTCGTAATGGCTTCTACAAGACCAAGTTCTAAAGAATATCAAATGTATTTGCATAACGTCCATGAACTTAATTGCGAACCAACCGAAAGCTCTGATTGCTTTCATACTATAGATGATATGTTGGCGTCAAGACTCACGCATCTCATTTTCTTTATGACAGCGGATTCTCATATTTTAGGAGATGAGAACAATAACATACGTGTAATTGGTATTTTCAATCATTTCTTTGTTATCGAAAATCATCTCCATAGGCTGTAAACGTAAATCGATAAAAGATTCGATTGAAAGCTTGTGTAGATGATAGCATTTTCAACTGCACCACTAGTTGTTGGACAGTTTCTAACAACTCATGGTGCAGTTTTTTTGTATTCGACAGCATTGACATTCGCTGGAGACATATTTTTTTCTCATGAATATTGTATATAATCATTTTTTAACAGAAGGGAATGTATAATATGCCGCAAAAACCACTACCAATTCTATACCGTGATAAGAAATACGGATTTATTCTGAATATTCCCCGCAGGTGGAAACCGTATTACGTCATTAGAAAACAGAAACAATTGTATGACAAATCGATTTACTCCGTAGTTTTTATGTTCAAATATAAAGGCAAGATATACGGCGATATTTTTGAGATTTCGGTGTTCCAGATGACCCACAAGAAATGGGAGAAGTACTATCAAGGCAGCTATCTGATATTTCTGACCGAATCGAATGGTCGGGTGTTCTCCCTTAGTACTCCTGGGGAGCCGCCTTCCAAATTTTATAATGATAACGGTGAAAAGATTAAAAAATATGAAGTTCCACTCCGTCTGCTCGAGCGAATGGTTAACCAAGATATGCCTCGTATCATAAAAACCTTCCGTATCCTGAAAAAAGTAAAGACAGTCCGTTCGGTTCCGTTTCTTTTAAAAAAGATACGTAAAGCATAAAGGAACACTGTCGCTTAAAAAAATCAACGATTTCAATAGACATCAGGAGGGAGAAGGCTGCCGGCAGCAAAGAACAACAGCCTTCTCAGCTTAGCAGTTTAGATTGGTAAAAGTAATTATGGTTGACCCATTGTGCTGGAGAACATTTGTTTGATAATATTAACAGATGGAAACTTTTACTAGGAGGGCGTTATATGGAAATCGCCTTTGAGCTAATTGAAAGCATGTTAGTTAAGTTCAGGTCAGAGAAAAAATGGACTCTTCAAGCGATTGAACAATTATCCGATGAAGATATTACTTCTTCACCAGCACCGGAAAATAACAGCATTGCTAACTTAGTTGCTCATATTAGAGGTGCGGTACACTCACGAATTGAAACAATTCTCCTAAATATTCCTGACACAAGAGATAGAGATAAGGAATTTGAAAAAGGGCTGAACATGTCTAAAGAACAAGCGATAACAGAAGCCAGAGATTCTTTTGATATTCTTATACAATATCTTGAACATCTCAAATCCTCTCCTGAGTTATTAATGTCACAACCCTTCCTTAATCTGCCCCCTCTTACATATAGCCAGGTAAATAACGAGACGACTGCTTTGAATCTTATGATGGCAATGTTTAGAGAGGTCCATTATCATACAGGACAAATCATCTATGCTGCCAAAATTAGAAAAGGTCAGCTAGTTTGGAATTACGATTAATTGTTGAAGGAGGTTTCAATGAAGGATCTAAACCATAAAAACCTATTTATTTTTCTAGTAACTCTGTCTTTAGTAAACGTTGTTGTTTATATTAGTTATAGAAATAAGTCCTATTTTGATTTCTTGAACTGGAATTTATTTTTGGCTTGGATTCCTCTTGTTCTGTCTAGTTTGGTGTATCTTATTTACAAGCGTAGTAAAGTGAAGTCTATTTTTCTTGTTTTATTAGGGATGCTATGGTTACTTTTCTTTCCGAATTCCCCGTACGTTATAACTGACCTCATTCATTTAACTGTAAGGAAGGATACATATACAAATAATGGGAATATCGATTTTGCTTATTGGTTTGATTTTATAGTAATAAATTTATTTTCTTGGACTAGTTTGTTACTTGGGGCAATCTCACTTTATCAAATTCAATACATTTTAATGAGTTTATATAACAAGATAATATCTTGGTGTTTTGTTATTATAGCTTCAGTTGCAGGTGGGTATGGAATTTTGTTAGGAAGAGAATATCGATTAAATAGCTGGGAAGCATTAACTGATTGGAGTAAAGTAAGTGGAATCATAAAAGGAAGTTTAACAAGTAATTCGATTTTCTTTTGTTTATTATTTGGCTTATTTATTGGAACCGTGTATGTAACGATTTATTTATTAATTAACTGTGTGAGTAAATCAAATGAGGGAAGCAAGACCTTCACCTAACACCATATTCACGCGGCGGATTGCAGTAAAACATTAGACTCTAACGGTAAACTATAGTTTAGGATCTGCTTCGTGGCAGATCCTATTTTGTTTTTTCCAACTCAAGCAGATCCCACTTTAGCGAACGAACATCCAGCAATCGACAGACTTCTCCGAGTACACAATTTATACTGACTTTAAAATATTTGCGCGGTTCGAACATATCGATAAAGGACGTGAAACAATGGAGTGGTATGGCATTCACCACATCGCAATGGCTACTAAAGATTTAGAAAAAACAATCCAATTTTATACGGAAGTATTGGGCATGCAATCAAGCAACATCTTCCCGGAAAATCCCTTTCACGGGAGGCATGCCTTCATTAAGCCAGGGGCAACTGCTGAAACTTGGGGGCTACATTTCTTCGAACTCGCTGAGGCGCAAATTCATTCGCATCCCGAAGCGCTGCAGCGCTTAACCTTTATTCCAGGTGCTTTGCAGCATATTGCTTTTGCGCTTCAGGATGAAGCTGCCGGTCTGCTAATGAGGAGCAGGTTGGAGGAATTAAGTGTGGAAATGACCGCACTGATGAGCAATGGACCGACAAGAAGTTTCGGATTTTTCGATAACAATGGCATTCAATTGGAAGCAATATGGCCTAAGCATCAATAATATTTCGGAAACTGTTAAGAAAATAATTACACAAAGATGGAGCCTCCGTCGCGGGAGGTTCTTTTGTGCTTCATTTAAGTAACGGGCAGATTTACGCAACGGTTTGAACCCCGATAATCACGTTAGCGGTCGAATACGGCATATGATGGGTATGAACCTACTTGAAGAGGAGTTGCGTTTCCATGCCGATTTCATCAGGGACCCACTTGCTGTATACAGTTCACCAGGGTGACACCTTGTATACGATTGCTGAACAATTGGGTACCAACGTACCGTCGTTAGTGCAGATTAATGCGTTATATCCATCTGTTTCAGACCCCAACCGAATCTTTCCAGGTCAAGTACTTCTTGCTAGATTGCCAGGTATGGCGGAGCAAAGCTCTGTTTTATATCAGGTTCAGCAGGGAGATACACTATTTAGGATCGCCGAACGTTTCTCTGTAAGCGTTGATATGTTGGCCGGACTCAACCAAATACAGCATCCGGACATTCTCCGAGTCGCTCAGCTGCTATTTATTGCGGCCTTCGTATACGAAGTAGAGCAGGGAGACTCACTGTATAGGATCTCCCGCCGTTTCGGAACACCGCTGAGCGAATTGATTCGAGCCAACCGAAACCGCCAGGGATTTTCACTTGATGTCATTTATCCCGGTTTCCGTTTGGTCGTGCCGCTTCCGTCCTCGACGAATATCGTAGTGTTAGAGCCTTTGCCTGGAACGAGGATTGCTCCCGGACAGCAGTTGACGGGTAGCGCTCGAGCGTTCGAAGCGACGATAAATTACCAAATTCACGACGCGATGGGGCGTATCATTACGAAAGAACGAGCTGCAACAGCAGCACAAGGCGCTCCAGCCTTTGGAGTATTCGACGTACAGCTCCAGTTTGATCAATCTCCCACTACACCAAACGGTACATTGATGGTGTACACACGCAGCGCCCGCGACGGCAGCATTCAAGATTTGGTGGAAGTTCCCGTAACTTTTTAATATATCAAAAAACTACGCGGCTGCCGGAATGAATCGGCAGCCGCGTTGAGCTAAAGGGCAGATTAGAGGAATACCTTGTGTGTGAGATCAATAATTACATTAGCACTCATTTTATGTGCACTTATCGGAACTTATTTCATATTGAATAGATTGATAGTTCTTGATCGTACGAATCAAGAATTAGGTATTTATGATTTTATTTCAACGCCAGCTGATGTAGAAGTATTAGTTGAAGGGACAGGTAAACAGAACATTATTGGAGACAAAGTGTCTACTTATTTAAAGATTATAAAAATGGATTGGAATAAATCTGCTTATAACCTTGTTGCGGGTGGTGAAATTGAAGCTAACGAATATTTAGCCGTACATACAAATAGAAAAGTTAGTGGATTACAATTCATTCCAGGAAGAAGTATCTTTAGTATGGGAACCACTTATAAAAGGTTAAAGAATGGTGAACAAAAGACACTCCATTTAAAAATTACAAAAACAAACCAAATTTGGATAATGCCTGAAGAGCTAGTCAAGAAATAAAAGCTAGGAACCGCGCTAGTACGGGCAGTAGAGCGTGGTAAGCCGAATTTTTGTTGGAATTACGCTTAAAGTTCAATTTTAAGTGACAAGTTAATGTATTATTGCGCTAACGAGAAACGATAGCTCCATAGAAATGTACTCTTTTAGGCTGCCGGTGAATTGCTCGGTGGCCTATTCCGATAGCGGGAGTTTAGTTATAATTGTTCTCTATAAGCAATGACTTATAACATTTTGTTATTATTAGGAAAGTAGCTCCCATAACTAACAAGCAAAAATCTGCAATAGATAATGCACTGAAAAGCGAGGTAAGATATCTTATGAGTCAGGAAGAAGTGTTACAAGGCGGTAATGTAAATCAAATAGTCCGTATGGCGAACACGGTTCGCCGCCCTATAGGTTATTGGAGTGCGAGTGTTCATGAACTACTCAAACATTTGGAAAAACAAGGATTTGAGGGTGCACCAAGATTTCTTGGGATCGATGACTCTGGTCGTGAAATATTGACATTTATTTCTGGGGAAGTCGCAGGAAACGATTATCCAAAACTTGAACCGTACATGTGGTCGGACGAAACGCTAGTGAGTTTGGCACGCCTTTTGCGTCATTTCCATGATGTGACTAAAGCGTTCACTCCCAATACTGAGAACAGATGGCAGCTTAGCTATTCAGACGATGCCGAGCACGAAGTGATCTGTCATAATGATGCAGCGTTATATAATGTTGTATTTCAAAAGGGGGAACCTGTAGCGCTGATTGATTTTGACATGGCAGGCCTAGGTCCGCGTATGTGGGACATTGCATACACCCTTTACACATCGGTACCGCTTGCGAGTTTTGCACCAGACCATTCTTCTAGAACAACGATAAAATACCAATATAAATTACACGCCACAGAGCGCCGTCGGCGAATTCATTTGTTTTTTGAATCGTATGGAATTCCCAACCCTAATAATCTGCGAGAGTGGATTATACAACGTTTGACAGTACTGTGTGATACGTTGAGAAATGGTGCCAGCGACGGGAATCTAGCCTTCCAAAAAATGATTGATGAGGGTCATTTGGCGCACTATGAGAGTGAGATTCGTTTTGTAACAGATCATTTCGAAGATTGGATATAGAAATCGAATATTCCGCTAGCGTGAAACGTTATTTTAACGGAAGGATTAACGTATATTTTCGGAATTCGTATGCATGCGTTAAGCGAATATGACATTGAGAAAAGAAGAGTTAAACATGAATGAAATTAGCCATTTAATTGGTAAGTCCAATAATAAAAGAGCATGCTGCCTACGATCGCAGCATGCTCTTTTGTGTACGCCTAATGGTCGTCATGTCTAAACCCTTTTTACCCAACTACCCCATACAGGTCGACGCCATCCAAGTTGATCGAAACGCGGACTACCGTGTCGGACAGGCGCTCCACAACCAAATCTCGTGCTTCCGCCCCAAGCTCGGGGCTGCGGACAATAGCGCTCGTCCATGGCACGCATCCGGTGCCGCAAAAGTCGATCTCGTAGCTCAGCCGGTTATTCGTGCTTAGCGAGCGAAAGTCCTTCAGCACGACAGCATGGTTGTGCTCATCTTTGAGCTGCGGATCGGGAATCGCTTCGAGCGAGCGGTTCAACAGATGCAGCACTGGGCCATCGTCGTGCACGCGCAAACGCAGCGCCCAGCCGGTGTCGCCGGCGGTTTGACGGATGCGCGGCGAGAACGCGCCGCTCGCGATGAGCTGCTGCAGCGCCGCCGCAGCTGTGGCCTCGCTTGCCGCATCCAGCAGGCGCAAGCTCGGAAAGGACGCGGCAAGCAGCGCGTCCGACAGCGGTTGAGCGCGCAGGAAGCCGCGCTCGTCGTGCGTGCCGAACGGCAGGCTCAGCCACACCTCACCGCCTTCGGCCAGAAACCCCGTCACCGCCGCGAATTGAGCGTCGGAGACGCAGCCAACCCCATCGAGCACGAGCGGGGTGCGCTCCTGCTGAAGCGCGGCCGCATCGGCCAGCTCATCGGTCCGTACGATGCGGTAGCCGATGTTCCGCTCGACGAATACGCAGGACCAACGCAGCACACAGTCCCAGTGCTCGCGGCCTTCCGCATCGCGCCAACCGTTGTCGCGGCAGTACCTGTTGCTCCCGACCCGCACCTCCGCAACGTCTCGTCCCACTTGACCGTCCAGATCGCTGTAGGCTTTCTCCCAGTTGTTGATCGGTCCGATGATCGCATGGGTTTCTTTCATCTCAGATGGATCTTCCTGCAGTCGGCCGGGAAGCGTACTGCTCCAGTTCACGACGCCCCAGAACCGGCTCAGGCACCAGCCCAAGTAGCCGCCTTTGTCATAGATCGTGTAGCTGAGCGCGATAGCCGGGGCGTTGCCCATGTGGGCGGCGATGTCTTTTTGCTGCAGCGCTTCGGCGTCGGTGCGGGCCCAGTGCACGCTGCCGGTGCCGATGCCGCAATTTTCCAGCATGACCAAATCGAGGTGGGGCACCATTTTCTCCAGATTGAGCGAGACGGCATTGAGAATAATCGGACCGGTGCTAGAGCAGCAGGTCGTGAGCGGCTTGTCGTGAAAGTAGCTCTTGATCAACTTCACGTGATCGGCGATGATATCCGTTCGGCAACTGACCCAGTCGCGGAACACCGGATTGTCGTAGTTGCCCCAAGTGATGGGAGTGCCGGACGTGTCGCCCCAGAATGACTTGTCCCTGAAGTCGGGCAACGCGTGCCCGTAATCCCGCATGAACCGCTCACGGCAATATCCACAAGCGCACGTCGAGAACCAGCCGTAGTCCGCCATGTCGTCAATCTGTGCGCCGTCGAGATCGACTTCACGGAGCAGCCGCTCCAAGTACTTGCCGTGCATTTCCAGGAAATTCGGATTGTTATGGCAGAACAGCTCCGCTTGGTAGGACGGGCTGTAGCCCCGGCTTCCGTCTCGCACGTCAACCTGGCATAGGTCGTTGAACCGGTAACCGACATACCCGGCGTACTCGGCGGCGATCGGATCATGATGGAGTAGGACGTGATGCCGTTGCGCCATGTGCAGCTTCAAGAATTCCACCGGATCCCTTGGTCGTTCTATCGTGTTGCAGGAGTAGTGGTCAAGAAACTTGATGTCGTACTTATGCAATTCCTCGCAGACGTTGTTCAAATAACCGTGCAGTTGGCCAAAATAGTTGGAAAAATCGAAACGAATATGGAAGCCGAAATTCAGAGCCGTGTCGATTCCAGCTTCGGCAAAGCCTTCCGCTCGGCGTTTTATTTTGTCCTTGATTGACTTTTGGGGCCATAGGATGTCTTCCAGCGTGCTCCACCAGCTTGCGACCCGACGGGGTTTGAAATAGGGGTATGGCGCTCTTGGTTCCATAAATCCTCCTCTGAAATAAAAGTGACAGGTATGGCACAGGTGTTGAAATTACTCCCTTTTTTTAACATATCTGAACAGAGCCCACACGGAATTGTTTGCACGACACAAACATATGCACATATTTGCGAATATATAACGCTTCAATTTTCTATAAACGCACTACGCAAACGGGCAGGAAATTGTGGTGATAATTGGGAATTTATACTGTTATGAAATAAGATAGCTCGAGGAGGGAGTATACAATGAATGTAATTTTTTTTGAAAGAGGTGTATATAGCCTTGCATGCGTTCGTACGAAATGACGACATTCTTGGCGATTTGTTTCTACCCGAACCAGAGAATGCAAATGGAGTTGGAATCGTTTGGTGCCCAGGTTTACCCAATACACCTATAGCTGAAGATATGGCTGTTCCTCTTTCAAATGCTGGATTTCTTGTTTTACAAGCAAGGTACCCAGGGAGTTGGCAAAGTTATGGAAAGTTTGGTCCTTCAAGCTCAATAGAAGGAGCAATTAAAGGAGTAGAACTTCTCTCTAAAAGAAAAACAATAGATTTAGCTACTGAAAAAGAGGTCGTATGGTCATACAATCGACTTGTGTTGGTAGGGAATAGTTATGGTGGAGGAGTAGCTGCAAGTACGCTTGCATTGACAGACTTAGCTGAAGCTGCGGTTATATTTTGCCCCTTACTTGAACCAGCGAATCAAAATTCAGATACAACTCAGCCTGAAGATGACCTAACAACACTCCTGCCATATTTAAAGAGATGTCATGAAAATGTTTTTCGGAATATTGATGAGGGCGAGTGGAGTGAATTTTTAAAAGGAAAAAGTGTTCTAAATCCGTCTGTATATATAGAAACCCTTCGTAATCGTAAATTACTTTTAGTTCATGGGAAGGAAGACATGACGATTCGTTCCTTCCATACAGAGAATTTTTATAACCAATTAATTGCTGTCGGTGCGAAGAAAACTGATCTGCTTTTGGTTGAAGGAGTAGGACATGGAAAAGCCCTACGTTTAAAGACTTGGGATTATTGGACGAACTGGATATTAACCCCAACATTCCAAAGCAGAAGTTGAAAATTGTTTGTTGGGATTCTGGACTCACTTTTGGGGGGCGTGGCAGTGTGAATGATCAGGTTGTTCAGAAAGCTGGAGCGTTTGTACTAACCAATAAAAGAATGGCTTTTATGATGGGACCGACTGTGGATCAATCGGCACTTGCTATTGTTAGACTTGGCGGGCATAGAGAAGGGGCCGAAACGGCTTGGGAATGTGCCCAACGTGAGGTTTTTGAAGAGTCTCAGATGCGTATAACTCCTTTAACACCTTCAATGACTTTTTATTGTCCTAATACTAGGTTTGACATTGAAATATAGTTGGAACCTATTGATAAATTTCAAAATGTAAGCACTGAACCACGTCCATTGATTGTGGGACATCAGAATTCAGTACAAAGCGTAACTCCTATTTTCCTGGCATCATCAGACGACGAACCAGTACCCAGTATGGAGACTAAAGCATTAATGCTCTTAACTCGTAAAGAAGTTATTCGTCTATGCTCCGAAACAATAACTTTAGATGAATTCCAAACTTTGGGTGGAAAAGTCATACTTGGACAACAAATTGATGGGAATTTACCCTTAAAACCATTTGGACATCTACGTATGCTTTCGATTATTTTAGAGCACTATCCTAAGGTAATTTCAACCTCAATATTTTGTTGAAAGCTAAACTTGTAGACATTAAAGTCTTGAAGTAAGTAATTTTCCAAAATGCAAAACTTTGCACTTGTTCTAAGCGTCTGTATTTTAAAGAAGCAACACGAATCTACAGACTTGGTAGTGCACATGGTTATGAACCAATACAGATTTATAAAAATGAACAAGAGGGAAGCTTTGATTTAGTAAGTGGCTAATGAGGGCATTGGGGCATTAACCTAACGGCAAACGATAGTTCAATATTAAATCTGAATGGAAATAAGTCTCGCTATCGATGACTGTAAAAAAGAAGCTGCCGAGTATTCGGCAGCTTTTCGAGTCGTCCCTCTGGACACAGCATAAGGTGGTAATTTTTCGTAAGATTAAGAATAATATCCCAGAATTATGTATTTAAGCATTACGCTTACGAAGAACGTTTGTTCAAACACGGCAAGACGGCCATTTATCCTATATGGGACGGCCCATTTGTCTTTACGCTTTTCTCGAAGAGGCTTCAATCTCCAGGCAGGCCAAGACAAACGGCGCAAAGCCCTTCGGATCGTCGCGTCGGATCGGTTCGCTGATGTAATAGGCATATGATCCATCGCGGTACGGCGTATTACCTAGGCCTGCTACGCTGCAAATGCCGTTCAGATGCAGAGAAGCATCAGCATCGCGCTCTACAAATTTTGTTAGGCTTCCTTCGTAGGCTTTACGAGCCGCTTCAATTGCCCATTCTTCAAGATAGCCTTTATTTGCGCCCTTAGCCAGTGCGTAGGTAAACATCGCGGTGCTGGAAGCCTCCAAATAATTTCCTTCTTCACCGCCACGATCCATTACTTGCCACCACAAACCGCTCTCGGAGTCTTGCACCTTGACAATAGCCTTTGCCAAACGGTGGAAAATACCGATAATTTGACCGCGCTGCGGATGATCAAGCGGCAGGAAGTCAAGTACATCAACAATCGCCATGACGTACCAGCCAATAGCACGTCCCCAGAAATGCTCGGAGCAGCCTGTTACTTTATTGGCCCAGCGTTCCTCTCGGCTCTCATCCCATCCGTGGTAGAGCAGTCCGGTTTGTGGATTGCGGACGACGCGCTCCATCAGCAAAATTTCATTGGCGATATCATCAAACCATTCATGTTCATTGAACACGTGTGCAAATTGAGCTAAAAAAGGAGATGTCATATATACGCCATCCAACCACATTTGGAACGGATAGATTTTTTTGTGCCATAAACCGCCTTCTTTGGTGCGGGGATGCCCCTTCAATTGCGTCACCAATAACTCAATAGCCTTACGGTACTTGGGTTCCCCGGTTTTCTCCAACAAAAGGAAAAGCGTTTTGCCCTGGTTGATCATATCGACGTTGTATTCGTTTAAATTGTACGTAGCAATGGAACCGTCATCTTGAATAAACAAATCCATGTTATTTTTAATGTAATGCCAGTAGGGTTCTTCCCCTGTTGTGTGAAACATCCGCTCAAAAGCGGTTAAAATACAACCGTTCTCGTAATTCCAGCATCGACTCTTTTGAAATGGCATGTCAGATACAAGAGGATATTGTAGCATGAAAGATTCGGACATCGCCGCAGACCAAAGATTTTTCAAACGTTTGCCCCCTAATTCAATTTATTAATTCTTAATGCATTCAGAAAACCTATTTACAACATGATGCAACAACATTTGCTACTAGTCAATCCTAATTTGTTTCATTTGTTTTTAGTGAAATATATGAATAGTTTTTAAACGAAAATAAGAATAAATGAAGAGAAATCATTCATTCTTGCGTTAAATAGAATTTTCAAGCTAACGATAAACGATTGTTCAATCCACACGAAGAGACGACAGCCATTGGCTGCCGTTTTGTTTTGATTTGGAACTAATCCTTACGAATTATTAGATAAACAATCAGTCCTATGATTGGGAAAAACAACATTGCTAACAGAATAATTAATGCAAATTCCGTGCTTTTACCTCTTCGTATGCTATCTCGATATGCCCATACGCATAAAACGATGTGTGCCAAAAATAGCACAAAGGATGATAAAACAAATAATAAAATAATACCTGAGCTAAATGCAACGTTACTAGACAAGTTTAACCCTCCTTTGTCGAACAATTAATTTTACGAAATCACAGTGAGAAAGTTTCAAGGATTTCCAAAATTGGATACTGAATAATGGTGTTGAAATAAACAGTTTACTTTTAAGACATTAAAATTGTTAGTTTACCACGGAGGTGGCTATTTTGAGATTAAAGAAACCATTTTGGTTTTCATCTGTTTTGGTAATTCTTATTGGTGCTTATATCTTAATATCAACAACTTTCATTGATGAAAAAGCCTATTTGAAACGGTCTTGGGATGAAACTAATCAAAATAAACACATTATTAATTGGCAGGAAGGCGAAGTATCTATTACTTCTTTACAAGAAAAACATATCAAGCAATTGTTTCTTCCTAAAAGAACCACATTTGCAAAAATTAATCGTAGTTTGTTATGGATTAACGGGGATAAAGCTGTTCGTGTGCTGTTTCATACCGATTATGAAGGTTTACAAGGTCCCATAACAGTTTATTTTAATCCTTTTACGAAACAAGTAATTGGTTATGATGTAAATGAATGAGGTGGAGGTCCCATTCCCGATTTTGACAAGAACTTGATCTCATTCCCGACGGCTTGAAAATGGATTAAATTAGTGTTTAAATGGAACTTAACTGGAAATTTAGCGTCTAAATTTTGAAGGATACGCCTTTATAAAATGAAAAGAGGAGGAATTTATGAATTGGATTATTTCCTTGAGTTTATTCCTGTTACTGATATCATCCTACATCGATCAAAGAAAGAGTCTAAATGCTAAAGCATGGATTAAAATCATTCTCGGGTATATTATATGTAGTTTATATTTAGACGTTTTGGGACTACTAATTCCGCTGGGAGCAATTGTGGGATTTATTTATATTTCTAGAACTAAGGATAATTTCTTACTTAGATCACTAATTTTTGGGCTAGCTTGTTTAATAATCACTTTTTATATGCCGAAGGTAACCGTCAATCAAGTAAGAGAGATTTCACGAATTGCAGAATATTCAAGTCAATTTAATCAAGTAAATTCAGTTTATAACTATCAGTCTAACTCTGAAATTAATATTTTACTGAATAATAAAGCGCTTGAAATTAAAAACAAAAATAATAAATCAGAAATTAATATTGATCCACATGTGCTTTTTAGAATTTGGGTTTTATCTCATAAAGGTTATTCAATTGAAGATTTAGATTGGTTATATTATAAGTCACCGCGTGAATTACATTACTATTGGCAATCTAACCACCAAGATGATTTTTCTTTTATAGAGTATGTTGTATTTCAAAATGTTGGATACATGGGGATGTTCAAACGGGATAATACAGAAAGTCCATACAAACTTTATACAATAATAGAATTTGATAAGTTTAAAACATTAAATCCAATAATTCCCTGAGTGACCAATATGGTATTATAAGTAAGTATTTACTATTTGAGAATTATGGAGGTACTTTATGAATTTGGCGAATAAAATAACCATCGCAAGGATATTTTTAATCCCCGTTTTTATTCTCCTATTTCCCACGCACCCAGATTGGTTAATTAATAAGTATAAATTCATTCAGCATATTGATTTGTACGGAATATATTATTCAACGCTGGTATTCTTAATTGCCTCAATAACAGATAAATTAGATGGACATATTGCAAGAAAATACAATCAAATTACAAATCTCGGTAAATTGCTTGATCCATTGGCAGATAAATTACTTATTGCTGCAGCTTTGATTCTACTTGTAAGTCAGCATAGACTATATACATGGGTTGCTTTAGTTATAATAGCCAGGGAAGTCATTATAACGGGAATTAGAACAGTAGCTTCTTCACAAAAAATTGCTTTGCAAGCGGATCGATTCGGTAAAATTAAAATGGTGTTACAAGTAGTTGCAATTACAGCAGTATTGTTAAATAACCGTCCATTTAGTTTTATAACAGACATTCATGTAGATCAATTACTTATGTATCTCGCTTTAATCATGACTGTATATTCAGGATATAATTACATAAAAAATAATTATTTAAAACTAAAACTTAATACATAAAAGAACGAGGCTGCCTGTATCAATAGGCAGCCTCGTTGATGTAACGAACAGTTGCGCCACATTGAAATAATTAGGCATAGAATTGGCTTATTTAAAGTATATCGTAAATAAAAGTACGGCTCCGAGGTAGGGACAGAAAAACGGCCTATTTTTTATTAAGCAGGAGGTTACTATGAAAATCACATCCGTTAAAACAAAGCTTATTTCCGTACCATTCCCGACCCCCATTCGAGTATCGACGTTTTTCATTACTAAAAGAAATGCAATCATTGTTGAGATTGAGACGGATGAAGGAATAACTGGAATGGGATATTTGCCCATTCTGGGTCAAGGCAGCGAAACGATCAAAACATGCATAGATCGTGATATTGCCGATTTGCTAATCGGCGAAAACCCGTTGTATCGGAATAAGATATGGGAGAAGCTTTGGTGGGCGCTCAACATGATTGGCCGCAAGGGAGTTGCACTTTACGGGATATCTGCGGTGGATATCACCCTCTGGGATTTGGCAGGGAAGCTTCAGAACACGTCAATTCATGCGATGCTTGGGCCTTTTACGGATCAAGTTAAAGCCTATGGAAGCGCTGGATTCATGGCATTAACTGAGGGGGAGCTCGTCGAGGAAGCAGAAAGGTATATTTCTCGTGGATTTAAAGCGTTCAAGATGAAAGCAGGGTTCCCGGATTTAAGAATCGACCTGAAAAGGGTGGCCGCCGTTAGAAAAGCGTTGGGTGCGGATATTGACATTATGGTTGATGTGAATCAGGGGCTTGATGTGGCAACAGCGATTCAGTTCGGAAGAGAGTTGGAAAAGTTGGGCGTATATTGGTTCGAAGAACCAGTTCCTGCAGACGATATCATTGGTCATGCGGAGATCGCCAAAGCGCTGGATATCCGGATTACGACCGGCGAAACCGAGTATTTAGGATATGGGTTTCGTGACCTGATTGACAGGAAAGCCGGAGACATTCTGATGATCAACCTCAGAGCAGGGGGGATTACCGAAGCGCTCCGCATCGCCAATATGGCAAGCGCACATCGAATCCCGGTCACTCCTCATCTGGCGTGGGAACTTCAAATCCAGGTTTTTGCCGCCATTCCCAACGGAGTCTACATAGAGTACATGGATTGGTACGATGATTTGTTTGAAGAGGTTCCTCAAATCAAGGACGGTATGGTTACCGTTTGGAATCGCCCCGGGCATGGGCTGAAATTCCGTGAAGAGATTATACAGAAGTACGTTATCGAGTAGTTATTAGTGAAACCGAGAGGCTATTTTGATCTCAGGTTAATTAAAAAAACATACAAGAGTTAAATAAAGTATTCTAATGGCGAAGCGTTTTGATCAGATTAGTTTAATTGCTCAGGAGAGTTAGTCTCACGGAGAACGATATTGGAGGAGCTTGCTTGTTGGCAGGCTTCTTTTTAATTTCGTTGGAGTAACGGGCAGTTATGACGAATAAAAGGATTTATGTGATTTGAAAATTGTTTAAAAAACCTTTTGACTTTTTGTATTTAGTACAATAACATAAGTAGTAAGTAGTAAGTAGTAAGTAGTAAGTAGTAAGTAGTAAGTAGTAAGTAGTAAGTAGTAAGTAGTAAGTAGTAAGTAGTAAGTAGTAAGTAGTAAGTAGTAAGTAGTAAGTTAAAAGTCTTCGAAAGGATGATACTATCATGTTAAAAAATTTATCAATTCCCCAAGAGTTTGTCTTACTCGCATTAGATCGTGAAACCAATAAACTAAAGTCTATTTTTCGTATGCATGTTGCCTTGTATACAGTTATAGCTTGTATTATGGAACTTTCTATAAATGGCAACGTTACATTTGAAGACGATGATACTGTCAGAATTTCTGACTCAGCATCCACAGGTGAAAAATATCTTGACAGATTACTCGAAATTATTGCCGCTGAGAAACCAAAGAAGCTAAAGAAGTGGGTTTCTTACTTTTACTTTAACAAAGAAATTTATAAAATGGTTGTAGAAAGCCTTGTAGATAAAGGAGTTCTAGAGATTGAAAATACGGAAGTTTTATTTGTTGTTCCAGTAAAAAAATATTCGGATGTTGCAAATACACGGAACCACATCGTGGAGAAAATTCGAGCTGAGTTATTAGAACATGGGAATGTAGAAGAACATACAATAGCCTTGGTGTTATTTTTAAACACTAAAAGTATGCTAAACGATTATTTTTCTGATTACGAACAAAAAACGTTAAAGCAAAAACTAGAGATATTGCGTAAAGAGGACATTTATAAAAAAATTAGAACGGTTGATATAGCTATCCAAAGTATTGATTCTGGATATTAGATTCAAGTATTGCAGTAACATAAGGGAGAAAAATATGGGGAGAAAAAGAAGCTTAGATAAAATTTTATCATCAGAGTATGTGAGTATCAGTGAGTTGGTTGAACTTTCTGGAGTTCGATACAGCACCATTAAATATTACACGGAAGAGGATATGATCTCATTTGAGCAAGAGGATATAAGATTGACAAGAAGATACCCGCGTGAATTAGCACTAAAGCGACTCGAGGAAATTCGTGTAATGAAAGAAGAAGAAGGATTGACTATAAAACAAATTAAAGAAAAATTATTATTGTGAACTCTGGCAGGGGTATGAATTAATTTCCAGTGCCTGCCTATCCATGGTGGGTATTATTCAGCTCAAAGAGGTAGAATTTGTATATGAGTAGCATTGATGAAAAATAAAGGAGCAGACAAGGTATTGGACTTGTTTGCTCCTTATTTGTCGTTTATGTGTGGTTAAATCTAATAGAATCCGACGAAATTAGAGCGAGCAGCGGAATAATGAACTCATTGTAATAACAACGGTGCATCTTTCCAATAATAATGGTGTTGCAACTGGAAGGCAGCAAAAAAATCAATAAAATAGCCATCTACAGATGCGCTTATGCGGAGGAATTGTGATGTTTAGCGGAAATGCAAAAGTGTTCGGATTGTTGGCTGCTTGTATGCTGATGATGGCGTTTTTTCTTTCAGCTTGCGCAGGCTACGAGAATGTGACGGCTTCAAGTTCCCTGCTTTCAACAATGTCTGATACACAACCAACAATGGTTCGCATTACACAGCATTATACCGAACCCGAAGTTGACACAAACATGTATTCTGATCAGGAGCTCATTAAGAAGGTTCCCGGATTCAAAAACGGATACAAAAAGGTAAACGGAGTCAAGCTTCACTATGTTGAAGGTGGTAAGGGTGACCCGCTATTCCTTCTTCCTGGGTGGCCGCAGAATTGGTATGCGTATCACAAAATTATGCCGGAACTAGCAAAGAAATATCATGTGTATGTCGTTGAATATCGTGGAATGGGCAGCTCCGACAAGCCTCTATCTGGCTATGATAAGAAGACATTGTCTTCAGATATTCATGCTTTGGTAAAAGAGCTTGGTTATGACAAGATTCATATGGTGGGACATGATATCGGGGCACAGGTTGCTTATGCTTACGCAGCTCAATACCCAGAGGCTACGACAAAACTAGCAATGATGGATGTTCCTCATCCATTCGAAGGTTTTCTGGGTATTCCTCTCTTGCCGCCTCCGGGAGTTTACGATATGAGCAATAAAGAACGACCTATTTTTCCTTGGTGGTTTGCACTCAATTCGGTACCGGGATTGCCGGAGCTGTTGTTGAAAGGCAATCAGATGAGTATTTATCAGAATTGGATCTTTGATTATCTGGCGTATGACAAACCGCCTATGACTCAAGAAACGAAAGATATTTACTATGCGGCCTATTCAAATGCTGATGCGATTCGTGCAAGTAACGAGTGGTATAAAACATTCAGACAAGATATTGATGATTTGAAAACCTATAAAAAGCTGTCAGTACCTGTACTCGGTATTGGTGGTTCGGAATCCACTTCTCATACGCTTGAAGCGTTTCTGAAACAATATGCACCTGACATGAAAATGGTCAGATTAGATAAAACGGGTCATTGGATCGCAGAGCAGAGCCCACAAGAAACCGTGAAACTGTTAAACGATTTTTTCGGTAATTAACGCATGGTCATCCCGGAAGGGTTTAACACCAGCCTTTATTGGCATTTGGGGCATGTGCTTCGTGACTGGGATGAGGAGTGGGAGCTGCCTGCAT
The DNA here is from genome assembly GCF_059691995.1 of Paenibacillus sp. J22P169. Taxonomy (NCBI): domain Bacteria; kingdom Bacillati; phylum Bacillota; class Bacilli; order Caryophanales; family Paenibacillaceae; genus Paenibacillus; species Paenibacillus sp. J22P169. Next base: position 771,936 of record NZ_JCAUAO010000001.1, on the reverse strand, counting down.
GGGAAACGATGATCGTGCAGTTGAAGAAGCACGCGGCAATAACGAAGTTTTAACGAATATTGTTGGATAAGCTGCGCAAAAATTGTGAAAAATAAACCAGTCAAAAGGAGATGTTACTATGATAACAATGGAAAAGAAATTGTACACGGCTACTGTAAATGTTGAAGGTGGAAGAGAAGGTAAAGCAGTTTCGAGCGATGGCAATCTTAACTTGGACTTGAGATATCCGAAAGAGCTTGGCGGCCCAGGTAACGGAGTCAATCCAGAGCAGCTGTTCGCTGCTGGATTTGCTGCATGTTTCGAAGGTGCAATGGGAACTATTATTAGGAAAAAAGGAATTAAAACGGAAGGAATCTCAATAGCTTCAAATGTTTCACTCGGTAAGGATGCGAATGACGGCTATGTACTTGCAGTTCATTTCGACATTACCGTAAAGGGCGTAGATATCAGTGTAGCTCAGGAAATTGTCGATGAAGCCCATAAAGTTTGTCCTTATGCCAGAGCAACTCAAGGCAATATCGAAGTCATATCGAATGTGATTGGCTAACGATTCATTTCTCAAAAACCCCGCTTGTCGAAAGCGGGGTTTTCAATGTCCTCATATTGGCAATAAAAGTAGCCGCTGAAACAACGATCGATGGATCAGTCATTGAACTATAAATAACAAATTAATTTATGAGGAGGTTACGGGATGGAAATCCATTCATTGAGCAAAGAAACTTTTAGGGCACAGATCGATCATGGAATCACACTCGTTGACTTTTATGAGCCTAGCAGCAAATCTTGTCAAGAACAGCTTCCCATTGATGAGAAGCTGGCTCAAGAAGTAAGATATCAGGCTACCGTTACTAAAGTTGATATCAATCAGGAAAAAGAACTCGCAGCTGAATACGGTGTCTCTAGTGTTCCAACCTTAATACTGTTTAAAGATGGATATAAGTTAGAGACTTGGGTTGGGCAGCAAAGTAAAGAAGTCTTGCAGCAGCATATCATTAGCTATGCAACCATGGGTGATTCTTGCGTGTAATGAGTAGCCAAGCCATTGAGCAAACGGAAAACTATAGCGCAGGAGCTGCATTGAAGCAGCTCCTTTTTGCTCATTAAAATGAGCAGGATAATTCAATGATATATGGAATTAAATGGTGTGGGCAATTGTGAAAAGGGAGGGATATTTAAAATGAATGAGCAAAGCAAACAAAATAAAAAGGCTTGGGAATATCGAGCATATGAATTTTGGAATAATAGTCACGGCACTCCTAAAGATAAAGCTAATCAAATATTAGAAAACCCAAAAGCATGTCTTAAAAAGCATAAACAGTATTTCGAATACATGGAAGAAAAAAAGATTGCCAATCTTTGTGGGTCAAATGGGAGAAAAGCAGTTCCAATAGCTTTATTAGGAGCAGAAGTAACTGTATTTGATATTTCAGAAGAAAATAAAAAATATGCTTTAGAACTGGCAGAATATGCAGGGACCTCTATTAATTATATAGTCACTGATATTTATGATATAGACTTAAAAAAATATGGAGGCTATTTTGACATGCTTTATCTAGAAGGAGGAATATTACACTATTTTAATGATATTGAAAAATTCATGTCTATTCTTTATTCATTGCTTAAAAACGAAGGGAAAATGGTCTTAAGTGATTTCCATCCTTTAAGGAAATGTATTGTTACCGGTAGTGAAGAAGTCAATTATTTTGACAAGGAATTACGAAATGGAGACCTAGCATATAAGGGTTTCTTTGATGAGAATGAACAGCAACATTTTCCAGATGTATCTGTTAGATTATATACACTTAGTGAGATTATTAATTCAGTAATCACTTCAGGTTTCAAATTAGAAAAATTTGATGAACATCGTGGTTGGAATAATGAAAATATTCCATGGGAATTTACTATTTTAGCTAGTAAATAGCTATTTTATTATTAAATTAACGAGGACAAACTGGAGGGAGTTAATAAATGGTTCAATCAATCGTACATATCGCTCTAGTTGTGTTTGAATATGATGAAGCAATTGAGTTTTATACGAAGAAGCTAAATTTCGAATTAGTTGAAGATACTTATCAGCCAGAACAAGATAAACGGTGGGTTGTAGTATCTCCACCAGGTTCAGTCGGCACCACCATATTACTTGCAAAAGCATCTAAACCTGAACAAGAGGCATTTATAGGTAACCAGACAGGTGGTAGAGTTTTTCTATTTTTAAACACTGATGATTTTTGGAAAGATTATAATGAAATGATCTCAAGAGGAATTGAATTTGTGAGAGAACCAAAAGAACAATCGTATGGAATTGTTGCAGTATTTAAAGATTTATATGGTAACCTATGGGATTTGTTAGAGCTGAAAGAAGATCATCCAATTTCCAAACGAAAAAGTTACTAACAACAACTATTTGTTGAGCAGGTGCTACGGCAGCCTGCTCTTTATTTTGAAAAACACATTATTCATTCAATATCCTAAAATGTCAGTCTATCTCAAATATTTATCTTTGCATGGTGTCAAATATTTCATATAATTGTTATGGATATATTTACCATTATAAGGAGGGATTTTTTATTATTACTTACGAAGTCAGTGCTATGGAGAGAGAAGAGATTAAGTTGGTTGGCTTTTCAATAAAGGAAAGTCTAAACAAGGTCATCGAATCGAGAATTGGCGGAACTCTACGTGAGGAATTAGATAAAAGAAAGTTTGAAATAGAAAATAGGATAAGCTCAGGGATGTATTTAATTCAAATATATCCTCATGACGGTCACTGGACTCCCGATGTACCATATCAACATGTGATTGCCTACTCTGTGACAACTTTCGATGGAATTCCTAACGATATGATTACTTACACATTACCGGCTGGACGTTTTATGAAAATTATTCATCAAGGAGCAGAATCCCAAATTGGAACTACATATGATTTTATCAATAAAACGTATGGTGGTAGACCTATAGATATCGAATATTGGAACGATATTCATTCATTAGAAAACAAAGATAGTCAAATTGATATTTACATTCCATCCAAATAAAAGATTCTTTACAGGCAAACGTATTTTGCCCGACCGTGATGCGGATCATCGTGTTGGCCACTATACGTATTTCAAACGACCGGGTAACGCTCTACAAGAAAACTTATGGTGAATTGATAGTTTATAAACATTTGAAGGGCTGTCTCGTGGCAGCCCTTCACTACGCTAACTGGTAGGATTGTTTGACATGGTATTTACGAAAAAAAATATATCTCAAATCAAAAATGAGATCTTTCTCCAGTTTATTTCTAAAGGAAGTGAAGAAATGAAACTGCCTTATATAATTGGATATTTACTAACCGTATTATGGTTTTTCTTGGTTGTTTATGGATTTATAAATTTTGATTCAGATAATGAAAGTAAAAAGGTTGAATTTGTTTTGTTTTCTGCTTTTGCAGGGCTAATTTTATTTCCGATTTATTTCATTAGCGTTTATGTGTATTACCGTTTATTCAAGAGAATATCATGAATCAGGAACGCTCAACCCATTCAGCTAACGAGAGCTAAAAGAAGGGTGTGACGAGGGTGCAAGTTGAAGATTTCATTCAGAAGCAGGAAATAAGGGGCAAAAGAATTCTCCAATTACTTGTATTAACTAATCTAATCCTTTTTATTATGATATTAGTTATGAGTTTACTTAATGGAATATCCCACAATATGATAGGATTAATAATTATGACTATCCTTTGTGTTTTTATTTATAACGGAGGACAAATTGCTAAATGGATATACATCGTTGTAAATACATTAAATATTTTCACTTTGATATATACATTAATTGCAGGAGAAGTAGCTTCAAACGCTCCCATGATATTGAATGTCATAACAATACTTATGTTAGTCACTTCTATTTTAACAAGCGTGGTATTAATCTTTTCAAGTAGTGTTAAAGAATTCATGTACAAACAAAGATACTGAAAGTCTATATGATGATTAATGATCCGCGCTACTACTGGTAGCGTGTTTTTTGTTTGGGGGTACGCCCGGGTTTTACTCTTTCTTTGATTTCGTAAACGTTTACTCGGCTCCGCACCTTACTATATATGAATAGTCAAAGGCATTTTATTGGGTTTTACTATTCTATTACCATTAAGTCCAAACAAATATGATAGGAATACGTATGATGGACTAAGGGAGGTGCTGGGATTTTGAGTAAACTTGCTCAGTTAATAGAAGTAATAATAGATGCGGGTATTACTAAAATCAAAAAAGTTGAGATCGAGTATTTTAATGGTGTCGAATACAAATTGAAGTTCGATGAAGATGTTGACTCAACTGAAAGAGAAATCAAACTTGAGGATTTTTTAGAAGACATTGATTGGATTCAGGTCGAGGAAATTGAGATTGAACTTTACAATGGACAAGAAATTGAAATCGAATTTCCTGAATATCCGATAGGTCCGACGGGTGCGACAGGAGCTACGGGTGCGACAGGTGCAACTGGTGCAACTGGCGCAACAGGAGTAAGAGGTGCAACTGGTGAAATAGGCGCAACTGGCGTGACGGGCGCAACTGGTGTAACTGGAGCGACAGGCGCAACTGGAGTGACAGGCGCAACTGGAGTGACAGGTGAAACAGGAGCGACAGGCGTGACGGGCGCAACTGGTGTAACTGGAGCGACAGGAGTAACAGGTGCAACTGGTGAAACAGGAGCAACTGGGGTAACTGGAGTAACAGGTGCAACAGGTGCAACAGGAGCAACAGGAGCAACAGGAGCAACTGGCGCAACAGGTGAAACAGGAGCAACTGGCGCAACTGGCGCAATAGGACCGGCGAGTCCTACTATTCCTACTTCTGTTAATAGAATTTATGTGACAAACCAATTTGCCGACACTGTCTCCGTTATTAACGGGTTTACAAATAGTGTCATTACGAACATCCCAGTTGGATTACAGCCTGTCAGCATCGATGTGAATCCTAACACGAACCGTATTTACGTAACAAACGCAACCAGCAACAATGTCTCCGTTATTAACGGAATAACAAATACGGTTATTGCTACAATTCCAGTGGGACAACTTCCATTCGGTGTCGCTGTGAATCCCAATACGAACCGTATTTACGTAGCAAACATAAACAGCTTCAATGTCTCCGTTATTGATGGAGCTACGAATGCAGTTGTAACTACGATTCTAGTAGTAGGAAATCCATTTGGAGTCGCTGTCAACCCTATCACGAACCGTATTTATGTAGCGAACCAAAACAGCAACACTGTCTCCGTTATAGACGGGGCAACGAATACAGTTATTGCTTCTCCTGGTGTTGGAGTAAATCCAAGAGATGTTGGCGTCAATCTTTTGACAAACGCGATTTACGTAGCGAACTTTAACAGCAACGATGTCTCCGTTATTAACGGAATTACCAATACGGTTGTAGTTACGATTCCAGTAGGCTTAAATCCAGAAGGTGTCTCTGCCAATCCTAATACGAACCGTATTTACGTAACAAACAACAACAGCAACAATCTCTCCATTATAGACGGGGCTACGCATGTGGTTGTAAATACACCAGTTGGAATTCACCCATTCGGTGTCGCTGTCAATCCTTTAACAAACGCAATTTACGCAGCGAACTTTAACAGTAACAATGTTTCCGTTATTAACGGAATTACAAATACGGTTGTAGCAACGATTCCAGTAGGATCAAATCCAAGAAGTGTCGCTGTGAACCCATAATATTCAAGAATCGTATCCCTCGTATCAACTGTTGCATTCTATAGAAGGATTTTTCCTATATAGTTGATCAAGCCCAAATAAAAAAACCTGCGGCAAATGCTGTAGGTTTTTTTGTATAGGTGTTAAATCGTTATCCAACACGCCTGCCGCGTTGAGTAAATGAGCATGATATTGACAATTAGTTTGTAGATACGTAGTATGCGAAAACAAATCCCGCCAGAGCGTAGTCACTCCATCAGGCAGTATTTGTTTCATGAAGGATACAAAAAACTATCGTCGTATTAGAAACGATGGTTGTGGGATGATAATAACAATAATTCATTGTATTACTGACTCAAGGCAATTCCGAATTCATCCCTTTTCAAGGGACGGACTATTTGCTTGTGCGCCAAGGTGACGCCGCGACAACAGCAAGGCAAAAGCCAGAAATACGACCACTATAAAACCATACAACAGGATATAGCCACCGATATGGTAGATTAGGCTCCCAACAATCGGGCTACATGCCATTCCCATATAACGAAAAAAATTATACGCTCCGACGGCTGTCGCACGGTTTTTCGTGAAAGCTCCAGTCAGCAGCGTCGTCTGCACCGGGAGCGAAAGCCCAAGGGATAACCCGAAGAAGATAATTCCGGCCAGCAGCCATGGTAATGAAATTGAGTAAAAGATGAGGAAAAACAAAACCGAAATCGCATTTAGATAAGTTGTCAGAACAAGCAGCTTTTCTCCATCTACCCTTGCTTGGATTTTTCCGCCTAAATAACTGCCAACTACGATGCCAAGCGACATCGGCAGAAATACCAGTCCCTTTTGCTCGGCCGACAAGCCGTAACGATCGCTTAAAATGTTCGGAAGAAAGACAAGAAAATCGTAAAATACATAATATTGAATAAATCCTAGATAAATAATGGACGATCCAATCCGATTCTGAAGAATCGCTGCAAAATCCCGCAGTTGAAAGCGGCCAGCTTTCACGTTGTCCGGCTTCGTTTCCTTCAAATATAGGTAGTTGAAAATCAACACAACCATACCCGTTGCGGCAAGAGCGAGAAACACGGAGTGAAAATTGAACACCCCGCTAAGAAAACCTCCGATGACCGGCCCAAGAACAGGGCCTAACGAAACCAACATCTGAAAGGTTCCCATCGCTTGACCGCGTTCTTTTCCATCGAACAAGTCGCTTATGACCGTAACGGCAACAACTGATCCCGCAGCAATTCCGATAGCCTGCAAAGCTCGAAATACTATAAGCAGCTCTATGCTTTCGGAGAAGAAACACCCGACCGAAGCGATAACATACAGCGATATTCCGAAAAGCATGACTTTGCGACGCCCCTTCGAATCAGTGAGCGGACCATAGATCATCTGCATGATGGCAAGAAATAAGGTAAACACTGAAATCGTCAAGTTTACGACGAATGAGGTGGAGTGTAGTTGACTGGCAACCTCGGGTAACACCGGGGTGTAAATCGTTTGTGTGAACGGCCCAAGAAATGCAGCAAACGCAACAATATAAACAAGAAGTTTACGATTCATGATGTTCATTCCTTTCATTGAAATCTAAATCTAATTGTCATCTTACTTGAAATCGATTATTTATTCCAACGCATTACATGCTATAATCACATTGATTAGAAGGAATGAATGGAGTGTACGAAATTGGAACTTCTTCAACTGCACTATTTTATCGCGGTAGCTCGTTCGGAACATGTGACCGAAGCAGCCCGGAGTCTGCACGTTACGCAATCGTCATTAAGCAAAACGATTCAGCGCCTGGAGGAAGATTTAGGGGTCTCGCTATTCGATCGAGTAGGCAGGAAGCTGCAATTAAATGAGTTCGGAAGAAGATTTCTTCGGCGTGCAGAAAGGGCTTTGTTCGAATTGGAACAGGGGAAGCTGGAGCTTAGCGATTTATCCAGCCCCGACCACGGCACACTTGAACTAGGGGTGACTAGCGCAAGCGTATTACACCACATTCTTCGGAAATTTCGAAAAAAGCGGCCCAATATTCAATTTCATGTTCAAATGTTGACGACACAGGAAATGGTTATGCTTCTAGAGAGAGGTGAGGTAGATTATTGTTTATCCTCGCCACCTATCGAACGGGAGGACATCGAATGTCAAATCCTGTTCATCGACCCCATCCTTGTCGCTGTTCCAGAGGGGCATCGGCTGGCGACTCGAAACAGCGTATCCTTGACTGAGCTGAGGGATGAATGGTTTGTCGGGTTAAAGATCGGCTACGGTACGCGTGATTTAATGGACGCGGTATGCAAATCGATGGGATTTGCACCTCTTTATGTATACGAGGGGGATGAACCGGCAAGGTTGGTCAATCTGGTGGAAGCCGAAATTGGCATAGCCTTCATACCAAGTACAGCAAGGAATGATCGAGCACAAATCAAATATCTCCAGGTAGAGACGCACGAAGTGGTGCGGGAAATCGCATTATTGTGGCACAGGAGTCGATACATATCGCCGGCTGCTCTTGAATTTCGTGAGGTCGTTGTAGAATATTTCGATGCCTTATCCAAACAAACAATTTAATCCCCTAAGTTTGCTTAACTAACAGATAATTATAGTTTAGGATCTGCTTCGCGGCAGATCCTATTTTGTTTATTGAAGTAACGGGTAGATTAACGTAACAAATGAAGGAATATGAAAACGCAATACCGAATAAGAAAACATATTGTAATATCTTCCCATTTACTTCAAGTTGGTGAATAAGTCAATCTCTTCATAATCTAAATTTTGGATAAAAGAGGGATGAATATGGCTTTTAATTTTCTGGGTTTCGACTTCGTGAGTGGTGAAGAAATTGATTTGGTTATTGATATGAAAGTTCCAGCAGATGAAGAAAAGGGTTTAGTCCCTGCTTATAAATACAGCAAGTTCTTTTCATTTTAGGACGATTTTTAATGACCTTACTGGTGGTAGTTCAGAAACTTTTTGTAAGCCGGTGCGTACCAAAGAGTTGCTGGTGTATGGTCTGGCGTTGAGAGCCAGAAGATCGAAAAAGTAAGGAAGACAAGGCATAACATACGAAGCGAACGGAGGCGTTATACTTGCAATTGACCCTGGACAAAATCGTCAAGAAATTCGGCGATAAAAAGGTGCTTCAAGGCGTTGAATTCAGATTTCAAAAAGGAAAAATTTATGGACTGCTCGGCCGCAACGGAGCCGGGAAGACGACGCTGTTCAACTGTTTGAGCGGCGAGACGAAAATGGACGGGGGACGAGCTCTCCTTGAGGAAAATGGCGTCGTGCGGGAGCTCCGTGAAGAGGATGTCGGGTATGTGTACTCGCTGCCGATTTTGCCCGAGTTTCTGACCGGCTATGAATTCGTTAAGTTCTACATGGATATTAACCGGGACAACCTGCAGCCGGACCTAAGCATTGACGCTTATTTCGACATTATGAGCATGGGGAAAGATGACCGGCACAGGCTGATCAAAAGCTACTCCCACGGGATGAAAAACAAAATTCAGATGTTGCTGTTCCTGATTACGAAACCACCGATCATTCTACTCGACGAGCCGCTCACCTCCTTCGACGTCATCGTGGCGTTGGAGATGAAAAATATGTTGCGTGAGATGAAGCGCGATCATATCCTCATTTTCTCAACCCACATTTTACAGTTGGCTTCCGATCTATGCGATGAGCTTATTGTGTTGAACAATGGCCGGCTGTCCGACGTTCCGGCTGAGCTGTTACACAGTCCGGAATTCGAACAGCGCATTATTCATTTGTTAAAGGATGAAAGCCATGCTGAGAACGTTTAATAAGTTGCTCGCCATCCGGACATCCTCCGCAGCCAATCGGTTTATTTATTATGCGCAAATGCTTCCACTTATTGGGAGACGGATACCGGACACCGTTTACGCCAATCTGCATGTCAAAAAAACCGTTACCGTTATCTCACTCATTTTGAACGTGCTTTGGGGACTGTTTTCCAAGCTGGCATATACAGGTCTGCTCGTCTATTTGCCTGCCGTTGCACTGAATCGGTCGCTGCCTCAGGAAGACCAACTGCAGCTGTTTTTGCACATTTTTTTGCTGCTTAGCTTTGTGGTGGCAGGTGGCACAACTGCCTCCGTGCTGGAGCCGAAACGGGAGAAATACATCGCCGTGAAGCTGATGCGGCTGTCGCCGACCACGTATATGCGGACTTTGCTCAGTTATCGTTACTGCACATATTTTATCTATAATATTCCTGCACTGCTGCTCTTTACTTCCTTGTTGGGTGCCTCCATCCTGCAAGCGCTGACGTTGACGGCTGCAGTCACGCTTTGGCGGGTATTCTGCGAATATTTGCATCTGAAGCTGTTTGAGAAAACCGGCATAGAGCTGATCCGAAACACCATGTTTGTCTGGTTGACGATCGGACTTGGCAGTGCGGCCGCTTATGCACCGCTACTCCTCAATTGGACGCCAAATAGTGGCTCGATGCTAATTGATTTTCCTGCAGTTCTCGTCATTGCGGCATTAGGCATTTTCGCTGCGATGCGGCTAGCCCGGTATCCCGATTACCGAACGGCGGTTGACGTCGCAACGAAACGGGACGACCCGCTGCTGGATATCGGGCGCATGATGTCGGATGCGAAGAAAACGAGTGTTCGATCCAAAGACAGCGATTACGCTTTGACGACGATGCAGGCCGACAAGTTCAAAACCAAGGAAGGTTATGCTTATCTGAATGCGCTTTTTTTCGCACGGCATCGCAGCCTGATCACACAACCTGTCTACAAAAGACTAGCCATTATTGGCGTTTTGGGTGTCTCCGGCATTGTTTTTGCAGCGCTGGACAGTCAACGGGTCGCTCTTCTGAGTTCAAACCTGGAGACTGTTCTTCCTTTTTTGGTTATAATTTTGAACTTCCTGACTGTAGGAGAAAGAGTGTGCCGCGCTATATTTTACAACTGCGATCTCAGCCTGCTGCATTACAGCTTCTACCGGAATGCCGCGAATCAGCATTTCCGCATCAGGCTGTACCGAATCATGGGGCTGAACATGACGATCGCCGCCGCTCTCGGAGCCGCGCTGACGCTTATTGCCCTGGCAGCCGGCGCAGCGGTAAATCTGGCGTTGCTTCTGCTGTGGGTGTGCCTGCTGATGCTGTCCGTTTTTTTCTCCGTCCATCACCTGTTGATGTACTATATCTTTCAGCCCTATTCGACCGAACTCAATGTGAAAAGTCCTATCTTTTATATCGTGAACTTGCTGGTGTCAGCGGCATGCGGGATCAGTATAGGAGTGAAAGCCCCGGCGCTCCCTTTCACTGTAGCAGTCTTGATTGTAACACTCGTTTACTTGGCCGCCGCGTTAATTCTCGTACGCCGATTCGGTCATCGCACCTTCAGGGTGAAATAACCGGATTGGTTGCGGTGTCTCATAACAGGGGGTAAAAATGAAAGAACGCAATTCTACTTACAATATTGCAAATGCAAAGTTAGGTTTTCAAGCAGAAGTAGAGAGGTTGAAAGTCCAAGCAATGATGGGTTGGGATAAAGAGTTCCGTAATTTAAGATGGTATGGATTACAGAACGGCATGAGCGTATTAGAGCTGGGAAGTGGTCCAGGTTTTGTTACTGAACAACTTTTAAATGAATTACAGGATAGCAAGATTACAGCTCTCGAAGTTGATACAGACCTTTTGGAAGTAGCTAAAAGCAGGTTAGACAATATACCATCATCAAAACTTCAGTTTGTGCATTCGTCTGTATATGATACTGGATTGCCTGATCATACATTTGATTTTGCAATTGCAAGATTGCTTTTTCTACATTTACATTATCCAGAGAAGGCAGCTGAAGAAATCTTTCGAGTGCTGAAGCCTGGAGGGAAGCTGGTCATCATAGATATAGATGACCAAATTTTCGGAGTGGTTGAACCCAATTTTACTTTGCTATCTTCTGTTATACAGAAACTAGCGAAGTATCAAGCATCAAAAGGGGGAAATCGGTATATCGGGAGGAGTCTGCCTAGACTTCTCGCAAAAGCAGGTTATATTGATTTAGATTTCGATACCGTAACGCAGCATAGTGACGTCCATGGGATTGAGGGTTTCAAACGGCAATTTGATGTTAATCGTTTTATAGCTTTTTATAAGAACGGGATCCTCAATAAGGAAGAATTCAATCAGGTAAACCAAGCTTCTGAGAACATAAATAATTCTCCTGATGCATATGCGATGATGAACTTTGTAATGGCATGTGGAAAAAAACCTATACTGAACAGTATATAGACAATGAAGAAGCTTGGCATTGTAGAGGGCAAAGGGGACAACGAATTCGTTGCTTATGCCCATACTACCAAAGCTGAACAGGCACCGAGACCTTTTTATGTATCCACTTAAGTCATTAATCCAATATCACCCAATTCACCCAGATTAATAGAGGGTATGATATTATAGGATTTGTGAACTCCAATTAATACTATTGGAGGTTCAAGAAAGGGTGACTTATTTTGTTCAAAAAATTATTTCCATTAATCCTATGTCTTGCGTTGGTATTGACCGTTGTTCCAGTGCTAAGCGCAGCTAGCAATTCTGCACCTTCTGTGTTCTTAGACGGCAAACGGTTAGTATTTGAGGTAGATCCCCAGATAATTGATGGGAGCACATTAGTTCCGTTACGCAAGATTTTTGAATCTCTGGGCGCTCAAGTAGAATGGGAGCAGGCAACTAAGACGGTAACAGCAATTAAGGGCACTAATGTTATTGTGTATACGGTCGGAAATGACTACTATACGAAAGATGGACAAGCAGCTGCTATCCCAGTTGCAGGTCAGGTTATAGATGGTTCTACGCTTGTTCCACTCCGTTTTGTAGGTGAAGCACTCGGTGCAACTGTCGGATGGGAAGGAGCTTCCCGGACAATAACGATTAGTTCGATTACAAAGAAAAAAGTCACAGTTAATCGTGTTGTCGATGGTGACACTTTTGAAGTGACATGGGATGGTAATACGGAAAAGATTCGTTTGATTGGTATTGATACACCTGAGATAGTGCATCCGACCAATCCTGTTCCAGATGGCGGGTTATTGGCATCCAACTTTTCTAAAGGTAAATTGACAGGGAAGACGGTTTATGTGGAACTTGATGTTGAAGAGCGAGATAAATATGGTCGTTTACTTGGCTATGTATACCTAGAAGATGGTTCATTATATAACGCGGCATTAGCTGGTGAGGGATTTGCTAAAATGGCAACATACCCGCCTAACGTTCGTTGGGTAGAGTTATTTAATTACTTGCAAACCACTGCTAGAGATGCGAAAAGAGGGGTTTGGGCTGATTTAGAACAGTCGGCTGCTCCAACAACTACACCTGCGCAAGAAGTTTCTCCAAGACCGGATACTCCTGGTAATGTTACATATCAAAATTGTACCTCAGTGAAAGCGGCAGGCAAGGCACCACTATATAAAAATGATCCAGGTTACAGCAGTAAACTCGATCGTGATGGTGATGGAGTGGCATGTGAGTAGTAATAACCTGTAATCTGAATATTAAAATAAGATTGAGATTATTAACCGCCTTTTACTCGGCGGTTTTTTTGCATTTAATATTGGATTTATTATTTCAAAGCACATATGAACTTGAACCGCATTATCGTGCTCACTACGAACGGGTAGGATAGTTTAAAGGTAAATATTTACAGAGTTAATAAGTGATCGGTATAATAAAGGGGTTCAGAACAATAGTCAAGGGGGTTATGAATTGGAATTTGAACTTTCCCATAACAAGTTTAACACTAAAAGACCAGGGTCCCTTGTTAGCACAATTACTGGAGTATTAAAACATCTATCGTTATTGTATTCGAATATTGAGGAATCCATGGAAAAAAAAGTAACTAAACAGGAAACAACTCCAATATGCCTTACATGTAACGGCACAGGCACGGTCATTGGTGATATTGATCCAAGTCGTATGGTCGCAACTGAACTCTCGCTTAAAAGAGGAGCTGTGCTTTTATGGGCGGGTACTAACTGCGGACCTGTTGTAAAGATCAAAGAATTGGCTAAAATGATCGGAATTGACTTTGAAAAGCCACTAGCAGAGCAGGATAAGCAATTTACCGATATTTTACTTTATGGATATGAAAAGGATCTTGTAACGTACGTTCACAAGAAAAAGAAACACCAAAACTATTATCATGGGTGCGTATATGATTTGAAATATATGCGTGATGCAGGAACAACTAGTAAAGGAAACCTTTGGGCAATAAAATTATTCTCGCAACATGATAAGTGCCCAAATTGTACAGGAAGAATGTTGGAACTAGAACGAATGATTATGGGGAATTCTCTTTCAGATGTGTTGAGAATGCCGATTTCAGAATCGATAATGTTTGTCCAAAATTTACGTAATGGTCTTGGCACGCAAGTGTCAGATCGTTATTATGAATTGATTAATGTTTTGGAATTACGTTTAACTTATCTAAATAAAATTGGCCTAAAGTCTCTTTCGGCTTTCGATGTTAGAGATTTGGTGAAACCTAGAATTGGATAACGGGAACACGAGCCTAATTCTAACTTACATTTGAAGCTGTCCGTTGTAGTTAAACATCTTAAATGCTGCCGCGTGGCAGCCATAATTCAGCAGCATTCAAGGAGGAAACAATGGCAATCTATCTTGTTAGGCATGGTAAAGATGAAGATGGTTATCGTGGTGGATGGAGTGAAAGAGGACTTATAGACGAAGGAATAAGACAATCCGAAAAACTGGGACAATATCTTTTTGATAATAAGCAAATATATAATATTAAACAAATAATCAGTAGCGATTTGAGAAGGGCATTCGAAACAGCTAGTATTATTGGACAAAAACTTAGTTTATCGGTTACAAGCTCGGAAAGTTGGCGAGAAACCAACAATGGTGTATTGGCAGGGATGCCAAATGAGATAGCGAATGTAAAATATCCAGGTTTATATTTTTCAAGTTTGCAGATGGATGAAAAATATCCTGGTGGTGAGAGTCCAATTGAAAATTTTACGCGTATAAAGGAAACTTTCGAAGATATATGTAATGACCAAGCAAGAAAAAACCATACCGAGAACGTAGTAGTTGTAACTCATGGCGGTGTAATAAATATCATTTATCATATGTTAAGAGGCATAGAGTGGACGAATAAGAATAAGTTTTTCCCAGCATCAAATACCAGTATTCACAAGATTGATTATTGTAACGGAAACTGGGAGTTTACATTGGAAAATATAACTGTTCATTTCTGAATAAGCTGAACATTTGGTAGGGGAATAACATGATACGAAAAGTTAGAAAGCGGCTCACAGAGGGATACCAGAAATATTTTGCCCAGAAGATGTTCAATAAGATTCTCATGATGTACTCGTTAATTGTGATACTTACGTTGGTTGCTTTGTCTTTTTTTATGTATCAGTATTTCTCGCAATATATGATGAATAAGGAAGCAGCGCGGGAACGTGAGGCTGTCTCAAATGTAAACGCTTATATTGACCAACGTATAGATGCTTCCAGAATGATCGTGCAGAGTCTTAATTCCAACGATTATTTCCTTCAGAATTTTTCGGTTTTGCTCAATAAGGGGTATTCCGAATATTTAAATTACACATTAAATCAATTTCTCAGCGTTGATTCGTCCCTCACGAATTCGCTGAAAGAGCTTTCCACCTTTTTTAATAGCGGGTTCAATATCGAATCGATTATTTTCTCGGGGCAGAATGGGGAATTGTATCGGGTTAATGATCAATTCTCGCTGGAGATTATTCCACCGGAAGAGACGGGATATAAGATTCCTTTTCAAGGAGTGGGGGGCGACCAAAGTCAGATTTACCCTATTTCTGCTGAAACAAATGGTACACACGAGCCGCTATACGCGGTTGCAGCTGAGTTGAAAAATCCGAAAACCTTGGAGCATCTTAGCAACATGATGTTCTTATTCAGATCCAATGACATGATAGAGCCCAACGTGCGCATACAGAACGAATTGAAAGGAGATCTTTTGGTAACGACCCGAAATGGCGATGTCATTTACGATTCTTCCAATACGTGGTACGGCCGCAGATTTCCAGTAACGGATTTGTTGGAAAACGACTTGTCTGACAGGAGGTTGATTTCCGAGCAGAATTTGTACGCGACGGTATCTATGAATAACAAGGCCAGTGTTATGGTCGCGCAGGTAGTTTCACCTGAAGAGCTAAGTGTCGATACGAAGGGGGTTAAAAGGTGGATAGCGTTTCTTACGCTCGCATTTATTTGTGCTTCTATTTTTTTGACGAGTACATTGATACAAAGGTTCTCGAAACGCACTAAGGTGATCGTGAGAGCGATGGAGAATCTGGACGTTGGTCAAAGGAGTGTACGTATTCCGCTAACCGAAGGTGATGAATTATACCAGATTGCGACTAACTTCAATAAACTGATTGAACGAGTGAACCACTATATTGAGAAGGAGTTTGTCTCAGAGATTAAACAGAAGAATGCGGAAATTGTCGCGATGCAAATGCAGATTAATCCTCACTTTCTGTACAACACGCTAGAGGCGATTCGAATGAATGCGGTTGCACACGGAGCTCCCGAAGTTGGTCATATGATTTATCTTCTCGCTACGTTATTCCGTACTTCGATGAAAAGTGCAATGATTGTAAAAGTAGCCGATGAGATCGAGCGTTGCCGCTTGTACTTGGAGTTGTTCCAGTTTCGTTATCCGGATCGTCTAGAGGTTCAGTTCGATATTGCCTCAGAAATTGAGCAGCAAGAAATTTTAAAGCTTTCCATTCAACCGTTGGTCGAAAACTACGTGCTGCATGGCTTTCGAAGCGACCGCAAGAATAACTGGATTCATGTTAAGGGAGACATAGATTCCGGTATCATTATGATCGAAGTTAAGGACAATGGCAAAGGAATTCCGGAGACCAAATTGATGGAACTTCGTGAGTCATTGAAGGTAAGAAGTGAGCTTGAAGCAGTAACGGATTCTATCGGACTTCATAACGTGAACATGAGGCTTCAAATGTTGTACGGCGAAGCTTATGGTATTAGTATCGAAAGTGCAAGCGGGACGGGAACAACAATAACTATGAAAATTCCTCATATCAGCAAGGAGTAGAAGGCTATGTATAAAGTAATGATTGTCGATGATGAACCGCTAATTCTAAAAGGTCTGCATGCGATTATCGACTGGAATCGTCACGGGCTACGCATTTTATCTCAGGCTGAAAGCGGCGAGGAAGCACTCGAGCGATTTCTGGAAGATCCCGTAGACATACTTATCACGGATATTTGTATGCAGGATATGAGTGGACTGCAGCTTATAGAAACCGTAAAATCCTTAGATTCAAACGTCAAATTTATCGTACTCAGCGGATATGACGATTTTCAATATGTAAAGGAAGGCATACGCCTCGGAATTGAGAATTATTTGATCAAGCCGATTGATGTCAAAGAACTGGAAGCAACGCTCGAAGCCTCCGTACTGAAGCTGGAGCAAGAGGGACTTCGCAGAAATCGATCCGCTGAAGAGAAGCAAATATTACGCAATAATGTATTTAATCGCTGGATGAGTCAGTCGATTTCAATGTCCGAACTGATGCATCGAGCAGAAATGATCGACATTTCGCTTTATGAACGATCCTATGCAGTTGTAATAGGGAGCCTTTTAAGGATTGAGCAAGAAGGTGAAGCCTTCTCTCAGGTAGTTCGCAACGAAATGATAGCCGAACTATTGGGTGAGGCGCAAGTGTTATCTGCCAAGCCCTTTTTATCCTATACAAACCAGTGGTTCATCAATCAGGAGGCCGATATTGTCATTCTATTCTCAGATGCCAATGGCTTCCTGCAGCGCGATGTTCTTTATCGAGAGTTGAAAGAGCTTCATAAGGTTATTATGGATAGGTGGCAGGTGGGCATGAGGTTCTCCATTGGACCAACAGTTCAAAGTCATACCGAGGTGCCTGAGAGTTACCGCACGGCTCAGGAACAACAGATTCGAAGCTCTATTCAAGGTGCCGCCACGATACTTGACGGTGAAAAGCCATACGCCAAGAAACCAAATATTGAGCTGCTTCAGGATCGTCTTGCTTTTACCTCTTTGCTCGCTAAGCGTGATCAGGAAGGGATACACAGATGGATCGATGACTCATTCGATAGGCTTAAAGAGCACAAAGACATCTCACTAGCAGATGTACAGGATGGAGCGCTGGACCTGCTGATCGTTATCGGTAAACAAGTCGGTATGAATCATTTCATGGAGACGTTCTCTCAACTTTTCAGAATTCGGAACTTTGAACAAATACGTCAGTTCGTCTTGAAATACGTCGATAAGCGGTTGGAAGCTATTAACTTCGAAGACAAAAATTTGAGTCCGGTTATACGCAAAATGGTTTCAGATATTCATGCGAATTATGAATCAGAGCTATCCTTGAAAACATTGGGAAATCGTTATCATGTTCATCCGATTTATTTGGGCCAATTATTTAAAAAAGAAATGGGCATCGGCTTTACGAATTATATGAACCAATATCGGATTCAGATCGCCAAGGAGCTGCTTTTAAACACGGATCTTAAAGCAAATGAAATTGCCTCTAAAGTCGGGTATATGGATTCGAATTATTTCTATAAACTGTTTACCAAATTAGTCGAGGTATCGCCGACTCATTTCCGAAATCTTCATCAAACAAATTTCTAAATATGCCGGCGTCCGTAAAATACGGCGTCGGTGTTTTATTTTTACATGAGGTTTATTAGAATCGAACGGTTCGTATTAGATTATTCCACTTTCTGAAAGTAAGATCCCGTAGGATAATAAAAGCATGTTGAAAGGCTCACTGGAAATCACTGCAACAACTTAGGCTGCTTAGATAGGAAGAGGGGAGTGGACAAATGCATTTGGCATGGAAGCAGTTATTGAGGAACAGGGCGTTTCTATTGATGGTGCTGCCGGGGACAATCTGGTTTCTCGTAATGAAATACCTGCCCATTTACGGGAATTTGATCGCTTTCCAACAATTCAGGTTTGATAGCAAAGGATTGTTTCACGGGATATGGAATGCGAAATGGGTAGGATTTGACAATTTTAAATTTTTGTTTCAGTCCAATGATGCTTTTATAATTACTCGTAACACATTGCTGTACAATTTAGTTTTTATTGTTCTGGGACTTGTTTTTCCGGTTACCATAGCAGTTGTTGTAAATGGTCTAAGAAATAAGCGCATGTCTAAGATTTATCAAACGGGTATAATGCTTCCGCATTTTCTTTCCTGGGTCGTTGTTAGTTATTTTGCATTTACTTTCCTGAGCATGGATAAAGGGATCATTAACAATATTCTTTCAGCTTGTGGACTTGAACCTAAAATGTGGTATACCGAAAAGTTATACTGGCCCTTTATTTTAACCTTTGCGCAAGTGTGGAAAACAATTGGATATTCCAGTGTCATTTACATAGCAGCCATTGCGGGTATCGACAGAACCTACTACGAAGCAGCCGTCATCGATGGTGCGAGTAAATGGCAGCAAATTATACATGTAACCATCCCACACTTAAAGCCACTAATGATTATTCTAACCATTCTTGCTGTCGGTCATATTTTTAATTCTGATTTCGGATTGTTCTATCAAGTGCCTGGAGAATCTGGAGTGTTATTCCCAGTCACGAACGTTATAGACACCTATGTATATCGAAGCATGAAGGAAATGGGAATGTTTAGTATGAGCGTTGCCGCAGGACTATATCAATCCATTGTAGGTTGTATTCTGGTTCTAGTCGCCAATTACGGGGTTCGAAAAATCAGCAAAGACGATGCTTTATTTTAAATGAAAGGAGATTCTTGTATGCATACCACGAATGTAACCAACCATGAGGCATTTTCGCGAGGATGGAACGTCTTCTGGAATATGATCATTGCATTGCTCGTTCTGGCATGTTTATTTCCCCTCGTGTTTACCATCATGATTTCGATTACAAGTGAACAGATGCTGGCTTTAAACGGCTATAGCTTCTGGCCTGAGCAATTGAGTATTTCCGCATATACCTATTTGTTCAAGGATTCCGGTGAAATGTTGAATTCTTTCTTCATTACAATTCTCGTTACCGTGATCGGCGTTATCTCAAGTCTGTTGTTCATTCTACCCTACGCGTATGCGATCTCTAGACCAGAATTTGCTTACCGTAAATTCTTTACTTTCCTTGCGTTCTTTACGATGCTTTTTAATGCAGGAATTGTCCCTTTCTACATGGTTGTCACACAATTGCTTCACTTAAAAGACACGATTTGGGCTCTTATTCTCCCTCTTAGTGTCAACGCCTTCTATATTATTGTCATGCGCACCTTCTACAAAACGACTATTTCTGAAGGGATGATTGAAGCAGCGAGGATTGATGGTGCTGGTGAGTTCACGATTTTAGTGAAAACGGTGCTGCCTATTTCGCTTCCCGGTATTGCAACGATTGGATTATTCAGCGCATTAGGTTATTGGAACGATTGGTTCAACGCCATGCTGTTTATCGATAATCCGCACTTGATGCCGCTTCAATATTTGCTTACCAAAATTCAAAATGATTTGCAGTATTTGCTAGAGAATACAAACACGATTAACACGATGAAAGTGGCAGATGAATTGCCACAGGAATCCATACGAATGGCTATGGTGGTCGTCGCAACGCTGCCGATCCTCCTGGCATATCCATTTTTTCAACGATTCTTTATCCAAGGTTTAACAGTAGGTTCCGTTAAGGGATAAAATTTAACGTACCGGTAGCAACAAGCAGCCCGGCTTTAAAGGATTCACACTAAAAAAGGAGGTTATTTCATGATTATTAGCAAACAGAAACATATTGGCCGAATCTTAGCTCCATTGTTGATAGTAACAACAATTCTAAGCGCTTGCGGCTCTGACAAAGAAGCAGCCCCAAGTCCGGCTGCAGAAGGCTCGGCTGCGACGACAGCTGCAAAAACAGCAGATCCAAGCACATTAAAGCCTTATGAATTGCAGCTTTATTTTGGAGGTAATCAACCGAGAGATACAGAGCTTGTTGAGAAAGAAGTCAACAAATATCTTCAGTCAAAGATTAACGCAACGGTAAAGATTAACTTCGTCCCATACGGAGATGTAAGCAAGAAGATTCCGGTTTTGCTGGCATCCGGTCAGAAAATTGACGTACTCTTTACGGATAATGGCTATTATTCTTCTCTGGCCTCCAAGGGAGCACTAACTCCTGTTAATGATCTGCTAAGTAAATATGGGCCGGATGCTCAGAAGTCGATGTACAACAAGTTCCTTGAATTGACTAAGATAAATGGGAAGAACTATGCGATTCAGAATCCAAAGGAAATCGCTTCTCAATTTGGCTGGCGTATTAATACAGATCTAGCTAAAAAAGATGGCATCGATGTGTCATCGGTTAATTCGATTGGGGGATTGGGTACTGCCCTTAAGCAAATGAAAGAGAAAGATCCAACGATGTACGCGCTGGAACCGAATGGGCGATTCTCATGGTATATCCCTTTTGATTATGTGCTTAATGATGCTGTCCCATTTGGTATGGTGTATGAGCCGATGGCGACGAATGGCAAGATCGTTAATATGTGGGAAACGCCTGAAGCTAAGAAGGCGCTTGCCCAATCGCGTGAATTTTACAAGGCAGGTTACATTCGCCCGGATATCGCAACGTATAAACGCCCAGCGGGTGAAGACAAGGCTGGGAAATGGTTAGCTGGTCTTATGCTCGGGATCCCAGCGGCTGATGTGATCTGGTCGAATAATACAGGACTTAATGTATCGTATGCGCCAATTGAAAAACCTGTCGTTAACACATCTTCCATTGAAGGATCGATGCTCACGATCCCGACGACTTCACAGGACCCGGAGAGAGCTATGATGTTTATTAATTTACTGCACGGGGATGTGTTCCTGCACAACTTGTTTGTTTATGGGATTGAAGGCACGCATTATGAGAAAATGGCTGGTTCCACAAATGTTATCAAATTGCTTCCGGCATATAGTGAAGGCTGGAAACCAGGATGGTATATGTTCGGAAACGGTTTCTTGACTTACTTGACCGAAGCCGATCCGATAGACAAATGGGATCAATTCAAGAAGTTCAATGACTCTGCAATCGTATCTCCTCTTGTAGGATTTACCTTCGATCCAACTCCGGTTCAGAATGAGATCGCTGCAATTACGAACATATCCGCTGAGATCAAAGCGCCACTCTTTACTGGTTCTGTTGATCCAGATGAGTTCTTGCCGAAGGCGATCGCAAAATTAAAAGCTGCAGGATCGGATAAGGTTATCGCTGAGATGCAAAAGCAATTTGATGCTTATAAAGCAACATTGAAATAAACTCATACATCGATTTTCTATAAAATAAAGGCCATCTGTCAAAGGATGGCCTTCAAACTAACTAGCATACATATGCCTGCTTCGATTGCGTAGCTGCACAAAACTTTCAGGAGGCAACAAACATGAACATTCAAAGTGTTGAAATCATGAGGCAGTCGACTCCGCTAAAGAAGCCGTTTAAAACAGCACTGCGAATCGTGTATAAAACGGAGTCTATTATTGTTCGAATCAAGACCAACGACGGCAGAGTAGGTTGGGGAGAGGCACCGGCGACCATTGTCATAACAGGTGACAGCATGGATAGTATTGAATCGGCTATCGTAAATACATTCACCCCCTTATTGATTGGCAAAAACCTGCTGGCCTACGAACGCATTCTGCAGGAAATTCAACAATCTATGATGGGCAATAGCAGTGCTAAAGCAGCAGTGGATATGGCTGTATACGATCTGGTCGCGCAGTACTGTGGGTTGCCCTTGTACCAGTTCCTTGGAGGTTATAAAGATCAGATAGAAACGGACTTCACGGTGAGTGTCAATTCGCCTAAGGAAATGGGAGAAGACGCGATTCGTTATGTGCGGGATGGCTTCAATGTACTGAAAATTAAAGTGGGTAAAGATAACATCCATGAGGATATCGAAAGAATCAAGGAAATCCGCAGCTGCGTTGGCAACAGTGTAAAAATTCGCTTAGATGCGAATCAGGGGTGGCAAGTGAAAGATGCTATCAGCACCATCCGCCGTATGGAGGACTTAGGCATTGATATTGAGCTGGTTGAGCAGCCAGTGAAAGCAGGCGACATCGAAGGATTGAAATTGGTCACAGATCATGTGGAAACTCTGATTATGGCAGATGAGAGTGTTTTTACTCCTGCACAGGCCTTTGAAGTGCTGAAACTCCGTGCAGCGGACCTAATTAATATTAAATTGATGAAATCCGGCGGTATTTACAAAGCGCAAATCATTAATCATATCGCAGAAGAATTCGGTGTCGAGTGCATGGTGGGCAGCATGATCGAATCCCGAGTGGCTGTAACTGCTGCAGCTCATCTTGCTGCTAGTAAAAAGAATATCACCCGCTGCGATTTCGATGCTCCGTTAATGATGCTTCAAGATATAGTGGTTGGTGGTGTGGAGTATAACGGGAGAGTAATGACCTTCTCCAAAACTGCTGGACTTGGTATTATAGATGTGGTCCACAGCCAAAGTGTAGTGGGTTCATGATGCCTGAGGAATCAGGCTTTTTTACCGCTTAAATGAACTTACATTACATGCAGGAAATCCTGTTGCAATCGGGGAAAAAGGAAATAATTTGATATTTTTACATGTTTTTCGCACTGAATGGGTAAACCAAGAAGGATTGCTTTCAAGCACAACCAATACAGGTTAGGAGTGAACCCCCACAAGCGTGCAAACATTACAGAAATCTTTGATGGTATTGCCGGATTTAAAGGACAAGGTGGCATTGGTTACCGGAGCAGGATCCGGTATTGGTCGGGCTGCCGCCGTGTTATTGGCGCAGCAAGGAATGAAAGTATGCCTTGTGGATTTGAAGGACGACCGGCTCGAGCAGACGAAACAAGAAATAGAATTAGCAGGCGGCCAGGTTATAACGGTAGACGTCGAAATCTCCGATCCGAACCGCGTTGAACAGGCGTTCGAGCAAACGGTAAAGACCTGGGGACGGCTAGATTTTGTCTTTGCCAATGCCGGCATCAATGGGGTTTTGGCCCCAATCGAAGACATGAAGCCAGAGGACTGGGATCGTACGCTTTTTGTCAATTTAAAAGGGACGTTCCTTTGCGTTAAACATGCGATTCCTCATATGAAAGAAATTGGCGGCAGTATAGTCATCACGAGTTCCATTAACGGAAGTCGCTCCTTCTCGGGGTTCGGGATGACAGCCTATAGCACATCAAAGGCAGGGCAAGTTGCATTTGCAAAAATGGCCGCGTTAGAATTGGCCCAGTACAAAATACGCGTCAACGCCATCTGCCCGGGGTCAATTAAGACCAATATTGGAGAAAATACGCAGCCGACGCCGGAGCTTGAGAAAATTAAAATTCCAATCAAGTACCCACAAGGTAACCAGCCATTGGAACACGCGCCTGGACAGCCTGAGCAAGTAGCCAATCTGGTAGCTTTCCTTGCCTCAGAAGTTTCTAACCATATCACTGGCACGGAACTGTTCATTGACGGCGCTGAATCGCTACTATAACTGTTTTATTGGTTGACAAATATGTTTTGAAATTAAATAGGCGTTCACTCAATAGAGTGAACGCTTATTTAATTAATTTAACTGGCTTTTACGATACTGAATGGGAGTAAATCCCGTTATCTGTTTAAAAATCTTACAAAAGTAAGGAAAATTAGGTATGCCAACCAAAGAACCGATCTGTTCTATCGATTTTGATTCTGTTTTTAACAACCAGCAAGCTTGTCTTATTCTTCGCGCGATCACATATTCGGTGATGCTTCCCCCTGTTTCGCTCCGAAATAACCGAGAGACATGGTTCTTAGATAGATGGAGTTCCTTCCCTAATTCAATTAAGTCAAAAGGTTCCGTATAATGCTCTTCGACCCAATTCATTATTTTTTCAGCATGGCTATCCGGACGTGCGACTCCTCCAAATCCTCCAATACGTAGTGAGATCAGATAGTCTAAAATGTTGAGAATCAGCATGGACGCAGTCTCGTGGTCTTCATCCTTTTCGTTCCAAACTGAAACCAAGTCATTGAATCGTTCAAGAACGCCTAACAAGTAAATCGATTCGCGTTCCTCACGGAACACCTGATTGGACATTTGACCCTTCCATACCTGCTCAAAAAAACGAGACAGCACAGTAAAGTTTTTTAGATATGGTGCAACAATGGAGGGTTCAAAGGTTAAAACTGTTCGTACATATGGATTTTGAGGATTGGCATCAAATTGGATACGGTGTAGCTGGAAGGGTTGTAAAATCACGACGCATCCTGCCTCTAAATTGTAAATCTTGCGATTTAGTGTCAGGGTTCCTTTTCCTTGATGGACAAATAAGACCTCAATCCCTTTATGATAATGGTAAGTAATGGGGGGACACTCTAAGGAAACATCTCTATATTTAATTCGTATCCCTCGGTTGTTTAGAACATGAAATACTTGTGCACGTTCATCCATTTGATTTATGTTTTTCAACGTTTATCACCATCCAACCATCTTTTTAAAAATATCAATTGAGTGATATTTTGTGAGTGATGAATATAACTTTTCTGACCAAAAAATAAGCTATGATAGTAGTGTCGATACCATCTAATTATACGTTGTAGTCATTATTGGTGACAATATTGCTTACAGAAATAAGGATTACAGACATTCGGAGGTGGGCATAGCATGACTTTCGTTTTAGCGACTCTACAAGAGGACGAATACACCGAGTTATTGGATGGCATCAAATATGTTCTGAAAGAATGCTATCAAATAACAGAAGACGAGGCGATGTTAGTTATTCATGAGGGTAGTGAACAAGCGCAAGAGTTGTTAAAGGACTATTTCACCTACTTAGATTCCATCCGTGAAATTATTAGCGGTATTAGGGACACACTGGATAAACATATGAATCTAGTGATTCAGGAAAAAGAATTACCAAATAAAATGATATATGAAGCAGCTGCGTGGCACGCGTTTGAATATGTAAGATGTTACTATAAAAGAACAGCTAATTCCGTGTAAAGACATTACCTACTAAAACATGAGGAAGGCGAAACATCCGATGGCAGTAAAATCAACGTACGTGTACATGTCCGTCTATTACTCGCTGATATTTATGGCGCTAGGTGCCTTCAGTAACTATATTCCGATCTATTACAACGACATCCAGCTTGATCATTTCCAGATTGGTCTGCTCTCGACCGCGGGAGCGATTACCGCGATGATCGCTCAGCCACGTTGGGGATTGGCAGCAGATAGAGCTGCATCGAAAAACCATCTGCTCCTTATGGCCTTGCTGCTGACTTCTATTCTCGTCTGGGCGCTGCCGGCAGCAGGTAATCGATTCTGGCTACTATTAGTGTGCACAATTGTGTTCGGCGCCGTTCAATGCGTGATCAACCCGCTCGGCGATACGATTACGCTGGAAATTTCCCGCAAGTTGGGATTTAACTTCTCACGCATCCGTACAGCAGGATCTGTCGGTTATGCCCTGATGGCAGTTATCGCTGGCTGGTTGCTGGACCGTAACCTGCATTATATGTTCCCGTTGTTCTCGGGGCTCGTATTCGTCGCCTTCCTGCTCGCTTGGAGCATCCCTAAGGTGGAAGGACATCAGACCAAGGCGAAAGTGGAATTGAAACAACTGTTTACCAGCAGAAAGCTTGTACTAATCTACTTGTACACGCTGGTGGTAAACTGTACACTGGGATTTTTTACGACGTTTCAAGCTGTCTACAGTAAGGAGCAGGGACTAAGCACGGCGCTGATCGGCCTTGGGGTCAGTATAGGTTCAGTCAGTCAGTTTCCGTTCATGCTGTTTTTTCAACCACTTTACCGAAGGTTCGGGATCTTTAAAATTTTGCTCTGCTCCGGAATTATCCTAGCCGTTCGGTGGTTACTGTTCAGCGGCTCCCTAAGCCCGGCCGTCTATTTGGCAACGTGGGTGTTGCACGGCGGGACGTTCATGCTGTTTTACTTATGTCTCGCCGAGTACGTGAGCACACATGTGCCCAAAGAGTTGAAAGCTAGCGGCCAAATGATGAATTCTTTGACGATGAACGCCATCAGTCGTACATTGGGTTCGCTGTTAGGCGGACTGTACGCCGGCTGGTTCGGCATCCGTTCAGGGTTTGTGGTCAGCTCCTTCGTCTGCATTGCTGCAGTGGCGTTGTTTTGGTATTACTACAGGTCAAACGATGAGGAATTAATGGAAATTGAAGGCGCCGGCCAATAGGTGTGCCTCATCATCAAGCTCAAGTTGTAGGTCAGTGCAAATAAATGACACGCAATCATAAAATTTTATAACTATAGTTTTACGGATGATGTGCTTATAGTTAGGGTATTAGCCCTAACTATAAGCACATTTTTTCATGAGGAGAGAACTAGATGCTGAATGTTCAGAACAAACGCACGTTGCTCTTGATTCACCATTCCCATACAGACATCGGGTATACCGACCGTCAGGAGAAGATTGAGCGCTATCACGTGGATTTTATTAAACAAGCGATCGTGCTGGCGGAAAAAGCAGAGACCGAGGGAAAAGAAGATAGATCCCAATTTCGTTGGACTTGTGAAACATTTTGGGCAGTGGAACGATTCCTAGAAAAAGCATCGCCGGAGTGGATCAGCCGTTTCGAGAATTCGGTACGGGGAGGCAGCATCGAGCTGTCCGGGTCATATTTGAACATGACGGAATTGATTGACGACGCTATTTTAACCCGCATGCTTAAGAAAGCGAGCGATTATGGACGCTCTCTGGATGTGGAAGTGAAGAGTGCCATGACGGCAGATATCAACGGATATAGCTGGGGGTTCGCCCAGTGTCTGGCCGATGCAGGCATGGAGAACCTATTTTCCTGCGTGCATACCCATCACGGGATGTTTCCACTTTTCCGAAAGCAAACACCTTTTTGGTGGGAAACAAAGAATGGCGACCGAGTACTGGTATGGAGCGGAGATCACTATATGCTGGGCAATGATCTAGGTGTGGCTCCACTAGCCGTCCATTCCTACAACATCCGAGACGAGCTTGCGCCGCCACCTGAGCCGGAAAACCATTGGCATATTGCGGAAACCCGCATTTCTCGGTACCTAAACAATTTAGATGCCGAAGGCTACGCTTGGGATTTCGTTCCGGTCATGGTGTCTGGCTTGATTACTGACAATGCTCCACCTAACGGTCAAATCGTAGATTTCGTAAGGGAATGGAACAGCCGAAACGAGACTCAGGTGGAGATGCAAATTTGCACGCTTCAATCGTTTTTTGATCTGCTGCGCCAATACGGAAACGACATTCCTACCCATAAAGGGGATTGGCCGGACTGGTGGGCGGACGGAGTGTCTTCCACGGCAGCGCACACTCAGGTCATGAGGCAGGCACAGCGTACATTGCGCGCAGTACGGCAGTTGGACCCGCAGTCGGCCGTAGCTGGAGAAGGCACTGTGGCCCAAGCCGAATACAATGTCATGATGTATGCTGAACACACCTGGGGATATTCTTCATCCGTTTACGAGCCTTGGAACCCGCTGGTACAAGCTCTTAATTTCCGTAAGGACGCTTATGCTGCTGAAGCCGGACGATTGTCTGGCATTGCTTTGGATCGAGTATTAGCTGCCAAAGGGGAAATATCCCCTGAGCTGGCTAGGCCGATGCGTTTTAAGGTGGTGAATCCGCATCCGTGGGCATGTGAAGATCTCGTACAGCTGCCGATCGATTATTGGGAATTCCCCAAGCTGAAGCAAGGGCTAAAGGTCACGGAGGAATCCGAAGGGAGCGGAAGCGTAGTAGCTCATCAGGTACATTCAGTAGCCCGCGGAAAAAACGTATGCGTGCAAGTAAGCTTAAAGGCTGGAGAAGAAAAGATGTATTCGATCCAACCTTCACCCGAACACCCGACGACTACAACGAACAACATCGTGCTTCATGGTGCTGACGGCGTGTCGGATTTGAACCCGATGCCAAGCATTCATGTGAAGCCGAAACTTAATATTACTGAAACCGGCTTGGAAACTCCCTTTGTTCGTATATCCTGGGAGATCGGATTAGGGATAACAGAATGGACCAATGTCCAAGCTGACATATCATTACTGCGCAACGATCGGGAGCATAATCCGTTTACGCCGGTTTATGAGATAACCCCAGCCGATCATGCCAATGACATGACGGGCGTCCGATTCCGTATGGGCCGCAACCGTAAGGGCAACAATGCGATTCGAACTACAGGACGTCTCGTTCGGGCCAAACGTACGGCAATCGGGCCATTGTTCGGAACCGTGGAACTGCTGTATGAAGTGCCAGGAGCCAGCCATTACTCTATGCTGCTCACCACCTATGCGGATTCGCCACGAGTAGATGTAGCCGTTAGACTCCATAAGGACAGCGTGTGGGAGCCTGAGAACCTGTACATCGCGCTGCCCTTCCGAAGCGGAGACTCCAAATCCTCGGAGCTTTGGATTGAGAAAACAGGCTCCGTTCTGCGACCGCGCAAAGATCAATTGCCAGGAACAGGAACCGACTTTTATTGCATTCAAGAAGGACTGGCATTTGTAGGGGACGAACATGGCTTGTGCATAGCGACGCCGGATACACCGATTATCCAGCTAGGACCGCTTGAGAATAGACCTCGGTTGCTGCAAGGGCATCCAGAGCTTGAACAAGACAGGGCACAGTTATATTCTTGGGTTCTCAATAACTATTGGGAAACGAATTTTAAAGCTTCGATCGGCGGCTTTTATGAATTCAGATATTTTGTGAGTTGGGGTGAAGCCAGCAAGACTGGCGAATCGCCAGAATTCTGGATCCAGCGATGCCACAGTATGAATATCAGTCCGCTCAGCTTCCGGATCGGAAATTAGCAAACATATGCCAGCACTGGAGGGAAACCCATGTCATTGAATCAAAGGCCCAACATTTTGTTCATTACTACCGATCAGCAGCGATACGACGCAATCGGTTACGACGACCGAACCAAGGTAAGGACACCTTGTCTAGATCGATTAGCCGAAAATGGCGTGAAATTCGAAGCGGCCTATACGACGTTCCCCGTATGCGGTCCAGCTCGTTCAAGCATTCTTTCCGGACTGTATGGAAGGACGCATAAGGTGAACTTTGCGACTGCGGGACGGAACGGGTTAGAAGAAGGGGAGTGGACATTTGTCCGTGAGCTGCGTGATGCTGGCTACCGAACAGCTGCAATTGGCAAGATGCATTTCTTCCCAATGTACGCAGATCACGGGTTTGATGTCATGCGACTTGCTGAACACGACCCGCACCAGCCTGGTTGCTTCGTTGACGATGACTATCATCGGGAGCTGGCAGAGAAGGGGTTGAAGGATATCCAAGAGGAATGGCAGTTCCCAAGTCGATTCGTAAATGCCTCAGAAGAATACAGACAGAACCTGCAGGCGGTACCGTTCCAACTGCCAGAACCGCTCCACAGTACGTCTTGGATCGGGGATGAAGCAGTCCGTTATTTGCAAGAAGAGAGCGAGAAGCCTTATTTTATGTGGGTTTCCTTCCTAAGGCCTCATCATCCGTTCAATCCGCCTGTACCATACGATAAGATGTACCCTCAGGCTTCCTTGAACGTTCCAGATCCGTCGAAGGGCTGGGAGTCGCTGCCGGAACACACACATCCGTTCTTCAACATTCGCTCATCCAACGGAGTTTATAATTTGCAGGGGCTGGACGAAAGCTTGCTTCAAAAAATTACGTCGTATTACTATGGCTCGATCACTCATATTGACGATTATATCGAACAAATTTTGAACCATGTCGATTTCGACAACACGCTAATTGTGTTTACTTCCGACCATGGAGAATTTCTAGGACATCGCGGAAGGTTGCTTAAGGACCCTCCAGTTCCACTGGACGATTTGGCACGTGTTCCAATGGTGTCCATGTGGAAGGGGCATTGGGAAGGGAACCAGACGTTTCGAATGCCAGTAAGCCTCGCAGATTTGGCTCCGACATTTCTGGAAGCGGCCGGTATTGAAGTGCCACCTTCGGTAGAAGGAAGGTCGCTAGTCGATCTGCTGAAGCACCCTGAGGAAGCTGCTGAACGTCCCGTCTATTGCGAAACGCACGCCGGGCTTTCTTCTGTCATGGTCCGTTTGCGCGAATGGAAATATATATGGTACAACAAGCAACAAATTGCTCAATTGCACAATATGGACAGTGACCCTATGGAATTGGTCAACTTATCTGGCCAACCGGATTTGAAGGAGCTGGAGAGCAATTTACACAGGCTGATGGAAGAGTTTCAAGAGGGGCATGCAGGGAGGAGCGTAACATGAGGCCGAATTGGATTAGCGATCAATTGAGGGTAAACGCTTATATGGATGGCCATTGGGAGCGAATCGCACTGTCGTCTTCAGAACCGGATGCCAATTACGGAACAACATCGGATGGAGCGGTATACCGAATAGCTTTCTCCGATGAGCAGCTCATTGCGGGTGCACTACATATGTCCGCTGTGGAAATCCATGTCACACCTGGCGCATCGATGCAAATCGCTGCCATCCAAGCTGAGTTTCCTGTAGACGGTACGATGTCATGTATTTGGAAGCCGCATTTATGTCCGACTGAGGGAATGACAATCGGAGACAAGGTATTTCGTTCCCCTGCCATTGTCGTGGAGAATGAAAATAGAATTGCCGCCTTGCTTCCAGATCTAGATCACCTCGCAAAGAATCGAAAGATCCCGAATATTATGGACTATGTATTAGATGGTCATTATCTCCTTTACGGGTGCTCGGATTATATAGAGAAAGGTCATGTCTACTACGACATGACTCCGACCCCCCATACGTTTGCAGAGGACAACACCTGTCTTACGCTGCGCTTCTACTTGGCGGAATGGGCGAAGTCCCCTAACACCTCAAGAGATTTGCGGCCTATTGAGCAAGCTCTATGGGAGCTATTCGGAAAGGGGAACATGCTGGATAACGGCATGCCGTCCTTGCCTGATTTAGAGCCTTATGCCATGCACACTTATGCGTGGGCATTCGACCGCTGGAAGGATGTTTGCTGGCAGCAATTCACCCTCAACGGAAACGAGGTTGGCGGCGTTGTTTTCATCGTAAAAGCCAAACAAAAGCCGGGCCTCGGCCAGGAACACATTTGGCGTGAACCCAAAAGCTTATGGAATCAGGCATGGTTCTGCAGCCTGCGAAGCTCCTACGGCTATTACTTATGGGGACAAAGCAAAGGTAGGCAGGATTGGATAGACAAAGCGCTGCTGTCCTTGGAATTCGCCTTGCAGGCTCCCCAATCAGGCGGGCTGTTTCCCGGTTATTACCGGGCTGGAGAAGATCAACGCTGGGATAGTGGGCAATGGATCATGTCTCCTCCGAGAAGGCCGCAAGGGCACGAGAATTTCATTCATTTGCTCGACTCTTCATGGACTTGTATTTGGTTATTAAAATGGTACCGAGATTTGAAGCAAGACTTGCGGATTCTAGATTATGTTGAAGCTTATATCAATCGGCTTATGACTTTACAGAACGAGAATGGCAGTTTCCCCGCCTGGATCGATCCGGACACTTCGTATGCATCGCCTTATTTGCAGGAAAGTCCGGAAAGCTCGATCCACATGCAGCTATTATGCTTGTGGCATCAAATACGTCCAGATGTTAATGCTATTCAAGCTGCTGAGAATACGGCAAAGTTCATAAGTAATCACATACTTCCACAGGGAAGATGGGAAGATTTCGAAACCTACTGGTCCTGTTCCAAGCAGTGGGACGGCAAGCAATATGGCGAGTTAGACTCTAGGAGCGGACTGTACAATCAGTGCACTTTCGGCATGTATTGGACGGCAGAAGGCTTTAAAGAGCTCTTCCTTGTCACGTCCAATCGTCATTATTTGGAGCTAGGGGAACAGGTATTGGCTGAATTGTCGTTGTACCAGCAAATTTGGCAGCCTCCATACTTCCCAGTACCAACGATTGGCGGCTTCGGGGTTATGAACTGTGACGATGAATGGAACGATGCCCGACAAAGCTTATTTGCCCTCACTTATTTGGACTACTTCAGGCTCACAGGCAATCCGTCTTACGAAGCAAGAGGTCTTTGGGCGATGAAGGCGTCCTTCTATATGATGTATTGTCCAGAGAATCCGATCGTGAAGCGAATGTACGAGAATGTACACCCTCATTTCAACGAATTGGACTACGGCTTTCACATGGAGAACTTTAACCATCATGATCGTACGGCGGTTGATGGAATCGGAGAGTTCACGATTTTCGACTGGGGTAATGGGGCAGCTGCAGCTGCACTTGGGGAACTGCATTTCGGACAAAAGAAATCTGGAAAGGGGAATCAAGCATGAAAGGAATCCTAAGCGGAATATCCAGACTGCAAGACGGAATTCAAACGAAACGTATTTCTAGCTATGACAAAACCGGAGGCAACCGAGACTGTATTCAAATTGAACCAGGAGAAACCGCCGTTATCGCAGATATTTCGGGAGCAGGCATCATTAAGCATATATGGATAACGTTTCGAAGCATTGACCCGTTAATGCGGCGAAACAGCATCATCCGCATGTATTGGGATGGAGAGGAGCATCCAAGCGTGGAAGCACCTCTTGGGGATTTTTTCGGACAAGGCTGGGGGGAAGAGTATTCCCTGTTGTCGCTTCCGTTTGCTGCGGCACCCAAGCAGGGGAAAGCTCTAAACTGCTATTTCCCGATGCCTTTTCAAGATGGCGCGAGGATTACGATCGAAAATCAATCCGATGCCGCTTTTTCAAGCTTTTATTACTACATCGATTATGAGCGGCATGAGTCTATACCTGCTGAAGAAGGTCGTTTTCATGCTTGGTGGAATCGGGAATTGACCGAGGTTCATCCTTCCGAGGGGGAGACGGAATGGGGCCTTATTGCACCGCAAGGAAGCAACCAGTCCGATAAAAACAATTATGTTTTTGCAGATATTGCCGGCAAAGGGCATTTCGTGGGTATCCATTATTATGTCGATAATCCAGGTCCGATGTGGTACGGCGAAGGGGACGATATGTGGATCATTGACGGGGAAGATTGGCCTGGGTCACTGCATGGAACAGGAACTGAGGACTTTTTCAACAGCTCATGGTGTCCGAACGAGCTTTATCAGCATCCCTATTTTGGCTATGCGCGTATTCCGGATAAGCTTGGATGGATGGGAAGAACGCACTGCTACCGTTTTTTTCTCGAGGACCCCATTTTCTTCGAAAAATCGCTTAAAGCAAGCATCGAGCACGGGCATGATAACAACCTGACGCTTGATTTGTGCACCGTTTCCTATTGGTACCAGACAGAGCCGCATCGTATTTTCCCGGCTATTCCAGGAAAAATATTACGGCAGAACATGCCAGAGGTTACAACCAGGGATGTTCACCGTTGGAGGCACGCTTGGAGAGAATTTATGGGTGGGAGCCCGGTTCTTTGGGGGAACGAGAAGAAAGATTAAGGGGTAGACATCGACTATCTGTAATCGGTCAAACAATAAGAAAGTGTCACCTGATCGATAAATAATGTAACTGTTAGATAAGACGACCCGCCTATACAATAAAGTT
This sequence comes from Paenibacillus sp. J22P169, assembly GCF_059691995.1. NCBI lineage: Bacteria > Bacillati > Bacillota > Bacilli > Caryophanales > Paenibacillaceae > Paenibacillus > Paenibacillus sp. J22P169. The sequence continues at coordinate 737,663 of NZ_JCAUAO010000001.1, read as the reverse complement.
AGTAATGCAAGCGGATTCAACTTAGAGAGAAGGGAGAAGTAACATGCTGCAGAAAATAAGGACATTGCAACAGACAAGAGGGTTGTCCCTGAATAAAGGAAAGTTGTTAAAAGAGATCTGGAAGCACAAAGTATTCTATATGTTTATGCTGCCTGGCGTTGTCTGGTTTCTAATATTCGCATACGTTCCGATGTATGGGCTTACATTGGCCTTTAAAGATTATCATTTCGATCTTGGCATGTTCGGCAGCCCATGGGCTGGATTCAGGTACTTTCATGAATTTTTTGTATTCTATCAATTCAAGGAAATTATTCGCAACACGATCGTGATCAGCGGATTGAAGCTTTTGATAGGATTTCCGGCACCGATATTTCTCGCGATCTTGCTGAACGAGGTTCGCCACGCTATTTTTAAAAGAAGCGTACAAACGATTTCCTACTTGCCTCACTTCATTTCATGGGTAGTTGTGGCAACGCTCATGATTCGGATTTTTACGCCAGATGGAGGTCCAGTCAACGAACTGCTTGCCTCGTTAGGATTTGAGAAAATCTTTTTTATGGGGGAAAAAAGCTACTTCTATCCGATGATCATTCTATCATCCGTATGGAAGGGAATTGGCTTCGGTTCCATCATCTATTTGGCCGCTATCGCGGGAATCGACCCTCAAATGTATGAAGCAGCCAGAATTGACGGCGCAAGCCGATTACAGCAAATGATTCACATCACTTTGCCAGGATTAAAGACGGTTGCGGTTACACTGTTTATTCTCGATGTAGGCGGGCTCATGTATGCCGGTTATGAGCAACTTTACTTGCTTGGCAATCCGGCCGTTGCTTCAATTGGAACGATTCTTGATACCCATGTCATCCAGTCAGGATTGAAGCAAGGCAGATTTGGCTACGCTACTGCGGCGGGGCTGTTCCAAAGTGTTATCGGTCTTATTCTAGTTATCATAACAAACCGAATAAGCAAACGAGTAAACGGAGTATCCGTCTGGTAAGGAGGATTATATGAGAAATAAATGGACTTTGGGCGATACTCTAATCTATGCCTTTCTTATCATTCTTTCTGTAACAACGCTCTATCCTTTCATTTATGTCATTGTGTACTCGTTAAATGAAGGGACAGACTCCATGAGAGGCGGAATTTATCTGTGGCCCAGGAAATTCACGCTAGACAATTATTTTACCGTTATGAAAGATGTAAAGATCTTACAGGCCTATTATATTACGATAGCCCGAACCGTGATCGGCACGTTCTTGCATGTGTTTTTAAATGCTTTGTTCGCTTACGCATTGACCAAGCATTCCATGCCGGGAAGAAAAATTTTCGTCATGTTGATCTTTTTGCCAGTTCTATTCCATTCTGGATTCATCCCACATTTCATTCTGTTCCGTGAACTCGGACTCATCAATACCTTCTGGGTTTACATCATTCCTTCCTTGTACAGCTTCTTCCATATCATCATTCTGAGAACCTTCTTTGACCAGCTACCCGAAGGATTGATTGAGTCAGCGAGGATCGACGGCTGTAATGAAGTCGGTATTTACTTCCGGATTATCCTTCCTCTGTCCGGACCGGTTATGGCTACGATCGCTTTGTTTGTCGGGGTAGGACACTGGAATGATTGGTTTACCGGTACATTCTACGTAAATAATGAAAAATTGATTCCGGTTCAAACGCTGCTTCAGCAGCTGCTAACACAATCACAGGCTCTAGCGGAAGCGGCGGCAGGGACTAACAGTTCCGCTTCAGCGCAATTCGCAGATGCGATGACGACGACGCCTGAGGCCTTGCGTATGACTACACTTGTCATTGCCGTATTACCTATCATGTGTGTGTATCCGTTCCTGCAGAAATATTTTGTAAAAGGGGCTATGATTGGTTCGATCAAAGGATAATGATCCTTTCTACCAGAGGATATTATCATATATTTAGCTGATACCAACAAGGAGGGAAGAAAGGTGAGCAAAGGGGCAAAGAAAAGCACGATATTTCTTCTGATTTTCGGTTTGTTCGCTACAATGTTGTCTGCATGCAGCAATGAAGTTGCTACTCCTGAACCAAGTACGGGAAATACGCCGAAAGCTTCTGACAAGCCGAAAGACGTTACTTTGACCGTGATGGCGAATTGGCCAGGTGGGGATGCGTTTCTTTCGAAGGATCAAGTCAACAATCCAGTGGCTAAAGTGATCAAAGAGAAAACAGGTGTTACTTTAAAAATCGAAGTAACCAAGGTTTCTACCATTGAGAAGTTGAACACGATGTTCGCTACAGGCGATCTTCCAGACATCTATGTTGGACCAGCATGGGGCGACGAGCTCAATATTATGAAAAAAGCCGCAGAGCAGGGTCAAATTGTCGAAATTTCCAATCAGCTTGGCAAGTATCCAACCCTGACGAAGAACGTTAGCAATGACTTAATGCCTAAAGATATATTTAATTCCTATCATAGCTTTGCGAATAACAAGCAATACTTCATGTACAACCGTTATCCGGCAAAGCCTGAGGATATTAAGGATTGGCTACACGGCTTATATGTGAGAAAAGATATTGCACAGAAGGTTGGAGTGGACCCGCAAAGCGTGCACTCGCCTGAAGAGCTTTACAACTTCCTCAAGAAAATTAAAGACGCTAACATTCAGGAAAAAGGCAAAACAATTATACCGCTTGGATCCGCTGCGAACGGATGGGCGTTGTTCTTAACCAACAAGATGTTCTATAACTTCCTGGGCTTCAAGATGGATAACGGAACTGCGCAATACGGCTTCATGACGCCGGAAGTAGAGAAGCAGATTCTGTACATGCGCAAATTGATTTCCGAAGGCTTAGTAGACCCTGAAGCATATACACAAACGACGGCGATCGCGGACGAAAAGGCACTTCAAGGACGCTACGCGGTCATTGCTGCACACTTGTATAATCTAGTTAACCGAAAAATTATTTCAACTGTTGAAAAAGACAATCCTAATGCGGTTTACGTTCCGCTTGGACCACTTAATAATGCAGCTGGCGATCCATATCGCCATACCATTAAAGCAGAAGGCGACAATCTTGTAGCGCTAACGAAAAAAAATACGGATCCAGAAGCATCCTTGCGATTGCTTGAGTTCCTTGCATCTGACGCAGGCTGGATGCTAACCAACTACGGAGTCGAAGGCGTGCACTACGATATGGTAAACGGCAAACCTGTAGCAAAGAAAGAATGGGTAGAAAAGGAAAAAGCGACACCAGGAACGCTGCTTCAAGAAGGCTTTGGCAATCAAAGTATCTATACATTTATGGCTGGTCTGAACCGCACGTACTCATTGGCAGGCGGACCATTCGGGTACCAGTATGACGAAACGTTCAAACGTATAACGGACGCTCAGAAGATCATGCGCAAAAATGGCGTAGAGCTCCTGCAGGGCAGAAACCCGGCAATTGCGGAGTATAAAGATTACCAGAAGCTGAAGCCAGTGTTGGATCAAATCGATCCGGTCACCAAGCAGGCTTACTATGCAAAAACAGAAGAAGAGGCCAAGAAGCTGATTAACAACCTGCGAAACGAGTTGGAGAAAGCTGGCATTAAAGAGCTAGAGAAATGGGCAACGGAAGAAGACAAGAAGGATCCGTTTACCAAATATAAGACTGATTGATACAGTCAAGGACCGTCCGGCGATCCGGACGGTCTTTTTCTAAAATCCATTAAGGAGGGAAAGCCGTGAGCGATCAATTAAACGTCTACCTCTATTCAGGTACCCATTGGGATAGAGAGTGGTATCAGACCTTTCAGGGGTTCCGTTGGAGGTTGGTGGACGTGATGAACCAAATGATCGATGTTTTGGAGCGCGATCCGGCTTTTCAAGTGTTTCATTTGGATGGGCAAACCATCGTGCTGGATGATTATTTGGAAATTGAACCGGAACAACGTGATCGACTGGCCAAGCTGATTCGAGACGGTCGCGTAGTGATCGGACCTTGGTATGTGATGCCTGATGAACTGCTGTTGTCCGGGGAAAGCTTGATTCGCAATCTGGCGACTGGCTATAAGAAGTGCAGGGAGTGGGGAGTGGAACCATGGAAATACGGATATATTTGTGATATTTTCGGGCATATCGCCCAAATGCCGCAAATTTTCGCCGGCTTTGGTATACGGAATGCTCTGCTGGGACGCGGAACAAACGAACATACGACAGAAGCCCATTTCCGCTGGCGTAGTCCGGATGGCAGCGAATGTCTCACGTTCAAGCTTCCAGATTATTTCGGATATGGAGCGTTCTATTCAGACGTTATGATTCCAGCGGCCAAAGGGCAATTGACTGAAGCACAGCTGGACGAGAGGCTGAGGCTTCATATTGAATTTGAACGTGGTCGCAGCTCAGTGCCAGTTGTGGTGTTGATGGACGGGCTTGACCATGAACCGATTCATCCTGAAACACCGAATTTTATTGAGCGGCTGAAACGGTTGTATCCTGAAGCTGCGATCCATCATGCGGATTTGACGGTAATGCGAGATCTGTTGGAGACCTATAAGGACCGAATGCCAGCCAGAACCGGAGAATTATACGAGCCGGCCAAAATGAAGGCGCCGTATTTGCATTTGATTACACATACGTTATCCAGTCGTTACCCGCTCAAGCAAGCTAACGATGAATGCCAGGCACTGCTCGAGAAATGGGTGGAGCCTTTGCTTGCCGTCTCGCGACTGGAAGGCCTCCGCATTCAGCGGTCCTACGTGGACCTGGCCTACAGCCATCTGATGCAGAATCACCCCCATGATTCGATCTGCGGCTGTTCGATCGATCAAGTGCATAAAGATATGGGCTATCGGTTTGATCAAACGATGGAGATCGGTCAGCAGGCTGTATCCCGTGTATTGGAATTTTGGCGTGGCAAAGTCCAACAAGATTCAAAAGATGGATCAAGACAAACCATTCTGATCAGCAATCCGTTGCCTTTTACACGCAAAGAAGTGATAACCATGGATTTGGATTTTCCACATCAGTATCCAACCACCTACCAAGAGCCGTTCGGATATGAGTTGAAAAATAGCTTCAAAATCGTAGATCACTTAGGAAATGAGTGTCCTTACGGATTAGTTGATATGAAACGCAACTGGAAAGTAAGACGGCACAACCAGCATGTCGAAACCGTGACGCGCCATACCGTTTCCTTCGAGGTCGATATACCTGCAATGGGAATGGCTGCGTATGCGATAGTCCCATTTCAAGAAGCTTCTCGTTACTTGTCCTACCTATCGCGTAGTGAAAGGGAAGCCGAAAACGAGTTTATGAAGCTCACAATTCGGGATAACGGAACAATTTCCATCATGGATAAAGCTAACGGAATTGTTTATGACCAACTGCTGCAATATGTCGATGATGGTGAAATTGGGGACGGCTGGTACCACGCAGGGCCTGTTCGTGACCGAACAATCAGTGATGCTGGATGTGAATGCATCGTGGAGCGAGTAGAGAACGGACCTGTACGTGCTGTATTCCGCATCGTGAAACGAATGCGGGTGCCACGCGAGATGGTGTATGACCGTAACGGCATCCAGAGATCCGATGATACCGTGATTTTGTCAATCGAATCGCGAATCGGACTCTCAAAGGACGCTCGGCAAGTTGATATTGAGACTACAATCATTAACGTCGCTAAGGATCATAGGCTGAGATTAATTCTGCCAACGCAAATCAAAGAGACTTCTTATTTCGTCAAGCAGCCTTTTGCTTTTGTGGAGCGACAGGCGGGCATCAGGATGGAAACTGCGACTTGGCGGGAATGCGACGTACCAGAGAAGCAAATGGGTGGAATCGTCGGAAAACGTGCAAAAAGTGGAACTGGATTGGCATTCGTTTCACGTTCTGGCCTGCACGAATGCGCAGTGGATGACGATCCCGAAGGCACTATCCGGATTACGATGTTCCGCACCTTCCGGCAAACTGTCATGACGAACGGGGAGGAAGGCGGGCAGTTGATAGGTCCATTACGTTTCCAGTTTGCTCTGCGATTACTATCATCGGATACGACTTTTGCGGATCTCACTCGATTACAGGATCTGATGCAGGCTGGTGTGCGTTATTTCTCAGTGAAATCCGGTGATAAGGCTGGACTTCCAGCTCCGGTAAGCTACTTTAACCTGGTTTCGGATCATATTTGCGTCAGTATTATAAAAAGTCCAGATCGTGGAGTGGGGGATTTGATCATTCGTTTCGTCAATTTATCCGATAAAGTGGCGGAAGGAAAGCTCTTCTGCTTCCGTGAGCTCGCAGGAGTCGTAAAGGTCGATCTGGACGAACAAGACATGGAGGATGTCAACAGCTTTTTCAGTCACACTTTGGATCTTCAAATGGCACCTTGGAAAATTGAAACCTACCGACTTGTTTTTTCACAGAAAAGAAGTCAATAGCATCTGGAGGCGAATGCCAATATGTTGAAATGTTCGACCTTGCAGGAGCCCTTGGCCATAACGATGTGGGATTTCTCCTGGCTGACACGCCGATATTGCGGAGGAGGTTTCGAGAATTGGGAACAGGCATTGGATGAGCTTGTCGATCGAGGATATAACGCCTTGAGGATCGATGCCTTCCCACATATGATCGCTAGTGACTCTAATGGGAATATCGATATGGTTTTCCGAATTTATCCGCGAAACTTCGGCTTCACCTTCTGGGGCAATAGCTTCACAGTCGATATTTGCCCTCGTGTAGAGTTAGTCTTATTCTTAAAGGCTTGCGAAGCAAGGAATATTCGGGTAGGTCTTTCGACATGGATGATCGAATCTGATCCGATTCGCAGCGAAGTGCTGATGGGAGCTGATGAGCTGATCCGAATCTGGGACGAAACGATGCTTTTCCTTGATGAACAAGGAGCATTAGGTCCAGTTATGTACATCGATGTGCTGAACGAATACCCTTATTTTCACGGGTTCAAATGGATCAAAGATACGATGGCTTCCATGAAGGAACCTATTATTCAAGGCAGAACCGCCAATGACACGCAAAAACAATTTTACCGTCCCATCATCCACCATGTACTCACCTCCCTACGGGAACGTTGGCCTGATACTGACTGGTTCGCCAGCCAAACTCAAAATGTATGGACTGAGGATATCGACATGAATTACAGCGGCTTTGATATGCTGGATATCCATCTCTGGTTCGTGCATAACCCGGATTTGTCTAACGCGGATCCATTCTTGACGGCACAATATTCAGATCGGGAATGGGGACCGATTTATCAGCGCACACAGGAGAAATGGCAGTCGAATCGTCCCAATTATATATCATGGCTAGATAGCAAAATTGCCGAGATGTGCAGAGTTGCGGATCAGTGGTCACTGCCGATCGGGAATACAGAGGGTTGGGGGGCGATTTTTTGGGCGGATCATCCGTTCCTCGATTGGAATTGGATCAAGGAGACCGCTGAAATCGGCGTCCAAATGGGGAATACATACGGATATGCGTTCAATTGCACTTCGAATTTTTGTCACCCCCATTTCACAGGATACTGGAAAGACGTGGATTGGCACAAAGAAATGACAGGCAGGATAAAGCAAGGAAAAAGGCGAATGAATTCAATATAGTCAGGCATCATTAGGAGGAGACTTCATGAGAATTCATCGCAAATTAATGATCGTTTATTTCTTAATGAATCTGTTGATCACGACGATTTTATCAGCCTACTTCATCACCACCAACGAGAGAATGTCCTCCCGCAACTTGAGCCAGTTTTATGACAGTGTGCTTTCACAACAAAATAAAAACATTCTTTACAAACAACAAATTTATGAAAATTTAGCTGTTCAATTCGTGCTGTCTCCTATCATTCAAGAGCTGCTTGAGAGCACCGCGGAAATGTTAGCAGATAAAAATATTTACATGGTGCATACGGAAATTGATCGTTTGATCGGTTATTTGTACGCGCTGCGTGAACCTGGTATCCATAGCGTTCAGTTATTTCACAGGTCGGAGCAAGTGCCCTCGGATGGGAGATTTATTTTTCCTATGAGCCGTTTGAATCATACTTATAGCCAGGAAGAAACGAACGTGTCCGAGCCGAGCTGGAAATTGATCGCGGATCCGCTTTCAGATAAACACTACTTGTCCTTCTTGCAGCCGATTTTCAGCATCAAAACATTCGATAAAATCGGGTATGTGCAAATCGTAGTAGATCCTTCCTTATTTATGAATACGGACGATTATGGATATAACGCATCTGATTTCGGCAAAGTGAACACAAATTCATTCATTATGAACCGTGAAGGGACCGTTGTCCTACATCCGGATGCAAATAAGCTGGGATCAAGAGTCGATCCTGCTTTGACCGAGCTCGTTCAAGCCAATGAGAGCTTTATGAATACTTCCTATACGATGGATGAACAAGAATATCTGGTGTTGTGGAAGCCGATTCCTTCTTTGGAATGGTACAGCATTGCTTTGGTGCCTAAGCAAGCTGCTTTTGGCTCAATCGATCAATTCCGCAATACGTTGATTATTACGCTATTTATTTGTACGGCTGCTTTTTTCCTTGTTTCGTATTTGATAACAAAAAAGATCATGAATGGTTTGAAAATGCTGCACAAGAAGGTGCTGCGAATCGGCCGCAGCAATGAGTTGAATACACCTGAATTAGTCTACACGGGAACCGATGAAATCAGCGTGCTGGATCGGAGCTTTGATTCCATGATTGAAAATCTCGGCAATCTGATCAATGAAAATTATATTGTTAAACTTAACAAGCGTGAAATGGAGCTTAAATTTTTACAAAATCAGATCAACTCTCACTTTCTGTACAATACATTGGATTCGATTAAGAACGAGATCGATCTGGATGAACGGGATACGGCCGTGAAAATGATTACTTCTCTAGCGGACTTGTTTCGAATTTCGGTTTCACAGGGAAAAGAATTCATTCAATGGGAAGACGAGATTTATCATGCGCGCTGCTACTTGGAAATTATTAAGCACAGATTTGGGTACTCTTATGAGATTGAATGGAGAATTGATCGGGATATTTATCCGGTTTATACGCCTAAGGTCATCCTGCAGCCCATTTTGGAAAATGCCATATTTCATGGTCTCGTGCCAAATAAATCAAAGGGAATCATACAGATTGACGGCAAAATAGAAGACAATGCAGTGGAAATTCGCATTAGGGATAACGGAATTGGAATGTCTCCGGCTGTCGTTGACGAAATCCTTAACGGTACTGGGGAATATCAAGGTGTAGGACTGTCTAACGTACAAAACCGGATCAAGTTGTATGTAGGCGAAAGGTATGGACTAAACATCGAGTCGAATGAGGAAATTGGGACAACGGTGATTATACGACTGCCTATTTTGCATCAGGAGGAGATCAAGCATGTATCGGTTGCTAATAGCTGAAGACGAATACTCTACACGGAAATGGCTTTCCAGGAAAATCCAGTGGGAGGAGCTCGGCATCGAGCTCGTCGCAATCGTGGACAACGGGGTAGATGCTCTTAACCGGCTGCTTGAGGATCGTACGATAGATGTAGTGATGACCGATATCCGGATGCCTTTCATGGGTGGGATGGAACTCCTGCAAAAAATAAAAGAGAACGGACTCTTACCGGAAATCGTCATTTTAAGCGGCTTCGGGGAATTCGAATATGCTCAGCAGGCCCTTCAGCAGGGGGTTAGAGATTACTTGCTTAAACCAATTACTCAAGAGCAACTCACAGACGTATTTATTAAGCTCGTTAACCGTCTTCATGAGAAGCAGTTTAGTTCTAGTCAAAGTCTGCTGGCGAACCAGTTGAAAAACGAGCAAACAAGGAGAGCTAAGGCTGAATTGCTGGGTGGATGGCTTGCCCGTAAGAAGAAGTATGAGCCGATTGAACGCCATTTAAGCTATCTGGGCGTTACGCTTTCTAAGCCGCCTTATTTAATCGTGGTAGCCGAAATCGATGATTACCTGCTGTATAACGAGACTTACTCCTTGGAAGATCAAAAGCTTTGTATAGCGATGGCCTCTAACATTATGGAAGAAATAGCTAACAACCACGGTTGTGTGGAGGCTTTTTTCCTGGAGCCGAAAAAGTTTGTGTTCTGGTTTCATTATGATTCGGAATCGGGAGACATAGGTTCGTTCGTGAACGACTTGGGAACCCAATTTCAAGAGATGATCCGTGAGTATATGAAAATTTTTAAAATTACCGTTACGGTGGGAGCGGGCAATCTGGCTGAGACTTTGGAGCACCTTCGGGACTCTTTCGATCAGGCTGTGAAAGCTGTGGAGTCAAAGTTCTACCATGGAATATCCAAGATTTACACGTATAGAGATGCCGTATCGAAACAGGGAGATGTTCCATTTCCGGTTGAGCTGGAGAAACGCCTGATTTCGAGTCTAAAGCAGAACGATATGGATTCCGCTTTTCTCGATTTGGATGAATGGTTCGGACTTCTAGCTAAAAATGTAGAGAAAGAAACGATTTTGCTGCTCGTTAGCGAGCTCCTATTCCAATTGTTGAAACAACTCGGCGAGCTGCGTTCTCTTCCTGTCCCAAGCGACAAGATGGCGAGCTATGCCAATATGCTTGCTCCTATTGAAACATTCGAAGAAATGAAGTTATTAGTTAAAGAGTTAATTACTGATATCACAAGGACGATGGGGCAAGAGGCGGTGGGCCGCAATCCAATTGCTCAAGCGATTGAATACTTGAAGCTGAATTTGCATCGGGATATTTCTCTGCAGAGCATTGCGGAATATGTCGGTGTCAGTCCTTCTTATTTCAGCACGATCTTCAAGAAGTCCCAAGGGGAAAGCTTCATTGATTTTCTGGTTCGTCTCCGTCTCGAGAAATCACTCGGCATGCTTGAAACGACCCGATTGTCCGTAGCTCAAATCGGCGAAGAAATCGGTTATCACAGTTACCGTTATTTCATTAAGGTGTTTAAAAATCAATATGGAATTACTCCAACCCAGTACCGAGAGCGTCTGGAGTTCAAATATCAGAAATTGTAATAGAAGGAGTTCGGCCACAATTCCAAGTGTTCTAGGAGAGGAATGATTCATATCGTGGATGATCAATTACGTAAAGAATGTTTGCCGGGTGAAGAAGGGATCCTATTTTTTGAACAAAACGGATACTGGGTATCTCCCCCTCTTTTTACAGAAGATCAGATAAAAGCAATTATTGACCACCAAGATAGGATGTACGAGGGAAGCTATGAAACCGGACGTGCCCCCGTATGCAACTGGCTGCAAGGGGAGAATCCAAGTGCGCTTCGCAAAACGGACAATTCACATTGGTCGGATAGAACACTGATGTCAGTGGCTACGAATCGTACGATAGGAGCGATTGTCGCCGGTCTGATGAAAGCTGACACCATTAGACTGTGGCATGATCAGCTACTTTATAAGCCGGGAAGAGGTACGGGGAAGGAAACTGCGAATGTGGGCTGGCATCAGGACTTCTCCTATTGGCAATGCGCAGAGGAACCAACGCTGGTGACCGCCTGGGTTGCTTTCACCGATGTTGATTTGAGCAATGGCTGTATGCAGGTCGTACCTCGCAGTCATAAGTGGGGGCTGCTGAACGTCAGCGATTTCTTTGAGCAGAACTTGGAAAAGCAACAGCAGGAAATGGATATACCTGAGAATGAAATATTTTCGACGGTTCCATTGATCATGAAGGCGGGACAGGTGAGCTTTCATCATGCGTTGACGATTCATGGGAGCGGAGCCAATAACGCTGCTGACCCACGCAGGTCTATGGCTGTACATCTGATGACAGGAGATACGCGTTACAAGAAACACAGTAAAGGCGAATTCCATTTTAACGTAAAACTGTTGAATAGAAATGAAGGGGATTTATTTGAAGGTGACGCCTTTCCGGTCTTGTATCCTTAGGCATTACTCCACAACCATTCAATCGAATATCCGATTAGGAGTGGGTTCCATTAGCCGTATAGGAGATGAAGAGACGGAATGAACGAAGAAGATATCTTAACCCATCTTGGAGATGATTATGACCGGTATTTAGGGGCTATCGTTCCGCCAATATTTCAAAGCTCCTTGTTTACGAGGAAAAAAAAGGATCACGGATACATTTACACCCGTATCAGTAACCCGACAACAGAGATCGTGGAACTCAAAATCGCCGCCTTGGAGGAAGGGCAAGCGGCCAAATGCTTCTCTTCTGGTATGGGAGCCATTTCGGCGTCAATCATGAGCTTTGTGTCAGTCGGTGCGCACGTTATCTGCGTTCGCAGCGCTTATGGGCCAGCAAGGCAGTTTTTGTATTCATATCTGAACCGATTTGGCATAGAGACTACTTTCGTGAACGGAGACCGGATTGAAGATTTCGAACAAGCCATTCGGCCGAACACAAAGCTGATTTACTTGGAAAGTCCTTCCTCTAATCTGTTTGTCATGCAGGATTTAGAGGCGGTCGCTCAATTGGCGAAAGCCCATGGCGTGAGTACCATCATCGACAGCACATGGGCGACTCCGTTGTATTGTAAACCTCTAAAATTCGGAATCGATATGGTTGTTCACTCCGCTTCCAAATACTTGGGGGGCCACAGTGATATTGTTGGCGGAATTGCAATAGGCACGGCAGATGCAATGGAGAAGATCACCTATGAGGAGCGGGCGTTATTCGGCGCTATTATGGATCCGCACCAGTCATGGCTCCTGCTAAGGGGACTGCGCACATTGCCGGTCCGCATGCGGCAGCATCAGGAGAATGCCATGAAGATCGCGAAATTTCTGGAAAGACATCCCAAGGTGAAGCGAGTCTATTATCCAGGTCTCAAGAGCCATCCGCAGTACGAGTTAGGCAGAAAGCTGCTTACAGGCTATACCGGCTTGCTCAGCTTTCTCCCTCGGGCCAGCGATCAGGAAATTAAGGATATGATTCCTAAGCTTCGTCATTTCGAATATGGCGTGAGCTGGGGCGGCTTTGAAAGCTTAATCATTGATCCCGGTGTCGGCATCAGTGAAGAAGATTCACTAACAACGGGCATTCCACGTGGGCTTCTCCGGATCTCGGTCGGATTGGAATCTGTAGACTCGCTCATCAATGATTTGGATCAAGCATTGAATGGGTTGTCCTAAGTCATTGAATATTCGATTTATGAGCTAAAAACGGCATTCGGACTTATGTCTGAATGCCGTTTTTCATTTAGATCAATTAATCTGGAAGGACTTTTGTGCATTTGCTTGAATGATAAAGAAGTGATGAAGACGATCAGTGCAAGCTCATGAAGATGGTTTAACAAACAAATGATGACCATATAAATGAATAAGTATTGTTACTATTAAGGGAGCAGGAGATATTATGGTGTATAAATGGGATGAAACGTCAATACCTGATCAATCGGGGAAAACAATCATAATTACTGGATCCAGCAGTGGACTTGGACTGCAAACTGCGCTAGCGCTCGCCTGTAGAGGTGCAGAAGTGATTCTTGCCGTTCGTAATGAACAGAAAGGAATGGAGGCGGCAAAACAAATTAATTTGCTTCATTCAAAGGCAAACGTGAAGGTCATGAAGCTTAATTTGGGTGATCTTAACGACATTCGCAATTTTGCGTTAGATTTTAATAAGCAATATTCAAGCTTGGACATATTAATAAATAATGCCGGCGTCATGATGCCGCCCTACCAGAAGACAAAGGACGGGTTCGAGCTGCAGTTCGGTACAAACCATTTGGGTCATTTTGCATTAACCGGATTGCTACTCCCGAAGTTGCTCAGCACACCACACTCTCGTGTGGTAACGCTCAGCAGCTTAGCTGCCATGAAAGGGCGTATATTCTTCGATAATCTGGACGGTGCAAAAGGGTATCGAGGATTCCCTTTTTATAGGCAGAGTAAGTTGGCAAACCTGTTGTTCGCCAAGGAGCTGCAGATACGGCTTAGTGCATCCAAGATGAAAACAATGAGCATCGCATGTCATCCTGGCATTGCAGCAACAAATATCACTTCCCGGGGTTCGGGGCGCGAAATGAAGTTCTTAAATAAAATAATGAGCTCGTTGTTCCAAACTGCAGCGATGGGTTCGCTTCCAACCTTGTACGCCGCGACGGAACCTTCGTTGTTGGGAGGGGAATACATTGGACCTGATGGCCGAGGGGCAAAGAAAGGACATCCAGCAATCGATACTTCAATACATAAGCTGTTTGATAAGAATGTTTCAGAGAAGCTATGGCAGATTTCTGAGAAGCTGACAGGGGTTCATTACTCATTCCAAGATTAAGGCTAAAGAATAAAACAAGCGAACACCGCAAATCCACGGTATTCGCTTGTTTATTAACCGATGTTGTTTGGAGCATTGTCTGATATTCGCTTATCTCTCAAAAGTCAAACTCTACTCAGATAGAGAAGTATTTTAGGATGTAAATAATGGAAAATATGAACTAAAAACCTATCGAAATTGAATGACAATCTACTATATGTACTTTGAAAATAAAACGATCAAATTCAATGTTTGTTATTCTTTTGCGTTAATTCCTCCCATTTGACGGATGCTCGAAAACCCAGTTATATTGTGTGCCAAGCGAACGAGACAACCTCGGTTCACTTAAATTCAGCAATATGAGGGAGCTTATTTTTTATGAATCCGAACAACGAAACCAAGCAAGCGGCAATCACGCATGGTAAAGATTTAGAATGGTTTACTACAATGCCAGGGGAGCAAATGGCTATACGAATTCATAGCAGCCAGGTTGGCGGGGCCGTGACGATAATGGAAGCACGCGTACCAGCCTTAAGCGGACCACCTAAGCATTTTCATAAAGATAGGGAAGAAATTTTTGAAGTACTAGAGGGAACATTCCGCTTTCATTGCGGCGATGAAGAATTCGATGTCACTCCAGGAACAAGTGTCGTGGTTCCTCGCGGACTTCCTCATACATGGGCAAATATCGGATCTGAAACGGCACGCATTCTATTTACCTTTGCACCTGGCGGGATAGACGATTTCTTCACCAAAATTGGGCTTACTCCGCCCGAAGGTTGGCAGGAATTATCAGAAAGCTATGACACATGGATCATTGGTCCTCCGTTGCTAGCCGGTAAAAACTAAATTAAATGAATGATAGATTAGATATAGGTAGGACCGGGAACCTTAGGGTTTCTCGGTCCTTTATTATATATTCGTTTCAAGAAAAGAGAGGACGCTGAATAACCTCCGCGAAATAAACAAACACTGATGACGATATTTTCCCTATAGTTTCACGCAAATATACTAGCTTTTGATGATTAGATTCATAATGAGAACGATCGGTGCAAAATAATTCTTTACCGATCGTTCTCAATATGGTAAGATACTCTTCATAAGGAGGAGGCGTTGGAATGGCCAGAACCAAAGAGTTTGATGAAGATGCTGTTTTGCTTAAAGCCATGCGGTTATTTTGGGAGCAGGGTTATGAGAAAACATCCATGATGGACCTAGTCACACAAATGGGCGTTCACAAGAGAAGCATGTATGACACCTATGGCGATAAACATTCCTTATATATCAAAGCGTTAAAACGCTACAATGAAATGATAGAGAAATCCGTTAGAAGCCTGGTCAATGGCGCATGTTCAGCCGAAGAAGGTATTCGTTTGTTATTGGAAATGGCTGTCAATCAGGATAAAAATGAACTTCCAAAAGGCTGTTTAATGGTAAATACGGCCGTAGAGATGGCAACTCATGATCCTGAGTCGAAATTATGGGTTACACAGAACTTTACAAGCTCAGAGCAATTGATACGTGAGTTAATTAAGGCAGGTCAGCAGTCTGGTGAATTGGATCTATCACTAGATGCCGAAATGTTGTCCTACTATTTTAACAATGCATATACCGGGCTATTAGTGATGTCGAAGACGATAGATGACAAAGAGAAACTAAATAAAATTATCGAAACGACAATGTCCATGATAAAGAAGACATAATTTTTTTTAACAATTTAAGAACGATCATTCTCAATACACTATTTTAATAAAAGGGAGAAATTAAACATGACGAATCAACATAACAACATGCAACATAAAAATGACTTGCTAGAACTAGTACTCGAGGCTTCTGGCGGGCTTAAACGGTGGTCGAATATTCAAACACTTACGACAAAGCTCGCTGCAAGCGGCCCATTCTGGGAACTCAAAGGCTACAAAGACGCTTTCTTGGATGAGACTTTGGTAATCGATGTCCAACGCCAGCACACTGTTTTTACACCCTGGGTCGAGTCCGACCAGAAATTAATCTTTGACGGTGAAGCTGAACGAGTTACCTTGCAATATGCCGACGGTCAGACAGTAGAAAGCCGTACTAACCCACGTGCTTCATACGAAGGCTACGACATGTTCACACCTTGGGACAAATTGCAAGTCGGCTATTTCCTTAGCTACGCGATGTGGAATTACCTTACTACACCATACTTGTTCACTTTCCCAGGTGTAGAGACACGCGAGATCGAGCCTTGGGATGAGGACGGACAAACATGGCGCAGACTGCACGTAACCTTCCCTAAATCCATTGCCACACATACGGCAGAACAGACTTTTTATTATGACAGCGAAGGTATGCTTAAACGTATGGACTACACAGTGGACGTAAACGGTGACGCAGTTATCGCTCACTACATTGAGGAATACAAAACGTTCGACGGAATGGTATTTCCAACCCGACGCCTTATTTACCCGCGCAATCCAGACGGTACTGTAGACCGCAGTTTTATCCCGATTATTGTCGATATCCAAGATATTACGATTGCTTAATTCGCTTAATTGCTTAGTTAGCCTATTATCTATTACAAATTAAAGGAGATTACATCCATGTCCCAATACACTGCTCCAACTTTAACGATCACATCTAATAACCAAACTAACTATGCTTATCGCCGTTTTGGCAAAGCTGGTACGACTCCTGTCGTGTTCCTACAGCATTTTCGTGGCAATATTGACAACTGGGATCCGGCGCTAGTCGATGACATTGCCGCTGAACGTGAAGTCATTCTCTTTGATAATAGCGGGGTAGGACGTTCTACAGGAACGACGCCGAGGACGATAACCGAAATGGCCCGCGGCGCATTGGGTTTCATTGATGCTCTTGGCTTGACAACGATCGACCTGTTCGGCTTCTCGTTGGGTGGTTTTATCGCGCAAGAAGTTGCACTTCTACGTCCTCATCTTGTTCGCCGATTGATTCTTGCCGGAACTGGCCCAGAAGGCGGTAGAGACATGCATGGTTGGAAGAATGACATTCGCAGTCATGCGATTAAAGATGTTCAAGGCGCTGAAGACATCTACTACCTATTCTTTGCTCAAACGCAGAACAGTCAAGCCAAAGGCCAAGAATTCGTGGGACGTATCTTTACTCGGTCAGAAGATCGAGATGAGACGCCATCATTGGCAACGCGTGATGCGCAGGACGAAGCCATTATTCACTGGGGTATTCCCAATATGGGCAAATTAGCACGTCTTGCGGGAATCACGCAACCGACTCTCGTCGCTAACGGCAACAACGACATTATGGTTCCGACCGTGAACTCCTATTTACTCGCAGGTCACATCCCTAACGCGGAGTTGATCATCTATCCAGAAGCAAATCATGGCTTCCTGTTCCAATACCCACACGAATTTGCTGGAGAAGTGAATCATTTCTTGAATAAAGCTTAATTAAGTCAGACAGATAAGGCAGGCCAACACACTTGGTCTGCTTTTTCTTTGTTATCTAAATGGACCATGCATCACCAATTAGGTTTTACAAAAAAGCTTATTTGATACCTTGGCGATATGCAATTCTTACCTAATGGACCTCCAAAAGAAAAATGTACCCCGGAAAACGGCGTATTTGTACGCAATAAGACGTAAACGTACCTTACTGAGAACGTGATTTTACCCTAGAATCAACAATGAAAGCGCTTTAAAAATTTGGAATTTATAAAGGGAGGGTAATAAGTGAAGAACTGGAAGGAATTAAGCAGCATCTCACTCGCAATGATCATGACACTTTCACTTACAGCGTGTGGAGTGGAATCGAAGACTGCAGAAAGCGCAAAACCATCTCCTTCCGCACCAGCAGCTGCAACGCCAACTACTGCACCCGCAGCAGCAACACCTGCAAGCCAAATTGTTAAGCTTAGTATTTATACCAATCACTTCGACGATGACACATCTAAACCGTATGATTATGCGGTCGCCGAGCTGAAAAAAGAAATGCCAAACGTTGAAATTACTTTGGTTCCTGGGTTGCAAGATAATGGTCAAAAACTCAAAACGCAAATGGCAACAGGAGACTTGCCTGATATCATCGATACTTCTTGGGATATCATGCAGATCGGCAGCAAATCGAATAATATTTTGACTTTAGATGATGCGCCTGAAACGGCACAGTTCAAGAAAGATTTGAACAAAGGTAATGAAGCAAAATTGGTTGCACCAGACGGTCACGTATATGGATATCCGTATGCTGGCACTGAATTTATCATTTTATATTATAATAAGAAACTATTTGCGGAAGCAGGCGTACAGGCACCAATCAAAACGATTGATCAATTGAAGGATGCCGCTAAAAAATTCAACGCAAAGGGAATCATTCCGCTTGCGATTTTCTCCAAAGAAAAATGGATTGGCAATGCGCTATTGCAAGGTTTCATGACTCGCGAGGAATCGAAAGGCTATGGCGCTCTGAATGGCGCAATGGAGGCGCCGGCAGCACTGAAGCTGGCCGCTAAGCAAGTAGAGGAGCTGCAAGCCGCGGGATTATTCGCAAAAAATGCGACCCAAACGAATTATGATCAAGCTTCCTCGTTATTTTACCAAGGCAAGGCAGCCATGTTTGTTAATGGCCAATGGGAAATTCCGAGCTCGCAAAAGAATCTGGGAGACAACGTAGATTTCATGAACTTCCCAGCGAAAGATGAAGCGACCTATGAAAAAGCAAAGTTTGCAATGAACGGAGCAGGGGGTCCTGGAGGCTTCGCCGTGTCTGCAAAAACGAAAAACAAAGAAGTTGCGACTAAAGTAGCTGCGTTCATGGCACGTAAATATGCGGAGTACAAATATACACAAGTTGGCACACCGATCGTATCCGTCAAAGTCGATAAGGCAATCACTGCGCAAGTGCCTGCGATGTTGACGCGCCTTGGCAAAGAAGTGATCCCGAATATTACAAGCTTCGCGACCGTGCAGAATGATACGAACGTTAATCTGAGTATTGACGACAACTCACAGAACTTAATCGTTGCTGGATTTACAGCGGATCAATTTGTAACGAACCTTAATAAAATCCTGAAGAAATAATACCTTCAGTACCTTATGACTCGCATCGACTTGTAAGTCGGTGTGAGTCTTTTTAAAGAAAGGGAGCATGGAAATGAAACAATACCTTGGAAACAAACAGGCCATTATCATTTTTTTAACACCGGCAATTGTTCTATATAGCGTTATTGTGTTTTATCCCATTCTTCAAGTATTTTACCGTAGCTTCTTTGAATGGGATGGGCTTAGCGCCGCGACCTTTATCGGCATCAGAAATTATATCGTTCTTACGCAAGATTATTTATTAACCACTTCGCTCCGTAATGGGATGTTATTCGCCATTGTTCTGGTCATTTTCCAAATTGGTCTAGGTACGATATTGGCGCTTATTTGCGCTGACCCGACGGTGAAAGGACGAAAAGTTCTGAAAACAGCCTATTTTATTCCCGTTGTCCTATCGGTCACCGTCGTGTGTCAACTTTGGCTTTCCATGTATGACCCGGTGAATGGCATCATCAATAAATTATTTGAGGCACTAGGGATGGACTACCGTCAAGATTGGTTGAACTCACCGAGCTTCTCGATTGTTGCGATTGCGTTCGTCAATGCTTGGCAGTATATGGGTTTTCAGTTTGCTTTGCTCTATGCCGGCGTGAAATCCGTTCCTGAGCATTATGCGGAAGCAGCTAGAATCGACGGAGCGGGTAAATGGAAGGCGCATTGGTACATCACGCTCCCACTGATGAAGGAAACGTTCAAGTTTTGCACAATCATTGCCATTACAGCAGGGATTGGTGCTTACGTGCAGATGGCGATTATGACGAATGGCGGCCCGGGCACGACAACCTATACGATTACATTCATGATCATCCGGAACGCTTTTTCGGGCAATCAATATGGGTATGCTTGTGCCATTTCGGTATTGTTGATTGTGATTAGCCTAATCGTCACTATTATTATCAACAAAGCCTTTGATAGCAGAGAAACTGGATTGGAACAGGGATAAAGGAGAGTCATAGTATGAACAAAATCGTAGGAATCGTCCTGCAGTCCTTTTTATGGATTTACTTCGTGATTTCCGTATATCCGTTAATTTGGATGGTCTTTTATTCGTTGAAAAATAACGATGAAATTTTCGTAACCAATCCATTTGGAATACCGACGAACTTCAGAATCGAGAATTACGTAAATGCATGGAGCAGATTCAATGTCCCCACCTATATTGCCAATAGTGTGATTGTGTCAACAATTACGACAATCGGTGTTGTCATCTTCGCCGTTATGTTTGCTTACGCAATTGCCAGACTTCGCTGGAAATTTCGTGAATCGGTACGGATTTACATGATTATCGGCATGTTTATTCCAATTCAAGTCATCATCATTCCCTTGGCTATTATCGTGAAAGATTTTCACTTGACGAATACGTACGGCGCTCTATTGATCCCTTACGTGGCGTTCGGGCTACCCTTTGCCTCGATGGTATTTTACGGCTTCCTGCGAGGGATTCCACAAGAGCTGGAAGAATCAGCATGTATGGATGGCGCCTCGATTTATCTCGCTTTCTTTCGCATCATTCTGCCAATCCTTACTCCAGCCATCGCAACTATTGTTATTCTTCAGTTTATGGGGACGTGGAATGAATTCTTTTTGGCGTCGATCTTGATTACCAACGAACAATTAATGACCTTGCCGATTGGACTCGTCTATTTCCAAGGGCTTCATGCGACCGACTGGGGCGGAATGGGTGCTGTTATGACGATTGCGAGCTTGCCGATGGTCGTGTTATACCTGATTTTCACAGAACAAGTGGAGAGAGCTCTGACGGTTAGTTCTGCTATAAAGGGTTGACGTGCTTTAGCAGGGAATAATATAGATAGTAATTGAAATGTTAATTTATTCCTTTATACAATTCAAAAACCGAAAGGAGAAACGAAATGAGCGAACTAGGCGCTAAAGATAACACGTGTAGAGTGGTTAAAAGAGGATTCTCAGCAGTTGGAACAAAGCATGAAGCGAAGTATTCAGAATACCCAACCGTAATTCCGCTATCATTTGATTCTTTAATAAATCGTATGGAGGAAATCCAAAATCGAACTGGTGAAAAATTGGCTCTATACGAACCAGGTAATTATGCACCCGACAATCTTGGAACCTACTATACAACCGCTCAAGTCACAGAGATTGGTTCTATTCCACAAGGTATGGTAAGCCAGACTACTCCTATGTGCACTTATGCTGTCTATACGCACAAAGGTGAGATTTGGAAAATAGGTGATGCTTATGGTTCTCTTAACCATTGGATTGAAGAGAATGGCTACAAACATAGTAAAGGTTGGGTAGTGGAGTTGATGGACGAAAGATTTAATCCGACATCACCAGAAAGTGAGCTAGAGATTTATACACCAATCGAAGAGAAATAGTAAGGGGAACGGAAATCCGTGATCGAATTAATAAGAATAGACTGGAAAGAAATATTGACTAAGTACAGTTTAAGGATAACCGGCAATCGATGGGACGCGGAGGATTTAACGCAAGATGCGATTGTTAAAGTGATTGAGGCAGTTCGAAAGAACCCAGAAAGACCTGTTACGAAAGCCTATTTGTACCGTATAGCGAAGAATGCATGGATTGATAGTCAACGAGCACTTAAAATCCGAACTGTACCGTTTGAACAAAATCATGAAGCAGTGGCTCCTGATTTCTTGTTATCTAGCCGAGAGCTATTAGAGCAGTTAGCCGAACGACTTTCACCGCTGATGTGCGTAATATTGCTGTTAATGGATGTATTTAATTTTACGGCAAAGGAGACCGCGGTGTTCGTAAAGATGAGAGAAGCCACAGTACAAATATCCTTAGGACGCGCTAGACTTAAGCTAAAAAAGTTAGCTCAAGAGTCAACTGTAATTAAGACGAAAAGAGCCGTTCAATTAAGAAAGGAAACTGATGTGGATTTCGATGCGTTGGTTGACGCTTTTCAAAGATGCGATCCAAAAGCTATATATCGTGCTTATATCGGACTAGCGCAAGAGGGTATTCATCTCGCACAGCTTAAGGCATTAAACGGGCAGTTGCACTTTACGTTCAGAGATCCTGACGGTAATCTATTCAACGTCATTTCAAAATAAATATTTTGGGACTGTTTGGTTTTAGCTTCATTCAACGTTTCTTGAAATGGAGTCATAATAACAATGAGGGGATGATCGGCATGTCGGGAATACTAAGAAATGCGTTGAAAGCCGTGTGTTCCATTTACGTACCAGTTAGAAATCCTTTAAAGTCTGCGAAATGGTGGCAGCAAAATTTCGGGCTAGAGTATGCAGTTCCTTACAATGAAGCGGAGGCTCAAGTCATCTTAAAGTTGTCAGACGGACAATGGCTGCACTTGGTAGAGACTGAAGGTCCAATCGACAATCAATTTCCGAATAAAGCGGGGTATGAAATGTTCAGGTTGACCTTTGAAGTGAGGCAGATCGAAGTGCTGTATGACCATCTAAAAACAACTGACGTACAAATCGACGGGCTAGTGGATCGCGGGAGCTGTGGAATTAATTTTGTATTTTATGATCTAGATGGCAATAAATTTGACGTGAATGAATGTGTAAACGTTCATCGGACTCCTGAAGAAGTGGATAAAGTTAAAGTTCATTTATTCGACCAGGTCAAGATTCATTGAACTAACGGTACTAAACGACCACATGAATTTCGAGTATAAGAAAAAGGCAACCGGATTGAGTTAATCGGCTGCCTCTTTCTGATGTTTGCATAGCTGTTGGGATTACTCTACAGTTTTTTCTCCACCGGTTGCTAACGGCTCAAACGAATGATTGACGGATGCTTCCTCAATGTCATAAACTGCCCAATGTTCGTCCGGGACATCGGTCCAAGGCGAGTGCTTCACTCCGTAAAGCGGTCCTCTACCGAGTACACGATTGATTACGGTGACCGCTTCTGCCCGAGTGAGCGGTTTGGCAGGGCTGAACGTACCATCTGCGTAACCTTTCAAGTAGCCCGCACCTTGGGCAGCTTTAATGGCATCTTCGGCCCAAAGACCGGCCGTATCGGTAAAGCCAGCTCCAGTTCCATTAGGGCTCACCGCGAACCGAGCAGCAAGTACGGCCATTTCGGCCCTGGTGATCGGTTGCTCTGCCTTGAAGGTGCCGTCTGCGTAACCTTGCATTAATCCCAGTCGTGAGACTGTGGCGATGGCGTTGTACGCCCAATCATCTGGGGTTACGTCAACATATTCGCTGCTGTTGCCTGATGCCCGCTTGGTCGCTATGCGCGAGAGAATCATAGCCATTTCTGCGCGAGTAATGTGGTTGTCTGGATGGAACAAGTCGTTTTCGTAGCCTTGGATGTACGCTTCGTGCGAGAAGGACAATGTCTTGCCATCGACCTTCAAGAGAGCAAACGCACTGAATTTACTCGTCGTAAATTGAATGCCACGGCCGCCTTCGAACGTTGTGACGGTACCTTTTTTAAACTCCTTAGTCCCGTCGCTGTGTTCAATGTACACACCGATTTGCTGAATATCGGCATCGCTCAAATCTCCGGGAAGCGGGAGAATGAGGGTTACCTCATGATTTTGCAGGTTAGTCACAATGTCTACCGGACGGCCAACCAGAGCGGCTTTTCCGCCTCCGGCAACGCTCAGCACGACTGTCGCTGCATTGGCGCGCTGTTCCAAATCCTTGCCTGCACCTGAAGCTTTTACAGGAACAAGGTTGAAATAAATTTCGTCTTTCAAGCTCTTCAGCGAGTCGTTCGAAATTTGGACTTTGACATTAGCTGTATTGAGGTCTAGGCCAAGCCCGCTTTCACTTAGCAAACTTAGCGAATCTTTACTCACTACAACATTGGTTAAGGCCACGACATCTTTGTCATCGGGCAGGGAAATGACAGCCGATTTGGCGCCAGAAGTCTGGGACTTCTGTATTAATATTTTCGTATTGTCTCCCGAAAGCTTAACTGCCTCTTTGCTCGAGCCATCAGCTTGTGTCGTACGCACGATGTTAACTGCGCTGGTGTCAGTACTGCCACTTACAAAGCCGCCGCCAGTTTGCGGTGCGGAAGGTGTGCTGTCAACCGTGGCAATATCGAATTTGAACGCATCTACAAGCATATAGCTGCCTGATTTTTTGACCGCTTTCAGTGTGTGAGAGCCTTTGGAAAGAGACGAGATGTGGTAAAGACTGTTTCCAGCACTCCGAGTGGTCGAATGGGCATGGATAGTATCCTTCAACTGATCATCAATATAGATGTCAATGTCACCCAATTCCGGCCCTGTTGGTGAAAGGATCTCAATTCCGCTTCCTGTGAATGTATAGAGGAAAGAGTCTCCATTCACGGACGTTGCATGAACATCATCCGCATAATCACCTTGAAAAGCAAAAGAAAGCTTCAAGTTACCGACAGGTTGATAAGTGAGATATTCTTTTTTAATCGTCACTTTATTGCCGTTAATTTCATAATCGGTCGGATTTACGAGTGCAGTGTTACCGTTGGAAATGCTGCGCAAACTCTGTGCGTTGCCAATGATGTTAATGCTCACATCTGCAGCTGCTTTTTTGTTGAAGTCGGCGGCAGAGACGTCAATCAGGTCGGATTGCTGTACTTTAAGCGCATCAAGCAGCATGAACTGCCCAGACTTTTTGACGGCTTTCAGCGTATGAATGCCAGGCGTCAAGTTCATAACGGTATAGACTTCCTGTTGGGCAACGTTATGCGAATTCGCTCCGTAAGTATGAGCAGTTCCGTGTAATTGACCATCTATAAAGATATCCACATCGCCTTGACCCTGATCGACTTCGGTTATATAGGTAATGCCAGTGCCATTAAACGTATAGGTGAAATAGTCGTTATTTTGCTCTACATAATGAACGTCCTTGCCGTAATCGTTAAAAGGACGATTTGTACTGCGGTTCCAAGCCCCAGTGAAGTGAATATCCGGGTTGTCGTCGTTGATGTAGGTAAACCTTCCAGGGGATGCCGAGTTGCTAATGGTTATAGCCAGCGTTTGCGGATTTCCCGAACTGAACGCGAAAGTCAAATTTGTCAGTCCAACAGGCTGTTGGGTCAAATAGGATTTCAAAATTTTCACTACACCGTTAGTAAACGTATAGTCCTGTCCAGGCGTTAAGGCGGCTGCGCCGTTCATAATGCCTGTCAGAGTGTTGCTGCCGCCAAGTGTTAGCGTGGCAGAGACGTCCGCTTGTGCGGATGTTTTCTTGTCAAAGACGGCGGTTGAAGGATTAAGCGACGTTCCAGTAACCGCGATGGGTAGCGATTGCGAGTCACCGCCGGCAAAAGTGAAGTCTAGTTGGAGCGTGCTCCCTGAAGACTGCTTGAGCAGGTATTCTTTTCTAATCGTTACAAGATTGCCACCACTTATCGTGTAGTCTGTATTTGGCTGCAGCAAAGCTGAGCCATTCTTGATGCCAGTCAGCGAGCTATCACCAAAGATAAGTCTCGTGGTGATGTCAGCAGGTTGATCTTTGTTAAAATTGTTCGCGGAAGGTTGACCTAAAAGCGTTTCGGTTGTCACCTTCAAAGCGTCCAGAATGAGGAAATGTTGACCACTGCCGTTTCTTACCACTCTCAATGTGTGCGCACCTTGCGGAAGATCGGCGATACGATAGACTGAATATTGCCCCGACTGCTGTGCACCTTCTGTGTCCACAGTGCCTTTCAGCTGCCCATCGATGTAAACGTCCATCCGTCCATTGGATGTGCCTTGTTCAGAGAATACTTCAATGCCGGTACCCGTAAAGGAGAAGTTGAACTCCGGCTCTGTGCCGCTGTCGGATTCTCCATAATGAACGTCACCCTGGTAGTCACCAAAAGGTCTTCCGCCGTGATGTCCCCATTTGTTTGAATATTGGATCAACGGATCCGTGTCGTTAAGATAGACGGCATGAGTGACCGTAGCGTCACCAACATTTGCTTGCGCCGAAACATTATTTTCGCTCTGAGCAGCAGTAGCGGAAGAGGAGTCTGTTACGGCAATGGACAAGTCTTGGGCGTCGCGAGCCAGTTCTTTACCGCCGTTGCGTGTCCATGTTCCTGTGTATCTCAAGCCAGTGTCATCATCATTGACGATGGATTTACCTCCCAGCGCCGTTACTTTGAATAAACGCGAGGCGTGTTGCTCCAAGGAAACTGGACCATAACCAGAAGCATAAGTGCCAAGTTCGGTATGGCTCCATAAGTCGCGAACGGAGGCCGAACCACTCAGACCGATGTCGCTCCAGTTAACGGTAATAGGCGCTGCTTTGTTTCCAAGATTGAAAAGAGCTACCGTATAAGTGCCATCGCCGTTATTGGTATACCAAACTTGTTGGTTGCTCGAGGTAGATACCGGGTGTACGGGTCGTCCGGCTTGATTGACAGCGATGACTTCGTCGTTCGTAAGTAAGTCAAGACCATAGGCGTCGAGGTTGGACAGGTCATCACCTGTATATAACTGAGCGGATGAAGCTGCCCACAATGTTGCCGCCGTTTGTCTTTCGTCTTTGGTCAAACCGGAGGTAGAGCCATTGCCGACATTCAAGGAATCAAAATCGTTCCAGCCTCCCGGTCCGGCATCGCGCCACCAGAGCGCAGCGTCGGGGAACAAACGCGCAATATTAGCCCATTGCGTCATGCCAACCTCGGGGTCGTAAGATTCCACATCCCAATCGACCCGCCAGCCATTGGCGTATTTTTTCCAGTAATCCACGTAGTTGTGATCGAGAGCCCAGGACAGTTCAAACCAAATGTTGTGTCTACTAAGCGCTGTTGACCAGGCTTTGACGTCGTCACGTGCATCGATACTGACATCATTGTGCCCGGAACCAGGCGTTACACTATCGAATTTGATAAAATCCACACCCCAGGATGCGATCTTATCCGCGACGGAATCAACATATTTTTGGGCGCACGGATTGCTGAAATCGATTTTGTAGCCGATGTTCCAGTAATCAGCGTACTTATAAGGCTTTACAACAATATTACCTATCGTACAGCCAGGTGCGTTATAAATAGGCAAGTTCTGGGTTACCGCGTCAGGCGAGACGCCAGGGATGAGATACAGGCCGACTTTTTGCCCGTTTCCATGGATGTAATCGACGAGATTCTGAAAACCTCCCGGATATAACGTCGTACTTGGCACCGGTCTGCCGTACTCGTCCATGCTGCCGTTCCAGCCCGCATCAATATTAATATAGTTGTATCCATGTGCCTGCAGTTTCTCGTGCATGGCGTCAGACATCTTCTTAAGCTTTGCTTCGGAAATCCAATTGCCAGATGGTCCGTCGTAGACCTGCATACTGTAACTGCTCCAGCCCATATACGGCTTCTGTGCCAAGCCATTGTCGGCTGCTTTGACCGTACCTTCGCCAGTCGGGACGTAGCCAAGCTGAGCGATGACAAACATGGCGAGCAGCAATCCCAGCCAGAGCTTTCTTCGGCGTTGCAATCTGCTTTTCATCTTCACTTGTCTCCTTTGTCGTTGAACTGATTTCTTTATGTAAGCGTTACCGCACTTGCACACGACCGATTATATAAGATAAATTCTGAGCGTGGATAGGTACACTTCTGCCTTAATCCGTACAATTGCCCAATTTTGACAAGAACTAGATCTTATTTCCTTCAGAACTAGAACAAAGAGTTAACCCCAAGAAATCTTTTCACAGGTTAATTTAAATTATGGTAAGTTTAATTTAAGAAATAATTTCCATTTGAATGTAGCCTATGTGTTATATGGCATGTTTTGAGGGGGGCTCCAGTAAACGATGATAGGAAAATGTGTAGGAACTGGTTCGAGTTGCGAAGTGTATGAATGGGGTGGCGACCACAAAGTCGTCAAACTGTTTCATGTTAACACTCCAGCAGAAGCCGTTCAACTCGAATATCGTAACAGCATCGCGGCTTGGAAGAGTGGCTTGCCAGCCGCTAGACCGTTTGAGTTAGTGAGTTGGGAAGGTCGTCCTGGAATTATATTCGAAAAGATAGTCGGGGAGACAATCATAAATCGGTTATTTGAAGGATTGTATTCTTTCCAAAAGATTGATTTTGATGATGAAGACAGCAACTACGAATATTTGTCATGGTGATACGAATGCGAGTAATTTGATACTAAAAAACAACCTCCCGTTCATGATTGACTGGATGCATGTCTCTCTTGGCAATCCGGCAGCGGATGTCGCGGAAGTTTGCGTAATGATCGAATATGCCGTTTTGCCACCGGAAACACCGGCTGCCGTCGTTGAATTCTTTCAAGCAAATCGTAAAGAGGCATATCTTATTTTCATTGACGAGTACTGTAAGTCGTCTGGGGTAACAGAAGATGAGATAAAGTCTTGGTATGTACCTGCTGCTGCTCGATCAATTGCATCGGGTGCCTTACAAGAAGTGCAAATTGCCAAACTTGCTGCTATGATTCGAGAAAGGATATTTCGCTGTTGAAACAATAACGGGAACACTACGTAAGGGAGAGTCCACATGCAAGGAAACCAGAAAAATCTAGTGGGTATAAGAGGCTGGCTTCTATTCTATGTTATTACTTCAGTTGTTGGGGTTCTGATCAATCCATATAACATACTCAAGATGTTAGAGACAATAGAATGGAATGTTGAAAGTGTCTATGATGTTGTTTCATACATTTTACTTGAAGTTCTTATTATCGTGTCTCTTTTTAATTTATTATCGAAGAACAAAAGTGCGCCATTGATTACAATCATAACTGAGTTAATAACGATAATATTTGCTATAATTGATTTCTTTTTATCAAATAGAGGACAATCTGATGTTCTTGAGTTGATGCTAATTAGCACTGTAGGAGTAATATGGATTTTATATTTTAGATATTCGAAACGAGTAAACACAACATTTTACGCGTCTAAAAAGGATGAATAAATCAACAATAAATGGAAATAGGCGAGGAGCAGGTTTAAGAATAAATGAAAAATATAGTTCTAATATTCATTTCAACGATACTAATCTTGATTGGGTGTTCTAAAGACATCCAAATAGATAGAGAGGAACATTTAGATATATATAAACTTGCTTTTAAAAATATATTTGAGCAAGAAGCAAGTTTCTATAACGATTCAAGATTGACATACTTATATGTAAGAACAGATAATTTGGATGAACTTACGACTGACGAAAAAAATGATTTATTGGGCTATATCAAACAAATAAGTGGGGTTGAAGTTAGCGAGGGTACGTATTCTGACATTGAAACTAATCTTTCAAAAAGTAAATTTGGTGGGATGTCGCTTGCTTTGGAGAATATCCGATTCATATCTGACGGCACTGTTGAACTTACAAGTAGAAAAACATTCTTGGGCAGCATACAAATGCGACAACATTTTGAAAAGAAAAATAATCTTTGGACAGTCGAGAAAGATAAAATATTGAAATCTAAGTAATTATTCACCAATCGTCTCTCTTGGAAGATGTTTTGTTGCCTACTATTTAACATATAGTCACAGCATATTGCTGTGACTATATTTGATTTGTCATTATAGGGACTTAAATTAGTAAAGGAAAGTTTAGTTAAAAGCGTATTCCCAGCATTAAGAATCCATCATTTTACCAATTGTAATATAATGTATATATACCTATAATTAGCAGTTGTGTTTACAACAATTTAATAAGCAACCTGGAGGAAACCCGAAAAATGAAGAAAGCGCTATAAAAGGGGGGGATTATAATTGGAAAAGTATAAATTATGTTATTCTGGACGTCTTGAGTTTGAATTAATAGGGGAACATAATGAATACTACCTTGAGGGAAAATTCTCTAACTGGAATAATAATATCAAAGAAAAACTTATGGAGTTAGAGGAAGAACATGATGGTTGGTATCTTGATGAAAATGGATATCGACTTAAAGATCAGGAACTATTTATTTCAAGCCCCTGGATGTTAATGGGTAACGAAGGAAAACAAATAAAGCTTATACAAAGGTTTTTGGATGGGGAGAATGGGGAAATAAAATTCGCATTAAAACCATGGATTAGAGTCGCTAATGTTGATGAACCATTGCCCTAGCACTGCATTCACGATCATAATATCTATAGTATGTATTTCCAAATAACCCAAGAAATAAATGCTGATATCCAAGATATGAATCCGAATACCATCACTATTTTATTCTCACTCCAGCCATACTTCAAACTAAAGTGTTAATGAATAGGTGCCATTCGGAATATTCTCAATTTAGTTTTCTTGAAATACCAAACTTGTAAAATGACAGAAAGTTGCTCTGCAAGATAAACAAAAAATAATATCGGAATCAAAAGACCATCCAAGCCATCAGTAAAATTTATTGCATTGGCTGAACCCACAATAAATAACATCATTAGTATCAGATATGCGAAAATGGGTAAGTGGAGGTTAAAACTTTTAAATAGGGTGATTTCCGAACTTAAATTGAACTGATAAAGTAATGCAAATAACAATACGATAGTGAAAGCGAATTGAAAAATCAGTTTCGTTTTTCCTGAGATACCAGAGGGGTCTTGAAATGCAGCCTTTTTTAAAATCATCTATGAACCCCAAAATGCCAAATAAAACAAAAGTTGCTCCAAGGAAAAGTACCGGTGGCTTAGGATGGAAGTATGTTGATGTAATTACCCCTATAAGTAGGATAATGCCTGCCATCAGCGGGGTACCACGTTTGGCTTGATGGTCTGGTGGCAACTCTACCCTGATAGGTTGAGTTAGGTTTAAACTACATAACGCCCATATTAAAATAGGTGTTAACATAGCAACAAGTAGAAACGAAATACTTAAAGCACTAAGTAATGAACTCTCCTTTGGATTGGTTCTCCCCTATCGATATCATTCAATTTTATTATACGTCTAGTAAGTGGACAAATATTCCTTTGCTTTATTTAAGGAGACAAACACTCAACTACGCTTATATGAGTGTTATTCCCAATATTTTAATCGACAGTGAATATATCATCAATACTAAACTAATGCGGTACTTTTAGCTCAATAGAAGCATCATAAGATGTATCATTAAAAGACATGTTGTCTGTGGAGGTAAACATGAAAAAACTGCTGGCATACTTTACCCGCGTGATATTAGTGCTCGCAACACTCGGCGCGCTACTGTTGCTCGCCCTTGCGTTTTTATTCAACGATACCAGCGAGCCAGCTTATAAGTTGCTTGCGATTTGGGGAGGGTATCCGGTTATCGGACTCATCCTTATCATCGTGAACGAGATTTTGCTACGAAATGCGTCCGCGAATCCTTCGTTTCGGAGGGTTTACGGCATTTTTTGGGCATGCGTCGCGGTCGTTGGGGGCTGCGCTTGGGCGATTTCCGCCTCTTTTTGAAAGTACATAAGCTGAACTTAGCGTAAAAGATAGTTCACTGAAATTGAAACGGGATCTGCAGCTGCGGATCCCGTTATTATTGTGATTTTGAAAGCATTACCTTGCCGCGGGTACTTCAAAGCATTACCTTGCAGCTACGGCAAAGTTATGCTTCAAGCCTCATTATCTTCCTTTTCCTACCTATATAACAAATTTTCAATTCATTCCCGATATGGAAAGTCCAAGTGATCTTTGGATCGTCAGAAGTATATTAAAGTCTTTTGGCGTTAAGTTCAGAGAAGAGAAAGTCGTTCAAGTAAAAAATATTACTCCTAATGTTCCAGGTGTATTCAATAGCATTTTCGGCGCAATTTGGTGCAGGGTAAGGGTGAAAGCAATGTATGATGGAGAGCAGAACGCCTCATTCCTCAATGTATCCGACGTAAAAAAAACGATACGGATCTTGTCGCAAAAAAATGTGCGACAATGCCCGAAAAATTGTCGACGCTTCAGGTGAATCCAGTTATTTCCATGTGTGTTGAATGCAAGGTTGTTATTTCGAACTACCATAAGTGAAGATTGGTTCGTCTTATTCAGGTGATCACTGGATATACTTGTATATTAACTTATCGTACATTGGAGGTAAAAAAATGGCAGATGAAATCAAAGTAACAATTAAAGTGAACGACAACGGATCGCTTCGGGTGACTGGGCCAGTCGAGTTGGTGGACGCAGAAGGTAACCAGTTTGAGCACAAAGAATCGTTCTCGTTGTGCCGGTGCGGAGGATCGAACAACAAGCCGTTCTGCGACGGAGCGCACAAGTCGATCGGCTTCGAAAACACGCCAAGAGCAAAGAAGGAGTAAATCTTTGCAAACGTCAACCGGTCTCGTTTGATGTGCAAAAACGGAACTTGAACACCCCCGTTGATTACTCTAACGGGACACGTTTGTTCAATAGGAAACCAGGACGAGGCTGCCGGCATCAATCGGCAGCCTCGTTAAAGTAACGGGAGTCTTACTTGATTTCTTTTTTTGGGTATGGACCTTTATAGCCAAGCTGCATGGAGACCGCGTTAGCGACTGTTATTAGTTTCTCTCCGTATTCCTGGAGCTTTTGCATAGGTAGATTGCTTTTTAGAGTAGACAAGCTAATCGCTCCAAAGATATTACCGTCATCAATAAAAACTGGGACACCTAAACAGCGAACTCCGATTTCACCTTCTTCATCATCAACGGCATAACCAAATGTTCGAACTTGCTGCAAGTGTGCCCGAAAGTCATTTTCCTTTGAAATGGAGTTTGGAGTTAAGATTTGTAAGCCTTTACTGAACATAATTTGTAATTCCTTCTCAGGTAAATACGCGGCAATTGCTTTTCCTACAGATGTCGTATTCATTTTTTTTCTTTCTCCGACAAAAGATTTGAAGCTAATCATGCCTGGTCCGTCGATTTTTTCCATACAGACCGTTTGCCCGTCATCGTAAATACACATATGAACTGTGAAATGTGTGTCATCTCTCAGTCGTTCCATATACGGAACAAAAACCTGCTTGATATCAATGTGGTTAATCGCTGCCAAGCCTAAATTATATAGCTTCAAGCCTAGTTGAAATAAACCCTCAGGTGACTTCCTTACATAATTATGCGATTCCAACGTGTTCAGAATGGAAAACACGCTGGTTTTTGGTATATCTAATTCATGGCTGAGTTCGGATAGTGAAAATCCCGTTTTGTTCTGCGCAAGAAAGTCAAGGATAGCGAATGACTTTTCCAAGGCTGGAACGGAGTATTTCGAGTTTTGAGTAGACATGAATATGACCCCCCTTCAGAAAGTTGTTCTGGATATAGAACATACTTAACATATGCTCATATTAAAGTAAAAAATACTTGTTTGCATCGAATTTAATATATGTATTCAGAACATTGACAAAGTGGTTTCATGAGTTTGTTCTAAATTTGAACAATTTTTCATAATTTGTTTTGAGTGCTGAACGGAGGTTGTTTGGTGAAGGGAGGGGCTGGGCTGAAAAAAAACTGACTGGGGAGTCTGATACGATTTAAACGTTAATTGAATCCTTCCTTGATTATTTTTTATTACGCTAGTTACTGATGAGCCATCTGTTCGATTATTTTTATGTTCAGTATTTCGTTAAGTTTGAAATCGTTAACGCCATTAAGTTTAAGATTAAGATTCAAATAAGGGGAGTGGTTGAATGAATCATACGAGAAATAAGCTACTACCGGTCATGCTTATATTCGTATTGCTGGCATCATTAATTGCTGCATGTTCATCATCCAACAATGGAGCGAACGAAGCAAACAACACCGGAACTAAGAATTCTGAAACGGCAACAGGCACCACTAGTCCAAAAGACCTTTATACCATTAAATATTTGTATCCGGGCAGTGCCTATAAGTTCAAAAAGTCAGACGAGACTGAAATAGGTAAAATCATCAAAGATAAATTCAATATCGTGTTCGAATTTATTCCTTATGGGGGCAATTGGGGAGAAAAAGTCAATCTGATGCTAGCAGCCAAAGATTATCCGGAAATCCTATGGATTCAATATAATGATGATTTTCAAAAATATTTGAAAGCAGGCGCAGTAGTTTCCTTGGACGATTATTTGGCCGCATCCCCGAATTTCACGAAACGATATGAGAAGCAGATCCCTTTATGGAGACTGCTCTCTCCAGACAACAAGCTATACAAATGGGAAGTAGACCAAAGTGATTACATGACGAACCTGAAAACGAACGATATTGCGACTCGGGTCGATCTGCTTGAGAAGCAGGGCTGGCCGAACCTGGTTTCTACAGATGACTGGATAAAGTTCCTAAAACAGGCTCTTAAAGACAACCCGACGACTAACGGTCAGAAATCAATAGGCATGACAGCACCGTTCGGAGAGTCTTGGGGAATGGCGGGGATCTCCGGAATACTCTATGAAAAAGGTGGAAGATATACGGGGATAGCCGGAAATCAGGGTGTTATCTTCAATCATGATAAGAATGAATTCGGTGATTATTTCTTAAACGAATATGTATATGAAACCTACAAATTCTTTAACGCTATGTACCGTGAAGGGATCTTGGATAAGGAAAGCTTTACAGACCGGATTCCTCAAGTTCAGGAGAAATTTGACAGCGGCCGTGCTCTCAGTGCCTGGTATGTTAGACCCGGATTGTCAACGAACAATAAGTTGATTGCAGCGGGTCACCCGGAGCAGCAATATATTACCATGCCGGTACGCAGCATGACCCAGATCAAAAGAAATGAACCCCAACTGATTATGGAGTTGGATACCGTTCCATACCGAAACACGGTGATCACGAAAAATGCAAAGGATCCCAAAAGGATTATGGAGCTCATTGATTGGGCCACCTCGGAAGAAGGGCAGACCCTTCTACAGGCAGGTATCGAAGGCAAGCATTACACCGTTAAGAACGGCAAGAGGGAGCCGACTGAACTGTTCTTCAAGGAAAAGCAAAATCCTGACTCTCTGGTCGGATTTAACGGCATCTTTAGTTTCTTAGGTAACGACCAACGGATCTCTAAGTCTAACGGCAAGCCTTATAGCTTCCTCGTGGATTGGGAATATCGTGATCAGATTGAACTTACTCCTGAAACCAAAAGAGCGGTCGAAAAGTTAGGCTGGAAAACTTCGGTAGACCCTTGGAAGAGCAACAGTAAGGGGGCGAGTTCCGGTTTGATCAATACCATCACTATTGATCCCAATACGCCTTTAGGTCAAACGCAAACCAAAATGACCGACTTCCGGGTGAAAAACACACCTAAATTAATAACGGCCAAGGATGATGCAGAATTCGAGAAGATCTGGAACGAATTGGTGTCAGAATATCAGAAACTAAATCCGCAAACCGTAATCGATGAATACAACAAGAAATATAAGCTAGAAGTCAGCAAGCTTACGAAATAGTAAAGTTTGAATGCTGCGAAACTTGCCTGTTAAGGCAGGTTTCGCAAAATATCACCATGCTAGAAAGTGGTGCACCCATATGGCTCAAAAGTTATTCAGACAACGATATCTTATGCTCATGCTCGCCCCGGCGTTTATTTTAGTACTTGTTTTCAGCTACATACCGCTGTTCGGCTGGATGATTGCTTTCAAGAATTATCAAGTCGGCCTTAGTATTTGGAGCGCAGAGTGGAGCGGCTGGTATCAATTCAAGGTTTTCTTCTCGCAAAGCAAGGACTATGTCTATTTATTGCGGAACACGTTGATCATGAATTTGGGAATGATCATTATCAATCTTGGTTTGGGTTTGATTTTTGCGGTGTTTTTAAATGAAATCCGATCCAAATATTTTATGAAGACGGTACAAACGATCTCTTTTTTTCCTTTCTTTGTATCCTGGGTCATCATTTATTCGATTGCGTATGCGTTCCTATCCTCGTCAACCGGTATCCTGAACGAATTACTTGTCAATTTTGGCCTAATTTCCGAGGGCCTGAACTTCTTGGGAGATAAGAAATATTCCTGGGTGCTGGCTATCGGGTTAGAAGCATGGAAGTCCGTAGGTTATTGCAGCATTATCTTTATCTCGGCAATCTCTTCTATTCCTTCAGAACAATATGAGGCGGCTGATATAGACGGAGCTTCCCGGTTTCAGAAAATATGGCTAATTACGATCCCGAACTTAGTGCCGACATTGATTGTATTATTGATTTTAAATAGCGGATGGATCCTAAGCTCAAATTTCGAATTATTCTTTATGTTTACGAATCCGACTAATTGGGAAAACATGGAAGTTTTTGATATGTATATTTATAAATTCGGTTTGAAGCAGCTGAATTTCCCCTATGCGACTGCGGTTGGTATGGTCAAAACCATTGTAAGTATCGTTATACTTACACTTGTAAATTCAATTTCGAAAAAAGCGACGGGAAAGTCTATTTTCTAACCAAAAGGCAAGGAGCGGTCCTAAGTGAATAAAACTTCGTATGCAGACCGGACTTTTGATGTCTTCAATTATCTTGCAATGACTCTGGGACTGATTGTAATGATTTTTCCTTTTCTTTACATAGTCAACTACTCTCTGAGCGATCCCGCTCAAGTCAGCGGAAGGTTTCTAATATTCCCTATTAATCCTACTTTTGATTCTTATACGACACTTATGAGAGATCCCGCTATTTGGAACGGAATTTTTATTTCCGTGGCACGGACCGTGCTGGGAACAGCGACGATGATTCTGTTCACTTCCATGGCCGGTTATGTCTTAACGCGCGACGATTTTATCGGGGTGAATTTTTTTCGAAAATTCTTTGTCATTACTCTTTACTTTTCAAGCGGGATTATTCCGATGTATCTTCTCATCCAAGGTTTGGGTCTGACTTCCTCCTTCTGGGTGTATGTTATTCCGACGGCCGTCAATGTCTTCAATATGATTCTAATTAAAACTTATATTGAAAGTATACCGAAGGAATTGGAAGAGGCTGCCTTGATTGATGGGGCAAACGATCTTTATCTCTTCTTCAAGATCATGTTTCCAATTAGCCGGCCAGTCATCGCAGCTGTTTCCTTGTTCGCCGCCATCGGACAATGGAATTCATTCATAGATACACAGTTCTATAATGCAATGAATCCAGAATTATTCCCTTTGCAATATGTTCTTTATAACTCTCTACAGACGATTACGAATATCGAACAGTTTCAATTTGAGAAAACTCCAAATATTACACCGCAGTCTTTAAAAATGGCGATGACGGTCGTTACGGTTCTTCCGATTATGATGGTGTATCCGTTCCTGCAAAAGTATTTTATGAAAGGTCTGCTGATTGGTTCCATTAAAGGCTGAAGCCAGTTGTTAAGAAGGGAAGTCGGATCGTATGGAGTTGTTGAACGCAACATCATCCACCCCTCTGCTGATGCAGATTGAAAATGGTTATCCTTACGGCACGGAATCGCAGCCTTCACAGCTCAGCTTTTGGCTTCAGAGCACCATGAGACGCGTATACCCCAAGTCACCGCCTGAAGGCGGACGGTTGCTGGAGCTTGTTTCACCACGCAATGCCAGGCTCTCTTTCCAGGCATGTCTTCATAATAACGGTATGTTACCGATTGATGTTACTTGCGAGGTCGAAGGTACGGAAGGAATACAGGTTCAGGTGCGGCGAGTGGGCTGGGTACCCCAAGCCTATCCGTCCCAACATACACCTCTTGAGGAGTTGGAGGGCTCGGAATACATCCCCGGGCTTGTGCCGGACCCTTTATTTCCGGAAACACATGCGAAGGTGTGGCCCTTATCGAACCAGTCCTTTTGGATCACCATCAGAGTGTCTGCCGAGATTAATCCGGGTAGATATTCCTTGAAAGTGGTATTTAAGAGTACGAACTTCGAACAGAACGCTGAACTCACCGCTACGATCGACATTAAACAGCCTGTGCTGAGGCAGCGAGAAAGCTTCCCGATAACCCATTGGTGGTTCCCGGACTGTATTTACGATTGGAATAAACAAGACAGGTTCGGCGACGATTTTTTTCGGGGAGTCAGGGCCTACCTGAAGAATCTTCTCGATCATGGAAATAACGTGATCTATATGCCGATCCTTAACTATCGCCGAGAAATTATGGAAAGGCCACCACAGCTTCTGCAGGTGAAGGAGCTGGCACCGGGCAAATATGAGTTTAATTGGGACTGGGTTCGCAAGATTGTTCGGATGGCCCAAGAGTTAGGGTTCGACTATTATGAATGGACGCATTTATGGGCATACAGCCACAACAAGGATCGCGCTGCCTCAGCGGCAACACCCACTGGGATTTACACGGAGCGCAACGGCAAATTGGAGTTGCTTTTTCCGGAGGAAATGGATGGTGGAGGAGAAGAGTACCGTAACTTTCTTAGTCAGTTTTTGCCGGAGTTTAAGCGTTTTCTATCAGAAGAAGGAATTTTGGAGCGCTCGCTATTCCATATTTCGGATGAGCCGGGCGATCGTCCTGAGGATATGGAAAATTATCGAAGAGCCCGGGAAATATTGAAACAGATCGCTCCTGATATCAAGGTAATGGATGCCGTATTCAGCGAGGCGTATGCCGTAGAAGGCCTTACCGATTATCCGGTACCGATTGCTAATGGCGCCGATAACTATGTAGAGAAGGGTATTCCGCATTGGGTGTATTATTGCTGCAGTCCGCTAGGACCTTATATCAACCGATTTTTCGACACGCCGCTTTATAAAATCCGCATGCAGGGCTGGGTTTTTTATAAGCTTCGCACGCTGGGCTTCCTACATTGGGGCTATAATTTCTGGTACATCTTTAATGGGGGGTTTGATCCTGAATCCCAAGAACTGTTGGATCCATTTACTGATGGGTCCGGTAAACAGAGGTTGCCTTATGGCGATGCATTTGTTGTCTACCCCGGGCAGCATGGACCTATTGATTCGATTCGATGGGAAATATTTGCTGAATCCATGCAAGATTATGCACTTCTGCAAACGCTAGGTATACGACCTGATGATGAGCGCCTGCAATCCATCGTCAATTACAGGGAATTTCCAAAATCGGAACAATGGCTGCAGAAGACTTTTAACCAATTATTAGAGTCCTAGTAGACGAAGATCGATTTGAAATGAGGGATCATAATGCTTTTCGATTTTCATACTCACGTTGCGGAAGCTAATCACATATCGGGTTCATTTTTAAGAGCGGCAAAGCGAGCATGGGGCGACGACTTCCGTTTTGCTTGCACGCTGGATGAACATCGGGAAGCCATGAAGGAGTGCACGGGTGCTATTGTACTGGCAGTAGATGCTCCCTACGCTGGCTTTAATGTGCCAAACGAATATGTTGCTCAGTATGTCGCGGAGTCGCCCGGCAAGTTATTCGGTTTTGCCAGCGTAGATCCAAATCGGAGCAGTCCCGAGAGGATCCTAGAGTCTGTTGTTTACGAGTTGAATTTGAAAGGGCTGAAGCTGGCCCCTATCTATCAAAACTTTCATCCTCTCGACCGGATCTGTTACCCTCTTTACTCCAAGGCACAGGAGCTCAAACTGCCGATTATGTGGCACCAAGGAACCTCATTTGTTCCAGAAGGACCACTTGAGAAATCACGTCCGGCTGATTTAGATCCCGTAGCCAGAGCTTTCCCGGATTTGAAAATGATCATTGCACATCTCGGCCATCCATGGATCGGTGAAGCGATCAGTGTTGTGCGAAAGCATCCGAATGTTTACACGGATATCTCTGCGCTGGGCTCTCGACCCTGGCAGATGTATAACGCCTTGGTGGAAGCGATCGAGTATGGAATTGAAGATAAACTGCTTTTCGGTACGGATTTTCCTTTCTTTACGGTCAACCGTTCGATCGATGCTTTGCATAATCTTAATAAAATGGTAGAGGGAACCAATCTGCCACGTATACCCGATAGGGTCATTGAGAAGATTATTGGCCGGTCAACGCCTGAGATCCTTGGTCTCAAATGATGGGGGGAGTGCAATGAAAATTGTTTCTGTTGAGGCTATCCCTATTAATCTACCATTTATGACTCCAATTCGGGATCATTGGGGGAGTTATAGTTCCTCCAACCATGGGATTGTGGTTATTCACGGTGAATCAGGGGAATATGGCGCTGGAGAAATTGCGCTTGCCTGGTTCGGAGGCGCTCATGGTCTTTGCAAAGAGGTAAACGATTATTTGGCATGCCGGTTAATTGGAATGGATGTCCGCGATATGTCGAAAATAAGTGCGGTACTGGACCAGTTCTGCAGCTTTTCAAAGAGGCACCTGTTGGCTAAAGCAGGTGTCGAAATGGCGATGTGGGATCTGATCGGCAAGACGTTAAATCTGCCAGTCTATCAGCTTCTTGGAGGAAAGCTAAGAGATGAAATTCCTCTGACCGGCGGCATTTCGATGAATGACTCGATTGATTATATGGTCGAGGGGGCGATGAAAAAGGTAGGAGAAGGCTATAAAGAATTAAAGCTGAAAGTCGGCGAGGATGAGGACAGAGATCTCAAGACGATTCGTAGGATTAGAAATGCAGTTCCCGATGCGGTTAAGCTACGCGTAGATGCAAACATGGCTTGGACGAATGCGAAAAGGGCGAAAGAATTGATCGACGAGATGGTCAATCTTGGCGTCACTATTGTAGAGCAACCAATGCCGGACGATCGATTGTCGGATTTAGCATGGTTAAAAAACAATACAAGGGCATTTATTTTAATTGATGAGGGTGTTTGGGATGTAAAGGACGCCAAGCGATATCTTGAAAATGATGCTGCAGATATGCTGCATGTGTACATTACTGAAGCGGGCGGAATCATGCCGTCGAGACGGATCTTTGAGCTCGCATCCTTGTATGACAAGGAATGCACGGTTGGTTCAATGCCGGAGGGACGGATCGGAGCGGCCGCTTCTGGGCATGTTGCCCTAGCCATGCCGAATTTGGCAGCCTCTCACGCATCGGATATACGAGGATTTACTGGT
Organism: Paenibacillus sp. J22P169; assembly: GCF_059691995.1. Classification (NCBI taxonomy): domain Bacteria; kingdom Bacillati; phylum Bacillota; class Bacilli; order Caryophanales; family Paenibacillaceae; genus Paenibacillus; species Paenibacillus sp. J22P169. Next base: position 696,698 of record NZ_JCAUAO010000001.1, on the reverse strand, counting down.
TACAAAGAGGATGTTACTCAGGAAGAATTGGTCATTAGGGACGGCTGCCTCCAGATTTCCGATCGCCCCGGTCTTGGTGTAACTCTCGACTTTGATAAATTAAATTCGATGCGGGTTCATTAAATACACCCAGTCAAACGAAAGGATTTGAAAAATAATGACGAAGACAGCCATTCAATCCGAGCGGATTCCCCCCGTGTTCGGCAATTATTCATCCGCAATTCTCAAGAATGATACGCTTTACTTGGCTGGTCAGGGTCCTTTTGATAAGGATCAGAAATTGGTGGGCGATGATATCGTCACTCAAACCCATAAGACCATGAAAAATATCTGCTATTTGTTGGAGGATAATGGCTTTCAGATGGATGATATCGTCCGGTCGACAGTTTATTTAGCCGATATTACCCACTGGGAAGCGTTTAATGAGGTATACGGCCAATATTTTTCAGCACCATATCCGGCGCGCACCGTTGTCGCCTGCCAATTGAACGGTATGCTGGTAGAAATAGAATGCGTGGCGGTAAGGGGGTAATTTAATGAACAACCCGCTAAATATCGGAGTCATCGGATGCGGGGATATTGCCGCCGCCATGCATATCCCAACGATCATCGCCAATCCGGATACGAACCTTTCAGTGCTATGCGATACAGATCTTACCAGAGCCGGACGATTAGCCGCAAAGTATTCCGTGCCCCATTTCACTTCCAGCTATAAGGAATTGTTGGAGGATCGGATGCTGGATGCTGTCATCGTCGCCACTCCTCCCTGGGTGACACCTTACATAACGATGGATTTTTTGAGGGCAGGCAAGCATGTTTTGTGTGAAAAGCCGATGGCAGTGGATGAAGAAACAGCCATAAAAGTAATGGAAACGGAGAAGGAAACGGGAGCTAAGCTTCAACTGGGATTCACCTATCGTCATGGCATGCTGATGGAAACGCTGAGAAATTGGATACGGGACGGAAGGCTAGGCTCCCCGTTGGTGTATCGCCTTGGCATCTTTGATGAGATCTGGGACCCGACGGGGAATCACGAACATTATGAACGCATCCGCTTGACCATGGAGCATGGCTCGCCTTCCATTCACGACGGCGCGCATGTAGCGGACTTCCTATATTTTTTGGCGGATTCACCGGTTACCGAAGTTAAGGCTTTCGGACTAAAATCACGAGAGGAATTTCCTGCAACGAATTATGACGCTTCCTTAATCCGATTCGCAAATGGGGATATAGCCAAAGTGGAAATTGGCTGGTTTTTTCCGAAGTTTCCCGAAGGCGAATTCGAAATCGTAGGTCCGAAAGGAATCGCCAAATTCGATCGATTCCAAATGTTCGTAAAATTGCAAACGGGTATAGAGACCGAAACCGTATCTTTAGATGAGGATTGGGGCGTCTATTGCTTCCGAGAGCAATTAAAAAGATTTGTTTTCAGCATACGTAACAATGAGCCATGTGTGCCAGGAGCCCTCGATGGAATCAATAGTCTCAGACTCTGCAAAAGAATGGAGTATGAGATTACAAGTTAATCAGCTCGGAAAAACCATGCTGGAACCGAACATTTGCAAGGAAAATGTTAAAGGATGATTGAGACAAATACGGCGTTACTTAGGGAGGGCGAAACATGGGAAAGAAGGAAGTACGTCTGGGTGTTGTCGGCGTGGGTCCGAGAGGTAGAGGTTTGATGAAGCTGTATAACGCCCATCCAAACTGTATAGTGACAGCTATATGCGATCGTATTCAGGCAACCGCTGAGCTGGCCGCTTCTCAGCTTGGGAATCCTGACGTCAAGCTCTATACGGACTTTGAGCAAATGATAGCCTCTGAGAAGCTGGATGCCATACTGATCGCGTCTCCGCCGAACATGCAAGTGGATCTTGCTTGCTACGCCATGGAGAAAGGCATTCATGTGACCACCGAGGTGCCTGCGGCTTATACACTAAAGCAGTGCTGGGACCTGGTCCATACTGTGGAGAAGACAGGCGTGAAATATCTGCTTTCGGAGCAGACCCGATACTGGGGGTTCATCCAGGAATGGCGCGAGATGGCTCGTCGGAATGAGTTTGGAAAGATCCTTTATGCTGAAGGCGAATATCTTCATTATATGGACTGGGACTATTTTATCGATCCTAAAACAGGCGAAAGAATTTACGGCCACACCAAGCCTCCGCTGGGTCGTGAGTTAGATCCGACTTGGCGCAACAAGACCTTCATCAATCCAATCTATTATCTTCCCCATACGCTCAGTCCATTGCTCAGTATTACGGGGGGGCGGGTCACTCGTGTTTCCTGTATGGGGACTAAGCCGAAAAGCTATTTTGTCGAAGATTACGAGGCAAGGGATATGGAAATTGCTTTGATGCACACGAGCAATGATACGATTTTTCGCGTAGCCGCAGGCTTTACATCTCCGCACGGCCCGCGAAAGGAAACTGGCTATCATTGGTATCAGGTTAAAGGTACTCAGCGCACCGTAGAGTGGAGCAGATCCAAGCACGACAACCCGAAAATGTGGTCGCTAGGCGACGAGGATTGGAAAGACATGGACTGGAGTACGAAAGTCGATGGCGCAAGCGATTTCATTAGAGAAAGCGGTCATGCCGGTTCCGACGGATGGCCGATCGATAACTTCATTACGGCGATTTTGAAAGACACTGAAGTAGGAATGGATGTCTACAAAGCGGTGGAAACAGCAGCGCCTGCGATTTTAGCTGCGGAATCGTCGAACGAAGGCGGCTCGCTGAAGGAAGTACCCGATTTCAGAAAGCGAGTGTAATGGCGAATGGAGCAGCTATTATCGTTGACCGGTTACGTTTATGAAGAAGCACAAAAAAATAGCTGATGTGCTTCGTCCCGCAAGGATCGCCTGAGATTGAAATATTGGTGGCTTAGGTATCACTTGTAGCTAAGTCAGAAAGTGAGGCTGTATTCATGGAAACTCAACATATTTCGTTAACCGCCTATGTTTATGAAGAAGCACTTTGTGAAAAAGCCAATCGCAAGGGAAACAATTATTGGTATAAATACGTGGAAGAAATGTTCGATGAAATGGGGCTGCGGGCGTCTAAAATTTCCCTAAACGACCTCGAAAATGATGAGACCCTCTCTGCATATATGTATATTTTTCTCGGTGATTTCAATCTGAACAACCATAGCAAGCAAGTCTTGCAACGTTGGGTTGAAGCAGGGGGCGTATTGCTTGGCTTTGTTACGAAGGATGCGGACGACCTGTTTGGGATTAAACGGATTAGAACACTTAAGCAGCCCGACGATGAATTTACCGTATCTGCCTATTACCGCTTCAATGCCAATGATGGTATCAGTCCTGATACGCATTATTCCTATGAAGGAGCGAAGCTTCCGATCATCTCGGATGTCGAAATCGTGGAAGTAGAAGGCGGCGAAAGCCTCGGTACTTTGTTTGATGCCGTTCAGAAGAGCTTAGGCGGCGATGCGATTGTGAAACGCAGTGTCGGTCTTGGAAAGACATATTATTTCACCTTCCATCTTCTGCAAACCCTTTGGACGATGCATCAGGGAAGGCCGGTGGTTAGAGATATTGACGGCGACGGCTACTATCGTGTCGGCGATTCTCTTGCACTAGGCCGAATTATCAGTTTGGAGGTTCCTTATGCGGATTATTGGCTGCAGTTTCTCGAACGGGTATTGACGGAGATACCCCAGCCGATCGTTCACCAGCTTCCGCCTCTTGCGGACGGATCGGTTCCGGATATGCTTTTGCATTACGGCGGTGATGACGAGTGCACGCCCGGCATTCAGGTGAAAGCTTCGAACTATATGAAGGACAAAGGACTCGGTTATCACATGAATATCATGCCGGATAAGGAAGGCAAATTTGCCATCAGCACTGAAGAATACAGAGCGATCCAAAACAATGGTCACAGTTTATCGCTGCATTATGATTTTGCCACGCCTCATAATCATTTCACCGAAGCGGATGTCAGGGAACAATTGGACCAATATGTTGAGGCGTTCGGTGAAATTCCGGTTGCAACTGTTAATCATTTCACGACACATACCGGCTGGGTGGAACAGGCACGATGGGCTTCAAAATACGGGGTAAAAGGCGATAATTCCCGCATCCATTCTTTTACACCCCCATATAATCCGATTAATCTGCTTGGCTTTGGATTCGGTACGGTATTTCCACATTTCGTATATGACGATCATGAGCACGGTAATAAGCGGATTCCATACACCTATATCCCAATCGCCTTTTATGAGCCTCGGATATTTGCCGAGACACACGCTGAAGATGTCGGCAGAATCCAGCAAGCACTCGACCGCGCCAGCTATTTTAACTGGACCATGAACGTATTCCTACATCCGATTTACATTGCAGGCGAAGGATGGAACGAGAACTGCCTGCCTGCTATAGATGAGATTCTTCGTTACATCGGTGAAAAGCAGTATAACGTATTACACTTCTCCACTAATCAGCTCTGTTTATGGTGGAATGAACGATCCGAGACTGTCGTTGAAAATTATGCGATTAGCCGTTCGGATCATGGAAAAATAGAATCCGCCAGCTTCACGGTAGAAACCGCCAGCAAGAGCGGCGTTTTTGTGAAAATGTCTGTTCTTGAACAAAGCGTAGATGAAGCGAGGTACATTCTCGACGGAGAAACGCACAACTGTGTCATCCGGAAACAAAACGGCATCGACCGGTTTTTTTGTTACGTTCCAGAGGGTAGACATGATGTCGAGTTTTTGTATGCGGCAAGCAGCAAACTGGAAGCACAAATTTAAGTGCAATAGAAATTCGCGGGGATGGAGATAAGGACCGTCTATAAAGAGTCGCTTACGTGTAGAAGCGAAAGGAGTATTTAAATGGAACTTTTCGTCAGTAAACGCTTTACCGAACCAAGTGGATTTACTTCCGGCATAGAAGGTCCGGCCTGTGATCGGGAGGGAAATCTTTACGCCGTGAACTATGAGCGGGAGCATACGATCGGTAAAGTCACACCCAATGGGAAATGCTCCGTTTTTCTGGAATTGCCGGACGGGAGTATCGGGAACGGTATCCGCTTCAATCAGAGTGGAGATATGTTTATTGCCGACTATACTAATCATAATATTTTGAAAGTAGACATGAAAACGAAACAGGTTTGTATTCATGCTCATGAAACGGCCATGAATCAGCCTAACGACATCGCAATTACGGATAACGGGATCATTTTCGCCAGCGATCCGAATTGGGGAGAAGGCAGCGGACAGCTTTGGCGGATTGGTTCGAACGGGGGCACCATTCTTTTAGAAGCAAACATGGGAACCACCAATGGGATCGAAGTCAGTCCCGATCAAAAAACGCTGTATGTGAACGAAACCTTTCAGCGTAAAATTTGGAAATATGATCTTACAACGGATTTTATGATACTAAACAAACGATTGTTGATTGAGTTTGACGATTTCGGTTTGGATGGTATGCGTTGTGACTTAAATGGCAATTTGTATGTAACTCGGTGGGGTAAAGGGGTTATTGCAGTTGTGTCTCCCGAAGGGGAACTGTTGAGAGAAATCCCACTTCACGGGAAAAATTGCACGAATTTGACCTTCGGCGGAGAGGATGGTCGTACTTGCTACATAACAGTCTCCGATCAAGGTAACATTGAAGCGTTTCTAACTGATACACCTGGCAGGTGTTGGGCCATGGGGAGAAAACTATGACCATAACTTACGGACCTGAAAGTTTCTCCCTTGTTGTAATCCCGGATACTCAAATACTTGCCAAGAATCACCCTGAGGTATTGAGGTTGATGACTCAGCGCATTCTGGAACAATCCCAAAGCTTGAATATTAAAATGGTACTTCACTTAGGGGACGTAGTGCATAACGGCAGTGCAGAAGAGCAGCAGTTCGAGCATGCAAAGCAAGCCTTCGATCCGATATGGAACAGCGGGCTCCCTCTACTCATTTCCATAGGAAACCATGATTACGACAATCTGCTTGCCATCGATCGAAACGCGTCAATGTTTAACCGATACTTTGGCTTGGATCGATTTCTAGATAAAAGCTGGTTCGGCGGAGCACTGAAGGAAGGGAAGGCAGAGAATATTTACGCTAAATTGGACATTGGCGGAATCAAGCTTTTGGTTTTCGCATTGGAATTTGGCCCCCGCGATTTCGTGATGAACTGGGTAGGTGAAGTTCTGGATGCACATCCCGACCATCAAGCGATCATCACTACTCACACTTATATGTACATGTTTGGGAATCGCACTCAGCTGGGTGACGATCATAATCCGAAAGCTTACAAGGGCGCAGACGGAGCGAACGATGGCGAAGACATGTGGATGAAATGGTTGAAAGGCAAAAAAAACATTCACAGCATTTATTCGGGTCATCATATCTACGAAAATGTAAGCTACCGCATTGACCAAGGGGAGCTCGGTAATCTTGTATTCCAGTCGTTTCAAAATTGGCAGTTTACGGACCAAGGAGGGGAAGGGCGTTACCGCATCGTAACCTACACCCTCGAAACCAGAGAGATGATGGTCCAGGTTTACAATCCTTTGCAGGATTGCTTTGAGACGCAAGTCAGCTATTCGCTTCGTTTTCCTTTGGAAGCTGACGAAGCCAACGTCCGTATCGCCCCATGGGCAGCGGAAAACTAACCATTTCCAAAAAAAGTAATAGGAGGCGATCTTAATCTATGTATTATCGGTTATTGCAAGATATGAACCGTGAAGAAGCAAGAGTGATGGCCTCTGAGAGCATTATTATACTGCCCGTCGGTGCCATCGAACAGCACGGGCCTCACCTTCCGGTGGGAACCGATTCCCTTACCGTGGAGTATATCGCTCGTTCTGCAGCGGGCATTGCTGCACAGGAGATTCCCGTTGTGGTGGCTCCCACGATGCCCTTCGGGTGTTCTCATCACCATTTACCCTTTGGCGGCACGATGTCGCTGAGCACTGAAACCTTTTACCGAACGATCTATGATCTGACAGAGTCCCTCATCATAAGTGGGTTTCGACGGATTTTTATTGTTAATGGGCACGGAGGAAATGATGAATTAGTACAACTTGTAGCCCGAGATCTGGCGCTCAGGTATCCTTCTCACTTGGCCGCTGCTTCTTATTGGAAAGTAGCATGGGACGCCCTAGTAGCCGAACAAGCTCACGTTCCCGGAAATCTCCCTGGTCATGCGGGCTTCTTTGAGACTTCGGTCATAATGGCTCTGCGTCCGGACTTGGTGAGGGGACCCTGTCCACACCGTGATAACGTCACCGGCTCAGACCCGCGAGGATTTAATCGAGGTACCCGGATAGAATCACACGGGTTTTGGAAGGAGATCGATGGCTACACCGATAGCCCTGACCGGGGAAGTGCCAGTCATGGCGATCAGTATTTAAAAGTAGTAGTCGAGGCAATGGCTGAAGCATTTGTTGAGTTTCATTTATCGACAGGGGGAAAGCAAAAAAAGAGTTGACTTTCAAACGGCTATCTTACCTTTTCAATTATGAAGTATATCCCAATTCCTGAAGCCGGGAGTTGGCATTAGAATGATGCGATCGGTCATTGTGACGAACCCACCTTGGGCGATGCGCCATGTGAACATGGAACAGCAGTATCCGAACGGGCAGGCAATGCGTGTCCGGATCGTCGGAAAGAATAGCCAGCCTTCGACTCACGAAGGTGAACGAGGCGGCTATCGAGAGAGGGAGGCCTCATTGATGACTAGTGGCTTAAAGGACGCGGAGTTGTTTCAGCTAATGGAGGAACATTTATACACGGGAGTCATCTGCGATACGTTGGATGAATTAGGATACCGGAACCAAGCGATGAATGAGAAAATACGGCCGCTTACGAGAGAGATGATTGTTGTCGGCCGCGCCAAAACGATCTTGGCTGTCGATGTGTATCACGCCCATGAGAATCCGTATGAAATGGAAATCCGATCTATCGACAGCATTAAGCCGGACGAGGTGGCCATCGTATGCACCAACCAATCCCAGAATAATGGAATATGGGGAGAGCTGCTGTCGACCGCAACCCGTATGCGTGGAGGCCGGGGGGCCATCGTTGAAGGATTGATCCGAGACACGAAGAAAATACTGGAGATGGGCTTTCCCGTCTTCTGCACCGGTTGCAAGCCCGTCGATTCCAAGGGAAGAGGTCTTGTGATCGACTACGATTGCCCGGTTGTGGTAGGAGGCGTGCCGGTACATCCGGGGGATGTCATCTTTGCAGACAACGACGGGGTAGCCGTCATCCCTTCGGCTGTATTCGAGCAATCCGTAGAGATGGCGATCCTAAAGGTCGAAAGAGAAAACCACACACGCCGGGAGCTTCTGGAAGGCAAGCTGCTTCGGGAAGTCTATGAAAAATACGGGGTGCTGTAGCATTCATGGACCCATCAAAATACCGACCTATACGACCTATAGCAGCATGAGGAGAACCTATGACAGCAGACATATCATCCGGACGAGGGTTGTTGATGCACCTGATGAGCAGACGAATGATAGGTGATAAATTCCTTATTGTGTGGTTCCTGGCAATGTTGGAAATGACAATACGCTGGTGCAACTTGTAAGCAAATTTAAAGCATCCATTGTTCGCGAAGAACCACCGCTTACTTTGTTATTGATGAAATCCGTCGTGAGGTTGTAAAGTAAGTCCAGTTGATAAACGAAGAAATGCGTCACTGGAGATCGTAAATCATTGTCGGGTGATAAGAACATTATCTGAATAAATGCCGCGTAAATCGCGGCTTTTTTATTTTATTGGATCAAGTTCTTGTCAAAGCCTAATGACAAGAACTTGATCCAATTCCCGATTTTGACAAGAACTTTATCTCATTTCCGACGGGTCCGGTTAAAGACTTTCCTGATAAACCTTTTCACAATTAACGGGCAATTATGCGAAATAGCATCGAATTTACACTTGAAAAAATAAATTTCCCAACCATGCTACTTAACTAGCATGGAAGAAAAAGGATATCGAAAAAACTTTGGGAGTTCTAATTTATGAGGCAAGTATTCCGATTTGTATAAGAAAACAACATTATAAATTGAATGCTGTTGATCATATTACAAACAGAGTTGGTAGAATTTTTTTCACCTAATTAATAATTCTGTATGAAATGGGGATAAACATTTTGCTATCACCAAAGATTTATTTGGCTGTGGACAATTGTTTTGCATCGAAGCGCTGGACTAAGCCTAAACATTGGATGGAAGTCATACAATCCTTAGGCGTGAATTATGTAGAAGCAAGTGCGGATAATGAGTGTGAGCCATTATATACGACACCCGAATATTTGGCTAACTGGGTAACTGAAATTAAACAATGGTCAGAACAAACAAGGGTTAAAGTTATTAATTTATATTCAGGGCATGGTACGTATGCCACACTTGGACTTGCTCATACGGACATTAGGTTACGTGATAGCGCCTATTGGAGTAGAACAGATGTACACTCCGCATCAGATTCCTTGGACAATCAATGGTGCAGAATATTTGAAAAAGACGTATATCGCAGAAGAAACAGTCCATTGTATATAACGCTGGATACAGGACATCAGTCAGGGCAGAGAAAGTTTTTACGACCCAATACAGACAAAATAAAGGAACTATTAGCAACGTATAGAAGAGAAGCGGAGATTAGTGGTTTATGGCTTGGACCTAAGACAGGATATGAAATGTTTTATCAAGCTGCTCAAAAGAATTCAGATAACGAAGATGCTATTATTTCTGTTATGGAACAAGAAATGGAGGCGCATCCATATTTTTTCGCTTAGTATGAGGATGGAGATCCTTATCTATGGATTGAGAAAATAGGGTGTTATTCCCCAATTATTCACCTTCAACAAACGGATGGAAAATCTTCAGGACATAAACCATTTACAAACGAAACGAATAGGGAAGGGATCATAAAGGGAGACAGGATATTGCAAGCAATTAAGAAATCATACGATACTGCTGCGGAAGAAGGAATGCCTCCTAAATGTGAGACGCTGTACCTTACACTTGAGATTTTCTCAGGTACAGCAGAAATAAATACGGACATAATCAATACAATGAAAGTGTCTGTTGAATATTGGCGGAAATTCATCCCAAAAGATGGATTAACTTTGGACGAACTTTTAAGCCAATTAGAATTTGAAGGTATATAACTGAGAAACATTGTAAATACGCTTTACCAATAGCGAGGTAAAAATGATGAAATCAATTCTAGGGATTGCTTTTAATTTTTGTGCCATTTTGCTTATGGTTTATTATTTTGTAGGGGTTAGTTTTATTAAGGCTGTACAGATGGCAATGCTTATAACCATGGTACATATCTTAATCCTTCTCATAGACAGGTTTTACAAGAGAAAAGAGAGACGTAAGGGACATAGCTAAGGGGATCAGTATTTCCTTTTTCATCACGAGAAACTATAGCACAATACTAACAGGCTGCCGTATGCTGGCAGCCTGTTCAAGTTTAGCAACGTGTGAGATTCAACCACTATGTCGGCAAACAACTAATGAGGCAAACCGCCTGCGCGCTCAAGCATATTGGAGTGCATAAGACAGCGAAGATGCCGCATGCAGCCTTGCAAGAGTTTCCAATCCGAATACATCTTGCATTGCATTCGGGATCAGCGGTCGCGCCATTGCCTTTCTTCGGAGTTAGCTTTTTTAATACACGCTCAAGTTTAGTAAATAGTCGTTTAAGCGCAAGTTGGAGCGATTTATCGATGCTGATCTTTAATGTTGTGCCATCTTTGAATCTTATTTTTTGTGTACGCGTGCAAGAGCAACCACATTGACAGCCGCTTTCAAGTCTAACGGGAACGATTGCTTTCTTATTAATGAATCCTCTAGCAGTGATATTGCTGTTCTTATCTTGGAGAATGATGTTGGCACTGGAGACGCCGTTCACTTGTTTACCAAAGGAAGCAGTGAGTCTGCTGCTTATGCGATTCAGAGATTGTATTTTGAAAGTTACTAAGTTACATGCATTCTGTGTGATGTTTAGGAAGATGTCGGAGACACCTCGACTGGCGTTTAAAACCAATTCGATATTCGCGCTTAAGATGCCTTCTTGCTTGGATTTTATGCTTGCTGTTGCAAAAAGGGTGGTCGTTCCGTTGACTGTACGTAGCAGTCCAGGCATAGCTATCACTCCCTCAATTCGATTGGTGTGTACTCTCACAACATATGAGGAACCAAAAGACTCGGTGTGGGTGAATAACAAGAAAGCCCTAGCCACTAGTAGAAATAGGATTAGACGGATGACGTTAGTTGCATAAAGACAGACAAACAAAGCAGGCGCGCGGCTACCTGCTTAGTTAATTGAGTTACAATGTAGTTAGTAAGAGTGGAGAAGAGTAGGTGCACCATTGCCCTAGCACTGCATTCACGATCAATAAATTTATAGTATGTATTTCCAAATAACCCAAGAAATAAATGCTGATATCCAAGATATGAATCCGAATACCATCACTATTTTATTCTCACTCCAGCCATACTTCAAACTAAAGTGATAATGAATAGGTGCCATTCGGAATATTCTCAATTTGGTTTTCTTGTAATACCAAACTTGCAAAATGACTGATAGTTGCTCTGCTAAATAAACAAAAAATAATATCGGAATCAAAATTTCAACCTTTTCAATTACAGCCAAGAAAGCAAGAGAACCACCTATTGCAAGAGACCCAGTATCCCCCATAAACGCTTTTGCTGGATAAATATTATATATAAATAAACCTAACAAGCAGCCAATCATCACTAACGAAAAAGTCTGTACTTCAATTCTTTCCGAAATCACAAAAAAGAAAAAGTAAGTTGGTATTGCAACGTTTATTAGAAGTCCATCCAGCCCGTCAGTAAAATTTATTGCATTGGCTGACCCCACAATAAATAGCATCATTAGTATTAGATATGCGAAAATTGGTAAGTGGAGGTTAAAGCCTTTAATTAGGGTGATTTCTGAATTCAAATTGAACTGATAAAGTAATGCAAATAACAATACGATAGTGAAAGCGAATTGAAAAATCAGTTTCGTTTTTCCTGAGATACCAGAGGGGTCTTGAAAAGCAGCCTTTTTAAAATCATCCATGAACCCCAATATGCCAAATAAAACAAAAGTTGCTCCAAGGAAAAGTACCAGTGGCTTAGGATGGAAGTATGTTGATGTAATTACCCCTATAAGTAGGATAATGCCTGCCATCAGCGGGGTACCACGTTTTGCTTGATGGTCAGGTGGCAACTCTACTCTAATAGGTTGAGTTAGGTTTAAACTACGTAACGCCCATATTAAAATAGGTGTTAACATAGCAACAAGCAGAAACGAAATACTTAAAGCACTAAGTAATGAACTCTCCATTGGATTGGTTCTCCCCTAACGATATCATTCAGTTTTATTATACGTCTAGTATGTGGACAAATATTCCATTGCTTTATTTAAGAAGAATAACACTCAACTCTTAAATGAAAGTTATTCCAATATTTTACTCGACATTGTTTATATCAGCAAATATCTGAAGGGCTGCCGCGTGGCATCCCTTCACTCCGCTACCGGGAGGTGTGCTATATCAAATGTGGAAATATATAGGGAATAACAATAGTATGAGGTGTTTATACAATGCTAGAGCAAAAGAAAATTATTCAAATAAACAAAGATGGCTGGAATAAGGTTGCTGAGCAATTTTTTGAGGGTTCTTTTGATATTTTAGACTACGGACAGTTTGCTCCGACGGAAGAAGAATTAGATTTACTTGGTGAGATTAATAATAGCACCATTTTAGAAGTTGGATGTGGAAGTGGGCATACGTTAGAATATTTGGCTAAACGTGGAGCCAAGGAATTATGGGGTGTAGATTTGTCTAGCAAACAAATTGAGACTGCACGACAAGTTGTTTCAAATCTGAATACAGATATTAAATTTATTGAATCTCCAATGGAGGAAATTCCGGGACTCCCTCTTAATTACTTCGATAAAGCCATATCCATATATGCTCTTGGATGGACAGTGAATTTGAAGTCGACGCTAAGGAATATTTATCAAAGCCTTAAGCCTGGCGGTATATTAGTAATGAGCTAATTGAAGTTGGGTTTATTATAGATAAAGTAATCGAGGATTCAAAAGTGGATGATAATGATACCAGTAATCCTTCAAAGTGGTACTCCGGTTCAAAGGCAAGAATTATACCCTCTACTTTAATTATTAAAAGCCACAAATCTTAAGCTATCGAAACGATAGTTAAACATCTTATGCCGCATGGCAGCCCTTAATTCAGCAGCATTCAAGGAGGATCAATGGCAATCTATCTTGTTAGGCATGGTCAAGATGAAGATGGTTATCGTGGTGGATGGAGTGAAAGAGGACTTATAGAAGAAGGGATGATACAATCTGAAAAACTGGGACAATATCTTTTTGATAATAAGCAATTATATAATATTAAACAAATAATCAGTAGCGATATAAATTCGAATGCATGAAAGAGACGACGAGTTCTTTGATGTTGAATTGTCTAAATGTAATAACTTCAAGGAAGATGAGCAACTGAGGTTAATATCATTTAGAAAAGAGTTACTAGACTAAACTAACGCGGTACTTTTAGCTCAATAAGAGCATCATAAGATGTATCATTAAAAGACATGTTGTCTATGGAGGTAAACATGAAGCTGCTGGCCTACTTTACCCGCGCGATATTTGTGCTCGCAACACTCGGCGCGCTACTGTTGCTCGCCCTCGCTTTTTTATTCATCGATACCGGCGAGCCAGCTATTAGGCTGCTTGCGATTTGGGGAGGATATCCAGTTATCGGAATCATCCTTATCATCGTGAACGAGATTTTGCTACGAAATGCGTCCGCGAATCCTTCGTTTCGGAGGGCTTACGGCCTTTTTTGGGCATGCATTGCTGTCGTGGGGGCGTGCGCTTGGGCGATATCCGCCTACTTCTGAAAGCACATAAACTGAACTTCATTGCGCTAACGGTGAACGATAGTTCAACATCTGTAAGGGCTGCCCGCGTGGCAGCCCTTCGCTCCATTAACGGGCAGATTATATTCAAAAGTTTGGTATTTTAGTTATATCGAATTATTATTGTGATGTTTTTTCGGTTATATTGTAATATTGAGGAAAAAATCCAGTTAAGGGGCAATAAATTGGGTTCAAAATGGTTGGACTCATTTAACTACTGGTTATATGTTTAATGGCGATGCTGCAAAGATTTATGAAGTTTCAACCCGCTAAACGAATGAGGTGTCAGATGGCTTTGTATGACTATCTACAGAAGTATTTTCCCAACTTAAAGCTTTGTCCACCTCTTTTTTATAATTGGGAACATGGCATTCGTTTTGAACTTGGAAACCCACCGATGCTCAAGGTTGATAAAGTATTATATATGCAACAAGTTTATGATAGGGCAATTAGTATCTACAGGCACTTACATAAAGATAATGATGAAATATTTATTGTAACTAATGCGCATTTTGCCGCTGAACCTGATCCAATAAGACGAAAACCCAAGGTTTATAGAAGATATATAGACAAAAAAGAGGTATTGAAAAATTTACAGCACAATGTAATTCCTTATGTTTTTGCTGATGTTTATGAGATAGATGATTTTGAAACACATCGGTTCATTTTACATTGTCAAGGAAGGAACATTAAATATGGAAGTTTGATTAAGGCAATATGTAATCATGACGTTGCAATTAGACCTTCGATTTCTCATGATGTTTTTTTTGTTAATATTTCCGCTGGAACCATATTTCATGTTTATGATGACAGGGGATGTGATGTAGTCGCTTCATCAAAAGAAGCGTTAAAAAACATATATAGTGTTTATAACGAATGGATATTAACATACGATAGATCAAGAATTGACCAACTATTTGCAAACTTCGACGATTGTTGAACTAACGGAAAACGATAGTTCAGTGAAACAGCGACAGTCTAGGACTTTATTTTCTCGTCCTTGGCTGTCGCTGTTTCAGTTTCTAGGGTCAGTCTAATACTTTATTTTCTGCTCCGAAGTGGTACAATAGGAAATATAAGGTAAAAAATATAGCGTCACTCGCAGGAGAAAACTAGTTGGATACGTTAGAAGGGGAGACACTTATACACTCACTTGTTTATATGGAATAATCTTATCTTGCTGGAATCCTTAAATCTCGTAAAGCAAAACATTAGATAAAAACTCTTGATTTGGGGTGAAATCTTTATGTTTCAACAGCAGCCTAAAAACACCGCTTCGCAATCTGAAAGTAGCTCGTTTAATCCTTTCATTCAGCGCGCGGCGACTGGAAGTAGCAGTTTTATAAATCAATTACAGCAAACAATTGGTAATAGAAGAACGATGCAAATGTTAACGGCCCAATCCAATACGGTTATTCAACGTGTCGGTGGGAAAAATACGAATGATAAGCAAGATGAGTATTTGAAGGAACTAAAAAAAGAAGTAGTCGAAGCATCAAGTGGTCATGATGATGGCCACAATTTTGCAAAAGGTAAGCTTGAGTACACGGTTATTAAAAAGAAAAAAACTAGTTTTGATACAGGTGTCTATAAAAGCGGCGGTAGGGTCAAAAAGCCGGTGAAAGAAGGTTTTAACTACCGTGAATTTGCTGGGAAAGGGAAGTATCCGACGCAAAAAAATGATTCGGAGGTACAGATTTTTCAAGAAATTGATAATGTGCTTGTAAAAGAGAATAATTCGGCAATTACAGGGGAATTAACACTGGTAAGTACAAAAGGTTCATGTACATCTTGCCAGATTGTAGCTCGAAAATTTAAAGACCGATGGCCCGGTATCGACATTGACATAAACTATATAGATCCCCCATCAGTTGTTTCCAAAGATTTTGGTACAATTCATTATGGAGAAGAAGAAGACAGAGGAAATATAAATAAAGCCACAGGGATGTATAATTACAGAGTGGAATCAACGCAAAACTACAATAAGCGAAAGGAAAGTGAGAAAGAAAAAAAAGAAAATACTAAGGTGAATCAGATAAAGAGTATTGTGGACCAAAAACCGGCATGGATAACAGGCGAAGTAATAAAAAAACTCAATGATGCTGTTGCACCTTCCAAGTATTTAGAAACTCTTACTGAACCCGAAGCGATAGAACTTAAAAGTTTTGTCCTATTAATACAAACAAGTTCAAAGAATTTACCTTTACCTCCAGAATTAAAGCCGTTAAGAAAAATGCAGTCTGCTGAGCAGTGGGTGGTTAAATTTACATAATAATATTTGAGAGAAAAAGGATGCCCCTGAAAAGAAAATGAATTGACGAAGAAATTTGCAAGATGCTATAGTTATACTAATAAATATTAAATCACAGTATTTACATCGGAAATATGCAAATTAACAAAACTCTAAATGAATCTACCAGATGACTGGAGATGCATTCCCCATTAGGGGGTGCGTCTATTTTTTTTATGAAAAGAGGGAAATGAATGAAAGTACAGTTTTATTGGTTTGCGCCATCCAATGGAGATGGCAGTCAGCTAGGTTTGAAAAAACCGGAGCGAGCGCCGACACTTGACTATTTAGTTAAGGTTGCGCAGACCGTGGAGGAACAAGGCTTTGACGGTATTCTGGTACCTGTGGGAATACCGTTCCTCGATTCCTGGATGGTGGGGTCAGCCATCGTACATCACACCAAGCGATTGAAACCGCTGATTGCTTTTCGACCCGGATTTATAGCTCCTTCTCTGGCCGCAAAGATGGCGTCAACTCTGGATCAGTTCAGTAAAGGAAGGTTAACGATCAATGTGGTCACAGGGGGATCTCCCTATGAATTGGGTCAAGATGGTGATTTTACGGAGCATGATGAGAGGTACCACCGGACGGATGAGTTCTTGAGTGTTATCCGAAAGCTATGGGAGCAAAGCGCAGTAGATTATGACGGTGACTACTTCAAGCTTCGGCAAAGCACACTCATTCCCTCACATGTTGATGGTCGCAAGCCACCCATATACTTCGGTGGTTCCTCCCCCGCAGCGCTGGATGTAGCGGCAAAGCATGCAGATATTTATCTCCAGTGGGGCGAGCCGGTCGCTATTGTTAAGCAGCAGATTGCGGAGCTGAAACGCAAAGCGGAAACCTACCAAAGAGGCCCAATCGAGCTGGGCATCCGCATTCATGTCATTGTTCGTGAGACAGAAGAAGAAGCATGGGAGGCAGCGGAGCAATTGATGGAAGGGATTGAGCCGGAAGTTGAGGCCAAGATGGCGGCTTATTTCAAAGAAGCTGATTCGGTTGCACAGAATCGAATGAACGGACTGCTTAAGGGCGATTATCGCTTTGATAAATATAAATGGGCAGGCATCGGCCGAGTGCGCAAGGGGGCAGGAACAGCTGTTGTTGGCACCCCTCAGCAAGTATGGGAAGGTTTGAAGGAATACATCGACCTTGGTGTTACGCATTTTATTTTATCTGGTTTTCCACATGTGGAAGAAGCTGAACGATTTGGCAAAACGGTTCTCCCACTTATACAAAAAAACTTAAAGGAGCATGTCTAACATGTAAAACATGCCAAACAGTACACATATGGATATTACATTGCCAGCCAGGGAGGTAACGGCATGTATAAAGTAATCATTGTGGATGATGAGCCATCAGTCAAACGCAGTTTGAAGACGATCATTGAGCGGGAGACTTCTTCATTTGAAGTAAGTGCATTTGCTGAGAACGGTCAAGAAGCGCTGGATCTCATTTGCGACTCCTTACCGGACGTTGTCATTACCGACATTCGAATGCCGGTAATGGATGGATTGAAACTGGCTGAGGAGATCGTAAGCCGTGGGATCCACACTGAAGTGATTATTATTTCCGGATACAGCGATTTTAACTATGCCAAACAGGCACTCCGACATGGCGTGTCCAATTATCTGCTTAAACCGCTTGATGTTGACGAAGTATTAAAAGTACTTTCTTTGACCCAAAAGAAACTAAGCAATGAACGTAAAGGCATCATTGAGCGGAGTGAATGGATCGCTGTGTGTAAGGTAGAAGCGGAGACAATGGCGAGACACATGTGGGTCCTCAACGTGGCTGCCGTTTGGGAGCAGCTTAAAGGTATACACGAACGTTTGCAGACATATCGAGCCAATTCAATGAGACTCAAGGAGATGTTTATACACTTGTTTTACTTGCTGCAAGCGGAAATAGCTATTCTGAGCGGCAACAGAATTCAAATAAAATCTCTGACCGACTATGAATGGAACGGTCAAACGGAGCAATTGAAACCTCACTTTGAGCTGGTGCTGCAATGTGCAATAGAAGAAATCCGGCGTATTCGGAATTGGGGTTCGCATAAAAATGTGTTGGAATCCTTGAAACAGATCAATCAGAATTTTGCGAACGAATCGTTTTCCATGATGAACGCAGCTGAACTTGCAGGGATGTCGGCTACGTATTTCAGTAAGTCATTTAAAGAAGAAGTTGGTGTTAGTTACACACAATATATAGCCAAATTACGAATGGACAAGGCGATCGAGCTATTGAGTGATCCGAACAATAAGGTGTATGAGGTTGCCTATTCGGTCGGCTACCATGAATATGCTCATTTTGCTAAAGTGTTCAAGAAGTATTACAAGTTTTCTCCGACGGAGTACCGGCATTCCTTAGAAGGACTTGTTCAGAAAAAAGCACTGCAACTCATACCCTTTTAAATCAGGACAAACTTGATGAAATTGCGTCGATTAAGGGGATAACGGAATTTAATCGCTCTGCTAACAGGCAGCATTCTTACAACGATTGTCTGCAACAAATGACCAAACAAATTTTCAATTCATTTGTACAATCATCACTAGCAGTATTTCATATGATGAATACAGAAATATGCATAGGGGTGATTGAATTGAAGTTCAACTATTCCATCCGTACACAATTTAGCTTTTTAGCAAAAGATCGTATGTTAAGTTGTATTTTAGCCAGAGTTGCGAGGCAACGTGTTAATATAACCGCTATCAATGTCATCAAAAAACATAACAACAGTAATAGTCTTAGGCTCGTAGCTGGTTCGCCCGATACGGAAAGCCCGAGCGATCTTTGGATCGTCAGAAGTATATTAAAGTCTTTTGGCATTAAGTTCAGAGAAGAAAAAGTCGTTCAAGTAAAAAATATTACTCCTAATGTTCCAGGTGTATTCAATAGCATCTTCGGCGCAATTTGGTGCAGGGTAAGAGTGAAAGCAATGTATGATGGAGAGCAGAACGCCTCATTCCTCAATGTTTCCGATGTAAAAAAAACGATACGGATCTTATCGCAAAAAAATGTTCGACAATGCCCGAAACATTGTCGACGCTTCGGTTAAATCTAGCTATTGGGACATAATAGCTTAATCAAAAAGTGAAAAACAAAACAAACAAAAACCGATGGCTCCTAAATAAGGAGAATATCGGTTTTTGTTTTGTTTTTATCTTTGCTACGCGGCATTTCCTCTTTTGTATTTGTAAAGATGGATGTACAAGTTTAAGGGAAATTTTATTTTTTACCCCACTTCTTTTTTAATAGTTTTTCTTATCCTAGAGTGAATGAATGGTTAGGAGGAAACTAAGGATGAAGAAGTGGGTTTTTGGGCTTGTTATATGTTTACTGCTTGGCTATGGAGTTACTCAATATAAACAGGATGTCATGAACGAGAAGATGCAACCGGATGTAGCTAATCAAGCTCAAGTGGTAACTCCTCAAATGAAAGAGTTTAAAGTAACTAAAGATCAAATTTACAAAGGCGATTTGTTGCTGGTCAATAAGGACAATCCTGTACCCCCAGGTGGCGAAGAGACCGAAGCGGTCAATCTTTTTCAGCATAAGGAACTAATGAATGGATTCGTTGTGCTAGATAACACGATTCAGCTGTCGCCAAGCTTGGTACAAAAATTTTCAAAAATGATTGAAGCCGCAAAAAATGATGGCGTTAACCGATTTTTAATCAGCAGCGGTTATCGGGATAATAAAGAACAAAATAAATTATATCAACAAATGGGTCCTGCTTATGCTTTGCCAGCAGGCTATAGCGAACATAATTTGGGGTTATCGCTGGATATTGGATCTACACAAGCGGAGATGAGTAAAGCATCAGAAGGAAAGTGGCTGAAAAAAAACGCATGGCGTTACGGGTTTATCTTGCGTTATCCAAGTGACAAGACTGCAATCACAGGTATTCAGTCAGAGCCATGGCATTTTCGTTATGTTGGTTTGCCGCACAGCGCAATTATGCAAGAGAATAATTTTGTCCTCGAAGAATATTTGGATTACTTGAAAGAAAAGAAGTCCATTACAACGATTGTGGATCATCAAACCTATATGATCTCTTACTATCCTGTCTTCAAAAATACAACGATCCCCGTGCCAGCGAATGGTCGCTATCAAATATCAGGAAACAATATGGATGGTGTCATTGTGACGGTGGATTAGGATGGGAAAAATAAAGTCGATCACCATTCTGATTGCCGATGATGATCCAGAGATTGCCGATTTGATTGCGTTACATTTAGTAAAAGAGGGTTACCACTGCATGAAAGCAGCTAATGGCCAGGAAGCCATCTCAGTTATTCAGACGCATTCCATTGATTTGGCGATTTTGGACATTATGATGCCGATATTGAATGGCTATGAAGCTACATGGCAAATTCGAGCCGAGTATCATCTGCCTATCATTTTTTTAAGCGCAAAATCGACCGACCTTGATAAGATTAGGTGGAATGGTCATTAATCCGGAACAACGAATCGTTAGCCTTTATGGTGAGATAATTTAGATAACTCTGAAAGAGTTTGATATTCTGTATCTGCTAGCCAGTTATCCGAAGAAAGTCTTCAGCGCGGAAAACATTTTTCAGCAGGTGTGGGGCGAAACTTATTATGAGGGTAATTGCGGAAGAAGCGGATTGGTTTATTACATCAGACTAATGATGGAGGGTATCTAATATATGTCCGACCCATAGAAAAAGTGTGTGTGTTAGAGAACTATTCCTTTCGAAGCTTCTGAGATCAGATTCAAATTGTGTCCACTAGGAGAAGATCAGGTTATAATAGAAGTAGTGTACTGGAGATCGGAGTGGGAGAGGGGAGAATGGCCTTGAACAAGATAAACGTCGGGAGAATTCGGGGCACGGTTCCTGGACATCGTTTTAGGTTGTTTGGGATTTTGAGCTTAGTTGCGTTCTTGATGTTCGTCGTGAGCGGCTGCACGAAGTCGCAGCAGGCGGACGGCGATGGCGGCACTGAGCTGGACGAGTTGATCTGGTATTATCCGCAGAACAAGGCGAATGCCGACTTGCAGCTGGTGAATGGCGAGGTCAACAGGCTGATTGCGGATAAAATTCATGCGAACGTCAAGCTGCTGCCCGTCGATTTCGCGAGCTACGAGCAGAAGTTGAATACGCTCGTGGCGGCAAGTGATCCGATGGATATTGTCTGGACCTCAAGCTGGCTGTTCTCGTGGGAGGCCAATGCCAGGAAAGGTGTGTTCTTGCCGCTGGACGAGCTGCTCGAGAGGAACGGGCAGAAGCTGCGGGCGTCGATGCCTCAGCGATTCTGGAACGACGGCAAGCTGGATGGCAAGCAGTTTGCCGTGCCGAACTACCAAATTGCCGCTATGCGCCCGAGCTTGGTCATTCAGAAGCGGTTCGTGGATAAATACAAGCTCGATCTAAGTGCGATCCGCAAGATCGACGATATCGAACCCTTCTTGAAGCAACTGAAGGAAGGGGAACCGGGCATCGTTCCATTCGGCACGACGAGAGGCTTCTTTACGAACCACATCTATGGCATTGACTGGCGTGTGTCGGTTTATCACAACGATGCTAACCACCGAGTTCTTCCTGATGTCACGCCGGAAATGAGGCAGAACTTTGCTTTGGTTCACGCCTGGTACGACAAGGGATATATCAATCAGGATGCGGCTACCCTGAAGAACGTTGCGGACGTCTACAAGAAGGGCAACACGGCCGTTTGGTTTGATTTTACGGGAAAACCGGGCTCCGAGGCGGAATTTAAGGCTGGCGACGGTGGTTTCGACGTCGTACTCCTTCCGCTCGCAAAGCCGTCGTTCACCGGTGCAGTCAGCTCGATGAACGCGATCAGCCGAACGTCGAAGCATCCGGATAAAGCGATGAAGCTGCTCGAGCTGGTGAACACCGATAAGCAGCTGTACAATACGCTCGTCTATGGGATTGAAGGAAAGCATTATACGCGAGCGGATGGCAACTACGTCAAGTTGAATCCGGATTCCGGGTATTTCACGAATACGGATTGGGTATTCGGCAACATCCGCAACGAATATTTACCGGAGGGCGCACCAGCGGATAAGATCGAACAGACGGTTCGCATCAACGAAGAGGCGACGGTATCCCCTTACTATGATTTTGTGTTCCAAACGGAAGATTTGAAGGCGGAACTAGCCAATGTGAAAGCAGTGAACGACGAGTATTATCCTGCACTCGCCACCGGAACGGTCGACCCGGCGAAGTTTTTACCGATCTACGAGGATAAGCTGAACAGGGCAGGCAGTGAAGTAATTAGGGCCGAGAGACAAAGGCAGTTGGACGACTGGCTGAAGTCGAAAAGAAAGAAGTAATCGCAAGTGTATCTAGGTAAGGCTGAGAACGACAGTGTAAATCACACTGTACTGTTCTCGGCCTTTTTGCATTTCTGCGGCACGCTTGGACTTCAGTGAGTAAAATCCAGATCGTTTACTCGAAGTGGCGACAAAAGTACAGTTTTTACACTGTTTTATAGATGATATTTCAGCTAAATTGATCTCAGGCAGCAAGCCAAGCAAATCGTAACAGGCAAGGAGGAAGGCATCCCATGAGGCGCAAGAAGGCATTCCGGTTTTTCGGCAGGAACATCGAACTGTTTACGCTCTCGCTTCCCGCAGTCATCTATATTTTTATCATGGCGTACATTCCGATGTTTGGCGTCGTCATTGCATTTAAAAATTATAAGTATGACAAGGGGATTCTGGGAAGTGAATGGATCGGTTTCAAAAACTTTGAGTTTCTGTTTAAAAGCGAAACCGCATTTCGAATCACCCGCAACACGGTCGTGTATAACCTGGGTTATATGGTGCTAACGACGATCGCAGCACTCACCGTAGCCATTCTTCTCAATGAAATTGCAAAAAAGTGGCTTAAAATTTATCAGACATCGTTGATATTGCCCTTTTTTCTCTCATGGGTCGTCATGAGCTACATTACTCAGGCGTTTCTCGATCACGATAATGGATTTATTAACAGCTGGCTGGCATCGGCTGGCATGGAAAAAATTTCGTGGTACTTCGAAGCCCAATATTGGCCCTACATTCTAAACATTGTGCATTTGTGGAAAGCGATCGGCTTCTCGGCGATGGTGTACTACGCCGGCATTCTCGGAATTGATGGAGAACTGTATGAAGCCGCCCGGATTGACGGTGCGAAGCGGATACAGATGGTGACGAATATCACGATCCCGCAGTTGACGCCGCTCATTATTATTCTGCTTATCCTCAGTATCGGGAATATGTTCCGAGGCGACTTCGGCTTACATTTCTTCATCCCGAACAACAACGGAATGACGTATTCGACAACGGATATTATCGATACGTACATCTATCGGGCGCTCAGTGAAATTGCGGACGTTAGTATGGCATCGGCCGTAGGTTTGTACCAGTCGTTCGTCGGTTTTGTTCTCGTAGTCAGCGCCAATTTAATCGTTAGACGAATTAATGAGGACAATTCTCTGTTCTAAGGAGGGAACATTTCGTGGTAGTCCAACAGTCCAAAGCGGTATGGAGCCAACTCATCATACATACCATATTCATTTTGCTCACGATCGTAATGCTGGTTCCATTTGCCCTCGTTATCGTTATCTCGTTTTCTGATGAACAGTCGATTCTGCATAATGGCTTCCGCCTTATTCCGGATCAGTTCAGTGCTGCGGCGTACCATTACTTTCTGAAAACACCGGAAACGATCCTACGGGCCTACAGTATAACGATTCTCGTCGCTGTTATTGGCACATGCATCAGTCTAGTTCTAACCTCTACGATGGGTTACGTGCTGTCGAGGAGGGATTATGGTCTGCAGCGTGTGACGTCATTCTATGTGTTCTTCACAATGCTGTTCAACGGTGGTCTTGTGCCGTTCTACATTATGATTACCCAGATGCTGCATTTAAAAAATTCAATATGGGCACTCATTGTGCCTGGATTACTTAGTCCATTTTACGTGCTAATTATGAAGGGCTTCATGGCAAAAATCCCGACCGAGATTATTGAGTCGGCGAAAGTAGAAGGAGCGCGGGAGTGGCGGATTTACACGGAGTTGATTCTTCCGCTCTCGAAGCCAGCACTAGCTACACTAGGATTGTTTATTCTCTTCAACTATTGGAACGAATGGTTCAACGCACTTCTGTTTATCAACAACGAGAAACTGGTTCCGCTTCAGCTGCTGCTCGTGAGAACCATGAATACACTTGACTTCATCACATCGCGTCCCGAGTTCGCCACAGCCATGGTTACGCTCAATGTCGATATGGGTGATTTTCCGAAGACTTCTGCTAAATTTGCTGTTGCTGTTCTATCAGCTGGTCCGATGCTGCTGGTATTCCCGTTCTTTCAACGGTTTTTCGTAAAGGGACTGACGATCGGCGCTATTAAAGGTTAAGTTGCAAGCCTCGGATGGGGAAAGCCTGAAAGGAGGGACAAAGAGGATGTAGGAATCGGCTTTTCACAACCGCTTTCATAAATAAGCTTGATAATCATATTAAGGGAGGTTTCTTCATTGAAAAAGATCATAAAATCACGGTTTCAGTGGATGTCCACACTAGCAGTTAGCTCCGCACTCGCCATTGCCGTAACCGGCTGTGGCAGTAGTTCAGACAATACTAGCACTCCTTCTCCGTCAAGCAGTACAGCACCAGCTCCATCTGCATCGGCGGCCCCTAAAAAGCTTGACCCTGTCGAGCTAACTTGGTACTACCCGCAGAACAAGGCTAATCCAGACCTGCAACTGGTAAATGATGCAGTTAATAAGATTACACAAGAGAAAATCAACGCAACGATCAAGTTAATGCCCATCGACTTCGGTACTTACGAGCAGAAGATGAACACGATTGTGGCCGCCAACGAAGTGACGGATATTATCTGGACGTCGAACTGGCTGTTTAAGTTCGATCAGAATCAGAAGAAAGGCGTGTTCCAGCCGCTCGACGATTTGTTGAAGAACCAAGGACAGAAGCTATACAAAACAATGGAAGAGAAATTCTGGAACGATGCGAAGTTGGACGGCAAAATCTACGCGGTACCAAACTACCAAATCTCGGCTACCCGGGTGGGGCTAGTCGTTCAGAAGCGTTTTGCAGATAAGTATAAACTGGACCCAACCAGCATCAAGAAGATGGAAGACATCGAGCCGTTCCTGAAGCAAATTAAAGATAACGAGCCAGGGATCGTCCCGTTCGGTACCACACGTGGCTTCTATACAGGCTTCCTTTATAACATCGATCCGAAAGGGCCGGTTTACAAGAATGACACGACTTTCAAAGTCCTTCCAGATGTGACGAATGAAATGAGAACCAACTTCAAGCTTGCGAACTCCTGGTACACCAAGGGCTACATTAATAAAGATGCTGCTACGTTGAAAAATGCGGCAGACGCATATAACAAGGGTACCACAGCAGTTTGGTTCGACTTTACTGGCAAACCGGGTTCCGAGGTTGAGTTCAAGGCAGCGAACGGCGGCAACGATGTTGTGCTTGTTCCGCTGGCTAAGGCAGTCTTTAGCGGTGCGGCGAGCACCCTGAATGCGATCAGCCGGACTTCCAAAAATCCAGAGAGAGCGACGATGTTCCTTGAACTGGTGAATACAGATAAGCAGCTGTATAACACACTTGTTTACGGTATCGAAGGCAAGCATTATACGAAGACAACAGGCAATTTTATCAAAATTAATCAGGATGCTGGATACTTCACGAACACGGACTGGATCTTCGGCAGCATCATCAACGAGTATTTGCCGGAAGGCTCACCTGCTGACAAGTTGGAGCAGACATCAAAAGTTAACGCTGAAGGCGAAGTTTCCCCACTCACTGGATTTGTCTTCAATACGGATCCTGTTAAAACGGAAACTGCGAACGTCAAAGCGGTCAACGACGAGTACTATGCCGCTCTTGCAACGGGTACGCTCGAAACGGATAAATACTTGCCTATCTATGAAGAGAAACTGAAGAAAGCCGGCGCTGATGTGATCGTAGCTGAGCGTCAGAAGCAGCTCGACGCGTGGCTGAAGGCGAACGGCAAGAAGTAAGCTTCGCGAACGAACCAGTGGATAACCTGGGCTATCTCCCTAAAACAGCAATGTTTTCCGGAATAGTCCAGGTTTCATGGGTTTTGCTCCAGCATCTGGAACAAGAGAATAAGGGAGGACTTCAAGTGAAGATTGCCTTACTGCAAGGAAAAGACATGCGGGAGCGTGTATTCGGGCCCGAACATCTGTCTCAGCTCCGCGAAATAGGTGAAGTTACACTAAATGAACAAAACGGAAACCCGACCGAGGAGCAAGTACGTGCACTAATTGCTGGTGCGGATGTGGCCATCACTTCATGGGGCTGCTGTGCATTGACGGAGCGGGTGCTGGAGAGCGCGCCGAATTTGAAGCTCGTCCTGCATGCGGCTGGAACTGTTAAGCCGATCGTGACGGAGGCGCTGTGGCAGCGCGGGGTTCGCGTATCCAACGCGACCGAAGCACTTGGCCAAGGGGTGGCGGAGACGGCACTCGGCTTTACCATTGTGTCGCTTAAAGACATGTGGCGGCTCAGCCGGGAGTCAGCTGCGGGCGGCTGGGGCGATGGCTCGCGTGTGCGCGAAGTATACGGTCTCACGATCGGGGTCGTCGGAGCAGGGCGTGCCGGCTCCCACTACATTAAGCTGCTTCGGCAGTTCGATGTCAGGATCGCACTCTACGATCCGTTCGTCAGTGAAGAGCGAGCGAGGGAGATGGGCGCGCAGAAGCTGGAGCTGGAGGACCTGCTGCGAGTGAGCGATGTCGTATCCATTCACTTGCCGTCACTGCCGGAAACGTATCACATGTTTAACGCCGAACGGCTGGCGATGATGAAAGACGACTGTGTGCTGATTAATACGGCTCGCGGTTCGGTCATCGACGAGGAGGCGCTCGCAGCTGAATTGAGCAAGGGAAGATTATTCGCATGTCTCGATGTTACGGATCCGGAGCCGCCGCAAGTGGAACATCCATTTCGTAAGCTGCCGAACGTGATTTTGACCCCGCATATCGCAGGCGCCGTCAATAATGGCATGGGCCGCATCGCGAAATCGGTAGTGAACGACCTGCAGGCGTATCTCGACGGTCGCCCCCTGTGTGGAGAAGTTCGAGAAGAGCAGATGCATTTGCTGGCTTGAAGTCGAACGTCTGAGTTGCATCTGCGGCGCTAGCTCCCCAACTACCAAAATAGATGGTAAATGTACAGGTAATCATGGTGATTTATGCGAAATGGAATAAGTAACTGGATTTTATGTAGCTAATTTCAAGGGTAGTCGCCATTCTCGTAAAAAGGGTAGAAATTAACTGGATATTTTCCAATTATCGGTCCCATTCTCGCGATTTGAACGAAAGTAGCTGTATTATTTCCAGTTAATCTACGTACAACCGTCGAATCAGGATACTGAGCCGGTCTCACCCCTCACGCGGGGATTGCGCTGTACTCCGGCGCCGGGCGGCGCGATCATAACGGATCTACAGCTCACACGTAATTACTAAGTGTAGATCCCGCCTAACCAAAGTACACCCTTCGGTCATCCGAAGGGTGTATATCTATGAAAAGGAAATTCGCATTAGATGTTGAAATATGTAAAGGTCAACTAAGCGTGGACTAGACGTTGAGACGATTGGAACCTGGAAAGGAAGTTGGAGATGGGGGGATGCACCGATGAACAACTACTTGCGTAAGTACCGGGAACGGAAATATTTCATGCGTATCATTCTGTCAATCAATCTGCTTATTATATCCGTTATGCTGGCCTCCTTGCTGTCCGCTTACTTGTATTCTAAAAAAATTAGTTTAGATTCGCAGCAAGAAGCCAACGAGAAGGTGCTTTCACAGATTAACTACAATATCACTTACATGAATGACACAGTGAAAAATTTCGCCATCTCCATGTTCTACGATACAGATATGGCCCATTTGTTATTCAGCGGCGAACAGGAAACCTTTGAAGACACCAACCGTGTAAACAAGTTGAACAAGACCATCGCATATAACTCCTTTATTCACTCCATTGTCATCTACAATAGCAAGCGAAACATGTTCTTCATGAGCGGTGACGACGCGATCACGAGCTCAACCAGCAATCTAATGAATCGACTCGGTGAATTTCTAAGTGGTGGTAAGCCAATTTTCAAAATGCAAATGATGCCGCTCCGCTACGTCCCAGACCTCAAGCATCCGGAGCGCTCGCAGCAAGTATTCTCCCTGTTTATGTATGACTCGCTAGACGCATATACGAAGAAAGAGAGCTCTCTGATCATCAATGTTAAACCAGAATGGCTGTTTGAGAAACTGGAGCTGATGAACCGCCAATCCTCAAACCGGGCCAACCGGATATTCGTCCTGGACCAGAATAAAGAAATGTACAGTCCGGACATTAAAGACAACCAAGATCTGGGGAACCTAAAGGACGAGGTGTATCGGCAAATCGCTTCCTCGGGCCGCCAGGTGTCCCAGTTTACGTATATGGTTAACGGCGAGAAGCAGATCGTCAACTACATCGTGAACCGTTCCGTCAACTGGGTGATCGTCGATGTCGAACCTTATATCGGCGTGATCGCTGCGGTCGATAAGCTGAAGATCGTCTTCATCACGGTCGCTGCAATCTGTCTCGTTATCGCCGTCTTTGCTTCTTTGGTCATCTCGAACCGTCTATACTCGCCGATTAATGGGCTGCTCAAACAGACGAAGCGGCTGTCAGGCGGCGAGCCGGACCGCACGAACGAGCAGGACGAGATCAGCTACATCTCGCATATTTACAATCATTTGATCGAGAAGCTCATGAACGAACAGACGAAGCACGACAGCAACGAAGCGATCGTGCGCTCTTACTATCTGCGCAAGCTCGTGACCGACAGCCGAGCCTTCACGTCTGAGGAATTGGCCGAGTGTGTGCGAGGCGGATATGTGAACGTCGATTTGGAAAAGGAGAGCATCGTAGGGGTCCTTAAATTTGATCGTTACGAAGATCTGAAGGAAAAAATGCTCGGTGTGGACATGAATCTGCTGAATTTTGCCGTGTCCAATATCATTCGGGAATTTGTTTCAGAGGAGCTGCGAGGGGACGTCGTCGACATTCGCGGCGAGCATCTGGTGCTGGTCTTCGAAGCCGGCGCGAGCCCCAAGGAAAGCTACACGGCAATCACGAAGTTGCTGCAGCAGGCGCAGCGAGTCATCGGCGATTACTACCACGTCACTTTCACGGTAGCGCTGGGTGATGTCGCGTCCCACTATCACGAGCTGACGGCCCGCTACGAGAAAGCATTGGATTACCATCTATACAAAATGAATTTTGGCCACGGCTCCGTGATCACGCCGGAGATGGTACAGAGCAACCTCGCTAATCTTGAGGCGCAGATCCCGATTGAGCTCGAACGGAAATTCGCAGAGGCGATTAAGGCGAGCCATCCGGATAGCGTCTTCCATGAGCTGGAGCACCTGCGTCGACTAATTGCCGGGATGAGCTCCGACGCCGTCGTACAATCCGTGATTCAACTCGGCATCCTGATTAAACAGACGGTCCGCGAAATCAACCAGAACAAGCTGTCGCCGGTGCTCATCGACCTTCGCTCCATCGATCGCCTTGTATTCGAGAAGGAGACGCTAGACGAAATCTTTGCGGAGTTCGGCGCCATCCTCAGCGCGATCTTCGAGGATCAGAAACGCGGGACAGAGACGAAGGATCATTTTATCATCGATACGATCAAAGATGTGATTCAGGCGAATTACTCCAATCCGAATCTAAGCCTGCAGGAGATTGCCGATATGCTCCGGATGTCCTCTGCGTATGTCGGCCGCATCTTCAAGAAGCAGGAGACGATCTCAGTTGCGGATTACATCAATGAAATTCGGCTGCTGAAATCGATCATGCTGCTCGAGAACAATAACCTGCCGGTGAACGAAATCTCCGAGAAAGTTGGTTTCAGCTCGCCGAGCTACTTCTTCAAGCTGTTCAAGAAGCGCTTCGGCACGACGCCGAAGGATTACCGCATCAAGAAATCGCTGTCGTTGTAGGTAGACCGTTTCGAGTCTTCATCGTGCATAAAAGTTCAAATTGTTCATTGATTTGGTGAAAGAAAGTGCGAATCTTGCACTTTCTTTTGCTTTTTCTGGGGGTTACGCTGTTCCTAAGTCGAGAGAACAAAGGGGAATTCACATGCAGGATGAATTTGAATTTGAGACACGCTGTCTCCATTCCTTAGTAAAAGTATTTCCGGACGAGGAGCTTCAGGCTGAGTCTTATACACGGGGCTCCGCCTTACGCGGAGAGACTTTCGATTTTCAGGTCGCCTATCGGGCGCCTGCATTGACCAAGCCGATCCGGGTGAGCGTCACTTCGACCTTGCAGGCGGTCATTACCTTGCGGGAGGTCGGCTTGGCTCCGTCGGAACTCCCCTGCCAGCGTCGCCATGACGACAATGTGCTGAGGGTCACTCCGGGCCTTTACCCCGATCCGTTGTACCCTATCGATGGAGAACGAGGTGTTGTGGGGATCCATTATCAGTGGAGATGCGTATGGGTCACTGTAGAGCTGAATGAGGAGACGCCAGCGGGAGAGTATTCCGTGACTGTGCAATTTGCTGCGATAACGGGGGAGAGCATTGGCGAGGAGAGCTTTCACTTAGAGGTCATTCCAGCGGTGCTGCCGCCACAGACATTGATTCACACGGAGTGGTTTCATGTCGATTGCTTGGCGAATTACTACAAGGTTGATGTTTTTAGCGATGCGCATTGGCTGCTCATCGAGCAATACATGCAAACCGCCGTGCGGCACGGCATGAACATGGTGCTCACACCGCACTTCACGCCACCACTGGATACTCAGGTGGGCGGTGAGCGCCTGACAGTTCAGCTGGTGGATGTGCGGAAGGAGGCGGACGGCACGTACCAATTTGGCTTCGGCCGGCTGGTTCGTTGGATCGAGCTGTGCAATCGGGTGGGTATCCTTTATTTTGAATTCTCGCACCTGTTCACCCAATGGGGCGCGAAGCACGCTCCGAAGGTGATCGCAAAGGAGCAGGGAGAGATGCGTCGCATTTTCGGCTGGGAAACAGATGCGACTGGGGAGGAATATAAGTCATTCCTGTCTCAATACTTGCCCGCATTGACGGCGTTACTTCGAGAGCGAGGACTTGAGAATCGGTGCTATTTCCATATTTCGGATGAGCCGCTGCTTGAGCATATGCCCTGGTATCGCAGCGCAAGCGAGCTGATGCAGGCGCACTTAGGTAACTTTCCGATTATCGATGCGCTGACCAATTATGGGTACTATGAACAGGGGCTGGTGAAGGGTCCGATTCCGGCGAACGACCACATCGAAACGTTCTTAGAGCGACAAGTGCCGGAGTTGTGGACTTATTACTGCTGCGTGCAGTACCGGCAAGTATCCAACCGTTTCTTCAACATGCCGTCCGCCCGCAATCGAGTGATCGGCGTTCAGCTATATAAGTTCCAGATTGCCGGCTTCTTGCATTGGGGCTACAACTTCTGGAATACGCAGTATTCCCTGCAAGCGATCGATCCTTATCGCGTGACAGACGCTGGCCGCAGCTTCCCATCTGGAGATGCCTTTCTGGTCTATCCAGGAGAGGAAGGGCCGGTAGAGTCGATCCGCATGGAAGTATTCTATGAGGGCTTGCAGGACCTTAGGGCGCTGCAGCTACTAGAAAACTTGGTCGGGCGCGAGCGGGTGCTGACGTTGATTGAAGAGGGACTTACAGTGCCATTGAGCTTTAGCCGGTATCCGTCAGATGCGGAATGGCTGCTTGGGCTTCGGGAACGGGTCAATCGGGCGATAAACGATGCATCGGAGTTAATTAAAAGGGGAGAGAACAATGAACGCTGAGAATAAACCGATAGAGGTCATTATTGTTGGAGCAGGCAGCCGCAGTATGAATTACGCGAGCTACGCGCTGAAGCATCCGGAGCAGATGCGGGTGGTTGGGGTGGTAGATCCGAATCCGCTTCGGCGCGCGCATACGGCTGAACGCTATGGATTGGCGGAGGATATGGTGTTCGCGGATGTGGAAGCACTTGTAGCACGGCCAAAGCTGGCGGACGCAGCGATTAACGGGACCTTGGACGCGCAGCACGTATCGACGAGTTTGCCGCTGCTGCAGAAAGGCTACGACCTGCTGCTGGAGAAGCCGATCGGGATTGCGGAGGATGAGGTGTTGGAGCTGCATCGCATGGCGCAAGCGTACGGCCGCAAGGTCATGATCTGCCATGTGCTTCGATATGCCCCGTTCTACGTGGAGCTGAAGAGGGAGCTGGAGGCCGGGACAATTGGGGACATCCTCCACATTCAGACCGAAGAAAATGTGGACTATCACCACATGGCTACAGCGTTCGTTCGCGGCAAATTCGCGAATAAGGAACGAGGAGGCTCGTCCTTCCTCATGCAAAAATGCTGCCACGACCTCGACCTCATCACCTGGTTTCAATCAAAGGTGCGGCCGGTCAAGGTGAGCAGCTATGGCGGCCGCTCCTATTTTCGTGAGTCACGGGCCCCTCAAGGATCGGGCTCCCGCTGCCTGGCGGACTGCGCAATCGAAGAGAACTGTGTGTATTCGGCGAAGAAGCTCTACGTTGACCAGCCGCTGTGGCCGGTTTATGTGTGGCCACGTTACTTGGACGGCGTGCGGCTCAGCGACGAGGAGAAGCTAGAGAGCCTGCGCACGGACAACCCATTCGGCCGCTGCGTCTGGAGGTGCGATAACGACATCGTCGATCACCAGGCGGTGATGATGGAATTTGAGAACGGAAGCACTGCCGTTCACAATCTGGTTGGCGGAGCGGCGAAAGCCTGTCGTACCGTGCATATTACGGGAACGAAGGGCGAGATCTATGGGGAGCTCGAAGAAGGTTTCTTCGTGGTACGACACCCGCATCTGCGAGATGGCCGCGTTTATAGTGAGCACCGCGTCGATATTCCGGTTAGCCGGGATATGCACGGCGGCGGCGATCACCGCCTCGTCGAAGATTTTGTGCGGGTTGTGCGAGGAGACACTTCCGCCCAATTTTCCACGTCTTTGGAGCACAGTATCGTCGGTCACCTTGTCGGGTTTCGGGCCGATACTTCCATGGACTCGGGGCATTCTTTGGAGATTGATTGGAACAGCTTGATGTCAAAGTGAGAGTGGAAGAAAGAAGTATAACTATCTACAAAGTAAACACCCTCGTTTCGAATCCGATACGAGGGTGTTTCTTTTCAATTTTTGCTATTTCCCGACCGTAACAACGCTTGAAACAACGGTTTTATTGCCTGCGTAATCGTTAGCCGTATAAGTTATGGTATAGGTGCGATCCTTCTCGGCTCGCAGGCTGAATGATGTAGCGGGAGTACCGATTTCTGCTTGGATGTCGCTTACACTGCTGTTTGGATCGCTGCTTGTAATGGAGCTCAAGATGACCGACGCTACGCCCGAATCCGCATCGCTTGCGTTCAAGGTGGCATTAATAGCGACCATCTTATGGTTCGCCGGCCAAATCGAAGTTTTGCTTAGCGCCACAGTCAGAACCGGAGCTGTCCGATCCATTAAGCCTACGACAATGGTTTTGACTGCTTCTGTATTGCCCGCTTTATCGACAGAACGATACTGAACCGTGTGTGTGCCGATTTGGTCGAATAAAATAAGTCCCGTATACGTGCTCCAAGTCCCACTGTTATCAATCTGATATTCGGTTCTCGCGACACCTGACAAATTGTCGGTTGATGAGAGGGCTACCACCATCGTCTGTGTCCCATAGACAGCCTCAGCTACTGTGATTGGAGCTCTTAGATCAGCTAGGAAGCCTACGCTCGCTTCCTTCGTTACAGCGCCAAGGGTAACCGAAGCATGAACGGAAGTAATGCCTTCCCCAGTTGCGGATACGATTCCATTGCTATCGACAGTTGCCACTGCGCTATTGTCGCTTCTGTACGAGAATGTTGCCTGGCTTAGATCTGCAAGAGACCCATCAGAAACATAGCCGGTCACTGACAATTGGGCCGGGCTTCCAGCTCCTACAAACATTTTATCCGCTGTCATCGAAACGGAAGAAAGCACATCTTCAACTTGTATGTCCAACTGCGAGATGACGGCCTTCACCGGCGGTTTTCCGCTTCCCGAGAACATCCCGATCCCGGCAAGGAAGTCGTTTCCTTCGAACTCCACCGTCGTGGAACCGATGGATAACCATTGCGAATCTTTATAGTAATATCCAGTAACTTTATTGCCTTCCTTAACCAACTTCATTTGGAATGGGGCGTTAATGCTTTTGCCCGCATAGTCCAGCAGCAGGCCTGTCGACGAGCCCCAGTATTTTTGCTGAGCAGGCGGATTCTGTGCATCCAGCAAGCTCTCGTTGTTGCGGAATACATACCTTAGTACCTTGCCGGTTCCGTCCGTGCGGAATTGAACATGCTTCGAATCCGCCGTTTCTTTAGCACGGAACATCAAGCCGATCGTTGCAGGATCCGGGAAATCGAAGGAGTCTATTGTTGCTGTAAACGTGACTTTAGCGCTAGGATCGGCGGTATGAACGTTTTTGCTAAGGTAGACAAAATCATCCGTTTTGTCCCATACATTGTCCCCTACGCCTACGAGCGAATAGGTGCCCTCGGGATTCGTCGTGACGAAGCCCTTGCTATGAGAACCGTACGTTTTCAGAGCCCAGCCTTCCGGCCCAGTATCCGTTCCGCCGGTAGGGAAGACCGTCGAGATTTGTGTTGCCGCTTTCGTAATGCCGTCCTTGGAGACGGTTGCCGATACGGTGACTTGACCTGCTGCAAGGGCTGTCACGGAAGCGGAGCCATTGCTTACGCTATTAATACGCAGCACTTGAGGGTCGCTGGAGACCAACTGGATATCGGCAGTAGACAGATCCGCCGGCGAGCCATTTTGCTGTGTTCCGGTCAAATTCAAGATCCCTTGCTCTCCAACAGTAAAGAGATTTACCGGTGTCGTGAACTGGACTTCTTTCAAGAAGGTTTGGCTTACGCCAGCATCGAACGGCGTGTTTTCAATCAAACCAGTATCGTCCGCGTATGAAAGGCCTACGGCTGATCCAGGCTTATAAATGCGCACTCGTGCATCCGTATTTGTAGCGCCTGTTCGGAAAGTAATCTCTTTGCGAACAAATTGGGTATCTTTCGAGGTCACATCGATTGCATTTCCGCCATAATTAAATACGCCGAGAACGATGGATTCCCCAGGCTCATTGTACACCCAAGCCACAAATTTATATTCGGTGTCTGGTTTAAGACCCGTAATTTTTTGTTCCACACCGGCTCCGCCAGGTCCCAATTTCAAGCGGTATTGCCTACCTCGTACTTGCCAGTCTGGAGATGCGGGTACTGATTGGACATCAGTGGTGCCGTTCGTCGTCCATTTCAGCCAGTTATCAGTCGTCCCGTTGAAGCCGCTATTCTTAATTAGGTTCATATAAGGCGTGTCGATCTGCGTGTAGGCCACGCTTGGAGGATTGACAAAATCCGGCCCTGCCTTCCAATTAATACCGCCAAACTCAAAGGCACCTGCATCCGGGGCAATACCTACGAAATCGTCCGTTACTCCCTTAATGACCGCGCCTGTGTTAATAGCCGTTGAACCAGCATTTAGTCGGAAGTCATTGGCAGCTGGATTTACAAAATTCACGCCAGCGTTCGAAGTAGTGTTGTACCCGTTTGCCGTATCTGCCGTTAAGGCGACACTGTTCGTAAAAATGTTGTTATACACCCTAGATCCAAACAACTCTTGGTTATACGGTGGAGATCCCCAGAAGCCTATGCTGCTGGTTCTATGATTCACAACCGTGTTGTTATAGATGAGTCGGTAATTCCCCGGCGTATTCATCTGAATCCCCACGTCGTTGTTGTAGATGACGTTATGATGCGCCACCACATTGTTCGCATAGTTGTCGAAATAGAGGCCGACGCTCATATCAGAGCCTTTGCTGTCGTGAATCAGATTGTGGTGAATGTTGCTGTTACCCATATCGAGGCCCCAACTATATAGAAGTGCACCGTCTCGGGAAAGCCACATCCCATTCGAGATGTCGTTATAGGAGATTTCTCCACTGCCCGATCTCCAATAAATATTGAATCTTCCGGAATTCCGAATATCGTTGTAACTGATTAGGTTGCTAGTTCCGCTTGAAAGCTTGATCAGGGGATCGTAGGAGGCCATATAACTGCCATCATGAATGTAATTGTTCACAATGCGGTTGCTGTTGCCCTCAATATTGATCAATGTTCCTGAGGAGTAGGCGATCTTGCTATTTTTGATTTCGTTATTATCCCCGACGATGCTAATTCCGCCATTAAGCTGATCGGCATTCGTCGTATTCTGGGAATAATTCGAGAAATACAAATAATCAGCCTGTATGCCATCTAAAACGTTATTGCTTGAACCATTCATCGTGATGTTAGCAGCAAAGGTGCGAATCCCCTTCATTTGGATGTAGGATTTTCCGTTCAAATTGAATGCGGTCTTGCGTTTTTTAACCTCAACGTTGGAGGGAACCCCGCCATCTGGTGCCCACAAATAAACCTTTTGGGCCGTTTCATCCACATACCACTCGTTAGGAGCATCCAATGCGCCCAAAACTCCGCTAAGGAAGTACGTGCTGCCCAATCGGGGATACAGTTCCTGATAGTCACCAGTAATCGGTTCATACGTAAGGGTGTGAGTCGCGCTATTATAGCCTGTTACCTTGCTGGTCATGCCTTGATAGGCATTCCCGCCTCTTTCCCAGACCAAAGCGTTCTTCCAGAAGTCGTTAGGCTGCGTCAGATCCGAATCAACAATCGACGTGGCTGATCCGGAGTCAGCGGTGGCAACACCTGCTTTTAAGCCAGGCAGTGTGTATTCGCTGATATTTGGCCAACGCGCTTCCCAAAGAGGAGCAACAGCCGAGCCATTATTGACGAAAAGCTGGTTTTCTTTCCCGAGGCTCCAAGATAAATCTGCTTTATAAATCTGTCCTGCGTGTTGCGTCCAGCCGCTGATCGGCTCGGTACCGCTTACAATTACGGTTGCGCCCGTGGCTGGCTTAAAGGTAATGGGCTGGCCGCTAGTTCCAGACGCAGCTGGAGTAACCATCTCGCGATACGTACCTGATGCGATGATGCAGGTGTCCCCGGCCAGCATAACTTGGGCGCATTTATTGATCGTTTTGAATGGGGTCGCCTCTGAGTTCACTGCTACAGCGTCATTTCCGTTCGGAGCTACGTAGTAGGTCGTTGCAGCAGCAAATGCGCTTGGTGCGGGCAGCAACCCGCCGATAAAGCCTAGCGTCAACGTTAACGCCAAGCCATACCCAAGCTTCGTTTTTTTTCGCATTACACAGTCCTCCTTGATAAATTGTTATGGATAATATCCATACTTCTAACTTACCAATAGGCCAAATAATAAAAAGTCAAATATCCGTACTTTACTCCTGAATTAAGCTGCATAATTTATATTTTAGTGAACCGCCGTTATTCAACAGTCAGATTTTTTAACATTCAGTTCCATAAGAGAGTAAAGTGCAGATCTTGCACTTTTCTTTTGTTAGTATTCCAGTTTATGTTGGATGTGTGTATGAATGGGGGGCATGGTATTGCAACTACTAAATAAGTTTCAATTCAATCGGGCTTCTTTGCGGATCGAATGCTCCGGTCGAACGTTTACATGTGGCGACGCTCTTATTGAGGAAGATGAAGACAGTGGCCAACAGACATGGCGATGGGATGTTTTGGTTGTCTCTATGACTTGTAGTCAAGATCAGGTCGTCAGAAGTATTACGGTTCAAAATATTGGCGTTCATGACATTCACTTGCGTTATATCAGTTTGGAGTGGAAACCCATGGATGTCTCTCCATACTTGGATGCCAGAAGCTATGTTCAACTCCATCATTCCCAATGTTTCGAAAAGATAGCGGGTGTACGTCCGGTGCATCGTCCCAACGATTGGTCGGATCCTGCCGAAGCCTCATCCATGGTAACCGTGTTATCTCGCAGATTGCCTGGCGAAGCGTTGCTACTTGGGGCTTTGCCACCATTTGAAGATTGCTTCGTTAGCCTCCCGATTCTGCACGAAAGCGTGCATCGAGACGGTGCTTTCGGCTTAAGCGTTCAATTAGACGCGCCTCGCCGAATTATTTCGAACGATGAGGTGGCGTTGGCTCACTTGATCATGCTTTACGGCAAGGACGGGAATAACTTGTTGGAACAGTATTCGGAGCTCATGCGAAATCGACTTCCTCAATCCTTGTTGAGTAAACAGCGGGTAACCGGCTGGAATTCATGGGATTATTACGCTGGCGCTATTTCACAGCGCGATATCATTGAGAATACTTGTGCGGCACAAGAACAATTTGCAGACACCATTCGCTATATCGTCATCGACGAAGGATATCAATGCCAGTGGGGGATTTGGGACGCGGGATGGAAATTCCCCGATGGGCTGAAGTCGCTTTGTGAAACGATTCGTGCGGCAGGATTCGAACCGGGGATTTGGACGGCTCCGCTCATGGTAAATGTTTATACCTCCTTATATAGGGAGCATCCGAATTGGTTTGTCGAAGATGAAGCCGGTAACCCTTATCTGGTAAGCATTGGGTACGGCTCCATGGCTCAACTCGACATCACCCTACCTGAAGTGCAGGAGCATATATGTACGATATACACCCAATTGCGGCAAGCAGGCTTTACTTACTTCAAATGCGACTTTACACAGTTGCTGCTAGGCGCTTCCCGCTTCTCGCGTGACGACATTACGCCGGCCGGCATGCTTCGCGAACTATTCCGTCTTATTCGCGGATCGATTGGGGAAGATGCATACCTTCTTACTTGCGGCGCTCCTTACGAGGCGGTCATCGGCATTGCCGATTCCCACAGAACGACGGGAGACATTCACCATTACTGGAGCCACATCCGGCAAAATATAAGGTCGATGCTAGCGCGTTGGTGGATGCAGGGAACGGTAGGGAACTCCGATCCTGATTTCGCTATTGTCAGGTGCGATCGCACCACGGACGATGTCCTTCTAAGTCGGCGCGTGCCCAAAAAGCCTTGGCAATCAGGTGCCAATTGGTATGCCGGACGAGAGATGAATTTGGCAGAAGCGCAGACACTGTTGCTTGCTTGCTATTTGACCGGTGGGGATATGGTTCTCGGAGACGCGCTGAACCATTTAAATGAAACGGGTTTGGCTCATCTTTCCACTGTTCTTCAGGAACCGGTCAAACGCGGAGTGCCAATCAATCTTTTCGATTACGATGGAGATGATTTGCCGATTGTGGTTGCACAGGGGGATGGCCGCAAACTTTTGGCCATATTCAATCTTAGCGATGATTATATACCAAGGAAGCTGCCTCAGCCGTTTCCCGGCATGAAAGGATCGCATGAAGAATTTTGGAGCAGGCAACCTATACCTGTGTTAGAAGAAGAAATAATTATGGAACCTCATACAGCGAAGGCTTGGTGGGTCTCCGAGGCATAAAACGGACACATGATTTCAGATTGTTCAATTTTTCATTTAAGGTGGAGAGTAACTATGGCAAATTATGTAACGATAAGTTGTTTAGGTCCTAGACCTTTGGTTACTGAGGCAGATACTCCTGCCCAAGAGGTGGTGGAACGGATGATCCAACATTGGCAGAGTCAGCTGGACCAGGTGCTCCCGGATCGTCCAGATTTGATTATTCTGCATGAAGCTTGTGACAGGCCGGATCAAAGGAAATTCCCGCAAGATCAAAAATTAGCTTATTATCGGGTTCGAAAAAATCAAATCCGCGATTTTCTGGCGGGCGTTGCCAAGCAGCACCGTTGTTATATTACGTATCCAGCACATATAGAAGCTGAGGACGGCAGCTGGCGCAATGCGATGCAGTTGATTGATCGCGAGGGTCAAGTGATGGGGGCCTACCATAAAAACTATCTGGTTCCTGATGAATATAACAAGCATCATATTCTGTATGGGAAGGAAGCCCCCATCTTTGAATGTGATTTTGGGAGAGTTGCATCAGCGATATGCTTTGATTTGAACTTTGACGAGCTTCGGCAGCAGTATGCGAAAGCTAAGCCGGATTTGATCGTATTTCCTTCCATGTATCATGGTGGGATTATGCAAAACTATTGGGCTTATTCCTGCAGATCTTATTTTGCCGGCGCGATATCGGGATTGCCTTGCACAGTTATAACGCCATTGGGAGAGGTGGCGGCACAGAGCACGAATTACTACTCATTTATTACAACCAAGGTCAATTTGGATTACGCTGTCATTCATATTGATGAGAATAGTGAACATTTTCTTAAGATCAAACAGAAATATGGGACGAAAGTCAAGATTCATGACCCTGGTTTTCTGGGTTGTGTACTGTTAACTAGCGAATCTGAGGACTTGAATGTGAAAGATATCATTGCAGAGTTTGGGCTGGAGCTGATGGATGATTATTTCCGTCGATCAGAAGAGTCTCGGTGCATGCCTGGACGAATAGAGCTTTGAATTGGAGGCATAAGAATGCAATCTACGAAAAATAGTTGGGAAGGAGTGGGGCAAATGGTCGACTATCGTAGAGCAATTCTGGATGGCGCTCATCAAGCGATAGGAAACACACCAATGGTTAGATTGAGCCGGTTAACCAAGGAATTAGACGGAGAAATTTATGCCAAGCTCGAATACCTCAATCCTGGTTTTAGCAAGAAAGACCGTATTGCGCTTCAAATCATAGAAGAAGCTGAGCTAGATGGCACACTTACGCCAGGTCAGACCGTCGTGGAGCTGACTAGCGGCAATACCGGAACTGGGCTTGCGATCGTCTGCGCGGTGAAAGGGTACCCGTTTGTTGCTGTTATGTCGAAAGGGAATTCGATGGAGAGAGCGCGGATGATGCGTGCGCTAGGAGCTGAGGTCGTACTGGTCGAACAAGCAACTGAATCAATACCCGGACAAGTGTCTGGCGATGATCTTGCGCTTGTAGATGAAGAAACCCTTCATATCGTTCAAGAACGAGGCGCATTCCGTGCGGATCAATTCCATCATCGCGGGAGTTTGCTCGCTCATGAGTTACATACAGCAGAAGAGATATGGGAGCAAACGAGTGGCGAATTCGATGTGTTTCTTGACTTTGCAGGAAGCGGTGGAACGTTTGCTGGCTGTGCCAAAAGGTTGAATGCCTATAATCCTGTCATTCGCAGTTATTTGGTAGAACCAGAAGGGTCACCCTATCTGGCGGGTGGAACGCAGAACAATCCGAACCACAGGCTGCAAGGCGGCGGTTATAGTATGGAGTTGCCATTGGTTGATCGAAACTTGATTTCTGATTTCTTGACGGTTACCGATGAAGAGGCGATTGAAGCTTGTAGGAGATTAGCGCGCGAAGAGGGAATTTTTGCGGGTTTTTCTTCCGGGGCCAACGTTGCTGCAGCCTTGCAACTGCTGAAGTCGCGAGAGAAGGGCGCACGGATTGTATTGACCATTAACGATTCAGGATTGAAATATTTAAGCACCGATCTGTACCCATAAACGAATAACGACGACGGAGGAACAATGAAAAAAATAACGGCAGCACTTATTGGGGCAGGGGGAAGAGGGCAATATGCTTATGCGCCATACGCTCTTCAAAACCCTACTGAATTGGCGTTTGTTGCAGTTGCAGAGACCCGAGGTTTTTTAAGAGATGAATTTGAAAAAACGTATCAAATTAAACCAGAATATTCGTTTCACTCATGGGAGGATCTGTTACAACTTGACCCGATTGCAGATTGCATAATCATCTGTACGCAGGACACCCAGCATGTTGAACCGGCTATTTTGGCCATAAAGAAAGGTTACAAACATATTTTGCTCGAAAAGCCAATTGATCCGAATATCGAAAATAGCTATAAACTTTTAAAAGCAGCCAAAGAAAATAATGTAAACATTCAAGTGTGCCATAGTTTAAGATATACACCTTATTTCAGAAAGATGAAAGAGCTCTTAGATAACAAAATGATTGGGGATATTATCAATATTATACATGTTGAGGGTGTGGGTTTTTATCATCATGCACACAGCTTTGTAAGAGGCGACTGGAGTGATACATCCGTTTCGAGTCCAATGATATTGGCTAAATGCTGTCATGATATGGACTTGATGGCCTATTTAACGGGCAAGACATGTAAAAGTATATCCTCTTATGGGGCGTTGACACATTTTAGGCCTGAAAATGCTCCGGAAGGCAGTACGGAAAGATGTACCGATGGTTGCAAGGTGAAGGATTCCTGTCCTTATAATGCAATAAAAATTTACAGTGAAATGGAAGATTTTCGAAAATTGGCTTGTGAAAAAGAAGGTTTCACTGATTTAACCGAAGCTTTGCAAAAAGGGCGTTATGGGAGATGTGTCTATCGTTGCGGTAATGACGCAGTTGACCATCAATCCGTAAATATATTGTTGGAAGACAATATCACCGTTATGTTAACCATGTCTGCCTTTTCACATAGAACCGGAAGAGATATTCGCATCATGGGAACCATGGGTGAGATCATTGGAAGTATGGAAGATAATACGATTAAAGTTCATCATTTTGCAAGCGGCGCTATAGACTTGTATGAGGTGAGTCATCCGGAATCCGGGCATAGCGGAGCCGATGAGATTCTAATGAGGGATTTTGTAGGGATGGTTGCAAGTGGTAAACAAGGAAGTAGTGATATCGACCTCTCTATTCAAAGCCATTTGATGTGCCATCTCGCTGAAAAGTCAAGATTAGAGAATAAAAACTTCGAAGTGACGGCGAATTGAGACTTGAATAGGAGGCATAAGAATGCAAACTCTACGAATTGGCATTGTAGATCTGGACACATCGCATCCGGACAATTGGGTACCTATCATCAAGGAATTAGGCCATCAGGTGGTTGCCGTATTTGATGGGGGAACTGTTCATGAGGAACGGTATGCCTCACAATTTGCCAAGAGGCACGAAATCAAGGTTGTTTGTGAATCGCTGGAAGAAATGGTGCAACATGTAGATGCGGTAATTATCCATAGCGTCAATTGGGACTTGCATGTTGAACGTGCACGTCCTTTTGTCGAAGCGGGAAAAGCTATATTGATTGATAAGCCTATGGCAGGTAACATACGTGATATTCGGCAACTCCTGGAGTGGGAACGCAGGGGTGTTCGTATTACAGGCGGTTCTTCATTAAGCGTATGCGAAGAGGCCAAAGAATGGCATCAGCAGCATGATCCGAACGACCAGATCGTGACTGTGCTGGCGGGCTGTTCCGTAGATGAATTTAATTACGGCATACATGCTTTTTACTTACTGCAAGCGATCATGGGACCGGGAATCGAAAGCGTACGATCCA
This sequence comes from Paenibacillus sp. J22P169, assembly GCF_059691995.1. NCBI lineage: Bacteria > Bacillati > Bacillota > Bacilli > Caryophanales > Paenibacillaceae > Paenibacillus > Paenibacillus sp. J22P169. The sequence continues at coordinate 653,151 of NZ_JCAUAO010000001.1, read as the reverse complement.
CGGGAATACATCTACAGCATCAAATTGAACTTATATGGCAGGATGGGCGCAAGGGATTCCTAAGCGTCGGAACTACACAGGGATATTTGCCCTTCTATGCGACGATTGTGACCGAGCATACTGTTAAGCATCTGCAAGTGGATAGCAGCCGATTATATCGTTCTTTTTTGGAAGCAAGCTTGCCTTACTTGACTGGGGATGCGGAACCTTTCGTTTCAATTAGTCAACTGCTAGAGGTGGAACTTGCTGCGATGGCAGTGAGAAAATCTTTCTTGTCGGGAGGGCAGCAAGTAGCCTTAAAGCAATTATCTGAAGAAGATCAAGGTTACGAAGGGGCCGCTTTCGCTGCACAGTATCGGATGAAAGTGAAAGGACATTAGGATGATAACGATTAAGAAAACGAATCTTATGGTTGAACGTGAACCTTTACTTGCACCATTCGGCTTCAAAGGCGGCTATGTGAATGAGCTCTGGCAATCCTTCGTTTCATTGGAGGATCTGGAGGGAGATATTGGTGTGGGGCTAGGTGTCCAGAGCATACTTTGGTCTGATCCACAGGTCTATACACGATGGGGCAATGAACGAGGCAATTTATTCATGAATGAGATTACCAGATATGCGTTGTTAGCAGCTCAGAATATCCCATTCGATACACCTATGGACATTCTGGATCTGCTGGTGGAGCAGGCCTATGAATATGCTTCCCGAGTCTGGGGCGGGGACCCGCTCAGGGCTACCTTTGCGCTAAACGCACTAGTTCCTGTTGATTTTGCAGCTTGGATGCTGCTAAGCAATAAATCACCCGGCGCCCTCTTTACAGAACTAATCCCTGAGGAGTACAGGTCCATGCTGACGTCTCGGCATGAACGGCTTGCATGTACGCCAGTCGTTTCTTATGGGATGACGGAGGCGGATGTCGTGGCGTTGCTTGACGAGGGTTATTTTGTGCTGAAAATTAAATTGGGCTCAGATCCGAATCAGGATGGAGATCCCGAGAAAATGATGGAATGGGATATTCAACGGTTGAAAGAGATTCACCGTATAGCAGGAAACCGTGCCTGCCTTCATACTGCAAACGGAAAAATTGCCTATTACCTAGACATCAACGGACGGTATGGGAGTAAGGAGCTTCTGTGGAGGTTGGTTGACGCTGCAGAACGAATAGGGGCTATTGAGCACATTTTATTGGTGGAAGAGCCGTTTCCAGAGCATGTCCACTTGGATGTATTAGATATTCCGGTAAGGGTGGCAGGCGATGAAAGTGTGCATAATGAAAATGATGCTTTGGAGCGAATCCAAATGGGGTACGGGGCCTTTGCCTTAAAGCCGGTGGCTAAGACGATGAGCATGAGTTTGCGAATTGCGAAGTTAGCAAGTGAACATGGTATTCCTTGCTTCTGCGCTGACTTGACCGCGAATCCGATTATGCTTGATTGGAATAAGAATCTTGCAGCGCATCTACTACCTGTGCCCGGACTCTCCATGGGCTTGATCGAATCCAACGGAAGACAAAACTATACCAATTGGGAAGTTATGAAGGGAAAGCATCCAATGCCCAATGGCAGCTGGATCCAGACAATTCACGGGCAATTCCAGCTGCTTCCTGAATTTTATGAGCATAATGGAGGCGTATTCGGTCGTAGTGGTTACTATGATTCGTTATTGATGATGTAGACCAAATCAATTCTGGTCACTATCAAAAGTTATTTTTCAATACAAATGAAGTCCAGAAGCAATTTGATAAAATTGGTAAAATTGTCTCGTTTGCAAATCGATTATCTCAAGGCTCATTTTATTTGTTTCATTGTGGGATCTAGATCTACCCGTGTTAGTTCAACTCATGTGTTGAGCTATAGCAGAACGATAGTTAAACCTCTGAAGGGCTGCCGCGTGGCAGCCCTTCACTCCGCTAACGGGCAGTTTAGTGATATTGCTTAGTGTAAGAAAGTTAGAAAGTTAATAATGGAACATTTTAACTTATTCGCTTCGTCTAATTCAATAGAAATTAATATTGGGAGTGATGAATTTGAAAAAGTTTGTTATAGGTCTAATTTGCGGAATTGGTTTAACAGCGACAACTGCCGTGTATGCCTCTGACTCAATTCAAGCGTACTTGTTTCCAGTAAAATTCGTGCTTAATGGCGAAAACAAAGAAGTCGATAGTAATGAGTATGTTGTTATGAACCATAATGGTCACACGTATGTACCTATTCGTTGGGTTGCTGAAAATATGGGGGCGACTGTAAGTTACCAAGAATCGGAGGGGAGCTCGCCACCATGGATTCATATCATGTATTATCCAACCGATAGCGGATTATTAATTAAAGACCCAAAGGAAAATCGAGTTAGTATCGGAAATTTGCAATTGAAAAAAATCGTGCATGGTTATCCAAATTATGTAACCGCACAACTTAAACTTCAGGATTCTCCATTTCCTTTGTCTTCTGTACATTACACGTTGTATTTTTATGATGAAAATGGAAAATTAATTGAAAAAGGAGCTGGTACTGGTCAGTTGATGAAATCGGGTGATATCCAAACCGTCAGTGTTGATGTAGGTTCACTGAAAAACTATTCTTCCGTTACTCTTACAGTCACTGAAATAATAGATATAAGTAATGCCGGACACGACCAGACACACTCCTGATCCTATTTCGACGACGCCACTAATGTTGTGTCCGATCCCGATTGGGCAGTTTGCGAAATGGGTATGATTTATCATACTATTATCGAACAAGTATAAGTGGATAGGTTCATGACCAAGTGGAGGTGTTAATTATCAGAAAGGCTATTAGGGTCATGGTTGATTATGATGTAGAAATAAAGGAATCATTCATACAGAATCCCAAAAGCGAAGTGATAACTTATTCTTATTTAGGAATTGAACATCTGCAGACAATAACAGCAGCCATCACACAAACGACTGCCGTTGTTCTTTGAAGTAATGGGGAGTTTATTTCCAATATGTGGTAATATGAGGATAAAGGCTTAGGGGAGGCGTTTAAACTTGAAATTCGCTAAATTATCTCTTTTAAGTGGACTCATTGCTACTTTAATTATTTATATTTTGTCATTATTTCTAAACAGTGGCTTTAGTCAACGAATATCGGGCTGCATTGGTTTAATTCTAATAATCTCTACAATTATTACAAGTGGCGCACTGATATCAGGTGACCGCCAACGAGCTAATGATAATACAGAAACCACCAATGATAAAAAACAAAGGGACAGTATCTCTATAGCATGTTTTCTTGCAGCTATCCCGATTTTACTTCTTTGGGGATATCTAAAATATTTTAAGTGAAAAATCGATTGAGCTAGCAGGAAAACGATAGTTTAATCACGACACGACGGCAGCCAGCACGATTAGCTGCCGTTGTCCGTTGAAGCAGTACAATTTCTGAATTTGGAGAGTAATTGCTTTTTTATCATAGAATTAACAAAGTATCAGGAGTGAAAACCAATGGGTCTTGAAAGAAATAAATTCATTCAAATTACAATTTTTGTTTTACTTTTAAGCTGTTTCTCAGTATTAATATCGTTCATACTATCATTTTTTATTGGAGCGGCTATATTTTCTAATAAATTTGGCAACCCATATATTGGTGCAGTTTTTTATTACTTTTGGTGTGCCTTCCCAATCGTTTTGATTATGCCTTCTGTCTTTTATAAAAGATTAAAGGCAGGGGAGACTGGCAGCATATTGATAATATCCATCGTAAGTGGTACTCTGTTTTCTTTTTTCTCGTTATTTGTAATTCATCTATATTTGGACAATTTGGATTATTTCCCGTTAATTCAATCCTTTAGGGTCGGATACGCAGTTAAATTTGATAATTTAAGTTTATATTTTCTTGGAGTATTATTTTCAGCCAGTATTCTCGTAATAGGATTATTTTCAAGATTCAAATTTAGAAAATGTTGAACATCTACTTCCATTTAAGGAGTGGGGATCAAGATGGACATTCTACGCGGACAACGAGTAGTACCTTACCTTTTTTCGAAGTTATCCGGAGCAGGTATTGCAACTTTTCTTTTCATTTTATTCATGTTCATGAACACGGGATTCGATATGTATAAGACTGTTGAGGGTATTTTTAGTTGAAACTTTTGCACTTTTTCTATATGTATGGGATTGCCTGGCGATAGAGTGAAAAATTCTTATCCGGGCACGGGCACTGAGCTAACGGGAAACGATAGCTCAATAAAACAGCGTCAGTCTAGGACTTTATTTTCTCGTCAATGGCTAACGCTGTTTCTGTTATTTTAGTTAGTCTATTATTTATTTTACGAAGGATACCGATTTTGTAATTTAAAAACCCGCTTGGGATCAACAACTCCAATCTATAACTTCATTTTTCAACGAACACAAAACCCTTTAGACAGTCATAATGTGTTTTAAACTGGGTAAGGGAGTTAGTCAATGAACAAGATACCAGTAACAGGTTTTATATTTCACTCAAATGACTCATTATCAGATCATTCGCATGGATTGTATATTACCTCTTGGGATGGCAGGCCATATCTGCATCGGCACATGTTTTCAGGCATCACATCATTAAATGATGGGCATGTACACGAATACATTGGCATTACTGAACCAGCTCCGACAGGTGTCCCTCACTTTCATCGTTATCATACAATTACTTCTATGAATGACGGTCACACTCATATTATTGAAGGAGCAACAGGTCCAGCAATCGATCTTCCCACAGGCGGACATATTCATTATTTTGAAGGATTTACAACTGTAAATGGCATGCATCCACATACTCATCATTACAAAGGAACCACAGGAAATGAAGTTGGTTAAGCCACAACGAGAAACGAGAGCTAAATAAACAACAAGTGAAGGCAGCCGACGAAAAAAGATCGGCTGCCTTATCAGCTAACGGGCAGGATAGTGCAAAAAGATTTTTTTTATAATTTTTGAAACATATTGATAGAGGTCTCGTCTTAACCTTAAAGTACTTTACACATTTAGGGGTTGAGTTGATTGAAGTTTAAAATCTGGTTGTCTTTACTAATAGTTAGTCTTATATTTCTTGTTTCCCCAAAAAATGATGTGAATGCATTATCTTGTGTTAAGGTAGATGGGTATAAGGAGAGACTGGAGATTTTCGGAGGAGCAGTATATGGTGAAGTAATTCAGATTAAGGGAGATATCAAGCAAAAAGGTTTTTTTGGTCCTAAGGAGTATGTTAAATACATATTGGTTGATGTTGAAAGAAGCTGGAACATTGAGGTTCCCTCACAAATAATTGTGGCAACAGATTATTCTTGGGGGTTTCCGTTTGAAAAAGGAAAATCATACTTACTATATACAAAAAATCTCGACGGAGAGTTAGTGAATAGTCCTTGTGCTCCAGTTAAAGAAATACAGTCACTTAACCAGATAGACAAGCAATTTGGTGAGGGAATTACTCCAATAAATCAGGTGAATGTGGAATATAAAATGTGGTTTATGACGGTTAAAGACTATGATGTATTGATCTTGGGTGGCATCTTGATAGTGTGCCTTCTGATAATTGTATTCTATATCAAAAGACTCCGAAGAATGAAAGGAAATGATAAATGACACATAATAGGGCAGTACCTTTTTTACTACGAAAATTAACCTCGGACTAACTATTAAAGAACGATAGTTAAATAATCATGAAGAAACGGCAGCCGACATAAGGGCTGCCGTTTTCTCAACTAACGGGCAGGATAGTGTAATAATTGAAGAACTGTTCATTGTAAATTCGTCGGATAGTTGATATCATTTCTATTTTTTGCACAAGAACCGTTATTTTTATTTTAAAATAAAAAATTAAAAATATACAATAAATTAACATAATATTCCGAAAAGTATTGACCGTCTTTTCATATTTCGTTAATATTAAATTGGTATCGAATCAAACTCAATCATTTGTGGCATAAAACTATATTTCTTAAATAATGAATAATATAAAACCTCTAGACATGGTCGCTCATCCTTGAATGACCTTGATAGAGGTTTTATTAATCATATACGAATCTTGCAGTCAGCAATAATTCTACACTTACGTATCTATACTAGTAACTCTTTGCGAACGTTTATATGTAGTGGGAGGTAAGCGCGATGACGATGTCAAAGGTGTACAAATTCCGTTTAGCTCTTTTCTGGCGGCTATTCACCAACTATTTTATCGTAATTCTCGTACCGGTTATTGTCGCCTGCATTTTAGCTCATGTTCTTGTGATCCGCACGATTGAGAACGATGCCGAGAAGCTGAACGACGTCATCATTAGTCAATTTTCTAAGCAGGCGGATACAGCATTAGATTCGCTCAAAAGCAATATGATCAACATGCTAAGCTCGTCCAATTTAACGAGTTTGCTCAACATCGTAGATGAAACGCAAGAAAACCAACAGCGCGCGGAGCAGTTTCATGCTCTCAGAGAGCAGTTGAATAAGCTTCAATCAGATGAATTAGTATCAAATGTGTTCTTATACTTTGTCAATCACGACCTGGTAGTCGATGAAGATATATATACGGACAAAAGGTATTACTTTGATTTCAGTTATCCGTTAGATGAACAGCAGAGAAAGGCTTACCTGTCTCATTTAAATGGGAAAAAGATGATGGACTTTACCGATCCGAACACGCATGGCATGTCTGCTGTTATGAGCTATCCGTTTAACACCAATAATCCAGAGGTATATTTGGTCGTTGATTTCGATCAGGACAAGCTGAAGGGGTTGATCAGCAATCCAGAAAAATGGGTGACGGGAACATCAATTGTAAGCAGTCAGGGTTTCATTCTGAATCAGGTTGGACTGACAGAAAGGGAAGGGGCAGCCGTACTGGAGCATACACGCTCTAATTCCAAGGGCTCGCAATTTCTCATCACGAACGAAGTCGCAATGTCGCTTGTGAAATCCCGCTTTAACGATTCGTGGTATTACGTGACCATAGCGGATCTAGGTACACTGATGAAGCCTGCACATATTACACGGATGATCAGCTGGGCGTTTCTTTTCTTTTTCCTCGTCGTGGGCAGCATCATCTCATATTATTTAAGCCGACGTGTATACCGTCCGATTAAGGAAATAACAGAAGCGAATGAAGAACTGTCTCAAAGAGTGAGCGGGATGTCCCCCGTGTTGCATGAGCTCTTCATAACCAAGATGCTTATAGGCGAATATCGGGATGAGCTTACCATCGAAAATTATGCAAAGGAAATCGCGTTTGCATATAACAAGAATGCGATACGCACGGTTCTTTGCATAGCCTTTCATCATAATTCGGCCTATGAACAATTATCGGAGACCACGAAGTCATTCCTGTTCGTAGAACTCAAAGAACGTATATGCCATTCATCCCCATCACCGGTCTGGCTCTGCCAGACGAAGCCAGACGTCATGGCATGCGTCGTGTTGCATGATCCATTTCTGCACTTCGGCGCCGAAGAGGCAGGTAATATTATCAGCGTCGTTCTGGAACAGTACAGCCAATATTTCAAAGCAACGGTAGGCATCGGTAAGACGGTGAACGCCATAGAGGTGCTTCATGAGTCATATGAGCTTGCGCTTTCCGTGTTACAAAATCGGCGACTTGATTCCGATGTGGAGATATGCAGAGGACCATACGTATCGGATCGCGCGCATTGGGACAGCTTCTTATCTGTTCAGGATGTAAATCGCATCTTCAACCAATACAAGACGCGTGAATACGATAAGCTGCTGCAATTCGCGTTAGATATGCTGGAAGACGGCTTACGAAAGAATGTTACTGCCATCCAAATCAAATATTTATGTACCGACGTTCTCAATACTTGGATCCGTGCTATAGAAAACGAGCATGATGATTTTAATGTGCTGTTTTTTTCAAGGTTGTTCGAGCGGCTTGACCGCAGTATGACCAGCAATGAACTGAAGGACTGTTTCCTAGATATACATAGTGTCCTATTTCGGACTGAAGAGCCTGATCAGCGAACAAAGCAGTTTACTGAGATTTTAGAGTATATTCATGCGCATTATAATGAGGAGCTTTCGATCGAATATTTTGCTGGGCTCTTGAACATGTCCAACGGTCATTTCAGCCGCACCTTCAAAGATGAAGTAGGCGAGAAGTACGTGGAATATATAGCGAAATACAGGCTGAAGATGGCTAAGCAATTTTTACTGGAGACAGACTTTAAAATCGATGACATTGCGGAAAAGGTAGGCTACTGGGGACGCAACTCTTTTATTCGAACATTTCGCAAATATGAGGGCATTACACCGGCAAAATATAGGACGATTCATAATTAAAAAAAAGAGACTTCATTTTTTCCGAAGTCTCTTTTTTTTCTTCCATCCCCTCAATATAGCGTGGCAACCCTAGGATTACTGAACACGCAAAAAATGAGACGTTCGGTAATTATGTATCCTTTACGGAGGTGGGAGTAGACACTGTATAGTTAGGCTATCAACTGATGCATGTAATACTGCCGAGAGAGGTGAGTGGGTGATATGCCACAGCGAAATGTTATGTGGTACATGTTAAAGAAACACAGAGCACTATATCTACTAATGCTACCTGGGATTTTGTATTACATCATTTTTAAATATGTACCCATGTACGGAATCATCATTGCATTCCAAGACTACTCGATCGGTAAAGGGATTTTAGGCAGTAAGTTTGTAGGACTGAAGCATTTTATCGAATTCTTCTATGTAAATCCAGATTCCTGGAAGCTGATCCGAAATACCGTCATGCTTAACGTATATGATCTGCTATTTGGTTTTCCTGCACCGATTATCTTAGCCATCTTGTTCCACGAGCTTAAGAACAAAACATTCAAACGAATTGTACAAAGTATCAGCTACATGCCTCACTTTTTATCAACGGTTGTCATTGCCGGAATTCTCGTCACATTTCTTTCTCCTCAAACCGGGATAATCAATTTTTTTCTTGTCAAAATGTTTGGGATGGAGCCAGTCCTATTCCTAGGGTTACCTTCTTGGTTTCGAACAATCTATGTCAGCTCTGAAATTTGGCAAAAAATCGGTTGGGGAACGATTCTGTATTTGGCTGCCATTGCCGGTATTGATCCAACACTTTATGAAGCGGCTAAGATGGATGGGGCGAACCGATACCAACAGATGCGCCATATTACCTTCGTCGGCATGGTACCAGTCATGATCATCCTATTCGTCCTTACGCTTGGCCATTTTATGGAAACAGGATTCCAAAAAATATTGCTGCTTTATAACTCTATGAACTATGAAACTTCGGATGTAATCAACACGTTTGTGTATAGGCGCGGGATCTTGGATGCGGATTTCAGCTTCGCCACTGCGGTCGGGTTATTTCAGTCGGTGATCGGACTTATTCTTGTGATCTGTGCTAACCGTATTGCAAGAAAATATTCAGAAACGAGCTTATGGTAAAGGAGGAAGCCTATTGAAAATCAAAGAATCGCTGGCTTCAAGGGTATTTGATACCTTCAACTATGTAATCATGATCCTGTTGATGATCGTAATGATCTACCCACTGGTTTATATATTCAGCGCTTCGATTAGCGATAACGCCCTTGTATCAAGCGGGGATGTACTTCTCTTGCCTAAGGAGGTGACGCTAATTGCTTATAAGCAGTTGGTCACCAATCCAGATCTATGGATTAGTTATTGGAATACGATCCGTTATACGATCGTTCAAATGATACTAACCTTGCTAGTAACCTCGGCAATGGCTTACCCCCTTGCAAAGAAGTGGCTCCCTGGCCGTAAAATCATTCTGATGATGGCTGCTTTTACACTCCTATTTAGCGGTGGTATGATCCCAACGTTTCTCGTTGTACAAAAGTTGGGGATGTTGAATTCGATATGGGCCATTGTCCTGCCTTCACTGATTAGTACATGGTATTTGTTCATTATGCGGACGTTCTTTGAGGCATTGCCGGAAGAACTTGAAGATGCAGCGACGATCGATGGCTGTTCTTCGTTACAAGTACTGTTACGTATCGTACTTCCGCTATCTCTGCCGGTAATGATGACGATTGGCTTATTCACGGCAGTAAACCAGTGGAACGCATTCTTCGACGCGCTCATTTACTTGAACGAACGCTCAATGTATCCGTTGCAAATTATGCTCCGAAACATTCTTGTAGCTGGAACTACAATTCAAGGTGAAGGGGATCTAAGCCTGCTGCAAACAATGAAGTACGCCATCATCATCATTGCCACGCTTCCGATTCTATGTGTATATCCATTCATTCAGAAATACTTCGTGCAGGGAACCATGATTGGCGGCATTAAAGGATAGTTCTAGATTCTACGGAATCTATCGCTATAGATGGAATGGATGTTTTTCACCATAAAAGGGAGGTTTTCAAATGAAAAAAAGAACTATCGGAACAGGATTGACTACGGTTATGCTCATGGGTATTGTAGCAGCAGGCTGCTCGAACGAACCGAATAGTACTCCCGCAGCAGGAGAAACAAAGAAACCAGACGAGTCAAAGAAACCAATCACTTTCACATGGCTGGCCTACGACCGCCCGGAAGGAAAAGTGCGCCAGGACTGGGATATTTTCAAGGAAATCGAAACAAAGACCGGCGTTAAGGTAGAGTTTCAAGTGGTTAGTCAGGAAGGTTTAAAGGAAAAGAAGCAAATTATGATTGCGACAAATTCAGTCACGGACTTCATTCAGGTAGATACCTTAGAGGGAAGACAGCACGGTCCGGATAAAGTGTTTTTGAACTTAAAAGATTACTTGGATAAGTCACCAAACCTAAAGGCGTTCTACGACAAATACCCAGAGGCCAAAGCAGTTGCAACTGGCGTTGATGGTGGTATTTATACGGTTCCTGTCATCGAAGGCGACGCGGAAGGGAAGGGCTTTAACTTCATCTGGTATACACGTAAGGACATTATGGATAAGTACGGACTTAAGGCTCCGACATCCGTGGATGAATTTTACCAGTTCCTTAAAACGCTAAAAGACAAACAGCCAGATACCTACCCGCTCATCAATAATGCGCTAGTCGGCGACACGGGGTTATTTACGACTTTCGGCAGAGCTTTCACCGGCATTCAAGGCTTCTTTAACGTCGACCCATCCAATGATAAGTACGCGTTTGCTCCTTATCATAAAGGATTTAAGGATTCACTTGTTTTCTTGAATAAATTGTTTAACGAGAAGCTGTTAGATCCTGAATTCTCAATGATTACGCAAGCACAGTGGGAAGAGCGACTTCTTAAAGGCAAATCACTTGTCACGTATTTCTGGAAGGCTGACTTGGAGACGCTCATGGACAAAGGGCGTAAAGCAGGCATTGCGGATTACACACTCGATGCAATTCCTCAGTTTGCTGCAGACGGCATCAAGAACTACCAGTTCTCCCGTTCGGTTGTTGGTGCTACCGGCCGGGCAATCTCAGCAAAGGTCAAAGACAAGGACAGAGCGGTTCAATTTCTTGACTACTTACTGGGAGCAGAAGGCTCCAACTATTTATCGTTGGGAATAGAGGGCAAAACCTATACGATGGAAAACGGTAAACCTGTCTACAATAAAGATTTTGGCGCTTCACCATTCACAACACTACGCAAGGATTGGGGCGTTTGGTACGACATGGTTACACTTGATAATGCCAAATCTCGTGAGGTGTGGGAGCGTGGCTTAAGCGACAAGAGTAAGGATATTAACAAGAGATACGAACCATTTATTATTCCGGCACCTAAACAGATTGTTAAGACAAGTGATGAGTTGGAGCTGGAGAAATCGAAGCTAAACAACCTAAACAAATACCTGGAACAGAAGCTAACCGAATTCGTCTCTGGTAAAACTCCGATCAACGATAAGACGTATCAAGAATTCATCGATCAGACAAAGAAACTCGGAGCTGACGAATTGCTAGCCATGTACAATGCTTCCTATTCGCGCACATACGGGAAGAAATAATCATTTTTGTAATGAAGTGAACATTACTTAATCACCGGATCGGAGGGAATCTTATGGCTGAAGATTTCAAAGTTATTGATGTGGATGTCCATAATGAACAAAATGATATAGATTTGCTACCGTATCTGGCTGAACCTTGGCGTTCACGGGTAGCGGCAACTGGCATTGGATATGCAGGTTCTGGCTACTATTCGCCTGTAGGTGTCATGAAAAAGGATGCCATTCCTGCCGGTGGTGGTAAAGCTGGCTCAGACCCTGATTTGATGATTAAGCAGCTGCTCGAGGGCTACAATGTTGAATACTGCGTGCTAACCGGGGTTGTGTACAATATTTCGACGACGCACGATCCCGACTATGCAGCAGTGATTTGTTCAGCTTATAACGACTATTTGATTGGTGAATGGCTTGGTAAGCATAAGGCGTTCAAGGGCGCCATGGCTGTCGCTACTCAAGACCCTTATCTTGCAGCGAGAGAAATCGATCGCGTCGGGGGGCATCCCGATATCGTTGAAGTGATGATTTCTAGTGCGGCTCGTTCGCCGCTCGGACAGCGATTTTATCATCCAATCTATGAAGCTGCGGAGCGAAATGGTTTACCTATTGCGATTCATCCTGGTGCAGAAGGTGGGGGCAGCTCTACGGCCCCTACTGCAGCAGGTTATCCTTCTCGATACATCGAGTGGCATACATGCTTGTCGCAAATGTTTATGGCGCATCTCGTCAGCATGGTATGCGAAGGTGTGTTTGAGAAGTTCCCGAGATTGAAAGTGGTGCTTACAGAGGGGGGGATAGCGTGGCTGCCACACCTGATGTGGAGGTTGGATAAGAACTACAAGGCTTTACGTTCCACTGTCCCTTGGCTTAAGAAGTTGCCCAGTCAGTATATTCGAGAGCATTGCTATTTAACTACACAGCCCATTGAGGAACCGGACAATCCACAGCATTTGATAGATTTGTTCAATATGATTGATGCCGAGAATATGATTTTGTATTCGAGCGATTATCCGCATTGGGACTTTGATTCGCCAAGTATGATTCTGCGGAGACTAAAACCTGAGGCGAAACGTAAAATTTTTTACGAAAATGCTAAAAGCCTTTATAATCTTTAACTCACGGAGGAATTTATGACGGTACATTATGTGCTTGATATAGATGCTGTCTCCGAAGGCGGACATGCCGTCGTTACGATCGAAGGGAAGAGCATTGGCATTTACCGGATAAACAACGAATATTTCGCATTAAACAATTATTGCCCCCACCAAGGGGCGCCGATGTGTGCAGGACTCGTTTCTGGTACTACGCTTCCTTCGGACGTATATGAATATGAGTATGGTAAAAATGGCGAAATACTCCGCTGCCCTTGGCATGGCTGGGAATTCGATATTCGAACAGGTAAATCTTTATTTAGTGACAAGATTTGGGTAAAAACGTATAAGGTGAATGTGCAAGATGGCAAAGTTGGTGTTGAACTAGTAAGGAAGTAGGCAACGAGAATACAGAATATGAGGAATCAATTGGAACTGAAGGAAAAAGGAATTTACGGTTTACCACTATTGTTGGTGACATATGAAATGGACGTACTTATTGGTAATTATCAATATAGGAATAAAGGTATAGCTACTCAAGCAATTAAATTACTCCAGGTATACCTTAAGGAAAACACGCAAGTACAGAGGATTGTTTTGAAGCTATTAAAAGAAAACCTTCTTTTAATGGGTTACAACTATTCAGCTTGACCTCACGATTACGCTATCGGTGAACGATAAATCAATACAGAGCGAATGGAGGCTGCCGGAACAAACGGCAGCCTCCATTACGTATATGCTCTTAATTAACTGCGGGATCAATATTAACCGAAATGGGGAATAAGAATGAGACAGTAGCATCCTCTGGAAACGTGGATGTAAGAATGCCATAGTTCTTGACTACTACAGCAACTGTTGAGAATATGGAAGGGGAAACGTTGCTAATAAGAGTCGTATTGATGAACCGAAGTATATTTGGCGGTTCTGGACTGTCAATTATAACCGTTGATGTGGGACCAAAGGTTCGATATAAACCTTTAAACGTATAGTCCGCAGAGTTACCATTAGGCAGGTTGCTAATTTGAATAGTTCCTACATCAAACGACTCTACCTCATCTGCATATAATTGAACTCTGCCTGTGCTGGAGGTTCGTAACCCATTGTTCGAAGAGCGAATGTAATCGATATCTCCGATAAAATTGGCATCATTAGCAAGAAGAATACCAAATCCGGTGATAAGTCCCGTTCCATTTTCAATCCTGCTACCCTTTACCTGCAAAGTACCGGTGGACATAGCAATGGCTGCTGTATCCATTAGCGTTACACCGCTCGCTACAGTAAGCACATCGAAAAAGAAGTTTGAAGATGCTGTAGAATTATATTGAAGACAAGTACCAGCCACTCTCATTTCGTTGATATGCGCCTCTAGAAATGCCGTGTCCGAAACAATAATTCCTGCATAATCCGTACCGCCCTGTATTAAATCGCCGACGATTCGGGCTGCAACATTTCCTCCCAGCGCAATGATAATACGTTCTGAGTCGGGCTGAAACACTGAAATCTCGACAAATGTGAGCGTTACGCTGCCTGAGCTCGCCTCCAATGCCCGTGTGCCAAGTTGAATTTTTTTTATGTTGCCATTAAAAGTCCCTCCGGAAACCACGATTCCTGTAGAGGAGGGTGCAGAGGGGTTGAATATAAGCTCTCCATCTATTTCAAGATTGCCATCTATAACTCGTATCATTTGCGATGAAAAGAAAGCAGCCATCCGATCGAATCGAATGATGGCGTTGCCTGTTTCTTGAAGAATTAAGCTAGTTCCCGCAAAAATAGGGTCTGGGTTCACTGTGCTGGATAGCTCATTTACGTAACAACGCAGATTGGGGTTGCCGCCGCCGGACGATAGATGGATGCAGCTTCCAAATGCAGAGATCACATTAACATTCGCATCGACTTGACCATCGACTAAAAGTAAGGCTGTCTTTAAGCCGCTGCCGGTATCGTTGGTGTTGATGCGATCTCCGATCATATTCAAATTGCCACCGCTCTCCACAGTAATAAGTCCGTTAACAGAGCCGGTAATCTCTTGGAAATTGAGAAATAAGATGCCATTATTGGCCACGCGTACTGCCGGAACCGTCTGTCCATTGGTCGACATCTGCATAACTGTCAGCTTGTGACTGCCCCCATTTACTTGAATACAGCCAGACTCGCTGGAAATAAGATCTACCTGCAATCTCATTTGACCGCCTTGAAGATCGATGGCGGGGCTCATTGTCTGGAAGGAGTTCATAGTTTTGGTATGGATAACTGCCTCTCCATTTAGCATTAAAATACATGCATCTTGACTAAATATTCTATCAAAATCACCCGTGAATTGAGCAGACCCGCCAAGAAAGAGTGTTGGAGCTCCTTGATTAATCACGACCAAAATAAATGAATCCAAACTAATCGAACCGCCTTGGATAGATACCCCTTTAGAAACGCCTACTAAAGCTAAGGAGTAACTGATAAAGCTTCCGGCAAATACAG
This sequence comes from Paenibacillus sp. J22P169, assembly GCF_059691995.1. Taxonomy (NCBI): domain Bacteria; kingdom Bacillati; phylum Bacillota; class Bacilli; order Caryophanales; family Paenibacillaceae; genus Paenibacillus; species Paenibacillus sp. J22P169. The sequence continues at coordinate 637,681 of NZ_JCAUAO010000001.1, read as the reverse complement.
GAGTGACATCTATAATGAGCCCGGAATTGGCCTGTATGATTCGGGTTCGCATGGTGATAACCGACAATTGGTTCGGAGCACTGTTGTTCACCAAGACAGCCCTGCCACCACTAGTGATCATCGTGGCTTCGAGATTCACGCTTATCGGTTCTGTCCCCGTAAACATGATGAGGTCATCTGTACCGCTGGTATCATTTGTAATTTCAAAAGCTTTCATAAATAACGTACCACTCGAAATTACAAGAGCAGAACCTCCGATGAAGCCGTTCGTGATACTCTCCTGGACGTTAATGGTGTAATTGCCTCCTCCGGTGAGATTGATCGTGATGCCGACCGTATCACTCATGGATTCACAATCAAAGTGGATCGTGCTGGCACCGGTGCTTTGGAGAATGGAACTGCCAGCAACTGTTGCTGCATTGCTCAAAAACAGACCCTCACCAAGTACATCAAAATCAATCGTGCTTCCTAGATCATCAAAAAGATTTGCAACTGCTGTGACGATGGCTCCCTTTTCAAATACCCAACTGATCCCGTCTTTAGCCAAATTCGTCTCTGTATAGGATCCGGGACGTACTATGATTGTTGTGCCCGAAGGAGCGGCAGCCACAGCCGCAGCTGCCGTTTGCCAAGGTTTTGTCATATCATCAAGCATGGCCGTTGCGTTGTTACCATACATAGAATCGACAAATGCCGTCTGATTTACAAGTAACTGAGAAGGACCTGTTGCACCTGTTGCACCTGTTGCACCTGTTGCTCCTGTAGTTCCTGTAGCACCTGTAACTCCTGTAGCACCTGTAACTCCAGTAGCACCTGTTGCACCTGTTGCACCTGTTGCACCTGTTGCACCTGTTGCTCCTGTAGTTCCTGTAGCACCTGTAACTCCTGTAGCACCTGTAACTCCTGTAGCACCTGTTGCACCTGTTGCACCTGTTGCTCCTGTAGTTCCTGTAGTTCCTGTCGCACCTGTTGCTCCAGTAGCACCTGATGTACCAGTGGCTCCAGCAGCACCTGTCGCACCAGTCGGACCTGTTCGCCCCCGTTTATCATGATGTTGATCGTCATCAACATCAAATTCAATTTTTATCTTATCTCCGTTGTAAACCTTTATTTTCACTTCCACAACGCATTTCCAATCAATACTTTCTAGAAAGGTCTTGAGTTCATCCTTTCTTTCATCCTCATCTTCGTCTTTATTGAAAGACAGCTCAAATTTATCCCCATATAAATAGTTTATTTCAATCTCTTTGATTTTTTTGATACCTATGGACTCAATGGCTTTCTTAACTAGAATAACACTCCCCATAAATGCGGTACCTCCTTTTGAATCTCTATCATACTAATATATGACTATAAAAAGATGTCTGATTGGACGAATCCAATAGACTTTCCGACACTATCATGTAAGCTAATGGCAGTTTAGTTCAGATCAACACTACGGTAATCAATCGGAGATCTACTGCGACGTAAAGGGAAGGATATTTGTAAGACGAAACTTATACAAGGTGTGAGCGTTTAACTTTATAGATGATGTAAGAAAATGTAATAGGGAGCAATTTCATGAAAAAACTAAGTTTGTGTGTTTTTTTGTTGCTCTTATTAAGTACCTGTTCAAGTAGAGAGCCAATTGAGGATAAAATAATTTTTCAGTCCGAGGGTGAACAATGGAAAGCCACAATTCAGAAAAAAGTTATTGAACACGATGGAACGCATTTTTTTAATATTATGTATAAATACAACCGGTGATTTGGATGATCTTCACGAAGTAGAAATGATTTCCTTTGCACAAGGGACTGAATTTGGAACACAAATAATAAATATTTATGATCCGTCTTATAAAGCGAAACTGATAAACAAAGGAGAATATCAGGAAGAATACGAGGAGAAGTACGGGATTATTATTGATGAAATCAAAAAGCGAAATACGAATGAATTTATCATCGAATATGCCTTGATGGAATCTGACAATGATTTTACTACATTAGATGTTATAGAGGAGGACAGAGTAACAATCGTTATTAACTGGGAAACCCATGGAAAAAAATATGAAGATAAGATAAAATAGGTTGTTGAGCTAACGGGAGAACGTTAGTTCATTTCACTACTGCTTGTTATTGTGACTAAAAATAAAGACTGAAGGGACGTACATTGTTCCCACCAGTCTTTTTATATAACGTGCAGATTAACGTTTAGAAATATTCAGTTAAGTAGGCATGACAACCTATACGGTTTAGATAATCTTTTAAGTTAACCTACATACAAAGTAAATGTTCTCATATTTTTTATTTCACACAGATTGTTGAGAAGAACTTTGTAGTGTCGATTGAGCTTGACTAATCATTGTTTGAGCTTGTGCTATTTCATTTGATGCTTGCTTTAGAGCTTCTTCACAAAGTGTAGGATTAGCTGCTGATTGTTCAATAGCTTGACTAATAAGACTTTTAGCAAGTGTTGTTGCTGCTTCTGCTTTCTTCAACTGGTTTGGATCAATTTGTTGTGCCAATTTTCGAACCTCCAAGATAATGTATTTGTACTAAACAACTGTTATATAATTTTCGATTAATGGTGATTTTATGTACGGGAAAACGATTTAATCTTAGTAAGGTGCCGTTGCAGCCTTTTGTTCATCGTAAAACACAATATAAGATTAACTTGGAGATTCCTGACTATAATATCCGGGTTTTCTGCTTGCTGAAGAAGTCGAATAAGAGATATTCAAAGGAGGTCTGGATTTCTGATGAGGACGAATGCCAATGAAGATAGAGAAATCATTATGAGCCATCAAACCAAAGCACAGTGGCATCGTCGCGGGGAGGAATTACTGCAATGGATAGATCGAGACAAAAAGCGCAAACAGGCGAAAATGACCACTCTGTTTGAAGATGTCCAGGTGGATCAGCAATTGTTTCCCGCGTTGACATCCCTTAAGCAGAAAGACATAGCGACTGAGTTTTCTTGTGCGGGAGTTAGCCCGCTAGATGAGCCAGAAGACCATTCCCTATATGCGTATATTACAATCATAGCCTCAGAGCAAGCTGAGCAATTCATACAATTAACCATGAAGCGTATGCGCCATCGAGTATTAGTATCCTTTGAACCAGCAAGGAATCGATTTGATCTTTCATCCTTTTACATAGGCCATAACCGTTCTTTTTGCCGATTACTTCAGGAAAGTGCGGAAACGTTTGAATATAAACCGTTAAATCTACCCTGAAATCTCACATAATAGAGAAATAAATAATGGCAAGCTTTTCGGTAGCCAGTTCAACTAAAGGGCAGTTTAACGCAATAGATGATTATCAACTAGAGGCTGCCGAATAAACCGGCTGCCTTTCTCAACTAAGGCAGGATAGTTCAATAAAGTAATATTGAGAATTAATTATGGAGGTCTAGGATGGCTATAAAAATCATTGGACGAGAACAAACCCGTATCATAGGAATGAAACTGGAAACATTACTGCAAGACACTAGAGAGCAAATGATAATTCCAACACTCCAACAATCTTTCAATGAAAGATTAGAAGAGGTAAATGGTACCGTAGGATTTCCGATTACATATGGAGTTTTCATTGACCCGCCAAATTATAATCCTAATACTGATCTGTTTACATGGATAGCTGGCGTTGAAGTTAAACATGATGTAGAACCGCCAGTAGACATGATTTCATACGAACTTCCTAAAGCGACATATGCTGTTTTAGAATACCAAGGAGACATTGACAGAGCTGGTGATGCATATGGGGAGTTGTATGAATGGATAAAGAATTCAGAGTACGAACAAGCAGGAACTCATGGGTTCGAGATGTATTCGAAGATACATTCACCATTAGAACGTGGAAGTGCAGATTTTTTGTTACATTTTCCAATAAAGAGGAAGTAATCGACTAAATTCCAAGGTCAGATTCATTCTGCTAAGACCGAGCTTAAGGCCTGGAAAAAGTATCGGCGGAAGCTTAGGTGTTAGACCTAAGGCGCAGAAAGGGGAGGTACATAAAAATGAAGATAATCACCGCCACCCCCTCAAGGGATAACAAGTACCAAGGCCAAGGACCCAGATAATTAAGAAGCGTATCACCGGACGGTTTTTCTGCGACGAACAGGTAGTTTCCTCCTGTTATCCAATTTACAGGGATGATGACTACCAAAAGACCGTTCATAAACAGAAGCACTCTCCAAATCGAACGCCACGTTGGCCGATAGCCATGTACCCAGGTCATATACAAGGCAACCCATACAATGGCGCCATGACCGATAAAAAAGTAAAAATAAGTGAAATGGGGAAATCCGGACAGGATGGCCGCCGGTGTCAGCAATGCCTGTATGGCACCGCCGGCACCTGCAAAGTATAAAAATTCATAAATCCGATAAAATGGAAAAAGCAGTATGACGATGGTCAAGATGTAGCTGATACTGCATAGCTGAAGGGGAAGGGACTGCTCAATGGAAAATTGTTCGAAATAAAAATACCATCCGTACAGTAAGACTTCAAACCCGATGAGGAGTGTGCAAAGTCCAAACCTGGTTCTTTTCTTCCAGGCGTCTTGGCGAAGCGAGTTTTTAAACCGATATAGCAGCAGAACCAGTAAAGCTATTCCAACAAGCGGAAGAATATGTTGTGGAGTAAACATGGCAAAAGGATACTCCGTTTCCGAAAACCAGTCCATAAAAATCCCCTTCCTTTTAATTGGAAATGTATGTAGCTATTCTGCGAACTATTTTATCCATACTTGAAATGATACAAATCTGAATGACATACAAAAACATTGGGTGTATAGCTTTCAATGTAATTATTACTGGATTAAACTAACGGTGAACTCTAGTTCAATCAAACAAGGAGCAGTTAAGCCCCCGCGGCAGCTGCTCCTTGTTTTCATTCATTAAGCTATTGGGCAGGATAGCGGAATATCAGGCTATATATCGAGTTTCAAAACCATTAATACCCATAATATGGTATAATAGGAATCTAAAATGCAGAACTAATCCATAATAGGAGTGAAGAAATGTATTTCAACAAAAAGCTAATTATTATGGTGAAGATTTGTTTATTCATGTTCACTTTTCTGCTTATAAGTGCATGTAGTCAAACAGAGAAATATGAAACCATTGAAGTTTTTGCAATAGAAACACTTGATGATAATCAAAATGATAAAGGATTCTTTGAAAGAACGGGTTACAAGATAGTGAATGCAATAACCACTATTGAGGAAGGGAAAACCCATAAGAAATCGGATATTAAATCTATTGAGGATTTTTATGATATGGAAGGTAATTATATACAAACAGAAATAATCCATTCCTATGCAAACAAATCTAAGCTGTTGCTTACTGAAGAAGGAAATACCCTTAAAGGAAAACTTCAAGATCCCTCCACAATCCTTATAACCTCTGACCATGCAATGAATTTAAAATTAAATAATATGACACAGGAAGAAAAAGCACAGGTGAAAGAACATGTGCTAGCTTTTATGGAAAAGCTTTAAGAAACAAATCATTTTATGTGAATCACCCATTATATGTTGCGTCAAAGTAATGGTACTTAATTCCAAATCAAGTTAGCAAACGCAAGTTCAATAAAACAATGATTGTGATAAAAAACGGTCAATAATCATCCTTTTAAATTATTTATTTCCGTCACTATAAAAGGTAAGGCTTTTTTTATATATTGTTCTGCTGAAAGTGAACTATTATTCTCCCAATCCACAGATGCTCCGTAACCTATCGTAATGCTTCAAGTGTTTCACAATGCTTTCTAATATTTCTTCTGTAATGGAGGCATCCATTAACAATTTTCTTGTCCGAATAATAGGTGGATCTACTTTCATCTCTTCCATATTTATCCCTCTCTTTTCTGTGAATAGACAACAATTTAATTTGTTTGTTGTTTAGGCGATAAAACACCAATACTGATGATTGAGAATAAATGAAATCTACTTTAGAATCAATCGAGTATACAACATCCATTGTTTAAACAAAAGATGTTGGATTAACTGGATGAGTAAGTCAATCTCTTCAAAAGTAAGGTAAATATAATCGTATATATTTTCTTATCGATGAAATGCATATAAAGACTAACTTATCTAAAACAACTAAGAAGGAAGTGTATGAATATGACACAAAAAGTGATAAATAGACAAGAAATTCTTGATGCGTTTAATTTTAGACGTGCTATAAAAAGCTTTGATCCAACTAAAAAAATCTCAGAGGAAGATTTTAATGTAATCTTAGAAGCAGCCCGACTTTCTCCGAGCTCATGTGGCATTGAACCATGGAAATTCCTCGTTGTCCAAAATCAGGAATTCAGAGAAAAGTTAAAAGAAATTTCTCCAGGCGCACAAGGTCATCTGCCAACTGCGAGCCATTTCGTTATCATTCTTTCCAGAACAAGCAAGGATACAAGGTACGACTCAGAATATGTAAAAAATCACTGGCTTAATGTTTGGGGTGTTCCAGATGAAAAATCCGATCAAATAATAGAGGGTATTAGAAATTTCCAAGTAAACCAACAAAATCTGTTTGAAAATGAGCAAAAAGCGTTGGATTGGGCTAAAAGACAAACCTTTCTTCCCTTTGCCAATATGATGACTGTAGGAGCGTTACTAGGAATTGACTCTTGTCCAATAGAAGGATTTTATATCGATAAGGTAGAAAAACTCCTTGCGGAAGAAAACTTACTAGAGGATGGTCACTTAGCTGTTTCGGCTATGGTCGCATTTGGATACCGAGCAAATGAGCCTGTATTCCCTAGAGGAAGAAAAGACATGAAGGATATTGTGCAGTGGATTAGTTAATGATTGCAGACAGGTTGGTAAGAGAGTTCTTTTATAAAAAACAGATGCCCTTTGATTCTTGTCTTTTTACTTTTTTGTATAAACTTTTTTGTCCTTGGGCATTTATTGAGAACTGTAGAAACCATTCTACAGTTTTTTTCGTTCTTTAACGAAATGGCCCTTTTGTTAAATAAGAAGACAAACATGAAGGGTACATTCCGCTGAGAATTGGAGCGTTAGGAGCATTCAATGGATTGAACTAACAGTGAACTATAGTTGAACAACTTAAAAGGCTGCCGCGTGCAGCCTTTTTGTGCTAACAGGAATAGGATTCATCACATTAGGCGGTAGGTAGATATGGTGAAGTTCGTGATGTAACAAAGCAATTCATAAGAAATGTCAATTTTCATATATGGTATGATAGTAACGATTACATAAATTTACAAGTGGAAAGGTGATGTGATGCGTTATATCAGAGCCTGGAGTTTTGTCTTAAGGAAGAGTAGATTCGATTAACCCCAACTATAAAGAGAGACACGATGGTTTTGGTTGGCTAAATGCGCGGGAGTGGTTCGAAATGGTCGACATTCATTATCGCCATCACCTGCGCCAGAAGGCCGAACTCGAACAAATGCTAGAAATTTAATGTCAATTTTAAATGGAGAGGGTGTACAGATGAGGACTTTAGGATCAATGAATGTGGATGTTATTACGCTGTTTGTTGAGGATATTCAGAAAGTTAAGGCGTTCTATCAAGAAGTATTCGGAATTCAAGCTGTATATGAAGACGAGGTTTCTGCGGTTTTTAATTTCGGGAATATGAGCGTGAACCTCCTGGACATTTCCGAGTCATATGAATTGATGAAGCCGGGAACGATCGCAACACGTGAATCCGGATCCCGATTCCTGCTAACCATTCGAGTGGATGAAGTGGATCCAATCTGTGCTGAATTAGAAAAATACGGGGTTGCTCTTCTTAACGGTCCGATCGACCGGCCGTGGGGAGTACGAACGGCTTCATTCATTGATCCAGCAGGACATACATGGGAGATTGCGCAACAATTGGCATAGAGACAGAGTTTGAACATAGAGCTAACGCAGAACGATAGTTAAAATAATGGAGCAGATTGCCTCAGCCAGTAGCTGTTCCTTTTTTATTGAAGTAACGAGCTGGTTTGTTCATATATTATAGAAAGGAGTAGTTATATGAATTTTAATATGAAAGAAGCAATTGAGGTTCTGGAACGTACACCACAAGCATTGGAGTTTTTTTTATCTGGTATATCTGATACATGGTTGAAATGCAATGAAGGCGAAGGAACCTGGAATGTCTCTGAAGTAATTGAACACCTTATTGAGTTAGAGGAAGATACTTGGATACCAAGGTTAGAATATATTCTTCAGGAAGGTGAAAGTAAACCATTCCCCTCATTTGATCGCTATTCTCATTTAAATGAAATATCATCGATTGAACAAAAGTTACTTGAATTTAAAACGCTTAGAACACAAAATCTAACCAAACTTAAGGTTCTTATTGAAACTGAATTGAATCTTGAATTGACAGGTTTACACCCTAGATTAGGTGTAGTGAAGTTAAGAGAATTACTTTCTACCTGGGTTGTTCATGATTTAGCGCACATTGCTCAAATCGTACGGGTAATGGCCGATAGATACAGGGCGGACATTGGGCCTTGGAAAGAATATATAGGTATATTAAAAAAGTAATGTTAACATGTGAAACATCATTTCCCTGGAAACAAGAAATTTAGTCATTCAACGAACGCAGAACGTTTATTCAATAAGAAATCAGGGCGATGCTGCCGGCGTAAAGCGCGGATTAATTCAATGTTTTAAAAAAGGAGATGGAATCTCGTGGCGTCCCTTCATTTAATGGTTGGTCTCCCATGTAGCGGTAAGACTACTTTGGCTCGTCAACTCGAAACGAAATACTCTGCACTTCGCCTTACTCCCGATGAATGGCATATCCGTTTATTTGGGCATGATTTCGGGGATAACATGACGGAGTCTGACGAAACAAAGCATGACTCTAGACATGATTCTGTGGAATCCCTAATGTGGGAAGTGGCATCTAGAGTTTTAATTCTTGGTGTTGATGTTATTCTGGATTTTGGGTGTTGGGTTCGAAGTCAACGAGACGAGTTTCGTTCTCGAGCTAATAAGCTTGGGGCTGACTTTATAATTCATTTTGTTGATGTGCCTGAAGAAGTATTGTTTGAACGTCTAGAAGCTAGAAATGTGATGAACCCAGAGGGAACTTTTTTTATACCCAAAGCTAAACTCAAAGAATGGATTCAAATTTTCGAGCCACCTTCACCAGAGGAACTTGAAACTTCCGCCGATTAAACTAACGCAGAACGATAGCTTCATAACAAGATCTAGTTGGCAGCCGGTGATAAATTCGGTGGCCTATTCCGCTAACGGGCAGATTAGTGGAGTGAAATTGAAAATTACTTTACAAGAGTAATATTACTAGCATTGACGGGATGTATAGATAAGGGCAAGCTCCTATTCGAGGTAGTCAGATTGCTTAATAATCCACTTTTATTGAGGTCTTCTATTCTGGAGGTAAAATGAAAATTCATATAATTATCTCTCTTTTCCTTCTGGTAATAATAGGGTGTACTAGTACAAACAAAGCATTGACCCTTGAGCAAGTATTAGCAGCTTTTCAAAATGAGGGAATGCAACTCAATAAGGCAGATGAAAATGCAGAGAACATATTCCAGCAAGGAATAAACGGGGTAACCCCGAGCTATTACGAATTGTCAGACGGCGTAATTCATTTTTATATATTCAAGTCAGAGAAAGAACGGATAAAAGGTCATGAAGACTTTTACAATAGACCTGTTGATTTTGTAAAACACAAAGCGTTCATTATAAATAATGTTTTAATTTTTTATGTCTATGGGAAGAATCAAAGCAACGAAATGGATGAAAAAATTAAAGTTGCTATCACAATCCTGAAATAACTAATTATCTAGTAAGATGAACGTAGAGTAAGGGATTTAACTAATGGCGAACGATAGTTCAATTTGTTGTCGCGGCGACCATCCTAAGCTAATGAGAGGATAATGCAACGCAGCCTAATTCAGTTAACGTGTGTATGTAATCAAGGTTGGTTGTTTGTCGGGGTTCACAACTACGCTGAACCAACCTCAATAAAAATGCTTAAAGGTAAGTAGGCCGAAACAATCCAGTTAGGCGAATTGACGATCTCGCTGATCTTAAGATCCACAACAACGGAACATAGGTGATAGGACTCCTCCCGCGTCAGATTATAGGTTTGCACAAGATGATCTATCATATATCTGATTGACTGCTTTGCTGCCTCCATTAAGTCAGGTTCGATACCAGTCGTAGCAAAATAGCCTTTGGTGTCAGCTTTTGTAAGTGGACTAGGCGAAATAAATTGAGGTGTAGGAATGGTATGACCTTTACGGAGCTGAAATCGCATTGTGACCTGCATAGGTGCCTCGATGCCGGTGATGCAGACCTCGCCATCACCTTGAGCAGCGTGGCAGTCTCCGGCAGAGAAAAGGGCACCGGTCACATATACCGGAAGGAAGAGTATGGAGCCTGCCACTAGATGGCGAATGTCCATGTTTCCTCCTGAATTTCGAGGCGGAGTTGTGTCATGCGGACCAGATTCGGCAGGCGCGACACCCATACAGCCGCAGAACGGTTCCAAAGGAATGCGAATTCCTGGCTTGAAATCGGAATAATCTTCCTTCAGCTCCCATAGGGTGATATAATCCGTGAACTCGCCTGGCAAAAGACCACCGAACGGAATACAACGGGTCCATCCCCAACCCTTGTGTTGAAACCCTAGAATCTCCACGTCGATACTGTCTCCCGGTTCTGCACCCTCAATGAAAATGGGGCCTGTTAATGGATGTCCTTTCGCTTCCCTCGGACCGAGCATTTCTTCGATAGGACGATCCGGTCGGATATAACCGTCTGATGCTTCCCGGCAATCCATAGTAACCATGTCGCCAGGCTTAATCGTTAACCTCGGTTTGAGCGAGTTCTCCCAAGTGAGGTGAACTATAGAATCATCGAGAACTGAACGTTGGTTTATAGCGTCAAAGTATATAATGAAGAAAATAATTACTAATGGGGTGTTAGGATAGGAGTGTTCCAGTGAAAAATCTGTTGTTTATCATTACGACACTGTTCTTTATATTTGGTTGTTCGTCTTCAACCATTAATCCAGGGGTAACGGTGACTCAGAACCAAACCGCTACAAGTGAAATTACAGGAAAAGATGTTAATGAAAAATCTAGTTTAAAAACCATCAACGTTTCTCTATACTCCTCTAAACATTCTGTAAAGTCGCAACCAATGCTAGTGACGGTGATTTCCGAACGTAATGAAATTATGGAATACGATTCAAAGCTAAAAATGCGAGAAGCTGTAGAACTTCCGATTAATGATGTTACTGAAGTGTATTATTTACAACTTGAATACGTGAAAAATGATGTATCTGAATATAAAGATATTGTCTATGTAAGGGGCTCCGAAACCAAAACTTATTTTAAAGAGATTAAGATGCGGTCGGAATATAACTATGATAAATTTGATGATTCCGTAAAAAAACTACTTTTACATTCCATTGGGACAAAGGGTTGGTATCAATTATCTAACCAATTACCGATATAATTACAGTTTATTTTTCAACTTCTGCTTAATTATAAGACTGACAATCATGACAATCCTAAATCGTGCTATTTTGTTATGCTAACGGTGAAAGAGAGTTCAATAACAACAAGAGGCAGCCGACCCTATTGGAGCGGTTGCCTTTTCTCAACTAACGGGTGCTTACCACAAGATGGGCTTGCGGCCGCGACCATCTTTTTCGTTGTTCAACCAAGGGGGGTTGGTGGAAGAGGGGATTTGAAACGTTTTGGAAGAATTTCAATTATTGAAAGGACTTCTCTGAAATAATCTTTTCTAAAAAATTGGAGGTTCTTGTGAAATCAAGAAGTGATAAAAAATTTGCTTTTGGATTGGTTAACTTCATTTGATTATTTCGGCTGATCGGTACCTATCTGTACTTTAATTTAAAGGCAAGAATCCTGTTTTAAATAAAAGGGGCTTTTTTCCAAGTAGGGGAACGTTTCCTTACGTTAAAGTATAGGTTGAAAGGAAGGAAGAAGTGTGGGGTAAATAGCAGATGGGGGTGTGTTAGTTGGATGAAGAAACCAGATTTAAAGTAAATAAGGATTGGGCAGAGCGATTTGATTGTGATATTTCATCAATGACTATTCCGAACGTCATAGTTCGTGAACACTCCAAGACTTTGAAAGGATATAATGGTATTTATTGCTTTTTTAATGGAACGACAAGCATTATATCGTCTCCCACTAAGTATACCTCATATATAAAAAGGGCCATCAGTGGTAGACATCCTATGGAAACTTTTGATGCGAATTTTCTTGTAAAGTCAATTGATATAGGTAAATACAAGGTTATTGGTCCTGCATTTCAGGGATACATGGATAGGGCTTCATTTCTTGAAGCATCTTCCCTTGAAGTCGTAGAACTTGTAACTTCAAATCAACTATCTCTACTTAATGATTTACGTAAATCTTGCTCTGAAACAGAGTGGGAGCATAGCTCCATAGAAATCAATAGACAACCAATACTAGCAAGGATATCTGATGAAAGAATTGTAGCAGCAGGTTCTTGGAGAGTAGAGGAATCTGGTTTTCTTAGCGTATGTATTTTAAGTCACCCAGATTATCGAGGTAAAGGACACGCCAAAGCAGTTGTAAGTGCTTTAACTAGGAAAGGGTTAGAAGATGGTTTCACGATGCATTATCAAACTTTAATGTCCAATAGTTCGTCAGTAGCAATTGCTAAATCGCTGGGATTTGAGCAATTAGCTTGTACTTTGGCTATAAGGATTCTTGAGTAATTCTTGGATTGGTTTTAGTCGGTAATTAATTTAAGTGGTTAGTTATTCTAGTTTATAAATGAGGGAAATGGCACAATAGCTTATTAATTTACAGTTCCACTTGTTGTGAAGAGTGATTATCCGCCTGCCGAAGTAATTCTTGATTATATCTATGTTCTAGGGGTGGGATGGAGAATAAATAATATTCCGATTAATTTCAAGTAGGGTGTTAAAACACGTAACACCTAATTCAGCTTAGTTCCGTTCCGCTAACGGAAAGTGGAACAATTGTTCAATAAGAAATCAAGAAGAGGCTGCCGGCAAAAATAGGCAGCCTCGTTAAAGTAACGGGCAGGATGCTTCCAATAAGTGTGACGCCAAATTATGGCAAAGCTAACTGGCGCGTTTGAATACTGAAATACATGATTAACGAAATACCCCCGTTAATTAAATAAATACGCAAAAGCTACAATCGCTACTGAAGCATTGAAAAAGAAATCTAATAATTTCCAAGTACTCACTGAACTTATGGCTCTATAAGCAGAAATAACAAATATGATGAGCACCGCAATTTGAATCAAGAAATGGGAGATATGAACATGCACGGTGATCTCCTCCTTATATCAAATGTCATAAGCCAGTTTATTCAAGTTGGTTTAAATATGTTTGTACGGGCTATAAACATCCTAAGAAGTTACTACCTTGTACAAAATGATGACAGGATTAATTGTTGTAAGTTCACAACAAAAATGTGAATTGGATAACATTAAGATATTATATAAATAGTTTATTTTGCGACTTCGGAAAAAGGATTAAACTAACGAGAAACATTAGTGGAAGAGGAGCTGCTACTTTGAAGCGACTTCTTTTTGGTTTTCATTCAAGTAACGGGAGAATAGTTCAAAGCGAATGAGGAAAGCAACACGGGTGGTATGCACTCGTGTTGCTCTCAGTGTTCTAAGCTCCAAGTTTCTTAACGATAGGAATCCAAATTTCCGTTTCATACATGTTGTTTCCCCTATCGTAAACCATTTCAAACTCGGGGGCATTTACGAGTTCGTAATTACAGGTTGGAAACCATTCCCCCCAAATACGCTTCCACAATTCAAGAATACCACTCTGGCCGTCTGGGTTGATGCCGGTTGAGAAAATTGCGTAGGTTTGAGGTGAGATATGAAGCTTTTCAAACCCTCCCTGCAGGCCACTCTGAGGTAAAAAATAACCGATCATGTAGGAATAATTCTTGCCTTTGTTATATTTCACCCCATGAATCTGACCATTTTCACCCAAGCCCGCTTCAGTACGAATTCGATCAACGGTCCCATCGGAAACACACTTAGTCCAAAAAGCGGGTATTTCAATAAACCCATCGATACTGACTACAGTCGATACACCAAACATTTCAAAAGCTTGTTTTTCCTCGATTTTGTAATTCATCTCCACATCTCCTCGAATCGAAATATGAAAGGATAACCGAGGATAGGCCTTTAGTGCCACGCCTTTGTCGCGCGCGGACTTTGGCATCGCACCGTGCATTTTTCTGAATGCTCTAGAAAATGCCTCTGGCGATTCGTAACCATACTTCAAAGCGAGATCGATGACCTTTACATCGCTTTGTTGCAGTTCAAATGCGGCAAGAGTCAGCCGTCTGCGCCTAATATACTCAGAAAGAGGCACACTGGCTATGAACGAAAACATCCGCTGAAAATGGTAAGTTGAGCAAAAGGCAATTCGAGCCACTTGGTCGTAATGAATTGCTTCAGACAGGTGTGTTTCTACATACTCCATTGCGCTGTTCATGCGATCAAGCCAATCCATACAGACCATCCTTTCAAGATTAATTATAGGGAATAAAGAAAATTGAAACCTTGCAGACGAAAATTGACAACAATTCGCAGTATTATTTCACTCAATTGATAAAGTTGAAACCGTAAAATTACCTATCACTTACGAAAAATATAATTAGAAGAATCGAATCGGAGGGATTCAAAGTTAAACTTGAAATCAATTCTTTTCAAAATTTAAACCTATTTCAAATTAAAATACTTTATTTTGGAGTTTTGATGATAGGACAGGAAAACTATATTTGAATCTCAATGGCGAGGTTGAAACAGACCCATTTAAGAGCAATCAATAAAAGGAAAATCAACACTTAAATTTAACATAGCCTAAAAATAAAGGGGGAAGTAATTTTGGTTCTCTGGGGAGTTCCTTTTGTAACAATTACAGTTTCCTTATTGGGCGTATTTATATATTTTCTTTCTGCACTTGTATTTCTTAAAAGAAAATCAAACAAAGCAAAGCTTATAAGAGTTATTTTCGCAATTATTGTATCGGTTTCTTTTTTCCTAAAATACATGAACAATCTCGCGAACCTTGACTAAGCTAACGGGCAGATTTGTTCAATAAAAAGGGAGTTTAGTGGAATAAAAATTAGATGAGATTAATGAGCGATCGGTATTGGGGGATAAAAAAGAGCTTTGCATATTCAATAAATGCGGACGTGGATTTTGATTTGTTCATTTACAGTTAATCGATGTTTAAGCAAGCGGTGAACGATAGCTTCAATAAACCAAAACAGGCTACCGAGATTAAAATCTGCGGTAGCCTGTTGAGCTAACGGGCAGATTCGTTTATTAGTTCCTTACTGTCACTTGTAAAAAATGTTATAATATGGATAGCGAAATTTGAGGAGGTCTAAAATGAAAAATACTTCCTATAATCCATTTGATGACGAGACGCTTCACCTTAGTGTGAATAAAACCGAAGCGAATTCCCTTGAAGATAGGGCTCCCTTTAACAATGTAATCAAACATGTCGATATTGTTTCGGGTTTCCAAGTTCCCAAAAGGCTCAACCATTTTCCAAAGTGGTATCAAAACCCTCAGAGAATATCTGCTACTATCTCTGTCCTTGTATTTGCCTCATTTATGATATACCAAGTTATTCGAATTATTACTGCTATTGCATCGGGGGAGTAGCCCCTCCCCCGCGTTAAATTAACGGAAAACTATAGTAGAACAAGCAGGGAGCAGTTCTGTCGCGGCAGCTGCTCCTTGTGTTTGTTAAGCTAACGGGCAGGTTAGTTTAATCTCTTTAAATCAAAAGGTGGTGCAGGGTTGAACTTCATTATCATAGCAATTTCTTTCATCGTTTCAACGGTTTTATCTATCTTTATAATGAGGAACAGGAAAAGCAAATGGTTAGGAATGTTATCAGCTTTTGTTATCAACACAATAATATTGGGTTTAGCATATTGGTTCCTGTACAACTTAAACGAGGAATCAAAATTGTTTGGAATTGATTTTTATAATCGTTATGTATTAGTAATTTCTATCCCGATAATAACTTGGATTAACTTTATCATTCTCTCTGGTAAGAACTAAACTAACGGAAAACGATAGTGAGGGAGCTTGCCGCGCGGCAGCTCTCTTTTTGTTCATTCAAGTTAACGGGCAGTAGAACCTGGAAGAGGCAAATATTTTAAAAATTCAATTATGAGACTTTGCTACAAAACCTAGGCTGCGGCTGGCTGACCTTCTACTAGGAGATGGTACACCGTTTATGATCGGCAAAAAGAACTTCTATGAATATTGATTTTTTGGTATGATGCATGCATAGACTGGAAGGGAGTTTTGGAGATGCGGCCAAAAGTATTTCTTGCAAAGCAAGTTCCAAGTGAAGTGGAAGCGTACATTGCTCAGCACTGCGATTATCGGATGTGGGACAGGGTAGAGGAAATTCCTCGTCAACAGCTTTTAGAGGAGCTGTCCGATGCGGATGGACTACTAATATCCGGCGGAAGCATTGATCAGGAACTGTTGGAACATGCACCGAAGCTCAAAATTGTTAGTAATGTCTCGGTTGGTTACAATAATTTCGATATAGAGGCAATGAAGGCCAAGGACGTAATGGGGACTCATACTCCGGGTGTATTGGATGAAACGGTGGCGGATACGGTCTTCGGACTTATCTTGGCCACAGCGAGAAGAATTCCGGAGCTCGATGCTTACGTGAAGGCTGGCAAATGGAAAAAAGGAAGCGAAGAGCACATTTTCGGTATAGACGTTCATCATTCTAAACTTGGGATAATTGGTATGGGGCGTATTGGGGAAGCGATTGCCAGACGGGCGAAGTTCGGATTCAATATGGATGTCGTGTACTACAATCGAAGCAGAAAAACGGAAGCCGAGCAGAAGCTTGGCGTTGTCCACCGCTCCTTGCAGGAGCTGCTGCAAGAGTCTGATTTTGTAGTGGTCATGACACCATTAACAACTGAAACAACTCAATTCATCGGCCGTGAAGAACTGGCTCTTATGAAGAAGACAGCCATCTTTATCAATGCGTCCCGTGGGCAAACTGTGGATGAAGAAGCACTAATTGAAGCTTTGGAAAAAGGAAGCATCCGCGGAGCAGGTCTTGATGTTTTCCAGCAAGAACCAGTAGATCCGGATAACAAGCTATTGCATATGCCTAACGTCGTAACCCTGCCGCATATCGGATCGGCTACTCCTCAGACGCGTTTCGATATGGCTATGCTTGCTGCGAAAAATTTGGTGAAGGGCTTGCAGGGGGAAATTCCTCCAAGCCTTGTCGCGGAGTTGAAGAGATAGTGGAGAAGCCGGTATGTGGATGACGTATACCGGTTTTTTTAAGTTTTAGGTTCAGGTTCTGGGGGGAAGCTGTGCTTGGTTTGATTAACACAAATAACGAAAGAAAGTCAGTCCTATAGTGATCAATAGCTGAAATGACATCAGACCAGCTGCTACCGCAGTTGGTCTATTTTATATTGTGGCTATTAGACTAAAGGGCAGTTTAGCACAACAATTCCCAAAAATTACTGCAAACGGGTAGTTCATTTTTTTTGCAACAATTTCAACCAATCATACGTTTGAGGTACTGTAAGCGAAAACTCAACGAGGTGATATACAGTGAAATCCCGTAAAAAACTTTTTAGCTTATCCGCTGCTGCCGTATTGTCTCTTACTTTAGCTGGGCAAAGCCTTGCTGCAACTGCAGCTTTCACCGATCTGGACCAGGTTGCGGCCAAAGATAAAATTATTTCTCTACAATCACAGGGCCTTGTATCGGGTGTCAGCAATGACCTGTTTCAGCCCAATGCTACTCTTTCAGCTGCACAAGGCATTCAATTGATTGTCAAGGCGCTTGGTTTGAACTTAGATGCAATCCGATTTGTAAAAGCGCCGCAGGCTACCGACTATTTTGCAAAAGCAAAAAATGACGCATGGTACTCGCAAAGTTTCATTATTGCGGCGAATAACGGCCTGAAGCTTCCAAACGATCTCGATCCGGATCAGAAATGGACGAAGGAGACTTTCACCAAAGAATTGCTCATTGCGCTTGATGGTCATAACATTTTGCACATGATGAAGCTCCCGGCAATTGAGATCAAAGACAAGGACGAAATTGCCCTTGACGATCTCGGTCCGGTCCAAGCCGCTATTTACAATGGAATTGCAACGCTCGACGCAGACGGCAAATTCCATCCGAAAGCGGAGATTACACGCGCGCAAGCCGCTGAGATGATTTTTAACACGCTTAAATTCGTCCACCCTACTCCGCATCAAACCGTCTATGAGAATACCCAATATGGCTTCCGTTTCACGCTGCCGGACAGTTGGAAAGGGTACACGATCGTAACGGACAAATGGGAGGGTCTTTCCGTAGGCGATGCGCAAGGCGATAAGGGTGTAGAAAGCGGTGCGAAACTCAGCATCCGCCATCCCGAATGGACCGCTGAACAGCCTAAACAGGATATCCCTATTCTCGTCTTTACTATCGACCAATGGAATGAGCTTCAGCAGGATAAATTCCACATCGGCGCAGCGCCTATCGGCCCAAGCGAACTGACGCGCAATGACAAATACGTGTTCGCACTTCCGGCGCGCTATAACTTTGCCTACCCTGATGGCTACCAAGAAGTGGAAGGCATCTTGAAGAGCAATCCGATTCAACCGATGATCCCCGTCGGCGAACAAACGGGTCAAGTAGGCCAAACCGTCTATGAGAATACCCAATATGGCTTCCGTTTCACGCTGCCGGACAGTTGGAAAAGGTACACGATCGTAACGGACAAATGGGAGGGTCTTTCTGTAGGAGATGCGCAAGGCGAAAAGGTCGTAGAAAGCGGTGCGAAACTCAGCATCCGCCATCCTGAATGGACCGCTGAACAGCCTAGACAGGACATCCCTATTCTCGTCTTTACTGTTGACCAATGGAACGAGCTTCAGCAAGATAAATTCCACATCGGCGCAGCGCCTATCGGCCCAAGCGAACTGACGCGCAATGACAAATACGTGTTCGCACTTCCGGCACGCTATAACTTTGCCTATCCTGATGGCTACCAAGAAGTGGAAGAAATCTTGATTAGCAATCCAATTCAACCGATGAAGTAATCAAATCTTACAAAAAAAGGTTGCCCTTTGCCGTATATGGCAAAGGGCAACCTTTCATTTTTACTTGTCACTATCCATCCACTGGATGTGGAAAGTGCCTTCGCGGTCAACGCGCTTAAACGTATGCGCGCCGAAGTAATCACGATGCGCTTGCAGCAAGTTCGCCGGAAGCTTTTCCGACGCCCGCGCGTTTTCGATTTCCGAATTAAATGGAACATCACGGGTAAAATAACAAAAACGTGGCAGGTGATGTCGAATCCCTGACGAAATCATCTCGATAGTGAAAACCGGCTCTAAACTTGATTTAACGAGACGAGCCCGAGGCCTGTCATCACGACGTCGGAGCATTGCCAGGGCTTGCATATTGTGTTTTGTCGCACAGTAATTAATTGGTGATTCATTGTATGTACAAATAAAATAGTTGACTGATCGATCTTAAATAAAGACATTACACATGAAATCGTGTAACCGTCTGGACTATTTAGGAACGTTTATTCAAATAATATCTAAGGGAGAAGATACCATGAATGCAATTGAAGTAACAGCAGAAACAGTCGAAACATCATATATTGATGCTAAAGGAATTCGATTCGCATACCGGACATTCGGCAAACCATCTGAAGTGCCGCTAGTGTTCTGCCAACGTTTTAGAGGTACGATGGATGACTGGGATCCTGCCTTCGTCAATGCTTTGGCGGAGGAACGTACGATCATCCTGTTTGATAGTGCAGGTATCGGATTGACATCGGGAGAAGTTGCAGAATCATTCTTTGAAACAGGGGAATATGCAATTACTTTTATTGAAGCGCTTGGTCTTAAACAAGTGGATCTCATCGGCTTCTCTATGGGGGGTTACATTGCGCAAATAGTGACATTGGCTCGCCCTGATTTGATCCGTCGTTTAATCTTGGCAGGAACAGGGGGCGGGACCGGGGAAGGTACGCAATCTGGTAAGCCTGAAGTGTTCAAAGTTGCTTTTAAGCCGGTGAACGAGCCGGAAGATTTCCTTTACTTGTTCTTCGAACCGACAGAAACAAGCAGAGCGTCAGGATTACAGTACCTAGACCGGCTTGCTAATAGAAGAGAAGACGACCGTGCGCCACTAGTTAGGGCTGAGTCGGTTCAAGCGCAGATAAAATCGGTTGTGGCGTGGGGGAAGGATTCGACTTTTGACAGACTCGGGGAGATCAAGCAGCCCGTCCTTGTATCTAATGGAAATAATGACATTATGATTCCGACTATCAATTCTTATATTGTTTCCCAACGCATACCGAATGCGCAATTGATTATTTATCCGGATTCAGGTCATGGGTTCTTGTTCCAATATGCAGATTTATTTGCCGAACATGTTAATTTGTTTTTAAACAGAGCTTAATGAAGAATAATTTGTACTACAAGTAGCAAGCGCAATTAGGATTGATTACTTATTTTAATAATTACATGAAAAATAGTGCTATATGACACTATGCCTGAGGAATCAGGCATTTTTATTTTTATGTAGGAGGATTTGTGTCATCAAAAAATGCACAAATCTCCCAACATTGTAGTCTTGCGAGACAAATTCACCTACAAAATAAAAGATCAATTTTCGGAACGGATCACTCAAGAAGTTTTTCACTTGCCAACAAAAGAAACTTAACCGCTCCGCTAACGGGCAGATTAGTTGAATAAGATGGTCCTTTTAGTCCATCCTTTTTTTGTAATTAAAGGATATTATTTAATGAGAAAGACAAAGAGGAAAGTGAGAGATTTATATATTAAAGAACATAATCCGGCTTACCGCCATATTGATACCGTTATTGCTTGGCATTCTCGCTTGTAATAACGATCAGGTTCATCAAAACAGTATGCCAACAGCAAACTCTCGACATAGTGACCATCAATTGGTCTATAGACCTGACTTGTTTCCTGAGGTTACAATTATTCCATTCGGCAAAAGTTGGGAACAACCATTAGAGTTAGGTACACCTCCTTCTGAGGCAAAGCTTTTCAAAAGCTTAACTCTATCTCACTCTGAGGCGGAAGTTCAAATTTATAAAACTGGTGGTGATATCACCCCAAGATATACTGTGTTTCTCAAGGGGAGAAATACTGAATGGAAGTTGGGTGACTTGTCCGGTTTTAATGAAAAACAATCTTCGATCGATCCATTGAATTTCTTAAACGGGGATGTATCTGGCGCGGCTATTGAAATCCCTATTGGCACGATAGGTGCAAAAAATGTGTTACTAATTTATCACCACAATACCGATTCATGGAACATAGTAGATTTTCAAGGACATCCCGTCATTCCGATGGATCTCGACAGTGATGGTGTCCCTGAATGGGTCGGAAACCAGACGGATTGGGTGCCGCCTGCTCTGGAGATCGATCGTTGGGTCGCAGAATATGATCGTTTCGAAACGACAGTTCTTCAATGGGATAGTAGCCTATTCCCTGATACGCCTAACGAAGAACCTTCTTACTCATCCCTCTTTGTGGAGGAGGGGAAGCATTTCATTGAAATCGGCAATAACGATGCTTATGCATTTTTCACTTATGACAACGGGTTCTTAAAACACTACAGACCTGCCGACACCAGAAGCCGCGTCTTGGAAATGCAAATGGCTCGCCAGCATCATTGAATAAGTAGGTTAAGTAAGCGATGAGACGAAGAGGGGGAAACCGAAATGAAGACGATCAAGTGCATGATGGACCACCTGTACTGGGCGGATGGACGCATCTTGTACGCTCTCGAGGAGAGTGAGACAAAGAACAAGGACCTTCTGAAGCTGGTTCGGCACGTCGCGGTCGCGGAACGAGTCTGGCTGTCCCGATTGCAGGGCAAGGGCAGCGAACAATATTCGTTGTGGGAAGAAGCGGAAGACCTGATTGCGATCCGGACAATGTTCGAAGAAAACGCCGAGCAATATCGCGTCTATATCAAAGGGCTCGAGGAATCCGAGTTGGACGAGATGATCGACTATGCGAACCAGAGCGGCGTTCCGTTCCGAACGTCCGTTCGGGACATCCTGTTGCAGGTCCTCTTACATGGGCAATATCACCGGGGACAGATCAACCGGGCACTCCGGATCGAATCGGCAGAGCCTGTCCAAGTCGATTACATCACGTTCGCGAGGCTCTAACAGGGACTAATAATCACCATTACTCGGAATGGGATTGGCATTGAACTAACGGAGAACTATAATACATTTTTACCCAAAATATCTTAGGAGCGCTACTATGAAAACTCGAATCTTCATTTTCGTTTTGATTCTTCTGATCGGAGGATCTCCAATCTCAAAATCACAGGCTTCCGAAATACCACGCCCCATATCAGTCTTATTAAACGGAAAGACCCTTAGCTTTGAAACCCCACCAATTGAGGACAACGGTAGCATTTTGGTACCCATGCGAAGCATTTTGGAGGGAATGGGGGCATTAATCCAATGGAGCCCAGAGACTCAGACTGTAGTGGCTCAACTTGGTGATATCAAACTCATTTATGCAATCGGAGAAAAGGTCGCTTATAAGAACAATGCCGAACTTAGACTGGAAACGCAAGGGCGCATTGTCGAGGGGTCTACCTTGTTGCCGGTTCGCTTTATTGCGGAAGCAATGGGAGCGAAGGTTGAATGGAATGAGGCTAGTCGTACCGTATCCATCGAATATTCCGTGAAGCGTAATATCCAAGTCAAGCAAGTTTTAGACGGGATGTATCTTACAATCCGCTACACCGACGGAGCCGAAAAAGGAACCGAAGATACCGTGCGCTTTGCGGGCATTTCCCCTATTCATAACGGTCAAGAGGTAACGGGATATCTAAGGTCGCTGCTTTCGAATGGTGCGGAGGTGTCGATTGAAATTCTGGGTGAACGCGATCGGAACAAGCACCTACATGTAAATGTGTACTTGAAAGATGACACCCTTTTAAATGCAAAGCTTGTAGAAGAGGGATATGCAGTGAAAAGTCTGGATCTTCAAAAAGATGGGTTAGCTAGCAAACTCGACCCGTTACAGGCCGATGCAATACAGAAAAACAAGGGTCTCTGGGCAAAGCAAGCAACTACTCCCCCCGCCTCAATACATAAAATGAACATCATCAGTACCAATGTTGTGATCGTAACAACCGAAGGGGATTTATGGACGTGGGGGCAGTTTTACGAGAAGCCGACCCGTATTCTTCAGGATGTCGTGGACGCCCAAGTGGATAGCGATGCTGGTATTGCTTTAAAGAAGGACGGTACAGTTTGGGTCTGGGGCTTCAACAACGCGAGTCTATGGGGCAATGGAGAACAAAAATATGAAACAACCGTCCTCCCTAGACAAGTAGAGGGACTCCAAGATATTGTTTCTGTAGAAATAAAGCATTCCGGTATTTTTGCGGTTGATGGCGACGGTCGCGTATTCGCATGGGGATCGAACTACAACGGTAAGCTGGGGCAAACGTACAAGATGAGCGAGATCATCTATAAGAAACCTTATCAGACGCCTTGGGCAAATGTCCGATCTGTTAGCCCAGGCTTTGAATTTACAGTAGTACTCAAGAATGACGGTACTGTTTGGCAAACACAACCAACAAAATCTGAACTAAAGCAATTGAGTACCTTGCACGATATCATTGCTGTTTCAAACTACAATAATTTTGCAGTGGCTCTCCAAAATGACGGCACCGTATGGACATGGGGTGTTAAGAGCATCTTCGGTTTCGGAAACGCCGACAATCCTGAACCGAAACGTGTCGAAGGTCTTACGAATATAATTCAGGTTGATGCGGGTCATGACCATGCTCAAGCAGTGGATCGAGACGGCAATCTGTTTTCGTGGGGTGATAACGAGTATGGACAACTCGGAAGCATGGTGTTCGGGGATAGCATAGCACAACCTACAAAGGTGCCTAACCTACCATCAGTCAAGTTAGTGGAAGCTGGCAGACGGCAATCCCTAATTCTCATGCTGGACGGAACTTTATGGGGAGTTGGGGCGAACGCTCACTATATTTTGAGTCCTATTACTCTGAGAGATAGATATGAGAACAATGTGTTATACCAAAACAAATTAACACAGATCAATCTCAATCTTACGTTCTAACACCACCTACATCAATCACTTATATCCCTCCTTTCACTGCTCGGTTTGACGATATTGTTGGTTCTAAATACTGATGGTAATCCAATGAACTACCAAGGAACTTTAGTTGAGGAGCATGCTTCGCGGCAGGGCTCCTTTTTGTTTATTTAAATTAACGGGCAGATTTGCTCAATAAAAAGACATATGAAAATGGTGAAAAAATTAATATTGAATGCGGTGGAGGAGGAGGACGAGCACGTTCAAGAATTTATAAGCACAATGTAGATGGAAGTTATTTCGAGGAAATTATAGAAAGTCAAGTGAGTATACCAATGAGCTGTGGTAAAATAAGGGAGAATATAAACTAATCACAGGGGACAACAAGATGGAACACTTTGAAAATCGCAACATTTGTGGAGTGCCAAGCATCGTACTACAGCCTACATCGGAACCGGTAGGCCAAGTTGTATTATATCACGGATGGGGATCTACAATTGAAAGCTACAAGTTCTTTGCATCATTGATATCAAACTGGGGATATAGAGTGATTGTACCTGAACTACCCTTCCATGGAGAGCGTGGAAGTCTTAATTATTTTGATGAAATAACGTTACAAGCTCATTTTTGGCCCGTCGTTTTTCAAGGTGTACAAGAAGCAGAGGAAATCGTAACGGAGCTGTTACAAAATAGCGATACTCCGATTATATTGATTGGTCATTCAACAGGCGGTTTCGTTACTGCAGGAACATATGCTAAACATCAACAGGTTCATTCCGCAATTGTTATTAATGGGTCTTGTGCTTGGGTTCGATTTGAAGAGCTGTATCGTGAAAAACTCGGTTTGAATCAAATGGAAGCCAGTGACAAAGAGACGTTACGACAAAACGATCCACTTTCCATTATTCACATGAATCTAGAAAAGCCATTATTGCTTCTTCATTGCCAAGATGACACTTCGGTTCCTATTGATAGCCAGAGATATTTTGTTAATGCAATGTCAAATGCGGGTAAATCAGCAGATTACATCCAATTGATGGAGTATCCGAAAGTGAATCACCAGATCACACTTGGTATGTTGCAGAAGATCAAGGAGTTTCTTGATAAGACCTCGCTACCGCTACACTAACGCAGAAGGTTAGTTCAATATCAACAAAAGAAGGCAGCCGACCCAGTAATCGGTTGCCTTTTCTCAACTAACGGGCAGTTAGTGAAGTGAAGTTCCCACCAAAACATCGAAAATTAAGGCTACTAAATCAAATGGATAATTGTGTTAAAATGTAGCTGTAAGGGGGAGCAAAGTTATGAGTAAAACTAGAAAATTCATCATTACAAGTGTTTTGGTTTTTTCATTAGGACTTATTGTTACTCCTTTTTTATATGTTCAAATAAACAAAATGGTTTATGATTCCAGAGTAACGAATTACCTAATTGACGAAAAAGGTTACAAAACGGAGGATATAAAGTCTGTAAAGGGAGTTTGGGGAATTAAACTACCACCTTTTTATGCTGTTGTTGTTTTTAAAGATGAACCCTTTGTTGAATATATTTATTTTGCACATAATGACGTACTACAATTTGGATACAGAATTTTAGATGAAGGAAAGCAAAAAGGGATTACCGAAGCTGATTTGAGTCACTACGTTCCTAATGAATAAGCAAATTTGATAGTTAAGCTAATTGAAAACGCTTGCCGTTAATCTCGGGTTAAAGAACTATCCAATATTTTTTTTCCTCAAAAGTACAAATCTCCGTTCCTGTCGGAATATGATGGGAATATGTACATTGTTTGAGGAGGAAAAATCATGTATTCAGCAGAAATCAACCGTTCAGATCCGTCTTGTTTTCTGTTTATTATTGACCAGTCCGGATCGATGTCCGACCCGTTAGGGGCTAGCTCAAAAGCCGGAAGTGTTTCCGATGCAATAAATCGTTTATTACAAAATCTTAGTATAAAGTGTGCAAAGTCGGAAGGTATACGCGACTACTATCATGTTGGTGTGATAGGCTATGGCGCCAGCGTTGGGCCGGCATTCGGCGGTGTATTAGCCGGAAAGGAATTAGTGCCGATTAGTGAAATAGCAGATAATCCGTCAAGATTGGAAAAGCGTCTGAAGAAAGTTCCGGATGGGGCAGGCGGGCTTGTAGATCAGCTTGTTAAGTTTCCTGTTTGGTTTGATCCTGTCGCGAACGGCGGTACTCCAATGTGCCAGGCGTTGAATACAGCCCATCTCATCTTGAGTCAATGGATCAGTGAATACGTTCATTGTTTTCCACCGGTGGTCATTCATATTACCGACGGAGAATCCACCGACGGTGATCCGACTGCTGCAATGGAACAAATAAGGCTACTTGCTACGGACGATGGAAATGTATTGCTGTTCAACTTGCATATCTCGGGCAGTCCGAATGCAGTTGAACTGCGTTTTCCGGAAACCTCGGATGGACTGCCTGACCAATATTCCAGGATGCTCTACGAAGGCTCAAGCATGCTGACACCATTTATGATCAAGGTGGCCAATCAAGAACATGAATTGAATCTTTCGGATGGAGCAAGGGGATTTGTTTTAAATGCCGATCTAACACTTGTGATCCAGGCGCTTGACATTGGAACGCGTCCCGCCAATCTTAGGTAGGGGGGGGGCTATGGTGAAAATAGAATACACATGTTTTTCATTTCCAAAGGCGGGAAACCGCAAAGATGAATATGAAGATGCCTTCAATAGCAGCATTTTTGTTAGTAAGGATACTGCGTATTATAGATTCGCCATAGCCGATGGGGCTAGTGAATCTTCGTTTGCCGACATATGGGCTGATTTGCTCGCAAGCGGTTATTGCAATGGCAAATTTGAAAGTAAACATATCGATAAATCCGTTTCCAAATTGTCAAAGGCATGGAAGAGAAAACTAAATGCCAAAAACCTTCCTTGGTACGCTGAGGAGAAGCTAAAAAGCGGGGCGTTCTCTACTTTAGCGGGAATCACTTTTCATTTGACGGATGCCTCATCCGCGGGGTTTGATGCAGTAGCGATCGGTGACAGCTGTATATTTCAAGTTCGGGGTGATAAAATTATCGCCTTTTTTCCTTTGAGCTCCATCGATGATTTTCAAAATAGGCCGGTTCTTATATCGAGTAACACAGCCAATAACATTCACCTTAAAATGTTCATTAATAAATGGACCGGTACTGCCCAAACTGGAGACACTTTTTTGTTAATGACCGACGCCCTGGCATGCTGGATATTAACCCGTTACGAGGAAGACCCAAGCGTAATAAAGAAAATACAAGGGTTAGCCGGTGAACATGAATTCATAAATTTAGTTCAGTCCGAAAGGAAGTTAATTTACAGTGACGGCGGCTTTTATCTAAAAAATGATGATGTTACATTAATTCGCGTAAATCTATTGTAAAGGGATGTGAGGTGATGTTATGGCCCACTCCACAGGATTATAGGGAAGCGATACAAAATCCGCAAATTTGTTTCAAGGACCCGGTACTTCAGTCTGGAGTCCCTGAATTAGATAAGTTTGGACTTCCTCGTCCTATTTCGGGAGGTTTCGCTAGTGTTTACAAAATAAAGTGCGGAAAGACGGAGTGGGCGGTCAGGTGCTTTACCAATAACGTGAAGGATCAAAAGGTCCGTTACGATGCCATCAGCTTGCATTTAAGCTCCGTTAATCTCCCTTATATCGTCCCTTTTGAGTACCTCTCTGAAGGCATTAAAATAAACGGCAATTGGTTTCCAGTCGTTAAAATGCAGTGGGTTGAGGGGGAATCGCTGCTTCATTATATCCAAAGAAATTTGCATAACGTTGACATATTGAAAGGACTAGCAAATAAATGGCTAAAAATGCTAACTGAACTGCACATGGCAAATATTGCGCATGGCGATCTGCAGCATGGTAACATATTGATTCACAATGATGAAATTATTCTAATCGATTATGATGGTATGTATGTACCAGGCTTAAACGGCATGAAAAGCAACGAGCTCGGTCACAGAAATTATCAACACCCCGGAAGAAACGAAGAACATTTTGGGCTGTATATCGATAACTTTTCAGCGTGGGTCATTTTGATTTCAATAGCAACCGTTTCTGTGGATGCTTCATTATGGAATTCGCTTGGAGCGGGAGAGGGTGAAGAATGTCTCCTCTTTCGTCAGAAAGACTTTGTCTCGCCAGGCGCATCTCGCGCTTTTGAATTTCTGGAACTTGTTGATGATGAAACGTTACGTTTTTTAGTAAACGCCTTTCGTGATGTTACGGCAATAGATATGCCGCAGGTGCCTCGGCCCCCTGATCCCGAATCACTGGTTGATGCCGAGCAACCTTTAGCCGCTTCTATCTCAGCCGCCTCTGCAACGAAATTAATTACTCATCTAGCAACCTTCTCTGATTGGCTCTCTAGGAAGATGCGGACAACCGTTGTCCAATCACAACCAGAAATATCGTATCCTGTTGGTTCGTCGTGGGTACTGGATTATCTCACAACGGAAGCATTACCTTGCAAGCCTTTGTCAAAAGATAGGTTCGTGTTGGAAAGAACCATTTCATTATTGGTAGTAACTACCGCAGCATCGGCTGCAACTGTTATGTATGGAAACGCTCCGGTTTCAGCTTTAGTATCCTGCACGACTTTGGGATTAGGTGTGGAGATGGCCTTTTTAAGCTGGTGTTATGTGAAACTTCCCATTGTTAAAGTAAAGAGAACCACGCCTGAAAAAATAAAGGAGCTTGAATATGTTGTTTCCGATCTGATAAGCGAATTGAAGGAAGTCAACGATATAAAGCATAACTTCCAACAAATGGAGGAAGACAAGGTAAACGATATATTACGAAGGCAAGGGGAAGTATCGGAACGAGAAAAGAATGAAACGGAAAAATTGCAGAAGGAACTCCAGAGTCATATAAGCGAAATCGTGGGTGAAAGACAAATCATAGATCAGGAGGAAAAAACCGAGCTTACCGGAGCACTGGCCTCTTTCCAAAAAACTTGGCTTGAAGATCAATTAATGAACCATAGGATTAGCCAAGAAAAAATACCGGATATAGACGACGAAATCAAACGGCGTTTAAGATCGAGCGGAATTCGTACGCCGGCTGATTTTTTGGACATTAATATCTTCCAGTCCTATGGCCGCAAAAAAATTGAAAAGGTGTATATGATATTAAAAAACGGGGGCTCGGTTCATGTAGGAATGAGTCCATCCCAAGCGAAAGCTCTGGTAGATTGGAAAAAAAAGATAGAACGCAAGTATAGGACTAAAACCCCCCAATCCGTTCCTCGTAGTGAAATCACAGCCATAAAATCAAAATTTAAGGACAGGAAATCAATATTGAATAACTTAGAACAAACTTATCATAACAGGTCGCAGGACATGATATCTAAAATAAGACAAACCTATAGTCTGGAGTATGATTTCTTAAAGAGGGAAGAACATACTGCCAGAATCAACCTGAATAACGAACTCAACCAATTCGATAAGGAGATAGCTGAAATAAATAAGCATCTTGCAGGAAAACAATGGGAGCTTCACCATCTGAGCAAGCAAATGGATTCTTTTAAGGACGTTAATTTCTTGAGATTCTTAAGGAGAGTATTCCTTTTCAATTGAGAAGTATTTGGCTGCCTTTTGAAGCGGGAGCAATCGGTGGCCTTGCTTGACGTTTAGGAGATGTGCATCAGGTTGACATCATATAATCATTATAAATATGAAAAGGGTCATCTTGTTGCCGTTAATTAGCACTCGTTAAATTAAGTTATTGAGCTAACGGAGAACGATAGTTAAAAAGCACAATAAAACCCGCCAATAATTGGTGGGTTTTGTTTCATAAAAAATGTCTTAATCTGAGCAATATATGTTCGAAAAGAGCCTCCTATATTTATTTCTTTTGTAAGCGATTAATCCTTTTTGACCTTTAATCAACTAATAAACGTAATCCTACTCTTCGTGTTCTTCACATATCAGGCTTCTAATGGAGTGGCGAGTTATAATCACTCGATTAATTAAACTTGCAAACGTATCGTTAACAATTAACTCAGCATAATCCTTCCCCATGCGCACCAGAAATAACTCAAATTCTTCGCCAAATACATATCCAAAAGGGAAGCGAGGACCTGTTAATTTTTCAATTGGTGTTAAATTTTGAGGTACGCGCGTCAATCCCTCAACATTAAGCTGGATTAACTCAGAAAACTTTATTGTTTTCACACCTGGCTCTAAAGCTCTTTTAAAGTCAATAGTAACAAAATCATCCCCAACCCTTATGATTGTTCCGTTGCCGTGATTCGTACCAGGCGTTCTTGCAACTACAAAAACATCTCGGTCAATAAACTGTTGAAGTCTTGTTCGTAATAATATGTTTTGTGGAAGCGGGCATCCAGGGAATCTTGGATTTACAGTCATAGTATAATTTCCTCCCACAGCTTATAGTGCGCTTTTTAATAAACTCCAATATTACTTTATGAACATAATCTGTATATTGGAACAAAGGCGGATACACAATTTGGGTTGACTTCTACTTTTAATAAAGCAATGGAACTAATATTGAATACTAACTAATTGAGCTAACGGATAACGATAGTTAAACATCTGAAGGGCAGAATAGTCCCAGTATATGGTATATTTGATTTAATAACATTTTCTAAGCGGAGGCACTTATGAATCCTGTTTTTGACAAATATATCCAATCGTTTGCCGGTAAGGAAGTGACCGTCATCGGCGCCGGCGTCAGTAATTCACCGCTGATTCGCATGCTGTGCTCGGCCGGGGCGAACGTCAGTGTCCGTGACCGCAATTCGGCCCTGCCCCGGGAGGAGTGGGACGATCTAGGCGTCGGGTTGTATCTAGGGGAGAATTATCTGGATAGCATTGTGGGTGACGTGGTATTCCGCACTCCAGGCATGCGCCCAGACCATCCGTTGCTGGACTTTGCCCGCGCTGGTGGTAGTCGTGTTACCAGTGAGATGGAGGAGTTCTTTGCACTGTGTCCTTGTCCCATTTTCGGAGTGACCGGTTCGGACGGTAAAACTACCACCACGGCGTTGATTGCAGACATGTTGGCTAACGGGGGGCGTACGGTACATCTGGGCGGAAACATTGGTACGCCACTGCTGACGCGCGCGGGCGAGATGTCGTCGCTGGATGTATGCGCGGTCGAGCTATCGAGCTTCCAGCTGATGGACATGACCCACTCTCCTCATGTGGCAGTGATTACCAACCTTTCGCCCAATCACCTCGACTGGCACCGCGACATGAATGAATATATCACCGCCAAGCGACGGATACTGGATTTTCAGAGTGCTAATGACTTTGCTGTCCTAAACGGCGACAATCCGGCGACCGCCGCACTGCACGGGCGAGGGCGAACCAAGTATTTTGGTGGACACACTGTCCACGATGGCGTGATCGACGGTCTGTTACCCATCAGTGACATTCGTTTGCCGGGGTGGTATAACGTGGAAAACGTTATGGCTGCTATGACCGCCGTGCGGGGGAGCGTGTCGGATGAGGCAATCCTGGAGGCGGTGCGCAACTTCGGCGGGGTAGAGCACCGAAACCAGTGGGTGGCAACTGTGGGTGGCGTGCATTATTACAACAATTCAATCGGCTCCAGCCCCGCACGTACCGTCGCCACGTTGCATGCACATGTGGGCCGAGTGCTGCTAATCGCCGGCGGGCGAGATAAGAAAGTACCGTTTGACGAGATGGCTAGGCTGCTGCCTGATCATGTCAAGGTGCTGCTGTTGATCGGAGAAGCGGCCAGTCAAATCGAGGCTGCGGCGCGCAAAGTGCCGAGTTGCCCGCCTATTGTTCGTTGCGAAGGCCTGACAGAGGCAGTGGAGCAGGCGCACAAGCTGGCCGAACCGGGCGACACTGTGCTGCTGAGCCCTGCATGCACTGCGTTTGACCAATACCGTAACTTTGAAGAGCGCGGTCGTCATTTTGTAGAGCTGATCGAGGCGCTACGCTGGTCGGAGGGAAAGGATTGAACAAGACACGTTTACCAGAAAAAGCTGATTGCCCGAATGTATATTCATCTAAGATATCTTAAGGTGGAACGGAATGAATCATTGCAGAAAACTCCTGATATAACTACAAAGAATAATGCGGCTAGGTCACCAATAGATTTCGCAAAGCAGGTAGGAAATGAAAAATTGATTACTATGTTGGAGGCATAGTAAATGCGGTGACATTAAACTAACGGGCAGTAGAGCTTAGCACAAAGTCCACTAGGAGATTTACTTCTAGTGGGCTTGTTATTTTGAAACTATGAAAAGGATAGCTGAGTTAGGGTAGTTCGATCCTTGCGATCCTCACGGATTCTCGAATTACTGGTTAAGAGGGAGTGATGCTGTATCGAATGGATTCAACTGGAGTTTTTCGCGGGCTATCCCTACGGATACATGAAATTGCGATATCAACCCGACGGTATGATGGAGTACACTTGCGACGGAGAGGACTTGCCGTACGCCCTTCCAAACGGACACCGTTGGATGGCCTCCAAGCGAGTCTACCAAAACCTTTCAAAGGTTATTCTGTCCCGCCCGTGGGAGCAGGAAGTTGATACGCGTCTGGAACAAGGGATGGTGTGCGATGGATGGACGGATACACTAACTTGGTCGATTATGGGGATAACGGAAAAGCAAACCTTTGTTATCGGTAAGGGGCCTACCGGTCTGCTCAAAATTATGGAACGGATTAAGCGATTTGCGATGGATGCGGAGAAGAACTATCCTAATTAGGCTACCGGTATAAACGGCAGCCTTTGTTCAACTATTGGGCAGGATAGTTCGAAACCACTGTTGAACTATAGGGATAAAGTTCCCAGACGCTCAGCGTCAATAAGGTCTACTAAAGGAGGCGTTCGCCATGTCCATCTATGACATCGAAGTACGGACAATTCGTGGGGAAAAGCAGGATTTGTCCGCTTACAAAGGCCAAGTGATGCTCATCGTCAATACTGCGAGCAAATGCGGCTTTACTCCGCAATATACCGGGCTGCAGCAGCTATATGATCGGTACAGGGACAGGGGATTCGTCGTGCTTGGGTTTCCGAGTAGCCAGTTTGCCAATCAAGAGTATAAAGATGAAGCGGCAATCTCGGAATATTGCCAACTAAATCACGGCGTCACGTTCCCTTTGCATGCCAAAATCGAGGTTCGGGGCAGAGGAATTCACCCGCTATTCGATCATCTTACACACGCTAAGCCGGGAATCTTCGGGACGAGTAGCGTGAAGTGGAACTTCACGAAATTCCTCGTCGACCGGAGAGGGCAAGTCATCCAACGGTATGCCCCGAAGAATACCCCGGAGAAGATAGAGAAGGACATTGTGGCGCTGTTGTAAATCCAATTGTGGAATTGCTTCGAATGCTAAACTAAAGAAGAACGATAGCTCAATAAATACGAAGAAACGGCAGCCTGCATAAATGGCTGCCGTTTTCTCAACTAACGGGCAGATTAGTTCAATCGAACCATTATGGTAATGGTTCTAATTCCAGAAGGAAATATGATTGAAAAATTGAATTGTTATGTTGACATAAAATTTGTAACTGGCGGTGTGATAAATTGAGAACAACCCGACAACCAAAATATAATATTGAAAATATATTCCCAGAATTAGCTCAGTATCGAAAAAAAACAATTCGACTACATCCTGTTAGAACTAATGATAGCAAAGAAAATGTACCATTAGTAATAAGCAAGGTATCCTGTAAGGAACACCAGGTACAATATATTCCACTCCTTCAAATTTTAAAATCAGATTACCCTGACCTTGACTTCCCAACTCAACACGATTTACTGTGTATTTTCACGTGCCCAAAAATTCATGAAGAAATAGAAGACCCGCGATTTAAAGCAGTATGGGGTAATTCTGA
The DNA here is from genome assembly GCF_059691995.1 of Paenibacillus sp. J22P169. Taxonomy (NCBI): domain Bacteria; kingdom Bacillati; phylum Bacillota; class Bacilli; order Caryophanales; family Paenibacillaceae; genus Paenibacillus; species Paenibacillus sp. J22P169. The sequence goes on along the minus strand of NZ_JCAUAO010000001.1, from coordinate 603,650 downwards.
AGGATTATATAGCTATAATACTTGTATTTCGCTAAACCCTGAGACTGTATTTGAGTATCCCTCGATTGAGAAGTTACTATCTATTAACGAGCCTCTTGGCAGATCTATTATGGAATGGCAATCAGGAAAAGGTGAAGAAAATGAAGAAGATGAGGCCATTTACGAATATCAATTAAGTGTGGCCGATGGAACTAAGGTCGGTGGGTATGTAAATTGGATTCAGTCTGATGAAACACCGATATGTAATTGTAAAAATAAAATGGAGCTTCTTCTCACCATTTCAGAAACAGAGTTTGATGGTGGTTCATATGAACGATGGTGTCCTAATGAAATCGTTAATTTTTGGAGTATCCCTTACGAAGAACGGGTTATCATTCAAGCACCTCTTGGTCTTTCTTTTGGCGATATGGGGAAAACATACTTTTTTGTTTGTAAAAAATGTGACTCTAAGCCGGTAAAAACTATTTTTCAATGCAGTTAAGTTATGAAGTAATATGATTGGTGCATCGAGTCAACTTACTAAGCTCATTGGGAACGATAGCTGAATATAAGTGCTACAGAAGTACAAAGACCTGATACTACATAAACTTAGGGGATAAGCGAATGGACAAGGAAGCACTAGAACTTTATAAAACATTCATTGATGATTTAGTCAAGCTACGCCCAGGTGTGCTCCCTCGCTGGATAATGGGAGGTGGTTGGCCTAAAACGGTTGAGAATGAAAAGGTCAACAAAGTCTTAGGCGAGCTAACTACTGAGCAAAAAGAGGTATTTGCACTAATTGCTCAATCTGCTCGCGATGGTGGAATCCATGATGTTCTTGTTTATTTAACCGATCAGATTACCCTTGAAGACTTTGAAATTACAAAGAATGGGGTAAAGATGGCAACAGAACCATTTGGCTCCGAAATGTATTTTGATTGGGTTAGCAGAAGAGAAGGAGATGAATGGCCGGATTCAAGTAAGTGAAATGGTATAAAGCCAAGCCATTGAGCTGACGGCGAACGATAGTGTAAGATCAATAGCCAATAAGAGTGTTATATTGGTTGGAGGCAAAAAGAATGATTATACGAGAAATGATTGCAGATGACATTACAGAACTTGCACAGTTATATAAACAATTTTGGGACGAAGAATCTTGTATTGAAACAATGCAGAAGCAGTTTAATAAATTGCAAAAAAATAATTCGTACATATTCATAAGTGCGATAGAAAATAACAAGCTAATTGGTTCTGTTATGGGAGTGGTATGTGAGGAACTATATGGTGATTGTAAACCTTTTTTAGTTCTTGAAAACATGATAGTTGATAAGAATTACAGGAAAAAAGGCGTAGGGAAAGCATTAATATCCAAGCTTGAAGAAATTGCTATTAAGAAGAATTGTACCCAAGTTATACTTGTAACAGAAAGTAATAGGATTGACGCATGTATGTTCTATGAGTCAGTAGGTTATACGCCACAAACTAATAGAGGGTTTAAAAAGAAACTCAAATAATTGTAGTGAATTTTAATATTTTATTCATCTAACGAGAAACGATAGCTCAATAAACATGAAGAAACGGCAGCCGGCACACAATGGGCTGCCGTTGTCCGTTGAGGGACGCCAGAATCGTTTTACTCGTGAAAAATTAAGAAACAGCCCAAACGTTAACATAATCAATTCCCCATTTGAAACTTGGAAAAGTGAAAAAAGTAGCTTTGACTTGGTTATATCAGGTACAGCATTTCACTTTATTCAGCCACAAGAAGATGGCTATCGCAAGGTCTTCGACTTACTCAGTGATGAAGGTTCTATTGCATTTTTTTGGACCGTCCATGTTCCGTCTTTTGATGATGTCTCTAATCGAATTAGAGAAAGTTACAAGCGATCTGCACCTCAATTAGATGATTCCAAAAAACCAACCATTGAAAAAATTATTGAAGAAAGGTCAGTTTTAACTCTAAAGGATGGGTTGTTTAAGGAATTGGAAGTTAAGCAATACATTTGTAATCACAGCTATACTGCAAATGAATATATCTCATTATTAAACACTAATTCTAGACATAGACTAATTCCCGAAGATGTGCGATTTGAATTGTTTAGTGATATCAAAGCAGCGATTGAAGAACATGGTGGAACTCTTATTAAACCTCAAGCAGTTGTTTTGTTCCATGCAAAGAAAAATATGAAGTGAAACCCAACGAATTCTATCGTTCAGCTAACTAGGAACTATAGCACTACAAATAACAGACTTCCAGCAGAAAATAATGAGCAGGTTGGGAGTAAACAAATCGAAAACGGGAGAGATAAGGAATATTGAAAAAAGATTATCGATTGGCAAGGCAGAGTGGTCAGATACAAGAGAAGAACAGCATAGAAAAGACAGTCTAGATGACTTATCTTGGTAATGGCAGGCTGGAATACTTCGGCGGACGGTAGCGGCGAAAGTTATGCGGAATGTTCCGAGCTAGCCATAGGCGAGTCTAACCTAATCTTGTACGCCGAATGGACGCTTAAACCTGAGATCCAATTCACTGACATCGCTAAGCACTGGGCCGAGTCAAGTATCAAGCAGGCGGTCATCCTCTGAGTCGTCAGCGGTTATACTGACGGTACGTTCAAGCCGGAGAATTCCGTCACTCACGCGGAATTCTCCGTCATGCTTATGAATGCGCTTAAACCGACCAAAGCAGGGGTGACAACCACCTTTGAAGATAAGGCGGAGATCGGAGACTGGGCGCAGAAGGCGGTCGCACAAGCCGTTGAAGTCGGAATCATCAATGGCTATACCGACAATACCTTCTGTCCGGATATGCTGATCACCTCTCGGAGATGGCTGCCATGGTCGCTAGAGCGCTCCAAGCACCTGGCGAGGCAAATTCGTCAACAGGCTTCACGGATGACAATTCTATACCAACGTGGGCGAAAGGATCTGTCGTCGCTTTGAAGGAGCTTGGCGTGTTAGCTTACATCAAGACGACAAGAGCAGAGTTCGTATCCGCGATCGTGAACAGCATTAGCATTTTTTTATTAATTGTTCAGGAAGGATTCGTGATACTGGATTGTGTATCACAAAAGGAGGTAATACAGTGAGTATGAAGCGTTGGCACAGGTAAGTGTCATCGCTTTTTTTGCTATATATCAAAGAGAATAACCGCTTATGCGGGCATGATGATCTTCAGCTGAATCTGCACGGGTGATTTTTAGGATAAACTATTCAAGTTTAATGCTTGCATTCGGGTGGAGATTTTTGGGGGAGTTCGAAACCGTTGACTAGTGTAAACTTACTTTTTGCCGCAACAAACTCCAAATCCTTAAAGTTGAAAGCAGTTGCTATTATAAGAGCAATCATATTGATATTCTTTTCATACTAAATCACCTCGTATTATGGGGTGTTAATTAGCTTCACATGATATTAAACGGCTATCGAAAATGAAAGGTTGCACCCTCCTAGAAAAATTTTTAGATTATTTTTTTTGTGTTCCAAACTGATAGTGTTAAAGAATATAACATAATGGTCATTTAGTCTACTAAAAATAAACTTATTGACTCGATATAAAAAGTGAATATATAATCATCTCAGAATTTGGAAAACGATATGTCACTTTTAATTACATATCGTTAAATTCTGAAAGAGCAAAATAGTAAGAGGGGGGGATATCACGAATCCAATGAGCAAAATGTGAGAGCAGTGACGTTGCAGCTCATACACTTGTTTACTAGCAGGTAAATAAGTAATTTTAATCGCCTTAAATTGACAAATGGTTAATTAATTGGTGGATGTACCTCTATTAAACTGCGTTAAGAAAGCGTTTTCAATATTACCAATCGCCTTAAATTGACACGCGGTTAATTAATTGCTGGTTATGCATCCATTAAACTGTGTGAAGAAAGCGGTGCAAGGAATTATTGTCGAAGTACACTTACCTACTAGTCGGTTAGTACCAATTCATTTAGTTAATTTTAACTAATTCAGCAGAGGAAGTGACAAGATTTGACCAGAAATACGAAAAAAATGGCCCCCGCTCTCCTTGCAATGATGCTCCTATTTGGAGTTGTAACGTCTGCTCAAGCTGTGAAGTCCTCGGAAAATGATCATGATTCGAACGTGAATACTGCACCTCAAGTTTTCCCTCAACAACCTGCCTTCATCAGTACGCTACCTGTTAAGCCAGATTATGCTGCCGATCATGTCATCATCAAGTATCGGTCGGAATCGGCTTCCTCATTGGCAAAATCGGATTCGTTGTCTTCCCAAATCATAGATGTCAGCCCGTTGGCAGTGCCACATACGCAGCTTTTGAAGCTCGCGTCTGGAGCCGATGTTCAAAGTGTTATTCAAGACCTTCTTAAAAATCCGAACGTTATTTATGCGGAACCCGATTACAAAGTATCTCTCGCGCTGAATCCGCAGACGTTCCACCCGGTCGATTTGTCGAATAATTCTTCTGTATCAGCAGAGAGAGTTGGAGGGACTTCGAAACTTCCAAACGATCCACTGTTCAAAGAGCAATGGGCCTTGCACAACACGGGACAAGATCTCAATGGAGGCGCGGTTCCTGGGGGACCTCCTGATATTGACATGGACCTGCCTGAGGCTTGGGAGATTACCAAGGGCAGCAGAGACGTGACTGTCGCTGTTATCGGGAGCGGAGTAAAAATCGATGTTCCCGATTTGGTCGGGCAAATTTGGACGAATGACAAGGAAATTTCGGATAACAACACAGATGATGACGGTAACGGACTTATCGATGATGTAAATGGTTGGGACTTCGCTCATGGCGACAATACACTGTTCGATACAATTGATGGTCTTAACGATGTTTACGGCACGACGATTGCCGGGCAAATTGCAGCTGCAATGAACAATGAGGAAGGCATTGCCGGTGTCGCACCTAATGTGAAAGTGCTGCCAATTAAGGTGGCTTCCGAGCAAGGCGGTTACTTCACGGATGTCGTTAAAGCTATACATTATGCTAAAGAGCAAGGCGTCAAGATCGCAACGCTAGGAATCGTTTACACCTACAGAAGCAAGCTGATTGAAGATGCTATCGATGCATCTGACATGTTATTCGTGGCTCCGGCTGGCGACAGTAACGGAGACGTTTTGAATGCGGATGTCGCGCCTGTGTATCCAGCAGCCTATCCGAGTTCGAATATGTTGTCCGTTACTGGCGTCAATATCCTCGGGACACTGGCTTTAGGCGCCGCTCGAGGACAGGCATCCGTTGATGTTGCCGCTCCGTCTGAACTAATCATTTCGACAGTGCCCGACGTAAATGCCGGCTATGCGGCACAAATCGATAACGGCACATATAAGGCGTACTACAATGGCATCGGCTTTGAGGAGATTCCAATAGATCAACCAGAATATGCCGGTCAACGGCAAGATATGTTCAATCGATCGATGGATTTTCTCAAACCAGCGAGCGGCATTGCACCCAAAATCTTACTCGTTAACGACAGTCGACGAAGCGGAGGCGGAGGCATTGGTCCTTTATACGAGAGTGATCCAATGGCCGTATATCGAGGACTGCTTGAAAATGCTGGCTATACCTATGATACGTTTGAGACGCAGGACGAAACCTTCGACGGACCTCCGCTTGTGGAGCTGCAGAAGTACAATGTCGTCGTTTGGTTCACTGGTACGGCAGGGACCTTTAACAATGAAAAGCTGCTTACGGATAGTGATCAAACCAACTTGACCAGCTATCTCAATAGCGGCGGCCACTTAATGCTTACGGGGCAAGATGCCATCGATCAAAGCTTGAACACGCCGTTCGTGCTTAATATTTTAGGACTTAAGCTCGTGAAGGAAGGCGGATACATATTTAAAGGTTGGGGAGTTCCAGGCACAATCTATGACGGTCAAACGTATAAATTAATGGATTTCTCCCTGTTTTATGACACCGTCATCAGTAATAATCCCGTGATGACCAAAATCAATTTGAAGAACAGCAACGGCAATTACTCCTACTCGCAAGGCACGTTATACGCAGCTGCTTATGCTGCTGGGGTAGCCGCACTGATAGAAAGCAAGAATCCGGAAATGAGCGTTCGGGACATCAAGCAGCGCATCGTGACCAGTGGCAAGTCGCTCAGTGATCTTAAAATGAATACGGTGAGCGGAAAAATGATTAGTGCTTACCACGCGCTGTGGAATAAGGACATCCCTGGCATGTCATTGATAGATCCTTCCGTCACAGCCCGACTCGATCACGCGAATGATCCGAATCATGTGTATGCAATTGAGCTCAATGCGGGTGAAGAAGCACTTATCTCCCTGACAGGGGCAGCTGGAACGGATTTCGACCTCATCTTGTACGAATCATCTGCTAAGACAGTACAAAGCAGAGAAGGCATGGTCGCTATCTCCGAAACGGCGGGTAAGTCAAGCGAATCGATCAAGTTTCGAGCAACCAAGGCAGGCACGTATTACATCAATGCCCACGCCGTGACTGGCGCAGGCAACTATTCGTTGAATGTGAAGTACAGCAATTCGTCGGGACCACTCGAAGATAATGACACCTCGCTCACCTACGACGGAATCTGGACATCGCAAACAAGCACTTCTTTTTCCAATGGAACCTTGAAACAGCTCACTGGGGAAGGTTACGTCCAATTTGGTTTTAGAGGCAACCTGTTTGAATGGATTGGTTCGAAGAACGATGCGCAGGGCATCGGCGAGATCTGGATTGACGGATCGATCGTAGGTTACGCCGATTTGTACAGCAAGGTTCATCTCTCTAAGCAGTCACTGTTCAAAATGGTGCTGCCTAACGGGCATCACGACGTTATCATTCGATCTTCAGGCGGCGGGGAACAAAAGAAGAGCATTAATGTGGATGCCTTCGTCGTCTCCGGATTACTATCTCCGCTGCATGCTTCCGCCGACTATGTTGGCCCATGGGCGAATCGATACGGCATAAAATATCCTGATGGCGTACAGACGTATACCACGACACCAGGCAGTTACGTCGAATTCACGTTCACGGGCACGAATGTCACGCTGTGGTCCACCACAGGCAGCAATCGTGGCAAGGCAAATATCTACATCGACGGCGTATCCGTGACGCCTGCTCCGATCGATTTGTACAGCGAGAATCTGCGTTACCAGGTGCCTGTTTTCACATCCGGCGAACTGTCGAATAGCGAGCATAAGATCAAGATCGTGCATGCAGGGGAAGCTAATCCCAAGTCGAGCAACAGCATCGTCGCCATCGACGGTTTGGATGTCCTGAATTTACGCTAGCCTGTGAGGAATTTATTATTCTCATCCGAAAAGGGGTATCTGAACGTGAATCGATCACTTATTCAAAAATCGCTAAAGCTCGCGCTAGTCTCGATACTGACTGGAAGTCTTGTCACGACGTGCTTGCCTGCCGCACACGCTGCTTCTCGGGAAAATACCACATACATAGACAAGGAGGGAATACAATCGATCGCCAGATTGCTGCAGAAAGCCGATCCACTCGTTGCAATAAATACGGTTCCGAATAAAGCGCATGTTGCTGAGGATATCAATACCTCTTCCTCAGAAGAAATCAATGTAATCATACAATTGAGCGGCCAGCCGACGGCGGTCGGGCAGTATGCAGCTAGACTTGGTTACAGCGCTTTGGCCTTGAAAGCCAGCGATGCTACCGTACAGTCAGAGCAGGACGTTTTTGTTCGCAGCGCACAGACCAGCAGTATCCCGTTTAAGATCGACCGGCGATTCAATACCGTTCTGAATGGGATGGAGATTACGATCCGTTCAAATCTGATTCCGCAGTTGGCGAAGTTACCAGGCGTGAAATCCATTCATAAGAACGTCATGTATCATCCGATCGCCGAGTTTGACAGCTATCAAGCGGTACTCGGCTCAACAAATTTTGATACGGTACCGCTTGAGCAGATAGGTGTCCTGAAGGCATGGGAGCGCGGGCTTACGGGCGAAGGCTTGAAAGTCGGGGTCATTGACACTGGCGTCGATTACCTGCATCCTGATCTCGCCGGCGTTTATGAAACAGGCGGTTATGATGCGATCAATCAAGACGACGATCCGTACGAAGATTTGCCGAAAGACAGCTACGAAGGCTCTCATCATGGCACGCACGTATCTGGAACCATCGTCGGAACTGCCTCGAATCCGACGTCCGACCGCGTGCAGAAAGGTATTGCCTACAACGCGAAATTGTATGCCTACAAAGTGCTCGGGCCCGAAGGCGGTACTTCTGCCCAAGTAATTGACGGAATCGAGCATGCCGTCGAAGACAAGATGGATGTCATCAACCTTTCCCTAGGGAGCGATCAGGAGAAAGATCCTGACTCGCCTGACGCCATTGCAGTGAATAACGCTGTCTTGGCGGGTGTCGTAGCTGTCGTAGCGAATGGCAATGCAGGTACAGGTCAGCATTACTATTACTCCATGGGATCGCCGGCATCTTCACAATTGGCAATTTCTGTCGGGGCAGCGACCAGCGACGGTAATCGTGTTACGGGATCTGTGTACAGCTCCGTTAGTTCGGCGGTATATGGCAGCGTGCCATCCCAAGCTTATGACGTTAACATGAGTTTGATAAGCTGGACAACGGGTCAAGAAAACTTTAATCAGATGTTTGGCACCACACCAATTCAAGGTGTGTATGTCGGTCTTGGAGCGGATTCTGATTATGAGGATCTTGATTCGAATTTCTTAGCTGACAAAATCGTTTTTATTTCTAGAGGTGTTCTCACCTTCGACGAGAAAGTGAAGCTGGCGGCTAAGCACGGCGCGAAGGCTGCCATCATTTTCAATGGCAATAACAAGGTTTCAAGTAATAGTAACGAGCCCGACTTGTCCGAGGAAATACCAGCCCGTGATGGCCCAATTGGACCGGTAGCGTTCCTTGGCGACGGTTACGACTATATTCCGACATTTGATATGCCGGGGAAGATGGGACGAGCATTAGCTCGCGAACTACTGGCTCATCCTGATCAAAAATTGAAGTTCACGATGAAAAACGATTTTACATCGATCCTTGTAGCAGGGGATCGAATGGCAGATTTCAGCTCCAGAGGACCCAATTCAGATGGGAATTACGGCATCAAGCCAGATGTAAGCGGCCCTGGGGTTCAGATTTTCTCTACAGTACCCGCTTACGGGAAAGTAAATGCAAATGCAAGTTATGACAAAGCTTATGCCAAATTGAGCGGCACGAGTATGGCTTCACCGCATGTGGCAGGACTTGCCCTTCTGCTCAAGCAAGCGCACCCAGCATGGACACCGTTCGATATTCGTGCGGCATTGGCGAATACGGCACAAGAAATCCACGACGAGAATGGTACGCAGTACGACGTCTATTCGCAGGGAGCGGGTCGGGTCGACGTCATGAACGCGATCGATACACCAGCTATTATCGAATCACTCGATGAGATTACCATTTATGACGACCGGATGAATCCGACAGTGATCCCGAGTCAATCGTCCAGTGTGAGCTTCGGCAAGCTGTATCCCGGAACTGAAGCGGAGAAGAAGCCTCTTCGCGTGAAAAACTTGTCGAATATTCCGGTTACGTACAAAACGAAAGTCGTTATGCACCCATCCGTCACTTCGGATCCGAATCATCCCATTCCATCGCCGGATTCCAGCGCGATCATCATGGGGTTGGACGGGGTCGTGGCGGGTCAAATTACGGTGGATGCGGGAAGTCAATATGATTTCCGTCTCACAGGGAAGGCGATTCCGAATGCACCTGTTGGCGTCTACGAGGGGGAGGTTCTATTGGAGAGCGATGGGCATCCTTCCTTGCATCTGCCATTCGTCATCCACGTAGGCGACCAGTCCGACGGTAACGGATTCATCATTCAGAATCTGACGCTCAGCAGTACAACAGTTTACAATGATGCGCCAACCGATATTACGGCATTCCTCCCAACCAGGGAAATTAATCACCTATACGCTGCGGTCTTAGACATGAATAATGAGGTGCTAGGAGTTGTCGCTGAGTTGTTTGATTTGGATGAAGAAAAGGACAGGTTGAATCCTCTTCCGGCCAACATCATCATTCCTGAGTTTGACGGGTCCTATGCCATTGGCATCGATAATTTCACCAGTAATAAGATTACGCAGTATTTGCCGGAAGGTCGATACAAATTTGCTCTCGTCGGATCGATTTATGATGAGAACTACCTGCTTGTGGACCAAGCGGTAGCTTTTAAAACGTTCTATATGAGCGGAGATTCCAGCGGAGGGGGAAGCGAACCTAACCCGCCGAATCCGCCATACGTACCACCTGTTTATGTTCCAGATCCTGCGAAGCCGAGCGAAGCACCTTATAATAAGGAAGTTGCGGCATCGGTGCTAGCGAAGGGGCAATCCAGTGTTGCGATTGCTTCGCAATCGAGCTTGGAAGGCAGCCAATTGTCTGTGTCCATTGCGGATGGTGAGCTGCAAAAAGTGCTGGATCAAGCAAAGCAACCATCTGTAGCGCTTACCATAGCGACATTTTCCGATAAAGTCGATAGTGCGCAGTTGAAAGTAACGTCTAAGCAAGCGACTATGATCAAGGAAGCTAATCTGAAGGGCGCCATTGCTTTCACTTGGAACGATGCTTCTGTTGCATTGCCACTTTCGGTGTTAGAGCAGCTACCTGCTGATGCGGACATTGTGATCGCAATGAAGAAGAATGCAGATAGCAAATCTGAATTCACGAAGCAGGCACAAGGTGCTTATATGCTTGGGACGCCTTATGTCTTCGAAGCAAGTAGCGTGAAAGGCGGCGTTTCTGCATCGCTTGTGCTGAATCCAGATCAAATCGTGAAGAGATCGTTCCTGATTGAGAAGGGCACTGACGGAAGCGGGGCTGGTGCACTGTACTTAGACAAAGGAACCGTTTATCCGGTACCCGCTAAAGTTACGCCTTCAAGCGAAGGGTCATCCATAGTAACGATAAGCCGACCAGGCTTCTCAACATATGCAGCTGCAAAGAGACAAGTAAAGTTTAGCGATATTGATTCATCCTGGGCACGTGATAAAATCCAATCGCTCGCCAACAAATTCCTGCTAAACGGCACGTCCGATGATGCGTTCTCGCCTAAAGCTGACGTGACTCGTGCTCAATTCGCGTCCATGCTCGTCCGGGTAATTGGCTTACAAGCGCAAGCGGAGGCTAGTCCATTCATAGACGTACAAGCCAGCGACTGGTTCGTTCACGACGTAACGGCAGCCTACAAGGCGGGGCTTGTCACAGGTATGGATGATCGACATTTTAACCCGAACGAGATCATTTCCCGTCAAGATTTGACGGTGATGCTGGCCAGAGCGATCAAACTCATCGGCCTGCAAAAACCGAATCAAACCAGCAAGCATCTTTATGCCGATGCATCACAATTTAATGATTATGCGGAGAACAGCATCCAATTCGTATCCGATTTTGGACTGATGGAGGGATACGAATCGGAAGGCACGTTCTATTTCCGGCCAGCAGACGCAACGACACGTGAGGCAGCGGCGAAAGTGCTTCATGATCTGCTTCAAGCTTCCGAGAGAATGTAGATTTGCCCGATTAATTACAAATGAACTGCCGATATCTGCTCGGCAGTTCATTTGTTCGTTGTTTGTTAATAAACCGTCTGTACCTTTATACAAGACGGTTTATCTGGTTGAGAACTACAGATAATACATTGCCATGACGATCGGTAGCTGTTTCCACGCTAACGGGCAGGATAGTTGAATAAACCCTAGGTATTCCCTATTCCATAAAATGGAAATATCCGATAGAATTAGGTGAGATATACAAAAAGTCGTAACAATTCAATTTCAAGGAGTGGACGTAGTGAGTATTGTAAAAGAGATTAACTGCATTTACATCCCTACAACGGATACAGAAAAATCGGCCCAATGGTATGTGCAAAACTTAGGTATGGAGTTAATGAGACCTGTCCATGAAAATCAGGCTCAGCTCCGTATCCCTTCGGGACAAGCAATATTTTTGATTAGAACTCCTGTGAGGACAACCCTGAACTACACACAAACCGAAGGAATAGAACAAAGTGCACTTACCTTGGAAGTCAATGATTTTCACGGACTCTACAGCCAAATGAAAAACAATGGAGCTAATGTGTCGGAGATTGAAGATAACGAGGGCTGTGGCCTTAATTTTTATGCCTACGACCCAGACGGTAATAAACTCGATATATGGGGTGGATGGCCCAAGTGATTTGCTATTCAACGGAGAATGAGAGTTCAAAAACAAGATGAGTAGGCAGCCGACCAAGCGGATCGGTTGCCTTTTCTCAAGTAACGGGCAGGATAATTTAATTTCCTAATAAAGGAATTTGACTCTAAGTCAGACATCGAGCGTGTCAATGCAAAACAAACCAAGGGTGTATGCTCATTTGAGTATACACCCTTGCTATTATTTGTATATTCGAATGCCTTGTGAATCGTAGTGGCGAATGTGCTCGATAAGCTCCTCGCGGTTTACCCAAGAGATGCCTACTTTCTGATCGGCAGCACCATAAGCCATAATCAATTGTTCGCCGACAAAGATACCGGCGGTTGTAAATAAGCACGGAGTCGGGTAATCAGAGGGCATTTCCCAATCCTGCTGGGCGTACATAAGCCGATCTGGACACCGATGCGTCACGACAGGGAAGTCATTCTCTTGCTCCTTTACGATCATGAAAGATTGGGTATATCCAAAGTAAATATCTTTCTTTCCATGATACGAAACGAGCCATTCCCTCTCGCCAATCGAAAGTGGTGGCCAAGACGCCCCTACCTTGTTAGCCTCCCAATCGAAAAGAGTTGTGGCTAGCAACCGATGGGTTGCCTTCGGCGATGCGAAATCTTCGATGCTCTCTGCAGCCGCCAAATAAATCGACGGTCGAGTCACTTCGTCGCCTTGCGGGAACGTCTTAGGGTTCATCGGACGATGTAGCATAACGTATTGATGCTTACCGTCGATCAACATTTTCTCAGGGAATAAGAATACGTCACGGTTATCACTGACATGCCCCTCAGATAACGGGCACACGTACTGGAACGCATCCTCATACGCGCCCTCGATAAGTTTATCGAGATGCAATCTATACAGCACGGTTACGGTGTCGTTCGTACGAGCTGTTTGGGTGAAGGCATCCTCACCTTCATGGACCCAATCCGGCACATACTCATACCTGGTTGTGATAGGTGGATCCTGATCTTCCAACCAATAAGGGCCTGGAGGGAACATCCGGCAAGCAACAGATACATAGAGTTCGTTTTCGATATAAAAAATACGCGGATCCTCAATACAACCATTCGAATAATCACGCACACGGTTACCGTGAATATCGGTAATATAGATGTCTTCTTTCTCCTGCTTCAAACCTGGAATAATAGCAGGACGAGAGAAGTCTGCTTGCCAAGTTAGTCCATTATCGTCACTAAATGCATATCCGAGAAAAATCGGATAGGGGTCATGCTTGCCTTCCTGACGCGCCTGTGACCACGGTCCGGTTGCCCGGAACAGCATATGAAGCCGGTCAGACTTAGGGTCTTGCACGATAGCGGGGTTGAGCACCATTTTGTTAGCCCAGTCGCAGCTAGGTTGAGGTACGAGCGCAGGCGTTGGCGAATAGCGAAATTGGGGTAGCATGAGTAAGTGAGCCTCCTAGTTAAAGTTGATATTATCAGCATACAAACTCACACTCTAGTTGAAAAGAGACAGAAACGACATTGTTCCGTAAAATTGTCGCCCCTGTTATAGTAGATATACGAGGAGGCTGATTATAATTACCACAGTTCATCAATCGCCACAATTACCGATTCGCCATACCGATCTGGATATTAAGATTACGCTTGGCCCCATGTTGATCAACCTAATCTATATTAACTATGAAGCGCCGATTGCTTCTTGGGGATATCCAAACCATTGTCATAGCAGCTATGAGCTGCACTATATTACTAGAGGAAAAGGCACGCTGGAAGTATCGGAAAAGACGTTCCGCATAGAGCCGGGTACTTTTTATTTAACAGGTCCGGGTGTCTATCATCGGCAGCTTGCTGACAGCGAAAATCCGATGGATGAGTTTTGTATTAATTTCGAAGTAAGACTGCGAAAGCGGAAACCGCAAAAGAACGACACGTATCTGACCCAAGAAACTAAAGAAATATGGAATACGTTGTTGAACACATCCTTCTGGTTCGGACAGGATGAGCGGGACACGGTCCATCTTTTTCGTAGCATTATGCACGAATTTGAACTACAATGGCTCGGTCAATATGCCGTGATTCAAAGCCTCGCTACCCAAATTATCGTAAATGCGGTACGTAGCTTTACGGGGGAGAAGCGTTCCACCTACCATATCCCCAAGAAACTGCTAAATGATTCCAGACGCTTCCTGGCTGATGATTATTTCCGACTCCCGCATAAGGCTATGTGTTCCAAGGAGCTTGCGGCTCAAATAGGCATTAGCCAACGTCAGTTGGAACGCCTCATGCAGAGTTACTATGGTGTGACCTTTCGAGAGAAGCTGCAATTTAGCCGGATGGAGAAGGCGAAAGAACTCCTGCGCATCACCGAACTCCCCGTGAATGCTGTAGCAGACCAGATCGGGTATACGTCGCCCAGTTATTTTACTAAGCATTTTCGCAGTTATACTGGCTTAACCCCAGTGCAATTTAGGCAGCAACAAATGGATAAATAAGAGCTAAATTCTAGTCTCTCTGTTAATATATCGAAGAAAAGCTTGAGAAATCAGGCTATTTATTTTTAATGTAGGGGATTTGTATCCATTGAAAATGCGCAAATCAACCTACATTGTAGCGAATTATAGTTTCTCATTAATATTGAAGAGTCCAAAAAGGATGCTACTGCATTATTCCAGTGTAATCCTTTACCGAAGAAGAACAGTTCCCGAAGACACTCTAAGAAACCTCTATGACCTGGCTATTTCCGCTGCTCTTGTGTCGACATTAGCTCGACCAGGGAACTATAATCCTTAATTCGACAAAAAGATAGAGGGAAATGGGCGAGAATTAATTATGGACAAGATCTTGTCCTTATTTTGATATTCTTTTATTTAAACAAGTATTTTTTAAACAGTTCCTTCAAATAATTTGATAAAATTAAAATAATTGAGAAGGGAGTTGAGGGTGTAATGGAAATCAATTGGCTGGCAGAAGTGGAAAAAAGAAAGGATGATCTTTTAAAGGACTTGGAAGGCTTATTGCGTATTGCGAGTGTTAAGGATTTAACAACGAGTACTCCCGAATATCCAATGGGGGAAAAGATTGGCGAAGCATTGGATTATGTTTTGGCATTAGCCCAAAATGAGGGTTTTAAAACTAAAAACTTAGACGGCTTTGCCGGGTTTGCTGAATGGGGAGAGTCTGAAGATTATATTGGGGTACTTGCCCATGTCGACGTGGTTCCAGCTCCCGGAGAATGGACAACACCACCTTATGAGCCAAGTATTCGCGAAGGAAAGCTCTATGCCCGCGGTACCATTGATGATAAAGGGCCGGGAATGGCTGCATTTTATGCGTTGAAGATATTGAAGGACCTTGACCTTCCTTTAAAAAGGAAGATCCGCATGATCTATGGCACAGATGAGGAAAGTGATATGCGCTGTGTGAAACATTATCTTGACGTAGAGCCCGCGCCAACTTACGGTTTTTCTCCTGATGATGTATTTCCGATGGTGTACGCCGAAAAAGGGCAAATTAACGTAAAACTGACTTTAAGTGGCAGTGAAGAAGAACAACATGGAACAATTTTAGTTAACTTTTCTTCGGGTGACAGGGGAAACATGGTACCTGGACAAGTCGATGCTGAAATTAAAACGAATCAACCTGAGGAACTTATGAATCGTTTTAAAACATATTGTAAGGAACAGGGGCTACATGGTGAGGTCAGCAAGTCCGATGAAACGATTACTTTAACACTTTACGGTAAAACCGTGCATGGTATGGAACCGCAAAATGGAGTGAATGCCGGACTTGAGTGCCTACATTTCTTAAACACATTAAGCTTTGCGGGTAGTGACCAATCATTTATCACATTTGCCGAAAACTGCCTATATAGAGATCCTTTTGGGGAAAAGTTGGGAATCCAATACAGTGAAGATGTGCTCGGACCTTTAACGGTTAATGCCGGCATTTTCAATTACAATCATGCAGATGGTGGTTCAATTCAGTTGAACATTCGCTTCCCATTAAATAATGATTACCAACATACCATTGAAATGATCACGAAAAAAGCTGAGACCTGCCATTTCACAATCGCTGATGCGCGGCAATTCTCTACACATTATATCCCTGCCGATCATCCAATGATTAAAACACTACAATCGGCTTATCAATCGATTACAGGAGATGAACCCACACTTTTAACATCGGGCGGGGCAACGTATGCGACGTTAATGAAAAATGCGGTGGCTTACGGTGCGCTTTTCCCTGGTAAGGTAGATAGTTCTCACCAAATTGATGAATTTATAGAAATCGATGATTTAATCAAAGCGACAGCCATCTACGCCAAAGCATTATATGAATTAAGCCACTTATAAAATCACCGAATAGGGTATTTTCCCGCGTGGGTGTCTGATTCCCATGAATAGGCTAACGTAAAAACGCGAGACAAAACTGTGATTCAAGTTTTGTCTCGCGTTTATTTTATGGGATCAAGTTCTTGTCACGAGCCAATGACAAGAACTTGATTCCATTCCCGATTTTGACAAGAACTTCATCTCATACCCGACGGCTCCAGGTCGGAGACTTTTTTTAATGGCCAATGGAGAGACTGTCTTTTCTCAACTAACGGGCAGGTTTGTTGAGTATTTCGCCGAATAGAAGTATTAATATGAAATGTTAATTATTGGGGGTATACGAGTGAATACAGAACAATTTAATGAATTAATCGAAACCCTATTTGGTGGACTCCTAAAGCAATCTGAATATGGAGAGGAATTTGCATTTTATAACTATGGTCCTGAATTAATTCATCGAATTGGGTATGCAACAAATATTACTCCCGAACTTATTGAACAAGCCGCACAAAAGAAAGTTGATCTTATAGTTACCCACCATGATGCATGGGATTTTGTCTTTGGAATGAAAGAAGCGTGTCATAAACTTCTGGCATCCTATGGAATCAGTCATTTTTTTGTGCATTTGCCATTGGATTATGCTGAATTTGGCACGTGTACTTCATTATTCAAGGCAATTGGAATAACTAATGTTATCCAACGGTCAATTGAAATCGAGGGTAGGAGTCTGCCTGGTATTGGAGAGTTCGAGTTTCCTATTAGCTTTCAAGAATTAAGTGAACGGGTTAGTACGGTACTAAGCGAAACCATAAAATCGTGGAAAAACTCCGAAAAGTCAATAAAAAGAGTGGGGATTATTACAGGGGCAGGAAACTCTACAAAAAGTCTTCGTGATGCCCATTATTCAGAATGCGATGTCTATATTACTGGAGAGAAAATCTTATACACAATCCAGTATGCAAAGTTCATTAAAATGAACCTGATCGTTGGAAGTCACACTTTCACAGAGATTTTTGGTGTGAAGTCCCTGTCTGAAAAAATTAAAGAAAAATACGACACTTTAGAGATTATTGAACTAGTAGAAGATCATATTGAATAGATATTTTGTTAAAGTAACTACGAATTGAATTTCGTAGAATACAAGTTAATATGACATATCCGAAAACCAAATTTCACATTTTACTATACTGTGACTTATCTTTGTTATCAGAACTGTGACAAGATGTTAATCGTTTGGAAGGAATTAGTAATTCTTGATAGAATAAATATGAAGATGATCAGGTAATAAATTTGTACACATAAGGAGATAAAACTATGGCAAAAAACAAATTACTAAGAATGGACAATGTTGGCATCGTTGTAGAATCCCTTGATGACGCAATCTCTTTCTTCGAGGAGATTGGCTTGAAGCTCGAAGGGCGAGCTACTGTCGAAGGTGAATGGGCTGGTCGTGTAACCGGGCTGGGTTCACAGTGTGTAGAGATTGCTATGATGGTTACCCCAGATGGCCACAGCCGACTTGAACTTTCGCGATTTCTCACCCCACCTACTATATCAGATCACCGAACTGCTCCTGTAAATGCCCTAGGTTATCTACGCGTCATGTTCGCCGTTGAAGACATTGACGAATTGGTATCCAGACTCACTAAGTATGGTGCTCAGCTCGTTGGCGAAGTGGTTCAGTACGAGGACTCGTATCGGCTCTGCTACATTCGTGGAATTGAAGGACTTCTAATCGGTTTGGCGGAACAACTCGGTAATAAATAAGTGACGTTTAAAAGAAGACTTAATTGAAATATACATTACTAGAATAAAAATAGAAACAGAAAAGCAGTGTGAAAGTATCTCGAAGAAGTCTGGTGCATTATATAAACACCGCATTCACGCTCCGGGTCTTGGCGACCCTCAGTCCTGGAAAACAAGGGACGAGGAAGTAATTCCCGGGACACATCCGCACCGACTAAGCACATCGCGATCGGCAGCGGCACAGACCTCACAGCCTGGACTGTTGTGGCATATGAAAGTGGCAAGATTGTTACCTTTGAAGTGTTGGGGCTACCCGAATGGATTGATTTGGACCAAAGGGCATAATTAAGTTACAGCTTTACAAAAGTTCAATCACTTGGTAATATCTTCAATAAATTATAAAGGCAATGAAGAGGACAGTAGATAATGAAATGCTTTCATAGAGAGCTCCAGCTGGTGAAAAGGAGTAAAGCGTTCTTTATTGAAAAAAGCCTCAGAGCTTCACATTGGAACCATTTTTGATTGAATGGGGACGGTGTGACAGGTGCTCCTGTTATAGGGCTAGAGTATAATTATTCCGTAAGAATAGCGTACTTGAAGAGGCTATTATGGTGACATTTTAGCAAACCTGGGTGGTACCACGATGAATTAAATCTCGTCCCTGAGACTATTGTCTTGGGGGTGGGATTTTTTTGTTGTTTACGTATGTTTGTCGCAAATGTTGAAGAACTACAATTTAAGGAGCGATTAACATGGAAAACATAGATATCGTTAGAAAATTTTATGATGACTCCGTAAAATATGAGTGGAAACGGTTGGATCGTCATCGTATAGAATTTGAAATTACAAAGAGATACATTCATCGTTATGTGAAGCCCAATGAAAAAGTGCTGGATCTTGGAGGTGGTCCTGGGAAGTATTCACTTCACCTAGCGGAATATGGCTGCGACGTTACATTAGCTGATCTATCTCAGACAAATGTTGATTTTGCTTTAAATAAAGCTGTTGAGATGGGACTCCCATTAAACGGCTTTTGTGCAGACAGTCGTGATTTATCAGCGGTTGAAGATGAGCAATTCGACCACATCCTTTGTATGGGTCCCATGTATCATCTAATAAACGAACAAGATAGAATTCGTACCATTAATGAATGTTTAAAGAAGTTGAAACCAAACGGAAAAATCTATGTAGCCTTTGTGTCATCCTACTCTTTCGCTTGGGACTATTTAACGCAGAATCCAAGCTTTATCCTACACGAAGAAAGAAGAGTTCAACTTAACACCATAGTGGATGATCTTTGTTTTACGGGACACGGATTCTCTGAGAATTTTTTCATCCGTCCAAAAGATGTACTTCCCTTCTTCCAGCCATTTGACTTGGAACATCTGCATCTGGTTAATTGCGAAAGCTTCTTATATTTACGCGAGCCTGAACTTCTGCAGCAGGCTCCGCAAGTGGTAAAAGCATGGCTTGACTTAGCGGAACAAGTCTGTGAAAGAGAAGAATTTATGAGTTTAGCAGAACATCTCATGTACATTGGTCAAAAGTCATTACGCTAACTGGGAACTATAGTTCAATATCAAAAGGGCTGCCACGTTGCAGTCCTTTTCTCATCTAACGGGCAGGATTGCTTAATCACTACACGAATACCTTAGATATGACGGATTTTACTATGTTCGCAAAAAAGACGTTATCTGAAAGATAAGCAATGATTATTATTTGAAGAGGTGATGATTAAATTGAAGCAAGGGATAATAGTTTTTCTAAATGGAACTTCAAGTTCCGGAAAGACTTCCATATCGACTAAACTATTAAACCAAAATGAAATCTCGTTTTATCATTTATCAATTGATGATTTTTTTAATGGATTGTTTCATGACTACATTGATTTCATTAACACCAAATATGCAGAAGATGAGCAAGGCCCAACCCATATAATTATTGAACCATTGATTACTTTGTTTTATTCAACAATTAAATTTATGTCGGTAATGGGGACGAATATCGTTGTAGATACAGTAAATGATACTGACGATCGATTTAATACATTTCTAGGTTTATTAATGGATCATCCTGTACTGCTTGTAGGAGTAACTTGCTCGAAAGAAGAGCTTATTAGGAGAGAAAAACTAAGGGGAGATAGAGAGATTGGTTTAGCAATCTCACAGTATGATAAAGTTTATTGCCTTAATGAGTATGACCTTGAACTAAATACTGAAACCTTGAGTCCAGATGAATGCGCCAATTTGATATTAAATTTTATTAGATCAAATCGTGAATATTCTGCTTTTAAGAAGCTAAATAAAAGAAGCAGTACGAGTTAGTAGTTCATTGAAGCCGTATCCTTCAGATAACACCATGTTTCATGCTTCGGGGCATTTGACAGAGTTCTCAGAGTTCATTACGCTAACGGGAAACAATAGTTGAATATGTAAGAGGCAGCCAGGTACATTGATTTTATGTTCCTAGCTGCCTCTTAATATTTTACAATTTAACTGTTAGCAAAAATTTAAGACGTTATTTTGATTGATCGAATATAACAGGAGAGTGACCAAGTGCTTAACTTTCGACACAAAATATCCGTCATCTTAGAGAGTTAACGAATTACGGTTCATCAATATATTCTTCTTCATTCGGAATGCTGTTCAAAAGGTTTTTATCTTTACTTTTCTGATCTTGCTCGGTGTCGCAGTTAACAATACACTTCATTATTTCTTCGGAGTTGTCTTGAATGTTAGTGTACTCAACCATAGATGTACCTCCTTTCATCGAAATTAGATTTTCCAATATCAAGAAAATATATTCGAGTAGTGATTTGGATGCAATTATTGAAGTAACGGGCAGAAACTAAAAATGGTACATTAAATTTAATAAATTATTGGATCTTTTACTTCACTAATTTTCAAACTAAAATAAAGATATAAGAAACTATTGAAGTGTCCTTTTATATATATGTAAGAGTTTAAGGGAGTTGATGTGATGAAGATATCTATAATTTGCTTTAACGATTTTACAGACCTTGATGTATTCCTACCATGGGACTTGCTAAACAGGGTGAGATTGGTAGGTGGCATTGCTGATTGGGAAGTAAAGATTCTTGGAACAGAAACATCACATGTTTCGACGGCAGGTCTTAAAATCCCCATGCATGGGATGATTGAGGAAGCAAATTCGTCTGATGCAGTTCTCTTTGGAAGTGGAAAAGGTGTCCAGCAGTTGTTTCAGGACCCTTCCTATCTTAGTCGGTTTAAACTTTCAGTAGACAAGCAATTAATTGGATCCATGTGCTCAGGAGCTTTGTTATTAGGGGCCATGGGGTTCTTAACTGGAAAACAGGCTACAACGTATCCGACTGTTGCAGATCAATTAGCTTCATTTGGAGTGGAAGTGGTCAATGAGAGCTTTGTAAACAACGGTAACATCAGCACAGCAGCTGGATGTCTCGCAGGACAGGATCTATCATCCTGGGTCATCAAAACATTAATAGGATCAGAAATGACCAATCGTGTCCTAGAGACGGTGCAACCTGTTGGTAAAGGGCTGAATATTTTTTAGCCACAATAAAAAAGTTGTGCCAAATTAGCTGCTGCTATATTTTTTTGTGCTAATGGCAATGCGGAGAAATCTTCAACTTTGAGCCGCTCCTCGCGATCTGTCATGCACGGCCGGACTGCTTTCACATGGCCCGCCAGTGACGGACGTCCGCTCTCGGGACTGTTTGGCAGAGCTCTCATTTCGACACGGCGCAATCGGCGTAAGCCTGTGGCGGAAAGTCCGCGCGCGCTGCGAGCTTGGCCAGCATCAACCCTCGATTTCGGCTCGAAGCTCATCTGCGGTCTGCATTGGTGCCTGCAGATGCGGATAATGGCCGAGACCAAGGAGAATCGTAAGCTTTAAATTATTACGCTCAGCGAACTCGACGCCCATTTCCTTCATGACGTAGCTATCCTTTTCGCCCCACACGACTTTCACGGGCACTTTAAGCTTCGTCATATTGGCTTCAAAATAATCCTGGTCGCGGGTGAAGTGAGAGTAGTAGTGATAGAACGCGTCGGCCGCAGTGATATCGCCGTCCCACCCTTTCGCTATATCATCCCTAAACTCCTGGGGCAACATGTAGCGCTCTTCTGTCGGATTGTCGCGGAAGAACGTGTTTGCCAGGATTTCATCTCGGGTCTGGTTCATCGCAGCACGCACGACATCGGACGAGGGCTTAGATTTCAGGGCCGCCAGGTTTTCCCACATGTACTGCGGCCGGTTGAACGGCGCAAAATCTCCGACGATGATCTTCCTCGCGATATGTGGCTGTTCCAGGGCGGCCAGCAACACCGGCAAAGCCCCAATATCGGTCGCGTAAATCACCAGCTTCGAGCTGTCGATACCGGAAGCGCGGATATATTGTTCCAGCACCTGGGCATAGTCTTTCGGTGCGTAGGAAAAGCGATCGGCGCTCGGACGTGAGGATTGTCCGTAACCGGGCCAGTCAAACGCATGAACCTCATAATCGCTGGACAGAGATTCGGCAATCGGCTTCCATGAATACATCGACTCTGGGAAGCCGTGTAGGAACAACACCGTAGCCTTTGGATGGACAGGACGATAGACAAAATGACGAAGCTTGATATCCGAATTGACCTGCAACTCGTCAATCTCCATCTTTGGCGACGGTGCTAGGTCCAATTTTGCGGCTCCTGCCGCCTTTGTGGTGTCTAGGTTCATAAGATTTTTCCGCCTTTACCTGCATAATCTCGTGCATAGATGCTGCTTTGTCCACGATCGATGCGATGCTCTGTAAAGTTAGTGTTCATTGTGTTGTTCCCATCCTTCTAGTTAATGTATTTAAATATGATGTTCTGTCTTTTATCAAAAAATACGGATATCGTAAAATGCTTGCTTTTGTCACACCTAATTGCCTAATTGCAACATATCCTTTTTCGCGAATCAGATTCATCGATTGGTCATGATATGGAATGGGGTTTTCCCGTTAATCATGATCATCACTTGTTCGAAAAATTGAGTCTTGAAGGTTTTCAATCCGGACTAAGCTGGCGTACGATCCTCGTAGAGAACTTCCGAGCGCAGCAGTCCATCATTTCGATTTCGAAAGGATTGCGCATTTTTCTCAGCGGGACGTCGATCGTTTACTCAAGAATGAAGGCATCGTCTGGCATCGCAGCAAAATTGAGGCTGTCATCAACAATGCACGGGAAGGATCGCTGTGTTGAACGCGCACGTATCGAATTCAAGCGACCAGGGCTCTGACAATTTGCAAACGATTAGGATTTTCGCTGAACTAACGATGGACTATAGTTCAAGCACAACACAACGGCAGCCGGTATACGATCGGCTGCCGTTGTCCGTTAAATTAACGGGCAGAATAGTGCAATTAATGATAATGCTTAAATTTCTTGACATCAAAGGCCTTTATAGTATTATTGAAATAATTGAATATATGGAACTTTCTTATCAAGAGCAGGTGGAGGGACTAGCCCGATGAAACCCGGCAACCGACAAACCTTTGTTAAACAAAGGAATGCACGGTGCTAATTCTTGCGGAAACGCTTTGCAAAGCGAATCTGGGAGATAAGAGTGAGGATATGACTTCGAATGCTAATGACCTTTCTCTTATTATAGAGAAGGTCATTTTTTGCTTTCATGTACGGAATGAACATTGAAATAGGAGGAACAGGACAATATGCAGATTATGATTCTTAACAATAATACGATCGAACAGAAAGTTGAGTATAACCCGAATATTCATTCCCTTCATGTTGCTTTGCATGATTTGAAAGGTTCGGCTAATTTACAGAACTGCAGGATTACCCGAATAGAATGTTTTCGATTTGATCATGAGTTTAGAGAAAAGTTGCAGCTTCGAGAAGAGACAGATATTTGCGGGTTAATTGCGATTTCCACAAATATTGGATTAGTTGGTTTCAGGAAATTTGAGATTTCAACTAAAAGCCTAACAGGAGATTTGACGAAGTGGGCAACACTTTTCCAGCGAATAAAAGGTCTGACCTTGGTTGAAAGCATCAGCTACCCTCGATTAAAACAAGACGCATGGGGTCCTGTTAGAGTGGAATTAATTGAATCGGCATTAATGGATATAGTCGATAAAATCAACCTGGGCTTAAATGACAAAGAGTCAGGAGATTGGGATCGAGCATACTTATTTAATCATGCGCAAGAATATGTCTCTTTTTAATAACGCGTTTCTTGACGAGTACATTAATGATGCCTTTAAACTAATGGGCAGTTTTGCTAAGTAAATATTTTCCGATTCAAGCTACACCAGGAAACTGACGTATGAATTTTATTGAAATGAGGAACTAAAATGTCTGGCATCCCCTCGTATAGGGACTTCGTAATTCCGTTCCTTCAATTACTAAATGATCGAGGACTCTACACTACAGATGCAATAATAAATAATTTAGTTATTTTGTTTGTTCTATCGGAGGAAGATACGAAAGAATTGGTTAAGTGCGGAAGACAATATGCATATAGAAATCGAATGATTAATGCAAGAACTTTCCTATTAAGAAATGAATATATTCAGTATGATGGAGAGAAAAATTTATTCATTACTGATAGAGGAAGTCAGTTCTTAATGAGTCAGACATTCAACTAACGGATAACTTTAGTTAAATTAGCACAGGAGAAGTATAGTTTAACGAAAGGAGCATTTGCTGTTGCGACTGCTCCTATTTGTATTATTCAGGTAAAAGGAATTCATCTGTAAATAAGATTTATTACAATTGATAACGATTATAAAATTACATTTTATTGTAACCTATTGCTTCACTCGAACGACTAAATAATTGAAGTTAAATTCAAAAGAAGGATAAGGAGGGGATGAATTGTTTGAAGAAAAAAAATTTGAATACACGATTCCCAATGTTATTGGACAGGAAAATTTGCAAATTACAATCTCGCATATATATCGACAATATCATAAAGATGTATACAAATTTCTTGCCTGTTTCACTGGAAATAAGAACGATGCAGAAGACTTAACACAAGAAGTATTTATTCGGGTTCTAAAATCAATTACACGATACGACCGACGCTCTAATTTCAAAACTTGGGTTTTATCAATTGCTAAGCATGTTGCAATAGACCACTATCGGAGAAAAAAGTTCTTCGTGTTGTTCACAGATGATTTTTTTAAGAAACTAATTACAAAAGAAGATTTACCGCATGTAGTAGTTGAAAAAAAGGAGACCTTGGAAATCATACATAACGAATTGTCTAAATTGAAACAGAACCATAAAGCAGTAATCATACTTAGAGCCATCAATGAAATGTCAATAAAGGAGACCGCTGAAATATTAGATTGCAGTGAATCTAAGGTAAAAGTAGATTATCATCGTGCTTTGAATACGCTTAAAAATAAAATATTTTCAGTGTTGGGGGGCAACGGATTTGATAAATGAAGAAACCATTATTGAAGCACTTAAAAGTTCTCCTAATGTTAATGCTAGTCCTGATTTCATAAATAAAACTGAAATTGAATTAATTCAGAGAGCGAAAGAGATGACCGAAAGGAGAAGTACTGTAAGGACGTTTTCTTTTGTTTGTTCTGCTATCATAACGCTTTTCCTTATTGTTTGGGTTAGTTTTTATAATGGTCAACAAGTAATTAGTAAAACTGTGAGTGGTGGACTATCTCTCTTCAAGGGAGACGATGTCACCGCATTTAAAAACAAGCCACTCATCTATATCCTCCATAGTCATAATCAAGAATCTTTTTTACCAGAAATACCCAATGAAAAGGATTTGGAAAAAGCTAACTCCAAAGATGTAAATATAACCCTTGTTGGAAAATACCTTTCGACCAAACTTAATGAATTTGGTATAGATACGCTTCAGGACCAAACAGACTACACGACAACAACAAATTTCAGTTATGCAGACTCTTACAAATATTCAAGACAAGTATTACTTAACACTTTAAAAACTAACAATGAAATACGTATGGTATTTGACATTCATAGAGATTCACTAAAACGCGAAAAAACAACAGTTAATATGAATAATAAAGAAATAGCCCGCATTCAGTTTGTAATTGCGAAATCTCACCCGAATTATTATAAAAACTTGGAATTCGCCAATAAAATTAATAATAAACTAGAAAATTTATATCCTGGATTGTCAAAAGGTGTTCTAACAAAAGAAGCACCAGATGGAAGTTTTTCATATAACCAAGACTTATCTCCAAACTCAGTGTTTATGGAGATTGGAGGTCCAGAAAATAGTCTTGAGGAGGAATATAGAGCTGTGGACTTTTTAGCAAAAGTACTTGCAGATTTATACAATGAAATGAAATAAGATTAAAGTAACGAGAAAAAGATAGTTAATAACATTTGAAGGGCTGCCACGTGGCAGCCCTTCACTCCGCTAACGGGCAGTTTAACGTGGTGCCCTGTCGTCGATCGTTGATATATTTACCTTGGATAGAGCATTATCTGCATGGTATAATTTTCTATTAGTAGAACAAGCATAAGGTTATTATTAGTGGAGGAAAATGGAACATTCAAACGATGACCAAAATAATATTATTGAAATTAAGAGAACCAAAAGAAATATGCTTAAATTTTTACTTTCAATTGGATTGCTGTTCATTGGTCTAATTGGTTATGGAATTTATTGGGCTTTCTTTGACATGAATCGGCTCCCGACGGGTGATTTAATTGAACAATCAAACTCTCCAAACGGAAAATATACAATTAATGCATACGTTTCTAGTGGGGGAGCAACTACTGCCTTTGCTGTAAGAGCAGAACTTGTTTTCAACAAAAGCTCTAAGAAGAAAAAGAATATTTATTGGAATTATAGAGAAAAGAATGCATCTATTGAATGGATTGACGATGATAATGTTAGAATTAACGGTCACGGTTTAAGATTGCCAGATGAGAAATATGATTTTAGGAGTGAGTGAATTTTCTACTTAAGGAATTCAGCTAACAGGGAGCTATAGCTTACATCAGAAGGGGCTGCCTGCTTCAACTATGGGGCAGTTTAGTTCCAATATGAGGTACTAAATGTTGCAACCTCTCGGAGGGTGCGCCCCGGCAGTTCATATAAAAGGTCAATTGCTTATGTACAATGGAACTTTTTCAGATAACTTTGATACATACGAAAAAAGCGGCGAGGGCATTCAATTGTATAAAGCTAAAGGAGTACCCGATGATATGCCAGCTCCTTGGATTTTTGTAAAAAAGGATAGTGGAAAGTCATTTCGGTATAGCTTTTCATCATCACCTTTTGGCATGTAGTAATGGATATAATATTGCTAATAGAACCTTCTGGTCACATTGTTACGCTAACGGAGAACGATAGTTAAGGGGCTTGCCACGCGGCAGCTCCTCTTTTGTTTATTAAAGTAACAGGCGGGATTATTCAATAAATGGGCTGAGCAATTTATAGGGATGATTTACAATTTTATGGTGAAATAGATTCTGGGGTGAACAATAATGTTTACAATCATATTTTATGGATTGGTTATTATTGGTGAAATTACGATGGTTTTTACGACTATTGTTGGAATTACTGTGAAACCCAAACTATGTTGGTTAACAGGTATTTTGTGGTATATTGCAAGCTTTTTAGGCAGTATGTCAATTGGGATATATCTGCTTGTTTTTCCTTTTACCTTATGGACGTTGGCATTTGCCCATACCTTTCGTTTGATTAGAAAACCTTCAAATACTGGATTCGTTATAGTTATTGGCATATTACTTTGGATTGTTAGTATTACAATTTTAGATGATTACTGGTTGTTTTTCCCTTTTGCTTGGCTTTTAGGATAAACAACTAACTATATCATAAGAGAAGTTAAGCTGCTGTCATTAAACTAACGGATAACTTGATTAAACCAAACTTTTTTTCAGCTTCATAGAAATTGAATGCGCGACCACAGTTTATGTGGATGAAGTGGGAGAGGTCTTGAAAAAGGCTTGGGCAAGACTTGAAAGGTTTTCTGATTCTCCTCAAGTTGCCTCTTTCCTAAGAAAGTTAGAAAAGCTTGAGGGTCTGGAAAAGCGACGTAGAAATCGACTGGACAAGTTGCTAACGATGGATTTCGATTCATTGGACATCGCCAACGTGCAGAACAAACATAGTGCTCCAGGTATATGTACGTTGTCGGGGGATAGCTTGTTCAAGCTATTTCGTTATACCGGCAATGCTTTCTATCTTAAAATGATCCGGGAGACGGCCCATAATCTCCCGCAATATTTGTCAAGAGAAGATCGGCCGATCTTGTCCTGGGACGAAACTCCAGTTCAGCTGCCAGCTGGCATGATGTGCGAACGGGTGAACATGAGGCGTGTATGTTCAATTGGATACTGGACTTGTTATGGCCATCGATCATGTGGAGGCGGTTAAGGTTTCCGATTCCCCCTTCCTCGTTCGCTTGTCAAATTCCACATCGTTTGAAGCAGAGGTCAAAGTGCTAGCGGAACACTCTAATAAGGTTTCTGAAACAAAGGAGTTAAGTGCCCGGCTCGAATGCCGGACAGTTTGCTTAAAACCTGGCGAGAATAAAGTTATATCTTTTACATGATACTGTAGGGTCAATAGGTGTGGCGAGTGGTGGGCGTCGATGGAAGAACTGTTTCACACCGATTAGTCGTCTTAAATTCATATTAGGTGCAAATTAATTTGTGTGAAAAACCAGTATAGCAATGTCTTTTTGCTGACTGGTTTTTTAATAATATATGACGTCATATATAAAGATATTTATGTCTATTAGAATAAATAGTGTCGATTTCGTTACAGGGTACAACTATATATTGTGTACTATTAATCCTTGTGGTACATTTATGACATACTAAATAAGGTTGGGGGGATGGAGATGCGAGTTGGTATTAGTGGTACAGGAAGAATTGGCAGGTTGTGTTTACGAAAAGCATTGACACTCAATCAGCAGAATTTCGAAGTGGTAGTGATCAACTCAACAAGTCCCATTCATGTGTTAGCCCATTTGTTGAAATATGATTCGGTTCATGGCACTTGGGAAGCGAAAATCGAAGTGTTACATGACAACCTAATTCGAATTAATGGGCAGCAAATACCTGTCATCTGCGAAAGAGAACCAGATTTACTGCCATGGGAGGATTATGGTGTTGACTTAGTCGTAGATGCAACAGGAAAGTTCAATCATCGGCAAGGAGCCGAACGACACTTATTTGGGGGAGCCAAGAAGGTTCTGATTACTGCACCGGGTACGAACATGGATTTGACTATTGTCATGGGAGTGAATGAAGACCGGTATGATCCCATGCAGCATCGCTTACTTTCCGCAGCCTCTTGTACGACCAACTGTATCGCACCTGTTCTTCGTGTTCTGGATGAATCTTTTCGTGTCGAGATGGGGTGGATGACAACGGTCCATGCGTACACGAATGATCAAAATCATATGGATAACCCGCATAAGGATCTTCGCCGTGCTAGGGCATGTACGAATTCTATTATTCCGACGTCTACTGGGGTTGGCAAAGCACTTATTGATGTTATTCCTCATCTCGCATCCCATATTCAAGGCGTCTCTGTACGTGTGCCGACGCAGGACGTTTCACTGCTCGATCTGCAAGTCGTAGTCGGCCGTAAAGTAGATGTCGACGAAGTGAAATTGGCCATAAAACAGGCGATTGCCGGACCAATTGGAACCTATGTTGACTACAATGAATTGCCGCTTGTTTCTACGGATTATATCGGCAATGAGAAGTCAGCCATTATTGACGGTCTAAGCATAATGACGCAGGAAAACCAAATCAAGCTGTTAGCTTGGTATGACAATGAATGGGGTTACGCAAATCGAGTCATTGATTTAATCTCTTATATGTCACATGCGGAAAGCACACATCTAAAGGGGGAAGCGAAATGTCTAATACAAACCAAGTAACATTGGCTGCCATTCGTCCGAATGATCTAGGCGTTATCATCTGTAAATCCTGTAATGAAGTGATTGCAACGCTACCAACGAACGGATATAAGAAATTTTATAGTTTGTGCAATAAATGTATAGATAAAAATAAGGAGGCGAACAAATGATGACCCAGAAACAAGTGGTACCCTTTCAAGACGGAAATGCTTCAATGAAAGCTTTACTTGGCGGAAAGGGAGCCAATCTTGCTGAGATGACACGGGCCGGCTTACCAGTACCTCCTGGCTTCACAATTACAACGGAGGCTTGCTTAAACTTTTTTAAGCTCGGCAATCAGATCTCAGAAGAACTGCTTGAACAAGTCGAAGCAGCTCTCCAGCAGCTAGAAATACAGAAGGGACAAACGTTCGGAGATGGAAGCAATCCGCTGCTTGTGTCCGTCCGTTCAGGTTCTGTAAGCTCGATGCCGGGGATGATGGACACCATTTTGAATCTCGGGCTCAATGATGTAACTGTTCAAGGATTGGCGACGCTTACAAGAAACGAAAAGTTCGCTTACGACTGCTATCGCCGTTTGATCCAGATGTTTGGAAACGTAGTGCTAGGTATCGAATCATACCATTTCGAACAGCTGTTGCACCGTTTGAAAGAGAAAGAAGGCGTGGATAACGATCAAGATGTAACTGCTGAAGGTTGGAAGTACCTTATCGTAAATTACAAAAAGTGTATTCTTAAGAAAACAGGCTTTGATTTCCCGCAGCATGTCTATGAGCAATTGCGCATGGCGGTAGAAGCTGTATTCAAGTCCTGGAACAATCAACGTGCTCAGATTTACCGCAAAATAAATCGAATTCCAGATGAACAGGGGACAGCGGTCAACATTCAGAGCATGGTATTTGGTAATATGGGCGGCAATTGCGGTACCGGCGTTGTCTTTACGAGAAATCCATCCACGGGTGAAGATACGTTTTTTGGTGAATACCTGATCAATGCTCAGGGGGAAGATGTTGTCGCAGGGATAAGAACGCCGCTAGCGATTGCTGCACTGAAACACGAAATGCCCGACATATATGAGCAATTGTTTAGTGCTTCCAAGCAGCTTGAGAAGCATTACAAAGATATGCAAGACATCGAATTTACGGTGGAAAATAATAAGCTTTACCTGCTGCAAACACGAAACGGTAAACGAAACGCACAAGCTGCGCTCAAGATCGCCGTCGATTTGGTCCATGAAGGTGTATTGACGAAACGAGAGGCCGTTGAGCGCATCGAAGTGTCGCACCTCGATCAGCTTTTGCATAGAGGTATCGACGAAGAATCCATAAAGGATGTGCTGGCAAAAGGTCTTCCTGCTTCACCGGGCGCAGCGGTTGGTCAGCTAGTATTTGACGCCGATACGGCAGCAGAGTGGAGCCGTGCCGGCAAGGCGGTCATACTTGCTAGAACCGAAACGACACCCGAAGATATTCATGGCGTGATCGCTTCAGAAGGCGTACTCACCAGCCGAGGCGGGATGACAAGCCATGCCGCTGTTGTTGCAAGGGGAATGGGTAAACCCTGCGTATGCGGTTGCGAAGACGTCCGAATTGCGCTGGATGAAAAGCGAATGATGGCAGGAAGTAGGATCGTTGAAGAAGGCGATTGGATTACACTGGATGGAGCAACTGGACGGGTTATAATTGGTGCTATCCCATTACACGAAGCCAGGATGACATATGAACTTCTCGTTATGCTGAAATGGGCAGATGAGATTCGCACCCTGAAGGTGTTCGCGAATGCGGATAATCCGTATGATGCGAAAATGGCGAGAGAATTAGGAGCAGAAGGGATTGGTTTATGCCGTACAGAGCATATGTTTTTCTCACCAGCTCGTCTGCCTGTTGTTCAACAAATGATCTTGGCAGAGGATAAAGAGGAACGCTTGAAGGCTCTTGCCCAGCTGCTCCCAATGCAGCAGTCTGATTTTGAAGGCATGTTCGAGGAAATGGATGGCCTCCCAGTGACGATCCGGCTACTCGATCCTCCACTGCATGAGTTTCTGCCTAACCTGGAAGAGCTGCAAAAAAGACATGCGCAACTAACGTATGATCAAGGGAGCTCAGACGAGGAAAAAGATGAGGTTGCACACCTTCTCCGCAAAGTGCAAGCTCTCCACGAGACGAATCCTATGCTAGGACAGCGAGGCTGCAGACTGGGGATTGTATATCCGGAAATTTATGATATGCAGATTGAGGCTATCTTCCGTGCAGCATCACGCTGTATCGACAAAGGTATCCAAGTGATTCCGGAAATCATGATTCCACTCGTTGGTCATGCCAATGAACTGAAAATCATGAGGGATCTTGTTGAATTCGTTGCTCAGCAGGTGCTGGGAATAGACAAACTGCGAGGGTGTACTTACAAGGTTGGGACCATGATCGAAGTACCACGTGCAGCCCTAACGGCGCGCCAGATCGTGGCTCATGCCGATTTCTTCTCTTTTGGCACTAATGACTTAACGCAAATGACATTCGGATACAGCCGTGACGATGCGGAAGGGAAATTTCTAACGCATTATGTCGAGCAGAAGCTTCTGCCGCATAATCCGTTTCAGGTGCTCGACACGGAAGGCGTCGGACAATTGATTGACATCGCCGTAAATATGGGACGCATCGTTAAGCCTTCATTAAAAACAGGCATTTGTGGGGAACATGGCGGAGATAAAGAGTCAATATTCTTTTGTCACTTAACTGGATTGGATTATGTTAGTTGCTCCCCTTACCGAATTCCTTTGGCACGAATAGCCGCAGCACAAGCATTTATTCTACACGGCGTTCCTGGAGAAAGAAAGGTAGCTATAGCGAATTAGGAGGAATCACGGGTGGAAGAGAAAGTACGCACCATATTCGTTTGTTCAGACTCGGTTGGAGAAACGGCAAATACAGTCGTTCAAGCGACGATTCGTCAGTTTAACGCTAGTCAAGTTCATGTAAGACGTTTCGGGACCATGCGTACGGAGCATGAAATTCAATTGATGATGGAAGAAGCTTCAAGGGTTAGCGGTTTTGTCGTCTATACACTCGTTCTTCCAGAACTAAGAGAGATGATGCGACAAGAAGCCATTCGTTTAAACGTGACTAGCATAGATGTCTTGGGTCCTGTTATGCAAGCATTCATTGATAATTTTAAAGATTCTCCTAAAAAGCAAGCGGGCTTGCTGCACCTGATGGATGAAGATTATTATAAGCGGGTTGAAGCCATTGAATTTGCAGTTAAATGCGATGACGGAAAAGACACTAGTGCTTTTAAACAAGCAGATATTGTTCTTCTTGGAATATCGAGGACATCGAAAACACCGTTAAGTATTTATCTTGCTCACAAAGGGTATAAAGTGGCCAATTATCCGTTAGTACCGGAAGTAAAGCCGCCGAAAGACTTGTTTACGCTGAACAAAAGCAAATTGATCGGCTTGACGATGAGCGCAGCTCAGCTCGTTAAGATCCGTACGGAACGGCTCAAAACGTTAGGGCTGCCATTTGGCGCTAAGTATTCGGCAATTGAAAGAGTGGCGGAAGAGCTGGAATATGCTTACGGCTTGTTTAAGCAGCTTGGATGTACCGTGATCGATGTCACGGAAAAAGCCATTGAGGAAACGGCAGGCATCATCTTGGATGCCATGTAATTATAGCAAAAGCAAATGCGACGGCATACTTAATGATCCAATTATATAGTAAAAGGATAGCCCTTATGAATGTTACGGAGCTATCCTTTTTTTAATGCTCTTAAATAGTTGCTTTGCATATATCCACTCAAACTGAAAAGTCAAACAGGTATTGGATAAAATAACCTGTAAGACTGGGGGGATTGCAATGGAAAAGATCACTGATATCCAAATGGGGCAAGGTTTAGAGAATGATTTGCAGCAGATTCAAGCTATATGCACCATGCAAGACTTCCAGGTCAGAAAACTGTAACACGTGTATGGCTGCTACATCGATTCTTTGGTATCCAGAGAAGAAATTGACACATCGGCTGCAGACAAATCTGGTAGCACCCGAATGCAGTATGGTAATTTTATTCCGCTTAAAACAATTTCCGGTGCCGTTCTAATGTCCGGCGACACAAACATGAGTGCTTTTAGATCCCCGCCAATAGGGGATTTTTTATTTCAAAGCACCTATGTTTGTGTCGCGAGGTCACGACATAAACATAGGTGCTTAATCGTTTTGCGACACAAACATATGCGCATAATCGCGGTGATATTAAAGGTTGGATTTGTAATGGATTATTCACACGGCCATTAAGCTAAAGGGCAGGATAGTTGACTAAGGAAGCAGAATACTTTCTAATCAGAATCCAGATGTAATGTACGATTAACTAGGGTCTGATAAGATAATGATCACAATTTCATCCAGATGGTAAAATTAGTGAAAGCAATTAATTGAGGTGAAACTAATGATGGAGATATTAGTAATTCGACATGGAGAATCAGAGGATGAGAAAGTAAATGTACTTGAACCGTTAACAAGCTTAGGAATTGAGCAAAGCAAAAAAATGTCTGCACGTGTTTCAAAAGAATTTCCACCAGAGTTTATTTGGTCAAGTACACTTCAACGTGCAAGGCAAACGGCGGATATTTTAGCGAGTATCGTTGATTGTGAAGTGAGATATCTTGATAATCTATGCGAGCAGGAAGTTGATGAAAGCGACATAAAATTTTATGAGCGAATCAAACAAATCTTTTCTTACATAAAAGAGAATAGCAGCCAATATAAAAGAGTTGCCATTGTATCTCACGGAGGAACTATTACGAAACTCATTGAAAATTTCCTCCAGTTACCTTCAAATAATAATGTCTGGTTCCATACCAACAACACCGGGATTCATTTCTTACACTATCATCCCAAAGCAGATATTTTAAAATTTTCAAATAGCACTTGTCATTTAAACTAACGTAGGAACGATAGTACACTAACAAACGGGGAGCAGCTTACCACAGCAGCTCCCTGTTTTCATTAATGTAACGGGCAGGTTAGCTTGGCAAGAACTGATGTACACATTTACAAACAAAAGAACATATGTTCTAACTGTTGTAGTGGTGTTTCTTTGAAATTGGAGGGTTCTTAACATGACTCAAAATGGGATTGTACTAGTTGTAAGTGTTTCGATAATATGTGAAGAAAAAGTACTTATGGTCAAAGAAAACAAAGCATCGGTTAAAAATAAGTGGAACTTTCCTTCTGGAAGAATTGAGTATGGCGAAGATATTCTAGATGCGGCTCGTAGAGAAACAAAAGAAGAAACAGGATATGATGTTAGACTTACGGGTACAACAGGCATTTATAATTTTATTAGCAGTTCAAATCATCAAGTTATTTTGTTTCATTTTCTTGGTGAAATAATCGGGGGCTCCCTTCAATTAGATTTAAGTGAAATAATTGATTCTAAGTGGATAACACCCTTGGAGTTGTTAGTTCCAAATTCAATTGAGCTACGTGATAAAGAAGTAATTAAACAGATTGCAGAAAACCTTATGACTGAAGGAAAAGAGCACTCATTAACATTATTCAATAGCTATTTGGAAAGCAGTCTTTAAGCTAAAGGGTAACGATAGCTCTGTCGCGTGATTGATTGGCAACTTTATAGTTTGGAGGATATTAATTGAGAAAGATTAAAACATGGTGGATAGTGATAACAGTTATTTTACTAATTCCAGTCATATCATCAATTAGCTCTCAAATGAAAATAGATGCTTTGGAAGAAGATTTAAAAAACTATCTCATTTATGAGAAAAATTATAAAGAAACCGATATCGCCAGTATTAAAGGTAAGAAAAGTAAGATGCCGAAGTATGTGATGTTTGTAGTTTTTACTGATGAGCCAGGTATAACTTACGAGTATACTGATAGAGGTATTGGCAAATGGGTTCAATTAAATAGTTTTCCATCTGTCTCAAAGCATTTAGAAAAGTAACCTTTAATACAACTATCGGTCGTTAATCTAACTGGGAACTATAGCGTAATAATCAGGGGGTAAATCGCCTCGCGGCAGATGCTCCCTTTTTCGTTAAACTAATGGGCAGGATAGTTTAATGGTAAAATGTTGGTAAAAGAACCTTATGGAGGTATTGAAATGCGAATGTACGCCCTTCTTAGAGAACCAGTTGATAACATTAGGAAGGTAATGATTTACGACTCAGAGAATGGCGTTTATGCTTTTTTGTATGATACACAAGAGAATAAGAGCGGAATCGCGGACTTATGGTTTGAAACACTTGATGAAGCTATGGTTTATTGTAATCAGGAACTCAAGGTAATTGAGGAACAGTGGATTGTGATATACGACCCAAAAGAAGGGGAACAACACGATATTATTTACTAAACTAACGGTGAACGAGAGTTCAATAATAGTAGAGATGGCAGCTGACCTTTATGGTACGGCTGCTTTTTCTCAATTAACGGGCAGTAGAGCGTGGTGAAACGACGATTTATCATCGCTCCCTTTGTGATACGGATCTCTGTAACGGGCCTTACGGTGAAAATACTTATGGTTTTTGTATACATATATTCATATAATAATAGTGTCGGTTTTTGCCATTATGTGTTGTATATAATATACAGAGTTCGATTTCGTGGCATGAATTTGATAATTGAAATAATAAAATATCAGGGGTGTGTCATGATTCAACAAAGAAGTGTTGGCTTAGCAATCGTTCTATCAATTATCACATGCGGTATCTACGGTATCTATTGGTTCATTGTTATGACGAATGATACTGGTAAATTGAGTGGAGACTCCTCATTTACAGGTGGAAAGCACTTTCTCCTATCATTAATCACTTGTGGTATTTGGAGTTTCGTCTGGGCTTATCAAATTGGTAAACAAGTCGCAGAAGCACAGCGTCAACGCGGTGCGCTCGTATCCGATAATTCAGCTATTTACCTTATACTTACAATCTTCGGATTGGGGATCGTAACCTATGCATTGGTTCAATCGGATATCAATAAACTTGCATAAGTTTAAGATGATTACACAGAGCAACTCCAAACTTGTTTGGGGTTCCTCGCTTTTCGTTGGTGGGCTATTGTATCTAGAAGTATGGTTACCGATAACAAAAATCGGTATTCCTTGTTTTTTTCACGCGTTAACAGGGTTCTATTGTCCAGGATGCGGAATAACGAGGGCTGCTTTTTCCTTGTTTCAGTTAGACTTCCTTCAGGCTTATAGGTATAATCCCTTGTTGTTGTTCATTCTCCCTTTATATGTAACTTACACATTGGCAAATAAGAAACAAATGCGGCATACAAGCAATCTAATTATGGCCGTAATGATATCATTGACCACTACATTTGGAGTATTGAGGAATATTCCAGCTTTTAATTGGTTAGCTCCACCCCCAGTTTAATTGTCAATTTGATTATACTGACTCAATCTTACTGATGGATAGTACTAATTCATAATAGTACACGAAAAGGCAACCGACTACACCGGTTGCCTTTTCCAGCCTAACGGGCAGAATAGTTCCAATATCAATAAATGGATGATAAAGTAATAGGGGATTCTGCAATTAATGCGGTATTGGGGTGTGTGTTATATGGATCAATTCCATAAGTATCTTCCAAAAAATAAAAGCGATATAGAAAGTATTGAAGCACTGATTCAGTTAGATGAGGAAGCAGTTATCACCTTGATACCAGAATTGTTGATATGGTTACAAGACATGAATTGGCCTGTGGCCTCAGAAATCGTTAGCACACTACTCAAATACTCGGAGAAGACTATCCCACAAATCAAAGTTATTTTGACACAAAGGGATACTATTTGGATATACAACATTCTACAAGAACTTGTAATTAAATGGGAAACGAGACTTGTCTCTCAATTATATTTAAGTTTAAGTGAAGTTGCACAAACGATGGATCCTTTTGAAGATACGGATATACTAGCTATTCAGATCTTGTGGAAACATCATTTGATTGACATCGAAATTGCCCGAGCATTATTGAAACAAAAGCTAATCGATACTGAGAATGGACTCAATAAATTTAATACAGAACAAAAAGCAGTATTTATAGAACTTGATCAAGAAAAATCGTACATCTTAAAGACAGACGTAAGTAAAATTGTAGACTATGTAAAAATGAACAACGAGATCTTAAACCAGAAAAAACAGTTTGAAAATTCACTTCGCCGATATGAGGATATTCAGGAAGCGATTTGGAGCATATCGAAGGGTAATTAAACCTCTTGAATGCTACTTTATCGATCGGAGTCTTATTACGCTAACTGGGAACATTACGCTAACAGGAGACGATAGTTAAGGGACTTGCCACGCGGCAGCTCCTCTTTTTTTTATTAAAGTGACAGGCGTTATTATTCAGTAAATGGGCTGAGAAACTAATAGGGATAATTTACAATTTTATGGTAAAATTGATTTGGGGTGAACAATTATGTTTACAATCATATTTTATGGATTGGTTATTCTTGGAGTAATTACGATCGCTTTTACGACTATTGTTGGAATTACTGTGAAACCCAAACTATGTTGGTTAGCAGGTATTTTGTGGTATATTGCAAGCTTTTTAGGCAGTATGTCAATTGGGCTATATCTGCTTGTTTTTCCTTTCACCTTATGGACGTTGGCATTTGCCCATACCTTTCGTTTGATTAAAAAACCTTCAAATACTGGATTTGTTATAGTTATTGGTATATTACTTTGGATTTTTAGTATTACAACTTTTGATGATTACTGGTTATTTTTCCCTTTTTCTTGGCTTCTAGGATAAACATCTATCATAAGAAAAGTTAAGCTGCTTTCATTCAACTAACGAGTAACGATAGTTGAGGGGATAGCTACGCTGTAGCTCCTCTTTTAGTTATTCAAGTAAGGGGTAGGATAGTTAGTGTTTATAGTTTTTTCCTATAAATATTATTATATCTATATATTTCAGTCAAACAAAGAATTGAGTTAAAATGGGAATATAAACCATTTTACTTAAAAATATTGAAAGTAGTCGAAGAAAAGCATGAGTACGAATTTGAAATTACATTTCTAGAAGCTAGTGGAAGTGCATTTGATAAATATGGGACACATCTCCCTGCTATTACATTAGAAATAGCAGAAAAATGTGACGCATTAATCAAAGGGCCATTCGGCGGACCACCTGAAGAAGTAAATCACCCCAAGTGGTCTGGAGTAGAACAAGGAGCTATACTTCCACTAAGAAAGCACTTCAACCTTTTCACCAATCTTAGAGAAACAAAAGTGTTTGATTCCCTATTGCATCTATCTCCAATTAAAAAGCAAATCATAAACAATGTAGATATACTAATAGTTCGAGAGCTGACATCAAGTATTTACTTTGGAGAAAAAAAAGAGCGGATTATTAATAACGAAAGAGAGTACTCCGATGTTGAATCATACAAAGAATCAGAGATACGACGAATTGCCTTTAAAGCATTTGAGTATGCAAAGAAAAGAAGAAAAAAAGTCACTCTAGTCGCAAAATCTAATGTATTAAGAAGTAGTATTTTATGGAGAGAAGTAGTAAATGAAGTCGCTCAATCCTATCCAGATGTTGAAAATGACTACCTTCATGTAGATAATGCGGCAATGCAACTCATATTGAATCCAAAGCAATTTGATGTCATTCTCACTAATAATATTTTTGGGGATATACTTTCTGACGAAGCCTCTGTATTGCTAGGATCGATTGGGTTACTTCCTTCTGCAAGTTTAGGGGATACAACATTTGGACTTTACGAGCCAATACATGGTTCTGCACCAAGTATTGCCGGTCGAGATCTTGCAAATCCCATTAGTGCAATTCTATGTATTTCATTGATGTTACGTTATTCATTTAATGATGAGGTTGCTGCTAAAAGTATAGAGGAAGCAGTTATAACGGTACTTGAGTCGGGTTATCGTACAAAAGATTTGTTTGGGGAAGGTGATGATCGTAAAAAGTTGCTCGGTACTAGTGAGATGGGAAATCTAATTGCATCAATGCTAAGAGGAGCGGTTTTTTAGTTTTATTTTCTCAGGGAAAAAATGAATAGATCATTAGTGGATTACGCTAACGGGGAACGATAGTTGAATCGGGCAGGTTATGAGCTATTGAGGTACTATAAGCATTAGTAACAGAGAGCTCAATAGTCAAAACTAGAAGGCTGCCGAAAGAAAAAGAATCGGCACGCTTCTCAACCAAAGAGCTGTTTAGCTCCGATATTTTGAAACTTATAAATTGTTCCATATTTCGGCGAAATGGTTTGAATATAGCGGCAGCTGGTCACCCGATCGGCTGCCGTTGTCTATTGAAGTAACGGGCAGTAATGTGTGGTGGAGTCGCCGTCATATGCTATAACAAAATATACTCTCCAAAAGAAGTAAAGGAGGTTGCTGATATGGTCAATTGGACGGTTGTATTTCTGTCTTTACTTTTTCCAATTTATTTGGTTTTCAGGCTGGAAACTATAGTAAGGAAATTAACCAAGATCGAACGGAGGCAAAGTGAACTGCAGAGGGAGAATATAAAAATACATAATGCTCGGATAATAGCTGACCAACAACGAGGGACGGGAACTCTACCGACACATAACGGAAAAGAATAACGGAATACCGATGAGCTTGGCTTGAATAGGGAAACCAGCTCTCCTATTGCCGTTAATGAAATAACTGGTCGTCGGCTACGTTCAACTAACGAATAACGATAGTTGAGGGGCAGTTCATCTGGATGACTTGTTTCACCATGTGGTCGTCAATAATTTGGTGGCTATTTTGTGATCCGTAGATGAGGCTATGCGTTGCCACTTTGTAATTAGCCTGCCAGAGCCACTAGAAAAGTGATAGTCTTCTTTAGCTTAATGGTGACGGCTCGAAATGAGTCGATTTTTGACACGAGGGATTTGGATACAAAAATAGAATAAATTGTTTAGAGAAGATTTGCGAAGGAGGGGGACGGTTTGGCAGGCTGCAGCATTCATCTATTAGGCGGTTTTAAAATCACCTTTGACAAAGAAGAGTTTACGACGACTACATCCGGTGCAAAGGCCCGGCTGCTGGCATACTTAGTTCTAGCTTATGACATGCCGCAAACCAGGAAACAAATTGCCTTTGATTTCTGGCCGGACTCCACAGAGAAACAAGCCCTATCCAATTTACGGAAACTCCTTCACGATCTGCGGGAATGTCTTCCACAAACCGATCGATATCTCAAAATTACTCCAGCATACATTCAGTGGAATTTTGAATTACCCATTTATTTGGATGTGCGCGAGTTTGAACAGGGGGCAGAAGGAAAAACCCTTTACGAACTTCGCAAAACGGAAGAATTGTACAGGGGAGAGCTTCTACCCGGGCTTCAAGAGGAATGGCTTGGTGCGAAGCGGGATCAGTTGGCGCAAACGTATTCGTCTGTACTCGACAAGCTCATTTCTATTATGGAAAATCAGCGGGAGTACTCGTCGGCCCTATTTTTTGCGAATAAGATGCTTGTACTGAATAAATTAAGGGAGGAAACTTACCGTACGCTGATGCGGCTTCATGCCTTGAATAATGACATGGCGGGCGTAGTGCTAATTTATCAGCAACTGGGCAACATCCTGCAAGACGAGCTAGGGATTGGTCCTGCGGAGGAAACTTTACAGCTTGTAGAAAGGCTCACGAAAATAAGCAGCGAGTCATCGACCGCTGAACAAAGCAAGACTCCGCTGGTCGGCAGAATCAACGAATGGGGAAACATTGTTAGCGACTGGAAGCAGGCAACGATCGGAAGAAATTCCCTCCTGCTATTGAAGGGTGAGTCGGGAATCGGCAAGACCAGATTGACCTTGGAATTTAAAGCATGGGTAGAGAGACAAGGGTATCAAACGGCC
This sequence comes from Paenibacillus sp. J22P169, assembly GCF_059691995.1. Taxonomy (NCBI): domain Bacteria; kingdom Bacillati; phylum Bacillota; class Bacilli; order Caryophanales; family Paenibacillaceae; genus Paenibacillus; species Paenibacillus sp. J22P169. Next base: position 561,686 of record NZ_JCAUAO010000001.1, on the reverse strand, counting down.
ATTGCCGGATGCTACCCGTCAGTAAGATCGTTGTCCTACACTCCGATCACAGCATGGCTCAGGAGTGTTCCTTTACCGCAGATCGGTCCGGTCCGGCTGTCGGAATTGACTCGTTTACTGCCAGAGTTGTTTGAAAGATACCCGGACTTGCCGAAGCCGGATCCCATTCAGGACAACTGGCAATTGAACCAATGGTATGAAGCGATAGAGCTGATGCTGCTGGGTCAGCAACCGCTACTCCTCCTCATTGACGATATTCAATGGAGCGATGGAGAGACGCTGCAATTCCTCTCTTATCTACTCCGCAAAGATACCAAGTCAAAGCTGTTAGTTGTCGCGACAATGAGAACGGAGGATTCTCCGGGCGATGCCGTCGGACATTTTGTCTCCGGGCTTCGAAACGAACGGAAGCTGACGGAAATCGAGCTAGCACCGTTCGGTGAGGACGAAACGAAACAGCTGATGGCCGCTACTGTTGGCGATGAGTTGGCAGACTGCCATTCGTCCAAATTATATGCGGAAATCGGCGGTAATCCATTGTATATAATGGAAACGTTGAAAGAATGGCAAACGGGTAGCGACAAAATGGAATTCCGATTTTCGCCTTTGGTGAAATCCATCATTTTAAATCGATTAAAGAAGCTTTCGCCGGATAATCGACATCTTGTATCCATCTTCGCCGCTGTCGGCAGACCTGTATCATTAGCACTTATGGCGAAGTTGTCAGGCTCGGGTGAGGAAGAGATGCTTGAAAAAATGGAGTACTTAGTACAATCGAAAGTCATGCAAGAGACAGAAGTCGAGAAGTACGACTTTACTCATGATATCCTAAGGGAATCTGCGTATACACTGAAAAATGAGAGCTTGCGCCGCCAATACCACCGGAAAATCGCAATTGGATTGATTGCTTTTCATCAAGAGCGGCTTGAAGCCGTTGCTGCGGAAATCGCCTTTCATTACGAACTTGCGGTTTTGAAAAAAGAGGCTATTCACTATTACGAAATGGCTGCATCTGTTGCAGACAAAATATATGCCAATGAAACCAGGATACAGTGTTATCGGAAGCTCATCTCCTTGTTGCCTCTCGAACAGATGCTACCAACCCTAATGAAACTCGGCGATGCTTTAATCATTACGGGAAATTGGAACGAAGCGGAGGAGACTTACAGACAATGGCTTGAACAAGAAGGGAATTCAACTGAGCTGCAGGAACGCTCTTTCTGCGACGTTGCGCTGGGCAATTGCCTGCGATTGCAGGGGAGATATGAGGAAGCAAGCTTTCATTTGGAACGGGCTCGACGCCATTTTGAGCTGATTGACGACCATTCCGGTCTTGGCTTTGCCTATGGAACGCTTGGTATGTTGCATTACTACATGGGAAATAACGACAAGGCACTTCAGTATTTGACAGTAAGAATGGAATTGCCTTCTTCCGGAGATCGAACGAGGGAGGATTGCCGTTTCTACGGCGTTATGGGGGGGCTATTCTATCATCAATGTGAATTCTACCAAGCGATTCATGCGTACAAGAAGCAGTTCAAGCTCGCAACTGAAAATCGTGATAAGAATGCGATCGCGAAAGCCTTGGGCGGATTGGCGCTTGTCTATCTCGACACCGATCAAATGGATTTGGCTTTCGACTGCATCGTTGATAAGATTGCAATCAGCCAAGTGATCGGTGATCGTATGGGTCTGACGATCGCATTGGGGATGCTCGGCAAATATTATGGATTTCTGGGATTACACACGATAGCGGCTGGGTGCATCGCCTTTTGTCTCGAAGAGTCAATTGCTGTCAAGGATTGGCGCTTTACTGCCAACTTGCTCGGATGGGAAGCCCATAACTTATTGTTGCAGTTTCGAGTTGAGGAAGCGAATCCGTTCATTGATCGCTCGCTTCGACTGAGCCGACAGCTTCGCTCTCCTTTTTTTGAATGTAATGCGCTCTATCTCATGAGTGTGAAGAGTTATCACCAGAATCAATACGATCATGCAGTGGAAATTGCGGAAGAAGCACTGAAGATCGCTAATAAGCTTAATCGTCGAGATATGCAACTCAAGCTTTTATTGCATTTGAATGCGGGGTTAAGGCGAACAAACCCGATTGAGGCCTTGGAGCAACTTCATAAATTGCTGAAGCAGTATTCCGATCAGCAGGAACAGGCAGCCATTTACTATGCGATGTGGAAGTTGAATTCCGAATCCTCAGAATTTCGGATCAATGCGCTATCTTTGAATGAAGAGCTTTACCGAAAGTCAGGTAAAGAAGAATATCGTGTACGTTGCAGCGAAATGAACGGTTTATGCGATGTCGCCGCCGTGGTGCGTCCAATGCCGCAGTTTGCTGCCGAAGTCACACAACACAAAAGCATCACCGAAACCATTTTGAAGGAAATAGATTGTTATTTGAAGTTAAAGTCATAATCGCGAAAGTTAACCAAGAAGCGCTTTTGAAGCGCTTCTTTCTTTATGATGTAACTAGGATATCTTCTATCCCATCTGCCTTGGCAAATGCCGAGAGTCTATTTATTATGCAGGAGGAAAAATGATAAAAACAGTTATCTATACCGTTAATTTATTACTAGTGGCACTTGTGGTCGGGACTATGTTCGGGGTTTGGTTTGGTATAAATCCTACGCAAATGTCATATCCCGCTTATCTGGAACATCATCAGAAGTTAATTCGATCTTTAAATGTTAAATTGCCGTTATTGGCAGCAGTGGGTATCGTACTCACTGTCATTTCAGCTGTTCTTTCCCGAGATGATCGTTATAGGATGTTGATGATGATTGCTTCGGCGATTTTTCTAATCATTGCCGGCATCATTACACGTTTCCTGAATCAACCCATTAATGCAAAGATAATGTCTTGGTTGCTTGATAATCCTCCCGCAGATTGGATGAGATTGCGTGATGACTGGTGGAAGTGGCATATTGTACGGTTGATTGCTGGACTGATCGGGCTAAGCCTACTTATTATTGCACTGTTAATTCATTGATCTTTCAAATATTCCCTATAAAAAGAGGTGCAATTGTGAAACGGCAAACAGTTGCTTTAGGACTAATCATAATGACTTTAGGAACCCTGATCACAGGCTGTGGAGGCAATGATATCCAGTCTGTATCGGAAGCTGTGGCGAGTCAAGTGCCAAAAACCGCAAACATTAGTTCATCTCATTCAAGTGAGGCCGGTAGATTAGACGACGCGGTACTTGGCGCGAAATTGAGCTATTTCGATTCCAAGTTCGGCACCGTTGTCAAAAAAGAGAACGAATCGACCATCGGTTATATGGATGGCAAGCTTCGGGTTCTTGAGAATTTTGGAATCGCTTATACGATTTACAATGCATACGTGGATCGCAAAGAAAAGGTGAGCGTAGAAGATGCGCTCACGTTCATCAAGCAATTCCTGCCCAAAGATGCCAAATTCATCAAAGACGAAGAAGACGCTACTACAAAGATGCATAAATACACCTATAAAAGCGAAGCTCTGAAAGCCCAAACGCAGTTGTCCGGACAATTAATAATCAACATCATTAAGGATCCGAATGACGAAGCCAACTGCAAGCAAGCGCAGATCAGCATTGATATTACGGCTATGTGAAATCGGTTGAGGGAGGAGAAACAATGGGTTCAGTAAAAAAGTCTCTTGCACTGGCCTTAGTCTATATGATGTCTATGTGCACGATAGGACCGATTCCGCATACGTTTGCAACAGCGAATATTTACCAGCTCACTATCAATAACTCGAGCTCCTATTTAATCGCAGGCCAACCGCATTATGTTTCCTTCACTACCGATAGAGCTATTTCGACAGACATGGACGTTCAAACAGACTATTCCACCGATAACGGTTTTACATGGCATTTCCTAAAAAGCAGTAATTATAATTTATATGAAATTACTTTTCCAATCGATCCACAGTTGACTTCGGCCATTTTCCGCGTAGGTGCTTCCTTCTCGCCGGTTATCGGCTCCGACAGCTATTCTGAGGTGAAGATCGGCCCATATCAAATTTTGCAGCCTGGTTCAATCACGGATTTAACTTCAATGGCGAATACGGATGGTACAATCTTACTGGATTGGACCGATAATACGAATATGGAATCGTATTACCAGATTACAAGGGATGGGCCTGATGGTTCAAAAATATTTTACGTAAAAGATACGATGGATCATAGGGGTCCTCTCAGATTTGTCGACAAAGATACAAGTAAGTATACAAGTACAATCTACGCTTACTCAGTGCTACCGGTCATTGATCAATTCAATATACTGGACAGCAATAGACCGGGAGTTGTCAGTGTGCTAGCAAAAACGATTGCGCAAAAAAGGCCTCTGGATACAATCGACGCCATAACCAATTTTCCTAGAATTACTGAACCTGACAATAATAAAGTGAAAATTGAGCTTGATTTTACCAAAAAGTGGAGTATGTATATCTTGGATATTGATAAAGTGGCCGTCAGTAGCATCACGTTAAATAAAAAAGCAATCCATCTGAAGCAGGGGGAGAGCGAAGCGCTAATCGCGGCTATTATACCTTCGAATGCAGCCAATAAGAAGATGACGTGGAGCAGCGAAAATGAGGGAGTCGCTACTGTCGATAATGCTGGTAAAGTGACGGGCATATCACCCGGTTCGGCAAAAATTACAGTGAAGGCAGAAAGTGGGGAATTTACTGCTGTTTGCATCGTAACTGTAGCGGATATTCAGAAACCGACCACGGCTACACCTACGATCCAATTTAATGACATTGATAAACATTGGGCGAGTTCGGATATCATGATCGCAGTGAAGCTAGGAGCCGTGAGCGGTTATCCGGACGGTACTTTCCGGCCGGATGCGAGTGTGACACGTGCGGAGTTCACGAGTATGCTCATGAGAGGGCTAAAGCCAATGGGAGAAGGTACACGACTTTCCTTCAAGGATAATAGTGATATTGAAGCTTGGGCGGTTCCATCGGTGGAACTAGCATTGAAACTCGGAATCATCAGCGGATATGCGGACGGTACATTCCAACCGAACGCGAATATTACCCATGCCGAAATGATCTCGATGGTCGTTCGCGCCTCCGGTCTCCCCACTGATAATGCACAGACAACCGGCTACGCTGACGATGCCATTATCCCGGAGTGGGCAAAAGCCTCCGTATCAACGGCCGAGAAGAACGGCATCATTATCGTGAGTGGCATTACAGGCAATAAATTTGCGCCGCAAGTACTGTCCAACCGCGGGGAGGCCGCTTCGGCGATCGTTCGTATGCTAAATGTTAAGAAGTAGAAGTGGTTGAGGAGTATGATCTTAAATTGATAACATGTAGAGGACGTAACCCAGCGTAGGCGAAGGAGCGTCCTCTTTTTTGAACGAATGGGCAGGAGGAAAATTACCGGCAGTCTTTGTTACGAACGAGCAGGATACAACCTTTCAAGTTGTGGAAGCGTAAAATGGATAAGGGGAAAATTGAGCTAATGGTTGGTTGAGGAGAGATATTATGAGTGGATACCCTGATAACCTGGCTTCTTTGGAATTATAAAAGAAATGCCTCTACTCTTCAAACTTTTTTGGGGCTTTATTTTTAACATTGTCTGGGAATCCAGTTAAACTACCAATTACTATGTGACTTTTGAATTAGTTAACCGTACATGCATTGAATATGTAGGTAAGAAGCGATAGATACGGTATTGTAGTAAGCGACTACAACTCACTTATCAAGGTACGCGTGTTAAAGAATTTCACAGCTAGAATGTTACGCTAACGGATAACGATAGTTGAGGGGGCTGCTTCGCGGCAGCTCCTCTTTTGTTATTAAAGTAACGGGCAGTAAAGTTCCAATATATGGTATTATAAGGATAGAGCATAATAGATTCCGCCAACGTAGAATTTTAGCGACGAGGAGTCAGTCTGCAACTAAACAATAAACTAAAGCATCACATAAGCTACTATAGAGGAGAAAAAATATTGAGAAAAACCCTAAGTATCGTTCTCATTGTTATTGTTATAGCATTTTTCTATGTTTTATATCGTTTTGGTCAATTTGATTCCAAACTCGCATTAAGTAATCAACTAGAAAACATCATACATGAACATGATCCTGCTAAAATTCAAACAATTTCATTAGATCAACCAACAGATGAATATCTTTTACAATTACCAAATAATACGAAGGCACACAATACTACAGATTTCCAAGGAGGTTCCAAAGAAATTAGTTATTTAGCTACCATCTTCGGAAATAGACCGCTTCATGTATATATGAAAGTAGATACCCAATCAAATTTCCATAAATTATTTCCTAAATGGACCTTGTTAAAAGTATCAGTTGCTCCTAATGGAATACTACCCTCTATTCCTGAACTCGATGAGGGTAATTAAAGGTAAACTAAGATTGTAGTTAAACTAAAGGGACACGATTGTTGAATAATCACATTACGGCAGCCGGCCATGACGATCGGCTGCTGTTTCCACGCTAACGGGCAGACTAGTTCAACGCTCAATTGTGATAAAATGAGATACATGGCATGTTTTCATTGTATAGGGGTGAAGAGTATGGATTCCGTAGTGGTTAATTTATATATTGATGATGACACTCCCGAGTTTACAAACAAAGATAACGTAGGACAGGTTGAAATTATCAGTAATAATCGAGTGATGATCACTTTAAGTAAAAATGGATTAATTGGTTTTGCACAGGAATTACTAAGACTGGCTCATAATGATTTTACAAACGGCTATCACGTACATGTCGATCCCAGCGAGAACGGATATGTTTCTCAAACAATGGGCTTTTTCTCCATGCCCAACAGTGCTGAGCTAATAATTTCTTGCGGAGATTTTGGGCCAATTGATTCCTATCTGAAAGAGTAACTAAATAAGGCAAGCAACTTTGAGGAACAGTTTGGGAACAAAACTAACAGCGAACGATAGTTTGAAAGATCTTATCGGCAATTATAATGGGAGGGATTTTATGAGTATTGGTTATAATCTCAAATTGCCTAACCATAAACAGTTTATGTCTGTAACAAGCCCCGTTATACTTGACCATACCAAATACATCGAATTTCAAGGAACGGTATTCAAAATTAAAAGAAAGTACATGACGAGTGAGTCTGGGGAAGTCATTGAAGTCATTAATACAAAAGGAGAGCCTGAAAAGATTATAAAATTAAATAAGTACGTAAATCCTTACTTACTTTAGGCTGATGGCTAAAGTAACGAAGAACGAGAGTTCAATAGTAATAGGAGAAGAGACTGGTTGCCTTCTCTGTGTAATGAGGTCTTTTTTATTAATAACCTATCTCACGGAAGGAAACTAACGGTATGAATGGAATTGAAGCATTCATTGTTGGAAGAGTAGAATACTTAGGAGAAGAGCTCTGGACGATAGAGGGACGAGCTTTTGAAGATATTAACTTAGGAGATATTTTAAATTATGATTTGGAAAGCACCAATGATAATACTAAATTGGAAGTTAAATTAGTCATAACTTACGGCAGGGAAGTTACTACCTTGTACAAAATGATGACAGGATTAATTGTTGTTAGTTCACAACAAAAATGTGAATTGAATAACATTAAGATATTATATAAATAGTTTATTTTCGACTTCGGAAAAAGCATTAGACTAACGAGGAACGAGAGTTCAATAACAACAAGAAAAGGCAGCCGACCTATTTGGATCGATTGCCTTTTCCAACAACTTAGTGACAAAAATATATGCTGATTAAAACCCGCCAAAAATTAGGGTTTATTTCTTTATAGGTATAAGAACTTGTCATTTTCCTGTGACAAGATCTTGTACCTCTTATCAATATTGGACAGAACTTCGTTATTAAACGTATTTTTTGGAATTTTAACCTTTAGTGACTTAAAGAATGGATATTAGGCGAATACACTATAAGTATAAGGGGGAACACGTCTATGGATAACATCGGAAACCGCTATATGCATGATCAACCGATTAAGCGGTTGACGAATGGGCTGTTGTTAAAAGGTATGGATTTGACCTGCAAACGTGATGTTCTTCTATATACATTCCAAGAGACCGACGAATCAGCGCATCAGGAAGCATTGCGGTGGCTGAGAAAAGCGTCCCAGATGTCCGACGAGCATTTCATGCACATTCTGGATGCCGGTTCTGAAGACGGAACGTTGTTCGCCGTTCTTCAGGCGGTAACGGGAAGTCCTTTGTCAGATCGGCTGAGTGATTTGGAGATAACCGGACACAAGGCACTCACGTATGTGCACGAGCTAGCAAAGGGCATTCGAGAAACTCGCCGTAAACGACTGCCAGAATATTCCGTTGACGCGGATAATCTGTGGATTGAAGATAACGGCAGGTTGCGGATCATGAACTTTTGGACGGAAGGTAAGAACGGGCGACGCGGTGTGCCGGGGCTGGCTCTGCTTCTGTATCAGTTGGGTGCCAAAACGGATATCCCGACATCCTCTATTAGTGCCTACTCATTCGAGCTGAACCGATTGCTTGCGGATTTATCAGATGTAACTCGGGAACGTGCCGTAGCTCTGGCCTGCCAGGCATATGAAGGGATTTGCACGCTTGCCGATTTTCAGCAGGAGCTGGAAGTACTGCTCGGGATCGGCAGCGAAAGGAAGGAGCCACTACTTACATCTGCTTTACCTGCGTACGATATGAAGGCTTCAAGCAGGCGGAAGCGGAAAACCGCCGTACCTGAGTCACATGCGTTTGTAGAGTCTAAAACCAGGGAGAGAAAGGCCGAGGAGCGAACTGCAGGTGAGCCTCAGGTGCGTATCAATGTGGCTTTTAACCGCAAAATAGCGGAACTACGCGGGATGTTCCTCGAATCGTTCCAGCTACGAAAATGGCATCTGTTTGCTACCGCTGGCTTCAGTGTGCTCGTTCTGCTACTCTGGCTGTCACTGCCGCACTCGGAGCATGTGAACGGTTCTAAGCTGCAGACAATTCCGACGCCAGAGTCCACGAAAGTATTGATGAATCAAACAGAGACTTCGAAGCCTTCCGCATCAGCATCCGCGATGCCGACTCCAATGGACGCACCGACGGCTAAACCATTAGACTCCGAAGTTCAGCCAGCAGACGATGACGGGGTACAAGCCAAGGCTGGCGTCGTCCCGGATTTGGTCGCTCATACAAGGGAGGATGCCGAAAAGATGACAATTGCCTCTGGGCTTCGATACCAGTTTATTCTGGAATCGAACGCCGCCGTTAAAGGAGTCGTATTCAAGCAAGACCTCACTCCCGGAACTGCAGTCAAAAATGGCGACCGTATTACGTTCTGGGTGAGCAAAGGGAAGTAAATCGGCGGCAAGAGCGATTTTTGAGCCACCTTTATAAGAAGAGCAGGTAGCAGAATTTGTGTTTCATTGATTGAACTAACCGATAACTATAATTGTGGGGCTTTGCTTAGCGGCAGCTCCTCTTTTTGTTCATTAAGCTAACGGGCAGTATTATTCAATAAGTGTGATATGCCAATTTAGAGGGATCGTTTTTTTATACAAAACATGGAGTTGATCTCCATACATGAAGCCTTAAATGAAAACAATCCGAAATTAAGTGCAAAGCAGCGTGAACGATTTCAAAACATTTTAAACCAAACGAAAAAAAATAAAAAGTAAGGTATACAACCCCCAGTTTTTTGACGTTGATGGCAGTACGTCGTTAAACTAACGGATAACGAGAGTTCAATAACAACAAGAAAAGGCAGCCGACCCTTTTGGATCCGGTTGCCTTTTCTCAACTAAATATTGTGTGATGAGGAAGTAATGCGTGCTGCTTATGAAAGTGCATTCAACTTAGAAGAAGCACAAAATTGGCTTAACAGACATCTTAAAAGATATGAAGAGTATGGTTTTGGACTTTGGGCTGTTGTATTAAAAGAAACAAACGAAATGATTGGTCAATGTGGCTTGACATAGCAAGTCTGGAGAGAAAAAGAAATTTTGGAAATAGGATTTTTGTTTCAAAAAGCGTATTGGCACAAAGGTTACGCAACAGAAGCGGCAATGCTTGCAAGGAATACGCTTTCTCAGTTCTTAATGCAAATAGGGTTTATTCTATTATTAGGGACACAAATATAGCCTCTCAAAAAGTTGCTGTTCGAAACGGTATGAATATTATTGATAAAGATACTAAGAATTTTAGGAATATAGATATGGAATTTTTTCTGTATTCTGTAGAGCGAACAAAATGAGCATAATACAAAGTAAAAAACAATTGATAATGTTAAATGCTATTATGAAAGTCAAATTGATAAATTCCAAGTTGTAGAGATAATTTTGATTCTCAATCGTTTTCAATTGCGAATATAAATATGTTTACAATTTACTACAAATGGCAAAACATCCTTTAAACTAACGAGGAACTATAGCTGAATAAACAACAGGTGAAGGCTGCAGACCGAAATGGATCTGTAGCCTTCTGTGCTAACGGGCAGATTTGCGTGGTGGGTAGAGAAGGCGGCCTGCAAGATTATCGGGTGCTTATTCTCAACTAATGGCAAAATTGTGCAATGAAGAAGGAACCATGCGGAATCACTCGAATAACATTAAGTACGCTTACCTAGAGAGGATAACACTTTCGATGATGATACATAGTAATGATTTCAAAAACCGAGATGAATACCGAGCAAGTTTCAATCGACTTTCCAAGCTAGTATTTGGTATTGACTTCGAAGCATGGTATCAAAAGGGAGCCTGGGACGATAGCTATAATTGTCATTCAATCGTTGCCGATAACCAAATAATTGCTAATGTTTCAGTAAGCAAGATGGACTTGATCATTAATGGTGAAAGCAAGAGGGCTCTACAAATTGGAACTGTAATGACTCATCCCGAGCACCGGGGTAAGGGGTTATCAAAACAACTTATGGAGTATGTAATGGAAGCCTACGAAGATACATGCGATTTGTTTTACTTATTTGCGAACAGCACTGTGCTCGATTTTTATCCCAAATTTGGATTTACTACCTTACCTGAACATCAATTTTATTTAAACTTATCTTCTCAACCTAAAGATAAACTAAATTTGCTGGATAAACTGGATATTTCGAAGGAAGACCATTGGAATTCAATTAAACAAATGCTTTATTCCCGTAAACCAATTTCAAAACATTTTGGTATCACAAACAACGAAGGTTTATTTCAATTTTACGCTTTGAACGTATTCCCCGAATGCCTATACTATTCGCGAACTGACGATGCCATTATCGTTTACAAGCATGATGGTGAGTTGCTGCATTTGTACGATGTTATTAGCGACAAACAGTTAGACATTGAAGCGTTGGTTTCGCGAATTACCACGAAACAAACAAGGAAAGTTCGGTTTCATTTTACGCCAGATCAACTCATTGACAAAGCTTATATAGAACCCTTTGGTAAGCATGAAGATGTCTTGTTCATTAAACCGCTTTTTAATTTGGGAAAGCTACCAGCGTTTTGTATACCAAAGTTGGCTCATGCTTAGCAGCTAAGCTCTAACGAGAAACGACAGCTAAATAGACAACCATAATATGGCTGCCGGTGAATCGGTGGCCCTTTCTAAGCTAACGGGCAGGTTAGTTGATACAAATTCAACAAAAGTGGTTGGTCTTCAATATCAATATTAGAACGAATCCATCTAAAATTAGTTGTTTTATTGATAGGTTTAAAACATTATTATAATCACATCCAGAATAATCCAAAGGGTGAGAAAAATGAGTGGTTGGCACGACTCTTATATGGGCAAACTCCGCAAAGTCATTGGCACACAAAAGATAATCGCAAACTCAGTACGGGCAATCTTACTTGATGAAAAAGGTCATGCATTGTTTATAAACCGTAGTGGTGATAGAAAGTGGGGTATGCCTGCAGGAGCCATGGAACTAGATGAATCAGTATTTGATGCGATGAAGCGTGAAGTTAAAGAAGAAACAGGGCTTGTCGTTCTTAAGGCGACATTAATTGCTATTTATTCTTCTCCAACAACACAAACATTTACAGACCGTTGGGGTAACGAGCATCACATAATAGAGTATCTATTTCGAGTCGATGAATGGAAGGGGACACTTGAAAAAGAGACAGATGAAAGTGTGGATGCTAAGTTTTACCCACTAGATAATCTACCGGAAGCTTCAACTGAGCTTTTTGCAAAGCATCACGAAAGGGTATTTAAAGATTATAAAAAGTTCGATGGAAAAATAATATTAGAATAGTAATTGTCATTGAACTAACGGATAACGTTAGTTCAACCCATTAAGGAGCAGTTTGCCCGGCGGCAGCTGCTCCATTTCTTTAAGCTAAAGGACAGTAGAGCGCAACGATTACTTATTTACAGCGTCCTAATATATGGGAATTGGTGCAGTGGCGGTAAAAAGTAAGATAAGGTGATAAATATGAGAAAGCTGATTTTATGTTTATGTCTAATAGCAATATTGTTTATATTCGTTGGTTGTGAAAAAGCTGCTAATAATACAGTTGAAATTATTACAGACAGAAATCTCTATATGAGCGAGATGTCTATCGTAAGAGGGATTAATATGACACCGAATTTTCAATCCAACAAACTTTATACTAACTTAGAGTACCATTGGTCTGCTGAAGAAGGAGAGTTTTCTAGTGATTTTGCTTCTCATGAGAAAGAGGTTAAAAATCAAGGTGAATCTGTGTTATGGAGCGCAGTTGAGGATGGAAAAGTAGAAGACATTAAAAAATCCTTTACGATAAGCTTATCTGTCATAGATGGAAATAGTCAGAAGGTGTTATGCAAGACAATGTTATCAATTACCCCCAATAATGGGGTATTTAAAGTGAATAATAATTAGTGAACAAGGATTTAAGCGGTTAACGTCCCAATAACAATAATATAGGATTACGCTAACGGTGAACGTTGTTCAATAAGAACTCAAGATGAGGCTGCCGGCATGAACAGGCAGCCTCGTTAACGTAACGGGAAAATAGTTCCAATAAGTGGTAATATATAGATAACGAGAAGGACGATTCAACTTAGGTTCTTTGTTCGACAGAATAGTAAGCTTAAATTAAATCGTGAGAGAAGCGGAGGAATATCATGCAAATTATGTTCCGTTACAATTGGTTGGTCAGGGAAGAATGGTACCGGTGGTGTGAGGACGTACCGGAGGAGGAACTGCTTCGTACTCGTACAGGTGGAGTCGGGGGGATTTTGCATACTCTTTTTCACATAATCGATGTGGAGTGGAGTTGGATTCGTTCCCTGCAGGGAAAATCAGATTTTCAAGAAAGTTTTGAAAGTTACAGTAGTTTGGAGAAAGTCCGGAACCTGGATGCAGCGTTCCGGCCTGAAGTGCAACCGTTTGTACATTCCTGGGACGTAGGTATGGAGACTCGCCCATTTTACGATCCCCAACCGGACGGGAAAATGGCCGTCGATGCGTGGGGTGAAGTAATGCGTCACATAATCGCACATGAAATCCACCATATTGGCCAACTATCGGTCTGGGCGAGAGAAGTTGGCAAAAAGCCTGTGTCAGCTAATGTTATTGGCAAAGATCTCATCAAACCCCAGTTGTTACGCTAACGAGGAACGATAGTTCATCTCTAAAACTGCATAAGGACGTGGCGAGATCGATCTGGTCGTATTTTTTACGCTAATGAGAAATGTTATCACAAACGGAGTAACAACTACAATCCTATATAGGGAATAGACCAATAACGCGGCCCTGGCGGCGGCGGACGGCTTGTTTTGCCGATCCGGACGGGCATGTGTGGGAGATTGCGCAATAGCGTAATGAATTAGGATTAGCAGGGAGAGGATCTGGATGTTGGACGATTCTTCGGCTATAATCGAACAATACATGCGTAATCTGGACAGATATTCGATAGAGCAGTTGCGATTTAAATGCAAAGAAAACGTATGGTCGGTCGGGCAAATGTATATCCACGTTATCGAAGTGGCGAAAGAGTACATCGGGCATATTGAAACATGCACCAAGGCAACACACGAAGAGCCTGAAGGCAAGGCGGAAGTCGGATCCAAGGCGCTTGCCGAAAAAGAGTGGCCAAATATCCGAGTGAAACTTGAGGAACCGCCCAACGCGACATGCAACCCAGAGAGTAAGGATGAAATCATAGCTGGCCTGGAGCAGGTGCTAGAGAAGTTAGCATACTGGTCGGGTTGCGTAGATGAGGCGAATCCGGCTTGCAAGGTGCGCCATGGCTGGTTTGGCTGGCTAAACGCGCGTGATTGGTTTGAGATGGTTGGTATGCACAGCAGGCACCATTTGCGCCAGAAGGTGAAGCTGGACGAGAAGTTGGCGGAAGCAGGCATTAGATAGCCCGATTTTCTAAAGCTTTTTGCTCACTTATGATTAAACTAACGGGATAACGATAGTTTATCACCGAATGATAAGGCAGTCGATTACAATGGATCGGCTGCCTTAATTACATTAAAAATGGGCAGATTAGGGGTTCAAATTATCAAAGGGGAGCTGCATATTATGTTTGAAAATTTTATTAAAACGAGGTCGCAAAATTTAAAGGTTCGATTCTACAGTAGTTCATTACAGAAAGACATGGAAGCTCTAATCTACTTACCTCAATTCTATAATGAAGAAGAGGTATATCCTGTTCTCTATCTGCTGCATGGTTTTTCAGGAAATCAAAGTAGCATGCTAATTCTTCACGGGATGGAAAGTGTACTTGATAAGCTTATTGGAGGAAAGAAAATCGGTCCACTTATTGTTGTAGCACCTTAATACGAGGGGAGCTACGGTATAAATTCTGCATTAGAAAGTAGAATTTGGAGTCAGAATGAGGATGGCTCAAACAAACGCTATGAAGGACGTTATGAAGACTTTTTAACAAAAGACTTAATTGAATATATCGATGCTAATTTCTCAACAATATCTAATCGTGCAAACAGATTATATAACCACCAGTTGATTCAACTAACGGGAAACTGATAGTTGAGGGGCTTGCTTCGCGGCAACTCCTCTTTTGTTTATAATAGAAATGGGCAGGTTTTTTTGATAAATGGTCAAATGGAAATGTACAAGCTAAATAATGGAAGCAAAGAATTAAATTAGCAGACACATAAGAAAGGGTGGCACATATGAAAAAGTACAATATTATTCGTCCTATCATTCTGATTGTGGTTGCACTCCTAACGAAAAGCTTGGTTACCAATCTTTGCATGTTGCTGGGAATGGAATCCGAGTCAGCCAAAACCATGGGATTCGGTGCGATGGTAATCGCCGCGCTCGTGGTCTTTTCCAGAAACCGAAGAAGTTCGAAATAGGATTTGCACCGCGCGATCGGCATTTCGCCAAGGGTGTTCGAGATATCGTTACTAAGGGTGAACGAGAGTTGAGTACATGTCACACGATTGAAATCTTATTTTCATTTGGTATTAATCATTAAAGTTTATAATAAAAACCGACCCCCTTTAAAATATAAACTTAGACCCGCAGCCCGTTGCTGTGGGTCTCTTTTTGTTATTGAACTAAAGGGCAGATTAGTGCAACCCTTTATGATAAATACGGCATAATTTTGTCAAGGGTGTTTGCAGTGAAAATAGAAAAAATTGATAGTGGTCATTTATAACGATACCTAAAGAGAGTATGAAAAAAATTACCCGAATTTGATTAAACCATAACTAAATCCCACGCTTCACCTTGTAAGAATGCATACCTTATCCTTGGTAATGAAATTTGAAATGTCCAAGGAGGGTAATTCTATGGCGACAAAAATCAAACAAGTCCAAAAGACAGTTTCCGGAGAAATAGATGTTTTCGTCGGAGCAACCGATTTCAAATCGCAAGTACTTCTTGATACAGAATGTGGCGGTGCCATTGAAAATAATTTGAGTATAATTCCTGACGGTGCCGTTATTACGTTGCGTCGCGGAACGATAGCTCGCAAGGTGACGGTTAAACAAGAAGGTTCAGGTGAATGTGTTGCTAACTTTATGTTTGTAAGTAAGGTTTTAGCAGAAACATTTCAATTCAAACCTAATACACGCTTCGTAGGGACATACAATCCTGCGAACAAAACATTAACCTTGCGTCGAAAACCAGTGACGGTCCGTAACGTATTGGTAGCCTCCAGTTCGAATATAAGGTTAGGAAACGTAGCTATTGGAGACGGACTGGCGATTTCGATGGGTAACTACTTAGATGGGGGAGCTCTTCTAACTTTGAAACACGGTGCAACGCGGTTACGGCTTCGTTATGTTCGTATAGCGGACATTTTTAATAACGATTTCCGCCTAAATCCACTTAACATTCGTAGGCTGGGACTTAATGCTGGGAAGACGTATAAAGTCGCCTATAATCAATGTACAAGAGAGATAACTTTCTTAACATAAACGCTGATTTTGAAGCGATAAAGTGTTTACTGGTCGCAGGACAGGAACTCTGATCCTTTCCGATTTAACCTATGCTAGTTCCGTAAGTTAGCTGATCCCACATACAGGGAGTTACATCGCAGTTTTTTTTGTTTAATCGGATAAAGTTGTTGTCATGGCCAATTTACAAGAACTTTATACCATTCCCGATTTTGACAAGATATTCTTTAATTCCTTATCCTTTATTCAGCTAACGGGGAACGATAGCTCAATAAACAACTTGAAGGCTGCCGAACAAATGATTCGGCAGCCTTCATTAAGCTAACGGGCAGTTTAACGTGGTGGCTACGCAGAAAACTACTGAACGATACTCTAACAGTAGGGGTTAATTATGCAGGAAAAATATAATTTCAAGGTTGATTGGTGCAACGTTTGTGATCAAGGCTGGATTGAGATAAAAAAAACATGTGAAAAATCATACTCAACTTATATTTAAATGTTCTGAATGCTTCGTGGAGTTCGAAAAATATGAAGATATAAATAAGAAGGCGATGAAAAGAGAAATAAGTTTTAGTTCATTTGAGCCAACAGATGATGAAGTTCACCGTAATGGACTTTGGGGCTACATCATCAAGGAGTGGAAAAAGAAAGAGATGGTTCGTAATGACGGGGTACTTTGGAAAGTATGGTCAGAAGAGAAGAAGATGTTTGTAACACCTTAAATTCAAGCTACATACTGAGTAACGATAGAACGTTAAGCTAAGGCAAGAATGATAGTACAATAAACAGGGAGCAGATTGCCGCGGCAGCTGCTCCCTGTTTTGATTAAAGTATAGGGCAGATTACAGGATTGATTGTCCGAGTAGATAACCATTTTATGTTATTATTGCTTAGAAGAACGATAGGAAATATAAAGGGACGTGAACGGAGTTGAAGAATATAAAGAGAATCAGAATCAATGTACTTTTATTTATTTCTTTTTCTATAGTCGTAGCAATTGCATTTGTTTTCAACAATAAACAGGTTAATAAGATTAGTTATCTTGCTCTGGGGGATTCAATTCCAGCAGGAATTTCGCCATACTCAGGTACATCATCAACTAGATATGAAAAAAGCTATCCTGATTTCGTTTCAGAGTATCTTGGACAAAAAGGGAAAATAGAATACACCAAAAAATATGCAGTTCCAGGGAGTACAACGTTAGATTTACTAAATGATATAAGAAATAATACCAGCAAAGAGAATGAACCAATAAGAAATAGATTACAGAAAGCAAACTTAGTCACAATCGGAATAGGAGCTAATGACCTTTTTCAAAGCTATAATCGAAAAGTGATAGATACACAAAACGTAATAAAAACAATTAGTGGAAATCTTGCTGATATAATTGATGAAATAAAAAGGATAAATCCATCCGTTAAAATTTACATTGTCGGGTATTACAACTTACTTCCACTGAAAATAAACGATGTTAGTGAAAAATATAATCATGATTATACAGAACTTAATACGAATTTTGAAGAAATAGCTTTAAAGAAAGAGGCGGGATTTGTAACAACAGATGAGATTTTTAGAGATAACTACGGAGACTTTCTACCAGTGATTGGAGATGTGCATCCAAACGAGTTAGGTCATGAAATAATATCAAAAAAAATAATTGAAACTATGAAAAATTAAATTATAACTTACGAATTACTGTAAAGAAGAATGAATTAAACTAACGGGAAACAATAGTTCAATAAGCTAAGTCAGGTAGCTCTGCTACTTTGACTTAGCTTATTTCATTTCAGGGATATTATTTAATAAGTACTTATTCCTTAGATTTAAACATTTCACCAATTGCTCCAACAGTTCCAAGTGTTTCCACAACTTTGGAAGGAATGAAGACCTTGTTCGCAGAACCTTTCGCAATTTCTGCAAGAGCCTCGAAGGACTTGTAAGCGAGTATTTTTTCGTCAAGACCCGCCTCTCTAAGCAATTCTATTCGCGTTTTCTCTGCTGCTGCGACCGTCTTATTTATGAAATATCAGAACTATATGGGCAAAGTTTTAAAGATTTTCAAGAATTTTTTGTCAGTAATCAAGATGAATTACATCTCATTGAACCATATCCATTCCTACAAGAAACACTTTCTAGGTTCGCCAATGAAGTGAAATTTACAATTATGACTGGAAGACCAGTTGAATGGATGGAATGCGTTAATAAGTGGATTACAGAAAATGATATTATGATTGAATCATCGTTATGTGCATCACAATTCCCGAATGGGAAGATAGAATGTGCAATATTAAATGGGGTGTCGCTTTTTATTGAAGACCATCCAGCTCATGCATTAGCGATAGCTGAAGGGGGAGTTAATGTACTGTTGATTGATAAGCCATATAATCAAGAGTTTCAGCACGAAAGGATTACAAGAGTGAGGGATTGGCAAGAGATTGGCAAAATCCTCGGTGTTATTAATCTATCGGCCAGAAGTACGTGGTGATGTGAACGTTAAGATAGCTGGTATCAAAATGAATTCACAACATGTAAATCCTGGTGATCTTTTTATTT
This sequence comes from Paenibacillus sp. J22P169, assembly GCF_059691995.1. NCBI lineage: Bacteria > Bacillati > Bacillota > Bacilli > Caryophanales > Paenibacillaceae > Paenibacillus > Paenibacillus sp. J22P169. Next base: position 542,835 of record NZ_JCAUAO010000001.1, on the reverse strand, counting down.
GTGTTTTCGGTATACCTGGTTTTCAAGTAGATCGACCCACACATTTAATTTAACTTAGAATTACAAAGGCAGCTTAATTTCAAACACTGTGTGTTGTTCGCTGCTAGAAACAGTGATTGTTCCCTCATGTGCATCTAGGATGCTTTTTACAATCGCTAGACCAAGTCCAGATCCTCCGTTTTGCTCCGAACGAGACTTTTCTGCCCTGTAGAAGCGCTCGAAAATATGAGGTAAATCAGCAGAAGGAATTGGCATTCCATCATTCATGATGTGTAAAATAACATGTTCCGTACTCTGTTTAACACTGACATCAATAAACTTCCCATACTTACTATACCGAATCGCATTCGATATGAGGTTTTCCAAAGCGCGCATCAGCTTATCTCCGTCAGCAAGGATCATGGCTAACTCCTTCTGATACGACATTCGAATTTCCATATTCGCTTCGCGCAGCTGGAAAGAGAAATCTGCCGCTAACTGACTGATGAGATCGGTGATATTAATTTTGGAACGATTTAATCTGCTCTGCCCATAACTCATTTGCGTGTAGTCAAACAAATCATTAACCATTCGTTCTAGTCTGCGTGACTTCGTGTAAGCGATGTCGGTGTAATACCTTAGTTCGACCTCATCTTTGTAACGATCCTCGCTAATTAATCGCAAATATCCAAGTATGGAAGTAAGAGGTGTGCGTAAATCGTGAGACACATTCGTAATCAACTCATTTTTTGTTTGTTCCGCTTTTAGCTCATCTTGCTGTGAACGTTGCAGCCTATCAACAATCCGGTTAATCCCCATAGCCAATTGACTTAAAGCATCATCTGATTTTATCGCAATCCGGTGATCGAAATGACCTGCTTCAATTTCCCTAACACTCTCTATGATTCGCATAAAGCAATGAATAGGTTTAAAGCTCAAAACCAGGGTAATACCTATAAAAAATAGAAATCCTAAAAGGAAATAACAGCTTTGAATACCGATTTTTTCATCAATAATATTGAAATATAGCCAAACGGTTCTAACACCGTAGTACAAAAAGATTCTTAATGTCATATAGATGCAAAAAATAAAGATCAGCGTACTCACCGCACTGATTGTAAGCATAATGATCAGTTTAGTAACGATTCGTTTGTAAAGGTTATTTTTCAATTTTGTATCCTACTCCCCATACGGTTTGTATCAACTTATAACCTAGCTCTTTTTCCAATTTGTCACGAAGATTGCTAATGTGCACCATAACGGTGTTATTGGAGAAATAATAATTCTCCTGCCAAATGAGCTGAAAGATCTCTTCCGCGCCGAAAACTCTCCCCGGATGAACAGCCAAGAGATGAAGTATCTCAAACTCCCGATTTGTTAAGGGAACATCCTTGCCATCCGCGGTCACTTTGTGGTTTGCCTTGTTAATCTCAATGGCATGTATTTTCAAGACATGTTCAGCATCCGTATTAGGTACGGTGTTATATTGAAACGAACGACGAAGAAGCGATTTCACTCTTGCAGCTAGTTCTAATGGGTTAAAAGGTTTTATCAAATAATCGTCGGCACCGCTCATTAATCCTAGCACCTTGTCCATATCCTGTGTTTTCGCGCTTAACATGAGAATGGGAATCGTTCTGTTCTCCCTCACTTTTCGGCACACTTCCATTCCGTCTATGCCCGGCATCATGACATCGAGGATGATCAAACTGACCGCATTCTCCTCCAGTGCTATTAACGCATGTTCACCGTTATACGCCTGCAAGATTTTAAACCCTTCATTCTGCATGTAAATCGAAACCAAATTGGCAATTTCCTTGTCGTCATCTACAACCAAAATCGTTTTCATTCATCTAATTCTCCGATCTTACCTATTTGTTAACGTTAGGGTAACACCATAAGTTAAATTTTCTTTTAACTAATTCATAAGTTTTTCTTAAGGTTTAAATAAAAAAGAACGCAGTTCGTTTCACTGCGTCCTTGTTATTGTTGTCTACGTATAGTTTATCCGACCCCTGGATCTCCTGGATTCCACTGTTTAAATGGCGGCACTGTATAGGTTTTGCCATCCATGCCAACATAGGAAATTGTACTTGTTTTCCCGTCCCAGTTCGCGAATTCCGTTTTTAATCGGGCACTAATTTCATCATATTGTTGTTGAGACATTTGACCTAAGATGATCGATTTGCTGTAAATGCCGAGCGTTTGCTCTAATCTAGTACTTTTGAATTCTCCTAGTGTCAGTGGCGTTTTCTTATAGGTCCCATCGTTCTCTACCTTATAGATATATCCAATGACATTCGAATCATTCGTTTGGGCTTGAACAGATGGTGCGAGAGGAGCAGTTGATTCATCGGGATTCGTTGCGGCAAAGGCTGTGGCTGCAGTAGTTAGAATTAATGTTGCAAGAGATGCTGATAGAATTAGTTTTTTCATAGTTAACTCTCCTTTTATTGGGTGGTTGTCATCGACGACATCCTTTATGATAAAGGTTATTCGTAAAGAATCTTGTAAGAAAACCTTAAGATTTATGAAGAGATCTAATCTCCATTCCAACGTGACACTTGTAATGACCGCCTCACAAGTTTGGGCATACAATTAACTTATTGAATTCGCGGAGGTTTATAACTTCGTCCATTTTATCCAGTGCTACGGTCAACACTTGAACAAGAGTTGATTAAGCTAACGGAAAACAATAGTGTAATCACAGGTGTGTAGCCTCCGTTAGCTTTACTCAATGGCTGTTTAATTGTTGGTATAATTTTAAACCAAAACGATATGATTGAAGTAGGACACATGTCCTAAAATGGTGCAAAGGTGGAATTATACATGGCAATTGCTGTCATCGTTGATAACCCTGGATTTACCCAAGAACAATATGAGTACGTTTTACAACAACTTGCGCTACAAAACGGTATTCCTGTAGGTTGTTCCGTTCATTTTGCCGGACCTAACGATGGAGGATGGCAAGTGATTGAAGTTTGGGAATCCGCTGAAGCTCAGCAAGATTTCTTTCAAAACACATTAGGACCTATCTTCAGTACAATGAACCTTACCCATTTCCCTACTGTTCAAGTCATTCCCGTGCACAGAATTATAAAGACTTAACGGACGCTGCCCAAAGCTATATCCACACAAGAGATGGAAGTCCAAGTATTTCTTGGAGCACCTCCAGAACATACTCCCATTGGGCTCGATGGATGGCAATGCATACATAAAACAGTGCAACGTTAAAAAATGCGAACTCACACGTAGCGTTTGAGTTCGCTTATTTGCATGCTTGTTTATTCCGAAGCCGAAGCCATCTTTACATAGATTGCTTTATTACAAGAATTGGCGCGGAAAAGAAACCTGCCCTGGACCTTGGTGGATTTTTTGTTCTATCCTGTACTTTTACAATTTATTAAGCTAAGAATAGATCTGAATAATACCGAATTAATTAATGAAAACGACACTAAATAATGGAGGAGTTCATTTGGAGCAGAAACTGCGTTGGGGCATCATCGGCGCCGCCTTCTTTAACCAGTTCTCAGTACCCGCCATTCAAGCTTCATCGACGGGGAGCGTAATTGCCATTGCAAGCAGAGATTTGCAGAAGGCGACCGCGGCAGCGGAGAAGTTCAATATCGAGACGGCTTATGGCAGCTATGAAGAGCTCCTCCAAGATGACCGGATCGATGCGGTATATATCCCACTTCCGAATCATTTGCACAAAGAATGGACGATCCACGCCGCCAAGGCAGGCAAGCACGTGCTTTGCGAGAAGCCGTTGGCTCTGAATGCGACTGAAGCGCAGGAGATGGTCGATGCCTGCGCCGAAGCGAACGTCATGCTGGCTGAAGCTTTTGCGTACCGTCATCATTCACGGATGGAGCAGATCAAAGATGTCATTCGTTCCGGAGAAATCGGTCAACTCCGTGGCATGCACGGTGCTTTAACGTATAATAACGCACAAGACAAAAACAACGTGAGATACCGGGCAGACTATGGTGGAGGCTCGATTTACGATGTCGGTTGTTATCCGATTAGCTTCGCTCGCATGATTATGGATAGCGAACCTGTCGCCGTTACCGCGCATGCTTTCTTCTCTGCCGAGCACGATGGCGTCGATATGATGTGCTCCGGTCTAATCGAATTTACCGATGAGGTAGCCTTGACGTTCGATTGCGGAATGTGGGCCGACTATAGAAGTACTTTCGAAATATTGGGCACCAATGGCCGGATTGAAATTCCGGGCGCTTTTGGTCCTGATCCTGCGCACGCCGATTATATCGTTATCGTGAATGGGAACCGCCGGGAAATTCGGTCCGATTACTTGAATCAATATACGTTTCAAGCCGACCAATTTGCCCGCAGCGTTGTAGGACAACAGCCTTTACTTTTCGAACCGCAGGATGCCGTCGAGAATATGCGCGTAATCGATGCCATCTTGAAATCGGCAAGGGATAAGGAAAGAGTTGTATTGGATTAAAGAAACGTTAGAAACTATAATAGCCCATGCAGGGCGGCGTTTTGTTTGTTTCATTTATTAATTAAGGTGCGTAGAGTAAATCATTGAACTAACGGGTAACGATAGTTGAGGGGCTTGCTTCGTGGCAGCTCCTCTTTTTTCCTATTTATGGTAAAATTAATTATTGTTAAATATGAAATGAGGGATTGTATTGCATTTTGAATTGAGCACAGCAATTAGCCAGCTGATAATAATCGTAGGGTGTACTAGTTCAAACAAGGCATTGACCCTTGAGCAACTACTAGAAGTTTTTGAAAATGAGGGTTTACAACTCAATGAAGCAGATGAAAACGCAGAGAACATATTCCAACAAGGAATAAACGGGGTAATCCCAAGCTTTACCAATTGTCCGAAGGCGTAATTCATTTTTATATTTTCAAGTCAGAGAAAGAACGGATAAAGGCCTACAAAGATTTTTACGATAAACCTGTTGATTTTGTAAAACATAGAGCATTCGAAATACATAATGTGTTAATACTTTATGTCTATGGGAAGGATCAAAGCAACGAAATTGATGGAAAAATTAAAGTTGCAATCGAAAACTTAAAATAAACCTAATTGTCTAGTAAGATGAACGTAGCGTAATGGGATTAAACTAACGGAGAAGAGAGTTCAATTAATAGAAGGACTTCAGGGGTTATTGAAGGGGTTCTTCTAAGATTTTCGGTATCAGCCGCACAAAGACATAGAAAAGTGAGAGGAAGTAACCAAATGAGATTAAGGGTCATTGGAAGATGGGGTGCATTTCCAAGAGCTGGTGAAGCGACTTCAGGCTATCTGTTAGAAATAGGAAATCACAAAATTTTACTCGATTGTGGAAGCGGAGTATTGGCAGCTTTACAGAAATTTATTGACTTAAGAGATTTAACATCTGTATTTCTATCTCACCGACATTATGATCATATGGCAGACTTAGGTTGCCTTCAGTATGCATGTTTAATTGATATGGATCTACAACGTCGAGATACGCCGCTGAGACTCCTAACTTCGGAGGAGATTGAAGAAGAATGGTCAGTTCCTGTTATGAAAGGCACTCATGAAATGAGAGTTAATGAAAGTGCTACTGTAACATTTGAGGATGGATTAAAGTTAACTTTCTTCCGAACCAATCATGATGGTTATTGTTTAGGAGTAAGGATTGAATTTGAAGGAAAAGTATTAGCATATACTGCTGATACTCGTTACGATGAGACGCTTGTACCTTATCTTAAAGACGCGGATCTACTTATTACTGAATCTTCTTTTTATGCAGACTTTAATGCAGCTCAGTATGGCCATATGAATTCATATGAAGCAGGGAAGTTAGCTTCGAAGGCAAATGTAAAGAAGTTGCTGTTATCACATTTGCCTCATTTTGGTGATATTCAGTTATTGAAGGAAGAAGCCGCTGTTATGTTTAATGGTGAGATACTTTTAGCAGATTTCGGTTTGCAAGTGGTAATATAACAGAACTCTCTTAAAAGGAGTCTGGGTAGCGAATTTAGTGTTATTCAGGTTGCAAACCATCCGATGAAATTATTGGGGCATATATGCTCCAAGACGTTTGCACCGAATAGGAGATTGATGACATGGCTTTCGGAATATCCAGACATGAACTGAATGAATGGAAAAGCAAATGCTCACAGGGGAAAATTGCCTTTTTAACGCATTATTGGGTAGAACCTCGCTTTCCAGGAGTGAAGACGATCACTAAGGTGGGCTGCTGTGATCTGGAACGATTGAAGGAATGGTGCTTGGCGAATGGTTTAAATCCAGTTTACGTACATCTTCGTGATGAATATCCACATTACGACCTAATAGGGAACAAGCAGATTGAAATCTTAAAGAGGGAACATTTGACCGATCATCTGCTCAGATTCAAGCTTTTGTGAGAAATATAAGCCTAATTATGTCAAGAAAGACACGGTTGGTCATATTTTATAGTGCTTGTTAAAGTAACGGAGAACGATAATTCAATTACAACATGAAAAGGCTGCCATCCCTAAGGATAGTGGTTGCCTTTTCTCAAGTAACGGGCAGTTATGCGTGGTGATAATTAAAATATCTTCTTTACAAGCGAACATGTATTCGGTACTGCATTCATGGGTGAATTTACCATAATTATGAGGGAGTGATAAATGGCGGAGATTACCAACTAAGTTCGTAAATAAGTCGTTATGCGCAACTTTATGACAGAGACGCTTAGACATAAACTTAATTGAGGATTGTGACTTTACTTTTAATTCATAAGGAGATAAAACTATGACAAAAAATAAATTACTACGAATGGACAACGTCCTCATCGTCGTTGACGACCTCGAAGCCGTTAAAGCCTTCTTTCTCCAACTCGGATTCGAGTTGGAGGGCGAAACGACCGTCGAGGGCTCCTCAGTAGATCGTCTCATTGGCCTTCAGAACGTCCGTGCTACCCTCGTGTTTATGTGCACTCCGGACGGCCACGGACGGATCGAGTTGGACAAGTTCCACACGCCGGATGCGATCAGAACTGGGCCCGAGAAGGCTCCGGTGAACGAACTCGGGATCCGCCGCATCATGTTCGCCGTCGATGACATCGATGACGTGGTCGCGCGCCTGCTTGCCCATGGCGCCGAACTGGTCGGCGAAGTGGTGCAATACGAGGACACGAATCGACTCGCCTACATCCGCGGTCCCGAAGGCATCATCGTCGGGTTGAGCGAGCAGCTCAAGTAATAAATCGGTAACGGATGTTTTAGGAAATCCACCATCAATATATCAAACAATTAGGAACTGATATGATAACGGAATTTCTAACATATCCTTATCTATCTGAGTTCACATTCAAAGAGCCAGATGGAAATATCATTATACTAGCTATAAGCTAGACGGAGATACACTGACTATACTTTTACCACAAAAGCTATCGCCGAACGGAAAAGCTACAATTGAGATAAATTATAATTTTAGGGTGCCGGAGAATGGAATTCGCTTTTCAAAACAAGGTAACACGTATTTGCTTGCGCAGTGGTATCCGATGTTAGCAACCTACAACCATGGGTGGAACAAAGAACCCTACATCCCGATTAGCGAATCCTATCAAACGGATTTTAGTAATTTCACTTTACGTTATCGACTTCCAGAAGGGTACAAGATTATCACTTCATCCGATAAGGATCCCTCAGGCCCATCTGGTCAGTTAAGTATGGAAAATGTAAAAGAATTGTTTGTAGCTGTTACCAAGGACATGACCTCTATTTCTAAACAAGTAGGTGACATTGAAATCAGGGCATGGGGAGACTCGAAGGATCAAGATAAGTTGAAAGATGCGATTGATATTGCAGCAAATGCATTCGAATTCTTTGATCAACATATTGGTCATTATCCACATAAGCAGTTAGATCTGATCGTAGGTGAAACTTCATCTATGGAATATCCTGGTGTTATTACTGTAGGTTTAATGGAAAACACAGGGGGGCTCAAGCATAGCCTCATTCACGAAATAGCGCATCAATGGTTCTATGGTGTTGTTAGCAATGATCCTTCTCATGATGGATGGTTGGACGAAGGAATATCGGAATTAGCCACGTCTTTATATTTAGACGATTTCTCATTCGCTGAGAAATTTTATGGAAGTAATGCCAAAGCTTCGAACTTACCATTATCAACCTACCAGGGATCGGATATCATTAACAGTCTATACGCTCAACCAGTAATGAAATATATGACGCTTATTGAAAATTTTATTAGCAGAGAACAGGGTATAAAGTTTTTGCAATCTTATTGGTCTAACTACCAGTTCAAACAGGTCAACACAAAGGAATTTGTTAGATTTACAAAAGCTTATTTGCGATGAAGGACGATGTTTTCTTTAAGGATTGGTTATTATTAAATGAGTAAACTTGGATTCACTTTTATGACACTGAGGAATGTGCACGGTGTCTTTTTTTTTATAATCGTATACGGTATACAATTCATCACAAAAATGAATGATTGCCTGAAGCATCGCAAGCGTGGAGTTGTTGTTGAACTAACGGATAACGATACTTTGATGGTTATATCAATGCAGTTAAAAAGGTAAGGAAGCAGGTTACTGTGCAACAATTGTTTAAAGTCTAGGAGTTAAAAACAGAACTAGTGGTTGTTTATCGCCGTAAAGTAGTCAAAGGATTGTAATCAGTTGGATCTTATTCAATGGTTAGAAGAGTGGTACTTATCCCAATGTGATGGCGATTGGGAACATTGTTATGGATTGAAAATCAGTACGCTTGATAATCCTGGTTGGAGTGTCAAAATTAATTTGCGAGAAACTACTTTAGAAAACAAACTTTTTGAAGGTTTAGTCAAAGAGAGAACCGAGCATGATTGGATACATTGCAGGTTGAAAGAAGGGTACTTCGATGGGTTTGGTGGTCCTAAAAACTTAGGGGAAATTCTTTTAATCTTCCAAGGTTGGGTAGAATTAAACTAAAGCAGAACAATAGTTAAACAGTGAAGGGCTGCCGCATGGTAGCCCTTCACACGATATAACATCATTAAAAGTGAGGGAATGTATTTGGAGAATTATAGATTGTTTTCTAATTGGTTAAATCAGATTTTAGAGCAAAACATCCCTGTAGGAATAAAAGCATTCAATTTTAACTTATATGAAGGTTCAGATGATACTTACGATATACAATTAATTGGTTCATATGAATTTAATCAGAATGACTCAGACTGGGCTTGTACCGACTATTTCAATTCGGAAGAAGATATTTGCTACATAAAAAGAACAGAAGATATTCAACATTGGGAACTAGGTTTAAGTCACATTACGATGTTAGTAGAACGTTATCTTAAAGAAGGTGAGTACAAAAACATCCTCAAAAGTGCCTCTGCAATTGGGATTGGGTTTGTAAATGGGGATATTGATATTCTATTTCGTGCTTAATTAACAGGTGGCGTTGCTAAACTAACGGAGAACGTTTGTTCAATACACAGCAACGGGAGGTTGCCGGCACGATCGGCAGCCTTTCGCTCACCTAACGGGCAGGATAGTTGAAACACTCGGGAAAATTCATCTTAAATGCATGCTCATGCATTATTTTTATCAATTTCAAATGATTGTATGATATTTAGTAAATACGTATGGAACTATCGCTGGGGATTTTTTAACTACATAACGAATGGGGAGTACCTACACATGATAGGCGTACTAGTATTCTTTGTTTTTATCTATTCACTGATCGCTATTTTCAAACCATCTTTATTTTGGAAATTCCTGAAATCCGGCAGTATGACACGTAAGCAGGCCTCGCGTATATCCATAGGGATGTTCTTACTTCTAATCTTCGTGTACCAAGTTTAACGCCTGAACAGATCCAAAGCCAAAGCTGACAAGAATATTTTTGGTATGTAAACAGTACTGTAAAGTAAGAGTTCGTTCCGCTAACGGATAACGATAGTTCAGTAAAACAGAGGCAGTCTAGGACTTTATTTTCGCGTCCATGGCTGCCTCTGTTTCTTTTATTGGGGTTAGTCTAAAACTTATTTTACTAAGGATGTATATCGCACAAGCAGTCATAGACGCTGGATTAATGAATCTGAATGCAGATGGAAAATTTAATGGCAATAGTCCACTAAAAATAAACCTAGATCAACCAGATACGAAACTAAAGGAGTTAAAAGAAAAGTATACAAAACACTGATTTAAATTTTCACCGTCTAACTTGATTACGGTGAACGATAGCTGCAATAAGTGGGAGAAGTTACAAAATGGACCATCATTCTTCACCATGTTGAACCAGAGATTTCCCGTTCATTTGTACCATAGTTAGTCTGGTTTATGTTCATTTAACCTTCCGAATGCCGAGAGGCTAATTTAATGGTTTTCTATACCAAGGTTAAACAAATATAAGACTGCTTCATCTTTCACTTCGAAGAGGAAAATGAACAAAGCAGCCTAATATAGATTTTAAGAATCAAAGGTCAATTACAACTTCACCCATGCCTCCAAGCCATCCGGTTGGTCAGGGTTGATGCCTTGACGCTCAGCGCTGCACAAAGCAACAATTTGCGGTATGAAAATGAAAGGAATTCCCTGTGCAGCAATATCCAATTCAATGTCACTTGTTACCGCAAGATCTACGTACTCTCTCGGAATGACTTCGATGCGATCCGCAAAAGCGATGATCTTCGCGCCTCTATTTTTCAAATCACGCATCAAATTGCTCTGATGCGATGTTCCATCTCCAGTTAAAACGGCGATAACAAGCGTATCTGATCCAATCGTAACCATCGGGCCGTGTCGGACGTCCAAGAGATGGAAGGAATGCGCCTGTACTTGGGCTATTTCGGTTAAGGCAATAGCTCCTTCGGAGGCGAGTCCTTGCAATTCTCCGTCAGCAAGCAGGATAGCATTTGTCCACGTGAAATTGACCGCTTGGCGAATCATTCCTTCAACGCGTGTCATGTAGGCAGCGCCATGTTGAATTGCTTTGAAGATATCTTCGATTAGCAACTCGTCGTTTCCGAGAAAAGCTGCCAGCAGTAGGTTAGCTGTATATAGATTCGTTACGGTTCTCGTTTGGCAAACGCTATGGTCAAAAGCCCAAGGTAACTCAAGCGACAAATCGGCAATCTTGGAAAGCGGTGAATCGGAAACACAAGAAAGTGCAAGTAAAGGGACATGCTTATCCGTCTGAATCAGACGGATGGCTTCCACCACCTCGCTTGTAGAACCGGAGCGAGATGGTGCTACTAGCAACGTATTCGCTACTAATCCACGGTATCGTTGTGTGTGGAGCATGAGATCGCCTCCAGCGAGGCTGCTAGCCGGCAAACCTGCGCGCAATCGGGCAGAGAAAGATGCAGATTCACTCAAGCAGTAGCTAGAGCCGCATCCTATGAAAGTTATGGATGATACGGATTGTTCACGGACGAATGTAACGATTTCGTCCCTCCTGGACAGCATGTAGTCGTAAGTTTGCTGCAAGGCAGCATATTGCTGAATAACTTCACTGTAGGTCAAGCTCATGAACGATTACCTCCTAATATGAAAAAATGAGTGTAATCATAGTTTAAAACATAAGAATAAAGAAAACAACAAAAATGATTTTTATAATCAAATAATGATTTTTATTATCATAATTAAGTTATTTAATAAGATGAATTTGCGTATAAATTAAAAAAAAGATTGAAAAAATCATATTTTAATAATATTGTAATCACGTAATGAAATAAACAGTCAATTTTAGGAGGGTTATTATATGCCGCTAATTTCATCCACTGAGATGTTGCGTCTCGCCAGAAAAAACAAATATGCTGTCGGAGCTTTTAACATTCATACACTCGAAATGCTGCAAGCGGTCGTTGAAGCGGCAATCGAAACTCAGTCCCCATTAATCGTCCAGACCACTGTCGGAACAGTAAAACATCTTGGACCGGATTACATTGCTGCAGCTACAACAGTTGCAGCGAACCGAGCAGGGGTTCCGATTGCGCTGCATCTTGATCATTGCACCGACTTCTCATTGATTATCCAATGTATTCGTGCAGGCTATACGTCCGTTATGATGGATGCTTCCATGCACCCATTCGAAGAAAATGTGGAGCGAACGATTAAGGTGATGGAGGTAGCATCAGCGGCTGGCGTGAACGTAGAGGCGGAGCTTGGTAAAGTCGGCGGTGTCGAGGATGATATCGTAGTAGAAGAACGCGACGCTTTGCTAGCTGATCCGGACGAATGCCGTGAATTTATTGAACGTACAGGCGTGTACACTTTGGCTCCAGCTATTGGTACGGCCCATGGCATTTATAAAGGAGAACCGAACATCGATTTCACGCGGATCGCACAAATTGCTGATCGTGTCGAAGTTCCTTTGGTACTACATGGTGGTTCTGGTATTCCAGCGGAGCAAGTGAAACGTGCGGTTTCACTCGGCATGGCCAAAATGAATATAGCGACTGAGCTGCGTATTGCCTTCTCGGATGCGATCAAGCATGTATTTACCGTAAATCCAAACGAGAACGATCCGCGCAAATATATGGTTCCGGCCAAAGAAGCGGTGAAGCGTCTGGCAATTGAGAAGATGCAGCTCTGCGGATGCATTGGCAGAGCTGGAGATTTGCGATGATTACAACCGTCACGCTGAATGCGGCTGTTGATAAAACGTATTATGTGAAACAATTCGGCCTAGGTGAAGTGCAGCGAGTAACACGGCATCTCGCCGAGCCTGGCGGTAAAGGAAATAATGTCGCCAAGGTCATCCGGCTCCTTGGTGGTGAAGTGACAGCGACAGGATTCGTTGCCGGAAGCAGCGGCACTTTCATAGAAGAACAACTCACAGAGCGCGGCATCACAACATCGTTCGTTCGTGTACCAGGTGAATCTCGTGTTTGTCTAAACATTATCGATGAGTCGAGCGGAATCTCGACGGAATTGCTGGAGCAAGGTCCGATTGTCAGCGAAACACACATCTCGGATTTAAAACAAATGCTTCACCGCCTTGCCCAGCATTCCAGCATTGTCGTGCTCTCAGGAAGTTTGCCGCCTGGTGCATCTGCCGATCTATATGCCGAGCTGATCGGCATTATACAAGCGCAGAATGCTCGTGCCTTTCTTGATACGAGTGGTACGGCGCTGAGCTGCGGCTTGCAAGCGTGTCCAGATTTCGTGAAGCCCAACGAGCAGGAGCTCGAACAATGGGTTGGAACGGAAACTTTTGCAAAAGGTAACTATATGGAAGCTGTATCAAGACTTTCAGAGCAAGGCATCACCCAAGTGTGCGTCACGCTCAGCAGGCAAGGTGCGGTTGCGTTTATCGATGGCAGGGGGTATCGGGTTATCCCGCCAAGCATTCGTGCTGTGAATACGGTCGGCTGTGGTGATTCTTTCATGGCAGGCATGGCGTTCGCGGATGAGCGCGGCTTATCCGCCCAGGAGAAGCTTCGATTTGCAGCGGCCTCGGCTGCTGCAAACGCGATGTCGGATAAAGCAGGACATATTGAGTACTCGTTGTTTCAATCGTATCTAAAGGAGATCCAAGTCACAGCCTTGTGAGGCTGTGACTGATTGTTATTCCTTAGCGAACGAAGGGGAACATTTACAGTGTGGTGAAATCGCATATAGAATCCGCTTGCAATCCAGTTCAATTTCAGCCAAAATTAGTTCAGAACGAATTAGGGTAGCGCTTTGACAAAGGAGATATCTATGGAATATTCAAAAAGTGAGCTTCGTAGATCGAAGGCACTGGAGCTTATAAAATTGCATGGTAAAATATCGATACAAGAAATTATTGAAACGATCGGCTGCTCAGAAGCGACGGCTAGACGCGACCTGGATGTACTAGAGAAATCAGGGCAAATTATTCGTACGATTGGCGGAGCGATTTATGAAGGGGCACTCATGCAGCCGACATCTGAGCTCCCTTTTGCCGATAAGCGTTTCTTCCAGCGGCAAGAAAAGGAGAGAATTGCTGAGCTGGCTGCGACATTGGTTGAAGAGGGGGATGTCGTATGCCTAACGGGCGGAACGACGACATTCTTTATTGCTAGAGCGCTTAAAAAGCATCGCAATATTACAATCGTCACCAACGCAGTGAACATAGCTTCTGAACTTGCTGATGCGGAAGATATTCAGGTCGTTGTCATCGGCGGCGTAATGCGGGCCAAAAGCTACGAGCTCATAGGCCCTCTTGCAGAAAGTGTTATCGAGAAGATTAACATTACCAAAATGTTTCTAGGGGTAGATGGTGTCTCGTTGGAGCATGGCTTCACGATGCATTCTGAGCTGGAAGCCCGCATTGCACTGCTGCTTCTGGAACGCTCTAGCGAAGTATACGCGGTATTTGACAACAGCAAACTGAAGAAAACCGCTTTGTTTACGATCATTCCATTACATAAAGCGAGTGGAGTTATCACGAATATGCAACCGGAAAGTCGGTTCGAGCAGGCTTGTAAGCAGCATGAAGTTGCTATCCATGTTTCTGAATAAAAAGATGGGCTTCAAACCTTTCTCAAAATAATGAACAGAGCGATAGGTTACAATCACTTTTCTCCTTAGGTGAATATAGCCTATTTTGACATGCCGAGACTATGTTTGGATGGACGAAGTCAAAAGTTGTATAGATATGTAAAAAGGGGTTTATTACTAAGCCATATAGGAAGTGCTAGACTACGAATAAAGGAGGAGGGCAAACGGAGTTACAATGGATTTCTCTCAGTTGACGGATTAAATAAAAATGGAGGTAAATCACATGAAAGGGTTAGGGAAGAAGAGTTATCTATTTCTCTTGATAGTTGCCATTATTCTATCAGCCAGTTTATCTTACAGTATTACTGTAAAAGCCGCAGGCAAATCTTTGTATGTAGCCCCTAACGGGAGTGACAGTTATACCCGCGATCAGAACGATATCAGTCACCCGTGGGCTACGCCTCTAAAAGCTTGGACAGAGGCACAAGCAGGAGATACTGTTAATTTCCGGGCCGGAACTTACTCGGTTACATCAACGATCTGGACCAAGTTTTATGGGTATAGCGGGACGGCTGCAGAACCAATCACCTTTAGAAGTTATCCTGAAGAACAAGCAAAGATTGATGGAGGCACCCTTCCTGAAGTCATCAAAATTGAAAAAAGCTGGAACATCATTCGAGATTTAGAGTTTATAGGCGGCCATACGATACTTAAGTTTGGGCAAGATCTTACAATTGACGGCGGAATTGTCGAAAATAACTACGCTCATAATTATGTAGATGGCGATAATGTAGGATTTGTGTACGTAAACGGTCCTGCGCAAAATATTATAGTTAGAAATAACCGGATCATCGGACCAGGGACTTCGGGCGTACATCTTAATACTGCGGGCATTATAGCATTCAGTGCCCAAGGACTGAAAATATTAAAAAACGAAATATCCAATGTACCGATAGGGATCTACTTTAAGCACGGACAATTCCTTCCTTCATCCGACACAGGTATTGAAATCGCTTACAACTATTTACATGATACCAGTAGGTTTGCAATGTCTTTGAATGCTTCGTATGCTAGTATCCATGACAACCTGATCGGAAAGAATAACGCCGAGTTTAAGATTAATGATTCTAACGGCGGCGCTAATGGAGATAATAACACGATCACGCATAATACGATTTATAGTGGATCTATGAGTCTGTATCCTGAAGATGGCAGGGCTCTAAATAATATTATTCGCGACAATCTATATATCAATCCATTGCTTGTCTATCAATATTCAAACAGTACCACTTGGCAAACGAATACTCTCAATAATAATTTATACCCAACCGGAACCGCTGTTACCAATAATAGAATCAATTATACTTTAGCAACGTGGAAGACCTTTTCGGGGAAAGATAGTCAGTCGATAACCGGAGCACCGAGTTTTTCCAATGGTTCCGGTACGATGAATCTCATTACGGATTATTCGCTGACAGCAGGTTCAGCCGGCAAAACCGCTGCCAGTGATGGAAAAGACATGGGTGCAGATATCAGTCTTCTAGGATCCTCAACTCCGACACCAACGCCAACACCAACCGCTACACCAACAGCCACTCCAACAGCCACACCGACACCGACACCCACACCGACACCCACACCCACACCAACGCCAACACCACCACCGACACCCAATACAATAATTGTGAATGACAACACGATAGGAACCGGGAACAACCAGTTTGACTACACAGGTACATGGGACTATTGGCCAGGAGCTGGCAAGTATAATGATGACGACCATGCTTCGAGCATCACAAATAATTATTATCAGGTACGCTTTTATGGAACACAAATAAAAATCTACGCTGCAAAAGCGTCACACCATGGGATCATGGCCGTTTCTATAGATGGCGGAGCAGAGACCAACGTAGACGTCTATGCGGCAACCCGGACAGATCAAGCGCTGTTATATACCAGCCCAGTTTTGATCAATGGACAGCATACACTTAAGGTAAGAGTGACAGGTACGAAAAACAGTAGTTCGACAGGATATTCCATAAGCTCCGATAGAGTGGATATAACAACGGCATCCGATGTATCCCAATTAACCATATCGGGTTCAACGGTAGGGGCTGAACTTATAGGTGGTCTAGGAGCATACTCCTATGACGGAGACACAGGTACCCGATGGACAAATGACGAAACACTGGCAAATGCATGGATACGCTATGACCTGGGTTCGGTCAAGATAATAAAAGAACTTAAGCTGATGACGTATAACGGAGGAACAAGGACATATCCTGTGAAAGTTGAAGTAAGCAGTGACGGATCTTCCTATACACAGGTATGGAGTGGTTCAACGACATTGACCAGCGCGCTGCAAACCTTAGATGTTACCGATATGAATGGGAGATATGTAAGGGTGTCCATGACATCAGCAAACTCCCAGGGTTCTAACTGGTTCAGTATTTACGAAACGGAAGTTTGGGGAACCACATTCAGTACAGCAACTGTGAATGACAACACGATAGGAACCGGGAATAACCAGTTTGAATATACAGGTACTTGGGATTATTGGCCAGGAGCTGGCAAGTATAATGATGATGACCATGCTTCGAGCACCACAAATAATTATTACCAGGTACGTTTTTATGGAACGCAAATCAAGGTCTATGCTGCAAAAGCGTCGCACACGGGAATCATGGCCGTTTCGATAGATGGCGGAGCAGAAACCAATGTTGATACGTATGCGGCAACCAGATCAGATCAAGTGCTGTTATATACCAGCCCGGTTCTGACAAACGGACAGCATACGCTTAAGGTAAGAGTGATAGGTACAAAAAACAGTAGTTCAACAGGATATACCATAAGCACCGATAAAGTGGATATAACAACGACAGGGACGTAATTAGAACAGATGATAAAAGTACAACTTCCAAAACCACTGGGAGTTGTACTTTTTTTGTTGAGTGTTAATGGACCAAGTCGAAAGTTGTATCGGAATGTAAAAAGGGGTTTATTACTAAGCCAAATAGGAAGTGCTAAACTACGAATAAAGGAGGAGTGCAAATGGAGTTTACAATGGATTTCTCTCAATTTGTCATGAAGGAAGAGCAGAAGTTTCTATTTGACCTTAAGGGCTACCTGCTCATACCCGATGTGTTCAGCACTATACAAGTAGAAGCAATGAAGGATCAGGTCTATCAGCTGAAACACCCCGATAAAGCGAAAGGTGATGTTCCAGGAATTCCTGGAGGCGCCACGGAAGCTGTGTTCTCGAATCCCATAGTCAAGGGTGTGCTGAAGGAATTAATCGGACCGGATTTCCGGTTAGACAGCACATTTCCTGTGTGGAGAGAACGTGGAATGGGTCACAATCTTGGGCCCCATCAGGGAGGGCCGATGTCAAACCCCCATTTCCATTATCACTTTACCAATGGAAAAATCCGTGCGGGTATGGTTCGGATGGTCATTGAACTTAATCCAGTAAGTAAGGAGGACGGGGGGACTGTATTCTTGCCGGGCAGTCACAAAGCTAATTTCCCTATCCCCGAATCATTACGTGAGAAAAAAGATTATGAACCTCCCTTTGAAAGCTATGACGCTTCTCCAGGCTCAGTACTCTTTTTTAGTGAAAATACATGTCATGCCGGACCGATTTGGAAAAATCCGAATCACCCTCGCGTGTCGTTGTTTTTCTCTTTCGTCAATGTGGGTATGAGGTGGCACCGTGATAATCATGTTTCACCAGAGGTTATAGCCAGTCTTGGACCGGAAGCACGCTGGTATTTCCGTGACATATGGGCATGGGACAACACAGGTGGACGGTCGTCCGATGAACCGTCTAATGTTCTATTGATCAATAATGACGGCACTTTGACTGTATCTCCGTGACAGCGGAGCGGAGAATTCAGAGAAGTTACTAAATGAAAATGGAGATAAATCACATGAAATGGTTACGTAAAAGGAAACAAAGTTTATGAGCGCTGATGTCACGCAAGTTTGGGTCGGTATTGATATCGGCGGTACGAATACAGTGATTGGTTTATTCGATAAGGATCGAAATCTTATGGCGAAAACAACGATTCCTACATTCGAAGGACAATCAACAGGACTCGTGAGAACGAATAATCCGCGCGAGTTTTACGACCGGCTAGCCGAATCGATTCGCACATTGGCAGTCAAGTCCAACTGCGATGGACGAATCGTAAAAGTTGGAATCGGAGTTCCCGGCAGAGTCGATATGGACCGAGGTATCGTCGAAGCTGCATCCAATCTGGAATGGTATGATGTTCCATTAGCAGCAGAAATGAGCAGTAGACTCGGCGTACCCGTATTGATAGAAAACGATGTACGCGCTTATGCACTCGGCGAGGCGATCGCCGGAGCGGGTAAGGGGTACCGCAACATCGTATGTTTAACGCTTGGCACTGGGCTTGCTGCCGGACTTATCGTGGATGGCCGGATCATAAGAGGCGGCAGATGGAATGCTGGTGAGATTGGGCATGAACCTGTAGAAGGCATTCCGTATCCATGTAATTGCGGCAATACGGGTTGTTTGGAGACGGTGGCCTCAGCTACCGGTATTGTCCGACTCGCCAGGGAGGCGGTCCTATCGGGAGAGGTTACTTCACTTGCTCTCGGTGGAAGTGTGCATCAATTGACTGCCCTTGATGTTTACCATGCTAGCATGCAGGGGGATCCTGTCGCCTGCGGGATTTTCAACAGGGTAGGTAACCTGCTGGGACGTAAATTGCTTTCAGTGCTGTATATACTTGACCCTGATATTGTTATTATTGGCGGTGGCGTAGCAGCAGCTGGTGAAATTCTACTTGCTCCGATACGCACGGTATTGGAAAACGGTTATTTTAGCAAGAAATCTAGCCCGCCCGTTTGTGCCGGACTGCTCGGTGACAGTGCTGGACTTCATGGCGCCATACAGCTGATTTGACTTTTTTGATGATTAATTGATATTCGATGGAGGCTAAGTTGAAATGAATGCTATTCGGGAAAGAATCGCTAGACTAGCGTATATAAATGCAACGGTTTACACATCGCAAGGCGTTCTGAATCGAGGACGCATGATAATCAGTGGTGACGGGACTATCGTAGCTGTAGGCGGGGAAGAGCTTGCGCTGCCTAACGGCATGGATACGATTGATTTGGCAGGATATGCCGTGCTGCCTGGATTTATTGATGTGCACGTGCATGGCGGCGGCGGTTATCAAATGATGGATGGCACCTACGAGAGTCTGGACGGCATGAGCCGTTTTCATGCACAGCACGGAACGACCTCCTTTTTGGCGACAACGGATACCGATTCAGCAGAACGAATAAGCAAGGCGCTCTCGCATGCAGCAGACGCGATAAAGCGCAGTGTCGGAGGTGCTGAATTGCTTGGCGTCCACTTGGAAGGTCCTTACATTAACTTAAAGCGGTGCGGCGCTCAAAATCAAGAAAACATTCGCCTCCCAGATCTTGCTGAAATGGAACAGTTTCATGCGTCCGCGGACCATTCAATCAAGCTTGTAACGATTGCACCCGAAGTAGAGGGCGCTATGGACATGGTTCGCTGGCTTGTCGGACGCGGTATTACCGTATCGATCGGACATTCGGACGCCACGTTTGAACAAGTATACGAAGCGGTGGAGGATGGTGCTTGCCACACAACCCATCATTTTAATGGTATGAGCCCATTTCATCATCGGGAACCTGGCGTGGCGGGAGCGGGGCTGATGCTTCCTGAGTTGACCACCGAACTGATCGCTGACGGTATCCATGTCCATCCAGCAGTTGCCAAATTCCTGTTTGAGATGAAAGGCGCCAACAGGGTTTGCCTGGTAACGGATGCAGTAGGATGTGCCGGCATGCCGGACGGCATTTACGGTCACGTCAAGATGGAGAACGGGGAAGTGCTTTTGCTTGACGGTACTAGCTTAGCCGGTAGTTCATTGACCATGATCCAAGCTTTTCGAAACATGCTCGATTTCACGGGACTGCAGCCAGAGGAGATATTGCCTTCATTGACGGAGGTACCTGCCCGGCAAATTGGCGACTACGATCGCAAAGGTTCGATAGCCGTCGGCAAAGATGCCGATTTTGTTATCGTCGATAAGCTTTGGGAAGTTCAAGCGACTTACGTAAAAGGAAACAAAGTTTATGAGCTTAGATAAAGTTGATAAAACAATCGCTAAATCGTTCATCATTGGAACGATTTTTTGTTTTCTCATCGGTATGTAATAAAAGGTTTGCATAAGTAGATATCGGTTTGTTTCGTCCCATTGTATAATGAGATATCTTAAAATACACGGCTAATTGGCAAGACCGCCTGTTGAAGAGAGGAATCCAGGATGATTCGAATTCCCTATGTGTCGATACTTTCTAAGCTAATGATCATTTTCCTACTTATTATTACTATTTTATATGGCTTGAATTTTGCCGTGAATGAGATGGGCGTTAGGAAAAATCGAGAAGAACTAACCAAATCACTCATTAGTTCCGTGCAATCCATCAATAAAATATGGGAAACCGATATCCAACGGATCTCCACGGCGCTCAGGCAAAGTGCGGTCGAGATTGCCGTTCTGAATGCAGAAACGCCTGGCTACCCCACAGATGATTTAGAACGGGTAAGCATGGTCATGAATATTCGCAAGCAGCTGGATTATGTTCAGCGGACAAGCCGATTTATTAGGCTTACAACCGCTTATTTGCCGAATCTGAGGGGAACTTTATCTGTTGAGAATTTGGTTCCATCCATAAACATGGAGGATTTCCAAGGGCTTCAGAAAAAGACAGCGGATAGTCCCTTCGTGTACTACGATAACCGGTTATACATGAGCGTCCCTTACACGAATACAAGTACCAGCAACCAACAAACCATGGATGAATTATTCATCCTGGCCGCTGAGCTATACCCGGATCAGATCAGCCTCATTCTGGACAATATTATTGGCTACAAGGACAGCGGCGCTTTCATTGTTCATCCGAGTCAAGGTTGGGAAATAGGTGGAATCCAAAACTCCAAGATGAGTGAAACCTTGAAGCAGCTCGTAATGGGGCAAGATTTCTCCCGCAAGACCAGTGCAACCGCAATGATCACATTGGATAGCCAGAAGCATTTCGTAGTCATGGAATATTCCCCGACATATGACACGATTATAGTAGCTCACATCCCAGAGGAAGAGCTCTATGTTTCACTGAAAACGTATTATTTTCTATTTCTCGCCATGTCGATCATATCCTTGGTTGTGGTGGTGGCGTTCCTATTATGGAGCTATAGAATTGTACATAAGCCCCTTAGGACCTTGTTAGGCGCCTTTCGAAAGGTAGAGACAGGGAAGTTTGACTTCTCTATTCCATATGAAGGAAAAGACAATGAATTCGGTTACTTGTTCAAACGCTTCAATACGATGACACAAAATTTGAATGTGCTGATTGAGGAAGTGTACGAACAGAAGATTCGTAGCCAACGTTCAGAGCTGAAGCGGCTACAATCGCAGATCAATCCGCATTTTCTATACAATAACTTCTTCGTACTCTCTCGCTTGATCAGTAGAGGGGATCAGGAGAATGCAACTAAATTCTCTACGTTTCTGGGGCACTACTTTCAGTTCGTAACCCGGGATGCCGAGGAAGAGATTTCATTAGAGCAAGAGGTTCAACATGCAAGAACGTATGTCGATATTCAATCCGTCTGTTATAGCGGGCTTGTAGCTATTTCATTTGCCGAGGTACCTGATGAGCTGAAAAGCAAGCTTGTCCCGAGACTTATTATTCAACCTGTCATCGAGAATTGCTACAAATATGTATTCCAGCATGTGTTAGGACGCGGCAAGTTGAACATTGATTTCGTTGCGCTGCCAGGGAGTATGTCTATTGTTGTGGAGGATAGCGGAAATGAGCTTTCGGATGCTGCCATCGAGAAGCTTCATAACAGCTTAGCGGATGCTTCGGACGGCACCGCTGAGAGCACAGGACTCATTAACGTACACCGCCGCATTCAGATTAAATATGGGAACGGATCAGGTATTTACGTCAGTCGGAGCGAAATAGGCGGGCTGCGTGTAGAAATAAAAGTACGGATAAGTGAGGACTGATACCATGCACAGGCTGCTGATTGTTGATGACATGCCGATCATCGTAGATGGATTAGCCGAAATGTTCGAGGAGCAGGAAGCGTGTGAGTTGGAGATTTATAAGGCTTATTCGGTACCGCAGGCTTTGGAGATTCTCGAGAAGACCAAGATTGATATTGTGCTCTCTGACATTATGATGCCCGTCAAGACAGGTATCGATTTATTGAAAGAAATTCGGGTACTCTGGCCAAGAAGCAAGGTGATTTTCCTTACTGGATTTAATGATTTCAACTATGCGAGAGAGACGTACTCTTTAGGGGCCTTCGATTACATATTAAAGACGGAAGGCGATGCCAAAATTCAGGATTCGGTATCCAGGGCGATTCTATCCTTGCAATCCGAGCTGGAAGCGGAATTTCTGAATCACAAGACAAAGCATCAGTTCAAACTGGCCATACATTCTTTGCAGAAGCAGTACTTGTACGAAATGGCTGAAGGAAAGTGGTCGGTTAGCGCCTTGAGAGAGCAATTCGAGCAATTGGAGATGCCGTACAATCATGAAGCTCCGATCTTCATCGCTCTAGCAAGGCTGGATGGTTGGAAGCAGTCTCTTAATCCGTCTGATCGGATGCTGTTACTAGATGCGGCCCAGAATGTGATGGATGAATACTTTCGGGATACCGTCGTGCTGAGGACCATTGTTTACAATCGGGTGCAAATGCTTTGCGTGTTTCAACTCCGAAGTCAGGAGCAAGAGGGCTTCGCGGAGAATCGGGCACCACTGTATATTTACGGTATGCTGGAGTCGGTTCAGGATACTTGCAAGAGCTTGCTCCAATTGGAAGTTTCCTTTCTCTTAGGAGCAGAGTCTTTGGAGTGGCGTGCTTTATCCAACAGCTTCCACCGCTTGGAGCTATTGGCTGAGCAGGGTCTTGGCTTAACGCCAGGGATGCTGTTTACCGATAGCGAGCTCGAGCAGATGAACTTAGATGAAGGGGAAGGGCAGGAGCACCGAACGGCGATTCCTTTTCAATTTCGTCCAGGGCAATACGGTGGGTTAATCGATTTGTTGCAGAATGGTCAGCAAATGGAATTTATGCATCTGTACCGTGAACTGTGTGAGCATACCCGATCGAATGCTGCGTCCATATCTGCCCAATTGGAGATCTATCACTTCTTATCTTCTATGTTCATTACCTACATGAATCGCATGCAGCTTTTCACAGATCTGTCAGCGATGATGAACGTAGATAAGCTATTCGGCTATGACCCCAAACGCCGTTGGGAGGAGTATTTGAATTTCTTTGAGCAGTTGGCCGACACGGTCTTTGCATCCTCATCTTCCAATCTATCGGAGCGCACGAATCGGATTGTTCGTGAGATCGAGGTCTATATCGAGGAGAAGCTTAGCAGTGATCTGTCCTTAACTAAACTTGGCGAGCATCTCCATATAAACCCCTCCTACTTGTCCCGGTTATTCAAGCAGCTGTCGGGACATAAGCTGTCTGATTATATTGCGGAGGTTAGATTGAGAAAGTCCAAGGAACTGCTGCGAACACCTATGAAAATTCACGAGATTGCAGAGGAAGTTGGATATTTGTCGGGCATCGCTTTCGCTCGGTTTTTCAAGAAATACACGAGTATGACACCGCAGGAATATCGTGATAAGTCTTTATAAAACAAGAAGGGCTGGCTCGTAGGTCTATGATGACCTTCTGGGACAGCCCTTCCTGTATGATTACTTGTAAATGCGTATTATATAAACCATTTTTGTCAATTGTAAACCGAGTTCTACTAAAGTAAAAAGTAGTTTATTGGAGTAAAGAACCGTTAGTACCAGAAGGAAGAGGCGACAATGTACAATCAGCTTAGGCATCCTAGCCTGCATGATAGAGATAGTAGGAGGAGAGCGAGACATGATGGCGCATTTGCTAGAGGATTTTGTGCAAGGGAGTACGGTTTGGACCGGAAACTTGCACAAAGGGATGGGGAAGCTTCCGAATGGATTACTTGGAGGAACGATCCGAGGTATCGCAGAGACAGTTGGATTAGAAGCGGATTGGAGCGGGTACCAGTCCTTGCAATTTATGATTTACAACCCTTGGGATCGCGTAGCTATTGGTGGAATTGAGCTGCTCGACCAGCAATCATTAGCGAGTCCGGATCGTGAATTTGGTGATGTAGTGGACAGAGGCAGGGCCCTGATGCTTGGCGAAGGTTTGACACATGTGATCATTCAGATTGCGCCAATCCAGACTCAACGAGGGGACCGCATGTTGAATTTGCAACAAATCGCAAAGGTTGTGCTTCGCATGCCAGAGCCCAGGACAGGGGAAGAACCTATATCCATTTCTTCCCTTCGGCTGTCTGATCAGCGAAAAGAGGTGGATAGCCATGAATGCGTTCAGCCAGGCGATTCCATCATTTTCTTAAAGCATCTGGATATTTACTGCTATACGTATGAGCCCGAAAACTATGTCGATCCTATAGAGGTAGTCCAACTAAAGCAAGAACTGGAACACGAACTGGAGCGGTTGGTGAAGGTGATCGAGATTGCTGAGATCAACGGGAAGCAGACACATTATGCTCGTGCAGCTAAGCTTATGGCTGATATAGCCCTCAAGCTGCGACCTATGCTTGCTTGGCACTTCGCACCTCAAGCCAAGCTGCGTAACATGCAAGGAGCCATGGTCGAGGTGATCAAGCAAAGGACGATTCTCGAGCATTTCACCACTTCGAAGAAGTTCGAGGATGACGAGGATGACGCCAATGTGCCTCTGTCGCTTGTGAAGCCGATTCCTGATTTCAAGTCGCTAACCATTAAAGGAAATGCTTATGTAGATGCATCAGAGACCCCAGTCTTGATCTGTTCAGTAAGCTATCATAATGATGGAGCCTTGATGCAGTTTTTCTCACCTGAGCAGCATAAAACCGAAATTTTCGCCGTAGGGGGCGGTTCCCGTTACGATATAGAGTGGTCCCCGGTTTATGAAGCGTTCCATCGCCATAAAGACACGAAACGGGTGGGTTGGAAGGGCTGGTGCGGTCACCTGATTAAGGATCAGTGGGCCATGGGCGGTCGGAAGGAAAATGTGATTATTTGCTTGGAGAACGAGCATATCATGGAAGCCATCGATCAGTATAATGCTGAACATGCCCCAGGGTGGCTGAGCATGCCCAACCTGATGTATATCATCCTGGGATATGAATTAACTTATATGTGTTATTGCAATACTTCGATAGCGCGGTACAGGGAATGGTTGCAGGAGCGTCATGGCAGCTTGGATCGATTGAATGAACGATGGGGCACGAAGTATGTAGCGTTCAGCGAGATCGTACCGCCTCCGACCCATGGATTCGCTCCTAACCTTGACGTTAACCGAGCCGCATGGCTGGATTGGACCAATTG
Organism: Paenibacillus sp. J22P169; assembly: GCF_059691995.1. Lineage (NCBI taxonomy): Bacteria > Bacillati > Bacillota > Bacilli > Caryophanales > Paenibacillaceae > Paenibacillus > Paenibacillus sp. J22P169. The sequence continues at coordinate 516,970 of NZ_JCAUAO010000001.1, read as the reverse complement.
GAATACAAGAAGATTTACAGACCACCTGATTCGGACGAAAGCGTCGATCCGTAAGTTTCACGCGACGATTCCGATCTGTGCTGGTGGCACTCATAGCATGATGAGTCCGGATAACGGGACTACTGGCATCGATGAGGAGCTGATCATTAACGAAGTAGACGATGTGATTCTGCACGAGGGCAATGATCTCCTCAGCATCGACCTTCTCCGAGCATTGGCGGATAGTCCCAAGCCTATGGTAGATCCTGAGCAGGAAGGGGATAGCTCTCGATGGCTGCTCAACTATTTGCATGGCAAAACTTCAATCTCGAAGTTCTGGTGGCCCAAGCAACCGTCACGTCAATTTCCGATGAGTACGATGAACTCGCCCGCTCATGGGGATATGTCCTCAGAGAAGGTGGCTGAGATGCTCTATACCGCTCTTGACGTCCGCAGATTGAATAAGGAGATCACGGCGTTCTGGGACATGCCAAAAGAGGTAGCGATTCTGTATTCGAAGACGAATATGCTTCAAGTGCCGCCTGAACTACTGCGTGCCGATTCGACACCTTACTTAACTTCGTTGCGCAGCTGCTATGCTTCAGCTCGTTCTTTGGATACAAGTGTCACCTTCATAAGCGAGAGGCAGCTAGTCAATGGGATTGCACCAAGATACAAGCTGATCGTCTTACCTGCTGCCAAGTATATGCCTGAGGAGGTATTCGCTTCGCTTGACCGTTATGTACGCGCAGGAGGACATGTATTGGTCCTGCCGGAGTCGCTCATAGGGGATGAGTATTGTCGTCCGCAGAGCTACTTGCAGCAGTGGGGCATTCGTATTATGGAGACGATAGCTCCGGATATCGCCCATTATGGCGAGATGGAGCAGCGCTATGATCAGAATTTACAGCGGACGGTCTATTATGAGAATGGCAAGGATGCTGAAGCTGCTGAGTTTGTACCAGCTTTTCAAACTCTAGGGCAGCTGTCTTACTCTGGGTTAATCCAGAGAGTCGAACTCATTCAAGGGGAGAGTATGGTTCGGGACCGTGAGGGACGGACTATGTTATCCCAGCATGAAATCGGTCTTGGGAAGGTATGGTACGCTGCTGGAACACCGTCTGATGAATCACTTATGGAACTCCTGGATGAACTGTACAATATCGCTGAGGTCGATCGTCCGCTGCGGGTTACGGATCTGGAGGGCAATCGTGTGGTAGGCTTAGAGGCTCGACTCGTTCGTCGTAAGCACGAAGATCTGGTGTATGTAGCCAATGAGAGCGGGAGGACTGTCTCCTTCCAGTTGCAGACAGATCGATCCTGTCAAAGGATCCGGGAATTGCGCTCCTCGAAGGAATATGCTGTTCCAGTCGGCACAATTGCGCACAAGGACACACAGCTGTTCTCGCTGCAAGAAGATCCTTCCATCCGAATCCGAGCGCAATCCATTCATTTGCAAGAAAATTGAACTAATTCCGATATAAGTAAAGATTGGTTAGCATTAGTCAAAACTGAACTGTTTAAAGTGATCAGGAGTCAACCCTATAATTAAGGTGTCAAGTCTTAACGAAGACTTATATTTAAAAGGGGAGTGTAATCAAATGAAAAAGATTTCTACGATCTTAGCTGCAACCTTGCTAACTGGTGTACTCGCGGCGTGTAGCGATTCCACACCACAATCCACATCAGCAGGCAGCGCGACACCAGCAGGGAGCACAACACCTAAGTCCACAAACACACAGCCAGCCACACTCAGCATGATGGTACAGAATCATCCCGCACAACCATTGAAAGATGACTGGGCAATTTGGCAAGTGTTCGAGAAGTCCGCTAATACGAAGCTGAAGGTTTCAGGTTACCAAGGCAACTGGTGGGAATCGATACCGCTCATTATTGCCTCGAATGAAATGCCTGATATCATGTGGATGTCCGGCTACTCCTTCGTGCAGAAGTTCGGTGGTGGCGGCGCACTCGTCAACTTCCTAGATCATATGGACAAAATGCCGAATTTCAAGAAGTGGATGGAGACGCACCCGGTTGAATCAAAGCTGCCGCTCAATAACGAAGGAAAACTATTCTTGACACCTACGGCTGGGGCAACATCACCAGTAGGCAACGGGATCATGCTCTATCGCGATGATATCTTCAAGAAGAACAACCTGAAGGCACCTGCTACCTTCGATGAGCTTTATACGGTCTTGAAGGATCTGAAAAAGCTGTATCCTGATAGTACACCATGGGTTTGGCAGAAAGGCTTGGCAACCCTGAATTATATTTCCCCGAGCTGGGATACGCGCCATGGCTACTATTTCAATGAGCAAACCAAAGCTTGGACTTACGGCCCAAGTGAAGACAGCTACCGTAAGATGATTGAATATTTGAATAAGCTGTACGCGGAAAAACTGGTGCCGACCGAGTTCCTATCACTCGACAGCAAGCAACGTGACGATTTCATCGCCAACAGCAAGGGCTTCATCTTCAATGGTTATTTAAGTAATCTGGATAACTTCAACAATAACGTACGCAAGACAACGCCTGAGTTTACAATGGCGCACATGGCTCCTCCTAAAGGACCAACAGGCAAAGCGTTCCATGGAACATCTTCGTACTACGACGAAGGTCTGACGGTATCCTCGACATCTAAGAATCTCGATGCTGCCTTGAAGCTGATTGACTGGTTGTATACAGATCAAGCTAAAGAAGTGTTGAGCTGGGGATTGGAAGGCGTAACATATTCGAAGACTAATGGCACGAAGAAGTTCATGCCAGAAATTACAACGACTGCGATTGCAGCTAAGAATTACGGTCTAGGCAGCTCTGGTACGAAGATCTGGGTAGATGAAGAAGCAGGGATGTCCCTGATGTCTGCAGAGACGAAGACGGCATTAAGCGAAGCAGTCAAGTTCGCAGGCCCAAGTCCGTTGCTGCCAGCATTCAACAATGCTGAACAAGAGATCGTGAACTTGAAGGGTGAAGCTATCAACAAGTACATGGAAGAGAATATCTCCAAGTTCATTATTGGCAGCCGTCCACTTAGTGAATGGCCTCAATATGTGGAAGGCCTGCAAAAGCTAGGTTTAGGTGATGTGGTCAAGATGTATACGAATGCTGATGCACGCGTGAAGAAGAAATAATCTTGGAGAGTAACCCTCCCTCTTGATGAGGGAGGGCATTCAATTACTGGTAGGGGCTGAGCCTGATGAACAACACAGAGATCCAAGCTGCTAAACGTAGTCACCCCGCAGCTATAAGAGATCGCAAATCATTTATGAAGCGACTCAAGGATGCGAAATACTTGCTTATCCTTTTTGCACCGGCAATGGTGTTCTATATCTTGTTCGATTACTTGCCGATGTTCGGGCTCGTGATCGCTTTCAAGGACTATAATGCGTTCAAGGGCATCTGGGCGAGTGAATGGGTAGGCTTTAAATATTTTTCATTTTTCTTCCAAAATCCAGATTTTCTAGTCTTGCTTAAGAATACACTTCTGCTCGGGTTCTACAGTATCTTATTCGGATTCCCAGCACCAATCTTGCTAGCATTGCTTATAAATGAACTTCGTTCCACAGTATTCAAACGCTTCGTGCAGACAGTAAGTTATTTGCCCCACTTTATCTCGAATGTCATTATGGTGAGCATGATTATTATGTTCTTATCGCCCACAAGCGGATTGATTAATCAGATCGTAGAATGGTTTGGAGGGGATGCGATCTATTTTCTCTCGAAGCCTGAATATTTCCGGACGATCTTCGTTACATCTGGGATATGGCAGGGGGTAGGATGGGGAACCATTATTTATTTGGCTGCCTTGTCAGCCATAGATCCTCATTTATATGAAGCGGCAGAGATGGACGGGGCTGGACGTTGGAAAAAGATGTGGCATGTTACCCTTCCTGGTATTGTTCCCGTTATCTTCATTCTATTAATTCTGAATGTGGGTAGTTTGATGTCTACTAGCTTTGAGAAAGTGTACTTACTCTATAATCCTCTTATTTACTCAACAGCAGATATTTTCTCGACGTATACGTATCGTGTTGGTTTGCTGCAAGGGAACTTCAGTTATTCAACGGCTATAGGGATGTTCAATGGCATTACAAGCTTCATCTTGCTGTATTTGGCTAATTTTGCAGCGAAAAAAATCAAACAGGTCAGCCTGTGGTAGGGAGTGAGAATGATGAAGCGCACTAGATTCAGCTTGTTCGACGCCATCAATATCTTCATCTTGTTGTGCCTGATCTTCGTCACTCTGTATCCCTTCATATATTTAATCAACGTATCTCTGAGCAGTGAAGTCTATGTACTGCAGAACCGGGTATCCTTCTGGCCGAGGGGATTCACTACACAGTGGTATGAGCTGGTTTTTCACGATAAGAAAATATGGATCGGATATCGTAATACAATACTTTATGTCGTACTAGGTACTTTGATCTCCTTGACGGTTACCTCGATGGCCGCTTATGCCCTTTCCAAGAAGAAGATGATCTTCGGGAAGCAATTCACGCTTGCCATCATCTTCACGATCTTGTTCAGTGGAGGTATGATTCCATCTTACTTAGTTGCTAAAGAACTGGGGATCGTCAATTCGATTTGGGCGATGGTGCTTCCTGGGGCGGTAAATACGTTTCACCTGCTGATATTCCGTACCTTCTTCGAGGGCATTCCGGAAGAATTGGAGGATGCGGGCCGAATGGATGGGTTGAATGATATTGGATTATTCACCCGGATCGTCGCTCCTCTATCGAAGCCAGTTTATGCTTCTATTGGATTGTTCGTAGCCGTAGGGATCTGGAACAATTTCTATAGCGCGCTGCTCTATCTTAGGAACCCGGACTTATTGCCCTTACAGGTCATCCTGCGGGACTTAATTATTGCCGGTTCGAACGCCGATTCGATCGCATCCACAGCTGCGGCCAAGTCAGGTTCCGAGACCATTGTAGTCGAGTCATTGAAATATGCCACGATTATTGTCAGTACGTTGCCGATCCTTTTGGTATATCCATTCCTGCAAAAATACTTTGTGAAGGGCGTTATGATTGGATCTGTAAAAGGGTAGGGACATTCAGGGGGAGGAAGATAAGGATGATTCTGGTTCAAGGGATTCGAAATCAGATTGCCGAGTGGTCGTATGTAACCGAACAAACTTATCAAGACCCGTTCAATGAGATTGAACTGGATGTGATGCTTACGGATGAAGAGGGGAAACATTGGACAGTACCGGCATTTTGGACAGGAGCCAGTGAATGGAAACTTCGGTTCACACCTCCGTCTGCGGGGCGTTACTTGTTCAGATCGATCTGCTCGGATATGAATAATCACGAGCTGCATGGTGTAGATGGGATGCTTGAGGTTTCAAGCGATGATGCCCATCTGAGCCCGTTGCTTCGGCGCGGAGCCATTCAAGTTAGCACCAATGGTCGATATTTCGAGCATGCGGACGGTACACCATTCTTGTGGCTGGCGGATACATGGTATACATGCTTGACGAAGCGCATGGATTCCCCGGGTATGCTAGAAACGCTAATAGCGGATCGAGTGGAAAAAGGATTCTCCGTCGTTGAAATTAGTATTGGACTGGGACCCGAGACCCCGGCTTTCGATCCGAGAGATGAGAACGAAGCCGGGTATCCATGGGAAGATGATTTCACTAGAATTAGACCCTCATACTTCGACGAGGCCGACCGAAAGATTCAGTACATTGTGGAGTCCGGTCTCGTACCTTGCCTCATCGGTTCATGGGGATATTACCTGAAATGGATGGGAACCGAGAAGATGGAGCGGCATTGGCGTTACTTAATCGCTCGCTATGGGGGGTATCCCCTATTCTGGTGTCTCGCTGGTGAGTGCAACATGCCGTTCTATGGGAGCAAGCAGCCGGAGCGAGGTCAGGATGTCGCCATGCTGAAGCGAGAATGGACGAATGTGGCCGCTTATGTGAGTCGTACCGACCCTTATAGACACCCTGTGACCACACATTCTAACGCGTTTCACTCATCTCGAAGTCAGCTTGAGGACGGCTCGCTGTTGGATTTTGAATTGCCTCAGGCTGGGCATGGTGATACCGGTCGATATACGGAGCTGCATCAAGCTGCACGGCATTATATCGATATAATAGGTGCGAAGCCTTCGGTACCGGTTATTAGTGCAGAAGCGTTCTATGAGGGCATTATGGGCCGTAACTTCGCTGATGTGCAGCGGTTTCTATTCTGGAGCAGCCTGATTTCTGGGTCGGCAGGGCATACGTATGGCACGATTGCTGTAGCGTTGACCAATTCAGAGAATGGCACATTCGGGTCCCATCCTAGCGGAACGATGTGGGATGATCATGTATGGGAGCAGGCTATTCACTTCTTAGGCTCGGCGCATGTTGGCGCGGGGAAACGAATTCTGGAGCGGTTTGATTGGTGGAGATTGGAGCCTAGTCAAGCGTCAATTGAGCCTAGTGCCGGGTCTGAAGAATACTTTAACCCTTACTGCGCTGTAATTCCGGGGCAAGCGATTCTGCTCTATGTTCCGATTCTGTTAACCCCTTGGAATGATCCTGTGAGCGTAAGAGGGCTTGATCCTCATTTATCGTACCGAGCCAGTTTTATCGATCCTCGGAATGGCAGTACCCATGTCATCGGTGACATTCGCCCAGACGATGAGGGAGTATGGGTATTGCCTGTACCACCTGTAATGCTTGACTGGGTTGTGGTTTTGGAGTAAATAGATAGGGGCTGAAAAAATACGGACGTACAGATTAGTTAAGCGAAGCCTAAGATGAGGAGGTTCTATACTTGCATAAGCGCAGTGTGACCTTGAACAATCGTGTAGAGATTCCGTTGCTAGGGCTTGGAGTTTGGCAGGCTGGTAACGGCGAGGAATTGGAGCAAGCGATAGTTTGTGCTGCAGAGTGCGGGTATCGCAGTATTGATACCGCATCTGCATACGGTAATGAAGAAGGGGTAGGCCGGGCTATTCAGAAGTCTAGCATTCCACGCGAACAGTTCTTTGTCACCACGAAGCTGTGGAATAATGACCATGGTTACGATTCCACATTGAAGGCTTTTGAGAAGAGTCGTGAAAGGCTGGGATTGGATTATGTAGATTTATATTTGATCCATTGGCCGGTTATGGGGATGAATAAGGACACTTGGTGTGCAATGGAGCAGCTGTATGAAGAGGGGAAAGTGCGGGCGATCGGCGTCAGTAACTTTCTGGAGCACCACCTGTTGGAATTGATGGAGACGAGTCGCATTCAACCTGCAGTCAATCAAATCGAGTATCACCCGAGTCTAGCTTCCATTAACCTGCACCAATTCTGCAAACAGCACTTCATTCAGCTGGAGGCTTACAGTCCTTTAATGCGTGGCCGCTTGATGGATCATCCACTGTTGTTGAAGCTGGCTAGCCGGTACGGGAAAAGTGTAGCTCAGATCATATTGCGTTGGGTTGTGCAACAAGATATCGTAACGGTTCCTAAATCTATTTCCCCTGTTCGCATACGAGAAAATGCCGACATCTTCGACTTCGAACTAAGTGAGGAAGACATGGTACTTATGGCCGAATTGAACATTAATCAACGTGTTAGCGCTCACCCGGATCATAGGAATTTTTAAGATATGAACGATATTCCTAAGATTGGTTTCCGAAATACGTGGGCAGAAGTTTCACTACATGCCATTTCTCATAATGTTAGCTTATTCAGATCTCATCTACACAGCTCATGTCGTCTAATGGCTGTAGTGAAAGCCGATGGCTATGGGCATGGTGCCGTTGAGGTAGCACGAACAGCCATTCAGGCAGGTGCCCATTGGCTAGGTGTAGCCTTTCTCGACGAAGCCCTGGAGCTTAGAAAAGCTGGAATTGAACATCCTATCCTCGTTCTAGGATGTACCCCAACTCGTTCCTTAGAGATCGCTGTGACACATCGAATTTCGTTAACCGTTTTTTCCGAGCAAAGCTTAGATGAACTGATTGCGGTGACTGCACGATTAAGCCAGCCCGCACAAATTCATATCAAAGTGGACACGGGAATGTCCCGATTAGGCTGCACCAGCAAAGAAGAAGTATTGTCCCTAAGTCTTAAAGCGGTGTCTAGCCCCTATGTGCGTGTGGAGGGCATCTTTACTCATTTCGCAAATGCGGATAGTAAAAATTGCGCTCGAACCCGTCACCAATTTGAACGCTTCAGATCCGTTATCGACTATCTCGAACAACATCAAATTCAAATCCCTATTCAACACTGCTGTAACAGTGCCGCGACCATTCAATTTCCGGAGATGCATCTGGACATGGTGCGGGTAGGCATTAGCTTATACGGGTTATTACCCTCACATGAAGTCAAACATCCCTTAACCGATGAATTCCAGAAAGCAATGCAATTCAAATCATCTATATCATCCTTAAAAAAAGTGGGAACTGATGAATGGATCAGCTACGGGTGTACGGCGCGAACCGAGCAACAATCCCTGATTGCCACAATGCCTGCAGGTTATGCAGATGGACTTTCACGGCTTTTGTCTAATCAAGGATTTGTTCTTGTAAGGGGACAGCGGGTTCCCATTGTCGGACGTGTATGCATGGATCAAACGATGCTGGATGTAACTACTGTTGCGAATGTACAACTTGACGACGAGGTGGTCTTATTTGGTCAGTCGCAAGGAGCACATCTCTCCATTGATGAAATGGCTTCTTGGATCGACACGATCAATTATGAAGTTGTTTGCTCAGTAGGCAAAAGAGTTCCCCGTATTTATGAATGGGGCCCTCTGTTCTAGATCTCCCACAGCAAGCTTCATAGCGCAATGACTAAGATGGAAGGAGACTATTTAGATGAAAGCAGCTCTAATAGGAGCGGGCAGCAGAGGTATGTTCGCTTATGGCGCGTATGCGTCAAAACATCCCAACGAAATTCAATTTATCGCCGTTGCTGACCCGAATGAAGAGAAAAGAACTCATTTTGCAAAATTGCATGAAATCCCGTTAGAACAACAATATGTCCACTGGGATGATTTTCTTTCAAAACCGAAACAATGCGACACACTATTCATTTGTACGCAGGATGCGGATCACTATGAACCGGCTATGAAGGCCATGCAAGCAGGCTATGATATCGTCTTGGAAAAACCGATGTCGCCGGATCCACTCGAGACGCTTCGACTGGCGGAAGAAGCCGAACGATTGAATCGTGGACTTACGGTATGTCACGTGCTTAGATACGATCTCTATTTCAATACATTGAAGAAGCTGGTGGACCGGAAAGAAATCGGTGATATTGTATCCATTCAATGGAGTGAGAATATTGGATATTGGCATTTCGCGCACAGCTTTGTTAGAGGCAACTGGCGGAAGTCAAACTCTTCAAGCGCCATGATATTGGCCAAGTGCTGTCATGATCTCGATCTGCTTCAATGGCTGGCAGGGGGACAATGCGAGTCCGTCTCCTCCTTCGGGGACTTATCCTATTTTCATGAGCGCCATGCACCTGTAGGATCTACCGATCGTTGCACGGATGGTTGCCAGGTTGAGCATGAGTGTCCTTATTCCGCGCTCAAACTATATTACAATGATAGTAACAGCTGGCCTCAGGATGTGGTCTCGTTGCAGAACGATCTGCCGACCCGGTGGAAAGCGCTACAGGAAGGTCCATATGGCCGATGTGTGTTCCGCTGTGATAATGATGTTGTAGATCATCAGGCCGTTAATATGCAATTCGACAACGGGGTAACAGTCAGCTTCAATATTTCCGCCTTTTCAAGCGAAATCACGCGTACTTTCAAGATTATGGGCACATTGGGGGAAATTACGGGACATCGCAAAAGTGAAGAGTTAGAGATGGTCCTTTTCAACGGACACAGAGAGCGTATCGTGCCGGCCAGTGTGGATGGGGGACATGGCGGGGCGGATACCATGCTCATGCGGGAAATCGTTAGGCGTAATCACCATCAAAGCGGTCAGACTGAACCATCGCGGTCTTATGGCATGATTTCTGCTGAGAGCCACCTGATTGCCTTTGCTGCAGAACAGTCTCGTCTGACTGGGCAGACCATCCGAATGAAAGAGTTTGTAGAACAACTACGACGGCAAAACATAGGTGATATGGTGGATGGAGCGGGAGAAGGACTTCAGGTTGTTGGCACGGATAAGGAGCGGGAAGCATGGAAGAAAGAGAAATAAGCCTTAAGCTATTGCCTAACGAATATTGGTGGGGTGGGAGAGTGTCCGATGGACAGCACATGCCATATGCGGACCATGAGTTCCAGGCAAGCTTGAACGGCGATTTATTAGCCAACCAAGCTTGTCCGCTGCTCCTATCCAACAAAGGAAGGTATATTTGGAGCGAGGAACCATTCGACTTTTCCATTCAAGACAGAGTATTGAAGGTGAAGAGCGTCTGTGGTGCCTCACTCTATTACAGTGATCAGCATCTTGATCTTCGTGGAGCTTTTTTGGCGTCGTCGAAGACCCATTTCCCTCCTGCTGGCGTTATGCCGGAGCGTCTGCTGTTCACAGCCCCACAATATAACCTATGGATTGAACTTTTATACTCCCCTACCCAAGAGAAGGTATTACAATATGCACGGGATGTAGTGGAGATTGGGATGGACCCAGGAGTCATCATGATCGACGATAATTGGCATGAACCTTATGGGACATGGGAATTCCATTCCGGTCGATTCCCCGATCCGAAAGCGATGGTAGATGAACTGCATCGGATGGGATTTAAAATCATGCTGTGGGTTTGCCCATTTGTTAGCCCAGACAGCCTTACGTTCCGGCAATTGGAACCAACTGGATTTTTACTGAAGGATCATAGCGGTCAAATCGCAATTCGAAAATGGTGGAATGGGTATAGCGCCGTCCTCGACTGTACGCATCAAGGTGCGGTTGATTGGATCCATTTGAAATTACGTTTTCTGCAAGAGAAATATGGAATTGACGGCTTCAAATTCGATGCTGGGGATCCTAATTTCTACGAAGAAAGTGATTGGAGTGCTGCTCCATGTCATCCCAATGGTCATTGTGAAGCCTGGGCTCAAGTCGGTTTGCCCTATGCGTTGAATGAATTTCGAGCTTGCTGGAAGTTGGCAGGTAAACCATTGGTACAACGCTTAAAAGACAAGAAGCATTCCTGGGAGGTAGACGGCCTAGGGGCTTTGATTCCAGACGCGTTAGCTCAAGGCTTACTGGGCTACTCGTTTATATGCCCTGATATGATTGGTGGAGGCGAATATATCCAATTCACTTCAGTTGAACATAGCTTGGATGCGGAATTGTTTGTCCGTTATGCCCAGTGTTCGGCTCTGTTCCCGATGATGCAATTTTCCGCAGCTCCATGGCGGGTGTTAGATCCAGAGCATTTGGATTATTGCATGGATGCGGCCAAACTACATGTGAGGCTCGGTCCTGAGATTGTCGAAATTGCCGAGCATTCGGCAAGGAAGGGGGAACCGATTCTACGTCATTTAGCCTATGAATTTCCCGGTCAAGACTATGAACAAGTGTCGGATCAATTTCTGCTTGGCAGTCATTTGATGGCAGCTCCAATCGTGAATAAGGGACAACGTAGGCGCATCGTCTTCATTCCACCAGGGGAATGGCTGGGTGATGACGGTGTAAATGTAGTGGGTCCGACTAGGCTAGAAATTGATGTCCCTATTTCTCGACTGCCTTGGTATCGAAGAGTCGATTAAGCAAATCTTATTTATTGTTTAACCCAGCTTCGACCTTACTGAAGCTGGTTTATTTGCTTTTGTCCAGTGCAGACCTCTACTTAAATTGAGCCTACTTCTCAATGTCAACATTGGTATGGATTAGTAACAAATGATTTATTTCAGGTGTCGTAGGGCTAATTCTATAATTAAGGCGTCCAGTCTCGTAAACTTACATCTGAATGAAAGAGGAGAGAGGTCCCTTGAGACATGTTCCAGGCATTCCGCAATTGTACAGTCGAATATTCATTTTAGTTATGGTGGCTTTGTTACTCGCGCCTGCAAGTCCATTTCCATTCGCTGCGAAACCAGTTGCAGCCGAGGAACCCACTGCCGGCTCAGGAGCCGGTCTAGTCACGCAGGAGTGCGGCAATAAGCAAGCAGGGTGGATTTGGTGCGATGATTTTGAAAGCGACCGGTTGAGCTCGTACTTCGAATATCAGAACACGAGCAAGTTCGTGCGTGCGGATGGCGAAGGGGTATCCGGCTCTAAAGGGATGAAGGCGACCTGGTCGGCCGGCAGCAGCGATGCGGGCAACCTGAAGGTAGCGTTCGGTCGGACACCGGATGCCTATCTCAAGGCCGTTGACGAGGGGACCGAGAAGTACCGGGAGATCTATTGGCGGTTCTACGTGAAGAACGGCCCTACTTGGACAGTGAACGGGGCGCAGAAGCTGTCGCGAGCGACCATTATGGCAAGCGCGGACTGGAAGCAGGCCATGATCGGTCACATCTGGTCAGCTGCCCCGGACAACAATTACTTGTCGCAAGACCCGGCATCGGGGACCGATGCGGCAGGGACGCTGAAGACGACACAGTACAACGACTTCAACAACCTGCGCTGGCTTGGGAAGCTGCAAGGCAATGTACCGTTCTTCGCGACGGACATGAGGGACAAATGGCAGGCTGTAGAAGCGCATATCAAGCTCAACGATGCGGGACAGTCGAATGGCATATTCGAGTTCTGGGTGGACAATGTGCTGCAGGCTCAGCAAACGAATCTGAACTGGGTAGGCAACTACAGCGAGTATGGGATTAACACGATCATGCTGGAAAACTACAACAACTCGGCGCCGACAGCGTCAATGACACGTATGATCGACAATTTTGTAGTGAGCACACAGAAGATCGGACTGACGGTCGCGCGCCAAACGCCTACGGTCACGACGACTGCTTCCGTAAGCGAGTCAGTCTATGGCAGTGCGGTCACTTTGCAGACGGTAGTGGCATCGACATACGGCGGCGGAGCACCGACGCCAACTGGGACAGTCACTTTCTTGGACGGCGGCCAGCCGATCGGCAGCCCAGTGACGTTGGTGAACGGCACGGCGACATTGACGACAACCGATCTTGCCTTCGGTCGGCATAACATTACCGCCACGTACAACGGGGATACGCTGTATAACTCAGCATCGACGACAGCAACGGCATCGGTGCTAATTGTAACCGGTTACGGCTCAGGAGCCGGTCTAGTCACGCAGGAGTGTGGCAATAAGCAAGCGGGGTGGATTTGGTGCGATGATTTCGAAAGCGACCGGTTGAGCTCGTACTTCGAATATCAGAGCACAAGCAAGTTCGTGCGAGCGGATGGCGTAGGTGTATCCGGCTCTAAAGGGATGAAAGCGACATGGTCGGGCGGCAGCGGCGATGCGGGCAACCTGAAGGTAGCGTTCGGTCGGACACCGGATACCTATCTCAAGGCCGTTGACGAGGGGACCGAGAAATATCGTGAGGTCTACTGGCGGTTCTACGTAAAGAACGGTCCCAATTGGACGGTGAACGGGGCGCAGAAGCTGTCGCGGGCGACCATCATGGCAAGCGCGGACTGGAAGCAGGCGATGATCGGCCACATCTGGTCAGCTGCCCCAGACAACAATTACTTGTCGCAGGACCCGGCATCAGGGACCGATGCGGCAGGGACGCTGAAGACGACACAGTACAATGACTTCAACAACCTGCGCTGGCTAGGGAAGCTGCCAGGCAATGTGCCGTTCTTCGCGACGGACATGCGGGACAAATGGCAGGCTGTAGAAGCGCACATCAAGCTCAACGATGCGGGGCAGTCGAATGGCATCTTCGAGTTCTGGGTGGACGATGTGCTGCAGTCAAGACAAACGAATCTGAACTGGGTAGGCAACTACAGCGAGTATGGGATTAACACGATCATGCTGGAAAACTACAACAACTCGGCGCCGACAGCGTCAATGACACGTATGATCGACAATTTTGTAGTGAGCACACAGAAGATTGGACTGACGGTCGCGCGCCAGACGCCTACGGTCACGACCACAACTTCCGTAAGCGAGGCAGTCTACGGCAGTGCGGTCACTTTGCAGACGGTAGTGGCATCGACAAACGGCGGTGGAGCACCAACGCCAACAGGGACGATCACTTTCCTAGACGGTGGCCAGACGATCGGCAGCCCTGTGACGTTGGTGAACGGCACGGCGACGTTGACGACAACTAACCTTGCGTTGGGCCAACATAGCTTTACAGCTACATATAGTGGCGATGCACAATACTATTCAGCAGCCTCTGTGGGTCAGGCATCGGTGCTGATTAAGCAACAACCGCTCATACCTACTCAACCTCCTGGCATGACGATTACAAGTGTGTCCTCGGGTAATGGGCAGGGCAATGTGAATTTTGCCATTGTATCAGCGAACGGCAAGGGTTATAAGGTGTTTATAGCAAATAGCCAGGATGGAGGATTCGCCGAATACAGCAATATCAATTACAACGCCAAAGGCGCGCACATCAAGGGACTTACGAACGGAAAAACCTATTATGCGTATGTCGAATTTACAGATAATACGGGTACTATAAGAAGCAACACTGTTGAGATAAAACCGAGCAAGTAGGTTAACTGACAGTAAAATAAACCGCTCTATTTTAACTTTAGTGGTTAATTACGTTGCCTTTAATTTAAGTTTACAGTTAGGGCGGCTATAGATAGCCGTCCTTTTGTATTCCCTTACTCAGTCATTTGGAATCATCCCCGTATCTGGGCATTACTGATTGGTTTGGTTGGATTTATAATGATACTAATTGGATCAATTAATATATATATAAATTGCTCAACTAACGAGAAACGAATAGTTTGCTGTGAGGCAACTCTTTTAGTTCATTCAAGTAACGTGCAGTATAGCACGGTGTTAGTGCATAATTTGAGGAGCCATTAATAAAAGTTGAACGTTCCATAGGTATAAGCCGTGCCTCCAAATGGATGGTTATGCATAAAGTGACAGGGCAACCAACCATCCATGAGGGGAAGCGAATAACATGGTTTGTAAAAAGTTTTGTGTTCCTGTGACCACTAATCTAACACTTCGACAACGTCTTAGAAATTTTATTGGAAGGCAAGGTGTGGAGGTAGTCCACAAGACCAGAGGGAAATTTCTGGGTGTCATTAGGTCGGTGGGAAATACATTCTTGGTAATGACGCTTGGAGAAACTACAAGGAGCGTCAGACTGAGAATTTCAAATATTATTGATTATAATTTGCAGGAACTTGATGTTGCCATTGCACAAAAAATTATAAACAGACTCGCAATCGTATTCGCTAACTTTGCAATCAGAACAGCTGTATTTGTTCGTGTAGGTAAAGATTTCGTTGAAATAATACGGATAGATTCGGAGGACGAACCACAATTTACCGCCTATATAAGAGAAATTATCCCGTGCAATCAAGTGAACGGGATTGAGTGTATATTTAATAAATGCTTTGTCAACAAAAAACGCTCAACCAAGTGTAATTGCAAATAAATACTTTTACTTCGCTCAACTAACGGGTAACGATAGCTCAATACAAACGAAGAACGGCAGCCTGCATAAATGGCTGCCGTTTTCTCAACTAACGCGCAGATTAGTGCAAATAAAGGATATTATTGGTTTATTTGGAATATAGTTATAAACTGTATTTCGTATGAGGAGGATCCACTATGGAGCAAGTAGAAAAAAGAGGTAAATTGATCGGAATCGACGGAGTCTATATCCCTGTTACTAACCGAAAGAAGTCCGAAGAATGGTATATTGAGCACCTAGGGATGGAGCATGGCGGAGATTATTTGCTTGCCGGCAGACAGGAAGTATTCCTACGTGAGCGGTTAGATCAGCAGGTTTTATCCTTTCGCACAAGCGAGTGGCTGGCTGATGGCGAGAGTTATGAAATGCCTGTTGTCTGTTTTCGAACATCCGATATTAATGGATTATACGAGCATGTCCGTACGTTAGGTATTAGTATCGGGGATTTGATAGTACATAGCTGGTTTAGAGAATTCGATTTCTGTGACCCGGACGGAAATAAACTCAAAATATGGCAACCGAACGAGTAATTAAAGAGCCAAACCGAGAAACAAAGGCGGGGTTCATTAAACTAACGCAGAACTATAGTTGAACAAACTTAAAAAGGCTGCTGCGTGCAGCTATTGTGCTAACGGGCAGATTAGTTCAAACAAAAAGGGTATTGTTAGAGGGAGTTTAATAGTTAAATGATAAAGAAGAAATGGAAATTCAATGATTCAGAGAACACAGCAGTATTATCAATAAGAGAAGTTGTATTTAATAAAAATCCAATATTAGTTGTTCAGTTGTTATTCCATATTGAAAAACGATTAAGACGGGAGCGATAAATCACACCGATTTTTAACAGGGTTTTAAGAAAGTTGTTCGATGGCGCTCCATGTCTTCGGCACCACGGATGCCACATAGACGTTCCCAGCCAAGGCATATTTCTGCGCCACCCGCAGTACCTCATCTGCGGTCACCGCCTCTACTTTGGCTACGAAAGCATCAACATCAAACTCCAGTCCATACAGTGTGCTATAACTCAGAGAATCATTTTGAGTGAGCACATCATCCATACCGATTACCAGCTGTCCGGTCAAACAGGCAATGGCGCGGCGGAGCTCCGCAGCACTGACGAGAGTTGTCTCCAGATCCGCCAGGTGCTTAAACAGAATTTTTGTTGCCCCGTTTACGTACGTTGCCGACAGTCCCATATATCCCAAAAGGTAGCCGTGGTCATGAAAAGACTCGTAATCCACATCGACCGCATACGCGAGTCCCTTTTCTTCACGAATCTCATCATACAAACGAGAAGACGCATTTCCATGCGCTCCTAAAATCGTGGCAATAACTTCAAGCGCCGGCTCATCGCCGCTCCCGTAACCTGCTACCGGAATTGCCCATGAAATATGCGCCTGTTTGACGCTGCGTTTGACAACCGCCTCTTTTTGCTGCAGATCATATTCACGCCTCTCCTGCTCGGCACGATCCTTCGGCTGATGAACTTTTAGGCGTTCCAAATAGGAGAGCACCGCAAATTTATCAAAATTGCCCGTCGCTACAAAGATCACAGCGCCTGTGTGATAGTGCGCGTTATAAAACTGAAGGAGATGTGAGTGCCGGATCTTCCGCACGCTTTTCTTAGTACCCAGAAGCGAGCTTCGCTTCAACAGACCTTCGAGCACCTCGCCGGAAACCGAAGACGGTTGATCGGCATACATATGAATTTCTTCGATGATGACCTGCTTTTCTTTTTCGATTTCTTCTTCCGGGAGCGCCGGCTGCCAAAAAAAGTCCGATAGAAGGTCCAGCGCCTCCATGCCGTACTTGCTTTGCACCTGGATATAGTACTTGGTTTCATCCTCCGAGGTATAGGCATTGGGAAGCGTACCGAGGTCCGCGGCATCCTGGTTAATCTTTTTTGCCGTTTTCGTGGCGCTGCCTTTAAAGAGCATATGTTCGAGAAAATGAGCAGTCCCGGCAGGAACGCCTACTTCCATGTTACATCCTGCTTTAATCGCGTAGGCAAAGACCGCACTGCGCGAAGACGAATCTGGCTTCAGCACGACTTGTAAATGATTTTTTAATGTCATGATCTCCATGCGCAGATCCCCCTTTACTTTTTGCATTATGAATTTTCCGGAGGGAAACCTTCGTATCTGGCTTCCGTGCTAATATATATCTATATTACACTATTTTGGGTCATACCTGTAGGAGCGTTGGTATGTTCGAGTCGAATGAGGAAATCAGGATCATGCACTCTTCAATATAGATGTTACAAACGAAAAGGATAAGGAACTACTCGAAATATAGAGTCTGTATTAATAAAATGTACCTTGAAACAGGACAATTAATTGAGGATATTACTAAGTGTTATAAAGGAAGGATTCATGAATTCCAAACTGATTATGAGCGTTTTTGGGTTATTTAAAGATATGATGAAGTTATCAGGAGAGTGCTTGTCCGTTATAGGGCATTTGTAAATGATGTATTAGAGCAATCAACGGATTGCTTTATTATCCTTAAGGATAGGAGAACTCCATGAAAACGGGCTGCAGCGCAGCCTATTAAGCTAAAGGGCAGGTTAGTTTAATGCTTGTATGCCAATAATGGCTGTAATAAGGAGTTGATATTATGAGCAAAATTGTAGTCGAATTTGATATTACATGTGGGAATGAGAAGGAGAGTTTATTCATACATCTCACCAAAATAAAGGAATTTCCACCAGAAACTACGTTGGGTGAATTAGAAAGCGTAATTACAGAGATGATAGGGTATGAAAACTCCAAAAGGAATCACTTACCAAAAAAAATGATTAACGGGAAAACTGAAGTTCAATCACGACATGACGGCAGCCGGCACACGATCCGCTGCCGTTGTCTGTTGAAGTAACGGGCAGGATAGTTCCATTTGATGGTATAATTTGAAGGGAGGTTAACTAAAGAACGAATCGAGGAGGATGTTAAAATGAGGCTAGGAATGCCTACTTTGGTTGAATATACATCCATATTTGAGAATGTTCAATTGTGTAAAACACTCGGATTGAACTTTATCGAATTGAATATGAATCTTCCTATATGCGTACCAGAAAAATTAAGTTTTTCGGAACTAAGATATTTTAGAGAACAATTCGAATTAGATTTTACTATACATCTCCCTGAAGAAATGGATTTATCCTCATTTCACCCTTCAATAAGACAGGGGCATTTAGAACGCTGTAAACAAACAATGGAATGGGCTAATTTATCAGGCATAAAAACACTGAACATGCACTTGAATAAAGGAGTTTATTTCACCCTCCCACAAAAAAAGGTCTGGATTAATGAACAGAATGAATCAGAATTTCTAGAATTACTTTATGAATCTTATCTTGAACTTTATCATTTAGCTAATTCTTTTGAAGTTGAACTCTGTATTGAGAATACTGGGAATTTTCATATTCCTTTTATTCGTAAGGCTCTTGATAAATTAAGTGTTTTTGATAATTTCTACCTTACCTGGGATGTCGGTCACGATGCAGTTGCAGGTTTTGAAGAAGAGCCAATCTTCATACATTTTATTAATCGTATCAGACATATGCACCTACACGATTTTAATGGTAAGTCAGACCATCAATCTTTATATTCAGGAATCGTACCGTTAAACAAGAGATTAGCTTTTGCTCAGAAGAATGATTTGTCTGTGGTAATAGAAGTTAAAACAAGCGAGTCATTATCTGAATCAGTAAATAATCTCAAGAAAAATGGTTTTTTCAACTAACGGAAAACGTTAGTTAAACATTTGAAGGGCTGCCGCTTGGCAGCCTTTCTTTCCGCTAACGGGCAGTAGAGCTTGGTGGTAGCAAGCTGTTTAGGTTTTACTATTAGGTGTGTTCCAGCAACAAATATACGGATAAACGCGTATTATATATGGGTATTATTGTAAAGAAAGGGGTTTTGAGTGATGAGTAAAATACCTATTGATAAATTTGCTTCTTATCCTGGATTTCTTGCTTCGGCTATTACAATTGTCTTGTTTATTGTCATTAGAATTGAAAATGGGTCAGACATAGGAGGACTTGCGGCAATATTGATTCCTGCGGGCTTACTTTCAATAATCTCATCAGTTACTCAAAAGGCAATTTTTATGTACATTAGTCTGCTTCTGAGTTTACCTCTTGTTTCTTTGTGGAAACCAAACATGGGAAGTATAGGTCTTCTTGCGATAATTCCAATGTTTATTTTACTTGCAGCAATACTAATGACTTATTTATTTATTCGAAACAGAATTCTAAAACCACGATAAATACCTATATCTTTGTTCGTTAAACTAACGGGAAACTTTACTTAAATAGGGATCGCCGGCTGTCGCGCAGTCAGACGATCCCTATTTTACTGTGTAACAGGCAGGATAGTTTAATAACTTCACGAATACTTCAAATGTTGGAGAATTTGTGAAGTGCGTAAACAGAAGGTTATATAAAAGCCTGGCAAACCATGGTTCTTATAAATCAAGAAGAGAATTCGTTTAAAGACCATAATGAGGAGTTATTATGATTAAATATATAAGAAGAGACATGATTTATTATTTACAAGCTCATCAGAATAAGAATAATCAAACCTTACATTACTTTGCTTTTATGTGTGGATTTCTAGGTTGGATATTTCTATTTATTAATTTGTGGATTACTTTGATTTTGGCAATTGCACATTATGTATTGTCTTGGATAGGACATTTTTACTTTGAAGGGAATCGCCCAGCATCATTTAGATATCCGTTCATAGGGTTCTATGTGGGATTTACTTGGTTTTTTATAAGAACCTATGAAATCATTGCAAGAAAAGAAATACTAAAAATATATTTTGATAAATAATAAATGGAACACCTAACCGCATCGCGGCCGGTAGACCCTTCCCCCTAAAATAGGATCTATCTAAGGGGGAAGAAACGATTAAACACAACATTTTAAAAAGTATCTCAAGAAGGCATTGGCATCAGATAACCCTGTACTCATCCTTCGGGCTAGCCCCCACGGTCTGCACGAGGAATTTCGGGGAAGATGAGTCAGGCACAACTCAGCACCAACTAACAGAATTGCATCATTAAGCTAACGGATAACGTTAGTTCAATAACAACAAGAGAAGGCAGCCGACCTAATGATCGGTTGCCTTTTCTCAGCTAACGGGCAGTTTGTGATGCAGGTACTAGAAGAAAATAGTACTAATTAATTAACCCCAAATACTGTATAGTTCTGTTGTAAGAAAGAATTAAGACAGGAAAAATTTACTGGGGAGTGAAGTTATTGAATAATAATTCTCATCCGATTATGACTAATTTATTCTACATTCAGTGTGTAACATTTCTTATTCTAAATGTGATAATTGGAATGTTTTCAGTAACTGTTTTTATCTTAGGATTTACCTTTATATTTCATTTTATGGGACCGTCACCAACTGAGTTGGAATGGTTTATATGTTTAGTTATATGGTCTGGATATATTATTTGTTGTCTTTGCTTAAATATTTTTTTTCAAAGGGATGAGTACTGGTTTTCGGTGGGGGATGTTTATATTGGGGATATGTATTATAACAATTAGTGGAATTTTATTTGGTGGAACAGTAGCTGAACAATTTTCATTTTGAATCGAAATTGAATACCATGCTAACTGCTACGCTAACGGCGAACGATAGTTGAGGGGTTTGCTCGCGGCAGCTCCTCTTTTGTTTATTAAAGTAACGGGTAGATTACTTCCAATATACGGTATATTTAGATGAGGGATTTGAACAAGGGAGGTGCTATGTTGAGGGAAGTAAAGCATTTGGTTAAGAGTCCTTCAAGGATTGGAACCATTATAGGCATGATTGCTATTATATGTAGTCAATCTATTCTTGTAGTGAGATCATGGGATCATAAAAGTGTATACTACGCTTCGTTAACGGTGATTCTTCTGTGTTTAGTTGTACTGTTACTCGCATTGTACAGAACATTCTTCAAGAAACCAACCGAGTTATGCTTATCCAATGACCAAATCATATTAAATGGAATTTTAATTAATTCGGTGGATATTAAAGTGATAATGACTAAGGGATACTTTAAACCTGCAATCGGGATTTTACCTCACAGGAGGAAGATTGTCCCATTAGATATGGCATTTAGGTATTCAAGGGATGAAGATAAAGGTATCACGGATTTAAAGAATTGGGCAAATATGAACAATGTAAAGATGGTCAATAAATCGTTTCAAACGTGGATATAAATATACTTCTTAGCACGATTTGGTACAATTATTTTCTTTTACTATTAACCAAAGGGTAACATGCTTGTGCGTTACGCTAACGCAGAACGATAGTTAAGGGGCTTGCCACGCGGCAGCTCCTTTTTTTGTTTATTAAAGTAACAGGCGGGATTATTCAATAAATGGACTGAGCAATTAATAGGGATGATTTACAATTTTATGGTAAAATAGATTCTGGGGTGAACAATAATGTTTACAATCATATTTTATGGATTGGTTATTATTGGAGTAATTACGATGGTTTTTACGACAATTGTTGGAATTACTGTGAAACCCAAACTATGTTGGTTAACAGGTATTTTGTGGTATATTGCAAGTTTTTTAGGCAGTATGTCAATTGGGCTATATCTGCTTGTTTTTCCTTTTACCTTATGGACGTTGGCATTTGCCCATACCTTTCGTTTGATTAAAAAACCTTCAAATACTGGATTCGTTATAGTTATTGGCATATTATTTTGGATTGTTAGTATTACAATTTTTGATGATTACTGGTTGTTTTTCCCTTTTGCTTGGCTTTTAGGATAAACAACTATCTATATCATAAAAGAAGTTAAGCTGCTATAGCGAATTGGAGGCCATCATTTGAAAAAGCCCTTTGATGAAAAAGCCTTGCCTCTCGATATAAGAAAGCACTATAAAGAAAACAGGAATGTACCTTCTAACATCTTAGCTTATTTGGAGGAACGCTATCATGATGAACAGTTGGGGAATATGCAACTCGCACTTTTTTCAGCTTCATAGAAATTGAATGCGCGACCACAGTTTATGTGGATGAAGTGGGAGAGGTCTTGAAAAAGGCTTGGGCAAGACTTGAAAGGTTTTCTGATTCTCCTCAAGTTGCCTCTTTCCTAAGAAAGTTAGAAAAGCTTGAGGGTCTGGAAAAGCGACGTAGAAATCGACTGGACAAGTTGCTAACGATGGATTTCGATTCATTGGACCTGAGTGGAAAAAAGGATCCTTACCTAAAACAACTTCCTTGTGAATTTCCAGGCTATCTTGGGTACGTGACCAGTTTTGCGGAAGTAAGCCTGCAATATGGCTATTTGGATATATGCGATAAGTTGGTGCCCCTTTTGAAAAAGAAAAAGCTGCCAATTCCGTCAAAGGTGAAAGCGCACTACGGAGGGTGATTAAACTAACGGATAACTATAGCTCAATTTTGTGAAAAGGACTCTTTATGGGGTTTTTATACACCAAATTTGAGTTCGTTTTATGTTGTTATTAATTATCGAATGCAAATTATGCAAGTAAACATTATGTGGAAAGATGCCGGCCAACCTGTCACCGGCCTAGTGCTTGTTCTAATTACAGGTTACTAAACCGAGGGACGGGCAGTTATGCGAGGCAACTAATGAAACTACGTTTTTCGTTATTTTTCGCTTCCATCTATTTGCTATCTATTTTTTCAGACATTGTTGTAATAAGTACTTCAAAACTTATATTTGTCTCCCAACAGCAGAAAATGAGGGGGATTTGGTAGAATGATTTAAACGAAGATAACTCTGCTCATGTAATAAAATTCACACTTCTTTGTTAAGATTCATACTGGACAAAGCAGGAATCCTATCATATTGTTTTCGTGGGATATACTGAGAAAGAAGGGTGTGCCATGTGGAGCCGGATAAAGCCGAAGAAGATGTATTTAAATATATTTATGTATTCCTGCATTGCAGTCAGCTTACTAACCATAGTGTTCACCGTGTTTCTGAGCCAGCAGTTCGCTAAAAGCGCAATGGATGAAATGGATAAGTCCAACCAGGTGAAAATTAATCAAATCGTTAAAACTTCGGAATTTACCCTGCAGAAAATACGCCAGTTTGCGCTAAGAATCTATTCGGATCAAAGTATTGCGCTCTGGATGAACATGGAAAAGGACAATTATTCCCCCTTGACATTGGATAAAGCAGCGACGAGTGTAAGGGAATTTATGAGCAGTGAGCCTTTCATTCGAGGCATTTATTTAATTAACTTTAATATTGATCAAATCTACACTTCTGAATCGAGCATCTATACGACAAAGAATTTTTATGACCAATCGATGTTGGACTACATTAAGAATCAAAAAACGCCGTATCTGCAGTATGTTAACCATGAAGTGGGAGGAGAATCGTTTCTTGCACTTGTCGTACCAGCTGCCGGACCTAATCAGAACTATCAGGGATTTGTTGCAATTCTGTTCAGTAAACCATTGTTGAATGAGAACATGCTGCAGATTTCAGTAGATGATCCTAATAAAATTTATATTGAAGGCAAAAATAAAGAGTTCATCCTGGGGAATACGGACCCTGCGTTAACCAAAGCGTTAATGGAAATAGATAAATCAGCAGCAGACGAGGGTTGGAAATGGAAGTCTGTCAATGAAACCTGGTCCATTCAGTCAGAACGGTTCCCTGTAGAAGGATGGAATATATATCACATGACGCCGATCTCCTTATGGCAAGCAAAGGTTGCTAAGATTCGTATCCAAATTATTGGTTCTTCGATCTTTATGCTGTTAGCCTTGCTGTTATATTTGTTTTGGCAATCATACCGCAGCTTAAAGCCTCTTAGTGACTTGGTAGCACAAATACGAAGCAAGCTAGGCAAGGAACATGCTATCCTACAAGCAGCATCAAATGCGGGCAATGAAATGGCATGGATTCATTCCGGTTTCCATTCGCTTGTGGAGAAGATCGAACAATTGGATTCTTCGATCAAGAGCAGCAAAGCTCTGGTGAAAGATGATTTCTTGCGTCAATGGATTCTTAATTCGAAGTCATCCAAACCAATTGAAGAGTTTATTAGGAACCAAACGCAAATTCTCGAAACGGGATCATTCCGTATGGCGGTCATTCGTCTGGAATCGTACGGACGCTTCGAAGAACAGTTTGACTTTGCTTCGCGCAAATTATTGCGCTTTGCATTAGGGAATATTATGGTCGAAGTTCTTTCGAATCACGGGTTTGTTGCGGAAACAGTCGATTTCGGCTCTGATCACATTGTGGCGCTCATTTCTTTGCCTATTTCAGAGGAAGAAATGGCACTAGCAATAGGAGCGATGGATGACGTAAAGGTTCAGATCAGTCGATGGCTTAAGCTGGAAGTGCATGCAGCTGTCAGTTCCGTGCTTGATGTTGAGGAGAATCTGCAGATTATCTATAACCAGCTTTACGAACTGACGTTAATGGGATTCATTAATCATGAGGATAGGGTGTTTACTTCTGATGATTTGGAACGATATGAGCGAGGCAAAGACAGTGATCTCGATGAAGCATTGCTGAAACAGGTTATTCAATCTGTTCAGCTTAAGAATGATAAAGCACTTGAGGGGTATTTGGATCACCTCACCTTGCATATGCAGGAACTAAGCTATCAGGAATGCAAACTGCAGTTGACTCACATCATTTATTCCATCATGAAAAGCTTCAAAAATTATAAAACATTTCAAGGGATGAAGAGTATCCATTCTTTTCTGGAACAATTCGCCACCTTAGGTGAAGTGAAAGCGTGGCTGTACCAGGTGATGCTGCAGACCATAGAACAGAACCGCAAGAAGAATGCCTCGAGCCGAAAGGATGAGGTCGCTGCGGAGATGATTGAATATGTACGCAATCATCTTCACAATCCGATGCTTTCCGTGGATGACATTGCCGCGCATGTATCCATGTCTGTGAACTATGCCAGACAAATATTCAAGGATCAGTTTAATTGCTCATTATCCGATTATATTACAGACCAACGGATCGAGCATGTCATCAAGCTGCTTACAACGACCGATTGGACCGTTGCAGATATAACGGAACAGTCCGGATTTCAAACCAAGAGCACCTTCTTTGCGGCATTCAAGCGAGCGACCGGGATGACGCCGAACCAATACCGTTTGGGAAAAACATGATTTAGAGCATTGAAATTCGTACTCTGATTGTTGGGCAATTGATACTCCCCCCTTTATAACATTTCATACCGATTGATAGATACCGGACTGTACGGAAGCTGAACAATCCGGGTATGATCTAGTACGAACCGAGCACACCGGATACACGAAACCAAAATGCGTACGATTGTTATGTGGTTGCTCGGTTGATCATAAAACAGGAGGGGTTAAACAGTGAAGTTAAGAAGTAAAAGTACCTTATTAATGTTGACATCACTAATACTGGCAGGAACATTGGCCGCTTGCGGTTCGAAGGAGGCTGCAACTTCCCCAACCGGCAAGCCAGCAGCTTCCACGCTGGCCAAATTAGATCCAGTTACATTGAAAATCATGTTCCCGGGAGATCCACCGGCCAATTGGAGTGAAGTGAAGGGAGAGATGGAGAATCGTCTTGCCGGTTCGCTTAATGTGAAGCTGAACGTGGTGTTTATTCCATGGGCGGATGTCCTTCAGAAACGCCAAGTCGCATTGTCTTCCGCGGAAGATTACGATCTGATTTGGGACAATAACCCGTATCAAAATATTGCAGCTGGGCTCTACGAACCATTAGACTCATTCATTGATAAGTATGGACCTGAGATTAAGAGCAACCGCTCTGCACAACTGCTAGAAGCCAACAAAGTGAACGGTAAATTGTACGCGGTACCGCTTGAAGTGAATTTCATTCGTCCATGGACGTTTGTTATACGCAAGGACATCCGGGAGAAGCTAGGCATTGCTCCGATCAAGAGCTTCGATGATCTGGTCAAATTTATGTACGCTGTGAAAGAGAAGGCTCCGGATATCACCCCGTATATTCCGAACGGCACCGAACATACTGGTTTGAAGATGGCAAGTATGCTGGATCCGAAAGCCAATCTTGCCGCTATCTCGAATTATCCTGGACTGTATACCAAAGGCAATGATGGAAAGGCCTATAATATCTTTGATAATATGGACCCGATGATCATGAAAAATTTCGAACAAAATCACAAGTTCTACCAGGATATGATTCTTGCCAAAGATGCCCTCATTCTTAAAAATGCGGAGTTTGCTAAAGGAAAAGCAGCTGTATCAACCTTCAATGATTTCGGTGTAGCTCTTAGCACCCGAACTTCTCTAGAAAAGTCAGTTCCGGGAGCTTCCGCAGAAGCAATCAGTTTGTATGATCCCAGTATGAAGATGGCCTCAACTTTCAAAGCAGGAAACTTCATTGCCGTCCCGGTAGTCAGCAAAAACAAAGAACGCGCCATTCAATTCGTCAATTGGTTAAACCAAAAGGATAATTACGACTTGCTTGCCTACGGAATAAAGGGTAAGAACTGGGAAGATTCGGGCGAGGGACTTTTCAAACCCATCAAAGAAAGCCCTTATGCTGGTATTCCTTTCGCGTGGGGCTGGAACTCCAAGTTGGATCGGATCGATGCCAGCTTGCCTGAAGATGTTATCAAGTTGAACAAGTGGCAGCGGGATCCTAACAATTTTACTACAGATATTCTTGCCGGATTTACTTTCGATCCAAGCCCGGTATCCAATGAAATTGCACAATTGAGCAATGTGGGTAAAGAGTTGTATGATCCAATTATATTGGGTCTAATTGAACCGAAAGAGGGTTTAGCGAAGTTTAAGGATAAGGCTTATGCTAATGTCAAGAAAGTCCAAGTTGAGTATCAAAAGCAGCTGGATGCGTACCTAGCCAGTAAAAAGAAGTGAACTGCCCTAAGAGCCGGCGACCTTGACCCAAGGTCCGCCGGCTTTTCATATTAGTAAACTCCGGACTTCCGTGTGTGATAGAATTCAAACCTGCATGGGCTGTTACAGTTCAAACTCATTGATAAAAGCAAGACTATACGCCAGCTCCACGAATGAGTAAGATACAGTCACATACGAAAGGAAAGGTGAGCATTATGATACTGGAACTCAGGAAGAACAAGTGGCTGTATGCTATGGCGCTTCCCGTAATTGTGTACGTTTTTATTTTTTCTTATTTACCGATGTCAGCTCATGTATTGGCCTTCAAGCAGTTTATACCTGTTAAAGGTATCTGGGGGAGCAGATGGGTGGGACTCGACAATCTCATGTTTTTTTTCACGGGTCCGGATTGGTTGGCGGTTACTTTAAACACAGTATTTTTGAACCTTCTGTTCATTACGGCAGGTACAGTGAGCTCTTTATTAATTGCCCTGCTGATGAATGAAATAAGACATGTATTCTTCAAGAAGGTGACCCAGTCACTCGTGATCTTGCCGCATTTTATTTCCATTATCGTCGTTAACCTGATGGTCCTTAATTTCTTTAACGGGCAGGACGGCATGATCAATCAGCTGCTGAAGGATGTTGGCTTTCAGCCGGTTGATTGGTTTCAGACCCCTTCGGTCTGGCCTATGTTGCTGACGATCATATTCGTGTGGAAAGGCGCAGGGTGGGGTTCGATCATTTATCTTGCGACCATAACCGGCTTCTCCGAGGAATATTATGAAAGCGCGCGAATTGACGGCGCCAAACGCTGGCAGCAGATCTGGCATATTACCTTGCCGTTGTTGCGGCCGACCATTATCGTTCTGACGCTTCTCTCTTTGGGACGGATCTTTTACGGTGATTTTGGCTTGATTTATGGAATTATTGGAGATAATTCTCTGCTCTACAAGGCTACGGATGTCATTGATACTTATACGTACCGATCCTTAAGGGATTTCTCGAATATGAACAGCTACAGCAATGCTGCGGCAATAGCATTATTCCAGTCGGCCATGGGTTTTATCACCATTCTTTTCTTCAATTGGATTGTCCGCCGAGTTGATAATGACTCAAAGTTATTCTAGAGAGGAGCTTAAGTATGATAGTGAAACAACGAGATGCATCTCAATGGACCGTGTCCGCTGTGGCATATGTATTCATAGGTTTTTTTGCCCTGATTTGCCTTATTCCCTTTTGGCTTGTGTATATCGGGTCGTTCACAGCGGAGCATCAGATTGTTAAAGGCTTCCAAATGTTCCCTACGGAATTTACGCTTGATTCCTATCTTTTCTTATTTAAAGGCAGTCAAGTGTACAGAAGCAGCTTTGTTTCCATATTCGTTACTGTGGTCGGTACCGTCGGGGCCGTGCTCATGACTTCCATGTTTTCCTATGTCGCCTCTCATATGAAGGTGAAATATCGGAATTTCCTTTCCTTTTATATTTATTTAACGCTGCTGTTTGCACCCGGTTTGGTCGGCTATTATTTGCTCATCTCCAACTGGCTGAACTTACGGGACTCGTTATTGGCGTTGATCTTGCCGCATATGTTCTCCGTTTTTAACGCATTCTTGATGACCTCCTATTTCCGGACGCTTCCGTTTGAATTAAATGAGGCGGCGACGATGGATGGGGCGCATGAGATGTATATCTTCTTCCGGATTATTTGGCCGGTCTCGATGCCTGTCATTGCAACCATCACCCTGTTCTATGCGCTTTCGTACTGGAATGACTGGTTTAATGCGCTGTTGTTTATTGACAATCCGGAGAATCATCCGTTGCAGATGATGTTAAGAAGAATCGTGTCCAATGCGCAGAATCTGGATTATTTAAATGCGAATGTTAACATTGCAGTTTCCGCGTCAGGTGTTCAGCTTTCGACGGTATGTATTACGATCGGGCCGATCATCTTCTTGTATCCATTCCTACAGCGCTATTTCATCAAAGGCTTAACGATTGGCGCGGTCAAGGGATAGTTTTGATCACTCACATTGTAGTCTGTGGATTTCATAATCTCAAAAACAGGAGGAACATCTTCATGAAGCCGCATTTCCGATATTCCCCGCAGCCGGTGCTCGAACCGGTTCCTGGTTGTGAGTGGGCAAGCAAAATGGTGCTAAACCCAGCTATTGTAAAAGATCCGGCTTCTGATAAGCTGCATATGCTCTTTCGGGCTACGGGTCCTTGGTCTCAAAAGCACAAGGAAGGTAAGTACGACCCATATCCGATCTTTCTGGGGTACGCAGCAAGCAGCGACCTAGGCAAGACGTGGGATGCCGACTTTTCCAGGCCAGCACTTGCTCCTGCTCTGAATGAGGGGTTCGAAGACATCTACATTACAGATATACACGGTAATCGGGTGCGCGATTATTCCAACGGTTGCATCGAGGATCCGCGCATATTTCCAGTGGAAGGGGAGCTGTATCTTTCCGTGACGACTTCCCGGTTGTGACGCATCGATGCTCTGAGCGTTTAATGTACGCTCAACAGGCTTGGGAAATGCCGAGCGATTATCCTTCGCCCTGCTTGTTTACAACAGGTGGAATTATTGCAGGAGATGATCTGATTATGTCTTATGGCGCTGCAGATCAAAAGGTGGGTATTTGTTGGGTGAATTTCGCTGAGCTGGTTGCGTATGTTAAGCAATTTGACTCTGAAGGTCGGAAGATGGAGGAGTAATACAGACGAGTAAAGTATTGAATCGGCGCAGGAAATCGAGGATATCGATGATGTGCCGATTAAACCCAATATTATGTAAGCGCTTATATTTCTGGATGGAATGAGAGGAGGTGATCGATATGCAGCATCAAAATCAATTTTTCATTAAAGATGACTAAACAGATGCTTTCGAAGTAAGTTTTTTTCGTTTGTAAGCGAATTCTTAAAAACTTGTAGGAAAAAGAGGAGGTTAAAAATGATGGGGAAATGGCGTAAATGGTATCCAACCCGTGTTTTGACAGTATTTCTGGCACTCATCATGGCAGCAACGTTTATCCCTGCCGGAGGCGTTCATGGGGCAGGAACTCTGCTTAAAACCGGCAATTATAGCTACAGTGTCGCACCGAATGGGGGCAGTTCTCCGGACAAGGGAGTAACCGGATTGATATCCTCAGCCAATGGCGTGCTGCTTGACGGATCAACCACAACGTATGCCGGATTCATGGGTAGCGGCACGGGTACCCCAGGGAGCGTACAGGTTGTATTTGACTTGTTGAAGGATTACCCGTTGGACAGTATAAACGTCGTGCTGAACTCACCCAATTCGTTTTGGGGATTTAATGAGTTTACGGTAAAATACCGCCCGGAGGCTTCGGAGTATTACTATATTGCTGACAAACACACCAGAACACCAGGAATAACCTCAACGAGCCCAAGCTCAGATTGGAACTATTCGGTCAACATACCGATGTCGAACAAAACGGCCAGATTTATTATCATCGATATTAAGCGTCCTCATGCCTTTCAGCATATCCCCCTCACCGAAGTTCAAATTTATAAAGGGACCGGACAGGAAGGCGTGAATCCCGGATCTGCGCTTACTGCTGAGCAAATGGCTCTCGAACTGAACAAAGACAGCTTATTGGCAGAAAATTTGCTTAAAACCGGAAATTATTACTTTAGCGTTGCCCCGAATGGAGGCAATAGTCCAGACAAAGGAGCAACCGGGCTCGTATCATCAACCAATGGAGTGCTGCTTGATGGATTAACGACAACATATGCAGGATGGACGGGGAGCGCGACTGCCCCAGGAACTATACAAGTAGTATTTGACCTGCTGAAGGACTACCCGCTTGACCGTATAAACGTCGTCCTGAATTCACCCAATTCGGCTTGGGGATTTAAAGAGTTTACGGTAAAATACCGCCCTGAGGCTGTAACGGATTATTATTATATTGCTGACAAACACATCAGAACACCTGGAATAGTCTCAACGAGCCCAAGCTCAACCTGGAATTATTCAGTCAACATACCGATGTCGAACAAGACGGCCAGATTTATTGTCATCGATATTAAGCGTCCTCATGCCTTTCAGCATATCCCCCTCACCGAAGTTCAAATTTATAAAGGGACCGGACAGGAAGGCGTGAATCCTGGACCGGCGCTTACTGCGGGGCAAATGGCTCTCGAACTAAAAAAAGACGGCTTAATGGCAGACAAGTACGGGCAGTGGGTTTATGAAACCTGGCCTGGAAAGGTAACATCCGACGAGCAGATGCAGCAGGAATATACGAATGAGGCGAATGCACTGTCAAATGTTTCACTTGATCTTGCAAAATTCGATCAGTACGGCGGGATTAAAAGTGGAGGAAGTTATACAAGCAGCGGTTATTTCAGACTTCAGCAAATCGATAACAAATGGTGGTTTATTTCACCGGACGGGAATAAATTTATTCTAAAAGGCGTGGATGCCACAAGTATATGGGAGTGGGGATACGGTACGGCGCTTAAAAAAGCTGACGGTACTCCAAGAGGGGTGTTTGAGGAACTTCCCGATCCAGTCGCTTATGCTCCTGCCTATGTAAACGATTCTAATGGCGAAAGAGTAAGCTTCGTCGTCGCCAATATTATGAAAAAATACGGCAGCAACTATGAGTCGAAATGGGAGGATATCACAAAGAAACGTTTGCTAGATTGGGGCTTTAATGCCTTCAGCAAGTGGACCAGACCCCAAAATATAACTTTTCCGTACATTAATGTCCTGCAAGACCCCGGCAACTTAAAAAGGATTCAATGGACTTACGATGTTTTTGACCCGCAGAGTGAAGCCATTATAGAGACCGCATTGACCCCTCAGCTTGATAAAGCGAAGAATGACCCGTGGCTAATCGGTTATAATTACGATAATGAGGCCGGATGGACAACCGATATTGTAAAAGATGTACTGACATATAATTCGTCGTCTGCGGCTAAAAGCGCTTTCGTGAATTTTCTTGCACCAAGGTACAACAATGATATTACTGCCGTCAACCAGCTTTTAGGTACGAGCGCGGTATCGTTTGACGAGTTAAAGAATATTTCGATCAATATAACCAAGGTGCCTGCTGCGGATGTATCGGAATATATCAAGCTAGCGTCCAGAACCTATTTCTCAACGATCAAAAATATTATCAAAAGACATGATACAAACCATCTGTTCCTAGGTTCGTCTGTAGTTCCCACCTGGCGGACCAGTCTGGAATGGGATTCGGCGGCAATGGAGTTTGTAGATGCATTTTCAGTGGACAATTACACGAACGATCCAAGTTGGATTTCCAGATATGAAGCTTTCGGAAAACCATTATTGAATCTGGAATATACATTTAGTACTACCCAGCGTGGGTTGTCACCCGTAAATGGGACTACAAGTGTGGCTACTATTGCGGATAGAGGTACGGCCTACAAATCTTTCGTGGAAAGCGAAACTTCACATCCGTTGTTTATTGGCTCAGGCTGGTTTTCGTACTTCGATCAAGCGGTTACATGGCGTAAAGACGGCGAGAATTTTAATATTGGCTTAGTAAACCAACAGGATCAGCCCTATACGGATATGGTAAATATCATGAAGATCGTCAATGCTGGCTTGGAGAATGTGCATACTTACGGAGTGAACCTCGCATTGGACAGACCGGTTACGGCCAGTTCATCCAAAACGGCTGCTTTAGTTACCGGGAACGCATTCGATGGGAAGACAACTACGAGATGGGGATCGAACTATACCGACAATGAGTGGATCTATACGGATCTCGGCTCAATGAAGACTGTAAGCAGGGTTAGACTTAACTGGGAGACAGCATACGGTAAAGAATATAAGATTCAGGTGTCGGACAATGCTGTAGAATGGACCGATGTATACAATACCAATACAGGGAATGGAGGCATAGACGATATCTCTTTCTCGACAACTAGCGCAAGGTATGTAAGGATGCTGGGTATACAAAGAGGTACCGATTACGGATATTCACTTTGGGAATTTGAGGTATATGAGCAGCCTGGAGCTGCGCAAGATGAGATTCCACCGGTTACTACAGATGACGCGCCTTCTGGCTGGAAGAATACAGATGTAATGGTATCGCTGGAGGCAACTGACGATCAATCCGGTGTCGAAAACACGCAATACCGGAATAATGACGGGCAGTGGCAACCATATTCGAATTTGATTACCGTTTCCGCTGAGGGTAATACCGTTCTGGAGTATATGAGCGTCGATAAGGCCGGAAACCCGGAATCCCCGAAGAGCGTGTCTATCAACATAGATAAGACGGCTCCGGTCACTACAGTTGGATTACCTCCGGCCAATGCCAACGGATGGTATCATTCGGATGTGAATTTGACCTTAAATGCGTCGGATACGTTATCCGGTATCCATAAAGTTCTATATCGCATCAATGGTGGACAATGGCTAATCTATGATGGCGCCATCGATGTTTCGGCTGAAGGAACGAATACGATAGAGTATCAAAGCAAAGATAAAGCAGGAAACACGGAAGAGCTAAAAAGTGTATTCGTGAAAGTAGATAAAACAGCACCGGAAATACAAGTGAAACAGAATAAGAACGAGCTGTGGCCGGCTAATCATAAAATGGTGACCGTAACGGCAGGCACTTACGGCACAATAGACACGATTTCCGGCATTCAGTCCATTGTTTTAAAATCCATCACCTCCAACGAGCCGGATGATGGTATAGGTGACGGAGACACCTCGCAGGATATTCAAAATGCAGACTTTGACACACCGGATTATATGTTTGATTTGAGGGCTGAGCGATCCGGAAGCGGAGGA
Source organism: Paenibacillus sp. J22P169 (assembly GCF_059691995.1). NCBI lineage: Bacteria > Bacillati > Bacillota > Bacilli > Caryophanales > Paenibacillaceae > Paenibacillus > Paenibacillus sp. J22P169. The sequence goes on along the minus strand of NZ_JCAUAO010000001.1, from coordinate 482,850 downwards.
GGACGGGTATACACCATTACTTACGTCGCTACGGATTATGCAGGCAACGAGAAAAAAGTAATATTGGCGGTAACCGTTCCGAAGAACCAATCCAGTTCACATCGCTTTTAACCTCTATTTTTATCCTGGCGCATATGGAGTGATACGCGTTTTCAAAAACGAAGCATTTCCAACTTGATTTTTGAAAATAATAAAGACGTGCGCCCCTAACCCATAGTTTGAATAAAACACAAATGACCCGTAAGAGGGCACTCTTCTAAAGTGTCCATCTTGCGGGTCATAGTTCTCTTACATATCTAGATAAGGTCTTGTCCGCTGTCACTTTCTGTATAGATGGATATAAGCACGATTGCCGTATCTTCCCCGATATTTCTTACCACATGGGGTGTGCATGAGTTCCAACTGAACGAATCGCCCTCTCCGAATTCAGCCGCATCCTCTCCCTGCTCTGCGTATATGCTTCCTTTAACGACGATATGAACCTCTTCACCTTCATGAGCATGAGGGACGTCCCCCGTCGAAGCCCCGGGAGGAAACTCTACAAGCATCATTTTTACGTTCTTTGTAGAGCTCAGATGCTCAACCTTCAGATTCTCGGAACCGCTTGTTGTGATTCTTCGTTCATTTTTTCGAACAATATTCATTCGATCTTCTTTCTTTAGAAGCAAATAAGCTAAAGGCACATTCAAAGACTGCGCTATATGTTCCAGCGTTGCTATGGATGGGGAGGTTTTATTCGTTTCAACCTGACTCATGAAGCCTTGGGACAAGCCGGTTTCTTCGCAAATTTGAGCGATGGTGATATTTTTTCTCTTCCGAATCGCTCGAATCGTGGAGCCGATATCCATTCTAATGCACCCCTTAAATATTAGTAATAGGAATTATAATTTTATATTAGCAATTTTAACGTTGACAAGTCAATGTAATTCGTTTTAAATTAGTTATATAAAATTTATTTCTTTATTACTAATATTATGTGGAGGGGAGAATACGAATGACGAAAGCAGCAGTTATTTCAATTATTATGCGTGTGGTGATGGGAATCATTTTTATGGTTCATGGAATCGACAAGCTTCAAATGGGACTCAGCAATGTCGAAGCGTGGTTCAGCTCTATCGGTTTACCGGGATTTTTGGCATATTTCGTAGCAATACTTGAACTTGTCGGCGGTATTATGCTGATTGTGGGATTGTTTACTCGTTATTTATCAGGATTGTTTGTAATTATGCTAATTGGTGCAATTGTAACAACGAAGCTTTCGGTAGGACTTCTGGGAGATGGGCAAATAGCTGGTTATGAGTTGGATCTTGGATTTATATTAGTTTTGTTGCATCTGGTTTTTGCTGAGCAGACGACTTTCTCAGTCGACCGTCTTATTATGAACAAACGCTGAGCATAACTTACTTTTTAGGAGGATTATTATGAATTCATTTTATCAATATGACGTTCATTTACCGGCCAACATGGATCAGGACAAGAAATATCCCGTAGTTTTTACCCTGCATGGCAAAGGCTCCAATGAAAAGAATATGTTAGGTTTGGTCGCTCCGCTGGCTGATGATTTCATCATTATCGGTATTCGTGGAAATTTACCGCTTGGAGCCGGGTACCAGTATTATGATTTGAAAAGTCTGGGCAATCCCATCCGAGAGATGTTTGACGAAGCGGTTAAACAACTCGAAGCATTCATATATGATGTGACAGAAAAGTATCCAATTGATCCAGACAAACGGTATTTGCTTGGCTTTAGTCAAGGAGCCATTCTGTCGATGACACTCGCACTTACGATGGGAGACGAGTTGAAAGGGATAGTTGCGCTAAATGGGTATGTTCCTGAATTTGTAAAGACGGATTATCCACTGAGAAGTGTGCAGGACGTATCGGTATTTATTTCCCATGGAGAGTACGATTCCGTGTTCCCGGTTCGGATCGGCCACGAGACCGCGGCGTATTTTAAGGATCAGACACCGCGTCTAGCCTTTCATTTATATCCGACGGACCATGGGGTTTCAGAAGAGAACCAATTTGATTTTCTGTATTGGCTTAAGCAGGATGCTGGTTTAACTTTTTAACTACAACTAAGGAGTGAAAATGATATGATGCCTTCCTATTTTTTCGCGCATGGCGCGCCATCAATCGTGCTTGAGGATAACGAATATACACAACTGCTTAAAAACTTTAAGGATAAGACACCTAGACCGAAAGCAATCGTGCTTTTTAGCGCTCACTGGGAAGAGTCGGTACAGACGGTCAGCGCGGCTGAAACGTATGAAACCATTTATGATTTTGGCGGGTTTCAGGATGAGCTTTACAGGATGACCTACCCGGCTAAGAGCGATCGTGCTCTAAGTGAGCATGTTCGAGCGCTGTTTGAAAAGCAAGGCATTCAGAGCGTTCTGAATGAAAGTAGAGGACTTGACCACGGGGCTTGGGCGGTTTTAAAGCTGCTTTATCCAGAGTCGGATATCCCGGTTGTCGCGCTATCCGTGAATCGTCATCTGAGTAACGAGCAGCAGTATCAAATTGGCAAAGCGTTGTCGGAACTTAGGGAACAGGATGTTCTCATTATCGGAAGCGGAGGAACCGTCCACAATTTAAGAAGATTGAAGTGGCAGTCTGAAGGAAACGATGAGTGGGCTGAGCAGTTCGACAACTGGATCCAGAATAAGCTTGAGTCATGGGATACTGAAGCGCTATTTCAATATCATGAACTGGCTCCTAATGCACAAGAAGCCGTGCCAACGAATGAACACTTTATTCCGCTGTTTCTCGCAATGGGAACTGGTGACGCCAATCGTCAGGCGAAACTGCTTCAACGCAGCTACCAATACGGCAATCTAAGCTTGAACTGCTGGCAATTTAATTAATAAAGCTAAATGAAAGAGGACGGATCGGATGAAATCCGCATTTAAAGCGGCAATGGAGAGGTTAATCATTTTCTCCATTGCCGCGGTTTATATTGTACAGCAGCTGACGCAGTTGGAGTTACTTACTCCTGTACTGGGTTGCCTTGTCTTTATGGGAATCGCTTTATTGCTGCCGAATCTGAAAGGGTTGACCTTTTGGCTTACAGTATCCTTTATGGGTATCGGGACTTTCCTCATGTTGTTTCAAAAAGTAGAGGCGTCGGTTTGGTTCGAATCCGCGAGAATAAATGTGACGATCGTTACGCTGTTCTTATTCGCACCGCTTTTTGGGATTCCGGTTCGGATTCCTGAATACGTCGAAGCCTTGAAGCGTTACTACGAAGAAAATTTTCGAAGCAAAGTAGCTTTATTCATAGGAACTCAGTTTCTTACACAAATTATGGGAGTGTTTATCAACGTCGGTTCGATCCCTGTCGTATATCAAATAGTCTTTGTAAAGCCGCAACCTGGTATGTCCCGGCTGCTTGCGAATGCGCTAAACCGGGGATTTGCGGGGGCGATTCAATGGTCGCCGTATTTCGCTGCGATGACGCTCGTAACATCAACGCTTGAGTTGCCTTGGTCCTCCGTTCTTCCTTATATGCTAGGAATGGCTGTCCTAAGCCTTGTCGTAAGCTTAGCGGTCGATTTCAGGGAACTGCAGGAGGCTGAAACTCAGCCACCTCAACAGGAACTGGCTGAGAAGCAGTGGGGGGCGGTTTTCCCGATAGGGCTCGGCATATATTTAATAACCGCTATAATCGCCATATTTATATTGGAGCGGTTGATTGAGCTGCCGATGGTGATGCTAATTTGTATGGCAGCGGTATTATTTCCGTTAATTTGGTGCATGGCTAAGGGGGCGATGGCCGTGTACAGACAAGAGTTAAAGAATCATGTTACCGTCACGTTACCCGCCTTGCAGAAGGAAATTACACTTTTCTTGGCTGCCGGCTTCTTCAGCGGTTCAATTGGGGCAACCAGGTTCGGATCCTCGGTTCCGGCCATGCTGGAACAAATACCGCTATCGGTATCCTTAACATTTTCGCTTTTCACGGTAGCCCTCATTGCGGGAACATCGTTAATCGGCCTTCATCCAATCGTACCGGTAACTATCCTTGCAGGCGGCATTGATCCGGCGAGTGTGCAGATCAGTCCGTTGTATTTCGCAGTGCTATTGTTGGGAAGCTGGAGCTTGTCCAATCCTACATCACCAGCCTCAGCCGTGAACAATTTATTGGCCGGTCTGTTTAAGAAGCCAGTATTTGAAATGGCCGTGCCGAATTACAAATTCGCTGGCTGCATGGCGATCGTGCTAATCATTTATTTGAAGGTTGTTGTGTTGTGAAGATGATTGTGTCGGAATTCCTATGCAGATTGAAAAGGAGAAGTATCCATGCCTGTAATACAAAGATTTGATCCTAAAGTGATTTCACTCCTACAAGAGAAAATAAAACTGATCAAAACGGACGAAGGAGCTGTATATCTTGTCGGACCCATTAAGCTGCCTGTTAACATATTCGGGGAAACAGTCCAGTTTAAATGGTACTGCTGGCTCAATTGCAACGAAGTGACTGAAGACTTTGAGTGTATAGTCGCCAAATTATCTTCTGCAAATTTAGCGGAATATCAACAATCGAGTGTACTTGTCCATGGGGATTTTCAAGATGCAGATAAAGCCTTGATTCGGTTTCACTCTATCTGTCATACCGGAGATATTTTCGGCAGCAAGCGATGTGACTGCGGATATCAGCTCCATCAGTCGTTGAAGCATATTGCTGAGCATGGAAGCGGCGCGTTATTTTATCTAGCTAATCATGAAGGACGAGGTATCGGGCTCTTTAGCAAAGCTCTTGCCTATATTTTACAAGAAAACGGATACGATACGGTGGATGCCAATCTTCAACTTGGTTTTGTTGATGATTCACGTGATTATAGCGACGCGATAAAGGTTTTAAAATCACTTCGGACAAAGCCGGTTACACTGATCACAAACAATCCCAAAAAATTAGATGCGCTCAGTAAGGCAGGTCTGGATGTAGAAGATCGGGTGCAGCTTTGGGGAGATGTCTCCGAATATAACGAGAAATATTTGAAAACGAAGATCAATCGGTCCGGGCACTTGAACGAAGACGAAGGTTGTTGTAATAATGACTAACCACGAATTTTACATGGATATGACAATGATTGTGATTGGAGCTAACTAGAATGAACCATTTAAAAGGCATACATCATGTAACTGCAATTACCAGCAGTGCCGAAAAGAACTATGAATTTTTCACCTATGTGTTAGGTATGCGTTTAGTTAAAAAGACGGTTAATCAAGATGATATTCAAACCTACCATTTGTTTTTTGCAGATGATAAAGGCAGCGCCGGCACGGATATGACTTTCTTTGATTTTCCCGGTATTCCTAAGGGCGTACATGGTTCGAATGAGATTTCGAAGACATCTTTCCGTGTACCGAGTGATGCATCATTAGATTATTGGGTTAAACGCTTTGATCGTTTAGAGGTGATGCATACTGGCATCAAAGAGCAATTTGGCAAGAGGACTCTCTCTTTCGTTGATTTTGATGATCAGCAATATCAATTGATTTCAGATGAGTTCAATAATGGGGTAGATTCAGGGGTACCATGGCAAAAAGGTCCGATTCCACTGGAACATGCAATCACAGGTTTAGGACCTATTTTTGTCCGTATTTCGGACCTTGAATACTTCAAAGAAATGTTGGAAAAGGTCCTGTTATTTAAAGAAACGGGTAAAGAAGGTCCGTTCCACTTATTTGAAGTGGGAGAAGGCGGAAATGGTGCCGCGGTTATTGTAGAATACAATGCAGTTCTACCTCAAGCCCAGCAAGGTTTTGGTACAGTTCACCACGCGGCCTTCCGTGTAGAGGATCGCTCTGTTTTAGAAGAATGGATTGAGCGGTTGAGTAGTTTTGGATTCCAGACATCCGGTTATGTAAATCGTCACTTCTTTGAGTCATTATACGCTAGAGTGGCACCGCAAATATTATTTGAATTCGCTACGGATGGTCCTGGTTTTATGGGGGATGAGTCTTATGAAACGCTTGGAGAAAAGTTATCTTTGCCTCCATTCTTAGAGTCTAAACGTGCATCCATAGAAGCAATTGTTCGCCCAATAGACACCGTGAGAAGTACAAAGGAATTCAACAAAGAATAGTGCTCAAAAACTTTAATAGTAACGCCTGAGGAATCAGGCTTATTTTAATTTTTTTGGGCGAGTAAATACTCATTAGGAATTTAAATGTTCATATCAGTATTCTCCAATACATTATGATGAGATTACATATATGCTAAAACTAGTAAATATAATGCGTTCTCTTTATTAGAAATCAAATAGTGGAGACCAATTATGAAAATCATGAGAAGAGGTTTGTTCGGTTCAATACGTTTTAAATTAGTTTTATCAAAATGTTTTCGAAGGAAAGATTGGTTACCTGAAACTTTAAAAATATTTTGTGACGTCATATGTTTGTGTGTGTGTCGTCGTGTCGGGTGACAAGACTTTGAACCGACTAGGATCCGCTTAAATAGCGGATTTTTTATTTTATCGGATCATATTCTTGTCACTTCTCAATGTCAAGAATATGATCCGATTGCCGATCTAGGCCTCGCGAATACCTTAGATATGGCGGATTTACGAAGTTCGCGAAAAAGACGTTATCGGAAATTATTCAAGTTCGGAGGAATTATATTGAGTGATCCTTTTTCAAATAGAGATTCATATAAGCTGGAACAACCAATTAAAACAATTAAGAGAACCCTATTATTTAAAGCTTTGGTGATATGATCCTCACTTTATTAACTCAGAAGTAGTAGTAGCAATAAGAGAGAATCTTCATTTTTACGATAGAGCTTTTAATAAACAAATACAGGATATCAACGTTCCTTTAAATAAATATAACACTGACAATAATACGGACTTATTTATTTGGGACCCATATTTAGATGAGGATTTTTACTTCCGTAAATTTGATGAATTGACTGAATCTGAAGAAATTGCATTAAGTAAAAAATCTCAAGTAATAATTGAAGATGTAACATGTAACAACGGTGAATCAACAGAAAAATGTTATCGAGTAAAGAAGGGAAATGTTTGGATAGGATCTCTTCGAAGTGAATAACTTCAGAACACCATATTAAAGTGACTGAGAAGAGGCTGCCGGAATGAATCGGCAGCCTCGTTTAACTAACGGGCAGGTTAGTTGAAGAATGGAAATGGCTCCTTTATGTTTGTGCCAAGCAAGAATAACCCCTCCGAACGGATTGGAGGGGGTTGTGCTATCTAAATTCATCCGTTATTCTGACCAAGCAACCAATTGGGGACAGTTCGGACAAGTTGTATAGGAAATTACCATTGGGGATACTGATTTATAAGTTTGAAATAGCCTCCTGTGTCGTCCAAGTAGCACTGGCAAATGCTTTATAATTTGTAACGGCAGCTTGAAAATCCTCTTCACTAATTGTTGCGGTGGCATCGTATACAACAGCTGTTTCAAAACCAGTTTCGATTAGATGCCTCATATGTGACTCTACACAAACGTTGGAAAGTACTCCTGCAATAATTATCTTCTCTTTTCTATGTTGTCGTAATTGATATTCCAAGTCATTTGTTTGTGGGCTAGCAACCTTGTGAGGAGTTGCAATGACGGTTCTTCTATCAAAAATATAAGGTTTGAAAGAATGAACAAAATCAGCTCCAAATGACGGTGGTGTGTACGCATTTGCCACTTGATACATTCTAAGACCTAATAGCATCTTTTGTTCTTTTCCTGTAAATTGCCAGCCATAATCATGAGGGTATAAATAATGGGGCGATATGAAAAGTTGGTATCCCTTATTCATGGCAGTTCTCATTAATAGTTCAAGGTTTTGTATAGTATTGTTTCGTTCAATAGTTCCTTTAGTCAGATGATAGCCTCTTCCCCCAGGACTCATAAAGTCATTTTGTGGGTCTGTGATTACAATAGCAGTATTATTGGGATGTGGTTTAAACGGCAAATTACTTACCTCCCTCGCAGCATAAGTTTGCGGAAATGTTTGCAACCTGTTCAGGAAGATAGAGAAGTTGTTTTCTAAAAAAGTTCAGCATTGACACGACAGCCGCACCGAACAAGTACATTGTCATTAAAAACTTTATAGGCATCTATATGTATTTGTAGTTTGTTTGATTCCCTTTGTTATAGAAATTAGTGTGCAACTTTGACGAATTGTTTCCAGAAGGTATGCTAACGGGTAACATGTGCGCAGGAGCTGCTCTAACGCGGCTCTTTATTGCTCATTGAAGTAACGGGCAGGATAGTCGAACAACTCAAAAAACTATTAGCAACCTTTTAATTCCATATATCGTCTATAGATTAGAGGTTTTAAGGAGGCGATTATTGTGAAAAAGTATTTACTTACCTTCTTCTTGCTAACTCTTATTATGATCCTTGGATGTAACGAGAAGAACCAGGGCTCTATCCAGGAAAACGGTGGAGTTTCAGTTAATCTGATATGTAGTCGGCAGGACAATACAAATGAATGCACAGACCAGCAATTCAATGATCTCCAATCATTCCAAGTCTTCAAAACTGCTTTAGATAGTGCAGAGAAAATACCGGGTATGCTTAGTTATACAGCAGAATACAATTTGAAGATTAAATTTCAGGATCAAACAACAAAAACTTACGATCTTTCATTAGGTACAAATAGGGATATGAATGGGCTATTGGTAGACCTTGAAAATACTAATCAAGGTTATGAAATTCCTGTAGTAGTTGCAAATAAATTAAGGGAATTGTTAAAGGGTTAGTAAATTTTGCATTATACTAACGGGAAACGATAGCTGAAAATATTATCGAGAGTAGGTAGCCAAGGCTAGCCTGCTCTTTCTTTTCTCAAGTAACGGGCAGGTTACGCAACAATAAACAAAAAAGATATCAATAAAAGGAGCAGTCTGCGCGGCAACTGCTCCTTTTCACATATTGCTGATGGTATCCCAATCGCTTCATTTCTTCGGGCGAAGCATAGCTATTAACGCAACCGCAGTTATTGCAGTACCCGCAGCGAAGTATAGGATTGCAATTCCTTGGCAAATTTTCTCATACTGTGTACGAACGCTATACAAGTTACTTCGGCTTAGTTGAGAGTGATGAGCAACATGCTGCAGATTCTCCTTTTTATCCCGATTCTTACAAACTCATAGTACCACCAAGGATTTGTCCTTGTGAATAGATTTAGAAAAAAATCCACAACCTCAAGCGGTTGTGAATTTACATGGTGGAGGTGAACCATATCATATATAAATCATTGCGCTAACGAGGAACTTTAGTTGAATAAGCACTGGAGAAGGCAGCCGTCTAATTGAACGGCTGCCTTTACTCAACTAACGGGCAGTAATGTGGAGGGGACTAAAGTAACATATTTAGCGCCGAAGAGTATACGAGTTGTTTCAACTGACGGTTCAAGCTGGTGGAAATGTGAATTTCGATATCGGTGGATCGAAACGACAGTCATGAAGAGGGATTAGGACGCTGAGTTAACTACAAGAGACATATTAATTCTTCCAGCAGAAGTACCAGGAGCAGTGTTATTTACTATTACATCGATGTTATCGAATTCACTCAGTTCCGTGAAACCATACGTATTACCACTAGTGACATTATTAAAAATTATTGTTCCGACTGTAGTAACTCCTTGCTGGAATCTAAGTGTTACAGTAGCACAAAATAAACCGTTCTTCCACTGCTTACCTCAAACCATAAATGACACATAAAAGAGCACTGACCTTTTGTTTCGTCAGTGCTTTATTGTTACCACAGTTAAGCTTGTCCACGAAGGCTGTAATTTTGTGACCACAAATTTGACCGCGAACTCAAAATTATCAATGTGATTTCATCGTACACAATATACAAAAAGCTTGATTTATAAGGAATAGTCAATACCCATTGTATCCAAAAAACTTCAACATAAGTTTGAAAGCAATTATCCAGAGGAATTACAAGGAGTTAGAAGTTTTCACACTTCATCAGAGGCAAATGCAGATGTTTTTTACCATTAAACTCACTACAGATGACGTTTTCAAACTCACTATAAAATACAATATACAATGGGAAGATAGAAACTCTAACACTCAGTACCATTACGCATTAAACTAACGAGGAAAGTTAGTTGAAACAGACCAGGGAGCAGATCGCCACGGCAGCTGCTCTTTTTGTCTTTAAGCTATTGGGTAGGAAAATTTAACCATTTAACGAATACTTTCTTATTTAGATAAAGGGAGAGTGAAGAAGTTGGAACCATGTTTTTTGTTAACTGGGAAACCCCGAGTAGGAAAATCAACAGCGATAAAGCGAATTATTCAACAAATTGGTCCTGAATATTTTGGTGGTTTTTACACTGAAGAAATACGCAACTCTACAAATCGTACTGGAATTAATTGCATCACACTTTATGGCGAAACTTCTTGCATTGCAAGTGTTGGTAGTGAAAGTTCAGTACGAGTAGGGAGATACGGGATTGACATAGATGCTTTTGAAAATATTGCGTTAAAGGCAGTAAACCTATCGATAAATACAAAGAAGATTACAGTTATTGATGAGATCGGTTTCATGCAAATACTATCCGCTCCGTTTGAAACAGTGATCCCTGGGAGATCCAGGAAAAATATCCTAAAATTGTCGGGTGACAAGAACATTGTCCCATTAATTGCCGCGTAAAACGCGGTCTTTTTTTTTTTATGGGATCAAGTTCTTGTCACGAGCCAATGACAAGAACTTGATCCCATTCCCGATTTTGACAAGAACTTGATCTCATTCCCGATGGCTCAGGTCGAAGAATTTCAATTAGCAGTGTATCGACTGCCTTTTCTCAACTAACGGGCAGGATACTTACAATATGGGATAGTACAATACCCTTATGATGATAGACCTCCCCAAGCTGACTGTAACGGCAAAAAGATGCTGAACGATGGCGGGAACCGGACCAGTCGAAGGCAACACCACTTACATGGGCAGCCTTCAGCAACTGGTGAGTTCCCTGAGGACCGACTTAGCCAGCGGAATGTGGATCAAATCTTGAATCCGTGAAAAAAAATTAACGCCGTTATAGTGGATGTGGGTTTCCAGCGATTGCTGGTGCCCGCATTTTTTTTCATGCTCTATAATAGTGACTTGAAGAAAAAAACGACCGCTACTTGTTAATGGATTTCATTAAGCGGCGTATTAACATACGTAACCGGCTTGCTTGGATGAAATAGAAGCATAGGAAGGAGGAAAGTGAATGGAGAGCGTCCGAGTAAACAAGAACATATTCAGGGAGCGAACGGACAAACTCCGTGCTGCCGGAGAGGTTCTGTCAACCGAACAATTTTCCCGGATCTATGAACAGTACTTTAACCGCGTGTACAAGTATATTTACTACCGGATTCAGAATCAGTATGAGGCGGAGGATGTTTGCAGCCAAGTGTTTGAACGGGTTATTGTCAATTATGGCAGCTTCTCGGAGGAAAAAGCCGTATTCGAGGTGTGGTTGTTCGCCATAGTACGGAATGCCGTCACCGATTACTTTCGCGCCCGGAAAAAGAGATTTCATTTCTCCTTGGACTCGATTACCGAGTTGATCTGGCCGAAGCCTTCTCCCGAGGAGCTAGCCATCCAGATTGACGACCATCAGGCGCTGTTTCAAGCGTTTGCCAAGTTGCGCGACAAGGAACGCAACATCATCGCCATGAAGTTTGCCGCCGGTCTCAAAAACTCTGAGATTGCGGCACTCATGGGAGTAAGTGAATCCCAGATCGGTGTAATTGTCTACAGGAGCTTGAAGAAGCTGCATAAATTTTTGGGGACAGGGGGGTTGATGGATGAAAAAAAAACAAGACCTCAAACCATTCGAGGATGTGATCGATTTGCTTGAAAATACAAAGCTTGATAATCCATTGGCGAAAGAGCGGATTCACAGGCGTCTGGTACATAAGATCGAGACGCAAACCATTTCACCGAAAAATACGATGAGGGACGGGATGACAACGATGAATAGAACATGGAAAACGGCTACTGTGGCTGTACTTGGTGTAGTGCTGATTGGCGGAGTGCTATCTACTACCTCCTACGCCCAAGGTATGATGCAATCGATCTTGGCGAAGTTTCATGTAGGCAATATGGCCATCGTTCAAGTCGATAAGGAGCTTCCGGCGTCTGCCAAAAATGCCTCCGCCCAGAAGCAAGGTTCCGAAACCGATAGAGTGGAGCTGCCGCCGCGGCCGACGATGACCTTGGACGAAGCCCGTACCGCCGTGGGAATGAATTTCCCGGCTCCATCCTGGATGGCTGACTTCAAGTATGTCAACACCGTCATTCACGGTAAGACGATGGTAGAGGTGCAATACGCGCAAGGCGAAAAATCCGTGAATTTCTTGATTTCGCAAGGCGGCAAGAACGGAATTGAAACGACAGCCGAAGTGAAAACGGAAATGATCGATGGGACCCAGCTGTATTTTTCAAATGGAATTGTTATCTGGGAGGACAAGGGATTTACGGTGGAGATGTATGCGATGGATGATTTCGATGCGGATACGCTGAAGAAAATCGTCAAGAGCTTCGGCGTTGGCAAGCCGTTGACGCAAGAGCAAATTAATAAGTCGCAGTCCAATGTAGACAACCTGATTCAAACGCAGCGAGCGGCTCCGGCTCCTGCGGCTCGTCAATAAAATTTGACTCAAGTCGTGCAACATTTGTTATCTTCCAACCGTTTATGGCATGCCACTCACGTATAACGAGCTTGAAGAAGACTATCGTTGTGCCCATGCTGTTTAACAAGTTTGATGATATTTACTGCATGCACATCTAAAGCAAAACCGGCGACGAGTACTGCTGCACGACAGCGGCAGAGACACCTGCCTCTACATCATACAGGAATTCTAACGTGACACTATAGCACAATAAACAGGGAGCAGATTGCCACGGCAGCTGTTCCCTGTTTTCATTAAAGTAACGGGCAGATTTCTTGAACTATTCTGGAAAATAGAGGATATTTTATTGGAGAATCGAATATTTTAATTTGAAGTTACTTAGAGTATGGGGGTTCATCCATGGGTAAATGGGGCTTTTTTATTCTGATTCCTCTAATTGTGATGATAACGTTCGTATCTGGATGTTCGGAGTCGAAATCAAATACTACATCTTATATAAAAATTACTGAAAAGGGGATTACTGGGAAGCAATATTGGGCTAGTTCTATTGATCCTAACTCTCGCCAACCTCAAGAATTCAAAATAATAGTAGATAATGAGAACACATGGAATCTCATCGAAGAAAATCAAGAGTATCTGGCAACTTATGAATACACCTCATTAGATAAGGGAGCGGATTTGCTGAGCATTAAGCATCCTGCAAAACCATAATGATTAACGTTATCCAGTAATTTTAAACAGTGGTGGACACCTTTGAGCTAACTGGGAACGTTTGTTCAATAAACACACCAATGGGAGGCTGCCAGCATGATCGGCAGCCTCCATTACGTTAACGGGCAGTTATGCGTGGTGGAGTAGCCGTCATATGCTATAACAAACTATACTCTTCAAAAAACAAAGGGAGGTTGATGATGTGGTAAATTGGACGGTTGTATTTCTTTCCTTACTCTTACCAATTTATGTTGTTTTCAGGCTGGAAACCATAGTCAGGAAATTAACCAGGATTCAACGGAGGCAAAGTGAACTGGAGAGGGAGAATATTAAAATACATAATGCTCGGATAATAGCTGCCCAAACACGAGGGACAGACTCTATCGACACATAATGGACCCGAACTTTATTACGCTATCGGATAACAATAGTTGAGTAATTTGGTGGGCTGGTGATACTTGAGAGATTAAATTTTGGAGGTGATTAACATATCCAGTATCGCAATCTATCCAGGAAGTTTTGATCCAGTAACTTTTGGTCATCTGGATATTATTGAAAGAAGCTCGAGGTTGTTTGATACTTTATTTGTAACCACAATGATTAACTCGAGCAAAAACCATTTATTCACTCTTGAGGAACGGCAAGAGATGCTAACAGACACAGTTAAACATCTTTCTAATGTTAAAGTGACTACTTTTAATGGACTCTTAGTTAAACATTTCGAGGATGTTGGTGCTTCATTTATTATAAAGGGACTTCGCGAGGTTTCAGATTATGAAAACGAATTACAAATGGCTTTAGGAAACCGCCATTTAAACCCAACTGCTGAAACTCTTTTTATGCCTACAAGTGCACAGTACTCATTTTTGAGTTCAAGCTTAGTGAAAGAAATATTTAAACACGGTGGGAAAGTTGATGGATTAGTTCCTCTTAATGTGTTGTTAGCTTTGCATAATAAGAACAATTTAAGTTGAACTAACGCAGAACGATAGCACAATTACAAATTCGTTCTGGGGGAGTAGAAATGAGAAATTCAAAAAGTAGTTGGTCTTTTGTTCTAGGCAGTATAATAGTTACCTCTATTGCTTTAGCGATTTTTGCACCTAACTACTTTACAAACAATCCTCCAGAAAATCCTGTTATAAGAACAGTCGCATCCAGCAACGCTTTTGATGTAAGCGATACACGTAGGCTTGTCGGATGGGCAGATAATGTATTTGTCGGGAAAGTGACAAAACAGGATGGAACTAAATCATTAGATAGCACGCCTGAAACTCAGTTTAAGGTAGAAGTGTCTGATAATGTAAAGGGTAAATTTAATGGAACAGTAATTGTAAATCAACAAGGTGGATTCAAAAGAAATGAATTAATTCTATTTGAAAATGACCAATTACTTCACGAAGGACAATCATATTTATTTGTAACCAAACATTTGAAGGAAGAGAATTGGAATACCTTAGTACCTGTTTACGGCGACATTTTAATTGCCAATGAAGAAGCAAAAATAGAACTAATTGAGAAATACACTACAGCTTATAAAAATGAAATCCCATTTAATATGAACAAGACATTAAACTAACGCAGAACGTTACTTCAATATACTACAAAATGAGGCTGCCTCCGCGAAAGCGAGTGGCAGCCTCATTAAGCTATTGGGGAGTGTTAATTGAATAATGTTTCTTATAATTCTTTAAAGGAATGACCATATTTTGGAAACTATTTCATTTAATTATCGTCTACATTACAAACAATAAAAAAGAGGAGTTATTTTGAGAAAGTTTATTTTGGGTTTAAGCTGTGGCATTACTTTAACTGCAAGTACAGCAGTGTATGCATCAGGCATTATTCAAACTGTAAGACAGATTATGAATGGAGAAGTGAGCTGATCATGAAAAAGAGGTTGGTACTTGTAATAACTCTGGCTTTAACATTAGGTAATTTGGGCTGGGAGAAGTACTCAGCCTTTGCCATGACAACCGAGACGAACACTCCGAAAGAAAACACTATTACCTTGTTTGAAAACACGCCTCTGCTCAGCGATAACGGGAATACGTTCGGAATGCTGGCTCCCCAAACGGTTACAATTCTTAAAACAAGACAAAGGAGAGTAGGGCATGGGGAAGGGTATTTTGTACCTATCTACCAGATCTCTACTTGGGTCGGCAAGGCGTGGATTATGCCATTTAATGCGGCTCTTGGAGAGCAAGTTCCGTCCCAAGCGAATCTTGAATTATTCGGTGTTGAGCCGTTATACTTCGATCCTGGTCTTACTAATCCGACTTGGATTCAATTAGCCCCACAAACCGTCAAAGTCAAGTCGAAATGGGGAGACCGTTATTTGATCGAAACACAGAAGGGCGATAGGTGGATCGCTCCACGCTACGATTCGTTGTACGATGTGGAGGAGGTAGTGCGTGAGGTTCAACTCCAAAATGAGATAAAGTTGCTTCGTTCCCCCTCTGGGTTGGAAACGGGTGCAGCGTTGAGCCCCCAAAAAGTAAAAGTAAATGCAGTGTGGCGCGATTGGTATCGCACAGAATCGTGGCTTGGGCCAGTCTGGTTCAAGCTTCCTGAGATGGATAACGATAAAGGTGTAATACGAGACCTTGACAATTTTGTCTCCATCAGCAATCTTGAAAGCATCGCATCAGACACATCAGACACTAATAGTTATTTCGTATCAGGAGTGATAACAATAAATCAAGAACTCCGAGAGAAAGTTGTCGAAATACACGCCTTAGATTCAAATAAGACGATAACGGGTTCCAGTGCGGAGATAACAACAGAGGGGATTTCATTAGCAAAAGTCGGGGACACGCTGAACTTCTCAGCACCTATTTTTTCACAAGGGACACCAAACTCATTTGAAGTTGTAGTCAAAGATTCGTGGGGACTAACAAATTCAGATTACTTTTCTGATGGAATAATAAATAATGTTGCCGGCATTTCATTCGGTCCACCTTCCATAGATGAAAACAAAAAAGCTCTCATTTCTGGTAGTCTCCAATTTAAAAATCAAAGCGAAAATGACTTAAATATCGAACCACTCTCCATTGAGTTTCAGATTAACAAAGTAATTGGAGATCGAAAGGAAATCGTCAAGAGTTATAAACTATCTGATCTCAAGGGTGAAATACCTGCAATGTCATGGTATAAGGCGTACCTTCCTGCTTGGGATCTTACGGATCAAAACGCTGCACCAGTTGCACCCGGTAAATATGAAGTGAGCATTATGGTACCTAATTCACTAAAATATAATATTATAGGGTCAGCTAATATTGAAACGCTAAATAATTTTGTACGGTATAGAAAGTGGGATATAGAGATAACTCAAGATCAGATTAATAAGATAACAAATAATTAAATATCGCTTTTGAATCATAAAGGCAGACAACCCAGAGAATCGTCAACCACATCGCATTTTTAAGCTAACGGAGAACGATAGTTGAACATACCTATTGTGCTACGGGCAGGATAGCTCAATCACATCGAGAATACTTTAAGTATGGATTTTAAGATATTTAAATCAAAAAAAGGTGTGGATAGAGTGTGTTTGAGATTAAAGTAGTTGATGTATTTAAAATAACAGGTCGAGGCTATGTGATTTCAGGAGAAATTCTTATACGTGAAGTACCACTTAAAAATGGGTCTATCTTAGTGAATAAAGATGATTTTAATCAAAAAATACATGTGAAATCAATTGCAATGATAAATTGGGGACCAGGAAATATTAAGTTAAACCATATTGATTTATTGGCAAATATTACTGATGAAGAAGCAGAGTCGTTGAATGGAAAAATACTGCAATTATTAAACTAACTGGGAACGTTTGTTCAATAAAGTAATGTGGAGGCTGCCGGCACGATCGGCAGCCTTTCGCTCACCTAACGTGCAGGATAGTTCCAAATAAAGGGAATTTTGTAGTTAAAACGAATAAGATAATAAAGAACTTTAAGGGGATGGGAAAATAGTGAAATTATTTTGGGAGAGAATGGAGCAGTGGCTTAAAGATCATGCACCAGAAGTATTAGGGGATTTGAATCCTGGAGCAAGCGAGTCCGAAATATTAGAATTAGAGAATGGTTTGGTTGTGAAATTACCAGAGGACTTTAGAGAATCGCTACGTATTCATAACGGTCAAGCTGGTGACTCCCAATGGCTAATTGCGGGGTGGGAGTTGCTTTCTACTCAACGGATTTTGGATGAATGGACTGTTTGGAAAGAACTCTATGACAAAGAATCGTTTAAGGAATGGGATGTGGAGCCCCAAGAAGGGGTAGCAAATTTATGGTGGCAACCTGCATGGATACCAATAACGTATAACGGTTGTGGTGATCATCATTGCCTTGATTTAGCACCAACCAATGAAGGTAAGATTGGCCAAATCATTACTATGTGGCACGATTAGGAAGAATGTGAGATATTTGCAAACAATTTCCAAAAATGGTTTGAACATATAGTTCGAACATATGAGAGTGGTGATTTCGAGTTTAAAGTATTCCAAAACTTGAGCTAACGAAGAACGATAGCCTAATCATTTCTAGAATTAGCGCGGAGTTTGGAGGCTAATTAATGTCAGTTAGTGTGTTTAGAATGAATCAAGAAGATAATTCATTTGAACTAGGTTTTGAAATACCAATTTCTAATGAAGAATTCTTTACAAAGTTTTGGGAACCAGCTATTGAGGAGTTAAAAATTTATTGTATTCAGAATGGAGTAGAATTAAGAAAAGAACAGTTGGAATCTACACTTCTGGAACTAAAAAATTTAAAAATATGGGCACATGCTAATCTAGAGAATAATGATTTGGAATATATGGTGACAAGGATTGATTTGCTCAATAAAGAGTTACCTTTAGCTTTCAAAACGGAAAACACCGTTTTGTGGATTGGGTGACTTTATTCTCACAAAGATTCGTTGCGCTAACTCGGAACGTTAGCTGCAAGAAAGAATTATTTAAAAGTGGGTGAGACATTTTTGAGGATTAGTGAGATGTAACATCAGAGGGAATTACCTACGACAAGGAAATATTTATAGATTTTAAAGAATGTAATGAAAATTGGGTTATGTATAACAAAAGAAAAAATAATTGGACGGACGAGGAAGTTGAAGATTATAGGGCAAAAAGTAAATGTGTCGGTCAACGGGATATCTGTGCCAAACCATGTTGTTTTACCTTTTTTACAAAGCCATTTACCAAGAATCACCAGATCTTATGGAATTTGGGTCGGAATGACTCACGAGTATCAGACGATAATGGAATTCTTATTAATTTAGAAATTGGAAACAACATATGTATAAAATACGGATTTTGTGAAGAAGTAGTATTATCACATAAAGAATATGCGGTTCCGGAATCCTACTTGATTTATACAGAAACAGCAGTTTCTTCTATCTCAGAAAAAACCGGTTATGCTCATATTTATGCTCATATTTATTCATATTTATTACTTTCCCATATGACACCAATTATTATGTGATATCTTTAGCAGATATTCAACAAATCAAATCTGCCCGTTACTTGAATGAACAAAAAAAGGAGCTGCCGCGAAGCAAAGCCCCTCAACTATAGTTCTGCATCCCTGGTACCTAAGAATGGAACTCTTATTATCCGTTTTTCAAGTCCTTCTACGAATAAGGGATATCAACATGCTGCTAAATACAAAATAACATATGCCTCCATAAATGCCTGAATAATTAGTTTGCGTATTATCAAATATCAAATAGGCAAAACTCCAAACCAATCCGAAGGCAACTGCTCCTCCAAGTGAATTCATAATTATTTTTTTCAATTACTCATCACTCCTATCTGAAGGTAGCCTTTATTATGGAGCTCTGTTCTGCGTTAGCGTTAGCAACTATATAATTCTCTGTATTTTATCGAGTATTATCAGTGAATTTTTCGACCAATTCCTTAAGTATATTATTACGCTCTTTCATACCTCTAACATAAGAAACGGCGAACCAAATGATGAAAATCGGACCACCAATACCTAGTAGTAAGTAATAAATTATACTAAACCATGATAAAGTTGCGAACACATTCATACTTTCACCTCCTGAGCTACCTAAATGGATACGCTCATTACTGTGAAAAGTTTCCATAAATAAATAGATTACCATTATTATACAGATATTAACTGGACTCACCCTAGCATCATCCTGCCCGTTCGCTCAACGCACAAAAAACGGATGCATCGGCATCCGCTGTTACGCTATCGTTCTCCGTTAGTTTAATCACCCTCCGTAGTGCGCTTTCACCTTTGACGGAATTGGCAGCTTTTTCTTTTTCAAAAGTGGCACCAGCTCATTGCATATATCCAAATAGCCATATTGCAAGCTTACTTCCGCAAAGCTGGTCACGTACCCAAGATAGCCTGGAAAATCACAAGGAAGTTGTTTAAGGTAAGGATCCGCTTTTGCTGATTCCCAATGCTTTCGGAAGGCAAGTCGGTCCTCCTTAAAGAAGTCCATTCGATCTTCATGGATCTTCATCATGACCCAACCCTTGTCAGGGTAAGCCTCCGTCTTGAACAATTCCTCTATCCTTTCATACGCTTCCATCGCTTCTCTTTTCTGGCCCGAGCGAAAGAGAGTTGAAGCATAATTGCAGAATAGATGGAGGTTCTTCGTTTCCTGATATAACTTCAGAAAATACTGGGCCGCGAGGGCTTTGCATTCCATATTTTTGGAATCCGACAGCTCATAGGCGATATCCTTTTTTTCACTCAGGTCCAATGAATCGAAATCCATCGTTAGCAACTTGTCCAGTCGATTTCTCCGTCGCTTTTCCTGACCCTCAAGCTTTTCTAACTCTCTTAGGAAAGAGGCAACTTGAGGAGAATCAGAAAACCTTTCCAGTCTTGCCCAAGCCTTTTTCAAGACATCTCCCACTTTATCGACATAAACTGTGGTCGCGCATTCAATCTCAATGAAGCTGAAAAAAAGTGCGAGCTGCATATTCTCTAACTGTTCATCATGGTAGTGTTCCTCCAAATAAGGCCAAGATGTTAGAAGGTACATTCCTGTTTTCTTTATAGTGCTTTCTTACATCGAGAGGCAAGGCTTTTTCTTCAAATGGCTTTTTCAAAAGAAGGCCTCCAATTTCTCTATTAAAATATTTGGTTTAATCTTATCACTTTTCATATTGTCACTGTATTTTTTATTGGAACTATCCTGCCCGTTAGTTTAATCGTAAAGAACTCTACCTTTCCTACAATGCTTCGGTTCCTATCATAGGGTTTTGACAAGAAACCTTATCTCATAAAACAAAAAAGCCGCGATTTACGCGGCAATGTTACATCTGAATATCTACTGCAGTTTTAGGCAATAAAGGATATTTATGACACACTCACGTGTTTTTAAAGTTATATTGATCCTCACTCACTTTTTCCATCCATTCGACGGCTTTTCCGTCAAGCCGTTCTTGAATGGCTGTATGCGTCATTGCTGTGGTAGGCGAAGCGCCATGCCAGTGTTTCTCGCCAGGCGGAAACCAAACCACGTCACCGGGACTAATTTCCTCGATTTGACCTCCCCATCGTTGAACTCGCCCTTTGCCAGCCGTTACGATTAGCGTTTGCCCTAGTGGATGCGTATGCCATGCTGTCCGTGCTCCTGGCTCGAACGTTACGCTGGCTCCAGCTACGCGTGCAGGATCGGCTGCTTCAAACAATGGATCGATGCGAACAGTACCTGTAAAATAGTCCGATAGCCCTTTACTTGAAGGTTGAGAACCTACTCTTCTGATTTCCATTTTCTAAATCCCTCCATTAGTTATGCATTTGTTTAACTTTTTTGATGCCATCGCTTTGAGTCCCTATCTTCTAGTACCATAATAGGAAACGATGGCCAGTAAACTGGTTGTAAAAATAACGATTCCGAATGGGACGGCTGAATGCTCTCCCGCGATTCCCACAAGTGGGGATGTAACTGCGCCTAACGCATATTTAATAGTGCCTAGCACGAATGAACCACAATTAAACATCCAATCTTAACGCCTTAAGAATTTCCAAAACATTGGCTTCAAATTTAGCAGGGTTCTTTGCCTTTATTTCATTTAACTGTTGAAGAACAATTTCCTTAAGAGCTTGATTTGCATGCGAAATAACAATTGCATAGTGCTCCCGCGAGAGCTTATGATTTATGATTCTTTTATGCAATATTTTCATCCATTCACTGGCAAGGGGGAACATACTAGGTAACAAATCGGCAAATACCGATAATGTCGTCTTGGAACCAAAAGCATTATCATATGCTTCAATTGCGTGAACCAATCCAAACATAACCTCGGCTTTTTCAGTTTTATCGTGGAATCACAAGCATAAATACTTAATGTGTTCAACTTGGTTTTCTTTCAAAATTGTTGCTACTGATTTTTCAAAACGAACAATCTCTTGTTCATTACGAAGCAACCGATTTTCAATTAGCATTTGAATTTCGTTTTCTATACTCATTAAATCTCCATTTCTCATACCTAGATAAGTTTGTTACCTAATTATTCAAGGTAACTACCACGTTAACCTGCCCATTACTTTAATGAAAGGCTCTGTTAAATTTTTATGTTGATAGTAAGTGAAAAAAAATAGAACTACCAATTGTCTGGGAGATCTATTTTGTAATATAGTCTTATTCAATCAAAGCACCCGTTTGCTTGAGACATTGTTCACGATTTTCCCTCTAAATCATCAATTCGCTTTTCAAGTTCTTTTACTTTTTTACTACTGGTCAATGCATTCGTAAAAGCAACAAGTCCGAATATGAACCCCATAATTCCGAAAACTTCCACATAATCACCCCTTATTTAAAACTTTAAGATATAATGATTTCACTATTTTAAAACATCTTGTTCTGATAATCCAATTATCAACAACTAACTTTAACAGGGCCTAATGAAAATAGAGCTGTTGCTGATCGTGGCAAACAACTCCCCTTAATTCTCAACTAACGTACGCTAATGCTATCTCTTTTCTAAATGATATTAACCTCAGTTGTTCATCTTCCTTGAAGTTATTACATTTAGATAATTCAACATCAAAGAACTCGTCACCTCTTTCATTCATTCGAATTGATTTACAGACATATTCCGTCTTTCCTTTGTCTGCACTCCATCCGTCTCTTGTGTTATCAACTATCGCAGCAGCAGAGAAAACGCGAATAGAATTGCTTAGAGAGGCGGGTCTTGACGAAAAATACTCGCTTACAAGTCCTTCGAGGCTCTTGCAGAAATTGCGAAAGGTTCTGCGAACAAGGTCTTCATTCCTTCCAAAGTTGTGGAAACACTTGGAACTGTTGGAGCAATTGGTGAAATGTTTAAATCTAAGGAATAAGTACTTATTAAATAATATCCCTGAAATGAAATAAGCTAAGTCAAAGTAGCAGAGCTACCTGACTTAGCTTATTGAACTATTGTTCTTCGTTAGCTTAATCGTACTATCGATATTTATTAAATAAGAACTTTCCAGTAGTCCCAAGCCTTTAAATAATCGGCTAAATCATGTGGATGGTGCTTTAAACAGATCCCTATGCGACAATAAAGCTGAATGATTACTTCTTCAATAAGCCTTGATCTTTCAATAGGATCATGCTTTAGCAATTTGAATGTTGAAATTAAAGTTTCTAGGTTCAAATCGTCAGGAGAAGAGCAAAACGCATATATAAAATCATATAATACAGGTCCAACAATAGGTGAAGGATCGATAACTCCTGTTAATACGTAATGATCAAACACGAAATTATGAACACCACAATCACCATGAAGCAAAAACCTTTCATGTCCTTCACCCGTTGATATGTTTCCAACAAATGATTTCACTTTATAGTAATCCTCAATTGGTAAATGGCTACCCACATTAATTCGAGCGTATTCCACTCCACGACCAATGAAATCACGCCAAGTTTGGCACGGATCTTCTAACCAGAAGCCCCACTTATCCGTTTTTTGATATATTTCGTAATGATTTAAAAGCTCTTTGATCAACAAAGTAAGCCAGTTTATTTTTGAATCACGATTAAAATGCGTTTTACCAGGAGTATAGAAATATACAATGAACTTTTTAGCAGGATCGGTATAAAGAAGTTTAGGTAATAGTGTGCTATTTTTATAAGCTTGATGCAATTGTTCGACCAAAGAAATATTTTCTGAGTTATCGAGCTTAAACACGTATTTTGGATTCCCGTCTACTGCAAGAGTATATACTTGTCCTTCTGTTGTTCCATTCATCTTATGAAGAATCTTAGTGGTGCGATCAATTACACCTTTTTCACAAAGTTCTTTTATTATCTCGTTAACATCTATTCCTAATTTCATGTTTATTACCTCCCGAAATCACCCCATTAATTTTATATCACATACTCTCGGATTGATACTTATAGATTTAATATATTTAACAATACTGCCCGTTAGCTTAATAAGGAAATTCTTCGCGAAACGAAAAAAGAAGACGCCATTTAGCGCCCCTTCAATTGGTTTTTCATAAACTTGGGATGCATTTAAAATCAGCCGGGCGTACATCCTTCTTGTAATTTACAAGATAATATAGAGCTGACACCGTATCGTTTTTTAAATTTAACTCAACGTACTCGCCAGTGCTTCTAAGGATTCCAACCGTTATCTCAAAATACTTTTGACCATGTATGGCATCGACTGGCAGCTCTTTTGCTCGCTTTCTCGAAGCGGTTACTCGTTCATTAATCGAGACAATACGTATGCATTTGTACTGCGTGTATTGTTCGTGATAAATACTTTGCAGAGAAGAATACACAACTGGATGCAATTGCTGTAATAAAGCTTGCTCAAGAGATTCTTCTCGCGGCTCAGCATATACGGTAGCTGCCCCAAGAACAAATAGTGAATTAGTTAAGATAATTAAATTAATCTTAAACGAACTCAACCGACATCACCTCAGAGATAGTTTCTCCAGCAATACGAATAAGTATGTAAAAAACAGGGAACAACTGGCGCAAACAATTAGATAGTCGCTAGCACTTCGACATCCTTAAATTGCCGCTTAATGCAGCCGTTTTTTTCGGAGAAACCTTTATGAAAAGCAAAAAAATAGGCTTTATCAATCCAACATGGATGGATCTAGTCCTGATGAAGATTCGTTATCCAAAAAGAGCGACCAATTGGAATGAGTCTTCAAAATGCTAGCCGGGATAAGTGGATTTACGCCACCCTGCAGCGTACTTACAACCGCCTGAGCTTTGACTATATGAGGTACGACGGAAATGATCCGTTCGCTCTGCATAATTTGATGAACTGTCATAGTAATGGCCTGTTTCGGAACTTCGGAGATAGATGAGAACCAGCCTTCTCGAACCTGCTGTTCTTTACAGGACTGAGCTAGATCAACAAGGATGTATGCTTCTTTCGTTTCGAAATCCGCCGGAGGGTCGTTGAAAGCGATATGTGCGTTTTCACCGATCCCGATTAAAGATAAATCTACAGGTTGCTTACGGAGCTCATGTGCTAACTCGGCGATGTGATCGCTCACTTTGCCTTCACCGTTAATTAGGTGATACTTCCCGATATTGACTTTGGCGAGGAAGCGCTCCTTCAAATATTTGCGAAAGCTCGCCTTGTGCGTGTCGGAAATCGCTACATATTCATCAAGATGGAACATTTCTATATTGCTCCAATCCAAATCCTTGGCAACGAAAGCTTCCAAAAACTCAAACTGCGATGCGCCGGTTGAGAGCACGATTCTCGCGTTATTTTGACTCCGGATCCGTTCTTGAATATAGTCGGCTGCTTCCTTTGCCGCTTTTTCGCCCATTTCCTTGCTTGTTTTTGAAATATCCAGTTTCATAGGATCCCTCCCATTTTCACTTTAATTTTGCAGCCATTCTGCAAGATATTCGCGAACAAGATACGGTTGCATTGATATACGTGGTATTTGTTTTCTTCATCCCACTCACTCCCCTACGGATACGGCATTCGCTCTTATTTCCTCCACGTACTCTCTCATATGAACGACTTTGCCTTCATATCTGGACCTTTCCGCAGCAAACGCCATCAGGTGGCTCTGGACGGAAGTCTCTGCCGAAGATACACTTTTGGCTTTGCCGTCCATCTGCACTAATCTCACAAAATCTTGCATAATGGTGTAATCTCCGCCACCATGCGAGTAATTGGATTGCTGTAACGAGATGACTTCCTTGGTTTCCGTTAAGAAATCGGTGATCTCTATTTCGTTTTTCTCAGAGTAACCACGAATTTCGCCTTTCGTTCCGACAATTTTCAATGATCGTCCATGATTCACGTTAAAAGCATGCATAGCAAACATAACCGTAACCCCATTGGCAAATTCCATGTTGACAACCTGATGATCGACCACATCGTTGTCGCACTTGTACACACATCTACCGTATGGTCCTTCCTTCAACGCCTTCGTCCGACCTTCAAGACTTGTATCCAAGCTGATCATATCCTTGATCCATTCCGCTGACGGTGACAAGTACAGGCGTTTCGTATGATAAGGACAAACGTTTTCGGCCGGACAACCGTCCAAGCAGCGATCGGGAGCTCCCTCAGGTGCATTTTCTTTTGTGAAATGGGATAGAGAGCCGAAGGATGAAACCTTCGTGACTTCAGATTCGATAAGCCAACTGAGGAAATCCAAATCATGGCAAGATTTTTGCAATAGCATCGGACTGGATTCCTTCGTATTTCTCCAATTGCCTCTGACGAATGAATGCGCATAGTGCCAATATGACACATTCTCATTATGCTGAATGGACATCAGCTTGCCGATCCTTCCTTCATCCAACAAACTCTTTATTTTCCGGCAAAAGCTTGTATAGCGCATCACATGACAAATGGACAAAATCCTGTTGTTTTGTTCCGCAAATTCAGCCATTTGCATACATTGCAGCGGATCAACCGCCATCGGCTTTTCAAGCAGAATATGATATCCTTTCTCCAATGCCTTCATCGTCGGCTCGTAGTGCAAACGGTCCATGGTGCAAATGATTGCGGCGTCCGCCAGCCTCGGCTTATCGAGCACTTGGTCCCAACTTTCAAAACACATGTCATCCGCAATGCCATGTTTTTGCTTGAAGCTCTCTCTTCGTTCAGCATTCGGTTCTGCAACTGCAATGATGTCAACCTCATAAGGCTGGTCAATCGCATAATTTGCGTACGCATGGCCCCGATCACCCGCACCGATTAAAATGACCGTTATTTTCTTCATCCTAGAAACCTCCTATCATATTCAGGCAGCTGATCTTCGACATTGTATTCAAATCTCCAATTTCCTATTGGTCCATTCTTATTCTTTGGAATGAATTCGTCCGGGCGGACTCACTTGCTTTCAGACACATTAGTGCGCTCATCATGCCGCAATCTAGCGGAGAAACGGATGCGCTCGTTCCCTTGATCACGTCAATGAAATTTTGTGCAAGAATGGTATCTCCACCTCCATGCTGGTCGTTAGGCATATTAATATTGTAGGTTTCCTTTCGGTTCGTTTGATGCATGTGCACAGTGACTTCATTGGTGTAGAAATCGAATTCTAATGTCCCTTTGTAGCCGAGCAACCTTGCGCCACGACGAGCAGCCGTATTCCGTGCGAAAAAATTTTGTGAATAGACGACGTGCATGCCCGTTTCGTAACGGATCATGGCACTCCCGGAATCTTCGTTGCCTGTATCGAGGGCAAATACACAAGATTCACCGCGTGGATGCTCTCCTCTTTTTCGCTTCAGCACTGCACTTTCCGGGCAATGAAGCCGATCCTCGCAAATGGTGCAGTGTAAACCGGTTGGTTTGTCACCTTTATATATTTGCTTGGAGGTCATAGCGCTGATCATGACAGGAGGAATTCTGAGAATATGGTTCAGGTAGTCAAAGTCATGAGTGGCCTTTTGCAAAAACAGTCCGCCCGTCTCCCCCTCGTTCCGATACCAGGTATGAAAATAAACCGAACCGTAAGGTACATTGTTGACCGCCTGGACATGCTCGATCGTTCCGACCCGCCCAGAATCAACGATTTCCTTGACCAGTTGTACGAGAGGGGTCACTCGAAGCGGGAACGAGACGACGACTTCGGTCGACGACTGCTCATGCCCATATTGAAGCCTGGACAAATCGTCTAAGCTTGTAGCGACGGGCTTTTCCAGGAAGAGCGGAAGTCCGCTGGGAAAAACTTTTAGCGCCATTTCCGTATGCAGCGAGCAGCGAGTACCGATGAGGATGCCGTCTATGTCACCATGTTCGATCATTTCTTCCGGAGTATCGAAAAATTGAGCGGAGCTATGCAGGCTTCCCTTCAATTCTTCCGCGATTTGATCCTTTTGCGGGTCCACAATCGATATCAATCGAGCTTCCGGTTCCAGGCGGCATATTTCTTTCAACATCATGCGCATTCTTCTTCCATAACCGATTACGCCTAATCTCACCATATGTTAGGCCCCTTTCAGTCAAACGAATGATTATTGAGTGTGAGCGAATACAATGATAATAAAGGAGTTAAGCTCCTCTTGTAGAATAGAAATACCATGTCAAATCAATAGGGTGATCATCGATGCAAGTGATTGCAAAAATGAAATCTTTCCCAAGTAGAATCTTCCAAAAAAAGCCCCCCTCCCTGTTCTTCTGGCTCTTAATCTGTTTCTTAGCCATCGTGCTTCTGCTTTTTTCCTTTATTTTGTATTCCCTCTTTTTTTTTAGAGGGCACACAAAGGATGAGATTATCAAATATAACAATTTGAATCTCAAAAATACGACGGATGGCTACGAACACCAATTTCAACTCATTCAAAATGCGGTGCTCTCCTTCTCTATGAACGAAAAATTCTCTAATCTTGATAACGCCGAATTTGACTATTTCCAAGGGCATTTGCTAATGGATCATATCCAGAGCTTTTTGTCTAACCAGTCCCTGTACATTCACAATATGATCATTTATTTCAAATCTAGCGGGATAGCACTAGAAAAATCTCGAGGCACCGATGCGCAAAAAATGTTCACCCGCTTTTTCAACAGCTCCGATTATTCCTTTGACTTTTGGAACGCTCAGTTTGATAAACCGTTCACGTCGATGAGCATTTTGCCATACTCGGATTTTGCAGAAGTGGATAATGCTTCCCAACGTCTTAATTCAAAGCCTCTTATACCGGTTGTCATTAAAAATCAAACATATCCTTCCATTTATATCATTGCTCTTGTTGACTCACAAAGATTGTTCAATGCCTTTCATCGGTCCATCAACGACGATTTTTACATTCTCGATGGCAACCAGCGATCTTATAATCCTGCTCGCTCGATTGATTCGGCTCCATTTCCGACATTCCAAGATGCTCAAGGGTACATACAAGAAGGCAAGAATTACTTTTTTTATAAAAAAGGCGCTGTTTCCGGTCTGACGTACGTGAACATAATCCAAGACGAGTCCATGTCCTCTCAGATCAAATGGAATTTCACCTTCGTCTTTTTGCTTATCCTTTCCATCCTGCTCAGCGTCATGGCCTCATTCATATTCAGTATGAAACTGAATAAACCGTTCCAACGAATGCTCAATTCCCTACTACAAATGCAGCTCAGCCTGCCCAGGCAGAGTAATATTAAAGAATTCAATCTCATCCAGGAGAAGGTCAAGCATATCGTTCAAACCAACCGCGATATCAATCACCATATGGAAGTTAATCATTCCTTATTGCGTCAATATGCTTATATCACCAAACTGAAAAATATCCGCGATAATATCGGCTATTTAAACAATCTCATCGATGTCAAGAAGCCTTATCGGTTCGTCTTATTTAAACTGGCTTTCAAGGCCAGCCTTGATGAGATTGAGGTAGACGCAGAACGCGGTTCCGCGTTTATTAAGGAGTATATCAATCAATTGCTGTCGGTCCGCTGTCCAGGCTCCCTTACCTTTCATATGGAAAATGATCAAATTTTATCCGTTGTATTTGAAGAGCGCAGCGAGAAAATTTTGCTGGAGTCTTTGAGAGAATTCAAACAGACGCTAGATCTTGACAATACCTATTGCTTCGTGACGATAGCCGTAAGCATCCGTTATGAACGTCAGGAAGAATTTAGCATCTCGTACAAACAAGTCCAAGAACTTCTCCGTTGTAGAAAGTTTAATGATGAAATCCAAATTGTGATGTTCGAAAATATGCCGAAGTCAGACGACTATTATCTCCCGCCTATTCAAGATGAAGAGATCGAGTCAGGCTTTCACAACGGGAATGAGGCTCTTCTGAGACAAAGCATTTTACGTGAATGTATGCATATGAAGAAGAAAGAGGCCACGGAACTACAAGTACGATCGTTTATCGACAGCCTGATATTGAAATCGCAAAAGGCAATAGTGTTCCATAAATTGGATGCCGGGTGTCTTCAACAGCTGCAGCAGCAGATGAAGATCTCCTGCTCATTCGAGGAAATGGAAGCTTATCTTGAACAGTGGATACTGAAAGTAACGGAATTGGTCAAATCCAAGAAAGAAAAGCGAGATCATATTACGAGCTTTGTCTTCGACTATTTAGAAGAGTATTACGATAAGGATGTGTCGTTAGATGTGCTGGCGGATAAACTCGGCATCACTCGCAGTTACTTATCTACTTATTTCAAAGAGAAAACCGGCGTTTACTTTGTGGATTATGTAAATTCAGTAAGGATTAATAAAGCGAAGGAGCTTCTCATGAATTCCGACGTCAAAATTCAGAATGCTGCGGCTAAAGTTGGCTATCAGAATATCAACTCCTTCAACCGCATGTTCAAGAAATTTACGGGTCTGACACCGAGCGAATTCCGTAAGGAGCTCACCGGATAAATAGTTGCTTAACCATAATGTTGTATGACGCGGGATTATCAACAATCAATCGTACTTTAGAGACAATTTTGTTCGGATACGGATTCTCGATCAACCATCGATAATAGGTCTCTTCATTGTATTTTAAAGGCAATGTAGAATAGGCTGTTTCCAGCAAGGACGCATCAACCACATACGATCCACTACCAAGTGGGTCGTTGTTGTCCGTTCTTCCCCAGAACCGGTCCTTGTTGGAAATATTCAGGCCGTAAACAATCGGAACTTTGATCTCGGTCCCATCTTCGTATTCCAACGCATAGTTCCCGATCACATAATCGCTATTGTCCAGAAAAACACCATCGAAAAACAGTTGGCGTTCCCTTGTTTCG
Source organism: Paenibacillus sp. J22P169 (assembly GCF_059691995.1). NCBI lineage: Bacteria > Bacillati > Bacillota > Bacilli > Caryophanales > Paenibacillaceae > Paenibacillus > Paenibacillus sp. J22P169. Next base: position 452,385 of record NZ_JCAUAO010000001.1, on the reverse strand, counting down.
TCAGTCGCATGAACAACCTCGATATAGGATGTGCCCAAGCAGTCGCGTTGTTGAACGGTTAGTTGTCCATAGTGATAGTTAAACAAATCCTTAAAGGCTAGATCCTCTATCTCCTCATGCCGAGTGTCTTCATAATCATCCCGCCAAAACATATATGCGGAATAGGCTATTGAGAAAAAGATGCCGTTTCGTTGCAGATTTTCTTCCTTCAACGCGCTCCAGTTCGATATGACACCGCCTTTCGCTCCTTGAGCGAGCCTCCCTTTCCAGTCTGCGAAGGATGGACCATCAAAATTACCGTATAACATGAACATATCTCGTTGCAAAAATTGTTGCTCAAACGTACGGTTAATCCCCCAATACCAATGCATCATTAGAATGTCATTTGGAACAAGATCGATTGCTTTATAGGTGGGAGGCACCGTTTCCCCCAAATAGGCTCCTGTTACATGATTGATCATCCTCACTTCGGCGCCGCCATAACCTCTGCCGTTACTTGCTATTGCATTAAGCAGCTTCTCGCTCCAAATCATCGTTTTAGCGCCTCTACTCTGTAAAAACCGATGAATTCTCGCAATATCGTCCGCATATATTTGCTCTGCTGGCTTGACTTTGCACTTACTGCAAAGTCCGATCGAGTAGTATTCGTCATGTCCGATATGAACGGTTTGCGGTTCAAACACATCCAGTACTTCGTCGATTACATCGAACAGCAGTTCATAAGACCTCTCGTCCGAAGGACAGTACGTGTCGGGATACGGATCGTTGCTCCTTTCTGCCAATTCCGGGTGATTAATAAGCAGATAATCGCAATGGCTTAAACATGGCACTTCAGGAATGACATCAAAAAAACGGTCTTTACAATAGCGAACAAGCTCTTTGACTTGATCCTGGGAAAGAAAGCTCCCGCCGCCATTTTCCACATGCATGGAGTTTTTGTACCAAGGAAATGTCTGCTCCTGAATTTGAACAGTCTTACCGCTGTAAGCATACATTTCTTCGCAATAACGAACCCATCCTTCGTTGATTTCCGGGTGCTTCTTATAGGCCATGGCTCCGCCGACTTCGATAATAATCGTATTGTATTTGTAGTGGCAGAGCATATCGACGAAGGATTTGAAATAGCTTAGATGCTCCGCGGACGGGAGATATACCTTGAGTCCTCTTATAGATGCGAGCGGCACATTGTATACCATTCCATTGCGAATCGTCCCGTTATCAGCAAGCTTCGTCAGCGTGACTGCACCGTATATGAGCCCTCTAGGCTGTTCGGCGTAGACGGTGATGCTATCCTGCGTAATATCGACAATATACCCCTCATCATGTTGCTTGTAATCACATTGCAGCCGATTCTTTAGCTTATTTCGGATATCGTCAGGTACTCCAAGCTGAAAGGCGACATAATCGAAACCAGCCGTAGGCTGTTCTTCCGAGCTAATCGCTTTTGTTACAATCTCGTGTATGGCTGCGTATTCGCAATCGATACGAGTAGCTCTTGTGAATCGATTGCTTGACTTATCAAACGAAGAATGCGTCGTTAAGAAATCGCTCACCTTTTTTCCCTCCTAGAACATGTCGGTTAAGAATGGCACATTGCGCGGAATTAACTGTTCCCATCGCTCTACACTGGTTTTACTCCCTTGAAGCTGACCCATCCGAAATAAGTTTGTCGGCCGTATTCGGCCAATGATCATGCTGGAAAAAGCTTGGATCGTACATATTACATCAGCAGCTGCTGATGGGGGCATCTTCTTGACGAGGGTGCTTCCATCTTGCATCCATCGTATTTCCCAAATGCCATTGTTCCACTCTGCATGTTCATCCACCAACCCGACGGACAGTGTTGTACCTTCTGGTGCAGGCAGAAACCGATATTCCGCGAGAAACAAACCAGCGTCTACGACCCGGATCATGAAGCTCGGGTGAATTTCCTGACTTATTGCCGGCTCCGCCAGTGTATAGGAAAACGGATCATCGATCGACGCCTGAAATGACAATCGTTTGACCGCTGAATCATGATTAGCGATAAATTGCCATAAGCCTCTCCGTGATTCTTCATCCGTATAGATGAACTCATGGATCTTCATAAAACTGTCCTTCACTTGATAAAGTAAATATCCGCCAGGCACATGATCCTTCGAATGATATACAGCAAGAACGCCAGCCTTTCGGGGGAAAACCGAGTTGATCCAATGCTTCTCGCTGCGAATCAGCATACCGTTATAGCGGCGGGCAAAATCATTGTAAATCGCGTTCGCCGTCTCCCAGTCCCCCGTTTTTTTTCGAGACACGTAGCCTTCGGCAGCGGGAAACCTTGGGATGCCGCTCATCTCCAGTTGATATGTTATCACTTCTGCCAGATGTTCCCATCCGTATTTTCGATAAAAAGAATGCGAGAATGGGTTGAGCAGCGAAACGGACTGACCTGCTTGCTTCATTGCCTCTAATCCTTGCAAAATCAGCTTACCCACCATTCCCTGCCTTCGCAGCTCCGGATATGAGGCGACATGCGCGATCCCTCCCATTGCAAAAGGAACACCTTGTATATAGATTTGCATCGGAAGTATAGCTAACTGTGCTGCCAACCGTTCTTCGATAAAATAGCCCCAGATTAGCTCTGGATCGATCTGCTTCCTCTTTTCCTCCAATTGTGCCTCTGTGAACGTAACGGAAAAAGCGGCCTGTGTTAATTCGAAGTGTTGGTCGATATCCTCTCGTTTAAGTTTCCGAATCATTCCGTATTCCCCTCCGATGGGCAGATCAGATAATTGTGCAAGTCCCCCTCAATTCTTAAATCCTCACCAGCGGCCCCGCCAATCAAGGATGACGCCAAGCGCATCCTCTTGTTGATGCAGCAACATGTCATATGCAGATGACGCCTCTTCTGCCGGGAGGACATGACTGATGAGTGCGTCAATCGCCAACTGGCGTCTGTGAATCAAATCCAATGAATATCGGAGCATTTCGGCGTTAGACGGCAGACCATCCTCACCTTTTGCGTTCGCATGAGCACCGATTAACGAAACTCCTTTGCTATGAATATGCCTATAGATGTCGATCTCTGCAGAGCCTCGCGGAGAACCGAGCAAAATGACCTGACCACGGCGCCGCACGAGATGCAGAGCCGCATTGACCAAAGCCGGATTGCCCGTAGCTTCAACTACAATATCAGGCGAGCACCCCCCGCATAGCGCTTCGACCTTCTCTTTCAAATCTACATGCGAGCCTGATTGGATCGTAAGTGCGATATTCGTAGTGTTCGCGGTTGCCAACCGCTGCTCGACCAAATCCACCCCGATCACACGTGCACCTTGAAGGGCATATAGCTGAGCTGCTAAATTACCAATTAACCCCATGCCAATGACCGTGACAACATAACCTGGTTTAAATCTGGCTGCATGCACAATGGCGCTTGTCGAGATCTCCGCCAATCTGGCAAAAAGAGCGTGCTTCGGATCCATATGATCCGGAATGGGCACAACATACTCCTCCGAATCGGGAAGCATGTCGAAATCGGCATGATGGCCTAAGGCGAGTACCGTCTGGCCTTCACGAACCCGATGAACCGACCGACCAACGCCAATGACCACCCCGATGGAAGCATAACCGGGATAAAACGGCAGTTTGGCCCATTTGTTCTTAGGATTGTCAATATCGAAATGGGTGCCTGTATAAAAGGCCAGCTCTGTCCCGGGACTAATTAGACTGTATGCGGTACGAATGAGAATACCGTCGTCAGGTAAGGAGGACAACGACCATTCCGATGGCTCGAATTCACATTGGTAAGCTTTCGGAAATACGATTCTGCTGCCTTTCACGACTGCATGGGATGTGTCCATTTGTTCGCCATCTCCTTCTTCATAGGATCCAGCAATCCGTTCACCTGAACGGTACCGGTCGGCATCGCAGAAAGCAGATCGCCTATATCAAAGTGTTCAGGCAGCCCAGGCACGAAGATCCCCGGATCCCAGGCGTTTTCTACATAGTCTGCAAAAGCACGGAAACTGTATAGCAAATTGTCAAGTACAACACCGTGCAAGTCGGAAAGAAATGCTGCGTACAGAGCGGTTAAAGCGTGCTCTTCTTTGCCGTATAGGGTGATTTTGGCGCACTCGAAGCTGGGAACGGATCTTGCGAATCGAATCGCAGCAAGTACATCCGTCACCCGCAATCCCTGCAATGTTTGACCCAGCATCCGCACGTTATTTCCCGCTGCTGTCTCAGGATCAAAACCAATGAATGTACTTCGCATATTCGGTTTTGTTGGTCCAGTCCCTCGCGGGTTGATTGTCATCGCTGCTGAGAAACCAGCGGACAAGGCATCGACATTTTGTACGTCTGTCTCTCCAACGATTAGCAGGATATTTTCACAGCTACTCGTCAGCCTGTGCCACGAACCAGATATAAGCAGTTCCTTCTCCTGGTAAAAGGAGATCTCAGAAGTTCGGCCTTCAAGACATAACGGCGCTTGGACCACATCGGGAACATGCGGAATTGAATTCACATTCAGAACATCTGCTAATTGTTCCCGAAGCTGTTCCCGTGAGAGAAGTTGGGCTGAGTTGCTTCCGAAACGCTTAGGTGAGCGGTTGACAAGCCAATCCATGAGCGTTGCCTGCATGTCAGGCAGTATCGCCTCGTTCTTACAGCACAACAGCTCCTCCTCGCCGGGCAGACAGTCATAATCAATTTTTACGCCAGGATCTTCCTCATGAAAGTGATGGAGGAAAAATCGGATGACCTGCTGCCTCAACTCTTTCCATAACCCGTGACCTTTCGTAACAACACAGATGTTAAGTTGGTCCTCAGCCTCTAGGAGGCGGAACATTTTCTTTGCCTCGATATAGGCATCACGAGTGCCGTCAATCGGGAAAAAGTCGAACAGCGCGGAGCCGATCAAATACGGTTTCGGGGCGGCTGCTGTCACTAGATCGCTGTGATCCAACCCTTCCTTCATAAAGCCTGGTATGCATTGCTCCGCATCCTGCGCCATGATCCTGTACAGCATCGAACGGAGTTCAGTGATATAGCAGCATGGCGCCACCGCCATAATCCGCTCGTCGTACGCTCCCATATAAGCAGCCATCGTTCCTCCGCCAGAATTTCCCGTTACGGCAACTCTCGCGGAATCAACCTCGTTCCTAGAGAGCAAATAATCCAACGCCTTTATATTGTCTTTCATCATATACTGAGCGAGATGCTCATTGGTTAAGCTTAGCTGCCGGTCAAGTCTGCAGTGAGCTTCAACCGGATCCAAATAGCTACTGCCGACAGCGAGCCTCCGTTCCCCCTGTCCCACGGGGTCAAAACTCAGCACGCAGAAGCCGTTTGACACTGCTTCTACGCAGAACGAAACATAAGGCACAGCCGCCTTACCTTCCGGTGCGTGACCGCAGAGAAACAAAATGGCAGGCAGCGGCTTTTTTATTGATTTAGGATAATAGAAATTTGCCGTAATAAATTGACCCGGCAAACTTTCGATATACACCGCGTCGATCAAATAATCGCCTTGATCCACTGTTCTGGATATCTGTATGTGGCCGGCTTCACCGTCCGGCAAAGGACCTAAGCACCTGCTGAATTTTTCGCGGATGCCAGCTGCATAGATACGTGCTTTCTCCGCAGTGTCGACGGTTTGCGTCATCCGCTTACGCGCAACAAGATAATCCATATTTCTTCTGTCCAAATATTTCAGAAAATCGTTCGAATGGAAGTCCTCAATGTCAGGATACGCGTCAATATACGACAGCTCACGAGCTCTGGCAGCCGCTTCCTCCCAGTTCGATGTGGGTACCTTACTCATCAAATGTCCCCTCCTGCTCAAACAACCTCAAATACCTGATCTGTCGAGACGCCGGTGGCAACGTCCTTGACACGTAGATTCCATTTACCCGTTTGTTCATTAAATGGAATGGCAAATGACGTACCATAGGTATTGCTTTCTACCGAATGATTACCGGAATATATCCATGCGTACTCTCCCTGAGGATTATTAACATGGATGCTCAGCACATGCCCGTACCCGCGATTCGGTTCGTCTGACCCAATCCGTATCATCACGTCAACGTTATTGCCCCTGCTTACCTTTGAAGGCATCTCGACGGCAATTTCGTTCACCCGAAAGGGCAAAATAGCAAAAATGCGTGTATCTCCTAAAGAAATTTGTGTTTCCGTGCGGTCCGTAAAGCCGATGTATGTTTGATCCCGAATGTCATACACATGTCCTTTGGACGCAAATTCAACTACGAGCGCTTCCGAACGTACGGACGATTCTCGTCCTCCGCCTACAGACAGTCCGTCATGCCCTAACGTTCGCTCCTCAAGCCTACTTTGAACACATACATACAAGGCTTTGCCATCCCGGTAATAAACCGTCTCATAGCCTAAATCGACAGGTGTACCGTCCATCCTGTTTAAGGATGCGGGTTTTACGATACCGTCTAGTCCGACAATGCGCTCAATTAGCCCACGCAATGCGAATCCTCCACCTTTGCTTCGGAGCAAGGGATATTTATCCAGCGACAGGTTCAAATATACACCCTTACCCTGCCCATGAGCTTTGACGACAACGGAGGCAACCGTCCTCATAAAATCGTCATGATAAGCAGCCATGCCTTCTTTTTCCCTCGTGCCGATTTCGGCCATCGTTAAGCCGGATTCCTCATCTTCGCGCCCCGGAATATGTGCCAGATTATATTGGAAATAAGGAAAATGTTCATTCGTCAAAAATCCGCCGTTAATGTAGAAGGGACTCGCCTTCGTATTCAGCCTTTCGATGCCGAATAATTCATCCAGCTGTCCTGCTTCCGTCGCTACACAATGTTCATCCATGATACCGGTTTGCAAATCCCCCACAACGATGCCTCCGTTATCTGCGAACCGTTTGATTGCCTCTGCTTCCCGTTCGCTTATGGCGATCGAATAAGGAAGAATAAGCAGTTTGTATCCGTCCCGAATTAAGCCACCCTCTTCGATTTGCTGCGTGGCCACGAAATTATATTGGTAGCCCAAATCCTCCAGAACGTCGATCCAACCTTGCCGATTTGATTCGAATTTAATGTGATCTTCCTTAATCCTTGTTCCGTGAATGGAGGCCATTGAATAGTGGACTGCGATTCCAAGAGTGTCTCTTTTGGCGCTGTAGAGTAAAAGCTTTCCGATCCCTTCCCTTCTAATCTCGATAAACGCTTCGCTCATATCCTTTGCACTCCGGCTGAAAGTAAAATCCGGATTCAAGCAGCTATACTCCCAGAAAATACTAATCAACGTCATATTGTGGTACAGGGCGTTCCATATCCGGTTCTGCACCGCAATCCCTTCAGCTCCATAACCGAACCAGCCGCCAATTATCGTCCGAGGTTCTGCGAAGGATCGGTGAAATTCAAACTGGTTGCCTACACCATAAGCCTCAAAATAACCAACATACCGGTGCAGCTGGTAATAGTCATATCCAGAAAATGAAGTAGAAGCCTGGCAGCCTGACATGCGAATGACTCCGTCCGGGTCGACCTCCCGAATGAATGTTCGAATAAGTCGGTAAGCATCAGCGAAGGTCTTTTCCATGAAACGTCGATGATCGCCCCACGGCGCGAACTTTCCGCTCTTCTGCGCTTCCTCTAGCGTATACGGAACGACTTCCTCCCAGCTGGTATAGCTGGTTCTCCAAACGCTGTTTAAGTCATCGAGATTCTGGTGCTCTTCCTTCAGCCACATTCTCATAGCTTTCATGCAATGAGGGCAAAAACACAAATCCAATTCATCTACGTAGCAGGTAAGCGATCCCTCGTCATTAGCAAAGTAAGAAACGGGACCGTATTTCTTGTGCTCGTGGATGGTGTGCGTGATCCGTTCCCGAGTTTCGTCCCAGAAAACCGGATCATTCAAACACGGAAGACGATGCAGGAACGATTTGTCCTTGGTTCGCATATACTTCTCTTTCCGTTTCACGTAATTTTCACGGTGGTACCAATATATACCAAGTCCGTGAGCGCCGGACATCGTTAGTGTCTTTGAACTGCCAGGAAACAATCCAGTAACGCCCATTTCACGGGATAATTGTCCGACCAGCGGCAACCAGTCACCCTGACCCCGATTTTGCGGACACATGAACACTTCGAAATCAGTTAAAGCCCGCTGTGACGGGGTCACTACGACTTGATGCGAATCTACTCTGTGGACTAGTTCGCCCTGCATGAAGAGTTCGGCGCGAATACGGACATGAAGCGATTTCATCTGATCAGCGGTATAGCTGAAAACAAACTCTCCCTCACCGCTGCCATCAAAAAGAAACGATTTCAACGCGACAATCCGTTCAAAATCGTCGATAGCTGAGACGAGGCATTCGCTTGGAGCTCCCTTAACTCGAATCACTGCAGACAAAGTATCGCCTTCGCAGATATCCTCTTCGCTCAGCGTTACTTCCGCGATTTCCGTGACAAGCGGGTAGCTCACAGGTACCGTTGCCCAATCCGATAGGCGATCTCCGTACATCAACGACAGCTCCACCCGGTATGATCCGCCTGCGGCCATTCGTTTTGGTAAGTCAATCGGACCAGCAGGAACTTCGTTCTCTTCTATGACCGAGTCGTATGAATCCTTGATCGTATACTTGAAACTGATGCCGAGATCCGAACTCGGTTCAATAATTAATTGATTTTCGGTAACGGCTGCGGAGGTGATTAGTCGCTCCGGTATTCTCCCAGAGGACCAGATCATACTCCGGTAAATCAACTCATAGAAGTATTCCAAGTATGCGAATGAAAGGCTATGATGCGCTCCGCTCCAACCGTCAATAATGGCATCATAAGTCGATTCTTTGCCAGTAAACTCGCTGTGCTGCGGCAAAATGTCCCGTGGATAGTATCCGAACGAAACAACCTTACCTTTACCATAGTTCTTAACTGCCGCAATCGGATCGCCGGATTCACTGCGAAGGATCACCTCTCCGGATGCTTCATAGGGATAATAAGCAAGCTCGGAATATGGAAACAGGTCGAATGGAATCCCATCGGTGATGTAATGCTTTTCGGGAAGCCACTTTTCGGATTTTAACGAATCGAACGCAATGCGAGGAAAGCCGTTTCCCGCGTTCGGGTCGACTCCGAAACCCTCCTCGAACTGATTTGCCAACGGCGACAGCAACTCGAGCTCCTCCGCCCTCTCCATCCCGTCTCCGTGGAACGGCTTTATGATGACTAATCCAGCCCCCATTTGTACCCTTCGTAAAATCGCTTGTCTCGTTTGCTGGGTGAAATGGGACCAGCCATTGATACCCGGTATCACCATGACGTCATAATGCACATCCGAGGTCAAAGCTCTTTCCAAATTACCGAGGATTGCGCGAAAATCGTCAATAGCCGCTCTTATGTCATAATAATCGCCGATCCCCCATTTATTTAAATCCCATGCCCGGTCGTAGGTGACGGTTTCGAAATCAAGTCCGGTACGCTGAACGAGCTCAACGACCTCTCTGCCATACCTAACACCTGGCACAAAAAACACTTTCATAGCAGCATTCGCGAATGACTTCAGCTTCTCCGGGTGTCCGGCATCAATCCGGGTGGAATAGCTGATATCAAATAGTTTGTCGGTCACCTACTCGAGCCTCCTCCAACAAATTAATTTTGATGATGTAAAAGAAAAAGAGCGAGCCAGCTCCCCTCGAGCCTTTCTAGATAGTCTGAGGGGAGGTAACTCCCCTTATCCTCATGAATTACTTCCATTCGCCACTTATACCGGCAGCTTTCAGTTGCTTATTGACATCTTCAACGATTTCCTTGCCGCCTTTATTCATGTATTCCTGAACCATTTTATCCCAATTCGCGATCGGCTCTTGACCGACAATCATCTTCGTTTGCGTATCGTTGACCACCTTGTTTAACTCCGAGCTTTTCGCGTCCAGCACCTCGGAGTGGATGCGGCTAACGGGATCGATATAAAATTTCGTGGTTTTCAGCTGCTCGACTGTTCCTTGAACGAAGCTCTTCGTAAACGGATCCTGTACCGCCGCCGCCGGATCGTTCGCTTCATCACTGGGGGCCCAGCCACGGTCGATGATATAGGATTCCGGTTTAAGATCGGTGTTGTTCTCTTTATCGATGGCGATTCCGTTTTGAATCGTATACGCCTTATCGACACGCCCGTTCTTCCAATCGAAATCGGGATTTTGCGGATTCTGTTGATTCGGTGGTATAAAAGTGCGGAAATAGTCTTCTATGGCCAAAATTCGATCGATTTTGTCAGGATCGCTTTTCAGCTTGGCGTTAAGGCTTATCATTTGATAGTATCCGGGAAGTCCGGTATACCCTTGTTGTCCATCTTCCTGCTTAAAGGCCGGAATGATTGCAAGCTCGGCACCCGGATTTGCTTTTTTCAAATCCTTAAAGCGGGTTTCGGAAATGTCGTACGGCTGTTCATAGAAGATGCCGAATTTACCGGAGAAAAACTCTTTCCGAACGTCTGCGATTTTGGAAACCGCCCAGTCCTTATTAATGGCACCTGCTTGATACATGTCGTGTAATACGGTTATTTGCTGCTTAAAGCCATCCGATACTACTCCCGGAATGAGCTGACCTTGTGCGTTCTTGTGATACCAAACGTTATCCCAACTAGCGCCCATGGCAGCGCCATATACAATCAATTTCGCCATGCCAAGCCCGTATGTGTCGTTTTTACCATTCTTGTCGGGATCGTTTTTGGTAAAAGCGATCGCGACCTGCTTCAGTTCCTCGTAATTCGTCGGCATTTTGAGGCCTAGATTATCGAGCCAATCTTTGCGAATGATCGGTTTCTTCCCGTATTTGAGTGGAAAGTATTGCGGAATTGCATAAATTTTACCGTCCACGGTGACGGCATCCCAAACGCTTTTCGGTACTTGCTTAAGTGTCGGATATTTATCGATATAATCATTGAGCGGCAGGAATGCTCCCTGTTTCGCCCATTTGACGAAGTTTGCGTCCACGGACTCGGTGCCAATCATATCCGGCAAATCGCCTGCAGCCATAATAACCGGCAGCTTGTTGGTCAGTTCGTCATAAGGAATGTACTGGGGCTTAAAATCGACGTTGAACTTCTGGTTGATCATGTTGATCCCTTCACCTGTCGATGCAGGGAGCGGATTGGCCCAGGAGCCATTAATCATTGTGACGGCATGCTTCTTTGGCGCCACTGGCTCTTTCGAGGCAGCTGCTGTCGGTGCAGTTGTGTTCTTGTCTACAGCAGTAGGCGAGGATGACGCCACATCTGTATTTTTCGTCGAAGTACAACCAATCATGCCAACTGCAAGTGCGGTGATTAACGAGCCCTTTATCATTTTCATCGTTTTCATGCTTTCCCCTCCCAATTTTAGAACGATTGACATATAGCGAAATTTCGTTGTCCGGCAACCCATTATCCTTTTACAGAACCAAGCATCACCCCCTTTGCAAAATACTTTTGCAGAAATGGGTAAACAATCAGAATCGGGATTGTTGCAAGCAATATGGCTGCCATTCCGATTGTTTCCGGCGGCGGCAGATGAGCTGATTTGGCAGCCTCCCTTGCAGCAGAGGCCAGTGTGTTCGTTGCATCATTTAGTATGACAATTTGCCGAAGTACAACCTGCAGCGTCCATTTAGCCGGGTCGTTCAGGTATAAGATAGCGGAAAAATACGTATTCCAGTGCTGCACTGCGTAAAATAACCCAAATGTCGCCAATGCTGGCTTGGAAAGAGGGATGATAACCCGTGTAAAGACTTGCAGCTCGTTTCCACCATCGATATATGCTGCCTCATTCAGTTCTTCTGGTATGTTAAGAAAAAACTGCCGCATAACAATTAGGGTGTACGAATTAATCGCGCTCGGGATGATTAGTGACCAATATGAATTGATCAACCCCGTCATTTTCACAATCAAATAGGTTGGAATAAGTCCCGCGCCAAAAATAAAGGTGAACAGAACCAGAAACAGATAGAATCGTTGTCCCCAAAGTTTGCGTGTAAGCGAATAGGCCATCGTGGATGTCATTAATAAATTGAAAGCGGTACCGACGATTGTTACAAAGACGGTTATATATATGGAGCGAATGAATTCTTTGGAGCTAAAAATGAACTGATAGGAATCGAGAACCCAGGCTTTAGGCCACAAAACGAGGTCAGATTGCATATATTCCGAATATGAGGTGAATGAAACTGCAATGATGTAATAGAAAGGAAAGAACATAACGAGGCCGATGATGGTCAGCAAGACAATGTTTACTATATCGAAAATGTGCTCCGAAACCTTTTTTCTCCTGAACATACGGTGTTCCTCCTTCCTTTAGAAAACGCCATCTTCGCCGAATTTTTTGGCAAGCCAGTTAGCACCGATGATGAGAACAAGACCAACTAAGCCTTTAAACAAGCCGACAGCGGTACCAAAGCTGAAATCGGACTGTTGGATCCCTTTGTAATACACGAAGGTATCAAGCACATTACCAACCTCCATCGTGAACGGGTTAAGCATCAGGAAAATTTGTTCGAAACCGACGTCGAGAACAGTGCCTAACGTCAAAATGAGCAAAATAACAGTCGTACCTCGAATGGCAGGCAACGTGATGTGCCAAATTTTCCTCCACCGGCTGGCACCATCCATGATGGCGGCTTCGTACAGGTTCGGATTGACGCCGGCTAACGCTGCGAGGAAAATGATCGTTCCCCAACCGGAATCTTTCCAAATTACTTCCAGCACGATCAACGGCATAAACCACTCCGGCTGTTGTAAAAACGGGATCGCCTCCATACCGAACATCAGATGAAGCAATTTGTTGATTAATCCTTCGCTTTTGAGGAATATGGTTACAATTCCTATCACGACGACCCAAGACAAAAAGTGCGGCAAGTACACGACCGATTGGATGATTCGCTTAAATCGCTCGTTTCGAAGCTCGTTCAGCATCAGTGAAAGTACGATCGGAATCGGGAATACAAATACCGTTTGCAGAAAAAAAAGGAGCAGCGTATTCCAAAGAACGCGCACGACTTCGGCATCCTCAAAGATACGTTTGAAATGCTTCAAACCGACCCAAGGGCTGTGAAGAAAGCCCTGGAACGGGCTGTAATCCTCAAACGCGATAATATTGCCCAGCATTGGCACGTAGCGATACAGGATAAAGTAAGCGAGGCCCGGCAGCAGTAGTAAAAAGCAATACCGTTCTCTCCACAGCCTGGAACCCAGACTGCGCTTACGTACGAGCTGTGGCGATTGAACATCGGCATTCACAATGGTAGGATCCAACCGAGCTCCTCCTTTACATCAGATAATGGCAACATTGACTCGTTTTGTCATTCGAGCTCCGCCTGCCTTATCTAAGAATAGTTTCTTTCATATATTCGATATATCGAGGAAGGGCAATTTCTGGCTCTTCAATATTCGGGTGCCATTTTTTTTCCCATTCGAAAGAAAGCCAGCCTTCATAACCTTCAGCTTTCAAGCAGGCGACGCATTCCGCAATCGGAATGTCACCCTCACCGGGAAGCATGATCGTTTCCGCAGAGTCTCTCCCTTTCGAATCCTTCATGTGTGTATGCTTGATATGGCGACGAAGTTTTTCGAATGTTTCCGATATTGATTCGCCGTCACCATATTTATAAGGATTGTTGATGTCCCATAAAACACCAAACGCGGGGCTTTTTATATTGCGGAGCACATCAAGCAGCACTTCAGAGTCCGAGAAGTCGCCATGCGTCTCGAGCAGTACAGTAACGCCTTTGTCCACCGCGTAGCTGCTGAGCATTTCCACCCCGTTCGCTACCTGTGCGATTGTCTCATTTCTGTTGCTTTTGTCGGGAATCGCGTCGCCGAATATTCGAATAAAAGGAACGCCTAGCTCCCGGGCTAGATCGATTGTTGCTTTGCCTTCCACGATTGAAGCGTCAAATTTATCCGCGTCATGAAACACACATGAGGTGTCCAAACAACAGATCTCAAGTCCTCTGCTTTTCAGATCCTTCATCGTATTAGCCCGATTTTCTGGCAGGAACGGTCGGCATTTCGGTACAAACATCTCTCCCTCTACGCCACGAATTTCGATTCCGTCATAGCCGAGTCGAGATGCCTCTGCCACAATGTGCTCCCAGGTCCAATCCGGACAAGCCAAGGTTGTAAAAGAAATCTTCACTACAGCACTCCCTTTATTAAAAGAATGGCTTTCACGTTTATAATCTAAATCATAAAGAAGCACGGGCTTAAAGGATACAGCCGCTTTTTTCATTTATTCATTGATTTTCTGATGATCAAAAAAAGAGTGAAGAAGTGATAAATCCTACTAGGTGCAAATAGAGCGGAAATAACGAATGCTCATTCGTTACTTCCGCTCTTGAATTATTAATTATTCGTCTACGCGTACAGATCGGTGCTTAAATATTTCAATCCTGAATCGTTAATGGTCAATACGATCCGTGCGCCTTTCTCTCGCGACTTCAGCAGTTGCAGGGCTGCAGCAACGTTGGCCCCGGAAGAAAAACCCGCGAAAATCCCCTCTTCGCGCGCTAATCTCCTACAAGATTCAATCGCCTCCTCATCGGTAACCGTCAAGAAATCAGTGATCAAGTTTCGATCAACCAATGGCAACTCCATACTATAACCGCCGCCTTGCAGCCTGTGGTTCGGATTGGTCTGGGTTCCACCTGCCAAATAAGGTGCCCCTTCCGGTTCTACCAAATAGCTGCGAATGACAGGATTATAGGCATTCAACCTTTTGGCACAGCCAGCAAACGTTCCACCGCTTCCTGCAAAGTCAAGATACACATCGAAATCGCCACTCGTTTGCTCCCATATCTCTTCTGCTGTATGTAACTCATGAGCGAGCAAACTCCCGCGATGATGGAATTGATCCGCACGGAATGCGCCTCGTTCTTGAACGATATGAAGCGTTTCTGCGTCTACAGCCGCAAGATCCTCGCCAGACACTTGTCCGGGCATTGAGCCAGTCGCTTGTTCGACCAGTACGACCTCGGCTCCTAGCGCACGCATCATCCGCGCCCTCTCCATCGAATTCCCCTTCGACATAACAGCAACAAACGGGTACCCTTTCACCGCGCAGACAATAGCAAGCCCAGTTCCGGTATTGCCGCTAGTCAGCTCCACGACGGTCTGACCTGGAGTAAGCGTACCGTCCAGCTCTGCTTCTTCTATAATTTGAAGCGCAATACGGTCTTTCTTGCTAAAACCAGGATTGAGGTATTCGAGCTTGGCATAAATTTCTCCGTCTAATTCCTTGGTTAACCGGCTCAATCTAACCATTGGTGTGTTTCCTATCGCTTGATGAGCGCCATCCAGAATTGTTCTACGATAGTCGATCATTTGCCCCACTCCTTTCCATTTCTCTTTCGACTTCTTAAAGTTAATAAGAGAACCATGAAATCCCTGCGTGGTGCAGCTAATAATGTTTTTAGTTAATTATTTTATTCGAGGCGATGCTCCCAATCCCTCTCTATACTTTGAGTACATGAAAGTAATTTGTCGGTTAGTTGGGGAGGCTATTTCAATATTGAAAAAGAAAAAACCTTGAATCATCAAGGTTTTTTCTTAACTTGCCCAGAATTTTATCAAGTGTTTTTTGATCGACTATTTTTCTAGAAAATGACGCAATAAATTTAGTGCCACTGTTTTCCGATAAACCGCTGTAGAGCGTTGATCATCTATTGGTTTTAATATACTTTCAAAATCAGCAACAACCCCATCAATTAACTTATTATCCAACGGAAATGCTTCTCCCAATAATTTTTTTTCAATATCCATGGAACGTACAATGGTCGGACCTACAGCACCGAAAGCAAATCGAGCATCACAAATCCTGCCTTCATCCCAACGCATCGAACCCGCAAACGATATTTTTGCTATTGCATCTGCTCTTCTGTTAGCTACTTTCTCATAAACAAAATAAGTATGATCCTCTTGCACTTCTGGCAAAATGATTTCTGTCACGATTTCATCTTTCAATCTGTTCACTTTTCTTGGTCCTTGAATAAAATCTCGAATATCTAATACCCTTTCACCTCTAGCGGATCTCAGTCGTATTTTAGCGTTATAGATATATAGCAATGGCAAAGTATCTCCTGCAGGGGATGCATTGCAAATATTCCCGCCAATCGTTCCTCTATTTCGAATAGCTGGCGCGGCAATTTCTTTTATTGCTTTCTTTAGTATTACCGGTATGAGGGCGTGTTTCAACAGTTCGCTAAAGGAACAACAAGCACCTATATGAATGTCATGATTCACCTTATAAATCTGTTTTAATTCCTTTAAATGATCGATAAAAACAATGGGTTTAACAAACTTGGCAGGGCTTCCTTTAGGACTTTTATGCTGTACCATGACATCTGTGCCGCCCGCAATAATTTGGCAATCTTCTCTGCTTAATTGAGAGATGGTTTCTTCTAAACTCATAAATCGGTAGGATGTGTTGGTCTTCATTACCATAAGCCTTCACCCTTTTTCGCTGCTAAGTCAATCGCATCCACAATCATGTTATAGCCGGTACAACGGCACAAATTTCCGGAGATTCCTTCACGAATCTCTTCTTCTGTCGGATGAGGATTTTGGGATAGAAGGGCTGCACTTGCCATAACCATTCCTGGAATGCAATAACCACATTGAACTGCGCCTGCTTCCGAATAGCATTCACTTAACATTTGAAACTGTGTCGTCTTACAATATCCATCAATGGTAATAATATCTGCTCCTTCAATGGCGCCAATGGGAATGAGACAGCTATTTTGAACAAGAGAATTTACAAGGACACTACAAGTCCCGCACTCTCCATCCCCACAGCCTTCCTTTGAACCAATTAACTGAAATTCCTCTCTTAATAGATCAATTAATCTAATTGTGGATGGAGCTTTTGTTATTACTTCTCTTCCATTAAGGTGAAATTTAATCAATTGCCTCCCCCGCCTTCTTCGCCAAACTTTCGATAATCAATTCTGGCGTAACAGGAATTTGAAAAAAGGATTTTTGCAAGGCATCTTCTATCGCTGCTTGCACAGCAGGAGCTCCTCCCGTTAGTGGCAATTCACCGACACCTTTCGCGCCATATGGTCCTCCAGCAAAAGGATTATCATAAAGTTTACTTTCAATATGGACTACATCCATAGCCGTTGGAGGGCCATAGTCTGAAATGCTTTTTTGCTGGATCTTGCCTGATTTAGACGTCATTTTTTCCATAAAACCATAAGCGATTCCTTGGACCATGCCACCATCGATCTGACCCTTAACAATTTGTTCATCAATTGCTTTTCCTATATCAAAGCTACCGTAAATCTTTTCCACTTGAACATTTCCAGTTATGGTATCCACTTCTAGTTCAATCATATTTACTCCCCACGCATAAGCGGGATAAGCATCTCCAGAGAATTTTTCCTCATCCCATGGAATCATTTCTTCATGTACATAGTGTTCTACTACCTCTTGAGCTACACCTGAAAGCCATCCAGCTTTCAGTTTGCTTGCTGCCCGTTCCAGTAATTTGCCGACAATCATCGTGGTTCTGGATGCTACGGTTGGACCAGAATCAGGAACTTCTTTCGTATCCGGATATGGAAACGATATGTCTTCGTAAGGCAGTCCAAGCTCTTGCGCTACAATTTTGCTCATAATGGTTAGCGCGCCCTGACCCATATCTGAATTTGAGATCTTGATCAGCACTTGATCGTTTTCTGTTTTTGCTAACTTTACTGTAGCTTTTATATGGTCTCTTTCCCCACTGCCGGTGAATCCACAGCCGTGCAAGAAAAAGGAAGCGCCTATCCCTTTTTTGTAGCGTTTGTTTTGCAGGTTAAAGCCGTGGAACTCTTCTTTTTTCTTTGTGTAGTCGACTGTAAGCATTAACTCTTTGATCATGTCTTCTATCAAAACTGGGTCTTTAAATCTCCCGTTGGTAATGGTGGCATCACCTTGTTTGACCAAATAGTTTCTTTTATATTCAATGGGGTCTCGTTTTAGCTTTTTACTAATGTGTCCCATAAGACTTTCAATTGCTGCAAAACTTTGCGGTGCGCCAAAGCCTCTAAAAGCTCCATTGGGCACAGTATTGGTTTTCAGCGCATAGCCTTTCGCATGAAAATGCGGAATTTTATATACGCCTGCACTGTTCAGTAATGCCCTCTGCAAAACAACAGGACTCAAACCTGCATTTGCTCCGCTGTCAAGAAAGAGCTCTACATTCATACTTAGAATATTTCCTTCTTCATTTAAAGCTGTTCGATATATAAATTTGGAAGGATGTCTCTTTGTCGTTACTTCAAAATCCTCTGCTCGGTCAAACAAAAGCATAACCGGTTTTTTGACAACCTTCGCAGCTATGCCAACATGACAAGCCATCATAGAAGGGAAATCTTCTTTCCCGCCAAACCCGCCGCCTGTAGGACTTTGAATCACCCTTACCTCATCATTCTCACATGCCAGAGCGCTAATCAATGCCTTTTTCACATAATAAAGACATTGCATCGATCCTTCTACAAGGATTTCATCCTGCTTATAAATCCCTAGCATTCCTTGGGGTTCCAAATAGACATGTTCTTGATAACCAGTCTCGTAAACTTCTTCTATGATTTGATGTGCATTTTCCTCTATAGATTGTATCACTTCGAGACTTTCTCCAAATTCATGACTGGCAAATACGCCTGTTTGATCCTTTTGTTTAATCGCTTCTTCTAATGTATAGATTGCTTGATGTTCTTCAATATCCACTTGGGCTTCATCTAATAATTGATATAGAATGTCTAACTTTGGGCCAACGAGCATGAACAGGGGTTCCCCAATATAATTGACCCATTCATTAGCAAAAATGGGCTGATCCTTATGTAACAGTTTTACAAAATTAGCCCCGGGGATGTGTTCTGCTCCAATCTTTTCATAACCTTCAGGCAATGGAGGCAGCTGGATGGATCGTACTTTACCGTATGCGGTTGGCGATCGATACAAAACACCATAAAGCATAGATTCTACTTTCACATCACCGATATAAGCTAGTTGACCTGATACTTTCCCATCGTGATCCTTTTTTTTCACAGAGATACTAATATCCTTAGCATTCATCGGAACAGCACCCCTTATGGTTGTAATATTCGGTCGCTTTTTCGAAATCTTCTGGAGTATCCAGATCCATAAGGACACCCAAATCTTTTACATTCAAATAATTCTTTTCATATATTTGAATAATCTTTCGCAAGTTACTGTTTGTATTGGCTTCAAGAATGCGGTTCTTGATCTCGCCAGATAATTTAATGGGATGTCCACTTTTCAAATGATAACTTGGAATCACTACCTTCCCCTCTGCTATTGCTAAATTCCGTATAGTTTCTTTTTCTACAAGCGGACAATCCCCAGGTGTTATAAAGAAACTAGATGCTTCCACTTCTCTGCAACCTCTTTGAACGGAACTAAACATACCTTGGTCAAAACTTGGATTAACCACACATACGATATCCATGGCATATTTGTTATTCTTCTGCATCTCAGATGTTGCTTCTTTTATCCGTTCCCACTGAAAACCACTCACCACGATAACCCTTTTACATATTCCTTCAAATTTGGAGATGGTATGCTCCAATACTGTCATTTCCCCTAGTTTTAATGTCATTTTAAAATCATTTGCTCTGCTTGAATATCCGGCTGCAAGGATGATCGCTTCCATCGATTCCACCTCTTTGGCCTATTATTAAAATGTAATATAATATATGCTCCTGAATATTGCGTATAACCTGAATAAACTTTATTACACGTTCTGTACATTTATCGATTCTATCTCCTCAATGTATTGGCTCAATAAATACATACTGAATGCCGCCACAAATACCTCCATCTTCATAAAACAGCCCTGCAGTCAGATCAACCGTGTGCTGGGTGCTCATTTTTGTGGCTATAACATGCATGGCTATTTCAATCACCTCGCTTTCCCCGCAGCCGCCTCCGATCGTCCCGTCTATTGTTCCATCGGCATAAATAATCATTTTCGCGCCGACCTTTCTGGGCGTAGAACCCTTCGTTCGAATCACGGTAGCCAGAGCCGCATTTGCACAGGTAGATTTAATCCTCACGATCCGTTTCAGCAGCTCAAGTTCGCTCATTCAGCTTCCTCCTGCCTATCCACGATAAAATGGCCGATTTCTTCTTTTAGTGATTTTCCCGATTTATGATTCTTCACCTTTAAAATTTCCGCCAATACACTGATTGCTATTTCCTCAGGCGTTTGTGCGCCAATATCTAGGCCAATAGGAGCATATACATTCTGAAATCCGACATCTGGAAAATCCTTATGGAGTTGAGAAAATACTCCTGAAATGCGTCTACGGCTTCCAATCATTCCTATGTAGGGAACAGAAAGATGCAGGATTTCACGAAGGATCGCAACATCATACTGATGGCCCCGTGTGAGCAACAAAATATAAGGCCTATCCGTTATGTCCAAACTTCGGAAATATTCATTATAAGGTCTACATGCAACCTCGTCAGCCAGAGGGAATTGTTCAAAATTCGCAAATTGAGGCCTATCGCAAATGACAGTGATATAAAACCCAAGCTTTTTACCTATTTCCACCAAAGGCTTCGCCACATGGCCAGCTCCCGCAACTATTAAATGCAGCGGCTGCGGATACACTTCCACAAAATATTCAATTTCGCAGGACATTATTTGTGAGATGTACGTATTTGATTTTTGTTTGGCAAACGCCATCCTTGCATTTTCCAATAAAGGCTGCCATTCTTCCATTGCTAATTCTTGTTCACAAAATACTTTTCCATCAGAGTAAACCAGCAGCTTGGTTCCCACAGTAACTTCCCTTAGCTGACAATCTAGGTTTGGATCATGAAGACTGATCTTTGTGACTGTTATTAAGGTAACCCCTAATCGATTTTCAATTGAGGAGATCAGTCTCTGGTAAAGTTCCATGCATCTCGCCCTCTCTTATAACGAAACTTCATTTATAGATATATATTATTTAACAGTTATAATTATCAGAATTTTTTTCAGAGCATAGATACTTTCACTATAACTACTTCAAAGAAGGCAAAATCTACTTAGCTTGTGCCATGCTCGTTCCTTTAGACACAGTCCAAGTGTGATCCGACCCGAAAATTGAACTCACTATAAAGTAGGTGAATTTGTGTCGCAAGACTACAATGTTGGGACATTTGTGCACTTTTTGATGACACAATTCCTCCCACATTAAAATAAAAAAGCCTGATTCCTCAGGCATTTACGTTTAAAATTATGTAGGCACATTTGTGTCATTGGACAGTCATTAATGACAACAACCGAAATGATTGAGTGATAGTCCCGTCACGATCTAAAAATACAGCTTGAATTTTTGACATTCATTCAGTTTCAATCCTTTCTAGCGAACGAACACTAATTGTTAAATTTACTGCCGTGGCAGAACTAATCATTATTTCTGTTCAACTATAGTTATCCGTTAGTTAAATTCACAATCACTTAATCTATTTGGGGAATATAATGCTTTTCCCCATTTCCCAAAAATCATTAGTTCATAATCATTTACGCCGTTTAGATTAATTATAAAATGATTTTCTCCCCCATCATCTATCGCGGATATAAAGTCGCCATTAATACATTGCATATATCCAAGTTTAACAGTTGGTTCGGAGTATTCTTCTGAATGTGACAAGGTATATATTTGACCATTCCATTTCAATGTTTTTGGCGGAATATCACACGATTCTGATTCTCCAATTAGACTTGGTTGCTCATTTAACCCTGAAGTATTTAATGAAGCGGCTTTAGAAGTTTTCGATTCTTTAATTAAATTACTCGCTACGCAACCAATGCCGAGAATTACCACAAAGGTAACAAGCACAAAGACTTTTGGGATATTCAACTCACCTCATTTTGTTTTTAGCGCCATTATACCCGTGTTTTCATCTCATTAAACTATCCTGCCCGTTACTTGAACAGGCTGCCCTTAATCCCGGCAGCCTGTACTAGTATTGTGCTATCGTTACCCGTTAGCTTAATCATTCATTTTGTTATCAATCTACTTAGTTCTTGCTTAGCAACTTCTTCAACCCAAGCAACAAAATTTGGGCAATCATTAATTCTGTATATCGTATTTTCTGGATAACCATCAAGGGGTGTTATGTGCTCAAAACAGTGGTCATGAACAAGCATTATTATTGATGAGTTATTCTTATGGTATAGTGTCATATTGCCGTTAGCCTCAAAGGCGAAGGCTATGTAGTCGTTGGGATTGATATAGCTTTCGAACTCTTCATGATTACTTACATCCGCGATATAATTTTCCCACCCTTGAAAACCTTCTTCTGCATCTTCAAGAGTTAATGCTGAATTCAAATTTAACAACCAACTTATTCCAGTCTCGTTCCATCTTTCAGTTATTCCCCCGAAATATGTTAAAAGTAATTTATGTTCATTGCATAACGGCTTATTAATATCAATTGCAGGAGGCTTAACTAACCAACCGAAAGAATTCCCTTCAAGGTCAGACCATCCTAATAATTGATAGGATTCATTGTTAACTTGAACATTAGTTATACGTGCCTTCATTAATAATTCACTCAAAACTGGGTAAAAGCTTGTGAATGAGTCAGGAAATCTAAACCACTTAAACACTTCCTTTAAGGAAAATATTTATTTCAGGATATATATCTTCCATAAAAATTTCCATTCCCCTTCTTTTGAACTGTGTGAAACCAAGCAAAACTGCCCGTTAGCTGAAAAGGCAGCAGGAAACACCGGCTGCCTTCTCTTATTCAAAAAGCTCTCGTTCTTGGTTATTTCTCATGGACTTTTTACTGATATAGGATACCATTTTAAATCCTCAGATCTAGTATAATTTGATTTGGCGTAGCGATATTCATAGAGAACCTTCCCTTCTTCATTTAACGCCCTGGCATTAAAATCATTCCAAGGGAATGATTTATCCCAAGAAAATGTAATAGGGATATTTAACTCTGCTTTCTTTCTTATTCTGTTTCCCTCGGGTCCGATTTCTAAATACGATATCTGCGGGTCATTCAACAAAACACTGATAACAGTCGCGGCCCTATCTTTGTCATCCGAGTATAAGACTCCGCCGATTGTTTTAATTGAGTCATCGGTATGAAAATAATACGTGGATGTTCTCGAAACCCATAAAAACCCAAATGATTTGAAACTTATTGCTGTAATAGGTTTATCTGGTGAATCAAAAATGAATACTTTTCCCCATGGATATTCAACTTGATCTAATAAAACTGAATCTTTCGGTACAAATGAGTTAGCTCTAGCAGCACTTAATGCATCTAATTTGTACTCCCCTAAATATAAAAATGAAGAAATCAACAATAAGAAGATTACAGTTGTAATTCCTAATCTTTTTTTCCTCATCTTTCCCTCCAATTGGCACATAAAGCCTTTTGTTACATTCTATATCTTCGTTTCAATTATTTTGACATTAATAACTAGAAGGTTGCCGCGGCAGCCGCAAAAATATTGTTATCCGTTAGCGTAAGATTAGTCAACCCTCGAATCACATATCCGAATAAAAATGCTAAAAGTACTATAAGTGATATAAACACCTTATTTTTACTCATCTCTTTCCCCGTTATATTGAAATGTCACTTTCTTTAAAGAAGGTGATTTCTGTATCGCTTTGCTGCCCGCTAGGTTAAAAAAGGCCACCGATTCACCGGCAGCCATGTTTTGGTCGTCTATTTAGATATCGTTCACCGTTAGTTAAACGATTTAGTTATTGAATAGGTTGAAATGCAACGTTCCAAATACCATCTTCGTCTTTAATCATTTGGAAACCCGACTTAGCTTCTGCGTCTTTTCTTGATTGATACTCAATAAATCCTTCAAAATCGCTTGTTTGTATGAACTTGCCTGTTTCAATATTTTTAAATGGTTTAAGAATCTCTTCTTTTGTCCCTCTGTCTGAAACTGGAAATTTTTCAAACTCTTCTTTTGTCCATAGAACATGCCCTTTTCTATCCGTGTACAGAGCATAAATGACATCTCTTTTATTATCCAGTGAGGCTTGAACGTATATCTTAGCTATACTAATTTGTTCTAACCCTTTTAAATGCTGTTCATTTAAATCTTTTTGAAAGTTGTTATACACCTCTTGTTCTTTGGATGATAACTTAAAATCAGATGATGAGATTGGAGCTGAAGTCGGAAGTGGTGTTGGGTCAGCAATCTTGCTTTCCTTGTTTAAGCAACCTGTAAGTGCGACAAGTATTACCGCCAATGTTAAAATAATTTTAAACTTCATTTCCATTAATTAAAAGCTCCTTTTCATTTCCGTAATCTACGCACCTGATAGCTGTTTTGAAAGCCACATTTTTGCGTTCTTATATATATTCGCAATTGTCTTTTTTTAACAGACGGTATCACTGAGATTATACTCATCACTTTCTTCTTAAGGAGACGAAATGTAGAAGGTTTAAGTTGCAACTTACGTTAATCTGCCCTTCAGATGTTTAACTATCGTTCTTCGTTAGCTCAATCACTTTTTCTAGTGATTTTATTAATTCGTTTGAATGTTACCGCTTTTTTCATGATGTAACCTAACAATCCAAATGTACTCGGTAATAAAAATAAGATTAAATATTCAACCAAAATCTTATGATTATTAAAGTAGTGTACAATAAAATAATATCCTCGCATTGGCTTTACATATAAAAATTGTAATGTCTCTGCAAGTTTTGATATCGAAAGGAATTCAAACAAAAGCCCTAAAACAATGCCTAATATTGGGTATAAAGCAAGAAACAAAACATACGCATTACTTTTACGTTGTATTGCTCCGCATAAAAACCACGTAACAAGAAATAGTGTTGAAATAACAAAACCTGATATTGAATATTGAAGCTTCGTGTTAAAAAAACTATTTAAAATATTTATAACGATTATAGCAACAACTGTAATAACACTATGTTTTAAAATTACCATGCTTCTACCCCCTTTACTAAAAACTGACCACTTCGTTAATCCAACATAACTTCCCAAAGAGATTTTTATCCTCGACTTCACCCTCGTTAGTTTTACGATTCCAGAGCTTGGAAAGTTGCGTTAAACTACCCGTTTGCACAGCAAACAAAAAACGGATGCATCGGCATCCGCTGTTCCACTATCGTTATTCGTTAGAGCTTAACTAGGATTCACCCGTTCCCCTTTGACAAAATCAATTTTATTCTGTCCATACTGATCTAAAAGCAGAGGCAAGCCCCTCAACTGGTGTTCGTGGTTACGCACTTTTTACTTACTGATTATGTTTGTGCCGCCGAACAAGAAAAAAACCCGCAGCATGAAGCATGCCGCAGGTCTCTAACTCGTATTACTTTAGATCGTTCCATGCCGAAGCTCAACTTAGGAACTGACATCCGTATCAATGATTTCATCCAGTTCTGAACTATGTTCGTTTGCGGCTGCAATAACTTCTTGATCGACCTTATTACTTCCTTGAATTTGCTCCGCGGCTTGGGCTTGATTGTTCAGTTGCTTAACAATTTGTCCTGTGCCATGAGCTCCTTGATGTCCTCTACTGGATGTCATTGTATTTATCCTCCAAATTCGAAAGTTGATCTCCCTACTAAATTATGATGCTATTTTCCACCCTTATTAAACATAGAGCCTCATTGGTTCGTTTTCGCCTCATGCAATTGTGTAATCAACACCAACAGACTCAGCTACTGTTAATTTAATGGTTCGCTGAAATGTTTTTAAGCATCACCTGGTTGATCGTGTGTATTATTTTGTGCAGACTGGTCAGGTGATTTTCGAGTTCGAGATTGCAGTTCCTTATCTACGGTACGCTGAGATTTGGTTATCTTAGTTTTAGTTTTATTGGACATTGAGATTACCTCCTTTCTATTTTGGATGAAATAAGCTAAAAAATTTAGCCTGTTCTGTGGGAAAGTTTCCTCAGGCTATTTTAGGGCTTTATATGTGAATCATTTTGTTAACTAACCACCTTAATTACTATTTGCCTCATCAATTTTACCCTTTTGATTTGGTTTTTGGTTTTTTTGCTTTTCGGATTTCACGCTTTTCTTTTGATTAGTCATAACTTTAGCACACCCCTTTGAGTAATTTGAAACATATATATTGTACTCACTTAAGAAGTAATATAAGCAGACACATTGTGCCAATCACTTAGTTGGTCGGCGAAATTAAACAATAACAGCACTTTACTTGTACCACAGGCTAAAGCGGCAATAAACCAACTAAAGTATGAAGTAGCGCAAGAATTGGGCATCCCTCTTCAGCCAAATGGCTACAATGGATTAGTTCAATACAACTTCCCACGGATTCGTTACAACCTCGCAACCCTTAATTAGCGCTTTCAGAAAGGGTATATCTTTTTCAGCTAGTTCTTGTCAAAATCGGGAATGGGATCAAGTTCTTGTCACTCGAAATTTAGTAATGAATAAAACGTTGTCAACCGCTCGAAATACGTATCAATTTAATATATTAGAGATATTTCCTCTAACGTTCACCTTTAGATTCTTGTAGCGTAAATATTTTCGGCTATGCAATAAACATGAACCTCATGTTTTCTAGACATTTTAAGGAAAAATTAAAAAGACTGCATTCACCCCAGGAGGAATAGGTGCTTGTAGTCTTTTTTGCTTGCCTGCAAATATCATCAAATTAGCGTCTGAAGCTTCCTGTAGAGCCTGAAAGTTGTTGTTCTGCGATTTGTACTAACCGCTTAGTAATGTTGCCACCAATAGAGCCGGCATCGCGTGAAGCGAGGTCTCCATTATATGCTTGAAGCTGAATCCCTAACTCTTGAGCGACCTCATACTTTAGTTGATCCAATGCTGCTTTCGCTTGTGGAACTGCCAATGTGTTGTTGTTAGCCATGATGTAATTCACTCCTTTTCTTGGTGTGATTTTATATTGTGGAGTTTAAGGAATATTTATGCATGCGTTAAACTTTTTGCCCTTTTCATTATTTGAAGGAATGCATCAAGATCCTCTTGGGCTAAAACTTCAAGGGACGCTTGTTGTTTTTGTGATTTTAATTCTTTGTTTTCTTCCCTAAGCTTCATGTTTTCTTGAAGCAACTCATCATACTTTTGCAAGTGTTCATTGGCTAATTTAATGATCTTATGCAAAGCCTCATTATAAGAAATAGACTGATTAATAGGAATATCCGCGGATACATTAGCACTAGATACAGTAACTACTTGTTTTATTTCTTTATGTGTTGGCTTCTGCTTAGATGAACGGTTTTGTTTAGCTGTTTGTATTTCGTTTTCATACTTCTTCCTAATATCTTTATTCCACCTGAATCCGCATGCTGCTGCCGTGCGATTAATTTTAGAGGCGGCTTCCTCAAACGCAGCCAATTGTGTACTCCCAGTCCTAATATGAGATAATACTGTTTTAGCTAATAATTGATCATGTTCGTCATTCCATGAGTCCTCACGTTTTTTCTCACCCAAACTCTAGTCACCTCTCTCTATTAGTATTTATTAGAATTCTTACCTGTAATATTAAATTTATTCAAAGTTAATGCATAAAAGACCCACATATAGTATATGTAAGTCTTTTATAATCAGATATATAAGTAAATTAGTCCCTCGCGTTTTTAGAATTTCAAAATCGGCAGCCTTCGTAAAATTACTTTTATACTGAACCAAAAATAGAAACAGCGATAGACAAGGACGAGAGAATATAGTATTAACTATCGTTCTGCGTTAGTTCAACAATTTATCTTTTCTTTTAACTTTTCATTAAAAACTTTATAATAATACTCATGTTTCTCCGGAAGTCGCACTGCAGGATTCCACCATTTAATATGATGAGTATAAGAGGCGCTCCGAATATCTAAAAGAACGCAATAAAATAGATATGTATAAGCTCTTTTCTTTAAAATCCCCGTCTTTAACCACTCCCTCATGTCAATCTCATGGTTTTCTTCAGCTATCATTAAACTCTCGTTCCTCGTTAGTTTAATATTGGATTAAAATAGCAGCATTAGTGTACTACTACAACCACGCTACCAAATAGCTTTTCATCTACATAAGCTTCTAGTCTCCATAAACCTTTTGAAGGTAAAGTCATCGTTGTAGGCATTTTACCTGCCTTATTATTATCTTTTATATTTATATTTGGAATACCAATACTACCTTCAAATACATTTACTTTCTCTCCAGTTTGTTTGCTAACTCCAACAATCTTTACTTTTTTACCAAATAAATTTTGCGTTTCTTGTGGTGTATCAGCCCAAAAATGCCACATATACTTTTGTTTTTTCCCAGGATAAAACCGATCTACCTCTTGATCGTTATAAATGAATCCTATTTTTCCTTGTTCACCTAACAGCATATAATCATCGGCTTTAAACATACTGCTTATTTGCCATGATTTATCTTCGTTTAATACTTTTGGACTTTCCTTGGTCATTACGGTGGTATCAATTTTAGAACAACCGATTAAGAACAACAGCAAAACTATAAATCCTAATTTCAATCTCATAATGCCACCTCCTGTAATTGGATGAAATTTTTGCACACTGTTGCTCTAAACTTATCACTATTACCATATTTTAACAATTTTTAAATTTCGAAACGCTGCCCGTTACGTAATGAAGCTGCCAATCGTAACGGCAGCTTCTCTAATTATGTTTATTCAACAAACGTTCCTCGTTAGTTAAATCGATGTCGTATTCATTTTGAGGTTGATTAACATGATCCTCGTTGGAGATAAGCTTTTAACTCTTTATCGGGATAACCCGATGATAACATAGCCTGCTTAGGTAAACGATTAAGCAACAAAATGAGCATATACAGCTTGTTCCACGCAAGCCGTCATTTTCATGCGTCATCTTTATTTTTTAGTGATTGCTTTTGCTGTTCTTTTTTCAATTTTTCAGGTGTAACATCATTACCTAAAGGGTCTAATATTGTTAACCCTGTAACTGTGCTGATTACTTGTCCGCGAATAATTTGAAGATATTCTTGACGTAATTCTTGACGCTCTTTTAATTCTGTTTGTGTTAAACCATCTTCTTTTTGTTTTTTAGCTAATATGTTAATTCGATTTAAAATTTCAATCATTTCTTTCTCCGCCTTTCTTTTTATAAAAGTTCTTGTGCAAGTAATCGATAAGACTGTAGTCTTGCTTCATGACTATGACTGATTGTCCCAATCACAGCTTCATTAATACCAAAATTTTCATCATGTGCACGTAATGTATTTGCAACATTTTTTGCACTCCCTACTAGGAGTCGTTTACGGTTATTCTGTATATGCATCTTATCCATTTCGGTATAAGAATAATTTAATGCTTCCTCAGGAGATAATACTTGAAAAGGCATCCCTTTATCTAAAAATAATAAGTTTAAATCTAAACTAGCTGCATGATATTCAGCTTCTTCATCTGTTTCTGCCACCATCACGAAATAACCAACATTAATTTGAGGGTTTTGCAAAAACTCCGAAGGAATGAAATTTGTACGATAAGACTCCAACATTTCGGCAGATAATTGTCCACTAATGAATTGAGCAAACGAATAACCAATACCGAATCGTCCTGCTTGTGCAGCGCTGCTGCCACTAGATCCTAATAGCCAGACTTCAGGTAATGGAGCACCCAATGGAGCTGCAACTGTACGATTATATAGATGGTCAACAGGCATCGTTTCTGACATAAACATCATTGTATCTGCTAATTTATCGTACTGGTTGAACAGGTTCGGTTGTTTTCCTTCATGTAATGCAAGAGTAGAAAATTGGTCACCACCGGGTGCACGGCCTACACCGAAATCAATTCTATTCGGGTATAATGTCGTTAATGTTTTAAATATTTCTGCCATTTTTAATGGCGAGTAATGCATCATCATGATTCCACCAGAACCAACACGAATTTGGTTTGTCACTGATGCAATATGGGCAATCAATATTTCAGGTGAAGCACTAGCGAAGTTTGCAGATCCATGATGTTCGGAATACCATATTCTTTGATATCCTAAATCATCTACTAATTTAGCTAATTCAATAGTATTTTGTATAGTTTCATGAGGAGCCTGCCCATTTGAAACTGGAGTTTGATCCAAAACGCTTAATTTCATAAACAAGCCCTTCTTTCGTAGTTAATATAGATTCTTAATATCCATAATTGCACTGTTGACGATTCTGTCTTTACTCTTTCCAGCCTGTCAGCCTGTCCTGTCTGAAGTCATTAATTAATCCACTGCACAATATCCTTCATGTCTTTTCTTCCTCTTGGGAATACAGGCTCATTTGCTCGGTATCCAAATGCGACCATAGCCGAAACAGCTAAGTGACCATCCTCTAGTAAGTTTTCTTCAGCAAGGAGCTTTTCTACCTTATCGATATAGAATCCTTCTATTGGACAAGAGTCAATTCCTAGTAACGCTCCTACAGTCATCATATTGGCAAAGGGAAGAAAGGTTTGTCTTTTAGCCCAATCCAGCGCTTTTTGCTCATTTTCAAACAGATTCTGTTGGTTTACTTGAAAATTTCTTATACCCTCTATTATTTGATCAGATTTTTCGTCTGGAACACCCCAAACATTAAGCCAGTGATTTCTTACATATTCTGAGTCGTACCTTGTATCCTTGCTTGTTCTTGAAAGAATGATAACGAAATGGCTCGCAGTTGGCAGATGACCTTGTGCACCTGGAGAAATCTCATTTAGCTTTTCTCTGAATTCCTGATTTTGGACAACGAGGAATTTCCAAGGTTCAATACCACATGAGCTTGGTGAAAGTCGGGCTGCTTCTAAGATTACATTAAAGTCTTCCTCTGAGATTTTTTTTGTTGGATCAAAGCTTTTTATAGCACGTCTAAAATTAAACGCATCAAGAATTTCTTCTCTATTTATCATTCGTTGTGTCATATTCGAACACTTCCTTCTTAGTTTTTTTAACGCATCCAGTTAAGCCAACATCTTTTGTTTAAACAATGAATGTTGTATACTCGATTGATTCTAAAGTAAAATTCATTTATGCTCAATCATCAGTTTTGGTGTTTTATCGCCTAAACAACAAACAAATTAAATTGTCGTCTATTCATAGAAAAGTGAGTGATAAATATGGAAGAGATGAAAGTAGATCCACGTATTATTCGAACAAGAAAATTGTTAATGGATGCCTTTAACAAAATAGCTCAAAAAAAGGAGTTCAAAGACATTACAATAAACGACATTACGGAGGAAGCAACCGTAAATCGTGCCACTTTTTATTCTCATTTTCAAGATAAATACGACTTAATGGATGCCTCCATTACAGAAGATATATTAGAAAGCATTGTGAAACACTTGAATCATTACGATAGGTTAAATGAAGAGACTATTGAAAAAATCTTTTTTACATTAACTAAGTTTCATACAAAAAAACGTACAGAATATAGCTCACAATGTAGAAGAAGTATGGAATCCTTTTATTCAATAATTGAACAAAAAATAAAAAAAAAGCTGGGAGAATTATTTTATACCCTATTTTTAAAACAACAACCTAACTTGGATTCGGAAGCCTTAAAAATTGGTACTACTGTGTTGAGTTGGGGAATTTACGGAGCATCTGTGGATTGGGAAAATAATAGTTCTCTTTCAGCAGAACAATATATAAAAAAAGCCTTACCTTTTATAGTGACGGAAATAAATAATATTAAAGGATGATAATTGACCATTTTTTCCTCAATATCCATTTATCTTACTAAGCGTTACTAAACAATCTCGGCGCGATTGTGGAACAGGAAATAAAGGGATCTTTACGATTTAGGTATTGATAATTGAAGCAAATGACACAAGACTATTATCCGATTCTTCTCTCGACCGAAATAAAAAAGCCCGCCGGGATTGTTGTAACTAAACCGGCGGGTTTCTTTCGCTAAAGTTTCTCGTTAGTTGAACGGAAAACTGTTGGATGGCATTAAAATAATGTTTTTCGCGAAGCATGATGGGCATGAAATAATTCTTTCAATCTTGTTTGCATACTTAATGGGAACATAACTTCCCCCACCTGTAAATCAAATTACCTCGATTTTACCTCGGATAACTGCCAGTTACTTTAATGAACTAAAGAGGAGCTGCCGCGATTTGAATAAATGGATAATGTAATCCAAAACAAGTCCTATAATAAGGAAAAAACAGAAATGGATTAAATATGCTGTGAAACGAAAGGTAACTAAAATACTGCTAGCCCGAAATACGCTTTTATCTATCATCCAGTCTCTGTAAGGTGCAGCCCTTATCAACCAAGTAATTGGAGGAAATTGACTTAGAATAATATTTGCTAATCCACTACCAAAATAGTCAATTAAACATATTATTATGCTCATTGCTGAGAACCAAAAAGTGATTTTTCTTAGAAGAAACATAACGCTTACCACCTCCAACGAAATCAGATACCATTAAAACATGATTCTTTTTGTGAGCCTTTCACTCTTAATGTTAGACGCTCTTTGTTGGGGATAGTTTCCACAAAAATCTTGTAATTCATTTTCACTTTGTATATAGTAATTTTCAATGTTACTCCACTAACCTGCCCGTTAGTTGAGAAAAGGCAACCGATCCAATAGGGTCGGTTGCCTCTTGTTGTTATTGAACTCTCGTTCAACGTTAGCGTAATGACCGCAAAGAGCGGCAGCGATGCAGTTAAATTTGATATTTTAACGGAAGTCATATGTTTTATTTGTCACCCAGACTTTATAGGTAATAGTTCCATCTAAATATTCCTGGTCACAATGAACATCATGTCGTTGTCCATGAATTGTGTTTGATCTTACTAATTCAAACAGTAGGGCATAAGCTAATTTCGAGTCCTTAGTTTTATAACCATCAAATAAGTAACCGATTTGGTTATAAGCTTCACTATACACCCACTCGTGCGCCTCTCGAATAGTCTCGAACTGCATATCTTCAACAAACCAAGATAGTGAATCTTCAGAATTTTTATCGTTCTGATGCATTGATCATTCAATCCTTTCTTAGATTATGAATTTATGATACGTTCTTTAACTCGGTAGTATTGTTTCTACTCGCTAAAAATTTAAACCATCCTGCGATTTAACATAATACGTCTGCCCTTTAGCAGCCGTTAAAGTTTCGTTATCCGTTAGCGGAATAAGGTGGTTTACTTTTCAATTGGCTTTGTTATTCAATAATGTTGATATTCAACTTTATAACTTTTTAATTAGTCGAGAACACAACGTGGTTTTCCGTCAATCTCTAACCGCGGCGTAATACCACCTTCATCATAAACGATGTACTCGCAGCCAGTTTTAACATCTTTTACTATGATAAAATCTTCGCTGGAATAGATGTTTTTTAACGTACCATCATTTATAGAAGCAGAAGAAGTACCACAACCAGACAAAAATACGATTAATCCTAGTGCTAGTATTAAATTTCTCATATTTATCAGTCCCTTTTCATTATTGGGTAAATCCTAATTCGCTGCCGATTATTCCAGCAGCCTGTTGTCATTAATTTGTTTCGTTTTTTGAAAGCTTAACTATCACTAGCGTTATTATATTCAAATACAATATCAGGTAACAGTATTTCTGGGCGAAGGTGCACACTTCGACCCCTTCAACGAAATTTATAAAGAATATTTTTCCCAACCATATCCTGCAAGAACAATAGCACCTGCTGCTATGGGATCCGTCATGGTTCAAATTGACGCTATCGCTCATATCTCGTAGATATTTTCTTTGACATGTTTGAACTTTAACGGAAAACGATTGTTTAACGAATATAACGTTGAGCCACTCAATTGAGTGGCTTTTTTGGGAAGAAAATCAACCAATTTCGTTTAACAGAGCTTATTTTTAAAAATATGAGAAGTGCCGTAAGTTGTGTTAAACTGCCCGTTACTCGAATGAAAACAGGGAGCAGCTGCCACGGCACTCTGCTCCCTGTTTATTGTGCTATCGTTCACCGTTAGTTTATTACAAAATCCAATGCTTTATGGGATCTCAAAGGAGTTTTAAAAAGGCTTATGTTAAACCTGTAAATAAATCCGCCCCTTTATATAACCTCATCAAATGCTCGTCAAAGGCCGATTACGTGTAACATCGAGGCGCATCCGTAGCAGGGGTCCGCCGTTTGAGTTGGCGACGCCGATGACGACGAACCCTACCGATTCATAAAAAGCCTTCGCGTGTTTGGTGGACACCTCTATACGCAAACCGCGACGTGCAATGTCAGCGATCAGCGTACTGGCAACGCCTTGTCTCCTATAGTCAGGATCAGTGAACAGATCCTCGAGTTCGATGAAGTCGTCGACCGGACGCGCCGATGCGAAGCCGACGACCCGCCCGTCAACAACAGCAACATTCGCGAACGGCAGCATCGCGACGTCCCACACGAGCCATTCGGGATGAGCGGCGACTAGCTGGTGGTCGGCTTTGTTTGTCAGCGAAGCTCGGCGATAGACGTCACGTATCGTGTCGACGTCGCCCGTGACCGCGCTCCGAATGACGAGGTCAGACGATATGAATCGTGAGGTCGGCATCCCATCGTTAAACTGATGAATCCACTCTCCTTCTCGCTTGAGGTTTTCGATCCTGTCTCGGATCAACTCGGCGATTTGACTCTCACCCTCTCCATCAACTAATGCTTTCTCTAATGCTTTAATCTCGATTGAAATGATAAATCGCTTAAGCTCAGCCACATTCATAGTGAACGCTCCTCGTCCGACGGTTAAACCTTCACAGTATACTTGATGTATATTATCACTGAGCACGTTTAGTCTATCGAGCTGGCGGTCTCGGATCGCTCATTAAAAAAGAACCGCCCGCACAGGCGAATAGTTTATTACCGATCAAAGCGTATTCCCTAAGGAATGATCGCTATCTTCCAACACGCAATCCTGCCCAATTGCTTAATGCAAAAAGGAGCAGCTGCCGTGGCATCTTCTCCTTAATTTGTTTCAACTATCGTTTCACGTTAGCTCTATGTCCTGACTTTTATTAATGCTACTGGTTACCATACTAACTCATAGAGGCAATATCATATCGTATTTGGTCTACCTCATTGTTAACATACCAAAATTCCAAAGTTTCCTTCCCATCAACATACCCAATAATACTTCCACCTTGTTCCCACCTTGTATAGTAGCTAGCACCATATAATTGCTTTACTTTGTCAATTGATTCTCCAATGCCTATTCCTTTATTAGTTCTTAGTGATTCAGCATTTAAAGTTGTAATACTAATGCGGATAATTTTATCGTTCCCCTTTTTTGTAGCAATCACCAGACCATCTTTTAATTTGTAATAGTCAAAAAGTGCATTTTCTATTCTTTCATATTCCTTACCGTATTTACCGATAAACCAATCATCCTTCATACTTTGGTGTAGCTTTAAGCCATTGATATTTTTCATTACTCAAATTTGTATTGTCTGTAATAAGAGTGTAGTAATATCGTGGGGAAAAATTCGAACCCCAGAAGTAGATAGAACCCATAACGATTAGAATTAATATTGTAATTCCAATCCTCTTCTTCATTTGTTTTACCCCCTAAACGAAATCCATGGTTTATTGGAACATCCGTAATATTTTACCACAATTTGGAATAGAAGTGAGTCTAACCTTGTCGATTGTGTAATTCTGCCCATCCGTATTATGAGATCAATTAATACTCTTAACAGCCCAACCGACTCGCTATATCCACCACGCTCTAATGCCCGTTAGCGGAGTGAAGGGCTACCACGACGGCAGCCCTTCAGATGTTTAACTATCGTTATCCGTTAGAGTTTAACAAGGTACAATGTAACTCAATTCTAAAGTTTTCATTTGGATCGTACCGCGAACCCTTGTCGTTTGATTAGTCTTGTTTATATTTTTCTTTCAGCATACTGGAGCCGATTCCCCCGACAACCATGAGTATCAAAGAACCGAAGTTCCAGAAGAATGACCCTCCATACAAGGTAATCTCCAGCGCCGTTACCTTGTTAAGAAAGAGGACAACGAGTTTGATCACTAACAACACAAGGCCTACTAAAACGAAGACATCAAATAGAAACTTTATTTTCGGGTAAGCCAATTGCTTGCTTTCTTTGATCACCGTTTTTGTCAACTCCTCGTCACTCCTTAGTAACTCATCGATAGTTAACCCAAACAGATCGCTTATTTTAATAATGATTCCAATGCCTGGGTAGTTTTGACCATTCTCCCATTTCGAAACCGACTGCCGGCTTACAAACAACTTCTCGGCAAATTCTTCTTGTGACCAACCATTCTTAGTTCTTTCCGTTTTTAACTTCTCCCCAAATATCATAGCGCAACTGCCTTTCTGCAATTTATAAGCCTATAGTGAATTAATAGCTTGCAGAAGTAAAGATCGCTTTGGTTGCGCGGCCCCGCAACCTCACGTTGCGATCAATGCTGGGCTTGTTAAGGGTCTTCACTTTAAACTAATCTACCCGTTACTTGAATGAAGGCTTTCAACGACGCTAGATTTTATCTATTGATTATTAATATAGCCTGCTTTTAACAGAGCTTGTAGATAGTATAGAAATTCTTGATTTTCTAATGTACATTTTTCTGAATCAATCCCTTTTAATACTATAAGTTCATTTACTAATTTGTTACTCATTCCTTGAATTGTAAAGCTGCTTATATATTGGTTTTCGCTTTCAAGGATAATATTTATTCTTCTTCCCGCATGAATTTCATCAATATCTTTGGTACTTAATTTTATTTCTTTTTTTAAATGTTCAAGCATAATGAAAATGGATATCTTCTCTTCTGCACTATACAAACTATTCAGGACTTCTTCATTTTGAATTGAATAACACTTACTTATTTTTTCATAATCCCCAAATTCCCTTTTATCAAGTTCAATAACTAAATACTTTTTCTTTAAGATGTTTTCAACTTCTTCTAAGGTAAATCTATTTGGTATTTTCAACTTTTTATATTTCTCCATTAATTCTTGCATCAAGGAATACAATATTGTCTCCAATTAAAATTCTCCTCATAGTCGCTTTCATTAATCTTGGTGTTTTAATCAAAATAATACCATAATATTTGAAACCTGTATTTGCAATTGCTAGAAAGAAAGCGAGGATCCTCTATTGTGCTAAACTGACCGTTACTTGAATAGCAACGACAGCCGATCGGGTGGCCGGCTACCGCTATATGAGTATTCAACAAACGTTCTGCGTTAGCGGAATGACTTAAAATTAATCCAATATCTCAATAATTTTTTTAGCAATTAATAAGCATTCACTTTTATTTAATTTTCGCGAAGGATCCAAATGTCGAAGCATAGATTCAATAAAACCAGCTATTTTCTCAGGATCCCTTGACCCGCTAGAGTGAATGCATTTTAGTATTTCACCACTTTCGATACCGTAGATCTCTAAATCAAATGGATCCCATTCTGCAATGATTTTATGTATTTTGTCTCTTTGAGAATTAATAACATTTCCTCCTCTACGCTAATATTGATGGAATAAGTAACGAGACAGTGAGATGGTGATGCTCTTGTTCCTCGTTAACGTAATGGGCTAACTAGTATAGCTTTACTCTAACAGGACAGGAATCATTAAAGAAAAAAATATGGTTCCAACCAAGAATGAGATTAATGAAACTTTATAGCCAAGTTTTTTTATATAAATTACACCAAATACAACTACTAAAAAGGGAATGCCCCATAAGAAATAAGGCAAGAACTTCATTCCACTGTTGGAGTTTAAAATTCTTGGCATTGTTGAAAGTGAATTAATGTAAATAATACTTCCAATTGAAATCCATAAAACTGAAAATAGAAGCCCGAGCATTATGTTAGAAAGTAATTTATATCTACTCACCAAATCCCTCCATCTAAAGGTTGAATCATAATAATTTCATTTGAATACGTTACTAGAGGGAATACATTTTTTTGAGCAAATCTACCCTTTTGTTGAGCAAAGGACCACCTCGCGGCAGCCCTTGTTTTTTAACTATTGTTCTTCTTTAAATGAGTAACAAATGAATAACAATTACTTATTCTTTGATCATACCAAATGCCCAAAGGAAAGATAACGATGCTTTATTAACCCAGTTGTCTTTAATCAATTCCAAAACTTGCTCGTCTGGACCGTTTGGTCCACCATATGCACCACGCATATCTTTACAAGTTAAACCTTGTTCTTGCATTAATTTTAGAAGTTCCCAAGGCATCATCATATTGTTAATGACAGGTTCTCCATATAATCTTCGATAAGCAGTCCAACGAGGACGTGCAGACGGACCAAGTGTAACTGCAACAACAAATCCTCCAGGTTTCAATACCCGAACCATTTCTTTCACAATTTTATGTGGCTGTTCCGACCATTCCAAAGATGTACATGCGAAAATAGCATCAAATTCTTGGTCATCAAATGGAAGTGGGTCACAAACACTTACAAAAGCCGCTACTTCTCTCTTTTTAGCTGCCTCTACCATCTTTGGAGACTGATCCACGCCAACAACTCTATAACCTTTTTCTTTCATTAGCCTTGTGCTTTCACCAGGACCACATCCTAAATCTAATACCTTAATTCCTGAAGTTGTAACAAATTGATAAAAAAACTCTAACATTTCTGCTCGTGGTCCCTGTTTCCATAATTCGCTTTGTTCATCCCATTTAGAGGCTTCTGCATCCATAATTTGAATACTTCGTTCTGTCCAATTCAAAACTATCATCACCTCAATAAAGAGATTATAAATTCATTCCATATTATACCATATACATGTTAGCGATACTTGTTATCAACATTACTGCCCGTTAGCGGAGTGAAAGGCTGCCACGCGGCAGCCCTTCAGAGGTAAAACTATCGTTTCTCGTTAGTTAGTTGAACGATTATTTATTGCTTAAATATAAACCGTGGTCATTACCTATTGCAGTTCCTCTTGATTAACCAGTGTCCATATATTTTCTTCTTTATTCAATATCGTGGATTTGATTTTTAAAACGAGATCCGCTATATGAAAGCTTCCGTTAGAACGTTCCCATACTACTCTGGCTGCCTTGTGATCTTTACTCAACAAAATTCCATATTGAGAGTCACCTCTTTTATATGCTTTTTTAGCCTCGTTAAGTGCCATAAAGAACGATTGTGCTTCAACTTCTGAAAGTTGGTTTGTGAAATGCCTGTCAATATCAACTCCGTATATTAAATCCCAGTCATCCTTTTTAAATTTTTCACCTTTACTCTCCTCGATCTTAATAATTCCATTTTCCCATGATTTGTACAATCGATCTACGACTTCCTTCTTTTGCTGTTGCTCTGCTGGTATAGTTACTACTTTAATGGTCGTTGCATTTTCTTTTGGAGTAGAAGTAGCGAATGCAGGTTTAAGGGAGAATATTCCTGCAATAACCGCTCCAGTAATTGTAATAGTAATCCACTTTTTGTTCATATTTTTATCTCCTATTAGTACCGAATTATTAGTAAGCAAACGTTCTGAGATGCATAGAAGTTGTAATTTGAATTTTTTGGTGATATCAAACGTTGTACCCGTTGGTTTAAAAGTAATTACTTGCTATTAAATTCTCTTCAGAAGTTTTGACGCAAATTAAAAGGAAAAAGTTTCAATTTCCACTTATTTTAAACTCTGATTACTATAATAGACAAAAGAGGAGCTACCTTGACCGTCAGTTTAACGCATCTCGCATTCACTAGGATTTCCCTATTTTTCTGATGCGGGTAAGTACAAACAATAGCGGGACATACGCATAAATAAAATAAAATCCGGTTGATTCATAGAAACCGGACATACGTTTGATCAATATCATGTCTTTTACAAAAACCGCCAGGATCAGAAATGCAGCCAGAATCAAGATTAAGCTGACAGGCTGTTTCATTCGCAGGCTCAGCTTTGCTCCACGGCAAGCGGCCCATAATCCAAGAGCTATGCAGGCTACGATTTTGATAAACAATACGGAAATAACTAAATACTCCAACCTTTGAATCAATGGAAGTTTTAGTAACGCAACCCTATGAAGAGTCGGCCAGATTACTTTCTGTAGTTGGATTTCGCTATAATACATAAAAGTAATCAAGATCGTGATCAAATAA
Source organism: Paenibacillus sp. J22P169 (assembly GCF_059691995.1). Lineage (NCBI taxonomy): Bacteria > Bacillati > Bacillota > Bacilli > Caryophanales > Paenibacillaceae > Paenibacillus > Paenibacillus sp. J22P169. The sequence continues at coordinate 412,380 of NZ_JCAUAO010000001.1, read as the reverse complement.
TAAACGGTTACTATTAATACCGTCCAATGGGCCCATTTTTCTGATTTGGCCGGTGTCTGAATAAATGGGTAATAAACAAGTAACGCTTCGATACCCAAATATTGAAGCACCATGCTTTTAGCGGAAAGAAGCAGGTCAGCTGTCGAATGGTTCCACAACGGAAACAGATTCTGAAGATGCAAATATGAAAGACCTAACAAATTTAACGGGATGACGAAGGCTAAAGAGAAAAGCACCCCCCAGAAGCAGATCCCTACAATGGTACGAAATCCTCCTGATACTGTGTAATACAATAGAATAGCAAATATTAAGCTTATTGGTAACAGGTTCATTTCCGGGAAAAGCATATATTGAATAATAGCCAAATAAACTCTGAAGGTTATGAACGCTCCAAAGGCGAAGTAGCAAACGATGGCTGCATTAAGGGCTCTGCCGAACCATTTGCCGAAGTAATGCTGATTAATTTCGTAAATGCCCATTCCCCCGTTGGATGAGCAGATTTGATAAATCATCCAGATGATGATATGAATGCTAATTCCCGTTATCGGAATGGAAATCCAAGCATTATAGCCTGCATACTGCATCAAAGCTTTCTGATAATTCAAAACCCCAACCTCGACCATACTGGCGTAAAGCAGGAAGAATACGAGGAATGGGGATACTGTCCATTCATTGGTGGCGGGTTGTCTCATCGAAGCCTCCTGCAGGTATTCGCCCCTGTCGTTCATTTTATTGGGTCATGACGGGTTGGACGATAGTAAAATGAACATTCACTTTTAACTCCACTTTTGGGTATATTTCCCCAAAATACTCGGCGTTCCAATCCTTCGTTTTGCTTCGGACAAAGTCTCCGATGCCTGCCGGGTCCAAACTTTTTTTTTGGCAGAAAGCAAGAAGCTGTTGCAATTCGTCTTCAAAGTACGCACCGATGTCCGATTCGAGCTTAGATATTTGTTCCTTGGAGTTGAAATCGATGCGGCTAGGGTATTGTTTGGCTTGAGCGCTCAGTCGCACATTGATATTGATAGAAGGAACCGGCTCCAGTCGATCCAACTTAAAAGCTGCTTTGGAACCCGTACTACTGAATTGAATATAATTTTCTTCCTTATGGTCCGCCCCTGCTAAAGGCACTAAAAAATCCCCGTTCTTCGTGGTTTGCATAAGCAGCTTTAATAAAAACACCTTATTGTTTCCGATTTTGGTTACAAATTTGTCATCTCTGAATAAGGCCAATCCTTCGATCCGGATATCGTCCCCTTCCGACACGAAATACGGCAAATACAGATCGCGGCCTTCGCCGAAATATTGAAACAACGTCTCCTGCAGGTTAATTCTCGGCAAAATGCCGTATCTAATATTTTGATCGATCATATCGCATAGATAATACGAATCCTGGGATTTCTGTGCTTTGGCTAACAGTTCTGAGGCCGTCGAATCCGTTACTCCGAGCAGAATACTGCTAGATATTTTCTGGCTACGGCAGAGGCTCTCCAGAGCTGGCCCGATACCTTGCCGGGCATAGCTTTGGCTGAAGATTACCAGACCGAGTTGGCCGTATTCTATTATATTTTTCGATTGTAAGTTTAATTTCGGAGCGATATCAAAAGTGGTATCCGCTACCGTATTCAGGACTTGAATATCAGTCTCTCCCTTTTTCTTGAAGCTTCCGATAAGCACTGTACTTTTCACCCCCTGATCGGAGGAATCTAGACCCATGGTTTGGATAAGATTGATTTTATTCACTACTCTCTGATCGCTGCATCCAGTGAGGAGTCCCGCAGCCAGCATGGTGGCAAGAAGGTTTTTAACTAGCATTACGGGCCGGCCCTCCTTTTTGTAATCGAACGTCATTTTTCGTCCCACTCAAAGCGCCGTTTTACAGGTTTTGGCGAGTATCGTTTCTTTGAACTCGACTTTAGATAGCTCGGCCTGTTTCCCGTATATTGAAATGAAGAACGGATAAAGCTGTCTCGAAAATCTTTAATTCGCAAAGGATATAACGGCACCGTATACGGATATCCCAACGATTGCAGCCTGGTGATATGGACAATCAAGAAGCAGATCACGATAAAAATTCCCAAAGCGCCCCAGACGGCGGATAAAAGAATAATCGGAAAGCGTAGGAAGCGAATCGTATTTGACATCTTGTAAATCGGTGTGGCGAAGGAGGCTAATGCCGACAGAGATACGATAATGATAAGAATATTGCTAGTTAACGCAGCTTCGACCGCTGCCTGGCCGACTACGATTCCTCCGACGATGCCCAATGTTTGGCCGATCTTGCTCGGTAATCGGGCTCCGGCTTCGCGAAGAAACTCGATCGTCATTTCCAGAAACAGCACTTCAAGCACGGGCGGGAAAGGCACATTGAGCCTGGAAAATACGAGAGGACCTAACAAATTATGTGGAATGACCTCGTAATGGTACGTCATCACTGCGACATACATGGAGGTTGCAAACAAAGAAAAGATAACTCCTAGAATCCGAATGATGCGAAAAAACGACCCTAATATCCAAGGCATATAATAGTCTTCCGGGGAAATAAAAAAATCGAACAAGCTCGAAGGACCAGTTATAAAATAAGGCGATCCATCACTGATCACGGCGACTTGTCCCGAAATGAGTGCATACACAACCCGATCCCTGCGTTCGGTGCTTACGAACAATGGGAAAGGCGACGCAGAGTTGTCCGAAATGATTTGATCGAGCTCGGAGGAGTCGAATACAACATCGCAGTCGATCGCCAGCAATCTTTGCTCAATCGTTTGAACGTTCTGTTCGTTTGTCACACCATTGATATATACAATCGCTACTTTCGTTTTGGACACAGAACCGATTGAGATTTCCTTGACAATTAGATTTGGAATATTGATCTGCGCTCTTAATAGGCAAAGGTTGGTATCAAGATCCTCGACGAAACCCACTTTAGGTCCAACAACGCTGAACTCGTTCTCCGTATCGTTATTTTTTCGCATTCCGTTTTTGTTTGCCAAATGAATTAAGGCGCATACCGGATCCACTTCGTGAAGCCGAACAATGACAGAGCCTTTGAACAGCTTGGACTGAATGACATCGATCTGATCCGTAATCTCGATTTCGTCGATTGGAATCAATTCCCGAAGCTCCTCGAGCGTATGGATTGCAGCCAAGGAGCATTGCTTCAAGGGCAGAAGAACATGCTCCTGAAGCAATGTCTGATCGATTAAAGTACTGTAATAGGCTATGTATATCTGATGATTTGAGAAAGAGATTTTGCCAGTTCTAAAATCACTCGATTGACTCGACAATCGCAGCAATTCTTCGATGTCCGTTTGCTCCGTTTTCAGCATGCGAATCTCGATCTCCCAACATTTAGGTATATTGCAGTATTATGCACAAAATAATGTTGTTAATTCATCTAGACACCCTAATTTTTTCGCGTTGTATTAAGGCTGGCTTCAATTATGATTCAACATATTGTTCGAGAGCTGTTAAGCTTTCTAACCGTAATTTTCCCTCTAGAAAGTTGAAGGATTTCCTCCTTCTCGAGACTTTTCAAAGTTCTGCTGATCACCTCTCTAGCCGTACCCAACTCAACTGCAATGGATGTTCTGAGGAGATTTGAAATCAACCGGTTCATCTCCTTTGTTACTTGGCGTTACTTAATTTTATATATTGAAGAAGTAAAACCGTGAACAAGTTATATTTGGGGTTAAGTGGGTATTTGGCGCGGATCGATATTGTTTTATTCGATTTAGAAAACCAAAAGAAGCACTGCTCTGGGCAAGTGCTTCTTTTGGTCTTCTCGATTCGTCGTATTGCTCTGACCTTTTTACTTAAGTTTAAAACCAAGGTCATAAACACCTGGAATATTGGTTTCTTTGCCAAGCTTAGTTGCTGCCTCAATAGCCCAATAGGGATTTCTTAACATCCCGCGACCTACGGCCACGAGATCCGCTTCTTCGTTGCCGATAACGGCATTTGCCAATGCCGGTTCATCCAACCGTCCGACAGCAATGACGGGGACGTTCAGTGCGTTCCTAATTTCTCTTGCCATGGGTACTTGATACGCTGCATGAGTGCCTGGTCTTCCATGTGCAAGTATAGGGCCTTCTCCTCCCGAGCTGACATGAAAAACATCAACTCCTGCATCCTTATATGCTTTGGAAAACGCAGTGCTTTCCTTCAAACCATAACCATCTTCGACATACTCTCTGGCCGAAATACGCATCATAAGTGGCATATGATCAGGCATTACGCTTTTAACGGCTCGAATGACTTGTTGACCAAACAACGTCATATCTTGGCCATATTCATCTGTACGTTTATTAGTATACGAAGACTGGAATTGATGGATCAAGTAGCCATGAGCTCCGTGAAGTTCAATCGTATCCACCCCAGCTTTGACAGCGCGTTCCGCAGCCAAACGGAATTTATCTACCATTTGCTTCGTTTCGTCCGTTGTCAGAGCGCGCGGTATCTTAGTTTTATCATCAAACGGAATGGCGGATGGTGCTACTGGAACTTTTGCATCTTCCGCTTTTCGTCCAGCATGGGCAATCTGAATGCCCACTTTTGCGCCGTATTGATGAACTGCATCGACAATACGTTTTAAAGGGGCGATTTGCTCGTCTGACCAAAGCCCAAGGTCGAGGTCAGTAATTCGGCCATCCGGCTCAATATCTGTCATCTCAATAATAATGAGGCTTGCGCCTCCTATTGCACGGCTAACATAGTGGTGATAATGCCAATCGTTTACTATCCCGTCCTTATTCTTAACTGCATATTGGCACATCGGCGGCATAACGACGCGGTTTTTCAATTCTAATCCTTTGATCTTGAAAGGTGTAAATAAATGATCCATTATCTCTTCTCCTCATGTTGTGTATGTGTGATTTCCATTAGAACATTTCCTTGAAAAATGGAAATGGCATCAGTTCCTCGGTCAAAATGAAACATTTCTCCTTTCTAATTTTGTTTTATTATTTCTCACAGTAATGATCTTATCAGGTCTGATAAAAATGAACCGTGACTTTGTTACACTAGGGATTCTCCATTTTATTCCACCGGATCAAGACAGAGAGGCCTTTGTTACTTATCTCATAGTACAGAAAAAAACATTTGCCGATTCGGTGTATCAATTTGCGATAAAATATGGAAGGGGTTTAATTCTTGACGGTGGCGTTACCACGCTAAACTGCCCGTTTGCTCAATTGTAGTCGCAGCGGTCATACAGCAGCCCCACGGGGTTGAGCTTAATGGAATCATCTAATTTGTTTTGTTAAATCGATCCCAATTAAATTGAGCAAGAGTTAAACATTTCGCAAATAAACGAATGTTCGCAAAAAAGACCTTCCGTTTGGAGGTGAATGAATTATTTATTTTCATATGTATTAAGTCGTAGTTCAAAAAAATACTGTACAATTGGATGCTTTAACTTCATCTTCTCGGTCATGTTTAAAATTCGCTTTTTTCCAACTCGTCTGTCCACCAGAGCTAAAATATTCAATAAAATATCATTGCTCTCTATGCTTTCCTCTATAGAAATGGATAAAAACTTGTTAGCTATGACGCTAAAATTTGATTTACTTAATGATGACTGTGCTGACAATAGCTCCTTAGCATATTCCGATATTTTTCTACTTCTTGCTATTACTTTTAAACGATCCTCCGGAACACTCCCTTTGGTTTCTTTTCTGACCGCTTCTATTTCTTCATTGTTAATAGGAATCTGGATATCTGAATCATTCTTAATTTCCAACTCCGTCTGATACCATCTGATTAAGGTATCACTCATATTGAGTACGTTCTTTTTATCTACTGCAATATAACAAAGTCCTGCTTTATCTGGTAAATAGCGGTAGCTGGTTGAAAGGTATTCTACCCTTCCATGTAGCGCAGGACTGAGAAAACTCTCCAGATGTTGTTTCAATTTGCTCCAGGCCATTTCATCCTCCTATGTTTTATATTAAAAAACACCCATTGAGGCACTAGTTCTATTATCCATAATACAATAACCAACACAACGATCAAAAAACAACCTTAAACCCAATCCTCCCTCCTCTATGTTTGAGAATGTACTCGAACTCGTTTCCCCGACTACGAAGTAGTTCCGTTCCGATTTTCAAACTGAATTCGGACCCAAATGATTTATTGTAGTTTACCTCCTCCGGATACAGCCGCAATGGATATCACACGCGGCTTTTTGTTCATAGGAAACCTCTAGAGGTAAATCTAGAACCCATTAAACAGGTACCTAGTTATGGTGTCATTCAACTAACGTTCACCGTTAGTTGAGCGATTGAATACCTGTTTTAAGACAAAATCCCCACATACACGAACCTTGATATACTTCTTCCTCATTTATCCAAATCCGCACCTCATCACTGAAACCAAAGGATACCTTTGATAATGCTCCCTCTGAATAAATATCTACTACTCTTAGACCAATTAATCTCTTACCTTTGAAAATGTCTTTAAGTAAATAATAAATCGTTCTAAATCCTAGTATTGTATTTAATGTTTCAAAAGGCTTCATTGAATTAGACTCTGTTGGATTAATAAATTAATCCAAGTTAATGCTGAAAAAGACGGTGTAATATTAAATAATTCCTCTAAGTGATGCTTTATTAACGAAATCTGCCCGTTAGTTGAGAAAAGGCAGTCGATCCACTGGCCAAAAAAAGTCTCTGACCTGAGATCCCATAAAATAAAAAGACCGCGTTTTACGCGGCAATTAATGGGACTATGTTCTTGTCACCCGACACGTGCCGGCAGCCTCCCGTTGCTGTGTATTGAACAAACGTTTCTCGTTAGTGGAGCATCTTGTACGGCACGGCTATTTCTCCAACTCATAGCGGGTTGCGATAATGCCCGACTTGAGCGTTCGGCTGGACAGTAGCTTGAGCCTGATTTTCTCACAGTCGCCGTGGAATGCCGATTTTCCGCCGCCCAAGATGACCGGACAAATCGTCAACAGGAATTCGTCGATCAGGCCGAGCTCAAGCAACGTCTTCGCCGCCCCCGGACTGCCGAAGATAACGAGATTTTTGCCAGGCTGCTCCTTGAGCGCCTTGATTTTCTCTGCGATATTGTCCTTGATCAGCATCGTATTGTTCCATTCGACAATGTCCATCGAGCCGGAAATGACGATCTTCTTAACATCCTGCAGCCATTTGGCATGCTCCATACCGTGCCTCGACGCATTCGGATTGTCCAGCACCGTGGGCCAGTAGCTCTCCATCATCTGATACGTCGTACGTCCGTATACGGGAGATCCGACTTCGGCTACGACCTCCTCGGCGTATTTCTCTAATTCCTCGTTGTACGGAATCCAATCTAGTCCTCCGTTCGAATCCGACGCATACCCGTCCAGCGACACATGCATGAATAATACGAGTTTTCTCATGTTTGCTTCTCCTCCGATTTCGAATTTAGTTCTTCGATTTTTTGGTAGTAGGCCCGTGTTTCGTCCTGCTCTTACGTTCACTATAAATCATTACGTTACGTAAGGGTCAAGTGGAAATCTGAATTTACTTCGAAAATAACAATGTTGCGCAAATCTGCCCGTTACTTTAATGAACAAAAAAGAGCTGCTTCAATGCAGCTCCTGAACTATAGTTCACCGTCGTACAAACATTTCACGAAGTACTTGTACCATTCTATTACATCATTTTCCTCACATGACCGATCCTGTGTTAAGTATTTCAACCCTTTGAAGGACTATCACTCATTCTAGGTTATTTTTTTGTGAACAGAATACAATTTCTTAACAAGGATTCCATAAGCGCTTCCTTCCTCGTCAGTCATTTCAGAGAAGTCAAGAAAGTGCGTTTTGACTCTGTCACCAATTGCCCCGGACAGGGTTGTAGTCGATTATGCTTGATTGCGATCTTTATAAAAGATGCCAATGGAAATAAGGGAGTCGCAGGGATCATTCAGGATCAAATGAAAATAGATACTTTTGTAATAGCAATGCAAAAAGCAGAGCCTATACCAGGTCTAAGCCAAATATGCGTCCGAAATCGGTGTCAATTTCAAATTTGCACCTCAAAACGGAACCTGTTACTTTAAAGCGGATTTCCCTTTTTCTCTGATGAAAAGTGTTAGCCTAGCTTAATACCGATCGAAGCATTATCGTCAGGTGTTCCCAGCCAATAGCCATAAGCTATCGCTACTTTAACAAAATGCTGTAAAACTTCTGGCGTAGGAGGACCTGGTTTCACATTCTCAACCGGAACACCAATTTCATTGAAAAATTCTCCCATTTTCACTGTCGATACCACCAGCAATTTTACTGTTTCGTTTGAGGAGTTTCTCCAAGCATGCTTTACATCTCCCGGAATATCAACAGTATCGCCAGCCTTAACTGTTTTCCAGCTGTCTTCCGTAAACGCCTCAAGTTCCCCTGTTAGAACAACAAAGGTTTCACGATCATCATGACTATGAACAGGTACAATAACACCAGGTGGAACTTCAGCCTTCATTAGGCAATAATCCTTATTTCCCGATAAATCCGTAACGAGTTGAATTTGTGGTCCCATTACATCTAATAATTTTGACATATATAATTACCTCCTAATTGATAATGTTTTCCAATGAATGTAGCGACAGCAACTAGTAAAAAAGCACATTGAAAGAATGTTGTCGGACTACCGAAATTATAGAGCCGCTTTAGACGGATTTAATAGGATAAATTGCTTGTCACTCGACGTTTATATTGCTTCTATTCTCTAAAAAGGGTCGCATATTCCCCATATCCTCTTTTTTCGAGATCAGCTTTCGGAATAAACTCCATGGCTGCTGAGTTCATACAGAATCGTAATCCATTTGGTTCTGGCCCATCTTTAAACACATCTCCTAAGAAGGAGTCAGCATCCCGACTTCTGACTTCGGATCCAAAAGAGAAGTACTTGCTTTTAAGCACAATGTTGTTTGGATCCAAAGGCTTTGTAAAACTAGGCCAGCCTGTAAGCGCATCATATTTGTCTTTTGAACTGAACAATGGCTCACCCGAAACAATATCTACGTATAAACCCTCCTCGTCATTATCCCAATATTCGTTGTTAAATGGCATCTCGTCCGCGCCATGTTGTGTTACGTTATATTGAAGTTTGGTCAGCGTCTTTAACCGTTCCTTCTTGTTAAAATCGACATTGAAGCATTGGTTTGCGTTAAGTTTCACTTCGTGATCCCCCCACCAAACTGTTTTTGGAATTGTTGGAAGGACCATAGCAATGGAAAATCCAACATATGGCCCTCCCCGATTTTGAAAAATCATTCTACAATAGATAAGTTTACAATTGCCAAAGTCGTTCGAATCAGTTGTTAAAGGCACAAGCAAATTCAAAAAAAGTTCCAATGATTAACGCAGTCGTAAGAAAAATAATGGTGTATCTCATCATTAAGCTTGTCTTGCTTACCTGGTTCACTTGCATTCACGTCACGCTCCTCTAAGATAAAGTTTACTTCTGTTGCAGTACTTGTAGCATTGCCGCAACAACGCCGTTATGATTGGATAGATGTCCCGCGGTAGTAAGAACAAGCTCACCGAAATTTTCAGCCTTTTTAAAGTTTTCAGGCACAGACTCTTCTAGTCTTTCTTTCGTTGAATTGTAAATATGCTCACGTTGTTGTTTCAATAGTTCAATCATCGTATCCCAGGCAGGCATCTTAGCTTGCTGCTCTGCATTCCATTCCGTAGCTTTTGTTCCATAAAAGAACAGGTCATGATAACTTTCTGGAACGACTTTCATCGAGGTTTGCTGCGAAAGATCAAATAAATGAAATTCAGTAACTCGAAGCACATGGCCTAAGTGCCAGTAAAGGCTCGTGTTGAAACCATCTGGAATGACCTTCCGGTGATCTTCAGGACATTTAGTAAGCAATTTCAAAAAATTATCATGTTCAACATTATATAAGTGAAATACAAATTCTTTTCTCATATTTAAGTCTCTCCCTTAAGTCTGTATTTTTTTAATATTCGTAATATTATTTCGCATTTTCGATTACACTACGCAATGACTACCTTATTTGCTTACCTTCGACGCAAAGACTTACCTCCTAAATTTTAACTTACTAGTAGATAAGTTATACTTAAAATGAAACCGCCTATTTATTTAACAAGACGATTATTTGCGTCTGAACGAGAGATAAAACATCTTTTCCCAATGATCGCTTATATTGCAAAGCTCCTTTTAAACATGACAGTACGGTATAGACTAATGCTTCTATATCTTTTGATTGGTTAGCAGTATTTGTTCCCTGTTCATCAGTTAAAATAGTTGTTATTACCTTAATTTCAAATTCGCTTAATTCCTTAACCTTTTCTCGTATAACTTCTGGTAAGGATACGTAATCAGATTGTAGAGATGATATAGGACATATCTCTTCACTGGACAAGGGTGCATACTGTCTTTCAAAATAAAGCATCAGTTTCTCTTCGACTGTCATAGTAGAATTGATTATCAGCTTCATGAAATGTTCCAAATTCTCTTGTATCTTCTCCGTAAGGGCAATGCCTAAATCCTCCTTCTTTTCAAAATGATAATGAATGCTTGCCTTGGATACACGTAGTTGCTTGGATAAATCCTCGTAACTAATGGCAACATAACCTTTTTCTCGAATTAGCTGCAGCGCTAGGTCAACAATTTGTGTTTTTCTGTTTCTCATCTCTGCATTTTACTTACTAGTAAGTAAAATGTCAAGCAGGCAAGAGCTGGCAATCAGCTATCTCCTGTTTACGGTGAATACAGCAATCTTTTTTAATTCCCGTCAATTATCTGGAAGTGTTATTTATGGAGAGGTGGTCCCACTAGAAGTACGTGAAATGTTTTACATACTTCTTCCATTTCATCTAATGGCATACCATTTATTTTCTGCCAAAAAGCTTCTTCTCCACCGGGAGTAAATATGATCTGCAAATGTAAACGAGAGTTGCTAAAATTCGCGAAAACATGAGGTGTACCTTTTGGAACTTTGACAATATCACCAACTCCCGCATCGAACTCTTTTCCATTCACTTGAAATCGAGCCTTTCCTTCTAGGATGCGGAATATTTCGTCGGTTCTCTGATGAATGTGAAGCATCGGTCCATACGGCGGCTCATCCTTAGGATCCATCATGACTTCAATCATAGAGTATGTTCCATTCGTATCTTCGGCTTTCACGCGAATTCTATACCTTTCTCCCGGGGTGTGGATCAAGTCGATCCACTCAGCTTCCTTATTTTGCTGGAAAATGGCATGTTGTTCTTTCACAAGTTGTTCATGTTTGTTCAAGATGTTATACCTCCATTTATTTTTCAAGTGGCGGCCCTGTGAAGATGACTTGGTATTTCGTTCTCGACAGTTCAATAATTTCTTCGATTGTCTTTCCGATACAATCCTGGAATGCAAGCTCATCTCCCGCGGGAGTAAACGTAATCTGCATAAGCAGAGGAGTGTCAGTGTCAAAATTAGCGAAAGTATGAGTCGTTCCTTTTGGAACGACAACGATATCGCCCGCTTTCGCATCGAACTCCTTTCCGTCCAAGTGGAATCGAGCTTTTCCCTCAATGACACGGAAAATCTCGTCTGTTCTTTGATGAACATGAATTGGCGGTCCATACGATGAACCATAGGAAGAATCCTTAACTAGATCCAAAATGGAGTATGCGCCATTAGTGTCTTCGCCTTTTACGCGAATACAGATTTGTTCTCCTGGAACGTGTTCCACTTGCTGCCAGTCGATTTCTTCTTTCCGGTGGGAAATAGCTTTACGTTTTTTCACTTCTTCTTGATGATGGTTCATGATGTCTAACCTCCATTATTTCTTTTCTCTTCGCCGACGTGACACAGTTAAATCAGGCTGCTTTCGCAATCTTGCTTCTCAAACACTAAACGTCGATAAACATTATCGTCTATAAACATTATCTACAATATCGACTTCCTTCGTGCTTGTCAATCCATAATGAAGACCAATTTTTACAAAAACCGCCAAACCTTGATTTGACAAGAGGCATTACTCCACTTAAGATATTTAGTATCAAGTTTTGCGTCCAGAAAGCAGGTGTTTGCATGCAGTACAGTATAGGTGTTGAATATGCGCTGCATTGCTTGGTATATTTGATCGACATTCCGTCTAAGGCGACTATAGGGATTAAAGAACTATCTGCGTTTCAAGGCATCTCGGAGACCTACCTTTCGAAAATTTTTGGGAAATTAACGAAGGCTGGTATCGTTAGCTCCGTGCCTGGGGTAAAAGGCGGTTATAGATTAGCCAAGCCTCCTGCGGAAATATCGTTTTGGGATGTCGTAGAAGCCGTTGAAGGCTCAACTCCCATTTTTCAATGCAAAAATATTAAAAATAACAGTTATCTGTGCCGTGACGAGGAGTTTGCGGCATGCACCCGAGCTACTCCCTGTGTCATTAACTTAACGATGCGCGATGCCGAGGAAAGTATGCGTAATCATCTCCTCAATAAATCGTTGCTTTGGCTGAACGAAGAGCTCGATCGTGTGTTAAGTCCTAAGGCGCGCCAGGAAACGCGCGACTTTTTCGCTCACAGCAACAGCGATTAATCTCTTTTAAGGTTATTACGTCATCAATCGATCAACTAAACAGCAAAATCACAGCCCATAAGGCTGTGATTTTGCTGTTTTTGGCATTCGATAGCCATTGAATTTCAATCGTCACACGACAAACTTCTCCTTGATGTTGTGCTTCTTATAAGTGCTACACTTCAATGATATACAATAAATCTAATACCAAATGGTTTTAGTTATCCAGTAATAATGGATTCGGCAAGCCCGCATTCATGGCGGCTGTTCGTAAGCTTTGGAGTGCCGTTTGCCATTGTGTCGCCCCGCCTAACCGTGTAGCAAAATTCCTATAAAATGCGACAATCGGTCTGCCATCAGGCGTCTTTTTATACGAAGGGTCTTGCATCATCGTAACCAATTTAGGCACCATGTACGTATTCCAATCACTGGCTGGCCATTGTCCATCGGCAATAAAATACATATAAAACTTCATTAAATCCTTATAAGGCGAATTAATAAAATTATAAATCGATTGCTGTCCGGGACGCTCTCCGCCACCTGATTCTTTCTAGTAATAATAGAAGGCGAAGTGATCAAGACCACGGCTGGCTGCCTGTAAAATTTGTTGATCAACGACACTCTGATTGCGATCATCGTACCAGCCAGCTAATGGCTCCCGATTGGCAATGGGGCCAAACCCCCATAGTCCTGGGACCGTTAGCGTATCGGAAACTCCGCTCCATTGATTGGCTGAGCTGCCATAGATTTTTTTGTAATTTGCGATGGCTGTCGGATTTAATTGCGGATTCCAATTGTCAAAATAAAAGGCGCCAACCTCATAAGGACCTGCGGCTTTGGCACTGCTTTGAAAGGATAAAATAAAGGCAATGGCTATTAACATGACTTTTGAAAACGCTTTCTATTTTACAATTCAAACTTTACAGGGCTGATGTAAGAATCTCAATGTCTCATTTCTATATTGATGGCGGTATTCTATCTTAAAAACATGAATAACCGAAAATGGTGTTTTCTTATAAAAATCGTCTTTTTTATGAATAGCCGTCATTGATGCAACGATGAGAGGGATGATTGTTTTTCTCATTGGGATCGCCTCGATTCTACATAGTTTCATATCTTCATCTTCCAACAACTAATATCGTTTTTTGCATCTGTTTTCTCCCCCGCTGATGGGCAACATTCTATTCGAAAAATCATTATTGTATTTACCTACTGGAAATTTTCATAAAAGAAGGTGCCTGCCTTTACGACTATTTGTAACATAGTCAGATAAAGATTGTGTAAAGATAACTTGACGAATTCTTGTAAATCCAATACAACATTCCAAATTATAGTTACTAATTTTACAATAGGTGCAACCTTTTCATTAACGTATCCGTTTATGATCCTGAAAGCCCAGAAATACCAACAAAATTCTATTATGAGGTGAATTAGAAATGAAAAAAACGATCAAAACTCTCACGCTAACAGCAGCAACTGCCTTGCTATCGCTTACATTAATTGGTCAAAGCTTCGCGGCCTCCACTACCTTTACTGACTTGGATAACGTTGCGACAAAAGATAAAATTATTGCACTTCAACAATCTGGCGTTGTCTCAGGGATCACAACTGATCTATTTGCCCCTCATGAGAAGCTTACAACTGCTCAAACTGTTCAATTGTTTGTAAATGCACTTGGTCTCAATTTAGACTTAGTGAGATTCGTAAAAGAGCCGAAGGCTACTGATTATTTTGCAAATGCTTCTAATGATGCTTGGTACGCAAATGCGTTTATTACTGCAGCCGTCAACGGTATTGACCTTCCAAAAGATCTAAATCCAAATAAAAAAATAACACGTGAAGAGTTCACGCATCAGCTTGTACGAGCAATTGAAATTAGCAAGCAACTCCCGTTAATTAACCCGGTTGTTGTAGATATCAAAGATACAGATCAACTCAATGTCGAGTATTCTGGATCTATCCAACGTGCCCTTAAATATGGGATTATCAAATTGAATGCCGAGGGTAAATTTAATCCTAAAGATGAGATTACGCGTGCAGATGCTGCTGAGGAAATTTTTAATGCGCTAGAGTATCTGAAAGCTCATCAAAATCCAATCGTATCAACGGACCCCATTGCAGCAGCTCAAGGTGTTCAACTGATCAAAGATGCACTTGGAAATGTAGGTACAGATATTCAGATTAAGATTGACCCCGATGCCAAAATGACTCGCGAATCGTTCACGTATTTGCTCATCCATACGTTTCAAACCAGTGAGAAATTGCCTATGATTAAGATATCTCCTGTTGAAGTGAAGGATAATGATAAGATCGATATCTTACATGTTGGCGCCATTCAAACTGCGCTTGCCTTAGATATTGTGCAGTTAAATGCGGATGGTACTTTCAACCCACAAGATGGCATCACCCTTACAGATGCAACAGAAATTGTGAAGAATGCTACTAAAGCTGTTGAAGGGTTTCAAACAAAGTAAATAAATGAAAATAATAAAGCAGACCGATTCATTATGAATGGGTCTGCTCTTTTTTTATTTCCCTGTCCCTATTCGTGCTACTAACAAGGCACAGGCACGTTCGATCTCATCCATCGTCGTGTAGCGTCCCACCGAAAATCGCACCGTGCCAGCCGCAGCCTCCGGCGTCAATTTCATCGCCTTCAACACCGGTGACATCGCACTGCTTCCTGTATGGCAAGCCGAACCTGTCGTGGCAGCTATCTCTGGGATTCGAGCTAAGATCTCTTGCCCAATCCTATCTAGAAAACTGACGTTTAAGGTATTTGGCAATCGTTGATCTGGATGTCCATTCCTTACGATTCGATCATGAAATGTATCCGATAATCTTTCCCACATCAGGTTCGTTAAGGCTAGGGTATCCACCATCTTGTTTTCGGAGTAAGCCAGCTCTACCGCTTTTCCTAAGCCTACGATGTATGGCACATTCTCAGTACCCGCCCTTCGGCCAGACTCGTGACCAGCGCCGTGATTGTGTGAAGTGATAGCGGTTCCTTCTCTGATAAGTAAGGCGCCTATCCCTTTAGGTGCATATAGCTTGTGACCCGCAAGAGTAAGTAAATCCACCTGCATGTCATCCCAATTCACATCGATTTTCCCTACAGATTGTGCAGCATCAGTATGGAGAAGGATCCCCTGACGTTTCGTGATTTCAGCAATTTCCTTGATCGGTTGAATCGTTCCGGTCTCATTATTTGCATGCATGACAGAAACTAGAATCGTATCTTCGGTTATCTCTGCCTTGAGCTGTTCGAGGTCAATGACCCCATACGCATCCACATCTAGGTAGGTCACCTTAGCGCCTATAGTTTCAAGAAAAGCACATGGATGAAGGACAGACGGATGCTCTATTTTCGTCGTAATGATGTGGTTTCCACGATGTTTAATGGCAAAATAAACGCCTTTAATTGCATGATTATTAGACTCGCTTCCGCCACTAGTAAAGACAATTTCACTTGATTTACAACCGATGCTTGTGGCAATACGCTGTCTAGCAAGATCAATCGCTTCTTCAAGCTTTTCGGAAGCCCAATGAGAAGACGATGGGTTACCGTAGTGTCCGAATACATATGGAAGCATTTCATCTATTACTTCTGAATCGATCGGCGTACTCGCATTATAGTCAAGATAAATACGTGATTGTTCATCATTACTTTGTTCACTTGTTACCATTTCGTGCACTCCCCATGGTTAATACGGACCCGTACCCGATTATTTATGATCATTCTGAAGGATTGCCTTAACAGCATCAACAGCTTCATCCAGATTTTTGACATCCAACGTATGAAATTCTTGAATTTCCTGTTCGTATTTGTTCATGGCATGTTCATAACGCGGATCATAGTAATGCGCTAAGAGCAGATCTACAGCCTTCTCAAATTGTTCTTCCTTCAAAGCCATTTCAATCTCTTTCGCAATTGGAGTGTGGATGCGGTCTTTAATATGATGATAGGCTTCCAGCAACTGATCTTTATTTTCCCCAGGACGATAATCCTCAATAATATGGCGAACACGTTCATGCATCGGCATTTTAATGTACAAGTGTGTGCCGGTTTCCTTTTTACTAAACATGAACTCCGGTATCACGGCTTTACCGATACGTTTACTTTCACCCTCAATGATTAAATAAGGAGAATCCTTAAATTTCAATAAATTCGTTACAAGATGCGCTTCGAAAGTCTTCTGATTGTTTGCTTGGAGTCCAACATGTCCAAATATAGATCCACGATGCCCGGCATAGGCTTCTAGGTCCAAAACAGGAAATCCTTCCGCCTGTAGACGTCGAAGAATAGCTGTTTTACCTGCTCCCGTATTCCCAGAAATCACACATACACGTGGCTTGAACTCCATCTTCTCCAGCGTCTCAACAACCCATCTTCGATAGGAACGAAATCCCCCTGTCAACCGATATGTACGTATGCCCATTAACGAAAGCACAGTAGCTGACGAATGACTCCGCATGCCGCCGCGCCAACAGAAAACAGCTTTCTGCTCTTTGATCGTTTCAAACGTTTTGACAAATGATGGCAGCTTAGCAGAAATAATCTCAAGTCCCCGATCTTTAGCCGCATGTACACTCACTTGTTTATAAATGGTGCCAATTTCTGCGCGTTCGTTATCATCAAAAAAAGGAATATTGATACTGCCGGGAATCGTGGCATCCTGAAACTCAGAGGGCGAACGAACATCGATCATGACCAATTCTTTCTTGTCTTTGAGTGCTAATAGCTCTTCTATGCTGATGTCTTGAAACAATGGATACCGCTCCTTTAAAGTCTTCGTAAGAAAACTAGCCTCAACCACACTCGCTTAGATAACTACGATACGTCCTGGATGTTCTTCCGTTGTTTCTCCAATTAGACTAGCTTCCACACCAGCAAGCTTCAGTTTACCGAGTAAGTCCTCTGCCTGGTCACCAGACACTGAGATAAGAAGTCCTCCCGATGTGACTGCGTCGCATAGGATCCATTGGCCGATTTGATCCAACGTGTCCGGGTACGTAACTTCGTTCTGGACATGAGCGAAATTATTCTTCGTGCCACCAGGTACGAATCCTTCTTCAGCCAATTCCCTTACCCTTGGCAATAGAGGTACATCGTTTGCGGTGATACGAATACCGACTTGACTGCCTTTTGCCATCTCAAGCGAGTGCCCGATCAAGCCAAACCCAGTCACA
This sequence comes from Paenibacillus sp. J22P169, assembly GCF_059691995.1. Classification (NCBI taxonomy): domain Bacteria; kingdom Bacillati; phylum Bacillota; class Bacilli; order Caryophanales; family Paenibacillaceae; genus Paenibacillus; species Paenibacillus sp. J22P169. Next base: position 394,672 of record NZ_JCAUAO010000001.1, on the reverse strand, counting down.
TCTGTGCAGGCATGTACGTCGAATGGCTCCATGGTTTCAGCAGCTATTTTGTTCAAAGTAGCCATTACCTGTGTGACTCGGGCCACTTCATCTTCGCTTAACCGATCTTTCTTAATGGATGTCGTCAAGATTCCTACGCCAATGGGTTTCGTTAATATTAATTTATCACCTGGAAGCGCTCCCGCATTAGTACGTATCTTCTGCGGGTGTACTAAACCCGTTACAGCTAAACCGAATTTCGGTTCGTTATCATCAATCGAATGTCCGCCAACTAGCGTGATGCCAGCTTCCTTCATTTTATCGCCAGCACCTCTTAATATGTCGGCCAGCACCTCTTTATCCAATGTCCGAATCGGAAAAGCAACGATATTTAATGCCGTTAACGGTCTGCCACCCATGGCATAAATGTCACTTATCGCATTCGCAGCGGCTACTTGTCCAAATGAGTAGGGATCATCAACAATCGGGGTAAAAAAATCTACCGTTTGTACGAGAGCAAGCTCTTCGCTTATTTGATAAACACCAGCATCATCACTTGTATCGATCCCAACAAGGAGATTAGGATTAGGCAGTGCTGGCGGTAATTTCTTAATGACTTCAGATAGATCGGCAGGACCAATTTTGCAGCCGCAGCCACCCTTGGTTGAATAGGAGGTTAGTTTAATTTTATCCGTTGTCGACATGATCTTCTTCCTTCTTTCAGCAGGGGATAGGTTATTAATTTCTGACTATATGAGTAATAATAACCGATTTATCTGCACAATATCTAATTTTTTGTTAATAAAAAAACTGCCGAATGATCGGCAGCCTCATCTATCCTAACATCGCAGCTTGTCTCTTGTACTGATCTTCCAGTACTAAGCAAACCATCGATTCTACCACAGGTACAATTCTTGGGCAAATACACGGATCGTGTCTGCCTACTGTTCGAATGTCTTGTTCCTCCCCGTTCACGTTTAACGTTTTCTGGGAAACCGAAATGGAAGAAGTGGGTTTAACACTAATTCGGAAAATGATTTCTTGACCGGTACTGATCCCGCCTAGAATTCCACCTGAATGATTACTTAGAAATCCGGAGCTATCCATTTCATCATTATGCTCACTGCCTAACATCGAAGCCGCTGCGAAACCAGCACCGAATTCGATTCCTTTGACCGCGCCGATTGAGAGCATTGCTTTCGCCAATTCTGCATCTAATTTATCGAAAACAGGCTCTCCAAGTCCAGGCATAACACCGCGAATACGACATTCCACGATGCCTCCGCAACTATCGCCAATCGCCGCTAATTGCTCAATCTTTTCAATCATTTGGTTAGCAGCAATAGGATCGCAAGCCCTAACTGCATTAAGCTCAATCGCATGTTCATCAAAGGTCTCACACGAAATGCCTCCGACCTCATGCGTATAGGCCAACACTTGCACGCCTCTTTGCTCTAATAGCTTTCGAGCCACAGCCCCGCCAGCCACTCTTCCTGCTGTTTCTCTTCCCGAAGCTCGTCCACTCCCCCGATGATCCCGGATTCCGTATTTTTGCAAATAAGTGAAATCCGCATGGCCAGGTCGAAACGAGTGCTGGATGTCGTTGTATGCTTCTGGTTTCATGTCTTGGTTATAAAGGCTGACAAAAAGTGGCGTACCTGTTGTTTTCCCTTCAAAAACGCCAGATAAGATATGAATCTTATCGTATTCTTTGCGTGGTGAAGTGACGGAGGATTGACCAGGCTTTCTCCGATCCATCTGTTTTTGAATATACGCTTCATCGATCTCGACGCCAGGTGTTACACCATCCACGATGACGCCTACGGCGGCCCCATGAGATTCCCCGAAGGTTGTTATTTTGAAAATTTCACCGAATGTATTCCCTGCCATTGAAATAAGCCTCCTGTTTAGTAAGTGATTTCTACGCCTAACGCGGACAACTGTTCAAAATATCCTGGACACGTTTTGGATACGCAGCCTGGGTCGGTAATACGAATGTTTGCAACTCTTAGGCCGATCAAAGACAACGCCATGGCCATGCGATGATCGTCATGGGAATCCACTAAAGCCGGCGTCGGTTGCCCGGGATAAATCGTTAAACCATCTTGATGCTCATCTACTCGAATGCCAAGCTTGCCAAGCTCCGTACAAATGGCAGCAATGCGATCGCATTCATGATGTCGAATATGAGCGGCATCAGTTAGTGTAATCGGTCCATCCGTAAAAGGAGCCAATGCGGCAATCGTTAAAGTTTGATCTGACCATTTTTTCATACTGAGCGTAAAGCCGCCTTTGAGGTGCTTTGTGCCTTGTACTTCCACAAAATTTTCACCACGTATGACGGTACAGCCCATTCGTTCCAATACGTTTAATATTTCAATGTCTGGCTGTGTTGTTCTCATTGCATGAATACCTTTGATTCGTACACTGCCTGATGTTAGTGCAGCTAACGCCCAGAAATAGCAACAGGTAGAGACATCTGGCTCAAGTTGGAACGTCTGCCCTTGATATTTCCCAGATGGGACTTGGATGGATTGACCGTCTGCGGAAAATCGTGGTGTGACACCGAATGCAGTCATCATATCCACGGTCATCTGCACATAATCCCGTTGCACGATTTCACCATCAATCTGAATGGTAAGCGGTGATTCCGTATAGGGTGCTGCTAGCAAAAGCCCACTAATAAATTGGCTGGACATTGAACCAGGCAGCGTCACACTGCCTCCTTGTAAGCCAGATGCATGGAGGCTCAATGGCAAGCGATGTTCTACGTCTTGATAGTCAAAAGCAGCACCAATGCTGGAAAGTGCAGTAAGCAGCGGTGCTAATGGCCGCTCACTTAATCGTTTGCTCCCTTTTATCGTCCAATGACCATGTCCACTAGCTAAAGCTGCCGGTAAGAAACGTGCAATTGTACCTGCAGCTCCCATATATAGCTCCCCAGATGAGTTGGGCCAATTCCCTCCGCAACCATCCACATATGCGGTATCTCCCTCAATGACGATAGACACACCAAGCTTGGTTAATGCGTCAATGCACCAGTACGAATCATCGCTTTTCAATAAGCCTTCTAGCTTTGAATTACCTTCGGCTAACGATGCGATAATCAACGCACGGTTAGTCAAGCTTTTACTCCCTGGTACTCTGATTGTGCCTTTTACCTTGGATTTTGGAGGACTGATCTTCACTTCTTGTGCCTTATTTGTTGACCACGGGGAACGAGCTTCCCAATCCGGCTGATGCGCTGCCATATTCTCCACCTCTTTTGTATTATTTATATAATCCAATTATAATAAGTGGGTTGAGATAAATGAAATCGGAATTTCAATAGAATGTCATAGAGGTGATCTATACCAAATGATGAACCTAGAATGGTATCGTATTTTTTTACATACGGCAAAATGCCGGAATTTAACGAAAGCTGCGCAAGAACTTCATATTACGCAACCATCGGTGAGTTATGCCATAAAGCAGATTGAAGACGCTATTGGGCTTAAATTGTTTCATCGGTTATCGAAAGGTGTAGAACTAACAGAAGAAGGACGCACGCTCTTTGACTATGTGAAGAAATCCTTTGCCTTACTGGATTCTGGCCAGAAGCATCTTCAAAATCTTAAACAGTTACATCAAGGTGAACTTCGAATTGGGGCCAGTGATTCACTGATTAAGCATCTTCTGCTCCCTCAGTTGAATGCGTACCATCAGACATATCCAGGAATACGGATCCGACTTTCACATGGGAAAACGAATGAAATCACCAAACGCCTCAAGGAAGGCGAGATTGACTGTGCAATTGTGCACATGCCGATCGATGATCCTGAGCTGTCTATTCAAACTTTGGCGGTGCTGGAGGATTGTTTTGTGGTTGGGGAGGCTTTTCTTGAGTTGACAAATCGTCAGCTTACAACGCAAGAACTAGCAGAGCTGCCGTTAATCCTATTATCTCCTGGTAGCAGTACCAGAGTTTTCATCGAAAAATGGTTTGCCGCTAAAGGATTCGAGGTACATCCAGATATTGAATTAGGAAATATTGATCTCCTAGCGGAATTCGCAAGGTTAGGCTACGGGGTTGCCTTCATAAGTCGGTCATTTGTAGAGGAAGAGCTTCAATCAGGCACTCTTTTTGAGCTCCAAATCGATGACCCACTTCCGCCGCGAAGTATAGGCTTAGCTGTGCGCCGCGATATGAAACTATCGGTTGCTGCAGAAGGTTTTGTCGAGATTCTTCAAACGTAATTTGACGTAATTGAACGATATCCCTTTTACCAACGTCTTTATTAAGAGATAGAATTAATATGGTTAAGGAGTATAAGAATGAAAAAAAATTTCACATCACGATTGAGCTGGCATACGATTAGCGAGCAACTGGAGTCTTATTGGGAAGCAAACGTATTGAAATGGAAGAAACGGTTAAATCCTTTGACGAACAAAATCGGATTTGGCATCTACTTTTATAAAAATATGACCTTAAACTTAAATCGTCTGAACAAAGAAATCTTACAAATTGCTGAGGATCATATCAACCTCTCTCTTCTCAAGAAATCCCAGTTCCCTAGCTTTATCTCCGTTGTTGATGGAATTAATGCGTCCACAATGGTAATGAAATTACCAAATCATATTACGAAGCAAATCACGTCAAAGGTCAGAGCACTTCCAGGCTTCAAATCACTACAAGCCATTGCTTGTGAGTATGGATACAAATGTGAGCTGCATTACAATCAAGGGAAAGCTTTTTTCGGCTCCTTGCAGATTCACTTTATCAAAATCAACGCGTTTCCAGCTGTGAACGCATAAAAACAAGCAGAAGCCCTTCCATTCGTGGAAGGGCTTCTGCTTTACTCATTTAGTTCCTTTGAAATTACCGAACGGACTGCTGCCCCTATTTCCGCATAACTTGTGCACCGACAAATATTGGATTGCAGCCACTCCTGAATCACAGATTCATCAGCGTTCGGCTGCTTATTCACCAATGCATGACAGACTATAATAAAACCTGGCGTACAAAATCCGCATTGGAATGCGAAGTTGTCAACGAATGCACGTTGAATGGGCGAATCTCCCCCCAATCCCTCAACTGTTGTAATCTTGCAGCCCTGCGCTTCTATGGCAAGCATTAAGCATGATTTGATTGGGATTCCATCTACGAGAACAGTGCATGCACCGCAATCCCCGTTTTCACATCCAGCCTTCACTCCTGTGAGTCCTACGTGTTCACGAAGTACACGCAACAACGTATCCGCTGAACGGATTGCAACGTGTTGGCGCTTCTCATTAACCTGCAGCTCGATTTCACTTCTGCCTATTCCATGCAAGATTACTTACACCTCCTTCGAGAGCAGTCATGACGTCAGACAACGTATTACGCAAGACAAATGTCCTATAGGCGGCTGAACTTAAAATATCACTCAAGATCGGTACTGGCCATATACGGATTACCCGTTCGATACGTTCCTCCAAGGGTAGCGAGGTATCGTTCAGAACCTTTTCTATCTTCCCAGATCGAAAAGGAACGGCACTGACGCCGCTAAATGCGATTCGAATCCCCTCGATGGTCTGCAGCGCAGAGATCCGGACGATCGGGTAATCAATTCTTTCCATTTTCGTTTTTTTAACAGTAATAAAGGGCAGTTCCATAAAACGTTTATCCGTTACGATTTGCAAAAGCAGCTCCCCTTTTGCAATGCGAGGTTCACCATTTAGGATCTGGTGGATCGAGACATGCCGAATCCCATTGGATCCCATCAGCACAACTTGACTATCGGCGAGTAGAAATGGCAGTACGGCTTCCCGGTAAAAGAATTTCCCACAAAGGTTGCCGCCTATGGTTATTTTATTCCGATTTGTATGATCAGCAATATGTCGAACTGTCTCAGCTAAAAGAGGAAACAAAGTAGATTCCGATAATTTCGTCAGTGTAACAGCCGAACCCACGACAAGCTGCTCATGATGTATCTGCAAGATATGGCATTCAGGAATCGCCTTTATATCAATAACAGCACCTGTACGAAGCTGATTTAGGCGAGCCATCGAGATAATCTCTGTACCTCCTGCATAATAAAGTGGATCTTGACCATTCACTTCTGCTTGCTGAAAAAGATGAACAGCCTCCATATAAGTAGATGGCTTGACGTATTCGAAATCAAACGAAATCATCCCTTTCCCCCCTTGTACGCCAAATCAGCTCCGGGATGAGAGGAAGCCTATTCAGCTCACACCTAGCAGCGAGAGATAACGCATTTGCTAGACACGGCGCCATTCCGATTGTACCGTGTTCCCCAACACCACGTGCCCCATAGGGGCCATCCAAGAACGGCGTTTCCACAAAGTCAACGAGATAGGTAGGATTTTCGCCGAAACGCGTCAATTTATAAGAGCGCAGCTGTGGATTCAACACGATGCCAGAATCATTGAAGAGGAATCCCTCTCGACTAGCAAAACTAAGTCCCATATTCATTCCACCCATAACTTGACCTTTTGCCGTGGCTTCATTAATTACTTTGCCAGCGTCAAATACGGAAGCAGCTTTGAGAATGCGATATGTACAATCACGAATATCGAATTCAACTTCAACGGCCTGCGCACCAACGGTCCATTGCTGACCAGGTATGCCCTTTCCTGTTTCAGGATCTAGATTGGTGTTGTGATGCACCCTATATCGCCCGCGGCCGATAACGGGCTCCCCAGACGCGCTGCCATCTGGATACATGTAGCCACTAACCAGTTGCTTAATCTGCAAACTGATGTTTGGTTGATCTTTCAGGAACACTTTACCTTGGCTGACCTCCAGTAGATCTGGATTACACTTAAGAACAAGACTAGCATTTACCTTCAGTTGGGCAATAACATCCTCTGCCGCGTCTAATACAGCACGACCAACCATCATCGTACTGCTGCTTGCCACCGTTTTCCAATGTTCAGGTGTAATTTGCGTGTCTACATCCATTTTAATATGAATGTGATCGACTGACATTTGCATCCGTTCTGCGAGAATTTGCGCCATAATCGTGCGATTTCCTTGACCCAGTTCGATGGAGCCTACACTGAGATTTAAGCTGCCATCATGATTGCAAGTAATCGTTGCACCGGAACCCGTATCAATCGAGGAACCTGAGGTTTTCCAAACACAAGCCATTCCTTTGGTTCTAAATTTAAAAGAATCGACCTCCATCCATTGCCCTTCATCCCAGTTGATAAGCTTTTTTAATTTAACTAGGCATGCCATCAAATCTCCAATATTGCTGCGGTTGAGCGGTGCTTGCGTAGGTGTTGTATCACCAGGCTTAATGGCATTCCGTAGACGCAATTCCATCGGGTCCATGTGCAGCTTCTTCGCAAGTAGATCCATCGTTCGCTCCACGCAAAAAGCCGCCTCCGTATGTCCGAAACCACGGAAAGCGTTCGCGTAAGGATGATTCGTATACACAGTTAATGCATCGCACCACACATGGTCGATCTGATAAGGTCCCGTGCAATCAACGGCAGCTGCTTGGGCTACAGCTGGTCCTTCATCCGTGTATCCGCCGGTATCAAACAAGAAACTAATTTCCATGGCTTTCAGTTTCCCATTTCGGGTTGCACCGATCTTGACCTTCGCTTCCAAGCCAATATGAGAGGGGGAGCTAATCATGTCTGACTCACGTGTATTATTGATTTTAACTGGCCGGCCGCCACAGGCTTTCGAAGCCAAATAGGCAATATACTCCAATTGAATAGAGCCTTTGCCGCCAAATCCTCCCCCTACGAATGGCACATGGACAACGACTTTGGACTGATCAACCTGAAAGAAGCGCTCAAATGAACGTTTGATGATAAAGGGATCTTGTGTAGAGGTTTGGATTTGAATGATTCCGCTGGGCATGACTTCAACGATGGAACAACGCGGTTCCATCGCACTATGATCCGAAGTATTGAAAGCAAATGTACTCTCAACAACAGCTTCACTGGATGACCATCCATGATGCATGTCACCTTTTCGGATTTTAACATGACTAGCAATGTTCGTATTGGGAACGGGAAAGATGCTTCCTGATTTCTGGTAGCTCCCCAGCTTCTCATGTACCAAAGGCGCATTCGACTGTAGTGCACCGCTAGGCGAATTAACAACGGGCAACTGGGTGAATTCCACACGGATATGCTCGGCAGCCTGCTTAGCAATTTGTTCCGTTTCTGCCACCACGACAGCGATCGGCTCACCATAATAGCGCACCTTCTGGTAGGCAAGAATGGGACGATCGGCAAGTAGTCCCCCCGTAAGAACAGGACAATTCTCTCCCGTGATTACCGTAAAAACACCGCTTACTTCTAATGATTTAGACACATCAATAGACACAATTTGGGCATGTGCATAAGGACTAATCAATAACCAGCCATGCAACAGACCAGGGGATTGCGTATCATTCGTATATTTGGCAAATCCGCTTACTTTATCTTTCGATTCAACCCGCGGTATCGCCTTTCCGATCGTGGACAAACTCCTCACACTCCCCTCACTGTACAGACAAGCGCCTACTAAGCCTAAACGATTTCCAAAGTATAGCGTTTTCCTACAGCATATAGCGAAAGTTCTTGTCCTATTCCCTCCTTTCGTCCTATACCAAAAAGACCCCACAGCAATAGCTGAAGGGTCTTATGAACTTACATTAAATTTCTTATATCTATTCAATCGAGTATCGAATAAAAGCTAACAAGGCTAATAAGCCTGCAGCAATCGAGATGACATATAAAGAAGTAAGCCTTACCCACTTCGTACCTGTTTTTTGAAAATAGGACTGGTCCCCTTCGCGATTTTTACGAGAAAAGCCGATGATAAATGTCGATAAAAGACCAAATAATAAAATTATTGAAAATATCACAAAATATATGGACGTATTCATAAGAAAATCAACCACCTTTTTGTTTATTTAATCTTCCCTAACTAAATTATATAGGAGCTTGTATTATAAATCATATACTATAGTTTGCATGTTCATACAAAATTCAAATTATTAAAATTTTATGACGCTAAGCTGTCACTTTTCATAAATGATGATACATAACATTTATTATGTAAACTAATTTCCGTTCTATTCTATTGCTTTGCGGAAACAATCGTTATAACCGTATTTTCAATTGCACGAGGTTCCTTTTAACCGTTATGCTACTCGCATAGACTTAACCTATTGGAGGCCATAATGATGTTAAAAATCGGAATTATTCTCGGCAGTACTCGCCCAGGACGCAGAGGTGAAGTCGTCGCTCAGTGGATACATGAAGTTGCAAGTAAACGCACCGATGCGCTGTTTGAGATCGTTGATCTGGCAGATTTTAATTTGCCACTTTATGACGAACCTCATCCACCTATGATGATGAAATACACCAAAGAACATACCATTGCTTGGTCGAACGCAATTCGTGCGTACGATGGTTACATCTTCGTAACACCGGAGTATAATCATGCCGTTCCCGCGGCGCTTAAGAACGCGATTGATTTCTTGTTCAATGAATGGAAGGATAAAGCTGCTGGAATCGTCAGCTATGGCGGTGGTACTGGCGGAGCCCGTGCAGCAGAGAACCTTAGGCTCATCTTGAGTGAATTGCATGTAGCTAGTGTACGTGCCCAAGTAACGTTATCCCTGTTCACAGATTTTGAAAACTTCACCACATTCAAACCCAATCCGCGTCAGGAAGCCGCCGCAAACACCTTGTTTGATCAAGTCATTGCTTGGAGCGGGGCTTTGAAGTCATTGCGTTAATACCTTTTCATTATCCAGCCACGAAACCTAGAAAAAGCTGAATTAGGATTCTCCTAATTCAGCTCTTTCCGTCTATCTCATTAAAGCTTATAGCAGCTTATCTGATGCTGCAAGTATTGCGGCCCAACAATTGATTGATGGCGCATTTTTGTGCCAAGCCAGTAGCCAGAAGCGGCAAAGCAATCAGACCAAATAATTTCCAATACCCCGGCAGGAAGTAAAATAATGATAAAAGTGCAATTCCTAAAATAATGCGAATGGCTCGGTCAGCTCCCCCAACGTTTTTCATGATATATTTCTCCTTTCTTATATTGAATTGTTGTATTTGTACTTCTCACAGTTACGATAATATCAGGACTGATGCAAACGAACCGTAACTTTGTCACATAACTTCGTAAGTAGGAACAACAGAAAATAAAAACAAACGCCGGAGCTTGTCCGGCGTTTGTTTTTATAATTAAGGCACAGCCACGCTTCAAGCTCTGGCTCCTCCTTATATTTCAATATAGCGTTCAAGCGCCTTTCGATTTCTAATCGTAATTTTCCCTCTTGAAAGTTGAATGATTTCTTCCTTCTCAAGTCCCTTTAACGTTCTACTAATTACCTCGCGGGCCGTACCGAGCTCTATGGATAAGCTGTCGTGGGTGATATGCAAGGTATCGGAATTACCGGCTTTTTGTGCCATTTGAATAAGAAATTCCGATATTCGTCCACGAATGGACTTAAAGTTGACGCTATCGAGCAGATTGGACAAGATGACGATCCGTTTGGCGAAAGATTTAAAGATGAACTGGCGAAAATTCCGATAGCGATCCATCCAGTCGCGAAAAATCCCTGCAGGAATCGCTAACACCAAGCCGGCCGTTTCTACGCAGGCGGAAGCTTCATATTCCGTTTCGCCTAAAATACTTGAAGTCATCAAAGGACAGCATTCTCCATTATGAATCCTGTAAAGCGTGATTTCCCGGCCGCTGGCGCTTATTTTATACATTCTGACTGTGCCATCCAAAATCAAAACGGCGTACTCCAGAAATTGTCCTTCTTCAATGGTATAATTGGGTTCCATTTTTAGAACTTTTATGCCATCTTGATTCCAATCCTGCTCGGTGATGTCTGCCAGGCTGGGAAATAATGAAATGATTCGCGATAAATGCTCAGGCAGAATCAACTGATTCAGCTCCTTAAGAAATGCTTTTTTCGTAACATATTAACATAAAAGCTAATGGAATTCTGTGATAAAGTCACATACATGCTGAATAGTCTATGTCCTTTTACACCTCTTGCACATGTCTTCCTCTAATAAGACTTACAAGAAGAAAAACTAATGGAAGTCCGACGATGAAAATAGGGAAAATAAACGCAGTCCAGACAAGGTTCGCATAATCCAATATCCCAAAGATGTTTGCAGGTACTAATGAGATAATGAAAATGATGGGTGCAGTTACTGCAATCATTCCCCGCCATTTCTTGACTCCAAATAATTGTGCTGTACCATAACTGTTGATGAACAAGTAGATAGACAACTTGACTAATACGCTGAAAATCCAGATGAACACAATCCAGACATCCATATTTTGAATAAAATCTAGATAATTAATAAATCGAACCATAGCAAAATACGGAAAATACATGCTGGATCCGATGTGTATGCCGAATGTTGAAATAACCATCATTGTCGCAACAATTGCGAGCAAAGATGGAATGCAAATTGACAATAGAATCGGTTTGAGCAGCTTTTCCGGCTTAGCAATAAATGGCGTTAACATCATCATCATCATAGATTCCCCAAGGAAAGAAGCATTTACTAATGAACCCTTTAAAATCGGTATAACACCAGAATCCGCGTAAATCGGCAGAATGAGCGCTAGATGCAAATTGGGTATGTTTAATGCAAATGTGATCACAATGCCGAGGAGTATCAAAGGTCCAGCCAATTCACTGAAACGTGCAATGGCTTCAACGCTGCCAGCGAAGGTTATGTAAATCATTGCCGCCATCATTAAAGCTGAGATACTCCATACCGGTGTATCGTGGAATAGAATTTGCTTAATAAATAATGAAAAGATACGCAATATATCAGCACATACGGAATACCATACCAGAATATACAACAGACTTATTAACTTTCCAACCCACTTTCCAAAAAGCTTCTGAGCAAACTCTACCAGCGTTTGTGAAGCATGTCGCTGACTCACTCGAACTAAAATATACGTTACGAACAGACCAATCAAACCCGCAACCGCAAGCGAGATCCAAGCGTCTTGTTTTGCGATTTCAATCGTAGGCGATATCGTTAACCATATTGACATTGAGATTTCTAATGTGGTAAACATCCAAAATAACTGCCACGTTGAAATTTTCATTCTTTTCCTCCTTTCCTAACGATTCGCTTGCGGATATCTCCCGTACTCTGAATATTCAACTTGACATCAACGGCCACTTCAATCGTCGGGAATATTTCATCCCACCGATCTCGAATTTCTTTCCATTGATACGGATGTTCTCTATGAAATTCTTCGCCGATTCCGAACACGTCCTGCCCAAACTGAGACTGTATATTCTTTATTGTTTCTTCTACTCTCTTTGCTTTAATTGCGTTTAGCTTTTTTTCTACATGCATACGATCAGCGGATACAGAAAGATCAATATCTGTGTTATTTTCAAGTACTCTTCCGGTTCCCATTAGTTTTATATAAGCCTTTATTTTATTCCCATCATAACTAGTTCGGATGATTTGTTTTAAATTCGATTCATATAAAGCTATGCTTCCTTCATCTAGCTCTTCAGTCACGAATTGATTTTTCAATACACCTTTAACCCAAAATAATTCAAGAGAATCTCTTCCACTCACTTCTCCAACCATTTGCAAATTTTTATTGAATATGGCAACTGATCTGACATCAAATATTTTGCCTTTCTCTTGCTTATTCATCGGTGAAATCTCAACCATTGGCATGGCAGGTCGAATACCATCCCGCCGAACATCGATTAATACATCTCGTAAAGCAGTGTCTCCTAAGCGGCAATAACGGTCTTGATCAACAGCCACAATCGATGAAAATTGATTGAACGGAGAGTTAATATTCAATACTTCCTTTCCTTCTCCGTTATTCACAACAAAAATATCTGTCCGCAGGCGCGTATCCGTATTTCTTGTGAATTGATCCATGACATCGATTAGCCCTTTTCGCGCCAGCTTTTCTCCGATAAAAATGGATCTGCGATGCCCTAGGAAAACTTTACGGGGCAGCTTGTCTTGAATTTGTTGCGTCAAATCTACGATTGACGATCCCGTAGCTGTTAATACAATGTTTGCCCTTTCACTCTTTCCCCCACCGCCTCGGATACTCCTGAAATCAGCGGGAACAGCGATTTGAGCGCTTTTTTGAAGCTTACCGCTTTCTGATATATCTAAGGCCGTTCCAATCCAGAATGCGTAATCGTTAATTTCATTTCTGTCCCAGCATCCAGAAAGAATCAGTACCAGTATCAAAAAAATGATGAAATTCCGCATTTTCTTCATTGTTTTCGTATTGCCGATACGTACCGTTTATTCATCCGTATAAGCGTATCCTTCCAGAAATTTGAACCGATTGGCGCTAACGGTGTTAAATAAGGGATACCGAACGACTTTAGTGTCACAAGATGAATCATGATGAATATAATGCCAATCGCAATACCGTACAGGCCCAGCACTCCGCCTGAGATTAGAAGAGGAAATCGCAAAATTCGAAAAGGTAAAGCCAAACTATAGCTAGGAAAGGCGAACGATGCAATTCCAGTACCAGCAACAATCATCACGATGGGTGCAGAAATAAAGCCAGCTTGGACAGCTGCTTCCCCAATAACCAGTGCACCTACGATACTCACAGCTGAACCGATGGCTTTAGGCAGACGAAGTCCTGCTTCCCGTAATCCTTCGAACATAAGCTCCATCAACAAAGTTTCAATTACGGATGGAAACGGAATGCCTTCTCTAGATGCAGAAATACTAAGCATCAACGAAAGTGGGATCATCTGTGGATGGAACGTCGTAAGCGCAACATAGATGGAAGGAAGCAGGCACGACATAATGGCTAATAGGAATCGTAAAAGTCTGACTGACGAGACGTATAAGAAGCGCTCATAATGGTCTTCTGCTGCTTGAAAACCCGCCCAGAATGTCATTGGCAACACCAGTGCGTTTGGGGAACCGTCAACGATAATGGCCACTCTACCTGATAATAAACTTGCGGAAACGGTGTCTGGACGTTCTGTATTTTGGATTTGCGGGAAAAGCGAAAAGGATTTGTCCTCAATAAATTCTTCAATATAACCTGAATCCAATAGTTCATTTGTATGGAAAGCTTGAAGTCTTGCCTTAACTTCTTGAAGCAATTCTGGTTTGACTATATCTTCGATGTACGCAACGACAAACGAAGTATTCGTCATCTCACCTGCTTGATGATTTTCGAACTTTAGTTTCGAATTACTTATTTTTCTTCGAATCATGCTTAAATTTGTTTTTAAGTCTTCTGTGAATCCCTCACGTGGACCGCGTATAGAGGCCTCATTTGAGGGTTCATTGATCGCGCGTTGTTTGAAAGCGGTTAGATCTGCTAAATAAGCAAAAGGCTTCCCATCTAAAAAGATGGCAGTACTTCCTTTCAGGATTTTCGCAACGATTTCCGCAATGTTAATTACAATTTTATACTGTGTCAGGCGGTCAATATCATGACTTATCATACATGTCGAAATAATCTGTTCCAATTTAGTAGAATCCGTTAATTCTTCAATATAAACGAGGAGAATGTTCGTCTGATCCGATAATTTTAGCGGTCTAAATACAACATCGGCACAATTATGAAAAATGTGATGCAACGCGTCATGATTGATTTGAATGCTCTCGCTCACATCCAAAGGCATGGTAGGCTCCACGTTCCCTCCCCCTCTTTCCATAAATTTCATTGCATATTATGTGCGGATGTTTATTGCCTTATTCGAATAAATAACACAATCGGCGGCTATCCCTGCCTTCGTAGGTTCTGAAGCAGCAGTTGTGTTAAACTGTTGGAAAATAGTGATAGAGGTGATTCAAATGAGAAAAATCGCAGTCATTACTGGCGGAGGTCATGGCATAGGACGAGCCATTGCTCTTTCTTTTGCTCAAGAAGGTTATGGCATTTCCATAGCGGATATTCATCAAGACAGAGGATTGGAGACAGTTGAGCTACTGCGTCCCTTTACAGAGGATGTACTCTTCATGAAGGTTGATGTCTCCAAGCAAGAGGAAGTTGAGCAATGGATGGAACGTACGTCTTCCGTTTTGGGCAGTATCGATGTCTTGGTGAATAATGCAGCGATTATGCATAATACCGATGTATTGGAACTTAGCACTGAGCAATTTCAGCGGGTCATTTCCGTAAATCTGGGAGGTACTTTTCTCTGCTCGCAGGCTGCAGCCCGCATCATGAAAGCTCAAGAGCGCGGCGGCGCGATCATTAATATCTCGTCGACCAGAGCTATCATGTCGGAGCCTAATACGGAGGCTTATTCGGCCTCAAAAGGAGGTATTGCTGCGCTGACCCATGCAATGGCTATTAGTTTAGGCGGTTATGGAATTCGCGTTAACGCGATATCGCCAGGATGGATTGAAGTACGGGACGAAGGCAGCTTTTCCCACACGAAAGCGGATAAAAGCCAGCACCCGGTAGGCAGAGTAGGTAAACCAGAAGATATTGCCATGGCTTGTCTTTATTTAGCTAACGAGAAGGCAGGATTCATTACTGGTCAGAACCTGACAATTGATGGCGGTATGACAGTTAAAATGATGTATGTCGAGGAATAACTGACTAGGGTTATCCATGAAAGCACTCATTTTTGCGTCGCCGGACAACGGCTTCTTTCAAAGTTCGGCGATGCAATATCAGATATAATTTCTAAAAATATGCAATTAGTTTACATAACATATATTATGTCATTTAATTTCAACTCACAAAAAAAAGCCGAATCAGGTTTCCCCAATCCAGCACTTTCCTTATTTCTCGCTTGCACCATTGCAACTCGGTTAATTCGATCTTCTCAATACGCTTACCCCATAAGGATCCAGCTGCAAGCTTGTTGTTTCCACGTTTTCCTGCAGCAATATGTCCCAATACTTGTCCCCGTCTAGCTCAACCCTTTGCGCCTGCTGACCGAAATTCATAAGGAAAACATACGCATATTCCCCATCCGTTCTAACTTGTGCAGTTACTTCAGCCGGGAGCTCTGTTTGCAGCACGGGTTTGACCCCAGCTTGCTCAATCACTTGCTTATAAAATGGTTTCAAAAACTCAGTATCTGTTCGCGTCGCGATATAATAAGCTTTTCCTTGGCCAAATGAATTCACTGTTAATGCAGGCCGACCTGCATAGAAATCTTCCCCATACACGGCAAGTGTCTCCGCACCCTCGGTATGTATGAGTTCACAGAGCTCACTGGACTCGTACTCGCCTGCTAATTCAAGCCCGTTCCCCTCACAATAAATCAAACGATTCTTCTCATTATCATAGAGAGCATCGATCTCCTCGGACCAAATCCCTAACGTTTTACGAAGCGGTCCTGGGAATCCACCTTGGAAACAGAGGTCATTTTCGTCAACGATTCCCGACCAATACGTGGTAACGAACGTCCCCCCTCCTGCAACAAATTGCTCAATTCGCTCTCCAACTCCTGGTCGAACCAAATACAGCATCGGCGCCACGATTAGCTTGTACTTACTAAAATCAACATCCATATCGATGACATCGACAGGTACCCCACGTTCCCAGAAAGCGCGATAGTGGCTGAGAACCGTTTGTTCATATTTGATCCCCATATTACGAGGTCCTTGTGAATTCTTCACTGCCCAGCGATTTTCCCAGTCAAAAATCAAAGCCGTTTCCGCTGGAACCGAAGTTCCAATCACATCAGAAAGCTTCTCTAATGCACCACCAAGCTCAGCCACATCACGAAATACACGAGTATGCTCATGTCCAACATGATCGATCACCGCACCGTGCAGCTTCTCGCTGGCACCACGACTCTTCCGCCATTGGAAGTATTGAACAGAATCGGAGCCATGCGCTACGGCCTGCAAGGAGGAAAGCAAGTGCATCCCTGGCTTTTTCAACTTGGAGACAGCCTGCCAATTTGTTAAGCTCGGCGTGCTTTCCATCAATAGAAACGGCTTTCCGCCTTTGAGGGAACGGAACAAATCATGATTGAGTGCGAACCATGCGGCCAAATTACGTTGATCCTTCGCATCATGCCAGGTTGGATACGCATCCCATGAAATGACATCAAGGATTTCCGTGAATTTCCAATAGTTAAGACCTTCAAACGCATCCATTAGATTCGTCGTAACAGGCAGCTGCGCATTCACAGCTTTCAATGGCGCGATTTCATGACGGCAGAAGTCAACCGTTTGATCCGTCACGAATCGTTTCCAATCTAAGTTCATGCCATGTACGAGGTTCTCACCGTGCGGAGCAGGAGATTCAATTTGAGACCAACTCGTATACGTATGACTCCAAAAAGAAGTCCACCACGCCATGTTCAACGCATCCAGCGTGCCATATTTCTGTTTCAACCAGCCTCGGAAGGCTTCCTGGCAATACGAGCAGTGGCATTCCCCACCATATTCGTTGGAAATATGCCAACCCACTACAGCCGGATGCTGCGCGTAGCGCTCTGCAAGCCGACTGTTCATCATTGCTACCTTCTCCCTGTACACAGGGGAGGTGAAGCAATGATTGTGACGCGCGCCGAATAAATTGCGCACGCGATTCGCCCCAACCCGCAGTACCTCCGGGTACTGCTCGGCCATCCAAGCGGGTCTTGCGCCACTCGGCGTCGCAAGCCAAGCATAGATCCCATTCGCGGCGAAGGTGTCGAGCACGCGATCTAACCACTCGAAGGTGTACGTACCTTCGACGGGTTCAAGTGCGGACCATGCGAAGATGCCGATAGCCATCACATTACATTTGGCCAGCTTCATCATGCGGATGTCTTCTTCTAAGACTTGCGGATCGTGTTGCCATTGATCAGGATTATAATCAGCGCCGTGCATGAAAACCGGCAATTTCGGGCTAATGGGTGGATAGGTAAGCGACAAGCAGATCACCTCATGGATTTAATTAAAATAGAAATATGACCCCATTCTATCAGCTTCCTGTCCCTTTTTATACCCTACAAATTATCGATTGTCTGTCATTTTTCAGGCAGTCGATTATTTCGACTAACTCATCCCGCTGGCGCCGTATTCATTCGAGTTAGTCGATTATTTCGACTATCTCACCCCGCAGGGCGCCATCTTCATTCGAGTTAGTCGATTTTTTCGACTAACTCACCCCGCAGGCGCCGTTTTCATTCGAGATAGTCGATTATTTCGACTAACTCTCCCCGCAGGCGCCGGTTTCATTCGAGTTAGTCGATTATGTCGACTAACTCATCCCGCAGGCGCCGTTTTCATTCGAGTTAGTCGATTATGTCGACTAACTCACCCCGCAGGCGCCGGTTTCATTCGAGTTAGTCGATTTTTTCGACTAACTCACCCCGCAGGCGCCGGTTTCATTCGAGTTAGTCGATCATTTCGACTATCCCATCCATAACAAAACCGCCCCCTGCACGCAGGAAGCGGTCCTCACTCTTACTTTTTAGTTATAACAGGATCTGCTTGGCTTTGCATTTCAGCCACAATCTTATCAATGCCTGCTTGTTTCAACTTATCTTTGAAAATTTGCAAACCATGTCCTGCATCGCTAGGATCAACTAAGCCATAGAATAGTGGCTTGCCGTAAGTTTCCATCACATTGCTGACAGCAGCAACTTCGTTCTTCACTTTGGAATCATCAAATGTAAATGTCTCTAAAGGATGATTGACAGTTACCGTTTTCTTCCAATTTTCAGTGAATTTAATGGTTTCTTCGGCAACTGTCGAATCCAGACGCTCATTCAATGAGTTCCAGCCCCATGGATCTGTACCAGATGGCGGGAAATCGGCCGAAGCGGGAAGCGGCTTAAACTGATCCTTGCCTACTGGCTCATAGTGCTTGCCTTTGATACCGTAGTTCGTCAAATCATGAATTTCTGGGTCATAACGAAGAAGGTCAATCGCCATCAGAGCGCGCTCATAGTTCTTGGAGCCTGCGTGAATGGACATTCCATTGTTGATGAATGGATTGGAAAGACGTTTCTTGTCGGCACTTAAATCGTATAGCTCTACTTTCCAATCCGGATGCGTCGTTTGCATTTCGGATTTCGTACGCAGCAGAGTTCCAAGATTCCACTCGACAGATGCTAATTTACCATCTTTGAATGCTTGTGTTTTATCTATTTTGTTGGCAATCGCATCACGGGACCACGCGCCCGTTTTTTGTGTATCGAACATTTTCTTAGAGAATGTAGCGAATTCTGGTGTATCTACATAGTTGAAAAGCTTGCCTGTTGCTTCTGTTACTTTATACACGATAGGTAACTGCGGCACGACAAAGTTCCACTCGTTCGGCTGTATCAACTCTACCGAATTGAACTCACTTACCCCAATACTTGGTTTGAAATCCTTCTCTTTCTCCGAGATCACTTTTAAGTAATTGACGTAATCATCATACGTTTTCAGCTCAGGCAAATTATACTTCTGACGCAGATCACCACGAATACCGATCATATGATAGCTATATTCAAAATTGTTTTGCGGAATCATATAAATTTTTCCATTGATTTTCGCTTGCTCCCAAGCAACCTTCGGCTCTTCAGCCCATGTTTTTGGCGCGAATTTCTTAATCAAATCTTCGGTCAATGGCATGAAACCGTTCTTCGTAGCTTGCTGCGCATAATAAGACCAAGTCGCTGAGAATACAAGATCGAAATCCTCATTGGCTGCAAACATCAAAGGATATTTCTGTTGATATTCGCCCCAATCAAGGAAGCTAATGTCGAGCGTTGCATTAATCTTTTGCTTCAACAATTTATTGACTTCCCCATATACCTCATCAAAAGCCTTCGGCTTGGAGCCCAACAGAACCGTTTTCAGCTTAACTTCCTTGCTTGTATCAATGCCCGTGTTAGCAGCCGCAGTTGCGGAAGCGCTTGCTTGTGGAGCCGCTGATGAAGCACTAGGTGAAGGCGAGGCTTCTTTGGTGCTGCAAGCTGACAATACCGTTCCCATTGCAAATAAGGATGCAAGACTGAGTGTGGCTAATTTCTTCGTGTTTGCCATGTTATTCTCCCCTTATAAATGATAGATAAGTTATGATAAACCGGGAATTGGAATTCCCGGGGCTACCCTTTTTACCCTTTTACAGCGCCAACGGTTAAGCCTTGAACGAAATAACGCTGTACGAACGGATACAAGAAAATGATCGGTCCTGTGACAAGAATGGCTAGAGCCATCTTCAAGCTCTCGCCAGGCAAGTCAGTTACCTGCATACCGGTAATCGCCATAACCTTGCGGATCCCTTCGAGATTTCCTAACATTTTATATAGTAAATATTGCAGGGTATACAGTTTCTCATTCTGCACAAACAGCAACGAGTTAAACCAATCGTTCCAGTAATTCAGAGCCGTGAACAAGCCAATCGTCGCTAGACCAGGTTTCGCCAAAGGGATAATCAATCGTATGAAGATCGTGAAATCCCCTGCTCCATCAATCTTCGCTGACTCGGTAATGGCATCTGGGATACTCCGTAGGAACGTTCGTAAGATGATGATATAGAACACGTTTAACAATGGAGGAACAAGCAGCGCCCAGAACGTATTCTTCATGTGTAAATAGTTAACCATTAAGATATACCAAGGAACAAGTCCACCGTTAAACAGGGTTGTAAAGTAGAAGAAGAAAGAAAATCCGCTTCGCCACTCAAAATCCTGTCGTTGCAGGACATACGCTGCCATCGCAGAAATGAACAACCCAACAACTGTACCTGTCACCGTCAATGCTATAGTTAGCAGGTAAGAGCTCACGAATTGCTCAGGATGCTTGAGCGCAAACGTATAGGCATCCCACGAAAACTCCTTCGGCCATAATCGAAACCCATCGCTTGTAATCGACGATTCACTCGTTAATGATCCGCTAATGATGAGCAAGAATGGAATCAAGCAAGCCAAACATATCACCACGATAAAGACATAGCCAAATATATCAAGGACTCGCTGATCGATTTGACTCTTTTTCACACTGGTCGTACTCATAGGTTCACCCCGCTAGTTGCTGTAAGTTTAAAATAAGGCATTATCTTTATCCGATTTACGGACTAGGAAATTCGTCACCATGATAGTTACAAAACACAGAATCGATTGATAGAAGCCAATTGCGGACGACATGCCGATTTCGTTATTAACCAACAGGGAGCGATATACGTAAGTGTCAATTACGTCCGTCGTTTCATAAAGCAGGCCATTATTACCCACGAGTTGATAAAAGAGGCCGAAGTCTCCACGGAAAATGCCGCCAATCGCTAATAGGACAAGTATCGTAATCGTTGGTCGCAGTGAAGGTAACGTGATGTATCGAATGCGCTGAAACACGTTAGCTCCATCGATTTCTGCTGCTTCATACGTCTCACGGTCAATACTCAGGATGGAGGCCATATAGAACACAGCGCCATACCCCACTGCTTTCCAAGCCGAGAAGAAAACTAAGATATATTTCCAATACTCCGTAGTCGTATAGATATCTAGTTCAGGAATGTGCAGCGCACGCAGCAGCGTGTTTACTGTTCCATGCTCGTAGTTGAACAAATTATAAGCAACCGCTCCTACAACAACCCAAGATAAGAAATAGGGTAAAAACATGACCGTTTGCGCTGTTTTACGAAACAGCTTGGACCCGATCTCCGCCATGAAGATGGCGACAATAATTTGCAGAACATTATTAATCAGAATGAATGCCGCATTGTAGAGCAGCGTGTTCCTGGTTACTCGGAAGGCATCCCCTGTCAGGAAGAAGAACTTGAAGTTGTCCAAACCTACCCAAGGCGACCCCATAATTCCTAAATCATAGCGATACTGCTTGAACGCCAGCACAATGCCTGCCATAGGTACATAGCTGAAAAGCAAGAAGTAAAGCACTGCCGGCGCAATCATGAATAACAGCGCTTTCTTGGATCTCATGCGATACAGGAGTCCTGTTCTCATCTCTAACCTTTCCCCCATCCGTTTCTAGTTGTCTCTCTCCTGTATATAAATTAACAGGTTACTCGGAATGTGATAACCCGACAAAATATCGATTCCCTGTAACTTTTGCAGATGGCCCTCCGACTAGTGGTATTGCATGTAAATATGAGATAATCTATAGCTACATCTAAGGGGGGTTGCCCGTTATGAAACTTCTATTTGCAGAAGATGAGAAATTCACGCGAGAAGGCGTACTCAAGTCCGTCAGTTGGGAGCGTCTCGGCATTACCGAACTCATCGAAGCTGTGGATGGTCTGGACGCTGTTGCAATCGCCGAACAGTTCAAGCCAGACATCGTCCTCACCGATATTCGCATGCCGCGGATGGATGGGATTGAGCTTGCCTTTCACCTTCGCCGCAAATACCCGCAGTGCAAAATCGTCTTTATGAGCGGCTATGCCGATAAAGAATATTTGAAAGCCGCGATTACGTTGAAAGCGGTTAGTTATGTTGAGAAACCTATTGATGTGGAAGAATTGGAAGACGCTCTGCGGGGTGCGATTGACATCGTGCTCGAAGAACAGCGACATGTTGCGAATGATACGGTAGCGAAAGAGAACAAGAGCTACATGAAGCAAGAAGCCGCTTTGCAGCTAATTCGCGGCGGATATGACGAAGAGATGCTGCGCAATCGCTTATTAGCTGCAGATTTCACAGCTGTCATGCAAGCGCCTGCGGCAACGGCTATGATTAAGTTAATTTCCCCCGGGTCCCATAAGGAAACACTCGGTTTTTTAATTGATGAAGTGCTGGCTGCAGGCGAGAAGCCTTATTTGTACGCTTGGAAAGATGACCATCACGCGATCCTTCACTTCTTTTCTCATCAGCATGACTTCGTTGAAATGAGCCAGGTTCAGCATTTGTGTTATGTGCTTTCCACCGCATTGAAGCGGGAATATGGTTTGTTTTCGATCGCAGCAGGTAAAATCGTCCCTTCCGCTCATAAGCTGCAGGAGTCCTATACGAGTGCTGTGCTCCGCTTACAGGAGTCGTTTTTTCACAAGCCCTGCTCCCTCATCTTGCATGATAACACGGGGAGCGACGCTCACTCGCTGCATTATGTGGCGCAGCCAGATCAGCTGGCCCGCTTCACGGAAGCATTAGCGGAAGAGAGTTTTGCTGACGCGGATCAGCTAATTACGGCGATAACGTCCGACATACGTCAGCATCCGGGCACGCTCATCGTCAGCGTGAAAGAACTTTATTATCGTTTCCTCCTCGAAATGGATAAGTTTGCGCATAGTCGGAACATTACCCTCTTCGACACCTCTGAGGAGAATGACGTGGCTTGGAAACTAATTCTCGAATGCCATTATTTGGACGATATCCAGCGTGTGATGTCGACAAAGCTAGATGATCTGAAAAAAGCCATTCAAGAGCGCTCTACTGGCGGCATGTCCTCCATGAGCTCACGCATCATGCGTTTCATCCATCTGCACTATGCCGATGACGATCTATCCGTGCAGGATGTGAGTGATCATATGCAGATGACGGCTTCTCATCTGATTTCGATTTTCAAAGAAGCTACCGGGAAAACGATCAAGCAATACGTGACCGAATATCGGATGGAAAAAGCGAAGGAGCTGCTGCGCAACAACCGATTGAAGGTGCTTGATGTCGCTTCTCAAGTGGGCTTTAAGGACGGGGAACATTTTGCTAAAATCTTCCGTAAATCAACGGGCATGACGCCTTCAGAATATCGGGAGCGCTGTCAGCTATGATCTTCTCTTTCATACAAATGCTGCGCAAATGGCTGTATAACACGAAGCTGCGCCATAAAATCATGTACACCTATTTGCTGTTGATCATGCTGCCTCTCGGCTTTTATCAGTTCATCGCTTCCGAGAAAATGTCTGATATCATTATCAATCATGTCACCTATTCGGCTAAGCAAGGCTTTGATCAGACGTATTCCTTTCTTAATTATCGTGTGCAGCGGATTGCAGAGACGACGAATATTCTTGTTTCCAACTCCGCCATTTCGGACATTCTGATGGATAACAATGTAACAAGTGATATTAATCGGGAGCTGCAGGAATACGCCAATCTCAAAAAACTGCTCCGCTCCATGCAGGACAGTCTCGATATTTCACGCGTAATTCTGTACGTACCGAGTGTGTTTATTTTCGCCAATGAGACTGAGAATTTCTTACCATTAGGTGAAACCAAAGACAGTCCTTGCTTTGATCGATTAAATGAATTGCATGCCAAATATTTATGGTGCTCTGCGCCTGAGCTAGGTAAGAAAGCATCCCATGACAATTCTTCGCTTTATGTTGTCCGCAGTATTTTAGATCCTAACAATTACGCTAACCCGATCGGTCAATTGCGCGTGGATGTCCAGGCGGAAACGATTCGTTCTATGCTGAGCAAAGCTAATGTGGTTAGGAACAGCACGACCTTGCTTGTGGATCAGAATCAACAAATTGTCCTTTCCTCAGATCCGGCCGCAATTACTCAGGTCGATCTGCCAGATACGCTGGACGATGCTGTCTCCACCACTTGGCAAACGAATAATAATTACTATTTGTTCAGGCAACTGCCTTCCAATTGGGGTATGGTCACCGTCATTCCTCTCCATGAAGTTGTGCAGCAGAGTCATCAGTTGCGCAATGATTTGCTAGTCATTTTGCTCATCGTGACCGTAATCGCCTACTTGTTAGCCTACCTCTTCTCCTTCTCCGTCACTCGGCGCATCACCCAGCTGACCAGCCGTCTGCGGGATGTACAGAAAGGAAATCTGATAGCGCTCGCTCAAACGCAAGGGCGAGATGAAATTGGTGAGCTCATCCAAACGTATAATTACATGATTGAGCAAATAAGCTCTATGAATAAGGAACATTACCGGCTGGGACAAGAGGTCAAAAATGCCGAATTAAAAGCACTTCAATCACAAATTAATCCGCATTTTCTCTACAATACATTGGATCTCATTAATTGGATGGCGGACAGCGGGCTGAACACAGACATTAAGAAAGTCGTCAAAGCTCTTGCTCGTTTTTACAAAGTCAGCCTCAGCAGCGGCAAAGATATTATCACCCTGCGCGAAGAGCTGCAGCATGTTTCCTTTTATGTGCAGATTCAGAATATTCGTTTTGAAAATAAGATTGATTTTCAGATTGACGTACCTGAAGAGCTGCTCAATCATCCGATTCCGAAAATCACCCTTCAGCCACTTGTCGAGAATGCCATTCTTCATGGTATTTTAGGTCGAACGCAGCGTGAAGGCAGTATCTCGATCCGGGCTTATCAGGATGCTCAAACGATGCATCTCTTCATCAAAGATGATGGTGTGGGCATGAGTCCCAACCTCATCGAGGATATGATGGCAGGCATTAGCCGCAGTCGAATTGGTGGCAGCAGCTTCGGCGTCAAGAACGTAGGCGAACGTATTCGCCACTATTTCGGAGAGCCTGCGAAGCTTGTTTATCGAAGCGTTCCAGGTGTGGGGACCGAGGTTGAGATTACGTTTCCGTTTACGGAAGAGGAAGAATGAAATGGAGGATAAGTGTGATGAAACGACTTTCAGTTATTTTGTGCGTTATCTTCGTCTTAGCTGGCTGCTCTTCACTGACAAGTAACAAAAATGGTAGTTATCCAAGCGCTGTTGCTTGGAATAACATCCTGTATGGACTTTCAGTATCCGAAATCTCCACGCAAGACATTGGCAAGCAAATTGGTCAAATTGAGCGAAGAATTTCACCAATGCCTAAGAAAAATGGAGACGCGAATGATAAGCCTGTTGGCAGCCTTTTGTTTGAGGTAAATGGATTAGATGCGAGTGATGTTATCGCGGTTAAGGTAAATGATACATATTTCAGGGCTTCAAAGCTGGGCCCCTTGCAATAGAGGCAACGTTGCGGAAAGAATCTAGTCTAAGTAAATACGCTTCATGTAAGCGGTACTGGTCAAAAATGCTAAAGTACACTTATTTTCGAGGAAAACTGCTAAACACTGATAAATTAGTGCAGAAATGCATCTTTTAGGACCGAAATAGCGCCAAAAGATAAGTGTCGGGAGAAATAGTTGCACAATCGCAAGCATTTCAGATTGAGAGGTTAATTCGATAAAAAAGGATGCACTTTTGCATCCTTCACAACTGAATCGAACGATTTGGTTCTAGTTGTTATATATCAGTAGGATGTAACTGGAATTATAAGAAATTCAAGGGTTTATTAAAAGAAAAAAGCAAGCACCGAATTCGCTCGGTACTTGCTCGCTTTTTACACTATTGCTCGAATTTGAAACTCGTTCTAATTTTACTTATCTGGTCCGTCATCGACTTAAATTCCGCAGAGAGCTTTTCATCTTGGGTGTTGTACTCCACATCCCCTGGTGGAATCAAAATGAACACGTGATCTGCATCTTCTCCAACTTTGTAAAGTCGACCAATTCCCTTCGCCGTTGGACCATTTGCAAGCCAATCTTCCTTTGTCCATATGGAAATACTAAATATAATACCGCCATACTCCTTATTTGCCTTGTCAATAAATTGATAACTTGCTCTTTGCATGGCTTCATTTATCTGTTCTTCGACCTCATATTTCCCCTCCCAACTAGAAGGAATATTCAGCGTGAATTGATATTTCGAACTTTTATAAAGCATGTGTGGCACTTCACTAATAATCCGATGATTGACGGCGCCAATATGAAGGTAAACGGCATCATAATTCTTGAAATCACCCTCCCCTTCCGTGACGAACGTTTGTGTCTCCACCCCGAAATTAGTTCCCGAAATGACGGCTTCGCCTATTTTCACATTTTCCTCGTTGTAAAAGGATAAGCCCGCCCCGATCATATTTTGACTGTTTCCTACGCCTTCATATTTCATTTGTCCTGTGACTCTGGTTTTATTTCCTGATTTCGTTAGAATTAAATTCCCCACTGAGATTGCGTTGTAATCGGGATCTATTATGTCTAACGGTTTATTTTTGACAACAATTCTTTGAGCCTCTGAATCAAAATCAATCGTTGCTCCTAAATTTTCAGCTACAAAGCGAACCGGTACATACGCATGTCCATCCACATTGAGAATCTGATATTCATTTTTCATATCAACTTGACTGCCATTTATCAAAAAGCTTGCTGGAAACAATAACGCTTGAATCGTATCTGAAGCGAAGGCAACAGATGAGCCTGCAATAAGTAGACCACAACTCACGCCCAGAATAAATCTCTTCATGGCTGATTCCCCCTCCTATATAGAACCCATATTTTAACAATTACATCTCATTAGACGCATTATCCGAGGAAATGTTTCATCATGAAAAAAAGCCGAGCAACTTACACTCGACTTCATCTCGCTTATTCACTTTGGTTAATAACGGCCGTCCATTTATCGCTTTCCCAGGTAACTTGTGCCCCAAGTGATTCCGTGATGAATCGAAGGGGTACATATGTTGAACCTTCGCTGGAAATGAAAGGAGCTATCGATAGTGTCCGCCATTTTCCGTTAACAAGCGCTTGTTGCTTCCCAATGGTCAGAACAATTGTTTTGGAGTCTTTCACAATCGTAACTTCGCTGCGTGTTCCCTCCCATAGCACTTTAGCTCCCATTGCCTCGAAAACTCCACGAAGCGGGATAAACGTACTTTCACCAATAATTTTGGCTTTAGGCGTAACGTCTATATAGGTGCCATTGAGGCGAATTCCTACATCATTCTGATTATATGGCTTTGGTCGACCCGTTTTGACTGGATTTCCTTTATGTTCTGTAGGCGGCGAGTTCGGATTTCCTATCGTTGTGAAAGACCACGTCTTCCCCTCGACAGTTACCGTATACGTTTCCCCATAGGCAAGCTCATGTTTCGGAATGATATGCCATGCGTTCGTATCTCCAAGCTCTTGCTTTAATTTTAAAATCTCGATAGATTGATCTTCACTATTCATTAGCGAGGCGGACACGTCCGTTTTGTCTTGAGCAACCCCAGCATACGTGATAAAGTAACCCGACTTCTCCAAATCAAATGTTTCCAAAGGGTTAGGTATCTCGAAACCATAGAATCCAATCGGCACGCCTGTCTGCCCATCATATGGATAAACGCTTGTTCCCGTTTGTGTGAACCATTTTTTTGCCGGATTTAGGACTAGAGCATGCGTATTATAACCTACACCTAATAGGGTCATGTCCGGGAGAATCAAACTCGATCTATGAAGCGGAGCATCCAGCAAAGACTGCACACCATCCTCTGGCGAATCGGTATTGAACGAAACATCCTCAAACACACCGAATTTATCAGTATCCAAGCCTGCAGATGCTGCCCGATCCCAAGGAAGTTTCCCAGAGAAACCATGCTTGCCTGGTGTTTCTGTATGTCCGTTCTCCTGGTTCATGAGGAGATAATTCGCATGGTTGCCGGCTGCTGTTGTAAGAGCAGGATCTAGTTTCATCGATTGAATTCCCATATGGGCCCTTACGTCGTTTAGGTAGTCTAATGCTGCAGCTGCGCTCTGCTCGTCGTTTTCCGCTGCAAGTAGACTAGGACTTCCGATAACAATGGATAATGCAGTAATCACCGCTGCTAGCTTGACATTCATTTTCAAACCATTTTTCATTGTACCTCCGTAACACACTGTTTGATTTCCACGAATCATTCCTTTTCGACAAAATCCCTCCCAATTCCTGCAAAAGAAGATGAGAAAAGGCCACCGAGAACAGACTCGGCAGCCCTATTTCAGTCCAATCTAACCGCTTTATTCGGATTTCTTAGATATTCAAACATACTCTTGACCTGAGCTACCGTATTCCGTTCAGCTGATAATTCCGGCAGTTCATTTTCACCAAAAAATTGTACCTCGCTCGTTTCCACACCACCTACCGCATTTCCGCCAATTATTTGACAAAGAATGAACATCTTATAGATGTGATATGGCTCCGGCGGATGGTCATGAAACTTCTTATCCAGAACGGCGAGCAATTTAATGGGAACCACATCAAAACCAGCTTCTTCTCTGATCTCTTTCACAGCAACTTCCGAAGGCGAGTAACCAATATCTGCCCAACCTCCTGGCAGTGCCCAGGCGCCATCTGCTTTTTCCTTCACGAGTAGAATTTTATCATCTTCAAAAACCACGCCTCGAATATCAACCTTCGGAGTTGCGTACCCTGTTTCATTCGCAAAGCTTAGGTTAATCTTCTCCAATCCCACTGAGGTATACGTATCAAGGATATCCACGCTTATTTCCCGCAATGCTTGAAAACGTTCCAGATCGTAGACGTCCTTCGAATAGGTTAAGCCAATTTGTGCAATTGCTTGGATTTGTTTGGCCCAGTCTAACCATTTATGGCTCACATCACGTTCTGTCATCTCTTCACGCTCCAACTTTTTTTCCGATATATAACAAATGTGAGGAAATGCCTAACACGGATGGATCCCGGGCTAGCCGGATTAGAAGTTCTATGAACTCGTCCTTTTCCCCTCGGTCAGTCCAATATTGCTTCTGTTCTTGCGATAACAATGCGCCAAGATTGGAAGATCCGATCAGATCTAACGTCTCAAATCCATGGCTTTCCATAAAAGGCTTAATGTCTTCCACATTGTAATAATAGGCACCCGTGAATCGA
This sequence comes from Paenibacillus sp. J22P169, assembly GCF_059691995.1. Classification (NCBI taxonomy): domain Bacteria; kingdom Bacillati; phylum Bacillota; class Bacilli; order Caryophanales; family Paenibacillaceae; genus Paenibacillus; species Paenibacillus sp. J22P169. Next base: position 365,227 of record NZ_JCAUAO010000001.1, on the reverse strand, counting down.
CCTGCATCTGTATGATTAAAATTGCCTTCGTCTATAAAATGCGCAATAGCCGCCATATTGTCATTTGGTTTCCAAGCTTGTGGAAAGAGCAGCGAGGTTAGAAGCATCCGCATCCGGCTTTGAAAAGCGACAAACACGATACCGTCGTTCTTTGTTACACGATACAATTCCTTCGCGGCAGTATCGCGATCTTCTTTTTCCTGTAAGTGATAAAGAGGTCCCAGCATCAACGAAGCATCGAAGGTTTCATCCGAGATTCCCTCCAAACTCGTAGCGTTCAATGTATGAAAGCCACTAAACCTATCTGCTAAGCCCAACTCAATTGCTTTATCCTTCGCGAGCTCGACGAGATTAGGCGTAAGGTCGGAAAGCGTCACATTATAGCCTAGTTTCGCAAATTCCATGGCATATTTGCCAGGTCCAGCCCCGTTATCTAGGACATGACCTGCGCTAGGGAGATACTTCTGCATGTAGTGCCAATTCACCGTAAACTCAATCGGCTCGCGATCTAGTCGTCCCCATTCATCAAACTTGGCATAGTAATCGATCACATTCTTCATTAGCTTTTCCTCCCTGTTTTGAAAATACAAAAAAGACCTATCGCCTACAAAGAGGCGACAGGTCTAACCTTCGCGGTACCACTCTTCTTGATTTGCACCAAACATGCTTACAAATCCTCGAGACCCGATCACGGAGGTTAACCGTTAAGATCTACTAGACACTTCGATCTTACCGCTCAAGGGTGAGTTGGGGAAGCTATTGGCTGTCTTCCACCGAAGCGACAGCTCTCTGGACAATAGGGGTTCCTTACTAGTCCCAATCATTGCGTTTACGTATGAAATTGACTGAATGTGATGTAAGTTTATAATCCCAGATACTTCCTGTCAATGAATTCTATAAATGTGCTTTCAATTGATCAATGATATTCGCATATTCTTGCTCCGTCAGTTGCTTATTGTCAGCAGGATTCATTTCGAACATCTTACCCCACGTGTACCCATCCTTATATTTCGGCACAATATGGAAGTGAACATGAGGCATCGTATCGCCAAAGGCGCCATAATTAATTTTGTCCGGAGAAAAAGCGCGTTCAACAGCAGAAGCAACCTGAGCCACATCACGCATGTACGCATCTTGCTTCTCTTGAGACAAGTGAAAGAATTCGGTATGATGCTCATTCAAAGCGACAATACAGCGTCCCTTATACGTTTGTTCTCTGAATAAGTACAACGTCGAAACACGCAATTGACCAACTTCAATCATCAAGCTCGCTAATGCCTCATTCTTGCTGCAATAATTACATACTTGGCTCATTGTGAAAGTCTCCTATTCTAGCATTTAAATAATGGGGAATCTTTCCTAGTATCATAGCATAATCATCTTCGATCTGAACAGTATGGCTCCGCCAACTTCCTCACGCGCTCGATACCGTCCCACATATCGCCAGGACCATCGTAAACAAGTGTTAGCGGCCCTTCATAGCCCGCCTGCTTAGCGATGTCTAAGCATCTTGTAAACTCCGTCTCATCTGGCAATCCATCGGCATTCGTTTGTGCTTTGGCATGGATGGATTCACTATGTGGAATTGTCCGGGCAAGGGCTTCATATTTGTCCAAGCCTTTGAAATTCCCGAAATCCGAAGTTAATCCTATGGTGTCCCCACATCCATCCAAGATGGATAGGCAATTATCTGCGGTGGAGGACAGGGATTTGAAATTCTCTGTGACAACACGAACACCATGTTCAACACCGTACTGCCCTAGCTCGCGAAGTGCTTCTATGGATCGCGCTAATGCATCTCGATCCGATGGCTCTGCTTCCCCAGCAATGATGCGCACCCTTTCGGCACCTACGCGAGCCGCGATTTCAATCCAGCCTTTGATCCACGCAATGTCTGATTGTCTACGGAACTCATCTGGGCTAGAGATATCGCCATATTCAAGTAATAACGTATAAAAGCGCAGACCTGCTTCTGCACATGCTTGCTTCAACGTTTGTAGATACACTTCACTTGTCTCTGGAAAATGAAAATGACATATTTCCATTGACGTGAACCCTTTCCCTGCTAATACAGCTGGCAACTCGATCAAAGAGAGCAGCTCTGGTTGATCTTGAGCCGCTGTAAACTGTGTACGTGTGCTTTCGTCCCAGCGTGTCCATCGCAATGGACCTAGATTCCGATGTAAACTCCAACTCGTTAGTGATAGAAATGGCATAGCTTCCATCCTTTCGTTTGTCCTGTTTGGCAATAGCTTATCAAAGTCATGCGCCAATCACCATATTCGAAAACGCAGATAGATGTCTTATTCTGCTATTTTCTAAGCGAACTCTTGCAACACGGAAATACTACACCACATTAATTATTAATGATGTTAATTAACTTATGAAGGAGAATTCGCCCTCTTTAGCTGACATATAAAGAACTGTAATAAAAAAAGCAGGACGCCTCAGCTCCTGCTCCTCCTTCTACTTCATGCGCTCCAAAAGATCTGCTAGACGCTCATAGGAATCTTGCATCCCTTGCTCCATACCGGAGTGCAGCATGCCATCACGATCAGCGACCGATTGGAACACAGACTCCATCACCAGCTTCGTCTGTCCGCCTTCTAGCTCTTCGAATCTAGCCGTTTCCAGGATAACATGTCCCTTCTCTGGGAGTCCTTCAAATTCAAAGGTTTGAATAATCCGTTCAGGTGCAGTGACCTCATGATACACACCGCGAAACGCATACTCATTCCCATTATTATCCTTATGGATATAACGCCAGCTGCCGCCACTCCACGGTTCAAATGTCACCAATTGCATCGTCAGCGCGCGAGGTCCAAGCCATTCCACGAACAGCTTCGCATCCGTAAACGCTTTAAACACAAGCTCGCGAGGCGCATTGAACACACGTGTCATACAAATCTGCTGACCTCCAGGCTCATAGGTGAGAATCGCTTCATGTTTGATCATCATCCAACACTCCCTTTCATCCAATTCTCTGCTTACTATCATAATCGAATTTACTTCCATAATCCAAACAATCAACTATTTACAACGCGATGCGACCAAAAGCTTTCAACGTCAACAAATGCTGTAACGTCAAATATCCCTTCCACTCTGCCTTTGCTTGCTGCCATTCCTCTTCAAATCTCGCCCACGCCCAGTTAGGCTCCCAGCTCCCCTCTTGACCTTGCTTTTGAATCAAAGCATCTAAGTCAGAAGAGATCACATCCTGATATTTGTCATAAAAAGGGGATTCCGGACTATCCACAATTTGAAGTGGAACCGCACAGTAGCCGGCCCTTTCTGATGGATTTTTCACTACACAGTTGTCGAGGAAAGCTTCCATTGTTGGCCTGAACTCTTTTTGTAGATCCATGGGTAATCGAGTAAATAATCTGACATAACAAAACAGTTCATGCATGTCTGTTAACTCTGATTTATGTAACAAATGATCAAAGCATTTCGTTTGTAACTCTTGTGTCAAAGACTTGTCTGCAAGCTCTGCAAACGCGTAGAAATATCCAAGAATTTCAGCATTCGGGTTTCCCCAATGAGCCTGAAAGCCCTGATAATTCCACCATATCGCACGTGGAGCTTCATTCGCAGCCGATGTGATAATTTCCCAGCCTTGATATCGTTCGATGTATGTATTTTTCAGATAATCAAAACTATCCTTCACCATGCCTAATCTAACATCTGAAGTGATCTTGGACAAATATTGAAGCGCATGTGTTGTAGCTAGCACAGAAGAAGCTTCGCACCGAAGATCTGGCTCAAGCGCACGACCGAAGCCTTGATCCTCGTTCTGATAGGTTTGAAGCGCAGCTACTACGTCTGCAGGATTCCCACCTTCGAACTCATACAGAAACATCACCTTCTCACTCTCTCTCGCCTGACTAAGTAGAAAGTCTCGTGCTCTGACAAATTGCTCGCTAGCCAACATTAACATTTCGCTTCCTCCTTCGCATTATATCCCTAGTTCATTTTGCTTTCTTCGCGTAAATAGAACTACGCCAATCACCACGACACACGCCATAGAAAGCCAGGAGCTATACAGGAAAACTTGTCTCATCCCATAGGCTGCGCTCATGAAGCCACCTATGAAGCTGCCGATAATGCGAGCGGCTCCAAGGCTAAGTAAGCCGTTGAGGGTTTGCCCGCTTGCCTTCCATTCAGCGGGTACTTCGCGGTTAATAATCGTGGCAATCGTAACGGATAGTACGATAAAGATGAGTCCATGCAAGACTTGAACGGGTAGTATCCAGTGCGCCACTTCAATCTGGGAGAATAAGAACCACCGTAAGGATGACGCCAGGGCTGCAGCAAGTAAAATGATCGAGATAGGGATTCGCTTGAATATTTTTGCCGAAAATAACAGAAAGGGCAGCTCACTCAAGGACGAAATGGTCATCGACCATCCTAACATTACACTATCTCCACCCATTTCCTTGAAGTAGATCGGGAAAAAAGCGTAATAATAACCAAGTGTGATTTGGATAATAAAATTCATGCCAATATAGAACATGAGTTTGCCATTTTTGAAAAGCTCACGGAATTTCCGCCCCATCACATTTACTGGTCGCCCAGCGGCAGCCGGAAACCGCCATAAACAAAGCAATGCGGCAACCATTGTACACGCATAAACCGGGAACATCGATCCAATGTAGGACTTGGCAATGAACCCGAAAAGGAGTGACATCATGGCAAAGCCTACGGTTCCTCCCAGCCGAATCCAGCCAAAGTTCCATGTAGGCTGACGATCTAATTCCTCTAGGGTAATTGCATCACTTAGTGCAAATATGGAGGTCTGGAAAAAGGTAAAAATGCAAATGAAAATAAGGATATAGAGAAATTGATGCGAGATCGGGAAGAATAAGATCGAAATACCGCTTCCTATGATTAGTAGTCTTAAGATGTGATTCTTCGACTTGGCACGGTCCCCTAACGCCCCCCAAATCGGTTGACCAATCATGGCAATCAAGGGCCCGAGACTTAGAAGTAGCCCGATCTGCTCCTGAGAAAACTTCGCGTTGTTGAGATACACCGGCATGAAAGTTCCATAAACCGCGTTACCCATGTAAATGACGACATAAAATAATAAAAATGCATTTAGTTTCGTAGCTGTTCCCTTCTTTCTTCTGTGAGAGCTAAATAATGCCTACCCGCATGCGGTATCCAAATAATATCGACCGTTCTTCACCAGCAAAAGCCTTCTCCACAAGCTGGCGAAATGCTGCTGCCTCAGCCTCAAGCTCTTTCGCACCCAACTTTATCGCGGTTTGTAAGCTGCCTTGACTTAACGCTAGATTAGCATAGCGGGTTGCATCGCAAGACTCCCAATTATGAAACACAATTTCTCTAGCATAACGGAATAAGCCTGATGATTGGATTTGTTTCAAATGCTCGTCCTTATTCCATTTATGAGCTTGCTCATGCCTCGGTGCCAGCTCAACAGCTCGTTGATCACCTAACGAGGTAAGCTTCATATATTGCTGTTCGATTTCCCAATCAATGACAGGCGGCCAATCACAATCATAAGCGGCGAACACCCCACCTGGGCGAAGGATACGAGCGAATTCACGCAAAGTGCTTTGCGGCTCCATCCAGTGAAACGATTGTGAACACGTTACAATGTCTGCAGAATCTGATGGCAGTTCCAACTCATGAGACAACGCCTTCATGAAGGTAAGAGATTCAGGCTTGTCCATTGCCTCCCATTTGGTTAAGGCAACAGCACGCATATCATCACTTGGCTCAACGCCGATGACCTGATCTGCTTCATTTATCCAAAGGAACGAAGAAAGGCCAGTGCCGCAGCCTACATCCACAACAGTTTGAGGCTTTTTACCCAAATAAGCTGTCAAAATCTTGATTACTTCCGGCGGAGCAGTCGGCCGGCTTTCATCGTATAAAGCACCAAATCCAGTAAAGCGCTGTACATTGCTCGTGCGAATATGTTCGATCATACGTTTCCCTCCCTTGAATGGTCACAAAAAAAGCTCAACCGTAGGATGAGCTTCTAATCTAATTATTTAACGTACATGCACGTGCAATCGTCCCTCTAGATGCAGGATGCCTTTATCCTGAACGGCTTCCTTCGCGATCACATTAATCCGCTTCAACCACTCTTCTGGCTTACAATTGATGGTTGTCGCTTGAACTAACCGCTCCGCATGATCATAACAGGTGTCATAGCCACCTAATTTACGAATGACCTCCGCATAATCGACAACAAGCTTCCGAGCACCTTGCGGGGTGTAACCGAAACTCTGAACAAGTGCATCAACGATTCCGCGTTCATACAGATTCAGCCGAACTTGTGTTTTCATAGTAGATCCACCTGCCTCCCGTAAAAATGTTATAACCAACGAAACGAAGGGATGCCTCCCATTTCTCTGAGGAGAAAACCACTTGATTGCCAAGTCGTAAAGCATCTAATTTCCGACCGCGCGTGGTTCGTAAAATTTGATCATAAAACCAATGTACATCTTTATTTAATTGTACTGCTTCTTCAATAATTCGTCCAGTATCACCATCCGCCATTGGACCTATAATTATATCCGGATGCTTGTGACATGGGTCAACTTCTCCCTTTTTCATGACACTTCGATGGGACATCACAAATTCCGCCCATGCTAAGGAATCACTTAGAAAAATAAGAGGCTCCATCTTCGCAGGAATCGCGATCAACTCAATTTCAAGTACACAAGGGTGTTCATGCCCCATAACGGATCGAGCCGCTGCTTTGCGCGCCCAATTCCGCGCCTGCGCTGCTGAGATCGTTGTATAAAATCCTTCGCCGAAATCCCGGCCAGGCCGCCAATATCTGCTATCCAATAATTTATCTTGAAAAAGGTTGACGAGATTGTCCGTCGTTCCATGATATAAACGTTGTGGTGTTATTATATCCATTTCGCTTCCTCCTGAAACCCCATTCCCTTCTAATTAGGCTAGTAAGCGCCCCGAATATGTTCGTGTACTTGAGTCGCATAGAAACTCTGCAAACGCGCTTGCTCTTCCGCAGTAAAAGCAGGTACTTCAAGGGTTGCCAAATTATCTTCAATTTGCCTTACGTTTTTAAAGCCAGGGATGATACAAGTGATGTTCGGATTCTCTAGAATCCAACGCATCGAAGCACGCGCCATGTTGCCACGACCCTCGCCGATCCAAGCCAGCTCCTTCGCAAGCTCAACGCCTTTCGTAAATGGCAGCCCTGCGAACGTTTCACCAACGTTAAATTGGTCGCCGTTGGCATTGAAATTCCGGTGATCATCTGCCGCAAATGTACTGGTCGCTGTGAATTTCCCGGTTAATAAGCCACTTGCCAGCGGAAGACGTACAAGAACACCTACGCCTGCAGCTTTCGCTTGTGGGAAGAGTGCTTCAGCAGGCTTCTGACGGAACAAGTTAAAGATCACTTGCAGCGCTTTAACACCAGGAACAGTGAGACAGAACAGACCTTCCTCCACCGTTTCAACGCTCACGCCGTAGTGACGTATTTTTCCCTCAGCTTTCAATTTCTCAAGCACTTCGAAGACGGAACCGTCTTTCAAGATCGCAAGTGGCGGACAATGAATTTGGTAGAGGTCGATTCGCTCACGATTCAACCGTTTCAAGCTATTTTCAGCAAATTGGCGTACCGCTTGCTCCGAGTAGGTAGCAAGATCATGGATATCGCCAGAACGGCAAAACTTTGTCGCGATATGCACGTTATCTTCTTTCCCCTTCGTTGCTTTCGCGAGCAGCTCTTCCGCATGTCCGGAACCATACACATCTGCCGTATCAAAAAAGTTAACACCTGCATCCATCGCACGGTGTAACCCTCGAATGGATTCATCATCATTCGCCTCACCCCAGCCACCACCGATGGCCCAAGTCCCGAAGCTAACCTCACTAATTCTTAGTTCTGTATCACCAAGTTGACGGTATTTCATATCTTCCACTCCTTCTATGTAGGTCTCATCAAGATACTTCCAAAGATTTCATCTCTCACCATTTCGCCATAGGATAAGAGGAAACCTGCCTATTTATGCAAAAAAAAGGGAGTCCGCTAATAACGGAACCCCCTTGGTAGATGTAACAGAACGTAAGACTAGCGCTTGCGTTTATTATAGCCCTTCTCTTCGTACGGCTCTAGCTTCTCTAACCATAGTTCTAGCAACGCATCGACTTCGGCCCGATAGCTTTTCAGATCCGCGGCATCCAGCATGATTTCATCGCGTGGTTCGATGCGATCAAGTACTTCAAACACGAAGCAATCGCCTCCGAACGTTGCCCAATCCTTCTGGAGTTCATTGAAGGTATTGGTATTCATCTGCTTACAAAATTCAAGCCGATTCTTCATGCCATCTAAATCCATGCTGCTATTTACAAAGATTTTATCGTTTTGAGTATTGCGAATTTGATATACACCCATCGCACGAAAAGTTTGCTTATAGTTGGTAGCAAGCTCCTTCTTCTTTTGTTTGTCTAACATGATGATTAGTACCCCATTTCTTTTAAAATCCTAGAAAGCGTGCGTAACCGTTCCCCGATCAACTCTCCGTCATCACTCAATGCTTGGCTAAAGAGCTTGATATCTTCGTTGATTTTCTCATTATCTGTACATACGCCAACCGTCATAGCATCCCCTTGCAATCCTATTCGGTCAATAACGGGGTTTTCGGGATTATAGGAATTCTCATAACGATAAGCATCCTCTTGGAAATGCAGCTTCGTGCGACACACCAGAATGGCCAGATCTAACACACGATGCAAAGGCAGCTCTTCGGATTGGCGTGACCATTTCTCGCCGGTATAACGCCAGACTTTAGCAGAAATATCAACCTTCCCTCTGTCATTCCACTGTGCTAGGCCGAGGGAAAGTCCTTGCGTATCGGTGTTCTGTGTATATCTACCGTCAATATTGGCATAATTCTCGGCGACGATGACAGGTTTATGTTTAAGTGTTGTAGGTATTTTCATTGTGATTCCTCCAAATTTGAATAGAATTCAGACTAATTTCGGTTTATGGATTTTCTTTACTCCGATTTACTAATTTACTAAATTACTAAATAAACCGATGTCTGAAGTATACCTCAGCTTCTTTTTCAAGTCAATGAGTATACCTATTAGCAAGTTGGGAAATAATAAATAGACGCGAACGGCGTTACTTATACAGAAAACTCCCGCACTTAAGCCTTAACGGCACAGTTTACGGGAGTTTTCCTATTCCATTTATAAGTCCTGACTTAAACGAATCATGTCTCGACATTGAATGCCATTTTCGAAAATAGGCTCCTTATAATGTCTTGTAAAAAAATCAAGATCCACACCATAGATACGAAAACCGCACTTCTGATAGAGGCTTAGTTGCTGTACCCCTGAATTCCCCGTGCCAACCTCAATCGTCTGATAGTTTAACGTCCTTGCAGTCTCTACCGCGTGCTTGACTAGTTCTTTTCCATAGCCCCTGCCTTGTTTCTTCGTAATAACCGCAATGTTAACCAATTCAATTGTCTTCGGCCTCGTCGGCAGCAGCAAATAAGAACCGATGATTTCATTATTTTCTTCCAGCACGAAGCATTTACTTTGATAGACATAGGACTCAACCATCGCAAGTTCTGGATCAGCTAATAGAAACAAGTGAATCGGATATTCCTCTGTAAGCAGCAATTCTCTAATGTGTAACATCCTGGCAGCCTCCATCCTAATGGTGATGGGATTCAGAAATGAAACTTTTCTTTAATCATTGCAGCAACATCCTCTGGACTCAAATCCGCATTGTTGATTCGTAAGTAATGGTCTCTAGTGATTTCACCTTCGAGTGAGTTTAATCGATACTTTTCCATACTTGCGAGTAAATTCTGTTCTGATTGTGCCACGTCTCGTTTGGTAGGCTTATGCGCGAGTCGGTGGGGCGTTTTGTTGCGCTCTATCCTTTCATCCACGGGTGCTTCAAGTTCAACGAAATAGACTTCGCCTCCTTTGGATTCGAAAATCGAGCAGACTTTTTGCACATAGTCCCACTCCGCTTGCACATCCAAAGCCCATACGTACGTGAAAATTAAGCCATACAGCTCACTTTTCGAGACAGCCTCAAAAATCTCACAACGAAATAAATCAACTAACCGCCAAGTTTCTGCGGAATACCCGAATAATGGATGAACAAGATCAATCGTCATATGATTATGGAAAAGCTTCAATTCGGTTATTTTTTCAAGCGCGTGGCCGACTGTCATTTTACCAACAGCTTGCGGACCGAATACGAGTACAAATTTCATGGCTGCACCTCACTAGAATTCATCCCACACTCTTATTTTATCATGCTCACAGCCCATTTATTTGGAGAAAATAAGTAGTATTCAATTTTTCCGTGTAAGGCCGGCTTAGCCAGGTGAGAAATTTCGATTTTATCGACATAACAAAAAAACGGCCGCCCAAAGGCAGCCGTGACTTAATTATACGTAATTTTCAAGCCTAATTCAGCGGCACGCACGAGTGCGGCGTCTGAGAATTTCGGCTTTTTGTATTTGACCTCGAACTCTTCCTTAGTAAGCGGCGTCCAGTTGAAATCGCGATTCTGGTACACCCATGTTTTCGTTCCCCAATCCACATGAATGGTACGACTTGCTACCTTTTTCACAACACCAATTTCAAGAATAACACCTGTTTTGCCAAAAAACTTTGCACAATACTTCCCTACCATTTCACTCACAATTCTTCCTCATTTCCACTAGTCAAATCACGCAGGATGGCAATTGCGATCTCAAATGTCTCCTCATCGGATAGAAACTCTTCCAAGAAAGATTTCCTGAAAATCTGTTGGATCGCTTGTCCCAACCCCGCAACGCTCATATCATCCAAATGCTTAGTTATATAAATGGTTACGCTACGAGCTTCACCATCGTACTCATCCTCTAGACTTCCACTCTCAAGCAATTGCATGGGATCCCACTGATCCAGATGATACTTCACAACGGCTATGATGGGTGAAGGATCAAACGGAAGGGATGCTAAGTACGTATTTTCTTTCCTTATTTCATTCTTTATGCACCAAAGCATATAATTCATCTTGGTCTCATTCGATACGGCTCGAAATTTCACAGAGAATGCCTCCTTTGTTGAACACCAGCTTGGCCTGCTGCTTCCTTGAGAATCAGATCAATCCGCTGCGGTGTTGCCCCATAGCAGTTTATCATGTTACCAAAGGGATGCCAACTTTTTATAATTAATCACCTAAATCATTAATGGCATTAATCATATCTTTTCTTGTCTCTGCCAACCGATTTCGATTGTTATTTCGATCCTCAGGCTCCAACCAACCGAATCCATCCCCTTCATATCTTGGGAAAACGTGCACATGTACATGGCCTAAATCGTTAAATGTACCACCATTTTGGAGAATCGTGATGCCGTCTGGTTGATAGAGCTTTTTAATCAAACGAGACATTCGCATGGAAGCATGAAGCATAGCTGCTGCAACCTCTTCCCCCAATTCCTCCATTTCAGCAACATGACGCTTAGGAAGCAGAAGAACATGCCCTTCATTTAAGGGTGCAATATCTAAGATAGCCGTCAACCACTCATTCTCGTACACCACGTGCGCATCAACTTGTCCGTTCGCCAACTGACATCCTAAGCAAGCATTCTCCATCGGTCGTATCCATCCTTTCTGATCACAATCTATATCTTTTCGCTGCTTAAATATTCCATTCTCCCCCTGATATTCCCTTCAAGAACAAAAAAACAGCCCCTCCTCAGAGTGACTGCATATCCCTTATCTTTTAGCAAAACAATCAACTTGAATACGTATAAAATCCTTGCCCTGACTTGCGTCCAAGGCGCCCCGCCCTCACATATTTTCTAAGAAGCGGACACGGGCGATACTTAGAGTCCTTGAATCCCTCATAGAGGATCTCCATGATTGATAAACAGGTGTCCAGACCAATTAGATCGGCTAGCTCTAAGGGCCCCATTGGATGGTTCATCCCGAGCTTCATCACCTTATCTACAGCTTCCACCGTTGCTACACCTTCATAAACTGTAAATACGGCTTCATTGATCATTGGCATGAGAATGCGATTCGAAACGAACCCAGGGAAATCCTGCACCTCCACCGGCGTTTTTCCAAGCTCCTGACTAAGCTGAAAGATTGCTTCAAATACGACTTGTGAGGTCTCGAGACCACGAATGATTTCTATAAGCGGCATCACGGGCACCGGATTCATGAAATGCATCCCGATGACCTGTGATGGACGTGTGGTTGCCGCAGCAATCTCAGTAATCGGCAAGGATGACGTATTCGTTGCCAATATTACATGCGGCGAACAGATCCCGTCCAGCTTCTGAAAAAGTGCTGTTTTCCAGGCCATATTTTCGGATATCGCCTCGATTACAAGATCCACTTGCGCAGCCTCGTCAATGACTTCCGCAGGCTGAATACGACTAAGTATCCCCTCCTTCGCTTCCTCCGTCAACTTGCTCTTCGCTACTCGCCGATCAAGTTGTTGACGGATGCCCAATAGGCCCTTGTCGATCAGGTGCGTGGAAAGATCGTGCCAGAGCACCGTACGCCCTGCAGCTGCAGCAACTTGAGCTATTCCGCTTCCCATCTGCCCTGCGCCTACAACCATAATGGTTTGAATAGACATGGTATATCGCTCCTACGGCTTCATTCAATCGAAATTCTTCAACAGCGGCTTTCTTTCTATCCCTTATCCCTTAATCCACACGCAGCAGGATCGCGTCGCCTTGCGCCGTTCCGCTGCATATCGCAGCAATCCCATAACCACCGCCAATTCTACGAAGCTCATGAATTAGTGTTAGAATAATTCGCGTGCCGCTCGCACCAATTGGATGACCGAGCGCAATTGCACCGCCGTTGACATTGACCCGCTGCGTGTCCCAGCCTAATAAACTTTCGCAAGTGAGCACGACAGCGGCAAAAGCTTCATTCACCTCGAATCGATCCATTTGATCCAGCTTCATTCCCGTTTGCTGCAGCAGCTTCCGAATCGCCAAAGCGGGAGTTGTCGCGATATAAGGCGCTCGCTCACCGACATTGGCGTGACCAATAATTGTCGCAATAGGTAGAATACCTTGAGCTAAGGCGGCCTCCTTGGCCATAACAACCAAAGCAGCTGCTCCATCATTCACGCCAGGGGCATTCCCCGCTGTAATACTCCCTTGTTTATCGAATACTGGCGTTAATGCGGCGAGCTTAGGCAAGCTCGTGTCCATACGCGGCCCCTCATCGTGATTCACTACGTTCGTACCCACAAGGACAGGTGCAATTTCCTCTGCAAAATATCCTTTAGACATCGCTTGTAAGGCTAATTGATGACTGCGCAAAGCCCACTCGTCCTGCTCCAGGCGTCCAATACTGAACTCAGCAGCAACGCGACTTCCATGGACAACCATATGCACATGGTCGAATGGGCATGTCAGACCATCATGAATCATAAGATCAATAAGTCGTTGCTCGCCCATTCGTGCGCCCCAACGCGCATGCGTTGCCAGATATGGTGCCGAGCTCATGCTCTCCATGCCGCCAGCTACGAGAGTTGACGCATCGCCTGCACGGATGATTTGGTCAGCCATGGTCACACTTCGCATGCCTGAGGCGCACACTTTGTTGATCGTCTCTGACGTGACATTCCACGCAAGTCCCGCTCTGTGCGCCGCCTGACGGGAAGGAATTTGTCCTGCACCTCCTTGCAGCACCATGCCCATCAGGACTTCATCAATTGACGAAGGATCCAGAGACGCTCGTCGTATGGCTTCTTTAATGACGATCCCACCCAATTCAACAGCTGGAACCTCCTTAAGTGAACCGCCGAACTTGCCAAATGGGGTTCTCGCACCGCCAACGATGACACTTTCTCTCATACACCTCGCCCTCCAGTCCTCATCTCACTCCTTCTTCAACAAGCGAACAATCGCTCTCCGCTGCTCTTCCATTGTGGCTTCAACCATCTGGAGCATTTTCGCATCTCGTAAGTACCTTTCAACTGGAAATGCCTTCGTATACCCATAGCCGCCAAGAATTTGAACGGCTTCAATGGCTACTGCCATCACCGTATCCCCGGCGAAAAGATTGGCATACAGCAAATCGCCACCACCATCTCCACCTTGACTCTCGCGCCATGCGGCTTGATACGTGAGCAATCGGGCTGCTTCGATTTGCGCAGCCATATTCGCAAGCTTAAAAGCGATAGCTTGCTGCTGCGCAATCGGCTTACCAAATTGCTTGCGCGTCTTCGCATAGGCAATAGCCACCTCCATGGCTGCTTGCGCGAGCCCAACTGCTAGTGCGGCAATGCCACTGCGGGCACTCTCCAACGTTCGCAAAGCAATCCGATGACCGTCTCCTTCCTCGCCAAGTCGATTCGTCACTGGAATACGGCAGTCCACAAGCTCAAACGACAGGCTAGGAGACCCTAGCGTGCCGAGTTTCTTTTCCTTTTTACCTAAAGTGAGCCCCGGTGTGCCTTTCTCAACAAGAAAAGCACTGCTCGCATGCGTCGTTAGATCATCCCCCATCGCTGCAAACACCACAAACACATCTGCTTCTCCCGCATTTGCAACAAAAGCCTTGGCTCCATTCAACACATAATCTTCTCCATCACGCAACGCTTTCGTAAGCAGTTCTACGCTCGAAGCACCCTTTGATTGTGCCATTTCTGACCAAGCAAATGCCCCAATCTTTCTCCCCTCACCCATCGGCCCCAGGAAGACCTTCTTCTGCTCCTCCGTGCCAAACATTGAAATCGCCGCACCTGCCATCGCGCTATGCACAAAAAGGGTATACCCCGTCGATGCGCACGCACGAGCCAACTCCTCCAAAACCAAACTATTCGTCAAAGCATCCGAGCCAAGTCCGCCATAGACCTCAGGAACAAGAATCCCAGTTAAGCCAAGCTCCCCCATACTCTCGAATAACAGGCGATCAAATCGCTCTTCTTCATCACGCAGCGCCGCCGTTGGCGCAACCTCCCCTGCCGCAAAATCGCGTACCATGCTGCGAATCATTTCCAATTCCTCTGAAAGGCTATAATCCATGTGGAGCCCTCCCTCAAGCCGCTTGCACTTTTAACTCTTATCCTCCCATGTTGATCGTGCAATAGAACCGTCCAAGGCCTCATAATCTTCATAACGAATCGCTTTATATAACTCGCTGCGCGTCTGCATGTCATCTAGTGATCCGATCTGCGTTCCTTGCTTACGAATTCCCTCAAATACCTGCTCATAAGCCTTAGCAGCGACACGAAGCGACGTAACTGGATAGAGAACCATCCGGAATCCCCAATTTTCAAATTGCGCTGCCGTATAGTAAGGTGTACGTCCAAATTCTGTCATATTAGCTAAAAGAGGTGCATCCACTTCCTTTCGAAAATGCTGAAAGTCCTCCTCGCTTTCAAGTGCTTCAGGGAAAATCGCGTCAGCTCCAGCGGCGATGTAATGCTTGGCACGGGTAATGGCTTCCGCCATACCTTCTACTCCTTTCGCATCCGTCCGTGCAAGGATATACAAAGTCGGGCTAACCGCTTTGAGCGTGCGGATTTTTTGACACATTTGCTCCGTAGAAATGAGCTTTTTACCGCTGAGATGGCCGCATTTCTTCGGCATCTCTTGGTCCTCAATTTGAACAGCGGCGACCTTCGCCTCTACCATCTCCTTCGCAGTTCGTGCGACATTCAGGATGCCGCCATATCCCGTATCAATATCCACCAATAACGGAAGTCCAGCTGCGCGGACCAGCTCACGTGCACGCTCAGCCACTTCATTGGAATAAATAAGCCCCAAATCAGGCAACCCTCTGCTGGCCGTATAGGCAGCACCTGATAGGTAAATGGCTTGAAATTGTGCCTGTTTGGCGATTCTAGCTGCCATGCCATCGTGGGTACCCACAATTTGGAGAATAGGACCCGCTTCGACTAAACGGCGCCATTGCGCAGCTAACTGCTCTTGACTTGGCTCCTCCTCAATCAGCCATGACATATTGACCTCCTACTTCATACAGCCGATTTGCAGACAATTAAATCACGAATAGTGACATATACGCAGGTACGGTTGTATGAATGAGCTTCTCGTAATCAAGCGATAGCTTCATAATTTCTTCCGTCTGTTTCCTTGGAAAACGCGTTTGTACATTCGCTTTAAACTTGTCGATCACCTTTGGCAACCCCTCAGCACGCCGCCGACGGTGTCCGATTGGATATTCACAGACGATTTTTTCCGTCGATGTTCCGTCCTTAAAGTAAATTTGGATGCTGTTCGCAATCGAGCGCTTATCTGGATCCAAATAATCCTTACTGTACTGCTCGTTCTCGACAACGACCATGCGCTCGCGAAGCGCATCAATTCGTGGGTCAGCAGCGATATCATCTTCGTAATGCTCGGCAGTTAACGTCCCATATAAGAGTCCTATGGCAACCATGTACTGGAGACAATGATCCCGATCTGCCGGATTATGCAGAGGACCTTTTTTATCAATAATACGTAAAGCTGATTTGTGAGTTGTTAACATAATTTTAGTTATGTCAACTATATGATCCTTAACACGTTCATGAAGTGTAAGTGCACACTCGACAGCAGTTTGAGCATGAAATTCCGCAGGAAACGAAATTTTGAATAAAATATGTTCCATCACATAACTACGCAGGGGGCGAGCGAGAGTTAAGGTTTTGCCCTCGAAGAGTACATCCTGAAAGCCCCAATTCGGCGCGGTCAACGCAGACGCATATCCCATCTCCCCGCCAACTGCCATTAACGCTATTCGAACCGCCCGACTCGTTGCATCCCCAGCTGCCCATGATTTCCTTGACCCTGTATTGGGCGCATGCCGATACGTTCGTAAACTCGCGCCATCAATCCACGCATTGGAGATCGCGTTGCAAACCTCCTCCTTCGTCCCTCCCAGCATGACCGTCGCCACTGCGGTTGAGGCAATTTTCACCAAATGGACATGATCCAAGCCAACAGCGTTCAAACTATTTTCCAAAGCAAGCACGCCTTGAATTTCATGGGCTTTGATTGCCATGGTTAAGACGTCTTTCATGGTGAATGG
This sequence comes from Paenibacillus sp. J22P169, assembly GCF_059691995.1. NCBI lineage: Bacteria > Bacillati > Bacillota > Bacilli > Caryophanales > Paenibacillaceae > Paenibacillus > Paenibacillus sp. J22P169. The sequence continues at coordinate 348,189 of NZ_JCAUAO010000001.1, read as the reverse complement.
CGCTTGCCCCTCGGCTATACGCTTCCGACTCACATAGTCGGCAACAGCAAGGATACTTCCTAAATTGTCGGAGGGATGCCCCCATTCCGCCGCTAGCCACGTGTCGTTGTAATCGAGCCACCGAATCATGCACCCGATATTAAAGGCCGCTTGCACGGGATCCAATTCATATCGAGTTCCAGGTACACGCGCACCGCCTATGACCTCAGCACCGGGAACAATCGGACCGAGATGTTTCGTGCAAGCTGGAAAACGCAAAGCTAGTAATCCTGTTCCCAGAGAGTCCAATAGGACATGCTGCGCAATCTGATACGCTTCCTCACTTTCAATCTCAGCTTGAATAGCGTAATCCGCAATTTCTACAATGAGCGGGTCAAAAATCATCTCCCTCTGATTCGACTCACTAGACGTACTCATACGATCTCGTCCTCACTTTCGGAAAGACTTTGTGCCTGAGGCGGGTGTAAATCTCGCGCGCCGGTATAACGGACCCGAGGCCTGAAGAGACGATTGTTCGCATGCTGCTCCATCACATGTGCACTGATACCAAGCGTGCGCGCAGCAAGGAAAACAGGTGTAAACAGCTCAATGGGAATGCCCAGCAAGTAATAGACAGGGGCGGCATAGTAATCCAAATTGGGATGGAGACCTTTCTCTCTCCTCATGACGTCTTCCCCACGCACGCACATGTCGTATAGCTCCTGTTGATTACATGCTGGTGCGAGCTGCGCTAAGGCTTCCTTCATCAGAAGTGCGCGCGGATCAGGCTTACGCATGTAGACGCGATGCCCAAAGCCCATAATGCGCTCTTTCCGGGCAAGCTTAGAACGAATTAATGCTTCGAGATCATCTTCTGAACCCGCTTCAAGCAGCATGTGCATGACCGCTTCATTCGCTCCACCGTGCAAAGTGCCTTTGAGCGACGCAACCGCGCCAACAAGCGCACCATATAAATCAGATTGCGTAGAAGCGATCACGCGAGCCGTAAACGTTGAGTTCGGTAATTCATGTTCACTATACACAATGAGGGATTGATCAAAAATCGCTTCCTCCATCGGAGAAGGAATCGTTCCCGTGATCATGTACAAAAAGTTAGCTGTATAGGATAACTTAGACTCTGGCTCAATGAGCGGTTGCTTCGTAATTGCCCGATAGCCATAGGCGACAATTTGCGGCACTTTGGCTAATAGGCGTATCGCTTTACGTCCATTCGCTTCAGGTGATCGATCATCAAGCTCCTCATCAAAGCTCGCTAACGCGGAGATACTCGTTCGAAGCACATCCATCATGTCTGCCCGATCCGGCATCAAATGGAGCATCGCACGCACATTTGGAGGTAATCCATAGACCGCTTGAATCTGTGACTCAATCGCTTGGCGCCTCGTCTCATTCGGCAAATTACCCTCTAACAGCAACCCAACAACATCCAAATAGGTCATTTGCTCAGCAAGCTCCATCAGATCATACCCACGAATCACAATTTCTTCCTTCTCCACATCGAGATATGAAATGCTAGTCTCACTGGCTATCACATGCTCAAGTCCAGGCAAATAGTGATCACTCATGTTTTCGCTCTCCCTTCCTACGTACTTTCAGAAAGCAACAAACGCGAAATCACAATACGCTGAATTTCATTCGTCCCTTCATAAATTTGCGTCACTTTGGCATCTCGCAGATAACGCTCTACTTTTGACTCCTTCAGGCAACCCCATGCGCCACAGAGCTGGACAGCTCGCAAGCACACTTTAACAGCCGTATCACTGGCAAAAAGCTTCGCTATGGCAGCCTGCTTCCCATACGAGAGCCCTTGGCTTTTACGCCAAGCGGCTTGATAGGTCAGCAGCCTTGCGGCCTCAATGTGCGTGGCCATCTCGGAAATATGAGCTTCGAATAGCTCGCCGCTGCGCGAGCCAGATCCCGCTCCATAAGCAACGACAGCGTCCAAGGCTCCTTGGCCTATTCCCGTTGCTTGCGCAGCAATCCCAATCCTTCCGCCATCCAGACTTCGCATGGCAATTCGAAAACCTTCCCCTTCGGGACCTAGTCGGTTCTCCGCTGGCACGCTGCACCCCTCAAACCTCAACTCCATCGTTGTGGATGAGCGGATGCCTAGCTTTTTTTCCTTGGTACCGAAAATAAGCCCTCCCATCCCTTTTTCAACGATGAAGGCTGTGCAGCTCTTTTGCTTGTTCATTGCATCCGTTAACGCAAAAACGATATACACCTCCGCCTCCCCGCCATTCGTAACGAATAGCTTGGAGCCGTTAAGCTCATACGCATCTCCCACATTGGTAGCGGTCGTACGCATAGCTCCAGCGTCTGAGCCGGATTCGCTCTCCGTCAGACAGTAGGCGCCAAGCTTATGCCCTTGGGCCATTGGGAGCAAAAACCTTGCTTTCTGTACATCCGTCCCATACGTATGAATCGCCCAGCTGGCTAGCGACGTATGCACGGAGAGCATGACGCCTGTCGAAGCACACACACGGGAAAGCTCTTCAATCACCATCGCATAGGTTAGAAAATCAGCCCCTCTGCCACCAAATGCTTTTGGCCAGGGTATCCCGGCCCAGCCAAGTTCACCTAGGCTGTCGAAAATTCCACGATCAAATCGCTCATGTTCATCCCTTTCTGTTGAAGTTGGCTCCATTCGTGTGAGTGCGAATTCACGAACCTTCGTTCGCATATCTTGCTGATCAGGGGTATAAGAGAATTGCATGCGACGACCTCCTTCGACGTATTCATGCTGCTAACACCTGATTGGCCGAGGTTGATTGGGTCGATCGTACTTCTTTGGACAAGTTGTAAACGCTTTCAAATATATGTTATATATACACGCTTTTGTTAGGCAATAGACTGTTCATAGGTAAAAAATGATCAACTTGCTCTTCGAAAAGCGCTAGTGGGCGAAAATCGTTGCCGCTTGCACACTTGTGTGTTACATCTAGCTCTTTTTGCTTCATTCTCGTTTGTAAGTTACAACCACTTCTTACAGCTGATGACCGCTTGTATGCTACATCTACCTCCTGTCTCCTCATGACCGCTTGCTACATCTTCCTCCTATCTCCTCATACCGCTTGTATGCTATATCTAGCTCCTATCTCCTCATACCGCTTGTATGCTATATCTAGCTCCTATCTCCTCATGAACGCTTGTATGCTTCATCTACCTCCTATCTCCACATGACCGCTTGTATGCTTCATCTACCTCCTATTTCCTCATGACCGCTACATCTACCTCCAATCACCTCATGATCGCTACATCTACCTCCAATCACCTCATGATCGCTACATCTACCTCCAATCACCTCATGATCGCTTGTATGCTACATCTACCTCCTGTCTCCTCATGACCGCTTGTATGCTACATCTTCCTCCTATCTCCTCATAACCGCTTGCTAGTGGGTTTAACTGGAAATTATACAGTTATTTTAGCGAGATTCTCCATATGCGATCGATTAGATGGAAAATATGATGTTAATTTCGCGGATTTAGCCGTTTCTACCGATTTCGTCTCAAATTAACGTCAGAAAATCCAGTTAATTCGTATATAAATTCGAAAACTGCTGAAATAGCTGTACTATTTCCAATTAAAATATCTCAGAGAAGCTCATCACCCACAATAGCGTTCAATCAAGACAAAGCGGCGGTTTGAAAACAAACTAAAATGAAAAAGGGGCTAGACATAGTCTAACCCCCTGTATATATATTTGTTGATTTACTAATCGCCTACTCTGATTTCATCACAACGCCAGCTGGTAAAACCCGCTCCACATGCTCACGCAAGGAAGCATTCGTATGCAGCTCTTCACTGAAGATTGCAATAATCCCGCTATCTTCTCGCGTTCGGATCAGTCGGCCCATACCTTGACGCAGCCTTAGCAGCATGTACGGAATATCGACTTCTTCATAAGGTGAAGCTGCTGCCTCACGTTTGGCGTTAAACACTGGATCCTGCGGAGGAAACGGCAGCGCCCAGACAATCACATTCGAAAGTGATGGACCAGGAATATCCAGCCCCTCCCACAAGCTAACGGCAGCCAATACACTGTGTTCATTTTCTTGGAACGAAGCAATCACATGCGAGATTTCTTGATCTCCTTCATAGAAAAAGGTTAGATCCTTACAATCCGAACGGGATGACATCTCCGTTTTGAACCGTTGTAATTCCTGATGTGTCGGGAACAGAATCAGCGCTCTGCCTTCCGTTCTTTTCAACAAACTAACGGCTGAAGTCATCTTCTCTTGGAACGTTCCGCCTTCCGTGAAGCGCGGGGCAATGACTTCCATCCGTTCCGCATAGTCATACGGAGAATCTACGGAGAATGAGAGATATTTCTCCAAGCCTAAGCTATTCGCCACATAGTCGAAGCTGCCCTCCACCGAAAGTGTCGCCGAGGAGAACACAATCGGCATTTTAGATGAAAAGACGTGCTCCTTCAGCACTTCCTTCACCGTTCTTGGCATAATGACAAGACTGAGTCCAGTTATGCTTTCCGTCGCCCAGCAAATGAAAGAATGATCGTTGCGGAATAACGCAAGTGCCTTCTGCATCATCTCCAAATGCTCCTCGACAATCTTCAGCTGATAGTCATTGAGGGTAAACATTTCTCCTTCAAAGACGAGCTCCTCTTCAATCTCGGACAAAATATCACAGAATGTATGAATCTCTCTTTTCAAGAGATCACTCATGATAATTTGCTTACGATCAGAGCCTGCAATCGGGCGACAGGAGTTTTCCAGCACCTCAAACATACGTTCGCTCTGCTCAATTGCACGATCAATACAGACCGCTAAGGTTTCACGAACTTCCCCTTTTAGCAAACGAATAACCAATTCCTCGAACACCATATGCTTCAATTTATAGGTCAACGCTTTTTGTGCAGCGGATTCCATTAAATGTCCTTCATCAAATACGACGGTACAGTGATCTGGCAGCAATGGCAGCTGTCCTTCACGCTTTCTAGCATCGTATGTCCATACATGCTCCATGTAGAAATCATGCGAACATATGATTAAATCAGCTGACTTCCGGTAGGATTCACGGGATAAGGTTTGTCCACACCGATGGCGTTTATCACACACGAAGCAGTCTTGGTAAGCATCCCAGTTCATGCGGTGCCACTGCTCATCGTTCAGTTGCGAGTAGTTCTTGCGATCCCCGTATGCATAGAACGTTTGTAGGGCTTCACGTGTATGAACAAAATCAGGTAGACTCTCATAGACTTCACGGTATAGCCCAGTATCCTCGTGGCCGAATCTAGCTTCGTCCAGCTTGACCAAGCAAGCATATTGATCCGGTGACTTCGCGAGCCGTGCATCAATTTCCAAATTCAAATGACGAGAAATTTTGTCGATATCCCCGCCTGGTTTCACGAGCTGCTCAATGAGCGATTCATCGGCACAGGCGATAATAGCCGGTTTCTTCGTAAAGCGTGAATAACACAGCGCGTATAATAAATAGACCAACGTTTTGCCAGTCCCGACGCCAGCTTCCGCAAAAATCGTCTGTTTCTCCGCGTAAGCCCGCTCTAGCTGAAACGCCATGTAAATCTGTTCATCTCGAACTTCAAAGCCTGCTTCAGGCAAAATGTCATAGAAGATATCCGCAATCCAGTCGGACACCTGCTGCATATATGGCTGTGCATGATCATATGCAAATGGATAACGTCCCACGTTTGTGCCCCCAACCCATAGTTTGAATCAAACTTGTATTATCTCATGAATGTCTATTAAAAGCAAAAAATCGAGCAGTAAATGAAAAGCCCACTCCCACAGCATAGCCGCTGTCCGGAATGAGCCATCCTTTTACATACTAAAACGTTCGCGATAGCCGCATTTCCGACATAATTCCTCGACCACTTCTCGTCTGGAAAAGCCTTCAAACAAACGATTCGCACGTTCGCCCTCTACGATTTCGGAGAAGGGCGTGTGGTTAATGTTCCCCAGATTGATAACCCCTTCTCCATCCAAACAACATGGAATGACGGTTCCATCAACGAGAATACCCGCTTGATTGCGCAGGGCGTGACAGAAGCCAGGACCCTCAATCTCCTCCGCTTTCAAATCAGGCCACTGGAACTCGTGATCCTGATTCAGATAGACGCGATCAGCAAGCTTAACGCCAGTACCGCGGACGAATTTCTCATCGATTTTGTAATCAAGCTCGAACTCTTTCTCTAGCAATTCCAGCACTTCACGATTCCGATTCCGCTCCAAATTCGTCTGATTGTCCGTGTCCAAATTCCATAATCGGAAGGAAATAATGACATTCGATTTCGCGACGATTTCCTTGGCAAACCGCAGAATACTCGTCACATAACCTTCCTTATCCTCGGAACCTTCATGACCGTCAAAGCTATGCAAGGAGAAGTTCATTTGGCGAAGCGCCGGTTTATCCAGCAGCTTGTGCCTGTTTTTGTTAATGAGCGTCCCATTTGTTGTGATATTCACCTTGAAGCCCTTCTCGTGGCTCAGATCGAGCAGTTCATCAATTTTGGGATGGAGCAGCGGCTCCCCCTTCACATGCAGATAGATGTGATCCGTATGAGGCTTGATTTGGTCAAGGATATTCGTAAACGTATCTATTTTGATGAAATTCGCTTGACGCTTCGTCTGCGGACAGAATGTGCAAGCCAAATTGCATACGCTCGTAATTTCAATATAAAACTTCTTGAACTTCTTCATGTTCAGACTCCGTTTCTAGCTGCGCTACTATGATAGTGGCTATTATACCAAGCGAGGGCGATGAAAGAAAGGATTTCACCCACTTTAGAAAAACAATTGAACAATCCAGCCGATAAAATACGCTGACGGAACTAGAAAAACTTGAGCTAGAAGCGTTCCTAGGAAGCGTGTCGTCATGAGTAATGCGTAGATTTTGCCCAACTGCTTTCGCTGCTCCACATCGTGTAAGGCTTTGTCGGTTATGAGACCTAATTGTGGATCTATGAATATCGTTAGCAAAATAGTGGCAATCCCATTGATTAGACCAGAGGCTTGTGAGGCTGTCGTCGCGTGATCGGGCCATAAATGAGCCGCATACAGTGAGGCAAGAACACCTACGGAATAGAACGCCGTCACGACGATATTGATGAACAGAAACCGTTTGGATATACCTAGATAACGAAACTGACTTAGCTTCACCTTAGGCTTCTTGATATATTTGGTCGTGTTCTTGAGTTGTGAAATAGTGACATTCGTGAGCATCTTCGGCAGTGATCCTGCAAGCTCGAGACGAGCAATAACTCTAGCACTGATGTTGATAAAAGTAGGGAATAACGCGATAGCTATGATCGTCCCGATAGACGACGCCAACAATGATATGCGTAAATATCGCACCAAATCAAACGTAGGCTCGTGCTTGGCAAAATCCACAAAGTGCGCCGTCATAGGCGCCTGAATCAAGTTCGCTGTGCGCGAAACGAGCACGACGATGCCGACCAACGATAGCGCTACCGCGAGTTTGTTCACTCGGACACCTGCATAACGAATTGAGTACGAAAGCGTCTCTGCGGTGTGAATAATCATCGTTAATATGAAAACCAAAATGAGTGTGTTGATCATGCGCAGCTCTCATCCTTTTCATGAGTGATAGGTGCTAAAGCGAACGAAAACCCACCTGCTGTTGGTTGCATCGGGTGGGTTTCTTGAGGATTGGGTGAGGGATAATCTGTGTTCTACCCACTGATCGGAGGGTAGAGTGACCAATTGTAGCATGACGCCTGCTGGTCGGAGGTTCGAGCAATATATTCTAGCCTCGGTCCCCTTCGTTCGGTGGTACAATCGCAAATTCTAGCCTCGCGCCTCCTGGCCGGAGGTTGGGCGACATTTTCTAGCCTCAATTCCCTTCGTTCGGTGGAGCTGCCGGAAATAGATGGAAAACATGTAGTTAATTTCGTCGATTACACCGAACTGGACAATTTAGATGGAAAATATGTAGTTAATTTCACGGATCTCATCCTTATCAGCGAGTTCCGTTGAAATTAACTACAGGAAATCCAGTTAATTTGAATTTTGGTGAAAAATCGTGAAGATTAGCTGTAGTTTTTACAGTTAATTGATTTAATTTGTTTAAGTGTTTGGATGTTGATGATGTGTTTATTGGAGTTACGACAGACTAACTACGACAGTCTCCCCCTTGCTATGCTTATGTTTTACTATTCGTGACGCAGCTCGGATTTCCTTTATTGGTGATCGCGAAGCGCGCAGGAATACATCTAAGGGCTATGCCTTGCGGTCGTCCCCATACCATAGCTCACGGAATGTGGAACTGTGTCGCAGCAGCTCCTCCGACGTGCCCTCCGCTTCGATGTGGCCGTCTTTCATCACGATGATGTGATCGGCACGCGTCAGCGCGGTTTTGCGGTGCGAAACGACCAGACATGTCGCATCACTGCGACGCTCGAACATCCGCTCCCAGAGCTTCTGCTCCGTCTCGACGTCGAGCGCGCTCGACAGGTCGTCGAAGACATACAGCTCGGCGTCCCTCACGAGCATGCGGGCTGCGGCGGTCCGCTGCGCTTGGCCGCCGGAGAGCTTCACCCCGCGCGGGCCGATGACCGTGTCCAGCCCGCCAGGCAGCTGCGCGACGTCGTACTCGAGCACCGCCGCGTTCAAAGCTTGCTGCAAGCTGTCACCTTGCTCCGCCTGCCCGAGCAAAATATTATTGCGCAGCGTATCGCTGTACAACCGCGGCACCTGCGCGGTATAGGCGCTCTGCGGCGGTGTAAAGAAGGTGCCCGGGTCTTCGACGGGCACGCCATTCCACGCAATCGTTCCTTTCTCCTTGGGCAGCAGCCCAAGAAGGGAACGAACCAGCGTGGTTTTGCCAGAGCCGATCGTTCCCGTGATAACAGTGAACGATCCTCTTTGCATGGCGAAGTGAATGTCAGAGATCCCTCTACCCGTATCCGGGTAGGAGTAGCTGAGCCCATTCACTTCCAAGCGTTGCAGCGGAGGTGCAACGACGCTGTCGTTCGCTTGATCTAGATCTATCGCTTGATGACCTCGTTCTTTCGCTTGTTTTCGATCTTTCAATTCTTCTCGATCTATCGTCTTTCGGGCAACCACCCGCTCCTTCTTCAAATACAACGGCTTCACCATCGTCAACACTTTCGCCGACGCTCCTTGCAACAAGAAGGTCAGTCGCTCCAGTGAAACACTCATTTGCTTAAAGTAAGTAATAAACTTCCCGACATTCGTAATAAACTGCGTCACGAAGGTCAAATAGTAAACAAACAACGCTAAGTCCCCTACGGTGAAAGTCCCAGCTCTCATTTTCGTCCCTGCTAACAGAAGCAGTAATCCAGTACCCAAATTCACCGAATTGGAGAAGACGGAATCGAGCAGTTCACTCATCAGCCGATCCTTAAGCATCGCTTTTCTGCGATTGTCACCGAAGCTGCGAAACCGCTCCATCACTCGCTTCTCCGCACCAGCCACTTGAATGGCCTGCACATTGCCGAACATTTCGCTGATCTCCCCGGTTACCTTCGAAGTTGATTCTCTACTCGCCGCACGATATTTCTGCAATCGAACGGTTGCAAGTTGAGCCGCCGTGATAACGATAACGATTGGCATAAACACAAGCAGCGTCATTTGTGCGTCAATACGAATCAATATGTATCCGGACACGAGGGCGAAACACGTCATACCAAAAACATCAACCGACCAACTGGCCGCTTCCTCGGATTGATCCACATCGTCCCGGAAATGGCTGATTGCTTCCCCTGGTGATACAGGGATGGCTTGTGCACCAGGTTGCTTGAGAACATGCTCTAGCAAATTGCGGCGAAGCAACATCCCCATCCGAAAGCGAAAATGTACATCTGTAATGAATCCAATAACGATCAACAAGATTCGTCCCAGGGCTGCCCCGATCAGCAGTGCGATTAAGCCCCACACACCAAACTTTAAAGTGGCATTCCCCGTTAACGTATCGAAAAAAGCTTTTGTAATTAGACCCGGAGCAATCGGCGCCAAGTAAATGATTGTCCATGCTAGAGCATTAATGAAATACCGGAATGGCCGATACATAATAAGTCCTTTTAAATATTGAAACGTCGTCATGCCAACACCTCCTCTAACCCTGTCGCGAGCAATTGGCTGAAGCGGGAATTCGGGTCAGCAGCCAGAATTTCTCTTCGACCTGATTCCAACACACGCCCTCCATCCAAAATAACGATGTGATCTGCACGCTGTACAGTAGCAAGTCGATGGGCAATCATAATACAGGAGCGCTCAGTTAACAATTTGGAAACGGCTTTCTCCATACGCTGCTCAGTCAAAGGATCCAGACGCGATGAAGCTTCATCCATGATAACGAGTCCCGGATTCGTCAGGAATACACGTGCAAAAGCCAACAACTGCGCCTCCCCAGCAGATAAACTGCTTCCCCCCGATGCGAGCCCCGTATCCAGGCCATCTGGCATCGCTTCATACCAAGCACCTAGGCCAAGTTCATGAAGTACGGCAATAATCTGTTCATCACGAATCGACGCATCATAAAAGGTTAAATTATCGCGAATTGTCCCTTGGATGATTTCAATATTTTGGGTCACGAGCGCGACACGCTTACGCAGATCAGCTAGTCTACAAGCGCGAATGTCGGTTCCGCTGAGTGCAATCACACCGCTTTGCGGATCATAGAATCGTAATAATAACCTAGCAATCGTGGACTTCCCACTCCCTGTACGACCTAGCAATCCCAGCACTTCGCCAGGCTTCAACGTCATCGTCAGGTTATCAATCGTCGGCTGATCCTCGTCATAGCTAAATACGACATCCTTGAAATCAACCCCAAGCGGTCCATCTGGAAGCTGTGCCCCTGGTCCATCTTGTATCTTGGACTGAATCGCGAATAGCTCACGAATGCGGGAAATACTTGCGTCTGCTTTTTGCAAATCCTCCATTTGCGTCCGAATCTTTTCGATCGGCTTAGCAAGTAATTCCGTATAAAAGAAAATTAAATACACGGTTCCTAAGGAAATATGGTGGCCATGCCATAAGTAGGCGCTGATCCCAAACGCCATGGCATTCCCTAACGCGAAAACGAAGATCGACATGTTCCACATCGCGCAGAAACCAAGAAATGCTTTGACGCGTAACGGCAGCATTTTTCGGAGCATGGTATAGAAGCGATTCATCACGAAGCGTACCGCACCGTTGGCGCGAATATCCTCTGTCCCCTCCAAATGCTCACCGATAAACCCATAAAACTCAGCATTCGCCTGCCGCCACCCCGCCCAAACAGGTACAGCAAACTGACGAATCCACCCAATCATATAGATCGCGAAGACGACGAAAACAGCCATCCCCACACCAATTAACCAATTTTCACGAAATAAAAGGATCAGAATGCCTGCCATCAACAGCACATTCCCAAATAAATGAATGATCATACTGGAGAAGAAATTCGCAAGCGCATTCACATCTCCATCCACGCGTTCAATCAGCGAGCCAGACGTATGACTCTTATGAAAGGACATATCCAGCGATAGACAATGTGCCGCTAAATCGACGCGCAGCTTATTCGTTGTTTTCCAACCGACATTTTCACTGTAATAGGTCGCAATCACGGATACTAGCTGCTGCACCAGCGCAAAGCCAATAAATAGGATCGCCGCTGTAAAAAGTGGCTGCATCGCCCCCTGCGACTGTGCCGTATCAATAAAATAGCGGATAATTTGCGGATTAATCAGCTGCAGCCCAATGGACGCGAACAACAGGAGTGTCAGTCCGATCAGCGTCCCCTTCTGCGGAAACAAATAGCGGCCGAGCAGCTCGCGATATTGCCCCATGGAGTTGCTATTTTTTCGATTCTTCTTCATCGTAATGGAGTCCTCCGTATTCCTCTTGACGTACATTCCATCATACTAAATTGACACCTTCCCGACAACGGACTCTTTGGCTAAAATGAAAAAAGCCGCCGATCGGCGGTTCATGTCGTTACGAATAGTCCACGTAGCGAATAGTTTGATAGCTGTATCAGTGTTTTTCAACCTTACAGCATTTCACAACTCCCCCAACAACAAAAACACCTGAGGCATCGCCCCAGGAGTTCCTCACATCGACGCTCAAAAATACCGCGAAGTGATCATCTTCTTCTTTGTGTAAAATTCAACGCCGTCCTTGCCATTGGCATGCAAATCGCCATAGAATGAATCCTTCCAGCCTGAGAATGGGAAAAAGGCCATCGGAGCTGGGACACCAACATTGATGCCAAGCATCCCTGCTTCAACTTCCTCGCGGAATTGACGGACTGCCTTCGCATTCTCCGTGTAAATGACCGCTGAATTCCCGAATCGCGATTGATTCACTAAAGCTAGCGCATCCTTCAAGTCCGCCGCGCGGAATAACGACAAGACAGGCCCGAATATCTCCTCTCTGGCAATCGTCATCTCTGGCTTCACGTGATCGAAAATCGTTGCACCGAGGAAAAAGCCCTCGCCTTCACACGCCTCCGCCGTTCTCCCATCGATCAGCAGCTCGGCTCCTTCTGCGATCCCTTTCTCGATGTAGCCCGCTATTCGCGTGCGCTGCTCATCACGAATAATCGGAGTCAGCGTAACCCGCTCCTCCATCCCATTGCCAAGCACAAGATTATGAGCAGCTTCCTGCAAACCGTTGACAAACGCATCCCCATTTCCTACAACTACGACAGCGGAACACGCCATACAGCGCTCGCCAGCAGAACCGAACGACGACATGACGATATTCTCAATCGTTTTCTCCACGTGCGCATCGGGCATGACGATATGATAGTTTTTAGCGCCTGCCAGGGCTTGCACTCTTTTACCTGCAGCTGAGGCCCTCTCGTACACATACTTAGCAACAGGCTGCGAGCCAACAAAGGAGACGGCTTTGACCGATGGTGACGTCGTCAGCGCATTGACCACATCATGGGCACCATGCACGACATTCAGCACACCATCAGGAAGTCCAGCTTCTTGCATCAATGCGGCTAATTTCATAGCGGTCAACGGTGTACGTTCAGATGGTTTAAGGACAAAGGTATTCCCACAAGCAATGGCAAGCGGGAACATCCAGCACGGGACCATCATGGGGAAGTTAAACGGCGTTATGCCTCCGACAACGCCTAGCGGTACTCGAAATAGCTCGGAATCCATTTCCGCAGAAATGTTGGCTAGTGTAGTTCCCATCATGTGAGAGGGGGCACCAGCAGCAAATTCCACACATTCGATGCCGCGCAGTACTTCACCTAGCGCCTCTTTGTAGCTTTTCCCGTTCTCCTTGGTAATCAATTCAGCAAGTTCATGCTCGTTAGCTTGAAGCAACTGCCAATAATGAAACAATACGCGCGCGCGTTTAGGAACAGGCGTTCTACTCCATGATTCATACGCATGTTGGGCAACGACCACGGCTTGTTCCACATCAATAGCGCTCGATAGCGGCACACGCGCAATCACTTTTCCCGTTGCAGGATTAATGACATCACTCACTTCACGACCAACTGCATCTACCCAAACGCCATTAATTAAATTTTGCAGGTCCGTCATTGTCGTTCATCTCCTGGGGGCTAGAAATTTTCTCCACAACACATTGGACACATTGTATAATAAAGTTCATTCCCCTAACATTCGCAATTACGTCATCTTTCCTCACATGAAAGTGGTGATTTTGCCTGGTACAGACCCTTTTACAATTAACCGTGCACGATATTCTGCAGCGCCCTCTCTTCTTAAAGGCTGAGGCGATTGCAACCGAAGAAGCATTGGCTCGTAAAGTTCGCTGGGTTCACATCATGGAAGTTACGCAAGTGGGTCACCTTTTGAACGGAAATGAACTCATTCTTAGCACGGGAATTGGTTGGCAGGACAATGAGGAAACGAGCCTTTCGTTCCTTCAGCAATTGATCGACAGCGGTGCTTCCGGGCTGTGTATCGAGTTAGGCACCTATACGAAGCACCCGCTTGAAAGCATGAAGATGCTAGCCCTGCAGGCAAATTTCCCCCTCATTTTTTTCCACGAGGAAGTTCGTTATATTGATATCACACAGGATTTACATGCGCATTTCATTCATCAACATCACAAAATGGTGTCTGATCTTGAATCTCTTTCCACGAAGCTCAATCAGCTGCTTTTATCCGGTAAAGGCTTGCTGCCGCTGCTTAAGCTGCTACAAGAGACAACACAAGTGCAGGTTGCCTTTTTTCCATTCGATACAGATGCCATGTTTGTACCCTCCTTACCGAAAGAAGAGGGCGCTGCCTTTTATGAAAAATGGATTTTCGGTGAACTATTTCACTTATCCGATGTCAAAAACAAGCTCGCCCATCGCCCTATCCTTGCGCTAGAACATTTGTTCGCAGACCTACTTTTATTTGCCGAACAAGAGTTGAGTGAGTTCCAAATTCTCGCTTTAGATCGATGCGCGACCGCTATTGCGCAAGAAATGATGCGTACCACCTATATCGAGGAGAAAACCCGCTACAAACAGGATCTATGGGTGACCGATTGGTTAAGCGGTAAGCATTCCCTTCAAGATATTCGCGACTATGTGCTGAGCGTCAAGCCTGTCGTGAAGCTAGGTCCAGTCATCGTTTGTGTATTCGATAAAGCTGCAGGAAACGGTGGCTCCAAATCGCAAGAAACACTCCTCTTTCAGAAACAAATGCTCGCCCGCTCCTTGTTTGAAAGAGAAGGCTTCTATTTACTTCCTACGGTGTTTGAGCAGCGGATCATCTTCATCCTCTTAGATCAAATGTCTTCAGGAACTAGTCATGAGCGTATCTTCCGAACGATCCAACGTTTTCAAAAAGCACAAGAAACGAATCTATTTCCGACACTTATGGGCATTGGCAAAGCGATCATTGACCCGCTTCAACTTCATATCAGCTATGAAACTGCTTTAGAAACGTTGGAGATTCAGAAGGATATCGGCGCGCTTCCGAAGCCTTTCTATCACGAGCTGCACGCCTACAAGGTGATCCTACTTATGAAACAAGCTGGTCAACTCACATCGTTCATTGATGAGTATCTCGGTGGAATAATCACATATGATCGCGAGAAAAATGGTCAGCTTTTGAAAACATTGCACATGTACCTAACGCTATCCGGCTCGAAACAGGAAACAGCGAAGGAGCTGTTTATAGTTCGGCAAACGCTGTACCATCGGCTGGACAAAATCGCCGCGATTCTCGGGGACGATTTCATGCTGCCTCAAAAGCGAATAGCGCTGGAGCTCGCCCTGCATGGCTATGAATATCTGAATGGAGCCATCCATTAAGCTTTTGATTAAGCTTTTGATTAAGCTTTCGATTTACCTTGCGACAACAACACATTAACGTAGTATTTTCTAGCGTTAGCCGTCTTCAAATGAAGCTTCGCCGTTTCCCCGCCGGGGTGCTCGAGGTCTAGCCATGCCCCTTCTAGATCCTCGAGCACTCCGACAATTTTGAATTTCTGTGCGACGTAGCCGTCAAGTTTTTGCTTTTCAGCTTGAAAGAGCTCATATTCAGACATAGGGCGCGCCTCCCTGGACAGTTTCCTTCTTCGTTTCGTTCACATTCGACGATAATGAAACATATGTTCCCCTCTTGATGAATTGACCATTTCCCGCCTCGCCTACGAATTGTTTATCCAGAATAACGAACTCTCCACGAGAAAGAACGGTTACCGGCTCTCCCTTTATCTCAATCCCTTCAAACGGATTATAATCCACATTCATATGGTGGGTTTCGGCGGAAATCGTGCGCTTCGCATTCGGATCAAAAATCACAATATCCGCATCCCCGCCAACCGCAATCGTCCCCTTTTTCGGAAATAGACCAAAGAGTTTCGCACTTCGCGTCGATACGATATCTACGAACTGATTCAACGTGATCCGCCCTTTCCCTACCCCTTCGGAGAACAGAATGGAGAAACGGTCCTCAATGCATGGCCCACCGTTGGGAATTTTACTAAAGTCGCCGAGCCCTAAATCCTTTTGACCGTTAAAATTAAACGAGCATTGATCCGAGCCCACCGTCTGCAGCTGGCCCGTTTTCAACGCATTCCACAGTACGTCTTGGTGAAACTTCGGCCGGAGTGGCGGTGACCATACATATTTCGCACCTTCGAAATCAGGCTTTTCCAAATACGTTTGATCGAGCATCAAATACTGCGGGCACGTTTCACCCCAGATATCGACACCGCGATTGCGTGCTTCCGTAATTTGCTGCACAGCCTCTTCACACGTCACATGAACCACGTAGAGCTGCGAGTTGGCTAAAGCCGTGAGCTTAGCAGCGCGCCCCGTCGCTTCTCCTTCTATTAAAGAGGGCCGCGTCAATGCATGATAGATGGGGTCGGTCTGACCCGCTTCGAGCGCTTCCTTGATTAAATATTCAATGACATCGCCGTTTTCCGCATGTACCATCACGAGAGCACCATGCTTTTTCGCCTCAAGCAAAGTCCGATAAAGTGTGCCGTCATCCGCTTGGAAGACGTTCTTATACGCCATAAAAACCTTCAGAGAAGTAATCCCCTCATCATGAATCATGGACGGCAGCTCAGCAAGCACCTCATCATTGATTTCCGCTATCATCAGATGAAAACTGTAATCAATGACGGCTTTCCCTTTTGCTTTCTGATGCCAGGTCTGAACAGACTCACTTAGGGGCTTCCCTTTATTCGTCAAGCAAAAATCGATAACCGTCGTCGTTCCGCCGAAGGCCGCAGCCATTGTCCCTGTCTCGAAATCATCGGCTGTGACCGTTCCTCCGAATGGCATATCCAGATGGGTATGCGGATCAATGCCGCCAGGAAAGACGTATTTCCCTGTGGCATCCACAATCTCGGCATCTTCTCGCGTGAGGTTAAGCCCGATCCCGGTAATGATGCCGTCTTCGATGAGAATATCCCCTTGATACTGATCGGACGCAGTGACAATTGTTCCATTCTTAATGAGCTTGGCCATGGCTACACAGCCTCCTTCTTATCCGAATCTTTACCTTCTGACAACTTGGCGACGGTTACTTGACGCTCGTTCCATGTCATTGGTTCCTCCGTGTCTTTCACCTCAACCATGGATATCGCCCCATCTACAGGACACACGATCGCACACAAATTACAACCAACACAGTCCTCTTCTCGCACCTGCAAAAAGGCTTTTCCTTGATCGTCCGTATGTCTCTCAATACATTGATGCGAGGTATCCTCGCAGGCAATATGGCACTTATTGCAGTTAATACATGTTTCTGTGTCAATCTTCGCAACCACGGCATAATTCAAATCCAAGTTGCCCCAATCCGAATACCGAGGAACGGATTTGCCAATGAGATCTGATACGCTGGCAAGACCTTTTTCATCCAAATAGTTATTCAATCCGTCGATCATATCCTCCACAATGCGGAAGCCATGATGCATGGCGGCTGTACATACCTGAACCCCTGTTGCACCCATCAACATAAACTCTACAGCGTCACGCCAATTGGAAATACCGCCAATGCCGGAAATGGGAATGTTCACTCCTGGATTGCGTGCACAATCCGCGACCATGTGAAGCGCGATTGGCTTCACAGCAGGACCGCAATAGCCGCCATGCGAGCCTTTACCGCCGACATGTGGAATTGTGTTCCACGAGTCAATGTCTACGCCAGCAAGCGAATTAATCGTGTTGATGAGCGAAATTGCATCTGCACCACCTCGAACAGCCGCTAATGCGGTGCTCGTGATATCCGTGATGTTCGGCGTCAGCTTCACAATGACAGGTGTCTGTGCGGCTTCCTTCGCCCACATGGTCTGTGCCTCAACAAGGTCAGGCTGCTGGCCAGATGCCGAGCCCATCCCCCGTTCAGCCATCCCGTGTGGACAGCCGAAGTTCAGTTCAAGTCCGTCAACGCCTACGGCTTCAACCTTCTTGACGATCTCGTGCCACTTCTCCCGCTTAGGCTCAACCATCAGGGACACGACCAAAGCATGATTGGGAAACCGTTTCTTTGTTTCATAGATTTCCTTAAGATTGATTTCAAGCGGACGATCTGTGATCAACTCGATATTGTTGAAGCCCGCAACACGCTGCCCATTGAAGTGAACAGCCGCAAAGCGAGAAGAGGTATTAATAATCGGATCTCCTAGTGTTTTCCACACCGCGCCTCCCCAGCCCGCTTCAAATGCCCGCTGAACCTGATACCCCGTATTCGTCGGTGGAGCCGATGCCAACCAGAAAGGGTTGGGTGACACAATTCCAGCTAGATTCGTTCGTAAATCAGCCATGCTGAATCCCTCCTGATTCTGTAGTAAGCCTACTCAAGCCGATGCCTCTTGCCCTTTCACTAGCTGCTTATAGATCGCATACGCCGTTAGCTTACCTTGCTGGGCCGCAGATACGACCATCGCTTCGCCCTGCCCATCGCCGAAAATGACATCACCAGCAGCGAACACTTTCGGATTCGACGTTAGACCGGCAGTTGAATCAACCAACGTCACGGTTCCCCGGGAATGCACTAGTCCGAACTGCTCAATCAGCGTGATATACTTCGTCTGCCCGATCGCTTTGATCACAGCATCCACTTCGATGACGAATTCGGAGTCAGGAACAGGGACTGGACGTTTGCGCCCCCCGTCATCAGTCTCAATAAGCTCCATGCGTACACATTCGATACCAACCACGTTCCCCTGTTCATCACCGAGGATCTGTTTCGGTGCCGTAAGCCACTGAAAAGCAACACCATCGAGCTTAGCGAACTCATATTCAAAATCATACGCTGTCATTTCTTCTTGTGTTCGTCTGTATACGATTTGTACATGTTTCGCGCCAAGCCTAATCGAACAGGTCGCCGCATCAATAGCGGTATTCCCTGCACCAATCACGGCCACGCGCTTCCCAACGAGCGACTCATCGAGATCCGGAGCGATTTTCGTCGATTCTACGAAATCAATCGCATCATAGACACCCGTCAATGCTTCTCCGGCAATACCGAGCATGGGCACTTTGGACATTCCAATAGCTAATACAACAGCGTCATAATCATTTAGCAGCTCCGCAGGACTTACTTCAACACCAACACGTGTGTTCATTCGAAACTCGACACCGAGCTGCCGCACTTGTTCGACCTCCCACAGCGAGATTTCCTGCGGCAATCGGAACGACACGATGCCGTACGTATCCAAGCCTCCTGCCTGCTCCTTCGCTTCGAACACTGTAACCTTAAAGCCGAAGCGAGCTAGCTCACGAGCTGCGGAAAGTCCAGCAGGTCCACTTCCTACAATGGCAACTGATTTGCCGTTACTTACACCCGCTTTGAATAAGATTTGCTCATTCTTCATGGCCCAATCCGTCGCATAACGTTGCAACTGACCAATCAAGATAGGCTTGGACGAATGATTGAGTACACAAGCCCCTTCACACAATTCCTCTGTGGGACATACCCTCGAACAGGAAGCGCCAACCGGATTAGCATCCATTATCGTTCGGGCGGAGCCTTTTAGGTTGCCAGAGGCAATCTTTTTAATAAAAGAAGGGATATCAATGCCTGTTGGACAGGCGTTTATACAAGGAGCGTCATAACAGAACAAACAGCGGTTAGATTCTTCGATCGCCTCTTTGGGCTTCATTCCCGCCTTCACTTCGGCAAAATTACGCTTCAAATCCGTTAGCGAAATAAATGTCGAACTCATCTTCGCTCCTCCTCCCTCGTTTAAAGTTGGGTAATTTGATCATAGGTTTCGGGCCTGCGATCTCGATAAAACTGCCAGACATTACGAACCTCGCGAATCAGCGATTTATCCATGCTCCCGATAATTACCTCGTCTTGATCCCGACTGCCTATCACCACGATCGACCCGCGCGGATCTACCAAATAGGACTGGCCGTAAAACTCTCCCATGTTCCACGGTGCTTCCGTTCCCACACGATTGATAGCAGCAACATAATACCCATTAGCCACAGCATGCGCAGGCTGTTCAAGCTTCCATAAATACTCTGATGTACCTGCAACCGTAGCTGATGGATTAAACACAATTTCCGCACCACTGAGCCCAAGCGCCCTAGCGCCTTCGGGGAAATGACGATCATAACAAATGTATACGCCCACCTTGGCAAAAGCGGTATCAAATACGGGATATCCGAAATTTCCCGGCTTGAAATAATACTTTTCCCAGAACCCACAAGATCCGCCGCCTGCCGCTACGTGAGGAATATGATGCTTCCGGTATTTCCCTAAATACGCACCGTCAGCATCAATAACAGCCGCCGTATTGTAATAGGAGGCAATCCCTTCGCGCTCGTAGATTGGGAGTATAATCACAACGCCAAGCTCCTGCGCCACTTCTTGAAAAAGCTTCGTCGTCGGCCCATTCGGGATCTCCTCGGCCGCATCGTACCATTTCGTAGTTTGCTCAGCGCAGAAATATGGCCCGTAGAAAATCTCCTGTAAGCAGATGATTTGTGCTCCCTCTGCAGCCGCTTTGCGTACCAAGCCAAGATGCTTCTGAATGGCCAGTTCTTTATGCTCGGCGATCGGTGCATCTCCATGCACGTCATGTGAGGCTTGGATGAGACCGATTTGAACGAGACTCATGCTCGGGAGCCCCCTTTCTCAAACACAATACGACGAGCAGTACGGTATAACAACTCAGCCCCCAATGTAATATCCTCAGGACTAGCATATTCCTTGGGATTGTGACTAATGCCCTCAAGGCACCGTACGAAAATCATCCCATAGTCACACACGTAAGACATGGTTAGCGAATCATGGAATGGTCCGCTCATCAGCTCTGGCGGCTTCATCCCCATTAAACCCGCTTCCTTGTGAAGCGTATCTTTGATCCAAGGCGCGCAATAACGAGGCTCGCTGTTCGTATCTTCTCGAATTGTGTAGGTGAGTCCATGCTCACAAGCTACGTTCTCGATGACACTAAGCAGCTCAACTTCTAGCGCGTTACGGCGATTGATATCGATGTCGCGCAGATCAATCGTGAAGCTGACCTTCTCTGGAATGATGTTCCGGGAATCAGGAAACACCGTGAGGGAGCCGACCGTCCCTACCGTTGGGGCGCCTGATTCACACTGCACAAGCTCGTTAAGTGCAACGATGATTTTGGCACTGCCGAGCAGCGCGTCATGACGCATCGACATCGGCACAGAGCCTGCATGGCCGGCGAAGCCTGTCATTTCCACTGTGAGCCATAATGGGCCTGAGATCCCGCTCACGATTCCAATCGGTTCATTCATGGACTCAAGCACGGGCCCTTGTTCAATATGGAGCTCAAGAAATGCTCCGATCCGCCCCTCTTGGAAGGCATATCCTTCAAAATCCGCTGGATCGCATCCGAACGCTAAGAGGGCTTCACGACGCGTGATGCCGTTTTTGTCCGTTCTCTCCAGTTCATCCTCTTCCAGCTTACCAGTCATCCCCCTTACCCCGAACAACCCTTTATTGAAGCGACTGCCTTCTTCATCACAGAAAGCGACAACCTCAATATTACACGCTGGCTGCAATCCTTCTTCAATCATCGTTTGCACGGCTTCTATCGCGCCCAGCACGCCAATCGCGCCGTCAAATCGACCTCCATAGGGCTGCGAATCGACATGTGAACCGAGCATCAGAACAGGGGCTTGTGGATCGCTCCCGCGCCATACGCCAATCAGGTTAGCGAAAGGATCGATATAAGCCTCCATCCCGGCTTCCTCCATCCAGGATTTCACCAGCTCCACGCCAGCTCGATCTTCCTTCGAAAGGGCAAGTCTGCAAACGCCCGTTTCACCGATCTTGCCGATTAGAGCGAGTTCATCGATATGCTGCTGTAGACGTTCTGCATTAATGCGGATATGTGGGATTGTCGACAAGTCAGATCATCCTTTCTCTTGCACTTCACCAAACACGGTAAGTAAAGTTTCAATGATAAAATTCACATCTTCGTCCGTTGAGGATAACGGAGGACTAAGTGTAATGATGTTGGCATAGCCAGGTACGGTATCCCCATTTTTACCGACGAGAAGTCCCTTGCTTTTGCATGCTAGGATAATGCTTGTTACCCGTTCTACCGAAGCGGGAATCTTCGATTCACGATCCTCCACCAGCTCAATGCCCATAGCCGAACCGAAAATGCGAATCTCCCCAACGTGCGGATGCTGCTGCAACGGCTCTAATCCAGTTCTGAATGCTTTCCCAATGTTAGCCGAACGTTCGACTAATCCCTCTCGCTCGATAATCTCGAGATTCGTCAAGGCTACCTGACAAGAAACCGGGTTCCCACCAAACGTATTGACATGTCTGAAATGGCTCGTAGCCTCTTTTTCTTTGAATGAGTCGTATAATTCGGCGGATACTGCGGTTGCAGAGAGCGGTGAATATGCGCTTGTTAAGCCTTTTGCCATCGTGACGATGTCCGGTCGCACCTCATAATTCTGATGACCGAAGGGCTTGCCCGATCGACCAAAACCACAAATAACTTCATCTACGATGAGCAAAACATCATATTTATCACAAATACGCCTAACCATCGGTAAATAATCATCAGGAGGAACAATCATTCCACCTCCTGTAATCACTGGCTCCAGAATTACACCGGCCACAGAATCTGCACCTTCCCAGACGATGGCATTCTCGATGGCTTTG
This sequence comes from Paenibacillus sp. J22P169, assembly GCF_059691995.1. Lineage (NCBI taxonomy): Bacteria > Bacillati > Bacillota > Bacilli > Caryophanales > Paenibacillaceae > Paenibacillus > Paenibacillus sp. J22P169. Next base: position 325,628 of record NZ_JCAUAO010000001.1, on the reverse strand, counting down.
GCACATTGTAAGCTGCAAGTCTCTTTCGTCTGTCCGAAGGGACATCGATAACAATAAGGCGGAGGCACATGCTGGAAGCCAACTCCCAGTGGTTCGTATTTCAATTTACGCTGGGCTTGGCCCGTTGCGCCCAAAGCGCCCATGGAATTCCCATGATAGGCTCGGTGACGTGAGATAAACTTATGTTTACTCGGCTTTCCATTCTGATGGTGGTATTGACGGGCAATTTTGAATGCGACTTCATTGGCGTCTGATCCCGAATTGGAATAAAAAATGCGATACTCCCCTTCGAGCCACTCATTCAATTTCGCCGCTAACTCAATAGCCGGGATGTGGGATTGTACCAGCGTCGCATAAGCGATTTTCATCATCTGCTCCGCCGCTGCTTCCGCAATCTCCCTCCTGCCGTGACCCACATTCACACACCATAAGCCTGACATGCCATCCAGATAGCGGTTGCCATCGATATCCTTCACCCAGCTTCCCTCACCGGAAGCGATGATCATGGGGTTCTCATTATGTGCCGACATATGATGCCAAACATATTTGCGATCTTTCTCGAGCAGCGCCTCTTTATTCAATGGATCAACGTCTCCTTGAGCACTCATACGTGGTCCCCTCCTGTTGATAGAACAAGAATTACATATAGATGACCTTACGAACGATAACTAGCGATATCCAATTGTCTTGTAACGTTGTCTCTCCTATATTTCTATGTTAGCAAATAGAATGTCATCCCTAGCTTTTATTGTTATTTTTCATTTAGTAGAGTCGGTTCTTCTGGAAAAGTGCGGAGTGGGATTAGGTGAAATGAAACCTTAGCTTTAATAAAAGTTAATCGTCAGAGGGTTCACTTCCCTCGTCAACACACTTTCGAATCGCTGCAATTAATTCATGAAAAAGTGGGGATTCTCGCGTTTGCAAAGTACGATCGCCACCTAAGGGGACTTGGTGGACCGTATGCACGCGGCCTGGATTTGCGGATAATACGATGATCCGATCTGAGAGGAATACGGCTTCTGTAACGCTGCGGGTGACGAAAACGATGGTTTTGTTCATTTTCTTCTTCATTTCAAGTAAATCTAGCTGTAATTTATCCTTCGTAAATTCGTCTAAGGTAGAGAAAGGTTCATCCATAAAAAGGATGGGAGGGTCGAGGGATAACGCACGTGCCATAGCCACTCTGATCTGCATGCCAGTACTGAGCTGCCAGGGATAGTAATCCTTAAACTTTGCTAGGCCAACGGTATCGAGGAGCTGGTCTACTCGTTCTTGATATGTCTGACGGGATTGCTCGAGAACTTCAAGCGGCAGCTCGATATTCTCTCGCACAGTTCGCCATTCAAATAAGTTTGGTGTTCGAAATATAATGCCGAACTTACGACGTAACCGCACCTCTTTGGGGTGCTCTTTCTGAATTGTAATCTGACCACTGGACGGCTGAAGGAGATCAGCCATGAGACGAAGTAATGTAGATTTACCACAACCTGAAGGCCCTAATATCGTGACGAATTCATTCTGCCCTACATCGAAGGTAATGTTCTGAAGGACAGTTACTTGCCTCCCCTTTTTACCGAACACCATACCGACGCCTTCTAACGAAATTTCCACTTTCGAACGGAAAAAGTCTGAATTCATCGGGTTCCTCCTTCTATCCACGTACACTTGCGTCATATATCTGTGAGTATAAATAACCCTATATGTTATATTATATAACGATTTCTTTAATTTTCATTATACATTCTGTTCCTAAATTAGAATTACCATTTGACATAGTGTAAAATCAGCAACCACTTTCTTGAACTTAATTCATTTGTTAATTCCCATTCGCGATTAAATAGACATAACTAATATTATGTAAACAAATTAGTGGCATTTCATCGATATCCATATTTTGATCATATTCTCTATTTCTTCAATTTGATAGAATGTGTTAGTACACACATCAGACATCAAGGAGGAAAAAGATGAGAAAACTGATTCTAACAACGGTCGTCGCTACTAGTCTTATGTTCGGCGGAATTGCGCAAGCCGCGCCTTCCAGTTCTTACATAGCCACGGATTCCGATACTTTCTGGTCTATTTCACAGAAGTTTAATGTGTCACTGTCCGAGCTTATCGCAAGTAATCCGAAAGTCGATTCACAAAACATTTATGAAGGCGTTATCATTTCTATTCCTGCTAAGGTATCACAGAAAGCAAGCTGGGAAGTTAAAGCTGATGCGATTATTGCAACGGGGATGAAGCAGCTTGGCGTCCCTTATGTTTTTGGTGGCAGCACGCCAAATGTTGCTTTCGATTGTTCTGGCTTTGTTCAATATGCGTTTAATCTGCATGGTTTTAACTTGCTTCATTCCGCTGCCTTGCAAAGTCAATTGGGAACGCCTGTGGAGAAGAGCAATCTACGTAAAGGAGACCTAGTTTTCCTACAAGGAACTTATACAACTGGTGTTTCCCATGTAGGTATCTATCTTGGTAATAACCAAATTCTTCAGGCAGGTACGATGGGAACGAGAGAAGTTAAAATTAGCACTTTGTTTGGTACTCCCTATTACGATGCGCATTATTGGGGAGCACGTCGTATAATCAACTAAGGATGAGAAATAGCCGCGGTTACTGCCGTCGGCTATTCTTTCTATTAATCAGCTTGAAATTATATACACTAGGAACTGACTGTAGGCTCAATGATAGTAAGTGTATTATTGTACGTATCGAGATCAGCCATGGCCCCAATAGGAATCGCTGCTTTATATAAACCATGGGCTGTGCTTAAGTTAATTAGAAGAGGCTTACCTAACGGAGCAATTAATCCTACAATTAAATCTTGATAAGTCGTAAAATACGAAACAGAACAATTTGTACATTGGCCCATGACGATCCCGACACAATCTCGGAATTTGCCTGCCATAATTAATTGCGTTAGAGAACGATAAATCGCATTCGTTGGTTCATGCGTCTCTTCAATGACGATTATTTTGCCTTTTGTATTCACTTCAAACGGCGTTCCCAGCGTACCTATGAACGATGTGAGATTACCACCAACGATTTGCCCTCTTACATTTCCTTTTACCAAACTAGTTAATGGCATATCCGGTGGATTCTGTATCACTCTCGGGCTCACCAGTGTCGATGTTGCCGTGTAAAATTGGTTGAAATTATAGGCAGGTGTACTCGTATTAAAATCAATCAATAGCAGACTTTGAAACGTAATTAAATTAGCAAATTGATAAAGGGTATTTAATAATATCGTAATATCGCTGTATCCTGTGACTATTTTCGGATTACGATTGATGGTGGGATAATCCAGATTGGGTAATATATCTTTAACCCCGGTCCCCCCTCTTGTGGGTAGGATCATCTTCACATTCGGATTAAGGAACATATTCATCAGGTCTTCCGCCCGCTGCTGAGCTGTAGCCGCAACGATCCCCCCATACGCATAAGCGTACTTCCCCACAACAACGTTGAAACCCATATTTCCAAGCGTCTGGATCCTGGCATCTATCGTGCTCGCGTCAAGTGGACTTCCTAACGTAACAATTCCAATGGTATCTCCACTTTGTAATATGGGGGGACGAATAGCCATAATTCTGCCTCCTAGCTAAAAAATCATCTAGAAATGGAAAGTCTCTCCTTTGCCTTATATGCACCATTTCAACGAATTATGACACTTAAATCCCCATGCCTACAGGTATGAACGCCGATACGCGATTCATCGCATCCTGCTTTTGTTTATCCCCTACGTGTGTATAAATTTGCGTCGTTTGAATACTCGCATGTCCTAACAGCTCCTGCAGCGTCCGGATATCCGTCCCAGCAAGTACTTGCATCGTGGCGAACGTATGCCGCAGCTTATGACTCGAGAACGACTTCCCTTGCAGCTCGATATACTGCCCCTTCAATTGGCCGAAATGCTTCTCGGCGATCGTTTGAATCATTCGAATGCTAATGCGCCGACCGAATTGGGAGACAAAGAACGGCTGCTCGGCCCCATTCCTCGCTTCCATGCGTTCATCAAGTGCTCGCTGAAGTACGTGAATGATCTCGTTCGGAAGCGGGATCACACGCCACTTTCGCCCTTTCCCTAGGACCATCAATGAATTCGTACCCCTGTTGAAATCGGAGATATTTAAGCGGTGAAGCTCACTGACCCGTAAGCCCGCATAGCTCATTAATAGGAACATCGCTACATTCCGAATTTGATATTTCCCTTCGATGGATTGCAAAAAAACAGAAAGCAGCTCCTCACTCAAAAAAGTCGGAACTGAATTCTTCTCAACCTTCGATTTCTTCACCGTACTCGATGGATTGTGAACGACAATCTGCAGCTCAACAAGCGCTGCAAAAAAAGTGCGGATTGACGAGAGATACCGATTCCTCGCCGCATCCCCTGCCCCTCCCTGACGCATCTTCGTCAGGAAGCGCATAATATCAATCGCTGCAATCGATGCCAACTCTTTGTCACCGAGACTCGCAAGAAATAAACGAACATCACCAAGATAAGCTTGCTGTGTTCGTTTCGTGAACCCCTGATCCTTCATCCAGGAGTCAAAAAGCTCCAAATACTCATCATCAAACGTTAAACTAGTGTCCATGCTGTTAAACTCCGTCCGTTACAATCTAAATTGCGTTAAATATAGATTTAGTGCAATTTTTTGAGGTGAAAAAATGCTTATTCTTTACTCTCAAAACCAGTTTCGTAATGACTGGCACTTACTAGAGTAAAGAATAAGCGTATTGTTGGATTCCTTTCATAAGTAACGATTAATCCCGCGGATACTCCACCTTCATAATATCCATGAACGGCACCTTATCCAACTCACCCTTGCAATCCATATGTACTCTGCCCGTGCGTGAATCCATTGTCGCGATCGTGCCTCGCACCGTTTCTTCGCGTCCCCAAACCGTTAACACAATCTCGGAATTCTCCATCTTCGCTTCCGACAACTGGTTCCCGATCTCTTCTAGTACGAACTCGTCACGTGTTGGCCGTTTCGCTACCTTTGCTTTTGCCATCCCCTATTCTCCTCCATGTTCCGTCAGTTGGACGGCGTAATAATTTCTTTCACGCGACCAACTTGGCCATCTGTGAGTCTTACTTTTATACCATGAGGATGTGTAGGTGAGTTCGTCAATAAATCCTTCACAATCCCGCGTGTAAGTTTCCCGCTTCGCTGGTCTTGCTTTAACACGATATTTACTTCTTTGCCGGGCATAACATCTTTTCGATTTTGTCCATTCATGCTGCGTATGTCGCCTGCTTTCATGCCATATTGTGATTTATTATACCATAGTTTCCCCATCTACCCCATCTCGATGAACATTTTATCCTTCCCAAATTAATTAATGACATTAATATTTCACTCCATAAAATAAAATCCAAGCACAAAAAAAGCCGGAATCCTATGATTCCGCGCTTTGTAAGACAGTTTTATTCGCTGTTTCATCGCTTTTTTTAGAAAAATACGGTATTAATAGGACACTTGAGAAACTGAAGATCATCACGGCCTTGAATACGAAACCATCGAAGTCTTGTATGCCGAGGATTAACGCCAACAGAAACATTCGTGAAATCACAAGGATAAGCTCCCGCCATACCATCACTCTTGTTTGATGAATGGGTGCTAATTGATAGGTCACAAGAAACTGTCGTGAGCTCCAAATCGTAGCGAAGAAAAACAATCCGATCGTCGTTAATATGTTGGATAGTATCAGAATCAAAGGCGTCGGGAATAACGCTAACAAGAAGCCTGCTGCCGCGGCCCCCATGCCAAAGGTTAACCATTTGTTATCGCTAATCTGACGAGTACGACTAAAACGGCGATAAATGAATACGCAGGCAATCGTGAAAGATGTGTACATAATTTGCAGCAAAGCAATGTTGAGCTTATCTTGTGTTACCGAAAAAGTAAAGATCAGCGAGAAAATCCCCTGAAACTGAATAAAAAATCCGCCAGCAACTAGTGAAGGAACCATCCATTTCAACTGTGGTGTTGAGAATACTTGGCCCAAACGGAACTTACGAAACACGGGTTCATTAGCTTCTTTTAAAGAAATGGGTGGAACGAAATACGATGTAAAAATCATAAGTGCGATGAAGATGAACATAATGAAGAAGGACGCTGTAAAACCCATCCACTTAATGATCACTGCGAATAGTAAGGGATTAAGGAAAGAAATCAACTGACCGATCACATTCACAGCGGAGAAAAACGCGGTAAACTCTCTCCCTTTTCCGAAAAGAGAGATCCCCATATTTTGCGCAGAGCTATACAGACCATTTGTAAGCCCAACAGGAATAGCGATCAGCGTAATATACAGAATTTTGGGTTCAAAGTGTACCCAGGATAGAAGGACGAATGTGACTCCTGCCCCTATCGCTGCAACGCGCATTACCGAACCAATAGTGAACTTAGATAAGAGATTCGCACCAAACATAAAGGCAGCTCCCCAAGCTAGGAACATGATCAGGTTAAACCAGGCAACGTCGAATATTTGATTCCCTTTCTCCCAAATGAAAAGGTTAATAAATATGCCCATATAGTTAAAAATAATGCCAGAACTTGCACTCATTAGTAATAATCGTTTAAGCGCGGTTGTCATGATGTACTCACTTTCTAAACGAAATTTTGGTAAACTGGTTACGTGTGCATGAATTCTCCCTTATAATGAAAATAAACGAAAGTTTATGCGGTTTAACTTTCAACATCATACCACGGAGTTTGCTCGGAAGGAATGTATGTTATGCCTAGATTCATGGACAATACGATAAGCCCCTATCCACTACGAATCATCACTTTACCTATCGATGCCAGTAAATTAAAATTACAATCTCTTCGTATTCTCCATGTTGGACATTTGCCGGGTCGGATTATGTATCGGGGACATGCCAAATTCGAGAACTTTGCTATTGTCTATATCGCAGGAGGCAAGGGAACTTTCCGCGTCAATGACGGGCCGGTGCAGAAAGTCGAAAGTGGAAGCCTTTTCTTCTTTCGTCCGAATCAGGTCTATCAATATGGCCCGGATCCCGGGGGATACTGGGATGAATATTACTTCACACTTGAAGGCAGCCGTGTAAAGGAATGGCAGAACAGCTGGCTCACAGAATTAGATCAAGTGAAGCAGGTTGGCTATGAGGACACAACACAACTCAATCGGATTGAACGTATTTTCATCGGGATGGAAAGCGGCATTCCTGCTAATATTGATCGGGCAGCCTTACTTGTAGAGTCACTGCTATTTGAGTTTATTCAACGGGCTGAAGCCACGATTGAGACGACCAAAACGCAACAATTCATCAATCTCATTGATGAGCTCAGTAATTTGTTATATCAGCCATTTGATGCGCAAAGTATCGCCAAACGCCATCACATCTCACTTTCTACCCTGCGCAGAATTGTCAGTGAATATTCCGGATATCCGCTAAATACGTACATGCACAGAATGAAAATGGCCGAAGCGAAAAATGTTTTGTTGAATACGACCAATTCCGTCAAAGAAATTGCCGATTCATTAGGTTACAAGGATGTGTTCTACTTTTCACGTATTTTCAAGAAATATGTAGGCGTGTCCCCTCTTATTTTTCGAAATACGATGCATACCTAACTACAAAAATTTTCGACTACTTAGCACGACTTGTCACATTACCGCATATGATAGATTGAAAGCAAATCATCGTATGTGGAGGTGAATCAGACATGGCACTTACACTATCGGGTTTAATGCTTTATGCAATGTGGCTTGTCTTAGGGGTCATGGGTCTTAGCTTTGTAGTAGATTTGTTCAAATCGTTTGGAGCAGGAACATTTTCAGGCTCTACGGTTACATCTTACTTGAAAGACCTATTGTACTTTGTGTTCCCTTTATTCTTGCTTTCCAACATGATGCCTCTAGATCATACCGATTTTATTCTGAAAATCGCGTACTATCTCGGTGCACTTGGCGTCGTCTACCATTATGTCGGAGGCTATTTTAAAAAATAATGTGCAAACGCATTCAAAGCTGCTGAGTCCACTCAGCAGCTTTTTTTAATGCCGAAAAAGCTGTTCACCAATGGCAAACAGCTTGATATACATAAACATGGAAACTAAAATCGGGGTAAATTTGATAAATTATTGCTTGGATCTCCATCTGGATACGATCTCAATGTTTTCTCGCCTTTTCGATTCACACCCGTATTCGCATCTTCGATTAAATCAGCCTCGGTCATCTCAATGGCAGTCTGGACATCCACCACTTGACCATTTTGAAATTTAACTGCCTCAATACTCCCGTTCTCATAATGCACGGATTGAATCATCGCTTTATTCGGATCTATCGTATGTGGACCACTTCGACGTCTTGGCATATCGTTTCCTCCTTAGTCAGAACGTATAACCCCACGAGAGTGGGGCTCCCTACCTTCTATGACTGTGTTGACTCACTTTGGGTTTTCATTTCCTGCTTCAAATCTTCCGTCTTTTGCTGCGCTTGCTTGATTTGAGTTTGAAGATCCGCTAGCTGCTGTTCCGCCTCAGTGAGAGCTGCAGCCGTAGCTTGCGAATAAATTTGCTGTGCAACTTGCAGCGTTTGTTCGGCTGCTTGTTCTGCCTTTTGGGCAACATCCTTAATTTGCGCTAAACCAAGTTCGTTTTGTTGCGGCATGGTAATACCCCCAGCTGATGTTTTGCATACCCAATTAATGTAGGCAACCAAGTCCAATTTTATTCGGGCAAAAGATAAGCATGTGTACTTAACTGATCCTCTAGTAGGTTGGTCGGAATAATGAACTCAGGTCCACCCATATAACCTGGCGTAACTTCATATTTCTGAAATACAATAACCAGCTTGCCATCCTTATTGATATAAAAGCTTTGATCCTTTTTGATCAACTTAAAGTAAAACTTCACATCATTCGGAATACCCTCTACCCAATAAACTTTGGCAGGGTCATCTTTCATTTGTTGTATCATTTGAGCCTTGATATAGTCACTTATAACCTGTATATACCCCTCATCCTTAAATAAGCTAGGGAGCGTAATAAGTAACTGATTTTTCTTATCAATCGTGTCATATTGGAAGGTTGTTGACGAAGAAGCTGCCGTATTGACAACGTATCTACCCACTGAAAAGATTTGATCATTGTCCGTTTTAACGATATAGCCACTATCTACCCCAAGGTGTCCCTCAAGTCCACTTGCCTTCATTTTCGCAATGTCTGTCATGAATTCGGCGTAGAGCTTTTTACTTTCTTCCATGTACTTCGTATTTAGGGATTCCTCTAACGTTTTGTTCTCCAGATTTGTAATGATGGGAACTTCTAATTTAGCTTTGTTTGCGCCATCATCATATTGGTATTCACGAAATGTTAGGACCTTAATCAATTTGCCAACGACGGGCATTTCAGATAATGAATGTGCAAAGGCTGGGCTTGTATTAAGACCCGCTACTAATACGATAGCCGCTGCCGCGACAGCAGTCATCCATTTCAGATTAGTCCGCGGCTTTTTTCTATGTTGTTTTATCGCTTGATTTACAACGAAATCAAGTTCTGCTGGGATTGGAACGTCCATATAGTTTTGTTTCATTTGTTCTAGCTTCTCATCCATGATTAGTTTACCTCCACAAGCGTATCATCGTTCATTTTTATCCGTAAAAGCTTAAGTGCTTGGTAGAGCCGCGTCTTGATTGTGCTCGTGTTTTCTTTTAACACATCCGCGATTTCATCGATTTTCAAATCCTCGAAATACCGTAGTGTTATCACACTGCGATACATCGTTGGCAAATCATCCAACGCCCGCTCCAAATCAATATTCGTATAGGCATCTTCACTGCCAGGCGTTATGGCTTCCATGGTCACATCATCCATGACGGTAAGCTTCTTATGTTTTCGTAAGAAATCTAGCGATGTATTGACGACAATTCGGTAAAACCAGCTTTTGATGGCAGCTTGGCTTTTCAATGTATCAGAACCAGCCAAAGCCTTTTGAATCGCTTCTTGCACAATGTCGAGAGCATCCTCTTGATTTTTTACATAGCTATAAGCAAGACGATACACATTCTCCTTATGTTCGGTTATGCAGGTAATTAATTCGTTTTCTAGCTTCCTATTCTTAGTCATGTCGTTGATGACGCTCCTTTTACCGCGCAGTTAATCGTGTTGTAGCTAAGACGTCTCAGGGTGTAAAATAGTTTGATTGCCTTCCCTACCAATTTTGAGAATCCACTGGTATACTAACAGCAAGACGCTTATGAGGTGAACCGCTATGAATATTATTAAAGTCAAAGACCGTCATGAGTTAGATCGACGCGTACCTTCGATGCCCTGGTATATTGAGAAATTCATTAATTATAAGCTCCCTGATCTCTCACCTTCATCGCTGCTCGAATATGTACGTGATTATGAAATATTCCTATCCTGGCTTCTTGCTGAAGGGTTAAGTACAGCAACTGCTATGAATCAAGTTCCCCTTGAGGACTTAGAGCGATTACATATGGACAGCGTTAATAATTTTCGCATGTTCCTTGCAACTCGTAAAGCACAAGCTAATGGTAAAACAACGATTAACCGCAAATTGTCTGCGCTTCGATCCTTATTTCATTATTTGAGTCAAATTGCCGAAGATGATAACTTCTATCCGCTCCTAAAGCGAAATGTGATGGCTAAGGTAGAAATTAAGCGTGCACACAAGGCGAAAGACAGTGCGGCGAAGCTTGAAGGCAAGCTTCTGCAGGAAGAGGAAATTGCAGAGTTCATTGCTTATTTGAAAGAAGGCTACGGACACGATGTAGCGACGAATAAACAGGCACTCTACGCCTATGAATTAAATAAAGTCAGGGATACTTGTATCGTTACGCTGATCCTTAATTCAGGACTACGTGTATCTGAGGTGTTTAACCTGAACGTCGACGATATTGATATGAAATTAAAGCTTGTCCATGTGTATCGAAAAGGTAAAAATGACGATACCTTCAAAACGCCGGTATACTTCCGTTTTGATGCCATTCAAACCCTCACGGACTACTTGGCTATTCGCTCTTCGCGATACAAGCCAGCAAAAAAAGAAAAAGCCCTCTTCGTTGCCATGGCCAATGGCAAAAAAGAAGGCGAGCGTATGACGAAACGTGCGATTCAAGAACTTGTGATCAAATACGCGAAAAGGTTTGGTAAGCCGTACCTGTCTGTACATAAGCTGCGACACTCGTTTGCTACCGATTATTACTTACAGAACGACTTGTACAAAACGCAAGAACAGCTCGGCCATGCATCCCCTGAGACCACGCAAATCTATGCACATCTCACAGATCGTACGATGTCTGAAGCGATTGACAAGCGCTTAGAATCCTAGAGCTTTACGGTGATTCTTAGTTAGCCATCCCCTTTATTCTTTGGACGGTTCAAATGTTTTGACAACTTCATACATACCGGGTTCAAACGTAGCTATCGTCATAGCTTCCTGTAGGTACGGAAGTGGTTTAGGGTCATTTCGCATAGCTTGGTAATCTTCCGCACTTCTCCATTGTGCATACATGGTAACTTTCGTGCCATCTAGACTTCGATGGAGACTACTAGAAATAAATCCAGGAGCGTATTTCACAGAAACTTCAGTTGCACTTATTAGTAACTCAACTAGACGTTCCTGATTAGCGGGTTCAACTGTAAATACATTGATGAGTGTAACCATGTCCGTATTCATAGATATATGAGTCATTATGATATCTCCATTTCATATTTATTTTAACTTATCCAATGGGATAAGTTTTTTTTGCTTATCTTTGGATTCACGTCAACTTTTTATACAAGTATGCTAAGAAGGACTAAGCTCCAAGGCCGTATTCCCTTCGGTAACAATGCTTATGAAATGGACGAGCTGGATGAGTGCACCAATGCAGTCTTCCTATTTCGAGCAAACGGCAAATAGATGACAGCCGATAATGCCAATGCTGCAGCAACAAACAAAAACACACCGCGGGTTGAATCCGTATGCAGCAGCATCTCTAACCCTTTTACAAATAACGGACTGAGGAACTGACAAGTATACACAAACGCTAGTAGTAGGGAAATCCCCGTTGTTAAGCCGAGTTTAGGAACGACCTCTGCTGTTTTAATCAAGGACAAAGGGAACAGCATGCCTTCTGCTAAGCCAATCATGAATACTGAGAGCGAGACCATCCACAAGCTGTGTGCCGAACTGAGCAGTAGGAAGCCGCTGGCCATCAAACCTAAATCCAGTGGGACTAGTATCTTCCTAAAAACACCGCTGAGTGGCGTCACCGTAAGCCCTCCAACGAATACGCCGATTAGTGCGCAAGCCGTCAAGTATCCTACCGAAGTTACGCTACCTATACCGTTATTGGAAAGAAATAATGAAAGATTAGTCGGAATCAATGTAAACATCATCGTGTGAAGACCGCCAGCTACCGCAACTGCATAGAAAAACTTCGGTAGCTTTACGGAGACTTGCACAGACTGATCTACCTTAATCGGTGGATATTTCGGGAGAAATATCACCACCATAATGAGCAATACAACCGCATAGCTATACGTTAAGAATACGTCTCTCCACCCAAACGATGCGATAATTCCACCTAAGGAAAGGAAAATCGCCCCTCCAATACCGTTGACGGATGTCTGTATGCCATTCATCCGTGAGCGTTCTTCGCCTTGAAAGCTCTCTGAGATTAGTGCATTAAAGGTTGGCGAGATGAGACCAATACTTAGTCCTAAGAGCGCCCTACATACTAAAATCATATCAAAAGAGTGCATGAATGCCGGGCCGACACCCCCTATGAGATAAAGAAGCAAACCTGCAATTAATATATTTTTCCGAGGGTATCGTCTGCCAAGCTTTCCTGCCATAAATAATGTTGGCAAAATAAATAAGGACGACAATGTAACTACCCACTGAACCAACAAAGCGTTGGTATCCGGGAAAGCCACGGCCAGCAGTTTAACTGCTGGCGCAGGCATCATCGTTCCGAAGGTAGTAGTAACAGCCAGTGCTAATAAAGTAATTTTGATACTTAGTTTCAACAACGCACCTTCTTCCTATCGTACATGTACAAGCTTATTCTTCAAACTCATCGTACATTTGCGATACAGCCGTATCCAATTCTTTTGTTTCAAAGTCAGCAGAGCGGCTAAGCTTTTCCCAACGCTTCGTTTCAGCTAACTTGCCTTCGTCCACTGCGTTAGCAATGGCAACGGCATCGCTACCGAGCAATAAGCGAAGTGGCGGATTATCTTCGTTTACGATCCTAATAATCGCTTGCGCCGCTTTATCCGGATCGCCGTTCTCCTTCCCCGTTGTATCGCGTAAATGTTTCAGTAAGCCTCCTACTGTTTCTTTGTACTCGTCGCGAGGTTCGATATGCTGCATGGAAGAGCCAGCCCAATCAGTTCGGAAGCCACCTGGTTCAATCAACGTGACCTTGAGTCCCAGTGGTCTCACTTCTTTTGACAATACCTCTGAGAAGCCCTCCACAGCCCACTTTGCCGTCTGATAGGCTGCAAGACCTGGAGCGCCAGTCCGGCCCCCAATGGAAGAGAACTGAACGATATGACCATAGCCCTGTTCTCTCAGCTTGGGCAGCGCGGCTTTGGTTACGTTAATGACGCCCCAAAGGTTCGTTTCTATTTGAGCACGGAAATCTTCCATCGACGTTTCTTCAATCGAAGAAACGTTCCCGTAACCCGCATTATTTACAAGGACATCTAAACGTCCGAAAGTATCGAAAGCGACTTTGATGGCTGCTTCTGCCTGATCCAAGCGATTTACATCCAACTGTACGATGCGAACCAGCTCCCCGAAACGGGCTTTAAGGTCGGCGAGTTGCTCTGTATTGCGGGCCGTGGCGACTAGTCGGTCTCCTTTAGCCAGCACCGCTTCAGCAAGACTTCGGCCAAATCCTCTAGAACTTCCTGTAATGAGCCAAACTTTAGACATATCATTTTCCTCCTCAGCATGCGTTTGGAATGTTTATTCCATGGTTAGTATATCCCCGCACGACTTTCAAGTCAAGGAATTTTGGAATGTTAATTCCAAACCAAGTGATCCAAAATTTTCATCATAGTAGGTTATTCCATTTGTTTATATAGGTACTGAATAGTCTCCATGTCTAAAATCAAGGCTGGACAATGCCGAATAAATGCAGAAACGACCCACATTCAAGCATTTGTAACTAGACTAAATAATAACTAATTCCCCGTACTTTTGGAATTAAAATTCCATTATAAAATAAAAAAAACAGCCCTTCGTGACCACGGTTCGCAGTCGTCCAAATGGCTGTTTCTATACAAGTATAGCCTTCCAAGATGCCTCCAGAATTTGTTGAATCTGGATTTCGTTCAAAGGATATTTCTGTACATAATACCCTTTCAGGATGGAAGTAATAATGCCGTGGATCAGTTGGTGGCATAAGTGAGATTCCATCTCCTTAAAGATTCCTTGCTTCTGGCCTTCGACAATGACAGAAAGAACAACTTCTCGAGAATTGTGGGCATCATCCATGTTACGCAGCTCAGGCGAAATATATGACGAAAAGGAAAAGCTGTCAATAAACAGGTACTCCTTTGGAAAATCGATGCCGAATTGAAGTCTATTCAACTGAAGACGCTTAAAACGCTCATATAGGCTCGCTTCGGGTGTGAAACCTTGCACTAGGTATTCGCCCATATGCATTCGTGCCTCTTTATAGACAGCATTAACGATTTCTTCTTTATTTGCAAAATAGTTATATATCGTGCCCGATCCTACGTTTGCTCTCTTAAATATTTTGGAGAAGGTAACTGCCTGCAATCCCTCTTCATGTATTAAGTCGAGCGTGGCAGCCATAATGTCCTGTTTCTTACTCATCTACTCCACCTCTTGACACTAAGATTAGTACGAGCAAGAGGCAGATGTCAAGTACACGCAGGAAATAACAAAATAGCCACACACGCTCATTGATTTAACATTAATTAGCCATATTGTTGATAGAATCAACCGTATCGAATACAGAAATATGATCTACTTTGCCAGTGGATTTGGGAATAATAAATTTAAGTTGAAATACTTGTGAGGCTTGATAGATATAAATCGTATCATCACCATTTAATTTGGTGTCAGTTGGTTTGCCCAGGGCTTGTTCAATCTGGTTTAACGTCAACGAATGCAATTGTGGATCATTGGAGCGGATATCGATGATTTGACTTCCCTTGTTAAACCCAATAACCGCATTCTTCTTCGAGTATGTCGCGTAAATCCCACTACCCGCTGATTCTTTCTTATCTGCTTTTCCCCACGATTTCTCGACATCGTCGATTAGTCCAGTCTTTGCTGCAAACGCAATGCCGCTAACTTTACCTGATTTTGCAAGTTCAAACATATCCTTAATTTGCTTCGATACTGTGCTAGCACTTGTAGATGACGAAGGCACTGGTGAAGCAGGAGTCACAGAAGGACTCGCAGATGGACTAGCCACTGGAGTCGTTGCAGGCGTAGCGGATGGACTCGGTGATGAACTAGGACTTGGAGTCGTCGTATTCGACGCCGGTTCTTGTGTTGAAGAACATGCCGTTACCATGAGCATAGTCGACAGAAGCAAAGTATATATCGTTGTTTTTCGATTGTATTTTTTCATATCAGTCACCTCTATTTATTTTAGTTACAGTTCCCTAACGATCAACCCACATGAAATGTTGCTATTCACTTTAATGAATTTTTCAATTTGTTGATCGAACTAACTAAAACAAACCATAAGGGAAGGGTCCCCCATGGTTTGTTTTGCTTCTCACAATTCAATTTTCTATCTAGTATGATTCAAATCTTTTATGATCATCCTTGGTAACCAGAGATTACTTCAAGATCTTTTCAATAGCAGCTAATTCTTCTGGAGCAAACTCCAAATTTTTGAGTGCTGCAACGTTCTCCTCGATTTGCGATACGCGGCTGGCACCAATTAATGCGGATGTAACTCGTTCGCCGCGAAGTACCCAAGCAAGCGACATCTGCGCTAAGCTTTGACCACGTGAGCTAGCCAATTCATTCAGTTGAATAATTTGGTTCAGCTTTTCTTCTGTGATGTCTTTTTCTTTCAAAAATTGGCTCTTTCCGCCAGCTCGCGAATCCGCTGGAATTCCGTTCACGTATTTATTCGTTAGCAATCCTTGAGCAAGTGGACAGAATGCGATACTTCCTGCACCGACATCATCCAGTACATCCTGCAAACCATCCTCGATCCAACGGTTCATCATACTGTAAGATGGTTGGTGAATAAGAAGCGGAGTACCCAAACCTTTAAGAATGGAAGCAGCTTCTTTTGTTTGCTCAGCCGTGTAGTTAGAAAGACCAACGTAGAGCGCCTTACCTTGACGTACGATTAAATCCAATGTCGCCATTGTTTCTTCGAATGGTGTGTTCGGATCTGGTCGGTGTGAGTAGAAAATATCTACATAGTCTAGACCCATTCTTTTCAAACTTTGATCTAAGCTGGACACCATGTTTTTCTTGGAGCCCCACTCACCGTATGGACCTTCCCACATGTGGTAGCCCGACTTTGTAGAAATAATTAGCTCATCACGATATGCGCCCAGGTCACTCTTAAGCACGCGCCCCATTAACTCCTCTGCGGAACCTGGCGGCGGCCCATAGTTATTGGCTAAATCAAAGTGTGTTATCCCTAAATCAAATGAACGAAGCAGCATGGCTCTTCCGTTCTCATGTAAATCTAATCCCCCAAAATTGTGCCACATACCAAGAGAAATTGCTGGAAGCTTAAGCCCTGATTTCCCCGTACGATTATATTTCATTTCTGCATAGCGCGTTGAACTTGCTTGATAGACCATGATTATCCTCCTTAAGATTTCTAAGAAAACCTTCTTAAGCAAATAACATATGTATTCACTAAAGTTTTCACAAGTACCCTGTTTCCTATGTACTAGTATAGATGAAGCTAATCAACAAAAAAAGAACTGAAAAAAACGTGTCTTACTAACCTTCAGGTTAGTAGGACACGTTCAATTGATTACATCAAATCAAAACGTAATAAGGTATTGTGCTCCTGGAGCCACTTTGTCTTCTCATATGTATTGCGAATAATATCGACTAGTACGCCTTGCGGATCCACCCCATCTACGTAACGTCCTAGGAAATGAATGAAAACATCTAGCCTGCGAAGTTCGATAAGCAGCGGTAATATCCTGATCTCATCTTCTGATAACTGAACAAACTGACGGTACCCATCATAGAACGCTTCACTATTTGCTCGGAGTCTATCTTCGGGAAGCAAAGGATCAATAAGATCGGATAAACACACGGCTAGTTCCATAACACGCGCATCGATCGTAACAAATTCAAAATCAAGAATGGCAACAAAACGTCCCTCATCATTCACTAGCATGTTGGAACCATTAATATCCCCATGAACGAGCTGATGCGGCAGCTGACGAATCGTTGGAATGGCTGTATACAAAGCCATGTAGCGATCAAATATATACGCAAGTTCTTCCTGCTGAGCTATGAAGGGCTCGGGCGGTTGCAGTGAAAACGCTCGAATCGCATCTGGCTTGCAGCTAGGATGAATATGTTCAATTTCATAGTAAGGAGCGTACTCCGGTTTATCCGCCATCGTAATCTTGGCTAAGCAAGCGGATAATTGTCCTGCTGCTTTCCCCATATCTTTCAGTTGACTCAAGCCAATCTCGATAGGATTGCAACCTTCCGTAAAAGTAAATAAGGCCGCGAGCTTCCCGCCATCATCCCCAAGCGTCACCACCGTGCCTCCAGTTGGAAGCTCTAATGGCATCGGAATTTCAAATGGAAGCTCGTCTTTCCTTTCAGCCAATTGAAGTAAGACACGATGTTCAAACTTTATTTTGTTACGGTCACGGTGTGTTTCATACAATCTCAGAACATAAGTGCAATCCTCTACTTCGACGAATCGTGTTGTATTATTCATTCCACCTGCACCAACACGTAGTGTCCATGTTTGGGTTGGGAACCAATTAGCGGGGAGTAATGCTAATTGCTCCTCTTGTTCAATGACTCGCATAATACCCTGACTCAGCTCCTCTTATACTTGATTATCGCCTTCTACCGCGAACTCAAAATCCTCCACATCGAAAGCCTCTACTGGTATAGCAAACTCCACTAATCTCTCAATAAAATCAAATTGATCTGTCAATAAGACAGCTTGCTCCTTAATCGCAGTCAAAATTAATTCCGTTTCGATGGGGTCAAATTGATCCCCGTAGGCTTCATTATCTATTGCAAAAACGATCTTCAATGTCACATGCTCATTAATCGGTAACGGTGGACTTTTCCCCCAAGGCACAGACAAGGCTTTTTCAATTTTTTTCTTATTAAAAGATTCTTCAAAGAATGCAATGAGCTCTCCAATCATTTGTTTGACGAATCCATCATCCTCTTGTTCAAGCATAATGGGTTCGGGACTACTATGCAGCTCATAAAGTTCTTGAATGGTCGTATAAGGTATTAAATAAGTGACAGGCTTTGATGGCAGCATGAGCTGGCCATGCACGGCTAACATCACAGCTTCGATAATAAACGTTTTGCTCATGGATTTCCCCCCTAATGCTACAATCATCATTCAGCAATACTTCGCTAAGAATCATCCAAAATCCTTTTTTTAAGTAGAAACACACAATAACCATGCTTTGTAAAATAAAAACCGCTAGCTCCCTAGATCGCCTTGACCATTCGAGCTAACGGTTCTTTTCCCAACTTATATACTGCCATCGAGCACCTCATGGTCCTCGTACTGGGGTCGATATGGTTTCTTGGAAAAGCGATTCGCATACGCCGATGCAACATAACAATCGGGTTTTATGACCGGAACCATACCGACAGATTCCACACGTCTCACCATTTCTTGGACGAATTTTGCCGTCCGGTTTCTATTCTCATCATCCCCCGCATCAATATGAATGAACATATCGAAAGTGGCACCTTGATACAGATGAGGAAGAATAATATTTTCCATATCTAATCGCTTGTTTTCGTCAAAATACATCGCAATTTCTTCACTCAAGGTGGTTTCCATGGAAAGTTTTTCTTTGATTGAGTAAAGTGCTCTTGGTACGATGACTTGACGATAACATGCCCACGCTCCTTTCCCTAGCCGCTGGATCACTACGCCGGTAATGAATTTCGTATGACCTGTGTGCACCTGGCAGTCCGTACCAATAATGAATTTATAGGTTGCCACGGGGTCAAGACGCATGAAATGAAGAATACGCTCGTGCACGGTATCCAGGTTAAGTCCTCTTTCCGTTGTGTTCCTAAATTCCAGTGGTTGGTTCGTCGTCGAAGGTTTCAAAGATAAGGCTCTCCCTTTCTCCTTAAACTATAGAAAAAGGTGGATGCTCAAGGCAGCACCCACCTCTACTATAGTATATGGCAAACCTTGCCTGTTCGAACCATCAACTTATTTTAAAACAGGCCCACCGTACAAAAATCGATTTTCCCACTGCTTACCATCAATCGTATCTACGCGTACACCACCAGATTCAACGGAATACGTGTGAACCATTTGACCGTTGCCTAAATATAAACCAACATGTGTGATCGGCTCTGTTAAAACATTGATGCCATCGTAATCAGACGCTTTCGATCCTTTATAACTACTAAAGAATAAAAGATCTCCCCGCTTCAGCTTTGTCCAATCTTTCACGATAGGACCCAACGATCGAACATACGTTCCTTGAGAAGCAGAATCGCTCGGCAAAGACAGACGAAGCGCATCCCAGAACATCGTTTGTACGAAATCAGAGCAATCGAATGTAGAGGGATCATTACGGTCTGAACCAAATTCATAAGGAGTTCCCAGGTACACTTCTCCTGCGTCAATCACCGCTTCAATTTCATCAGTTAGTGGCATATTGGGCTTGATCACAGAGAAATCTGCAGTTATGTATTTACTGCTGCTGCTCATATATCCACTGACGCCGTTAGCATCTTTCACTTTATACCAGTTATCATTGACTTTATCAGTGACAAGCACTTCTTCGCCTTTGGCAAGCATACGAATTACCTTCGAGCCTGAACTAGCTTCTGATGAAGGTAATGTACGGAAATTAACGCCATAATTGATTTCTGCATTGCTTACAATCGTTATGTATTTGCTGTTTGTAGATACGTATCCACTTACTCCTTGTGCATCCTTGATTCGAAACCAATTCGGTGTTGTATACGCGCTCACCGTAACCATTTCGTTCGCCTTCAACATACGCATGACATTGCTGGATGTACTAGGCTGGTCTCGAAAGCTTACACCTGCAACGATCTGAGCCTTTGTCACGACTCCTTCTTCCGCTTGCGTAGCTTTGGGTAATAGCGCCATGAAAGCTACCATACATACCGCAATAACCATTGTCCACTTTCTCATCGTCTTTCCCTCCACTGGGTATGATGCTAAATTTTTCTTTCGTACCCTAATTATAGATTGTGGGGGTCTTATGCGAACATAGGTGTTTGGTAGCGATTATTGTCAATGGATGCGAGGCAATATGCCTATTGACGCCAAGGTTTAATTTTCCAATTTACGCACTTCCGGTTTTCGTGTTATCGCAGACCAAAACAGCTGCCACACCGAGGAGTTTTTTAGCTTGACGTTACTTATTTTCATCTCGCTCTCATCCATTTCGATCACTTGCCAACTACTTGGATCCTGGGTAGCTTGTGATTCTAAAAAGGAGAAGGCTTGCTCATTAGCTTCCTCATGTTCTGTCCAGAATTTCACACCATAATAAGCAAGTCCGTAATGATTGACAAGCGTTGTCGTGTAAATTTGTTCGGTTTCTTTTTGCTGCAGCACATACGGCATCCTGCTATACCTCCTAATTAAAAAGCACATTCACCGCAAGGGGAATGTGCTTCGATTGTATGCGTGCTTTGTAATTAACGGTTACACCGTCTTACAAGTACGCATTTTCATGCTTCGCTTTCAGCATATTCCAACGACGCTCCACTTCCGTCTCGAACGATTTCAGTGAGCCTTCATACTCTGGTTTCGTTAGATGTTTCGTTTTCCCCATCGTTTTCAACCAGTCCGAAAGTGGAATCTTCTTGCTCTTATCTTCCGGATTGTAAGTGATCGACGTCACCCCATGTTCCACCTCATACAGCGGGAAGAAACAGGAATCAACTGCAGCACCGACGATATTGGAGCCCTCTTGATCATCAGATAGCCAGTTCAATGGACAAGCGATGAGGATTTTACCATACACTAGCCCCTCATGCTGCGCATACCATTGCGCCTTCGCCGCTTTCTTAACCAGATCTTGCGGGTACGCTTCAGAACCGGTAAATACATACGGAATATGAGTCGCCGCCATGATTTGCGCGGTATCCTTATGATGGAACACTTTACCGCCCTGATGCTTCCCAACATTGGACGTGGATGTCCGATGTCCCATCGGCGTTGAATATGACAGCTGAGCTCCTGTGTTCATGTAACCTTCATTATCGTACTCAAGAATAATCATTTTATGATTACGAAGTGCAGCCCCAATCGCAGGCCCCATCCCGATATCCATACCGCCGTCACCTGTTATCATGACGAAGGTGAAATCATCCTTCAACCCCAGATGATCCAGCTCCCCGCGACGCTTACGCTCCCAGAACATTTCTACAACGCCTGACAAGGTGGCTGCGCCATTCTGGAACAGATTATGGATATACGTAGCTTTATGAGCGGAATACGGATACCCCGTCGTTACAACCATCGCACAGCCTGTGTGGAAAATGGAAACAATATCCCCTTCAATGCCTTTGAAGAACAGTTCAAGCCCTGAGAAAATACCACAGCCTGGACACGCGCCATGACCTGGAGCAATCCGCTTCGGTTTCTTCGTTAAGGAACGAAGTGGCGGAATACGAACATTCAATTTCCCTGTAGTCTCATCAGGTGAAACGGTAATAAGACCTGTCTTTAAATCTTCATATTTCATTGGCGTCAATACCCGCTTCGGTGCCTTTGAAGGATCTCCAGGTGTATGCCCGTAGTAATCAAAAGGCACTTCAACCTTGCCGCTTTCCATCGCGTCAATGGCGAATTGGAACAGATTATGCCCATCCTCGGCATAAAAGTCTTTGCCACCTAAGCCATAGATTCGGCTTATGACAAGCGTATCTCTGTTCCCATGTGTGAACAGCGCCGCTTTAATTTCATTGACCATGTTGCCGCCATGCCCGCCATAGGAATCCGCGCGATCGCCAACGGTGATCGCTTTCACATGCTTCAGCGCCTCTGCGATCTGCTTCGCTGGGAAAGGACGGATCAGATTGGGAGCAATCGATCCTGCTTTAATGCCCTTCTCGCGGAGCTGATCGACGACATCCTTGATGATTTCGGAGGCCGAATTCATCAGGAATACCGCGACTTCCGCGTCCTCCATCCGATATAGCTCAAGAATCGGATAGTCACGGCCCGTCAACTCGGCATACTCCTGCCGAATGCGATCATACACACCTTCAGCGTTATACATGGCCATCGATTGCTGATAGCAATTATTAATATAATCCGGCTCATTCATATAGGGACCAACAGTTATCGGATTATTGCGATCCAAAGTATCTGGGAAGCCCTGTGGCTTCTCACCTACGAATGCCTGCACATCAGCCCGATGTGCGAAGGTTTGTACTCTGCGCTTCTGGTGAGAGGTGAAATAGCCATCTGAAGCGACCATAACTGGTAAACGCACCTCAGGATCCTCGGCTAATTTGAGCGCCATAATATTCATATCATACACAGCTTGCGGGTCACGACACATCACGATCGGCCAACCCGTATTCAAGGCATAGTAAAGATCCGAATGATCGCCGTGAATATTCAGAGGGCCGGATACGGATCGGCAAACCAAGTTCATAACCATTGGAAAACGTGTTCCGGATTGAACTGGCATTTGCTCTAACATGTACAAATAACCGTTGGCGCTCGTCGCGTTAAATACGCGGCCACCAGCAGTTGAAGCGCCATAACATATACCTGCTGAGCCATGCTCACCGTCGGCAGGAATTAATACAATGTCATGCTGTCCATTAGACTTCATGAGATCTAGAAACTGAGCTACTTCCGTGGATGGTGATATCGGAAAGTATCCCATAACATGATAATTAATTTGATGCGCCGCATAGGCCGCCATTTCATTTCCGGATTCATACACGATGCGTTGCTCGACTTTGGCTTGCCCTAATTCCTGCTTGATATCAATGGACATGCGAGTAGTTCCACCCTTCTCCCATAAATACTCTCTAAGAGTTTATAGCTAGATTGAATCGATGAGGCATGCGATTTAGATCTGCATAACCATCTTCTTCCCGCTCACTGGAGAGCGCGTCGGTTGGACAAGCTTGTACACATTTAAGGCAACCTTTACAGTACTGATAGTCTATGCCTTGCAGGAACATTTGGGGACGGCCTTTTTTGTCGGGAAGCTCATCCCATACGAAACAAAAGTCAGGACACACATTATCACAAGATGCGCAATGAATACATTTATCTTCATGAAAATGCGGCATCATCCCTGCACGGGATATGCTCAAATCTTTGAGTATACTATTACCAGGATTCGTAACGACACCTCCGATAGGCTGTGTAGCGAAGCCCAAGACCGGGGTATCATACCGTACAAAATCTGGCATGGACTCCCCTTCTGGAAGCGCATACGTTTGGAAAACCACTTCATTGTAGCCACGATCGAAAGTGCGCAAGGCTGGAGCAACTGCAAGCGGATATTTCTTCTCAAGAGACTTCCGTATTACGCCACGCATGACATCAGGATCCAGAAAATCACACAATCTGAACATGGCTCCTAACATTGCCATATTTACGCGATTTTTCTCTTCGAGTGAAATACCAATTGCATCAATGACGGCAATTGTTCCTCCTCTGAGCTTCATCTTCTCCTTCAGCTCATCAGGTGTTTTGGTTGAGTTTACTAACACTGTACTATCCTCATAGATGCCACTGATAACGTTTACAGTTTTGGAAAGTGATTCATGAAAAACACCTACAACATGCGGTCGTTCAACGGGCGATGTATCCCGAATCTTCGTATCCATGTCACAAAAACGAATATGTGCTTTTACTGCTGATCCTTTCTTCTCAGACCCGTAGGATGAGAAACTGACACCGTTCAAGCCAACGCCAACGACTCCTGCTTCAGCTAGCATCTTACCTGCTAGATTCGCGCCTAGACCGCCGATGGATTCCAGTCTTATCTCGAAAAAGCCGAGATCGTTCAATTTAGGTAAAGTTACCATGCTTGGTCTCCTTTCAAAAATGAACCGCATATAGAGTGAATAGCGTGAATAATAAATCTACTATTATTGTAACAAGAAATGGCAGGTAATCAACCTTTTTTTAAATTAGCCATTTAAAGCAAATAATCAATGATTAACCCGCATTTTCCCATATAGAAACTTAACGACTCCTCGTTCGTCTCTTCATTCTTCTGCTTTTGCTCACAATCCTCACAAACGTCTACATAATCGTCTTCAATCGGATTAAACACAACACCGCAAACCTGTGAGCACAATCGCATTCACATCTCTCCTCGGCTTCAAATCCCCCAACTTTGTAAACGTTTGCATCTCATGTTTTCTTTATTATACAGTGGTTTATATGCGGATGACTATAAGTCTTTATGAAATCTTTAGCATTCCAAACAGGTCAATTCACTTGATTCAAAACGCATTTGTGAGATAATGTAGAAATAATTACCAAATTGTCGAAATATGGAAAGGATGCTTAGAATTGCTTCATTTCATCATTGCCAATGAGCTGCACAATATTTTCTATATCATGAGCGCTTCCTTGCTTCATCTAATTATTGCGCCTCATTTTATGCACAAAGAACGGCATTTGAATCTCTTTTTCACTTTGATTCTAGGTGTCTTTATACTCCTATACTGGAACTTTGCGGATATTGACCCTTTAATCTATTCACTACAACTAGTGCCTATCTGCTTACTCTTTGTGACGTTATCTGTTGGTACTGCGCCATCGATCATGACATGGATCATTTTCAATATCGGTTGTATGTTCGTACTCCACTATTACTGGGAACCCGCTCTGCTAAGCAGCACATTCTTGCTCATTCTGGGCTTTTTAGTTCGAAATCGTGTAACTCATGCTCCACTGATGATCAAACTAACTTATGCAACTGCCATTCTTATCGTGTATGAACTCTTGTATGCTCCGCTGGCGCCTTATGTCTTAGCACCAATTTCCTTATATACAGCCTACGTCATTGCCTTTGCTTTCATCTCTTTATGGATTATGACCGCTCTACTATATTTTATTAACAAATATGAAGTACAGCGAAAGCATATCACTCATTTGGAGAAAAATCGCATGCTCGCTGAGTTATCCGCTACAGTATCACATGAAATCCGAAATCCCCTGACTTCAACGCGTGGTTTTTTGCAATTACTACTGAGATCAGATCTTTCTACTTCAGACCGTAGACGTTATGTTGACCATGCCTTAACAGGCGTAGACCAAGCCATTAGCCTATTAACCGATTTCCTAAACTATGCGAAGCCATCACTCGACTTGCAGGAGCAACTTGATATTAAAGAAGAGCTAGAACACACCATTCGATTTATCACACCCTACGCGATTGATTTCAAAATTGCTATTGATATCTCACACGACTGTGAAGCTCCGCTGTATATTCTAGGTGAGTCCCAAAAGCTTCGCCAATGCTTACTAAATCTCATTAAAAATGCAATTGAATCTATGCCTAATGGTGGCAGGCTGTCGCTACGAACTTGGAAACATCCTAGTGCTGTGCAGATCTCGATTACAGACACAGGGGTAGGCATGACGGATAAGCAATTGAATTCCTTAGGTAAGCCGTTCTATACGACCAAGGAACACGGTACAGGTCTTGGGCTTGTCGTAGTCATTAGTCTAATAAAGAAAATGAACGGCAAGATTTCATTCTCTAGCAGCCTTAATCGTGGAACACAGTGTTCAATTGTTTTCCAACAATACTGAACCTACTAAAAAAGCAAGCTAGACAAGAGTTCACTCTTATCCAGCTTGCTTTTTTAATTATGTATATTACCCTTATGTAACTATTTTTTCCTTTTCAACGATAAAAGCCAGTAACCGACTGCAGCTTTCCTCTACCATCTCATACACTTCTTGAAACTTACCTGTATAGTATGGATCAGGCACGTCAGTATGCTCCTTATTACTTGAGAAATCCAACAATTTATGTATCGATGCGTGCTTCTCATCCCCTGCTATTTCAGGAGCAAATGAGGCGAGATTCACGACATTACTTTCATCCATCGCGATGATATACATAAATTGATGAAAATCATCGGAGCGAACCTGCCTGGCTTGCAGACCATCATAACTAATCTGATGACGATCAAGAATATCGCGTGTACCTTGATGTGGTGGATGACCGATATGCCAATCCCCAGTACCTGCAGAATCAATGGAGATGACACCATCAAGACCGGCTTCCTTCACTTGATGACGAAACAATGCTTCTGCCATGGGCGAACGACAAATATTTCCTAAACAAACGAATAAGACCCTAATCATATTTGACCAAAGACAAGCATTTTTTCATTCAATGTGAGCGGTCGAGCTGGAATATCCAATACAATTCGGCCTTCCGAGACACCCCAAATTCGTGTTGCGAAACGCTCAGCGAGTTCAACCTTATGAAGTGTTGCGATAACACTCATGTTCCGTTCTTTGCATAGTGACTTCAGATCTTGAAGAATGTACTCCGTAGACTTCGGATCAAGGCCAGATACCGGTTCATCTGCAACGAGAACTTTCGGCCCAAGAATTAATGCCTTCGCAATAGCAACACGTTGTTGTTCACCACCACTAAGTTGACCTACCTTTTTATCTCCTTTATCCAAAAGCCCAACCTTCTCCAAGAAATCCATGCTATCTACATGCTCATTTCTGGAGGTCATTCCAGTTAGAATACGCAGCGGAGCTTGATACACCCTACCCATCAACACATTTTTGACAGCGCTTTTATTCCGATTTAGAAAAGGCTTCTCTTCAAGGTAAGCGAAATCTTTCCCCAATTTAAACCGGTCCCATGGACCTGGTTTCGAAATATCATTCGAGTTATAGATGAGCTGACCGCTTGTCCATTTCTCTTGATGACTAATACAACGAAGAAGCGTTGTTTTTCCGCTGCCGCTGCTGCCAATCACCGCGATAAATTCTCCTGCATCTACTTGAAAGCTAATTTGCGATAGGACCTGATTGTCCGGAGGAAATACTTTACTTAAATTTCGAACTGTCAGCATGACAACTCTCCTTCACGTAAGACCATCTAATTTCTAATATTTTGGAAAAAATCGCCACTCAAGTCAAGCTGTTGCTGTGCTCGTTGAGGGCGATTTCTTACCTTCTACATGGCAATCTTAGTCACAAGAAGTCGGTGCTTCTGCCGCGCCAGCTTCAACATTAATTTTCTCCGAAATCGTGTCTCTGACTACTGACATGACAAGTTGAAGCAAGTAGTTAATATCCTCTTGCGTTTGTTTAAACTCGTTCACGATCGGAATCCCATCTAATTCATCTTGAAGAACTTCGATCTCATTCTCAATCTTTTCCACCATTTTCTTGTTTTGGAACGTTTCAAAAGCAACAATCTCTTTTTGCTTTTTCTTAATTGAACTAATCAGCCCTTGAATATCAGGATTTGTTGCGATTTGCTTTTCAGCTTTTTGATAGAACTGAACTTCATTGGAAGTTGTAAGCAAATTAGCTAATTCTTTTGCTTTTGCCAAAATATCTTCACGAACGATCATTTCTGTATTCGTAAATTCCTCTACTTGAAATGCATGAGGCTGATTATCATTATGTGTATGATCACATTGGGACATTTCTTAACACGCTCCTATTTATCCTGTTCGATATTATTAAACGGACATTTGAAGAGGCTCTTGTACAATCTCGCCTTTCAAAATCCACGTTTGTGCATGAGTCACTTTCACATCAACCATTTGACCAATTAAGGAAGGATCGCCTGTGAAATGGATTAGTTTATTCGTACGCGTACGGCCAGCAAGCACATCCGTATTATTCTTGCTCTCACCTTCAACCAAGACTTCAACGGTTTGATTTAGCAAACGCTCATTACTGTCTTTACTTAGCTTATTAACCAGCTCATTCAGACGGTATAACCGTTGCTTCTTCACTTCCATAGGCACGTTATCTTCCATCTCAGCTGCAGGTGTGCCTACTCTCGGAGAATAAATGAAAGTAAACGCAAAATCAAAACCAACTTCCTCGTACAACGTCATCGTATCCTCGAACTGCTCATCCGTCTCACCTGGAAAACCAACGATAATATCCGTCGTTAACACAACATCAGGCATCGTAGCTTTGATTTTGCCAGCAAGCTGCAAATAATGATCTCTCGAATACTTCCTGCTCATCCGTTTCAATACTTCCGTATTGCCAGCTTGCACAGGTAAATGGATGTGCTCAACGAGATTACCTCGTTTGCCTAATACCTCAATCAAGCGGTCATCGAAATCGCGCGGATGCGAGGTTGTGAAGCGAATACGTGGAACATCAATCTTACGAATATCGTCCATCAAATCAGCGAAAGTGTACGTTATATCTTCAAAGTCTTTGCCATAGGCATTGACATTCTGTCCAAGTAGCGTAATTTCCTGAAAGCCCTGGCGAGCCAAATCCCTGACTTCTGCCAAAACGTCTTGCGGTCTACGGCTTCGCTCTTTACCACGTGTATATGGAACAATACAGTACGTACAGAACTTATCGCAGCCGTACATAATGTTAACCCAAGCACGGATACCTTCCCGTTTTTTGGGGAGATTTTCTACGATATCGCCTTCTTTGGACCATACCTCCACAACCATTTCTTTGTTGAAATAGGCATCCTTCAAAAGGCTTGGCAAGCGATGAATATTATGCGTACCGAAAATCATATCGACAAAAGCATGCTTTTGCATAATCCGATTAACGACGGATTCTTCCTGAGACATACATCCACATACACCAAGAATTAGTCCTGGCTTTTGCGCCTTTAACGTTTTCAAATGACCAAGCTCACCGAACACTTTATCTTCAGCATTCTCGCGAATTGCACATGTATTCAACAAGATGACATCTGCAATCTGCTTGTCTTCCGTGGCCGTATAGCCCATTTGCTCGAAAAGGCCCTTCATAACTTCGGTGTCATGCTCATTCATTTGACAACCATACGTTGTGATTAAATAAAATTTATCCCTGCCAAACTGCTGCATATCTTCCGGAATGGTAAAATCGTAATGAACCTGAATGTCCTCTTTACCACGTTGCTTCTCATCCTTATAATTGGGTGCAGAATTGATTTGGATATTCCGACCCTTAATTCGATAAGTCGTTTTGCCCTCTTCTTGACTTAACACTTTCGCATCCGAGAAGTCAAAGTATTTGGAGTAATCCTTAACCTTGTCGGATTTTAAGTCCGATGTATTTTGGTTCTCCTTTGGCATGATGAATTCACTTCCCTTTATCTATAAATATAGCTCTTAATTGTATTAACCCAATATCAAATTATAGCACAAAAGATACCTGTATATCCATATTGGTTCCATAACACGAGGATTAGAAAAACCTTCTCTGAAGAGAAGGCTTAGAAATCACGATTAACCATACGTATATTGTTGTTTCATAATACCCGTCATCTCCTGCGCAGGTACTGGTCGGCTAAATAAGTATCCTTGCGCTTCATTGCATTCTTTTTGCAATAAGAATTGAAGCTGCTCCTTCGTCTCTACGCCTTCTGCAATTACTTTTAAATCCAAATTATGAGCCATTGAAATAATCGTATGTACGAGTGCTGCATCCTTGATATCCTCAAACATATTTCGGGTAAAAGATTGGTCGATCTTTAAGCTGTCGATTGGAAAAAGTTTTAAATAATTCAAGGAAGAATAACCCGTACCAAAATCGTCGATCGATAAAAAGATACCCATTGATTTTAGTTCGTGCATGGTCTCTATTGCATACTTGGAATCTTGAATAATACTTTCCGTTAGCTCAAGCTCTAGATATCGGTGATCTAGTCCACTCTCATCTAAAGCCTTACTCACCATATCTATTAAATTGCTCTGCTTAAATTGTCTAGATGATATGTTGACGGCCATACGAATTGGCGTAAAACCCTGATTTTGCCATTCTTTATTTTGGCGGCAAGCCTCATTTAGCACCCATTCACCAATTGGGATAATTAATCCTGTTTCTTCTGCTAAAGGAATGAAATCAGCTGGAGATATCGGTCCCCACTCCGGATGATGCCAACGAATTAATGCTTCAGCGCCGATAATCTTACCGGAATTCACATCAATCTGTGGCTGATAGTACACTTTAAATTCATTTCGCTCCAAAGCTTTGCGCAACCCGATTTCCATCTGCATTTTTTTGGTCACAGCTTCGTTCATCTCAGGCGTATAAAACTGGAAATTGTTTTTACCAAGTTCTTTCACCCGATACATCGCGGTGTCTGCATTCTTAATTAATGTCTCAATATCTCCACCATCCGAAGGATAGATGCTAATTCCAATTGAGGGAGTAACAAATAACTCGTGATCAAGGATGTTAAACGATTCTGAGAATATTCGTACCATTTTGTTCGCATTCTTTATCATCTCATCAGCGGTAGTGTTCGTCCAAAGAACTATAAACTCATCGCCGCCTTGCCGCGAAACCGTATCGCCTTTGCCGATGCACGCCTCAAATCGTTTCGCTACCTCTATCAATAACTTATCGCCCATGGCATGACCAAGCGTGTCATTAATATACTTAAACCGATCCAGATCAATAAACATAATACCAATGCTTTGTTGATTTTCATGAGCTTGATCTAACGCTTGCTCGAGACGATCATTCAATAATAGACGATTAGGCAGACCTGTTAGTGGATCACGATACACCATTTGATTGATTTTTTCTTCTGCCCTTTTTCTTTCTGAAATATCTCGGATGATGCAACTGAAGTAGGTGCTTCCTTCTTCTTTCCAAACAGCAACCGATAATTCAACTGGCAACTCAGTTTGATCTTTTCTTAATCCTTGCAATTCATGTGTTCTACCTAGCTCAATCGTATCCTGTGAAGCTAGAAGAATCTCCAACCGTTCTTGATGAACCGCTAGATAACGATCCGGAAAAATACTGTGAAGCTTTTCACCAATGAGCTCCCCTTCTTCGTAGCCAAAAATGAGGGTTGCACCTTTATTCCAAGAAATGATCGTTCCTTTGTTATCTGCCAAAATAATTGCGTCATGCGCTGATTCCACGACAGAACGAAACCTTTTCTCCGACATTAACATCTGTGATTCAAATCGTCTATCAATAAACGTACTGACAAATGACAGCCCTAGAATGAACAAGATGCCAAAGCCTATTAAATAAGCTAACAAGGTAGTATCAAAAGTAAGCTCAGTTGTCACATGTGCATGCTCATGTTTGAAGGTTGCAGCTGCCATGCCCGTATAATGCATACCACAAATGGCTACGCCCATGATCAACGAACTTCCTAATTTCCGCAACAAAATCCGTGGCGAGCTTGCATTTTGCTTTATCGAAAATAATAACAGGAGTGCAACTAGTGAAACAACATAAGCAATGATAGCAGAAAGCCCCCATAGAAAGGGATTATATATAATTGTTGCGCCCATCACCATCGCTTCCATGCCAATGTAATGCATAGAAACAATTCCTGTAGCAATAAACGTCGCACCGATGAATACGTGTGATTTGCGCATGATAGGTCGGCTGATAATATGCAAGGCTAACCAAGATGCAAACAGCGCGGGTATAATCGAATAAATTACCGTAGACAATTGATAGGTGACGGCTATAGGTAAATGGAAGGCTAACATCGCAACAAAATGCATCGACCAAATGCCCATTCCCATGGCAAATGCTCCACCAGCCAGCCAAGCTTGTCTCGTTGAAC
The DNA here is from genome assembly GCF_059691995.1 of Paenibacillus sp. J22P169. NCBI lineage: Bacteria > Bacillati > Bacillota > Bacilli > Caryophanales > Paenibacillaceae > Paenibacillus > Paenibacillus sp. J22P169. Next base: position 293,680 of record NZ_JCAUAO010000001.1, on the reverse strand, counting down.
CTTTGGCCTTATGAATTCGAATGCCAAGATCCAATGCAGCGAACGAGGCAATAATAGCAATAAGGATTGAGAAGATGACGAGTGGTAAGTTATACGTACTTGAGATTGTTTCCACGATGTTGTCTCCTAACTTTAGGCATTAATAATAACAAACCACAGGAGTCATTTCCTGAAAAATTAGCCTAACCCTACGTTAAATTATTGGTTTCTATAGACAATCATCTTACCATGATTTAAATACTGCCACTATATGTTTACGTCGAATATACTCGAAAACATGCAAATCTTACATCTTAACGTAATTTTAATGTAAAAAATGCAAATAAAAAACATCCTTTACATGTCTGTCAAAAGGATGTTTTCATTTGCATAATTAATCTGTTAAATAATTAATGACATTAATTTTTAAAGGAGAAGCTCTGCCTCGTCTCCTGTTTTAACGCCTGCTGCATTGCCCTCATCTGTATCAATATGCATATCCAAAGCAAATTGGTCCGAAATACGTGCAATCACATCTTCCAAAATTAATGGCCGTTCTCCACGTAATTTAACACGAAGAAGTTGTTTATCTTGAATCCCCCATTGAATTGCATCTGAAGTATGGAAATGGATATGTCTCGCAGCAACGATAACCCCTTTTTCTAAGGTAACTTCCCCTTTTGGCCCGACCACACGTAATCCAGGTGTATCTTCAATTTTACCTGATTCACGTACCGGCGGATGAATCCCTAAAGAGAAGGCATCTGTGCGTGAAACCTCGATTTGTGTTTGCGGCCGTATCGGACCTAGAATTCTGACTTTATCAAATTGGCATTTGGGACCAACAATGGCAACAGTTTCTTGCGCCGCGTATTGCCCCGGTTGCGAAAGGTCTTTGAATACCGAAAGCTCATAACCATCACCGAAGAGAGTGAATAAGTCGTTTTTGGACAGATGTATATGTCTTGCTGAAACTCCAATTGGAATCATGGGCATAGTCGAAATCGTCCTCTCATTACGTTCATAGTTTTCAGTATTGCCGCTCGTCAAAAAAGGCATACGGAATTTCACCGTATGCCTTCAAAGGAAATTGTTTATTTAAACTCTGTAAGCAATTTGCTGAAGTCAGCCTCGGAAAGCTTAAGATCTTGTTTAGTAAGACCTTCTTTAGCAAAGCTAGGAATGGAATCTTCGTAGCTCTTTTTATCTTTGTTTTGGTAGATGATGCCCGTTAACATGGAGTTTGTTTCCATGATCTTCGTCATCGCCATAACACGATTTGTATAATCATAGTCTGGAATCTCATCCAAATCTACGATGTTCTCTTTGAACCAGTCATATGTGTTTACTTTATTAAAAGTTACACATGGGCTGAATACGTTGATCAAGGAGAAACCTTTATGGTTCAAACCAGCTTCAATAACAGCTGTTAACTGTTTCAAGTTACTGGAGAAAGATTGTGCTACGAAAGAAGCACCAGCAGCCATAGCAATTTCTAGTGGTGAAATTGCAGACTCAATTGTACCTGATGGTACACTTTTCGTTTTGAAGCCTTCCGCACTACGTGGAGAAGCTTGACCTTTTGTCAAACCATAGATTTGGTTATCCATAACGATGTAAGTTACATCAATGTTACGACGAATAGCATGAACAGTGTGCCCCATACCAATTGCAAAGCCGTCTCCGTCTCCACCAGAAGCAATAACTGTCAAATCGCGGTTAGCCATTTTCACGCCTTGTGCGATAGGCAGGGATCTTCCGTGAATACCATGGAATCCGTATGCGTTGATGTAACCGGAGATACGTCCAGAACATCCGATACCTGAAACGATTGCTAAGTTTTCTGGCTCCAATCCTACGTTAGCTGAAGCACGTTGAATTGCCGCTTGTACGGAGAAATCTCCGCATCCAGGACACCAGTTAGGCTTTACATTGTTACGAAAGTCTTTTAATGTTGCCATGCTAAAGTCAACTCCTTACATTTTTGTTCGATTTCTGCTGGCAAGAATGGGTTACCGTTATATTTAAGTACGTTCTTGATTTTATCTGCATGACCAACATGCAATTTAATTTGATCTGCCAATTGACCTGTAGCATTGTTTTCAACAACGATAACTTGTTTCGCTTTTTCAACAAGCGGGCGAAGTTGGTCAGCTGGGAACGGATGAATCAAACGAACAGTTGCGTGATTGGTTTTGATACCTTCCAATTCAACACGACTTCTAGCTTCATCAATCGTTCCACCCGTTGAACCCATACCAATAATAAGTAGATCTGGATTCTCATGAGGAGCATCAAATTTGATTGCGTCCGTTACTTGAATGTGTTTCAATTTCTCAAGACGCTTATCCATCATACGTTGACGGTTTTCAGTGCTTTCCGAAGGACGACCCGTTTGGTCATGCTCTACACCTGTTACGTGATGAATACCGTGTTTAACGCCTGGAATTACACGTGGTGAAACACCGTTCTCAGTGAACTCATAACGTTTAAACAACTGATTTGGTTCTTGTTCAGGTGCTTCAGTTACTAGCGTTCCGCGGTCGATTACGATGCGGTTGTAATCCAGCATTTCTGCGGATTGTTTACCTAGAGAAAGCTGAAGATCTGTCATTAAAATAACAGGTACTTGATATTTCTCAGCTAGGTTGAAAGCTTCGATTGTATCGTAGAAGCACTCTTCGATCGTGCTTGGGGACAATACGATTTTCGGGATTTCACCATGTGTTCCGTAAACCATCGCGTTCAAATCGGATTGTTCTTGTTTCGTTGGTAGACCTGTACTTGGACCACCACGTTGTGTATCTACGATAACTACTGGAGTCTCTGTCATACCTGCAAGACCAATAGCTTCCATCATTAGGGACAAACCAGGACCTGCTGAAGCTGTAAGCGCACGAGCACCCGCGTAGTTAGCGCCGATTGCCATTGTACATGCTGCAATTTCATCTTCTGTTTGAATAACAGTTCCACCTAATTTAGGAAGTACTTTTTGCAAGTATTCCATTACTTCAGATGCTGGTGTAATTGGATAAGCTGGCATGAAACGGCAACCTGCAGCAACAGCTCCAAGAGCGATTGCATCATTCCCGATCATGAACAATTTTTGTTGTCCATCAGCAGGCTCAAGTTGGAAGTCAGCGATAGGTCCGCCAGCAAGCTCAAGTACGGATTCCGCACCTTTACGAACTGCCTCGATGTTCTTCTCAACAACCGCTGCACCTTTACGTCCAAATTCTTCTTCAACTGCTTTATTAAACACGTCAATCGGCAAGCCAAGTAGAGCCCATGAAGCGCCTGACGCGGCCATGTTCTTAAATAGGGAAGTTCCTAATTCCTCTGCGATTGCAGTAATCGGCACTGGGAACAATCTAGCTTTGATTCCTTCAGGTAAAACAGGGTTAAATTTAGCATCCGCAACGATAACACCATTGTCGCGAAGTTCGTGTGCGTTGAAATCGATACTTTCTTGGTCAAAAGCAACAAGAATATCTAAATCGTCTGAAATTGCGCGAATCGGCTTGGTGCTGATGCGAATCTTGTTATTTGTATGTCCCCCCTTAATCCGTGAAGAGAAATGACGGTACCCATACAAATAGTAACCGAGACGGTTCAATGCAGTAGAGAAAATGCGGTCTGTACTTTCGACCCCTTCACCCTGCTGACCTCCGATTTTCCAAGATAACTGACTAATCACCGTACGTCCACTCCTTTTGATTGTAGCTGCGTGAAGAAAATTTGATAAGCTGATTGTTTAGTAATTTAAGATGTTCAATAAAAAATTTCTTTCACTTGTCATCCAAATTCTATGCCTTTACAGAGTAAATTGCAAGAGGTTTCAACGTTTCTAAAAGATAGAGTTTTTAGATTGTATCCATATCAATATTAGATTGATTTCCACTTATTCATTGCGGAAGGTTCTGCAACATGAAATTACGCCAGTTCCCATACAAAAATGCCTCCACCTGCGACTCCGTATAGTTTTTACACAAAGCTTCTATAATATTTCCGTAATCTCCAACATGTCTTAAATCTTTTACCCACTGTTCGATCCCATCAAAATCCGATCCAAATCCTACATGGGACTCCCCGCCTAATGCACAGATATGATCGATATGTTTCAGAATCGAAGAGATCTGAACCGTAGTATTTATGTTCTCTAAAAAGTAAGGAACAAACGTAATTCCCATCAAACCTTTACATTGGATGATAGCTTTAATTTGATCATCTGATAAATTTCTTGGATGAGGACATAGGCGATAGGCGTTTGAGTGTGAAGCAATGAATGGTTTATTGTAAATCTCAACAAGCTCCCAGAATCCAGCAACAGAAAGATGGGACACATCGACTATTATACCCATACTTTCTATTTCTCTTAACATGAGCTTCCCTTTTTTTGTAAAACCGCCTTTTCTATGCTCCATAATGCCATCAGCCGCCCAATTCGCGTAGTTCCATGTGAGTCCTGCACAGCGTACGCCTAAATGATATAGAATTCGTAAGTATGTAAAATTGCCAGCGATTGCATCCATTCCTTCCAATGTTAATACAGCTCCAATCTCCTGGGTTTGCTCCAAGGCTAACCAATCTGATGCGGATCGTATAAATCTCATTTGTGGATGGCTTGTAATCTTCTGATGGAATATATCTATCATTTGCAAAACATGTTCAAAACTTGGATTGGGGATGGATTCTGAAAGATAGATAGCAAAAAATTGCACTTTAACACCTGCCTGCTGTAACTTCGGAAAGCTTACATCAAGCTCTAAGCCTTCTTGGTTAAAATCAAGCTTCGTATGCTGATATAACTTCGTTAATGCGTCACAGTGTCCATCTACAATTCTCATCCAATAACCGCCTCTCAACTTCGAAAATAAGTGCCTAGACAGCACAAAAACCTCTATACAGAGGTTTCATAGGTACTGTGATAACATTTCGTTTGAACTGGTTGTCAGTCATGAAAGTCAACACTTATACAGTTGCCTTACCGTCTACCGAGGCTCGACAATCAATTTAATAGCTGTCCGGTCCTCCCCATCAATAACGATATCCGTGAAGGCTGGTACACATATTAAGTCGACTCCACTAGGCGCCACAAATCCTCTTGCGATAGCTACTGCTTTGATGGCTTGGTTCAATGCGCCTGCACCTATCGCTTGAAGCTCAGCGGCTCCACGCTCACGCAATACGCCTGCCAATGCACCTGCTACGGAGTTTGGATTGGACTTTGCTGAAACTTTTAATACATCCATGAATAGTACCTCCTCGGAAATGATGGATAGCTTCCAATACCAATCATATTCGCAAGGTTGACTAAACATGCTAACTCATCCCATTTTAACTGATACTACCGACACGCTTGCTAACTAATCCATAAATACCTGATCTTCATCATATCGGATCAAGTTAATCCCTTTCGCCAATCCTGTTTGATCATTTAATTCAATGACAACAGCATGGAAATGCCATTTCCCTTCATCTGTAATGAAACGAACTGGGAGCTGCGTTTTGAACTTCTGAAGTACGGCTTGACGCTCTACCCCTAGAATGCCATCACGAGGCCCTACCATCCCCACATCCGTCACATATGCTGTCCCTTGAGGCAATACACGGTTATCATTCGTTTGTACATGAGTGTGTGTTCCAACGACCGCAGACACCCTGCCATCCAAATGCCAACCCATAGCTATTTTCTCCGAAGTAGCTTCCGCGTGAAAATCGACAAATACAAATTTATGTTTTTTCTTATCGCCTTCCAAGATTTCATCCACTTTACGGAATGGACAATCAATAGGGGGCAAGAATGTTCGTCCTTGTAAATTGATAATAAGAAGTTCTTGGTCCTTCACTTTTATTACTGTATGCCCCCTACCGGGTGTCCCTGGCGGGAAGTTCGCAGGACGAACCATTTTATCGTCTCGATCAATAAAATCGAAGATTTCTTTTTGATCCCATGTGTGATTTCCCATTGTAATAGCTTGAATGCCCATTTCATATATTTCTTTGGCAATTGCAGCTGTAATGCCTTTGCCCGCGGCAGCATTCTCCCCGTTAGCAATGAACACGGCATGCGGATGTAATTGCTTCAGTCTTGGCATGATATTTTTCAATGCTTTTCTTCCGACAGAACCCACGATGTCACCAATAAACACAATTTTCATAACGTAAAACTAGCTCCTTTATATGACCGAATTTATCTAAGTTGTCTTGTAGGTAGTCTGCATTCGGCCTTGAAAATAAGGAAAAGTGGCTATAATAGCCACTTTTCGCATTTGGTACTTATTTAGCGTATTCAACTGCTCTTGTTTCACGAATGACCGTAACCTTAATATGTCCTGGATAATCGAGTTCACCCTCGATTTTCTTCGTAATATCACGGGCTAAACGGAACGCTTCAGTGTCATCCACTTTCTCTGGCTGCACCATGACGCGAACCTCACGACCTGCTTGAATGGCGTATGATTTCTCAACACCTTCAAATGACTCTGAAATCTCTTCCAGCTTCTCAAGACGCTTGATATACGTTTCTAGCGTTTCTCTACGAGCACCAGGTCTCGCTGCTGACAATGCGTCTGCAGCACCGACTAGCATGGCAATTACAGATGTTGCTTCCACGTCTCCGTGATGTGAAGCAATACTGTTAATAACGATTGGATGCTCTTTGTACTTCTTGCCTATCTCAACACCGATTTCGACGTGAGACCCTTCAACTTCATGGTCTAACGCTTTACCAATGTCATGAAGCAGCCCGGCACGTTTCGCCAAAGTTACGTCTACCCCGAGCTCTCCGGCCATTAAACCAGCCAGATACGCTACTTCCATGGAATGTTTCAACACGTTTTGTCCGTAACTTGTTCTGAACTTCAGGCGCCCCAAAATTTTGATCAAGTCAGGATGCAAACCGTGAACCCCAACTTCAAACGTCGCTTGCTCCCCATATTCGCGGATACGTTCGTCCACTTCTTTGCGGGACTTCTCAACCATCTCTTCGATACGTGCTGGATGAATACGTCCATCCGCCACAAGTTTCTCAAGTGATGTACGAGCAATTTCACGACGGATTGGGTCAAAACCTGATAAGATTACTGCTTCTGGCGTATCATCAATAATGAGGTCAATACCAGTCAATGTTTCCAATGCACGGATATTTCTACCTTCACGACCGATAATGCGGCCTTTCATTTCTTCATTAGGCAACGAGACAACTGATACCGTGGTCTCAGCTACGTGATCTGCCGCACAACGCTGAATAGCAAGTGTGATGATCTCACGCGCTTTCTTATCGCCCTCTTCTTTGGCTTGTTGTTCAATCTCTTTGATAAGCTGCGCAGTTTCATGACGAACTTCTTGCTCTACATTAGTAAGAATAATGCTTTTCGCTTCTTCCATAGTAAGACCAGAAATTCGTTCCAATTCGGAAACTTGGCTTTTATACAACTGATCAATTTGTGTTTGTGTATCCTCGATTCGCTTCTCTTTGTTGGCTACTAACTCTTCTTTACGCTCGAGAGATTCTAATTTTTTATCCAGCGATTCCTCTTTTTGCAACAATCGTCTTTCTTGTCGTTGTATTTCATTCCGACGTTCACGAATGTCTTTTTCAGCTTCGGACCTAAGTTTGTGAACTTCGTCCTTTGCTTCCAGAACCGTTTCTTTTTTCAGTGCTTCTGCTTCCTTTTTGGCAGATTCTCTTATCTGCTCAGCGGCCGTTTCAGCACTGGAAATTTTCGCTTCTGCAAGAGATTTACGGATAAAATAACCAATCCCTAAGCATGCAGCTCCAACAACGAGAATGATCGCGATCCAGATGACAGTCATCTTGTTCACCTCCTCGTTGGTTTCTCCAAGGTGTTAGCCTGGGGTACCTTCGGTTTTTTAATCCGATTTAATTGTTTGACTAGTCATACATACCCTTAATTAGTAAGAGTATGGCTTTTAAATGAATGCGCACAGTGCGTTAGGGCACTATAGTGCTAATAATCCATAATCAACAGTGTAAAAATTGGCGGTTTTTACAGCTGCCCTCTCAAAATCAATGAAATTAGTATGATTTTGAATACATTATGAAAATATACACTGTTATTTTATCTTTTGTCGAAGAAGCTTGTCAAGCGATTGTCCAAGAGTTGATCATTTAGACCCAAAATACTTGGAGATATATTTAATGACATTAAATAATATAAGAATTAATTAATGCCATTAACTTTCATTAAATTCATCTTCAATAAAATCCATTTCCTCATCATCAGTTTCATTACTGATCAATCCCAAAACCTTTGTAACAATAGAACCTGTATATCCCCTTCGCATTAGAAATGCCGCAGTCTTACGCTTTCTATCCATCATCTTTCCTGACGTTTGCTTCCATTTCGTTCTCGCTATTTTCAATGCACCTGCATACTCATCTTCAGGATCAATTGATTCCATGGTACTTTTAACCACATCTTGATGAATCCCTTTTTGTTGAAGTTCTTGTCGAATTAGATTACGCCCTTTGCGTTGAGCAACCACTCGGTTGTCCGCCCACATCTTCGCGAATTCTTCATCATTGACGTACTTATTTTCAATAAGTTTGTCACTCGCCCAATCTATGATAGGTGCTTCAAATCCCTTTTCTTTTAACTTACGTTTCACCTCTGAGATGGAATGCGGACGTCTTCCAACCATATGGAGTGCCTTCACATACGCCAAATTTCGCTCTTCATCTAAAATAATAGCTTCAATCGCTTGCTGGTATAGAGATTCGCCTTTGTTCAGACGGTGCTTGATCAGAATATCTTCATGAACAGAAAAAGCGTACTCTTCATTTAGATAAATGTTATAGCGATGTCTTCCTTGTTTTTGCTTTTCCACCTTGGTGATTACCTGTAACTCTTCCTCTTCGTGATTCATATCAACAATCTCCCAAATGGAGAAAAAGCACCCCAACACAAGGTTAAGGTGCTTCTTCTATCCTATATTTCAAACCTATTCAAAAGCTGTTTCCAACTCATCTTCTTCTTCATCCATGTTCGGACCAACCACTTTAATCAAGTTGCTGTTTTCTCTAATTCTAAGTTCAATCGTTTCGGAGATCGCTTTGTTATCCTTCAAGAATTGCTTCGCGTTCTCACGACCTTGACCAAGACGTTCACCTTCATAGGAATACCAAGCGCCGCTCTTATTCACGATATCCAGCTCAGTTCCGATATCAATAATGCTACCTTCACGTGAGATGCCTTCACCATACATAATATCGACTTCAGCTTGTTTAAATGGAGGTGCTACTTTATTCTTAACGACCTTAATTCTCGTACGGTTACCAACCATGTCATTGCCTTGTTTGATGGTTTCAATACGACGAACATCCAAACGTACAGAAGAGTAGAACTTCAACGCACGGCCACCTGGTGTCGTCTCTGGGTTACCAAACATAACGCCAACTTTTTCACGCAATTGGTTGATGAAAATAGCAATAACTTTAGATTTATTAATTGCACCTGATAGCTTACGAAGAGCCTGTGACATCAAACGTGCTTGAAGACCTACGTGAGAATCCCCCATGTCGCCTTCAATTTCCGCTTTAGGTACTAGAGCTGCAACAGAGTCAATTACAATAATATCTACCGCGCCACTTCGAACAAGTGCTTCCGCGATCTCTAGAGCTTGCTCCCCTGTATCTGGTTGGGAGAGAAGCAATTCATCTATATTAATACCAAGCTTACTTGCATAGGAAGGATCCAACGCATGTTCTGCATCGATAAACGCAGCTTGTCCACCTACTCTTTGTACTTCAGCAATTGCGTGTAGTGCTACAGTTGTTTTACCTGATGACTCTGGTCCGTATACTTCAATAATTCTTCCGCGTGGGAATCCACCTATTCCAAGTGCGATATCAAGGGCAAGCGCGCCCGAAGAAATCGTTTCAACTTGCATATGTGTAGATTCTCCTAGCTTCATAATGGAGCCTTTTCCGAACTGTTTCTCAATTTGACGTAATGCGTTATCAAGTGCGGCACGACGATCTGACAAAACGACCACTTCCTTCTATCATTATAGGTATATGATAACTTGTTTTGGCATGTTTGCCAAGCATTTTTTCGAACATACATTCGTTTTTATTTGCGAGCAAACAAAAAACCGTAACAAAGTTATCGCTTTGCTACGGTTCTTCCGTCAACTAACTCTGATTATAGAGGATTTCTAGTTTTCTTTCAACTGTTTCCACAATTGATAGAGAGCACGCTTAGCAGCTCTTTGTTTGATGAACTCTCTGTTTCCAGAAAGTTGGAGGGTAAATACTTCGGTCTTTGCATGTTTTTGTGCCAATCCAACATAGACAAGCCCCACAGGCTTCCCTTCAGACGGGCTTGGACCCGCCACACCAGTCACCGAGATGCCAAAGTCACTACCAATCCTAACAAGCAGCTCTTCGGCTAAAATGACTGCTGTTTCGCTGCTAACAGCACCTGGAGCGCCTTCCCCCTCCAAAACTTCCATAGGAACACCTAACAGCTTATGTTTTAGAGCATTTGAGTAAACGATGATACCGCCAAGGAAAGATTCTGAGCTGCCTGGTACCGCGGTAATTAAATCACTGAGTAAACCTCCCGTACAACTCTCAGCAACTGCCAATGTTTTCTTACTTGCTGCTAGCAACTGCAAAACAGTTGTCTCGATAGGAACGTCCTGGTCCGCATAGAGATACTCACCTAGTCGATTGTTAATTTCTTGTTCTGTTGCTTTCAATTTCAGCTCGCCTTCAGCAGCGGTATGTGCACGCGTTGTTAAACGAATCGTGACTTCCCCCTCTTTGGCATATGGTGCAATTGTCGGATCAGACTGCTTTTGAATCAAATCCAATAGTTGATGCTCTAAGTTGGACTCCCCGATCCCTGCAAACTTCAACATTTTCGAATACAATGGTACTTCATCCGTCATTAATAATTGAAGCCAAGGCACCGCATAATTCATAAACATCGGTTTCATTTCTTTAGGCGGTCCGGGTAAAAGTACGAAATGTGTCCCGTCGTATGTAAGTGCATTACCGACTGCCAAACCAGTATCATTCTGCAAGGGATCGCTGCCTTCTAGCATAAGGGCTTGGCGACGATTGCTTTCCACCATATGAATCCCTCTTGAAGTAAACAACGCGGTAATTGCCTCCATCGAAGGCTCATGAAGCACCAATTTACGCCCTGTAAATGAAGCTAATACATCCTTGGTCAAATCATCTTGCGTTGGCCCTAAGCCACCTGTACAAATCACTACATCAGCTCGTGATGCAGCTAGTTGGAGACTTGCTAACAACCGCTGTTCATTATCCCCAACGACAGTTTGAAAGTAAATATCAATCCCTAATGCAGCACATTCTCTTGATAAGAACTGCGCATTGGTATTCACGATTTGACCAAGCAGCAACTCTGTTCCTACTGCAATGATTTCAGCTTTCATCGACTGGAACCTCCTTAAAATGAGAAAACCTCTAACGTGATCGCTCGTTGTTGATCGACCGCATGTAGAGGCAGGTTTATTTGGATGTAGAAAAACAATATTAGGTTGCCCTACTATGATTTTTCCGAAAAATCTATGACATGCTTATTTTTAACGAAATATTCCACACCTGAATAAACGGTAATAATTGCTGCAGCCCAACTCGCTATTACATCAAAGGGAAAATCTAGGAACGTAAATGGAAAATTATTGATTAGCAGTGCAATGATAGCCGTAATCTGAGCCGCCGTCTTCGCCTTACCCCATTTGCTGGCCGCCATAACAGTACCTTCTAAGAGCGCAATTTGACGAAGTCCAGTAACTGCCCACTCTCTGCTAATAATGACAATAACAATCCAAGCATCAACTTTATCCATTTCTACTAATGAAACAAGTACAGCGGTAACAAGCAGCTTGTCTGCCAAAGGATCCAATAGCTTGCCCAAATTCGTGACAAGATTACGTTTCCTAGCGATGTAACCATCTAAGCTATCTGTACTCGCAGCAATAATAAAAATTAAAGCAGCAATAATTTGATTATACGTTATGCTAAACTCCTCTATCCGTATTTGAGGAAATTTTACCTTAATCAACAAAAAGAACATGATGATTGGTACTAATAAAATTCTCGCTACGGTGATGCGGTTAGCTAAGTTCATGCAATTACCTCCCCGGATAAGTCAAACTCATAGGAGTGGGTAATACGAACCTTCGCAAGTTCACCAATATTCAATTTCGCGTTCGACACGAATACTTCACCATCAATTTCAGGTGCGTCGAATTGGGAACGACCGATATAAACGTCGCTTCTGCCATCGTATCTTTCAATTAGCACGTCAATTTCTTGACCAATTCGGCGACCGCCGCGGATATTCGAAATTTCACGTTGAATTTCCATAATCGCATTGGCACGGTATTCTTTAACATCATCTGGAACTTGATCCGGCAGTCTTGCTGCTGGCGTATCATCTTCCTTGGAGTATGCAAACACACCAAGACGATCGAACTGAACGTCACGCACGAATTGTTTCAAGTTCTCAAAATCTTGTTCAGTCTCGCCAGGGAAACCAACAATCAAAGACGTACGCAGGGCAACATCCGGAATGGATTCGCGAATTTTCCGAACGAGTTCGCGTGTATCCTTCTGCCGACCTGGTCTGCGCATGCGTTTAAGAATGGAATCTTCACTATGCTGTAAAGGCATATCAATGTACTTACATACTTTAGGATTCGTTGCCATCACTTCAATCAGTTCATCACTGAAGAAGCCTGGGTATGCATAGTGCAGACGCACCCACTCAATACCTTCAACTTCACTTACTTTGTTCAGCAAAGTAGGAAGCATGAAGCTATCATAGAGATCCGTACCATAGTTTGTAGAATCTTGAGCGATTAAACTGATTTCTTTAACCCCTTGAGAAGCAAGATTCGCTACTTCAGCAACGATAGATTCCATACTTCTGCTTTTGAAGCTACCACGCATAATTGGAATAGAACAGAATGTACAAGCGTTATCGCAGCCTTCCGCAATTTTCACGTAAGCCGTATAACGTGGTGTCGTCATCAATCTAGGCAGGTCAGCGTCATAGTTAAATACCGGATTCCCTACTAGAACCGGTTTCTTCCCTCTAAGCGCTTCATCCACAATATGATTAATTTTATCAAAATCGCCCGTACCCACAATGCCATCAATCTCAGGCATCTCATCCATCAATTGCTTTTTGTATCGTTGTGTTAAACAGCCCGAAACAATAAGCGCCTTAAGATTCGCTGTTTGCTTCAGTTCTGCCATATCCAAAATTGTATTTACGGATTCTTCTTTAGCCGCATCAATGAACCCGCAAGTGTTCACAATAATAACTGTGGCATCTTCCTTGTTGTCGACAAGTTGAAAACCACGGCCATGAATTAAACCTGACATAATCTCGGAGTCAACTAAATTCTTCTCACATCCGAGAGTAACTACTTTAACCTTTTCTGTCATGAAAGAAACAACCTCCAATAGTCCTAAAAAACACTCCCTACCAGTATAATACAAGCCCAATGGGGTGTCAAAATGTAAAAACCCCCTGCATCCAGGGGGTTTTCCATACACAAACCTTATTTTCCTGATTATTTCATATTAACAAACTGCAAATCCAATGGAATATCTGCTTTCCGAAGCAGAGCAATAACGGCCTGTAAATCGTCACGACTCTTCCCAGTTACACGGATTTGATCACCTTGAATTTGCGTTTTCACCTTCAACTTTGAGTCACGAATCAATATGTTAATTTTCTTGGAGTTGTCTTGATCAACACCTTGTTTCATGCTAATTTTCTGTCTTACAGTGGAACCAGCGGCTGGCTCTACTTTGGAATATTCGAGATTTTTAATGGAGATTCCACGCTTCGTCATTTTTGCATGCATAATATCAAGGACGTTCTGAAGCTTAAACTCATCATCCGAAGTGACAACAAGTTGATCTTTGTCTAGTTTAATACTGCTTTTACTTCCTTTAAAATCAAAACGGGTCAAAATCTCTTTCTCCGCTTGTTGAATCGCATTATTTAGTTCTTGCATATCTACTTTGGATACAATATCAAACGAACTCTCTGAACTCATCTACATCCCAACATCCCTTCCATCAAATTACATTAGCATTATAGCAAGAACACATAAAAAAGGAAATATCCAACCGCCAATGGCTTCGAATATTTCCCTATCAAGCTATTTTAATTACCCGGGAAAGCGCAGGAACTGCCAAATTGCTAGCTTTTTTGCAAATTCAGTTGAACCCGCTTCGGATTCGGCGTATCTCCAACAGGTACGAGTGTGCCGTTGACCATGAGCTGCAACGCACTAGCTGCGCCAACATTTAAGTAAGCCGAACTCGCTAATTCAAATGTATCCGTATCACCAGCATTATACAGCTTCTGTCTTAGCAAAGCTCCCTTCTCACCCTCAGGAGTTAATGCATTAACAGCGATCCAGCAAGATCCTGTGATCTTAAATTGAATATTCAAATTCGCAGTCCCTGTAATAATGTAGTTATCTACACCCTTTTCATTAGCGCTGAATTTAACCTGAACGGCAGGCGGTGTAGGTGTCGGAACTGGTGTGGGTGTTGGCGTTGAAAGAACCGTCGCTTTGCCATCCCCCGTGGCATTAACAGATGTGCTCGGCGAAGGATTCGTCGAATCCGTAATGCGCGGCGATTGCGATTGTGCAGGCTTCTCATCCGCTGGCGTTCCCTTATAATTCTTATATGTATAGTAGTATACGATCCCAAAAATAAGCAAAATAAAACAAACAAACATAAGACTGGAAGCCCAGCGGCTCATCTTTTCAGTATTACGAACACTTGATCTATTCTTGCGAATCGCTTCGACAACAGGCTTCTCAATCGTAGGGGCAGGAAGCGTCGACTGATACATATTCAGAACTTCATTCGGATCAAGCCCCAAGGCTTCCGCGTAACTTTTGATAAAAGCCCTCACATAGAAACTCCCTGGTAACACCTTGTAGTTTCCTTCTTCTATAGCTTCTAGATAGCGTTTGCGGATCTTGGTTACTTCTTGAAGATCATCCAGCGATATCTTCTTTTCCAGACGTGTTTTGCGCAAAATATAGCCTAAGTCAGACATATGGTCACCTCCCCGAAGGAATTATGGATCCTGTTATTGACGTTTCAACGGTTAAAAAGGTTCGGACGTATACGTAAATGAATCATAGTTAATTTCTTCATCCGGGCTATTCCGAAGCTCAATGATATAATCAAAGTGATTATAGGTGTATTCCGATTCGCGAATAAAAATGTCTGGATGCTCGATAACTTTCGTCGAAGGCAGACCCATTATTTCTTGTAAAAGGCTGTAATGCTTTTCATTGGAACGAATCGTTGAAACGATGCCATCAATGATATAAACATTGTTAGGGGCCATTTCATCCTCAGAAAGCTGGCTGCGAACCGTTTGCCTTAATAATGTGGAAGAAACGAAAGTCCAACGCTTATTCGCGCATACACTGCCAGCGATGATTGACTCTGTTTTACCAACACGAGGCATACCACGCAGTCCTACAACTTGATTACCTTCCCGCTTGAATATCTCACCAAGAAAATCAACTAATAGGCCTAGCTCGTCTCGCGTAAATCGAAACGTTTTGCGGTCGTCGGAATCGCGTTCAATATACCTACCGTGACGAACAGCCAGTATGTCAACTAATTTAGGGGGTCTCAAAGCAGTAATAGTAATATTATCTACTTTTCTCAACATTTTACCCATTAAATCAATTTTTTCTTCATCATTTGTTTGTAACAGCATACCGCGTGTACGATCTTCAACCCCATTAATCGTTACGATGTTAATATCCAGCATCCCCATCAATGAAGCTATATCACCTAATAAACCAGGACGGTTCTTGTGAATTTTATACTCCATATACCATTCTTTAACGTCCAATTCTTCCACCTCATCATCGTCTCTGTCACACATATCTGTAAATAAACTAGGCTGTTTACGTCCTTTTAATTAATTTCTACAAATTCCGCCAATTTCCTTCTCAAAAACCTCACAAAACGGACATTATTTCATTTTTAGTTCCTTTAGCTCTTGTGGATTGTAGGTTTGGATGCCTTTTTGCCACGCATGCGTTTTCATCATGGCAAGTCGATTATCCAAAACCTGCGGCCAATTTAGATCGGCGGTTAGTGCACCTGTAAAATCCATCACCGAGACTCCAAGTGATTTGGCTCTCTGAAGTTGCGCTTCCTCCACGGGGCTGTAAAAAACAACCCAAGATGCATGATGCTGACGTACTTGAAAAGTCAATTGCTGAAACCATTGAGTGTTGTTTAGCAAAACAATGTGATCAGCTTCTTCTGAAGGCGCCCAATTAGACGGAATTGGACGGTCAGCTTGTGTTACCCATTCTATGACCACATTTTGAAAAACGAGATCTTGAATCGTCTTGTTTTTCAGAGTTTCCATCTGTTGAGGATCTAATTGCAGCAATGCTGCCTGTTCGTTCACAGTAACTGCACTGCCTGAAGCAAATGGCTGACTTTGTAAAAATGTCCATTTGCTCGAAGATAGACCTAACGTCATCTTTTCATTAGCCGAAGGGAAAAGCTCATTTCCAACAACGTATATGTAATCATATGATTTCGTTTTCAACTTTGAAACCACATTGTCATCCAAGGCGTTCAAATCTTTCACCCAGTCATATGCAATCGAATTCGCGTCTCGCCAACTCTTGAGAGCTTGACCTAGGGCTTCTTTCGCAGATGGTGTTAACCCTGCACTAGATAGCATCAAAACAGACATTTTCTGATCAAGCAGTTCTTGCTTAATGACTGGAATTCCACGGTTCCCGCAACCTGCAAGTAAAGATAATAAAATGATTATAGTGAGTAAGAATCGTTTCTTGTGCATAAAGTGATAATTCCTTTCCAGCTTCTAAAGCATGCAAAAGCCTCCGAAAGAGGAGGCTTTCACATCATACCCTATTGAATTGTAAAACGGTTATTAACCTTTGTCTACTAATTTTACCATGAGGCGCGCAAGAGTGTGCTTTTCCTGATCATCCCCAGCATCCCACAACTCTTTGAGAACTCGTTCTTGCTCATTTTGAGGATCAACCTTGTCTGCCAAGAACTCCCCAATTTGAAAAGCGAGCTTGGAGATGGTTTCATCACTCATCCCTGCATGTCCAGCCTGACTCACGCGTTCAGCCAAAAATTCTTTCCATTTGTCGAACACCTTAAGTACAGTAGCCATTGTAAGAAGCCTCCTTTGAGTTATGAGAAATGGTCATTACATACGTAATATGCGCTTCTCAAAACGGAATTATGCGTGGGCTTCATTGCCATCAGTTCATGTAATTAAGTAAGCCAGCCTCCATTGGGAGATATGATTTGACCTGTTATATACCCAGATTCAGGCAAAGCTAAGAAATATACGAGCGATGCCACCTCATGCGGGGACGCAAGCCGCCCAACGGGAATTTCGTTGGTAATGGCATCGATTTCATCAGCCTGAAAACCAGCCATCATATCTGTCTGAACAGCCCCAGGTGCTACGGCATTCACCGTAACACCTGATGGAGCGAGTTCTTTGGCCAGAGCTTTCGTAAAGGCATTTAATCCACCCTTGGCCGTTGAATATAACACTTCACACGAAGCACCTGAGATTCCCCATATCGAGGATACGTTGATGATTCTTCCGTATTTTTGTTTAACCATAGCAGCCATAAAAGCTTGTGTACAAAGGAAGGAACCCTTGAGATTGACATTCATGACGCGATCCCAATCTTCTTCCGTCACATCAGAGAGCATGCCATAATGAGAGATACCCGCATTGTTCACGATTATATCTGGGATCATATTCATTTGCTCAAGCTTATCTCTCATCTTAAGAATCTGCTCATGGGATTGTATATCCGCAGATACGGTTAACACCGTTGCTCCTTGCTTCATACAAGATCGAGCAATTTCATTTGCAGCTTCATGTGAGTCACGATAATGAATCACTATCTGCATGCCTACCGCGGCAAAACGTTGCGCTATAGCAGCTCCAATTCCCCTGCTAGCTCCCGTAATAAGCACGGTTTGTTCACTAAATGGTTTTACAACACTCACGATGGTTCACGACTCTGTACAATGGAAACTGCGAGCTTACTCCAATCAAAATGCTCGCGGAAGCGACGATTCACATCTTCTAGCGTTAGTTGCTCGTATACCGGTAAAATATCAAAGAGATCGATCCCTTTGAAACGATATTTGGTATATTCATTCGCAATGGATTCCGGTGAATTCATCATGCGGAGGAAACTGCCGATCTTCTTCTTCCGACTGCGTTCGAAAGTAACCTCATCGAGTCCATTCGCTTTTCTTTTTTCAACTTCTTCACGAATCCTTGCAATTAACTGTTCTGGATCCTTCGTATCTCCTCCAACAATGGAAAAAGCATACCCGTCACTGCAATTGTATTCATGGCCGAAATTATCCGAAATAAGCTGATCATCGTAGAGTGTTTGGTACATTTCCGAGCTAGAGCTAAATAAGATATCTAACATTAATTTCGTTGTTAGTTCTCTTACTAATAAAGGCTTACCTGTAACTGCTGGTGCCGCTTCCTTGAAGCCCATTAAACATTTTGGCAATGAAACTGGAAGTAAAATAAGCCTGCGGGCTTCCTTGACATCGACTGGCTCTTCCGGGAAGAACCTGTGGATTTCGCCTTGTTGCGGAAAAGTTTTGGCTGCTTGATTGTCTTTGACTAAGGTAATAACCTCTTGCGGATCTACGCCTCCTACGACGAATAAACTCATGTTGCTCGGATGATAGAACGTGTTATAACACTCATATAACGTCTCTTTGGTAATTTCAGCAATAGATGCAACAGTTCCCGCAATATCAATGTGAATCGGATGTTTGACATATAAGGATTCAATTAAGCCATAATAACTTCTCCAGTCCGCATTATCCTCGTACATCTTAATCTCTTGCCCAATGATCCCTTTTTCCTTTTCAACATTTTCATCTGTAAAATATGGGTTTTGCACGAAATTAATTAATGTTGTTAAGTTTTCTAAATAACGATCCGTCGATGAAAACAGGTAAGCTGTTCGATCAAAGCTTGTAAATGCATTGGCCGATGCACCATTCGTTGCAAAAGTTGCAAAGATGTCACCCTCCGGTTCCTCGAACATTTTATGCTCTAAGAAATGGGCAATCCCATCAGGTACTCGCACAGCATCTTTACCGGTCACCTGAAAATGGTTATCGATGGAGCCATATTGGGTTGTAAAGGTTGCATACGTTTTCTGGAAACCTTCTTTGGGTAACACAAACACATGCAGCCCATTATCAAGCTTTTCATGATAAATGGTTTCACCGAGATGTGGATATGGAATACTCTGCATGGTCTACTCCCCCTTCTGATCCCGTAAAAAGTATATCGTGTCCAATTGAACTCGTTTGGCAGCTTCTGCAATAGCAGGAATATCGACTTGTTCGACCGCTGATATCAAACCCGCAACCGTACGCTCTTTTCCTGATAAAATAGCATTAAAGTCAAAGGAAATCAGCTCAAATGCGGAATCCTGTATCTCACGTAATTGATTGGAAATCATCGCCCTCGTTTGACTCCATTCAACGTCAGTAATTTCTCCTTGTTCCAACGCTTTCAATTGTTTACGTATGATATCAACGGCTTTCTCATAGTTTGCCATCTCGATACCCGACTGAATCGTTAAAATGCCTTTATGTCCATCAAAACGGGATGACGCATAATACGCGAGACTCGCTTTCTCACGAACATTGGTAAATAATTTGGAATGTGGGTATCCGCCAAGCACCCCGTTGTACATCAGTGCAACTGGATACAGATCATCGCTGTATGAAATGTTCGTACGCAGCCCCATATTCAACTTGCCTTGATTTACATCCAAACGTTCGACAATAGTCTTTACTTCACCTGTTACGCCACGCGGTGCAGATGTTACGTAGCTAACATCCGTGTTTCGCTCGATAGCGAACGATTGCTTCACAATTTCTTCAACTTCGCTAAGCGTTGTGTTACCAACGACATAGATGTCCATTGGGGAAGTTTGGAGCCATTCTTTATATTGTTCGTATAGCTGCTGCGCATTCATTCCGTCGAGATCTTCAATTTTACCTAAAGGATGAAGTCGATAAGGTTCCCCGCTGCACATTTCTTCCATACAACGCTCTGCAGCATAGCGGATTTTATCATTGATGACGGATTCAATTCGTTTGCGCAGTGTTTGCTTCTCTGCATCTACATATTTCGTACGAAAATGCTGATCTTCTAATGCCGGGCGAGTTAACGTTTCCCCCACGAATTCAAGTCCCTGCTTCAGTAAGGAATCTGCCGATTTGACGAAACGATCATTGATAATATCCATTCGTAACTGAACGATTTGATAGTCGCCGCGCTTATAAATATCAAAGCCAAACCCAGCACCGTATAAATCATCTAAATACTCCCGGAATTGCTTTGTTTCAGGACGTAGTTCTGTACCTCTGCGAAGAATAAATGGTGTTAATGCGGTACTTGTGACCGTCTCCTCATCTAGTTGACGTCCTATGTATACAGAAATGGCAAATGTTTTGAAACGGTCTGTCGGCAAAACATGCATTCGGATATGCTTCCAACTGCTGCGCTCAAATTGATTAGGCTTCAAAGGTCAGTCTCCCTTCTATGTCCGTGTAATAAATCCATTATATTCCTATACGAAGAGGAGAAGCAACCAATGCCGGTTCCTTCTCCTTGTCCTACGCAAAATTACACACAAAAAATGTGTTTGCCAATTTTTTTAATTTGTTTTCTAGTCCAAATCCACTTGGACGTTGCCGTTTCTGGATTGAAGTAATAGATACAACCACCTGTCGGGTCCAATCCATTTAAAGCATCTCTTACCGCTTTTTTGGATGATTCATTCGGTGTTAACCATATTTGACCATCGGCTACGGCTGTGAAAGCACCAGGTTGGAAAATAACACCAGATACAGTATTCGGAAAACTTGCCGATTTCACTCGGTTTAAGATAACTGCCGCGACGGCAACTTGTCCAATAAACGGCTCACCACGCGCTTCACCATTGACGGCATTAGCCATTAAATTGATATCTTGCTCTGAATAACCAAGATTATTGGAGGGTGTTAAATTGGCGGGCTTGGAATCAGCGCCTCCTGTACCCTTATTATTGGCACCTTGATTATTATTGGCTGTTTCGGGCGCAGTAGGTTTCCAGCTTTTCGTTGCTTCCCATAGCTTCAACTTGGTTTTCGGTCCTACAATCCCGTCAACCTTCATGCCAAATTCGCCTTGGAATCGTTTCACGGCAGTTAAGGTCTTGTAACCATAATCACCGTCTATGCCGCCGTTATAAAAGCCAATAAATTTCAATCTGCCTTGTAGTTCATATACATCAGAACCAGTGGCACCGTAGCGAACTTCATTTTTACTAAACGTTTCTTCCGTCGGCGGATTCAATCTTCCCTTCAATTGAAAAGAAACCACCAAGACAAAGACGATACAAAATGTAATGACAATGAGTCGTTTATTCATTCCCCTTCTCAACCTCACTTTTCAAATTACAGCCTTTTCTTGCTTATTATGAGAAAGCGAGTCAATGATTATACAAATAAAAACACTCTCCATTGGAGAGTGCTTGTCTGAGACGGATTAGGAACTAATCCGATTATGATGATATTGTTCTAGTGAGAGGAGCACTTCACGCGGTTTACTGCCTTCATAGGGGCCAACAACCCCCTTGGCTTCCATTGCATCTACAAGTCTTGCTGCACGTGTGTAGCCGACTCTCATACGCCTTTGGAGCAATGAAACCGAAGCTTGCTTCGCTTCCAACACAATTTGTACAGCTTGATCATAGAGCTCGTCCTCGAATTCATTCTGCTGCTCTGGCATTTCCTCAACTTGAGGAACTAATTCCTCGCGATAATTCGCTTGTTCTTGGGTACGTACGAAGCCAACAACCTGTTCAACTTCACCATCCGAGAGGAATGCCCCTTGGATACGAACTGGCTTGGAAGCACCTACTGGCAAGTAAAGCATATCACCTCGACCTAACAGCTTCTCTGCTCCTACCATATCCAGAATCGTCCGTGAATCCACTTGTGACGACACACCAAATGCAATTCGGGAAGGAATGTTGGCTTTGATAACACCTGTAATTACATCAACAGATGGACGTTGCGTCGCAATAATCAAATGAATTCCGGCAGCCCGCGCCATCTGAGCAAGACGACAAATTGAATCTTCAACATCATTTGCAGCAACCATCATAAGATCTGCTAACTCATCTACGATAATTACATAGTAAGGTAACGGCGCAGACGTTCCACTTTCAACTAACATGGCATTATAGCCTTCAATATTTCGCGTCCCACTCTTGGAGAATAACTCATACCGTTTCTCCATCTCGACAACGATTTTCTTGAGCGCTAGGGATGCTCGTCTCGGATCCGTAACGACAGGCGCTAATAGATGCGGAATGCCATTATACACATTTAACTCAACCATCTTCGGATCGATCATTAAGAATTTCACTTCATTTGGCTTAGCTTTATACAAAATGCTAGTAATAATCCCATTGATACAAACCGATTTACCTGAGCCTGTAGCACCTGCAACGAGTAAATGCGGCATTCTGGCCAAATTGCCAACAATCGGCTGACCAGAGATATCCCTGCCAAGCACGACCGATAATCGTGAGCTTGATTCCTGAAAAGCAGACGTTTCCATGACCTCACGCATTGTAACAATAGATACTTCTAAGTTAGGCACCTCGATACCAATCGCAGATTTACCAGGAATCGGCGCTTCCATCCGGATATCCTTTGCTGCAAGCGCTAAAGCAATATCATCGGTCAATGAAACAATCCTACTGACTTTCACACCAACATCTGGTTGGATTTCATATCGAGTTACCGCAGGGCCCCTAACTACTTCAAGGACCTTCGCTCGAACACCAAAGCTCTCCAGTGTGGCCTCAAGCTTCCTTGCATTAGCCTTATAGTCCGCCATCTCGCTTCCCTTACCTAGAGCTGGTCTGGCTAGTAAGTCAAGAGAAGGTATTTCATATGGTCGTGACAC
Source organism: Paenibacillus sp. J22P169 (assembly GCF_059691995.1). Lineage (NCBI taxonomy): Bacteria > Bacillati > Bacillota > Bacilli > Caryophanales > Paenibacillaceae > Paenibacillus > Paenibacillus sp. J22P169. Next base: position 270,605 of record NZ_JCAUAO010000001.1, on the reverse strand, counting down.
AATAACAGGGGCTTCCTCTTGAAATTCAAGAGTTATCGGTTCATTCTCATCGTCATCAACACTAGTCGGAGCCGTAGTCGTTACATTGGATGTAAGAGGAGCTGAAGGTCTAACGGCCTGCTGAGCCTCTTGAATAACCTGTTCTTGAAAATCACGAATAATCGGCGCGCCTGGTTGTTCACCAGAATTATGTATAGGTTCTGCCGTTTGATGAACCGTGTTCGAGTAAACAACTTCTTCCTCGAGCACTTCAGCATCTGAATCTGACAATGGATCCTCAATATCATCTCGTTCTCTAGCTGCAGATTTCTTGCGGTTCTCCTTGATCGGACGAAGGAGTTCCATAAACAATGGTGATTTCTTCGCCTTCTTCACAGGTTGAAAAACCTCTTCGTCAAATTCATCATCTACAGGCACATAAGCTGGCTTCTTTGCCTTACTAGGCGTAGCTCCTGCTGAGGCAGGCTGGGATTGACGTCCTTCTCTGTCTTGCAACCATTCTTTCATTCTGTCTTTAAAATTTTGACCAACATTGCTGAAACGACCCTTCACGATATTACCTAGATCCACATACGAAACACCTGTCGCAAGAATAAAACCCATAACAAAAAGCATATATTGGATCAATCTGGCTCCAAGGTAATCAAACAAGAAATAAAGTATGCTGTATAAAAATGCGCCTACCATACCTCCACCAATGCCGTGTTCTAAAGAAGCCCTACCTGCCTCCGTTGGGTGCAATCCCTCCAACATGGCTGCCCAAGTTGAAGAAATGACTTTACCAGATGTGAAATCATTATTAGGGTACAGCTGAGCGAATAAATCGATATGATTCTTGATTAGTAATCCAAGAATGAATAACAAAATACCCGCTTTCTTGGGAGTTACCATTTGCGGCCATGCTCGTTTGATCATTGCATACAAAGCCACATAGATGAAAATAAGTGGTATGAGTGAATACCAAGTCCCCACAAAAAATCGAAACAAATAAATCAAAGAATTCCCCACATGACCTTGATGTGCAAGGGCAATCACTGAGAAAATCAAGATGAGGATTCCATATAGCTCAAATAATAAGCTGGTCTTTACAGCCTTCGTTTTTTTCCTGCGTTTCGCCAAGATTGTCACCCCCAAGTCCACATTATACCATAATTGACTCGAGGGATGATACGGGAACAGAGCCTACCTACTTGAAATTGACTCAAACTGCGGACGATAAGAAATGATAGTACCGGGTGCATATTGCTCATTCAAATAGTCTTGTGGATTGCAGCTATACAGCCTTACAATACGCGCTCGATAACTACTTAATGGCTCAATTTGCATCATGAAGCCATCCTGCTCAATATCTAAGAATTGAGGAGTATAGGTATCGAACCCATCAAATATGACTTCCATCGGAATGACAGAATAATGAATCATTGAACAAGTCCCCCAGAGTTCGCTGCTTTCTTTGCTTCTATCCGACTGTTCAATTCCCTGATCGCATCACCGATACCACCTACTTGATTGATTAAACCATACTTAACTGCATCGATCCCAATCACCGTTGTACCGATATCTCTTGTAAGTTCACCCGTCTTAAACATTAGCTCTTTAAACTTCTCTTCTGTTACATTGGAATGTTTCGTTACGAATCGTACAACACGCTCTTGCATTTTATCTAAATATTCAAAGGTTTGCGGCACACCGATCACTAAGCCATTCATTCGAATCGGATGAATCGTCATGGTCGCTGTTTCTGCGATGATCGAATAGTCCGCAGATACGGCGATTGGAACGCCTATACTATGTCCGCCACCCAAGACTAATGCAATCGTTGGTTTCGATAACGTCGCAACCATTTCAGCAATAGCTAAACCAGCCTCCACATCGCCCCCTACAGTGTTTAATATGATCATGACACCTTCAATTTTGGAATTCTGCTCGGCGGCTACAAGTTGAGGAATCAGATGTTCATACTTGGTCGTTTTATTCTGAGGTGGGAGCACAATATGTCCCTCTATCTGTCCTATTATCGTTAGACAAAAAATATTGGATTCACCAGAAACCGTGTTCGTTTGTCCTAATTGTTGGATATTTTCGAGAACCGCATTTTTCTTGACTTCCTCTGTTCCCGGTTCTTGTTCCTGTTCTTTCGAGCCTGGTGCTGATGCCACTTCATAATCCCCTTTCAAATTTTGCTGCAAAGACAAGTTGTTCAAGATCTCCCATAGTATGAATAAACTTGCATGCTTTCATGCATACTTCACTTTGCGGTAACAAGAAAAAGCTCCCTCCAATTGGAGAGAGCTTTACTATTTGCATAGGCTCAAGTGACTTGTTCGAGTACCTAAACTTCCATAATGATCGGAAGAATCATTGGTCTTCTTCTGGTTTGTTCATATAAAAAGCGTCCGAGAACATCTTTCACATTTGTTTTTAAAGATGCCCATTCATTTACATTTTCATTCATAAGTTTTGTTAAAGTATTTGTTACGATACGATTAGCTTCTTCCAGAAGACCTTCGGATTCACGAACATAAACAAATCCGCGTGAAATAATATCTGGGCCTGACAAAATTTTGCCATCTTGTTTACTTAGAGTAACCACGACAACTAAAATCCCATCTTGCGACAGTAATTTACGGTCACGCAATACAATATTGCCTACATCCCCAACACCTAGTCCATCAATTAGGATGTTGCCGCTTTGAACTTTAGATCCTTTGCGAGCAGCACCATTTTGAATTTCAACGGTATCACCAATATCGCACATAAAAATATCTTCTTTAGTAATGCCGACAGATTCGGCAAGGATAGCATGTTGACGCAGCATGCGATATTCACCATGAATTGGAATAAAGTATTTTGGCTTCATCAGGTTCAGCATCAGCTTTAATTCTTCCTGACTTCCGTGACCTGATACGTGAACACCCGTTACTGATCCCGGTCCGTAAATCACGTGGGCACCGATACGCATGAGCTCATCAACCGTTCTGCCTACGTAACGCTCATTTCCTGGAATCGGAGTTGCCGCAATAATAACCGTATCCCCTGGTAAAATATCAATTTTACGATGGGTTGAACGTGCCATTCTTGTTAGAGCAGACATCGGTTCGCCTTGGCTACCCGTAGAAAGGATAACTACACGATCAGCTGCAAGCTTATTAACTTCCTCTGGCTCAATCAGCATGCCATCTGGAATGTGCAGGTAACCTAATTCGCTAGCAATCGAAACCACGTTAACCATACTGCGACCAATTACTGTCACTTTGCGATTCGTTGCTGCAGCTGCATCAAACACCTGTTGTACACGGTGAATATTCGATGCAAATGTCGCAATAACAACCCTTTGTTTCGCTTTACGGAACACTTCTTCAATCTCAATCCCTACACCGCGCTCAGAGCCCGTGTAGCCAGGACGTTCTGCATTCGTACTGTCTGAAAGCAAGGCAAGAACACCTTTCTTTCCGATCTCAGCCATACGATGCAAATCTGCATATTGTTCATTAACTGGAGTTTGATCAAATTTAAAATCTCCTGTATGAACAACAACACCTTCTGGCGTATCAAGTGCGACACCCACAGAATCCGGAATACTATGATTGGTTTTAAAGAAAGTTGCCGTAAGAACGCCCAGTGGAAGTACAGATTCCGAATTGATTAAAATTCGGTTCGTTGTTCCGAGCAAGTTAGCTTCCTTCAGCTTAGCTTCAATAAGTCCCATCGTTAACTTCGTTGCATAGAGGGGAACGTTAAGGTGTTTAAGCACGTAAGGTAAGCCACCAATGTGATCCTCATGGCCGTGAGTGATGATGATGCCGCGTACTTTATCCCGATTCTCTGTTAAGTACCCGATATCTGGAATGACAATGTCAATCCCGAGCATGTCCTCCTCAGGAAATTTCAAACCACTGTCAATGACAATAATATCGTTCGCATACTGAACGCAATACATATTTTTTCCGATTTCGCCCACGCCGCCAAGAGCGAAGATCAAAAGTTTATCAATATTTTTTTTGGACAAGAATATACCTCCTTCATAGATTGGACGACGAATTTTAAATGAAAAAACCGAACTAGTCACTTGCAACCATTATACATGAAAAAAAACAGCAAATACAAGTTAATACTGAATACGTTTAGATTTCCCAAAAAAAGAAAACCGATGCCGGAAGCACCGATTCATTAGGCATGATCATACAAAAAGTGATTGAATGAATTGTCCTTCTTGCTCGGATACACGAACTAACGGAAGTCGCACGCCACCTGTTTCAATGCCTTTGAGTGCTAGAGCATGCTTAATTGGTGCAGGGCTCGGTGCACAGAAAATACCAGTGAATACAGGATGAAGCTTGCGATGAAGCTCTGCAGCTTGCTGAATGTTGCCTTCTAGATAATACTTTATCATAGTTTGCATTTCTTTTCCAATCACATGACTCGCAACGCTGATAATTCCTTCGCATCCAATAGCCAATGCAGGTAAGGTATTACTATCATCTCCACTATATACAAGGAAATTAGGCGCAGCATGCGTAAGTATACGTGTCATTTGATCCGTATTCGAGCAATCTTTGGTTGCCACGATATTCGGTATTTGGGAAAGACGAATCGTTGTGTCTGCATCCAGGTTTACACCTGCTCGGCCAGGCACATTATAAAGTACGACTGGAGCGGTTACAGCCTCAGCAATCGCTTTAAAGTGCTGATACAACCCTTCCTGTGACGGACGATTGTAATAAGGAGCAACGAGAAGCAGCGCATCCACGCCAAGTTGTTCTACTTTGCGCGAAAAAGCGATTGTATGAGCAGTGTCATTGCTTCCAGTACCTGCAATAATTTTGCAACGACCAGCAGCAACACGAACGGAAAGTTCAATGAGTCGTAACTTTTCATCCTCGGAAAGGGTTGGCGACTCCCCTGTCGTCCCACAGATCACAAGGCTGTCCGAATGTTGTTCTTCAATTAAATAATTAATTAATGGCTCTACTTGATCCCAATTGACCTGCAATTGCTCGTCAAATGGTGTAACCATTGCCGTGACTACTCTTCCAAAACTCACTGGTACGCCTCCTGACTTTCTTGTATTTATTTAAATAAATTAAATTTTCGATGAAGGGCACGAACCGATTTGATCATATCGACACCTTGAACAAGCACCCAAATGGTTGTGTTCGAATCCGCAGATTGAAGAATTCGGATATCTTCCACAGTTAATGCTTCAACAATGTGCGCCATAATACCTGGTACACCATTCATTCCGCCACCAATCACGGAAACCTTCGCACAGCCACTTATGAACTTGGGCTCATAGCCCTGTGTCTTAAGTAATTGAACTGCACGTTCAGCTTCGTGATCAAAGACTGTATATACAACGCCTGAGGGGTTCACATTAATAAAATCAACACTAATCTGATGCTGAGCCATCGTTTTGAATACACGAAGTTGAAGATCGAATTCTCCATCAACGGCAGCGACCTGGATCTGCGTAATATTCGTGAAATGAGCAATCCCCGTAACAAAGCGATCTTTAACGTAGTTAATGTCAGCTGTTGTGTTATCGGATGCAGTAACAAGCGTTCCTTCCTCTTTGGTGAAGGTTGACCTCACACGAATCGGGATATTCGCCTGCATAGCTACCTCAACCGCTCGCGGATGAATGACTTTCGCGCCGTTATGAGCCATATTGCATATCTCGCTAAAGCTCACACGCTGTAGTGGTTTAGCATCATCAACGATTCTTGGATCCGCTGTCAAAATACCATTCACATCTGTGAAGATGTCTACGATTTCTGCCTTAAGAGCAGCGCCAAGTGCGGTTGCTGATGTATCACTGCCGCCGCGGCCCAATGTAGTCAACTCATCATTACTCGTTTTGCCTTGAAACCCAGTTACAATAACCACCTGGTCTTGCTCTAACAATTCAAGAATCCGATTGGGCTTCATCGCGATGATCTGTGCATTGCCATAGTTTTCATTCGTGATCAGACCAGCTTGCCCACCTGTCAACACTGTTGCACGGATTCCTGTTTTGTTCAATAGACTACACAAAAGTACTGCAGAAATTAATTCTCCGCAGCCCATCAGCATATCGAGTTCCCGTGCCGGCAGCCCTTCCCCATTCTTACGAACAAGATCTAGGAGCGTGTCAGTCGCATAGGGTTCCCCTTTTCTTCCCATCGCAGATACAACAACAACTAGTTTATAATGTTGAATTAGTGCGTCTTGAATATGTCCAATAACGTGTTCTCTAGCTTGTGCGGTGGAAAGCGAAGTACCTCCAAATTTTTGGACTAAAATTCGCATGAGTTTCCCCCATTTTCACTGCTTAAGTAAGCAGTATGCTGATTATTGCTCTATAGCAATATATTCAGCAATTTGTACCGCATTCCAGGCAGCACCTTTTAACAAATTATCTGAAACAATCCACATGTTAAGCGCTTTAGGGTTACTCAAATCGCGGCGTACACGCCCTACGAAAGTTTCGAGCTTACCTGCAGCATCTGTTGCAAGCGGGTACTGTTGCTCTGCTGGATTGTCAACAAGAACAATGCCAGGGGCATTCGCAAGCAGTGTTTTCACTTCTTCAACATCAAAATCTTCTTTCAATTCGACATAAACGGATTCCGAGTGCCCGTAAACAACAGGAATACGCACACATGTGGCTGTTACTTCAATGGACTCATCGCCCATAATTTTCTTCGTTTCAAGAATCATTTTCATTTCTTCATTCGTAAACCCATTATCTAAGAATTTATCGATTTGTGGAATAGCATTGAATGCAATTTGATGCTTGACTGGCAAAGAGCCAACAGGTAAAATGTCCGGATTTGCCGAATTACCTGCCAATACTTCTTTTGATTGTCTAAGCATTTCATTAATCGCTTTAGCGCCGGCACCAGAAACAGCCTGGTACGTAGAGACAATAATGCGTGAAATCCCATAGCGGTCATAAAGCGGTTTTAATGCTGCTACCATTTGGATCGTGGAACAGTTCGGGTTCGCAATAATCCCTTTATGTTCATTTATTTTATCTACATTTACTTCAGGAACAACAAGCGGCGTCTCAGGGTCCATTCGGTATGCACTTGTATTGTCAATACAAATGGCACCTGCTTCTACTGCATGCGGAGCTAATGCTTTTGTGACATCGCCTCCTGCACTGAAGAGAGCAATATCAACGCCTTGAAAGCTTTCAGGTGTTGCTTCTTGTACAACAACTTCTTGACCTTTAAAAGAAAGTTTTACGCCCGCAGACCGAGCGGAAGAGAGTAATTTCAATTCCTTGATGGGGAAATTCCGTTCTTCTAATAGACGGATGATTTGCTCGCCTACAGCGCCAGTAGCGCCTACAACTGCAACATTGAAAAGTTTCTGGTTGGACATTTTGCTGGTTTCTCCCCCTCAAGTTGACATCTATCAGTTAGTATTGAAATCTCTCAATAATCATGGGCTGCAACTGTTTGCCTTCAAGTGCAGCTTCACAAGCTTCCATAATCAGATCCATCCGAGCCACCAACGAATTTGGTTTTGCTCCAGGTGCATCTTGACCATACGGTACAAAATAAATATTTTTCGTAATCAACAACTTCGCAATATTCATTGCATTTAACCCTAATCCGTCATTCGTAGAAATCGCTAATACAAGCGGTCTCAAGTTTCTCATTTGTGCTTTTGCAGCCATAAGAACTGGACTTTCTGTCATTGCATTTGCTAGTTTACTAGTCGTATTACCCGTACAAGGAGCAATCACCATCACATCCAATAACTTAGATGGACCTAACGGTTCGGCATCTACGATGGTAGATATGATCTCATTCCCTGTAATATCCTTTAGCATTTGCTGCCAATCGGCGGACTTACCAAAACGTGTGTCGGTCGTCATAATCGTATTCGATACAATCGGAATAACGCGAGCACCCGCATCTACAAACCTCTTAATTTGAGGCATGACCTCTTCAAGTGTACAGTGAGAACCGGTTAACGCATAACCGACTGTTTTCCCTTGCCAATTCATTCCACATCGCTCCTGTCTTTGAAGTCTTCCTCGATCAGCTGACTTAACGTGTTAGCCATAATTCGGCCAGCTGTTTTGGGGGCGACGATTCCAGGTAAACCGGGCGCTAGCATCGCTTTAATACCTCTCTTCTCGGCAAATCGAAAATCCGTTCCGCCGGGCTTTGAAGCTAAATCGATAATAAGCGCGCGATGTGGGATATTGGTAATAACTTGCGCTGTGACTATCATAGTCGGAATTGTGTTAAAAAGCAAGTCAATATTCCCCACTTCCGGGTACAGATCCTTCGTATAAAAAGGCTGAAAACCCATCTCCCACGCCCTCGCGTAATGCTCAGGCTTCCTGACGCCAACCTTCACGGTTGCCCCTAATCCTTGCAAAGTTTTGGCCATTGTAAACCCTGTTCGACCAAAACCCAAAACCATACACACGGATCCATGAATTGTAATATCAGTGTTCTGGATGGCCATCATTAGCGCACCCTCTGCAGTTGGAATTGAGTTATAAATGGCAATATCATCACGATCTAAAAGTTCTACAAGCTCAATGCCATGCGCCGAAACGAGCTTCTTCAAATAGCTTTTAGCCATACCTGTATACACCTTGGCATGCTTCGGCAATGAAGAAATATGCTCATCCGTAAGAATCATTTCCTCGCTCGAGAAAATAGATTCCACTTGTCCTGTCTCATCCGTACCTACAACTGGCAAAATAAGTGCATCCACATGTTGAAACAATTCCGGATCTAACTTCACATTCGTAACACCGTGAAATTGCCTCCCAAGATTGTCAAATCCGAGTAATATAACGGTAGCGTCTAGCTCAGTAAATTTCTGAATTACTTCAAGTTGCCGGGCGTCTCCCCCCATGATAGCAACCGAAATCCCAGTAAGCATTCTTGCTTACACCCCTTCCTCGGTCCGTTTCGATAAGTTATAGTATGCGTTCGCCTAAGGATGGGTGACTTCTGTCTTTGTGTCCTCTCAAACAAGAAAGAACCCCTTCCAAAGAAGAGGTTCTTTCTTGTTCATGCTATGTATGCAGCAGTCTTAACGACCTGTATGGCCGAAACCACCAGAGCCACGTACTGTTTCTGACAATTCGCTTACTTCGTTCAATTGAATTTGTGGCACACGCTGAAATACCATCTGAGCGATGCGTTCATTTCGTTGGATTACGAAGGGCTCCTGACCATGATTAATCAGCAATACCTTCACTTCACCGCGATAATCAGCGTCAATAGTACCCGGTGAATTGAGCGTTGTGATGCCATGTTTATAAGCTAACCCGCTTCTTGGGCGAATCTGAGCTTCAAGCTCAGGCGGCATGCTCAACGCAAAGCCAGTTGGAATCAATTGACGCTCACCTGGTGCAAGCACGATTGGTTCAGTAACTGCCGCGTGCAAATCATATCCACTAGCCGCTTCGGACATTTTTTGCGGTAAGAGAATGTCCTCTTGTCCTTCGATGCGTTTTACTTGCACTTCAAAATCATAGAGAGACAAGCTGATCCCTCCTGAAGCCGCTAATTACATCATCCGCATTCCCAACCATAGATAGTGCAAATGGTGCCCCGAACAACGTTTTCGTCAATTGACGAATATGCTCCATGTTCACACTTTCGATGCGCTGGATCATCTCATCTAGACTATAATGCTTGCCTGTCATCAATTCATTTTTACCAAAACGGTTCATCCGGCTGCTTGTGCTCTCTAAGCTGAGAATGAGGCTGCCTTTCAACTGCTCTTTCCCCTTCTTCAGTTCAGAATCAGTCATACCATTCACAGTAATATCATGCAGCAGTTCCATGGTTACTTTCAGCACTTCTTCCGTCTGTTTAGGCGCTGTCCCTGTATAAATCGTGAACATCCCGCTATCGATATGAGAAGAATGATACGAATATACGGAGTAAGCTAATCCGCGTTTCTCCCGAATTTCTTGAAACAGTCTGGAGCTCATGCCACCACCAATGGCATTATTCAATAAAACCATTGGATACAAATTTTCCTCTTGAAGCGACAATCCAGGTAACGACAAACAAATATGATTTTGTTCAGTTTTCTTTGCATGGAAAATCAATTCGCTCATGAAATCTGGAGCATCATAGCTTGTTTCAACACCTGATTGGGAGAAGCCACCGAAATGCTTTTCAATTAATTCCTTCACACTATCATCAATATTTCCAGCAATACTTAACACGGTGTTCTCCGTATTGTAATTTTGTTTTAGATACGAACGAAGATCGTCTGACTTCATTTTAGACAAATTATCTTGCGTCCCTAGAATCGTATAACCCAATGCGTGAGTGCCATATGAAGCCTTCGCTAACAAGTCATGAACGAGGTCATCCGGCGTATCTTCATACATGGAGATTTCTTCGTAAATGACATTCTTCTCTTTCTCTAGCTCGCCTTCATCAAAGGTCGAATTGAAAAACATATCCGAAAGTACATCCATCGCTAATGGCAAATGTTCATCCAACACTTTGGCGTAATAGCACGTATATTCTTTGGACGTGAAGGCATTCACATTCCCGCCAATACCATCAAAAATTTCTGCGATATCCTTCGCCGAATGCCGTTCTGTTCCTTTGAACAACATATGTTCGATGAAATGTGAAATCCCATTATTCATCTGTGACTCGTTACGCGAGCCTGTTTTCACCCAGATGCCGAATGTTACTGATCGAAATGTGGGGATTTGTTCCATGACGACTCTCAAGCCATTATGTAAGCGATATTTGATCACCAAGGTTCCTCCTCGAAATGGTACACCTAAAAGTCCAATTCTCCTATTATACTTCCTCAGTCTAACAAAAATGTGCCATATACTCAAATTAGCGCCATTAAAAGCATGACTACTTCGTGATTTGCCCTTGTCCTGTAATTCTTTTTGAGGAAAGTAGGTCTGAAACAGTTCCTAGTACCAACCCTTTTTTCTTAATCAAATTAATCATACCTGGCAGCGCATCGCGTGACGAAACCGTTGGGTGCATCAGAATTAGCGTTCCAGGTTCAACATTGTTTGATAAACGTTCAAGAATACGACCTGCACCTGGATTTTTCCAATCTATCGTATCAAAGGTCCACAACACCGTTTGCAGTCTGAATTCTGAGGCTACCTGTATGGTTTCTTGATTAAAATAGCCTGAGGGAGGAGCAAATAATGTGTTCTTTACACCGAGCTGCTTCAGCAATTCTTCTGTTTTTGAAATTTCCTCTACCGCTTTGCTCCGCGAAATCGTACGCATGTCTTTATGCGAATAGGCGTGGTTTGATACTTCGTGACCTTCGCTTAGAATCCGTTTGGCCATTTCTGTATTTTTCTTTAACCAAGAACCATCAAAGAAGAATGTCGCGTGGACATTTTCGTTACGCAGCGTTTCTAACATACTAGGCAAAAATTCATTGCCCCATGCGACATTAATCATAAATGAAACCATTGGTTTCTTCGGATTACCTTTATACACAGGATTGGGAGCAAGGTCGTCTAATTGAATACTTGGCTCTATTTCCTTCATCACATAATTAATTTGATTAGGTGTCAATTGATGCTCCGCTAACTTTAGAGTTTCCTCAATATCCACTTCAAGTCCATTATAACCAGGGATAGCTTTCCAAACGGAATCTACTTTTGCATTAATTGGAGCAACCTTACGGTTCGCTGCTTCTTTGGTTATCATTTCTAATAAGACAGACTTATTAACTGAAGCAAAAACAGGACGGGCTTCATTCTTCGTCCAGTTGTTTTCATTAACCAAAATCGTTTGATAACCTTTTACACTTTCTATATAGGTTCCAACACTAGGGATCGAATTCACACCAATTAGAACCATAGCAAAAAAACTCCCAAGCAATATCCATTTTTTGTGGAGCATACACAGGTCCCCTTTCTTCATCTCCTGATTGTATGAAGATTGGGACAAGAGTAGAACCCGTGCATGTCCTTCTATGCTGCGAAAAGCAAAAAAGAGACAGATAGATCTGACTCTTTATCCTGAACTATGAATGAAACGTCCTCACGGAATACGAATCTCTAGCTTTGTGCAGAGACTTGTGAAGTTAACGTTGCTTTGCGTGAAAGATTAACTCTTCCTTGTTGATCAATTTCTGTAACTTTAACTGTAATTTGATCGCCAACATTCACAACATCTTCTACTTTTGCAACACGCTCAGTTGAAATTTGTGAAATGTGAACGAGACCTTCTTTACCAGGGAGAATCTCAACGAATGCGCCAAATTTCTCTACGCGCTTCACTGTACCAAGGTATGTTTCACCAACAATCACTTCACGAACAATGCCTTCAATAATGGAACGAGCTTTCTCGTTCATTTCTTGATTTGACGATGCAATGAATACGCGACCGTCTTGCTCGATGTCGATTTTCACACCAGTTTCTTCAATAATTTTATTGATGATTTTACCACCTGCTCCAATAACATCACGGATTTTATCCGGATTAATGTTCATTGTGAGGATTTTTGGTGCATATTGAGAAAGGTTTTTGTTTGGCTCGGAAATACGTGAAACCATTTTACTTAAAATGTGTAAACGGCCTTCTTTCGCTTGTTGCAAGGATTGTTGCAAAATACTGCGATCGATGCCATCAATTTTGATATCCATTTGTAAAGCCGTGATCCCTTCAGCTGTTCCTGCAACCTTGAAATCCATATCGCCAAGGTGATCTTCCATACCTTGAATATCTGACAAGATAGAGAATTGATCGCCGTCTTTGATGAGACCCATTGCAATACCCGCAACTGGAGCTTTAATCGGAACACCAGCATCCATAAGCGCAAGTATACTTGCACAAATACTCGCTTGGGAAGTTGAACCATTTGATTCCAACACTTCAGATACAAGACGAATTGTGTAAGGGAACTCAACTTCGTTCGGGATGATCGGCTCAATAGCTCGTTCACCTAACGCACCATGTCCAATTTCACGACGGCCTGGAGGACGCAAAGGTCTAGCTTCCCCAACGCTGAACGGCGGGAAGTTATAGTGATGCATGAAACGTTTGGTTTCAGTCAGATCTAAACCGTCCAAGATTTGAACATCGCCAAGAGCACCTAATGTACAAATGCTAAGTGCTTGTGTTTGACCACGTGTAAACAAGCCAGAACCATGTGTGCGCGGCAATAAGTTGATATCGCATTCGATTGGTCGAATCTCATCTGGTTTACGTCCATCCGGTCTTACTTTATCATGTGTGATCAGGCGACGAACTTCCTCTTTCACAATATCATAAAGTGTTTCTTTCACATCACCTAGAAGACCCGGTGTTTCAACATACAATGCAGTGAAATGTCCAACCGCATCTGCATTCACAACATCGATAGCTTCTTGTCTAGCATGCTTTTCAGGAATTTTGATCGCATCCACTAATCTTGCTTGAGCAAATTCACGCACCGCGCTATTCACTTCAGCATCGACAGCATGGAGTTTAACTTCCATTTTTGGTTTACCAACTTGTTCAACCAATTCTTCAATCGTTGCAACAATCTTACGAATCTCATCATGACCAAACATAATCGCTTCAAGGACAACTTCCTCTGAAACTTCTTTCGCCCCTGCTTCAACCATCATAATTGCATCTTTGGTCCCTGCAACAGTTAAGTGAAGATCACTCTTCTCTGCTACTTCACCTGTAGGATTGATAACGAATTGCCCATCAACACGACCAACAATCACGCCACCGACAGGTCCATTAAATGGAACATCAGAGATCGCAAGTGCAGCGGATGTACCGATCATTGCAGCCATTTCTGGCGGACATTCTTGGTCTACGCTCATGACGATCGACACAATTTGAACATCATTACGGAAGCCTTCTGGGAAAAGAGGGCGAATTGGACGATCCGTCAAACGGCTCGCAAGAATCGCTTTCTCACTTGGACGTCCTTCACGTTTGATAAAACCACCAGGAATTTTACCAACTGCGTATAATCTTTCTTCGTAGTTCACTGTTAACGGAAAGAAATCTAAATCTTTCGGTCCGCTGGAAGCCGTTACTGTGCTAAGCACAACCGTGTCGCCATAACGAACAGTTACTGCTGCATTGGCTTGTTTGGCTAGTCGGCCTGTTTCAAGAATGAACGGCTTACCGCCAAGTTCCATTTGTACCCTTGTCTCCATAAAATCCTCCTAAGGCATGGTTTGAATTTCAAAATATGTGTTGATAAACATGTACAGAAATCAAAAGATCCAGAGACCAATCCGAATCTACTCCGTATGTATGCAAAATAGACAAGCTATGGAGTTATCCTCTATTTCTGCGTTATGTCTAGTATTTCCTTCTTTTCCTGTTTTAAAAATACAAGAAAAAGCAACCTTTTGCTGCTCTCTGCCAGAGCTTTATCAAGCCTAGCAAAGGAGCAACAGGTTGCTTCTCATTGTCGGTTTTATCGACGCAAACCAAGCTTTGCAATCAAAGCACTATAGCGGCTTACATCTTTGTTTTTAACATATGCTAGCAACTTACGACGTTGTCCAACCATTTTAAGCAAACCACGACGGGAGTGGTGATCTTTCTTGTGTGTACGTAGGTGGTCTGTAAGGTTAACAATGTTTTCTGTAAGGATTGCTACTTGTACCTCAGGTGAACCTGTGTCGGTATCGTGTACTTTGTGTGTTTGAATCAGTTGTGTTTTGCGCTCTTGCGTAATTGCCATAATCGTTCATCTCCTAAATTCTATTAGTATCCCCGCTAGCCTAGAAAGCGCCGATGAAAACGTCAATCCAAGCTAAGGTTCATGCCAAATGAACAAGTCCATTCGACAACGTTAATCAGTATATCACAATTGACTAGTAGAAGTAAATGTAAGATTACGACTCTAACGTCAATTTCTGTTTAGCTTCTGCTGCATCGAGTTTTATTTGAGCAACTAAATCTTCTAATGAAGTGAATTTACGTTCTGGTCTAAGAAAAGCAATAAGCTCAACCATGACGGTTTCTCCATATATTTGCTCGGAAAATTCAAATAAATGCGCTTCAAATGATGGTTTTAGTTCCCCTGTCTCAAATGTTGGTTTTACACCAATATTCATGACACCTTGATAAACTTCCCCGCGAACGGTCGCTTTAATCGCATAAACTCCATTCGTAGGACTGACATAGGGTTCATCCAATTGGAGATTAGCTGTAGGAAAACCAAGTGTTCTCCCTCGCTTCGCACCATTTACAACAGTACCACTTAAGCTGTATGGACGTCCTAATAGCCTTGTCACGGTTTCCATTTCTCCTAGCTGCAAGGCTTCACGAATACGCGTACTGCTTACTTTTTCACCATTCATATGAAAAGGTCTCACCACTTCAACAGAGAATTTTCCGTGACTCAACTCGCAGAGTGAATCCGGAGTACCTTTACCCTGAAAACCAAAGGTAAAATCAAAACCGCATATGACGCTATCAACGCCAAGTCGATCAAGCACTTGATCCACAAATTGTTCCGGAGATAATCGCATGAGTGAAGCATCAAACGTTACAATGTAAGCATGATTTATGCCCATGCTTTCAAAAATCTCCATCTTCTTTTTCATGGGAGTCAGTAGATCCACATATTTATCTTGACCCATTACCGCTCTAGGATGAGGATAGAAGGTCATGATGGCTGAGTTTAGTCCAAGGGTCTTAGCCGTTAGCAAAGCCCGTCCAATAACTTCTCGGTGTCCTAGATGTACACCATCAAAGTCACCTATAGCCACCACTTGTTTTCCTACAAACTGGGCCAGCCGATCCAAATCCATCGGATATGATATTGGTATTATTTGCATATAAGTTCGTTCACCTACCCATTTCAACCCGTCCCGCGACGTTATGATTAAAGGAAAACTTTGGCCGGGACCAAGACGTGGCTAGTGCTTTTCCATTCAAACAGACCCAAAAATCGTTCATCTGGTGAATAGGCCCGAAATATGGTTTGAGATGCATCTGCATGAGCCACTCGATTCGCAGCTAGAGCTATTTTCTTTCCTTGTGACGAATGAACAGCTTCTTGATCAGTGAGAGAAATAGATGGAATATGTGAGATGGCAATGTCCATAGGAATCATATGTTGCTGCAACGAGCCATCTTCTTTCATTTGAACAATTTGCTCAAACGTTAAACATTGCTCCTTGCGAATATTCCCTGTTGATGTGCGAATCAAACTTACCATAACGGCAGGATATCCGAGTGCTTTTCCAATATCTACACACAACGTTCTGATGTATGTACCTTTGGAGCACACGGCACGGAAACGAATTTCAGGATGCTTCTGATTCAAGTTGAGCTCAAGAATTTCTATTTCAAAGATCGTGGCTTTCCTTGCTTTTCGTTCTACTTCCTTACCTTCTCTCGCCAATTCGTAAAGGCGTTTACCATCTATTTTGACAGCAGAGAACATTGGAGGAATCTGCTCTATGTCCCCAACAAAGGATTCAAGCACTTCACGCGCTTGAATCTCTTCGAGTGAAACAAGAGGAACTTCTTCAACTACTTCTCCCGTCATATCTTCGGTATCTGTAGATAAGCCAATTCGCAAAACTGCTTCATATTCCTTAGGTAACTCTTGAATATATTCAACCATCCGTGTCGCGCGACCAATGCAAAGTGGCAGAACACCTGTCACTTGCGGATCAAGCGTACCCGTATGACCAATTCGTTTGATACTCAAAATCCTTCTAACTTTGGCAACAACATCATGGGATGTAAAGCCCGCAGGTTTCCAAACAGGCAAAATGCCTTCTAACGTCATTTCAGCTTGTCCCCTACTTCCTGAACCATTCTAGCAATAGCTTCATCTAACGTACCATGAATTGTACATCCTGAAGCCCGAACATGACCTCCACCGCCTAGTGATTGTGCGATTGCAGCAACATCGACTAAACCAGAGGAGCGTAGGCTTACTTTAATGACGCCCGATGCCTTCTCTTTAATCAACATGCCCACTTCGACACCCTCCACATTACGAGGATAGTTCACCAAGCCATCCAAATCATCGCTCGAAGCACCCGTTAATTCTAGGTCTTCAAGTGAAACAGCAAGCCAGGCCAACTTCCGATCATAAGCAAATGAAAGCGTAGATAGCGCTTTTTGGAGAAGAACAATTTGTGCATACGTCATTCGTTCTAGCACATGCTCAGCGATTTCAGCACCTTTGACACCTAACTCCAACATGGATGCGCCAATCTTCATAACCTCGGAAGAAGTGTTCGAATATCGGAAACCGCCAGTATCCGTTAACAAGCCCGTATAGATGCATTCACCAAACGTAATGTCTGGTTGCAGATTCATATGTAGCGCCAAATCAAACAGAATTTGAACGGTAGCCGCGGCGTCATGCTTGATCAAATGACAGGAACCAAATTCATCATTAGTTGGGTGATGGTCAATATTGAGCAGGTTTACCTGCTCATCAAAAAGAGTGCTGATCCTACCCATTCTGGAGAAATCAGCACAATCAACACTTATGATGGTTTGGTATAGTCGATTAGGTGCCTGTTCACTATAATCAATCGTTTGATTACTACCTGCTAAATACGAAAATTTAGAGGGCATAGCGCCCTCATTGATCATCGTGAATGACTTCCCAAGTTGACTTAAAATCCAACCTGTTGCATACGTTGAACTGGCAGCATCTCCATCCGGTTGGATGTGAGATACCACCAAGAAATCATCATGCTGCTCGATAAATGCAGCTGCTGCTGCCAGCTGCTGACAGTATTCGGTGGCATGGTTCATTCCGATATTCATACGTTTGTATTTCCTTCCTGATTGAGCTTATACAACAACTGGTCAATATGACTACCATAGTCGATAGAAGCATCAAATTTAAACTGAAGCTCTGGAACCTTACGTAAACGAATTCGTTTGCCTAATTCAGAACGAATATACCCTGAAGCAACAGAAAGCGCCTTAAGGGTGGCAGCTTTCTCTTCTTCAGTTCCCATTACGCTTAGATAAACGCGAGCTAGGGACAAATCATTCGTCACTTCAACTCCCGTAACGGTCATGAAACCAATACGCGGATCTTTCAGCTCTGCTTGAATGATTTGACTTAACTCTTTCTTAATTTGTTCACCAACTCGACCTACACGAACTCTAGCCATTTATAATCACCTCTCAACGGACTCCATGATAAAGGCTTCGATGATGTCGCCCTCTTTAATATCATGATAACGCTCAAGAGATATACCACACTCATAGCCTTGTGCAACTTCTTTTTGATCATCTTTGAATCGTTTCAAAGAATCAATTTTGCCTTCATGAACAACAATTCCGCTACGAACCAAGCGAGTTTGTGCATTACGGGCAATTTTACCTGAAGTTACGTAACAACCTGCAATAGTTCCTGAACCTGTAATTTTGAATACATTACGTACTTCAGCTTGACCAAGAACAACTTCTTTGAAGATTGGATCCAACATGCCTTTCATTGCTTGCTCGATTTCTTCAATTACGTTGTAAATGATGTTATGCAGACGGATATCCACTTTCTCTTGATCCGCAGTTGCTTTCGCAGCTGGTTCAGGACGAACGTTAAATCCGATAATAATTGCATTTGAAGCAGAAGCCAAAATGATATCAGATTCTGTTACGGCACCAACGCCATTGTGAAGAATCTTAACGCGAACACCCTCAACTTCAATCTTCTCAAGAGAGCTTTTCAGTGCTTCAACAGAACCTTGAACGTCACCTTTGATAATAACATTCAGATCTTTCACTTCGCCATCTTTAATATGTTTAAAGAGGTCTTCAAGTGTAACACGTGAATTAGCTGTCATCTCGGATTGACGAAGTGCAATCGCACGACGATCCGCGATGTCTCTTGCCTTACGCTCATCTTCATAAGCTAAGAATGGATCCCCAGCTTGTGGTACTTCTGTCAGACCCGTGATTTCAACTGGCGTTGAAGGACCCGCTTCTTTTAAACGTTTACCCTTATCATTAACGATCGCACGCACACGACCGAAACATACACCGGCAACGAAGCTATCTCCAACTTTTAAAGTACCATGTTGGATTAGGATTCTAGCCACTGGGCCTCTTCCTTTATCCAATTCAGCCTCAATAACGGTTGCTCTTGCACGCTTGTTCGGGTTCGCTTTGTACTCTTGTACTTCAGCAACTAGCAAAATCATCTCAAGTAAGTTTTCTAGACCAATACGTTGTTTTGCGGAAATTTCGCAGAAAATCGTATCGCCGCCCCACTCTTCTGGAACTAGCTCGTAAGCCGTAAGAGCTTGCTTGATTTGATCAGGATTAGCGCCTTCTTTATCAATCTTGTTCACAGCAACAATGATGGGTACGCCAGCCGCTTTAGCATGACTAATCGCTTCTACGGTTTGTGGCATTACACCGTCATCTGCTGCAACAACGATAATCGTAATATCTGTAACTTGAGCACCGCGGGCACGCATCGTAGTAAACGCTTCGTGACCTGGCGTATCCAAGAAAGTAATTTTCTTATGATTAACTTCGACTTGATAAGCACCGATGTGCTGTGTGATTCCGCCTGCTTCGCCTTCTGTAACACTCGTTTTACGAATGGCATCAAGCAAAGTTGTTTTACCATGGTCAACGTGCCCCATGATGGTAACAACAGGTGGACGCTCAAGCAAATCAGCCTCGTCATCGATTTCTTCGAAAGTTTCGAAGTTATCTTCTTCGACTTTGATCTTGATTTCAACTTCAACACCAAATTCAGTTGCAATCAATTGAATGGTTTCCAAATCTAGCTCTTGGTTGATCGTAGCCATCGTGCCAAGGAATAGAAGCTTCTTAATAACTTCAGAAGCATCCTTGTGAAGCAATTTTGCTGTTTCACCAACAGTCATATTGCCACGAACGATGATCTTCTTAGGTGTATTATCCACTTTTTCTTTCTTAACCATATCTTGTTGGTAACGACCTCTGTTGTTACCGCGTTGGTTGCCTCTGTTGTTGCCGCCAGGACCACGATTACCACCAGATCTGTTATCATCAAAACGTTTTGGCGTTGGTTTGGATTTCTTTGTTGTGATGATACCAGCTTTTGCTGCTGCATCATCCAACTCAGCTGCTGTTGCACCAACATGGAATTGCGGTTTAGCTTCTTGAACAACCGGTCTTCCACTTTGGTTGTTGTTGCGGTTCTCAAATGGCTTGGACTGACGATTAGGGCCAGCACTGCGATTCGGGCTGGATTGTGGACGCCCGCTGTTCGCGCTTTGACCACTACTTGCTCCTGGGCTGCCTGCGCCTTGATTAGGGCGGGAACCTGCATAGTTACTATTTGTTCTTGGTGCTCCGCCTTGTCCTTGACCTTGGCTGTAGCCTTGGCTAGCTGGACGACTGCTGTTATATCCACCACTGCTTCCACCCGCTGGACGTTGTCCACCAGGATTAGAGCCTTGGTAACCACCCGTACGTTGCCCACCTTGGCTCGAGCCTTGCCCTGCAGGACGCTGTCCACCAGGATTGGAGCCTTGGTAACCACCTGTGCGTTGTCCGCCTTGGCTGGAGCCTTGACCGCTAGGACGCGCACCATTCGGATTAGAACCTTGATAGCCCGTACGTTGTCCGCCTTGACTATTATTAGGGCGATTGCCTTGGTAGTTGCTGCTTTGACCACTTGGACGTGACTGTGGAGGGCGACTAGATGTGTTTTGCGTAGACTGACCTTGTTGTGGCGTCACCGAACTTGTTGGTGTAGTCGGTTGACTAGTTGATTGTTCCGTAACTGATGACGGCTTTGTTGCCGCCGGAGTTACTGCACCTTTATTCTCTTGTGCTGGAGCCTGCGATGCAGGATTCTGATTCGTCGTAGATGAACTCACATTTCCTCCGTCCGTAGCTGCTCGTTTGGCAGCCGCATTTGCTTTGATATCTCTAAAAAACTTTTCCACACTGCTAACAGCATCATTCTCCATTACACTCATATGGTTGTTAACAGGTATATTTAATCGTTTGAGAATGGTAATAATTTCTTTGCTGCTCATATTGAGCTGCTTCGCGTATTCGTACACGCGTGTCTTGTCTTTATTATCTTGTTTATTGGTCAATATGTTTCACCTCCGCAGGATTTTCTTGACTCTTCTGCAGCATCTGCGCGAAGCCTCCGTCCAATACACCTATGGTGACACGCATTTCTTTCCCAATGCTGCGGCCCAATTCATACTTCGTACCGACTTCCATGAGTTTAACCCCATAAAATAGGCATTTATCTTGAAATTTCTTACGTGTATTAGCTGATGCGTCTTCCGCCATGATAACAAGCTTGGCATCACCCGCGCGAATTGCTTTGAAAACACCTTCATCACCCGTTACGAGTTTCCCGGCTCTCATTGCCAATCCCAATTGCGAATAAAATTTAGGATTCATCTTCGGATTCCTCCTCTTTCGAAGAAAGGAATTCATCTTCCACACGAATGAAATCTTGTTCCAGTTGGTCATAAATGTCTGCGCCTACAGCATGCTTCAGAGCTCTATCCAGGGCTTTGCTTTTCTTTGCCAATTTAAAACAAGAAACTTTACCGCACAGGTAGGCACCGCGCCCAGACTTCTTCCCTTTGAGATCAATGAGAATGTCATCCTCAGGCGTTTTGACGACGCGGATCAAGTCCCTCTTCGGCATCATTTCCTGACAGGCAACGCATTTTCTCAGAGGGATTTTTCTCTGCTTCATTCCGATCACCCCTTGTTCCTAACAACAACTTAATCGATGCTAATCGAATCTTGGTGCATCTCTTCCGAGTAAGTTTTCACTCTACCAAATTCTTGTTCTGCTTGTGTTTCGCTCTTGATATCGATTTTCCAACCTGTCAACTTGGCAGCTAAACGGGCATTCTGACCTTTAATCCCAATTGCCAGAGATAGCTGATAATCAGGGACAATGACACGCGCCATTTTTTCATTTTCATGAATCTGAACTTCAAGCACTTTAGAAGGGCTAAGCGCATTCGCCACATACTCTTCCACGCTCTCCATCCAGCGAACGATATCAATTTTCTCTCCGCGCAGTTCAGTTACGATCGTTTGAACACGCAAACCTTTAGGTCCTACACAAGAACCGACAGGATCAACCTCTGGATTACGGGAATGAACTGCGATCTTCGAACGGAAGCCTGCTTCACGTGCAACGGAACGAATCTCAACGACGCCATCAAAAATCTCAGGCACTTCAAGCTCAAATAGACGCTTTAACAAACCTGGATGAGTTCTTGATAAAATAATTTGAGGACCCTTTGTTGTGTTCTCAACTTTCGTAATATAGGCTTTAATGCGATCACCTTGTTTGAACTTATCCGTTGGCATAAGCTCCGTAAGTGGAAGAACTGCTTCTACTTTGCCCAGGTCAACATAAATATTTCGTTGATCTTGACGCTGTAGGATACCTGTTACGATATCTTCTTCTTTATCGATAAAAGCATTATAAATTAAGCCACGCTCGGCTTCGCGGATTCGTTGCGTTACGACCTGTTTAGCGGTTTGTGCTGCAATACGTCCAAAATCACGAGGCGTCACTTCAATTTCAACAATATCTTCCAATTGGTAGTTCGGATTAATCTCACGCGAAGCGTGAACAGAAATTTCCAATCTTGGATCCAATACTTCCTCTGTAACGGTCTTCCGTGCATATACCTTGATAAGACCCGTATGTCGATTGATATCTACACGCACGTTTTGTGCCGTGTTGAAATTACGTTTATAACTTGAAATCATCGCCGCTTCAATAGCATCAATGAGTAGCTCCTTGGAGATACCCTTCTCTCGTTCAATTTCCGACAGCGCTTCAATAAAATCCGTGTTCATTTGAACTGAGTCCCCCCCTTCAATAAGTAACGATTACTAAAATACGATAGCGAGACGTGCACTAGCTACTTTGGTAACCGGAATGCTGATTTTCTTTTTACCAATCCCAATCACGAGAACTTCCTCGTCATAAGACTGCAACAATCCTTCAAATTCCTTAGAACCGTCGATCGCTTCATACGTGGTAACAAATACGTGACTATTTACGGCTTTGTAATAATCTTGAGTTTTCTTGAGTGGACGTTCAGCTCCAGGTGAAGAAACTTCCAAGAAATAAGCATCAGTAATTGGATCTTTCTCGTCCAATTGAACACTTAAGTATTCACTGATGCGGCCGCAATCATCTATATCAATTCCGCCTTCTTTGTCAGCATAGACACGAAGGAACCAATTGCTGCCTTCTTTGACATATTCAATATCCACGATTTCAAACCCATTTTGTTCAACAAAATCCTTCAGCATGTCCTCAATGATGGATTTGATTTGCTCTTGTGTAGCCACAGATATGTGTACCTCCTAAATTGACTTTTCCTTGTCTTAACCGGAAAAGTCCTATATCAAAATGTAAAGAGTGGGTTTCCCCACTCTTTAATCACAAGATGATATCCTCATTATTGCCAATAAAAATTATACCATAACCATTCTTTGCATTACAATAGCAAACTTGTTAATCATTTTCACTTGACAGCTAAAAGTTTTCCGAAGAAAAACTGACTTCGAAACCATTCTCCCACTAAAATAATGAGAGTTGATTGGATTCAGGCAAACCGCGGAAGCATCCCATTTGACTCAATAATTCAATGACCGTTTTGGAGGCTTTGGAACGATTCTGGAAATCCTCAATAGATAGGAAATCTCCTTCATCCTTGGCGGCAGCAATATTCTTAGCGGCACTTTCACCAATCCCTGACATCGCAGCAAAAGGTGGAATTAAGGATGTGCCATCAATGATAAACTTCGTTGCATCAGAACGATAGATATCGATCGGCTTGAAACTAAAACCGCGTGACGTCATTTCCAGGGACATTTCAAGAATCGAAACCATGGCTTTCTCTTTCGGCAGAGCCTGGAAACCTTTCGCTTCGATCTCTACTAATTGTCTGAGAATCGCATCATATCCTTGGCAAAGCAGTTCAAGATCAAAATCAGCAGCACGAACACTAAAGTAAGTAGCATAGTAAGCTATCGGATGGTACACCTTGAAGTAAGCAGTACGAACGGCGGAGATAACGTAAGCTGCAGCATGCGCTTTTGGAAACATATACTCAATCCGTTCGCAGGATTCAATATACCAAGCGGGAACATTACAGCGCTTCATCTCATCTTTCCATTCGTCAGTCAAGCCTTTCCCTTTACGAACGCTCTCCGTAATTTTAAAAGCAAGACCCGCATCCATTCCCGCTTTGTAAATCAGATAAAGCATGATATCATCCCGACAGCCAATAACCGTCTTAATGTTACAAATCCCTTTTTTGATAAGCTCCTGAGCATTCCCTAACCAAACACCCGTTCCGTGTGACAAGCCTGAGATTTGCAATAAATCGGCAAAAGAGGACGGCTGCGTTTCCTGAAGCATCTGACGAACGAATTTGGTCCCCATCTCTGGAACGCCATACGTAGCAACCGGAGAACGAATTTGATCAGGTCTTACCCCTAAGGCATCCGTGGAATTAAAGATACTCATGGCTTTCGCATCATTCATTGGAATCGTTGTCGGATCAATGCCAGTCAAATCCTGAAGCATCCTCATCATCGTCGGATCGTCGTGTCCTAGAATATCTAATTTAAGCAAGTTCGCATCGAAGGCGTGATAGTCAAAATGAGTCGTCATCCATTCCGAGTTCTTGTCATCAGCTGGAAATTGAACCGGTGTTATATCGTCAACCTCAATGTAATCAGGAACGACAACAATGCCGCCTGGATGCTGCCCCGTACTTCTTTTAACCCCTGTACAGCCTGAAGCTAGTCGAGCAATTTCTGCCCCACGCCATTTCTGGCCCTGTTCTTCTTCATATTTCTTCACGAATCCGAATGCTGTTTTCTCAGCGACAGTACCAATCGTCCCTGCACGGAATACATTCTTAGGTCCAAAGATCTCCTTCGTGAAGTTATGCGCAACCGGCTGATAAACACCCGAGAAGTTCAAATCGATATCGGGAACTTTGTCCCCTTTAAAACCAAGGAATGTTTCGAATGGAATGTCATGTCCATCCCCTTTTAAATTCCCGCCGCAGGAAGGACATACTTTATTAGGCAAATCGAAACCACTCGGTACACTTCCGTCTAAGAACCACTCGCTGTGCCTGCAGGAAAGACATATATAGTGCGGAGGCAAAGGATTAACTTCTGAAATCCCCAACATCATCGCAACGACAGAGGAACCAACGGATCCTCGAGAACCTACCAGATAGCCATCCGCGTTTGATTTCTTTACGAGCCGTTCTGAAATCAAATAGTTGGCAGAAAATCCGAATTTAATAATAGGAACAAGTTCTTTCTCTAATCGAGCAATAATGACTTCGGGAAGCTCTTCACCATACATACTTTTCGCGGTGTCATAACAAGTTGTACGAATTTCTTCATCTGCACCTTCGATAATCGGTGTGAATAGCTTGTCTGGAAAAAGTTCAATGGGTTCAAAACGATCTGCAAGATCATTCGTACTGCGAATAACCACTTCAATCGCTTTCTCTTCACCCAAAAACTTAAACTCTTCAAGCATCTCTTTCGTTGTACGGAAATGCGCATCAGGCTTCTTCATCGCCTTCAATGGGCTAAACCCTGTAATCCCATTAATCGTGATATCCCGACAAACTTTTTCGCGTGGATTAAGATAATGAACATTCCCAGTTGCGATAACCGGCTTACCTGTTTTATAACCGATTTCACATACACGCCGTACCGCATTTTCAAGATCTTCTACAGAGCCAACCAACCCTTTTTCTACAAGATGCATGTTATAGCTAACCGGTTGAATTTCCAGAATGTCATAAAATTCCGAAACTTGCTCAGCTTCTTCAATCGACTTGTTCAGAACAGCTTCAAAGAATTCTCCCTTTTCACAACCAGAGGTAATTAAGAGACCTTCTCTATGCTCAACAAGCACACTTTTGGGCATCGTAGCTGCACGCTGCAAGTAAGTTGTATGAGACATGGAGATTAATTTAAATAGGTTTTTCTTACCAACAGCATTTAAAGCATAAATACAGCAATGAAATGGCCGTTGATTAGATAAGTCTTTCCCCACATAATCGTTCAATTTGACAAGGTTCGTAATCTGACGATCATTTGCCTCATTTATTAAATGATAAAGGACATAGCCAAGCGCAATGGAGTCATCAATCGCCCGGTGATGGTTATCGAGACCTACTTTAAATTTATCTGACAATGTATTTAGTCGATGATTTTTCATGGATGGAAAGAGAAATCTCGCAAGCTCCAGCGTATCGAGCACCGAGTTAGTTACTTCTGGCAGATCCATTCGCTTTAAATTGGCTTGAAGAAAGCCCATATCGAACCGCGCGTTATGCGCTACCAGCACGCAATCCCCAATAAACTCAACAAATTTAGGAAGCTCATCCTCAATATCTGGGGCATCCTTCACCATATCATCATTAATATTCGTTAACTGCTGAATGTTATAAGGAATCTTTTCGTGCGGATTGATGAAGGTAGCAAACCGATCAATTTCTTTGCCATCTTGCATTTTCACACCAGCGAGCTCGATGATGCGATTATTCGTTACCGAAAGCCCTGTCGTCTCTACGTCAAAAATCACATAAGTTGCTTGTTTTAAATCGAGATCTTGTCCATTCATAACGATAGGAACAGAATCATTGACGACATTCGCTTCAACGCCATAAATCACTTTAATCCCATGCTTTTTGGCTGCTTTTCCGGCATCAGGAAAACATTGAATATTGCTATGATCCGTAACTGCGATCGCTTTATGTCCCCATTTGGCCGCTATTTTCACATATTGATCTATCGGTGTCAGTGCGTCCATCGTACTCATTGTTGTGTGCAAATGAAACTCTACACGCTTCTCCGCCGCATCATCCATACGATCCCTCGGCGCCATCACTTCGTACAGATCATTCGGAATCATGACAAGCTCAGGGATTTGCATGAACCGGTCATACTCAACTTTCCCTCTTGCTCGAATCCAAGTTCCATTGGCGAGAAGGCTCATGATCTTCACATCGTCTTTAGTCTTCGCAAAAACCTTCATAGCCAATGAATCACTGAAATCCGTAATATTAAACGTAAATAACGTATTTCCGTTTCTTAATTCTTTAACATCTAGCCCAAATACTGTACCTTGTACCGCAATTTTCTTCTCTTCTTCCTGGATATCCTTCAGCGGCGTCGGAACTTCCTTTATATCAATGCCCATGACTAGCTTCAAATCACCCTCTGGTAATGAAGACTCTTCTTCCTCCATGTCGATGGACATCATGATTTCTTGCGTGTATGATTTTTCACCTTGCTCACGTTGCTTCGCAAACTTCTCATATTCCGCAACTATTTCGGTTGAATCACTCATTGCGTACTTGATTGATAATTCCGTCTGAAAAAAATTATGGAAAAAATTCCGGATAAACATATCGATATTTTTTTTCTTCGCTAATTCTAGTCCAATGGCATCTAGCATAATCAAGGATAGTGCATGCCCCTGAACCTCGAACCTAGCCTTCGACATCCAACCATTAACAGAAGGGACTTCCCGCTGCAGCCATTCCATAAACAAACCCCAATACTCCTCAACTAGAGCAGCTGGCTCTGCTTGTTCATACTTCCAAATAAAACGAATTTTTGCGATTTGCGCGAATTTCTCTTGAATCATTTTACAAAATGAACGATAAATGTTCAGAGGCACAAGGTCATTTTTAACCAAATAGAACGTCCAGTCGCGGTTTTTTCGACTAATTTCTACTTGATCAATGTAGCCATCTGCAAAATATGACCGTACAACATCGGCTGGAATCTCGGCTTGCTGCATCAAAAGCTCAAAGCGATTCCGTTTATCAGCCAAATTACTCATGAACAGCCTCCCCATAAACATACCAAGGGCAATGGAGATAGACCCTCCATATGCCCTTGATTGTAATTAATAGCTTCGACCAAAAACAACCGTATGCTTGGCAGCTTCACCACATACAAGGCAAGTCGATTTAGTTTCAGATGGTGTGAACGGGATATTACGACTTGTTGCTCCTGTTTCTTCTTTCACTTGCGATTCGCAAGCGTCAGATCCACACCAGCCAGCCAAGGCAAATCCGCGTTTCGTCTCCAAGAATGTCTTAAATTCATCGATCGTATCTACCGCGATGTAATGCTCGTCACGGAATTGCTTCGCTTTATCATACATCTGCT
Organism: Paenibacillus sp. J22P169; assembly: GCF_059691995.1. Classification (NCBI taxonomy): domain Bacteria; kingdom Bacillati; phylum Bacillota; class Bacilli; order Caryophanales; family Paenibacillaceae; genus Paenibacillus; species Paenibacillus sp. J22P169. Next base: position 242,454 of record NZ_JCAUAO010000001.1, on the reverse strand, counting down.
GGTGAATCTCAGCAAGTAAATTTTGAACTTCTTGCACGAAGTCAGCTTGTTGCACGATTTTCTTTTCCCCACTTACGCGAGAAACAAGAACAACTACGCCATTTTCCATGTCACGAGGACCAAGCTCTACACGAATTGGAACGCCGCGCATTTCATACTCGTTGAATTTCCAACCAGGACTTTGATCAGCACGATCATCCACTTTAACGCGAACGCCAGCTTTCTTCAGTTCAGCATACAACTCGTCTACACGTCCAATCACCTGTTCACGTGTTTTTGGAGGTCCAATCGGTATCATGATTACTTGCGTAGGAGCAACCTTCGGCGGTAGAACTAAGCCACGATCATCTCCATGAACCATGATTAGGGCACCAATTAAACGTGTACTCACACCCCATGAAGTTGTATGAGCAAATTGATGCTGATTCTCACGATCTAAGAATTTGATATCGAAAGCAACTGCGAATTTGGTGCCTAGGTAATGGGAAGTACCTGCTTGAACGGCTTTACCGTCTTTCATCATCGCTTCAATAGAGAAGGTATCAATCGCACCAGCAAATCTCTCAGATGGTGTCTTTTGACCTACGATAACTGGAATAGCAAGGAACTCTTCCGCAAATTGACGGTAAACGTCCAGCATTTGCATCGTTTCGCGGCGGGCATCCTGCTCATCTTCATGAGCGGTATGGCCTTCCTGCCATAAAAACTCAGTTGTACGAAGGAATGGCAGTGTCCGCTTCTCCCAACGAACAACGTTTGCCCATTGATTGATCAACAAAGGCAGATCACGATAGGAATTAATCCACTCGGCATACATATGTCCGATCATCGTTTCGGAGGTTGGACGAATCGCCAAACGCTCTTCTAATTTCTCTCCACCTGCTTCAGTCACCCATGGAAGCTCAGGATTAAAACCTTCAACATGCTCTTTTTCCTTTTGGAAAAAGCTTTCTGGAATAAACAACGGGAAGTACGCGTTGCGATGACCTGTCTCTTTAAATTTGCTATCCAGTTCACGCTGAATATTTTCCCAAATTTCATACCCATCCGGTTTAAATACGATACATCCGCGTACCGGGGAGTAACTCATTAAATCTGCTTTCTTAATAACATCTATGTACCATCTAGAGAAATCTTCTCCTTGTGGTGTAATTTCTTTGACAAATTGCTTTTCGTTTGACATAAACCCTCCCACAGATTAGGACTAACCCTTAATCAATCGTAAAATATCATTGTACGTAACAGCAACCATTAGCAGCATAAGCAATGCAAAACCAACGAAGTGAACCATACTCTCTCGGTTCGGGTCAATCGGTTTACCTCGTAATGCTTCTAAGCCCATGAAAAGCAGACGACTTCCGTCTAGCGCTGGGATTGGCAATAAATTAAAAATACCAAGATATAAGCTTAATGTCGCTGCCCAAGATATTAAATAGCTCAGTCCCATTTTGGCAAATTCAGCAGATACCTGAGCAGTTCTCACAGGACCACCGAGATCATCTAATTTGAATTGCAGCATAACAAGTTTCTGGAGACCTGTTACGATTCCAATGGTTGTACCTACAACTTGATCATAGGTCCCAGTGAAAACTTCTCCCAGCGTTGCACTTCTACGATCTCCACTTATGACAACTCCAAGCTTCCCAGCTCCTGCTTCCATTTCTGGTGTTACTTGAAGTGTAATTGGATTACCTGCACGATCAATGACCCATGTCATCGGCTTCCCGGCAGAAGATTGTATCGCGGTAACGAGCTTCTCACGATCATCCCCGATAGGTTGCTTATCAATGGACATGATGATGTCACCTTTTTGCAAACCTGACTTCTCACCTGCTTTGCCAGCAAGAACAGAATCCAGCTTCACATTCGTGAAAACACCTGACATAATCACTACAATGAAGAACAAAACAATAGCCAAGATGAAATTCATTACAGGCCCCATAACAATGGCTAGGGCACGTTTCCCAACTGATTTGGAACCAAATTGACGATCGTAAGGAGCGATTTGTGTTTCCGTCCCTTTCGTAACCATCATCGCTTGGGGATCAACTGGATATGTCACTTTCTCACCATCGACATCAAGCGATAATCGAAGTGATCTATCTAGATCAATTTGTTCCACGACACCCATGATGACATTAGAGCGTCGATCTAATTGATCTAGATATAAGAAAGTAACTTGGTTTTGTTTATTTAATTTGATAGCAACCGTTTGCCCAGGATTTACTTGGACAATTTCCGGGTCTTCCCCTGCCATACGAACAAATCCACCAATGGGTAAAATCCGCAACGTATAACGGGTCTCCCCTTTTTTATATGAAAAAATTTTGGGACCGAAGCCAATAGCAAATTCACGAACCAAAATACCAGCACGTTTTGCAAAGTAAAAATGACCCCATTCATGAATCGTAACAAGAACGAAAAACAACAGAATAACCTTTAATCCAACTTCAATGGCCGACAAGTCGTATTTCCTCCCTCGAGTTTTCTTCTGAAAACTATTCTATGTAGCAATGACCATACGCTTTCGCTAACAGAGCCTTTCTAAGCATCTACTTCAGATCAGCTGTTCTTGTTCTTAGATTACCACTATTGAACGGCTGAATACAAGCTATGCCTGCTCAGGTCATTATACGAACTCAGAGAAATGATTAGACTTTGCTTTCTAGCCTAGGTGTTGGAAATTGAAAAGAAGAGCTGAGCCATGCAAGCTGACCTTTGCTCTTCCTGATTTAATAGCAGATAGATGCTGCAAATGATCTAGCCCATTGATCTTGTTCGTGAATGAACTCAATTGTCGGGTTAGCATATGTCTCATGTTTGTTCAACGCAGCTTCGATAATATCTTCAATTTGTAAAAATGTGATGTCACCCTTCAGAAAACGAGCCACCGCAATCTCATTAGCAGCATTATAAACCGTAGGTGTGATTCCACCTTGCTTACCACTTTCAAATGCCATACGCAGGCAAGGGAAACGTGTATAATCCATCTCACGGAAATGAAGTTTACCGATAGCAGCGAGGTCCAATCTTGAGGTAGGTGTCGGATAACGATCCGGATAAGTTAAAGCATACTGAATGGGAACCCTCATATCCGGATTTCCTAACTGAGCGATGACACTATGATCAACAAACTCAATATAGGAGTGAATGACACTTTCTGGATGAAGGATAACTTTGATGTCCTCATACGACAATCCGAATAACCAATGTGCTTCCATCACTTCAAGACCTTTGTTCACCATCGTAGCAGAGTCAATTGTAATTTTGGCACCCATGGACCAATTCGGATGCTTGAGTGCATCCTCTACGGTTACGCCTACTAATTGTTCGCGTGTTCGATCCCGAAAGGAACCCCCAGACGCAGTAATCGTAATTTGAGAGATTTGCGATCGCTTCTCACCATTTAAACATTGAAAAATAGCAGAATGCTCACTATCGATCGGTAATAAGGCAACACCCTTACGAGCAACCGCTTCCGTTACAATATGACCCGCGCTTACTAAAGTCTCTTTGTTAGCAAGTCCGATATCTTTGCCCGCTTCAATCGCGGCTAAAGTAGGTTTTAAACCTTGACTACCAACAAGTGCGCTTACAAGCAAATCCGCATCTGTGGAAGCGGCGACCTCCAATAATCCTTCTTCACCATATAAAACTTTGATACCTGAAGGAATTTGATTAGCAACCTCTTCCGCCAATTCTTTAGTAGCAACAGACACAAGCTTTGGACGATACTGTTTGGCCTGCTCAATGACGAGATCACGGTTATACCCAGCTGAAATGGCTTCGACTTGAAACTTTTCAGGCGAATGCTGCACAATATCCAAGGTTTGAGTCCCAATGGATCCTGTCGAACCCAAGATAGCAATTTTCTTCATATGATTTCAACCCCGCTTATGAGAATTAGTTAGGAATCAAATCGAGCAGATAGATAAACGGAAATACGATTAACCAACTATCCATCCGATCGAGTACGCCGCCATGTCCTGGCAACAGTGTTCCTGTGTCTTTAATCCCTTTTACACGTTTGTACGCGGATTGAATTAAATCACCAATTTGTCCTACTACCGCTATGACAAATCCTAATAATAATGCTTTCCCTACACTTAGAAGATCTGGCGAATACCAGGCGAATCCTAACGCTAAAATCATCGCGATGACTACACCACCAATGGCGCCTTCAATAGACTTCTTAGGACTAATTTGAGGCCACAATGGGTGCTTACCAAGCTTGGAACCGACAAAATATGCACCAGCATCCGAAGCCCAAATACAAACGAATACCATAATCGTCCAAAATAAGCCATTTTCCGCCAAACGTGCTTCAATCATATAGTTAAATCCAAACCCAATGTAAACAACACCTAGCAGAATCACGGAAACTTGGTCAATCGTGATTTTGTTTTTGGACGCTACTGTAGCAAAGAGCAACAAAAACATAGCAAACCAGCTGACTGCTGTAAACGAAAAAGTAAATGTTATTCCTAACAACCCCCATGGGATCGTTAAACAAAGAAGTGCTATGAGTCCCACTGCAGCTGTTAGTTTATAAGGCATATACCCATTCATTTGTAAATACTCGCGGTATCCAATAATCGAAACGAGTACAATTAAGCCTGCATACCACAAATCACCGAGTACTAGAAGTGTAATAAATGCGAGACCGGCAATTACGCCTGTGATGATCCTTTGTTTCAAGTTGAATCCCCCTAGATGAACAACGTTTATCTCTAAGCCATCCATTTTTAGTGACAAAACGATTGATTACACAATCAGATGTTAAATACCACCGTATCTTCTTGCGCGGCGCTGATATTCAGCAATGGCTTGCATAAATAAGTCCTCTGTGAATTCTGGCCAATAGGCATCTGTGAACCATAATTCTGAATAAGCTAATTGCCATAGCAAAAAGTTGCTCAATCGCAATTCTCCACTTGTCCGAATCAACAAATCGGGGTCAGGTAAATCAGACGTTAACATGTAGGATGAAAAGAGTGATTCATTCAACTCATCCGGCTTCAAGCTTCCGTTTTGCATATCCTTCATCATATCTTGAACACCTGCGATGATTTCCTTACGTCCGCCATAATTTAAAGCAAAATTCAAAATAAGGCCCGTGTTATCCTTCGTCCGCTCGATCGCCCCTTCTATCGCTTTCAGCGTATAGTCAGGTAATCCTTCTTTCCAACCGGTCATGCGAATACGCACGTTGTTCTGAATTAACTCTTCAATTTCCAAAGGAAAAAACTCTTGTGGAAGCTTCATTAGAAACTCTACTTCATCTTTCGGGCGTTTCCAATTCTCTGTAGAGAAAGCATACATTGTCAAAACTTTGACCCCAATATCGTTGGCTGCCATTGTAATTTTCTTTACGTTTTTCATGCCCGAATGATGACCCGCTACACGAGGCAACCCTCTTTGTTTAGCCCATCGACCATTTCCATCCATAATAATCGCAACGTGCGCCGGTACTTTGTCCAGTTCTATTTCAGGGGCTGCCGCAGTCACAGGCTTTCGCGTTTGGTTTAACCAGTTCTTAAATAGCTTGAGCACAGTTGTTCCTCCCAACTAGGGAAAGATGAAAAACCCCCAGCGAATGAATACCCGGGGGCATATCTATCTTATACTTCCATGATTTCTTTTTCTTTAGCAGCCAAAACTTTCTCAACTTCAGCTACGAATTTATCAGTAAATTTCTGAATGTCCTCTTGATGCTTACGGGACTCATCCTCAGAAATACCTGCTTTCTCCAGCTTTTTAATTTCGTCGTTTGCATCACGGCGAATATTACGAATGGCAATTTTGGCTTCTTCGCCAAATTTCTTCGTCATTTTCACCAAGTCACTACGACGCTCTTCTGTTAATGCAGGAATAACAATACGAATAACGATTCCGTCATTCGATGGTGTTAAACCTAAATCAGACTTCATAATTGCCTTCTCAATAGAAGACATAGAGCTTTTATCCCATGGTTGAATGAGAAGGGTACGTGAATCTGGTGTTGTCAAATTAGCTAACTGATTTACAGGCGTCATTGCGCCATAGTATTCAACTTGAATACGGTCTAATAACGATGGCGTAGCACGTCCCGCACGAAGGGAAGTCAAATCTCTTCTTAGCGCTCCAATTGCTTTGTCCATCCGATCTTCTGCATTCTTCTTCACTGATTGCGGCATGGTTTATACGCTCCCTTTAACTGTAGTCCCAATTTTATCGCCAAGGACCACTCGTTTGATATTCCCTTTTTCCGTAATGTTAAACACAACCAACGGAATGTTGTTATCCATACAAAGGGAAGATGCAGTGGAGTCCATGACACCAAGGTTATTGCTAATAACTTCCATATAGGTTAACGTCTCGAATTTCTTCGCTGTTGGATCTTTGAATGGATCTGCTGAATAGACGCCATCCACTTTATTTTTAGCCATAAGAATAACTTCAGCTTCAATCTCTGCAGCTCTCAGGGCAGCTGTTGTATCCGTCGAGAAGTAAGGATTACCTGTCCCCGCGGCGAAAATAACGACTCTACCTTTTTCGAGATGGCGCATTGCTCTCCTACGTATGTAAGGTTCAGCGACTTGTTGCATAGTAATGGAGGACTGGACTCTAGTTGGTACCTCAATGTTTTCCAATGCATCTTGCAACGCAAGTGAATTCATGACAGTTGCCAGCATTCCCATATAATCTGCGGTTGCACGATCCATACCTTTCTCACTGCCAGCGATTCCACGCCAAATATTCCCGCCGCCAACAACGATAGCAACCTCAACATTTAGCTCGACAACATCCTTCACTTGTTGAGCAATCGAGGTGATCACTTCTGAATCAATGCCATATCCCTGCTGTCCTGCTAAAGCTTCGCCGCTCAATTTAAGCACTATTCTTTTATAAAAAGGTTGACCCAACTTGTATGACCTCCGTTTCCATGCATAACTCCATGTCTTTAAGGGCTAAAAAAGAAGGAACACCAAGTGTTCCATCTTTTTTTTGATGCCTATTATAGTTTAACTTGGGACATAACTTCTTCCGCAAAGTTTTCTTGTTTTTTCTCAAGACCTTCACCAAGACCGAAACGAACGAAACGACGGATGGAGATGTTCTCGCCGATAGCAGAGACTTTTTCATTCAACAATTGGTCGATTGTTTTGTCTGGATCTTTAACGAATTGTTGCTCCATCAAGCAGAACTCTTCGTAGTATTTACCAATACGGCCTTCAACCATTTTATCGATGATTTTCTCAGGCTTGCCTTCGTTCAAAGCTTGGTTGCGAAGAATTTCTTTTTCTTTTTCCAAAGCTTCTGTTGGTACTTCTTCACGACGAACATAAGTTGGGTTTGCTGCTGCAATGTGCATAGCGATGTCTCTGCAGAACGTTCTGAATTGCTCTGTTTTACCAACGAAGTCAGTTTCACAGTTGATCTCAACAAGAACGCCAACTTTACCACCAGCGTGGATGTAAGATTCTACAGCGCCTTCTGTAGCGATACGTCCAGCTTTGTTAGCTGCTGCAGAAAGACCTTTCTCACGAAGAATTTCACCTGCTTTAGTGATATCGCCGTTTGCTTCTTCAAGTGCTTTCTTGCAATCTAACATCCCTGCACCTGTTTTTTCACGTAACTCTTTTACTTGTGCTGCTGTAACTGCCATGGAAGAAACCTCCTGTGAAATAGTTATTGTCTATATGTAACACCAGTTTATTCTTTAAAAAAAGGGTGGTGACAGGCTGTTACACCTTCCAACCACCCTTTTCACATTGCTATAATTTAAGCTGTTGTTTGCTCGCCTTGGTGTGCTTCGATAACTGCATCAGCAATTTTCGCTGTTAACAATTTAACTGCGCGGATTGCATCATCGTTACCTGGAATCACGTAATCGATTTCGTCTGGATCGCAGTTTGTATCAACGATACCAACGATTGGGATACCCAATTTACGAGCTTCTGCTACAGCAATACGCTCTTTACGAGGATCGATAATGAAAAGTGCACTTGGCAAACCTTTCATGTTCTTGATTCCGCCTAGGAATTTCTCAAGACGCTCTTTCTCTTTGCGAAGAATGATAACTTCTTTCTTAGGAAGAACTTCGAAAGTGCCATCCTCTTCCCATCTTTCAAGAGTTTTCAAGCGATCGATACGTTTTTGAATTGTTTGGAAGTTAGTCAATGTACCACCCAACCAACGTTGGTTGATGAAGTACATGCCACAACGTTCTGCTTCTTCAGCAACGGAATCTTGTGCTTGTTTCTTAGTTCCTACGAAAAGAATAGTACCATTGTCTTCGGATACGGATTTAACAAAGTTGTAAGCTTCCTCAACTTTTTTAACCGTTTTTTGAAGATCGATGATGTAAATACCGTTTCTTTCAGTAAAAATGTACTTGTCCATTTTCGGGTTCCAACGACGTGTTTGGTGACCGAAATGTACGCCAGCTTCTAAAAGCTGTTTCATGGAGATAACTGCCATCCCCAATCCCTCCTCTAAATGGTTTATTTGGTATCCGCCGCCCCTCGCATCTTTGCATAAAACCTACCGAAGTAAGCACCATTATGCAAATTGACGGGCGTGAGTTTTTAACACCGTGAATAAATATACCACAACTGAAAACAAGGTGCAACCTTTTATCCTGAATGTCATTCTTCCCTTGAATTGGATAGTTTATGTGTAAGAAAACAAAAAAAAGATCTCTATAAAAAGATCCTTTTGTCAGACTAACTATTGGACAGTAATAAGATTCGTTACAATCGCCTGCAATTCCATCTTACCTTCAAATTCATGATAGCCTACTTGTATTTTGGTGTTACCACCTTGCTTATCAAGCTCCGTGATGAATGCTTTGCGATCTGAAATTACACCTGCCCGGAAAAGTAAATCAGCAACTGTTGATGCATCTAAATTAGGCTGAACATAAATAACGATCTTAGATGAAGCCGGTGGCTGCGAGTTAACAGGTTGATCCTTCGGCTTATTAGCTGCTAACTTGTCTGCTTCCTCTTTAAGCTTCTTCTGAATAGCCGCATCCAATTCTGCTTGGGTATACATCTTTACATTTTTATCAAGCACTAGATAGTATTTGGACGCCTCGTCCTTTAGCTTCTGAGGATCCATCTCTTCCAATGATATACCTGACTGACTCGGACTGCTTGGACGAATCAGCATAACTTGAAGAAGGATTGCGCCTACAATGATACCAAATCCAATACCTGAAACGAGAGCTCTATTTTTAAACACGGGTCCGCTCCTCCTGTCTTGAAAGCTGAAGGATCAAACTGACCTCGCCTTTATTCATACTGAGCTTCTTGGCAATAGCCTCTACACTTTTCCCCTGATCATGCAAGGTAAATAATTCGGCATATCTACGTTTCATGCTTAAACCCACATAGACTGGTTCCTCTGGCAGAACTTCAGGAACTATGGTTTGGACAATTGTCGCTGATGGAATCTCGAAATTAGGCTTATTTAAAGCACTTAGCATCTCATTCGAAGTAAGTGTTGTCTGCTGATTAACGTGGAAGGTTGTGAGTTCTTTGGAAAGCTCGTGCTTTTGTCTCTCCAAGGTTTCCAAGCGACCCGCTAATTTAGCAAGTTCAACTTCATAATCCTGCTTAGTTTTTGAAAAAAGATCAAGCATTGCTTGATTTTGTTCATCCATTTCAGCAGCGAAGTGTTCGATCGTATCTTCAATTTCTTGCACCACTGTTGCTTTTGCGGATGAAGCCGTCATTTGATCCTTCGGTATAAATCTTGCATATACAATCAGTACAAGACCGAGCAGGATGACATATAACACCGGCTGCATAACCATAAAGTTCACCTTTTTCTATAGCAAGTTAGAGGGATAAGTCGATATGATGACCTTTATAGGGATGATCCGGTTGGTGTTCCGAATCCTTAGAAAGACTCTCTTCTGGCCGTCTTGTCTTACTTTTACCTATTTGCGCTTTCTTCTGTTCACGACGATCCTTAATATCTGCACGCCCACTCTCTTCGAGTTTGCTAGACCGTCCTCGATCACGTTCCGTTGATTGTGTAGCTTGATTTTCTAAAATAGTTCCATCATGCCGCGGCTTCTGCATTAATTGATTCTGCTTAATACCCGCTTCATCGTTTTTGTGTACAGCGAGTTGTAAATCGATGGCTTTAAAACTCATCGTTTACTCCCTCCTTCACTTACACGTTAGCACTCATGATTATATCGCCTTCACTTAATCGGAATGTCATTCGGTTCGTGGGATCTTTAATAAATTTCGTGTAACGTCCTATTACGATTTTCGTGCCACCATAGATAGTAGAAACAATTTGAACTTTGGCATTTTCAGAATCCTCAAGGGATTTTTCGATTTCCAAAATACGTTCCTTAATTGTTATTTGCTCATCTATCGCCTGCTTCTTCGTATTATTAAGTTTAATACGCATAGCGAGCTTATCTGGACTTAGCTGACCAGCGGCAGCCAATTGATCCAACAAAGTAAGCGCTTTACTCGTTTTCTCCATGTTTTCACTCAATGACTTGAGATGATTACGAAGTTGAATCATTTCATTACGCAATTCAGGCAGAACACCTACTTCAATTACTGTAGTTGTCGACATTGAATTACCAATTGTTCTAGCCGTAACGCGTTCTCCAGCTTGAATAGTCCCCCCTACGATTAAACCTTTGGCTCCCACACAATTCACACTTCTACCTGCCCTCACCGTTGAGTGCATAATACTCTGAGAAACGTTCAGATCACCTGAAACCTCAATCGTTGCATCTTGAATGAAGGAGCTTTTAACATTTTTACCAGCTTTAATGAAGGCTTTATTCTGACCTACAATACCTGCCGAAATTTCAATCGAGCCTTCTGCTTCTAGCTCCGCGGCTTCGACGCCACCGGTAACACGAATGTCACCTGCTGCACGAACTTTGAAGCCTGGCAGCACATTGCCTCTTACTACAACAGTCCCAATAAAATCAATGTTGCCTACATTATAATCAACATCCCCATTTATCTCATAAACAGGGAACACATTAATTTTGTCACGGTCAGTTCTGACTACCATACCATCGATGGTTGCATATAGCCCCATTTGCTCCGCATCGGATACAACATTTTTACCTACTTTAAATCTAGCTTCTTTGCCAGCTTTAGAAAAAAGTGTTTCCCCAGTAACTGCACGACCTGGCGTGCCAGCTGTAGCTAAGTATCGTTGACCGATCAATTGCCCTTTTCTTACATTATAAATTGAAACAACTTCTTTATAGTTGACCCGGCCGTCTTCCAGCTCCAAAGGTTTTTTTTCGTTGTCATCAAAGTCAAATGATAATTTAATATAGCCATTTTGACCTTCAACCGGTTTAGTTCCAGTCGCAATTAAAGTCTTTTTTAGAGAAAAAGATTTTGGGTTAGCTGCAATTTCTGCAAGCACCACTTGATTTACACCATGAATAATACGATTTTTTTGAACCATGTCTAATAATTGCCCAATAGAGACTTTAAACGAATCTTCCGTATTACTAATGAGTAGATGAGCAGATAGCTTGTCATCTGACACGGTAATACTAATGAAGAAATCCAAAGGCATGTTCCCTTCACTCACGGACATACCACCTTTCCATGCTTTCAGATTAAGTTTAATTATCTTGAAAAAGTTGATTTTTAAATCGACCAAGCACACCTTTAAGTCTTAAGATGGCTTTCGAATGTAATTGAGAAATACGGGATGGTGATAAACACATAACTTCCGCTATTTCACTTAAGGATAATTCTTCGAAATAAAATAGTGAAACTACCGTTCTCTCTTTTTCTGTCAATCGGTCTATCGCTTTCGCTAACGATTCCTTAAGGTAAAACTCATTGACTTGAGCTTCTGGATTCTTGGCCTTCTCATCTACAATGAGAGATAATCTGGTTTCGGACTCTTCTTCACGAATAGGATCATCAATCGAACAAATCGTCGTGATGGATATATCCTGAACCATTTGTTGAAAATCCTGCTCACTGATTTGTAAATAAGTGCTTATCTCCGTGTCTGTAACCGATCGAAGATATTGCTGTTCAAGCTTTTGATAGGCTTCCTCTACCTTTTTGGCCTTTTCTCTAACAGACCTCGGCACCCAATCACCTTGGCGTAAACCATCAATTATGGACCCACGAATTCTCCAAGATGCATAGGTTTCAAATTGTAACCCTCTTGCATAATCGAACTTCTCGATGGCATCGATTAATCCCATAACCCCAAAGCTGGATAAGTCGTCTTTGGAAACACTCTTAGGAAGACCAATAGCTAATCTACCTGAGACATACTCCACTAATGGTAAATAGTTCTCAATTAGCGCTTGTCTCGCGGCAATAATCCCTTGTTCCTTCCACTGTTTCCACAATTCAATATTCGCAAGCTGAACTTGCTTTTGATCAATCATGAGTTTCAGATTCACCATCCTTAATCTTCAGACATTCGCCTCAAGGCACCCGCCAGTTGTTCAGGGTCCAAATTATTCTTGGTGACTAGCTTAGGTGGATTCAATGGTGAAAATTGCATTTCATTCGAATGTGCATCTTTAGAATTATTCGTGTGGTTCGACTTCATCATTTGACGTGTTTCCTCATCCTCATCGGGTGTAAGCAGGTCAAGGTTTTGACCAACAGCGGATGAGGAATTGTCGAGTGATGAGTTCTCAAGTGAAGAAACAGATCCAATTAATAACCCTAGCACCCATCTAAATCCAAATGTTACAACGAATAAAATAAGAAAGCTGTACCCGCTTTTGATGCAGGATGATAGAAATAAATTATTGCCGATCGATAGGGTAAATGTAAAAATTCCAGCTAACAAAGCTACGATGAGATTTATTCGTATTGTTCCAATCATCATTAAATTTCCTTTACTCCCAATTGAACACTCCGGATCAGGAGGATTCCAGTCGCACTAAAGAACTCAATCGTACGACCATAATTTGCTCCTGTATCCTCAGCCAAAATTGGAATCTTGTAACGATTCAACATTTCTTTACAAGATTCTACATTCCGCGGTCCGATTCTCATCGTATCATTATTTCCAGCAAATGCAAACATTTGGGCGCCACCAGCAAGCTTAGCTTCCAACTTGCTAATACTTGCTCCTAGCTTTTCCATTCTTGAAATAAGTTCAGGAATAGCTGTGTCTGCATACTTGGCTATGTTCAATGAGCCTTCTCGTGCTATCTCAGAGGAAGGCAGCATGACATGTGCCATACCTGCCACTTTGGATCGGCTATCGTATAGGGTAACCCCTACACATGAACCTAAACCTGTTGTCTTCAAAACACCAGTTTGATGAGCAACATTCAAATCAGCCATACCTACTTTAATTAAGTTTTCTAGCGTCATGGAGAGACTACCCCTAATGCCGAAAAGATTTTACCAAACGATTCCGGATCAGGGATTAAGAAAAAGTGCCCTTGCACTTCGTTGTCCCCTTCCAAAAATTTAGTATCAATGAGAAGAGCCTGGTCTCCCATTTGACCAAATTGCAATAAACCATAGCTTAAAATTGCACCAGCCATGTCGATCGCCAGCGCTGGAACCGTCGGCTGCATATTTAAATTCGTAAAATCAGCAAGTGAGGATAAATACGACCCAGCAAGAATATTTCCAATCTCATTCAGTGCTGATAATTCTAACTCTGAATACTCTTCTTGATCGGATATGGATAAACCAACCAAATCCCGAAGCATATTTTTGGCAGCATCCAAATTAAGAATGAAAAACATATTGCCAGGAGCATCTCCTTCAACTCGCAAGAAGATAGCTAATACCACAGTCTCGGCTCCACCAACACTTTCGCAAATTTCTTCGAAAGGCAGCATTCTTACTTTTGGAACCAACATATCAATCGGCTTATCGAGTAAGGTAGAAAGCGCAGTTGCTGCATGCCCCGCGCCAATGTTCCCTACTTCCTTAAGCACATCTAATTGAAAATCCTCTAATTGGCTAAAAACGTCCACAAGCTATTCCTCAAATCTTTCCAGCTGCTGAATTTCACTGCGATTCAAAACTTGCTCCAAGTTAAGGAGTACTAGCAATCTATTCTCGCCAACACGTGCAATACCGTCCAAGTATTTCGCTTTAATGCCACCAACAACTTCAGGCGGTGTATTAATATTATCTGTATCAACATCAATAACGTCATTGGCAGAGTCAACAATCAATCCTACTTCAAATTCAGCAGCAGATACGATGATAATACGAGTTGCATCTGTGCTTGTTACCTCTTCAAGACCAAATCTAGCGCGTAGATCAATAATTGGAATAACTACCCCACGTAAGTTAATAACACCTTTAATGAATTCCGGTGCTTTCGGTACACGGGTCATTGGCTGCATTCTTTCGATCGTTCTAACCTTCTCTACTTCAACACCATACTCTTCCGATCCAAGCGCGAAGACAATTACCTTTTTTTCTTCTCCCATTTTGAAATCCTCCTTAACGAATATGGTTTATTTTATCAATGCATTTGGGTCAATGATCAAAGCAACTTGTCCATCCCCAAGAATGGTTGCTCCAGAAATTGCGAAAATCCCCGTTAAATATTTACCAAGTGTTTTTAACACGATTTCTTGCTGGCCGATAAACTCATCCACCATAAGAGCTACTTGTTTATCACCTTTGCGAACAACGACGATTTCTGTTTCTTCTTCCAAATCCTCGTTGAAATCAGGAACCTGGAATAAGGAGCTCACGGACACCAATGGGATAACTGATTTACGATAATCAATCATTTTAGTTCCTTGGATGTTACGGATCTGAGATTTCTGAATGGCTGATGTTTCAACAATCGAAGACAACGGAATGGCATATTTCTCACTACCCAAGCGTACTAGCATCGCCGAAATAATGGAGAGCGTCAATGGCAACTGTACGGAAAATTTGCTTCCGAAGCCTGGCTTCGAATCTACTTGAACATGTCCGCCTAGCATCTGAATCTTCGTTTTCACAACGTCGAGGCCTACGCCACGTCCAGAAATATCAGAGATTTTCTCAGCTGTACTGAATCCTGATGCAAATAGCAAATTGTAAACTTCATGGTCCGAGAGTTTGGCAGCTTGTTCCGTTGTTACGAGACCATTCTTCATAGCCGTTTTCAAAACTTTATCACGGTAAATTCCTTTACCATCTTCCTCGATCTCGATAAAGACATGATTTCCGCTGTGGAAAGCACGAAGCTGTATAGTTCCTTGCTCTGGTTTACCTACGGCAACACGCTCGCTGATCGATTCAATACCGTGATCAACAGCATTTCGCAATAAATGGACTAGCGGGTCACCGATTTCATCAATAACAGTACGGTCTAGTTCTGTATCTGCACCTGTAATCACAAGATCCACTTTTTTGTCCAAAGACTTAGCTAGATCTCTAATCATACGCGGGAATCTATTAAATACCGAATCTACTGGAACCATGCGAAGCTTCAAAACGATATTTTGCAAATCACTGCTCACACGTGACATGTGTTCAACCGTTTCTGTTAAATCATTGCGTTTCACTTCACTTGCTAACTGTTCTAAGCGAACACGATCGATCAATAGCTCACTGAATAGATTCATCAGGGTGTCTAAACGCTCGATATCTACACGAATCGTACGACTTGCTACAGGAGCTCCACCAGCAGTTGGTTTAGGCGCAGCCGATACAACGGGTTCCGATGGTTTAGTAACTGATACTTCAGGTGTAGGAATCGTAGCCGCAACAGCAGCTGCAATTTCTTGACGAGCAGTTTCGATCTCAGCAATCGGTCGGGATAATTCAGCAAGAGATTCTGTATCTACTGTAATAATCACACAAGAAGCAATCTCAGATACATTCAAAATCTCTTTCTCTAACGTCGCTTGATCAACTTTTGATATAAAGTAGAGCGAGAAAGAGCGATCAAACTTCTCCTGCTCAATTTCTTGCACAGTTGGCGTGGACTTAATAATTTCGCCCATTCTTTCCATGGCATCGAATACCATATAAGCACGTGCAGCTTTCAGCACACAGTTTTCATTGACACTAACTTCAATGTAAAAAACAAGAAAACCAGAGTCGATCGACTGTTGAAGTATGGAATATTGAAACTCATCCACTTCGATGCCTTTCGCAGGTTCATTGACAGCAACTGCCGTTGAAGGTGCTGCTGCTTTTTTGTAGTCGCCTGTCACGATGGATCTCAGAGAAACAACAATTGGACTTACATCCGCTTTGCCTGTCCCACCTTGAATGATATCCTCGACCATTGATTCTAAAGAGTCTAAACTTTTAAAAATACAATCAAATATGTAGGAGTCCATCTCAATTTTGCTATTACGTACGAGGTCAAGCACATTTTCCATATCATGAGTAAGTGCTGCGATGTCCTCGAATCCCATTGTCGCAGACATCCCTTTTAACGTATGAGCTGAACGAAAAATGTTATGTACAATACTTATGTCTTTCGGACTACTTTCTAAATTCAGAAGATTTTCATTTAATGATTGCAAATGCTCTTTTGATTCATCGATAAACATCGATAGATATTGACTAAGTTCCACTACCACACACCTCCAATAGAATCATCCAGTACCCTATGTTTGCTTTAGTTCATTTCATTCTGAACACACCTAGATAAACGAATCGCAATGTCCTGTTGAGGTAATACATGCATTGCAGCTTGGTTCTCTACAGCGGCTCTAGGCATCCCATATACGATGCAAGTTTCTTCGGCTTCGGCAATTGTTGTTGTTGCACCTGCTTGCCTCAGAGACAGCATTCCTTTGGCCCCATCACTTCCCATTCCAGTCATCAAAACGACATGTCGCTTTAATTCATTCATGCTTAGCAAGGATTCAAACATTACATCAACAGATGGTCGGTGACCAGAAACAGGTTCGTCTTTGGTTAATCGGATTTTGTACGTTCGGTTCGCATCTTTGTAGATCACCATATGCCATCCCCCAGGGGCTACATACGCAGTAGCTGTTTGGAGGACTTCGCCATCCACCGCTTCAACAACCCTAATTTGTGAGATATCATTCAAACGTTGGGCTAGCGATTTAGTAAAATTAGGTGGCATATGCTGTACAATTAATATTGGTGCTGGAAATCCTGCAGGAATATTGGAGATGACTTGATGTAAAGCACGCGGACCACCGGTAGAAGTGCCAATGGCAACTACATGATTAAAATGGGTACTAGTTTGGCTAGGCGGGATACTCGAATCTGAATGATTCAGAGTTTCTTTGATCATCTTCGATCTCAAAGACAACGGATTTACATTTGCTAATGGCGTCTGCACGCGGACTGGCGGGTTAACATTCACTTTTGAACGGACTGCCATCTGCAGTTTCTCATGCAGCAATAGCTTAACTTTATACAAATCCAGAGAGATGGATCCCGATGGCTTTCGAATAAAGTCAACTGCTCCCAACTCCAAAGCTTTAATTGTTTCAGCTGCTCCTTCTTGCGTTAAGGAGCTCAGCATAATAACGGGAGTTGGTTGCTCTTCCATGATGTGTTTAAGCGCATCCAATCCATTCATGACAGGCATTTCGATATCCATTGTCACAGCATCCGGTCGAAGCAGCTTAACTTGTTCAATCGCTTCTTGACCATCTTTCGCAGTACCTATGACCTTGAATTGCGGTTGTTCAGAAATTAAATCACTAACAATTTTTCGCATAAAGACGGAGTCATCTACGACAAGAATGTTATATATTGCCAAGCTGCTTCCCTCCTCTATCTGCTTATTCGACACAATTTTCAAAATTCCTATTTCAAAAGTTTCAACATTTTATTTAAAAAGCTCTTGACACCGGTAGATGGTGTTTCGATTACGCGATATCCTTTTATATAATTATCCGTAAGCGTCTTAATACTTTTCGTTGCTGTCGAATAAGGAAATGCAATTGAGAAAGGAATTTGCCTTTTCACTGCTTTAGAAACTACTGGATCATCGTCTACAAACCCTAAGGTTGGTATGTTAATATTTAAGAACTGCTTAGCTACTAAAGAAATTTTGTCGGCTGTTTGCTTGCCTTCTCGCGCATCTGTGACCCGATTAATGACTAATTTAAAAGGTACATCGTGCCCCATTGAATTGACCATTTTGATGATCGCATAAGCATCTGTGATAGATGTTGGCTCAGGCGTCGTAACCACAATGGCTTCTTCAGCCGCAAGTATGAACTTCAGTGTTTCCTTAGATAGCCCTGCTCCAGTATCGAAAATAATAAAGTCAACATACCCGTTCAATTGCATGACTTGCTCTGCAAAATAATCTAATTCTTCTTCACTTAACCGAAGTAAGTCATTAAATCCAGAACCACCGGCAATAAACTCTAAATCATTCGATCCCTTTTGGATGATTTCCCAAATCGTCTTATCTTTCTTTAACAGGTGATATAAGCTGTAGGTTGAGGATACACCCATTAATACGTCAATGTTCGCGAGTCCAATATCTGCATCGAATACAAGTACCTTGTAACCTAAAGACTGCAGTGATAAAGCGAAGTTGAGCGTAAAATTGGATTTACCTACACCACCTTTTCCACTGGTTACGGTAATGATCCTGGTTGTTCTTGTGCCTTTCTCACCCTGTGTCTGAACCAAGTTCCGCAACCCTTCTGCTTGATCCTTCATGTTCTAGGCTCCTCCAATAACAAATCAATGATTTGCCACTCGTTCATTTCCGCAATATCATCGGGTACACTTTGCCCAGTTGTCACATACGAAAGCTTGAGAGAAAACTCATGAACAACATTCAAAATGGCGCCATAGGAATCCGTTTCATCCATTTTGGTGAAGAGTACTTTGTCCAATTTGAATTTACTGAAATTATTCGTTATTGCACGCAAATCGCGATATTTGGTCGTTAGGCTTAGAACGAGAATAGTTTCACTGTTCCCTTGTGTTTTAAGTAATGAATTCAATTCTGAAACATACATTTCATTGCGGAAATTACGCCCAGCCGTATCCATGAAAATGATGTCGCATTCTGCTAAATTCTGAAATGCTTTCGTCAAATCCTGCGGTGAAAACACGACTTCGAGTGGTACATTTAATATGGTTGCATATGTTTTCAACTGCTCAATCGCAGCAATTCGATACGTGTCTGAAGTAATAAACCCCACTTTACGGTGATATTTCAATACTTGCTCAGCAGCTAATTTCGCAATCGTTGTTGTTTTACCAACACCTGTTGGCCCAACGAAATGAACAACACGTGTTTGTGCTGAAATATGCTTACTATGATCTGTTTGAAAAATCTCACCTAATTTGGAGCGAACAAGTTGATGGGCTGATTCTTCTGTGACAGGCTCATCCGCAAGCTGAAAATCTGCCATAACCTCATCCATAATTTGACGAACCAGAGCTGGATTTACTTCTTGGTCATACAATCTTTGCTCTAGTTTTTGTAAAGCTTCCGGCAGCTTCCCTTCGTCGGGCACTTGCGTAAGCTTTTTCATCATTTCTTTCATTTGCTTGAGTTCATCCATTAATTGATCATCTTTAACCGAATTTCTTGCTGACGATTGTACAGATGAAGGTGAGTAAGCCTGGTGTTGCGCGGGAGTCATCACTTTCTCTGATGCAGGTACGGCATTAATTATAACTGGTTCGTTCTTTATTGCCGTTGGTACTAGAACATCAGGTACATCTGGAAAATCAGATCGATGAAAGCTATTTTTATTCTGAGCCATTTGAGTATTTACTTTGGACTGAGAAAGCGGCGGCTGAGGTGCCACCCGTTGTGGAGCAGCCGTAGGTTTGGCATTTGCGCCATCAATAGCAGCAATGACTTCTATCTTTTTCTTACCAAACATCCCAAGAAAACCGCCAGTACGAATTTCCTTAGTATTAAGAATCACAGCATCCTTCCCAAGATCCGTACGAATTTTTTGCAAAGCGTCTGGCATGGAATCAACAACATATCTTTTTACTCTCATAAATTGACTACCCCCATGCTTTGGATTTCGACGCTAGGCTCTAATTCACTATAAGAAAGAACTGGTATATCTTGTAGCGTTCTTTCTAAAAGCTGTCTAACATACATTCGAATTGTTGGTGAAGTTAAAATGACTGGCTGTTGCCCCGATTGAATTAATTTCGTTACTTGCTCAGTTACACGATGATAAATAATTTGCGAAGATGAAGGGTCTAGTGCCAAATAACTTCCTTGATCTGATTGCTGCACAGAATCTGCAATTTTCTTCTCAACAGACGGCCCCACCGTAATTACTTTGAGTGAATCACCTTGTGAGGTAAACTGCTGTGTGATTTGACGAGATAGTGACTGCCTTACATATTCTGTTAGAATCTCAGGATCTTTCGTATAAGTACCATAATCCGCTAGTGTTTCTAGAATTGTGACCAAGTCACGTACAGATATTTTCTCGCGAAGAAGCTTAGAAAGCACTTTCTGAATATCTCCGACTGCTAACACGGATGGAATTAGATCATCGACAAGCGCAGGATACGATTCTCTTACATTTTCGATAAGCGCCTTCGTTTCCTGACGACCCAAGAGTTCATGAATGTGTTTCTTAATGATTTCAGTTAAATGAGTTGCTACTACGGAAGGCGGATCTACGACTGTATAGCCAGATAGCTCAGCTCTCTCTTTATTCATTTCATCAATCCAAATAGCTGGTAAGCCGAATGCTGGCTCCGTTGTTTCGATTCCTGATATGGAATCATCATCAAAACCAGGACTCATTGCTAGATAGTGATTTAAAAGTAGTTCGCCGCGAGCAACTGTATTGCCTTTTATTTTGATGATATACTCATTCGGTCTTAATTGAATATTGTCACGAATTCGAATGACTGGCACAACAACACCAAGCTCCAAAGCACATTGACGACGTATTAGAATAATACGATCCAATAAGTCGCCACCCTGTTGAGTATCTGCAAGTGGGATAAGCCCATAGCCAAACTCAAATTCAATCGGATCAACTTGAAGTAAGGAAATGACACTCTCAGGACTCCGAACTTCCTCAATCTGCTGCTCTTCAACCAATTGCTCTTCTTTAATGGCTTCACGTTCCAAATTCTTTTGCATTTTGAATGCGGCATATACCAATAGTCCAGCGATCGGATACGTTGTAAACCAATGGATAGGAGTAAATGTGCCTAATACAACCAATGTACCAGCAACAATATATAACAGCTTAGGTTGAGCCGTTAATTGTTTCGTTATATCATGACCTAAGTTTCCTTCGGACGATGCTCGAGTTACGATGATACCCGCTGCAGTAGAAATTAAAAGTGCAGGGATTTGGCTCACCAATCCATCCCCGATCGTAAGAATCGAGAACGTTTGCAAAGCCTCTGAAAAATCCATCCCCTTCATGGTCATCCCAATAATAAAGCCACCAATTAGATTGATAACAAGGATGATGATCCCGGCAATCGCGTCACCTTTTACAAATTTACTGGCACCATCCATGGCACCGTAGAAATCAGCTTCGCGCTCAATCTTTTGTCGTCTTTCTCTGGCTTGCACCTCATTGATCAATCCAGCATTCAAATCAGCATCAATACTCATTTGCTTTCCTGGCATTGCATCTAAGGTAAATCTAGCTGCTACCTCGGCCACGCGCTCAGAACCTTTGGTAATAACGATAAATTGAACCAAGACAAGGATGAGAAACACAACGAATCCCACAACGATATTGCCTTGTGCAACGAATGAACCAAAAGTTCTGACCACGTCGCCTGCTTCAGCATGAGCTAAGATATTACGAGTTGTTGACACGTTTAACGCTAATCGAAAGAGCGTAGTTATCAATAGCAAGGAAGGGAAAATCGAGAACTGGAGTGCTTCCTGCGTATTCATGGCAACCAAGATGATCATTAATGCAATTGAAATATTAATAATAAGTAAAAAGTCCAGCAAAGGGATAGGAATAGGTACAATCATCATCAACACGATGCCAATAATACCGACTAGAACTAATAAATCCTTGATTTTCATCAGATTGCACCTCCCTCTACATTAATTCGTCTTACCCTTCATCTTATATACATACGCTAGTACTTCTGCCACAGCTTGGAATAAATCTGCTGGAATTGCATCACCAATTTCCACCTGTGCAAAAATCGCTCGAGCAAGCGGCTTATTTTCCATTGTCATGACGCCATTTTGTTTGGCGACTTCTTTAATTTTCAAGGCAACATAGTCTGCACCTTTTGCAATAACAGTCGGGGCCTGCATATTTTTTGCATCGTATTTCAATGCAACTGCGAAGTGAGTTGGGTTGGTAATGATGACATCGGCCTTAGGAACTTCCTGCATCATTCGTTGCATGGCCATTTGACGTTGTTTGGCACGGATCTTCCCTTTGATGAGAGGATCGCCTTCACTTTTCTTATACTCATCCTTAATATCCTGTTTGGACATTTTGAGACTTTTCTCATGTTCATATTTTTGATAAATATAATCAAAAATGGCTAAAACGATCAGAATAGCACCGATTTTGATCCCTAAGCCTAGCGTTACCGAAGCAACAAAGGAAAATGTGTTCTCCAAGGGTGCATGTCCTAACCCCAGCAGCCTTGCTTTTTGCGCCATCAAAGTGGTATAGACCGCGTACCCGATGATCAACATTTTCAAAGTCGACTTTAGAAAGTCCATAACCGTTCGCATCGAAAAAATCTTTTTAAAACCACTAATAGGATTAATCTTGTCGAACTTCATCATCAAGGGCTCGCCGATAAACATAAAACCAATTTGAGCATAGTTTGCGATAAAAGCGATAAGAACTACCAATATAAAAATTGGAGCGACAATGGTCAATCCTTGTACCGTTAAATCCATGAATAACACCTGTACGTTCCCTACGGTTATATCCATGCCTAGCTGATTCTCATAAACATTCCGAAAGATATGAAGAAGCTTACCTTTCATAAATGAACCAAACATTAGAAAAGCCACGAATGAAAAAAGTAAAATGGAAGCCGCGGGCAAGTCCATACTTTTTGCAACTTGACCCTTTTTTCTGGCATCCTGTCTTTTTTTAGCAGTAGCAGTCTCCGTTTTTTCCCCAGCAAACCATTGTAAATCAAGATGTAAACGAAGTTGTTGGGACACGGTTCTCCTCCTACTTAGGTGATGTCTGCGGCGAGCCGCCCATAATTTGAAGCATTTTCTCCATATATTCAAAAATGATTCCGAATAGCTGCTGAAATTGTGAAATTAGCTCAGGGAATACGATGACAAGCAAGAAAAATCCAAGGATCATTTTAAGCGGCGCACCGATAACAAAAATATTGAATTGCGGAGCAACCCTCGTTAAAAGTCCTAATCCTAAATCGGTTAAAAATAATGCTGCAACGATGGGAGCCGCTAGTTGAAAGGACAGATAAAACATTTTGGAGAGCGATTTAAATAAAAAATCTGATATTTGTCCGTCATAAATGCGACTAAATAATGCGTTATCAATCGGCACCCATTTGTAGCTGTCAATTATGGCTCTGATCAAGTAATGATGACCATCAAAGGACAAAAACAACAGAACAGCAATCATATACTTCAAGTTTCCGAGCATCGGCGTTGAAGCACCCGTTAAAGGGTCAATTACACTCGCCATACTAAATCCAATTTGCATATCCATAAATGAACCAGCTGTTTGAACAACAGTGAAAAAAATATACGCGAGAAAACCTAATAGTACACCGATTAGCATCTCACGAATAATTAATAGCACGTAAACACCATCTATCGGTATGGTCTTCTCCATTCCCATTGTCGCGAAAATAATCAATGAGATAAAGACGGACAGTCCCACCTTGAACATCATTGGCACATTTCTCGAAGAAAGAATGGGAACCACGACAAAAAATGATGTAATTCGACAAAAAATAAGCAGAAAGATAGGGATCGCTTGAATAATAGTTGGCATTTCACTCACAACCTAACCAACGAATTTGTAAAGATTGTTGAGTAGATTAAAGGTGAAATCAACTAGTGTATTCATAATCCATGATCCAAAAATTAGGATGGAAAGCAGTACAGCAACAATTTTCGGAACAAAAGCAAGTGTTTGCTCTTGGATCTGAGTCGTTGCTTGAAAAATACTAATAGCCAGACCAACGATTAACCCTATAAGCAACATTGGCGCACTAGCTTTAAGTACGGTGTAAACAGCTTCGCCAGCAATTCGTATTACAAATTCCGAACCCATCTAGATTCCCTCCGATATCTTGGTCTTTAACCGTAGCTTAAAAGTAACGATCTCACCACAAGATACCAACCATCTACAAGAATAAAAAGAAGGATTTTAAATGGAAGTGAAATCATCACAGGCGGGAGCATCATCATCCCCATAGCCATTAATGTACTGGATACAACCATATCTATAACCAGAAACGGTATAAATATCATGAAACCCATCTGAAAGGCTGATTTTAATTCACTAATCGCATAAGCAGGTACTAATGAAGTGATTGGGATGTCTTCGACCCCTGTAGGCGCTTTAGCTTTAGAATAGTCAAGAAACAGTTTCAAATCCTTCTGACGCGTATGTTTAAACATAAACTTCTTCATGGGTAGTGACGCAGTCTGAAAAGCCTGCGTTTGATTAATTTCACCCTTCAAATAAGGCTGAAGCGCTGTTTGATTAACTTCCCCTAAAGTTGGAGACATAATAAAAAAGGTTAAAAACAGAGCGAGTCCGATTAAAACCTGATTAGGTGGCATTTGTTGAGTTCCTAATGATGTTCGAACGAAACCCAGTACGATCACAATTCTAGTGAAGCTTGTCATTAAAATAAGAAAGGATGGAGCTAAACTTAACACGGTAAGCAATAAAAGGAGTGTTACCGTATTGGATGATCCTCCAGTCGCCGTGCTCGTTCCGATATTGACATTCAAACCAGGAATCGGATTCGTAACATCATTTTCAGCAGCCGAAGCGGTTAAAGATAATAAGAAAATGGATATCACAACAAGCAGCAGTACGCCAACTAATTTATTTCTTTTCATTCTTCATTCAACCGATCTTTTTGTTTTTGATCAGACAACCATTCTTCGACATTCTTATTACGGTCAGTTACTCGCCGTAATTTATCATGAAACACTTGTTGAAACGAAGACGTAATTTCTACTTCCTCTTCCACATCGTTCTTTTTTAAAGGCAGCTTGCTGATCCATTTGCTTATCGAACCGAAGCCCATTCGATCATCCTGAGATGATTGTAAGAGATTTGAAATATAAGCTACTTCATCGGCGTCGATGATTTTATCCAATAACTGAATATTCTCACCAACGCCAACAACGAAGAGCGAATGCCCAATTTCAACGATCTGGATCGATTTGTTCTGACCCAAGGGAACTCCACCTAAGGAGCGTATCGAGTTCCCAAACAAAGTGCCTTTGTTTTTCTTTGCCACATACCTCATCAATACATAGAAGAGAATGATAATAAATACAAGGACCAAAATAACCTTCATAACCATAAATAAGGAATCCACTGAACCCATTGAACCCGGATAGTCAGCGCCTGGAATCTCTTGATTCGGTTCTGTTTCCGCATTTACAGCAGAGTTTGTATATAACAAGGCGAACAAACTAAGTATGCTTAAGATAACTTTATTCGATTGACGTCTTTTCATAAGAACAACCCTTTCGGTTTATGTAAGACTCAACCGAATTCGGACGGTTTAACCTAGAGTCTTTTTAATAGCTTCAATTACACGGTCAGCTTGGAATGGTTTAACGATGAAGTCTTTAGCCCCTGCTTGAATCGCATCGATAACCATGGCTTGTTGACCCATCGCGGAACACATAATTACTTTTGCGTTTGGCTCGATTTTTTTAATTTCTTTTAATGCTTGAATACCGTCCATCTCAGGCATCGTGATATCCATCGTGATCAGATCTGGCTTTAATTCCTTATATTTTTCGATAGCTTGCGCTCCATCATTCGCCTCGCCACATACTTCATACCCATTTTTTGATAAAATATCACGAATCATCATTCTCATAAAAGCTGCATCATCCACAATTAGAATACGGTTAGCCATTGAAAATATCCCCCTAAAATTAAATTATTGTAATTTTTGAATTCGTTCCCATTGATTAACAATGTCAGTAACACGAACCCCAAAATTCTCATCGATGACTACAACTTCACCTTTGGCAATCAACTTATTATTCACCAAAATATCTACCGGTTCACCAGCAAGCTTGTCCAACTCAATGATAGACCCCTGTGACAGTTCCAAGATGTCTTTAATCACCTTGTTCGTTCTGCCCAATTCTACGGTTACCTTAAGCGGTATATCGAGAAGTAAATTCAGGTTCGTATCATCTGCTTGCGTGTAAGCGCCTGATTGTAAATTACCAAACTGGACCGGTTGAACATTCACATTACGATTAGGCATGCCACCAAACGCAGCTGGAGGCTGTTGATACATCGGCTGCTGCTGAGGTGGATACATCGGTTGTTGTGGCGGATACATCGGCTGTCCCATAGGAGGCTGCTGATACATCGGCTGTTCATACATTGGTTGTTGGTATACAGGTTGCTCATACATGGGTGCTGGCTGCGATTTAGGTGCTTCTTGCACAGGAGGAGCTACAACTGGTGGTGCTTGCGCCGCCGGTGCAGCTTCCATTGCTGATTCAGTCTCACCACCACCCATTAAGATCGATACCATTTCTTTGGCGAAAGGAACAGGCAGTAACTGCATGATGTTGGAATCAATAAGATCGCCAATTGCAAGTCGGAACGATATCCTTATAAATACGTCCTCGTCAGGCAGTTTTCCTTCTCCTTTCGACAAATTTAATATGTCGATTCCTGGTGGAGAGATATTGACAAATCGATTAAAGATGGTAGACATGGAAGTAGCTGATGAACCCATCATCTGATTCATGGCTTCTTGTACGGCGCTGATATGAATTTCACTGAGATTTTCATCTCCACCAGTGCCGTCTCCGCCCATCATAAGATCAGCGATAACTTGCGCATCTTTGGTTTGAATGACCAGCAAGTTAATCCCATCAAAGCCATCAACATAATTGACATGAACGGCAACATGAGGTCTGGGAAACGTTTCTTCCAATTCTTCTTTACCAATCACTGACACCTTAGGCGTCGTTATATCTACTTTCTTGCCAAGTAGCGTCGATAGCGCTGTCGCCGCGCTGCCGAACGTAATATTACCTATTTCCCCAAGTGCATCTTGCTCGAGTGGGGATAAAAAATCTTCAACTTGCGGAGGCCCATGAAAAGAAGAGACAGAACTTTCTTCAGATGATTGTCTCAATAAAGCGTCGATCTCTTCCTGCGACAAATAATCTCTGTTATTCATCATATTCTTCTTCTCCTTCATTCACGATTTCTGTAATTTGTACAGCCATCTTCCCTTTTACGGTACCAGGGCTTCCGAGATATTTCAGCTTCTCGCCAACCTTGACTTGAAGCGAATCTTCGACGGATTTATGCAGCGGGATTACATCGCCTATCGTTAATCCTAAGAAATCTCGTATTGAAATTTCAGACGATCCCAACTCTGCAATGAGAGGTAGCTTGGTCTTCTCCAAGCGTGATTGAAGTGCTTCCACTTCTTCAGGTGCTCTCGTCTTCTTCTGGGAAACAAACCAGTGATGTACAGAAAGTCGAGGCATGATTGGTTCAATAACAACATGAGGAATACATAAGTTGATCATTCCTGTTGTGTCCCCGATTTTGGTGCTCAGCGATATTAATGCAATCGTTTCATTGGGAGAAACGATTTGCATAAACTGCGGATTCGTTTCTAGCGCCTCTAAACGAGGTTGAATATCAATAACGGTCTTCCATGCTTCTTGTAAGCTATCGAATGCTCTACTAAAAATTCGCTCCATAACAATCGTTTCAATCTCGGTCAATGCATTGATTTTGGTTGGCGTTGTACCTGCTCCGCCTAATAATCGATCCAACATAGCAAACGCGACATTGGGATGAACCTCAAGTACCATTCGACCCTCTAAAGGCTCTGCTTCAAAGATGTTCAAAATGGTCATTTTCGGGATCGAACGAATAAATTCATCATAAGGCAATTGTTCAACCTGGACTACACTGATTTGAACGAACGTACGCAGCTGAGCTGAGAAATAGGTCGTTAAAAATCGGGCAAAATTTTCATGAATCCGGGTTAAGCTACGAATATGATCTTTAGAGAAGCGTACTGCCCGCTTAAAATCATAAGCCCTTACCTTCTTCTGAGTATCCTCCTTCTTAAGCTCATCTGCATCCATTTCGCCAGAGGACAAGGCAGCCAGCAAGGCATCGATCTCATTTTGCGATAAAACATCAACCATTCGAGTCACCTCCTTTAAGCAAAATCATTGTCGAGTTACTGGAGTACTTTATCAGTTATCCAAATTTGTTTGATTTTTCCTTCATGCAGTAATGGGTTTAGTTTGTTCATAATTGTGGAAGTTAAACTATCTGAGCCTTTGCTTCCTTCAATTTGGTCCTTCGTCATATCACCCAAAATCTGGACTATCGTTCCTTTCACAGCGGAATCAAGCAAACTATCAAATTCAGCTTTAGCCTTCGAATTTTCCATTTCAAATGCAAAGCTAATTTTAATGAAATTTTGACTGCCGGATAGGTTTGTTAAAATATCTTTAATGATCGATGTATTCGCCTTAACCGTTTCAGCTGATGGCGCTTTGGTCGGTTTCACACTCGCAACAGCGTCCTGAGCCTTCACTGCTGGATCCGTGGATTGATTGTTCTTCTCCATAAAATTCCACAACACAAACGCAGCTGTGAGAATTAGTGTGATCGCAATTAGGATGGAAACAATGAGTATAAATATTTTGTTCTTAAACACTTACGAACCCTCCGTATCCCTAGACTGTATTGTCGCGCGAACGGATCCAATTTCTTGCATGTAGGTCCGCACTAAGCTTACCACAACCTCTGCCTTCTCGAGAACTGTGATTTTCTTGCCTGTTGTCAATGTAATCATCGTATCCGGAGTTTCTTCGATAAGTTCTATCAAAATTGCGTTCAAGATAAGCGGTCTACCATTTAAACGAGTGAGAGAAATCATCATTCTCCTCCTGAATCAGGGTAAGGGGAGCTCGGCTCCCCCTTCTTTTCATTCAATTACTCATTATTGCTTAAGATTTACAACCTCTTGAAGGATTTGATCTGAAGTTGTAATAATTCTGGAGTTCGCTTGGAATCCACGTTGCGCAATGATCATTTCGGTAAATTCACCAGTTAAGTCTACATTGGACATTTCTAGTTGCCCAGAAATGAGTGTACCTGTTCCCGTTTCTGGATCACCAGCAGAGCCAATTACAATTTCGCCCTCTGGATTTGCGTTTGCGGTCATTTGATACAAGTTTCCACCGATTTTCTCAAGACCAGCTGGGTTGGTTACTTTCACAACGCCAACTCGTTGACCTGTATTGATCGTTTCACCATCCGCATTTACGCCAATAATGTCACCATTTTGAGAAATCGAGAACGATACGATATCATCTGGAATGACAACGGGACCTGCTCCATCAGGACCCATAACATGAAGCCCCTCAGAATTTACAAGGTTCCTATTAGGATCCACTGTGAAGTTACCAGCTCTTGTCAAATACGGAGCATCTACTTGTTCTACCGTTCCAACTGCGAAGAAGCCATCCCCATTCACACGTAAATCCGTTACTACGTTCGTTGTCATAGCACTACCTGCGGTATGAACCGTATCAATAGCAGCCAAACTAACACCTAAACCTACTTGCTGTGCATTCACACCACCACGGTTCTCATCTGGTGCACTTACACCTGAAACTGTTTGGCTCAGAATGTCCTTAAACATAACACGACTACCTTTAAATCCGATGGTATTTACGTTAGCGATATTATTACCAATAACATCTAACTTCGTTTGAAAACCACGCATACCTGAAACGCCTGAGTATAACGATCTTAACATGAAATAGGCCTCCTAAATCGGATGAAAGTAATTACAATCTGAGTTGCTTCTTTCGTTCCACAACTCCAGGCTTCCTGAACGGTCGAGCCCTTACTACTTAAGAAATTATCATTGCGCTATCAATCTGGGTAAAAACATGATCATTCATTGCTTGGCCATCTAGCGCAGTTACAACGGTACGATTAGGTACATTTACGATATAACCATTCCCCGCTAAGATCAGCAGTGCATCTTTGGCACCTTTGGAAGCTGCTTTATCAATGGCTTGGTTCATTTTCTCAATTTGCTCTGGTTTGAGTTGTATGCCGCGTTCTTTTAACCTGACCTCAGCATGATGACTAAACCGTACAAACTGATCTTGGAAAATCTTCTGAAAGGTAGGATTACCGGTAGGCGGTACTTGCTGTGTTGGAGTTCTTCTTGCTGAATTGGGAGAAACCGCACTAGGATAAAGTTGACCTATGGATATTCTCTCTGTCATTGTGTTTCTCCAACGTTCTCAATTTTCTTTAACTTATCAAGGGAAACTTCCACGCCTTTGACAGTGGCAAATTGATTACCGTCTTTAAAGGTGATAGAATCCACCACACCAGACATCTCCGTTGTTTCACCTGATGAATCCGTTCCTGTCCAGGAGATGGACTTGCCGATTAAACCTGAAACGAAACCAAGTGACTGCCTCATCAACTTCATTTCACCAGCCATATTCGTCAGTTGCTCAACAGATGTAAATTGCGCCATTTGTGCAATAAACTCTTTATCCTGCAAAGGCTGCGTTGGATCTTGATTTTGAAGCTGCGTAATCAAGATTTTTAAAAAATCATCCTTACCTAGAGTTGCACTATCCTTCTCCTTGGTTTTCGCAGTGGTCCCTTTATTAATCAGATCAGATACATTACCTACAAGTGGGCTTGTAGCCATACGTTCACCTCCAGCAACTTCATTCATTGATCCTTTTAAGCAATGACATCGAAGGAATTACCGTTAGTATTCTTACGAAGCTGTGCCAATTGATCCATGTCATCTTTAAAATCAACTGCATCCATTTCAATCTCACCAGAACGATTTTTTGGTTGACGCTGTGATTGATTAAAAGACTGAGGCTGACGTTGTTCTTGGAACATGTTAGATGACATATTTTGACTTTGTGTTACTTCTAGCTTCTCAACCTGTAAGCCTTGTGTAAGTAAAGCTTGACGTAATTGAGGCAACTGACTTTCCAGCATTTGTTTACCCGCCAATGTATCCGCTGCAAACTGTGCAAAAAGTTGACCATCGTGCATTGAAATTCTCACATCTACATGTCCTAAATTCTTAGGAAACAAAGAAAGTTTAGCCTCAGAAAAGCCTTCGGACATTGTAATTTTCATGTTTTTCAATACATGCGTAGTCATCTCTTCTGTAAAATTAGCAGCAGTTAACGTTGTCACAGGCGTCTTCTCGACTGTTACCGTTACTTGCTGTGCTTTCTGCAAATCACCAATCGTCACAACTGTATTCGTTGTTGTACTGGTTTCAATAGGCAGATCGACAAGCGCTCGAGTTGGCATCTCAGCAATGCTTGTAGACTGTTCAATAACCGCTACCGGAATATGCTTAACAGCAAATTTCTCTTGCTTGGGCTGCAACGTTGATAGCTGGTCAGTAAAACTGTTCATTACGGATTGATCAGTTTCCTTATTTTTTATGTACTTGCTTGAGGTGATACGCCCATCAGATGTCGTTTGATCCTTGGTTCCAATGACAGGTACACCTGCTAACTTACTTACGTTTGATAATCCATTTAAAATATCTGGAAGTATCGGTTGGATGGTATTCGTGAGTTCTGAATTCAAGTAGTTCAGAATCGGATTGTCAGGCTGCTGCTTAGATAAAGCCGACAGTGTTAACAACGTATTCTGCGCTTTCAGGCTCAGAGATTCATTTATTGGTTGTTGCCAGGTAGGAAGAAATCCAGCTGCAAGTGTGCTTGACGTATTACTTAGTGCACTTAACATTTGATCTGCATCCTCAAACCACTTTTTCACTTTAGGATCTTGCAATAATTTGTCAGCAAGAGCAGGATTACTATTCATCGCTTCTAAAAGCAGTTCAGGAAGTGTACTATCTTCATTAGATAGTTTACTTTCTTGATCCACGGATGCTTGAATCGGCATCACCAAGCTTTGAAGCATTTGCAGCATCATACTCATTGAAAGGTCAGTTTCAGAGGCTTGTTCATCTACTAAAGGCGCATTCTCTTGAGTGGTTTGATCAGAAAGAAGAGCTGAAAAGGTATCCGTGCCAGCATTTCCTTTGGATGCTCCTTTACCTGCACTTGTTGAGCTCACTGTACCTGTTTGTGCGACGGGTATTGAAGTCATTTGTACGTCCATTTTTTTCACCTCCCCTCTTCATTTTCATTCCAACTATGGAGTAAGTTTTGTAGCTATCGATGCAGCTGTTTCTTTGTTGGCATCTGAAAGTGCCGACATCACTTTAGAACGAGATGCATTATCCATCCCACTTAAAATGGATAAAACTTTTGCTGGGTTTGACTTGTTCATCTCTAACAACACGTTCGCTGCGCTTTTTGGTACCATATTGGCAAAAGTTTGACCAAGATCCGAAGTACTTACTGTGCTAGTCGCTGCCTTGGCATCCTTCGTGTTATTCGTTGCTAGTCTTTCTTGTAATGCCGCTATTTCTTTGTCTCGAACTGGCACAATATCCTTTAAACCCATTGAAGCAACAGCTGCCTTTGATGCATCCATTTTTTCAAGAATTGCTCCCCGGTTATCTGGCTTCATCATCGAGAATACAAGTACCATTTCGCTGGGAGTCAATGCTTCTATGATTGGCGCTACCTTACTAGGGGTCATTTTGGCGTACATATTTGCAAGTTGTGTAATTTGATTCGTATACTCTTCTTCCGATTGTGTCTTATCCTTTAATTTCTCCTCAAGTTCGGCAACCTTCGCAACTGCATCCTTTAGCGAAAGATCTTTTTGCTGAGTCGTCGAATCCGACTTCTGCAGTGCTGAGGTTAATTCAGTTACACGGGCATTCAGCTTCGCAATCTCATCCTCTTTCAGCTTTACACTTTGCTCAGATGTCGTTGCCTTACCTTCAGCTGTCACCGGAGCTGTCTCTTTGGGTGCTGGAACTATTAATCCAATGACAGGCGTATTGTGCAATGCTTTTTGAATACTACTTTTGATATCATAATCAAAAATGGAAAGCAGCACGAAGAGTAGAACCGCCGTAAACACAAAGGGGATGACAAACCATATCAAAAAACGCTCCAGTGCACTATAAGATGCACCCTCTACGCTTGTATCGGCCATCTCTTCATCCCTCCTTTTTAGCTTAATACGATAATCGTCTGAATCGATTGGTTGCCATTTCATCAAGAGCATCCTGCTCTTTTTTTGCAATCATGATTCGAAATTGGTTATGTGCTTTCTCTCTAGCCTTAGTCCATACTTTTTCATCTATCATTTTCACTGATAAATGCTCCTGCTTTTCAGTTACGATATGCTTAGCTTGTTTAACATCTTGATGTTTTCGAGCAATTTGATTATCCACATGATTCATGTAGCTCTGCATCATAATCATGTTCGAGATCGTTACAGAATGGCTAGTTGCTTGAATCATCTCGTTGTGTAAGTTTTCCTTCTGTTCAAACAATCCGTTTAAGCTCGATTCTTCATTCCGTAAGAGCCCCATTGCCTCAGATAAAATCCATTCTGCTTGTGTACGTTCATTATTTTTCAAATCGACAATTTGCTGGAAAGAATAACGAAAACTCATCTAGGACCCTCATCCCTTATAAAATTCTTGGATTAATCGTTCTTGAGCTTCTTCATAGGTTAGCTTTTCACTTGTTCTTTGCTTCGTAAAATTCCAAATGGCCTCAATGTTTTCCATTGCAATATCAATATTTGGATTTGAACCTTTCTGGTACGCCCCTATATTGATAAGATCTTCCGAATCTTTATATATAGAGAGAAGACGCTTAAGTTGATCGGCAGCTTCCATATGTTCTGAAGGAACGATTTCTTTCATAACGCGACTTACACTCGATAATACATCGATGGCAGGATAATGACCTTTGTTCGCAATGCTACGATTGAGGACGATATGACCATCCAAGATTCCTCTTACCGCATCAGCAATAGGCTCATTCATGTCATCACCATCTACAAGCACCGTGTAAAATGCAGTAATAGATCCTTTAGCTCCTGTACCTGAGCGCTCTAATAGCCTTGGCAGCATGGCGAAAACCGATGGTGTGTATCCACGTGTAGCTGGTGGTTCACCAACAGCTAGTCCAACTTCCCGCTGTGCCATAGCAAAACGTGTAACTGAATCCATCATCATCATGACATTTAAGCCACGATCTCTAAAATACTCAGCAATACTTGTTGCAATCATTGCGCCTTTAATCCGAATTAGTGCAGGTTGGTCTGAGGTTGCCACAATGACAACCGATCGTGCTAAACCTTCTGGACCTAGGTCACGCTCAATGAAATCCAAGACCTCTCTGCCACGCTCTCCAATGAGAGCAATGACATTGACATCAGCAGACGTATTTCGGGCTATCATACCCATGAGTGTACTTTTTCCAACACCGGAACCAGCGAAAATACCTACACGCTGTCCTTTACCGATTGTCAACAAACCATCGATACAACGTACACCAACAGAGATTGGATTGAGTACACGCGGACGTGTAAGAGGATTGCTTGGCGCATTATTTGTTGAATATTGTGCCATCCTCGAAGGCAGATATGATCCATCTAAAGGTTGACCCAAACCGTCCAATACCTTACCCAATAACTCATGTCCAACCTGGACAGTTAATGGTTTGCCCGTACCAACAACATCACAACCTGGACCAATTGCATCGAGATCACCTAAAGGCATTAAAATAACTTTATTACTTCGGAAACCAACCACTTCTGCTTTTAACGGTTTGTTTGATTTATGTGGATAGATATAACAAAGATCACCGATACTGACATCAGGTCCCTCCGATTCAACAGTAAGTCCAATTACTTGGGTCACTTTACCATTTACTCTTATGGGATCAATTGTTTGTAATACTTCTTTGTATTTATCCGCCTTCGGTATGGTTGTCCGTGCCATTAGGATTCCTCACTTTGTATGGCCAGTTGCTGAAGCGCTGACTTAATTTCTTTCAGCTGAGTGTCAATTCTCGCATCGATACTTCCATAGGAAGAGCGAATTACACAACCTTGATCTTGCACCGAAGCGTCAGGAATAATTTCGAGCTCGGCCTGTGAATCGATTGAAGTAATTAATTCTTCTCTTGCATCTTGAATGTAAGCGAATTGAGTTGGAGCCACGCACAAAGTAATTATGCCCTTTTCACGTCTACGCGCGAGCACCTTTTGAATGAGTTCGATCACCCATCCAGGTTCTAGAGACAATTGTCGAACAATGATTTTCTCTGCAATAGATGTGCTTAATTCGATTAGAAAAGGTTCTGATTCTTGTATAATTTGTTGCTTCAGCTTGTACGATTGTTCGAGAATCGAACTAGCTTCAGCGAGCATCTCATTATATTCTTTTCGCAGTGCATTTTCCGCTTGGACGGCACCTTGACGATATCCTTCATCGAATCCAGCTTGCTTCGAAGCGTTAATTAACTCTTCGTCCTCTACTCGCTTGCTTTCCCACCAATTAGCAATATCTGCTTCCGTTTGTTGACGGATTAGCGCACATTCTTGCTTAGCCTGTTCAATCTGATCACTGGCAAAAGCTTCAGCATCCTCCAAAATTTGATTCTTTAATGAAGTTGCATCTTTGATTTCAATTTGCATTTCCTCTGTTAAACCATCATCAGCTGCAGTCGGCAATTCAACGGTTGCTTCGGCACTTAGCGATAACTTATCAACAATCTTTTTAGTTTCAATGGGATAATAGGCAAATGATTTAATGATACTAGACAATAATATCATCTCCTCCACCACGTGCGATGATGATTTCCCCAGACTCTTCTAAACGACGAATCGTTGCAACGATTCGGGTTTGAGCTTCTTCTACATCACGCAAACGAACCGGTCCCATAAATTCCATTTCTTCTTTGAATGTCTCAGCCATACGTTTGGACATATTTTTGAATAACACATCGCGGACTTCTTCACTTGCAACTTTAAGCGCAAGCTGTAAATCGGCATTTTCAATATCGCGGATAATTCGTTGAATGGATCGATTGTCGATGTTGACAATATCCTCGAATACAAACATCCGTTTTTTGATTTCTTCGGCAAGTTCTGGATCTTGGATCTCTAAGGAGTCGAGAATCGTTCGTTCAGTACCACGGTCAACACCATTCAAAATCTGAACGATAGAAGCAATACCACCAGCATTTGTATAATCCTGTGTAACAGTAGAAGATAGCTTCTGTTCCAATACACGTTCAACCTGTGAAATGACCTCAGGTGATGTACTGTCCATAAGTGCGATCCGTTTCGCAACGTCAGCTTGCTTCTCCTGTGGGAGTGACGACAATATAATAGATGCTTGTTCCGCTTGCAAATAGGACAATACGAGTGCAATCGTTTGAGAGTTCTCATTTTGAATAAAGTTAAGAATTTGAGCTGGATCTGCTTTTCTTGCAAAGTCAAACGGTCTAACTTGAAGTGTGGCAGTCAAGCGATTAATAATATCGAGTGCTTTTTGTGAACCAAGCGCCTTCTCCAAAATATCTTTCGCGTAGGCAATACCACCTTGGGAAATAAATTCCTGTGCCAAACAAATTTGGTGAAACTCGGCTAAAATCGAATCCTTTTCTAGCGTGTCTACTTTCCGTACATTCGCGATTTCAAGGGTTAATTGTTCAATTTCTTCTTCACGCAAATGTTTAAAAATTTGTGCAGATACCTCAGGGCCTAAACTGATCAAAAGAATAGCTGCCTTTTGTCGTCCGGTCAACCCTTGTAAAGCGGCTCTGGCCATACAAGTGCACCTCTATTCATCTACTAACCAAGTACGCAGCAGATTGACGAATTCTTCTGGCCGCTTTCTCGCAAGTGTTTCGAGCTGCTTACGCACTTGATTGTCATTCGTTACATTTTCAATATCGATCGTTGGAAGCTCTGCCTTTTGGGAAGCAACGTTCAATTCTTGATCAATAAGTTGTTGCGCTGCTTTCTTACGTCTTCTCATCGCTAATCCAATAAAGGCTCCAATAGCTAATGCCGCTAGTGCTAATGCGCCATAGGTCAAGTACGTCGATGTCTTCGTTGCACTTGCATCCGAAGTTCTAGCAAAAGAATGTGCAAATACAGTAACTTTTTTCTGTAATTCATCGTCTGTATAAGTAGTCTTGTTATCTGCGAGTGCCGTTCTAACAATATTCACTAGCGCATTCTGAATGGCTGTTTTCGTTTCTACTGTCAAAGAGTTCGGATCATCTCTTACTGGAGGCTCAATACCGACATTAATACTTACATCCTTCACTACGTAAGGTGTAGCAATAATGTCATTTGTGATACGATCCACTTCATAATTGACGGTTTTGCTGTTTTTCTCCGAAGTGGAATTCCCAGAGTTCGATGCTCCTGGATAACCTGGGACGTCTGTTTCGCCTGTACCAGGAACACCACCAGTATCCGTACCTTTATTTTGATAGGACTCATTGGCTTCTTGTAGAGAGATTTCAATCCCTTTTTGATCAGCTTGATTGGGTGCTCGGACAAGCTGCTCCTTCGTTTTCTTTTGATCAAAATTCATAGTTGTAAACACGCTTACACTTACTTTATCTCGTCCAAACATCGTACCAAGCATGGAGTTGATATTTTTCTGCAAATCATTTCGGAACTGCGTATTGATATCCGTGTTCCCCATCGGTGCGTTGTTAGACTCTCCACTAAACTTGTAAGAGAGTAAATTTTGATCCGAAATGGAGATATTCTCAATTGGAAGATTCTTTATACTATGGGAGACCAAATTATAAATCGTATCCACTTTAGGTTGATCCAATGAATACCCCTGCTTGATTTGCAGGACAACAGATGCCGTTGCTTTCTCTGCCTGTTGTTGTAAGAATGGACCTTCCTCCGGAAGCGAAATATTCACCTTGGAGCTTGAAATGGCTTGGTTCGCATTGATAAGCTGTTGAAGCTCTCCTTGAATAGCACTTAAGTATTTTACTTTAAATTCATTATCCGTAATTCCGAATGAGCTGCTGCCGCTAAAAACTTCAAAGCCCAAGGAGCCGTTCTTATTCAATCCTTGCGACTCTACAGCAAGCTTTACATTGGCGACTTCACTTGTCGGTACTTCAATACTTTTTCCGTCCGCACTCAAATGATAAGGTATTTTCGCTGTATCCAGATAGGATTTAATATTAGCAGCATCACTTGGCTGCAATTCTGTATACGCCAATGAATAGTCTGTCTTCGATAAATTAACACTTATAATGGCAGCTGTTAAAACCAGTAAGAACACAGTTGCTATAAAAATAATTTTCGTCGTTCGATTATAACGATTCCAGTATTGCTTCACCTTTTCCCAGTACTGGAGCAGGTTCTCGTTCACTCTGTCACCTCATTGACCCAAATTTAGCAGCATCTCTATACTTATAGCTGCATTCTCATGACTTCTTGGTACGCCTCTAGCACTTTATTCCTGACCTGAACCGTAAGTTCAAGTCCTAATGAAGCTTTCTCAGAGGCAATTGTCAATTGATGAACATCGGAAAGTTCCCCTTTAATGAAGCTTTCGTTCAACTGATCAACTTGCTTTTGCTGTGCATTTAAATTAGTCATGGCTTCATTCAGAAATGAACCGAATTTCTTACCAAGATCATCTGCTCCCTCACCCGTGTTATCCTTCGGCACAATGGAACTCATTATATTTATTGGACTATAACTTATTTTGTCAATCATCCCGCGACCTCCTATCTACCAATTTCCAACGCTTTGGTAATCATTGATTTACTTGCATTTAATGCCGTTACATTGGCTTCATAAGATCGCGTTGCCGATATCATGTCGACCATTTCTTTGGTAATATCTACGTTTGGCATATACACAAACCCATTTGTATCTGCATCTGGATGTGAAGGATTATAAACTTGTTTTAACGGCGACTTATCTTCAAATATTTTATTCACTCGAACTCCCTCACCCGTTCCATCAGCCATCGCTGTATTCAACGATTGGGCGAAACTTGGTTGAGACTTCGTCTCGAATGAAACTAACTTTCTCGTATAGGGCATCCATTTGCCGTCAACAAACTTTGCTCTCGTCGTATCCGCATTGGCAATATTAGATGACACAACATCCATACGCAGTCGTTGTGCAGTTAATGCAGATGCACTGATGTCAAATCCGTTTGTTAGTCTCATCGTTTATTACTTGCCCCCAATAACTGTGCGTATTTTTTTGAAGTCGCTGTTCATCTGTTGAATCATTGTGTTGTATTTAAGCTGATTCTTTGCCATCAATGACATTTCGTAGTCCATATCTACATTGTTCAAGTTAGTGTTAATTGCTGTCGAATTATCTGATTTAATTTCAGAATTTGGCACTTTCGTTGATTTTCCAATAACAAAATGCCTTGGGTCTGTTCGAAAGCCATCTATTGAGGGTGTATTCGCATTCATTTGTCCTTGTAAGAGTTCTTCAAATGCAACATCGGAACGTTTAAAGTTAGGAGTATCCACATTGGCAATGTTATTCGCTACCACTTTTTGTCTTAGCGTCGATGCATCCAGCGAGCGCTCCATCATATTCCAACTAGGCTTGTCTAATAAAGACATAAACGATTCCCCTTCACTCTAAAAATATTCAGTTACTACTTCAACATCGTGAGAATTGATTCCTTCTTATTTCGACATTATTCTCGATTTCCGATACAAAATAGTTCTATATGTAGAATTATGTAAACCTGTGACTTATACTCTTTATCATCTAAGATATTACGTTAAGTTACAATAAGAAAAAAGCCCTATCTTTTTACCAGATAGGGCTTTCCTATTTATTTACAATTTCGACTTCATCTGTTCAATACTTTGCATTAATTGTTCGTTTAATATACGGATATAAGTGCCTTTCATACCAAGTGATCGCGTTTCAATAACGCCAGCACTTTCAAGTTTACGTAGGGCATTTACAATAACTGAGCGTGTTATTCCTACACGATCAGCAATTTTACTCGCCACAAGCAACCCTTCCTTGCCATCCAGCTCCTCGAAAATATGTTCGACAGCTTCCATTTCACTGAAGGATAAAGAGCCAATGGCAACTTGAACAACTGCTTTGCTGCGTGCTTCCTCTTCAATTTCTTCCGCGCGTTCTCTTAATATCTCCATTGCGATTACCGTTGAACCATACTCTGCAAGAACCAAATCATCGTCAATAAAGTGACCTTCACTTCGGCTCAGAATCAAAGTACCCAAACGATCACCGCCGCCAATAATTGGCACTAAGGTTGTATGAGTTGCTGGAAACATATCTTTCATTTGATCCGTGTAATAAAAATACGGACTGTCTGGTTCGGATGTGGACGAGGTTTCCTCTATTTTTAGCAACAAATTATTAGATTCAATTGGGAATCTGCGTTCAATAAGAATCGTTTGGTTCATTTCAGGAGATACAGGATCATTGGTTACCGCATAGCCTAAAATCTTACCTTTACGGCTGACCACGTAAATATTTGCGATTACTACATCTCGAAGCACTTCTGCCATATCCATAAAGCTAACCGCATTACCCGCTTCTTTTTGGAGTAACCGATTAAGCCTTCTTGTTTTATTTAATAAACTCATGTAACTGCCTCCTACTAACTGCAACCTGCTTGGTTCTTATAAAATATACTGACTTAAATCTCGATTTTGAACAATACTGCTTAGCTTCTCGCGTACATAAGCTGGATTGATCACAATGGACTCTAATGTGATTTCTGGTGCTTCATAAGATAAATCTTCGAGCAATTTTTCTAAAATCGTATGTAAACGACGAGCTCCGATATTTTCCGTTTGTTGATTTACTTCTACGGCGATACGAGCAATTTCATGAATAGCTTCCTCCGCAAACTCAACAGTTATACCTTCTGTTTGCAATAAAGCTGTGTATTGTTTGGTTAAAGCATTCTTGGGCTCCGTTAAAATTGAAACAAAGTCTTCTAGCGTTAAATCACTTAGTTCGACTCGAATTGGGAATCTCCCCTGTAACTCTGGGATGAGATCAGAAGGCTTTGCAATGTGGAAAGCTCCAGCCCCAATGAATAATACATAGTCGGTTTTAACAGGACCATACTTGGTTACAACCGTGGAACCCTCAACAATGGGTAGAATATCTCTTTGAACACCTTCGCGCGAAATATCAGGTCCGCTACCACCGCGGCTGTTACTTGCTATTTTATCAATTTCATCGATAAAAATGATACCACTTTGTTCCGCACGGTTAATCGACTCCTGGATAACATCATCCATATCGATTAATTTTTGCGCTTCTTCTTGTGTCAAAACCTTTCTAGCTTCTTTCACAAGCAGTTTTCGTCTTTTCGTCTTTTTGGGAAGCAGAC
The DNA here is from genome assembly GCF_059691995.1 of Paenibacillus sp. J22P169. Classification (NCBI taxonomy): domain Bacteria; kingdom Bacillati; phylum Bacillota; class Bacilli; order Caryophanales; family Paenibacillaceae; genus Paenibacillus; species Paenibacillus sp. J22P169. The sequence goes on along the minus strand of NZ_JCAUAO010000001.1, from coordinate 201,004 downwards.
TTCCGAACATTTCTTGCATATTCATCCCTGCTTGTTCATTACCTTGACCACCAAGCATATCTAACATGGAAGGCGACGTGTCTTCTACTTCAATCTCTACATGATCATTCTCTAATTTACCGTTGGATAATTGTTCGGCGACTTGAGCTCTTTTAGAAGCCAGATTTGAATCAGGCGGCGTCTCTTCTTGCTCATCTTTATTTTGCCCGCCAAACAGCATCTCAAGCGGGTTGCGCTGCGTTTTGGCACGGGTAGGACTCGGTGCAAGTAAAGAAACCAATCGCTCATTAGCAAGCTTCTCTGCACGATCCTTGACCTTCTCCATACGTTCTGCTTTGACCATGCGGACAGCCGTTTCAACCAAATCACGTACCATTGATTCTACATCTCGTCCCACATAGCCTACTTCTGTAAATTTTGTTGCTTCTACCTTAATAAAAGGAGCGCCAACCAACTTCGCAAGTCTACGAGCGATTTCTGTCTTCCCAACGCCAGTAGGACCAATCATGAGAATGTTTTTCGGTACAATCTCATCTCTCATGCTTTCATCGACTAGATTTCTACGGTATCGATTTCGCAAAGCGATCGCAACGGATTTCTTTGCTTTTTTCTGACCCACAATATATCGATCTAATTCATGGACAATTTGTTTAGGCGTTAGAGAGCTGTTTGCCATATGTGGTCCCCTCCTTAAATGTAGGCTTAAAGCCAATTGATCAATGAAGAGCGAGCGCTAGTTACCATAGAGAAACATACGTTCTAATCTATTCAATTTCTTCAACAATAATATTATGGTTGGTAAACACACATATTTCAGCTGCCGTCGTCAAAGCCGCGTGAGCGATTTCCTTCGCACTAAGCTGAGGCGCATGTCGATGAAGCGCTCTACCCGCTGATAGTGCAAAGCTCCCGCCGGAACCAATGGCTAAAATGCCATCATCTGGTTCAATTACTTCACCATTGCCCGAAAGCAATAGAAGTCCCGAAGCATCCATGACAATCATCATAGCTTCCAGTCTTCGCAGCACACGATCTTGACGCCAATCTTTGGTTAGCTCTACCGCAGCCCGCTGAAGGTTACCATGATGTTCTTCCAGCTTCCCTTCAAACTTCTCAAATAGTGTGATCGCGTCTGCAACGGAACCAGCGAAACCAGCAATGACTTTCCCTCTATGTAAACGCCGTACTTTTTTGGCCGTGCTTTTCATGATCATACTATTGCCAAATGTCACTTGCCCGTCGCCAGCAATAGCTCCTTTACCTTGATGACGGATCGCAAATATCGTTGTCGCATGAAACGTGGCTTGATTGGGTTCCATTTCGATTCACCCCTCTATAAGAATCGTATCCGTTAAAGAGATCTCTCCTTGCCTATGAGTCGCAAAAATGAGAGAAACCTCTAGCGAGGTCCAAAAGTTAAGAAGACCGCATCTAGAGGTAAATGTATGATCAAACGAATGAAAAATGCAAATAAAACATTAATTTATAGTAACACAGCGGATCAGCTGATTACAACTTATTCAGCAACTGTTTTCACAAAATTCTGAATACTCTCCAATGCGCGGTTAGCCAGCTTTTCGTATTTTTCTTTTTTGTTGCGAATACGCTCTGGCAACGCAGGAAGTAATCCGAAGTTTGCATTCATTGGTTGGAAATGTTTGAAGTCTGCTGTCGTAATGTACTGTGCCATACTGCCTAATGTCGTTTCAGCTGGCAAGACCACACAATCTTGGCCCTTTGCCATTCGACCTGCATTAAGTCCAGCTATTAAACCAGAAGCTGCAGACTCTACATACCCCTCAACGCCTGTCATTTGACCTGCAAAGAAGAGATTTTCACGACGTTTGTATTGATAAGTTGGCTCAAGTAGCTTAGGCGAGTTAATGAACGTATTGCGATGCATGACGCCGTAACGGACGAACTCCGCTTGTTCAAGTCCAGGGATCAGCTGAAGCACACGCTTCTGTTCTCCCCATTTCAAATGCGTTTGGAAACCAACTAAATTATACAAGGTACCTGCTGCATTATCTTGACGAAGCTGTACAACAGCGTGCGGCATTTTACCGGTATGCGGGTTAATTAACCCTACTGGCTTCATCGGTCCGAATAACACCGTTTGTTTGCCGCGTTTCGCCATTACTTCCAAAGGCATACAGCCTTCAAAATAGATTTCTTTCTCAAATTCCTTTAATTCTGCGACTTCAGCTGTTATTAGCGCCTCGTAGAATACATTGAACTCTTCCTCTGTCATCGGGCAATTCAGGTAAGCGGCTTCCCCTTTATCATAACGAGAAGCCAAGTATACCTTATTCATATCTATGGAATCTTTCTCTACAATCGGTGCAGCTGCATCATAGAAGTATAAATACTCTTCGCCCATTAATGCTTTAAGTTCTGCAGCTAAATCAGGGGATGTTAGCGGCCCTGTAGCTACGACCGTAATTCCCTCTGGGAGCGTTTGAAGCTCTTCATTGCGCACCTCAATTAATGGGTGATTGCGCAACGTATTCGTCACTGCTTGTGAAAACCCATCACGGTCAACCGCTAAAGCGCCTCCAGCAGGTACAGCATGCTCGTCAGCGCAAGCTAGTATAAGAGAGTCCATTCGTCTCATCTCTTCTTTTAGAACACCAACAGCATTCGTTAAACCGTTAGAGCGTAAGGAGTTGCTACATACAAGCTCTGCGAACTGATCAGTAATGTGAGCTGGGGTTTTTCTTTTGTTACGCATTTCATATAAAGTAACAGGGACGCCTTGACGGGCAATTTGCCAAGCGGCTTCACTGCCTGCCAATCCTGCGCCGATGACTGTTACTCTTTGATTTTCTGGCAAAATCAGACACCTCTAATCTTTCATATCATCTGTGTGATCGGAATCTTCGACTGCTTCTTCCTTATGATCACATTGTGTACATTGAAGCATTACACCATTCTTGCTTCGCTTCTCAATCATCATCGAACTGCAAACTGGACATGGCCGATTGACGGGTTTATCCCAAGAAACGAAATCACAGGTTGGATATTGATCACAACCGTAGAATACGCGCCCCTTTTTGCTTCTACGTTCAACAATTTTCCCAGCATGACAAGTTGGGCAGGTAACACCGATATCCTTAATGATTGGTTTCGTATTCCGGCAGTCTGGGAAACCTGAACATGCTAGGAATTTACCGAAACGTCCCATTTTATAAACGAGATGCTTCCCACATTTCTCACAAATCTCATCCGAAATTTCATCCTGTATCTCAATCTCTTTCATTTCCTCTTCAGCAAATTCTAAGCGCTTTTCAAAGGAAGTATAGAAAGTATCCAGTACCCTAACCCAATCCTCTTTCCCTTCTTCGACAAAGTCCAGCTCTTCTTCCATATGAGCTGTAAACTCGATATCCAGAATTTCCGGGAAAAACTCTTGCATTAATTGGATGACAAGCTCGCCTAGCTCCGTTGGCACGAATTTCTTCTCTTCAATTGCCACGTAGCCACGTTTCTGAATTGTTTCTAGTGTTGGTGCGTAAGTACTTGGTCGCCCAATACCCATTTCCTCAAGTGCACGAACTAAACGTGCTTCTGTATACCTTGGAGGCGGTTGCGTAAAGTGCTGCTTTGGTTCCACACTTTGTTTTGGCAATGAATCCCCTTTGGATAGAGGCGGCAGCAGCTTATCTTCTTCTGTTGTGCCGTCATCATTACTTTCAACGTACACCTTCATGAAGCCAGCAAACTTCATTTTCGAACCATTCGCTCTAAAAATCGTTTCTCCCGCATGTAAATCGATCGTCATCGTATCCAGAATCGCAGAAGCCATCTGACTCGCAATAAATCGATCCCAAATCAGCTTGTACAAACGGAATTGATCTTTACTCAAGAATTCTTTCATTTGATCAGGCTCACGAAGTACAGAAGTCGGCCTGATCCCTTCATGCGCGTCCTGTGCATTCGCATTTTTCTTGAGATATTGCCGTGGCGTCTCAGGATAGAAGGTTGGGCCGTATTTCATCATAATTAATTCTTTGGCTTCTTCTTGGGCAATAGGAGAAATCCGTGTAGAATCCGTACGCATATACGTAATTAAACCAACGGTACCTTCTTTACCTAAATCGATACCTTCATATAATTGCTGCGCCACAGACATCGTCTTGGATGCACGGAAATTAAGCTTACGCGCTGCTTCTTGTTGCAAGGAGCTTGTAATAAAAGGAGGGGAAGGATTACGTTGACGCTCTTTCTCTTTCACTTCTTTCACAGTAAACGCATCGTTACCCATCGCAGCAAGAATCAAATCGACATCTTCTTGTGAATGCAGTTCTTTTTTCTCGCCATTGTGGCTATGATACTTAGCTTCAAATACGGTTTTGCCTGCATCAAGAACGGCTGTAATAGACCAGTACTCTTCTGGTTCAAAAGCTTTAATTTCATTTTCACGGTCTTGGATTAATTTAACCGCAACCGATTGTACACGTCCTGCTGACAACCCTTTTTTCACTTTTTTCCAAAGCAAAGGACTAATCTTATAACCTACTAGTCGATCCAAAATTCGACGAGCTTGCTGCGCATTCACCAAATCTTGATTAATCTTGCGAGGCGTTTTAAACGCATCCTTAACGGCTTCCTTCGTAATCTCATTAAAAACGACACGGCAAAGTTCATCAGGACCTACATCCAAATAATGAGCTAAATGCCAAGCAATCGCTTCACCTTCGCGATCCGGATCCGCCGCTAGATATATTTTTTTCACTTTTTTACTTGCGTCTTTAAGTTCTTTAAGGATAGAACCTTTTCCACGAATCGTTATGTATTTAGGCTCAAAGTTACGGTCGACTTCTACGCCAATTTGGCTTTTCGGAAGGTCGCGAATATGACCCATCGAGGCTTTTACGATAAACTTACTGCCTAAATATTTGCCGATGGTTTTGGCTTTTGCTGGTGACTCAACAATGACTAACGAATCTGCCATGGTTCGTCCTTCCTCCCCTCTTGGTTTCAAGGTAAAGTTTACTTGGCGAGAAGCAAAACTTCGTGATTAGCCTATGCTCGAATGTAAGTTGAACCCGGAAGCTGTTTAATCGCCTTTTTCAATACCAAAGATAACAGAACTGCATGCAAATGTCCAAACGTAAATTGACTGTCTTCTAATAAAGTGTCTATCGAGATCGGTGTATCCGACAACTTTCGAACAATTTCGACTTCATCTTTTGAGAGTATGAAACTCGGTTCTTGCTTCAAAGCAACATTTATTTCATCCACATTTATCATGTGTTTATACTCTTCGACAATTTCTTCTACACAAGTGACTAATTTCGCGCCATCCTTCAAAAGCTTGTGTACACCACTGCTTTGGCGTGAGTTGATTGGACCTGGGACCGCAAAAACATCACGAGAAGCATCTAATGCGAACTCAACAGTGATCAGTGATCCACTATCTTCCGCAGCTTCTACAACAGTAACTCCCAAAGATAATCCAGCAATGATACGATTCCTCTGCGGAAACATACCTGGGTGCATACTAGTGCCAATCGGGTATTCCGAAATAATGACGCCTTCCTGCTCAATATTGCGATATAACAGCGCATTTTCTCGTGGATAGATCACATTAATCGCGCATCCAAGTACAGCCACTGTCTTCGCATTGCCTTGCAGTGCACCAATATGAGCTTTGCTATCTATTCCTCTTGCTAGCCCACTTACAATCCCAAATCCTGCTCTTGAAAGAGAGGCTGCCCACTCTTCTGCGATTTTCTTCCCATACAGAGTTGGTGTCCGTGTTCCCACAATTCCAAGTAAGCGGCCATTTAAAAAGGAAGGATCACCTTTCACATATAACACCCACGGTGGCTGTGCAATCTCCTCCAGGATCGATGGATAATCCTCATCATATCGAGTCATAATCCGAATCGATTGCCTTCTATATAAGTGCAGCTTTTGTTCAATAAACGCAGGGGTTAATCGTGTCGCAATGAGTTCAGCGATAGACGTACGAATGCCACATGAGGCAATTTCAACTGCGGTTAGCCCAATGAGAACACTAGGCTCAGGAAATCGACTTATAAGCTGGTGAATCGTTTTCCACCCAACCCCCTCAAGCTCGTGCAAGCCAATTAAACAGTTGCGATTATCCATTAGTATATACACTCCTTCCATGAATGACAAATCTATGCATCTTAATAAAAATAAAAAAACCTCCCAAATCCCAATAAAGGGAAATGGAAGGTTGCTTACCTTCGTGAAACGAAGCTTATTTTTTTGTGATAACTTTATCTAGCATACCTTTTTCTTCAAGTACGCTAACAAGTGTTGAACCCATCTCAGATGGCGTAGCCGCTACACGGATTCCGCATCTTTCCATCGTCGCAACTTTCTCAGCAGCTGTACCTTTACCACCAGAAATAATGGCACCAGCATGGCCCATACGTTTCCCTGGAGGCGCTGTTTTACCGCCGATGAATCCAACGACAGGTTTCGTCATGTTTGCCGCAACCCACTCCGCTGCTTCTTCTTCAGCCGTACCGCCGATTTCACCGATCATGATAACAGCGTACGTATCTGGATCTTCGTTAAAACGTTTAAGGATGTCGATAAACTCGGAACCTTTAACAGGGTCTCCACCGATACCAACTGCGGAAGATTGTCCAATTCCACGAGTTGTCAATTGATGAACAGCCTCGTAAGTCAATGTTCCAGAACGCGAAACAACACCTACGTGACCTGGTGTATGGATGTAACCTGGCATAATACCGATTTTGCACTCGCCTGGTGTGATGACACCTGGGCAGTTTGGTCCGATAAGAACTGTATTCTTACCTTCTAGGTAACGCTTAACGCGTACCATGTCAAGTACAGGAATACCTTCTGTGATACAGATAACCAATTCAAGCTCAGCTTCAATCGCTTCGATGATGGATTCTGCAGCAAAAGCTGGAGGAACGTAGATAACAGATGCAGTAGCACCCGTTACATTTTTCGCTTCAACAACTGTATTGAAAACTGGCAATTTAACAAGCTCACCATTTTCCAAAGTGATATCAACGGTAGTGCCGCCTTTACCTGGAGTTACGCCACCCACCATTTGCGTGCCGTAGTCTAGACCGCCTTTGGTATGAAACAAACCCGTAGCGCCGGTAATCCCTTGAGTAATGACTTTTGTATGTTTATTGACCAAAATACTCATGATCGATTGTTCACATCCCCTATATGATTCTAAACCGCGCGGGTTTAGTTTTATTTTACTAGTGCAACGATTTTTTGCGCGCCGTCAGCCATGGAATCAGCAGCAACAATGTTCAAGCCGGATTCATTAAGAATCTTTTTACCAAGCTCAACGTTAGTACCTTCAAGACGAACAACTAGTGGACGAGAAAGTCCTAGCTCTCTAGCAGCAGCTACAACACCTTCAGCGATAACGTCACAACGCATGATACCACCAAAAATGTTAACGAAAATCCCTTTAACTTGCTCATCGGAAAGGATGATTTTGAAAGCTTCAGTAACTTTCTCTTTTGTAGCACCGCCCCCTACGTCTAGGAAGTTAGCTGGGTCTCCGCCGTAGTGCTTGATAATGTCCATAGTGGCCATAGCAAGTCCTGCGCCGTTAACCATACAACCGATGTTTCCATCAAGTGCGATGTAGCTAAGGTCATATTTGGAAGCTTGGATTTCTTTCGCATCTTCTTCTTCAAGGTCACGAAGATCAACGATGTCTTTGTGACGGAAAAGAGCGTTAGAATCAAAGTTTAATTTCGCATCAAGTGCCATAACGTCGCCAGAGCCAGTTACAACCAATGGGTTGATTTCTGCAATGGAAGCGTCTTTCTCAACGAATGCTTTGTAAAGAGCAAGCATGAACTTAACTGCTTTGTTTACAAGCTCATTCGGGATATTGATTGCGTAAGCAAGTCTACGTGCTTGGAAGGATTGAAGACCGATTGCTGGGTCAACAACTTCTTTGAAAATTTTCTCAGGAGAGTGCTCAGCTACTTCTTCAATCTCCGTACCGCCTTCTTCAGAAGCCATCAATACGACGCTTCCTGTTGCACGGTCAACAACAACACCTACGTAATATTCTTTCTTAATGTCACAGCCTTCTTCGATCAAAAGGCGTTTAACTTCTTTACCTTCTGGACCTGTTTGGTGAGTGACAAGTACTTTACCTAGAATTTCGCTAGCATATGTACGAACTTCCTCGAGGCTTTTAGCTACCTTAACGCCGCCTGCTTTACCGCGACCTCCGGCATGAATTTGCGCTTTTACTACAACAACGGATGTTCCAAGCTCTTTTGCTGCTTCAACAGCCTCGTCAACTGTAAAAGCAACCTTTCCGTTAGGAACGCTGACTCCGTACTGTCTCAGGACTTCTTTGCCTTGGTACTCATGGATATTCATTTCCTAAATCCTCCTATCAGTATGGACTTTCTATACGTGCTATACAGGGAAAAGTGTAATTTCCAATTGACGTTGTGCACGAGAATATATCTTGCTACCGGAATTAGTATCACACTTCTTCGCAAGCCCTAACCATTGTAACACATTATTTTCGACAGTTTCTTTATTTTTTTCGTTAATCCATTCAAATTTTCCTTTCACACTGAAAAACTTTACCTATCACTTCACAAAATGAAAAAAAAACGTATTTTTCATTTACTGAAAAATACGTCATACTTCAACTTGGTTAATAGAACGAAGTTGGTGGCATATTGACCCGAGGTTCACGCTCTGCTTGCTTAATAAACCGCATTTCGTTCGCAGAAAAGTTGCAGATCAAACACTGAATCGTTGGCTCAGGCTCAGGTATGACGCCTGGATCATGGAATTCGGTAATATTTCCGGACAGTGCGTCCTTCAGAAATGACTGAGAATAGCTCGTAATGACATTAAATTTAATACGATTTGACCGACAATTGGGACAAAAATATGGTTTTTCCTGCATATCATCACCTCATCTTCCAGTATGTGCATGTCGTACGTTTTTAAAACGTAATTGTCTCTCGACAATATTTGCGTAAATTTACCATTTGCGATTATAATTAAAGAAATTAATCGGATCAATGAGGAAGCACCTTTTATCCAATTCGAACTCAGTTCTTGCAACTGTGGATTCCATGGAGAAGAAGGTGTTTTTTATGTATGGCAAAGTCATGAGCGCTTGTTTACAAGGAATTGAAGGACGAACGATCGAAGTAGAGGTCGATATTTCGAGTGGCTTACCTCAAATAAATCTAGTTGGACTCCCAGATTCAGCGATTCGTGAATCGGTGGAACGCGTTCGTTCATCGATTAAAAATTGTGGTTTCACCTTCCCTATGGACCGGATTACGGTAAATCTCGCCCCAGCTGACTTGCGCAAGGAAGGCTCGTCTTTCGATCTTGCGATTGCTGTTGGAATTCTCATCACTACTGGCCAAGTACATATTGAGGGCTATGCATCCACATTATTTCTAGGCGAACTGGCACTAGACGGTTCTCTTCGTCCTATTCCTGGTGTTTTATCTATGGTACATGCTGCCAAGAATACGGGTATTAAGCGAGTTTGCCTATCAACTGCGAACGCCCAAGAAGCTGCATTAATCGAGGGTGTAGAGGTTTGCGTCATAACAAATCTATCTGATTTTAAGGAATGGAACGAATGTTCGCATGACGGTTTTATTTATCATTCTGCTGAGCGTGAATCAAACGAGCTTTCTATCTCTGTCAATAGCCCACTTGGTTATGTTGAAGATTATGCTGACGTTAATGGTCAGCATCAGGTAAAGCGTGCCATGATGATAGCTGCCGCAGGCATGCACAATTTACTTCTCCTTGGTCCTCCAGGAACTGGGAAAACGATGCTTATCAAGCGTCTGCCGTCCATACTTCCACCTTTAACAGATCGGGAAGCACTTGAGGTTACGAAGATTTACAGCGCATCCGGCAAGCTGACTGACCGTTCCACACTGATGCGTGCAAGATCGTTTCGCGCCCCGCACCACTCTATCTCTGCAGCCGGTCTCGTCGGCGGAGGAACCATTCCCAAACCTGGTGAAGTGAGTTTATCTCATAGAGGTATTCTTTTCCTGGACGAGCTGCCGGAATTTACACGAAATGCACTTGAAGTTCTCAGACAGCCACTCGAAGATCGTTATGTAATGATCGCAAGAGCAAGAGCTGTTTATACGTTTCCTTCTCATTTTATTTTGGCTGCTGCTATGAATCCTTGCCCCTGCGGCTACTATGGTGCTGAAACAGAAGCTAATGCTTGCATCTGCAGTCCCGCCAAAATCGTCCACTATCGCTCCAAAATTTCAGGTCCACTTCTTGATCGAATCGATCTCCATGTTGAAGTCCCTAAACCTAGCTATGCCCAACTAAAAGACACGGCTACTAATTTGTCGTCTAGCGAAATGCGAGCTAAGGTGATGCAGGCCCATATCCGACAGCAGAAGCGTTATGTAGGAACAGATATTCAGCATAATAATGAATTAAGCGGAAGATTAATGCGGGAAATTTGTCGATTAACGCCTGAAGGAGATCAGTTATTGCGTACTTCATTCGAGGCATTAGGATTAAGTGCACGCGCGCATGATCGGATATTGCGGCTTGCGCTTACGATTTCGGATCTAGACGGTTGTGATCGTATTCACCCCGCTCATCTTGCAGAAGCCATCCAATATCGGAATTTAGATAAAAACCAACGTATAGATGAGATTGTGATCTAAACTAACCTTATATGTAGAGTCACGATGAAACAATAAAAGCCCTCTGACTTGTCATAAGGCTTCATGACTGTCAAAAGGCTTCTTGAATATGTATAATCTGCGGATCCGTGTTATTTTCTGACATCTCAACTGCAATGACATCGAATTGAATGGATTGCTCGTATTTCTGAAAGCGATGCATATAAAATTGAGCTATTTCACGAACCTTCGCCTGCTTGCGGTAGTCCACGGATTCTTTGGCAGTTCCGAATCGGTTTGAAGGACGTCTTGTTCGCACTTCAACAAATATGAGCTTATTCGACTTCTCTGCAATGATATCGATTTCACCTGAGCGGCAGCGCCAATTTCGCTCGATAATCAGATACTCCCGCTCTACGAGATAGCAGAACGCCAGTTCCTCTCCTTTTTTTCCCAACATTTTGCGATCATCTTTATGCAGTTTGCTCATTTATTCAGGCCTCGCGAAGGTCTCATCCGCTGATCAGATCGATAAATAAAACTAAGCACTTCAGCTACTAATTGATAAAGCTCCGGTGGTATTTCTTGATCTAAATCAAGTTTGGATAGCACCTCAACTAACGATTTATCCTCTTGAATCGGAATACCACTTTCCTTCGCCTTTTGCAAAATGGCTTCAGCCATATGCCCTTTCCCTTTGGCAACGAGGGTTGGGGCCTTCTGTGCTTCTGGTGAATAGCGTAGCGCTACTGCCTTCTTTATCGGGTTAAGCTGCGATTCCTCGGGCGTTTTTTTTGGGGGACTCATGCGCGTACATCAACCCCTTTATAAGTTCTAGGTCGATATAGCTCCCTTAAATCTACACGTCCATCCAAAGTTCCTAGTTTCGTTGCATCTTCCTTACCTTCTTGAATCTCAGGAGGCTTGGGATATGGCGAACATTTTAATGAGATAAATTGATAACCCACACTGTTCATGGCAGCTGCAATTTCTTCTTTGGAAGACTCCATTAAACCAGCTAAAGCCGGATGGTCATTATGAACGTTTAATGAAACAATTTTGTTCACTACTTGAACATCTAGTAACGTATTGCCCATCACCTTCATCTGAAGATCAAACAACAGCCGACAGTTGCTTGCATCCACCTCGCCACGGCTTCCTTTGCGGGATTGGATATGAATTGCTGCTGTTTGTTGACCTGAGTTGTCCAGGAAGGGGACAAACATGGTCATTTGTGTGAACATGGTGTTCTTGTCACTCGTCAGCATTAACTGCTGCCCCGTAATTTGACTGACAGCTTGCTGAGCTGCTTCTTTTAGGGGTGCAGGCGTATCTTCAGATGCTGTGAGTTGAAGCAACAGGCTTTTCAGCGTTTCCGTTGCTGGTTTATCGGTATCGCCTTGTTGTTCAATTGAATTGGTGCTAAAAAGCGAAAAGGAGTTATCTGTCGCTTGTTGGCGCACAGGCATCGGATTGCCGCGCTCGTCCAGCTTAGCGGCGACATGCGATTCATGCTCAACGCCAACGGCTTTGAGCATCCGGCTGATCCAGTTTGTCTCTGGATCAGCCTTTGGAGGCGCTGCGTCGCGCGCCTCTTTAGGGGCAAGCCCACCCTCCTGCTTCGCAGGGTGGGCTTGCAAGGTCAAGGGCGCTGGCGAACCCGCTTGCAGCGGTTCGCCTTGCCTCACAGGCTCAGCGCTTCGCGCCTGAGCCATCAGATCGGCCGCCGGCTTCGCCGAGGCGGTCAGTGTCGCCGCGCCAGCAGCTGGCGGCGCGGTCGGATCTTCGCCCGCTGCTGCTAGCACGGCGGGCGGGGCTGCACCTGCAGCGGCCGCAGGCTCGCTGCCACGCGGCGCAGCCGCTGTCGTGCCACCAGCCTGCGTAGCAGCTGGTGGGCTGGGGGCTTGCGGCGGCGCAGCCGCAGGCTCGTCAGCGGCGGAGGCTGGCGCAGCCGGCTCCTCCGGACGTACAGCTGCGGCCGTAGCACGCAGCTCCTTTAGCAGCGACACAACCTGCTTGGCGGTATCCGCCGCAGGGTGTGTCGGGTCTTGCTCAAGCAGCGCGGTCGCTTGCTGCTCGAGCTTCTCTAACACCTGGCCTGCCGAAGGGCCGATCGTCACTTGCTTGAGAGCTTCCACTGTCGTTGGTGTAAGCGGCAGCCCCTTCTTCGAAGCGAGCACAGCCGCTTGCAGCCATTCTTCTTTATTCGCGCTCTGTGGCATCTCACGCATCACAGACTCGAAAGCTTTCACATTTTCCTTGGACACAGGAACACCTTCCTGCTGTAATTGCTGAACCATTTGACGGTTGCCAGCCGTATCCTTCACTTCAAAGGCTTTGAGTAGCTCACCTAAGGAGTCATCTGCAATCAACACATCTGAAGCAACTAGCGGCTTCAGCAAAATTTGACCACCTTTTGATTCTGGTTGAACCTGCAGCATCGTAACATCACCTTGTTTAAGTGGTGTTTCCAACTTCGCACGGACTTGAGTGCCACCTATATTCATTAGTGCTTCCTGATCACTAAGGATCTGAAGCACAACACCTTTAACAATTTGTCCTACCTTTAATTCGAGTGTCTTTGGATCAGCTGCTGTCAAATCCCCAACCAAATTTCGAATTATTCCACTAATATTCAAACAGGTCACCTCAAATCTGATTACACGTATGTATATTATCGGCGTCAGATGCGATTTTCGTTACATGAGAATGTTTAGATGAACTCAAATAAGAGCTGTTCGGTTTGCACATCGTTCCCTTGCACTTCAAGCTGTGCCATAATTTTACGAATAAATAATTTCCGGTGTAGCGGTGTAGGTCCATATTTCAAAAGCATCTCTCTATGGTGCTTCGTCGCATAACCCTTATGTACTGCAATTCCGTACGCTGGATATTGCTCATCCCATTCCGCGCACATGCGGTCTCTCGTCACTTTGGCGATAATTGAAGCAGCTGCAATGGATTGACTTAACGCATCTCCATGAATAATGGCCGATTGTGGCAGATCCACGTCCACATTCTCTGCATCAACAAGTAAATAATCAGGTTGGTTATCTAGCTTTTCGACTGCTAGTTTCATAGCTAGTCTTGATGCTTGTTTGATATTTAACGCTTCAATGCCATCCACATCTACAATACCGATACCAACTGAAATGGCCTCGTTCATAATCTGGTCAAAAAGCAGTTCTCTTTTCTTTTCCGATAACTTCTTGGAGTCATTGATCCCCTCAAGAACATGTCCCATCGGGAGAATTACAGCCGCTGCCACCACATCTCCAAAGAGACATCCACGCCCAACCTCATCAATACCTGCTATCGCTGTGAAACCTTGTTCCCAAATGTCTTTCTCGTATTCTAGCACGGTTATGCCCCTTTCCTATGCCTTCATTATATAGGATCGGCAGTTCGTCAAGCCACACCCATTTATTTCTACGTTATTCCATAAAAAAAGAAAAACCCAAGGCTATGCCCCAGGTTCTTCCTGCTTCCTCTTACTTAAAATGGTCTTTCCAAGGAAATACGTCCCATTTTCCCAGCTCTCAGATCACGAATTATGATAAGGGATGCTTTGTCCAAATCAACTTTGCCCCCGCTCACAATAGCGCCGCGCTTGCGCCCGATCGCCTCCATGACTTTCACCATTTCCTGAATATTATCCATATCTTCTGGCAGCTCCTGAACACCAAAGCGTTCTTGAATGCCAGCACCATAATGCTGAACCATATATTTAATGGTAAACAAAGCTACATCATCTAAATGCAGAAGCTCTTCCTTGATGGCCCCTGTTGCAGCTAAGCGCATGCCAACCATTTGGTCTTCGAATTTAGGCCACAATATCCCTGGGGTATCCAGCAGATCCATTTCAGTCCCGACCTTAATCCATTGCTGACCTTTGGTCACACCTGGCTTATCTCCGGTTGCAGCAATTTTCTTACCTGCCAACTGATTGATCAACGTGGACTTACCTACATTCGGAATCCCTACAATGAGCGCTCTAATCGCTCGGGGATTAATCCCTTTACGCAGCATCGTCTCAATTTTATGGGCCCAAAGCTGTTTGACTCTAGGCAAAATCTCCTTGACATGCGTTCCGTTCGCAGCGTCAATCGGCAAAGCAGGCAAGCCTTGATCCGCAAAGTATTTCACCCATTCAGCTGTTACTTGAGGGTCAGCAAGATCATTCTTGTTAAGCAACACGAGACGCGGCTTACCTTTCAAAATCTCATCAACCATCGGGTTCCGGCTGGATAACGGGATTCGGGCATCCAAGAGCTCAATCACGACGTCAATCAGTTTAAGCTTTTCCTCGATCTGTCTGCGAGCCTTGGTCATGTGACCGGGAAACCATTGAATGGTCATTTCTCTTCACCTCAAAAATGTATGAAACTAATTTTCTTCACCGGCCAGAAAATCACTTCTGCACGGCCTACGATTTTATTGTAAGGCACAAAGCCAACACTTTTCGTACGACTATCTTTGGAATTCGGTCGATTGTCACCCATGGCAAAGATCTCACCTTCAGGTACTTTCGTTTCAGGGAAATCCAGTAAAGTATTATACGGATGCCCTTCTTTTACTGCTTGATCAATCGCGGCTTGAATATACGGTTGAGCCAATTCTTCTCCGTTAATGTACACCTTGTCCCCTGTAACCTTTACAGTTTCTCCTGGGAGTGCAATGACACGCTTAATATAATCCTTGCCTTCAGGTGCATGGAATACGATGACTTCGCCTCGCTTCGGATCACGAATATCGTACACTATTTTATTGACGATCAATCGCTCACCCGTAAAGAAATTCGGATGCATCGAATCTCCATCAACAATAAATGGGGAGAAGAGGAACCAACGAATAATAATAACAAGTACCCCTGCAATTACTAGCGCTTTAATCCATTCCCACGTTTCACTTTTTGTTTGCACGGTCTTTGCTGGTGCAGCATTGATCGGCTGATTAGGTTGCATTTGATCGTTATGTTCCATCACTGACGGCCTCTCTTCCAGTTTTGGTATGATCTCTATTATGTCCTATTATGTACAGAAAAAATGAAAAGGAGACTTGACTGAACAAGCCCCCCATTTTACTATCGAATTTCTTTAATTCTTGCTGCTTTACCACGAAGACCACGCAGATAATAAAGTTTCGCACGACGAACTTTACCACGGCGAGCCACTTCAATCTTGTCAATCTTCGGAGAATGGAATGGGAAAGTTCTTTCCACACCCACACCGTAAGAAATTTTACGAACTGTAAACGTTTCGCTGATTCCACCGCCGTGGCGTTTAATAACAACACCTTCGAACAGCTGAATACGCTCACGTGTACCCTCGATAACTTTTACGTGTACTTTAAGTGTGTCTCCTGGACGGAAATTAGGAATATCCGTACGGAGTTGCTCTTTCGTAATCTCTTGAATAAGATTCATAGTTGACTCCCTCCTTCCACACAGGTGTTCATTCCGCTAATAGTTAGTAAATCTAAGTTGTTATGCGTAGAGGACCACCAGACTCGAACTGTTGAAAAAATCACAACAGAATATATAATATCATAGTCCAAGGATTAATTCAATAGAGAAGTTTCCGAGGAGCTGCATATCTTATTCCTGCTTCTGCTTCTTCCATTCAGCTACCCACAGCTTCTCCTCTTTGGACAACGTTCTGCCCTCAAGTAAATCAGGCCGACGCTCTAAGGTCCGGATGAGTGACTCCTTGTTCCGCCATTTTTTCACATTGGCATGGTGACCAGATAAGAGCATTTCAGGAACTTCCCAATCTCTGAACTTGGCAGGTCTCGTGTAATGCGGATACTCCAGAAGTCCTGTTGAGAACGAATCCGTCACAGCGGACATCTCATTCCCCAGCACGCCAGGTAAGAGTCTCACTACGCTGTCTATAATGACCATAGCGGGTATTTCACCGCCGGTTAGTACATAATCACCAACGGACAGCTCGTCCGTCACCAGATACTGTCTAATCCGTTCATCATACCCCTCATAATGACCGCAAATAAACACGAGATGCTCTTCACCAGCTAGCTCTTCCGCTTTCTTCTGTGTGAAGGTCTCCCCCTGCGGACATAACAGGATGACCCGCGGCTTTACCGCTACTCCTTCAGCTGTTTCATGCGTTGGCAAGTCTTCGACGGCTCCAAAGATCGGCTCTGGCTTTAGTACCATGCCCCCACCGCCACCATATGGGTAATCATCCACCGTATTATGCTTGTTCGTGGAATAATTTCGAAAATTAACCGTGCTCAGCGAAACAATTCCTTTATCACGCGCTTTTCCTAAAATACTAGAAGAGAA
Source organism: Paenibacillus sp. J22P169 (assembly GCF_059691995.1). Classification (NCBI taxonomy): domain Bacteria; kingdom Bacillati; phylum Bacillota; class Bacilli; order Caryophanales; family Paenibacillaceae; genus Paenibacillus; species Paenibacillus sp. J22P169. Next base: position 184,057 of record NZ_JCAUAO010000001.1, on the reverse strand, counting down.
CACGCCCTCAAACATTTCTGGGAATAAGGTTAAGACATCAACTCTCATTCCAATAACCCTTCCATCAGATGAATCCGAATTGTTTTGTTCGGAATATCTACCTTAAGAATCACATCATCTATCACGGGTAGTAATAGTTGTTTACCTTTGGGTAAAGAAACCACCCAGACATCATTTGCTCCAGGCGTTAGTATTTCAGAGATCAAACCCAGTTCTTGCTCTTCTTCTGTAACAACTTTACAGCCGATGATTTCGTGATAATAATACTCTCCCTCTTCGAGCGGCTTTTGATTCTTAGCTTCAATTTTAAGCAGAGAGCCTTTAAATTTCTCAACATCGTTAATGTTCGAGAATTGATCAAACAAAACAATAAATACATTCTTATGTAAGCGGGACGTTTTCACCGTCACCGGCGTTTGCTTATTTTGAGAGTCCACAATAATCAAAGAATTCCCAACATCAAAACGTTCAGGAAAATCGGTTTCCGGTACAATTTTTAACTCTCCACGAATGCCGTGGCTATTGACTACTTTACCAACAGTTACAAGTTTATCGGTCATATGCGCTTGCCCAACCTCCACATTAAATTACCTTCTACATATGCGAAAAAAGGCTAGGAATTGAATCCTAACCTCATTTCTTATGAAACGATTTCTACGGCTACCCGCTTCGTTTCTTTCACAGCTGCCGACGTGACAACTGTACGGAGCGATTTCGCAATCTTGCCTTGCTTGCCAATCACTTTACCGACATCGTCGGGATGAACAGAAAGCCTGTACTCGATCTTGTCCTCTTTCTCCACCACAGCGACACGTACCTCTTCCGGATGATCGACAAGAGCCTTAGCAATTACGGTGATAAGATCCTTCATGAACCCACCCTCCGAAAGATAACAGATTACTTCTGTAATTTCAGCTCGTGAAACTTAGTCATCAAACCTGCTTTTGAGAACAGGCTGCGAACTGTATCGGACGGTTGAGCGCCAGTTTGAAGCCATTTAAGCGCTTTTTCCTCATCAAGAACCACAGCTGCTGGTTCAGCAATTGGATTATAAGTACCGATTTCTTCGATAAAACGACCATCACGCGGGGAACGGGAATCCGAAACCACGACACGGTAGAAAGGAGCTTTATGAGCGCCTACACGTTTAAGACGAATACGTACTGCCATTGAAAAATCACCTCCTACTTAGAATAAACACCATTATTTAAAAGGGAAATTTGAATCCCTTACCCAACTTTTTCATGCCTTTGGCACCTTTCGGTCCCATCATACCCGAGAATTGCTTCATCATTTTACGCATATCATCGAATTGCTTAATGAATCGATTGACTTCTTGAACCGTATTTCCGCTCCCCGCTGCAATCCGTTTGCGACGATTCGCATTCAGCAGTTCGGGTTTACGCTTCTCTTCGGTTGTCATGGACTTCACGATCGCTTCCACGCGAGCCATCTGTTTCTCGTCAACCTTCATATCTTTCATACCTTTAATCTTGTTCGCACCAGGCAGCATATCAAGAATTTGGTCAAGTGGCCCCATCTTCTTCACTTGCTCCATCTGCTCAATGAAGTCCTCGAAGGTGAATTCGGCGTTGCGCATCTTGCGCTCCATCTCTTTCGCCTTATCCATATCGATCCCAGCTTGCGCCTTCTCAATTAAGGAGAGCATATCGCCCATCCCGAGAATTCTTGATGCCATACGGTCAGGATAAAATGGCTCTAACGCATCCATTTTCTCACCGCTGGCTACGAACTTGATCGGACAACCTGTTACCGCCTTAACGGATAACGCAGCACCACCGCGCGTATCTCCATCTAGTTTGGTTAACACAACGCCTGATAATTCAAGCTGTTGATGGAAGCTTTCTGCAACATTGACAGCATCTTGCCCTGTCATCGCATCGACGACTAGTAAAATCTCATCTGGGCTCGTAGCTTCACGAACATTTTTGAGCTCGTCCATGAGGTTTTCATCAATGTGCAAGCGACCTGCCGTATCGATAATCACGTAATCATTGCCGTTATCCTTCGCGTGTTGAAGACCTGCTTTCGCAATCTCAACAGGATTCACTTTATCACCTAGGGAGAAAACCGGCACTTTCAGCTGTTCACCGAGTACTTCCAACTGCTTAATCGCCGCGGGGCGATAAATATCACAGGCAACAAGAAGCGGTCTGTGATTCTGTTTCAATAACATTTTAGCTAATTTGCCTGAGGTCGTCGTTTTACCTGCCCCTTGCAAACCCGCCATCATAATAACCGTCGGTGGTCGATTCGAACGCGCAAGCTTGCTTTGCGTTCCACCCATCAGAGCTGTAAGCTCTTTGTTCACGATATCAATAACGACCATGCCTGGCGTGAAAGATTTCAGAACTTCTTGCCCGATTGCTTGCTCTTTCACCTTTGCAATAAAGTCTTTCACAACTTTAAAGTTAACGTCCGCTTCAAGCAGTGCCAATCGTACTTCGCGAAGCGCTTCGCCTACATCTTCTTCCGTCAGCTTACCTTTGCTTCTCAGCTTGCCGAACACATTCTGCAATCGGTTTGCTAATCCTTCAAATGCCATGCGCTTCACCTCCTGCTTCTAAACTAAGGTTCAATCCATACCTACTATTGTATCAAAAAGCTCAGTCACTTTCCTCTTTAGTCCCGGATCACAGTCATTCAATCCAACAACTAAGTCTTGACGCAGCTTCATGCGTTGTTCGTGCTTATGTAGCAGCTTTAACTTACTCTCATAATCCTGCAGTGTTAGCTCAGCACGTTTGATATGCTCATACACGGCTTGGCGACTAATCGCGAAGTTCTCAGCTATCTCCCCGAGGGAGTAATCATCATGGAAATACAGTTCAAGGAATGTTCGCTGCTTATCGGTCAACAATGGTTCATAGAAATCAAACAGCAAGTTAATGCGATTCGTTTTCTCCAACATAGGATCGACAGTCATAATCTACCTCCGTAAAGGTTGCACACTTGACAGCAGCACAACAGAACTTATCATACTGAATTCCAAGATGATTGTCAAGCATTATACCTTGTCAGCTTGATCGCCTATCCATTTGCCAAATAACGCATGGACAAACTGCTCGGAATCGAACGGCTGCAGATCATCCATTTTCTCACCAAGGCCTACAAATTTAACCGGTAGAGAGAGCTCTTGACGGATCGCCACGACGATTCCGCCCTTGGCTGTACCGTCCAATTTGGATAATACTAAGCCCGTAAGGCCTGTTTTATCACCAAAAAGCTTGGCTTGGCTGAGTGCATTTTGTCCTGTAGTTGCATCTAAAACGAGAATAACCTCATGGGGTGCGTCCGGAACTTCGCGTTGGATTACACGATAGATCTTGTTAAGCTCCTCCATCAAGTTCACTTTATTCTGTAATCGGCCCGCTGTATCGCATAAAAGAATATCTACGCCACGCGTTTTGGCCGCCTGCACAGCATCATACATGACCGCGGCAGGATCAGCGCCGGATTGTTGTTTAATCACATCTACACCAACGCGCTCTCCCCAAGTTTCTAGCTGCTCAATGGCACCAGCACGGAATGTATCGCCAGCTGCCATCAGCACCTTTTTGCCTTGAGATTTGAACATGTGGGCCATTTTACCGATCGTTGTCGTCTTGCCTACGCCGTTCACACCAACGAACAAGATAACTGTTAAGCCATTGGGATTCAGGTTGAGCCCCGCGCCCGCATCGCCTTTCAGCAATTCAATTAATTTCTCTGAAAGGATCGGCTGAAGCTCGGATGGATCTTCGATTTTGCGTTTTTTAACCTCAGCACGAAGATCATCAATCAATTTCAGAACCGTATTCACGCCTACGTCTGCGCCAATTAGGATTTCTTCTAATTCTTCGTAGAAATCTTCATCAATTTTCTTACGACGGCTGAATAAATCATCCACACGGTTCACGAACGCATCACGCGTTTTCGTCAAACCTTCCTTAAATTTATTCGTTACCGCTTCGGCTTTACCCGAAATACTGTCTTTCAATCGCTTAAAAAAACTCATAGTTCCTCCTATATAACTCCTTTGATTTCACACTATGATGCTGTCATCGTCGCTTCCTCATCCTCTAAACGAACAGAAACAAGCTTCGAAACGCCGCCTTCTTGCATCGTAACACCATACAGCACGTCGGCCTCTTCCATTGTTCCTTTACGGTGCGTTACCACAATAAACTGTGTCATTTCTGAGAACTCACGCAAATACTCAGCAAATCGAGATACGTTTGCCTCATCTAAGGCGGCTTCTACCTCATCTAGTACGCAGAATGGCACTGGTTTCACGCGAATAATGGAGAACAACAAGGCGATCGCAGTCAACGCACGTTCACCACCGGAAAGCAATTGAAGATTTTGCAGCTTTTTGCCTGGCGGCTGTGCCACAATCTCAATGCCCGTGTCGAGCATGTTCTCAGGCTCGGACAGAATTAAATCTGCGCGACCACCGCCGAACAGCTTAGCAAAGACGACCCCAAAATGGGAGCGAATCGCGTCGAACGTTGTTTTAAAGCGCTTGGACATTTCTTGATCCATCTCACGAATAACCTGATACAAGGTTGTCTTCGCTTCGATCAAATCATCCTTTTGCGAGCTCAAGAACTCGAAGCGTTCCGATACGCGCGCATATTCCTCAATTGCCCCTAGGTTCACGTCACCTAGCGAAGCAATCTCACGTTTAAGCTCACGTACTTTGCTTTGTGTGCCTTGAATATCCTCAGGCACTGGGTAGCGCATTTTCGCCAGTTCATAGCTAAGCTCATATTCTTCAGCAAGCTTTTTGAGCAGATTCTCTAGCTCCACATCTAGTCGTGTTACGCGAACCTCGGTTTGGTGAAGACTTTCTTCCACTTGTTTCAACTGAATACGCTGCGTTCTTGTCTCATTTTCACCGTGTTCGAGCTTCTGCAACCAGTCTGTACGCTCTGCACGTTTGAAATCTATACTTTCGGAGCATTGCTGCTTCTTAAGCTTCAAATCGTTTAACAGCTCGATCTGCTGGACAGTTTCTTGCTCAAGTGTTGCCATATCGCTCTCTAATTGCGTTAATAGACCGCGGTTGACTTCAATCTCACGTTCCACTTCACTTAGATCCTGCTGTAAGCGTCTTTGTTGATCTTGAAGGGATTGCTTCTCTTGTGAAGTGGATGCTACCTTCACCTTCAAATCCGTCAATTGGCTTTGCAGCTCTTCTTTCTCGGATTCGCTTGCTTTTCGAGAACTCTCTGCATCACGAATCGCTTGTTGCAGAGAGGCTTCCTCTTCTTGCAACTGAGCGAGTGCGGCTTCGCTTTCGACTTTTTTACGGCTAAATTCAGTTCGTTCTTCCAGCAGCGCTCCTCTGTCTTGGCTATCCAGCGTTAGCTGCTCTTCTACTGTACGGCTTTCGGATTCTAACGGGTTCAATTCCGCCCGAATTTGTTGCTCTGTAATCCGCTGCTGTTCACCTAGTTGTCGTAGCTGTTCAACCTTTAGCATTTCATCGGTAATATCTCGCTTCAAGGAACTGGATTGGCTGCGCAAACCACTGAGCTGTCCCTCGGATGTTGCAATTTCAGCATCAAGCTCTTCGATTTGACGTTGACGGCCTAACAAATTCGTCGACTTCTTCTGCAAGCTTCCACCCGTCATCGAACCGCCCGGATTGACAACGTCCCCTTCTAATGTCACAACACGGTAACGATACTGCGCTTTCGCTGCGATGTGGTTGGCATCTTCTAGACTCTCTGCTACAACTACATTTCCTAGTAGACTGGAGAATATATTCGTATACGTCGAATCGAAAGAGACGAGGTCAACCGCAATCCCGACAAAGCCCTTTGAGGATTTCAACGTCTGACTCTCATGCTCAGAAATCGAACGTCCGCGAATGACATTCATCGGCAGGAAAGTAGCCCGTCCCATTTGGCGACGCTTCAAGAAAGCAATCGCTTCACGGCCATCCGCTTCTGTCTCTACGATAATATTTTGCAGCGCACCACCTAGTGCTGTTTCTATCGCTACTTCCACATTGGCAGGCACTTTGACAAGCTCGGCCACTGCCCCTCGAATTCCGCGCAAATCTTTGCGAGATTTCGCTTTAAGCACTTCCTTAACACCTTGCTGGAAGCCGTCGTAATCATTCGCCATTTCTTTCATCGTATCGCGGCGGGAAATTAACGCATCGAGCTTTTGCTCCCATTTCCGGACCATCGCTTGGGCTTCATCCAGCAGCCCTTGCTTACTCTTCAACGCTTGTGTTAATTGAACATATTCTTGTCTAGCTCTCTCAATATCTTTAACCGTTTCTTCCAACTTGGCTGAAAGCTCTTGTTTGCGTCGCAAAATACTCTCACGTTGATCCGCCCACTTCTGACGCTCTTCATCAAGTCTGTCCAATCGACGTCCGATGCTTTCGATTTGCTGCTCAGCGTATCGAATTTCATTACGTGACTGTGCCATACGGTTGAGGGTTTCCAGCAATTCACCCTTCAGCTGATCCTCAGGCGAAGAGCTGATGCCCCCGCTTACCCCTTGTAAGCGTTGTTCTTCCGCAGTTAGCTTGGCTTGGAATTCGAATAATTGCGCGCCAATTTGAATAATTCTATCGCGCTGTTCGCTCAATTCCGCTTCTTTATCTAATTTACGCTGCTCCTGCATCGCAATGGACGTACCTAGCTGCTGATGGTTCGTCACATAGTTCTTTTTCCGTTCCTTCAGAACCTCACCGTGACCCTCGCATTTCTCGAATTCTTCACTTAGACCAAGCAAGCTTTCCTGCAGAGTTTCTAGTTCCTCTTCCAGCCTGCGTGTTTCCCAACGATGCTTCTCCAAATGCGCATCATGCTGGTTTACGATCGTTGACAGCTCTGTTTGCTCTTTCGTCAACTTCTCTAGCAACTGCGTAGCGTCATTCCATGCCACATAGATTTGATCAATCTGATGCACATACATAGAAATTTCGCTGCTCTTGAGCGTTTCCTTCAGCTCTTTAAACCGAATAGCCTTCTCGGCCTGATCACGCAGCGGTTCAACTTGATCTTCAAGCTCAGAAACTAAATCGTGAATCCGCAGCAAGTTCTGCTCGGTATCATTCAATTTCTTCTCCGCTTCGCGCTTACGCGATTTATATTTAACAATCCCCGAAGCCTCTTCAAAGATACCTCGGCGATCTTCCGATTTCGTACTTAGAATTTCTTCAATACGACCTTGTCCAATAATGGAATACGCTTCTTTCCCGATCCCCGTGTCCATGAACAATTCCGTGATATCCTTCAACCGACAAGGCTGTTTGTTGATCAGATATTCACTATCGCCATTGCGATGTACTCTTCGTGTCACTGTAACTTCATGAAAGTCCAGCGGAAGTGACTGCGATGAGTTATCTAATGTTAACGAGACTTCACCGTAATTCACAGCACGACGTGCATCACTACCAGCGAAAATGACATCTTCCATTTTACCGCCACGCAAGGACTTCGCGCTTTGTTCCCCTAACACCCAACGGATCCCGTCCGAGATATTGCTCTTCCCACTCCCGTTAGGACCTACAACCGCGGTAATGCCTCGCACAAATTCGAGTTCCGTCCGGTCCGCGAATGATTTAAACCCGGATAATTCGATCCGTTTCAAAAACATGGTCTCACCTCAAAAATTATTGTAACATATCGCCTATGAAAATAAGAGAAAAATACAAAAAAGGCAGCAGGAGCTGCCTCTTCTGGTTTTCCACTATCGTTGTACGGTTACGTTTAACTTGGACAGTGCGCCAGCAGCAGCCTGCTGTTCCGCCTCTTTCTTAGAACGACCAGCACCAGTCCCCAGAAGCTCGCTATCCATGAGCACTTCAGCAACGAACTCTCGCTCGTGTGCTGGCCCCCGTTCATTCACAATCCGGTATTCCAAGGAACCCATATTGTGATGCTGGGTATGCTCTTGCAATTGCGTCTTGTAGTCAATCACAAGCAGCTTGCCTTCACTGGAAATATTGGCGAATACATGCTTCTGAAGAAACGCTTTAACGGTATCCAAGCCTTGATCTAGATATAAAGCGCCAACAAAGGATTCAAACACATCTGCCAACAAGGCTGGCCGTGATCGTCCTCCTGTTAACTCTTCGCCTTTACCTAGTAAGACAAAGGCACCGAAATCCAAATCTTCGGCAAATGTCACGAGCGAGGGCTCGCAGACAATCGATGCCCTTAGCTTCGTCAATTCACCTTCTGAACGCCCAGGATAAGATTCATATAAAAATTCCGAAACTGTTAGTTCAAGTACGGCATCTCCAAGAAACTCAAGTCGTTCGTTATCTTTATGTCCAGCGATACGGTGTTCATTCACATAAGATGAATGTGTGAAAGCTTGCTTCAGCAGCTCCGACTTACGAAATGAGACACCTATCTGCTTCTGTAAATCCTTAATATCACGGTTCACGCCTTACTTCACCACCCGGAGAGAATGATATTCCGTTATCTTTCGTCGCAGGAAGGTAAATTATGCTTCAAACTTTTTCATGATGATCGTGGCATTATGACCACCGAACCCGAAGGAGTTCGACATCGCAATACCAACGTTCGCTTCGCGCGCTGTGTTTGGTACATAATCCAAATCGCACTCAGGATCTTGATTGTCCAAGTTGATCGTTGGGGCAATAAGGCTATTCGCGATTGTTAATCCACAAATTACTGCTTCGACACCGCCAGCTGCGCCAAGCAAATGACCAGTCATGGATTTCGTCGAACTAACAGCAACCTTATACGCATGCTCGCCTAGCGCCTTCTTGATTGCCAACGTTTCGGACTTATCTCCAACAGGAGTCGATGTACCATGAGCGTTAATGTACGAAATCGCATCCGGTGCAATACCTGCATCCTTAATCGCTTTCACCATACAACGTGCAGCGCCATCTGGGTCTGGATCTGTCATGTGATACGCATCGCCACTCATACCATAGCCGATAACCTCAGCATAGATACGTGCGCCACGCTTCTGAGCATGCTCCAGTGACTCCAGAATGAGTACGCCAGCACCTTCACCCATAACAAAGCCATCACGACCTATATCAAATGGACGGCTTGCCAAATGCGGCTCTTCATTGCGAGTCGACATTGCGCGCAACGCGCAGAAGCCAGCTACACCAATCGGCGTAATCGTCGCTTCAGCACCACCGCAGATCATTACGTCAGCATCACCACGTTGAATCATTTTGAAAGAGTCACCAATGGAATGCGTGCCTGTTGCACAAGCTGTTACAGCTGTGGAGTTCGGCCCTTTCGCCCCTGTGACCATCGATACATGACCAGACGCCATGTTCGCAATCATCATCGGAATAAAGAAAGGTGAAACCCGTTTAGGACCTTTCTCCAGCAAAATGCGATGTTGCTCTTCCCACGTGTTCAACCCGCCAATGCCTGACCCTACGGAAACTCCTACACGCTCAGGATCCGTATCTTCCTTCACGTTCAAATTCGCGTCCTTAAGCGCATTTAAAGCGCCTGCAACTGCGAATTGAACGAAACGGTCCATCCGGCGAGATTCTTTACGATCCACATATTCTTCAATGTTGAAATCCTTGATTTCAGCCGCAATCCGCGTTGGGTATTCGCTTACATCAAAATTCTCGATCAAACCTACGCCGGATTTACCAGCAGTCAGGTTCCCCCAGAATGTTTCTAAATCTTGACCAAGGGCAGTAACTACGCCCATACCTGTAATTACAACTCTGTTCATTTGTACCACCTTCTATGTAGTCATTCATTTTTTGTTATTGAGAATGGAGAGAAGTCCCGTCTTTATTAGAAACGGGACTCTGTAGACTATTACGTATGAGATTTTATGTAATTCGTAACTTCTCCTACTGTCGTAATCTTCTCAGCATCTTCATCTGAAATTTCTAAATCGAATTCATCTTCTAATTCCATTACTAATTCAACTACATCGAGAGAATCAGCACCTAGGTCTTCTTTGAAAGATGCTTCGAGGGTGACTTCAGCTTCATCAACCCCTAGACGATCGACTACAATTCGTTTAACACGATCCAATACGTCGGACATCCGGTTCACCTCCTCATTTGGTATTATACGAGAATCTTTAACAGATTGCCAGTAGACAATTTTGCGATTCTCATTTTGGAGAAACTTACATGTACATTCCGCCGTCTACATGGAGCGTTTGCCCTGTCATGTAGGAGGCATCGTCAGAAGCCAAGAAGCGAACTACCTTCGCAATTTCCTCTGGCTGCCCAAGGCGCTCCAGCGGAATTTGCTTCAGCATGTGTTCACGCATCTCAGCAGACAATTTGTCTGTCATATCGGTTTCAATAAAGCCTGGCGCAACGGCGTTCACAGTAATGCCACGCGAGGATAGCTCTCTCGCAGTCGCCTTCGTTAAGCCGATTACACCTGCTTTTGCTGCTACATAGTTAGCTTGACCCGGGTTACCGAGCACGCCAACTACAGAAGATATATTGATAATTCGACCGAAGCGCTGCTTCATCATCGGACGTGTGACCGCTTTGACACAGTTGAACACACCTTTGAGATTCGTAGCGATCACTTGATCGAATTCTTCTTCTTTCATTCGCATGATTAAATTGTCTCTTGTTATGCCCGCATTATTCACGAGAATATCAATTTTACCAAAAACTTCTAGCGTTTGCTTCACAAGATCGTCAGATTCTTGATAGCTGCTTACGTCTGCACGCAATTTAATCGCTTTGCGGCCCATCGCTTCAATTGCAGCTACAACCTCACTGGCAGCGGCTTCACTCCCAGCGTAGTTCACAACCACATCAGCACCGTGTTCTGCCAAATGCAAAGCAATCGCACGACCAATCCCACGCGAAGCTCCTGTGACTAGCGCCACTTTACCCGTTAACATGATTGTGCACCTCCTGCATGTACTTGTCCAGCGCTTCCAGGCTGCCAATCGATACGGTTTTCACCGTTTTGTCGACTTTTTTGATCAAGCCGGCAAGCACGGTTCCCGAGCCCAGCTCGATGAACGTATCCACGCCTTGACTGATCAGGTACGTGATCGTGTCTTCCCACAGCACAGGGGAATACACCTGCTCCACCAGCAAGCCGCGAATATCGCTCGGCTGGGTCACAGGACGCGCTGTTACGTTGGCGACAACGGGTACAGCAGCATCGCTCATCTCGATGGACGCGAGCACCTCTGCGAGGCGCTCCGAGGCTGGCTTCATGAGGGACGAGTGAAACGGTCCGCTCACTTCAAGCGGGATGGCACGCTTCGCGCCAGCTTCCTTGCAGCGCTCGACAACCGCTGCAACGCCTTCCTTACTGCCCGACACGACAATCTGTCCCGGGCAGTTAACATTGGCGAGCTCCACGACGGAGCCGCCGCTTGTGACAGCCGCGCAAAGCTCCGCCAGCGCTCCGCGCTCGGCTCCCAGCACGGCTGCCATGGCACCCAGGCCGCCTGGGACGGCCTGCTCCATGAACTCGCCGCGTGCGCGCACCGTGCGGACTGCGTCTTCGAACGCGAGCACGCCGGCTGCGACGAGCGCGCTGTACTCGCCAAGACTATGTCCTGCGACATAGTCCGGCGTGATGCCAGCAGCCTTGAACGCCTCCAGACAAGCGATGCTTGTCGTGAGCAGCGCGGGCTGCGTGTGGTACGTGATCTTCAGTTGGTCCTCAGGACCTTGGAAGATCAGATCAGACAAAGAAAATCCTAGCGCTTTATTCGCGCGGTCGAAATAGTCCTTGGCAGCTGGCAACGCGTTGTATAGGTCTTGTCCCATACCAACGGATTGAGAGCCTTGGCCCGGAAATACAAATGCTATTTTACCCATACGAGAAAAGGATCCCCTTCCACGATTTATTCAGTCATTTTCACACATTAAAATAAGTTCATCTAGCTGCTTACCAAACTAAAGCTGTCGCACCCCAAGTGAGTCCGCCGCCAAAGCCAACTAAGATAAGTCGATCACCTTCATTTAATCTGCCTTGCTCGGAAGCTTCTGCTAATGCAACCGGAATGGAGGCAGCCGACATGTTACCGTACTTGTCCAAGTTAATCATACATTTGTCTTCCGACAATTCCAAGCGATTCAGTGAGGATTGAATAATTCGCATGTTAGCTTGGTGAGGGACTAGCAGATCGATATCTGTTTTCTCCCAACCCGCTTTACGAAGAGCTTCATCCGCAGCATTCCCCATAATGCGAACTGCAAACTTGAAGACCTCAGCGCCCGCCATATAGATGTAATGCAAACGCTGATCTAACGAGTTCTGTGATGCTGGATTACGGGACCCGCCGCCTTCAATCTTCAGTAGAGGACCGCCAGTACCGTCAGCGCCTAATTCAAAAGATTTGAAGCCTCGTTCTTCAGGCACTTCACCAATCACAACAGCTCCCGCGCCGTCTCCAAATAAGATGCAGGTATTGCGGTCTGTGTAATCGGTAATTTTGGACAAACAATCTGCTCCAATGACAAGCGCGTATTTATATGTACCTGTGGCAATGAAATTAGCAGCATTCGCTAGTCCATAGACAAAGCCTGAACAAGCTGCTGACAAGTCGAACGCTGCGGCTTTCTTAGCACCCAGTTTCTCTTGAAGAATACATGCTGTAGATGGGAATGACATATCTGGTGTAATGGTCGCAACAATAATTAAATCGAGTTGATCGGCCGTGATCCCTGCATTCGACAGAGCAACCAAAGAAGCTTCATAGCACAGATCAGACGTAGCTTGTCCTTCTGCCGCAATTCTTCTCTCACGTATGCCTGTCCGGGATACGATCCACTCATCGTTCGTTTCAACCATTGTTTCTAGTTCTTGATTCGTTAAAATACGCTCTGGTACATATTTACCCGTTCCGAGTACCCCAACTGGTATTAAGTTCATGTTGTTATATCTCGCTTCCCGCGGCTAATTTCGGCAGATATGGTGCCAACCAAATCATTTTGTAACGCAATTCTTGCTTGTCGAACGGCATTCTTAATGGCATTTGCATCGGATGAACCATGACTTTTGAGTACTAAACCATCAATACCTAGAAATGGCGCCGCTCCATGCTCATTATAGTCCAGCTTCTTGCGGAATTGCGTCAACCCTGGCTTCAACACGGCTGCCGCAAGCTTCGAGAAGATGGATTTCGTGAATTCTTCTTTTAATGCTGAGAATATGGCGGACGCTGCGCCCTCCAGTGATTTCAACATAATATTTCCAGCAAAGCCGTCGCAGACGATCACATCGCATTTAGCGCGAAGCACCTGTGAAGACTCTACATTGCCAACAAAATGAATTGGAGCTTGTTCCATTAAAGGATATGCTGTTTTGGTTAATTCATTCCCTTTGGTCGATTCCGTCCCTACATTCAACAAACCTACGCGAGGCTTGACCACACCGTGTACTTTGGAACGATAAATGCTGCCCATAATCGCATATTGGATCAATTGTTCAGGCGTTGCATCCATGTTCGCTCCTAAGTCTAAGGCAAGCACACCATGGCCATCCATGGTTGGAATCATAGGTGCTAATGCTGGACGTTCAATTCCCGGAATTCTTCCTACTATGAGCAATCCAGTCGTCATCAGTGCCCCTGTGTTGCCTGCTGAAATCATGGCCTCGGCTTCTTTCTCCCGAACCAGTCTTCCTGCTACAACCATGGAAGCGTCTTTCTTGCGACGAACTGCTTTAACTGGCTCATCCTCGGCTTCAATGACTTCTTCCGCATGATGGATCGTTAGGTTATCCGGCCTCTCTGTGAGGTGAGCTTCTATCGCGGCACTGTTACCGACTAGAATGATATGTACGTCCTTCCACTCTTTGGCCGCTGCGAGAGCACCCTCAACTACGATCTTAGGCGCATGATCTCCACCCATTGCATCAATCGCGATCCGCATGGAGCTTGTCCTCCCTATCTAGATGTTGCTCTTTCTTCGAATGAAAGATGACAAAGTTGCCTCGAAACACCGTCTCTTCACCCACATAAGTGAACACCTCTACGCGTGCTTTCCCTTTGGAAACAGATCGCACATAAGCTTTGGCGACACACTTCTCTCCCAGCTTCACTGATCGTACAAATCGGATATCAGCCGAAGCTGTTAAAGCAATCGGATCGTCGATGACAGCAACAGCCAACGAGTTGGCTTGTGAGAAAATGTGATGACCTCTGGCAATTTTGGTTCTGGAAAAAATATGGTCTTCTTTAATTTCAAAAATCGAAATACCGCTCTGATCCAACTGTAAGTCTATGACTTCCCCAATGACTTCATCAATCGGAAGTGAACGCACAGGATCATACGTTTTGACGGCCATATGCTTCATGCGTTCCCGCAGTTCAGGAATACCGAGCTCTAATCGATCCAAGCGGACAGTTTGGATACTAACCCCAAACGTTCGCATCAATTCCTCATCCGTCATAAAGGGGTTCGCTTCAATGGCTTGCAACAGCTGCTGCTGCCTTTGTCGTTTAGGAAGGCGTTCGATGGTAAGCACCACCTTATCTCGTGAGATCTCATCTTATTACCAGATACTAAACTGTAGTATATTAAATTTAGAACCAAAAAGAAAGCAAAAAAAATAGCACCTCACCTAGGATGAAGTACTATGTCGAATCTTATGCTTTTACGATCTCTCTGCTTTTGTAAGTTCCGCAAGACTTGCACACGTGATGTGCTAGCTTCAGTTCTGCACATTGTTCACATTTCACCATGCCTGGAACTTCCAATTTGAAGTGAGTACGGCGCTTGTCGCGACGAGTTTTGGACGTTCTTCTTTGAGGTACTGCCATATTCAAAACACCTCCTTATACGAATTTCGGCGTTGCCTTATTCTTTGTTAAAAAAGTCCGCGAGACCTGCAAGTCTAGGATCAATCTTATCCTGCTTACAGCCGCAATTCCTTGCATTGCGATTTTCTCCGCACACGGGACACAGACCTTTGCACGCTTCGTCACAAAGTGGTATGTACGGTAAACCAACCACTACATTCTCTACAACGTAAGGCTCCAAATCTACTTTATCCCCAACCACCAGATGAATATCCTCGTCAAGCTCTGGATCTTCTTCTTCCGGCTTTTGCATAAAAACTTCCTTGAAAGGAAGCTTAATTGTTTGGTTCGTGTGCGTTAAGCATCGGGAACAGCTTAACTCCAAGTCTAGCGTTAACGTACCGTTAACTTTAACTACTCCTTCTTCATACTTTGCATGAAGATTTGCATGAACAGGTCCATGGTTAAGAATGTCTTGACGACCCTCAAAAGGTTCTGTCAAATTCATAACTTCACTCATTGGCACCGATTGCCCTTGCAGAGATAGCTCTCTAAATCGAATTTGCATGATATCACCCCAAACAAACAAAGATTATTATATCCATTATGCATACCTTTTGTCAATTTAAATTAAATTACTTTTACTAGATATGACTTATTTCGGAGGCAATGCTGCTAGATATTTTAAGGCTTCTTCCATCGTTCCAATTTCTACGATTTTCATCTTCGTATTAATTTGCTTCGCTCTTTTGACTGCATCTGAATAGTTCTCGATTTTGGTTCCGTCTTTATAGGTCATATTCTTGGGCGCAAAGAAAATGTCCGCTTTCTCCCGATCCGCAGCTATAATCTTGTGTTGAATACCGCCAATCGGTCCTACGGTGCCATCTGCTTCTATCGTTCCCGTCCCTGCTATACGATAACCTTTCGTAATATCCTCGGGTACAAGCTGA
The DNA here is from genome assembly GCF_059691995.1 of Paenibacillus sp. J22P169. Taxonomy (NCBI): domain Bacteria; kingdom Bacillati; phylum Bacillota; class Bacilli; order Caryophanales; family Paenibacillaceae; genus Paenibacillus; species Paenibacillus sp. J22P169. The sequence continues at coordinate 168,374 of NZ_JCAUAO010000001.1, read as the reverse complement.
TTGAATATCTCCAAAGAAAACATGAGGCCAGCTGAAGGTCCGCCAATATCACCAGCCTTAATCGACACTTGCTGATCTTCTTGATCGGCTTTCACCGACTGCATTCCCGCTGGTACCACACCAATGCCTGACCGCGGCGCCGTCTCTCCTTCTTGAAGCGGCAGCGCTCCTAGCGTCAATGTCGTCTGGAATTCAGTCTTCTTCCTTGCATACGTAATTGAGATGGTGTCTCCTGCTTTTTTGCCTGCTAGTGAGTCTAGTAAATCTTGCGCTACTTTGATCTCTTTGTCCCCTGCCTTCAAAAGCACATCACCCGGCTTAAGTACCTTCTCCCCAGACAAACCCGGGACGGTTTGCAGAACCATAACACCCTCATGATCAATGTGAAATGGGACTTTAGCCTCGGTGTAAGCGGCTTGAATGGCACTAGCTTGTGAGGTTAACATGACATATTCCTGACGCTGTGAATACTCTTGTTCGGACTCTCCCTGTTTGAGCACTGCCTTCTTCGGCTGAATTTCCTCATACGGATGAACGAGTCCTACTAAATAGTTCACCACATTAGCATCAGCTACGCGCACGGTTGTGAGCATGAGCGTCCCTTTTTCTGTGCCCGTGCTTTTGGTAATGGACACCATAGGTTTGATTTCTTCCGCGGTACCTGGCATAAAAACAAAAAAGGGCAGCCTCACAAAAAACAGCAAATATACAATGATAATACCTACTAGTGCAGATATTAAGTAACGTCTCGTTGCCGAGCTTCTCGGATATCGATATGAATCATTCGACCACGTACGTATCGTGCTCTCTTCTTCCTTATCCATACAGGTTCCCCTTTCCTGTTGCTTTCACTTGATGTTTGACCTAACTCGTCACGATGAAAGCTTGGTCTAATCGCCTGTCTTCTTGCGTACAATGAAGCATGTTCGATGGACGAGGTGATGCTATGCCTAATGCAAGATTCCATGCCAAACTCACAACACTGGTGCTGGGAGCTTTGGCTGGACTGGTCGTTATATCTGTCATTCTATTTCCTGACAAAGCTTTTCAGTCTTCTCTCGAAGGGCTGACTATTTGGTGGAAGCTTGTCTTTCCTGCGTTAATGCCTTTCCTTATTATGACCGAGCTCCTGATCGGCTTCGGTGTCATTCAAGGGACAGGCGTGCTTCTAGAACCGCTGATGCGCGTTATTTTCCGCCTACCTGGTGTTAGCGGTTGGGCACTGGCATCAGGCTTTGTTGTAGGATTTCCAGCAGGAGCTAGAATTACTGCATCATTGCGCGAAAAAAACCTTCTTACACGAACAGAGACAGAGCGTTTAACTGCCCTCACGCATTTGTGCAGTCCATTATTCCTTATCATGGTTATCGGGATTGGATTCCTTCACAACGCCAAGTTAGGTATCCTACTTGCCATTATTCACTACATTTCCGCTATCGCAACAGGATTCTTGATGCGACATAACAAGCAAGCTATTTCCCCTCACGAAATGAAAACGCTCGTAACTAAACAGAAAGAAGTCGGTTCTATTTGGAAATCAGCCCTATTGGCTATGCGCCAAGCTTATTGGGAAGATGGACGTGCTTTCGGTAAGCTGCTCGGAGATGCAGTAACCTCCGCTGTACAAACACTGATGTTGATTGGCGGTTACATGATGATATTTTCCGTGCTTATTAACGTCATCTCTATCACACATTTTGCCGATATGCTTCGTCCTCTCACGCAATTCCTTCTTGGCTTTATGGGTATCTTCACGGATACAACACCGCAATGGATCAAAGGAGTGATGGAAATCCATCTTGGTTCCTATGCTTTAAGCCAAGCTAAGGATCTCCCGCTTCTGCCGCAAATGGCACTCCTTAGTACGTTTCTCGGCTGGGGAGGCTTATCAGCTCACGCACAGGTTGCTGGCTTTCATCAGAAAACCGATGCCCGCTATACGTTTTTCTTACAATCCCGCGCTCTGCATGCCGTACTCGCTCTATTCACAACAATCCTGCTATGGAAACCATTGCAGCTGCTCCTATTAGATGCAGAGCCAAGCTTTCTCCGCTTAGACTTAGCAACTAACTCGGCCGCCGCGGCACCCTTTCCCTTGAACGGCGAAACGGCATGGGGCCTATGGGGACCAATGCTAACGCAATTCCTTTTCATTTTTACCATCATGCTACTCATTTCAATAGGCTTGCGCCTCTTTCAAAGGAAAACGGTGAATTAATCAAATCAAACCTTGCCAAACTAATCCAAACCTTAAACCTGAATTCCTTTCGATCTAGATTTTAGGTCTGAGGGAATTTTTTGCGTAACTCCTCTTCCACTTCTGCCGGCACCAGATCCTCCACAGGTCCATGGAATTTGGCAATCTCCTTCACGATGCTTGAACTCAAATAGGAAAACTGTGGCTTCGATGTCATAAAGAACGTTTCCACATCTGGATTTAGCTTGTGATTAGTCGATGCCATTTGCAATTCATATTCAAAATCCGAAACGGCCCGAAGTCCACGAACGATAAGCCTGACATTACGAGCTTTCATATAGTTCACCATCAAGTCCCGGAATCCGTCAATCTCCACATTAGGAAGATCTGCCGTTACTTTTCGAAGCAATTCCATTCGTTCTTCCAGCGTGAATAACGCATTCTTGGACGTGTTGTTCAGCACTGCTACAATTAACTTATCAAATACTTTCGCTGCTCTATGTATAATATCAAGATGTCCATAAGTAACCGGGTCAAAGCTACCAGGATATACCGCAACTGTAATACCATGTTCTTGCCTCATCATGCTGTTCATCTCCTTCAATTGCTGACTTCTATGGATGCTACGTCGCGTTTAAAAATGGTAACAGCCGTATCTCCATAGTCTGCTCTACGTAACTGCTTAAATCCACCTATGGTTTCTTGCAATATATCCTTGGCATCGTGCTCGACAACAATTGTAGCGTCAGCCTCCACTATGGACTGTTCCTCCATCGTCGTCATCAGCTCTGTGATCCCTTTCATCCGGTAGGGAGGATCTAAAAATACAAGTTGGAACTTCTCCGCCCGCTTCGCCAGTACTTTCAATGCTCTCGCCGCATCCGTACGGTAAATCTCCACTTGATCTTTCACTTTGGCGACTTCTACATTGTGCCCAATCGTGTCGATGCTTTTCTTCTCGATATCAATAAATACCGCCTTATCCATACCACGGCTCAGCGCTTCAATTCCTAGCCCGCCCGTGCCGGCGAACAGATCAAGCACCTGCCCACCGTCAAAATAAGGTCCGATCATACTGAAGATCGCTTCCTTCACTTTATCTGTTGTTGGTCGTGTGCTTGTACCGGGTACAGCCTTTAACGACCTGCCTTTGGCCGTGCCTGAAATCACTCTCATCTGTCCGTTTCCCTTTCATGCTGGTTCATTCTTTTGCTATCGTACCACAAGCACTAATCTGACACAAAAATTTTATCCATACGATGTATAAATTTACCGTAAATCGGTCATGCTTGAACTATCGACATCAGAGAATGTCGTAGACAACCGCGGAGAAGGCTTACGTTTCCCCATAAGCTCTTCATCCGGTTTCTCCTCTCCCATGAGGCGGCTGCGCAAGCAGTCGCCGTTATTATTTTATAGGACATTTTTCTAACCCCTTAGTGTGACCCGTTCTATTTATATATAACTATCGTCTTACCCCCTTATATAAATGGGGTTATTTTTGTTTTAAAAAGACTCTACAGGAACTAACTTGGCAATCACTTTTCATTTCAACTCGAATCTTGATCCACTCTTCCATTTTATGCTATAATCGAAACAAGAACATACATTCCCTATATTTTACATTCATCCTACAGTCAGAAAAGAAGGTCAGCCATGAAAGATCAACCTGTATTTGAGAATCTGCGTGACAAGTATGCCGATGAAGACCGCGCTAAGCTTGTTATGCTCCAGTTGCGAACATTAATGGGCCAGAAACAGAAGAAGAAATGGTACCAGAAATGGAAAACACCGACGAAGACGAAACCGACGAATTGGAATGATTAGATTGTCCCTATCGGCGTATCGCATCTGCCAATAAAATAGAGGCTCCCCTTCGTAGATGGTCTACGCGGAGAGCCTCTTCATTTTTAACGGTTTCTTTTGCGTGTATAGTATAAGACCCCTACGTAATGCGCCCCTGTAAACAGAGTCAGTATCCCGAAGAATAATAAGAATCCGCCGTTCCGATCACGGAAAAACAATTGCACAACGAACAATGCAAGGGAGATTTCACTCCAGAGAAGCGTTCTTTTCTTGAGATGTGTCAAATCTGCTGTCGATTTGCTTATTTTGCGAAGATTCATGTAAGTCAGGCCAGCGAGTACGATGACACCAATGACGATCACGAGAATATAACTTAAATTGTCCGACATGTGACTGTGACTCCCCCTAATTCTAGTAGATATTATATCTAAGATACATGGATTGGAACGGAATGTCTATTTGAAAATGTCATTTGTAAGCAGGTATCTCACTATGACCGTGGAACATATATTGCAAATTGTCTTTTAACTAAGCGAGGTGCCTACATCATGTCTACCCTAACATTTAAACCATTAGAGTCGCCCGACATTCCCTTTCTCATGGAAATTTACAATCATTTCGTTCTTCACACAACCTATTCTTTCCATACGGAGCCTGTTGCTCTACCCGAGTTCACGGAAAGTGTCATTCACGGCAACCCGCGATATCAGACCTATGTAATTATGCAAAATGAGAAGCCACAAGGCTATGTTCAGGTGATGCCCCATAAGAAAAAGCAAGCTTATGATACGACCGGTGAAGTGACAATCTATCTTCATCCTGAGTATGTCGGAAAAGGTGTAGGCTCTGCCTCCATTCAATATATAGAAACCTTCGCGAAAGAGCGCGGCTTCCACTCGTTAATTGCGACGGTTTGTGCGGAGAATTCGGCTAGCATCCACATGTTTACCCGAAATGGCTACCAGCAATGTGCACACTATCGTGAGGTAGGGTTCAAGTGGGGTCAATTTCTAGATATCGTTACGTTTCAGAAAATCATTTCATAAGCAGTTTCACGTATTAGGTAGCCATCTTACGAGACCTTCTCTGAGATTGTCCGTTTCCGTTATTTGCACTGGATAACATCGCTCCCCCTAACAAAACCTAGAGCATAGTCATAATGCTCGGAGGGGATTGCCATGACCAAGCGGCTTTGGTCCTTTAGCATCGTTTGCCTGCTTGTAACCAGCTGCGGTGTGCCTTATTCAAAGCCTTTTCAAGATCAGAGCTTAGCCCAACATGCCTCTCCAGATGTCACCCAGACATCCACGGAGGCTAGCAGGGACTTAGCGGAGTACCCATTTGTTACAGATACTGCAAATTCAAAGAAGCGAATTAGCATGTTGCCACCCACGAGCAAGCCCTCTGCTTCTGCGATGCCATCAGCAGTACCTTCTCGAGCACCAAGCCATACACTGACACCGAGTTCCACCTTAGCGCCAAGCTTGAAGCCTAAGATCAGCTCGAAAAAGCCAGTGACACAACCTGAAGCTTCCAAGAGACCTTCTGTACCCGTTCAAAAAAATCAGGGTCAAATCCGAATTTCTCAGAAAAAGCTTACACTCTCGCAGCTCGTTGTTAAGTACCCAGAAACATTCAAGCTCCGCGGCTCAAGTCAAGAGAAAAAAGTCGCGTTAACCTTTGACGATGGACCCGATACACGTTTTACGCCTAAAGTGCTAGATGCCTTGAAAGCGAATCAAGTGAAGGCAACCTTTTTCGTACTTGGTTCTATGGCTACTACTCATCCCGACATCATCAAGCGAATCGTGAATGAAGGTCATGTCATTGGCAATCACTCGTACAGTCACGAGAATTTACCGAAGCTCTCTGTGGATAAATTTCAAAGCCAAATTGAGCGTACAGAAACTGTTTTGCAAGGACTCATTGGCTACTCTCCTAGGTTAATCCGCCCTCCTTACGGTGCGATTAATGAGGAGCAAGTTAAATGGATCGCTGATCATCACTATTTAATTGTGAACTGGAATGTCGACTCCCTCGATTGGAAGTCATTGAGTTCCGACCAAGTCCTTCACAATATCATACAGCAGACGAAGCCTGGCTCCATTATTCTTCAGCATTCTGGAGGGGCTGATAGCCAGGATTTATCAGGGACGGTACAAGCTATCGGACCGTTAATTAGTAAACTCAAGGCGGCAGGCTACACGTTCGTCACGGTTCCTGAACTGCTCCACGTCACTAAAAGCAGATAGCTCCATGCCAAAAAAGCAGCCTCGCTGGGTTGATTCCCGCGGGACTGCTTTTTTCCATGCTGCATGTAATAACAATCTACTCGCCCACCTGAGCGGCAGGCATCGTTGATTTGCAATCTGCACAATAACCAAATATTTCAAACCGATGGCTTTGAATCTCAAAGCTTTCCGGCAAATCCTGCACAAGTTTCATTGGACAGAACTCAAACGTTACAGTCTTCTCACAGCTGACGCAAATCATGTGATGATGATGGTGTGACAAGCAGCTCGCTTTGAACTTCAAGCCATCCGCCAAATGAAATTGCTCCAGAACACCCATCTCGCTCAACAATCGGAGATTACGATACACAGTATCGAAGCTTACACCTGGATATTTCATTTTCATATGTTCATAAACATCCTTCGGCGATAAGTAACTACCCGATTCTGCAAATAAGGTCGCTAAGCTTCTGCGCTGTTCCGTAATTCGCCAGCCTTTCTGCGACATCGCTCTTAGCATCTCATCGATCGTATCCGTATGCGTACTCACGTGCATTACCCCTCTGTGTTGAAATCTTCTCCTATTATAGTGCAGCAAATGGGTCACTTGCGTCAAGTGTAGAACAATGACGAACTCTGTCCTACGAAAAAATCCTCAACAAGTGTTGAGGATTTCGATTTCCTGCTAGTTGTTTTCTCCGGAATCGGACATCGCTTCTAACTTCAGCAATTCTGTGCGAATCACATCTTTGGCGAAGTTCTCTCCGATGAAGACGGCTACGTCAGGTACATCGCCTTTTGGCGTTATTTTCACAAAATCCATTTCTCTGTACGCGTATTGGAATAAGAACCGGCTCGATGTATCCGAGAAGCTTAGAATTCCTTTGGCACGATATACTTCCTGAGGGAGTTTGCTTACGAATTCTTCAAACGCGTTGCTATCTACGGCCCGTTCAAAAAAGTGCGTATACGCCATCACATGGTTATGTGAATGGTGATGCTCATGGTTATGCGGCTGCGCCTCGTCGTTCGTTTCTACCTGCACAGGCGCCCTGCCAGAACCTTCTTTGTGAATGTCTTCAATCAGTTTGATATCAATCTGACTAAACACGGTATAATGCAATTCCGCATACGGATTCCATTCCCGTACAAGATCATTTACTTCTTGAAGCGCTGATTCCTGCAGCAGGTCCGTCTTGTTGAGCAGGAGCAAGTTGGCACAACGAATTTGATCCCGCATGAGCCGGTAGGTTTTTCCGCGACTTGTGCGGTTCAACTCTAGCAGCTGCGGTGCATCCACAACCGTGATTATCGCTGAAAGCTCTATCGGAAGTAGAAGCGAAGCATCCGTTACCTCATCAATAATCTCCATGGGATTCGCAATCCCCGTCGATTCGACAAAAATCAAATCCGGCTGCTCCCCCGTCACTAATTCATTCAATGCTGTGGCGAGATCACCACGACTAGAACAGCAAATGCATCCGCCTAGCAGTTCAGACATGGGTACCTCGTTGGCTATTAATTGTCCATCCAAATTCACTTCGCCAATTTCATTCATAATCACGGCAGGCTTGCGTCCCGCTTCAGTGAAATAATCGATCGCCTTGGTGAGTAAGGTCGTTTTGCCACTCCCCAGGAATCCAGATAAAACATATACGTGCACTCGTTTGTTTGACATTCGTGCTGTCCCCCTCCGTCTTCAGGCCAATTACGCCCATTACTACTCTGTCTTCACTTCAAATTTCGTAGCTAAAATGGGCCATTTCCCAACGATTCCAGCTAAAAACGGGAACAGTCTCGTCCATAATAAACTTGTGCCTGGATCCACTGGCTTCAAGGGAAGCTCGATCCGCTCGTAAAAGATTCTCGCTCCCTCCCGGACAAGCTCAAGCGCCAAATCATCGGGTTCTGCCTCAGCTACAGCAGCCAAACGCGGGAGGTAGTACTGCGTAATCGATTCTGATAAACGATGCTCCGCCAAATTGTCGGAAGCCATCACTTGGCCCATCCCTATGCTAACTAGACGTGCTGTTTCCTCTTCAAAAGCATGGGGAATGCAGTAGATTTCCAGCGCCAATGCAGCTAGGTAGGCCTCTCTGACCAACTCATCCTCCTTAGCCATCGTTAACACCGGAGGAGACAAGTATGCTAATACAGCCGGTTGTAAGGTGTCCCAGCTATTTTCTATGCTTTTCATGGTAAGCTGCATCATCGCTGCCGCCAGCTCCACTGGGGTAATTTGCTTCTTCTCTAACTCTTGCATAGGTGTTAATCCTCTTCTCTATCGTTACTTGTAAAATGGATGATCAGTTCAATGATTTCGGATTGGCTGCCTAATCGTATCGGCGGCCCCCATGTGCCAAATCCTGAAGATACTATCGCATGGAGGTTCCCTTTACGCAAATAGCCCCAATCTAGTTCAAAGATCCGCCTGGTGAACAGATGATTCGGCGCTATTTGACCACGATGTGTATGACCTGACAGATTCACATCGACGCCTGCTGCCGCTGCGATGTCTAACTGGTACGGTTGATGGTCCATGACAATAATCGGCTGCGCTAGATCTATCTCCTCCATCAAGGAGACTAACGGTTTGCGTCCTCCAGCGGAATGTTCCGCTGATTTATCTTTACGCCCCACGAGATATAAGCGTTCTTGGATATGAACGACTTCATCCATCAGCACGCGAATGCCGATTTGTTCCATTTGTTCCACGAAGGCTGGAATATGTCCACCATAGTATTCATGGTTGCCAAGCACGGCATAAATGCCTAACGGAGCCTTCAGTTCTCGCATGGTTTGTCCCATTTGATATCGAATAAAAGGTTTAATATCATCATCAATGACATCGCCAGGCAGCAGAATCAAATCAGGCTTCATCGCCTTCACATGCTTGACCAGCTTGCGCAAATGCCGATTGCCGACGACTGCACCCAAATGAATGTCCGAGGCAATTGCGACCCGAAGCTGTTCCCAATCTCCTGCTCGCTTGGGAATCGTAATCTCATGCTTGCGTACAACCGGAGTTCGCGCTAGATAAGAACCTAATATGAGTAGAACAAGTACAATCACTACATCGATCCACCCCAGAATAGGCACATAAGTCGCTGAAGAAACCGATGCTGCATAAAGCACACCTATTGCGATATCAGTGACTGGCAGTACGAGAATGCCGAATTGAATGAGAGCTAACCAGTAGGAACCGATGATGTTAAGCAGCCGCGTTATCGTTGGAGGCAGCATCCGTGTTCCAAATCGTCCTATTATGTAGGACAAAGCAATGAGCCAAAATACAGGCCAATACAACCCTGGATGAAATGAATCACCAAGTAGATGCGATAGAAAAACCTTGAGGTGCCAGCCTATATAGCCGTTGATCGACATTACAATAGCGAGTATAAGCGTGATCCTCATTACCATACCATTTCTCATGTTTCTTGACGCTCCTATTCTCTATTACCCTCTACCTTTTAAATCAAAAGACTTATCGGCTCTATGCATAGCTCGTCATCATTCCGCACATTCCCCACGCGATTAGATACCGGATACGCCATCATCAACTCTGAAGGATAGGGTTGCAGCAATGGACGAAGCTGATCCACATTCTTCACACCCCGATCTAACCAAGCAGCTTCCTTCTCCCGTGGCAAAATGACAGGCATTCGCTCATGAATATCCTTCATCATCTCGTTGGATTCCGTCGTAATGACCGTACACGTAGAGATGCGGATGCCGTCCGGAGACGTCCATGTGTCGTACAGCCCCGCCATGCTGAATAGCTCCTTGCTGCGCAGCATAATGCGCATCGGCTGCTTATGCTTGCCCGCTCCTTTCCAGTCATAGAAAGAATCGGCTGGGATGAGGCAACGCTTACGCTCAAAGGGCTTGCGGAAGGCAGGCTTGTCCGCCAGGGTTTCAGAGCGCGCATTGAGCATTTGATAGCCAATCTTCTCTTCTTTGGCCCATTCTGGAATGAGTCCCCAGCGCAGCTCACCTAGCTTATTTCGCTGCCCATCATGGACGATCGCCATCACCTGCTGTCCAGGCGCGACATTATATTTGGGGCTATATCTCGGCATAAAAGTATCGTAAATATCGTAACGCAGCATCAATTCCTCTAACGTTACAGTGATCGTGTAGCGTCCGCACATAGGTAAACATCCTTCTCCTTCACACGGTTATCCAATTCCCCTCTCTCCATTATGGAAAAAAGATAGGCTTACGTCAATTCGTACAGCCCGAAGAATCATTCTCCTTCAGGCTGTACGAATGAGGCCTAGCCCATAGTTAGGGCAGCTTCACGATTTCTTCTTCATTTCCGTCTCTAACACACTCACACGCGGATCTGTACCATAAATGGTTGTGACCAGGCTGTCGGCGTATCGACCGATTCTCGCACCAATTTCAGCACGCATGTAGTCCCTTGTCATCGTAAATCGATCTTCATGCTCACGGCACCTGTATCGGTAACGGATCATCTGATCGTCTTTCTCCTCCTCGGCAACGTGCATGTTATTCTCCAGCATATGGCGCTTAACTTTGGCTAAGTCGGCTTGCATATTTTTGGCCAGCACCTGAGCCACCTTCGAATAGAGCGTTCTTAGCATCTCGGAAGAACGCTCTACCTCACGCGCCCTTCGTATAATAATCGTATGCATGAGCGGCAGCAGAACAGATTCTCGTATAATGCTAATATCATCGGCTGTCGGGCGCTTCGTAGGAAGCGGTTTGTCATGACGTTGATTTTGAGCTGCTTCTCGATGTTGGGGCAGCATCATCCGGCTAGACTCCCACAAACCGTTATTCTGCAATTTTTTGCTCATTTATAATGACCTCCGATTTTGAGAGAACGAGTCTGCGCTTGACCGGCTGACGTCAGGGAGGACGCACGAACAATCGCCGCATTGCCGAACCGGTCCTTAATGCTGTCCGTCACTTTTTCCAGTTCTCGCGCCTTGACTTGATCTTCAAAAAGAGTGAGCTGATACGTCTCATCATCCACGAACTGGCTCAGCATCACCCCGGCCCGGCGAACTGGCATCGTATCCCAAAATTTATAGAAAAGCTGCTTCACAGCTTGAAAAACGGTACCGGTATGATTCGTTGGGTCTGGCATTTTCATCTGACGTGAGAAGCCTGTCGGTGCATCAAAGGGACTGCACATACAGCTGACAGTCACAATAGAGGCCATATAGCCTTTGCGGCGACAGTCTCGGCACACTTCCTCCGTCAGCTCCATGAGGATCGTATTCACTTCTGACGATTCCGCATAGTCCCTCGGCAGCGTCATCATATGGCCGATGGACTTCGGAGGCGTATCAAACGTCCCCGGTGTGACTGGACTGTCATCCAACCCATTTGCCGTCCGCCACATCACCTCCGCATGAATGTCCGACTGCTTTCCGAAGCGTGCGCGGAACTTCTGTTTTAACTGCGGCAGCGGCGTTCGTGCCACATCGCCAATGGTATACATGCCCAACTTGGCAAAATGAGCGGTCATCCGCGAGCCAACCCCAAACATTTTGCTGACGGGCTGCTCCCACAGGTATTCCTCGATTGCGGACGGAAGCAGTGTGAAGATGCCGCTCGCATTCTTTTTAGCCCATATATCCGTCGCTATTTTCGCTAAAATTTTATTCGAACTAATGCCTACGCGAATCTTAACACCTGTTTGTTTGAACACTTTGTGCTGCATCGTTGTCGCTATCGTCATCGCATCTCCAAAATGCGGAATACTTCCAGTTACATCCAGAAACTGTTCGTCAATACTGAAAATTTCAACGAGATCCGTAAATTCCTGATAAATTTCGGTTATTTGCAACGAAACATCAATGTAATGCTGCATCCTCGGACGCATAACAATCAGTTCAGGGCACTTTTTCAGCGCTTCCCCCAGCCTTTCAGCTGTTGATACGCCATATCCTTTGGCAACAGGGCAGGCGGCCAAAATAATGCCTGACCTTAACGCAGGGTCTCCTGCAACGGCAACTGGCTTATTCTCTAGACCTGGATGTTCGGCCTTCTCTACACTTGCATAGAAGCTCTGACAGTCCGCCAGGAAGATCGTTCGTTCCCCACCCTTGTTCCCCTTACTCATCGCAATTCCCCCCGCATATTCATCAGCATAGTCATCAGCTCAGCCTTGACCAAACTACGAAGCATCGTGAAATGGTGAATGTAACCTCGAACCTTGTACTCTACTTGAATGCCTAAAGCATTCATTTCCGTGTGAATCACCTTAATCTCTCGCTGCTTCATCTTACTTTTCAGCTGTTGTAATTCAGGATAAATAGCCATCTCAACCTCTCTGAGGTAAAAAAGTATGTGATTATAAACAATTTTATCTTTATAAACCTTAAGCTCCTCCATATCTCTTGCCAGCATGTCAAGTAAAATCGGCAACAGTGTGTATTCCTTAATCATTTGAACATCCTCTTCTGTCTCCACCTTTGAAGCACTACTCATGTTCTCACCACCATATGCGAACATATATTCGTTTTTCCATATTATATACCGAACACGTATTCGTTATGCAAGTGGTTTTTTGGATATTTTTTTACTAATAAAAGGACGAACTACAGTTAATTTCAATTATTTTACCTATTTTTACCATTTCACCAAATGTGCGAATCACCACGGACGAGTTCATGTCTCCACTCTCCGCCTCTTGTACATTGGATTTTCAACGGGAGGCGAGCGTGCGATGAAAGAAAAGCCTCTCAGGAAAAAACGCCACCAACAGAGCATCTTCCGCTCTGCAAGTGGCGTTTGCAGCGTGCACCTATCGAAACATGGACCATAATTTAATCAGATGAAACGTGTTATTAGGATCAATCTTTTGCGCGATGATAAACGTTAAAATTTGGTGCGTTTGATTCCCGCTAAGCTTCTCACCGAAAATGCCCGCGGCAAGACCAATTAAACGCGTAACCTTCGCCGTGTTTTGCAAATCTGCCTTTGTGACGCCTTGCAGCAGCATTTTGATGCGTTCCTTTACCTCAGGGTTTTTCATTTTGAACTTTACACGCTCCACGAGCGCAGGATCGATGCCATATTGCTGATAACTCATACCCGCACCTCCGATACCCGTCATGCTCCTATCCTATGAGTGAAAGTAGGCAAACTTGACTGGAGCAGCTTTATATAAGAAAAACCTATGTTGTTGGCCTTCAAATCGGACAAAACTTTGGCAGCAAAATGATCAGGCATAGACGGGAATTTCGGAAAAAATCCACTGGGCATCAAACGTTGCGTGCATTTAAATGGAAAAAGTACAGCTAAATTTGCTTTATTTCTCAATAAAAATTAAATAACTGGATTTTACGCATGTATTTAGATTGAATGTTCGAAGAAATTCTAAAAAGAACCATCTTAACTACATAATTTCCATCTAATGCGCAATTGCGGGGAGATTAACGGAAATTAACTGGAGTTTTTCCAGTTATTTCGTTTAGGGGAACGTGTATTGGGGTTCGGGTTCGGGTTCGGGTTCGAGTTCGAGTTCTCTCATCCAAACAAGACAAAAACAAAAAACAGCCACCGTACTCGGCAGCTGTCCTTTGCTTACATATACATGGCAATTAGAATTACACATATGCAATTTAATGCAATGAGCAGCGGAAAGCCAACAACGAACGATGTATGCTTCGTCTTGTGGCGCCAAACCCGCATGCCGAGCCAACCGCCTATCCCACCACCGAGAGCAGCGAGTAGAAACAGGCGTTTTTCCGGTACACGGCGACCTCCTTTTTTGGCTTGCCCTTTGTCATGTCCCATCTCAATAAACGTAATGATATTCATCAGCAATAAATAAACAAGAAAATAAGTCAAGACCGTAACACCTTCGTTCCCCTAAAATAGTGCAGCTACTTCTATCTTAAGAGGGAACACGCCAGGGGTCAACTTGTCTTCCAGACTAAGCTACTAATCTAGCACTTCGCTGTCAAAAATATGAGCCCGCTCCAAATACGCCCTCAGCGGCATAAAAGAAGCCCCCGTCCAGAAGGACGAGTCGCTGACAAGCTCGGCTGCATCATCTCGCGCCTGCTCCATGATTTCGAAATCCGCCATCATATCGGCGATGCGGAACTCCGGCAGCCCGCTCTGCTTCGTGCCGAAGAAATCCCCCGGCCCGCGCAGCTCCAGATCGCGCCGCGCAATCTCAAAGCCGTCAGTGGTCTCCGTCATCGCTTTCATGCGCTCCTTGCCGACCTCCGTTTTCGGGTCGGCGATGAGCACACAGAATGACTGGTGCTCGCCCCGCCCGACCCGGCCACGCAGCTGGTGCAGCTGCGACAGGCCGAAGCGGTCGGCGTCGTAGATCACCATCAGCGTGGCGTTCGGCACGTCCACGCCTACCTCGATCACCGTAGTCGACACGAGCGCCTCCACGGTGCCTTCCTTGAAGGCGCGCATGATCGCTTCTTTCTCTTGCGCGCTCATACGTCCATGCAGCAAACCGATCCGCATCTGCGGGAAATGCTGCTGCAGCTGAATGTGGACGTCGATCGCATTCTGCACGTCCAGCTTGTCCGACTCCTCGATGAGCGGACAAATAATATACGCCTGACGACCTGCGGCCACCTCGCGCTGAATGAAGCCGAGCACACGCTCCAGCATCGCATGCTGAACCGCGTACGTCTTGATCGGCTTACGTCCCTTCGGCAGCTCGCGCAGCGTTGAAACGTCCATGTCGCCGAACGCCGTAATGGCCAGCGTGCGCGGGATCGGCGTCGCCGTCATCGTCAGCACGTCCGGATTCATCCCTTTGCGTCGCAGAATACTGCGCTGGTTCACCCCAAAGCGATGCTGCTCGTCCGTCACAACCAGACCCAGCTGGCGGAAATACACATCCTCTTGAATCAGCGCATGCGTCCCGACCAGCACGTGAATCAAGCCCATCTGCAAAGAGGCCAGCAAATCCCGTCGCTGGCGGTCTGTCGAGCTTCCGGTCAGCAAAGCTACCTGCAGCCCATAGGGCTCGAACAAGCTGCTAAGCGAGCGATTATGCTGCTCAGCCAGAATCTCCGTCGGCACCATCAGCGCGCCTTGGTAGCCAGCCGTCACCGTCGCGTACAGCCCAATAGCCGCGACGATCGTCTTCCCCGCACCGACATCGCCCTGCAGCAGTCGGTTCATCGCGTAGGGCTCCTGCATGTCGTGCAGGAGCTCGCCAACGACCTTCTTCTGCGACTCCGTCAGCTGGAAGGGCAGCGCGCGCACGAAGGCGCGTACAGCAGGCAGATCGACCTGCTGCTTCAACCCGTCCGTGCGGCTGCGCGTCACAGCCCGGTAAGCCTGGAGCTTGAGCTGGAACAGAAACAGCTCCTCATACACCATGCGCCTGCGCGCCTGCTTGCCCTCCTCCACGCCGCTCGGCGTGTGGATGACAGCCAGCGCCTTGCTGCGCGGCATAAACCCGTACCTGCCGGTAATACCCGCCGGCAGCACTTCACTAATCAAAGCGCTGTACTGCGTCAGCGCCTGCTGAACAACCTTACGCATCCACTTCTGCGTAATCGAACCCGCAACCGAATACACCGGCTGGATCGTGCCGGTATTCGAATCCCCTTGTCCGGGGAACTCCGAATCGGACACGCTCATTTGCCGCCGCTTAGCGTCCCATTTGCCAGTCAGGATAATCTCCTGCTGCGGCCGCAAGCGATCTTTCAGGAAATGACGGTTAAACCACACCCCTGTCAACAAGAAATCATCGACCATCACCTTGCAAGATAAGCGAGATTTGCCACTATATCGCTGCAAGACCGGCTCACCGATAATATAGCCCTTTACGGTGACACGGTCACCATCCTTCACGCTGGCTAGGTCGCGAACCGTATAATCCTCGTACCGAAACGGAACATACTCCAGCAAATCCATAACCGTAAAAACGCCCATGGCGTTTAGCTCAAGTGCTTTTTGAGCGCCAACTCCATGGACTTCACGTACTTGACATTGATTTAAATCCATCTCTTACACCGTACTCACGAAGGCTGCAATAGTACCTGGTCCAGCATGTGCGCCAATAACAGGACCTAGGGTAATATAATCCACGTGCTCCACAGCAAACCGTTGCACAATGGCCTCCCGCAGCTGCTCCGCACCTTCCAAATTATTAGCATGAGCAATATGCAGCGTGTGAATGGTCTTGTCAGACACATCCGCCGCTAACAGTTCAAGAATGCGTGCTATCGCTTTTTTGTTACCACGTACCTTATCAACAACGGTCACTTCACCCGCGCTATCCAAAGAAAGAATAGGCTTAATGTTCAATAAGGAACCCAGCAGCGCCGACGCCTTACCAATTCGTCCGCCCTTTTGAAGAAACTCCAAAGTATCAACAAGGAAATAAATATAAAAGTTCGCTCTCATCTCCTGAACAAGCGCTGTAATTTCAGCGACGCTCTTCCCGGCTTGCGCAGCTTTCGCAGCAGCCACAACGAGTGCCCCTATCCCATAAGAAGCAGAACAGGAATCAACAAGGTGAACCTTACCGACTTGATCGCCCTCTAGCAGCGTAGATGCCAGCTCAGCCGTCCTGTACGTTCCACTCAACACGGATGACAAATGAATAGAGAGCACCTCGGTATCGGGCTCTTCCAGCAAACCTTGATAGACAGCTAGAAACTCACCGGGTGACGGCGTTGATGTTGTTGGAAAGTGAGAGGATGACGTCAGCTTCCGATAGAATTCCTCTGACTGAAGCGTCACCGTATCCAGATACTGTTCTTCACCAAAATTAATTTTGAGCGGCACCATTTCGATGTTCAACGCTTCTCTGACAGCCAATGGAATATCGGCCGTGCTATCCGTTACAATACGAATATTTGTCACAGGGCTCACTCCAATCACGAATTTAAACTACCTGCTCGTACGCTGTTATTCAACCGAAAATAGGTAGGCATACAAGGGTTGTCCACCAGGATGAAGCTCAATTTCCAAATCCGGATACATGGACTGAATAAAAGCTTCCAGCTCTTCCATGCCTTCTTCAGTTGCATCTTCGCCCGTCAGGATTGTTACGATTTCACTGCCTTCATCGATCATTTCCTCCAGCAGCTTCTTGCAAGCGTCCATCAGACTTGGTTGGGAAGAGACAATGCGGCCATCTTGAATACCGATGAAATGACCTTGCTTAATATCCATACCATCCATGTTCGTATCACGCACGGCATAGGTGACTTGACCGGATTTTACACGTCGCAGTGATTCATTCATCGCATCCGTATTCGTCCGTGCATCCGCCTTCTCTTGGAAAGCCAGAATAGCTGCAAGTCCCTGCGGAATGGATTTCGATGGGATGACGATAAGCGTTTTATTATCGACCAGCTCCACTGCTTGCTGCGCGGCCAAAATAATGTTCGAGTTATTCGGAAGCACATAAATCGTGTCTGCATCAATACTGTTCACAGCGTTCACGATATCCTCTGTACTTGGGTTCATCGTTTGTCCGCCTGAAAGTACGACATCAACGCCAACACTGGATAAAATATCCGTAATTCCATCGCCCAGTGCGACAGCAACGAAACCATACGGCTTCGCAGGTGCAGCAACGGCAATAGCAGTAGTGGAAGAAATGGCAGCCGGAGCTTCATATCCATGCGTCATATCTTCTAATATATGTGAATGCTGATCACGCATATTTTCGATTTTGATACGGCTTAAAGCACCGTAATTCATCGCTTGATTCATAACCTCGCCCGGATATTCCGCGTGAATATGCACCTTCACAAGCTCTTCATCAGCAACGACAAGGAGCGAATCTCCAAGCTTGCTAAGCTGCTCACGAAACGTACTTTCATCGAACGTAAAGCCCTTGACCTTGCCAGGAGCAATCGTCAGCATAAATTCCGTACAATAGCCGAATTCGATATCTTCTGTGGCCAAATGGGCTTGTG
This sequence comes from Paenibacillus sp. J22P169, assembly GCF_059691995.1. Classification (NCBI taxonomy): domain Bacteria; kingdom Bacillati; phylum Bacillota; class Bacilli; order Caryophanales; family Paenibacillaceae; genus Paenibacillus; species Paenibacillus sp. J22P169. The sequence continues at coordinate 150,243 of NZ_JCAUAO010000001.1, read as the reverse complement.
CAGGCAGATGTGCGTGCATTTCTTTCGCCAAATTCATACCAGGAAGAAGCGAAACCTCGCCCGAAAGATTGGTATCCATCGTAGCAAAGTCCTCATCAACTTGTACCAAACCGCCGCTTAACGCCGTAACAAAGCCTTCATAGACGCAGACGAGCCCTTGGCCCCCCGCATCCACAACGCCTACTTGCTTCAGAATTGCTAGCTGATCAGGCGTTTTTGCGAGTGCTTCCTTCGCCTTGCTCAACACCTCGTTCATTAGATCCAATAAATCGCTGCTGCGACGATACTGAACGGCATGCTTAGCTGCTTCCTTGGATACGGTTAAAATCGTACCTTCAACCGGCTTCACAACAGCCTTATAGGCAGTCTCTACGCCTTGTTGCAAAGCAGCCGCGAATTGCTGGCCATTCACATGTTCTAAATCATGCACATGCTTCGCGAAACCGCGGAACAATTGCGACAAAATCACACCAGAATTGCCTCTTGCGCCCATCAGTAACCCTTTGGACAATGCATCAGCTGCTTTCCCAATATGAGAAGATGGCTTCTTCTTCAGTTCCTCACAACCTGCTGTGAGTGTTAAATTCATGTTGGTGCCAGTATCTCCGTCGGGTACAGGGAAAACGTTCAATCCATTAACCTTATCTACATTCCTGCGAAGGTTATCCGCACCCGCCAAGACCATGGCAGTGAAGTCATTTCCATTTATTGAAATAAAGCGCTTACTCAAAGTGATTCCCCTTCCTGATTTTCGGGCTATTATTTGGCTACTCGAACGCCTTGAACAAAGATGTTCACGTCGTCCACTTGCAGCCCTACAACGTCATTCAAAATATATTTGACTTTCGTTTGGACATTACCTGCCACTACGGATATTTTGGTTCCATAGCTGACAATAATATAAAGATCAATTTCAAGTCGCCCGTTCTCTCTACGAACTTCAACACCGCGGCTCAAATTATCTCGACCTAGCAGCTCAGCTATACCATCCTTCAATTGCTTTCTTGTTGCCATGCCTACAAGTCCATAGCAATCTAATGCAGCAGATCCGGCCAGAGTTGAAATCACTTCATTGGTAATATACACTTTTCCATACTCGGTTGTGAGTTCAATCGGCATTATGTAACAACTCCTTCAAGTTTCGCTTTAGCAAGACTAATCTTCATTGTACTATAACATACTTCATAAATAAACGGCAAAAATGCAGGTAATTCGTTGACTAGGCTCCTTTTGCTATGCTATTATGTTTAAGTGTGTTTTTGCTGGATGCATCACGTATCACAAGATTTAATTTGAGGAATACTGTCATGTCAAGCTTAGGCTTGCCACCCAGGCTTCTTTGTATACTGCCGAAGGAGGTGTCAAACATGTCCCGCAAATGTTTCATTACAGGTAAAAGTCCTAGTTCAGGAAATCACGTGTCCCACGCTAACAATAAAAACAAGCGTACTTGGGGAGTTAACGTTCAAAAGGTTCGCATCCTCGTTGATGGTAAACCGAAACGGGTTTACGTAAGTACTCGTGCGTTGAAATCCGGAAAAGTGGCTCGCGTTTAATTCGTAGCTGCGGATACTTAATCTTACTTATGTGAATGACAAAAAGCACCTTAATCGGTGCTTTTTTTGCATTCCTGGGGAGAATGACGTAAGTATGGGCATACCTTAGTTTTTACTAAATGTATTAAGTACGGCTTTCACGAATCCTCCCAAAAATCTCGGCAGTTTGATTGTGTAGAATTTCATTCTCTACCCCTCCTTAGAGTTTTCGCCAGAAAACTGGCTTCGTAAGCATCCACTTAGAGTTTTCGTCAGAAAACAGACTTCGCCAGCTCTCTAACTTCTTGAGCAAACACTTCACAACGTGCATGACTGCTCCTTAACATCATTACAACAGTGTATGCCCAGAGCGGAGAAAAAGTGACATCTATTTTTACTTCCTCCCACAATTCAGTTGCTTCCAGAAAGCAAAAAAAGCTACAAGAGCGCATCACTCTTGTAACTATATGTATGCGGCTATGGAGCGGTTATGCCCATCTCATTGTACAATGCAACAATTAAACTGAAAATGAAATAGAAGAATACCGAGATTACGATAAACCATATGCGGAAGCTAATTTGTTCAAATCGCCGAAAGAACCGCATCCCTACGTAGAGAGCTCCAAGCGAGAAAATATACTTCACGAAATCATGAATCGTTGAAAAGCATGTCAATAATACCGCGCAAAGCAGGCTGTACATCAGTAGCCAGAGAAATCTCATTGTCCTTCGTCCCCTTTTAGCCGCGTATTCGTCTAATGGCCTCAGTACGGTCCTGTTGCCCGAATACGGCATTGCCAGCTACTAAGACATCAGCCCCCGCCTCTATGACTTGTCGAGCTGTCAGCTCATTGATACCGCCGTCTACTTCAATATGAAGCCCTGTGAGACCCTTCGCATTCGCCTGCTCACGCAGCGCGCGAATTTTATTCAGCATACCAGGGATGAACGCCTGCCCACCAAAGCCTGGATTCACCGTCATAATCAGCACGAGATCCAACTGCTCATCAAGCACATGCTCAATGAGCGAGATGGGTGTAGCAGGGTTCAGTACAACACCGGCCTTAATACCGCTTGTCTTAATAAGGTCGAGCGTCCGATGAAGGTGTGTACACGCTTCTACATGCACGGAAATCAGATCCGCGCCCGCCTTCACAAAATCAGGAATATACCGGTCCGGCTGTTCAATCATCAGATGAACATCCAGCGGCAGCTTGGTGACGGGACGAATCGCGTCAACAACAAGGGGACCAATTGTAATATTGGGCACAAAATGGCCATCCATAACGTCGACATGAATCCAGTCCGCTCCGCCCTGCTCCACTGCCTTAATCTCATCGCCAAGCTTGGCAAAATCGGCAGATAAAATAGAAGGTGCTACATATACCATTACGCCTAATACCTCCTCTTCCGATCCTTGATTTCAGTTAAAAATAACAAGTAATGATCATAACGAGAAGCTGCGATCGTACCGCTGGCAACGCCGTCCCGAACTTTACAGTCCGGTTCATGCAAATGCAAACAGCCTCTGAAGCGACAGCCCTCTGCCACAGCGGCGAACTCCCTAAAACAGCTAGAAAGGCCCTCAGCTTCGACTTCCATGAAGTCGAGCTGACTGAAACCCGGCGTATCTGCAACAAGACCGCCATTAGCAAGCGGCAGCAGCTCCACATGACGTGTAGTATGCTTCCCTCTTCCTAATCGCTGAGAAATGGCATTCGTCTCCAAATCAAGACCACTGATCATTTTATTCAACAATGAGGATTTGCCTACGCCCGATTGCCCCGCGAATACGCTAACCTTGCCATCCAGATGCTGTAGAATCGCCTCTACACCCTCTTCTAGCCTGGAACTCGTTGTAACGAAGGGATAACCGATACCCTCATAGAGCTTCGTTATCCGCTCAAATTCCGCAGATGTCATTTCCTTGGCATGAGAGGGACTGTTATCCGTCACCGTCAGCAAATCGCTTTTGGTGAAGCATAACAGCACATCAATCCCCGTATTCTCGATATGCACCAGAAACTTGTCCAGCAGCTGTGTATTCAGAATAGGCTCTGTCACTGAAAAAACGAGCACAACCACGTTCACATTTGCAATCGGCGGACGAATGAGCTCTGAAGAACGAGGAAGAATTTCCGTAACGGTTCCCTCCCCGTTCTCCGTAGCTTCATACACGACACGATCTCCAACAAGCGGCGTTATATTTCTATTCTTGAACACGCCTCTTCCACGACAGGTTACCGTATTGCCCTCCAGTAGTGGAACCCCTTCAGGCAATACATAATAGTAACCGCTAAGCGCTTTGACAATAAGTCCTTGCGGCATTAATTAGCCCCTCCAGCAGGTGGTTTTGAAGCTGTTCCACCAGTTTGGCCTTGGCCATTCCCACCAACGGGTATAGCTGGTCCGGTATTTTGTTGCTTCGGAGTCGGGGATGGACTAGGAGAAATGGTTGTTTTCCCATTTTTTTGATCCAAATAATCTTGATAGGTTCGTGTGATTGAGTTAACCAAGCTGTCTCCTTCTTTGATCAAGATTACGGCTTTTTTGTCCGGTGAAACAATGACTTTGACATCCAAGTTTTGCGGCTTCGATACTTTTTCAGTCAAGTATTCGAAGTTCTCATACTGGGCGTCGCTCACAATAATTTTGAACACGGAATCTTTGCCTTCAGTTGTAGGCTTCACAGGTACACTAACCGTGAGCTGTCCAGCGTCCTCTGGCAATCCATCACTAATGACTAACGACGAAATTTCAGATCCTGCAGAGACATCAGCATTTTTTTCGTAAGGAAATTGTGCAATAACTCGCCCTTTAGCGACCTTATAGCTCTTCTCACGTGTAATACCATTGACAGCAAGTTTCAATCCCGCCTTGGTGATTTGAGCCTTCGCTTCGGCTTCCGTCAAGCCAACTAGATCCGGCATTTTGAACGTTTCCTTCGCTTTACTCACCGTAAAGGCAATGGCCGCCTTCTCCAATTCGAACTCTTCTCCTGCGAGCGGCAACTGCTGCAAGATGATATCTGGTGCATTCTCAGATGTCTCTTGCGTAATCGTAATTTGCTCATCCTTAATCCCGAGAGCTTTCAACTTTAACCGGACGTCCTTAAGAGGCTGCCCTGCGAAATTGTCCATTTTGACTTTGGGTATACCTTTACTCACGTAAAGTATTACCTTGGTACCGACATTCAGTCTCATCCCGCTGGGATCTTGACGAATGACCATATCTTTGGGCAGTTTGCTATCCGCATCGTATTCGACCGTCCAGCCTAATTTGGCAACCGTTAGTTCAGCTTGCGCTTGTGTCAGTATCTTATTCTCGACATTCGGGACCTCAACGGTCTCAATGGCGAACATCTCTTTCACATAACCAACCATGTACCACATTGCGCCCAGCACAATTAACAAGACAGCAATCCAGATGAGCGGCTTAATCCAGCCTTTCCCCTTCGAAGGAGCAGGCTCTTCTCGCCAAGCTGGCTTGTCTGGTTCATCATCATCATCGTCGTCATCGAATTGAGCTAGCTGATCAGCGCGAATGGCTGGCATAACCAGCGTACGCTCTTCATCCATGCCATAAGCATCCCAGAAAGCGACCTTCGCTTCATTCCGACGATCCGGAGCCAAGCATGTATCGAGATCCGCCATCATGAGCTTCGCAGATTGATACCGTTCTTCCGGCTTTTTGCGCATCGCCTTGAGAATAATGTTCTCAACACTTTGCGGAATGAGCGGATTCACTTTACGCGGTTCTTCCACATCCTCCTGCAAATGCTTCAGGGCGACGGAAATTGGACTTTCCCCCAGAAAAGGAAGTCGACCCGTCAGCATTTGGTACATCACGATGCCAAGTGAATACAAATCAGATTTCTCTCCTGTATTCGTGCCTTTTGCATGCTCAGGCGAGAAATAGTGAACAGAACCGACGACGGATCCGGTTTGTGTGATCGTAGATGATGTCGCAGCTCTAGCGATACCGAAATCCGTCACCTTCACTCGGCCATTTTTGCCGATAAGAATATTGTGCGGCTTGATATCGCGGTGAATAATTTCGTTATGATGGGCATGGTCGAGTGCATCTGCAATTTGACTCGCATAATGAACCGCATCTTCCACCTGTAAGGGCGCTTTTTCCTTAATTAAATCATTCAGCGTCTTGCCTTCGATATATTCCATCACGATGTAATGGACATCTTCTTCTTGCCCAACGTCATAAATACTGACAACATTAGGATGAGAGAGGGAAGCGGCTGCTTGAGCTTCTCTGCGGAAACGACGAATGAATTCTTCATCATGTACATACTGCTGACGAAGCACTTTAACAGCCACTTTGCGATTCAAAAGCAAATCATGCCCTTTGTAGACCAAAGCCATGCCGCCTCCGCCAATGCGTTCTAAGATCTCATAGCGGCCTCCAAGCTTTTTACCGATCAATTCCCATCACCCCTTTTTCCGTCCGAATCCTGATCATGTGCAAATAAAAGGACCGTTACATTATCATCTCCGCCTTCGCGAAGCGCGCTCTGGATTAACGCCTCTGCCGCATCTTCCAATTGCTCATTTCCCCGAACAATCCGCAAGATATCAGCATCATCGACCAACCCGCTCAACCCATCCGAACAAATGAGAATAACATCGTCTGGACGCCATGTGTACTCATACAGATCCACTTCCACACTAGGCTCTGTGCCGAGTGCTCGTGTAATCCAGTTACGTCTTGGGTGATGATCAGCTTCTTCCATCGTCAGCTGCCCATTCTTAACAAGCTCGTAAACTAAGGAATGATCTTCTGTCAATTGTTGGATCGATTCCCCTGTCAGCTTATACGCACGACTATCCCCGATATGCCCGATAATAAGAAGCTCCTGTGAAGCAATAATGGCGACGACTGTCGTACCCATTCCATGGTACTTTTCTTGATCAGACGCAAAAGCATAAATCTCCTCATTCGCCTTCTCAATCGCTTCCCTCAGTATTTGCTTACAGGCCTCCACCGACATTCCCCAATGGATGGATTGCAATTGCACTCCAATCGTGTCAATGGCCATTTGACTGGCAATATCACCAGCCTGATGCCCCCCCATCCCATCTGCAACAATAGCCAAAGATAGACCATTGAGTTGATGGTGGATGGCAGCACGGTCCTCATTGACTTGACGGACTTTCCCTATATCGGTACGACTTACCATCTTCATCCGGCTCTCACCTCATTTAGTGCTCTCCATATGCTTCGCTCGCAATTGTCCGCAGGCAGCCGCAATATCACTACCTTGTTCACGGCGTATGGTGGCATTAATTTTGCCCTTCTCCAGAATACGTTGGAAGGTAAAAATATCATCTCTCGGTGTACGCTTGAAATCACGTTCAGCCACAAAGTTGACAGGAATCAGATTCACGTGGCTGAGCGGCATGTCTTTCAAGACAAGCGCCAGCTCTTCCGCATGCTCAGGCTGGTCATTCACTTCACCCATAAGGGCATACTCAAACGTAATCCGTCTGCCCGTTTTTGCAATGTAGTACTTACAAGCTTCGATGAGATCAACGAAAGGGAACCTGCGATTAACAGGCATTAGCTTCGATCGCAGCGCATCATTCGGCGCATGAATCGAAATCGCCAAATTCACTTGCAAATTCTCATCCGCGAACTTATAAATGTTCGGTACGATTCCACTCGTGGATACCGTGATGTGACGCTGCCCGATATTCAATCCTTTCGGGTGAATCATGACACGCAGGAAATTCATGGTCGCTTCATAATTTTCGAAAGGCTCACCAATCCCCATGATCACGATGGAGGAGATACGCTCTCCCGTCTCATCAAGCAATTTCTGCGCTTTCACAACCTGAGCGACAATCTCGCCTGGTCGTAAATCCCGCTTCAACCCGCCTAAGGTGGATGCACAGAATGTACAGCCAACTCGACAGCCAACTTGGGTTGTCACGCAAATACTGTTGCCGTAATTATGCTTCATCACAACGGTTTCGATAGCGTTCTTATCTTCAAGCTCAAACAAGAACTTGACCGTGCCATCTTGGGATTGATACTTGGCAATCTCGGACAGCGTAACGAACTCAAACTGATCCTTCAGCTTGTCACGAAGTGTTTTCGGTAAATTCGACATCTCATCGAAGCTGAAAACGCGTTTAATATATAACCAGTCAAAAATTTGACCGGCACGGAACGCGGACTCCCCGTTGTCTTTGACCCAACTTTGCCACTCATCCCAATTTAAATCATAAACAAATGGTTTCTCTTTCTCATACGGCTTCAAACCCACTTTTATCACAACCTGTTGTTATTTCGTCTATTTTAAAATATTTTAACACAAAGCAGGAACGAACACACGTCCCTGTCTGTTACACGTCACGCTTACGCAGCCGAGCGATAAAAAAACCGTCCGAATGGAACTGCTGCGGCAAAATTTGCACCATACCCGACGCAGCAGCTTCCGGGTCAATACCCGTGAATACATCCGCTGGCAGCGGAGCTAGCTCGAACTCGCTGCGTTCCGCGAGGAAGCGCTCGACCATGCCCTCATTCTCCGCTTGTTCAATCGTGCACGTGCTGTATACAAGCACACCGCCTGGCTTGAGCAATCGGTGTATACGGCTCAGAATCGCGTACTGCGTTTCGCTGATCGCTTCGATCTCCGCCTCCTGCTTCGCCCATTTGAGATCCGGCTTGCGGCGAATAACCCCAAGGCCAGAGCAAGGTGCATCAAGAAGGATGCGGTCGAAGGACTCGGCCGCAAAATGCTCATCCAGCTTCGCAGCATCCATCACGAGCGTCTGAATCGACGATAGTCCCAGACGCTCCGCTTGATCTGCGATTAATTTCTGCTTGTGCTCATGCAGATCACAAGCCCAAATCTGACCCACATCGTCCATCTTCTCCGCGATGTGGGCGGTCTTGCCGCCAGGGGCGGCGCAGCAGTCCAGCACCTTCATGCCTAGACGCGGATCAAGAGCTTCGGCGACGAGCATCGAGCTCTCGTCTTGAATCGAGAAGTCCCCTTGCTGGAAGCCGGGGACTAACGCCATGTTCCCGGCCCCCTGCACAAGGATGCCGGCCGGGGCCAGCTCTGACGCTTCCGCGCTGAGGCCGCTAGCTTGGAGCTGCTCCAGCAGCTCCAAGCGGCTGCGCCGCCTCGCGTTCGCGCGGATGCTCACGTGCGGCGGCTCGTTGTTCGCCGCACAGATCTGTTCCGTCAGCTCAGGGCCGAGCTGACGGATCCACCGGCGCACGAGCCATTCCGGATGAGAATGGCTCAGTGCGATGCGCTTTACGTCGCCGAGCGCAGCCGGCAGCGTGAGCTCGTCCTTGCTGCGGATGATCGCGCGCAGCACGCCGTTAACCATGCCCGAGATGCCTTGGTGGCCTCGGCGCTTTGCGATATTGACCGCTTCGCTCACAACCGCATGGTCAGGGATGCGGTCCAAATAATGCAGCTGATAAAAGCTCAGCCGCAGCAGGCACCTCACCCAGGGCTCCAGCTTCGCGAGCCCTTTGCTGACGAATCGCTCTAAGAAAAAGTCGATCGTATTCTGCCGTCCAATCGTACCATACACAAGCTCAGTAGCCAGACCGGCGTCCGCTCGCTCCAGCGCATGCTTTTGTAATACTTGATTCAGAAGCAGATTACTATAAGACTGATTTTCTTCAACTCGTATAAGTACATCCAGTGCCGCATCACGGGCAGAACGCTTAACAGCGCTGCTCTTCGCAGCGCCCGAGGATGATTTTGGTGCAGAGGGCTTGCTGCCTCTCTGCGAATTCGTATGTCCGTTTTGCGGACGCTTGGGTTTAGTCGTAGACAAAATCAAAGACCTCATTTTTTTCGTGGCATTGTTAATTGATTTACACGTAATTCCTTTTTAAACGAGCCAAACCTCGTTACCCGTTCCCCAGTACCGTACCCGCAGGAATTTGCGCTCCGCGAATAAATTCAGATACAGGCATCGCCTTTTTACCAGCAGGTTGAATCTCCGTTAGCCACAATGTGCCTGCTCCCGTCATGACTTCAATCCCTTGCTCGCTGCAGCTAAGCACAGTTCCTGGCGCTGCGCCAGACCGCTCCTGGCCTGCTAGCGTCGGCTTCAAGCTCGCCCTTACCTTCAGCACATCTCCATTCCAGAACGTGTAAGCGCCAGGATCTGGGCTCAACCCTCTAATGTGATTCCACAGCTCCGTTGCAGAACGTGACCAGTCTAATAGCTCATCTTCCCTACGAATATTAGGTGAATAGATGGCATCAGCCTCATTCTGAGGAACAGCCTCAATCTGGCCAGCCAATAGATCGGGCAGCGTCCGCTTCAGCAAATCAGCCCCAGCAATACTCAGCTTGTCAAACAACATCCCTGTTGTATCCGTGTCCTCAATCGGAAGTTCAACACGCGAGATCATGTCTCCCGTATCCAGTCCAACCGCCATATACATGATGGTAACGCCTGTTTCAGCCTCACCTCGCATGACAGCATGATGAATCGGCGCTCCCCCCCGATATTTCGGAAGCAGCGATGCGTGAATATTGATGCAGCCATACTTAGGCAAATCTAACACCGACTTCGGTAAAATTTGACCATAAGCCGCTGTTACGATTAAATCTGGAGCAAGCTGGCGGATCTGCTCTACGGAATCTGCTTCACGCAGCTTCACTGGTTGAAGCACCGGAATGCCATGCTTCTCTGCCTCTACCTTCACTGGTGTCGGCGTAAGGACGCGTTTGCGTCCCTTCGGCCGATCCGGCTGTGTGACTACCGTAGTCACGTTATAGCCTTCCTCCAAGAGTGCCCGCAAGGAGGGTACTGCAAAATCCGGTGTGCCCATGAAAATTATGTTCACTCTTCTTCTTCCTCTTCATCGGCTGTATAGGTTTTGACGGCAAGATCCGTAAACAATACGCCATTCAAGTGGTCAATCTCATGGAAAATACAACGTGCCAATAGCTCAGAGCCCGTCACTTCAATCGGATTTCCATCACGATCTTGCCCTTTCGCCGTTACGTTCATCGCACGAAGCACATCGCCACGAAGACCAGGAATGCTCAAACAGCCTTCAGGGCCCATTTGCTCACCGCTGGATACGACGATCTCTGGGTTCACCATTTCGATCAATCCGCCGTGCTCTTCGCCGCAATCCATCACGATTACACGCTTCAGAATACCGATTTGTGGAGCAGCAAGACCCACGCCTTCCGCTTCATACATCGTATCTGCCATATCATCAAGCAATTTATGCAGATTGGCATTAAATTTCGTAACTGTGATTGCTTTCTCGCGCAGCACAGGATCTGGATCTTTAACAATAATACGAATAGCCATGAATGTGCACCTACCTTTAAGTCGTCTCGATTAGGGGGTATTACATCAAATATTGCGGGTCAACATCCACGCTTATTAGCAGCTTTTCTTTGGCTGAGCGTTCCTCAAACCAAGCTACTGTCTTCCCTACGATCTCTGCAGCTAAATCTTCCCCACGATATTTTACCACGCATTGGAATCGATATCTATCTTTGATTCGGGAAATAGGCGATGCAACAGGTCCCAACACATCAAAATGAAAGGATGAATCCATCGATACGGCTTCCGAAAACAAATCTACCTGCTGTCTCGTGTAAGGGAGGGCAATCTCTTTCAACCTTGTAACAAAGGCTTCCGCCATCCGCACCAAGAGCGGTACTTGTTCGTGTGAGAACGTAATTAAAATCAATCTTTGATAAGGCGGATAGCCTAAATTAGCACGAATATCCATCTCATGGTTCGCAAAAGCCACATAATCATGATGACTCGCATATTGCACGCTGTAATGCTCAGGTGTGTACGTTTGTACAAACACTTCCCCTTGCTTCTCGTGCCGTCCCGCTCGACCTGCAACTTGTGTTAAGAGCTGGAACGTCCTCTCAGCGGAGCGAAAATCAGGTATATTCAGCACGGTATCCGCCGCGATTACCCCAACTAAGGTAACATCGGGAAAATCCAACCCTTTTGCCACCATCTGCGTCCCCAAAAGAACATCCGCCTGTTTCTCGCGAAACATCGTCAACCATTTCTCATGTGAGCCTTTTTCAGTCGTTGTATCCACATCCATACGGATGACCCTAATGCCAGGAAAAATCTTACTAAGCTCTTCCTCAACCCGCTGCGTCCCTGTGCCAAAATGACGGATATGCTCGGATTGACAGCTCGGACACTCCGTCACCTCACGCTCCGCATAACCGCAATAATGACAACGCAACGCACGTGAGCTTTGGTGATACGTCAATGAAATGTCGCAATGCGGACACTGTGAAACGAAACCACACGTCCGGCACATCACGAATGTCGCGTAGCCACGTCGATTCAGCAACAATACCGTCTGTTCTTTCTTGTGTAACCGTTCTTCGATCGCTTTATACAAAGATCTGCTAAACATCGACCGATTGCCGGTTTTCAGCTCCTCACGCATATCCACAATCGTAACAGGCGGCATCGGTCTACTTGCAACGCGCTCCTTCATGGTCAGCAACGTAAAAAGAGATTTAGGTCGATCTCTCCTCCGTCTCGTTTTCTCCATGCTTTCCAAAGACGGTGTAGCCGAGCCCAGTACAACTACGGCATCTTGCTGTTTCGCCCTTTGAACAGCCACATCACGCGTATGATATTTGGGACTCTCTTCTTGCTTATAGGAGGATTCATGCTCTTCATCTATAATGATCAAGCCAATGTTCGTAAAAGGGGCAAAAATGGCCGAACGTGCGCCAATTACGACCTTTACATGCTTGCGTGTAATTTTACGCCACTCATCGTATCGCTCGCCATTGGACAATCGGCTATGCAGAACCGCAACCAGGTCGCCGAAACGCCCTTTGAACCGCTCCACCATTTGCGGCGTCAATGAAATTTCCGGCACAAGCACAATGGCTTCCTTATCCATATCCAAGCATTGCTGAATGGATTGCAGGTATACCTCTGTCTTGCCGCTTCCCGTCACGCCATGCAGCAGAAACACTTCATGTCGATCTTCAGCCACCGCATCGCGAATAGGGGCAAACACGCCGCTCTGCTCCTCCGTCAGAGTAAGCGGCTTCGTCCGTTCAAAAGCACGCCCCATATACGGGTCGCGCATCACTTCCACCTCGCGCAGCTCAATCCAGCCGCGATCCGCTAAGCTTTTAACCGTGCTCGCTCCGACCTCGACTGTTTCCATCAGCTCCGTCAATCGAATGGTGTGCGGATGCTCGATCAAATATCGAAGTACATCCTTCTGCTTGTTCGCTCTGGCTGGAAGCTCGGCAAGCGCCTCTTCCAAGCCATGACCACCTGCTGGTGGAAATACGGTTAACGCCTTTTTGGCATTCATCCGATCCTTCACTAGCTGCACTTCTGCAAGCCTACCCGTTGACAACAGCTCTTTGATCAGAGCGCCTTCCTTCGAAAAACGCTCCAACAAGACGTCCATGGAAACCGATTCTTTACTCTTCACAAAGCTAATAATAGCTTCAATATCTGGCATGTCTAGAAAGGATTGATCCTCAGATTCTTCCCCTACGATAATCACACGCTCATATTTCGCTTTAAGTGCTGCAGGAAGCATCGCCTGCAGAGCAGTTACTTCATGACACATATACATACGACTGATCCAGCGTCCAAGACTGACAAGTTCACTCGTCAAGGGCGGGACGAGATCCAACACATTTTGAATCGGCTTGATGCGCTTCGCGTCTACTTCCGTTTCGTCTTGCAGTGCAACCACAAAGCCTTGAAGAACACGAGGTCCAAAAGGTACGCCTACTCGGCTGCCGACTTCGACCCACTTGCTTAGAGAAGACGGCACTTCATAGTCGAAAGCCCGATTAGTTTGCTTAGCTGGGACATCGACAATGACTTTGGCGTACATCAGGATTCCCCCGCCGCCGCAGCCATTCGCTCTGCAGCAAGCTCCAGCAGCTTGCGTGCAACATCCCACTTGCTTTGTATAGGCAATGCTTGTACAAGCCCGTTCTGATCATAGAAGCGAACGACATTTGTATCCCCGCCAAAGCCAGCGCCCTCTTGAGACACATCGTTCCCTACGATAAGATCACAGTTTTTGCGCTTCAGCTTGTCCATCGCATGTTCATCCAAACGTTCTGTCTCCGCGGCAAACCCGATGACGAATTGATTCGCTGTTTTCAGCGTTCCGATTTCCTGCAAAATATCGGGATTCTTAATCAGCTCCAACGTCAAGGAATCGGCTTTCTTTTTGATTTTCTGCTCGGCGACAACTGCCGGACGGTAATCGGCAACTGCAGCTGCTTTAATGATGAGTTGGCTTTCTGCGAGCCGGCTTATCACCGCTTCACGCATATCCAGCGCAGACTGCACCCGCACGAGTTGCACACCTTCGGGTACAGGTAGCGCCGAGGGCCCCGATACCAACGTCACGTTGGCTCCCATGCGAACCGCTTCTGACGCGATCGCATAGCCCATTTTGCCTGAAGAGTCATTGGTCAAATAACGAACGGGATCTAGACGTTCTACCGTACCTCCGGCCGTCACTAAGACGCGCTTACCTGATAAGCGGCCTGCTTCCCCTTGAAAATGCCGCTCAACCGCGGCAAAAATCTCCTCCGGCTCGGCAAGACGCCCCTTGCCCACATACCCACAGGCTAGTTGCCCTTCGCCAGGCTCAATGAAACGTACGCCGCGACGGAGCAATGTCTCCATGTTCGTCTGTACGGCTGGATTCGCGTACATATGTACATTCATCGCAGGCGCCACCCAGATCGGTGCCATAGTTGCAAGCAATGTGGTGCTTAGCATGTCATCGCCTAGCCCTAATGCTAGCTTGCCGATCGTATTGGCCGTAGCCGGGGCAATCAGCACGAGATCCGCACTGTCCGCCAAATTGATATGAGACACGACTGCGGGATCCTTCTCATCGAAGGTATCGACAAAAACATGATGCCGCGACAAGGTTTGAAACGTTAACGGCGCAACGAATTGCACCGCAGAGCGTGTCATAATCACCCGCACAACAGCCCCAGCTTGTGTTAATTTACTCGTTAACGCCGCGGCCTTATAAGCCGCAATGCCTCCACAGACACCGAGCACAATCGTTTTGCCTTGCAATACACCCATGGGAATCCCCTTTCGAAATGCCAAATGAGAAAAAAATAACAACCACGAGGGTTGTTGGGTAAGGCTGTTTATTTCTTCGCGTATTTCTCGCTCTCGTTTGTGTTAATTTTCTCGTAACCGATGTAATTACCGTATAGTTCTTCTAACGCAACACCAACATGTTTGTGGGCCTTCTGGCCTTTCAAATCGGACTTTGCACCATCACGAAGGGATCTAGCTCTTTTGGAAGCTGCAACAACTAAGGAGTACTTGCTGTCCACGATATCAAGCAGTTTATCAATTGAAGGGTATAACATTCAATTCACCTCATCCATCCATTGTACGATTTTGGGAAACATACGATCTTTTTTGCAATGCTCAGCTGCTAAAATGGCTTGAATCTTAGCGCATGCGGTATCCACATGATCATTTACAATTGCATAATCATAGTGTTCCATTAAACGAATTTCATCGATGGCCACGGACATCCGGCTGCGAATCACTTCGTCTGTTTCCGTGCCCCGTGTTACAATGCGATTCTCAAGCTCATCCAGAGATGGCGGCAGCAAGAAGATAAATACACCTTCGTCAAACTTCTGTTTGACCTGAAGTGCACCCTGCACCTCAATCTCCAAAATAACATCGTGACCTGAACGCAGTGTTTCTTCAACAAAACGTCTTGGCGTTCCGTAGAAGTTCCCTACATATTCAGCCCATTCCAGCACTTCATCGGTTTCAATTAACTGCTGAAACTGCTCACGCGTTTTGAAAAAATAATTAACGCCATCTACTTCACCTTGTCTAGGAGAACGTGTTGTCGCAGATACCGAATAGACAATATCCGGAGCAACCTTACGCAGTGCCGCACAAACCGTGCCTTTGCCGACACCAGAAGGTCCGGATAAAACAATCAGAATACCTCTCTCACGCTCAAGAGTGTTCGTATTACTCGTCATGATCATCGTCCTTATTCGAAAGTCTATGCGCTACCGTCTCTGGTTGTACTGCCGACAAAATCACATGATCGCTGTCCGTGATAATAACGGCACGGGTTCTTCTACCATATGTAGCGTCAATCAGCATGTGACGATCACGCGCTTCTTGAATGATTCTCTTGATCGGAGCCGATTCTGGACTCACAATCGAGATAATTCGGTTCGCCGATACGATGTTGCCGAACCCGATATTGATTAATTTGATAGCCATCTAGGACTTCCTCCTCGCGAAGCGCATGCAAGCTTCACTCGATATTCTGTATTTGTTCCCGCATTTTCTCAAGCTCTGCTTTCATCGCAATCACTCTCGCCGTAGGCTCGGCATGATTCGACTTGGATCCGATCGTGTTCACTTCCCGATTCATTTCTTGAATCAAAAAGTCCAGCTTTCGGCCAACAGGCTCTTTGTCTGAAAGTAAACCTTCACATTGCCCAAAATGACTCTTCAGACGAGTTAATTCCTCATCCACATTCGAACGATCTGCGAAGAGAGCAATCTCAGTCGCTAGGCGCTGCTCATCCACAGGTATCCCATCGAGAACGAGGGACTGAATGCGAATTGTCATCTTCGTCGCATACTCCTGAACCACTTGAGGAGCAAGTGCTTCTAACTCGATATGAATTCGCTTCATCTCGGCTAGCCGTTCACGAATATCCAGCTCTAAGAATTCACCTTCGCGGTGTCTCATCGCGGAGAGCTGCGCGACAGCCTCCTGTAAACAGGCGCATAGCTCCTGTTCAATCTCGTCATCTGGCTCTTGACGAACATCCTTCATTTGAATCAGCTCAGGAAGTCTCAATAAATCTTTGAGCTCCACCTGGCCCGCGATCCCATACCGCTGCTTCAACTGCTCAGCTGCTTCCAGATAAGCATCTGCCAAAGCAAAATTAACCGTTACGTTCTTCGGGGAAGCCGCTTCACGTTCTGCCGTGATAAAGACGTCTACACGTCCTCGCTTCACAGCTTGCAATACCGTTTTCTTCAAAGCGTCCTCGAAAGCCGCCCATTCCTTAGGCAAACGAATCGACACTTCACTATACCTATGATTGACCGATTTCACATCGATAAACACGTTGTATCCCGCAAAAGAACGATTCGCTTGTCCGAACCCGGTCATACTGCAAATCATTCTAATCACATCCATTACCCTATTTTAATTCATTTTGAAAGTGGGTACAAGTGGAAATCATGCCTTTTCGACTTTTCCCACACATAGTTCGTCAGATCTACGCACATTTCATAGGCCAAAAAGGGAGTCATTAAATAAATACCATTAAAGTATTGCATCGCCGTATCCAATAGTTCTTTGGCAATTTCCACACCCATCGCACGACCTTCAGGACCCTTCAACCCGTCCATTCGTGCCCTCACTTCATCGGACAATCGAATACCGGGAACCTCATTGTGCAGGTATTCCGCATTGCCACCACTAGCCAGCGGTGCGATACCAATGAAAATAGGAATTTGCAAATGCTTGGTCGCTTCATAAATCTGTTCAATGAGCTTTGCGTCATACACGGGCTGCGTCATGATATAATCTGCGCCTGCCTCAATTTTGCGCTCCAAGCGCTGAACAGCTTTATCTAAATGCTTCACATTTGGATTGAACGCCGCACCTACTACGAAATTAGCCTTCTGTTTCAAAGGTTTACCGGAGAAGGCGATGCCTTCGTTGAGCTGTTTGATCATCCGAATAATTTCGAATGAGGTGAGATCGTACACAGAGCTGGACCCGGGGAGATCGCCAAACTTGGCGGGATCGCCGGTCACGGCCAGCACGTGGTCTATCCCTAGCGCGTGCAAGCCCATGAGATGGGACTGCGTCCCAATCATGTTGCGGTCACGACACGCGATGTGAATAAGCGGACGCGCGCCCAGACGCTCCTGCACGAGGTAGCCGAGGGCCAGGTTGCTCATGCGCGTCACAGCAAGGGAATTGTCGGCCATCGTAATGGCGTCGACATGCGCCTCCTGCAGGGCTTTCGACCCCTGCATGAACTTCTCGATGTCGAGATCCTTCGGAGGATCCAGCTCGACAATGACGGTTTTGCGCTGCTTCACGATCTCCAGCAGCGATGGTATGCCCGCCGGCGGCGCAGGCTTCGCCGGTGCCGGCTCGATCACGATCGCAGCAGCTCCCGCTGGGGCTGCGCCCGGCGCAGCAGGCACGTAGCCCTGCAGCGCCTTCGCTACAGCGGCGATGTGCTCTGGCGTCGTGCCGCAGCAGCCGCCGATGATGCGCGCGCCCAAATCCGCAAAGCGCAGCGCGCTTTCAGCGAAGTACTTCGGCGTCGCCGCATACGTATAGTGCCCGTCTACGTAGTCGGGCAATCCTGCGTTCGGAAACGCAGAGAACGGAACGCCAGGAATGGGCGCGATTTTCTCCATCGAACGCAAAATGCCGTTCGGGCCGACGCGGCAGTTAAAGCCGATCACATCAGCGCCTTCGTCACGCAACCGAAGGAAGGCTTCTTGCAGCGGTACGCCATCTTGCGTACTGCCTGTGCCTTCATTGGCAAACTGGCAGATCACAGGAATTCCGCTCATACTGCGGATAATCCGCAAAGCTAGCTGCAGCTCTTCCAAATCATAGAAAGTTTCCAGCATTAACCCATCCACAGGTGAGTCTAACAGGACGCCGATTTGCTCCCGAAGCGACGCCTCCACATCGGCAGTCCGTACATTTTTGCGCTTACCAGCACGAATAGAGCCGATTGCACCCACCACATAAGCATCGTCTCCAACAGCATTCCGAGCTAACTCAACACCAGCACGGTTAATGGCTTCAACGTCGCCTTCCAATCCATACTTCGAAAGCTTCTCGCGATTCGCCGAAAACGTATTCGTTTCAATAAGACGAGCACCTGCCTCGAAATAACGGCGGTGCACGTCAGCGACCGTTTCGGGTCTAAGCAAATTCAATTCTTCATATGAAATGCCGACGGGAAATCCCATCTGATATAAGTATGTCCCCATAGCGCCGTCACCGGTCAAAATTTCCCGCTGCAGCGCTGCACGAAGATCCAATTTCATGCGTCATTTCCCCTATCTAACCGACATGTAGTTTGCCTGCAAACACTTCTTCCGCAGGTCCCGTCATATAGACGTGATTGTCCTCTTCCAGCCACTCAATGAACAAATCTCCACCCTTGAGTGAAACGGTCGCTTCACGATCCGATAAACCATTAAGCACAGAAGAAACTAGCGTAGCACACGCGCCCGTTCCGCAAGCAAGCGTTGGCCCAGCGCCTCGCTCCCAAACCCGCATATCCGTGTAAGCACGATCGCGAACGGTTGCGAATTCGACATTTATTTTACGTGGAAACATAGGATGCGCTTCAAGCTTAGGTCCCCATGTTGCCAAGTCAAAATTCACAGCATCCTCGACATAAATGACACAATGCGGGTTCCCCATGGACACCGCTGTGAAACGAAACGATCTGCCATCTACCTCTATCGGGTAATCGATCACTTCGTTGGCATCTACTGTCGTTGGCACCTGAAGTCCTTGCAAAATAGGCTCTCCCATGTCCACACGAGCGGTCACAACTTTGCCATCTTTCACATGTACTTGAACCTTCTGTACACCAGCACCAATGGTCTCAATCGTAATTTCTGTTGCATCAATTAACTTATGGTCGTACACATATTTGGAAACACAGCGGATCGCGTTGCCGCATTGCTCGGCCTCAGATCCATCCGAGTTGATAATGCGCATTTGAAAATCAGCCTTCTCCGAAGGAAGAATAAAGACGACGCCGTCAGCACCGATGCTAAAAAATCGGTTACACAGCTGAATTGCCAGCTGGTCAGCCCCGGCAGGCAACTCTTTCTCCCCGGCTACGACGATAAAGTCATTGCCAAGTCCATGCATTTTCGTAAAATTCATGTCAAGCACCCCTATGTGCGGTTTAGCCATTATCATAGCGTAAAATCGTCAGCATGCATAGCCCTACGAGCCCACAGTACGTCATAGTCTCTAAATCGCCATATCTTGCTTATCTGCAAAAAGACAGAGAAAAAGCCGCCTCACGGCAGCTCTTTCCATGTCCCTTATCTGAAGCTAGGTTTAGAAGATTTATTATACACAGATGAGCTCGGACCTCTTGAACCTTTGGTGCGTTTTGGCGATAACACGCTGCCTAAGCCCATAAAGAACGTCGGAATACCCGCTGCAACGAGAACGAGAATCCAGTCCTTCCAGCCGAGAGGAACGGTTTTGAAGATTGGTTGAAGCGCGTCAACATACATAACGCCGAGCATTAGAACGAGCGATGACAAAACAGCAAGAACTAAGTATTTATTTTGCAAAGGATTGCGGTGGAATATCGATCTTGAACTGCGGCAATCAAACACATGGATGAGCTGAGCCATAACGAGGGTCGCAAATGCGACACTTTGTGCTTTCAATAACGTATCTGCATCCGATGGGTTCACGCGTAATATGAGCCAGAAAGCCCCCAATGTACATACACCAATGAGCATGCCTCGGGAAATAATTTTCCAGCCTAAACGTCTTGCAAAAATACTTTCCTTCGCCGAGCGCGGCTTATGCTGCATTAAGTCTTTCTCTGCCTGATCCACACCAAGTGCCATTGCTGGCAGACCATCTGTGACCAAATTCACCCACAAAATCTGAATAGGCACGAGCGGAAGCGGAAGTCCCGCCATCATGGCGATAAACATCGTCATAATCTCGCCCACGTTAGACGCCAGCAAGTAACGAATGAATTTACGAATATTTTCATAAATACTGCGTCCCTCTTCAATCGCCGCAACGATCGTTGAGAAATTATCATCACTAAGAATTAAAGATGAGGCCTCTTTGGATACATCGGTTCCCGTAATCCCCATAGCAATCCCGATATCCGCTGCCTTAATCGCTGGCGCATCATTGACACCATCACCTGTCATGGCAACAACGTGTCCATTGCGTTGCAACGATTTAACAATTCTAAGCTTGTGCTCAGGGGATACCCGCGCATAGACGTAAGTATCATTGACTTTGGCATCGAGCTCATCATCCGAAAGCTGTCCGATCTGCTGACCGCTCATACTGACACCATTGGTTGGGATCATACCAAGCTGCTTCGCAATTGCTTCAGCCGTCGTTTGATGATCGCCGGTAATCATAACGGTCTTAATGCCCGCTTTGCGGCATTTGGAGATGGCTTCACGCACTTCCTTGCGCGGAGGATCAATCATACCGGTTAATCCTACGAAGACTAAGCCATTTTCAACATCCTCATGATCGTCAAACCGATCACTTGCTTTCAGCTCTTTATAAGCAATACCCAATACACGCAGCGCCGACTTGGCCATGCCTTCATTTGCTGAGATGACCTTTTGTTTCAGCGTTGAAGTGAATGGAATGACCTTACCGTCCCACAAAATGTAACTGCAATGCTGCAGCAATACATCCGGTGCCCCTTTCGTACAAGCCATGCGGCCATTCTCGGAGGACACCAGTACGGACATCCGTTTACGCTCCGAATCGAAAGGGAATTCGGCGATTCGTTTATATTTTTCACTTAGCGAAACTTGGGTAATCCCACTCTTTGCACTAAGAACCACTAAGGCTCCTTCAGTTGGATCCCCTTTTATATTCCAAATGGAGGCAGGTCCCTCTGTGCCCTCTTTGCCTTTCTTTCGCTTCGTTTCTTGTTTCTCTTCGATTAAGGTTGCGTTATTACAAAGAGCAGACACATGGAGCAG
Source organism: Paenibacillus sp. J22P169 (assembly GCF_059691995.1). Lineage (NCBI taxonomy): Bacteria > Bacillati > Bacillota > Bacilli > Caryophanales > Paenibacillaceae > Paenibacillus > Paenibacillus sp. J22P169. The sequence goes on along the minus strand of NZ_JCAUAO010000001.1, from coordinate 128,915 downwards.
CTTTGAGAGGGAAGGATGCTTCTGCACATCCGTATGTTGACCACCCATTAGTATGTTACCAACCGGCGCATAACCGTCTCCAGTTACCTCTAGCACATCACCACCAACCCACAAATGAGTCACTGTCATTTTGTTCTGCGTCAGCGTTCCTGTTTTATCAGAGCATATAACGGAAGCACAACCTAGAGTTTCAACCGAAGGCAGTTTGCGAACGATAGCTTTCCGCTTAATCATCCGTTGCACACCGAGAGCTAGCGCAATGGTAACAATCGCTGGGAGCCCTTCCGGGATAGCAGCAACGGCTAAGCTGACGCCTGCCAAGAACATCGCATATGGTGGTTGTCCATGCATAATACCAGCTACAACAACAAGAATCGTCAAGGCAATGGCAACGATAATTAAGATTTTACCCAACTGCTCCAAGCGATGCTGCAAAGGGGTTTCCATGGATTCGGTATTTTGAATGAGATCCGCGATTTTGCCCATTTCTGTGCTCATCCCAATTCGAACAACAACCGCTTTCGCAGTGCCCCGAGAAACCATCGTGCCCATGAAGCCCAAATTGCGTTGATCACCAAGCGGAACTTCCTCGTGAGGAATTGAAGCCGTGGTTTTACTGACGGCAATCGATTCCCCGGTTAGCGCAGACTCCTCGATATAGACGCCATTCGTCTCCAGAAAGCGGACATCCGCTGGGACTCTATCGCCGCTCTCCAGAAATACAATATCACCTGGAACCAGATCACGAGCCGGAATTTGATGTACAGCCCCTTCTCTCCAAACATTCGCATTAGGCGCAGACAGCTCTTTCAGTGCACGTAAGGATCGCTCCGCTCGAAACTCCTGTGTAAAACCCAAAATCCCATTCATCACAATAATGACGACGATGGTAATCGCATCTAAATATTCACCTAGCAAGCCGGAAATTAGAGTAGCCCCCAATAATACCAGCACCATGAAATCTTTAAATTGATTCAACAGCAGTGTGATTGGCGATACACGCTGCCCTTCTGAGAGCTCGTTTCGCCCTACCTCCGCTTGTCGTTTCCAAGCTTCTTCCCAGGGCAATCCTTGCTGCATATTCACCTGCTGTAACTGCAAGACATCCTCCGAGTTCAACTGGTACCACTTATTCTGACTCATCCGCCCTTCTCCCTCCTACATCCACTTGATCTTGTCTCACACTTATACGTATTTGTATTCAGACAAGCAGGAAAATATCCCTGAAATCATCTTTCCTTCCCAGAGCCCCTTAAGTTTTTGTGAAAAGTATGGCATCATAGAGATTAGCAACGTTGTCAACCACGGAACTGGTTGCGAGATAAGTCGCAAATGACAACTAGCCCCAAAGAATGGAGTTGTATGCATCATGGCTTTAGACGGACTCGTCCTTCATGCAATTGTTCACGAGCTTCAAATGTATGTGGGAGGCCGCATTAATAAAATTCATCAACCTAGCGAAAATGACATCGTACTGCAAATTCGCACCCAAAGGCAGAACGTGAAGCTGCTGCTTTCTGCTAACCCTACATATCCACGGGTTCAAACAACAGAACAAGTATCTATAAATCCTATGGATGCTCCCATGTTCTGTATGCTGCTTCGCAAGTATTGCGAGAGCGGCGTCATTGAGGCCGTAGAGCAAATTGGTATGGAACGGGTGATTCGTTTCCAGATTCGTCATCGTGACGAATTAGGCGATGTCTCCCTCAAGTATATTATTGTGGAAATCATGGGGCGGCACAGCAATATCATTCTTCTCGACCCTGAAACAGAAACGATACTAGATGGCATTCATCATGTCACACCTGCGATTAGCTCCTATCGCGTTGTCATGCCAGGAAGCAAATATGTGGCGCCACCGGAGCAGGATAAGCAAAATCCACTAGAGGTCGATGCTGAAGCATTTGCGCAAGCGCTAGTTGATACGCAGTCTGATGAGGAAAATGCACCGCCAGTTAAACCTGAGCAACAATTGGTTGCAGCATTCAGCGGACTTAGCCCGCTGATCGCCAAGGAAATTGTGTATCGCAGCATGAAGGGAAAAGCGGCAGCTGACCCATCCTCACTATGGCAAGCATTCAGCGAACTCATGACGGCCATACGTGAGGATCGCTACGAACCAGTTATTGTAGAGCAAGAAACGACCGGCAAGCTGAGCTTTGCGATGACACCACTCACGCATATCAGCGGTACGACGAAATCTTATCCAACGCCAAGCGCGTGTTTGGAACAATTTTATGGCGACAAGGCCGAACGAGATACGGTTAAGCAACGTGTATCCGATCTATTGAAATTTTTACAAAATGAAGTAAATAAAAATGTTAAAAAACTGGAAAAACTCCAAGATACGATTGAAGACTCCAAAGATGCGGATAAATTTCGAATCCAAGGTGAGCTATTAACCGCCTCCCTACATACGATTAAGAAAGGCGACAAGGAAGTCCAAGCTATCAATTACTACGATGAGGATCAGGCTATGATCACGATCACCTTGGACCCGCTCCTTGGACCTGCGGAAAACGCACAGCGCTATTTTAAAAAATACAGTAAATTGAAGAACAGCACGGCAATCGTTGAGGAGCAAATTACCCAAACACATCAAGAAATTACATACCTCACAACCCTGCTCCAGCAGTTGAGTGTCGCATCCTTGCCGGATATTGAAGAGATTCGCGATGAGCTTATGGAGCAAGGTTATGTGCGTGACCGCAACAAGAAGCAGCGCAAGAAAAAGAAAAAAGATAAGCCCGCTTTAGCCTGCTACGAATCCAGCGAGGGCGTGCCTATCTATGTAGGGAAAAATAATACGCAAAACGAATATCTGACGAATCGCCTTGCCTCTTCCATGGATACATGGCTGCACACAAAGGATATTCCTGGCTCTCACGTCGTCATACGGGGCGAATTCAGTGACACCACCTTGCTTGAAGCAGCGCAGTTAGCCGCTTACTTCAGTCAAGCCAAAAATTCCAGTCAAGTTCCTGTGGATTACACAACGATCAAGCATGTCCATAAGCCAAACGGCTCGAAGCCCGGATTTGTGATTTACGTGAATCAGAAGACCCTTTATGTAACGCCGGAAGAGGAAGAAATCAAGCAAATGAAAGTAACGATCAAATAAACATGCCAAAAAACCTATCGGGATCCTAGATCTCGATAGGTTTTTCAACTTACTCTAAGCTATTACACGTCCCATTGCTTAATTAATGAAAGTAAATAGGCCTTTACTTGCTCTTGCAAATCCGGACGCTGTAAGGCGAGCTCAATCGTAGCTTCAATATACCCCAGCTTGTCCCCTACATCATACCGCTTCGCTTGCATAAGATAGGCAGCCATCTGTTGCTCCTTATTCAGTACACGCAAAGCGTCCGTTAATTGAATTTCGCCACCGCGACCTGGCTCTTGACGCTCAAGTATGCGGAAGATTTCTGGCATAATAATATAACGGCCGATTACCGCTAAATTCGATGGCGCCTGATCACGATCCGGCTTCTCTACCAAATCCTCAATCAAGCGATAGTTCGCGTAGCTGGTCGCAGGAGAGATAATACCGTACTTACTGACATCGGCCCAAGGCACCTCTTGAACCGCAATGACGGAGGTTTCCGTTTGCTCATAAATATCCATCATCTGTTTAAGCCCTGGCGGAGAAGATTGGAGAATATCATCACCAAGCAGAACGGCGAACGGCTCATCTCCGATAAATTTGCGCGCACAGAGAATGGCATGACCTAAGCCAAGCGGCTGCTTCTGACGGATGTAGTGAACATCCGCTAGGTTAGATACCGACTTCACAATCTCCAGTAGTTGGGTACTCCCTTTTTCTTCAAGCATCATCTCAAGCTCGACGGATTTGTCAAAATGATCCTCGATTGCGCGCTTGTTACGCCCTGTAACAATGATAATATCCTCAATACCGGACTCAATCGCTTCTTCAACAATGTATTGAATCGCTGGTTTATCCACAATGGGCAGCATTTCCTTGGGCTGCGCTTTGGTTGCGGGCAAGAAACGAGTACCTAGTCCCGCCGCGGGAATAATGGCTTTCCGAATTTTCTTCATGAACGTTCCTCCTTCAATGACTGTAAAAGCTCCACGACATCCATTCCGATGCGTTTCGAACCGATAGCTGCGTGGAAAGCAACATCACCACGTACACCATGGAAATCGGAGCCTGCGGTAATCAACAACCCCTTGCGCTCAGCAAGAAGCCTATATCTTTCTTCATCTTCTGAAGAATGATCGGCATGATACACTTCAATCCCGTCTACTCCCTGTGAGGTAATGACCTCAACCAAGGCGTCATCATGATAAATGCCAGGGTGTGCAAGCACAGCTTTGCCTCCAGCCTCATGAATCCAAGTAATCGCCGTAGCAGGCTCAATACGAGGTGGATTGGCGTATGCAGCAGCTCCAGTGGCCAAATAGCGATCGAAAGCTTCCGTGATCGTACTCACATAGCCTTTGTTCACGAGCACAGCAGCAATATGCGGTCGCCCTACCGTGTCCCCTTTGCGCTTCACATTCGCAACTTCTTTCAAGACTTCCTCCATCGTAATTTGGATGCCCAGCTCCTGTAACCGCGCTATAATCATCTCATTACGAGTATCCCTTGTTTCCCTTAAAGAGGACAATCGCTGTAGAAATCGTTCATCTTCAATGTTCATATAGTAACCAAGAATATGAATATCTTGGCCATTCGCAACCGTTGATATTTCTACCCCAGGGACAACGACAATGCCAAGCTCCAAGCCTGCCTCCAGCGCTTCCGCTACCCCTGAAATGGTATCATGATCAGTAATCGCTATCGCACCTAGCCCTGCATCTAGCGCCATTTGGACATTCGCTCTCGGTGATTGCGTCCCGTCCGAAGCCGTTGTATGTGAATGTAAGTCTGCTTCCCTTCGATTCCCCATAGTTTCCTCCATTTATAGAAAACGACTTAAATCTTCTTGTCGTAAGAAAGTCATAAAGCTTACAGCCGATATAGGCAGCAAGGTCGAGTTTAAATAAATCGCATAGAAGCTGCGCTCAAATACGATATTCTCGATTTTCTTCACTTTAAAGAGTCCTAGCGTCACCTCATGCTTCACTGAAGATTGCGATAAGATAGATATACCCAATCCCGCTTCAACCGCTGATTTGATGGCTCCAGTGCTTCCTAGCTCCATGACGATCTTCATCGAAGAACAATCCATGTTGCAGCGCGCAAATTCTTCCTCCATGACCCTTCTCGTGCCAGAGCCCTGTTCACGCAGAACAAAAGGATACTTCAACAGCTCCTCCAAAGTAACAACCTCAACATCCGCAAGCGGGTGATCCGACGGAACAATTAGACGCAGCTCGTCGCTGAGAATCGGTTCGGTATGAACATCCGGATGATGAATCGGAGCTTCTACAAGACCGAAATTGAGTTGATGACTGAGCACCTCATCCAAGATCTGCGCCGTGTTCATCACCTTCATCGAGACGGAAATGTTCGGATAATCCTTGCTGAATGGTCCCAGGAGACGAGGCAAAATATATTCCCCCATCGTTAAACTGGCGCCTAACTGAAGCCGTCCTTCGATCATCATTGTAAATTTAGACATCGCGACGTCGGTGTCACGAATAAGTTCAATACTATTTTTGGCAAAAGGCAGCAGTGCTCGTCCCGCCTCGGATAATTCGATCTTCTTGGTGCTGCGATGAAAGAGCTTCACGCCGAAGTAATCCTCAAGCGACTGTACCTGCATCGTCACGGCAGGCTGTGTCATATGTAACGCACCGGCTGCATGTGAGAAACTGCCTTTTTCCGCTACGGTATAGAAAATGTGTAATTGATGAAAATTAAGTGCCATGGTATACCGCCTCTCTTTGCTCCATTATATGAAATCGAACCCGTACAGTCCATCAAGACGACAAAAAAGAGTATGTCTGCCCCAGACATACTCTGATCAATTGCAAGATTAGCGACGCTTGCGACTATTCTTAATCAATGTCATACGACGAGAGTGTCTCAACCAGGAATAGTACGATTTTAAATCACGCAGTTCCATGGTCTCTGACATTTTGCCTAGAAAGGTAACAATTATCATTTTGTGCAGAGGATTGCCTACCAGATCCGTCTCATGCTCCAAATGTGAGAATTCGGCTACAACCACCAGATCATCATCAATCAGATAGACGTCTTCTTCATTCCGATAATAAGGGACCATGCTATCATTTTTAAGCTTCTCCCAAAGAAAAGCGCAAATTTCCTCGAGTGAATTGTTATCGCTTGAAATACGATCACTCCATCTTAGCTTTGCATGATTCGTGATCACGATATCCGCCACTTTCTTGTCGCCTAGCTGTACGAAAAATGGTTCGTAAGTACTCCATCTCCCCATCACCTTATCTTTCATGATCACATCCCCTTTCCTATTTAAATGGGACCTAATACCTACTCCCTGAAGTTCTGTAAGTTATATTTTACTGTATTATAACTTTTTTTCCCATGGAAGAATATATAAAATTATTAATAAGTATTTATGAAGACAAAAAACTATGCCTAATTTTCGGAAAATTGAGAAAACTTACGCTAATGTCATTCAAACTAGCACGATTAGCGTTTCATATGGTCAAAAAAAAGAAAAAAGCTTCTCACGAAGCTTTCATTTTGCACTACAGCCTCAAAGCGTGTAAAATCTAGTTTTGTCAGGCACGTCACTACTATATTCCGTTTTAATTTCATTACGGTACGATTTCTCTACCTTCTTGACGTAAGGCAGTTTAAGCAAGCTGCGTGTGGTCTCTTCTAATTTGCTCGCATGTATATAAAGAACTGCATAATTCATTTTCTTTGATATGTAATGAAGGGAACCGAACCGCTCCAAATTTCTGGCGGCTTTGATATCGTTCACCCAAATGATTAACCCGCTTCGCTCAATCATCATGATTGCAACCTCTTTTCAATAATCCTAGTATGGAGTGATCTTACAACATGAAGCCATCAGACACTATTGTCCGCGTGTCTCGCGGAAATATAACGGAAAGTATACATCGCATCCACCTCGCTGTCGTGGATGCCCAAGGAACGCTCCTGCACGGTGCAGGCGATCCGTCCCTGCTCACCTTCGCCCGTTCTACGGCGAAGCTGATTCAAGCGCTGCCGGTCATTGAATCCGGCGCCGCTGATCATTTCGGCCTGACCGAGGCCGAAATTGCCTTGTGTTGTGCTTCCCATAACGGGGAAGCCGAGCATGTGAACACGGCCCGCGGTATCCTGGGCAAGCTTGGTTATCATGCCAAGCACCTGCAATGCGGTGCGCACGAACCGTACCACGCGCCAACTGCACAAGCGATGCGTGAACGGGGAGAGTCCCCTTCAACCTTGCACAACAATTGCTCGGGCAAACATTCGGGTATGCTATCCCTTAGCAGCCATCTTGGTGCTTCACCAGATTCCTACATGAGCCCAGAGCATCCTGTTCAAGTCTTAATGTTAGATGCAGTGAGCGCCATGTCAGATGTGCCTAAGGAGCAGATAGAGCTAGGTATCGACGGTTGCGGCGTCCCCGTGTTCGGTATGCCTATCAACCGCCTCGCCCTTGCATTTGCCCGTTTGGGCAGCCCTGAAGGGCTATCTACAGTGCGTGCAAACGCTTGCCAGAGAATTGTCGAGGCTGTGCGAAAATATCCTCAATTCCTCGCAGGAAGCGATCGCTTCGATACGCGATTAATCGAGGTAACTAAAGGGCGAATCATAGGCAAAATGGGCGCTGAAGGCATCTTCGCGATTTCTATACCCGAACGAGCTATAGGCTTCGTCTTAAAAGTAGAAGACGGAAATGTTCGTGCCTTGTATCCCGCGGTAACTGAGGCGCTGAAGCAGTTAGGCTACCTCTCGGAAGCCGAGGTCAGCGAGCTTGCAGCTTTCCACACACCAAGTGTGCACAACTGGCAGGGAACCGAGGTCGGACAGATCCGCCCCGATTTCTGCCTGTAACCTAGCTTAACCGCAATTACCACTGCAGCTTCCACCGGAGCTGCAGCCTTTGCCGGTTGGCAAGGGATTATTACTAGGGACTTTAATGGAATCCGATACGGCGTGAGCAATCGTCGTTGAGACGCTAAACAACAAGTCGTCCAAGCGATCTTCTGCTTCTTTGTACTTGCGTACAGCCTCAACAGCTAGAAGCTTCTCTTGCACGTCATTCAAAGCGGCAAGTGCATCGTGATAACTTGGGTGGTAATGCCCGAAACGCTCGCATTCCTCAAAAGCATCTTTTTTTCTAGCAAAGACAGCTTGCAAGTCTTTAACTTCCTTGCTGTTCTCAACCGCGGTCTTCCAATATAAATAATCTGCAACTTCCGCAGAAGAATTAATCATATCCCCCATATCGTAGGCCTGCATAAGGATAGCCGACATATCGAGTGTTTCTGTTTCCATTGTTTGTAACATTACGACAACCCCATCCTTCCTCGCGAAAAAGTCTATAACACTTCTATCATATCACAGTTCGCCAAGAGTTTCTTCCTTTTCTCTCACACAACCATCGTTGATTCCTGGCAATATGAGCTTCATCTCCTTCCAATCCTCGCCCGCCCAAGAAATCTCCTGATATTGTTCCCAACCATCCAGAATCCAACCTGTCCGATCTTCTCGTAGCATGCGAGGGATGATGAAGCAGTCGCGCCCCTCCTTCCTCAACTGAAGCACACTCTTCCATTCGATGGCCTTACGAATCATATCCTTCCGTGTAGAGGCATGGTAGTCTCGGAGTTCCTTAATCCAGCTCACAGGGATTTGCTGCATATCCGGATACATATCCTCTCGCTGCGGCAGAAAGGGATCAATTTCATATAATTGAATCGTATCTCGCGAGTAGCAAAGGCCTATGGATGGTTCCAAAAATGTTGGAAGCATATCCTCCTTTTCCGCTGAGACATTCGGAATTGCTCTTTGATTTGGATGGAAGCCCATCGCTTCCAAACACTTGGTCACATGTTTAACATTCTCGCGAGAAATAATAAAATGGGTTTCGCCAATGCGGTCTCCAAGCAGACTGCGGCACTTCTCATTACGAAGCAAAGCTTCCGCCACCTCCGTGGTTTGGCAGCGAAGCAACGTAACCTCTTCCATATAGAGCTTGTCCTTCTGTTCTTCCCACTGCTGTAATGTAATGATCACTTGTTCTGGTACTTCGTGGTAGGCATTCTGTTGCAAAAGTTGAATCACATCAGTACTCTTCAACCCATGATCCAGCGCCAGTTGAAAGCTTTCTTTGGTTATTCGATAGGTACGTACAAGATCGGAGTTCAGAAGGTCACTGAACGCCGCAATCTTCCACTCCAGATAAAGAGAGACATCAGGGGGCAGCAGGACTTCGAAATCGGGCTGAACATAAAGCGAAGGGGCCTGCATGAGCTTGAGCGACGGCTCGAGGTGCGAGTCTTGATTTACAGCATCGAAAATACGTTGCGGGTTGATGTGCCATTTGAACCATAGCACCCCATCCTCGTTTTCTGCTATTTCGATAAAATGAAAATATGTCAAAGGCTTGATCCATACATTAAGCAATTCCTGGCGTAGAGCGGTCTCATCAAGTGTTGTACGGAAGAATGAACAACAAGCTAGGATGGCTTGGATCAGCTCATTTAAATTATACCACTGCAAGGCAGTCCCCCTTTCCATGAAGGCAATGCCATGCTCTAGCCAAACTGGTGCGGGAATTAAAGCCTGCCGCCAAATGCGATACAACTGCAATTGCTGGTGTTCATAGGTGCCATGAAGCCATTCTTCAAAGTGCCGCTGATGGATCAGGAAACTGTCACCCGCTTCATTTTTATAAAGAAAGCCCATCCGCAAGGCCATTTCAAGCATCAACGCGGCGGACTCCTCATAAACGTCAGTGAATGCATAAGTAAGTCCAGACATTGTAATAATTTTTTTAGGCAGGCTCACATCTTCAGTAAGCTTCTGTATTATCTTTTTATGTAAGGTACCTTTATTCGTAAGGGGAAGTGCTGGCTGCCGCGAGCAACTAACCATGAAAAGAAATAATTGCTGAGCTAATCCTCTGGGGTTCGTTTGGCAGCTTTCTTCATCATCCATTTCTCCCATATGTTCACCGATATCCCCTGAACTTAGAGGCTCAAGCAGGCTTTCGGACTCCCCTATGGAATTTAGCGGTATAGGAAATAACACCTGTTGCCACCCCGCAAAGGCATCCTCAGGTAAAATAAATAGCTGATCTCCCCATGACTTGCGGAAAGCGACAATGACCCCATATCGACGAAGTCCCCATAAGCCCAAACTTACCTGAGCACCAGCCATTTGGAGCACCGCTTCCTTTTCCAACCTCTCACTAGTAAAAGGAACGCAACCGAACGTTGACAGCACAAGACGCAGCGTATGCTTCTCATCCAGTGTGAGCTCCTTATAGAGTTTAATTAATTGATTGGGGTGCGTCAGCACCTCGCCTAATGATGGATTAGACGAAGGAAATGCCGAACACCACGGTTGTCTTAAAATGACTTCCTTTAACGAAACCGGCATTTTCCTTTCCATGTGCTCGTACTTCATTCGATACCTACCTCCACATTTACCGCTTGATTCCAGCTTGTAATCTCGTATTGATAGCCCTGCTCCACAAGAAATAGCTGCCTCTTCATGGCGAAATCCTGCTCCTTGGTGTCCGAGCTTACGAGTGAATAAAAGACGGCTGTGTTTTCACCGTTTCGTTTTGGCCGGAGGATACGACCGAGTCTCTGAGCTTCCTCCTGCCTAGAGCCATAACTTCCCGAAACCTGAATAGCAATCGCCGCGTCTGGGAGATCGACTGCGAAATTAGCTACCTTAGAAACAATGAGCAACGGAAGTTGCCCCTTTTTGAATCGCTCATAGAGCTCCTCTCGCCGTTCATGCGGGATGCTGCCACATATCATGGGTGCACCTGTATGCGCTGAAATCTGTTCGAGCTGATCAATGTATTGACCGATAATTAGCGTCGGCTCATCCGGATGAAGCTTCAGCAAGTGATCAATGACATCCAGCTTCGCTTCATTCTCCCCTGCAATTCGGAACTGATGCCTAGCTTCAGAGGCACAATAACGATCACGATCCTCCGTTGACAGAGGTACCCGCACTTCTTGGCAAGTCACCTTCGCCAGCCACCCCATAGTTTCTAGTTGCTTCCACGCCATGTCATACTTTTTGGGCCCGACTAAGGAGAAAACATCACCTTCTAGGCCATCTTCTCTAATTAGTGTAGCTGTTAATCCGAGCCTGCGTGTAGCTTGTATCTCTGCAGTCGCACGAAAGACCGGGGCAGGCAGAAGGTGAACCTCATCATAAATGATAAGGCCCCACTCCCTCTCGCTAAAGATCCGCAAGTGTGAGAAATCGGCATCCTTGCTCCCGCGATGCGTTAGGATTTGATAGGTGGCAATAGTGATAGGCCTAATCTCCTTCGTGGTGCCATTATACTCACCTACTTGATCGCTCGTTAGCCCCGTCTTACTTAATATTTCGCGCTTCCATTGCTTCACAGACGTTACATTCGAGGTTAGGATCAGTGTTGCACAGCTAGCTTTCGCCATTGCGGCGATCCCAACTACCGTCTTACCAGCTCCGCAAGGAAGTACCAGTACGCCGCTCCCACCATGGCCTACCTGCTGAAAGGCATCTACGGCCTGCTTTTGATAATCACGCAGCTGGAACGGCTCATCCATCTGATCTTCCTCTCGCCAAGGAATATTCAGAAATTCGCCGCTGCGATAAGAGGCCAGATCCTCCACCGGGTAGCCCAGCTTCATCAGTTCTTGCTTCAAAATCCCGCGATAGCTCGGAGATATGGCAATAGCCCGTTCACCACGGGTATCCTTAAGATATTTTTGCAAGGAATCATAGGCACAAATTTCTTTGAAAACGACGGTATCCTCGCTGACCAAGAAGAGTTCCTTCCCCACATGCAGCATGCGTAAAATCCCATAGCGCTTTGTATATTTACGAATCGTGCTTAGAACAGCAGATGGTACACCGAATTTGGCATGCTGCTGCAAGCAAGTTGTCATCTCTTCCAACCCCATGCCTGCTGCAGCTGCATTCCATAAAGACAACGGAGTAACCCGATAAGTGTGAAGATGTTCCGGACTTTTCACTAGATCTGCAAAGCGAGCCAGCTTACCCTGGAGCTTTTCAAATTCAGGATGATTCGTTTCGAGGAGGATAGATAAATCACTCTGAACGATCAGAGGCTTTGTAGGATCCATAGTCAATCGCATATTCCCTCCTTTTTCCTTTAGTATGAAGGGAAAGTACTTGATTTAAACATGGTCTCCATGCTAACGTATCTCAAAAGAGTTCATACACCGTGATAATCCCGATAATAAGTACGGCGAATAGAGACACCCAACGGATCGTTTCACGATGGCTAAGACTCGTTTTCGCCTCTTTCGAGTACCAATGTGCTTTCCTCGCGCGCGCTTCAACATCTTTCACATGAGCCTCAAATTTTTTCTCTATCTCGTATAAGTTCCACATGGTAATTCCCCCCATCCTTTGGTTGGAATTGATTTTAACATGGCAGGAAGTACCAGAGTTATCTATAATAAATGATCGTTTCGATCGAAAAAAGTGATAATTGAGGGGTGGAGGCAGATGGATCTCACGTTATATAAAACACTGCTCGAAGTAGCGAAATGGCAAAACTTCACAAAGGCTTCCGAAAAATTGGGCTATGCCCAGTCCAGTGTAACCTCCCAGGTTCAAAAGCTGGAGATTGAGTACGGGGTCGAAATTTTTGAACGCATTGATAAAAAGATGAGACCGACGCCTGCGGGGGAAATTTTACTGCGCTATGCAGCGAAGATTTTGAAGCTATTTGAGGAATCCAAAATTAATGTGGCTGGTCAGACGACAGGAAGCTTCATGATCGGTACGCACGAAACAACGCTCTTCTCGTATATGCTGCCTCCATTCCTCGGAGCGTTCAAAAAGTGCTTTCCGAACATTACAATTACGATAAATGAGTTAATGGAAAATGATACGTCACGCGCGTTGAAGGCAGGCGAATGCGATTTAGGATTCATCGTCGATCGTGAGCTGAGCGACCCTGACTTGATTTACAAGACGATACAAGAAGAGGAATTTGTCATCGTGGCCGCGCCAGATCACCCCTTAGCAGCGAAATCTGCCATCGTACCAGAGGATCTGAATGGCGCCGAGATTCTAATGTCCATCTCGGGAGGTCGTTGCCGGAAATTATTTGAAACGATGCTGCGCAAGCACAATGTGCAGTATACGCTCACGTATGAGATCAATAACTATGAAACGATTAAAAAATGCGCCATGCATGGGCTCGGACTTTGCTTACTGCCGAGAACGACAGTGACCACAGAAACACAAAACGGGCAGCTAGCGATTTTACCGCTAAACTACCCGAATTTTAAATTGAATGTGCAATTATGTTATCATGCCAAACGGCAATTATCCGTACCTTTGAAAAACTTCATCCAACTGCTGTGTGAACCTACTCCACACGAACAGCTTTCTCTTGAGCCATCAAGCACAATTCAGCCGCTTTGAACGTATGCGCTTGTGTCATAGCGTTTTCTGTACGATGGATACAATCAAGGATCAACTGACCGAAGAATGGGAAGCCTACTTGTCCATGCAGACTGTAGTGCTTTTCCCCTTGTTGGTTGACAAGGTACAGCTGATCCCCTTGCGGATCGCGAGCAATATCAATATATTTACGTAGCTCGATATAGCCCTCTGTTCCTAGAATCAATGTACGCCCGTCTCCCCATGTCCCCAAGCCATTTGGTGTCAACCAGTCTACACGGAAATAATTCGTTGCCCCATTGTCCCCAATCAGTGTCGCATCGCCGAAATCCTCAAGCTCCGGATAATCCTTCGCATGATAATTCGCTACTTTACTGCTAACGACCGTCGCATCCTTACAGCCCGAATAGAAGAGGAACTGCTCGATTTGATGACTGCCGATATCGCACAGAATACCGCCGTATTTATCCTTCTCGAAAAACCAATCAGGACGGCTTGACGCATTCAAACGATGTGGCCCTAGTCCAATAACTTGAAGCACGCGACCAATCGCACCTTCTTCAATCAACTGACCCGCGAAAACGGCGCTTTCTACGTGAAGTCGCTCACTATAGTAGACGGCATATTTACGTCCAGTTTCTTCAACCGCTGCCTTCGCAGCAGCAAGCTGCTCGAGGGAAGTAAAGGGTGTTTTATCCGTAAAATAGTCTTTACCATGCTCCATCGCACGAATACCCAATGGGCCACGCTCAGATGGTACAGCCGCAGCAGCAATTAACTTGACTTCAGGGTCGTGAAAGATCTCCTCTTCAGAAGCAGCAACCTGCGCCTGCGGAAACTTTTCGACAAATGCCGCTACTTTCGCAGGATCTTTATCGTACACCCATTTCAGCTCAGCACCTGCTTCTAGAAGTCCGTTGCTCATGCCATAGATATGACCATGATCCAGCGCGACGACCGCGAAGGTAAACTCCCCTTTTTGAACAACAAGGTTCGGTTTTCCTTTTGGCGCATAATTCATGCCATCATTCTTTTGCATTTCGAATTTCCCCCATCATCTTAGACGTCAAGTGTTTTAAAGGAGCCAGCCTCTTTATTGTTTTTGGAATTTTTGATCTTCTCTTGCAAGTGCTGCTCGAAAAGATCTTCATCAATCGGCAAATCGACCCAGTTGTCAGTAAATGTTGACAACATGATCGCATTGGAAATCATTAGGCCTTTGATGCCTTCTGCTCCTGGAGCAATCAATGGTGTGCCATGAAGAATCGCATCAACGAAGTTCTGCGTGATCCCCATGTGGCCTGTTTCCTTACCTTCAACTGGAATTTCGCATTTCCAGCATTCCGGGGAACCGAAACCGCCTTTGTAGGTTTCATTGAATTCTCTTTCTGAAACGCGTAAACGCCAGAACGTCAATTTGCCGTCTTCAATTACGATTTTCCCACGGTCACCGGACAATTCGAAACGGTTCGTTCCTGGCGCTTCACCCGTAGTAGTTACGAATAAACCTGTAGCGCCATTTTCATACTCAACAAATGCCGTTACATCATCTTCGACCTCGATATTGCGGTGTTTACCGAAATAACAGAACGCGCGAACACGCTTCGGCATCATATCGATCGTCCACTGCCAAAGGTCTAGTTGGTGCGGATCTTGATTAATGAGTACGCCGCCGCCTTCACCAGCCCAAGTTGCACGCCAGCCGCCTGAATCGTAATAGCTTTGTGATCTATACCAGTTCGTGATAATCCAGTTCGTTCTGCGAATTTCACCTAGTTCGCCAGAAGAAACGAGATCCTTTAGTTTTGTATATAAAGGATTTGTACGTTGATTGTACATCATGCTGAATACTTTACCTGAAGCTTCTGCTGCTTCGTTCATTAGACGCACTTGCTTTGTATATACGCCTGCAGGTTTCTCACAAATAACGTGCATACCTGCTTGGAATGCCCGTACAGCTGTTTCAGGGTGATCATAGTGAGGTGTTGCGATCAAAACCCCATCAATCAAGCCTGAAGCCAGAAAATCGTCAAGGTTGTCGAACAATTGAACACCCTCACCTAGATTTTCTTTTGCCCACTCTAGACGATCTGCTCGCGGTTCACAAATAGCGGTTAGTACGCCGCCCTTCACTTCATTTTTCACCAAATATTTGGCATGTCCAGTTCCCATGTTCCCCAGACCAACGATACCAATCCTTACTTTCTCCACTGTACGTCACCTTTTTCTTGTCAGATTCACAATTATTAAGCACGTTTTCACTTTAGCATATTTAAGAGGAGGCATCTTGTCGCAGATTGACTACCTTATTGCGAACTTTGACAGTTACACGCCGTGAGGACAAAGTTTACTATTCGGATGCAGGCAATTGAATACTGACCGTTGTTCCAACACCAAGCTTACTTTGATAGCGAATTACACCATGGTGCTCTTCAATGATCGTAAAACTCACCATCATACCAAGACCTGTCCCTTTTTCTTTCGTAGTATAAAAGGGCTCACCTATTCGCGGCAGTCTTTCCTCTGAGATGCCTTGGCCTTGATCAGCAAACTGCAATTTCACTTCACTAGCTTGATTCTCTGCTGTGATGCTCAAAGTACCGCCAGAAGGCATTGCTTCAATCGCATTTTTGATCACATTTACAAAAACCTGCTTGATTTGATTCCGCTCACAATTGACTGATAGAAGCATCGATTTGGCATTCAGCGTAATCTCTACATTATTCATAATTGCTTCTGTATTTAAAAGTTGAATCACTTCTTCAAGTATCGTCAATGGATCATGAGGCATGTAAGCAACGGCTTGCGGTTTGGCTAGAATCAGAAGCTCTCCTAGAATCAGCTCAATCCGATTAAACTCTTCTTGCATAATGTGATAATAGCGTAGTTTACTTTCTTCATTGGCATGACACATCAGCTTCACAAAGCCCTTAAGCGCCGTCAGCGGATTGCGTATCTCATGTGCAATACCAGCCGCCAACTGGCCAGCAACATGTAGTTTCTCCGTTTTACGGAGCAGCTCCTCTGTCTGTTTCTGGACCGTAATATCCTGGACCGTACCGAATAAACATAGGGCTCTTCCCCACTCGTCATACGTAGTTCTTGCTAAGGTATGCAGAATTCGTACATCCTCATTAACGATAACTCTAAAAATGATATCCAAAGATCCTTCATGTAGAGCTTTTTTTGTTGCCATCTTCATTTTCAAACTGTCTTCAGGGTGAATACTTTCATGAAGTGCCTCTATAGACGACTGTTGTACAGCATCTTTACAACCAAATAATGCAGTCAATTCATCTGATATATACACCATGTTATGGATGACATCCCACTCATAATGGCCCAAACCTGCTATTTCTTGTGCAATTTCCAATTTAGCTTTACTTTGGAGAAGCTCATGCTCAATTCGCTTGTGAATGGTAATATCATGAACCAGTCCCCGAACTGCCATGCGCCCCCCATCTAGAGCCACTCGTTCAATTTGCGATCGTAAATGGCGAACTTCCCCATCTTCACGTGTAATTCTGTATTCTATATCTGACGTTCCACGCAGTACTGCTTGCTTGATTGAAAGCGCCACCTTCTCCCGATCATCTAACATGATGGGATCAATTGCTTTACTCAAATCAATCCTTAAAGCAGGTTCAAGACCATGAATCCTAAACATCTCGTCCGACCACGTAATTGAATCTTCGTCCAAATCTCGTTCAAAGCTGCCGAATTGACCTAAACGCTGCGCCTGTATGAATCGTTCTTCAACAAGCTTGCGTTCTGAAATATCACGCCAGATCCCTAATTTCTGACTGCGGTTGCCTTGAGCGTCCAATAACCACTTGAAATTGTTTTCAAACCATACGTACCAACCCTTTTTATGAAGAAAGCGACAAGTTATTATTCCTTGATCATTCCTTGCATACTCGTTTTCATTGATGAAAATTTTCTTCAGACCATCTATGTCCTCCGGATGACAAAAAGCCAATATGTTCGCTCCGTACATATCTTCAAGTTCATAGCCTAGCAGGTCTTTTATCGAGGGAGATACATAAAGTAGAATGCCATCTTCGGAAGTCAGTGTAATTAAATCCTGAACATAGTTTGTATATTTTTGAGTAAGCTCATTTTCAATGGTAAAATGATTCGCTAGCATTTCCGTTTTACGAAGAATAATATGTAAATTCTCACCGACTGGACATGCTTGTACATGAATCCATTGATTGGATGGCTTGACATATTCTTTGAAAGCAATTTCTTTGCCACTTCTCCGAGCTTGGTGAAAATGACTATAGGTAGCATGCCGTATCGCAGCAGGAAACTCGGCCCAAGCCATTCTACCAAGAAGTTCTTCTGGTGATCGATTTAATAAACTTGCGCCATAGTCGTTTGCGTATATAAAATGCCAGTTTGAATCTAGAATGATAAGTCCAATGTAAGCGTTATCTTCAAACTTGTTCATCTTTTCTATACGGACCCCCTTCATCATTTCGTTATTATTATCGCTTACTTGGATGCACCTCGTAAAGAGAATATACGAAAAAAAAGCAGCGTTCCCTCGGATGGGAAAAGCTGCTTTATAAAGATATGTTTATTTAATGACTTCCTACAAGCGTTCGTTCTTGAGAAATCTGGCTTAGCGCTTCGCCAGCCTCATCTTCAAAGTTGCCTCTAATAGCCAAATCGCCAATCGCCACAATCCCGACAAGCTTACCATTATCGACAACAGGCAACCGTCTGATTTGATGCTGTGCCATGAGCTCCGCGGCTTCGTCAACAGACGTATTCGGAGATACGGTTGTCATATTCTTCGTCATTACGGTTTCCACCGCCGTTGACCCCGAATGCTTCTCCGCATAGCCTCGAATAACAAGGTCACGATCTGTTACTCCGCCTATGAATTTATCCCCGTCAATTACCCCAACGAATCCAATATCATGTTGCTTCATTTTCAAGGCAATTTCGAACACATTATCGAGTAGGGTGACCGTCACGCAATCTTTACTCATGATGTCCTTCACTTGTTTATCTGGCATACTCATCATCCTCCTAGTGTCATGTTAAGCAACAAATAATTGCTACGTTAGCATTCACCAAATCTCCGAGGGCATTCATGCCATATAATCCAAGGCCATAGACATTAATAATTTCGCCGCATTCAGCATGGATCTTTCATCAATATCGAACTTCGGGTGATGATGTGGATACACAATACCTGCCTCCACATTCCCAGCACCTACAAACATGAAGCAACCTGGCTTCTCTTGCAAATAATAGGAAAAGTCTTCTCCGGCCATAATAAGAGGAGATTCGTGTACGGCCTCTTCACCAAACAAAGCTGCGCCTACTTGAAAGAAACGTGCTGCTTCGTTGGCATCATTGATAACTGTCGGATAGCCCAGCTTATATTCCAGTTCGTAAGTGGCTTGAGACATGTCACAAGTTGCCTGCACAATCCTCTCAATACGTGCTCTTACATCTTGTCTTAACTCTGGATTGAAGGTTCGTACAGTACCATTAAGCACACTTGTTTCAGCGATTACGTTAAAGCTAGTGCCGCCATGGAACGAGCCAATGCTAACAACACAAGGTTCAACAGGATCAACTTGTCTGCTTACAATGCCTTGCAAATTAACGACTAATTGGGAGGCAACGTATACACTATCGATCGTTTGGTGAGGCAAACCGCCATGTCCGCCCTTCCCTTGGATGCGAATGGTGAATTCATCTGGTGCGGCCATGAAAGCCCCAGATCGCGTGTATACATGCCCCACAGGGAATGGTGTCCACAAGTGAACGCCGAATACAGCGTCTACCCCATCCAGCGCGCCTGCTTTAATCATGGCGTCAGCACCGCCGGGAGAAATTTCTTCTGCATGCTGGAATAGAAAGACCAGATTTCCTTTGAGCTCCGCGCGGTGTAGGCTGGCAACCTTGGCAATTCCGAGCAAAGTTGATGTATGTGCATCATGACCACAAGCATGCATAATCCCGTTCTTAGTTGATGTATACCCACAGTTCTTCTCATCCTGAATTGGAAGAGCATCCATGTCTGCACGAAGGGCAACCGTGGGTCCATCGCCACTGCCGCGCAGCAAACCAACGACACCATTTCCACCTACGCCTGTACGCACTTCAATGTCCCAGCTGAGCAGATGCTTCGCTACAAATTCTGCTGTCTGATATTCATGGTAGGAAAGCTCAGGATTCTGATGTAAATAACGTCTCCAGCCCACCATCTCTTCATATATGGCTTGGAGATCTTCATGAAAATGGTTCATAAGATACATCCACCTCCTGTTCTCGATCACTAACTTTTATCTAAAAAATTTCTCTTGAAACCTATTCTATCAAATATCAACCATGGTTTCATCTCTAAAGTGCCATCAAATATTAGAATTTACACAGGGTAATCGACTTGCAGAACCTTTAGAAACATACTATCATGAGAAAAGAATGCATACGTACAATATGGAGGCGTTAAAATTGATTATTGAAGCAACTGGCTTAAAAGGCCTAAAAAGCGATTTGGCTCACTTGGACGAAGTAACAACTAAACTTGGTTTCGTTCGCTGGCAGTGGGAATACACCCGTGCTACTTACGATTTTAAAATGGAAGATAAAGCAAGCAAAGCTGTTTACTTCTTACGTGTAAATGCACGAGTAGAAACAGGCAAGTTAGAATCTCCTTATGCTGTATTATATCTAGAAGAAGCTTACATAGGCAAAGAAACATTCCCGCATGGCTTGGACTACAACTCACCAATTCCTGAGAATGTACTCAAAATCTCTAAGCAAAAATTAGACCAACTGCAAAAATTATTGGCAGAATAGGCGAGGAACCAGCATGAATCCCCCTCGAAGAGGAACGCCGGATTTTCTGCTGCTTTTATTAACCTTTGTATTGGTCTGCTTTGGATTGGTCATGGTTTTCAGTGCAAGCTCAATGACAAGTGCCTATCGGTGGGACGACCCCTGGTTCTTTACGAGAAAGCAAATTGTTGCTGTTGGGATCGGCACGATTGGCATGTTATTTTGCATGAATGTCCATTACACGAAGTTAAAAAAGCTCGTCATCCCAGCTTTCTTTTTCATTGTACTCGGCTTAATTTTCGTTGTCTTTACGAGTAAAGCCAATGGCGCGAGCAGTTGGTACTCACTCGGCCGATACGGGATACAACCGACGGAGTTTGCCAAATTAATAGTCATAATGTATCTAGCTTCGCTGATTAGTAATAAAGAAGAGAAATTCAGGAGCTTTCGCAAGGGATTGCTCCCTGCCATCATGATCGTGGGTTTCGTGTGCGGCTTGATCCTCTTACAGCCCGATTTTGGATCCTGTATGATTCTCTTGACGTGTTCAGCCATTGTCATCATGGTCGGCGGTTCTAACCTCAAGCATATTTTCTATCTAGGAACTATTCTTTCAATTGTTCTTGGTATAGCTATTCTACTGTACTTAGTCTTAGGTGACACAGATTCTAACTTTAGGCTCAATCGAATCACGTCATTTATGGATCCTTTCGCTGATCCGCAAGGCTCTGGCTTACAAGTTGTACAATCCTTGTATGCCTTTGGTCATGGCGGCTTAACAGGCGCCGGATTCGGACAAGGTATTCAAAAGCTTCACTATTTACCGGAAGCACATAACGATTTCATCTTTGCAATTATTGGTGAAGAGCTCGGATTCATTGGCAGTTCACTCTTCCTTCTTATCTATTTGATCTTCATTTGGCGAGGAATCCTCGTTGCAGTTCGTTGTCCAGACATGTTTGGGATGCTATCCGGTGTAGGGATCATGGTCATGTTCGCCATCCAAGCCTTTATCAATATCGGCGGTGTTACGAATACTATTCCACTCACAGGTGTGACACTGCCCTTCATATCAGCAGGCGGCTCGTCTATGATGGTCTCCCTCATCAGCATGGGAGTTATCCTTGGGATTTCTCGTGAACAATCCTTGAAAGAATTACCATCTTCACAAAAAACGCAAAAAACACATAAAAAAAGACCCTTATCGACATGATATAACGTCGATCGGGTCTTTTTATGTTGCACTCATTTAACTCGAAGCTGATCTTCTGTTTCTTCTTCCGTAAAGGCAACGCCTTCCACCTTCACATTGACTTCCACAACATTTAGTCCGGTCATATTTTCAACGGCTTCCCGCACGTTCTCTTGTAGGTCCCTACAAACATCTTGGATTCGAGAACCATATTTAATGATCACTCGCAGATCGATCGCTGCTTCAACTTGTCCTACCTCAACAGAAACGCCGCGCTGCACGTTTTTACCGCTTAGACGCTTTGCTAAGCCTTCTGAGATACCACCTGACATGCCCGCTATGCCTGCTGTTTCCAAGGCTGCAAGCCCTGCAATTGTCGATACTACGTCATCAGAAATTCGAATTAAGCCGGTTTGATTGTCTTCGGACATACGGATCACTCCCTAAACTTGGTATAAATCTATTGTAATAAGAACAAAAGCTTAAAGCAAGAACTGACTGATTGTATCCATTTTAATTTACTTTGGTAAGCAAAGTAGGTATATTAAAAGAAGTTAAAAAGTTCCAATATATTAGAGTCGGAGGGTTCCCATTGAAAGGAAAATTGTTCTACATAGGTTTGTTAGTTTCTTTCGTAGCAGCCGGTATCACGCATTACATGCACCTGAATACAACGTTGCAATTCGTCATCGCTTGTGTTGCCATCGTTTTCGTGGCTGGATTCTTAGGAAAAGCGACAGAAAGTGTAGCTCATTATGCAGGAGACCGTATGGGAGGCTTCCTCAACGCAACCTTCGGGAATGCTGCTGAGCTCATTATTGCCTTCTTCTTAGTCCGAGATGGGCTATTCGAAGTTGTCAAAGCCAGTCTAACTGGTGCCATCATCGGGAACTTGTTACTCGTACTTGGACTCAGCCTATTCGCAGGCGGACTAAAGTTCAAAGAACAGTCCTTTAACGTTAAACTGGCTTCTCATAATTCTTCACTGATGATTCTAGGTGTTGTCGCACTATTCATACCTGCGATATTTGCCCGTGGTTTGACTACTGACGAAACTTCCTCTATGAGTATGATTGTAGCTATTATCCTAATTGTAGCTTATCTGCTCTGGCTCTTCTTCTCCATGGTCACTCACAAAAGCGTGCTTTCGGATGAAGCGATTGAACACGGTGAGGCAGCATGGTCCAAAGGCACCTCAATTCTATTCCTCATCGTAGCGACTGCAATGGTTGCCTTTACAAGTGAATGGTTAGTAGGAACAATTGAGGAAGTTAAAGATAAATTCGGTCTATCCGACCTGTTTGTGGGCGCATTCCTAATTGCCATTATCGGGAATGCAGCTGAGCATAGTGCCGCGGTCATGATGGCTATGAAAAACAAAATGGGCGCAGCCGTTGAAATCGCGATCGGAAGCTCGTTACAAATCGCCCTATTCGTCGCGCCGGTACTAATCCTTCTCAGCTTCTTCATCAGTGGTACGCCAATGAACATTGTCTTTACCACCTATGAGATCGCAGCCATCGGCGTCGCCGTCTTCATTACAAAATCCATCACACAGGATGGATCTACGAACTGGTATGAAGGACTTCTTCTCTTGTTCGTCTACATTATTCTTGGTGTTGTGTTCTTCCTCGTATAAATTGCATGCAGCTAAACAAAAAAAGTAACCCCTCGGGGTTACTTTTTATTGTTCAACGCTTCATACAGCTGCGCAAGATTACGTTCAAGCTTATTGAGAATTTGTTTGCCTGGCACTTCGGAGATCAGCCCCGCGCGAATAGCAAAATCAATTTCCCTCGATAGTCCGTACATTTGCGTATCTAATACCTCTTCGTATAGTGGACATTGACGCGTCGTCAAGTTTTCCATCTGTACTTCGATCAGCTTTTCGATTTTATCTGCATCTTCTTGAAGAAGATTAAGCGCCTTTTGATTCATATCCAGCAATAAATCAGATGAAGACATTCCCAACTTCCCCCTATACGCAAAGTCATCCCTATATGATCTATATTAAGCGAAATTGCCGTAATATACAAGAGAAGGTACCCTCAGAGATTCTGAGAATACCTTCTCTTCTTTGAAAACTAATCTTGAACGACGTTTACACCTAGATTATGCTTAGCGAATACTTCAGCCATAGCTGCTTTCGCTTCTTCAGCATCTGGACCATGAACATGCAGATCATAGTTGCTGGAGCTAAGTAGTGTAGTAAACAAGCCAAGGATACTTTTTACATCGATATACTTATTGTCGTATTGAAGAACGATGGATGATCTGAATTTATTAGCTGTTTGGGAAATCTCAACAATTGCTGCATTATTAGCACTTGGCATATTTCATTCCTCCATTATAGTCGCATATGAGTTGGTCATCTTACTCCCTCTATGATAACTTGGAATAGGAAGGGAAAGCAACTACAAAATTTCCTGCATTCTCCATGTAAGCCCTTTATTTCGTCTTCGGTGCGAGCGCTCTCTTCACACTATTTCCAAGGAACACTAATAGGACCAATATGCCTAATAACAAAAGCAATCTCCCTTTATACCTTTGAAAATGAAATAAATCATGAGCGATCATCGACTCCAAGAAAACGATTGGAAACTTCCCTAATAAGGTGCCCCAAAGGAAATCCCGAAATTTCATTCGAGTTAAACCAGCGGAGAAATTAATTGCAGAAGACGGCAGAATCGGAATGAGACGCCCGATTAAGACATAGAAGAAGCCGTGCCTTTCCATTCGCTTGCTGAATTGCGTAACTATTGGAAACCGCTCTAGTTTCTTTTCTACCCAAGCATGTCCATAATAACGTGCAAAATAAAAAGAGGCAACGGCGCCTAAGCAAGACATCACATAGTTCACAAGAAAGCCCATTTTAATCCCAAATATCGCAACGTTAGTGCCCGCTACAAGAACAAACGGAATAAACGGAAAGAACGTTTGGAAGAAAATCAAGCTCATTCCAATTATTTTACCAGGCCAGCCAATGTCCCTTAAATGTCCGGACAATTGACGCATATTACTATGTGCAAGTTTGATGCCTACAGGATTAAAAAAGAAGAAATAAAGCAAGCCAACGAGCACAATAAAAATACAAATGAGCAGTCCTGTACGTTTACTTTTTAATGCCGACAAAATTCGACCATCCTCCCTTAGACCAAATCATTGTAACATGTTACAACAGGTTCAGGAAGAGCAAACAGGTGATCGTTATCCTCCCCTATTCCCACTGAAATGACAAATAAGATCCACTAGATACAATCGATTGTATTCTCCACGTCACCTAGCTGCGCTATAAAGAAAAAAATGCTCGTCCGAAGACAAGCACCTTTATGCGTCAACCGATTTGAATTTGATTACGACCGTTATGCTTGGCCTGATAAAGAGCCATATCAGCTCGGTAGAAGAGCGACTCCACACTGATCTTATCTTCTTCCCAATTCCAATCCGAAACCCCGCAGGACACCGTCACTTGTGGTTGTGTCTCGTCCATCACGCGCCTGCGAATACGCTCAGCAATCCGAATTGCCTGATCCTTGGATACTTGAGGCAAATAGACAGCAAGCTCTTCTCCGCCCCATCTAGCCGCGATATCCATCTCTCGAATACTAGACTTAATGATCTGACTCACATGAATGAGGATCTTGTCACCAATTTGATGACCATATGTGTCATTTACCTTCTTGAAGTTATCAATATCAACGACAATGAGGGATCCACAGAAATCTTTTTTCTGCATCAGATTCACTTGTTCATCCAAATAATGCCGAGCGTAGAGTCCAGTTAAATTATCTGTAATGACCATTCGCTTCACCTCTGCATGTAAGGAGGCGTTCGTCATGGCAAGTCCAATATGGCTGGATAACACCTGTAAGAGCTTATAGTTGTCATATGAAAAGTAATTCGGCAAACGATGCACGATGAGAATTACTCCCTCTACGTTCCCATTCACAAGGATGGGTGAACCAATGAGTGATCGCGAATTCGTTCGTTGCATCAAGCTTGAGCTTACCTTATCATTACTCCAATAATCGGAAATAATAATCGGTTCCTTCGATGAGTAGATTAGACCTGAGAAACCTTGATCAAGTGTAAATGTCTCATGAAACATAGCAGGTAAGTTGGTCGCTTGAACAATAAGTTGATCACTTTCCTTCGAGTTTTGAAGGATACAGCTATAATCAGCACCGAAGATGCTTAAAATTTCACTAGAAGCTGAATTGAAAATTTCATTTAGACGTAAACTTTGATTAAGCTGTTTGGTAATTTCATTAATGAGTCGCAGTTCATTGATCATCAGATTCGATTGTTCATAAAGCTTCGCATTTTCAAAAGCTGTACCTGCTGAGTCTGCCAACAGCGATATGAATTGCAAATCCGACTCATCGA
Organism: Paenibacillus sp. J22P169; assembly: GCF_059691995.1. Lineage (NCBI taxonomy): Bacteria > Bacillati > Bacillota > Bacilli > Caryophanales > Paenibacillaceae > Paenibacillus > Paenibacillus sp. J22P169. Next base: position 102,999 of record NZ_JCAUAO010000001.1, on the reverse strand, counting down.
TCAGTTCATCCGTAAACTCCATGTACAGGACGCCGTACACGCCTTGCTTCCCTGACAAAGGTGCCGCGATGTTACCAGAACTCGAAGCGCTGCCCCTTGTGGTTGGTTCAAAGATGACTTGACCTTCCATAAAAGCTCGTGTTCGAATATCTGACTCTGTCCTTTGAAAATTCAAAGGCTTGACGGATAGATTCGTAGAATCATTATCTTGGGAAAGCAGTAAATCAACACGTGTGTTGGGGTATACCCGCCCCATACAATCAATAACTTCTGTCAACACGGAATGTACATCAATCTTCGCAAGGAGTTTCTTAGAAGCTTCGAACAGAATCACATGCTTCTTAGATTCCATTTCCTTCATATGATGAAGGTTATTTAAGCGATCATACTTCCTACGTTCCTCAACATGTTGAATGGAACTTTGAAAGGAAAGTGCAAGACTATATAGCAATTGTGCCAAGTTTTCCATATTTAAACGAGATTGGGTAAAAAGTCCTAAATAAAATTGAAGATTACCATAATTGTCCAAAACTGGCGTAAATGCAATTAAATACCCTTTAAGCTCTCGTACATGCCAGTCATCGCCAGTTAACAACTGTAAATGACCTGCACTTTCACAGCGGGCAAGCGGATTATCTCCACGCTCTGCAGCGTGCCACGAAATACCTGGTTCCAGGTATTTGCCAATCGAAGGCGTGTCATTCGAACACGAGTCGATTACGCACAGGTGCTCATTTGCGCATAGCAGCGCCGTTTGCGAAGGGAGCATATTCGGACCGAATTGCTGATTCCAGTTTTCAAATGCTTGGTGTAAGTTTGGGTTTGCCTGCAAACCCTCGTAAGAAAAGTTGCCAGAAAGTATAAAGCCTTGCCGAAGAAACACGTCAAAGTGTTCTGCACGACTATGCTTTGGTATACTGCGAAGTTCACTCATAGGCTCTCCTTCACTCACTAACAATAGTCCTGAAGTACCAAATTTAAAACAACTTTCTTCTATCATACTATTTTTTTTCGTCTATTGCACGATATTTTCCTCTCATTGGGACGATGAGAGACTTGACACTTGCTCCTGTTTTTAATAAAATTAGAAGTCGAGTAACACCATGATTTCGGTGAATGCCATTTGTGATCACCCTCACTGCTTTTGCTCCTGACAAGACAGCGGCTGAACTCTCTTGACAGGGAATCACAGGATGATTCATTAGCAAAATCGGGCACTTGTCTTCACCCTGACATCTAGATGCTATTTACAAAACTAATTGTCATGAGAAGGAGTTTTCCCTAAATGTCACGTTATACAGGACCTAAATTTAAATTAAGCCGTCGTGTTGGTATTTCCTTGAGCGGTAACGGTAAAGACTTGAAACGCCCATTCCCTCCAGGTCAACATGGCCCAGGACAACGCAAAAAAATGAGCGGTTACGGTGTACAATTGAACGAGAAGCAAAAACTTCGTCATATGTACGGTTTGAACGAAAAACAATTCCGCAACTTGTTCGACAAAGCTTCCAAACTTAAAGGTATTTCCGGTGAGAACTTCATGGTATTGCTTGAAAGCCGCCTAGACAACTTGGTTTACCGTCTTGGTCTTTCCAACTCCCGTGCAGGTGCACGTCAACTCGTTGCTCATGGTCACGTAACAGTGAACGGCAAAAAAGTTGATATCGCTTCTTACATCGTATCCACTGGTGATGTGATTTCACTTCGTGAAAGAAGCAAAGGCCTTTCCACTGTGAAAGAAGCTCTTGCTAACCGTAACTACCTTCCTACTTACCTTGAGTTTAACGACGCAAGCCTAGAAGGTAAATACATCCGTTTACCAGAACGTTCCGAGCTTCCACAAGAAATTGACGAGAAACAAATCGTCGAGTTCTACAGCCGTTAATAAAAGCAACCCCCTTAGGGATTTCCCTAAGGGGGTTATTTTGTTACGTTAGCTTAAGCAAATTTGACGAGGAAGTAATTCTTTTTACCGCGGCGAATAATGAGATAGGATTCGCCAAGTCGACCCAATTGTTGCGTAGTCGCTTCAAGATCCGTCACCTTAACACCATTTACCGTTACCGCACCACTTTCAATGTCTTGACGCGATTGGCGTTTGGACGGTGCAGCACCTACTGAAATAAGAAGGTCAATTAACGCAACGTCATCTTGTTCTAATGTCGTTGAAGGTACATCCTTGAAAGCTTCTTCAATCTCGGTACGCGATAGCGATTGGATGTCACCACTGAACAAAGCAGCTGTTATGTTAAGTGCGCTCTCAAGCGCTTCTCCCCCATGTACAAGCTTCGTCACTTCACGAGCTAGAACCTTTTGAGCTTCTCTCTTCTCCGGTTGAGCTAGAACTTCAGCTTCGAGACGTTCAATTTCTTCTTGCGTTTCGAAAGTGAAATATTTCAAGAATCGAATCACGTCATTATCCGCTGTCCCCAACCAGAATTGGTAGAACTGGTACGGTGATGTTTTGGTAGCATCCAGCCAAATGGCTCCGCCTTCCGTTTTACCAAACTTCTGCCCATCACTCTTCGTAACTAGCGGCAATGTCACACCGAAAGCGCGTCGATCGGTTGATTTGCCAATAAGCTCAAGCCCTGCCGTAATATTCCCCCATTGATCGCTTCCACCAATTTGTACGGAACAGTTCTTCGTTTCATTTAACTTCAAGAAATCATAGGATTGAAGAATCATGTAGCTGAATTCCGTGAACGAAATCCCTTTCGTAATACGCGAATCCACCGAATCCTTAGCTAGCATGTAGTTCACGGTAAAGTTTTTGCCCACATCACGCAGGAATTCAATGACATTCAAAGAACCTAACCAGTCGTAATTGTTCACCAGCTCCGCGCTATTTTCAATTTCTGTTGAGAAATCAAGAAAACGAGAAAGTTGATTTTTAATACTTTGTGACCATGCTTCAACGACCTCAGGCCCGTTCAACGTACGCTCATTTGCCTTACCACTTGGATCGCCAATAAGCCCCGTCCCACCGCCAACCAGTGCTAATGGAATGTGCCCAGCAAGCTGGAAACGTCTCAATGTTAAAATCGGGAGCAAACTGCCAATATGCAAGCTATCCGCTGTCGGATCAAAACCGCAATAGAGGACAACGCGTTCTTCGCTCAGCTTTTTATCCAAACCTTCTCTATCCGTAATTTGATGCAGCAACCCACGAAACTCTAAATCCTTCAAAATACTCATGTACAACCATCCTTTGTTATGAAATGAAAAACAAAAAAAGCCTTCTTATCCCAAAGGGACGAGAAGACTTGACTCGCGGTACCACCCTAATTAAAACAGCAGCTACGTACATCTATAACATAAGTCGTAGGCACGATGTGCTATTTTCACTCAAGAACCGATAACGAGGTTTAATCGGTAAATACTACTTGTGCAGGCAATTCCTGCAGGTTCCCATTTACTGCTCAAGACCGTAATTCACTAACCTGCAAGTACCGGTTCGCACCATCCACCGGCTCTCTGAAAGCATTCACAAGCTACCTACTGCTGATCCATCTACGCATTTGTTCTTGTTATAACACAGGATTCCGATGCTTGTCAAACCTAGAAAGGAACCTTTCTCCTATCTGCATTACCGCAAAAGGTGCAATTATGGTATACTATTAGGGTTCATGTAAGGAGGATATTGGAACTTATGCGCAATTTTTTCGCGAAATGGAATCGTCCCTGGGTTAGAACAACGTTAAAAGTAACTGGAATTACCTTAAAATGGGCCATCATCTGCGTCTTTTTGGCTGGCCTACTGGGTGGATTCGCCGCTTTCGGATATGTCAGCGCACTTGTCAAGAAAGATCCGATCCGCAGTGAAGAAGCGATCCGCCAGCAAATGCAAGAGAATGCAATCACGGGATTCGCGTATTTCAATGATGATGCTGTCATTGGACAATTGCGAACAGAAGAAGATCGACGTCTTGCACAGCTTGCCGATATCCCGCAAAACTTGCTAGACGCAGTCCTTTCCATTGAGGACAAAGATTTCTACAATCATCGCGGCATCGATTTTCGCGGACTCTACCGTGCGGTCACACAGAAGCTTCTGAATGAAGAAGTGCAAACCGGCGGCAGTACCATCACACAACAGCTAGCTAGACGTGTTTTCCTTACACTAGATCGCGATGATGGCCGTAAAGCGAGAGAGTTACTGCTTGCACTTCGGATGGAACGCATCATGTCGAAGGATGAAATTTTACTTGCTTACTTAAACAAAATCCCTTATGGCAATGGAGCGACTGGCTATAATCTATATGGCATTAAAGCCGCCGCCAAAGGTCTGTTCAACATTGATGAATTAGACAAATTAAATATTGCACAAGCTGCGTATTTAGCTGGACTGCCTCAATCCCCTTCCCAATACTCGGCGTTTACAAGTAAGCCTGCTTTCGACGAGGAAGGCTACAAAAAAGCAGTGACTCGTCAGCAATTAGTATTAAAGCGGATGATGGAAGAAAATAAAATTACGAATGATCAATATCAAGATGCCTTGAAATTTGATCTCAAAGCTTCTATGCCGGCAGCAGCACAGAAAGCGTACACTACTTATCCTTATCTGATGATCGAAACCGAACAGGAAGCAGCCGAAATCTTATTGAAGCTTCAACATCCTGAACTAGATCCGAAGACGAACCAAACCGCCTATAATGAAGCGCTCAAAAACATACATACACAACTATTGCGCGGCGGGTATCAAATTTACACCACCATTGATAAAACGATTTATGACTCCATGCATGAAATTTCGAGCAACGAAAAGAATTTCGCGCCAACGGATGAGAAAAAAGGCGGCATCGAACAAGTCGGCGCCATCATGATTGATTCCAAAACAGGAGCCATTAAAGGAATGATTGAAGGCCGCGACTTCTTCGATGAGCAGCTTAATCATGCGACGCAAGCCTTTAGACAGCCAGGGTCCACAATGAAGCCAATTGCCGCTTACATCCCTGCTCTCGAGAAAGGTGTCCTGCAACCAGCCACGATTGTGGATGATATCCCAATCATTCTCAAAGACGGCGTGAAAGGCTTCCATCTACCAGAGAACTGGGATCATAAGTTCCATGGTTTGATGACTGCACGCAGAGCTTTAAATCAGTCCTATAACATCCCAGCTATCGATGTGTTCCTCAATAAAGTTGGTATCACGCAAGCATGGGATTTCGCCAAGAAACTAGGCATTACGTCTCTTACCAAAGAAGACAATGCCGCACAAACCGGTGTTATTGGTGGTTTAAGCCGCGGAACCTCGGTCAAGGAATTAGCTGGTGCTTATACTTCTATTCCGAACAAAGGCGTATTTAATGCTCCGTACTTAATACGTGAAATTAAAGATTCGAATGGCAAAACCATCTATGCTCATGAGCAGAAGCCGCTAACGGTGTATTCACCGCAAACTGCTTTCCTAATAACGGATATGATGAAAACCGTCATTAGCAATGCTAGCCAAGGAACGGCTACTGATCTCATGAAAAAATTCAAATCATATGGCAAAATCGAAATCTCTGGAAAAACAGGCTCCACACAGGATGATGCCGATGCTTGGTTCATGGGCTTCACCCCTGATGTAACCGTAGGCGTGTGGATCGGTTATGATCAACCGATTAATAAACTGTCATCTAAAACTGGTCAAACCAACCATGCAAAAGATATCTGGGCGCTTATCTTGAACAAAACAATTGAGCAAAAGCCAGATCTTTTCCCGAACAAAACATTTGCAAAACCAGATGGTATCGTTTCAGCAACCGTCTCCAGCTTATCGGGCATGCTACCGAGTGAACTAACGACAGGCTCGGAACATCTGGTAACCGATATTTTCAACAAAAAATATTTGCCTACACAAACAGATAACGTCATGGTTAAAATGAAAATCAGTTCGTTAAATGGGCTCAATTACGTAGCTAAAGAAACTACACCTGCTGATTTCGTGCAAGAGAAGGTCGTGATTAAACGACAAAAATCAATCACGCAATTATTAAAAGAAATCGATGAAGCGATGCAGAAGCTTCCTGAGAAAAGCAGAAAGCCTATCGACTTCTATAAGCCAACTGATTATGACGTAGATGCTCCTTCCGAAGTCGATCCAAGGGTTGATGATGGGAAAGTACCTCCAGCGCCAGTCAACGTCGTAACAACCAAATCTGGTGAAACGTCAACAATTACTTTCCAACCGAACACGGATGCCGATATCGTAGGGTATCGCATTTATCGTTCGGATAGTCAAGGCAAGTTCCAGCTCATGGGAGGAAAAGTCGTGCTTGCAGGCGCCGAAGCGAAGTTTGTAGATCAACTTCAAACGACAGCTATAACAGGCTACTACGTTACAGCAGTCGATGTTGCGGGCAAAGAATCTAGCCCAAGCCGTTCCTCCTATACGGACGGAAGCTCCTTAGATTCCTTGATCATTCCAGGCGTCGACAGCAATGGCAACATACTGCCAGATCTTACACAACCTTCACCAGGAACACCGAATGGTGGAACAGGTACTGGTAATGGAAAACCAGTCTCGAAGGATGCGCCAGCTGCCCCAACAGGTATTAAAGCGAAGCCCGAAGTAGCTTCTCTTGTACTGACCTGGAAAGCCAATGATGCTAAAGACAAGGTCAAACAGTACGTGGTTTACTTTAGCGACAAAGAAAAAGGCACATATACGAAGTTAGGTACTGTTGAGAATGGTACGGAGTTCCACTACTTCGCGGCCGCTTACAATGGCTATTACAAAATTACAGCCATTAATGATGCCGGCGAGTCTAAATTCTCTGCCACAATTGCTTATAATAAATAGTAAAGTTGAGGAAGAACCTGGCTGCGGCCAGGTTCTTTTGTTTTACCACCTTGTTTCATACAAAAAAGCTTTCTCTGCACCACGCAGGGTGCGGAGAAAGCTTTTCATTGGAACTAATTAATCTTCGATGGTAGACAAGTCACCAGTCGGTAGGTTTAACTCCCATGCTTTAAGAACACGGCGCATGATCTTCCCACTGCGTGTTTTTGGCAGTTTGTCTTTGAATTCAATTTCACGTGGTGCGGCATGAGCAGAAAGCCCTTCCTTCACGAACTTCGAAATTTCCGCTTTCAATTCATCGGAAGCAACAAAGCCTTCACGCAACGCAATAAATGCTTTAATGATTTCTCCACGCATAGGATCCGGTTTCCCAATGACCCCTGCTTCTGCAACAGCAGGATGCTCAACAAGCTTGCTTTCAACCTCAAATGGACCAACGCGTTCGCCAGCTGTGTTAATAACATCATCAACACGACCTTGGAACCAGAAGTAGCCATCCTCATCTTGATACGCGGAATCTCCGGAAACGTACCAACCTGTCAAACGGAAGTACTCTTCATATTTGGAAGGATTGTTCCAAATTTTACGCATCATGGATGGCCAAGGTGTTTTAATGGCAAGGTTCCCCATCCGATTCGGAGGCAGAACGTTACCCGCATCATCAATAATAGCCGCATCAACACCTGGAATTGGACGTCCCATGGAACCTGGTTTAATTGTCATGGATGGATAGTTACAAATCAACTGTCCGCCTGTCTCTGTCATCCACCATGTATCATGAATACGTTGGTTGTAGACCTTCATTCCCCATCTAACTACTTCTGGATTTAACGGCTCTCCAACACTCAATACGTGGCGAAGCGCTGACAAATCGTAACCAGCCGAGACATCGTCGCCAGCTCCCATCAACATCCGGAAAGCAGTTGGGGCACTGTACCATACCGTTACTTTATATTTCTGAAGTGTATTATACCAATCTTGTGGGCTAAATCGTCCTCCGCGGATCACATTCGTTGCGCCATTCAACCATGGAGCAAAGATTCCATAGGACGTTCCTGTTACCCAACCCGGATCGGCTGTACACCAATAGATGTCATCTTCTTTAAGATCAAGTACAATTTGTCCTGTGTAATAGTGCTGAATCATCGCATTTTGAACGTGGAAAACGCCTTTCGGTTTCCCTGTTGATCCGGATGTATAATGAATAATTAATCCATCTTCACGGTCCAACCATTCAATTTCAAGCTCTGTGGAAGCGTTCGCCATTTCTTTATGATAATCAACTTGTCCTTCGCCAAGCCCAATGTTCTCCCCAACAAGGATCACATGTTTCAAGTGTGGAAGCTCATTGTAAGGCACACGTGATAGTTGGCTTGGAGTCGTGATAATGGCAATAGCTTCACTATCCGCCAAACGATCTCTAACCGCTGTTTCCATGAATGCTTCAAAAAGCGGCCCAACAACAGCTCCTACTTTGAGGGATCCAAGTAAAGAATAATACAGCTCAGGTGTCCGCGGCATGAAAATGAAAACTCTCTCGCCTTTACCAATGCCTAAATTTCTCAGTACGTTACCGAACTGATTGGATCTTTCTTTCATTTGTCCAAAAGTAATCGCTTCATCACGCGTGCTGTCGCTGTAATATAAAGCAATTTTATCTTTCTTCGCGCCTTCCGCATGGCGGTCAATGGCCTCATATGCCATATTCACTTTGCCTGTTTCGTACCAGGAAAAGCTTTTTTCGATGTCTGCCCAATCAAATGTCGCATGTGTTTGCTCGTAATTAGCCATGTTTGGATTAAGGGATACCGATTTAATGAGTTCATCTTTTATTTGATCCATAAACGTAAAACCCTCCTCACGAAATAAACCGCTTTCACTTTACTGATGAATTCGAGCAAAATGTGATCGATTTTTGACATGTTCTATTATAACACACTCAGAATATTTCGCCTATGTTTAAGTTTTGCTATGATTTCAAACAAAAGTTTGGTATAAAAATACTATGAATCTTAGTAAAGGAAACGCCCATCATGCTGTTTTTTAGAAGGAGAGCCAAGGTTATGCAGCATATCAAACTTTACCACTCACAAAGCTTGCGCAGTGCTCCCGATCAACCTGAGATTATTATTGAGGGCCCCGTTCCACCTGAAAAACTGCAGGAACTTACGATGCACACGAAACTCGACGCATTCCGTCGACCCAAAGAACAGCTCGAAGCCCTTATAGAGATTGCTGGGTTACCCGAAGGGCGAATCATACTTGCAAGGGACGGATCCACCATTGTCGGTTACGTCACTTTCCATTACGCAGATGAAATTGAGCGATGGTCGCAAGGAAATATGAAGGACTTAATTGAACTCGGCGCCATTGAGGTCGCTGATGATTACAGATCGATTGGTTTAGGCAAAAAGATGATCCAGCTCGCTTTTGAAGGCGATCAAATGGAAAATGTCATATGCTTCACAACGGAATATTATTGGCATTGGGATTTGGAAACCAGTAAATTAACGGTTTGGGAATATCGTCAAATGATGGAGAAGCTGATGAAAAGCGTCGATATGATTTGGTTCGCAACCGATGATCCTGAAATATGCTCACATCCCGCCAACTGTCTCATGGTGAGAATCGGGAAACAAGTACCCATCTCCTCGATCGAGCAATTCGATCGGGTGCGGTTTCAGCAGCGTTTTATGTATTAGCTTCAGGAGATGTAGGTAGCAGCAGTACTTCAAACGAAATTGTTAGCCAATTCGGGGGAATTTGGAAAATGAATATGAAGTTTACGCATCCTGTGTTTATCTATGATGATCAAGAAATTCAGTATAAATTTAATGATAACCATCCCTTCAATCAGGATCGTCTCATCATGACGGTCGATCTGCTGCGCAAGTCTGGTGCGCTCCCTGACAGCGCTCTGCTCACAGCTGAACCAGCGACAGAGGCAGATCTGCTGCGCGTGCACGCAGCCCCTTATATCGAAGCGGTGAAGGCATTAAGTGCACCTGCGCCTGACGAACGTTGGGTGCGTGAGGCGACCCGGTTCGGGCTCGATACGGACGACACGCCCTACTTCCCGGGGATGCATGACATCACTTCAAAAGTTGTTGGTGGATCTATCCTTGCCGTAGACCTCGTTATGTCTGGCCAAGCTCCGCATGCCTTGCACTTAGGCGGAGGCCTCCACCACGCCCTGCAGGCCAAAGGCGCGGGCTTCTGCGTCTATAATGACGCGTCAGCAGCCATCGCCTACGCCAAAGAGAAGTATGGCGCCAAGGTGCTGTACATCGACACGGACGTGCATCACGGCGATGGCGTGCAGTGGAGTTTCTACGCCGATCCGCAGGTCGGCACGCTGTCCATTCATGAGACGGGGAAATATTTATTCCCCGGCACCGGGGCTGTCAATGAACGCGGAGAAGGCGACGCGTTCGGGACTAGCGTGAACATCCCGGTGGAGCCATACACCGAGGATGACTCCTGGCTGGAATGCTTCAGCGAGGTGTTGACCGAGCTGATCGCCCGCTTCCAGCCGGACGTTATTATCTCGCAGCATGGGTGCGACGCCCATGCCTTCGACCCGCTCGCGCATGTGCACTGCTCCATGCGCGTGTACAAGGCCATGCCCGAGCTCATCCATCGACTTGCGCACCAATGGTGCGAAGGTCGGTGGGTCGCGCTCGGGGGCGGTGGGTACGACATCTGGCGTGTCGTACCGCGCGCTTGGAGCCTGCTCTGGCTCGTGATGAGCGAGCAGGCGATCTTGAGCCAGCTGGAGGCGGAGCCCCAGCTGAGGCTGCCCCAGGCGTGGCTCGACGCCTGGCAGGGCAAGAGCCCAGTCCCACTCGTGGAGACGTGGCTCGACCCGGTTGAGGCTTGGGCGCCGATTCCACGGCGCCAGGCGATCACCGAAAAGAATCGGCAGACCAAGGAACTAGCCATGATGTATTTGAAATAATACTCTCTTAACAACAAAAGCTCAGAACCCGCCATTCGGCGATGCTCTGAGCTTTTTTCATTTGAAGTAAATTTACAGCTGCTTCACCATATCTTCAACCATTTTATACGAATTCTCCGAAGCGATCACTGTAAATTCCGCGAAATTCACATGAGCAGAGCCATCCGCTTTATCGGACATGGAGCGCAATACGACGTACGGAATGCTGTTCATCGCACATACTTGAGCCACTGATGATCCTTCCATCTCGACGCATACCCCATTCAGCTCTTGATAAAGGCTAGCAACCACTTCTCTGCTTGCAATGAATTGGTCACCTGACAATACTCTACCTTGCTTTACTTTGCCTGCAAACAATTTCTCACCAGAAGCTACAGCAAGATCAACGAGTTTGCGATCCGCTACGTAGACAGAATTCTCTGCATAAGGGATGACGCCGCGCGGATATCCCAGTGCCGTCACGTCCATATCATGCTGTACACATTCCGTGGAAATAACGAGATCGCCAATTTGCAGTTCAGGATCTAGCGCACCTGCGACGCCAGTGAAAATAACAGCTTCAACACCAAACTGATCAATCAGGATTTGCGTTGTAACCGCAGCATTCACTTTGCCCACACCGGTGCGACATACCACAACTTCTTTACCAAAATAAATACCTTCTCGGAATGTAATGCCGGCTTTCACCGTTTCTTTTATATCTGTCATATGAGCTACCAGCAGCTCAATTTCTTCATTCATCGCGCCGATCAAGGCAATTTTATTCCAAGTCATATGAATATCCTCTCTCTCTTCTACATGAGAAAACCTCTACCGCGCCGCTTCCACAATGGAAAGACACGATTAGAGGTTTATTTTTCATTTAAGCTTTAACCGAATGACGGTTAATAATTTCATGCGGCAAAATAACTTGCATATTATCCGTTGATTCTTTATTCATCAGCTTGGTCAGAAGTCGCATCGACACAGCACCGATATCATACATCGGTTGAGCTACAGTCGTCAATGTCGGTCTTACCATAGAAGCCATGCGGATGTTATCCACACTGATGACGGCGATATCTTCCGGAACACGAAGACCATTATCTTGAATGGTATGGATGGCCCCAATCGCCATTTCATCTGTTGCAGAGAAAATCGCAGATGGTTTTGGTGAAAGCTCCAAGAAATAATTCACAGCATCCACACTTGATTCGTATCGATAGTTACCAATCCGTACATACTCATCACGTACTGGAATGCCAGCCGTTTCAAGCGCACGCTTATAACCTTGATATCTTGCGAAACCATTTGCAGGATCCTGCAACGTTCCCGAGATCATAGCTATATCGCGATGTCCTGCTTCAATAAGCACGTTCACTGCATCAAATGCAGCCATCTCATGATCGATATCGACGGAAGCCATCGCTTGGTTCTCATCCTTGGTTCCACATAGTACAACTGGAACGGATGAAGTCCGGAAAGCCTGAATATGTTCTTCTGTTACAACACCACCCATAAAGAGCAGTCCATCCACTTGTTTCTCGAGCAACGTGTTAATTACTCGAATTTCTTTCTCTTTCTTCTTGTCCGCATTACACAAAATGATATTGTAATGGTACATATTCGCGATATCCTCAATCCCACGTGCTACCTCAGCAAAAATGGAATTGGATATATCAGGAATAACAACGCCAACGGTCGTTGTCTTCTTACTTGCCAAACCTCTTGCTACCGCATTTGGACGGTAACCCAATCGTTCAATGGCTTCAAAAACCTTCTTACGGGTTTGCGGCTTCACGTTCGGGTTATTGTTAACGACCCGAGATACGGTTGCCATGGAAACGCCTGCTTCTCTCGCTACATCATAAATGGTTACGGTCACGGTTACTCTCTCCATTTTCACAAGTATTCTGCGAACCTAGTATATTATCGTTTATGATACGACAAATTAATCCATCTTGCAATGCAAAATGAAAATGCTTTGAAAATAATTTTCATTTTATTTTCAAAAGGGACACAAATAGAATAAAAGCCAACCTCTTATCGAGATTGGCCGCCATTTTTTAAGTAGAAATTGCGCTTTGAGTAATTTGTGATAACCGTTTACGGATTTCCTCAGCCCATGGCTCATCACCTAGCGATTGTGCTAGCAACAAGATGTCCAATAGCTCATTGATTCGTTCCTCCACAATTTTCTCCATTGAATCATTCATACGCTCTTTTTCTGTTACTTTCAATAGCAGAAAGGCAATCTCCGAAACTTCATGAAAGAAGAATTGCTGTTTCTCTGGTTTACTTCCCAGTCTACCGATCAGACCGGTAAGTTCAGGTTTAACGTGAGGCACAACCTCACTCCGTCCACAGGCCTCACAGGAATAGATAGGAACATTCTCAATATCTACTTTACTTTGATAAATAACCGTGCGCAGACGAAGGTTCATCGTGCGTCCGCACTTACAATACTTTTGCATTCTAACACTCCTTCACTGACAGGCGGCATGTACATAAGTTGCTTGTACTATGTTATTCTACGATGTCATCAGATTTCCTTCTGATCTATGCATAGTAGTTTTTGCCACCTTTGGAAGCGAAATGTTACTTTGCCTTTTGCTTGCTGAACGAGATAAGCTCATCTACAAAACGTTTGGAAAACGCCGGAAGATCTGGTGGTCTACGCCCAGAAATGATATTACGGTCAACAACCACTTCTTCATCGAGCCATGTAGCGCCTGCATTTTCGATATCATCGCGGATTCCTGGCGTTGACGTCATCGTGTAGCCATTCACGATTTTCGCTGAAATTAAAACCCAGCCTGCGTGACAAATTTGCGCGATTGGTTTCACGTCCGCATGAAACTCCTTCGTCAGTCTGAGAACGTCGGCATAGCGACGGAGCTTATCAGGCGCCCATCCGCCAGGGACGTAAAGTCCGATATAATCGGAAGACTTCACTTCATCGAAAGCATAATCTGTCGTAATTGGCACACCATATTTCCCATGGTATACGGTTTTGGCTTTAGGACCCACGATATCTACAATGGCTCCTGCTTCGCGCAAGCGATAGACCGGATACCACATTTCTAAATCTTCAAATTCTTCATCAACAAAAGCAAGAACCTTCAGGCCTGTTAATTCCATACTAATTACCTCCTACAATGGATTCCGTTTGTTCGGTTTGAGCAAGCAGTTCTAAGATTTCGTCACTGGTTTTACAAATTAAAATGCGATCCACTAATGCTTTGCATGTCGCGGCATCGCTGCTTAGCAGCCTGTGTTTGACCTGCAAGAGCGTCTGTACGGATATACTCAGCTCTTCAATACCAAGTCCTAGCCAAATCGGCAGAGCCCGGATATCTCCAGCCATTTCCCCGCACACGCCTACAGGAATGCCAACACGCTTACCTGCGTCGATCACCAATTTCAGTAACCGAATAACGGCCGGATGATAAGGATTATATAAGTGCGCGATATTCTCGTTCATTCGATCGACTGCCAACACATATTGGACTAAATCATTCGTACCAATACTCATAAAGTTCACTTCGCTCGCAAGTACATCCGCAATTATAGCGGCAGCTGGCACTTCAATCGTAAGCCCAACCTCAATATTTGCGTTAAAAGGCACACCTAGACTACTTAGCTCCAACTTCGCTCTTTCCAAATGTGCTTTCGCTTGGCGCACCTCTTCAATGGAGGTCACCATCGGATACATGATCTTCACATTGCCATAATGACTAGCTCGTAAGATCGCTCTTAGCTGCGTCAAAAATAAATCTGTTCGATCCAGAGAGATACGAATCGCCCGATACCCTAGGAATGGATTATCTTCTTTGGCAAGCGGCATATAATCAAGCTTCTTGTCACCGCCAATATCCAGTGTTCGGATCACAATGGGACGACCTTTAAGTTGCTTCGCAGCGTGACGGTAGACTTCGAATTGTTCATCTTCACTAGGCAATGAATCCCGATCCATGTATAGGTATTCCGTTCGGAACAGCCCCACTCCGGAGGCACCATTGCGCAGCACTTGATCAATTTCCATGACAGAATTAATATTCGCGTGCAAATTGACCAAGCTCTTATCTAACGTCAGCGGAGCCACATCCGCAATTTCTTGCAAGCTTTCTTTGAATTCCAGCCAGTTTTTCTTACGTGCCTGATACCGCTCGATGGTGAGCTTATCCGGGTTAATATACAAAGTGCCTTCTTGCCCATCAATAATCAAGAAGTCCCCATTTTGAATGGGACGAAGCAGCTTCCCTTCTAGACCAAGTACATAAGGAACTGACATCGCTCTAGCCATGATCGAAACGTGTGAATGCGTGCCACCAAGAATGGTCAAAAGTCCTAACACATTCGTAGGGTCTAGATGAGCAAGCTGTGAAGGTGTGAGCTCCTTAGCAACTAAAATATAAGGGTGGTCAATAGGCGGCACCGTTGTGCTTGTATCCCCTAATAAATGCTTCAAGAGACGGTTACCAACATCTTTAATGTCCAGTGCACGTTCTTTCATGTATTCATCATCGATTAGATTAAACATACCTACGAATTTATCAATGACTTCTTTCACTGCAACTTCTGCGGCTTTATACTGCAGTTCAATAATCCCTTGAATCTCATTCATGAAAATAGGATCTTCCAAGATCGCTAAATGTGCATCAAAAATATACGCTTGTTCTTGTCCTACGACTTCTTTGATCTCTTGTTTAATTAGCTCTAACTCATCCTTGGAATGACGAATCCCATCATATAATCGCTCGAATTCATAAGCTAAATCCGTCACATCAATCATTTTCTCTGGAAAATCCCATTCCCAAGTTGGAATAACAAAAGCTTGCCCCATCGCTATTCCCGAAGACGCGCCTACACCTCTAATCATCCGTTCGTCCTCCCCTCGGATTTAGTTGGCTTAAGGACTACGGACATAACAGAGCCTTGGCCTTTCTTAACTGGCTTAAACGGAGCAAAGCTCCAAGACTTCACAATATCTGGATTCGTAATAATCATCGGTGTTGCTAAGGAAGAAGCGAATTTCTTGACTTTATTATAATTAAATTTCACTAGCAGCTGTCCTGCTTCCACACGATCGCCTTCCTTCACCACCGCATTAAAGCACTTACCAGGTAAGCTGGACGTGTCGATTCCGATATGCAGTAGAACTTCAAGCCCTTCATCCGTTAAAATCCCTAGCGCATGCATCGTTGGATAAATATGCATGATGGTACCTGCAACAGGGGAAACTAACTCGCCTTTTTCAGGAATAAAAGCAACACCATTCCCGACGAGTCGGGAGGCAAAGATTCGATCTGGCACTTCTTCAATTGGGATCATACGTCCCTGCATAGGAGAAGTAAACAATACGACATGAATATCTTTGCGCAATACTTTCATAATTTCTTCACGTATAAGCTCTGAAAATGTTCCAAACACGACTTGAACATTGCCTCCTCCAAGACGTATGACGCCTGCTGCTCCTAAGTGTCGTAATGCCGTGATGTCCATCAAACGATCATTAACAAGTGTAAGTCGCAATCGAGTAATACAGGCTTCAATCTTCTTAATATTGTCTTTCCCACCAAGTGCCTGCAAAATTAACGGCGAACGATATGGTATGTCTCCTGCCCACTCTTCTAACGAAGAGCCTTCTTCCCTGCCGGGAGTAGGTATTCGGAACTTCTGTATCGCCCATCGAAATAAGAAATAATAAAGTAAACCGTAGACCAGTCCTATCGGAATCAATAATAAGCCATTGGTAGACAAGTGCAAGTTAATGATGTAGTCGATAGCCCCTGCCGAATAGGAAAATCCATGGTGAATATTTAACTCATAAGCGATCCACATCGCTACGCCCGAAAGGATAGCATGGATAACAAATAAATAAGGAGCCACAAAAAGAAAGGCAAATTCAATCGGTTCTGTCACACCGGTTAAGAAGGATGCCAACGCGGCCGTTAAGAATGTAGCCTTGATTTTCGGCTTTAAATCCTCCCTAGCTTCGCCTATGATAGCGAATGCAATGGCCGGCAAGGCAAACATCATAATCGGGTACAACCCCGCCATATACATGCCTGCTGTCGGATCACCTGCGAAAAATCGCGGTAAATCACCGTAAGCGTATTGTCCAGTTGGCGTCTCATATGCTCCTACCTGAAACCAAAAGAAGTTATTCAAAATATGATGTAGACCAGAAGGTACCAACAGGCGATGCGCAATGCCATATATGAAAGCACCAAAGCCGCCTAATCCAAGCAATCCGCTTGATATTTTGCTCATAACCGTCTCTAAATATGGACCAATCCCGATCATGACATAAGATACGATGAGCGTTGCAAGGCCCATGACGAGCGGCACCATCCGTGGTCCACCGAAAAATTGTATGTATTCCGGAAGCTTGATCTCCTTGCAGCGATGATAGATGATTGCGGACAGTAAGCCAATCAAGATCCCGCCAGAAACACCTAATTGAAATTGCGTGCCCAGCCCATGCTCGATGAGTCGGGTAAACATAAAATACCCCAGCATCGCAGATAAACCAGCTATTCCGGCACTTTCTGTTAAGCCTAATGCCACACCGACAGCGAAGATAATAGGTATATAATCAAAGATTGTATTTCCAGCCAATGACAGCATATCCCCGAAGCTTGAAGCATGTATGACATCCCAAGGTAAATCCCCTAGACAAAGCAGCACAGCAGCAATAGGAAGCGCAATGGTAGGCAGCATTAAGGAGCGGCCAAGCTGTTGTAAGTTCCCCATCCAGTTCAAACGAATGCTACCTCCTTAGCAAATTCGAAGAGTATCCCCTCTTAATCATAAGATTCTCTTATCAAATCGTAAAGCTTGTTCGTCCTTTTGTCAAAAAAAATAAGCAAATCACCTATTCCTATCGGGTTATTCTACATAGTAAACGCAAAAGTTGACTAAGTCACTTAAAAGCTGTCATACTTTACCTGTACCCTATTTCATGATCCAAGGAGGAAACACAATTATGTCTTACGATGTTATTATTATTGGAGCCGGACCTACTGGTGCAAGTGCAGCACTTTTCACCTCAAAAGCCGGCAAGAAGACGCTCGTGATCGACAATGAGCAAAGCGTTACGAAGCGAGCATGGATCGAGAATCATTATGGTGTGGAAGCTATTGCCGGACCTGATTTAGTTGAAATTGGTAAAAAGCAAGCCGCAAAATTTGGAACCGAATTCGTCCATGGCCAAGCAACAAAACTTGTTAAAAGCGATGATGGCTTCCAAGTGTCCACAGAAACTGGCACCTATGCTGGGAAACATGTGATTCTTGCAACTGGCTTGTCCGTTGAGCTAGCTGAAGCAGCTGGCATCACGACGAAAGCAGGAACAGAACCGAGAATCAAATCAATCGTTGACTGCGATGCGCAAGGCAATACAAGCCTAAAAGGTGTATGGGCTGCGGGAACCACAGCTGGTGTCAGCATGCATACGATCATTACTGCAGGTGACGGCGCTAAGGTTGCCATCAATGTCATCAGTGAGCTTAATGGGGCTCGCTATGTCGATCATGACGTTCTGAAAGCTTAATTCCCATTGATAAGAAAACCGCTAATCGATAGCCTGCAAAGGCGATCAATTAGCGGTTTATTTGGTTTCAATGCTTACCTTAATTGTTACGTGGATTCAGAATAGCATCTTCCACTTTGATACAACGATCCATAATAACTTCTAAACCAGCATCACTAGCAATACGTGCAGCTTCTTCATTTACGATTTCTAATTGCAGCCAAAACACCTTAGCGCCAATCTTGACCGCTTCTTCGGCCACAGGCACCACTGTTTCGGCACGACGGAACACGTTCACGATATCAACAGGCTCTGGGATATCAGATAAAGAGGCATAGCATTTCTCGCCAAGAATTTCTTCGGCATTCGGGTTGACAGGGATGATCCGATAACCACGGCTTTGCATCGCTTCTGAAACCATATAGGATGTGCGATCTGGTTTATCCGATAAGCCAACTACAGCAATGTTCCCTGCTTTTGCAAGTATTTCTTTGATATGTTCCCTGGACGGATTTTCAAATGTCATTTGGATCGCTCTCCTATTTATTCAAGTAGGTTAGACCTTGTTTCCCCATTGCTGTCCAAGTTTCAACAAAATGAGCTTTGTTGACTTGCACATGCTTTTTACCGCTCAATGGGTCATTTAAGTAAACATTGGTTTCGTCAAATCCAACAAGTACAACCGCATGCTCCGAATATGTCGTCTTGAGTGGACCGATTGGTGTATCCCAGGTTACCCATTTGTACGGTAGATTGTAGTCAATCGTCGTCCAGACGATAACGGGAATACCGTGGGCCACTTGCTGCTCATACAATTCAAAAGCTTCCCCCGTTATATTAATAGCTTGAGGGATATAGGTTTTCAAGAGAGGGAACAATCCTGCCGAATAAATGCCGAAGCCTCGTTTCTTGCGGGTTACGTCACCAACGAAGCCAGAATTGGGATTGCCCCAATAAACGATGTTACCGTAGGCATCAAGCGTTGCCGGTGTGGAATCTGTCGGCATTTCAGCAACTAACTCCATCTTCGATTTGTTCACGCCATAGAACTGCAGCAGCATCGTGAGACTTGTGATCTCACAGCCAGCCGGCAGCTCAGGCAGTTGCTCAAAAATGGGAACATCCAGCATCGCTGATTTTACTTGCGCAACCGTGGGTGACGGTGTTGGCTTCACGGTGGCCTTTACCGTAGCGGCGGGCTTATCAACTGCTAAGACTACTGGACTAGACGCGAATAAGGCTGGTTCTTTCCCTGTTGCCTTCGCATACAGCAGTACAGCAAATACACTGCTTGCAAATGTAAGGCCAGCTACGAGAAATAATCCAAACGTCACCTTCAATCCTTGCCAAATAATCCTCATGCTGACTCACCCATTCATTGTAATTGAGATTCTAGGACTCACTCACAAGCTCAACCTGTGCGCCAATCGAACGCAGGTGGTCGAAATATTGTGGATAAGACTTTGCCACGTGGTGGGCATCCCGAATCGTTAAACCCTTCTCAGAGCGTAGACCAACTACAGTTAATGCCATGATCACACGATGATCGAAATGCGCATTAATTTCTACGCCGCCTTCAACACCTTGTGGCTTACCATGAACAATAATTTCACTCTGACGCTCTTCTACATCAGCTCCAGCCTTACGAAGCTCATTCAAATAATCTGTGATACGATCACACTCTTTATACCGCAAGTTCTCAACATTGTAGAACCGCGAAGTGCCTTCTGCAAACACAGCTGCTGCAACCATTGCGAGAACAGCATCTGTAAAATGATCACCATCGAATTCTCCAGCAACTAGGCGCTGATTCCCTCGCACATGCACGACACCATTATCGTGCGTTAAATCGACTCCCATTGCCTTCAGAACATCGACACATGCCTTCTCGCCTTGCTTACTGTTTTCTTCTAGACGAAGCACACGTACATCCGAGTTCGTAACCGCAGCAGCAGCAAGGATAGCTGCAGAGCCCGGGTAGTCACCTTGGATAACATATTCTTTTGCTTCATAGGATTGTCTGCCTGGTATACGATAGTGCATCAAATCTTCACTTGCATGTACGACGATACCTGCCTGCGCCAATACTTCAAGCGTTTGACCCACAATAATTTTGGACTTCAAATCATGTAGAACTTCAATTTCAGTATCTTCTTCAAGTAAAGGAGTCATAAACAGCAGGGAACTCAAGAACTGCGAACTCACATTTCCAGAAACGGCGATTTTACCGCCCCGAGGTTGTCCCCCTTTAATAGTTATCGGCAAACGACCGTTATTATGTTGTACTTCTACTCCCATTTGCTGCAAAGTATCAATTAAATCATCATGAGGACGTTTACCCAATGATTCTGGATAGGTATTAACGAAAGTTACTTCCGGACAGAAAGCAGCCGTAGACATCAAAAAGCGAAGTACAGCGCCCGCATTGCCAACATTCAACTCAGACACATGCTTAGGGTTCTTACCGAAGCCTGTGATTACAATCTTCTCGTCATCTTCTTCTATAATCGCACCTAGATCACGTACACAGCGTCTCATGGCGTCACTATCTTCACTATGAGCTGGATAATAGATTGTACTTGTCCCATTCGCTAGTGCACCGATAAGCAAATAGCGTGTTGTGTAGTTTTTGGAGGATAACGCATTAATTTCCCCTTCAAGATGGGAGGTTGGTTTTACGATGGCTTTCATGTCGTTTGTTAACTCCTTCGCAAGTAGTTTATATGTATATCCAGCAAAATGAATGCCATGAAACCAAGCATCAGCAGGATGATAGAGATCTAAGATTTATTGACAGTGTACCATACGAAATCTAACTTGGAAACCTTCTTCCCTTGCAGGCCAATCGTTGAAAAGCTAGATAAAGTAACGCTTCGTTTGACATCTCAGCGTTATATTTCTATCATACTAAGTAAGGAGATTTCTCCCGAAATTACAAACATGGAGGCACATCATGGATACAATTCTACCATCCGAGATCAAAGCAAGACTCGCGCAAGGTGAAAAGCTAACACTTATCGACGTTCGCGAAGATGAGGAAGTAGCAGAAGGTATGATTCAAGGCGCTATACATATTCCATTAGGTCAATTACCAGATCGCTTAAGCGAGATCCCGCAAGTCGACGAAGTTATTCTAATATGTCGTAGTGGAAATCGCAGTGGACGCGCACTAGGTTATTTAGAAGCCAATGGCTATAAAGGACTCAAGAACATGACCGGCGGCATGCTGGAGTGGGAAGACTAAGCTGTTCAGCTTGTCTTCTCGCTTTAGTGGCGAGCTGCGTATTGAATGATACGATCTACAATTTCATCCTCTGTTAGTTCCGTCGTATCGATGGACACATGCGCGAAATCATAAGCATGTTTTCTTTGTTCCATAAGCGTATGTACGCGTTCTTCCAGATTACCTTGCAGCAGAGGTCTATTCGTATCTGCACTAACTCTTTGGATAATCGTTTCTGCTGTTGCACGCAATGCGACGACAAATCCATACTGCAGCATACAAGCTCGGTTGGACGCTGCTAGGACAGCTCCACCTCCTGTTGCGACAACTTGTCCTTCACTATCTAATATCCGTGTCAAAGTTTCCGTTTCCAAAGCGCGAAAATGAGCTTCTCCATGATTTCGAAATAATTCGGAAATACTGGTCTGTTGTACTTCTTCTAAAACAACGTCAGAATCACAAAAACTCCATCCTAAACGCTCTGCCAGCTTCCTACCTACCGTTGATTTCCCAGTCCCCATGAATCCAACAAGCACAATATTTCTGACTGTCACACTAATCCCCTTTTCCCATATACTAGTCATACAAACTTTCCCAACATCATACCATAGCCCTTCCAGCATGAATACAATCCATCAAAAAATCATATAGTAGTGTGAATAAATTCTAGCACAAACAGTCAAGATTTTAGAGAGACCACGCCGATAAGGAGAGATGGAGCTTTGAACCCTACTGTTTTGAAAACTAACCACACGATTGCCTTTACGAATCGCACACAGCGCAAACTAGAGCAGATTTTGCACCCAAGCTATACGTTATGCAAAGAGGATGTCGTCTGGATTCTAGAATTTATTAAGAAAAAAGTGGCTGAAGAAGACCCGCTGGTGCAAGGTCTTACTCAACCACGTTTATTAAGAAATTTCCGTTATTTTGCCGAAGTTTCCCTCATGCTCATCCACCGCCGCAATGGCTTTGATCAAGAAGCTGACCGACTGAAGATGTGGCTTAGAGAAGCCGCTTATGGCTTGCAAGAAGAGGCTTAACGCCTACTCGTTACCCATCCAGTTGTAGTGGAATGATCCTTCTTTATCCACACGTTGGAACGTATGAGCACCGAAGTAGTCACGTTGTGCTTGCAATAGGTTAGCCGGTAATCTTTCTGTACGGTAGCTATCATAGTAAGCAAGTGCTGATGCGAAAGAAGGTACTGCGATACCGCGAGTAACCGCTTCTGCAATGACTTGTCTCCATGATTGTTGATAGTTCTCTACTACACCTGTGAAGTAAGAATCAAGCAACAAGTTTTTCAATTCAGGATTACGATCATACGCATCCTTGATATTTTGAAGGAAACGAGCACGGATGATACAACCACCACGGAAGATCATCGCGATGCTGCCGTATTTCAAGTCCCATTTATATTCTTCAGAAGCTGCTCTCATTTGAGCAAAGCCTTGTGCATAAGAACAAATTTTGCTGGCGTAAAGAGCTTGACGAACAGCCTCAATAAACGCTTTGCGGTCCCCTGTAAATGCTGGAGCATCAGGTCCTTTGAGTACTTTGCTTGCTGCTACGCGTTCTTCCTTCATCGCAGAGATGAAACGGGAGAATACGGATTCTGTGATGATGGAAAGCGGCACGCCAAGGTCCAGAGCACTTTGACTGGTCCATTTTCCTGTTCCCTTTTGTCCAGCGGAATCTAGAATCACGTCGACCATTGGTTTACCTGTTTCAGCGTCATATTTCGTGAAGATATCACGTGTGATTTCGATTAGGTAACTATCAAGTTCCCCGTTGTTCCACTCTGTAAAGATCTCATGAAGCTCTTCCGTGCTTACGTTAAGTACATCCTTCAACAATTGGTAAGCTTCACAAATCAATTGCATATCTCCGTACTCGATGCCGTTGTGCACCATTTTTACATAGTGACCCGCACCATCTGGTCCGATATACGTACAGCAAGCATCTTCGCCAACTTTAGCTGAGATTGCTGTTAGAATAGGCTCTACCAATTTATAAGCGTCTTCTTGTCCGCCTGGCATGATCGCAGGCCCTTTAAGCGCGCCTTCTTCACCGCCGGAAACACCCGTTCCAACAAAACGAATACCGTGAGCTTCAAGCTCTTTGTTGCGACGTTGCGTGTCCGGGAAGAATGCATTTCCTCCGTCGATCAAAATATCGCCTTTATCCAAATGCGGAAGCAATTGGTTGATTGTGTCATCCGTAGGTCCGCCAGCTTTGACCATGATCAAAATTTTGCGCGGCACTTCAAGGGATTGAACGAATTCTTCAACACTATATGTACCAACAAGTTGTTTGCCTGATGCTTCTTGAAGAAGCTCCTTCGTTTTCTCAGCAGAACGGTTGAATACGGATACCGTAAAGCCTCTGCTTTCAATGTTTAAAGCTAAGTTTTTCCCCATTACTGCTAAACCTACAACACCTATTTGTTGCTTAGACATGTCTCTCATACACCCTTCCGATATATAAATAGTTAAATCGTCATCGCGCCAAAACCGCCGTCTACTCTCAAAACTGTTCCTGTCACAAAGCTTGAAGCTTTCTCTGAAGCCAGGTACACCGCAGCACCTTGAAGCTCTGCAGCTTCACCAAATCGATTCATTGGCGTATGACGCATAATGGATTCGATCCGTTCAGGCGACAAAATCTTACGATTCTGCTCTGCTGGGAAAAAGCCAGGAATAATTGCGTTCACGCGTACGCGACTCGGAGCGAACTCACGAGCTAGGTTCTGTGTGATGTTATTCACAGCTGCTTTAGAAGCGGAGTAAGTGAACACACGAGAAAGTGGTGGATCCGAGGAAACGGATGAAATATTAATAATGCTTCCGCCTTCACCTCGTTCAACCATGTATTTCCCGAACACTTGGCAGGCTAACACGACACTTTTCAAATTTACCTCCATAATAGAATCCCATTCTTCCATGGAAATGTCAAAGAAAGGTGTCGCACTATTTTTACCTGGACAATTCATAAGAATATCCGCACTGCCCGACCAAGCAATAACATCTTGGAGAACTTGCTCTAAATCCTCACGTTTCGTTGCATCGGCTTGAAACGACTTCGCTTCGCCGCCAATAGCTGCAATACTCTCACGAACCTGCTCGCACTTCTCTTGATTACGTCCGACAATCGCTACTTTGGCACCATGTCCAGCAAGGGCTAGGGCCATTGAGCCACCAAGTGTACTATTACCGCCAATAATTACTGCTGTTTTCCCAGAAAGATCGAATAAGTTCATTGTCGTCATCCTCTCGAATAATATTGCTTTGTCTATTAGGAATTATAATTGAGGACTCCGTAGGTGCTGACTTTGAAAAGCGGTGATCGCGTCGAATTGATCTTTTAACTGATGATAAACGCTCGTATAAATAGATGTCAATTGTTGATATACGCGATAATCGTTTTCATTCACCTCGTGAGCCTTGCCTACACGAATCCATTTGTGTGCATGTGATAAGTCTTCAATCTCGCCCATCGCGAGTAGTCCCAGCAAGGCTGCGCCAATCCCTGAGCTCTCAATAGAGTCCGGAACAGTAACGGCGGTGCCGAGCATATCAGTCATCATCTGACGCCAAAACTCCGAACGAGCGAATCCGCCGGATGCGCGAATGACCGTAGCAGGTCCCATCATTCGTTCCAACGATGTGGCAACGGCTTGAATGGAGAACATGACGCCTTCAAGGGCAGCACGAATCATATGCTTCTTCTGATGACTGAGCGAAAGTCCGAAATAAACACCGCGCGCATTGGCATTCCAATAAGGTGCTCGTTCACCAGATAGTAAAGGCAAGAAGAGTAAACCATCTGATCCGGCCCCTACCTCAGCAGCAAGAGCTGTCAAATGATCGTAAGGATCCATGCCCATGCGGCGTGCTTCCTCTGCTTCCGCTGTGGCGATCTGATCTCTTACCCAGCGGAAGACAATTCCTCCGTTATTAATCGGTCCACCAACGACCCAGAAATTTTCTGTTAACGCGTAACAGAATAATTTCCCCTCAGGGTCTGTTTGCGGTTTATTAACAACACTGCGAACCGCACCGCTCGTGCCGATTGTAACGGCGACAACGCCAGGTTCGAATGCACCCACGCCGAGGTTGGCAAGCACACCATCTGATGCGCCTACAATAAACGGCGTGTCCGTGGACAAGCCCATCGCAGAAGCACTCGCTTGGCTTAATCCTTCAACGCGATGCGTCGTCGGGACTAGCGTGGATAGCTGCTTAGGCGTAACGCCAGCGTAATCCAGTGCACCTGCATCCCAATCTAATTGCTCTAAATTGAATAAGCCTGTTGCACTTGCCAGCGAGTGGTCAATGAGATATTGACCGAACAATTTTGCAAACACATACTCTTTAATCCCAATAAATTTATGGGTGTTTCGAACAAGTTCAGGCTCATGGTCCCTGAACCACTTCAGCTTCAGAAGCGGCGACATCGGATGAATCGGTGTGCCTGTTCTCGCATAAATCTGTTGTCCAAGACCGCTGAGCTTCAACTCCTCGGCATATTGGCTGCTTCGATTGTCTGCCCAAGTAATACATAGCGTGAGTGGCTTATTATGCTCATCCACGGCAATGAGACTATGCATCGCTGAACTGAATGAAACGCACAACACTTGTTCCGGAGTGATGCCTTGCTTGCGAACGACTGCGCCGATCCCTTGCACCACAGCATCAAATATTTGTTCTGGATCCTGCTCTGCTCGATCTGAAGCAGGCGTAAATAACGGATACTCGATGGAATGCGAAGCAAGGACACGTCCGTCGCGATCAATGACAAGCGTTTTGGTGCTCGTTGTTCCAATATCGGCTGCTATGATATATGGCTTCTGACTGTCCGTCATTTGCTAATATTCCCCTCTGCATCAAATGATAGCTCAAATGGCTCCGATAAAATCTCGATATCTGGATGCTGACGAGCAGCTTCAAGGAGATTAACTGAAATTTCAATTTCACCTAGGTGAAGTGTATCTTGAATACGAACTAGCTTGCATGTTGTGTAATCCAAGATATTGCAAGTTTTCACAGCTGCTTTGATCGCGTAGAAATCGTTTTCTAAGGTAGTCGCAATTTTGGTAGGCGCACATACCGTAGAAGTTAAACCATTGGCATAAGTGAACTCTAGGTTTGTCTTATCTACGAGACGTTGGGTAGTAAAATCAGCTGTACCTACACCGTTGGCATTCCCTTTCGTTTCATGCGTCAAATCAAGGACAACCATCTTCGACACCTCTGGGCCGCCATGTGCATACGGCGTAGGGTAACGCCCAGTCACATTGGGATCCATGCCGTCACCGCTGATATTTTTGCCAATGTAATCAATCACAAGGACATCGATTTCATCGAACAAAATTTTGGGCAAACGGGACTTCGCTTCTACTAATAAAACTTCCTCACGTACTTCGATCTCCGCGGCAGGCAGTACCTCGACCTGGCATGTCTCATCGTAAGCATTCTCAACGAGTGCAACGCCGAAGACGATCGGCAACTTCTCAATCATTAGATTCGCCATTGCAGGCACATTCTCAGCCATGTATTTAAAGCCCAACTGATGACAAGCTTCAGCGCCCTTTTGCTTACCGAGACCGATCGCGATCATCTTCATGATGCCGCTCTCAATGCGTCCGCGGAAGGCGGTATGCGGCTTCACACGGTTAATAACAACAATGGCATCAGCTTCTGATGCAATGCGATCTACATAAACCGGCAACCCGTTCGGCAGTTGATCGATTTTAACTACGTCCATCGAAGAACGAATCGGCGCTCCCATCGTTTCTTCCGTTATACCAAAGTGCTGGAGCACCTCAGTCTGACCCTCTGCGGTCGCCCCGCCATGGCTGCCCATGCACGGTACGATAAATGGATGTGCACCTCTAGCTTTAATGGCATCCAAGGTTGTTTTCGTAAAGCCCGCGATGTTAGCAATCCCTCTGCTTCCTACAGCAACTGCAACTTGCTGACCTGGAAGGATGCTCGGCATTACACCACTGCTTTCGAGCTTATCAGCAAGCTCCTGTAAAGGATTTTCCAAGATGGTACGATCAAACTTCTGACGAATCTTGACCATTTGCGGAATCGGAATATCTTGTAACAACTCTCTTAGAATACTCATCGACTTCTCCCACTTCCTTAGGCTTGTAATGTTTGCACAGACTCACGAACAATTAATTCAGTTCGCAAGAGCAGCTGCTCTGTGGCATGCAATTTGTTCTCTATATTACCTAGGAGACGCAGTGCGCCTTCTTTGCTAATTTGTTCAATCGGTCTGCGTACGGTTGTTAACGCAGGCGTCACATATGCCGCGAAAACCGTATCGTCAAAGCCAACCACGGATATGTCTTTAGGGACTTGCAAACCAGCCTCAAACACGGCTTTAATGGCTCCTAATGCCATCTCATCATTACAGCAAAAAACAGCTGTAGGTTTCTCATCAAGGCTCAAAAACTGCTGCATCGCCTTATGACCACTTTCCAAATCGTATAGTCCTGGCATGCGATAAGCAGTTGGAATCGTGATCCCATAATGCCCCATGGCTCGTTCAAAACCATCTTTACGATTTTGTGCGGATTTAAAGCCTTTACGCCCTTCGATCAGGGCAATTCTCTGATGACCTTGTTTCACAAGGAAGGCACCTGCATGAAAGGCTCCTTGCTCCTCATCGGAAAGAACATTTAGAACACCGGCGGTGTCCACGGGCCGATTCAATACGACGAGCGGAATTCCTTTGTTTGCAATGTGCTCAATAATGGGTTGATCGTCATCACTTTGGCTGACAATGATAATGCCATCAAAGCTTTTTTTCGTAATGGAATGGAAGCTCGTGTAATCGTCGATACCTTTGACAATCAGTTGATAGCGATCTCTAATTACTGAGTTGACCCCACGAATAGCTTCATAAAAGAAGCCTGCGGAAGTTCCATTGCTTAGTGTGGTAAAGAATAGCCCCAAGTTATACGAGCGATCCAATACTAAGCTCTTTGCATTGTAATTCGGCGTGTAATCCAGTTGTTCAGCGATGATGCGAATGCGCTCCTTGGTCTCCTCTTGGATGAGCGGACTGTTGTTCAGCGCTCTGGAAACGGTTGTATGCGATACACCAGCGAGCTTCGCAATATCCTTAATCGTTACGCTCATGCCATCACCTCTATCTGAAGCATATCACATCTATGCACACGTTAACAATAGTCATTTTATGATACAAAAAGCTCCCTTCTCAGGGAGTCTACGCATTATTATTTGAAATTCATCCCTACTGTTTCCTCGCTGTCGTTTCTCGAATAACTAACTCAGGGTTCAGTATAATTCTTTGGTGTGTCTCTGTACTGCCGTCGATCCAACGTATTAATT
This sequence comes from Paenibacillus sp. J22P169, assembly GCF_059691995.1. NCBI lineage: Bacteria > Bacillati > Bacillota > Bacilli > Caryophanales > Paenibacillaceae > Paenibacillus > Paenibacillus sp. J22P169. Next base: position 74,142 of record NZ_JCAUAO010000001.1, on the reverse strand, counting down.
CGTCTATCGCAGATCGCCCTAATTCTTGTGCTGGCTGACGAACCGTTGTTAAATTCGGACGAAATTCGGAAGCTAGAATTTGATCATCAAACCCAACGATCGACATGTCTCTTGGTATTTGGTAGCCTGCATTCTTTAGCGCATCCATCAAACCCAGCGCAATGAAATCATCCGCCGCAAAAACAGCTGAAGGCAATTTTCCTTCTTTCATCCAGCTGTCTGCAATCTCATATCCCGATGTTATGCTAAACTCACCAGGGTGAATCCATAGCTCGTGTAATCCCGCTTCCTGCATCGCATGGATGTACCCGCGTTCCCGTTCAGCACTACTTAAAAAAGGCTTGGGGCCTCGAATATGAGCGATTTCCGTATGTCCTAGCTCAATCAAATGTTTTGTCGCTTCATATCCACCCTTGAAGTTATCTACGATAAGCGACGAGGCAGCTTCATGAATTTGTTGGTTATCAATTAAGACAAATGGCAACCTCTTTTTCCGAATTTCGCTTACGTAAGCCTCCTCGTTGGTTGGGGATAGGACAATTAATCCATCCACGCGATCTTCTTGAAATAATGATTTCTCGAATGAGGCGAACACATCCGTGGAGATCGACAAAGCTAAGAAGTAGCCACGTGCTGCCAACTGAGCGTTCATTTCCTGCACTACCGCATCAAAGAAAGAATCATTCAGATTCGACACAGCTACGCCTATAATGCCTGTCTTTCCTCTTGCTAAACTGCGTGCAGCTGCATTCGGGTGGTAATCCAGCTCCTGCATAGCTTGCAGCACCTTCTGCCTATTCCCCTCGCGCACCGTACCCGCTTGATTGATTACGCGGGAGACCGTGACCACGGAAAGTCCACTTTTCTTCGCAACATCAAAAATACTAACTTTCAAGGCTTCATCTCCTGTTGCCCAAACAAAAGTTTAAGCGCTTTAACATTTTTGAAATAAGTATAAACGAAGCAACTTCCGTGCACAAGTATCGATTCCTAGCCCCTATAAACACACAAAAGAGAGTCCCGTATACGTTCATACAGGCTCTCTTTCATCCCAGCACACTATTCATTCTCACATCTCCAATAGAAGCATTTCTTGTCTCAGCTCGATCAGTTTAACTTTACTTTCCATCGCGGCCTTGGTATCCCCGGACGAGAGTGCATCTTGCAGCGTAGCTAATTCATAATCAAGCTCCATTCGCAAAATAGGGATGCGTTCATCCGTCCTCTTCGATCTTAGTGCTTGCATGACTTCTTCTACGGTCACAGCAGGCTCCTTCTGATACAGCACCTTATGTTCAATTCCGCTAATTTCCACCATGCGGATGATTTCTCCGAACATAATATTCTCAATGAGAATTTGCCGATCCTTAAATCTTTTAACAACAGCATGACCGCGTGTATCCCCGATCAGCTTCTCCATCATTTCAGCGAGCTTCTCATCTTTAAATGAATAATTGCCAACAATCTTATACTTCTCGCCAATTCGTTCGAATTTCAGCTTAATCAGCTTGCGTCCAGTTCGAATAGAAATGATAAACTGCAGTTCACTTTCATTCCAATAGAGTGAATATCCTTCTTGAATGAGCGCTTTAATGAAGTTCCGGATTAGCCGGCGATCAAATCGTAACTCTAGGTTGCAATACTCCACTTCATGACTCTTACTCACGGCAATCCCCTCCATAATTGGTGCATAATCATTTATTTAAATATTCAGACAACTTGTGTTCTTACAGTTATCTTATTATGAATTCTATGTTTTAGCAACTTGGATTATGGATATTTTTTTAAAAGAAAGCGCACAAAAAAGCCGATGCCTGTTTGCCATCAGCTACAGCCCATGTTCATTCAAACCTATGATTAATGCCAGCCCCAGAAAAATCCATCTCGTTCCCATGCTGCTCTACCGCCATGTAATTTCTTGAAGATTTTCTTGACCTCTTGGGAAATGGCTTGATTCCCATTGTCATTCACATAAATAAATGATTCCCCAAAATTCTTAAGAATATAGTCAACGGCATCCTTTTGATACAAAATACCTGCCGATTTCAATTCATTAAGCATCCACTCTGCAATTTCGTTCGCTGCCATTCTCTAACCATTCTCCCTTCACTGTCCATTCGAGCATTATATCACATATCCTTGCAAAATCCGCACCTGACTAGGGACACCAGCACAATCACTTAGGATGAAGTAAAAAGCCCATTCCTTCCCCTTCATAACTCCATATGCTATGTCGAAAGTCAATGACAGGTCTTAGAAAGAGAGGGTGAATCATATGGGTTATGGCGTAGCAGGTGTTGGTGGAGTTGGCTGTGGCGGCGGTTATGGATCTTCTGCAGCAATCTTGGTTCTTTTCATCTTGTTGGTTATTATCACTAGCGCGTTCGTTATCTAATCCTTATCCAATACGCAAGGGCAGCCCAGACTAATTTGGGCTGCCCTTGTTGTTAAATTAACTGATTGCTTCCTCATTCGGCTTGAGGATGGCCGCTCCAACACTCATTAGAATAAGTGCGAACAAGGCCAATACCCCCATATGCATCCACATCTGTGACAGCGACTGTCCAGACGCCATACGTTCAATCGCCTCAAGTGTCCACTTTTGTGGTACGAAGTTAGCCAGCTTTTGCATCCATTCCGGCATCAGACTTATCGGCCAGAAGCATCCGCCCAACATGCAAGTTGGCGAAATGACGAGTGAGTTAACCACGCCCAAGTTTGTTGCATTCCTAACAATGCTCGCGACTGTACTGGCAATGCCCATACACGCCAATAAGAAAAATTCCAAAATTATAAATTGCGACAGGAACGGGAGTCCATATTCATACTGAACTACATATCTCGTAATCAAAAGGATAATCAACACTTGAAGTGTTCCTACAACAAAGCTGCCCAAGAAATTTCCAAATACAATTTCATAGGAGCGCACAGGTGCTGTATAGGTTCTGACCATCGTGCGAAGTCGGCGATCTTCCATAACGAGTGAAACGGTACTACTGATTAAAGACATCATAAAAATCAACATAAAACCTACGACGAGACGCGAATTGGGATTCGTATACAAGTTGTAATCCGTGATTTGCGACTTTACTTGATGCTTTTGGATCTGCAGAATTGTTTTCTCTACTGCATCCCCCAACGAAGCCCCTTGAAGCCCTTGCTTGCTATATAATGCAATCGCATCATGGTAACCCGATAAGATACTATCCAAATTCATTTTGAGTGTGATCGTTGCTTCGTTCATACTAAGCTGGTACATCTCTAGTTGGGGTAAAGCACCCGATAGCAAATCTTCACTAAAACCAGCTGGTATGATAAACGCAGCATGTACCTTCTGTTTGATCACGTCATTCTTAAGATCAGCTTCTGAATCAGCTTGTTTCAACCGATAGTCTGGCAAAGCACTTAGCTCTTGTGAAATATGAGTGCTGATTGAACCCGAGTCCAAATTAAGGTAGGCAATGTCTACGCGATTCTCTGTTTGATTGCCAAAAACACCGATAATAAGTGAAACCGCGGCAGCCGGAATAACCAGATACAGGAGAAAACCTTTCCGCTGAAAGAGTGAACGCCGCAGCATGTTCATCGCGATCGTGAAGCTATTCATGATATCCCCCTTTTCGATATAGCAGCAGTGCGAGTCCCAACGTACCAATACTGATACAACCTAAAATCACTAGATGATGCATGATAATAGCGGATTCGCTTCTTAGCATAAGGTGAAACATACTTTGCATTCCCCAATAATTCAACGTAAACGCGCCTAACTGCTTAATGAAGCCATCAGGAAGCGGCGTAAAGCCCCCACTTAAGAAAGTCATGATCATAATAACGATTTGAAAGGAGGTAGCGATGCTTTTATGTGTTTTAGTTATGAACATAATTACCATGGCTATACCCATTGAAGCAGCAATTACGCTAATGCAAATGAGGAATAGCATCACGAAGTTCGTCCCCCAGTCAACCCCATAGAACAGTTTTGTAGCTCCCACGATGACCACTACTTGACCGATGCAAATAATGATATTACCGAGTATTTTGCCCAATAAAATTTGATATTCCTGAATAGGCATGGCATTTAATCGAGACAGCGTATGGTTTTCCTTCTCACCTTGCAGGCTAAAAGCCGCGATCATTCCCGAGTATAGTAAAAACATAATTAACATCGACGCAGCGTAGTACTGCATGGCTGTGTAATTGGCATTGGAGCCAGTTACCTTGCCTACCCGCACAAAAGACGCACTTGAGGCCATCTTTTGAGCAGAATCATCCGTAGGATTGCTTTGAACCCTCGTTTCAGCACTCGGAGTACTCGTACTCGCAATCATACTTATCGCCTGTTTCTGATTCACTTGATCTAGAAATGAACGAAATACCATTTGAGCCGTTAGATTCTGCCAATAATCATGACCAAGAACCATTTCCCAATGAGCTGATTTCCCTGTGGTCACTTGACTGCTGAAATCGCTTGGAATAAGAAGTGCAAACTCCGATTTTCCATCTCGCAACCTTTTTACGGCTTCCTCCCGTGTTGGAATTACGTTTATTTGCAGTAGTTTATTTATTTCTGGCATTGCTAGAAAACCTTGAAAGCTCTCACGCAGTACCCCTGAATCATCTTGAACGATGTCTACCTTCACAGGGTTAGGCGTCTTATCTTCCGTTTGGAATGCTCCTGAGAGTGCAGAGCCTAAGATAAAGATGAGTAGGAGCGGCATTAACAGTTGAATCAAGAAAACATATCGCATCCGCAGCATCCGCTGGATTTCATACTTCGCTATTATCCACATTGGCATCATGATCACCTCCTAATCTCTCAAGGTTCTACCCGTCAATGACAGGAACAAAGCCTCTAGGTCAGGCTCCACCTGTGAAAGCGTTTGAATCTTAACGCCATGTTTAGAAAGAATAAACAAAATATCTTGTAAATAGCTTTGCGTTGCTCCCACAATCAACTCAATCGTTTGTTCACTTACGATGACACTCTTAATCAGTGGATACTTCTTTAACTCATTAACAGCCTCGATAACCAGATTGGTAACTTGCAGAATAATTTTGTTATCTTGCGCAACCTTGCTGCGAAGCTCCTCCTGCGTTCCACAAGCGATGAGATGACCGTGATCCATGATGCCGACTCTCGATGAAATCGCCGATACTTCCTCCATATAATGCGAAGTGTAGATAATCGTGGAACCCATTCGATTTAACTCACGTACCGACTCTAAAATATGATTACGCGATTGAGGATCAATCCCCACCGTAGGTTCATCCATAATGATGAGCTTGGGATGGTGCATAATCGCGCAAGCGATGTTTAATCTTCGCTTCATCCCACCAGAGAAAGAACTTGCTTTATCATTCACACGATCCAGCAATCCAACAAAGGATAATGATTCCTCTACTCTGTCTTTCAGCAGTTTACCTCTTAAACCATACAACTTCGCGAAAAAAGTGACGTTCTCGCGTGCCGTTAGATTTTCATAAATGGCTAATTCTTGAGGTACAAGACCGATGTTACGCTTCACTTCTAAGGCATCTTTGGCCACGGAACGTCCATCCACAAGCACCTCGCCTTGATCGATCTTCAGCAGCCCGCTCAGCATTTTAATTGTCGTGCTTTTACCTGCTCCGTTAGGACCTAACAGACCGAAAATCTCCCCTTCTTGAACTGTAAGATTTAAATGATCGACGGAAATGCGATCGTTATATTTCTTTACGACATTTTTCAATTGGACAAAGCTCATGGCTTCCTCTCCCTTTCTCCACATCACTTATTACCGTTATCTTACATCTTTGCAGGGATATCTACAGGTAGAAGAAGTCATGATCTGAGGTGACAAAAGTCACCTAATCGTGTTAACCCACTTGAAAAGTATGATATACTTTCGTGTATACGCCCTATAAAAGGAAGGGAATCGGTTTGACACAATCACTTCAACTTACACGGTATTTACTCGTGTTGATTCCAGCGATCGCCTCCATGTATTTGGAAACGTACACTTCGAATGACAGCTATTCCCTCTTCGTCTTACTTTTCATTGCGATGATAGAAATGAGGCGTACACGCTTCCCGCGTTCTGTTTGGATGCTCCTCATTGAAATTGGCTGCACAGGCTGGATGACCTATCATTATCAAGGAATATGGTTTATTGCCTTCTTCTCAACATTGATTACCTACAGTGAAAGCACCACAGGGCGAACCTGGTTTCCCGTCTTACTCCTACAGCTTGGTACCCTGAATCTTTCCTTGCAAACACAGCCTTTAAGCTATTATGTAATTGCCAATGCCATTTCCCTGGCGTTTATCTTGATACTCTTCCAATTGCAGCAAACGAGGCAAAACAAAGATGAGGTTGAAATCCTTTATGATCAACTTCGCAAGCAGCATTATGCCCTAGATGAAGCGCGCCTGCAGTTAATGGATTATGCAAGCAAAGTCGAGCATATCGCCCAAACGGAAGAGCGGAACCGAATTTCACACGATCTCCATGATGATTTGGGACATAAACTCATACGTCTGAAAATGATGATGGAGGCATCGCTAAGTATCCTGCCTTCTCAGCCAGCGAAAGGAACAGAGATGCTAACTTCCGTACGGGACCAGCTTGGTGAGAGCATGGATCTCCTCCGTTCAACCGTTAGGCGAATAAAGCCTCCTGAACAGTCTATGCAGATTTACTCCTTGCACAAGCTGATTGAAGGACTGCCAAAGGAGAATGGCATCCATATAGATATGGATATCCAAGGCATGCCCTATGATTTGTACCCCAGTATGGAATTCATTCTTTACCGCAATGCACAAGAGGCGATTTCGAATGCGATACGTCACGGGTCAGCTACGCAGGTTCAAATTGCTTTGGTCTATATGACGAACCAAGTGTCCATGCAGATTTCCAACAATGGTATCGTTCCTTTTGGGCCCACAGCTAAGGGCTTAGGACTTACCGGGATGGAAGCTCGGAGTAAGCTTATCGGAGGAAGGCTGCATATTACGTATGAGGGTAAGTTCACAGTGACGACGATTTTGCCTACTTTTCGCCACATTGATTCTGACAAAAGAGAGGTTGAATGAGAATGATCCATGTTCTAATCACAGACGATGACCCATTTATTCGTGAGAGCTTACAATTAATTATTGGTCTGGATCCGGAAATTACGGTAGTTGGGACTTGCACGAACGGGGATGAAGCTCTAGCACGTATTCACGGTGGCGAACAAGTAGATGTGGTCCTTATGGATATACGAATGCCCATTTGCGACGGCGTGCAAGGAACGAAACAAATCAAACAAGCCTATCCAGATATCGCAATCTTGATTCTGACCACATTTGATGATGATGCCTACATCATTCAAGCTCTACGGAATGGCGCAAGTGGCTATTTGCTGAAAAACATCTCCCCTGACCGCATTATTCAAGGTATCAAAACAGTTAATCAAGGAAATTTACTCATTCATCCTGAGATTGCAAAGAAATTGACTTCATTCATACAAACAACTCCGGTAGCAAGCCCACCTATGTCTAATCCCCTGATCGAATATGGCTTAACACCAAACGAGCAACTAGTTGTTGCCAAAATCGCTGAAGGCTTGTCAAATAAAGAAATCGCCCAGGAGCTATTCCTGAGCGAAGGTACGATTAAAAACTATATTACAGAAATCTTAAGTAAACTAACCTTGCGTGATCGAACACAAATTGCGATTTTCTATCTAAAGAGGCAGCAGTGATAGTCAACTAATTAGCAACCTTGCCTGCCTCAATGTCTTCCATTGAAGAGCTGGCAAGCATGTAATCTAAAATAGCATCCCCTGCGCTCTTAATAGGTGTTAACGTTAGGGTCGTGCGGAAATAATGCCCGTTATTATTCAACAAATAACTGTAACTATTCTCTGTCGACAATTTATCAATAATGACAGGATTCCACGAGTAACTCAATGAATCCATTACAAAATACCTGTATTGTTCGACATAGGCCTTTAAGGCTTTCAACTTAAGTGGATCCGTCTCACCTGTCACGATGACCGACTCATAGTTGGAATAGGACACATTCGGAGGCTGGCTCCCCCAAACATTGCGCAATTCTGTCTCACTTACGTAGAGTTGACCTGTGAATTTCTCCTTCGACTTCCGCAAGGCATCCGTACGAACGCCCAACCGCTCAAGATCCGCCAAACGGTAATATGTCTGATCCGCCATGTTCAAAAGAACGGGAGCGGTAGCCCCTCGGTACTCCATCACTTGCGCATATGGATATTGAAGTACGATATCCGTATAACTCGATTGATTTAAATCGGTTGCTTGACTCAGGCTTACACGCGGATTGACGAATATGGTTTTCGTGCTCTCCTGCCAATTCACTACAGCTCCCAAATAGCCACCTAATTCTTTGACTGGCAAATAACTCGTATTATTATAAATTAATGGTGGATTCGCAAGCTGAACGGCCTGCCCATTGACGACGACCTTAAAATCATTACGAATGTACGCATCGACTCGTTGAAGTACATCCTGTGCGTATACACCTGCCCCAAAACAAGTCCCCATTAGTGTTCCTATGATTGCCACTTTTGACCATTTCGGCATCTTCTTCATCCTTATTCCTCCTGTACCTGTCCATGCTTGTAAAATATAACATTCGACAAATACCTAATTTTCCCTGCTTATTTCGACAATATGGATCTAATGACCTATAGGAAGGCGTCAACGAAACTTGTGATTCATTGCGAGATGTACGAAATTGCTTTAGAATAGTTGAAAAACATGATTGTGAAATGAGGACCTTACATAATGAGTTTTACTGGATTTACACAACACGATTTCGACACCTTTGCCATTGAAGGCTTAGACGGTCGAATGGCTGCGATTCGCGAGCGTATTCAGCCTAAATTCAAAGCACTTGGCGATGCGCTGACAGCCGACTTATCCGTACAATCTGGAACCGAGATGCACCTCCATATTGCCAAACATTTACGACGCAAAATCAATCCGCCAGTCGACACATGGATGGCCATCTGTCCTAATAAACGTGGTTACAAACAGGTGCCCCATTTCCAAGTTGGTCTTTTCGACGACCGCGTTTTCATTTGGCTTGCACTCATCTATGAACTTCCAAACAAAGGCAATATCGCCAAAACGTATATGAATAATTTAAAGCAGATTCAAGCAGAAATTCCTAACGACTTCCTTATATCCTTTGACCATATGAAAAAAGATACAACACCTGTGTCTACGCTCGACACCAAGGGGTGGAACGAAGCCCTAACTCGTTTCCGTGATGTCAAAAAGGCTGAGCTCCTCATCGGTAGAAACTTGAGCTTCGATGATCCTATATTAGCTAACCCCGGAGAGCTGGAGAGCTTAATTGAACAAACCTTCCAGAAGCTGCTTCCTTTGTACAAGCTTGCTGTGGACACGCCGTCCTTCTAATTTCATGAAAAATTTATGTTAAATTAAGGTTAATTTCAACTAAAACGAGGCTTTCCTGCGCAGACTAAGTCCTGTAATTCCCAATAAAACAGGAAGGAGGCCACGAAACCATTGGAAACAACGAAACTAAGAAAGCTTCTCATTAGCTCTATCGCACTCACCTGTATCTTAGGTGGAAGCCTGACTGCTATCGCGCAGAATCCTGATTCCGACGAGCAGCCAACCGCTGGGTGGCAACAAGCTGATGAGAAGGAACAGAGTGGACATCATAAACGGAAATGGCCGATTATTGAAGAATCAGCCACGGTGATTGGTGTAGACAAAGAAGTTCTCTTCAAATCGCTGAAGAGCGGTAAAAGTATTGTTGAAGTCGCTGCAGAAAAAGGCATCTCGGAAGCTGATCTGACAGCCAAGCTCCAGCAATTGCGGACGACCAAGATTGAGACCGCCGTGAAAGACGGTAAGCTAACTGCTGATCAAGGCGATCACATGAAGCAAAAGCTTGGCGAGCATCTAAAGTTCATCCTTAATGAGAAGAACCTATTAGCTCACCATCCTGGTCACGGTAAGCACAAATTCGGCTTAAAACCCGATACCGAAAAACTCGCAAAATCGCTCGGCATGAGTAAAGACGAGCTTCGTACGCAGCTGCATGCAGGTAAATCATTAACTGAAATTGCCCAAGCAAAAGGGATTTCCAAAGACAAGCTAGTGGTATCCATCAAAGATCAACTAACCCCTTCTATCGAGAAATGGGTAGATCACAAAATGGAACCGAAAGCTAAAAAGTAATTGTGAGAAGTAACAAGAGGGGCATTCCATCGAATGCCTCTCTTTGTTTGCACTTCTTTTTTTGAAAATGAGTGATTACTCACTTCTCAACCTCATACATATGTCGTATGATGGGTTTAGATTGCAAAATGAGTGATTACTCACTTTAATTCTTCGAAAGAGGTGCAGGTATGACGTCCAACACATCGATTCAAGTGCAAGGGGTCAGTAAGCAATTTGGTGAGAAAACCGTTTTGAAAGACATTACACTTGCTGTGCCTAGTGCAAAGATTTTCGGACTGCTGGGTCCATCAGGATCGGGTAAGACGACACTTGTTCGCTTGATTGCAGGAATTGACGCCCCTACATCCGGTCAGGTGCATGTACTTGGACAGAAGATGCCACAGCTTGCAATGCTCTCTCAGATCGGCTATATGGCACAATCAGACGCCTTATATACCGAGTTAACGGCGCAGGAGAATCTTGCATTCTTCGCAGCCCTGTATGGACTCAAAGGAGCTAAATGTAAGCAGCGCATTCAGGCCGTTATGGAGCTCGTTGATTTAAGTGCTCATATGAAGAAGCAGGTCAGCAACTATTCAGGAGGAATGAAGCGACGTTTATCACTTGCCATTTCCTTGCTGCATGAGCCAAGCATTCTCATTCTCGATGAGCCTACAGTCGGGATTGACCCTGTCTTACGAAAATCTATATGGCAGGAGCTAACCAATCTGAGCCATAAGGGAACCACCATTCTTTTGACCACACATGTCATGGATGAAGCAGACAAGTGCCATCAGCTTGGTATGATTCGTGATGGGAGTCTCACCGCAATCGGTACGCCAGAGGAGTTAAAGAAAGCAACCTCCTCCTCTACGATTGAAGAAGCATTCCTTGTGTATGGAGGTGCTGGAGCATGAGAATTCGAGCCATTGTCATTCGCATTTTACGCCAATTTTTCCACGACAAACGCACACTCATGATGATGCTTGTTGCCCCCATGCTCATCTTGTTCATGATGTCCTTAGTCTTCAATGGCAACACGTACGTTCCTAAGCTGGGAGCTGTAAATGTCCCTGCCCCGCTCATTCAGAAATTACAGGATTTGAAAGCTGAGGTCACGGTATACACAGCTGAGGAAGCCCAAACGGAGTTGGACAATGTTCACTTAGATGCTGTACTTGTCATGAATGGAACAACGCCGCAACTAACATTGGAAGGCAGTGATCCAAGTAAGAACAAAGCTGTTCTATTCTTACTTCAAAAGGCGTTACAAAGTGCTTCCCCCGCTGGGACTGCATCAGTTCTTACGCCTGCGATTACGTATTTGCACGGCGCGGCTGATATGGCTGCCTTTGATAATTTCGGACCGGTACTCATTGGATTTTTCGTCTTCTTTTTCGTCTTCTTGCTTTCTGGTGTGTCCTTCCTAAGAGAACGTACGGGTGGCACCTTGGAGCGATTGCTCGCTACACCATTACGCCGATGGGAGATCGTCGTTGGGTACATCCTTGGCTTTGGGATTTTCACCACCTTGCAGGCAACGCTCATTGCTTGGTTTGCAACCAGCGTCCTTGGCCTCATGATGGTTGGTTCCTTCTGGTACGTCCTGCTCATAACGCTATTACTTGCACTTGCTGCCCTTTCCTTAGGAACGCTAATTTCAGCATTCGCGAACAATGAGTTCCAAATGATTCAATTCATACCACTCATCATTGTGCCACAGGTGTTTTTCTCAGGCTTGTTCAGTTTGGATACAATGTCGGTTTATCTTCGCTGGATTGGGCATTTGATGCCGCTCTATTACGGAGCTGACGCCTTGCGTAATATTATGATTCGCGGCGCCGGCTGGGACCGCATCTGGCTCGATGTTCTCGTACTCGTGTCATTTACACTCGTCTTTATGATCTTGAATATTGTGGCACTGAAGAAGCACCGTAAGTTATAATGGATGGATGTTTAGGAACTGATAAAGAGGTGAATGCAATGTCCGATATCGAGCCATGGTTAACTGAGCTGCTGCGTCTGAACGACGAAGAAGAGAAAATGACCGATAAACAGATTAAGATTGTTCAGGCGGCTGTGGAGATTTTCTCTGAGAAAGGTTTTGCAGGCTCCTCTACGAGCGAGATTGCGCAGAAGGCTGGCGTAGCGGAGGGCACGATCTTCCGTCATTACAAAACGAAAAAAGAACTGCTCCTCTCGATCGTAGCGCCTATGATGACCAAACTCATTGCACCGTTCGCGGTTAAAGATTTTACTAAAGTTTTAGAAGCTGACTATCCAAGTGTTGAGTCCTTCTTACGCGCGATTATCGTGAATCGATTGGAATTTGCCCGCAAGCACTTTCCAATAATCAAAATTTTCATGCACGAAATCCCCTTTCACAACGAGCTTCGTGAGCAATTTAAAGAGACGGTTGCTGTGCTAGTGCTGGAAAAGGCCTATAAAGCCATTCGACATTTCCAGGGGCAGGGTCAAATCATTGACCTCCCTACACCCACAACGATGCGGCTGATTGTTTCCACCATTATCGGATTTCTTATCACCCGATTTCTCCTTGTTCCCGATGCCGAGTGGGATGAAGAGAAAGAAATCGACTATACGATTAAGTTCATTATGTATGGTCTGTCGCCACGCTAATATGCCGAAGAGTCAGTTCTCAAGGAATGTTCTGCACTGTTCTATGCTGTAACGATGTTTTTCACGCTTACAGCGTAGAACGAGCATGAATAGGTTTATCTTCGCTGTTGTAAACAAAAAGCTGCACATCCCTCTCCTTTTGGAGAAGTGGATGTGCAGCTTTTCTACGTTAGACTAGACCGCTCGTTGCGCGGTAGTTTGGCGATCTACCAGAATGAAACGCTGCAGCAGTAAGATTGCAGCTAGGCAGAGCACGCCGCCGATAATGAACGGCAGCGAATGCGCGATCGCGAACACCGCTCCGCCAAGGAGTGGGCCCGCGATGCGGCCCAAGCTGTCCATGGAGGAGCTAAGCCCTGTCGCGACGCCTTGTCCAACCTTCGTGCGCTGCGTAATCAGCGACGTCACACACGGTCTGATCAGCGCGTTCCCTGCGCCGAAGACCGATAAGTAAATCGCAGCGGTTACGACGCTGCTGGAGTAGAGCAGCAGGAAGAAGCCAGCTGCTGAGAGCAATAAACCGATGCCGATGACGAACTGCTCGGCACCTTGCTTCACCAGGCGGCGCACGACGCCGCCTTGGATCAAGGCACCGACGATGCCGCTCGCGAGGAACATCATGCCGATGTCAAACGGCGTGGCGCCGATTTTGTCCATTTGATAATACTGAAGCGTTGCTTCAAGTCCTGCCAAAGTGAACGAGACGAAAAACGATAACACGTACAAATACTTAGAAGCACCATCGAATGCGGTCCAACGCGAAGGCGCTTTTTCTTGCGAGGATCTGCGCTTGTCCACCGTTAAGGATTCTTTGAGAATCGCAGCAGCGAATAGGAACGAAGCAAAGGATAGCGCAGCAGCTACGAAAAATGGCGTGTAGGTTCCCCATTTGCTGACAATCCCGCCAACTGCTGGTCCGAAGATAAAGCCAAGCCCAATTGACATCCCTACCATGCCCATGCCCTTCGTCCGATTCTCTGCGGTTGTGATATCCGCGACATAGGCAACAGCACATGCCGTTGCCGCTCCTGAGAATAAACCACCTAAGATACGGGATACATACATGATCCATAATTCATCATTAGCAAAGCCGAAAATCAAGAAGCTTATACTAAATCCCAGCAGTCCGATTAAGATAATTGGTCTACGGCCGATACGATCCGATAAGCCTCCCCAGATGGGAGACATCAAGAAGGAAGCGGCGGAATACACCGATAAAAGTAATGCGTTATGAAACTTCGCTCCTGCTCCATTCACAACTTCTGGCAGCACAGGAATGATAATTCCGAATCCGATAAAGATCGTCATCAGCAACAACATGATGATTCCAATCTGTTTGTTCATGATGCGTTAAGCCTCCAAACCATTTCTTTTTCCTTATCGTACCATACCTTTTTTGGGGATGGAAATGAACATTTGAAGAACAAGCAGCCCGATAAGTACAAATCCACTCGTCAAAAATGGCGCGTGATACCCATATACATCCCAAAGCTTCCCAGAAACAATAGGGCCGACAATCATCCCAAACCCTTCAATCGTGAGGAAAAACCCCCAAACTGCCCCTCTTTTCTCAGGAGGAATTGCAGAAGCAATCAGTGCATTCCATGATGGAATAATAAACGCATAGCCCACGCCAAGTACCGCTACCAAGAAGTACAGCATCCCCATTGATTTCACAAATGTAAAGAGCAGCAGCGCTGCTGCGCTAAGCGTAAACCCAATGAGCAAGAACGGACGAATCCCAATGCGGTCTACCATTTTGCCCATTGGTATCAGAAAGATAACCGTTACCGCTCCTCCAGCGACCAAAAATAGGCTGTACTGAAACGAAGATAGCATCAATACTTCCTTGGCATAAAGGGTTAGAATCGGCGTTAATATCCCTAGTGCAAATGTTTGAGCAAACATAGCTGGAAACATCAGCGGGCTAACTGACATCGATTTCCGAACCTCGCTTAAATAGGTAGATACGCTTTGCAACCAAGCGTGCCTTCTGGCTTGATGCGACTTGACTGCGACTTTCTCCTCATCCCGAGCATCCTTGGTTACGCTCACCTTCTGTTTACGTGGAAGCATGAGAGCGACCAGGACGACTAACGTCATACAGCCGATAAGCAATTTGAAGGCAAAAGCATAGTTATTTTCACCTACGAAAAAATTAATCACAACGGGACCTAGTCCGACCCCAGACAGCCACGCCATATAAACCACACTCATGATCGTTGCTTTGCCCTCATCACCCGCTACCTCTGTCGTTCCGGTAATTACACAAGGCCATAAAGGGGCCGTACCAAATCCGAGCAGCGCACAGCCGACGATCATCCATATGTATTGCGTCGTTATTGCCATAATGATAACCGAAAGGAACGTCAACAAAACCCCAGTTAGCATAGTCACTCGATAGCCGAGCCGATCAATAATCCACCCAACAGGTGTACGTAATACATTATCGCCAATATATTGAGCAGCTAGCGTCCATCCGATAACAAAAGCAGAAGCTCCGAGCGCTGTTGTCATATAAACCGGTAAAATGGTTATTAGCAAAGCACCCTTTACAAATTCGACAACAAACATAATAATTAACAGTTCCATCACAAATGGGGAAAACAACCGATTTTTCCGCCATTTTTGCATCCAAATCATCCGATTTCTCCTTTATTTTGCCTATTTATCCATCTCAGTGTTAGTTTGACCCCATTTTGTGCAAACTATTTTGAAAAAATTAACTTGCATCATATCTCTAGTTTGATATACTCATTTTGTTTGTTGCAACTTAAGAACAAGCAATCCACGATAGAAGGGAAGCGATAATCAGGTGGATCATACCCGTACACCCCTGTTCTCTGCATTGCTTGCGCATGCGGAAAGAAATCCTATTCAGTTTCATATTCCTGGCCATAAAAAAGGAGTCGGCATGGACCCGGAGTTTCGTGCTTTCATTGGCGACAATGCCCTGTCCATCGATCTTATCAATATAGCACCGCTAGATGATCTTCACCAACCGATGGGGGTCATTGAAGAAGCTCAGAAGCTGGCTGCACATGCGTTTGGCGCGGATCATACGTTCTTCTCTGTTCAAGGCACCAGTGGAGCGATTATGACAATGATAATGACCGTCTGTTCCGAAGGCGACAAAATTATTGTGCCGCGGAATGTCCATAAATCCGTACTAGCCGCGATCATTTTCGTTGGAGCAAAGCCAGTCTTTATCCAGCCTGCTCGCGATAAAAATCTGGGAATTGATCACGGCATCCCGACCCGCTCCGTTCGTCGAGCTCTCGAGAAGCATCCAGATGCAAAAGCCGTACTTGTCATCAATCCCACATATTACGGCGTGTGTACGAACCTCAAAGAAATCGTTGATCTGGTTCACAGCTACAACATGCCAGTTCTTGTAGATGAAGCGCATGGTGTGCTCATCCATTTCCACGAGAAGCTGCCGATGTCTGCTATGGATGCTGGCGCTGACATGGCTGCTACGAGTGTACATAAACTTGGCGGCTCCATGACGCAAAGCTCCGTCCTTAATGTCAAAGGAAATCGTGTAAATCCGAAACGTATTCAGACGATCATATCGATGCTGACGACGACTTCGACTTCGTATATTTTACTAGCCTCATTAGATACATCTCGTCGACATCTTGCTCTAAATGGACGTGAAATGGCAGAACGCACGATTGAGCTTGCTCATTATGCGAGAAAGCAAATCAACGAGATTCCTAACCTATATTGTTTTGGAGAAGAAATTCTCGGTGATGAAGCTACTTATGCCTATGACCCTACCAAAATCTGCGTACACGTCCGTAAGCTAGGTGTCACGGGCTTTGAAGTAGAGAACTGGCTGCGCGATCACTACAATATCGAAGTCGAGATGAGTGACATGTACAACATCCTCTGCCTCTTCACTCCGGGAGATACACCAGAGAATGTAGAAATTCTACTAACGGCATTGCGAGAACTATCTCACATCAATGATGATGTTGTTGAGGTTAAGGAAGTTGTCATCAAGGTTCCTGCGATACCGCAATTAACATTGACACCACGCGATGCTTTCTATGGAGAAACGGAAATTCTGCCTTTCAAAGACTCCGCTGACCGGATCATTGCTGAGTTCATTTATGTTTACCCACCAGGTATCCCTATATTGCTTCCTGGAGAGGTCATTACGCAAGAATTGATCGACTATATTGTTGAGCATGTGGAAGTCGGATTGCCAGTCAAAGGCCCTGAGGATCGCAGTGTACAACAGGTGAAAGTAATCGTAGAAACTCAAGCTATTTTCTAAACATATAAGATCTTTTTGGTTTCACTTCATAATTCGGCTTAATTTCAAGATAAACGGCTCCGTCGTCCATTAGGATGGCAGAGCCGTTTATTGCAACTCTCAACCACGAGGGATATATTGTAAAACCGTTTACATGATGCTATGATATGGGTGATGTTTTGCGAATGAGGTGATCAAGGAATGGCTCAAAGCGCTTATATTAAATTCGTAACAGGATCTGCTGTCGCGGCACTTACCTTGGATGAAATCAAGGACAAGCTGCTGCATTATCGGGATCAACTCAGCCTGACAGCCAAACAGCTCGGTTGGGAGTATGACGAAGCCGGATTCCCTTATACCATTGAGACGAAACCGGAAGGCGAAGGTAAATGGTTTTATCTGAAAGGCATCAATCCCTTATATCATACGATTGTGGTTGGGGTCGGTTCTGAACAAAACCAGGAGCAAGAACGCCAGTTTGTACAATTCGTATTACCTGACAATGCCACACATGGCGACAAGAGCAAAGGCAATGAATTCTGCAAATATTTGGGCAAACTTCTGAAAGCTGAACTTCATCTATTTAACGGTAGAATCATGTATTTCAATCCTAGAAAATGAATAAACACAAACAGAAACCCCCTAACAGATCATTCTGCTAGGGGGTTCTTATGTATAGCTCTTATTCTTCGCCTTCTTGAGCCACGATTTCATTATAAATCGTTACCACACGTTCCCACTCTTCTTCGTCTTCAATGTTGACAAGGAAGGCATCTTCGTCCTCTTCTTCAACACGGAAAATGACGCCGTCTGCTTCAGGATCATTACGATCTAGTAGAACAGCGTACGCTTGCTCCTGAGATTGGAAGGTATATACCATGACCATTTCATGTTCTACACCGTTCTCGTCCGTTACGATAAAAACGTCTTCCCCTTGCTCGTCGTGATCGTGGTCACAGTCCGGGCCGTGTACATGATCATGCTTCTCATCGCTCACAGGCAGAACCTCATTTCATTAAGTAATAAGTTACTTAAATATCCTATCATTTTCATAATAAGAGGTCAAACCAGATCATTTCCATTTGGCTTATTCGGATTGAATTTGTTTCTCCGAAACCACGGAATAATCGTCGCTGCCATTTTGCTGCATAGCAAATTTCACTACATATGTACCCGCTTCATCAAAGGACACGCCATATAAAGGTACCTTCAACCAAAACGATTCTTTGGAATCTGCAATTGATTTCTCAACTGGTGTAATCACATTTCGTCCACTAGGCGAAACAATGGACACGCGAACGGAATTAATGCTCGTTTTCAAATTATCCACCTGCGCGAAAACGATGAAGTCCGCTTGCTTACCACGTTCAACTACGCCGAAAGGGACGATCGCTGAATCTTTCCGAACTTCCGTTGTAAAAAACATATGTACATTCGGCTTGAACAAGTATGCTGTTTTGCTTGAATCATCCCACTTTAACAAAGCTTGTAAAGCATCGCTCATTGCACGTAATGGCAGCACTGTCTTGCCATCCACAATGAGAGGCGGGACATCTGCATCTGCGAATTCCTTCGTTTGATTGTTTACGACTAATCTAGCGATATTATATCCTTTATATTCCCCCCATATCGAAGAGGCTACCACCGCAGCCGTACTTAAAACAAAGAACACAACCATCAACGTAAAAATGCGCTGAACTTTCATCTCATTTTAACCTCCAACCTCGTTAGTCATCTGTCTGTCTGATCTTTATACGCCGATGGTTATGAAGAGTTGCGATGAATTTATAATTTCGTAATAAAATTAAGAACACGCTTAATATAAGCTTCTGATTCCATTTGAAAAGAGCCTACATGCCCCGCTTTCTCTGTGATCCATAGCTCAAAATCCTCTGGGTGACGATTATACATCTCCATACTATTGGTATAAGGAATAGCTTGATCATCTTTACTGTGAATGAATAGAATTGGCCTCGGTGCTATCTGATCGACAGCAGCTAACGCATCAACAGCATAAGGGTTCACACCAATTAGCTTGGGCAAAATAGATAGAATCAGCGGAGTAAACGGAATCCGTGGAAGCTTAGACCACACGGGCAGATTCTCCTTCAAATAGGGAATTAATTGACCGAAAGCACTGTCTGTAATGACACCTGACACAGCTTTATCTTCCGCAGCAGCTAGTAGGGATGACGTGCCTCCCATTGAAAATCCAAGTAACATGATTTTCGTTGGATGATTTGTCGATGTCTTCACCCAATCGATAGCACCCAGGATGTCTTCCTTTTCAAGGAAACCTATCGTTGTTGTATGCCCTTCTGAGCGTCCTGAATTTCGGAAATCAAACATAAGCACATGGTGCCCTGCATGCACAAGTGCTTGAGCTAACGATAGCGCGGGGAGACCCTTTTCCAGTCGTGTGCCCGCATAACCATGGGACATGATGACAGTTGTCGTTAAGGATGTGGCTGGCGCGTTAGGAGACTTCAGGTACCAGCCATCTAACATAACCCCCTCTGTTCTGCTTGGGAATTTAACATCAACACGATGTAGATTATAATTCTCAGGAGCATCATCCACTAACTTCCGTTCCGGATGCGTTAATTGCCAACCAACGTAGGTGGAAAGTCCAACTAAACAAAGCAAGATAAGCAAAACAATGATAAATCCTAGCAACCAATTCATTGTGAGATCAACACCTTCTATTCGAATACTTTAGTTCTACTGTTACTTTATTTCCACATATAGAGGTTGAAAGTCGGCAACCTCCCATGTTACATTAGAAAAAGATGGATTTTGTCGAAAATTGGAGGCTGCTGAATGAGTTTGCAAATTCAAATGTTGGGAACCGGCAGTGCCTTTTCCAAATTGTATTACAATACAAGTGCCTTAATCCGATCTACGGACGCCACTATTCTTATTGATTGTGGGCCAACTACGCCTAAATCACTGAATGAAATTGGTGTAGAACTCGATCAAATCGGTGGTATTCTCATTTCACATATTCATGCTGATCATATAGGCGGCCTTGAAGAAGTAGCCTTTCGATTATTCTATCAATATAACCGCAAACGCGTGCAGCTTTATATTACCGAGGCATTAGCTGATGTTCTTTGGGAGAATAGCCTGAAAGGCGGTCTCTACAATCCGGAAGAAGGCTTCAACCAGCTTCAGGATTATTTCGAACTTGTCTTTCTGCAAGAAAGAGAACCCTATAACATCTCAACTGAGCTAACGATTGAAATCATCCCTACCCTTCATATAGCTCATAAGCTTAACTATTCGATTTTTATTAATCATCGAACCTTCTATAGTGCAGATTTGCAGTTTAATAAAGACTTGCTCATCAACGAAGTTATACATACTAGAAATTGTCACACCATTTTTCACGATTGTCAATTAAGCGGTCCGGGTTATGTACACACAACACTTGATGAACTTCTTACCCTGCCCGATCATATTCAGAAACTCGTGTATCTGATGCATTATGATGACCACATGCCTGATTACATTGGACAAACAGGTCATATGACCTTTATCCACAAACATGATATCATCGAAATCCTAGATTAATCTAGATGTTCATCCGAAGCCTTGAGAAAAATATTCTCAAGGCTTCTTTCGATAAAATCCCCATTATTTCTCAATTTTTTTTCGAGAACAGCAGGGATTTTATGACAAACATAGAACATGTCACAGTAGTATGTGAACGGCGGAAATTCCAATCGGGAGCTGATACGGTGATTATCAATGGGGTTTATTATGTTTATGTTATATTATATGGCCTATATACGATCTATCTGCATTCAGTATTGAACATTCCTTCGTTTGTTCTAGCTGTATTACTTTATGTTTTAGCTGTTCGCTTCTCCTCTCCACATCCTGCTATGCCGTGGATTCAACTACTCCTCATTGCTTCGCTTCATGCCCTTGGACAATCGGGTCTATGCTATCCCTTATATTTATTAACTCTGGCACACCACACTTACAAGGAAGAAAGCAAATTGAGCGCATGGACATTGTCCCTAGGTTCCGTGATTATTTATTTGACTACGGTTAATTTCATAACTCATTCCGCATCCCGAGAAACCATGTTTGGGTTCACGAGTATCCTCGACTTCGCAGCCGTAACTTGGCTAACACGGACAGCCTATCTTCGTTCTGGAAAAATGGATCGCATTCGCAATGAACGCCATTTATTAACGCAAAAAGACTCCCTTACCGGTCTTTATAATTATGAAGAATGTCATCGAAGACTTGAGCAACAAATCAAACACTACCAACCCCTCGTTCTGTTTCTAATCGACTGTACGGATCTGAAAGCAATGAATACCTCTGGTGGCTTTCAAGCAGGTAACTTCGTACTAAAGCAAATGGCTGATCTCCTTCAAATACTATTCAAAGATGCGCTATTTATCGCGAGATATGGCGGCGATGAATTCGCAGTCGTCATGCCGCTTCACAAAGATTTTCTGACAACCGCTTCTTATCAACAAAAGTTGGATTCTGAACTCCCTAAGCTTACTGGTATTCAAAATACATATGGCATTGCTATCTTTCCGCAAGATGCCTTGACGAAAGATGATCTTATTTTGCACGCGGAGCATAATCTATTTATGAAGAAGCGTGAATCTTGGTTAAAACGCGAAGAACAAATGCAACGGTCAGAGAAACTGCGTGTCGTCGGTGAACTGGCTTCTGGCATGGCTCATGAGATAAGAAACCCCTTAACAACAGTCAAAGGCTTTTTGCAATTATCAAAAGCAAGCGATTACAATATTGAAAATTGGTATGGATTAATTATGGATGAGATCGATCGGATGAGTGATTTGACCGGTGAGTTCCTTCAATTCTCCAAGCCGCACCAGACAGTCTTTCAAACCCATTCATTGAATGAATGCGTGCTCAAAGTTATTGCGCTCATTGAATCCGAAGCCACAAGCTCTGGGCATGAGATCCATTTTCATGAGTCGACCTACGCCGTTCACATGCTTATGGATCAAGATAAAATGTTACAGCTCTTGTTAAATATGATGAAAAATGCTTGCGAAGCCATGGAATCAAACGGTTCTATCCACATGAAATTAAGCCGCGATCAGAAGAACGCGACTTTAGTCATTGCGGATAACGGTCCTGGTATTCCGAGTGATCAGCTAGAGAAGATTTTCCATCCCTTCTTCACTACCAAAGAAACAGGTACCGGACTGGGATTATCGATTTGTTATAAAATTGTACAGGATCATCAGGGTACATTAGAAGTCGAAAGCGAGCTCGGGATCGGCACACGATTTATTCTTACCTTCCCACTTTCCGTTACCGTGACTTCTGGAAATGAAAATGCAGCTGTTAGTTAGAGTGTTTTCTTCATTCTGACATGTAGAATGCCAGCATCATAAAACGGCTCGTCGGAAATCACTTTATAGCCTAACTGACTGTAAAAGCCTTCAGCTTGGCATTGCGCGTCTAGAATGGCATATTTGCAGCCTAGTTCGAGCGCCTGTTGTTCCATAGCTAGTATAAGTTGTTTCCCTAATGAGCGCCCTCTATAGTCCTTTAAGACGGCAACACGCTGTAATTTAGCTGTTGCTTCTTGATATTCATACCATCTGGATGTAGCGATGGGTACTTCGCCGTCCTTAATGAGAAAATGATGGCAGGCTTCTGGGGACTCATCCTTTTCATCCATCTCAAGGTGAGCGGGTACTTGCTGTTCATCAACAAAAACGTTAAATCGCACAGCAAAACAAGCTTTCAGTTGATCCGTTGTCGTAACACGAATAGTTTCCATATGGGCATCTTCCTCTCTAAGATCGTTTCTTGATCTTATCCCATTCAGGAAATGTTGTCCACATGTACAGCGATCGCGTCTTTACTTTCTCTCCATCAAATAGCTGCAAGCACCAATGGCAAACCCCAATATTGCACCTACTGCAACTTCCCGAGGTAAATGACCTAATCGTTCTTTCAAGGCCTTCCGTCTTCTGGCATGATAGAGCCCAGGGTGCTGCCTAGCAATTCGTTCGACCTGTTCGTCTAAATCATTCACTTCAACCGCAATTTCGCCAGCTGATCTTCGAATGCCCATGGCATCATACATCACGACAGCCCCGAATACGGAGCTCACAGCGAAATCAATGGCAGAGAAGCCTCTTTTCATTCCAATGTAGGTAGCGAGTGCCGTAACACCTGAAGAATGGGAACTCGGCATCCCGCCAGTTTGAACCAATTGTGTCCAGTCCCATTTTTTACTGAACACATATGTTAAAGGTAATTTGATGGCTTGAGCGGCACCAATACCGATCAACGCTGTAGTCAATGCTCGATTCATTTCCGTTCACCTCACTACTAGCATCCATCACAGGTTTAGATTCTATGCGCAAAGTTTGATATACTAGACACATTGATTCTTATGTAAGGAGTGTGACTGATGAATATCGCTTTTTTCCTTTTGCCTAAATCCGAAGTTATTACCGCGACTCCACAAGCAACCCTTCGTCAAACACTGGAACGCATGGAGTATCATCGATATACTGCTGTCCCGATTCTTTCTGATGATGGTCATTATGTTGGTACCGTTACGGAAGGGGATCTTTTGTGGTTTCTCAAAAATTCAGAGCATATCGGATTTGAGAATGCACACCGCCATGTGCTTGAGGAGGTCCCTCTTCGAGTTAAAAATAAACCCGTTCA
Organism: Paenibacillus sp. J22P169; assembly: GCF_059691995.1. Lineage (NCBI taxonomy): Bacteria > Bacillati > Bacillota > Bacilli > Caryophanales > Paenibacillaceae > Paenibacillus > Paenibacillus sp. J22P169. Next base: position 50,350 of record NZ_JCAUAO010000001.1, on the reverse strand, counting down.
TATTCATGCAGAAATGGTTGATCTGATTGATTTAGCCAAAGTGCAAAACTTCGTACCTGTCGTCGATGATTCCGATAAATTCATTGGAATCGTACGGCGGAGTGAGATCATCGAATATTGTGCAAAGCAAATGAACTTTAAAACCAAAGCTGTACAGTCCTAATATTTATACCTTATGAGAAAAAGCAAAAAGGCTGAGTGGATTCAGCCTTTTTGCTTTTTCTTATAGAAGAGGCGTTATTGCACCTGGCCATTGGAGGAAGCTTTGGAGGAAACAAATTCGCTTGCCCAGTCTACCATCCCGTTCATTAACGTCAGAATGAGATTTACTGCATCTTTTTCCGTTAACGAGCCATTTGACTGACTGCTGACGTACTGCGACGTCTTTTGTTCCAACTTTACGACTAAATCTTTAATTTTCAAGAGCTCATTCGCTAAATCAGTTACTTGCTGGTTATTCGAATTGCCTTGGCCAGATTTCATTTGCTGCGTTTGATCTTGATCACTGTTTTGATCTTTGTTTTTATTCTGTCCCTGATCTTGGCTTTGGTTCTGACTTTGACCTTGATTTTGACCTTGATTTTGCGAGGTATTCTTTGCTGAATCCTGTTGCGCGGCGTCACCATTGCTCGAGGAAGCTTGCTGTCCCTGGCTATCTTGAGAGCCTTGCGCACTGGAGATCAACATTTTTTTGACCTGTTCTAATTCAATAAGTACCATATCATTTTGTTTTGTTAATTCATCCATTTGAAGCTTGAGATCCTGTGTTTTGATCATGTTGTCGAAACCCTTCCTTCCCTTATTTCACAGCACCGCAAGCAATCCGTTTACCCGAGTTGCCGGATGGATCCGTCTTCAAATCATCTGCCTTCTCATGGATTACCAAGCTTGATCCTTCTGGTTTAAACAGCGAATTAGGCTGTCCCTTTTCTAACACCACTGCCTTCGTAACACTACTAAATCGCCCATTACCTTGTGCATCCACAATAAGATTTGGCAGATCCCCTGCATGCGCACCTTTCGGATTTAAGAACCCATGCTCCTTGTGTTGTGGATTGAAATGACTTCCTGCTGAATCAAACGTTGGCGCTTCACAAATCGCTTTCTCATGAATGTGCAGACCATGAACACCAGGAGAAAGCCCACTGACTTGTACATCCATCTGTACACCTTCACTGACAGCGGTTAATTGCGCTGAACCTACCGATTGGTTGTTGGCTCCTATGAGCGCAACAGTGATTGTTGCTGGCGGCGAAGTGGGTTCTGCTACTGAGGCGCTTCTGGCTGCTTGACAACCTGTCAACATGAATATGCCTAGGCTGGCGGTCACCATAAATCGAATTGATTTCATCTTGTACAATCCTCCTGTAAAACCACACATTGGTATATTCTACCCTTAGGATGCACAACTGCCCTTCATGGTAACCGCATGTCAGCTATAAAATTTTCTAACTCTTCCGATTTAACAGAGAAAAACCTGCCATCTTTCGATTGCAGGCATCTTCATCATATTTCTTCTAAAAGAGTACGATTATAAAATAGTCATGAGCTTTGCAATAATTTGTAAGTTTTCTAATTTCCGTTTGTAGAAGTGAAACTCAACCTTCGAATGTTCAACTGCATCTTCCATCTGTAGGACCTGCTTCTGTAATTCTTTCGTATGTGGCCATAATTCCGCTTGTCGTTGAAGCTCATTCTTCCCTGTAACAAGCCCTTCACCTATTACTTCGTACTCCTTCGCCAGAAGCATATGCTTTGCCCAATTCAATTCAGACACGGCATCGATATAAATAGCTTCCGCTTGTTTCAATAATTCTGGTACAAGTTGTAGCTCTAAAATAACATCCGACCGATTCATTCGGATTCCTCCTATGAGTTTTCATAGAAACTCAGCATAGTAATCATAAAATATTGGTGCTTAGCCTCATTTATATTCATAGAAAAATAAAACATGCACAATCGCTGAAAGCCGCTTAAATAGCGGGTTTCCTCCCCACATTTGACGTATTCCGCATTGAAATTCCGCCATGAAATGACAAATCAATCAAATCTACATTAAATCTGATAGTTATACGTCCAAGCTACTTGAATAACCTAGTAGTAGTGATACAATGTTACTATACGTATCAGAGGAGGTGACAAAAAATGAGCCAAGAAGAAGAAGTAGTTTCACAAAACGAAGAAGAAATCTCTGCTGAATCCACTGAAGAAGTGGTAAGTCAAGAGGCTGAAGAAGTAATCGCTGAAGCGATTGAAGAAGCAGCTGCTGCAGAGGAAGAAGCAGAACAATCCGAAGAATAATGAAACCGTTATCATAAATTATCAAATATCACCCTCAACTTACTGTTGGGGGTTTATTGATTTTTATATAGGCATAATCTCTTTGTACAATTTCATGAAATCAGGCATCATTTCCTTGGTTTATAGCCAAATTTATAGATGCGGAAAAAAATTTTTATTTTTTTTGAATTCAGCGAATAAATATTCTGAACATTCAAATAATACTGGTGTACCAAAAAAAAGGAGATGATTATGAATGGCTAGATCTAACACGTTAGTCGTCCAACAAGCAAAGGCAGCATTAGATCAAATGAAGTATGAAGTCGCTCAGGAAATTGGTGTTCCTCTCTCCCCTTCTGGTTACAACGGTAATTTGTTATCCCGTGATGCTGGCTCAATCGGTGGCAACATCACAAAAAGATTAGTGCAAATGGCTGAACAATCTCTCGGCGGCTACAAACGCTAATCCTTTGATGTAGGAGCAAGCTCAAAAAAGACTGAATCACTCGATCCTCCTTAGAGTGACCTTCAGTCTTTTTTCTATTTTCTTCAAATTCCTCTGATTTCCCTTCAATTTCCTCACCAGTTTGCCCAAACGTGTATAAATGGCCACTTCCTTTTAGTATGATTACCTAGCCCGGCAATCAAATAAAAGGAGTGTTGAATCATGACCATGACGCAATATGAAATTTTTCGTGATCCTTACCGTATGCTAATTCTTTTGGCCACTTTAGTAAGCGAAAAGCAAAACGAACCCGCCCTTCAATTTGACAAAGTGCCTTTTTTTGAAAATGATGCCTTCCTCATTCAGCAAGATAAGTTTGTGTACAAAAAAGATCGTACCGAAATCACCTGGTTTCAATTTCTAGGAAGGGACATCGCTTGCAACAAAGATCTCTCCCGCGAAGAATACAATAAAATGTTTGTAGATTGCCTCGCATCCTTATACAACCTTACATAACAAAGCGAAGGAGCTGATCTATTAAGATCCGCTCCTTCGCTTACTTCCATTACTTCTTCTTAACTTCCTCGACAAATACGTCACTTGCATCACGTGTACTTCCGAGTTCAAGAATTGTATATTTTTTCTCACCAATCATGATCACATCTTCCACTTCAGGAAGCGGATCTCCCAAATATACTGTGCCTAAATACACATTACTGCTCTTCAAACGCAAATTCCAACGATGCTGTTGTTTCGTCATAACCTTTTTCCTCCCAAACTCTAATGATCTCAAGTTACCATAAATTCACGCAAGATGAAAGCGATACTAGGAAAGAACTCTTGAATGTGGTACATTAACTTCACGCTTTATACAGAAAGGCAGATACCCTACTATGACAGCACGAGGAATTACAGAAGAAGAACTCTCACTTTTACTATCCAAACCTTTGAGTACAGAGATAGAAACAGATACGCCTACAAACTTTCTCCCACGTTCCAAAAAGAAGCGAAAGCCTCACTCCGCGCTATTTACATGGCTCTTTTTCTGGAAAAAGTAAGCGCTCACCAATTGACAATCTCTTGAATACTTGGTATATTACTAATTGTATCCATAAACGACTTGTTAGCTCAGCTGGGAGAGCACTATCTTGACAGGGTAGGGGTCAGTGGTTCGAGCCCACTACAGGTCATAAAGCGAAAGCCTTGTATATCAAGGCTTTTTTTGTTTTTCGCAACCAAATATTAACCAATTAATGATTGATTTATATCCACTGGTCACGTACTGGTCACCGATCACATTATTCAAGCCACAAATTGTAGATTATTTCCAAACGATATGGTACATTCTTCCTAGCTTGGTTAATTTCAATACATCATCTAGGGGGAGTTACTCTGGCTAGACGCAAAAAGAAACAAGATCCAATGGATGCTTTACTACAGTTAATATTTCTAGTGACTTTCTTTGGAACATTTTATTTTACAAGAAGTTTAATTGCTTCTGCCATTGTCTTTATTATAAGCCTTGGAATTCTTATTTCAGTAATGTTTTACAGAAAGTCAGTTAAAGCAGAACAACTTAAAAAGTCAGGGATTGCAGACATTGATATAATGGATGGGATTCAATTCGAGAAATATTTAGGTCATTTGTTTCAAGCCCATTGTTACAAAGTCCAAGTGACTCAAGCAAGCGGTGATTTCGGGGCAGATTTGATCATTGAAAAAGATAATAAACGTATTGCTATTCAAGCAAAGAGGTACTCGAGTAATGTTGGGTTAAAAGCTGTTCAGGAAGTTGTACCATCCATAGCTCATTATCGTGCGTCTGAAGCATGGGTAATAACCAATAGCAAGTTTACAGAGCAAGCGAGACAGCTAGCTGCTTCGAACAATGTTAAGCTACTTAGTCGTAATGATCTTGTAGAAATGATACTAAAAATGAATCCTGGTAGTGCTCCTTCGGCAAAACAGGTTATTACAGATAATCCTATACAAGAACATAGTTGTACACGTTGCGGTAATCAAATGGTACTACGAAAAGGCTCAAAAGGCACGTTTTATGGTTGCTCAAGTTTTCCAAAGTGTCGAAATGTAATACAAGCATAAAAACACGAAAACCGCGGCAAGTAACTGCTGCGGTTTTTTCCTTTTTGGCTCTGTTATTCTATAATGTTGATTTTAACCAAAAGAAAAACCGCCTTTCCGGGGCGGTTAATTGAACTATCGTTATCCGTTAGTTTAACTACCCGGCATTTTCAAATAATCCCAACACTTCTATTACCTCTGGTTGCCCTATCTTTCTCTAACCCTCCAAGAAAACCCTTTAGCTTCAAGCATAATTTTTTGTATAAATTGTTAATCCCTACAAGCAGCAGCTCTGCTTTTTCGTGTATATTTTTAGAAAGTTTATCCTATGACTTGTTAAACCCTGTAGACTTAATACTGATGTATCCGCATGCACCTCATGAAACAGTTCTCATACATTCGAACCCTAAGGGTATAAATGATCCAGTCATGGATAAATTATAAAGGCATAACCAATATTTTCAATTTTTACTACCCATTTTGTAAGGATGGTGTTTATGTTTTGGAAGAAGCTTAAGATTGGACACCATTTTGAGAAACCTGAACCTCAGAATACCGTCCTAACGATAGATTCATTTAGACAAATTTTGGCCAACATGGACGATGCAGAAATCATCGAACGCAGGACCAATAATGATCAAATGGTGATGTTTCTCTACATAAGAACATTAATTGACCAAGAACGCTTAAATGAATCCGTTATCGAACCGCTGCTCCACTGTGATCTTGAAGAAATAAATGAATGCATAGCCACAGCTAAGGTATCCAGAATTGTCACGATGGAGGAAGGTCAGCAGAAACTATTAACGGGATCCATCCTTCTCTATGAACCTATGAAGAATCAGTGGTGGGCAGCACTTCTTCCAAATCCATTGACTCGCGCCATCGAAACATCGGAAACCGAAACCATTATGTTTGGACCCAAGGACAGCTTCAGTGAGCAAATCGATCAAAATGTGACAATGATTCGCAGACGGCTTCCATCGACATCTTTAAAATCAGAAAGGTTTTCTGTCGGTTCTGTAAGTAAAACAGAGGTTATCATGATGTATATGGAAGGGGTGACCAATCCCGAATTTATTTCCATTGCAAGAAGTAAACTATCTACCATTGATTTTGATGTTTTTATGGATTCGTCCCATGTTGCGGCATTCATGGAAGATCATTATCATAGTATATTCCCGCAATTTCAACAAAGCGACCGCCCGGATCTATGCGCTTTCACTTTATCGATGGGAAAAATTACTTTTTTAGTAGCCAATACACCATTTGCGTTAACGGCTCCCATCACATTTTTTCATCTATTTCAATCTCCAGAGGATTACATTAACCGCTGGCTGGTTGCCAGTTTTATGCGGCTGCTGCGATATGTAAGCTATGTACTTTCGTTAATATTAGTCCCGATCTATGTTGCGTTAGCCACGCATCATTATCAGATGCTCCCGATGCAAGTTCTTTTTGTATTATTAGAATCTAGAACCAAATTGCCGTTTACGCCATTTTGGGAAGCATTTTTAATGCTGCTAACCCTGGAGATCATCAAAGAAGCAAGTCTTAGGATGCCCACAAAGTCGGGTCAAGTACTAGGCGTGATCGGTGGCATTGTCGTAGGACAAGCTTCCGTTGAAGCTGGTTTTGCAAGCAAAATATTAATTGTTTTAGTAGGTGTTACGGCTATCGCTTCGTTTCTAGTCCCTAATTATCTCGTGACCAAATCAAACACACTGCTTCAATTCGCTTTCCTTTTCCTTGCCAACTATATCGGAATGTTAGGGATAGTATTCGGGATAATTGTTATTCTTGTCCATTTGAATAGTATCACATCTTTGAAACAACCTTATTTTGCCCCCTTAGCTCCTCTTTACTGGAGGGATTGGTTAGATCTTTTCATTCGGGGTCCTTTCCATTGGATGAAGGAACGTCCTGAATATTTACATACCCTACAGAAATGGCGAACCAGTCAAAGGAGAAAATAATGTGAAGGCATCTTCCTTATATGAGAGAACGGCCACGTTTGGCGGGATCTATGTCTTTTTCATGGTCAACCGAAGTCAAATGCTATATTTCGTCTTAGTCACTCCTTCCAAATTGGTTTATCCCTATATGATTTGGGCATTAATTGCCGTGGGGATTTTATCACAATTGAATATGATCTTGATTGCAAAATGGTTTTCATCAGACATTTCCACCAAAGGATATCAAGGATTCGTTCAACTATTTGGAAAGCGGACGGTTCGTGTTTTGGCCTTCGTTGGTCTGTTTTTCATTTTTGCTAAAATATATGTAAGTACACTGGGGACTGTGGAAGTGATTAATAGTATCATCTTCCCTTCCATGAATCCTTTGTGGTTGATTTTATTTCTCTTTGGGATTTGTTTGTACGCGGCCTCTCGAGGAATGACGAATGCGATACGCTTTGTCGTTATTGCCTTTTTTGGTTCCGCTTGGATGATTTTATGTTTTATTCCTTTCTTCTTCCCATCGATGGCGTCACTTCACGATTTATATCCCTTGATCCCCGCAGACTGGTCGACAGTCTCCTGGAAGAATCTTTTATTCATTTGGCAAGCGTTCTCGGGACCGGAGTACTTGGTCTTTATTGGGCCGTGGTTAAACCAAAAACAAAAGATGTTGAAATATTTGACATTTGCTAATACCGCGTCTGTCTTTGAGTATTTGATTATGTTTGTTGTTTCCTTATTATTTTTTAGTTCCCAATACTTGAACAAAAGCAGATTTCCGGTAACGGACCTTATTCGTTATCTGCAAACTCCTGTTTTTGAGCGAATTGATATCATTTTAATTTGCCTGCAAATGTTTTATTATGTGTGGGCCATTTCCCTTTATTTCTTATGGTTCTACGGGGCTATTCGAATAGTTTCAGGAAGATTAAACGAACAGAGCAATCGAATTGGTTTTATAACCTGTTGGATCATGATTTTAATAAGTACGATTATTCTAGACAAGTGGTTTGATGAAACTGAACAGAACCCTTTGATGAACCTACAGATTTGGTTACGGGCATTTACCTACTTGTTCATCCCAACCTTCCTTCTGATTGCTTGCAAACGAAAGGGGCTTATCTAGCATTGAGGCTGTTTAAACATACGATGTTCCTCGTCATAATGAGCAGTATGCTATGGATGATTGGGTGCTCCCCATTTGTAGATAACAATCAGATCGAAGAAATCTCCCCTGTGATTTGGTGGTCGATTACTGAGGGTGCAGAAGGGAAGCTAAGAATAAGCACACTGGTACCACCCATATATTCTGAATCAAAAAAAATGCTTACCCAAGAAGTCGATCTATTGAAGGAGGGAGGAAAGGATTTTAATTTAAGCTATTATCGGGAAGTAAAATCAGGACAACTTCGTATGGTATTTATTGAACAAGAACTGGCGAAAAAAGGCATTACATCACTTATGAACACTTTATTTACGGACCCTGATATTTCTCAACGCCTTTATATCGTCATCGTCAATGGAAGCTTTGATGATTTCATTAAAAATCAAATAAAAACACAAGACGTTCCCGGCTATTTACTTTATCGTTTGCTTAAACACTATGAAAATAAGAAACAAGGAGATATGACTATTGTAAATCTACATCAATTTATGAAAAGGTACTATTCACCATACTCCGATCCAGTGGCACCTATTTTCAAGGTCGATAAAGAACATTTTATCTACGAAGGAACTGCCTTCTTCAAAAACGATAAACTGCAAACGAACATTAATAAGAGAAATGAACAAATATTCCAACTGATTGATCATAATCATCACCTTAAAGTCCTTACCATCCCAGAGTTATCAATAGCGATGGGGAATGTCACTTCCGAGACAAAGATGAAATTAAATCTCGACTACTCAACATTATCTCTCAACGTCGAGCTCAAAGGTCGAATTGAAGAGTACCGTGGAAAGGGAGATATAGACAACCTTGATCAATTAGCGGTTATTCATCAACAGATAAAATCGCTTTTCGAAAAACAAACAACAGAGCTGCTAAAGAAAATGCAAAAGTCGGAAGTGGACCCTCTGGAAATAGGTACTCTTACACTAGGTCCTTTTTCGAAGCCCATGAGCGAGGATGAATGGTCTACTCTCTGGGCGAACGTGAAATTTAACGTTACATATGAGCTTCATATTCAACCTTTGACGAATGTGCGAAAATAAGCTTGCACAAACACAGAACGAGAACCATCTTCTTAACGGTTCTCGTTCTGTGATATTTTCCAATGCAGGCATGCTGGCATTCTTGTTGAACTATTCTGCCCGTTAGCTTAATGAGAAAATCAACATCGAGTTTTAACAGAGCCTTCCTTTTAAGAATTGAAAAGCATTTCTCCAAATTTTGTTGCAGATTCTAACTGCATACTAGGGAGCAAATGACTGTATGTATCCAGTGTAAGTCTTATATCCACATGACCTAATCTTTCTGCAACAATTTTGGGGTTAACACCTTGCATAAGTAAAAGCGTTGCATGCGTATGTCTAATATCATGAAAACGGATTTTTTTCAGATCAGCAGTTTTAATTAGACGATAAAAGGTACGCATTAAATTCCTTGGGATTACAGGTGTGCCTATTGAGGTACATACTATAAGGTCATTGTCGGCGTATAAAGGGCTGTTCTGCTTCTTCTCAATCTCGGTAATCCTTTTATGCTTTTCAAGATACTGAAGCGTCTCTAAGGGCAAATGGATCTTCCTTGTGCCTGCCTTTGTTTTAGATCCGGCTTTAAGTGTTTTCCCATCATGACTTAATGTTTGAATAACGCTAATTGAACTATCCTTCGAGTTAATGTCTTTCCATCTAAGCCCTAAAATTTCTCCTTGTCTCATGCCAGTTGTAACTGCGAGTAGAAAGGCGATATATAACCTATCGTGAATAGCTATCCCGAGGAACTTTTTGACTTCATCAACCGTCCACACTTCAACTTCCTTCTTAACCGATTTCGGTGGATCTACAAGGGTTGCTACATTTCTGCTCAGTATCCCCCAACGTTCAGCTCTTTTTAAAGAACTATTTATCAGCGAATGAATTTTAATAATATTTTCAGGCACAATGTTTCCATCATTTGAGAGATCATTATAAAATTTTTGAATAATCATTGGAGTCAACTTAGATAATTCAACATTGCCTAGATATGCAATAATATATTTTTCAATTAACCATTTATAAGTGCTGTATGTAGAAGGCATGATCTTTGTCTTTTTATCAATAAACCACTCACTGAGAAAATCTTTATATAGGACTTTTGAAGGTTGAACATATGTACCTTTATTAATCTCATTCAACGTTTCTGCGAATGCGTTCTGTGCTTCTTTCTTCGTTTTGAATCCTCGTTTTTTCTTTTGAATTCGTTTCCCAGTTATTTGATCTTTTCCGAGTTCGATTACAAAATACCAACTATTCCCTTCCTTTTTAATTGAACCTGCCATACTTACCTCCCATTATGTCAAGCTTCCCACAAGCCATTTAACAAACACCTCTTTAGCAATCTTAATTCTCTTACCTGCTCTAACAACATGAAACTGTCCAGAGTTAGCTAGTTCATAAGCTTGTCTTCTCCCTATTCCCAAGACACTTTGTAGATGCGTAACATCCAATACAGGTGGAAGCATTTCTAAATTACTGTACATTTAAATCACCCCGATTAGGTTCTTTAAATGCTATTAAGCTTTTTATTATCTCAAGATAATCATTTCTTTGGTTACCGTATGTGCAGCCATAAGATCCAAGCATAGCGGCAACAGACTCAATTATTGAAATTGCTTTATCCTCTAGATTGAAACCCTCTTTATCAAAATCTTCTTTAAAATCAAGTGAGTCAATCAGTTCATTGATTGCTTTAATAACAGAGTCACTATCACTTAATCCATCTTGAGTATCGTTAATGGAAAGTTTTAAATTATATGAGCCATCAAATGTGGCAATTGTAAATTCAGTCTTGGTTCCTTTATGCTTCATGAGTACTACCTCCATTATTATCTAACAAGAATTTCTTTTGCCTTTTTTCCTTTTGCACTTCAAAATTTGTTTGTTTTACTTTTAATTTTACTTCTAGCCAGGAAGCAATAACCTCTGAGGTTTCTCTTGTTGAATCGTGGTCACTGATTGCAGCAATTGACATTTGGAGTCCTGCAGCTTGATTCAAAAGCCTCATAAGATCCCCTTGCTTGATTACTGATCTAATTAACGGAGTAGCCTCGTAATTATTAGTTGCTTTTTGTACGATTTTCCACTTTCTCTTTATCTTCCATCTTGATGTATTATCATTTTTAGGTTGTCTAATAGTTAACCATTCCTGTGTAAGATAAGCCCATAGTTCAGAGTTTTTTTGATTAAGATTTTCGACTGTATCTAATGATAATTCCTTTAACACAGGTCTTCTGAGCTGAAATTCTACTCTCCAAACGTCCTTATCTCCTGTCCAACCGTTGTTCAGCCATATATCTTTAAACCAAACTTTTCCTGACGTCTTTATCTCAAGTGATTTGAGATAAATACGGGCTAACAATGTATTACTACCACCAATTGTAAAACCACTAAATACACTACCTTTGGTAAATACATCTTTTACAAAGTGATCCGTTTTGCTCCTAGATCGAGTAATAACCCCATTAACATCATTTTTGCTTATCTTAAATTGATCAGAATCAACACAAATATCTACTCGAGATAGTTTATTTTTAATAATTATTGCTTTAAAATTGTCAAACCATTTTAGAAATTTCTCATATGACTCATTAAAACCATAAGACCACAGATAACTGGACATAAAACGAACAAAAATTGGTGAGTTACTCTTCATTTCCTGTTCCATAAAGGCAATAGTAAAATCATTACAGGTTAATCGGTAAGCATAAAATCTTTGACCATTTCGATCTACAGTAAGATTGAGATCACCAATTACTATTTGTTGTTCTAAGTTTGTTTTTTGGCTAAGTTCTTTAAGCTCTTTAAATTTATTTAAAAAAGTCTTAAATACTTCTTGATAATTTTCAATTTCCAAACCAAATTCAATAGTGTCTACACCCTTTAATATCAACGCTTTCAACCTCCATTAAGTGTAATTAGAACCCAGCATGTTATATGGTTGCTGGGTAGGCGGTACGAACGCCTCAGCCTTGACATGGAGCCTCCACAAGACATGCAGGACAGGCTATGCGGTCAGTCCACGTAGTGGCCTGTCCCGCAAATCAGCCTTGCATGTCTTGCCCTCCATATCAAGGCCTAGCCGACGATCCGCTACGCTCCTCGACGGTATCGGCTGCGCTTTGTAAGCTACGCCGAAGATCGACCAATAGAACCATTAATTTCTTCTCCTGAATTGCTTGAATGGCTCTTGTTTTTGCACTTTGGTTAAAATAGTTTTCAAATCTAGCGATAAAATTTAAAATATCAATAATGAAGCCCCCTTTCCGTTGGCAATTTTGTAAATAAAATAATCGTTTTATTATCATCGCAGTTTTAATTTAACTCCATATCGCAAATAAGTCAACAAAAATATCGTTGAAAAGTCATCGACATTTTTGTTGACTATATTTTTATAAAATGAGTATTATATTAGGGAGGGGGACAACATATGGGATATTATGAATCATTAACAAAAATGATAGAAAAAAGTGGTTATACACTCAAAGAATTATCCGACCATTGTAAAGAATTAGGTGTAAAAGTTGCTCCATCTTATATAAGTAAATTACAAACTCGCAAACAAGCCCCTGCTTCTGATGAGATTAATATCGCTATAGCCAAAGTCTGTAACGCTGATATTATTGATTTTCTCTATGAAAGCTTTGTAGAGAAGGCTCCTGATCACATTAAAGAACTTCATGTTAAGCTCTCAGAATGGTTCAAAAATTTATTGAAAGCAATTACAGAAATTAACTATCCCAAAGATATGACACCACTCATTATCGAAGAACAAGATAAACTCTCTAATTATAATTTGATGATCCACTGTATAGAAAATTGTGACCCCCAAATATTTCTCAAACCAATGAGTTATGAGGAGGTTCTAGCATATGAGTTTATTATGACTGATGATTCGATGGAGCCTTTGATACCAGAGGGATCAACTCTTTCCGTAAAAGAAGTGACCAGTGTTCATGATGGTGATGTCATTGTCGGAGTTTTCGAAAATTCTATAGTTGTAAGAAGATTCTTTTCTATTAAGGATACATCTTTATTAATCGCTGAAAAACAAAACATTCAACCAATAAAAGTTGATTCTAATCAGATTAAAATATTAGGAAAAGTAGTTGAATTATCTATCAAAATTTAAGGAGGCCAAAATTGGCCTCCTTTTTGTTACGCATTTAGGACTATAGAATACATGTCCATTTTATGTTTAAAAGAGGGCTCTCCACCTTCAAGATATGTGATAATATACTTCATAATTTTCTCATCACTTGGATAACCTTTTTGCTCTATCCAACCAACTTGATTATTAGAGTTCAATACAATAACTTGCTCAGAATCTGCATTTGTAACGATGGTAGAGCTATGAGTTACTAAAATTACTTGCCTTGAATTTTTCATTTCCCTCAAACTTGCTACCAGATTCTTATAAATATATTGATTGTCTAGATTGTCCTCAGGTTGATCAATAATTAATGGCGAGTTGTCGTTTGAATATTTCCCGTAATTGAAAAGAAATGTTAGGATAGCGACAACCTTTTGACCCAAAGATAGTTCGACAATGTTCTTCATTAAGCAAGCCTGTTCGTTTACTGATTCTTTGGAGTTAACATTGAAACTTAATGTAAAATCATCTATTACTTCAAAATATCGCACCAGGGTTGTTTCAAATGCATTAATATTCTTGCTCAACACTTTGTTTTTAATTTCACGGTAAACTTGTTTTATATTTGCCGAAGATATGTCTTCCAAACCAGATTCAATATCCCTCAAGGAAGTTGGAGTGGATATATAAGTAGATAATTTATTCTGTTTTTCTATTTCAAATACTTTATCGTTTAAAAGCAAGTTAATCAATTCAAGAAATCCAATTTTTTTAACAGTCTCATAAATAAATCTCTCGGCATCGTGCCATCTCAATTTTGTCTTTAAGATTCGTTTTGTCTTGTCTTGAATCTCATCAAACAAAAAACTTAAGTAATAATCAATGTGTTTTTCTTTTGGGGAATAATGAATATTTATCAGATTTTGATTTATAAAATTAAACCCTTTTATTACTTCGTCAACATGAATTTTTCTTCGCTCGATTATATTCACTAAATTATGAAAGTTTTCTTTTATAAACTTGTTGAATTTGCTTTTGGGAGTATGATTGATTTCATTGATAAATGTTTTAAAATCTTCAAAAATTAGGCCATTGAAAATTACTTCTTTAACAAAGAGTCCGATTTCCCCTCGATCTATACTGTTAATAATGTTGTTTATTGAATACCCGTTTCTAAAAATATCATTTAAAATAATATCTCTATTTTGAGTTCTTAATTGAAAATCAATTGTATCTGAATTGGCTATTACTTCATATAATTCTAGCCAGTGATCTGATAAGAAAAGTTTTTCTGGATTCTTATTTTTAAAAGCTAATGGCTCAAAACCATCAATTTCATAATAATCACGATCTGACCTGGACTGTGGTATGAACTTTATTATGTAATCATTACCTCTTAAATGAAATACTACATATACAATCTTATGTTTAGAAATAAATTTTAAAGAATCAGCTGTTTTTGACTCCAATGTAAAAATTGTTTCCAACATATTTAATATCGTACTTTTTCCAGTTCCACGTCCACCAATGATACAATTTAAATCTTTTGAAAAGTCTAGGACGAATCTATCATCTATTTGACCAGGACGTGACCTCAAGAATCCTTCTTCTCCTGGTTCCACAATAATTCCTTTAATGTACTTATTTGTTAAAAATGGTTCTTCACTGTAAATACAAAAATGGTGATTTTTAAACGCTTTTTTTAAGGCTTGGAAACTTATCTTACTAAACTTAATCCATGTGTTTCTTTTTCCTAATGTTGATAATTCATGCGAATCCCCTTCATGAATAAAACAAAATCTACTTGTTTTATTTGTATAGTTACTTAATATTTCAAGAACAAAACTTTTTCTCGAAAGGTTAGTTAGACCAAGTACATTTAGATTATCAGAACCATATAGGGTTTCCTTATAAATACCAGTTCCAATAAAGTCTGATGTATTGATATGAGCAATGTAAGGAATTCCATTCAATGCAACAATTTTCTCAATCATATTGTAACTAGTTTCATAAGTTCCTTGTTCTTTAGAAAAAATAAAATCATCAATCAATTTTTGCAATTGTTCATATTTGTTTTCATCAAATATTCCCACTAAATGATTTTGTTCAGAACAAGATATTTCAATTCCTAGAAACAAATGAATGGATTTCTTTCCTAAAACTTTAATAACACGTTGGTAATACTCCACTAGGGCAAATTTCAATTTATAAAAACCTTCTATTGTGTTATGGTCAGTTATTACAGCAACTTCAACAGATTCGCAATACAATTTATGAGCTATTAGTTGGTAGGCCAAATACTCCTTCAATGAATCATACGGTATATTTTGATCTGAAAGTGACTTCCTATAATCCTCACCTTCATAATCACCAGCTATTATTTTCTGATCTAACACAGCTTTGCTATCTTCATCTAAAAATCCTTGAGATAATGCAATTTCAACCACTTCATTAATCGTTAGTGTAGAGTATTTTTTCCCTGGAATAAGTCGATAATCAAAAGAAGCAGGAGTGTGTATGTGAAATTCACATTTTTTAAGAGTCCCATATTTAACTCTAGAACTTTCAATAATTTTGTATATATTAGCTAAACGAGCTGTTTCCATTTCTTCTTGACTCCATTTCAGCACTGAGTAAATTGTCGTTTTTTGGTATTATTCAATTATTACATAATGTTTCTCCTTTTTCATAGAGGTTTAGGATAAATTATTTTGGTCACGTTATTGGTCACACATTAGTGATAACATGGGGTTACCAAGATTCATGCTAAATATGTGCATTTCAATAATATAGGTACTTCTGGAACCTTATAATCATTAGAGGAAACAGCCTCTTCCATCTTGACAGGGTAGGGGTCAGTGGTTCGAGCCCACTACAGGTCATAAGTAACAGAAACCCGTGAAGCCTTGTGCTTCGCGGGTTTTCTTTGTTTTTCATCATGATAACCTAACTTACAGTTCTTCTATTTTCTAAGCGTACACGCAAAAAGAACCCCTCACAGGGTTCTTTTGCAATTATTTTTCACTCATTACACCTTAAATCGATCAACCACATCTTGCAAGCTTGTCATCTGATCATGAAGCTCGATCGATTCTGTATGTACACGATCGAACATTTGTCCCAGCGTCTCTACGTTGGCCAAAACTTCCTCGGAACTTGCTGCCGTTTCTTCAGAACTAGCAGAGGAAAGCTCGATAAAGTCAACAATTTTGTTTTTACGGTTATTGACGTGCGCCATATCTGCAGTGATCTTTTCGATAGATTCATGGATTTGCTGCAAAGAGGTATGAATGAAATCAAACGTATCCGATGTCTGTCCTGCGTTCTCTTCTTGCGAACCAACGATGTGAAGCGACTGCTCCATTGCTGCGGATGTTTGCTGTGCAGAATGCAAAACGTTCTCAATCAACGTCTGAATATGACCTGATGCCTCTCCTGCTTGAACAGAAAGAGTTCTCACCTCAGCAGCGACTACGGCGAATCCGCGGCCGTTTTCTCCGGCCCGTGCTGCCTCAATCGAAGCGTTAAGCGCTAGTAAATTCGTTTGTCTCGAGATGGCGTGAATCGTTGTGACCATCTCTCTAATGGCGTCAATATCCTGCATAAGTTTGCTTACGCTGGACTCTACGTCTTTGGTCACGGTAACATTATTGCGGATTAACTCGATCATCGCTCGCATGGCTTCAGCGCCACGCTCTTCCTTCTCGCGAATAATTGCACTATTATTCTGTAGAATTTGAACATGTTCTTTCGTGTCATCAATCAATTCCGCCAGTTCGTGAACGCCCTTCAACCCATCCTCCACAACCTCCGCCTGACTCGCAGCGGCCGTTGCCAATTCATGGATGGTCGTATTAATTTCATATGAAATCGTATTTGTTTGCTTCATTGAATCTTTGATATGATCGGCATTGCCTTTACTCAGACTTGCAGATTGTTTAACATCCTTGACGATCACATGAATTTTCTCAATAAATTGATTTGTCGCAGTCGACAGTCTGCCGATTTCGTCCATCGACGTATCGGGAAGCCTTCTCGTTAAATCTCCATCCCCCTGAGCGATCGCAACCATTGCTGATTGCAGTCTCTCCAGCCTTTTGAACTGGCGACTGACAATGTAAAACAATACCGCGCCTGCAATCAGTAATCCTGCCACTGTGGCAATACATGTCGTATAGAAGAAATTAGTCAAGACTTGCTCCGACAGAGCCAGTACAAGCACTTGCCCCGTCGACAACGCTTTAAAGTAATACTTGGCTTTCGTTCCATCGTACGACATCGTTTTGTACGCTTTGTGATCCCCTGTCAGGCTTACGTTAAGAGAATCTAGCAGCTTCGCATCTAACTGCGTAATGGCCTCATCGGATGAAGCAACGAGTTTACCCTTGGAATCAACGACTCCCGCGAATAGCACATCGCCACCCAGCTCCGACTTTAGTTGCGTCAGCACGGGTTTCGCTCCTATTTTACCATCGAGTTCAGTTAACGTGGCTCCGTCTCTTCCCGTTTGTACAATGCGTGGAGATGACCAACCGGACACTCCGACATATTTATACACTTTAGGATCGACACTTCGCTGCTGAGCAGGCTGTGTTACTATTTTTTGCTTACCGGAAATTAAATCCATAAACTCATAGGCTTGATTCTTAGGGTCAGCACCGAAATTAAAATCAATCTTTTCGCCTGCATTTGTCAGCACCAACTGTCCCTGTGCATTGGTAATCCAAAACTCATCTATACCAGTGCGTTCAGCTATTTCAACAGCTTGCTTATAGTTCATCGGAATTTTATCGTACATATACGACAGAAGGGCTGCTTGTCCAACCATCTCCTTCTCCATCACACTTTCCGTTGTCTTTCTCGCAATTATCGCGTTTTCAATTCCAATTCTAGCTGTTTCTAACGTCGTAAAGCCTTTTTCATGAAGACTTTCAGCCGTCTGTTGATACGTAATTGTCGCTGTCCCTACGGACACTGCAAACAACACGACCATTAAGGGCCAAATAATTTTGTGCTTGATTGATTTAATTGCCATTTTGTTCTCCCTTTTCTGTAATTTCAATGAATCTAAATGTTTTACTTCGCCACCTTCCAACATATTCCTGCAAAAAAATCTATTATTCGACATTAAGACACAATTTTTATGATGTCAAAAAAAAAAGCTCTCCATAAGTAGAAAGATCTACTTCCAGAAAGCCCTTACCACGCCAGTTTACAGTTTCAGCATACTTCGTATTGCAAGTCTCGTTTCAACAATGGCCTCCCGAAGTGGCTGTGTCTCACCTTGAAAAGGATGAACACTGCCGAAGGTGTGATTCCCCTCAGGAATCCTTACCCATTGGATGTCTGCATGATTCGCAACCAACTGCTCAGAGCCACGAATCCCCCGTTCTCCATCCGCTGTTCCTTGAATGAGTGTAATTGGAAATGTAGCAACGCTGATTCTACCGATAATATCAAATCGCTCTTGATTTCGTTCCATATCTTCTAGAATCTCTAGATCAAGCGGCATCATCTGCTTCGTTCGTCCATTCATGGTGTACGAGCGGCCAGTAGCTCTCATCTCATCTTTATTCTCAGGTGTGAATAAATCGACATTAGCAATGCCATTCCAGCTAATGACACCTGCAATATCCTCAGGATGATCTAAGGCATAGATCAAGCTCACTGCAGCCCCTCTGCTATGCCCCAGCAATAGGATCGGTTTCGCTGAGCCCGCTTGCTTGTGAATTTCAGCAATGACTGCCTGTATGTCCTCTAGATCTTTGGAGTATGTATCGCCTGCGAATTTCTCAAGCTCTGTAAACTCCATCAAGCTTTCTCCCACACCATTATGAGAAAAATTCAACGCAACGACGTCTACAATTTCAGCTAGTTCATTCGCTACATGCGGGAACATTCCCCAATTTTTGAATCCCTTGTAACCGTGACATAGGAGCAGTGTCCCTTGACTTGATTCGCTTTTGGCTCTGTAAATATCGCCTCGCACGACCCGCTGTTCATCAATATGTAATTCAAATGGTATGCCTTCGGTTACTTCCATACGACTTCCCTTCCTTTCGTTCCGATCGCTCATTCAATCGTTTACTTTTGTAATCTTAACATATATGAATTCAAACAAGGAACACGTACAATCTACAATTCGTTTTTATAAAATCATACCAAAAAGTAAACACTTAACTATGGCAATATACCTATACGAATAAGGAGGAAGCCCTCACATGTCTTCAGTCCGACCCACGAACTGGCAGCGTCCCCTACTTGTCTCCTTCCTTCTTGCACTCCTTTGGAGTCAATGGGTAGGTCCTAGCGTCCAGGCAGATAACAACCCCCCTCTACATCAGGAAGCATCTGCTGATTCCGACACGATTCAGTTACTTGTATCCTCATCGCCTCGAGCTGGCTATCAGACTGAGATGACGATTGTAGATAAATCGCTGCAGCGAGCGCTTGAGGCCGGCATCAGCGGAGATCCCTATGTAGAGCCTCTCCTGCCAGATACTACGCTCCGCTATATCAAAAATAGTCAAACCATGCAATGGGGTGTGACCCCAACTGGTGAGGTTATCGATTTGGCTGCAAAACAATTCGTTAAACTATCAAACAAAGCACAGGAAACTCTACTGACACAAGTTCAAGCTCTTCGCGCCAAGCATTATGGCGAACTGCTAAGCTGGGAGGAAGCAAGCCTTGTGCTTCCTAAATATAGTTCATTTTCCATCCTCGATGTGGAAAGCGGCCTTAGCTTCGAAGGGCAGCGTCGCGCAGGCTCCCATCATGCGGATGTCCAACCGCTCACGAAAACCGACTCAGCGACGCTCAAAAGCATTTATGGCGGCCAATGGAGCTGGGACCGCCGAGCGGTCCTTGTGAAGCTGAATGACCGCACGCTCGCCGCCTCCATGCATGGCATGCCGCATGGGGGTGATGGTATACCGGGAAATGACTTCAATGGTCATTTCTGTATTCACTTCCTCGGGAGCGTCACACACGGCTCCCGCTCCGTTGACCCGGCGCACCAGGTCATGGTGCACCGAGCCGCAGGCTTGCTGCTTGACTACGTCAGCAAGCTTTCGCCCTGGGCGCTGATCGATGTATGGATCAGCGCCGCACATCAAGGAGACCTGCAGCTGCTGCAGGTCACCACAGGGCAAGAACAGGCGATGCATGTGCGAAGCATGCGCCGCCTGTCCAAATTCAAGGAGCAGGATGTATCCCAGCTCCTGCAGCTTGACACCGCGGTGGACGTGACCATGACCGCGGCTAGAGCTTCCGCGGTGTCGAGTCGCCGCGTGCTTTTCCATCTTGAACGTGCCTCTGTGCAAGATCGGTGGTACATACGCAGTGCGGTGATCCAATGAGTAAAGCCCGGCCACTTTGGACTTCCAAAGCAGCCGGGCTTTTTTTGATATACACCGATATTATTGCAAGGTCTGACCTGAAACCTTACGTAATTCATTGGCAAGTCGATGAAACTCATTCTGTGCAGGGATAGAGGAAGTAGCTCCATATCCTGCTGAAAGGAAGGGGATTATCGCATTCGCATCTTTCTCACTAAGCGGATAGCTAGGTGGTACCGGCGTAATTCGTTTATTCCACCAACCTTCGTTCCCGTAAGATTCATCATAATCAACAGCAATACCATTTGCCATGACCTCATTTAGATATTGATAAATCTGAATAAATGTCGATTTCTTCCCTGCACTCCAAGCATAGGTTTGCCAGAAACGAGAGCAAGCACCCGCGGCATGCAGCGCCTCCATCACGGAATAGGAACCATAGACACCTGTTGTGTAAGCAGGTGTAGCCTCACTCGCAGCCTTAATATAAGCAATAACCGTTGGCATTTGGGCAGAGGATACATCAAAATCAACTGCAAAATAAATACAACTCCCCACCGGTTGGCCAACTTGTGCGGCAACTTGCGAAGCGGTTGCCCCGTCTGCCAAACCAGCACTTCTTCCGCCAAGCGCCCGACTTGCAGTTGTTTCAAATACAGAAACCAACTGTAGGCCTGCTGCACTAATGGCATCCGCCTCTGATTTCGTTAATGCCTTTGCTCCACTTGGCACCAAATATCTGGCGACAAATGTATATCCTTGTCCGACGAAAGCAGCCGCTTTTTGTGTCGTAAGCGGTGTTGAACAATCAAACCCTTTCGCCACTTGCAATCACCTACTTTCCAATTGGTATTCTTAGCATATGCCAAAAGAACGAGACCCGACACCCCCAGGCAACTAGCGTCCCATTTTCAGGCACGAAAAAAGGCTTCTCTCCATAGAGAAAAGCCCGTTTTTACTTCTGGCTATGCTTCTTTGGTACCAAATCGGATCGCATTACGTTCTTTGGCACGCTGTGCTTCAACCTCACGATTGCGAGGCTCTGCATGCGTGACAAGTGATCCCATTAGCTTCTGCGCTGCCATAGCTACCTCATGAACGGCTTGCTGGAAAGCAGCCTCATTCACTTTGGAAGGTTCCGTAAACCCTGAGATCTTGCGCACAAATTGCAATGACGCCGCTCGAATTTCATCTTCAGTTACTGTCGGTTCATAGTTGAAAAGTGGCTTAATATTTCGGCACATGACGTACTCCTTCAGGCTTTTCATCCAATATAATAGATGTCATGTATTTTTACAAGATTGTGCACATGAACAATGCCGTATATACGTTCATTCTTTCTAACTGAATTTCCATAAGCATTAATTATAAGAATTATATGGAAATCATACTCACTCAGGTTTATGATAGATAGGGGTATTCATGAAAATAACTAGATACGGGTGAGTATATTGTTTCTTTATGACTACATTGTTAATCTCTCCATTTTTTCACTCTTAGTCAGTACGCCTTTAGTAATCCGTTCGTACATTAATTATCAGCCAGTTAAGCAGTTGCGCCTTTGGGTTGGAATTTACGGGGGGCTTGTTTCAATTATCCTCGTCTTTTTGTCGGTCAAGCAACAAGGATTTTCTTATGACATCCGATATGCTCCAGTGATTCTAGTTTTTGCCTATCTTGGTCCAGTGGCGGGGTTGATTACTGGTTTTTTCTCCTTACTCGCAAGGCTGTATTCAAGTGGGAATTGGCCGCCAGCCATAGCTGGTTGGGCATTAATCATGACTGTACTCTCCATCTTACAGGCGTTTATCTCCTATCTCACGCCGTTAAAAAGAAGCTTTGCCTTATTTGGAGCCTATATTGCTCTCTATCTGGTCACGGTATTTACTTTTCATATTTTATTAGATAAGCCACTCTTTCACCTGCAGTATTTATTATTTGTGATGTTAGGTGTTATTCTAGGAGGCTTACTGATTGAATCCAATGAAAAGCTCCGGAGAATCATCTCAGAAAAAAAGTATATCGAAAAAAACCTTGAAACAAGCGAGTCCAAATATCGACTCATCGCTGAGAATACTTCTGACTTGATCATGGTTATGGATAAAGATCATTCAATCAGTTACTTTTCTCCCTCCCATGAGACTGTTTTAGGGTATCAAGGCTTCGCATTGGAAGGCACTGAGTTATGTAAGTTCGTACATCCTGATGATGTGGACATGTTCCGGGCAGCAATAAATAGCATGTTTGAACATCTGGAATCACATTCCATGGAATTTCGGTTTAAACACATTGAAGGCAGATGGATCGAATTTGAATCCCGTTGCATGCCTGTTAAAGGTGAGGGTGGTCATATTGCTCATATCGTTATTATCAGCCGAGATATCTCCGAACGTAAGAAAGCGGAAGAATTCCTTTTGCAGACTGAGAAGCTTTCCATTGTCGGGGAGATGGCCGCAGGAGTTGCACATGAAATTCGGAATCCACTCACAACCATCAAAGGATTTCTTCAGATTTACAAAAAGGAGAGCCCTTCGATCAAGTATAATGATCTGCTCCTTAGTGAGCTGGAACGTATTGAAACCATTACGAGTGAGCTTCTTTCTTTGGCAAAACCACAAGCTGTTCAACTTATCTCTACGGATATCAAAGAATTAATTGTTTATACGGTCGAGTTCCTCTCTCCTCAGGCGTTATTGCGCAATATTGAGTTTAAACTATTATGCGAAGAGCCCTATTTACCCATTACATGCGAAAAAAATCAATTAAAACAGCTCTTTCTCAATATTTTGAAGAATGCTATAGAATCCATGCCTAATGGCGGGGAGATTCATATAAGCTTGCACAAAGAAACTGAAGATGAGTGCGTAATTATGATTAAAGATCAAGGGTGTGGGATACCTGAAGAGCTGCTTCCTCGTTTGGGTCAGCCTTTTTATACCTTGAAAGAAAAAGGGACAGGGCTCGGGCTCATGATTAGTCACAAGATTATTAAACAACACCATGGCCGTATTGCCTATCATAGCAAGATAAATGAAGGAACCTTGATTGAGATAAGATTACCGTTGACTCGATAATGGATTAGTGTACAGAAACAGCCCGAGGAAAGCATCCCCGGGCTGTTTTCGTTTTTACACCTTATACCATAAACCGATACCCCGATCCCCAAACCGTTCCTATGTATTGAGGTTTAGAGGGGATTTCCTCGATCTTCTCTCTAATCCTGGCAATATGAACCGTTACCGTAGAGGCGTCACTCATCGCATCCATCCCCCAGATCCGCTCAAATAGCTCTTCCTTGCCAAATACGCGATTGGGATGCTGCACAAGAAAAAGAAGCAGGTCAAACTCCTTTTGGGCCAGAACAACTTCATTTCCATTCACAAAAACACGTCTAGCATCCTTTTGAAGCTCCAGGCCCCTAATCTGGATTGAGCTTCCCTCCATGCCTTTACCAAACCGCTCTTTCATCCGCTCGAACTTCTTCAGATGGGCACCTACTCGTGCCACGAGCTCACCTGAGCTGAACGGTTTTGTTATATAATCATCTGCACCGAGACCTAAACCATTAACTTTGTAAATCTCTTCTGCTCTAGCAGATACCAAAAGTACGGGAATATCATCCTGCTCACGTATTATTTTTAGCACTTCAAACCCGTCCATATCAGGCAGCATGATATCTAAGATAACAAGCTCAAATTCTTCCTCTTTGAGCGCTCTCAAGCCAGCTGAGCCGTTGTTCACCATCTTAACTGAGTAACCGCTGAGCTCCAGGTAATCCCTTTGCAGATTGGCAATACTTTGGTCATCTTCGACAATCAAAATTCTTTTCATCATAACCTCCAGACCTGTTTAGAACTTTTTAAGAGATATCATGATCCCGGTTCCCTCACCTACAGCGCTTTTAGCCCATATTTTTCCATCGTGACCTTCGATAATTTGCTTTGCTATAGCTAGACCTAATCCACTACCGCTCTTTCTTGATGGGTCTACCTGATAAAACCGTTCAAAAATGAAAGGAAGCTTGTCCTCCGGAATTCCGTTTCCATTGTCCTTGATTTCAATAATAGCAGATGTTCTAGTTTCTCTGAGTATAATGTCAATCTTTCCATTTGCTTTTCCGGCATACGTCATTGCATTGTCAATAATGTTTTGCACGACCCTCTTTAATCTTTCGCCATCAATTAATACTTTGACAGGCTCTTTTAATTCATTAATTAAGGCTATGGCTACATTCGCCTTTTCACATTCATATTTATGATCTGCGACGCA
Source organism: Paenibacillus sp. J22P169 (assembly GCF_059691995.1). Lineage (NCBI taxonomy): Bacteria > Bacillati > Bacillota > Bacilli > Caryophanales > Paenibacillaceae > Paenibacillus > Paenibacillus sp. J22P169. The sequence goes on along the minus strand of NZ_JCAUAO010000001.1, from coordinate 25,681 downwards.
ATCCTCGAAATAACTTGCCAAATCACTCTTTTCAAAATGGTAAGGAAGCTGGTTCAAATCGAGCTTTGAATATAAAAGAAGATCATCAATCATCGCATTTACCAAGATAGCCTTGGACCTGGCCGTTTCCAGATACTCCTCCATTTTCTCAGGCGTCTTGGCTACCCCATCAATGATGCCTTCGATATATCCTTTAATGGAAGTCACAGGTGTTTTTAAGTCATGAGAAATACTTGAAACTAGAAACTTCCTATTATCATCATATTTTTGCTGTAAATAAACAGACTCCTTCAACTTGATCCTCATCAGCTCCAAGGTTTTGCCTAACTCCCGAATTTCGCCTTCGCCATCCTCTGAAATCTCGCCGCTTAGATCGCCTTCCCTAATTTTGACCGCAGCATCCTTTAATCTGGAGATCGGAATAATAATTCCGCGCGAGAATCGATAGGAGATCCAAAAATTCATCAACAAAAAAACAACCGTGAAAAAACTAATCGTAAAGATGCCAACCATCCAATATACCTTCGTATTTACCTTGATTGGCGCAAGCAACAACAGAATACCTGAGTCACCCGAAGGGAGTTTGTAATCCGCACGGTTAAACATATACGTTTTGCCATCAAGCTCGATCTCATCCCGATTTGACTCACTCGACAGCATTAAGCTTTTCTCAATATCGATCTTATTAAAATTATGAGTGGCAAACAAAACCTCTCTATTGACGATAAGGATCGCACTGGCATCCAAAACATTCACACGATCAGAGAGCTCTTGTTGATACTTCTTGTCCAAGAGTTTCTCGAACCCCAAGGTCAGCGCTTCTCTTTTGATCTCACTGATAGCTGCCCGAACCTCGAACGCTTGTTGAAACTGCTTAATACCTGCTTCGCGGCCAAAAACTTTCGTATATGTGGCAACAAAAATAATGACAGCCAGGATCGTCAGACCAATGGAAAGCAGCACAGCCAGTGTATTCATCGTGAAAAAACGTTTTGTTAAGTGCATGCAGATTCCTTTCTATATGTCCTTGTTGTCAAACAAGTAATACCCTGTAGTAAATAACATAATACCACAACCGGACATGATTAGAATCTGGCGGCCAATTTTGAAGAAATTAATCGATTCAGAAATCCAGAGGGTATACCAGTCAAACATCGACGTGATAAAAAAACTCGAATAGGACGAGAATACTATGTCTAGAAAATTAAATCCAATAAATACAAGAATGGAAAGGAAAAATACGGCTAGTCCTCCCTGAATTAGATTGGATAACAGCACGACGATAAGTGCAAACACAAATACAGGAAAAAAGGTTAAGCCATATGACACAATCACCTTTAAGATCCCAACCAAACTGGCGGACGAAGGGTTGAATATAAAACCGGCTAGTAGCGAAAGCACCATAATAAACAACAGGTTACCAGCAATAAATAATGCTAAATTCAAAACCTTAGCGCTAAAAACACCGAATCTGGAGACCGGTCTTAATAGTGTTATTTTCATCGTATTCGATGAAGACTCACCGTTAAACATATCGATTGCTACAAAAACAGCAAACAAAGGTAATAGCGTATATGCAATAACCGTTAGTACCGCTATAGGAAATTCAACACTCCCTACAACTCTCAAGCCAAGGCCATGTTTAATCGTCGTTACAGCAATTTGACCGATCACAACGGCAAGAATGGACAATATCGCGGCTGCCATTATTTTTTTCTTTTTAAGCAGCTTCACGGATTCATTCATAAATGCAGCTTTAAACCCTACCATTCCTGTCCACCTCACTAACAAAATAATTCTCAAGCGACGAATAAAAAGACAGAATTTGTTGGGTATATTCTACATTAACCAACTTGCCTCCGTATATAATCCCGATTCTCGTACAAGTTAATTCCACATCGTGAATCAAGTGGCTAGAAATAAAGAATGTCGTGCCTTCCTGGGAAAGCTGTTTGATCAACTTCCTCATCTCCAGCATTCCTTCCACATCCAGTCCGTTTAAAGGCTCGTCCAAAATTAACAGTTTCGGTCTTGAAAGAATCGCCGCTGCTATTCCCAATCGTTGTTTCATCCCGAGCGAAAATTTTTGTGATTTCTCATTTTTATACTTCAGCATCCCCGTGATTTCAAGACATTCATCAATTCTTCGCTGATCGATTTCAGGATAGAATCTTGCAAACAATCTCAGGTTTTCATTTGCTGTCAAATAGGGATACGATTCCGCCGTTTCAATGATACAGCCCACATGTTTCATTGCATTAACATAGTCTTCTGCCACGCTCGCTCCGAAAATCTTCACATCGCCTCGATCTGGCTTCATAAGTCCTGTTATCATCTTCATGGCAGTCGTCTTCCCCGCACCATTAGGTCCAAGAAAACCGAATATATCGCCTTGATCCACCTCTAAGTTCAAATCGCTGATTCCTCGGCCATTCGTAAATGACTTGGTTAAATCCGTTATTTCAATCGCCTTGACTGTCAATTCATCATCTCCCTAAAAAACTCAGGAAGCCGCTATCCGCCGCCTCCTGAGAATCATTTCTATTCAAATACGCGTCTAAATTCTCCATCATAATAAGGCTTCATGCTAGATTTGTACGAATTTTTATCAGTAATCTCAATGATCATTTCAAAATAAATCTTACCCGTAGAGTTTGGATGAATTATACCATTCTTCTGCTCACCCTTCGCATCTGTGTAAGTAAACGTTGGAGATGTCGCAGGATTAAATTCAAAGGTAAACGCATCCTTGTTTGGATACTCACTTTCAAAACCAGGATATACCTTTTCGGAATACTTTCCTGTCACTTTATCTCCCTCAACACTTGTAACTTCAACCGTTCTCTCACCAATCTTCACGAACTTACCGTCTTTGTCCATAATGATATCATTTTGATACGTACCTACATATTTGCTGCTGAATCCGCCCGAATTGCTGATCTTTTCGACTTTGGCAGCTGTTAGATCAGGCTTGGTAATCTTCGTACTGCCGATCTCCGAAAGTTTGAGCATAACATTTAGGTTTAAGTCATGCTGAACACCATTTTTATCTTTTCCTGAAAGTGTTATATCACCTGTCACACTTTCCAGATAGCCAGCTTTATTTTCAATCGCCGTACCTACAACCTTTTTCACAAAAACATCGCTCTCTATAGCTGGTAAATCTCTCTCGTTATCCAGCATCTGTTTGAAACCGAATGAGGAGACTGCATTCACGATGGCAGGCACTTGTGCCTCGGACAAACTTCCCGAATATACTTTTCCGCCATCCGTGCCTTCCTCTACTTGTACATAATCTTTCAAAGAGCCAACCACAGCATCAACAATTTTCTCTACCTCGGATGCACCATTTTCTTTAAAAGGGTTTCTGAATTCCGCAGGACCTCTACGGTCACGGTTCACATCAGCCGGATATTCCATTATGTAATACGTATTATCCAGACCATTTTTATTAATGGATTGCTTCTTGTCAGAATACGAATAATTGGTAGTGGTTTCACCCTTAGCGTTTTTAGACACTTCGGTATCCTCTGTCACCTGATTTACCGTATCCATTTTTTTGAACGAGGAAGCTTGAAGTAACGTTTGATCGTTATCTTTCAAGGCATACAGCGTCTCGATCGTATAATTGTTCAGACCCTTTTCCATCAATCCAGCGGTGTTTTTGGCTGAATCTTTCAACCGATCATACCCGGATCCAAGCAGCGCATCAGCGAATGCAGTAGATACAAATAGACAAGCTCCAATCGTAAATGAAAGGACAGTAACTGATTTTTTGCTAAGTTTCATCTCTTTTCTCCTTTAAAAAAATAATTTGCGGGAAACGTTTCCTTACTAGTTATTTTATTATACGCTTATTGAATCCATCTAAATGGATTATTAACAAAGTATTAACTCTTTTCGTCACTGCGTAGCGTACCAAATTTAAATGTTAGGAGTCTGATGAATGATGAGTGATTTTGTGAAACCACCTAAAACTGCAGTCTTTGGGGCTGCCAATGGCGTAATGTTCATGACTTTTTTTGGAGCACTTTGGTCTTCGATAGGCATCGTTGGCTCACATCAACTTGGAGCTCCATGGCCACTCGTTCTTTCAGCTAGTATAACATTGGTCTTACTGAGCGGAGCCATTTCACTTTTTATTAAATCTCGTAACATGAAAGATGCTCGTACACCACAAGAAAAGGTGCATTGGAAACACACAAATCGAAGATTTGGATTGATCTTTGGTTTAGAAGGTCTAGCAATCTTTATTGCAAGTGTGATTTGTAATAAACTCGATCGTTTTGAAGTCTTTTTCCCTATCATGGCGATTATAGTTGGCATTCATTTTTTGCCTTTAGCACAATTGTTTCGAGAAAAATTTTATTATGGCACTGGTATTGTACTGTGTATCCTAGGCATCATTTCTTTTTTCTTACCTATCAACGCTACAATCGGTAATGTATCCCTCATTGCGATGTCTACTTTTATCGGTTTTGGCTCAGCTGTGACGCTTTGGGTGACAGGTTTTAGAATCTGGGTAACCATACTTAAACAGCTGAAACAATAAAAGCATTGTGCTTAAATGTGCACAAACGTACACAAGCCCCTCATTTTCATCAACATCGATGAGAACGAGAGGCTTGTTTTTATCGCTAAAATAAATAAAAACCCTTATCTACCAAGGGTTTTCGTGCTATGGGCCCAGAGGGACTCGAACCCCCGACCAATCGGTTATGAGCCGACCGCTCTAACCAACTGAGCTATAGGCCCTAATGAAATTTGGTTGCGGGGGCAGGATTTGAACCTGCGGCCTTCGGGTTATGAGCCCGACGAGCTACCGAGCTGCTCCACCCCGCGTCATGTATGCCGCTCAACAGCGACAAAAATAAATATACACTAACGGCGCAGACTTAGTCAAGCGTTAATTTTATGCATATTCAATTCATTTATGTGTTGTATCTGACGCCAAAGCGTCCTTTTTTCGACTTATAAACCTCAACTTCCTGTGGGCACTCATACCCGTAGATCCACCAATCTTCTTCCATTCGTTTCGCTAAACAGCCCGCTTGAAACTTCGAATCATATAATTTCGCCCAATAGATCCAGTTCATGTTCATCACTCCATTGTTGTCAGTTCGTTACATTTAGCTTATCCATAAAAAGGTTCTCTTATTAGCACCCAATATCCAGTCATTTTCTCGAATACGGAAAAAGCATTCTATTTGACCATATGATAAATAAAATGTGACGGTTTACAGGAATAGCAGGAATTTCCCTGCTTTTGGGGAAGTTAAGTGATGTAGACTATTTGGCAGTAGAAAAAGGAGAAAACACCCATGATCGAGACAATCAAAAGCTACCTACAAACGCATAGGGATGAACACATAGAGGAACTCTTGGCGTTTTTGCGTATTCCAAGTATTAGTGCAGTTGCCCAGCATCAAACGGATATGCTGCGATGTGCTGAGTGGACTGCTCAGTCTTTACAAAAAGCAGGACTCGAAAATATTGAAATTATGCCTACGAAAGGCCATCCTGTGGTTTATGCGGATTGGTTACATGCCCCAGGCAAACCGACGGTTTTAATATATGGACATTATGATGTGCAGCCCGCTGAGCCATTAGAGTTGTGGGAAACGCCTCCTTTTGAACCCGTTATCCGTGATAACAAGCTTTTCGGGCGCGGTAGTACGGATGACAAAGGCCAATTGTTGCTATATGTGAAAGTGGTTGAAGCCTTTCTACAAACACAGGGCTCGCTTCCGGTTAACGTGAAATTCTGCATCGAGGGTGAAGAGGAGATTGCTAGTAAGAATCTTCCAGCCTTTGTTGAAGAACATGCAGCTAAATTGCAAGCGGATTCCATCGTACTATCCGATACGCAAATGCACGGTCCGGGCAAGCCAGCGTTGATGTATGGGCTTCGCGGCTTAGCTGGTTTCGAAATCACGTTGGATGGTGCCAATAGCGATCTGCATTCCGGCCTTTTCGGCGGTGCGGTACAGAACCCGATTCACGCTATGTCCAAGCTTCTCAGTTCCTTTCATGACGAGAATGGCCGTGTGGCTGTCGATGGATTTTATGACCGTGTCATTGAACTTTCAGACAAAGAGCGAGAAGCGTTCAAACAGGTTGAACCTGATGAGAATAAAGTTCGTGCGAATTTGAACGTTACAGAACTCTATGGAGAGCAAGGCTTCTCCTTCTACGAACAAACAACATCAAGGCCTACTCTCGAAATCACGTCAGTCAGCGGCGGCTTCCAGGGCGAGGGAATCAAACCGATCATTCCGAATCGTGCTACAGCTAAAATTGCATGCCGCCTAGTCGCTGCGCAGGTTCCTGAGGAAATTATGGATCTGGTCGAGGCCCATATACATGCTCAGTCGCTTCCAGGCGTGTCAATAACGTTAGATCGTCAATTGCGAGGCAATCCTTTTATCACACCTATTGATGAGCCCGTTATGGTTGCGGCGGCTGAAGCATATGAAGAGACTTTTGGTGAATGGCCTGTGTATACACGCAGCGGTGGATCAATTCCGATTGTCGAAGTTTTAGGTCGCGTATTAGATGCACCAGTGGTGCTTATGGGATTTGGCCTGCCAGGGGAGAATCTCCATGCCCCGAATGAGCATTTCCATTTGATGAATTGGGACAATGGGACAGAGACGATTAGTCGTTACTGGTTGAAGCTAGCTGCGTTGGCTGCAACTACAACAGAATCTAACTAAGATACAGTAAAAGGGGTAACTTCTATGGGGAAGCAATTACACATGCGTGATGCACAATTGGAAGATTTAGCAGAAATCGTACGTATCTACAATTCGACGATTGCAGGACGCATGGTTACTGCAGATACGGAACCCGTCACAACAGCTTCACGTGAGCGCTGGTTCCATGAACACTCTGCCGATTTCCGTCCACTATGGGTGCTTGAAAATGAGAACGGGATCTGTGGCTGGTTGAGTTTTCAGTCCTTTTATGGGCGTCCCGCCTATAACGCAACGGCAGAAGTAAGTATTTACGTGGATGAAGCCTGTCGGGGCCAAGGTATCGGGCGATATTTGATGGAACAAGCGCTTGAAGCTAGTCCCAAGTTGGGACTCAAGTCATTGTTAGGTTTTATTTTTGGGCACAATGAGCCGAGCCTACAGCTTTTCCGCAAATTCGGGTTCACGAATTGGGCGCATTTGCCTGGTGTCGCCGAGTTAGATGGCATTGAGCGGGATCTAATTATTTTGGGTAAACGTGTGGGTTAGTGGATAACGGTTATGAACTTAAAAGCGCTACTTCTCTCCAGCATGCGAGATCACTATCTCGATACTTTTGGGATGTAGCGCTTTTCGCTAATTTTGAAGGTAAACCTGGATTAATCGACACTTCGATTCCATTAGATGCAAAAAATACAGTTATTTCGAGTGCATTCCCACTTGAATTTGGAATAAATGGATTTTATACAGCTATTCGAGATGAATAGGATGATTTTGTTCAAACCAACTGAAATTACCTGCATATTTTCCATTCAACTGATAAAAACACTCAAAATCACTGAAATTAGATGGAGAAAATCCAGCTATCCACCGCGCTCTACTCGCTAATCTCTAATGTACTCTATTTTAACACAAGCACCAAACACTTATCTCTACTTACTACAGCTACTCACTGACCAGCATTCACTACTCCAACTCACTGCTCACTGCTCACTACTATCTACTCTCTACTCACCCTTAGCAACAATCGCTTCCACCTCGATCTCAATCAACAATCGCGGGTCAATCAGCGCCTTCACTTCGACCATCGTGGCCACTGGCTGCACTTCTCGGAAATACTCACCGTGCGCCTTGCCGAACTCTTCCCATAACGAAATATCCGTCACGAACATTCGGGTCCGCACCACATCGGATAACTGAGCACCTAGCTCTTGGAGCGCTTGTTCAATCGTTTGTAGAATGAATCGTGCTTGCTCATAGGCGTTGCCTACACCAACCACCTCGCCATCCTTCATCGCAGTTGTGCCTGCTACTTCGATTCGATCGCCTATACGAATGGCACGGCAATAGCCGACCACAGGTTCCCAGGGCGAGCCAGTAAACACTCTCGTTCGATTCATCTCTTGTTTGCTCCTTGCTTTTATAAGTAAGCTGCTAATTTCGCTTGTAATCCCTCTGTCACAGGTAAAAGTGGTAATCGTAATGCACCTGAAGCGATGACGCCCTGTTGGTGCAGCAACCATTTGAGCGGAGCCGGGTTAGGCTCTTGAAAAAGAAGTCGAATTAGCGGTAACAGCTCCTCGAACTCTCGTCGGCTATCCTCAAGTGCTCCGCCAACGAAGCTGCGGATAAAAGACACAAACCTCTCCGTCTCCACATTGGCTGACGCACTCATTACACCCTTTGCCCCCGACTGCAGCGCTGCAAATAGTAATGTGTCTTCGCCACAGAGTACAGGTTTAGAGCCCAGTCTAGTCAGTTCAGTGACTAGACCAATGTTCGGTGTACTGTCCTTCATCCCAATGACCCCATCGATGTCTAATATGGTACGCACCGTATCAAGTTCAAGCGTCACACCTGTACGATGCGGCACATCATATAAGATTACCGGTACACCAACCCCCGCTACCCGGCGAAAATGTTCAATAATCCCCTGTTGACTAGGCTTGTTATAATAAGGAACTACAACTAATACGGCTTCCGCTCCCAGTTTACCCGCTTCCTCTGTTTTTCTAACTGTTGAACGTGTATCGTTCGTTCCAGTGCCTACGATTAGAGGTACATCAACGTGTGCTGCGTCGCGAGCGGCTTGTGCTGTAGCGAACAAGACACCTAACTCTTCACTCGAAATCGTTGGTGATTCCCCTGTTGTCCCATTGACAACCAACCCATCTATTTCATCTTGAAATAAGTTATATGCCTGATTATAAAAGGATGCTGCATCCACTTCAAATTCCTCATCAAAAGGGGTAATGATGGGTACATAAATCCCCTGTAGGTCTTTTTCTTTTAGCAAAATAACCATCTCCCTGCCTCGTTTGTTTGTACATTTACTTTAGCATGGAACTTCTCATCACTGTTAGCTATAATAAATGATAGATCTCATCAAAAATATTGATATTAAAGCGAGGCTAATCATGGATCTGACCTATTTCCGCACCTTTCGGGAGGTTGCCCGCAGAAAAAGCTTTACACGTGCTGCAGAGGAATTGGGCTATGCACAATCAAGCATAACGATGCAAATTCAAAAGCTGGAACGTGAATATGGTGTACCTTTATTTGAAAGGTACGGTCGACAGCTACGCCTTACTCCACCTGGCGAAAGCTTACTCGTGCTAACGCAACAAATGCTGGAGATCTATGATCAATCCAAAGAAATGGTAGCCAATCAAGTCAGTGGAACTTTGACGATCGGGACCATTAACTCTTTAGCTGCGTATTATTTGCCCCCCTTCCTACATGAGCTTAAACAACTATATCCAGGGCTGAATATCCAACTTTTCCCTGACAGTGAAGCTTCTATCCTCACAAAGGTAAAAGAGGGTGATTATGATATTGGACTTCTGTTAGATCAATATCCAGCAGATCCCACACTCGCGTGTACAAGTGTCCGAGAAGAACAACTCGTAATCATTGCTCCACTTGATCACCCGTTGGCTCAGCAGTCGCATATCCAGCTCGCTGACCTCGGAAACACCGAATTTATTGTCACTGAAGAAGGTTGTATTTATCGAGGGAAGTTTGAAAGGCTGCTGAAAGACAATTCCGTCGCTTTACAAATCGGCTTCGAGCTAGGCAATGTCGAGACCATTAAACACTGTGTCATGAGCGGCTTAGGGCTCGCCCTGTTACCTCGTATCACGGTTGCTAATGAGTTAACTAACGGCAAGCTCGTACAGCTCCCTTTTACCCATTCGCAGCTTTCCATGGACTTACAGCTAGTCCTTCATCCGAAAAAATGGATGTCCCAACCCCTGCAAGCATTCCTTCAATTGCTGACATCACCACAACCTTCAAATTGAACAAAAAAGAAGCTCACCTTTGCGAAAAGGTAGAGCTTCTTATAATTAAAAACATAAGTTGCAAGATTAATTCCAATTGCTGTGCCGATGGTACGGTAACCTGCGCTTGGGTTCAAGCCAAATCTTGTCGTCTGTTGCAAGACTCCTCTAGTATAGGTGAATCCCCTACATTACGTCAATTCGCATCACAGATTCTTCTATTTAAGCGCCGTAAGCGGAAGGATTAACTCTCCATGAACGCAAGAGCTCCATATCTGCTTGCTGGATCGTTCCTTTTTCCAAAGCAACCTCAAGCAACGTCGAATAGTTCGAAAGTGTGTGAAGTGGCATATCAGCCGCCGCGAACGCATCCGTCGCTTTATCGAGCTGATAAGAGAAAATCGCAAGGACACCAAGCGCTACAGCTCCCGCATCTTTCACGGCAACCGCTGCTTTCAGCGAGCTACCTCCTGTGGAAATCAGGTCTTCGATGACGATAACTTTTTGACCTGGCTTCACAGAACCTTCGATTAGGTTCTCTTTGCCATGACCTTTCGCTTTATCGCGAATGTAGATCATCGGAAGGCCTAGCTTTTGAGCTACCCAAGCGGCATGAGGAATCCCAGCCGTTGCAGTTCCAGCAACAACTTCAGCTTCAGGGAATTTCTCTTTGATCAATGCGACGAAGCCGTCGGCAATCGCCTCACGGATCGCAGGGTGTGACATTGTCAACCGATTATCACAATAAATTGGAGATTTCAGTCCTGATGTCCATGTAAAAGGTTGCTGTGGACGAAGAGCCACCGCTTCAATATCTAATAACGACGCTGCAATATGCTGCGCGATTGTTTCGAGCTTACTCATACCTCACCGTTCCTTTCAAGATAAAATCAATGAACCGCCTCTGCAACTTACACGACTGAATCAATTATTGCTTCAATCGCAGCTCTCGGGTCCGCTGCGCCTGTGATCGGACGCCCGATCACGACGTAGTCCGTCCCCTGCGCGAACGCCTCAGCCGGCGTCATGATGCGCGACTGGTCGCCGATGTCGGCCCCCGCCGGGCGGATGCCTGGCGTCACGGTGACGAAGCCGTCACCGCATGCCGCCTTAATCGCAGTCACCTCTAGCGGTGACGCGACGACCCCTTGAAGCCCCGCGGCTTGCGCCAAGCGGGCATAACGGATGACGGCCTCCTGTGTCGTACCGACCAGGCCGATCTCATCATTCAGCACCTGCTGCGAGGTGCTGGTTAACTGCGTCACGCCGATGACGATCGGACGTGCTGCCCCTAAAGCTAGCCCCTTGTCGACTCCCTCCAAGGCGGCTTCCATCATGTACTTGCCTCCGGCTGCATGCACATTGAACACATCAACCCCAAGGCGCGTCACGCTCTCCGCGCCGCCTTTGACCGTGTTCGGAATGTCATGCATCTTCACGTCGAGGAACACCTTATAGCCGCGATCCTTCAGACTCGCGACAAAGGTAGGACCTGCAGCATAAAACAGCTGCATTCCTACCTTTACATAACACGGAATGCCTTCGAGCTGCTTAAGCAGCCCTTCAGCACTTTCCGCGTTCGCGTAGTCTAAGGCGACCATGATGCGTCCGGTAACATCGTTGCGAGTTAACGTACTCATGTTTGGCACCATCCTTTAGACATGTATTGGCATTGCACGTGAGGAGAAGTTAATTGCTTCAAGCATATTCACTAGCGCTCTTACAGTATCAAGAGATGTCATACACACAACACCGTTCTCTACTGCTTCACGACGAATACGGAAACCGTCACGCTCAGGCGTTTTGCCCTTAGTCAATGTGTTCACGACGAACTGAGCATCACCGCTGCGGATGAGGTCAAGAATGTTCGGAGAACCTTCACTAAGCTTGTTCACGGTTGTAACTGGAAGACCTGCTTGAGCGATCGCCTCGGCAGTTCCACCCGTTGCAATGATTTTGTAGCCTAAGCGATAGAAGCCTTTCAGAATTTCAATCGCTTCTTCTTTATCTTTATCCGCTACGGTTACCACGACGGAACCTGCAGCAGGAATCTTCATACCAGCACCGATGAGACCTTTGTATAGGGCTTTTGCAAAGTTAACATCACGACCCATAACTTCACCTGTGGACTTCATTTCAGGTCCCAGTGTTGTATCTACACGGCGAAGCTTCGCGAAGGAGAATACCGGTACTTTGACAGAAACGTATTTATCTTCTGGCCATAGTCCACCTTGATAGCCCATATCTGCAAGTGATTGACCCATGATAACGCGTGTTGCTACGTTCGCCATCGGAATGTTCGTCACTTTGCTTAAGAAAGGCACAGTTCTGGAAGAACGCGGGTTAACCTCGATGACATACACTTGATCGTTATGAATAACGAACTGGATGTTCACTAGACCAACAACGTTAAGCTCTAGACCGATTTTCGTCGTAATCTCGATGATTTGTTGCTTGATCTCATCGGAGATAGATTGTGGCGGATAGACCGCGATGGAGTCACCAGAGTGAACCCCTGCGCGTTCCACGTGTTCCATGATCCCTGGGATCAGAACCGTTTCTCTATCGCAAATCGCGTCAACCTCTACCTCTTTCCCCAACATGTAACGGTCGATTAGAACCGGATGCTCAGGGTTGATTTTCACCGCATATTCCATATAGTTCAGAAGCTCTTCATCGGAGTAAACGATCTCCATTGCGCGTCCACCAAGTACGTAGGAAGGACGAACGATAACCGGATAACCGAATTTCGCCGCTGTACCTACCGCTTGATCGACGGAAGTTACAGTACCACCTGGAGGCTGTGCAACCGAAATTTTGCTAAGCAATGCTTCGAATTTCTTACGATCTTCGGCTGTATCAATACTTTCTAGGTCAGAACCTAGGATACGAACGCCTGCTTTGTGTAATGGTGCTGCCAAGTTGATGGCAGTTTGTCCACCGAACTGAACGATAACACCGATTGGTTGCTCACGCTCAATTACGTTCATGACGTCTTCGAAGAACAATGGCTCGAAGTACAAGCGATCTGATGTATTGAAATCCGTTGATACCGTTTCTGGGTTGTTATTGATGATGACCGCTTCATAGCCAGCAGCTTGGATCGCCCATACCGCGTGAACTGTGGAGTAATCGAACTCAATCCCTTGACCGATACGAATTGGACCCGATCCAAGAACAACAACCTTTTCTTTCGTTGTTTCCGTTACTTCATCTTCTTGCTCATAAGTGGAGTAGTAGTATGGCGTTGAAGCTTCGAACTCCGCTGCGCATGTATCTACCATTTTATAAACAGGCTTGATGTTGTTTTGCAAACGGAATGTTCTTACGTCCGCTTCTTTCGTGAAGGTCGAGCAGCCTGCCAATGTACGAATTTCCGCTACAGCACGGTCTGTGAAGCCTTTACGCTTGATCTCGAAAATAAGCTCAGCCGTCAAATCCTTCGCTGCAATCTCAGTTTCATAAGCGATAAGTCCACTTAATTTGTTCAGGAACCACCAGTCAATTTTCGTCAAATTCTGCAATTGTTCCACGGTGTAGCCTCTGCGGTAAGCTTCAGCTAGTAAGAACAGACGCTCATCATCTGGCTTTTGCAAACGTAATTCTAATGTTTCTTTATCTAGTAGATCCGTTTCTTTCAGGAATAAGCGGTGTACGCCGATTTCAAGGGAACGAATCGCTTTGTGAATGGACTCTTCAAAAGTACGGCCAATCGCCATAACTTCCCCAGTCGCCTTCATTTGTGTACCTAGTTTACGGTTAGCTGCTGTGAACTTATCGAACGGCCAACGTGGAATCTTAGATACGATGTAATCAAGTGCTGGCTCGAAGCAAGCATACGTTTGACCAGTAACTGGATTGACAAGCTCATCCAGCGTGTAGCCAATCGCAATTTTCGCTGCCATTTTCGCAATTGGATATCCTGTCGCTTTGGAAGCAAGCGCTGAGGAACGGCTAACACGCGGGTTAACCTCGATTACGTAGTATTGGAAGCTATGCGGATCAAGTGCGTACTGTACGTTACAGCCACCCTCGATGTTCAGAGCACGAATGATTTTCAGGGATGCGGAACGCAGCATTTGGTACTCACGGTCCGACAACGTTTGGCTTGGTGCTACAACGATACTGTCTCCTGTATGTACGCCTACTGGATCAAAGTTCTCCATGTTACACACAACGATACAGTTATCATTCGCATCACGCATTACTTCATACTCGACTTCTTTCATACCCGCGATACTGCGCTCTACGAGACACTGACCGATTGGGCTGTAACGAATCCCGGAAGCAACGATTTCCACCAATTCTTCCATCGTGTTACAAATACCGCCGCCTGTTCCACCTAGTGTGTAAGCAGGACGAATGATGATTGGGAAGCCGATTTCATTTGCAAAATCAACGGCTTGAGCTACCGTAGTTACGATAACGCTATCCGGTACTGGCTGCTCTAGCTCTCTCATCAAGTCTCTGAAAAGGTCGCGATCTTCCGCTTTCTCAATCGCTGTCAGCTGTGTTCCTAGAAGCTTAACGTTCTCGCTCTCTAGAACGCCTGCACGAGCAAGTTCAACGGCCATGTTAAGACCCGTTTGTCCACCTAGGGTTGGAAGCAAGCCATCCGGACGTTCTTGACGAATAATTTGCGTAACGAACTCAAGTGTAATTGGCTCGATGTATACTTTGTCAGCCATGTTCGTATCCGTCATGATCGTAGCTGGGTTGCTGTTGATCAGGATAACTTCCATGCCTTCTTCTTTCAATGCTTGGCAAGCTTGTGTACCAGCGTAGTCGAACTCTGCCGCTTGACCAATAACGATCGGTCCGGAACCTATAACGAGAATCTTTTTGAGTGTATTATTTTTTGGCATATTGCAGTTCCTCCTTCACAGATGTCGATGCCGTGGAAGCATTCCACTGAGCAAGCATTTGCGCTTGGCGCGGCTGCTGTGGGTTATCTAGCTTATGCTGACGAATCAGCGAGATGAAATCATCGAACAGGTAGCTGGAGTCAAATGGTCCAGGTGCTGCCTCTGGGTGATATTGTACCGAGAATGCTGGGTATTGCTTGTGGCGTAAGCCTTCGATCGTGCGATCGTTATTGTTAATGTGCGTCACTTCAAGGTTCGTTCCTTGGATGGAATCATCCTTAACCGTGTAGCCATGGTTTTGTGAAGTAATGTAGCAACGTCCGGAGATCAGATCTTTAACCGGATGATTTCCGCCGCGGTGACCGAATTTCAATTTATCTGTATCAGCGCCGCAAGCTAGTGCAAATAGTTGGTGACCTAAGCAAATTCCGAATAATGGAATGTCGCCAAGTAAGCCTTTAATCATTTCTACTGCATGTGGAACATCTTTCGGATCCCCAGGACCGTTAGAAAGCAATACGCCATCTGGTGCTAAGCGACGAATTTGTTCAGCTGTTGCATTCTGAGGAACGACAACAACATCGCAATCACGCTTGCTAAGATCGCGGATAATTCCGCTTTTCGCTCCAAAATCGACTAGAACTACGCGTTCTTTGTGCCCAGGAGCACCGAATACGCTTTTCGTAGACACGCGAGAAACTTGATCCGTCATTAGTGGCGTACTCTTCAGAGTTGCCATCAATTCCTCAACGGATTTATTCGATGTTGTGATGATACTTTTCATTACGCCATAATGACGAAGTTTGCGAGTCAACATACGTGTGTCGATGCCGCTGATTCCAACGATGCCGTATTCTTTCAACAGGCTGCCGAGCGTGTATTGCGCTCTCCAGTTACTTGGAATCTCTTCATGTTCACGTACAACGAAACCATGGATAAAAGGACGTACGGATTCAAAGTCGTCACGAATCACACCGTAGTTCCCCACCAGTGGATACGTCATCGTTACGATTTGTCCACAATATGAAGGGTCCGAAAGCACCTCTTGATAACCTGTCATTCCTGTATTGAATACAACCTCGCCGACGGATTCACCTTCACTACCGAACGATTTTCCTGTAAAAAGAGTGCCGTCTTCCAGCAACAATCTTGCCTGCATGTTCTTTCAACTCCTTCGCTATTGTCAGGCGGTTCTCACGAACCGCAGATGTCATGCTTACATTTCACATTCACGGACTTGCATAAAGATTAATCTTTCTGTATAAATATACACGATTTTTCATTGATCGTATAGATGCTTCTCGTGATTTAGGCTTTAAAATTAAGGCTATTTCCTGAACTATGCGTAAACAACTTTACCTGAAGCAATCGTCACAACCGGCCAGCCTTGCAGCTCCCAACCGATGAACGGGGTGTTCTTGCTGCGTGATACGATCTCTTCTTTCACAACTGCTTTCGTTGTATCTAGATCGACGATTGTAATGTCTGCCGCGCTTCCCACTTCCAAAGTTCCGTATGGAAGACCGAATACGTCAGCAGGCTTTTTGGTCATGCGATCTACGAGGAAGCCAAGTGTCCATTTGCCTGTAAGTACAAATTTCGTATACAGCAAGGAGAATGCTGTTTCGAAACCAAGGATTCCGAATGGCGCCATCATCATGCCTTTTGCTTTCTCTTCTTCGGTATGCGGAGCATGATCCGTTACGATGATGTCGATCGTGCCATCTTCAAGTCCTTCGATAACAGCCTGTACATCACGTGGCGTACGAAGTGGCGGGTTCATTTTCCAGTTCGCGTCCATACCTGGAATGTCTTCTTCCGACAGCACCAGATGATGAGGGCAAACCTCTGCAGTAACTTTGATACCGAACTGCTTCGCATGACGGATCAAGCGAACCGATTGCTCTGTGCTGACGTGGCATACGTGGTAGTGAACGCCTGTCGCTTCAGCTAGCAGCACGTCGCGGCCAACATGAATCGCTTCGGATTCGTTCGGGATACCTTTCAAGCCGTGCTTCTTGGCAAAAGTCCCTTCACTAACTGGCGCTCCCACAACCAAGGTATCATCTTCGCAGTGTGCGATGATTGGCATACCGAGTGATGCAGCCAGTGCCATCGCATCCTTCATCATTTGCGCACTTTGTACGCCAACGCCATCGTCGGTGTAACCGATAACGCCCGCTTCTTTCAATGCAGCGAAATCTGTTAGCTCACGGCCTAGCTCGTTCTTCGTGATCGTTCCGTAAGGAATGACGCGAACTACGCCTTCTGTTGCAGCTTTATCTAATATGTAATTTACCGTATCTACGGTATCAATAACCGGTCTTGTATTTGGCATGCAAGCAATCGTTGTAAAACCGCCTCTTGCTGCGGAGCGTGTTCCAGTTGCGATGTTCTCTTTGTGTTCAAAGCCAGGCTCTCTCAAATGTACGTGCATATCAATGAAGCCAGGTGATACAAGCTTGCCAGCAGCGTCAATGACTTCATGACCTGTCGTTTGCGGTGTCTCACCGTTCGAAGCATCTACAACCTGTGCGATTTTATCATTCTCTACCAAAATGTGTTTCTTCGTTTGAACATTATTTACATCAACGGTAAGTCCGTTTAGAATCCAAAT
The DNA here is from genome assembly GCF_059691995.1 of Paenibacillus sp. J22P169. NCBI lineage: Bacteria > Bacillati > Bacillota > Bacilli > Caryophanales > Paenibacillaceae > Paenibacillus > Paenibacillus sp. J22P169. The sequence continues at coordinate 8,223 of NZ_JCAUAO010000001.1, read as the reverse complement.
TCCCATGCTGTGAAATCCTCCTCAATTTATGATAAAGCTCGTTCGATGACCGCCATACGAATCGGCACGCCGTGAGCGATTTGGGTGAAAATCTTAGATTTCTCATGTTCGACCAGTTCATCATCGAGCTCAACGTTGCGATTGACTGGAGCCGGATGCATGATGATCGCATGAGGCGCCATGCGGCTCGCGCGTTCTACGGTCAAACCGTATTGCTCGCGATATTCTTCTGCAGATTTGATTAGCCCTGTATCGTGGCGTTCCAGCTGTACGCGCAGCATCATCACCACATCGGCTTTCAATGCCTCTTCGAAGGAGACATACGGTGCGAATTGCGCTAGCTCAGGAGCCTGCATACTAGCAGGAGCACAGAACTGAACTTTCGCTCCCAGGGCTAGCAGGCCCCAGAGGTTGGAGCGCGCAACGCGGCTGTGTAAAATGTCTCCGATAATGGAGACAGTCAAACCTTTGATCACGCCGAATTGCTTGCGCATTGTATAGAAATCAAGCAGCGCTTGCGTTGGATGCTCGTTGTTGCCGTCCCCTGCGTTGATGAGCGGGATTTTAATTTTCTCAGCTAGCTCTTGCAGCACACCATTCGGCTTCAGTCGAATCACACCAGCATCAATCCCCATGGATTCAAGCGTGCGAACCGTATCGTAGATGGACTCGCCTTTTTGAACGCTGGACTCCGCTGACGAGAAATTCAGCACATCTGCGCCAAGACGCTTTTGTGCTAGTTCAAAAGAGAACCGAGTTCTTGTACTATTTTCAAAAAATAAGTTTGATACGAATTTTCCTTGGAATTGGTTATTTACTTTGGTAGGGCTCTGTTCCCAATAGGCTGCACGATCAAGAATGCTTGTGATCTCCTCTGCACTTACGCCTTTCAGTCCCAAGAAATGTCTAGTTGTACATGTACTCACGCTACTCACTCCTGTTTCCCCCTCAAAATAATGACTTCATCTTTATCATCAATTTCCGTTAACATCACTTTAATGCTTTCACTCTTGGAAGTTGGAACATTTTTTCCCACATAATCAGGCCGAATGGGCAGTTCACGATGACCTCTATCCACAAGTACAGCCAACTGAATCATTTGCGGTCTCCCCAAATCAATTAGCGCATCCATCGCGGCCCTCACGGTTCTTCCCGTATAGAGCACATCATCGAAGAGGATGATCTTGCGATCCTGGATTTGCAGCTTGCCGCCTTCTTGTACATCCTCAACCGATTTTACTTTTACGCGATCATCGCGATAAGACGTGATGTCAATCTCTCCAACTGGAATCGGTACGCCTTCGATTTCTAGAATCCGTTCTGCTACTCGCTTCGCTAAGTAAATGCCTCGGGTCCGAATACCAATCAAGGTACAGTTCTCTACCCCTTTATTCTTTTCCAGTATCTCGTGTGCAATCCGCGTAAGTGCTCTACGAATTCCCATTTCATCAATAATGGTGTGTTCGGCGGTCTCATTCATCGTTTTCGCCTCCTGGCAAAACTATCTTAGTCAGCATTCACATACGTTTTCTGGCAGGAAAACCAAAAAACTCCTTGCCCAATTCATGGCAAGGAGTTACGAGTGCATAAAGAGATAGAGCGGGGCTGCAGGATGCGCACATCCTTAAGCTTACTGAATTCTCGATTCAGTATTACCCGACTTTTCTTATCGTTTTACCTTGCCAGCCTCTCTGGACTGTTTTTAAAGGCACATATGTAATTAAAAGAATTATGCCACTTTCGACATGATAAGTCAATATTTTTTTCGTTTCTTTTTTTGAGCAAGAATGAGACCATGTGTTATAATTTACATATAAAATCGCATTACCAACCTAATTAATCCCAATTCTATGCAGTCAAAATGTTAAGGAGGAAACTATGTTCAAATTGTTTCGATTTTTGAAGCCTTACCGAGTTTCAGTGGTTGTCATCATTACGTTAATGCTTCTGCAATCACTAGCTCAACTCTATCTGCCAACTCTTCTTTCTGACATTGTGGATGTCGGTGTTGTGAAAGGAGACGTCGGTTATATTTTGCGATTCGGGGCTTATATGCTCTTAGTCGCCATGGGGGGCATGGCTTGTGTCATGGTGGCGAGTTACTTGCTCGCAAAGACAGCAACCGGCTTCGGGCGGGATTTACGCCGTAACCTCTTCTCCCATGTCGAAAGCTTCTCCTTGCATGAATTTGATAAGCTCGGAACCTCTTCCCTCATTACTAGAACGACAAATGATATCGCACAGGTTCAACAATTAGTCGTGATGATGCGAATGTTCATCGGCGTGCCTACCATGCTCGTTGGCGGAGTCATTATGGCCTCATATAAGGATACTAATCTCGCAATTGTACTATATGCTGTAATCCCTATCCTTGTACTTGTTATTGCAGTTATTATGCGAAAAAGTCTTCCTTTATTCAAAACCTTGCAAGTGAAAATCGATGGGATCAATCTTGTTCTGCGCGAGCATTTAACGGGTATTCGCGTTATCCGTGCTTTTAACCGTTCGGAACATGAAAAGTTGAAGTTCGAAGGTGCGAATCAAGATTTCACACAGATTGCAATCAAAGTCAATACGATTATGGCTACGATGATGCCCATTATGATGCTCGTATTCAATCTTGGAATCGTCGTCATTCTCTGGTACGGCGGCATTCGAATTGATAATAACCACATGCAAATCGGTGATTTGATGGCCTTCATTCAATACGCCATGCAAATTATGTTCAGTATGTTCATGATGACGATGATTTTCATGATGATTCCGCGAGCATCCGCTTCTGCTGCGCGTATTAATGAGGTGCTTACTATTAAGTCCAACATACATAACGCGGAATACGCACAAAAGCTGCAAGACAACCAAACCGTTGTTGAATTTAATAACGTGACATTTAGTTACCCTGGTGCCGAGCAACCCGCCATTCAGGATATTTCTTTCCGAGCTGAGCCCGGGAAGGTTACAGCTATTATAGGAGGTACGGGTTCTGGCAAAACGACACTCATTAATTTGTTGCTGCGCTTCTATGATGTCGAGTCCGGTTCCATCACTTTGAATGGCCAGCCTCTCCGCTCTCTCTCCCTGGAAAGTGTGCGGAATCAAATCGGCTATGTGCCACAAAAAGCTGTACTTTTCTCTGGAACGGTAGCGGATAATCTTCGATTCGGCAATGATCAAGCGACCGATGAGGAGCTTGCTTCTGCGGCATCTACAGCCCAGGCAGCTGACTTCATTGGCGGTATGAAAGATACCTTCCAATCTACACTCGCCCAAGGCGGAACCAATCTGTCGGGTGGTCAGAAGCAACGACTTGCCATTGGACGGGCACTTGCTCGCAAACCAAACATTTATGTTTTCGACGACAGCTTCTCCGCGCTCGATTTCAAAACAGATGCTAAGCTTCGTGCTGCACTTAAATCTGAAACTTCACTTTCCACCATGCTGATTGTCGCGCAGCGTGTCAGCACCATTATGGATGCGAGCCAAATTATCGTTTTAGATGAAGGACGAATTGCAGGGATCGGTACCCACAGTGAGCTAATGTCCACTTGTGAGGTCTATCAAGAAATTGTTGCTTCTCAGCTATCAGAGGAGGAAAGTGCATGAGTGACAAACCAAAAGAACCGGTGCGCCCCGCAGCCGGTATGAATCCAGGTTTTATTGGCCGAGGCGGGATGGCCGGTATGGGCATGCCTGTGCAGAAAGCAAAGGATTTTAAAGGTACTTTGAAAAGACTCATGACGTACATGCAGCCTTTTCGTGTTTCCATATCCTTTGTACTCCTTGCAGCTATTTTAAGCACATTATTTAGTATTATTAGCCCAAAATTAATGGGTAACGCAGTTACGAAGTTATCTGAAGGCGCTATCGGCAAGCTCAAAGGCATTGCTGGTGCCAAAATCGATTTCGATGCGATCCTTCAGATCGTACTTATCCTAGCTGCCCTATACATATTTAGCTCCATATTATTGTATATCCAGCAAATAATCATGGTAAAAGTTACACAGCGCATCGTATTTAATTTACGCAAAGATATCAATGAGAAGCTAACGCGTGTTCCGCTCTCCTTCTTCGATGTGAGAAGCCATGGCGACACCATGAGCCGAGCTACGAATGATGTGGATACGATCAGTTCCACGATGCAGCAAAGCTTAACGCAGCTCATCACATCCATCGTCACTTTAGTCGGTATCATTATCATGATGCTGACAATAAGTCCTCTGCTCACATTAGCTACTATCGTTACCTTACCGCTCAGCATATTAGGAACCAAAATGATTGCTACCCGCTCACAGAAATATTTTAAAGGGCAGCAGCGCACCCTAGGTGAGCTCAACGGACATGTCGAAGAAATGTATACAGGACATACGATCGTGAAAGCTTTTGGAAGAGAAAAGCAATCTGTTGATAAATTCAATGAAATTAATGACCGGCTGTATCATTCTGGTTGGAAGGCACAGTTTATTTCAGGACTAATCTTTCCTTTGATGTCCTTTATCGGGAATATCGGTTATGTCCTCGTTAGTGTCATTGGCGGCATTATGGTTACACATAATGCGATTAAAATTGGTGATGTCCTAGCTTTTATCCAATATTCGGGTCAGTTTAGTATGCCGATTACGCAAGTGGCGAATATTGCTAACGTCATTCAATCTACGATTGCAGCAGCCGAGCGCATTTTTGAATTATTAGATGAATCCGAAGAAGTTTTGGAGAAAAAAGTGACGGATTCCGTTGCTCACGTTAAGGGGCATGTCCAGTTCAAGGATGTTTCCTTCGCATACAAAACAGATGCACCACTCATTGAGAACATGAATATCGATGTAAAACCGGGACAAACTGTTGCCATCGTTGGACCTACTGGTGCTGGTAAAACAACCATTGTCAATTTGCTGATGCGATTCTATGAATTGCAAAGCGGCCGAATTTCCATCGATGGGGTGGATTCACGCGATATGTCGCGAAGCCATCTTCGGGAACTGTTCGGCATGGTGCTGCAAGATACTTGGCTCTTTAATGGCACAATTCGTGACAATATTGCATATGGACGTCACCGTGCCACGGAGGATGATATCGTTGAAGCAGCACGCGCGGCTTACGCAGATCATTTCATAAGAACACTCCCGGATGGCTATGATACGATTTTGAATGAAGAAGCGTCCAATCTCTCCCATGGTCAGAAGCAATTACTTACAATTGCTCGTGCGATCCTAGCGGATCCAGCTATCCTGATTCTTGACGAAGCAACGAGCAGTGTCGATACACGGACAGAAGTTTCCATCCAGCGCGCAATGAATAATTTGATGGCGAATCGCACAAGTTTCGTAATTGCTCATCGTTTATCTACGATCCGAGAAGCGGATTTAATTCTAGTTATGAATCAAGGAAGCGTTATTGAACATGGCACACATGGCGAGTTGCTCGAACAGCAAGGTTTCTATGCTGAGCTCTATCAGAGTCAATTTGCACAAAAAGCTGTCTGAAACAGATTGGCTCAAACGCCTCCTTTCTGCTAATATAGGAGAGTCAATCATAAATTTGAAGGAGATGTCACCATGACAGAAATGAATACCCTAGAAATTATCCAGTTTATTAAAGAAAGCAAAAAGAAAACTCCGGTGAAAGTATATGTAAAAGGAAACCTTGAAGGCCTTGAGTTCGGCGAAGGCAGCCAAGCCTTCATTACGGGCGGAAGCGGTGTTGTTTTCGGTGAGTGGAGCGTGCTTCAACCAATTCTAGAAGCTAATAAAGATAAAGTTGTTGATTTCGTAGTTGAAAACGATCGTCGTAATTCTGCTATTCCTATGCTAGATTTGAAACACATCAACGCTCGTATCGAGCCAGGTGCCGTTATTCGCGATAAAGTACATATTGGCGATAACGCAATTATCATGATGGGCGCGTTAATCAACATTGGCGCATCCGTTGGTGATGGTACGATGATCGACATGAACGCAGTGCTTGGCGGACGTGCACAAGTAGGCAAAATGTGTCACATTGGCGCAGGCGCAGTTGTCGCTGGCGTTATCGAGCCACCTTCCGCACAACCATGTGTGATCGAAGATGACGTTCTAGTAGGCGCTAACGCGGTTATCCTAGAAGGCGTTCGCATCGGTAAAGGTTCCGTTGTAGCTGCTGGCGCAATCGTAACGCAAGATGTTGAAGAGTACACAGTTGTAGCAGGTGCACCTGCACGTGTTATCAAAAAAGTAGACGACAAAACTAAATCCAAAACCGAAATTCTAGCAGACCTACGTACCCTATAAGGTGATCTGGATCTGGAGGAAATCGTTATGCTTAGCCCTTTCGTAGAGCTGCGACGTCAGCTTCATCAAATCCCGGAGCCGGGTTTTCAAGAGTTCAAAACGCAGCAGCTTCTGCTTGAGCAGTTGGCCAAACTGCCTCAAGATCGTCTCACGATCCGCACATGGCGTACGGGCATTCTGGTCTATATTAAAGGCTTAAACCCGAGCAAGCGCTTCGGCTATCGTGCTGATATGGATGGACTTCCGATTACGGAAGAGACCACTCTCCCCTTCCCTTCTCAGCATCCAGGCTATATGCACGCATGCGGGCATGATTTTCATATGTCGATTGGGATGGGGGTAGTGACACACTTCGTGATGACTCCGATGCAGGATGATCTTGTCGTGTTGTTTCAACCCGCTGAAGAAGGCCCTGGCGGCGCATTACCGATGCTAGCAGCCGAGGAATTGCAAGATTGGATGCCCGACCAAATGGTCGCACTCCATATTGCGCCAGAGTATCCTGTCGGTACGATTGCTGTTAGACCTGAAATCTTGTTTGCCAACACATCCGAGTTGTTCATTGATCTGCTTGGTAAGGGCGGTCATGCGGCCTACCCGCATCAAGCGAATGATATGATCATCGCGGCAACGCAGATGGTTGGGCAGCTCCAAACCATCGTATCCCGAAACGTGAATCCGCTGGATTCCGCAGTGATTACGATTGGCAAAATGGAAGCTGGCACGAAGCAGAATATTATCGCGGAGAAGGCTCGCTTAGAGGGTACGATTCGTACATTATCTGCTGCTTCTATGGACAAGATCAAAGGTCGCATTGAAGCGGTCGCCGCGGGCATTGAAGCTTCCTTCGAATGCCAAGTCACGATTGACTGGGGCTCGAATTATCGCCAAGTGTATAATGATCCAGCAATAACCGTGGAATTCATGGACTGGCTTCGCGGACGTGATAACGTTACGTTGTTCGAGTGTACCGAAGCTATGACCGGCGAAGACTTTGGTTACTTTTTGGAGAAAATACCTGGCTTCATGTTCTGGTTAGGGGTGGACACACCTCATGGCCTGCATAATGCCAAGCTTGATCCAGATGAGCGTGCCATTGATGTAGCCATCGATACGATTTCGGCTTATCTGCGATTTAAGTCCAGCTAGATTGAAATAGCCTCCCGATTAACCACAGTACTGGTGGTTGATTGGGAGGTTTTTGTTTGGGGATGTTTGTTTGTACTCATATTACTTACTCACCACTACTGTACTGTTCGTTACGTTTTCACGATTTCATTAATCCACTTTCTGTCCTCCAACATTCCAATACCTTACACTGCACTCACACAACCTTTTACGACCATATATTCCACAACCTCGCCACTCCAACTTACCCTCACCTATTCATCTACCTCACCATTCCCTCACAACCTTTCACGACCAAATATTCACAACCTCGCGACTCCCAACTTACCCTCACCTATTCATCTACCTCACCATTCCCACACAACCTTTCACGACCATATATTCACAACCTCGCGACTCCCAACTTCCACTCACCTATTCATCTACCTCACCATTCCCACTCACTTAGTACACTCGATGTACCTAAAGTAAATAACTGCATTTTAGGTAGCTATTTTCAGCAAAATACGCTCCAAAACACAAATAACTGGATTTCATGCTGCTAAATTTGCTCATTATGTATGAAACTAGCATATCCTTTGAAATTAACTGTAAATTTTCCATCTAAACTATAAACTCGGTCTAACTCGAAGAAATTAACTGCATATTTTCCATTTATTGATGGATTGGTTGGGGTTGGGGTTGGGGTTGGGGTTGGGGTTGGGGTTGGGGTTGCGGTTCGGGTTCGGGTTCGGGTTCGGGTTCGGGTTCGGGTTCGGGTTCGGGTTCGGGTTCGGGTTCGGGTTCGGGTTCGGGTTCGGGTTCGGGTTCGGGTTCGGGTTCGGGTTCGGGT